>NZ_CP023817.1:0-2920000 GCF_002586745.1 Aeromonas sp. CU5
GGATCATCCTGATGTGTCTGGCCGAGGCACTGCTGCGCATTCCCGATGCAGAGACCGCCGATGCCCTGATCAAGGACAAGCTCTCCGGCGCCAACTGGTCGTCCCATTTCCGCAAGAGCGACTCCACTCTGGTCAACGCCTCCACCTGGGGGCTGATGCTGACCGGCAAGATCATCAAGCTGGACAAGAAGCTCGACGGCAACCCGGCCAACCTGCTGGGACGCATGGTCAACAAGCTGGGGAGCCGGTGGTGCGCTCCGCCATGTATGCCGCCATGAAGATCATGGGCAAGCAGTTCGTGCTGGGGCGCGACATGAAAGAAGCCCTCAAGGCGAGCCGCAAATCTCGCGAGCTGGGCTACACCCACACCTACGACATGCTGGGTGAATCGGCCCTCACCTTGCAAGATGCCGACAAATACCTGACCGATTATCGCAACGCCATCGAGGCGGTCGGCAATGAGCGGATCAGCGACGGCGGCCCGGCCCCCTCCATCTCCATCAAACTCTCGGCGCTCCATCCGCGCTATGACGTGGCCAACCGTGAACGGGTGCTCGGCGAGATGTGCGAGCGGCTGGTGGGTCTGGTGCGGCTGGCCCGTGACAAGGATGTGGCCATCAGCATCGATGCTGAGGAGATGGACAGACTCGAGCTGTCGCTGGACTTGTTCGAGCAGCTTTACCGCTCCGATGCCAACCGTGGCTGGGGCAAGCTCGGCATGGTGGTGCAGGCCTACTCCAAGCGCGCCCTGCCGGTACTGTGCTGGCTCACCGCGCTGGCCCGCGAGCAGGGTGATCTCATTCCGGTGCGACTGGTGAAAGGTGCCTACTGGGACAGCGAACTCAAATATGCCCAGCAGGCGGGCCTGCCCGGCTACCCGCTGTTTACCCGCAAGGCGGGCACCGATATCTCCTACCTCGCCTGTGCCCGCTACCTGCTGAGCGAGCCGACTCGCGGCTTTATCGCCCCCCAGTTCGCCACCCACAACGCCAATACCGTGGTCAGCATTCTGGAGATGGCCGGCGATCGCCAGTTTGAGTTCCAGCGTCTGCACGGCATGGGGGAGGAGCTGCACAACGCCGTGCTGAACGACAATCCCGGCCTGCACTGCCGCATCTATGCCCCGGTCGGCGCGCACAAGGATCTGCTGCCCTATCTGGTGCGTCGCCTGCTGGAGAACGGGGCCAATACCTCCTTTGTCCACAAGCTGGTGGACCCCAACACCCCGGTCGATTCACTGGCCGAGCACCCGCTGCGCACCCTCAAGCGCTACTCAGGCTTTGCCAACGACCGCATTCCGCAGCCGGTGAACCTGTTCACCGACCGCAAAAACTCCAGCGGCGTCAACATGAACATCCTCTCCATCCAGCGCCCCTTCTTCGCCCGCTTGCAAGAGCTGGAGAGCAAGCAGTGGCTGGCGGGCCCCATCGTCGATGGCGAGACTCTCAAGCGAAGCGAAGCCCGTGTGGTGCTGAGCCCGCAGGATGTGAGCCTCACCGTTGGCAAGATCCACTGGGCCGATGAGCAGGCGGTGGAGCAGGCCTTGGCCTCCGCCCACGCCGCCTTCCCGCGCTGGCGCGCAACCCCGGTGAGCGAGCGTGCCGCAGCGCTGGAGAAGTTGGCGGATCTGCTGGAAGTGAACCGCGAGCAGTTCGTCTCCCTCTGTACCCGTGAGGCGGGCAAGCTGCTGCAAGATGGCATCGATGAAGTGCGCGAAGCGGTGGATTTCTGTCGCTACTACGCGGTGCAGGCCCGCAGCCTGATGGGGCAGGCGACTCTGTTGCCCGGCTACACCGGCGAGCAGAACGAGCTGTTCCTGCAGGGGCGCGGGGTGTTTGTCTGCATCAGCCCGTGGAACTTCCCGCTGGCGATTTTCCTCGGCCAAATTGCTGCTGCGCTGGCCACCGGCAACACCGTCATCGCCAAACCGGCGGAGCAGACCGGCCTTATCGCCCATCTGGCGGTGACTCTGGCCCATCAGGCCGGTATTCCGGGCGACGTGCTGCAACTGTTGCCCGGTGACGGCGCCACCGTGGGGGCCAAGCTGACGGCGGATCCGCGCATCGGCGGCGTCTGCTTCACCGGCTCCACCGAGACCGCCAAGCTGATCAACATGACCCTGGCCCAGCGCGATGGCGCCATCCTGCCACTCATCGCCGAGACCGGCGGTCAGAACGCCATGATTGTCGACTCCACCGCCCTGCCGGAGCAGGTTGTGCGCGACGTGGTGAGCGCCGCCTTCCAGAGCGCCGGTCAGCGCTGCTCGGCCCTGCGGGTGCTCTATCTGCAGGAGGAGATAGCCCCGCGGGTGCTGGAGATCCTCACCGGCGCTATGCAGGAGCTGAAAGTGGGCAATCCGGCCGAGCACAATACTGACGTCGGCCCGGTGATCGACGCCGATGCCAAGCTGGGGCTGGATGCCCATCTGGCCCGGATGATCCCGCGCGCTCGCCTGATTGCCCAGGCGCCGATGCCCGCCGCGACGATGGAAGGGCACTTTGTTCAACCGACTGCGCTGGAGATCGGCTCCATCCGCGAGCTGGTGAAGGAGCAATTCGGCCCCATCCTGCACGTGGTGCGCTACGCCATCCGGGATCTGGACAAGGTGATCTGCGACATCAACGGCACCGGCTACGGCCTGACGCTGGGGATCCACAGCCGCAACGAATCTCACGCCGAGGAGCTGGCGAGCCGTATCAACGTGGGCAACGTCTACATCAACCGCAACCAGATCGGCGCCATGGTCGGGGTGCAGCCGTTCGGTGGCCAGGGGCTCTCCGGCACAGGTCCCAAGGCGGGCGGCCCCCACTACTTAAGCCGCTTCGTCACCGAGAAGACCCGCACCATCAACACCACGGCGGTGGGCGGCAACGCCTCCCTGCTGGCGATGGGCGATGCCTGATCCGCGTCGATAGAGGCCGGATACTGGATAACGGATAACAGCGGGCCGCCTCAGGGCGGCCTCTTTATTTGCGCCATCCGTTTTTTACGAATAGGACAATCGGCAGCGGTGGGGTCGTCAGCGACCTGTGCTGGTCGTAAGATGGGAGCCATTCGCGCGGCGTTTGCCCCTTGGTCGGCCCGCCGTGGCCAGGGTTTTGTTTCATTGGACTTAAGCGAGAGTGATTATCTGATGTCATTAACCGAACAAGCCCGCTGGTTCGTACTGGGGGGCGATCATCTGGTACTGCTCGATCAGCAGGGACTGGTGCCACAGGGAAGTAAAGCGTGCCTGCCTGCTGCGCTGGCAGAGGCGCGTTTCGAGCGTTTTGACGAGTGGCAGGGGCTGCCCTGCTATCTGCTGGATCTGGGAGATGAGGGCGACACGGCGATGTTGGCCCCCCTGCGCCAGCTGATGGTGGCGGGGGATGAAGAGGGCTTTCGTCTCGCGGGCCGTGCCTGGCAGCTCGCCACCTTTCGCCGCACCCACCGCTTCTGCGGCGAGTGCGGCGCCCCCATGACCCCGAAGGTGGGGGAGTGGGCGCAGGTGTGCCACTATGGTCACACGGCCTATCCGCGCATTTCACCCTGCATTATCGTGGCGGTGCGCAAGGGGCCGGAGATCCTGCTGGCTGCCCATCGTCGTCACTATCAGGCCGACGATCCCATGTATACCGTGCTGGCAGGGTTTGTGGAGGCGGGGGAGAATCTTGAGCAGTGCGTGGCGCGGGAGGTGTTCGAGGAGAGCGGCATCCGGGTGCGCAATGTGCGCTATGTGGCGAGCCAGCCCTGGCCCTTCCCCCACAGCCTGATGATGGGCTTTACCGCCGACTACGAGAGCGGCGAGATCAAGGTGCAGGATGACGAACTGGTCGCCGCCGATTTCTTTGCCGCCGACCGGCTGCCGCGCTTGCCGCCCCACGGCACCATCGCCCGGCGGCTGATCGAGCGTTCGCTGGCGGGCGAGGGGTAACGAGGCGCTTATCTTTTCGCCAACCTTTCCTTAAACAAGGCGCTCAGGTTTGCGCCCCTTCACATCTTTGCAACCGCGGGTCCATTTGCCCCGTTTTGGGCAGTCCGCTTGGCTGGGCAAAGTGGTATTATGGCCGCCATTTTATGCGTGATACGAACTCAGGAACTGGGATGAAAGAGCTGAAGAACGATCGATACCTGCGCGCCCTGCTGCGCCAGGACGTGGATATGACCCCGGTATGGATGATGCGCCAGGCTGGCCGCTATCTGCCGGAATACAAGGCGACTCGCGCCCAGGCGGGGGATTTCATGTCCCTGTGCCGCAACGCCGAACTGGCCTGTGAAGTCACCCTGCAGCCGCTGCGCCGCTACCCGCTCGATGCCGCCATCCTCTTCTCCGACATCCTCACTGTGCCTGATGCCATGGGGCTGGGTCTCTACTTCGAGCAGGGTGAAGGCCCGCGCTTCGAGCGCCCGATCACCTCCATGGCCGACGTGCAGGCGCTACCGATCCCGGATCCGGAAGATGAGCTGGGTTACGTGATGAACGCGGTGCGCACCATCCGCCGCGAGCTGAAGGGCGAAGTGCCGCTGATCGGCTTCTCCGGCAGCCCCTGGACCCTGGCCACCTACATGGTGGAGGGGGGCAGCTCCAAGGCATTCACCAAGATCAAGCAGATGATGTACGCAGAGCCCATGACCCTGCATCTGCTGCTCGACAAGCTGGCCGACAGCGTGATTAGCTATCTCAACGCCCAGATCAAGGCGGGTGCGCAGGCGGTCATGGTGTTCGACACCTGGGGCGGCGTGCTCACCCCGCGCGATTACCGCGACTTCTCCCTGCAGTACATGCACAAGATTGTCGATGGCCTGATCCGCGAGCACGATGGTCGCCGTGTGCCGGTTACCCTGTTCACCAAGAACGGCGGTCAGTGGCTGGAGCAGATCGCCGCCACCGGTTGCGATGCGCTGGGGCTGGACTGGACCATCGACATTGCCGACGCCAAGCGCCGGGTCGGCGACAAGGTGGCGCTGCAGGGCAATATGGATCCTTCCATGCTCTACGCCAATCCGGCACGGATCCGTGAAGAGGTCGCTTCCATTCTGGCCGGTTTCGGTCAGGGTAACGGCCACGTCTTCAACCTGGGTCACGGCATCCATCAGGATGTGAACCCGGAGCACGCCGGCGTGTTCGTCAACGCGGTACACGAGCTCTCTGCCCAGTATCACGGCCGCTAAGGCCGGTGTGGGCGAAGAGAAACTGATTGATATCCGGGGCCGTAAGGCCCCGTTTTACATTTAAAAAGGTGCCGCGACGACGAGAGCGTGGCGCTCGCGCAGGAGGCAAGATGAGCAGCAAGTCACTGGATTGGGGTATCGATCTCGGCGGTACCAAGTGTGAATGTGTGGTGCTGAATGGCGACGAGGTGCTGTTGCGCCACCGCATCCCCACCGAGCGGGCTGGCGGTTATGACCATATGATCGGCCAGATCGCCAAGCTGGTGGCGCAGTGCATCGAGAAGGTTGGCCAGCGCCCGACCGTCATCGGTATGGGCACCCCCGGCGCGCGGGATCCGCAAACCGGCTTGATGAAGAACTGCAACACCACCGAGCTCAACGGCAAGCCGTTCAAGGAAGATCTGGAGCGCAAGCTGGGCGTGCCGGTGCTGATTGCCAACGATGCCAACTGCTTCGCGCTGGCAGAAACCCATCTGGGGGCGGTGCGCCAGCACCATCCCGATGCGAAAGTGGTGTTCGGCATCATCATGGGCACAGGGGTCGGCTCCGGTATCGTCATCAACGGCCAGATCCTCAACGGTCACCACGGCATCGCCGGTGAGTGGGGCCACAACGTGCTCTCCCCCGATGGTCCTGAGTGTTACTGCGGCAAACGTGGCTGCGTCGAGACCCTGATCAGTGGCCCGGCGCTGGAGGCCTGGTACGAGGCCAAGGCCAAGCGTCGCCTCTCGCTCGCCCAGATTGCGGCGGCGACCGCTCACGATCATGTGGCCAAGCTCACCATCGACCGGCTACACCTGCTGTTTGGTCAGGCGCTGGCCAATGTGGTCAACATTCTCGACCCGGACGTGATCGTCATCGGCGGCGGGGTGGGTAACGTACAGAGCCTTTACAGTGTGGGACGGCAGACAATTTTGCCCTTCCTCTTTAATCCCCGCTTCGCAACCCCCATTATTGCACCTGCCCTTGGCGACAGTGCCGGGGTATTCGGGGCGGCGTTGCTGGCTCGCGGTGAATTCAAGGAGGCCCTGCTGTCGTAGCCGGGGCTCCCGGGCGGTCATAGCGCCGCCCTGTTGCTGGTTCAAGGAAACGGATTCTCGATGATCAAGATTGCCATCAATGGTTACGGGCGGATCGGTCGCAATGTGTTGCGAGCCCTCTATGAAAGCGGGCGCGACAAGACCATCAAGATCGTCGCCATCAATGAGCTGGCGGCCCCCGAGGCCATGGTGCACCTGACCCGTTACGATACCAGTCACGGTCGCTTTCACCATCCGGTGCAACTGGCGGGCAACAGCATGCTGGTGGGGGAGGATCTCATCTCTTTGTTCGCCGAGCGGGATCCGTCGAAGCTGCCGTGGCGGGCGCTGGGGGTGGATGTGGTGCTCGATTGCACCGGGGTGTTCGGTTCACGGGCCGATGCCGAGCTGCATCTGGCGGCGGGGGCGGGCAAGGTGCTGTTCTCCCACCCGGCCGATGCGGATGTGGATGCCACCGTGGTCTACGGGGTTAACCATCAGGTGCTGACCGGACGGGAGCGGATCGTCTCCAACGCCTCCTGTACCACCAACTGCGTGGTGCCGGTGATTGAAACATTGCATCGAGAATTCGAGATAAATTGTGGTACTATTACGACAATTCATTCGGCCATGCATGATCAGCAAGTCATCGATGCCTACCACAGTGACTTGCGCCGAACCCGCGCTGCCAGCCAGTCCATCATTCCGGTGGATACCAAGCTGGCAAAGGGGCTGGAGCGTATCCTGCCCCACTTCGCCGGCAAGTTCGAGGCGATCGCGGTGCGGGTGCCGACCATCAATGTAACAGCGATGGATCTCAGTATTACTGTTCGTAAAAAAGTGACAGTTACTGACGTAAATCAAGCCCTGCAACGGGCGTCCAGAGGTACATTACAAGGTATTCTGGATTACACGGAAGAGCCTTTGGTTTCCGTAGACTTCAATCATGATGCACACTCCTGCATCATTGATGGTACCCAGACCCGGGTGAGCGATGCCAACCTCGTCAAGATGTTGATGTGGTGTGATAACGAATGGGGCTTCGCAAACCGGATGCTGGATACCACCCGGGCCATGATGGCCGCAGGCTGAGCCTGCCCCGGGCGAATAGGTTACTGTTTTTAACATTACCTGAAAATATAGAGGACTGAATATGTCTGTTATCAAGATGACTGACCTGGATCTGGCGGGTAAACGCGTTCTGATCCGTGCTGACCTGAACGTACCGGTAAAAGACGGTAAGGTCACTTCCGATGCACGTATCGTGGCGACGCTGCCGACCATCAAGCTGGCTCTGGAAAAGGGCGCCAAGCTGATGATCACCTCCCACCTGGGTCGTCCGACCGAGGGTGAATACAACGAAGAATTCTCCCTGGCTCCGGTTGTTAACTATCTGAAAGACGCTCTGTCTTGCCCGGTTCGTCTGGCCAAAGATTACCTGGATGGCGTAGACGTCGCCGCCGGTGAGCTGGTTGTGCTGGAAAACTGCCGTTTCAACAAAGGCGAGAAGAAGAACACCGAAGAGCTGGCCAAAAAATACGCCGCCCTGTGTGATGTCTTTGTAATGGATGCGTTCGGTACTGCTCACCGCGCTGAAGGTTCTACCTACGGTGTTGCCCAGTTTGCTCCTGTTGCTTGTGCCGGTCCGCTGCTGGCGGGTGAACTGGAAGCCCTGGGTAAAGCCATGCTGAAGCCAGAGCGCCCGATGGTTGCCATCGTTGGCGGCTCCAAGGTCTCCACCAAGCTGACCGTGCTGGAATCCCTCTCCAAGATCGCTGACCAGCTGGTTGTTGGTGGTGGCATCGCCAACACCTTCATCGCTGCTGCCGGTCACAACGTCGGCAAGTCCCTGTGCGAACACGACCTGCTCGACACCGCCAAGAAGCTGGCTGCCGAGACCAATATTCCGGTCACCACCGACGTGGTTGTAGGCACCGAGTTCTCCGAGTCCACTCCGGCCACCATCAAGTCTGTTGCTGATGTGACCGACGGCGACATGATCTTCGACATCGGCCCTGACTCTGCCAAGGCCCTGGCTGACATCATCATGAACGCCAAGACCATTCTGTGGAACGGCCCGGTTGGTGTATTCGAGTTCGATCAGTTCTCTGCTGGCACCAAAGTGATCGCTGAAGCCATCGCTGCTTCTCCGGCATTCTCCATCGCTGGCGGTGGTGACACCCTGGCTGCCATCGACAAGTTTGGCATCGCCGACAAAGTCTCCTACATCTCCACTGGCGGCGGCGCCTTCCTGGAGTTCGTAGAAGGCAAGGTACTGCCGGCTGTTGCGATGCTGGAACAGCGCGCCAAAGCCTAATTGACCCGAGACGGGGGGCAAACGCCTCCCGTTTCGTTTATCATGTGGCCGCTGTGCCGGTTCATGATGAACCCTCCATTTTTTATTAACGGCATACGAGACAGGACGATTAAACATGTCTAAGAAAATTTTCGACTTCGTAAAACCCGGCGTGATCACTGGTGATGACGTTCAGAAAGTGTTCGCCATCGCTAAAGAGAACGGCTTTGCTCTGCCAGCAGTTAACTGTGTTGGTACCGACTCCGTTAACGCTGTGCTGGAAGCTGCTGCCAATGTTAAAGCGCCGGTAATCGTTCAGTTCTCCAACGGTGGTGCCGTGTTCACCGCCGGTAAGGGTCTGAAGATGGAAGGCCAGAAAGCCGCCATCCTGGGTGCCATCTCCGGTGCCAAGCACGTTCACGCTGTTGCCGAAGCATACGGTATCCCGGTTATCCTGCACACCGACCACGCTGCCAAGAAGTTGCTGCCGTGGATCGACGGTCTGCTGGAAGCGGGCGAGAAGCACTTTGCTGAAACCGGCAAGCCGCTGTTCTCCTCCCACATGCTGGATCTGTCCGAAGAGTCTCTGGAAGAGAACATCGACATCTGCTGCGAGTATCTGACCCGCATGGCCAAGATGAACATGACTCTGGAGCTGGAACTGGGTTGCACCGGTGGCGAAGAAGATGGCGTAGATAACAGCCACCTGGATCAATCTTCCCTGTACACCCAGCCGGAAGATGTTGCTTACGCTTACGAGCGTCTGTCCAAGATCAGCCCGCGTTTCACCATCGCTGCCTCCTTCGGCAACGTACACGGTGTATACAAGCCGGGTAACGTCAAGCTGACCCCGTCCATCCTGGACGCGTCCCAGAAGTACGTTTCCGAGAAGTTTGCGCTGCCTGCCAAGTCTCTGGACTTCGTATTCCATGGTGGTTCAGGTTCCACTCTGGAAGAGATCCGCGAGTCCATCTCCTACGGCGTAGTGAAGATGAACATCGACACCGACACCCAGTGGGCAACTTGGGAAGGTCTGCTGAAGTTCTATCAGAAGAACGAAGCTTATCTGCAAGGCCAGCTGGGCAACCCGGAAGGCGCTGACAAGCCGAACAAGAAGTTCTACGATCCGCGCGTATGGCTGCGTGAAGGTCAGACTTCCATGATCAAGCGTCTGGAACAGGCTTTTGCCGACCTGAACGCCATCAACGTACTGTAATTCGTTACAGCACCTTGATTGCATGAAAAGGCGCCCTTCGGGGCGCCTTTTGCATTTCTGTGATCCGCACCGGTTGGTGAGTGGAGGAGGAACTGGGTATTATCGAAACAACTTTGCTTATTTTATTAAACAATTTGCAACCAAAGCAGGATGCTGAGTATGCAGGCAGGAAAGCACAACGGACATCAGGAGCACGTCGCCTCCTACTACGCGGCCACTCGCAACGATCCGCAACAGTGGCCGGAGCTGGAGGGGGAGCACAAGGCTGACGTCTGCATCATCGGCGGCGGCTTCACCGGCCTTAACACCGCCATCAATCTGGCGGATGTCGGTTACAAGGTGGTGTTGCTGGAGGCCAATCGCATCGGCTGGGGCGCGTCGGGGCGCAACGGTGGTCAGCTTATTCGCGGTATCGGCCACGATACCAGCCAGTTTGCCCGCTGGATTGGCGAGCAAGGGGTACGCGAGCTCGACCTGATGGGGCTGGAGGCGGTGCAGCTGGTGCGCGAGCGGGTCGAGCGCTTCAATATCGACTGCGATCTCCGCTGGGGCTACTGTGATCTGGCCACTCGCCAGCGCCATCTGGCAGGTTTTGAGGAGGATCTCGCGCATCTGGCAAGCCTCGGCTATGAGCACGAGCTGAAACTGGTCCCACGGGAAGATATCCATAGCGTGGTGGGGTCGGATCGCTACATCGGCGGCCTCATCGACATGGGCTCCGGCCATCTCCACCCCCTCAATCTGGCACTGGGGGAGGCCCGTGCCGCCGCCAGCCTCGGGGTTGCCCTGTTTGAACAATCCAGAGTGACCCATATCGACTATGGCAAGAAGGTGGAGGTGACCACCGCCCACGGCCGGGTCACTGCCGATTATCTGGTGATCGGCTGCAACGCCTACCTCAACGACCTCAATCCCGATCTGGGGGGTAAGGTGCTGCCTGCCGGTTCTTACATCCTTGCTACCGAGGTGCTCGATCGCCGGTTGCGCCAGCGGCTGTTGCCGCAAAACATGGCGGTATGCGATCAGAATGTGGCCCTCGACTACTACCGCCTCTCCGCCGACGGCCGCCTGCTGTTTGGCGGCGCCTGCAACTACTCGGGGCGGGATCCCCACGATATCAAGGCGTTCATGTTGCCCAAGCTGCTGCGGGTCTTCCCCGAGCTGGCTGGTACCGCCATCGAGTTCCAGTGGGGCGGCATGATCGGGATCGGCGCTAACCGGCTGCCGCAGATTGGCCGCTTGAAGGAATACCCCAACGTACTCTACGCCCAGGCCTACTCGGGCCACGGCCTCAACGCCACCCATATGGCGGGCAAGCTGGTGGCCGAGGCGATCCGTGGCGAGAGCCGGGGGTTCGATCTCTTCGCAAGCGTGCCTCACATGACCTTCCCCGGCGGCCCGGCGCTGCGCTCCCCGTTGCTGGCACTGGGAATGTTGTGGCACCGGATGAAGGATATCTTCTGACCCGCCTTGTCAGCCTCTGTTGTGATGGCTGAAAGCGACCCTTTTGCCGACCCCTTGTTTATAGCGGGTTGGCACTATCGTTCCGCCTGATAGACCAAAATATGCATTCGCGCCAATCCCTTCCGGTTGGCGCTATCTTTTAGATGTGAGAGTGATTCTGTGCGGGCGTCTCAGCTTGCCGGAAAAGGGCAGAGGACAGGGAAAGAGGAGGGCTGAGATGGAGATGAATGTGGTAGCGTCAGGCGGGCTCAGCCCGCTGGCGCAGCGGCAGGGAGCTCCCGCTGCGCAGGTACCGGAGAGGCCCACGCCGTCGCCATCGGCGAGCAGTGGCAGCCGTATGGTACGGGACCTTGGCGCTGTGCTGGACGAGCTCGGGCTGTCGCCGAAAGGTGAAGATAGCGGCGGGAGCAGTGCCTCAATCAGGGATTCGATGGAGGCATTCATCAACACCATGATGGGGGCCCTGCAACAGCAGCAGGAACAACAGCTGGCGTTGCAGCAACAACAGCGGCAAGAGCAGGAACAGCGCAAGCTTGCCCTTGAAGGCAGCAGCGAGAACCCGCTGAAACGGGATCTGGAGCGCCTGCTGGAGAAGCTGGATCAACCGGGCGAACAGGGAAGAGCGCGGGCGCAAGGATCAGAGAGCGGACAAGTTACAGAGAACGAGCAAGTCGCAGAGAGCAAGGAGGTGAACCCCTTGCAGAGTCAGCTGACCAAGCTGCTGGAGAGCAGCGGTGCGGCAGAGAGCGGGGTTACCCTCAAGGAGGTGCTGTCGGGGCTCGCCAGCAAGCTGCCGAGCGAACCCGCTGATCGAAAAGGGTATCGGGTCGATACCCAGGTCTGAGCTGGTTGGCAACGGCAGACCTGCCGTTGCAGAGAGTGAGGGCAGGGTAGCCCTTTATTGAGCCGGTTCGGCCAGCCGCCAGCCCTGTTCGCCCTTCATCATCCACACCTCTGCTTCTTGTGGCAGCACCTGACCTTCCTCGAACTCGCCATATTTGCGCTCCAGCTCCATCAGCCCCATCTCCTGCTGGAAGGGGCCCACCCGGTCGTAGACCAGGTCCTCGTCGTGCAACACCTGCAACTGATCGAGCCCCTGCTTGAAGTGGAGCTGGTAACTCACCTTGACCAGATAGACCCCCTCCATCCGCTCCTCCTTGCCGAGGATGGTGAAGTCGCTGATATCGAACAGGTTGGCGTCTGTCTCGGCCAGCAGCTTGGCGGTGACCTGCTGGCGGATATCCTCTTCACCGGGCCCTGCACTGCAGCCATAAAGCCAGAGGGCTAGCAGGGGGATGAACCACTTTTTCATCAAAACTCCGGACGGGCGAGACAATCGAAGGGCAAATTCTGCCATGCTGCCGGTCATATACAAGGGATTGCCAGAAAAATCAGTGCGTAACGTATAAGGCTGCCCCCTGTCTGTCTACAGGAGCGCAGTTGGTCAGCGTAGCTGATCGAGCCTGCCCAGAAACTCCGCCGGCCCCATAAAACCGGTGACCCGCTGCCCTGTCAGCTCCTTGCCCACGCGGTCGAAGAAGATGAGGGTCGGCAGCCCCAGCACATTGAGGCTGTTGAGCAGCTCGACATCGGCATCGTCGTTGGCGGTAACATCCGCCTGCAGCAGCACCATCTGGCCGAAGCGCTCCCGCACAGCCGGGTCGCTGAAGGTCTTGTGTTCGAACTCCTTGCAGGCGACGCACCAGTCGGCGTAGAGGTCGAGCAGCACCGGTTTGCCGCGGGCGGCTGCCAGCTGCACCTTGAGATCATCCAGCGTCTTGATGCGGATAAACTGCGGTGCCGTTTGACTGGCATCCGCCGTGATGGCAGCAGGGGGGGCCGGTTGCAGCAGATCCTTGCCCACTACCACGGCGCTGATCATCGCCAGCAACAGCACGAAGCCGCGCACGCTTTTGGCCACCGAGTGGGGCTGGTGCTGGTTGTGGTGATAGAGATAACCGCACAGCAGCAGCCCCCAGCCGAGCCAGGCTAGAGTGGCAATCTGATCGCTCCAGAGCCGTGACAGCAGCAGGATCGGCACTGCCAGCAGGGCGAAGCCAAACAGCTGCTTGATCACATCCATCCAGGCGCCCGCCTTGGGCAGCAGCTTGCCACCCGAGGTGCCGAGCAGCAGCAGCGGCAGACCCATCCCCAGTGACAGCGCATAGAGCGCCGCCCCGCCGAGCCAGAGATCGCCGCTCTGGGCCACGTAGATCAGTGCCCCCGAGAGCGGCGCCGTGGTGCAGGGTGAGCAGACCAGCCCGGAGATCATTCCCATGATAGCGACCCCGACTACCGAGCCGCCCTGCTGGCGGTTGGAGAGACTGGAGAACCGAGTTTGCAAACTGCTCGGCAGTTGCAGGGTATAGAGTCCGAACATGGAGAGGGCCAGCAGCACGAACATCACCGAGAGGCCGATCAGCACATAGGGGTGTTGCAGCGCCGCCTGGAATTTCAGCCCTGCCGAGGCGACCACCAGTCCGAGCAAGGTGTAGGTGACCGCCATCCCCTGCACATAGACCATGGAGAGCAGGAAGGCGCGGCCGGTGGAGAGGCGATCGCCGGCACCGGCGATGATGCCGGTCAGGATTGGGTACATGGGGAAGACGCAGGGGGTGAAGGCGAGCCCCAGCCCCAGTGCGAAGAAGGCGACGATGCTGAGCCAGAACCCCTGATTGCCGAGGGCTGCGGCCAGCTGATCCTGCTGGCTAACCGGTGCGACGCTTTGTGCCGTTTCAGCAGTGGACGCTGTGGTTGCCGTGACCAGCGGGGCCACATCGATCAGCTTGTCGGTTGGTGGATAGCAGAGGCCGTCGGTACAGCCCTGATAGCGCACCCGCAGGGTGGCATTTTCCCCCACCTCCTTTAGCGGCACCACGATGCTCACCTGCTGGTAGTAGACCCGGGTCTTGCCGAAGAAGTCATCCTCGTGCTCGGTCCCTTCCGGCAGGGTCGGCTCGCTGAAGGTGAGGTTGTTCCCCTTGAAGCGCAGGCTGTGGCGATAGAGGTAGTAGTCGTCGGCGATGTGGAGGGTCAGCAGCAGCTGATCGCCGCGCTGTTCGCTCTCGATCTGAAAGGCCTCATCGACCTGTAAAAATTTGGGTTTGGCGTTGGCTTCAATGCCCAGCGAGCTGAGCAGATCGGCGCCGCTGGCGTGGGCAGGGGCGCTGCCCACTGTCGTCATCAACAGGGCACAGAGCAGCAGCAGGGGAGAGAGCAAGCGGGTGAATGTCATGAGGTCTCCCCATTGAGCCAGTCGAGATAGGCAGGTAGTCCGCCACTCACCGGCAGGGCCAGCAGCTCTGGCACCTCATAGGGGTGATGGGTTTGAATGCATGCCTGCAACTCGGCAAAGAGTGGCTGGCGGGATTTGATGATGAGCTGGATCTCGGTGGCGCGCTCCACCTTGCCTTGCCAACGATAGACGGAGGTGATGCCCGGCAGTTGATTGATGCAGGCGGCCAGCCGCTGGTTCAGCAGCTGTTCGCAGAGAAGGTCGGCACTGGTTTGATCTGGGCAGGTGCAGAGCACCACAATGGCGTCGGTCATAAAGCGGATCTTCACCTCGTTGGGGTAAACCGGGCAGGCGCCCTTGCCGTCTCATCCCTTTACGCGGATGAAGGTGAAAAAAGCGCCTGAAAATCAGCGGCTACTATACCCCAGAGCCGCTTCAAATAGCATCTGTAGCCATTTGTGAGCCAGCGCCAAAAATTTGTGGGGGGCATGAGATAGACGCTGTCATGGGGACAGGGCAGAATGAGCGAGCTTGTTCCCAATTGACGTAAGGAAATGTATGACCCAACAGAATGAGCAGCAGAGAAACCGCATGTTGAGCCTGCTGCGCGAAGGTGAGCGCCGCATGTTGGTTCAATTGGCCGGGCTGCTGCGCACGACCGCCGATGAAATCAATGCCGAGCTGGAGAAAGAGGAGCTGATGGCCACCCTGGAGCAGCCCATCACGGTGGAGTATCTCAACGGCGTGGTGCAGCACCATCTGTTCGAGCGCAAACACAAGGGAGATATGGCGGTTGCCCAGCAGATCCTGAGCGATTATCAGAGCGAGCTGGAAGCGCTGCAGACCGCTCAGGCCCAGCCTGAAGAGGCGGTCGCAACTGACGAGAGCGGCGAAGAGCTCAAGGCCCAGGCTTGAGCGACGGGCAGGCCTGAATCCTTACCTCTGAATCAGCCGGCCTGCCAGCGCTGACGCTTTTTGCGGCCCCATCATGTCTGCCATGATGGGGCCGTGTCGTTTCTTCTGTTGCCTTCCCTTGTTGACCTTCACTTCTCGGTTTCAATCCAACTGATTCGTGCCTTAGCGCGCCTCTTGTGGCATGCCGTGCGGCACTTCGCGGGGGATGGGGAACACCTTGTCATAGCCCCAGTTGTAGACGAAGGCATAGATCAGGTAGAAGACGACGAAGCCCAGATCCAGCACCAGCGCCTCCAGCAGGCTGACGCTCAGCCACCAGGACATGACCGGCAGCGCGACGATCAGCAGACCGCCCTCAAAGCCGAAGGTATGCAGAACCCGTTGCCACAGGGTTTTGTGGGTATGGCCCTGATATTTGAGCAGCAGCTTGTCGACCCCGATGTTGTAGATGTAGTTCCAGACCGTGGCCAGCACCGAGAAGAACAGTGCCAGCGGGCCCATATGGTTGAGCCCGACCCCGGTAACCCAGCTGGCCAGCGGGGCGGCAATCAGCAGGCCAATGAATTCAAAGCCAATGGCATGGCGCAGGCGATCGTTACGGGTACGCATAAGTCACTCTCTCAATCAGGTTCATTCACGGATTGCTGGTTAATCTATAGATCTTTAGCGATAGATTCATGTTGGTATCCATCGCTAAAATAGATGGATGAGAGAGCTTGCCGGAGGGCCATAAGATGACGCCATCACTGGAACAACTGAGGATCTTGCTGGCGGCCGCCGAAACCGGCTCGTTTTCCGCTGCCGCCCGCAAGCTGGGCAAGGCGCAGTCGGTGGTGAGCAGCGCCATCGCCAATCTGGAGATCGATCTGGCGCTCACCCTGTTTGACCGCAGCGGCCGCTATCCGCAGCTGACGGAGGCGGGGGCCCGCATGGTGCAGGAGGCGGGGATCCTGCTGGCGCAGAGCGAGCGGTTGCAGTCCATCGCCGGTGAACTGGCGGCCGGGGTGGAGACGCGCCTCACCCTGGCTATCGATGATGATTCCCACCTACCCTGGCTCGGCACCCTGCTGGAGGAGTTCGCCACTCGCTATCCGACCGTGGAGCTGGAGCTGCTCTTCCCGTTGATGGAGGACGTGACCGAGATGCTGGTGACCGGGCGGGCCCAGCTCGGCATCAGCTATCAGAAAGTGCATCCCCAGCGGGAGATTGTTGCCCGTTCGCTGGGGGAGGTGACCATGCCGCTGGTGGTGTCACCGGATCATCCGCTGGCGCGCAAGCAGCCGCTGCGGGAGGTCGATCTGCAGGGGGCACGCCAGCTGATGGTCACCGGCCGACGGGAAGGGAGCGAGCGCCAGCGTTTTCGCATCTCGGCTCAGGTGTGGTGGGTCGAGGGGGATCTCGGGGTGCTGGAGCTGGTCAAGCGGGGCCTTGGCTGGTCCGCTATTCCGGAATTTCTGCTGCATCAACCGCTGAAGCGGGGCGAGGTGGTGGTGCTGGAGCCGGACTTTATCGCCAGCCACGCGCTGGCGCTGGAGTTGCAGTGGCATCGCGCCCGCCCGCTGGGGCAGGCGGGGCGCTGGCTGAAGGAGGCACTGCTGGCGCGGGTGCCTCGCTAGCCGACCTTACTCGGTCAGGGCGTAAGGCAGGGGTTGCAGGGTGAGGCGGGAGCCTTCGTCCTGCTTGAGGCGGAATTGGGCGTCAGCCTCGGTATCTTTCGGCAGTACGGCGGTGAGCCACACCTGCCCGGCCTGTTGCCAGGCGTTGAGCACCATGCCGCTGCGACGCCAGTTGTCACCCAGTTGCAGCTCCAGGGTATCGCCGCTGGCGACCGGCTCGCCGGTGGTGCCCGCCAGCAAGAACAGGGCGCGATTGTTGGCGCCGCGATACTTGGCACGAGCCACCGTCTCCTGTCCCATGTAGCAGCCCTTGTTGAAGCTGATCCCATCCAGTGCTTGCAGGTTGAGCATCTGCGGGATGAACTCCCCCTGATGCACCGCCTCCATGTGCGGCAGACCCGCCTTGATCTCGAGCCCCCACCAGAGTGACTCGTCACCTTGCGGCAGGGCGTCGGCTTGCTGATTGCTTACCAGCAGCCAGCGATCCTGTTCGACCTTCACCGCCATGCCGCCGTCGATAAGACCGCTCTGCAGAAGGCCAAACTGCGCGGCGATCCAGCCATCGCTGCCTGTACCGGCGATCCCGGTGGCGTGGCGTTCGTCTGCGGCGATCTCGACCTTGGAGAAGACAGCAAATTTCTTCAGCTCCGGCAACTGACGTTCCAGCACTGAAGGGCTGGTCAGCAGCAACAGGCTGTCGTCGAGGCAGAGCAGGCGGAAATTGCTCCACAGCTTGCCCTTGGGATCGCAATGACCACCCGGGGTGTTTTGCCCCGGCTGCAGGGCATTCACATCACAGGTGACCTGACCTTGCAGAAATTTGGCGCGATCCGGGCCACAAAGGCGGGTGATGGCCAGCTTGGTCAGGGGGAAACGGGTCGGCTCGGCAGGAAAAGCAGGTGGTTGCAGACTCACGATGGTATTCCAGAGAGAAAGTATGTGAGCTGCATGGTAAAGACGTAACTAATGTTTGTCAGCCGGAAAATCCTGCTGGTACCATCCCCCGGGTCTATGTAAGGAGAGTGCCATGTTGAGCCCAGTTGAAAAATCCCGTCTGAAATGGGCCTGCCGTCGCGGCATGCTTGAGTTGGATGTGATCTTTATGCCGTTTTATGAAAACGAGTTCGACGCCCTGAGTGACGCCGATCAGCAGACCTTTATCCGCCTGCTGGAGAGCGATGATCCGGATCTGTTCCGTTGGACCATGGGTCACGCCGTACCGGCCGATCCCGCTTTTGTCGCCCTGATCAAGATGATCCTGGAGCGTAATCAGGCCCGCCACGACCGTCAGCTGTAACGCTGTGGCGCGGGTGATCATCCAGGTTCACCCCTCCCGCCATCAGCAATCCTTGCTGGTGGCCCTCTTTCTGTTGCTGCTCTGGCCGGTGGCTGGCCTGATTGCCGCTTGGCAGTGGGCGCTGTTGCTGCCCGTTTGGTTGGTGGCGCTCTGGCTGAGTTGGCGGGCGCTCGTCGAGCCCCCATTCGAACTGATCTGGGATGGCCAGTGGCTGCAGTGGCAAGGTGGCCGCTATCAGCTCGGTAAAAAGAGCCGTATTTTGCCCGGTGTGCTCAGGTTGGTGCTTTGCCCCGATCCGCAAGGCACTGAACCTGCGTCGTTACAGCAACTGTGGATCTTCTCCGACGCCCTTCCCCCCGAACATTACCGCCTGCTGGCGCGTGCCATCCACTTTCTGCCGTCTGGTCATCGAGGCTGATCCCCCTTTACTGAGTAAGGCGCCATGTGAGCGTCAGTGTTGTCGTGTCTGGATCTGACAGTGATCAATAGGCGGTAGGAAGGGATCAGCCTTTCTGGCGACCAAACGCCTGAATACCGCGCACCAATACCAGCCAGCCGAGCAGGTGGAAGGGGAGGGCAAGCAGGTAGAGCAGCAGGAAGTGCGACTCGCTGCCACTGCTGTTGATGAAGTCGATCCAGGCGGCCAACAGGGCCAGCATACCGGCGATCTGAAAACGGCGGCGCAGCACCACCTCGACGCCGAGGTTGGCAAGATAGAGGGTGAGCAGAATACCGGCAAAGCCGGTGAGCTGGGCGGTGCCGTACAGCTCACGATCGGGATTGAACAGCAGCGTGACCAGTGGGGTAAGGCCCTGATCCAGCGGGATCAGGGCCAGCAGCCAGCATGCTATCAATAGCAGCGCTGTTCTCATTGCTTCAACCGGCCGGTTGGGTCGGCTTCACCAGCCCCAGATAGTTGGCATCCATGGTGAGGAATACCCCCAGCAGGCGAGCACAGGCGCCATAGAAGCCAAACTGGTCGGCAGCGCGACAGGCGCTTTCGAACTTGGCGAACCAGCCCAGCAGATGGGTGTGCAACAGCGCCTCCTGTTCGTTTAACCAGCTTTCCCGCTCGGCCGCGCTCTTTGCTTCCGCCGCGCGGATGATGAGATTGCCCATCAGATCCAGCTCGATGGCCAGATGGTCGGCAGGCTCCTTGTATTTGTCGCTGACATTGATGCCGAGGCGATCGAGGCGGGCCTGCATCTCGGTCATCGGGGCCTGCATCATCAGCTTGGCATCGCCGCGGTAGAGTGATTCGTAGGGCAGAGCGCCCTGCTTGGGATCCACCAGAAACAAGCCTGCGAAGTCGGCGGCCAGCTCCAGCTGGCGATCTGGGCGCACCAGCAGGCGAGCGATGGCGTCGTTGAGTTCCGCCACTGCCTCGCGCATCGGGTCGAGGGTTGAGAGGCTTTTCAGGAAGCTTCGCACATCATAGGTGTCATATTCGGCGATCTGCTCATCACTGAGCTCGGCGGCGAACAGGGTGGAGAACCACCAGTAGAGTTCGGCCCGGCGTTCGCTGGTAGCCATAAATTCCTGCATTTTTCCTCCGTGGATGGCAATCGGGAGCCTTGATGGCTCCCGATTCTAACGACTTTAAAAATAAAGGAAACTTCACGGGGTGCTTTCAGTGATTCCGGCCCGCCGGTCACCGATGTTGCAGGTTGGCCGCGCTGCTTAGGGGCGGGTCTCGAATTGCGGGCAATCGTCGCCAATCTGGTGCCAGGGTGCCTTGGAGCCGACAAAGATATGAAAGTTCGGCTGTTGGGTCGGTACGTCGTCGAGGATCCCCAGCCGCAGGTTGATCTTGCCGCTGCTGCGCTTCTGGCTAAAGAGACTGGAACCGCACTGGCTGCAGAAGGCTAGGGTGGTCTCCGCTGATTTCTGGTAACGGGTCAGCACCGCTTCCCCTTGGGCGATGGTGACCTTGTCCCCATCCAGTCCGCCGACGGAGGCGTAGTCGGAGCCTGAGAATTTGCGGCACTCCGAGCAGTGGCAGTTGCCCATGTAATCAAACTGGTCTGGCAGGCTCAGATGAACAGCGCCACAAAGGCAACTGGCGTGTAACTGTTTCATTTTGCTTCCTTGTGCACGGCGGCACGCTAAAGGGGTTGATCATCGCTCTCCCGAAACAGCACCTGCTTGCACTTGGCGCAGACCCACTCGCGGCGAAAATCGGCCTGATGCACCAGACCGACTTCCCGCAACTCGTGGTGGCCGCAGTGGTGGCAGAAGATGATGTCGCCATCGACCGCCTCCGGGTGGGCCGCCAGATATTCGGCTTTGGTGGGGAGATCCTCCCACGGGCAGGTCGCAATATGTTTGCGCTGGTTGGTGTAGTAGACCCAGTAAAACAGAAAAAAAACAGCCAGGATCGCGAATGTCAGCAGATGGTCCATCTTGAACTCCTCCGGTCAGATGCCGCCCTTCGGGTGGGTGGTGGCAATCAGCTCCATCATCATTAAATTTGTTTCGAATGAATATGTTACAGGATGGATCACCACGGCGTTGTGATCCCCTTCGGGTTTTGCCGCCCAACAGCGGGATGAAAAATGTCTCTTTTGGCGGAGCGGCCAGGGTATTGAACGTGGAGGAAATCTTGTTTTTTACAACATAAAATCAACATTTTTTTAGGTTGTTGGACTGTCTCTTTGATCCAGCTCACGTTACAATGCCACGCCCATTACACCTACCGCGCAAACGATTTTCAGGAGAGAAACGGATGTTGAAACGTGACATGACCATCGCCAGCTATGACCCCCAGCTGTGGCAGGCCATCACAGACGAGACCCGTCGTCAGGAAGAGCATATCGAGCTGATTGCGTCTGAGAACTACACCAGCCCCCGAGTCATGGAAGCCCAGGGCTCCCAGTTGACCAACAAGTACGCTGAAGGCTATCCGGCCAAGCGCTACTACGGTGGTTGCGAGTATGTGGATGTGGTCGAAACCCTGGCCATCGAGCGCGCCAAAGAGCTGTTCGGTGCCACTTACGCCAACGTGCAGCCGCACTCCGGCTCCCAGGCCAACAGCGCCGTCTATATGGCTCTGCTGCAGCCGGGCGACACAGTGCTGGGCATGAACCTGGCCCACGGTGGTCACCTGACCCACGGCTCCCCGGTCAACTTCTCCGGCAAGCTTTACAACATCATTCCTTACGGTATCGATGAGTCCGGCAAAATTGACTACGACGAGATGGAGCGTCTGGCCGTTGAGCACAAGCCGAAGATGATGATCGGTGGCTTCTCCGCCTACTCCGGTATCGTTGACTGGGCCCGCATGCGTGAAATCGCTGACAAAATCGGTGCTTACCTGTTCGTCGACATGGCTCACGTGGCCGGTCTGATTGCCGCAGGCGTCTACCCGAACCCGGTTCCCCACGCTCACGTGGTGACCTCCACCACTCACAAGACCCTGGCCGGTCCCCGTGGTGGTCTGATCCTCTCCGCCGCTGACGACGAAGAGCTCTACAAAAAGCTCAACTCCGCCGTCTTCCCGGGTGGTCAGGGTGGCCCGCTGATGCACGTCATCGCCGGTAAAGCCGTTGCCTTCAAAGAGGCGCTGGAGCCGGAGTTCAAGACCTATCAGGCTCAGGTAGTGAAAAACGCCAAGGCGATGGCTGCGACCTTTATCGAGCGCGGTTATAAGATCGTCTCCGGCGGTACCGACAACCATCTGATGCTGGTTGACCTGATTGGCCGCGAGCTGACTGGTAAGGAGGCTGACGCTGCACTGGGCAAAGCCAACATCACCGTCAACAAGAACTCCGTGCCCAACGACCCGCGCTCCCCGTTCGTCACCTCCGGTGTGCGGATCGGTACCCCGGCCATCACCCGCCGTGGTTTCAAGGAAGCCGAGTCGATCCAGCTGACCAACTGGATCTGTGACGTACTGGACAACCACGACAACGATGCCGTGCTGGCCACCGTACGCGAGCAGGTGCTGGACATCTGCCGCCGCTTCCCGGTTTATGCCTGATAACGGCGTTAATCCGGTTTGAGACCAATGCCACCTTCGGGTGGCATTGTTTTTTATGGCATTTGGCAAGAGGTGAGGACGGATGACTCTGAGTAACAAAGCAACGATGGACGATGACGGGCGTGATGAAGAGTGGGAGGCGGCGCTCAAGCTGGCGATCCGCGCCCAGTATCACTTTCGTACCAGCGAGCAGGGGCTGCTGGCCTGGGATGTGCGCCGACTGGTGCGATTGAGCCGCGACCTGCCGGTGCAGGCGGTGGCCCTCGGCCGGATTGCCGAACTTGACCGGGTGCACTGGTACGGCCATGACGGCGCCAGCCCCACGGTGCGCAGCGTGGTCGAGCATTGCCAGCTCATCATGGCGGCGGATCTCGCCTATCCGGTTATTCTCGACAGCGCCGGTCGGGTGATGGATGGCATGCACCGGATCGGCAAGGCATTGATGCTGGGTCATGACTATATCGATGCGGTGCAGTTTACGGTCGATCCCGCCCCCGATTATCTGGATTGCGATCCCGATAGCCTGCCTTACGACGACTGAGTTGCCCCTTGGTGATAACGGACAGAAAAATCACGCTTTTCCGCTTTTTACCGCCCTTGTATGGCCGTGCTACACTGGCCGACCTAGATCCTGGCCCGCCGGGCCGGTCCCTGTTCCATTAACGCCGGAGGTCCGATGCATTGCCCATTCTGTAGTGCGGTTGATACCAAGGTGATCGATTCCCGTCTGGTGGCAGAAGGCCATCAGGTGCGCCGCCGTCGTGAGTGTCTGCTCTGTCACGAGCGCTTTACCACCTTCGAGATGGCCGAGCTGGTGATGCCCCGCGTCATCAAGTCCAATGGCTCCCGCGAGCCGTTCAACGAAGACAAGCTGCGTGCCGGCATCCTGCGGGCGCTGGAGAAGCGACCGGTGAGCATGGAGGCCATCGAAAAGGCGGTCAACCACATCAAATCCCGCCTGCGCGCCACCGGTGAGCGCGAAGTCGCCTCCGAGCTGGTGGGCAATCTGGTGATGGATGAGCTCAAGAGTCTGGACAAGGTGGCCTATATCCGCTTTGCCTCCGTCTATCGCAGCTTCGAAGATATCCGTGAGTTTGGTGAAGAGATCGCCAAGCTGGAAAAATGAACCTTCCCGGACGCAGGTTCGATTAGCGAAGCGTAATCGGACGCGGTAACGCAGTCAGTTACGTGATCGGATGCGGCTTGGGTGTTGTTGAAGACAGGAGTCCTGATGTTTAGTCAAGATGATTACCAATGGATGAGTCGGGCCCTCGAACTGGCCCGCCGTGGCCGCTACACCACGGCCCCCAACCCCTGCGTGGGTGCCGTGCTGGTCAAAGATGGGGTGGTGGTTGGCGAAGGGTGGCATCAGAAGGCGGGCGAGCCCCATGCTGAGGTCTATGCCCTGCGCGCCGCCGGTGACAATGCCCGTGGCGCCACCGCCTATGTGACCCTCGAACCCTGCTCTCACCATGGCCGTACTCCCCCTTGCGCCGAGGCGCTGATCAAAGCCGGTGTTGCCCGGGTGGTGGCGGCCATGGTCGATCCCAATCCCGAAGTGGCCGGGCGCGGTCTGCGCATGCTCTCCGAGGCAGGTATCAAGACCGATTTTGGCCTGTTGGCCAGCGATGCCGAGGCGCTCAATCCGGGCTTTTTCAAGCGGATGCGAACTGCGTTTCCACGGACCACAATCAAGTTGGGTGCCAGCCTCGATGGCCGCACCGCCATGGCGAGCGGCGAGAGCCAGTGGATCACCTCCCCCGATGCACGCCGCGACGTGCAGCGGCTGCGAGCCCGCCACGATGCGGTACTCTCCAGCGCCGAAACCGTGCTGGTCGATAACGCCTCCCTGACCGTGCGTTGGGACGAGTTGCCACCTTCGGTCAAGGCCAGCTATCCCAAAGAGACCCTGCGCCAGCCGCTGCGGGTCATCGTCGATTCGCAAAACCGGCTCACCCCCGACCTGCCGCTGTTCCAGAGCGAAAGCCCGGTGCTGCTGGCCCGCCACAAGGCATCCGGCGAGTGGCCCGAGTGGGTGCAGCAGCTGGAGCTGCCGCTGCTGGATGGCAAGCTGGATCTGGTCAGCCTGTTCATGCTGCTGGCTAAACGGCAGATCAACTCGGTGCTGGTTGAAGCGGGGCCACGGCTGTGCGGCGCGCTGCTGGATAAAGGATTGGTGGATGAGTTGGTGCTCTACCAGGCGCCAAAACTGATGGGTGATGAGGGGCGCGGACTGTTCCATCTGCCCGGGCTGAGCCGACTGTTTCAGGCGCCCAAGCTCAACATCAAGGATGTGCGGATGGTCGGCCTGGACATTCGCATTACCGCCAAAATAGCCTGATTTATCAATGTTCAAGGGGGCAGCCTCTGCCCCCGTCATCAGCAAGGTGATCTGCATGTTTACCGGAATTATCGAAGCGGTGGGAACCCTGGCCGAACTGCGCCGTCAGGGCGAAGACATGGCCCTCACCGTCCATGCGCCGGGTCTGGATTTTAGCGACGTCAAGCTGGGTGACTCCATCGCCACCAACGGCGTCTGCCTCACCGTGGTGGCGCTGGGCGACAAGTGCTATACCGCCGATGTGTCGCTGGAAACCCTGTCGCGCAGCGGCTTTGCCGCAGCCAGGGTGGGCGATCGGGTCAACCTCGAGAAGGCGCTGATGCCTACCTCCCGCCTCGGCGGCCATCTGGTCTCCGGTCATGTGGATGGGGTTGGGGAGGTGAAAAGCGTCTCCAGCAGCGGCCGCGCCATCGAGTACTGGATCAAGGCGCCGGGCGAGCTCTCCCGCTACATCGCCGAGAAAGGTTCGATTGCGGTGGATGGCATCAGCCTCACCGTCAACGCGGTGCAGGGGGATCTGTTCCGCCTGACGATCGTGCCCCACACCGCCCAGGAGACCACCATCGCCAGCTGGAAGCCCGGCCACAAGGTCAACCTGGAGGTGGATCAGATTGCCCGCTATCTGGAGCGGCTGATGATGGGTAAACCTCAGGAGAGCAGCGCCTCGACCCTGACCATGGCGACCCTGGCCAAGGCCGGTTTTCTCTAACGGTGTGCACTAAATCAGGCTACCAAAACGATTTTCTGTGATCCCGCTCTGATTGAAATGGGGCAGTGTGCCCCCATCTAGAGCAACATACACTCGCATTTTTATTGAGCCAGCGGGCTCAATTCCCAAGCACATTGATGGAGTAACCCATGGCGCTGAGCACAACCCAGGAAATCATTGCCGATATCAAGGCTGGCAAGATGGTGATCCTGATGGATGACGAAGACAGGGAGAATGAAGGTGACCTCATCATGGCCGCCTCCTGCGTCCGTCCTGAGGATATCAACTTCATGGCCCGCTACGGCCGTGGCCTGATCTGCCTGACCCTGACCCAGGATCGCTGCAAGCAGCTGGCGCTGCCGCTGATGGTTGATCGCAACAATGCCCAGTTCTCCACCGCCTTCACCGTGACCATCGAAGCGGCCGAAGGGGTGACCACAGGTATTTCCGCCGCTGATCGCGCGGTGACCGTGCAAGCGGCAGTGGCGCCCAATGCCAAGGCGGCCGATCTGGTGCAGCCGGGCCATATCTTCCCGCTGATGGCGCAGGATGGCGGCGTGCTGACCCGTGCCGGTCACACCGAAGCTGGCTGCGATCTGGCTCGTCTGGCCGGTTACGAGGCGGCCTCCGTCATCGTCGAGATCCTCAACGAAGATGGCTCCATGGCGCGCCGTCCGGATCTGGAAGTATTCGCCGAGCAGCACGGCATCAAGCTCGGCACCATCGCCGACCTTATCGAGTACCGCAACCAGCACGAGACCACGGTCGAGAAAGTGGCCGAGTGCAAGCTGCCTACCGAGTTTGGCGAGTTTGACCTCATCACCTTCCGCGACACCATAGACAACCAGGTGCACTTCGCCCTCAAGAAAGGCGAGGTGAAAGCCGACCAGCCGACCCTGGTGCGGGTCCATCTGCACGACGTGCTGAGCGATCTGCTGCTGACGGATCGCCACAGCGCCCGCAGCTGGCCGCTGCCCAAATCCATGGCGCGTATCGCCAGCGAGGGCGGTGTGCTGGTGATCCTGGGGGCCGAAGCCCAGGGCGCCGAGCTGCTGGCCCGGGTCAAAGGCTTTGAAGCCGCCGACAAGGGACTGGCGCCGGAAGGGGCCAAGTGGCAGGGTACCTCGCGCCGGGTTGGCGTGGGTTCCCAGATCCTCAAGGCGCTTGGCGTGAGCAAGATGCGCCTGCTGAGCTCGCCGAAGAAGTACCATGCCCTCGGTGGTTTCGGTCTGGAAGTGGTTGAGTACGTCAGCGAGTAAAGTTCTACCAGAGAAGTACCATCCCCTT
This sequence comes from Aeromonas sp. CU5, assembly GCF_002586745.1. NCBI lineage: Bacteria > Pseudomonadati > Pseudomonadota > Gammaproteobacteria > Aeromonadales > Aeromonadaceae > Aeromonas > Aeromonas sp. CU5. The sequence goes on from NZ_CP023817.1 coordinate 26,526, forward strand.
CCGGGCGGTTTCGGTCTGGAAGTAGTGGAATAGGTCGGCGAGTAAGCTCGCCGGACTGGTTAAATCGCGATCATGGCTGTCTATTGCAGCCATGGTTTTTGTCGTGGGTCTGTTGTGCTAGAATGTGCGCACTTTTGACTCCGGCTCTTTTGATTGCACAGATACAGGATTTCCAATGAAAGTTATCGAAGGAAATATCGCCGCTCCTGAGGCGCGCGTTGCTATTGTTGTTGCCCGTTTCAACAGCTTCATCAACGACAGTCTGGTGAACGGTGCGGTGGACGTACTGAAGCGTCAAGGTCAAGTGCAGGACAGCAACCTGACACTGGTAAAAGTGCCGGGCGCGATGGAAATGCCATTGGTCATCAAAAAGTTGGCCAAGAGTGGTCAATACGACGCCATCGTGGCGGTCGGTACTGTCATCCGTGGCGGCACTTACCACTTCGACCTGGTGGCAAACGAGAACAGCAAGGGCATGGCTCAGGTAATGATGGAGTATGAAATTCCCGTTGCCTTCGGCGTGCTGACCACTGAAAACATTGAACAAGCCATCGAGCGTGCAGGTACCAAGGCGGGTAACAAGGGTGCAGAGGCTGCACTGGCAGCGCTCGAAATGATCAACGTCCTGAAAGAACTGGACGTGTAACGAGGAGAAGTACATTGAAACCGTCCGAGCGCCGTAAAGCCCGCCATTGCGCCACCCAGGCCATCTACCAGTGGCAGATGACCAAGGCTAACGTGGGTGACATCGAAGAGCAGTTCAAGATCGATCAGGACACCAAGGGTGTAGACCTGAGCTATTTCCGCGATCTGCTGTTTGGGGTAGCCCTCCACTGCAACGAGCTGGATAAGGTATTTGCACCTTTCCTCTCCCGTCCGCTGGAAGAAGTGGACATGGTGGACAAGGCGATCCTGCGTCTGGCGACCTATGAGCTGACCCGTCGTGATGATGTGCCGCCCCGTGTGGTGATCAACGAAGCGATCGAGCTGGCCAAAGCCTTTGCTGCCGATGACAGCCACAAGTTTGTCAACGGTGTACTGGACAAAGTGATCAAGACGCTGAGCAAGCGTTGATCCTGCTGTCCGTCAGCATTAAGAGAGGAGCCAGCCTAACCGCTGGCTTTTTACTGTATGGGTGAATTTGAGCTGATTGATAAGTACTTCAAGGTTCCCCACGCCCGCAAGGACGTGGTGATGGGCCCTGGAGATGACTGTGCCTTGCTGACCCTGCCTCCCGATACCCAGCTGGCAGTGAGCACCGACACCCTGGTGAGCGGTGTACACTTCTTTCCCGACATGGATCCGGTGGATCTCGGCTACAAGGCGCTGGCGGTCAATCTCTCCGATCTCGCCGCCATGGGGGCCGAGCCACGCTGGGTGTCGCTGGCGTTGACCTTGCCCGCTATCAACGAGAGTTGGGTTGCTGGCTTTGCCGAAGGGTTCCTCGAACTGGCCGAGTACTACAACGTGGCGCTGGTGGGGGGTGATATGACCCGCGGGCCGCTCTCCATCACCATCTCGGTCAAGGGATCTGTGCCTGCCGGTCGTGCCCTGCTGCGCAGCGGTGCCAAAGCTGGTGATGGCATCTATGTGACCGGTACTCTGGGGGATGCGGCGCTGGCGCTCTCCCACCTGCTTGGCAAACGCACCCTCAACGAGAACCAGCTGGCTGCGGTATTGCCCAGACTCGAGCATCCTCATCCCCGCATTCTGGCCGGACAGGCCCTGCGCGGGCTGGCGGGCAGTGCGCTGGATCTCTCCGATGGTCTGGCATCGGATCTTCGTCATATTCTCAAGGCCTCCGGCGTGCGGGCCCAGATCGATCTCGATCTGCTGCCGCTCTCGCCAGTGCTGCGCGATGCGGTGAGCGATCAGGCGGCGTGGCAACTGGCGCTGGCCGGTGGCGATGACTACGAGCTCTGCTTCACCGTGCCGCAGGAACATCACGGTGCGCTGGATACAGCGCTGGCCCACAGCGGGGTCAAGTTCACCCGCATCGGTCGCATCCTGGCGGGTGAGCCGGGTATCGATTATCTGCGTGGCGAACAAGTGGTGGAGCTGCAATTGAAAGGGTGGGATCACTTCGCATGAGCTTTTTTATGATAAAGCCCGAGTTGAAACGACTGAACCTGAAGAACCCGCTCCACTTGCTGGCGGTGGGGTTTGGCTCCGGCCTCTCCCCCAAGGCGCCCGGCACCATGGGCACGCTGGTGGCCATTCCGCTCTATCTGCTGGTGAGCGGTCTGCCGACCCATTGGTTTATCGCCTTGCTGGCGGTGGGGTTTGTGGTGGGGATCCGCATCTGCCAGAGCGCCACCGATGCCATCGGCATGGCAGATCATGGCGCCATCGTCTGGGATGAGGTGATCGGTTTTGGCGTCACCATGATTGCCGCTCCGGCTGGCTGGGAGTGGGTGTTGGCCGGCTTCGTGCTGTTCCGCCTGTTCGATGTGCTCAAACCCTGGCCCATCTGCTGGTTTGACCGCCGGATCCACGGCGGCCTCGGCATTATGCTGGACGATTTGATCGCCGCGTTGTTTGCCCTGTTTTGTATGCAATTGCTGGCGTTCTGGCTCGGCTAAATGTTGCCTTCCAGGGGATGACCGTTCTGGCATCCCCCGATTTATATCTGCTTAATTTTCATTCACCGGCATATGCTGCCGTTTATCATCCATTTCACATAAATATTCACTACTCATTCGGGACCTGCACTCGCGTTTTAAATAGTGATAAATGCTACTTGTTGCGTTGTTGTTGAAATTAAAGTAATGATACCAATAGGTATACGGACGGACAGGCCATTTTTGTGATGATTGTCATCATTTGTTGCTATTGAACGGGTGGTTATCTGCACAAAACATTGCGGGATTGTATAACGCAAGCATTTACACCCGAGGTTAAACCGTCTAAGTTACTCGCGGGTTATTCCAAAAAAATGCAAAAAACCCGCCCGGATCGCTGGTTTCGCTGCCTCATGGATTGAGCAAATATTGCCCAAGGTAACAACCGGCATCTGCGGCTGATTTACGGACGAATTATTTGGGACGGATGTCCCCCGCAGAGGTAAACATGTCCTTGCTCGAAGTGAAAAACTTGCGGATCGAGTACCCCTCCCGCTACGGGGTGCTGGCCGCGGTGAAGGATCTCTCTTTCTCCATCGAAAAGGGTGAGATTGTCGGGGTAGTCGGAGAATCCGGCGCCGGCAAGTCCACCATCGGCAACGCCGTCATCGATCTGCTCAGTCCCCCCGGGCACATTGCCCGTGGCGATATCTACCTCAATGGCGAGCTCATCTCCGGCAAGAGCCAGAACGAGATGCGGGCCATTCGTGGCTCCCGCATCGGATTTATCTTTCAAGATCCCATGACCTCCCTCAACCCGCTGTTTACCGTTGAACAGCAGTTGGTGGAGACCATGCTGGCCAATACCAAGCTCTCCCGCGAAGCGGCCTTTGCCAAGGCACTGGAGCTGATGGGGGCGGTGGGGATCCCGCAGCCGGAACTGCGCATCAAGCAGTTCCCGCACCAGTTCTCCGGTGGTATGCGCCAGCGGGTGGTCATCGCCATAGCCCTGTCGTGCGATCCTGAGTTGATCATCGCTGACGAGCCGACCACGGCCCTCGATGTCTCCATTCAGGATCAGATCCTCCAGCTTATCCGCAACCTCTGCAAAGAGCGTCAGGTGGGCTGCATGCTGGTGACCCACGACATGGGGGTTGTCTCCAACGTTACCGATAAGGTGGCGGTGATGTATCGCGGCGATCTGGTGGAGTTCGGCCTGACCGAACAGGTGTTGGGCAGCCCCAATCACCCCTACACCCGCAGCCTCATCTCGGCGGTGCCGCGCTCCGACGTCAAGCTGGTGCGCTTCCCGCTGGTCTCTTATATCGAGGATGCCAGTGCGCCGGATACCAATATCGACCTCAAGACCCACTGGCTCGGCCAGAGTCAGGATGAGCGCGCCTATGAAGGGGCGCTGCTGCGGGTGGAAAACGTCGATCTGAAGTTCGTCACCAAGGACTCCATCTTCCCGAGCCGCCGTCAGTATGTGCGCGCCTGCAACAACATCAGCTTCGAGATCTTCGAAGGGGAGACCTTCGGTCTGGTGGGGGAATCGGGCTCCGGCAAATCGACCATTGCCCGCGCCATCACCGGCCTTTATCCGCCTGATACCGGCCAGATTTTCTTTGAGGGGATCGACTTGACCGCCCTCAAAAGCGAGCGCGAGCGTCGCCCGCTGCGCCGCCAGATGCAGATGGTGTTCCAGAACCCCTATTCGTCAATGAACCCGCGGATGAAGGTGCGCGACATCATTGCCGAGCCGATCCGCTTCCACAAATTGGCCCGCAGCGAGAGCCAGATTGAGGGGATCGTCAATGATCTGCTCGATCATGTCGGGCTTGGCCGTGGTGCCGGGGTTAAGTATCCCCACGAGTTCTCCGGCGGTCAGCGCCAGCGCATATCCATTGCCCGCGCCCTGGCCACTCGCCCGCGCTTCCTCATCTGCGATGAGCCGACTTCGGCGCTGGATGTGTCGGTGCAGGCCCAGATCCTCAACCTGCTTAAAGATCTGCAGCAGGAGCTCAAGCTCACCATGCTGTTCATCAGCCACGATCTGCCGGTGATCCGCCAGATGTGCGATCGCATCGGGGTGATGCAGCACGGTCATCTGGTGGAAGTGGCCGCCACCGAGAAACTCTTTACCAATGCCGAGCATGAGTACAGCCGCAAGCTGATCTCCCTCATGCCTGCATTTAAAGGCATGTCCCGTGAGGGGCTGGAAATCGCCAGCTAGTAACGCGCCGGTTCGCCGGATGGTGAGTGAAGTACCTTGTCATTTAATAAAAAAGCCAAAAGCATGGAGAAAACGATGAAGAAAGGATTATCCAAAATTGCCCTGGCGCTGTTTGCCGCCGGTTTCGCCTTCAGTGTCTCAGCCGCTGATATCAAGGTCGGTGTCGCCTCTGACGCTACTTCGCTGGATCCGCAGGAGCAGCTCTCCGGTCAGACTCTGGAGATGTCTCATCTGGTATTCGATCCTCTGATGCGTTACACCCAGGACCTGAAATTCGAGCCCCGTCTGGCCGAGAAGTTTGAGCGTATCGATGACAAGACCGTCCGCTTCCACCTGCGCAAAGGGGTCAAGTTCCACTCCGGTAACGACTTCACCGCCGACGATGTGGTGTGGACCGTCAATCGCCTGAAATCTTCCGTCGACTTCAAGGCGATCTTCGATCCTATTGCCGAAGTGAAGAAGGTCGATGACTACACCGTCGATCTGATCACCGCCAAGCCGTTCCCGCTGGTGCTGCAGACCGTCACCTACATCTTCCCGATGGACTCCAAGTTCTACACCGGCAAGACCGAAGCAGGCAAAGACAAGGCCGAGATCGTCAAGAATGGCGACTCCTATGCTTCAACCAACGTATCTGGTACTGGTCCGTTTATCGTCAAGTTCCGCGAGCAGGGTGTGAAGCTGGACTATGTCCGCAACGCCAACTACTGGGACAAGGCCTCCAAGGGTAACGTCGAGAACCTGACCGTGGTGCCGATCAAGGAAGATGCGACCCGTGTTGCAGCCCTGCTGGGTGGCGACGTGGACATGATCTATCCGGTCGCGCCCAACGATCTGGAGCGAGTCAAGAATGGCAAGGATTCCCAGCTGGTGACCCTGTCCGGTACCCGCGCCATCATCATCGAGCTGAACCAGAACACCAACCCGGCGCTGAAAGACAAGCGGGTGCGTCAGGCGATCAACTACGCCATCAACCAGGTGGGTATCGTCGAGAAGATCAACAAGGGCTTCGGCACTCCCGCAGGTCAGCTGAGCCCGAAAGGCTATGCCGGCCACAACGAGGCGCTGGTGCCCCAGTATGATCTGGCCAAGGCCAAGGAGCTGATGAAAGAGGCCGGTTACGAGAAGGGCTTCAAGATGACTTTCATCTCCCCGGCGGCTCGCTACGTCAACGACGTCAAGATTGCCCAGGCGGTCTCGGCCATGCTGGCCAAGATCAACATCAAAGTGGATCTGAAGACCATGCCGGTGGCCCAGTACTGGCCGGAGTTTGACAAGTGCGCTGCGGACATGCAGCTGATCGGCTGGCACTCTGATACCGAAGATACTGCGAACTTCTTCGAGTTCCTGACTTTCACCAAGGATGCCAAGACCGGTATGGGTCAGTACAACTGCGCCGGTTATGCCAACGCCGAGGCTGACAAGCTGATCGAGCAGGCCAATGCCGAGACCGATCCGGCCAAGCGTGCCGAGATGCTGAAGAAGGTCGAAGCCATGGTGATCGAAGATGCTGCCTACGTGCCGTTGCACTGGGAAGATCTGGCCTATGGCGCCAAGAAGAATGTCGATATCAAGCCGGTGGTCAACGTGATGAACTTCCCTTACCTGGGTGACCTGGTGGTCGGCAAGTAAGCGAAGCACCAAGGAAGGACCGGGCGGGGTGGTCAGCTGGCCACTCCGCCCACTAACAGAAGCCTGTGCCAAGACACAGGCCACGTAGAAGGACAAGCATGTTTACATTCCTGCTGAAACGGTTCTATCAGGCCGTGATAGTGATGTTCGTCATCAGCCTGGTCGCCTTCTCCATCCAGGACAACCTGGGTGACCCGTTGCGCGAGATGGTGGGACAATCGGTCTCCGAAGCCCAGCGTCACGAGTTGCGTGAGAAGATGGGCCTCAATGATCCCTTCCTCATTAAATACAGCCGCTTTTTGAAAAATGCGGTGCATGGGGATTTGGGCACCTCCTATTTCTTCAAGCGACCTGCTCTCGAGGTGATCCTCGACAAGCTGGTGGCTACCCTTGAGCTGGTGTTTGCCGCTGCGCTGATCATAGTGGTGGTCTCTATTCCGCTCGGTGTTTACTCGGCGATCCACCCACGCAGCATTGCCACCAAGATCATCATGGCGGGGAGCAGTATCGGTATCTCGATCCCGGTGTTTTTGACCGCCATCATGTTGATGTATCTCTTCTCCATCCAGCTGGGCTGGCTGCCGGCCTATGGCCGCGGCGAGACCTATAACCTGCTGGGTTGGGAGTCGGGCTTCTTCACCTGGGATGGTATCAAGCACCTGATCCTGCCTGCGGTGTCGCTCTCCTCCATTATGCTGCCGCTGTTTATCCGGCTGGTGCGCTCCGAGATGCTGGAGCAGCTCTCCTCCGAGTACGTCAAGTTCGCCCGTGCCAAGGGACTGGACAACAACAAGGTCTATTACAGCCACGCCCTCAAAAACACCATGCTGCCGGTGATCACCGTCGGTGGGGTGCAGATCGGCACCATGGTGGCTTACACCATCCTGACCGAGAGCGTGTTCCAGTGGCCGGGGACCGGTTTCCTGTTCCTCGAGGCGATCCACCGGGTCGATACTCCGCTGATCACCGCCTACGTCATCTTCGTGGGGCTGATTTTCGTGGTGACCAACACCTTGGTCGACCTGCTCTACGGGTTTATCAACCCGACCGTCAACCTGACCGCCAAGGGGTAACAGATGACTAATGCTGTAACTACACGCCCAGGCCGTTGGGCGCGCTTCAAGAATGCTGACATCGTCTACTACTTCCTGCGGGACAAGGTAGCCATGTTCAGCTTTGCCATTTTCGTGCTGTTTGTGCTGGCGGCGCTGTTGGCGCCCTGGTTGGCACCGCACAACGTCTATGACCAGACCAGTTTTGATCTGATGGATGCTGAACTGCCACCCTCCTGGCTGGAAGGGGGCGATGCACGTTTCTGGCTCGGCACCGATAACCAGGGGCGCGATATCTGGAGCACCATCCTCTATGGTGCCCGTATTTCACTCTCCATCGGTCTGTTTGCGGTGGCGCTACAGCTGGTACTCGGTATCGTCATTGGTCTGATTGCCGGTTACTTCGGTGGTCGCATCGACAACTTGCTGATGCGCTTTGCCGACGTGCAGCTGTCGTTCTCCACCATGATGGTGGCGATCATCATCTCCGCCATCTTTCAGGCAACCTTTGGCTCCGAGTTCTACTCGAAGTTCGCCATCATGATGCTGGTGGTGATCATCGGTATCGCCGAGTGGCCGCAGTACGCCCGTACCGTGCGCGCCTCTGTGCTGGCGGAGAAGAAGAAGGAGTATGTGGAAGCAGCCAAAGTGATGGGATTCCGTGCCCCGCGCATTATGTTCCGCCACATTCTGCCCAACTGCCTGTCGCCCATTCTGGTGATCTCTACCGTGCAGGTGGCCAACGCCATCATGAGCGAGGCGGCACTCTCCTTCCTCGGTCTGGGGATGCCGGTAGACCAGCCGTCGCTGGGGTCGCTGATCAGCGTCGGCTTCAACTACATCTTCTCCGGCTCCTGGTGGATCACTGCCTTCCCGGGGATCTGTCTGGTGGTGCTGGTGCTGGTCATCAACCTACTGGGTGACTGGCTGCGGGATGTGTTTAACCCGAAGATTTACAAGGGTTAACACCGGTCAGAAGTGAAGATACAAGAAGGGCGCCATCAGGCGCCCTTCTATTATTTGCTCTTTAACTCGCAGCAGGTCAGGCTTGCAGCCAGGTTTCGATGCTGCGCTGGATGCCTGCATCGTCCAGACCAAGCAGGGCATAGATCTCCTGCTGGGTGCCCTGTTCCACGAAGCGATCCGGCAGGCCGAGGTTGAGCACCGGCTTGCACTGTTTATTGCGCATCAGCAGCTCGTTCACCGCCGAACCGGCACCGCCCATGATGGCGTTGTCTTCGAGAGTGACGAAGTGATCGTGGCTGGCCGCCAGTGAGAGCACCAGCGCCTCATCCATCGGTTTGACGAAGCGCATGTCCACCAGGGTGGCATCCAGTGCCTCGGCAGCTACTTTCGCAGCGTGCAGCAGGGTGCCAAAGGCCAGAATGGCAGTGCCCTTGCCCTCTCGCACTATGTGGCCTTTGCCGAGTTCCAGCGCCTGCATCTCTGACAAGACGGGCGCATCGCTCAGGCTGCTGCCGCGAGGGTAACGCACGGCGGCAGGGCCCTGATGGAGATAGCCGGTATAGAGCATCTGGCGGCATTCGTTCTCATCGGACGGCGTCATTACCACCATATTGGGCACGGTGCGCAGGAAGCTGATATCGAACGCCCCCTGATGGGTCGGGCCATCGGCGCCCACCAGACCGGCCCGATCGATGGCGAACAGTACCGGCAGATCTTGCAGCGCCACGTCGTGGATCACCTGATCGTAGGCGCGCTGCAGGAAGCTCGAATAGATGGCGACCACAGGTTTCTTGTCGGCGATGGCCAGACCGGCGGCGAAAGTGACCGCATGTTGCTCGGCAATGGCCACATCGAAGTAGCGATCCGGATACTGCTGGCTGAATTTCACCAGCCCTGAGCCTTCGCGCATGGCGGGGGTGATGCCGACCAGCTTCTCATCTTTGGCGGCCATGTCGCACAGCCACTGGCCAAAGATGGCGGAGAAAGTGGGTTTGGCACCGCTCGCCTTGGGCAGGGAGCACTCGTCCGGATTGAACTTGGGCACAGCATGATAACCGATGGGGTCTTTCTCGGCCGGCTCGTAACCCTTGCCCTTCTTGGTCTTGACGTGCAGCAGCTGCGGGCCCTTGAGGTTGCGCATGTTGCGCAGGGTCTCGACCAGCGCCTCGATATCGTGACCGTCGATGGGGCCGATATAGTTGAAGCCGAACTCCTCGAACAGAGTGCCGGGCACCACCATCCCCTTGAGGTGCTCTTCGGCCCGCTTGGCCAGCTCCTTGACCGGTGGCAGACCCGCTAACACCTTCTTGCCGCCTTCGCGGATGGTGGTGTAGAGCTTGCCGGACATGACCCGGGCCAGATGGTTGTTGAGCGCGCCGACGTTCTCGGAGATGGACATCTCGTTGTCGTTGAGGATCACCAGCATGTCCTTGTGCACATCGCCGGCGTGGTTGAGCGCTTCAAACGCCATCCCTGCAGTAATGGCACCATCCCCGATCACAGCAACCACCTTGCGACCCAGTCCTTCGCTCTCGGCGGCAACCGCCATGCCGAGGGCGGCACCGATAGAGGTGCTGGAGTGGCCGACGCTCAGTACGTCGTACTCGCTCTCGTCACGCCAGGGGAAGGGGTGCAGACCATCCTTCTGACGGATGGTGTGGATCCGGTCACGGCGTCCGGTCAGGATCTTGTGGGGATAGGCCTGATGGCCCACATCCCAGATCAACCGATCAAACGGCGTGTTATAGACGTAGTGCAGCGCCACTGTCAGTTCGACCGTGCCGAGACCGGAGGCAAAGTGTCCGCTGGAGCGGCTGACCGAACGCAGCAGATATTCGCGCAGCTCGTTGCACAGCACCGGCAGCCGATCTTTGGGCAAGGAACGCAGCTCGATTGGCGTGTCCGCCAGGGCCAGGTTGGGGAAATTGCTAATATCAACGCTCATATTGTTACTGTTATCCAGCGTTTAGTGGGTTCGCTCGATGATGTAATCGGCAAACGCTTCCAGAATGTCGGTATTGTAGGGCAAGGATTGCAGGGCTGTTAAGGCTTTGCCGTGCAGTTCGCGAGCCAGCTCACGGGCATTTTCAAGACCGAGCAGGGCCGGATAGGTACTTTTCTCCAGCGCCAGGTCAGAGCCTTGTGGCTTGCCGAGGGTGGCGGTATCACCTGTGATATCGAGGATGTCATCCTGCACCTGAAAGGCCAGCCCGATGGCCGCGGCGTAGCTATGCAGCGCGGCCAGGGTGGCATCATCCACATCGGCCTTACACAGGGCACCGAGCGCCACGGCGCACTCAATCAGCGCACCGGTCTTGTGGCGGTGCACCTGCTCCAGTTCGGCAAGCGAGATCTGGCGGCCTTCGGCCTGCAGATCCAGTGCCTGACCGCCACACATGCCGAGATAACCCGAAGCGCGGGCGAGGGTACTCAGCATCCGCACCCGGTTGGCCATCAGTGTATCTGGCATGGGGTGGTCGGCCAGAATGGAGAATGCGAGGGTCTGCAGCGCATCACCGGCCAGAATGGCGGTGCCTTCATCAAACGCCTTGTGGACGGTTGGCTGGCCGCGACGCAGGTCGTCGTCATCCATGGCGGGCAGATCATCGTGCAGCAGGGAGTAGGCGTGGATGCACTCCACGGCAGCGGCGGGGCCATCCAGCAGATCGCTCTTGACGCCCAGCATTTCGCCGACCGCGTAGACCAGAAACGGGCGTACCCGCTTGCCGCCCAGCAGCAGGCCGTAGCTCATGGCATCGCGCAGCCGTGGCGCCATGGCGGGCAAGGATTCAAGTTGTGCTGACAGACAGTCGTCAATACGCTGACGATGCAGACGGGAAAAATGGTCCAGCGCCACTCACTCCTCTCCTTGTTCTGGCTGGAAGGGGGCAAGCTTATCACTGCCATCGGCTTGGCTGAGCAGGATCTGGATCTTCTGTTCGGCCAGTTCCAGCTTCTGCTGACCGGCCCGCACCAGATGGACTCCTTGCTCGAACTGTTTGAGCGCCTCTTCCAGGGGTAGGGAACCTTGTTCCAGCTGATGAACGATGGTTTCCAGCTCTTCCAGAGTGGCATCAAAACTCAGACGGTCGATTTTTTTACTGGCCATGTCCATCCTCGGGGATTGAAAAAACGGCTTATATTAACATCGACCGTCCGCAGGGGGGAGGCAGAAAAGCACTGGCCCCTCAAACTCTCGATAAACTGGTCGATAATGAACCAGCATTCTCTGTGGGTTGAGGCTTGCCGCATGGGATGCAATAGCAGAAAATTCAACAGACTATAATAGCCATAAGAACGGGTGACAGGAGTAGGAACGTGGATCTAGGCAGTCTGATAGGGATAGTGCTGGGTTTCGGGGTGGTGGTTTACGGCATGCTGCTGGGCGGCCCCATGAGCATGTATGTGGATATGCCATCGGTCTATATCACCATTTTTGGTTCAATCTTCATCGCCATGATGAAGTTCAACATTGGCCAGTTCTTTATGGCATTCAAGGTTGGCGGCAAAGCCTTTATGTACAAGGGCGACAAGCTGGATGATTTAATTACCAAGGCGGTCGAACTGGCTGATGCTGCTCGCAAAGGGGGCTTTCTGGCGCTGGAAGCGGCTGAGATCCCCAACCCTTTCATGAAAAAAGGGATCGATATGCTGGTGGATGGCCACGATGCCGATGTGGTACGTGCCGTGATGGAAAAAGATATCGAGTTGACTGCCGAGCGTCATGTCACCGCCATCAAGGTTTTCCGTACCCTAGGGGATCTGGGCCCTGCCATGGGGATGATAGGTACCTTGGTCGGACTGGTGGCTATGCTGGCCAACATGAGTGACCCCAAGTCAATCGGCCCGGCGATGGCGGTTGCCTTGTTGACCACCCTTTATGGTGCGATTTTGGCAAACATGGTCGCGATTCCCATCGCGGACAAGCTGGAGCTGCGTAGCGGCGAGGAAAAACTGTGTCGAGCGTTGATTCTGGACGCCATTATGGGGATTCAGGATGGCCAGAACCCGCGGGTGATCCAGTCGATGTTGCAAAACTATCTGAATCAATCCAAACGTAATACCGGCACCGAGTAGGGGGCAGTATGTCCGATTGCAAATGTCCGCCGCCCGGCCTACCCGCGTACATGGGTACGTTTGCCGACTTGATGTCACTGTTGATGTGTTTCTTTGTGTTGTTGCTCTCTTTTGCCGAGATGGACGTCCAAAAATTCAAACAAATTGCGGGTTCCATGGAAAAAGCCTTCGGGGTGCAGAATATTCTCGAGGTAAAAGATATTCCCAAAGGTACCTCTGTGATTGCCCAGGAGTTTCGGCCTGGCCGGCCCGAGCCAACGCCGATTGATACTGTGATGCAGCAGACCATCGACATGACCCAGACCGAACTGGAATTTCTGCCCGGTGAGTCGGATCAGGCTGGTGGTCAGGACAAGAGTGATGGCAAACAGACAGGGGGGGACACGGCTCAGGATGCGCAAAAAGCACAGCAGCAGTCCAATACCTTGGCCAAAGCGCTCGCTGAACAGATGAAAGATCAGATTCAGGACGGAGCCATCGAGATCGAGGCGCTGGGCCAACAGATTATCATCCGGATCAGGGAAAAAGCGTCATTTCCTGCCGGATCCGCTTTTTTGCAACCCCAGTTCTGGCCGGTTATTCGCAAGGTTGCTGCGTTGCTCAAGGATGTACCGGGTGAAATAACCATTTCTGGTCACACCGATAACGTCGCGACCGAAGATGAGCTGTTCCAGTCCAACTGGGAGCTCTCCTCCCAGCGGGCGGTGGCGGTGGCGCATCAGATGGTCAAGGAGCCAGGTTTCGATGGTAAGCGGCTGGTGGTGCAGGGGATGGCAGATTCCCAGCCGCTGGTGCCCAACACCACACCCGAGAATCGTCGGATGAACCGTCGGGTAGAGATCTCTATCCTGCAGGGTAAACCGACCGTATCGGCGCCTATCTCGGTACCGGAAGGGAAGTAAGCATTGCCGATGCGGGACAACCAGGGCGGACTGGCTGCAGGGCGCTGACGTGGATTTTGTGTTGGCTTCATATTAAGATGCCTCATCCGAACCGATTGCTGCGGCTTCCTAGCAGATAGCCGCAGTGTCTATTTTCAAGCAACCCAGGTTTCGACTATGAATCATACTCCGATGACTGTTCGCGGCGCTGAGAAGCTGCGCGCAGAGCTCGACCATCTCAAGACCGAGCTTCGTCCCCAGATTATCGAAGCGATTGCCGATGCGCGTGAGCATGGCGATCTGAAAGAAAATGCCGAATACCACGCTGCCCGTGAGCAGCAGGGGTTCTGCGAAGGCCGCATCCAGGAGATTGAAGCCAAGCTCTCCAATGCTCAGGTGATCGATGTCACCAAGATCACCAATAATGGCCGTGTCATTTTTGGCGCGACCGTGACTCTGCTCAAGAGCGAGACAGAGGAAGAGGTTATCTACCGCATCGTGGGCGATGATGAGGCTGATATCAAACAGAACCTTATCTCTGTCAACTCGCCGATTGCCCGTGCGCTGATTGGCAAGGAAGTAGACGACGTAGCCATCGTCAAGACCCCTGCCGGTGATGTGGAATACGAAGTGCTGAACGTAGCTTACATTTAAGCGACGTCAGGTTATGACGAAACAGGGGGGCTGGTGCTCCCCTGTTGTATTTGGCTAAGGCTGAGATAATTGCTAGGGCAGATAAGCCTCGGTAAAGGTATTCTGATGGCGCTGGAACAGCCACTGACGTAGCCGTTCGATATCGCTTTCGCTCATCTGAAAGCTCAGTGCCCAGGTTGCATGGTTGGCATCAGATTTGATGCGTCGAACCAATCTGGCATCAAGGGGGAAACAAGCCTCTTGCGCGATGCAGAGTTCTCCACTGAGTGAGTCATCGGCTAGCATATCGGTTGGCAAGTTTTCGACAATGAGGCCGTTCAGTGAGAGGCTTAATACTTGAAATAGCCCTTTACTGCTGTGTAATTTGGCTTTTTGCTCGAGACGCCAGGCCCGTGGCCGGGTAAAGCCAAGCTCCCTGATCACTGGTGCAGCCAGACGTGGCTCGACAACACCCTCAGCGGCTTCGATAAAGGTAAGCGGAAAGCGTAACTGATGGCCTGCGAAGCGCGCTTCGAGTACCAGGTGTTCGGCTTTGTGCAGCAAGCCAAGCATGGGGGCATCAAGGTGTCCACTCAGGACATGGGTGTCCTGATTGCTCCCCAAGTCCCGCAGCATGGCCAGCTCATCTTCAGTGAGAATTTGATGGTGAGCCATAATGCGTATCCAAAAGTATTCATCGCAGGTTAAGGGCTTTGCGACTACTTTGGCAAGCGACTCGGGAAGAAGTGGAATAAGGAAAGAGCGATGCTCTTCCCTTTTACTTGCGGGGCAGCTGGATTTTTGGCTCGGTGGCTTGACGATAAATAGTCAGCACGTGGCCCATGCTTTGCACCTTGATTGCAGCGGTTTCACGGACGATTGCATCCATAACCAGTTGCTTCATCTCGCGATCTTCAGCGGCAACCTTAACCTTGATCAGCTCGTGATGGTTCAGTGCCAGATCGATTTCGGCCAGTACACCTTCGGTCAGACCATGCTGACCCAGCAGGACGACGGGTTTGAGGCTGTGAGCAAGGCCCTTGAGGTACTGTTTCTGTTTATTGTTGAGAATCATCGCAATTTCTTCATAAGTCAGGGTTGAAAGGGGCGTATTCTAACCCCACTTAGCCCTTAATACTAATAACCCTTGTGGTTTTTTAAAGTCGATTATCATGACCCAGAAAAAGCGTTCCCCCAGTTCTAGCCGCTGGTTAAAAGAACATTTCGACGATCAATACGTCAAAAAAGCTCAAAAATTGGGCCTGCGTTCCCGTGCTGTTTTCAAGATTGACGAGATTCAGGGCAAGGATCGCTTGCTCAAAAACGGCATGACAGTTGTGGATTTGGGGGCGGCTCCTGGTGGCTGGTCCCAGTTCGCGGTTGAACAGGTTGGTGACTCGGGTCGCGTCATCGCATGTGATATTTTGCCAATGGATCCCATTGCCGGTGTCGATTTCCTGCAAGGGGACTTTCGGGAGGATGCTGTGCTGAGTGCCTTGCTGGGAAGAGTCGGTCCCGATAAGGTCGATGTTGTGATGTCTGATATGGCACCTAACATGAGCGGTACCCAGCAGGTGGATCAGGCGCGCGCCATGTATCTTGTCGAGCTGGCACTGGACATGTGTAATCAGGTATTACGCAGTGACGGCAGTTTCGTAGTGAAGGTGTTCCAGGGGGAGGGGTTTGATACCTATCTCAATGAAATACGTAAACTTTTTTCAGCTGTTAAAATTCGTAAACCAGACTCATCCCGTGCCAGATCTCGGGAAGTCTACATTGTGGCTACCGGTTTTAAACTGTAGTACCCTACCCTTCATCGTTAACTGTCAGTCTGCGAGGTTACTGATTTGAGTGACATGGCGAAAAACTTAATCCTGTGGCTGGTCATCGCCGTCGTATTGATGTCGGTGTTCAATAGCTTCAGCCCCAGCGATACCACCAGTCGCCAGCTGGACTATTCCAGCTTCGTTAAAGAAGTGACCCAAGAGCAGATCCGTGAAGTGCGGATGGATGGTAAGGTCATTAATGGCGTCAAGCGCACTGGTGAAAAATTCACCACCATCATCCCAGCGCCGGATCCCCAGCTGCTCAATGACATGCTCAATCACAACGTTAAAGTGATGGGCGAGAAGCCGGAAGAGCCGTCTCTGTTGACCTCTATTTTCATCTCCTGGTTCCCGATGCTGTTGCTGATCGGTGTCTGGGTCTTCTTCATGCGTCAGATGCAGGGCGGCGGTGGCAAAGGTGCCATGTCGTTCGGCAAGAGCAAGGCTCGCCTGATGAGTGAAGATCAGATCAAGACCACCTTTGCCGATGTCGCTGGTTGCGATGAGGCCAAAGAGGAAGTGAAGGAGCTGGTCGACTATCTGCGTGATCCGAGCAAGTTCCAGAAACTGGGTGGCAAGATCCCGACTGGTGTGCTGCTGGTTGGCCCACCTGGTACCGGTAAGACCCTGCTGGCCAAGGCCATTGCTGGTGAAGCCAAGGTTCCGTTCTTTACTATCTCCGGTTCCGATTTCGTGGAGATGTTCGTTGGTGTCGGTGCCTCGCGGGTGCGTGACATGTTCGAGCAAGCCAAGAAGTCCTCCCCTTGCATCATCTTCATCGATGAAATTGATGCGGTAGGTCGTCAGCGTGGCGCGGGTCTGGGTGGTGGTCACGATGAACGTGAGCAGACTCTGAACCAGATGCTGGTTGAAATGGATGGTTTTGAAGGTAACGAAGGCGTCATTGTCATCGCTGCAACCAACCGTCCTGACGTACTGGATCCTGCATTGCTGCGTCCGGGTCGTTTCGACCGTCAGGTTGTGGTCGGTCTGCCGGATGTCCGTGGTCGTGAGCAGATCCTGAAAGTTCACATGCGCAAAGTTCCGTTGGCGGATGACGTCAATCCGGCGCTGATTGCTCGTGGTACCCCCGGTTTCTCCGGTGCTGACTTGGCCAACCTGGTCAACGAAGCAGCCCTCTTCTCTGCCCGTGAAAGCCGCCGTGTGGTTTCTATGGCCGAGTTCGAGAAGGCCAAGGACAAGATCATGATGGGCGCTGAACGTCGCTCCATGGTGATGAAAGAGTCCGAGAAGGAGATGACGGCATACCATGAAGCGGGTCACGCCATTATTGGTCGTGTGGTACCGGATCATGATCCTGTCTACAAGGTCTCAATCATTCCCCGTGGTCGTGCGCTGGGTGTCACCATGTATCTGCCGGAGCAGGATCGCTGGAGCCACTCCAAGCAGCATCTGGAGTCAATGATCTCCAGTCTGTATGGCGGTCGCTTGGCAGAAGAGCTGATCTACGGTGCTGAAAAGGTCTCGACCGGTGCGTCCAACGACATCGAGCGTGCGACTGACATCGCTCGCAAGATGGTGACCCAGTGGGGCATGTCCGAGCGTCTTGGTCCCATGCTCTATGCCGAAGAGGACGGTGAAGTGTTCCTCGGCCGCAGCATGGCCAAGGCCAAGCATATGTCTGACGATACCGCACGCGTCATTGATGCCGAGGTCAAGCTGGTGATTGATCGCAACTACGCCCGCTCCAAGCAAATCTTGCTGGATAACATGGACGTGTTGCACACCATGAAAGATGCGCTGATGAAGTACGAAACCATCGACGCCAAGCAGATCGATGATCTGATGGCGCGCCGCGAGGTCCGTGCTCCAAGCAACTGGCATGATGAGCATGGTGATACGCCGCAGGGTGGTTCTACTGTTGCTGCCGAGGCCAAGCCGGCCGATGAGGCTGCACCAGTGGCGGATGTCACTATCGACAAAGCCAACGACGCTCCGGCCAAATAATCGTGACTCTCCAAACCCCGGGTTTGCCCGGGGTTTTTCTTTATGCAAATGGACGCGAAGATGCAGTTAATCAGCAAGGGACTCAGCCTCTCTCTCGATCGCCCCCATGTGATGGGGATCCTCAACGTAACCCCTGACTCCTTCTCCGATGGTGGCAATTTCAATCAGATTGAACGGGCGATGGCCCATGCGCGTCAGATGGTCTCTGATGGTGCCACGCTGATCGATATAGGTGGCGAGTCCACTCGCCCCGGCGCGCCGGATGTGAGTGAGCAGGAGGAGCTCGACAGAGTCATTCCCGTAATCAAGCGAATAGCCGCAGAGCTGGAGGTGGTGATCTCTCTCGACACTTCCAAGGCGGGGGTGATGCGGGAAGGCTGCCAAGCGGGTGCCCATCTGATCAACGATGTGAGGGCGCTCCAAGAGGAGGGTGCACTGCAGGCTGCCGCCGAAGCCCGGGTACCGGTTTGTCTGATGCATATGCAGGGGCAACCGAGAACCATGCAGGTTGAGCCACACTATGACGATCTGCTGGGGGAGGTGCGTGGCTTTTTTGATGAGCGAATCACGGCTTGCATGGCTGCCGGTATTGCGCGTGAACAGCTGCTGCTGGATCCCGGCTACGGTTTCGGCAAGACCCTGGCGCACAACTACCAGCTACTGGCGGCCCAAAAGGAACTGCTCGATTATGGCTTGCCGCTCTTGGTGGGGATGTCGCGAAAGTCTATGATAGGCAACCTGCTGGGCCGTTCGGTTGACGAGCGCCTGGCGGGCAGTCTGGCATGCGCCCTCATCGGCATGCAGCATGGGGCTCGGATCATCAGGGTGCATGATGTACGGGAGACCATGGATGCACTGCGCGTCGGCTGGCAGGTAATGACGGGACAAGATTTTATTTCCAAATAATAAAGAGAACAGACAATGGCAAGAAAGTATTTCGGCACCGATGGCGTGCGTGGCAAGGTTGGCGAGTATCCGATCACCCCTGAATTCGTGATGAAGCTGGGTTGGGCGGCTGGCAAGGTGCTTTCCAAGAAAGGCACCAAGAAGGTGCTGATTGGCAAAGATACCCGCATATCCGGTTACATGCTGGAATCCGCACTGGAAGCGGGGCTTTCCGCCGCGGGTCTCAAGGCCATTCTGATGGGGCCCATGCCCACTCCGGCGGTTGCTTATCTGACGCGCACCTTCCGTGCCGAAGCCGGTATCGTCATCAGTGCCTCCCACAACCCCTTCTATGACAACGGCATCAAGTTCTTCTCCGCCGATGGCACCAAGCTGCCCGATGATGTCGAGATGGCCATCGAGGCCGAACTTGACCACGAGCTCACTTGTGTCGAGTCTGCCCTGCTTGGTAAAGCGATGCGCATTGATGATGCGGCCGGTCGCTATATCGAATTTTGCAAGAGCACATTCCCATCTCATATGAACCTTGATGGTGTCAAGATGGTGGTTGATTGTGGTCATGGTGCCACTTATCACATCGCTCCGTCAGTTTTCCGCGAATTGGGCGCCGACGTGATCACCATGGGTTGTGCCCCGGATGGTCTCAATATTAACGATGGTGTCGGTTCTACCGCGCCTGAGGCGCTGGTTGCCAAGGTACTGGAGTGCAAGGCCGATCTGGGGGTTGCATTTGATGGTGACGGTGATCGCCTGATCATGGTTGACCATACCGGTTATCTCATCGACGGCGACGAAATCCTCTATATCATCGCCCGCGATGCCTTGCGCAATGGTCGCCTCAAGGGTGGCGTAGTCGGCACCTTGATGGCCAATATGGGTTTGGAGCTGGCTTTGCAGACCTTGGGTATTCCGTTTGCCCGTGCGCAGGTGGGTGACCGCTATGTGCTGGAGATGATGGAAGAGAAAGGCTGGCGTATCGGTGGTGAGAACTCAGGTCACATCATCTGCCTGGATCAAACCACCACAGGTGATGGCATCGTAGCCGCCTTGCAAGTGCTTACTGCCATGCGCAGTGCCGAGATGCCGCTGGCCAAGTTGCGCTCCGGTATGAGCAAGTTCCCGCAAGTGCTGGTGAATGTCCGCTTTGCCGAAGGCAATGATCCGTTGGCGGCTGATGCTGTTATGGAGGAGGTTGCCAAGGTAGAGCAGGAGTTGGCTGGTCGAGGTCGAGTCCTGTTGCGCAAATCCGGCACCGAGCCTCTTATCAGGGTGATGGTGGAAGGGGAGCATGAGCAGCAGGTACGTGACATGGCTCAGCGTATCGCACAACAGGTAAAGTCGGCGTTTTAATGAGCGCAAGGGGCGGCTTTTTAGCCGCCCTGGTTGTATCTTGTTCAAACGATTCAAAAAATTAAAAATAGCACTTGTCAGCTGAGCATCCTCTGGATATTATCAGCCCCGCTTTCGCAAGGGAGTTGCCGATGGGAAACCGCAAGCCGTTTGTAGCAGCCAATTGGAAGTTGCACGGTAGTAGGTCGCAGTTAGAGCAGTTTACGAGTCAGTGCCTGAAAGGTGTTGATGAAAGAGTAGATGTGGTTCTCTGTCCTTCCCATGTGCATCTCGACTTTACCGCTTCACTGCTCAATGAGCAGAAAGTAATAAGGTTGGGGGCTCAGAATGTGAGTCAGCACTATGCTGGCGCTTACACCGGAGAAATCTCGTGTCAGATGCTGGTCGAGGCAGGGTGTCGTTACGTATTGGTAGGGCACTCCGAGCGCAGGCGTCTCTTTGGTGAGACCAGTTTTATCGTCGCAGAGAAGTTTGCGGCAGCCAGAGCGGCAGGCTTGATTCCCATCCTCTGTTTAGGTGAGTCAGGTGCAGCAAGGCAAGCGAGAAGAGCCTTTGAGGTGATCGCTGAAGAACTGGATATCGTCATAGAGAAAAATGGCGCGATGGCTTTCGATAATGCTATCATCGCCTACGAGCCGATTTGGGCTGTAGGTACAGGTAAGTGCGCCACACCCGAGCAGGCACAAGAGGTTCATTCCTTTATACGCGGTCGCTTGGCGGAGGATACTCCGGTAATAGGTGAAAAAGTTAGAATCATCTATGGTGGGAGCGTAACGCCGACCAACGCGAGAGATTTGTTTGCCCAGCCCGACATTGATGGCGGTTTGATTGGTGGTGCAAGTCTTGATAGCGACACGTTTTTAGGAATTGTTGAAGCGGCAAAGGGTGCAAGTTAAATGTACGAGATTCTTTTAGTCGTTTATCTGTTGGTGTCACTGGCTCTGATTGGTCTGGTGATGATTCAGCAAGGTAAAGGGGCTGACATGGGCGCCTCCTTCGGCGCAGGGGCATCGAATACTGTATTCGGCTCCGGTGGTTCAGGTAGTTTCCTGACCCGAACAACAGCAATTTTGGCTACTCTGTTTTTCATTATCAGCTTGGTGCTTGGATCTCTGTCCACACACAAGGTAAAACAGGGTAGTGAGTGGGAAAATCTGCAACAAACCGAACAGGCTGAGCAGACTAAAGCGCCAGTAAACAAAGATACTGACGTTCCCCAGTAAGAGAGTTTTGCCGTGGTGGTGGAATTGGTAGACACGCTATCTTGAGGGGGTAGTGCTCTAGGGTGTGCGGGTTCGAGTCCCGCCCACGGCACCAATTAAGCAGTGAGCTCGGGCAACCGAGTATATTATAGTCAGTCTCGCTCTTGTACCAAGAAGATAGAGTGGCTATAATCTCGCACGATTCGGACGCGGGGTGGAGCAGCATGGTAGCTCGTCGGGCTCATAACCCGAAGGTCGTCGGTTCAAATCCGGCCCCCGCAACCAAATTTCACGCATTTCCTACGCTCAGGAAAGCGGTCGCTGCGAGGCGACAGTCAGGGTAAAGCGCCAAGCCCCGATTTGACATCGGGGCTTTTTGTTACGTGCGATTTACTCTGAATCGATATCTATCTGGGCTCTATGCCCTTTTTTTGTTTTTCGGAGGGTGACTTTGGCTACGTTGGAACAACGTTTGACCGATCTGCTCGAGGCTCCGGTCGTTGCCTTGGGTTTTGAACTTTGGGGTATTGAGTTTACCCGTGCGGGTAGCTACTCCACCTTGCGTGTCTACATCGATAGCGAGCAGGGTGTGACTGTCGAAAGCTGTGCAGCAGTCAGCCATCAGGTTGGCGCCATCATGGATGTCGAAGATCCCATTACCGAGGAGTATTACCTCGAGGTGTCCTCCCCGGGTCTGGATCGCCCCCTGTTCAAGGTTGCCCAATTCGAAAAATACGTTGGCCAAGAGGCGGCGGTTTCGCTTCGGATGGCAACAAATAACCGCCGCAAGTTCAAAGGCGTAATCAAAGCTGTGCAAGGCGACATGATCACCCTGACAGTAGATGGTAAGGACGACGTGTTGGCTTTCACCAATATCCAAAAAGCGAACATAGTGCCGAACTTTGGTTAACGAGGCTATCGGATATGAATAAAGAGATTTTGCTGGTCGTTGACGCAGTATCCAACGAGAAGGCGGTACCCCGCGAGAAGATCTTCCAGGCTCTGGAAACTGCGCTGGCGACTGCGACCAAAAAGAAATATGAAGGCGAGATTGAAGTTCGGGTTGAAATCGATCGCAAGACCGGTGACTACGACACCTATCGCCGTTGGGTAGTGGTTGCTGATCAAGCATCCATGGAAAACGCCTACGGTGAAATCACCCTGGAAGCTGCGCAGATTGATCAGCCGGAAATCCAGATCGGTGAGTATGTTGAAGACCAGATCGACTCTGTTACTTTCGACCGTATCACTACCCAGACCGCCAAACAGGTTATCGTGCAGAAAGTGCGTGAGGCCGAGCGTTCCCAGGTAGTCGATCAGTTTAAAGATAAAGAAGGCACCATCATCAGTGGTGTGGTCAAAAAGAGCAGCCGCGACAACGTGGTTCTCGATCTGGGCAGCAATGCCGAAGCCGTGATCTTCCGTGATGACATGCTGCCGCGCGAGACCTTCCGTCCGGGTGACCGCATTCGTGGCCTGCTCTACGCTGTTCGCCCGGAAGCCCGTGGTGCCCAGCTGTTCGTCAGCCGCTCCAGCCCTGATTTCCTGAAAGAGCTGTTCCGCATCGAAGTGCCAGAGATTGGCGAAGAGATGATCGAAATCATGGGTGCTGCCCGTGATCCGGGTTCCCGCGCCAAGATCGCGGTGAAGACCAACGATCGTCGTATTGATCCGATCGGTGCCTGTATCGGTATGCGTGGTGCCCGTGTGCAAGCTGTTTCAGCCGAGCTGAACGGTGAGCGTGCCGACATCGTGCTGTACGATGACAACCCGGCCCAGTACGTGATCAATGCCATGGCGCCTGCCGATGTGGCCTCCATCATTGTTGATGAAGATAACCACACCATGGATATCGCCGTGGAAGCTGCCAACTTGGCTCAGGCCATCGGTCGCAATGGTCAGAACGTGCGTCTGGCCTCCCAGCTGACCGGTTGGGAACTGAACGTGATGACCGTTGAAGACATGCGCTCCAAGCATCAGGCTGAAAACGACCGCATCATGAACCTGTTCACCAGCACCCTGGATATCGACGATGAGTTCGCCGGTCTGCTGATGGAAGAGGGCTTCTCTACTCTGGAAGAGATCGCTTTCGTACCGGTTAACGAGTTGCTGGCTGTCGATGGTCTGGATGAAGACATGGTCGAAGAGCTGCGCAACCGTGCCAAAGATGCCCTGACTACCAAGGCACTGGCTAAAGAAGAATCTTTTGATGGCGTTGAGCCTTCTGAAGACCTGCTCAATCTGAATGGCCTGAGCCGTGAAATGGCTTACGCTCTGGCGGGCCGTGGTGTTGGCACTCTGGAAGATTTGGCTGAGCAAGGTATTGATGACCTTGCTGATATCGAAGAGTTGACTGCCGAGAAGGCTGGTGAGCTCATTATGGCTGCTCGTAATATCTGTTGGTTCGGAGAAGAGCAGTCCGAGTAAGATCAAACGGAGGAAAATGAATGGCAGAAGTATCAGTCAAACAACTTGCCACTGACATCGACACACCGGTTGATCGTCTTCTCCAGCAGTTTGTCGATGCCGGTATCAGCAAGAGCAAGGCCGACGACATGGTTAGCGAGTCTGAAAAGCAGACCCTGCTGGCACACCTGAAGAAACAGCATGGGGGTGACGAGGTCGCCACTCCTGCCCGCATGACCTTGCAGCGCAAGACCAAGAGCACCATCAGTGTTCAGGGTACTGGCGGCAAGAACAAGGAAGTGCAGGTAGAAGTGCGTAAATCTCGCACCTATGTAAGACGCTCGGCGCTGGAAGATGAACAGCGTCAGGTGGAAGCCGAGGAAACAGCGCGTTTGGAAGCAGAAGAAAAAGCTCGTTGCGAGGCCGAGAATAAGGCCCGTCTCGAAGCTGAAGAGAAGGCTCGCCGTGAGGCTGAGCAGGCTCGTCGTGACGCTGAGGAAAAGGCGCGGATCGAGGCACAATCAAAGGCTCGACAGGCTCCACAGCCCGCCAAAGCAGCCAGTAGCACAGCTCAGCAAGAGGCAGAAAAGATGGCCAAGCGCGAAGCAGAAGAACTGAAGCGCCAACAGGAATTAACCGCTTTGCAAAAAGCAGAAGAACTCGCCGCCAAGAAAGCCGAAGAGGCTCGTCTTATGGCAGAACAGAATGGCCCTCGCTGGGCTGAAGAAGAAGCTGCTCGCGCCAAAGAGAGCAGTGACTATCATCTGACCACCAACAAGCATGCGCAAGCCGCAGAAGATGAGTTGGACCGGAAGGAAGAGACCAGCCGTCGTACCGCTGCAGCTGCTGCGGTCAAGGCCCCGAAAAAGCCGGGTCGTCGTGAAGATGATCGTGACTCACGCAACCCGCGTGCCCGTAAAGGCAAGCGTGGCAAGGTGGCTACTCCTAACGCGATGAAGCATGGCTTCAACAAACCCGCGGTAGTGGTCAACCGTGACGTGGTCATTGGCGAAACCATCACAGTAGCCGAACTGGCTAACAAGATGGCCGTCAAAGGCGTCGAAGTCATCAAGGCGATGATGAAGATGGGCGCTATGGCGACCATCAACCAGGTGATCGACCAGGAGACTGCTCAGCTGGTCGCCGAGGAGATGGGTCACAAGGTAGTGTTGCGTCGTGAGAACGAGCTGGAAGAGGCGGTACTGTCCGATCGTGACGAGACCTCCGAAGCCAAGCCGCGCGCTCCGGTCGTGACCATCATGGGCCACGTTGACCACGGTAAAACCTCGCTGCTCGACTATATCCGTAAAGCCAAGGTTGCTGCTGGCGAAGCCGGTGGTATTACCCAGCATATCGGTGCTTACCACGTCGAAACCGACAGTGGCATGATCACCTTCCTGGATACTCCGGGTCACGCTGCGTTTACCTCCATGCGTGCTCGTGGTGCCAAGTCCACTGATATCGTGGTACTGGTTGTTGCTGCTGATGACGGCGTCATGCCGCAGACCATCGAAGCGATCCAGCATGCCAAAGCGGCTGGGGTACCTATCGTTGTTGCAGTTAACAAGATCGACAAGCCTGAAGCGGATCCGGATCGCGTCAAAACCGAACTGTCCCGTTACAACGTGATGTCTGAAGATTGGGGTGGCGATAGCCAGTTCGTTCATGTTTCTGCCAAGTCTGGCGAAGGCATCGACGATCTGCTGGAAGCCATTCTGATCCAGTCCGAAGTACTGGAACTGAAAGCTGTCGTTGATGGTATGGCAAGCGGTGTGGTTGTTGAATCCTTCCTCGACAAAGGTCGTGGTCCGGTTGCAACCGTACTGGTTCAGCAAGGTACCCTGCGTCAGGGCGACATCGTCCTGTGTGGTCTGGAGTACGGCCGTATTCGTGCGATGCGTGACGAATTGGGTCGCGACATCAAAGAAGCAGGCCCGTCTCTGCCGGTCGAAATCCTCGGTCTGTCCGGGGTGCCGTCTGCCGGTGACGAAGCCACTGTTGTACGTGACGAGAAGAAAGCCCGCGAAGTGGCACTCTATCGTCAGGGCAAATTCCGCGACGTCAAGCTGGCTCGCCAGCAGAAGGCCAAGCTGGAAAACATGTTCGCCAACATGACCGAGGGCGAAGTGTCCGAAGTGAATGTGGTGATCAAGGCCGACGTACAGGGCTCTGTGCAAGCTATCTGCGATGCGCTGGTTCAGCTCTCTACTGATGAAGTTAAAGTCAAGATCATCGGCTCAGGTGTAGGTGGAATCACCGAAACTGATGCGACCCTGGCTGCCGCTTCCAGCGCCATCCTGGTTGGTTTCAACGTCCGTGCTGACGCATCTGCGCGCAAGGTCATCGAAGCCGAGAGCCTGGATCTGCGTTACTACTCCGTCATCTATGATTTGATCGACGAAGTGAAGCAGGCCATGAGCGGTAAGCTGGCTCCTGAATATCGTCAGGAAATCATCGGTCTGGCTCAGGTGCGTAGCGTCTTCAAATCACCCAAGTTCGGCGCTGTTGCTGGCTGTATGGTCACTGAAGGTATCGTCAAGCGCTCCAACCGTATCCGTGTTCTGCGTGACAACGTGGTTATCTATGAAGGCGAGCTGGAATCCCTGCGCCGCTTCAAGGATGACGTTAACGAAGTCCGTAACGGTTATGAGTGTGGTATCGCGGTCAAGAACTACAATGACGTGCGCGAAGGCGACCAGATCGAAGTTTACGAGACTGTTGAAATTCAACGGACACTGTAAGCCGAGAGTCAGACAAAATAGGGGGCCACGGCCCCCTTTTATCGCAGGATAGAATATGGCCAGAGAATTCAGCCGGACCCGTCGGGTCGGACAGCAGATCCAGCGTGAAATCGCGCTGATCCTGCAGCGTGAGGTGAAAGATCCCCGCATTGGCATGGTGACAGTTTCCGATGTGGAAGTGTCCAAAGATCTTAACTATGCAAAAATTTACGTCACTTTTCTGCAGTTGGAGAATGACGGCGATCGCATCAAGGAAGGCCTGTTGGGTCTGACTGAAGCCGCCGGTTATATCCGCAGCCTGCTTGGCAGCGCGATGCGTCTGCGGGTAGTGCCTGAGCTGCGTTTCTACTACGACCAGACCCTGGTCGAAGGGATGCGTCTCTCCAACCTGGTGACCAACACTGTGCGCGAAGACAAGCGTCGCATGGCCGAAGCTGGCCGTGACGAAGAGACGGATGCCACACCCGATGACACAACAGAGGATAAAGCCTGAGATGTCACGCAGACGTCGTTTCAAGGGCCGTGATGTTCACGGCATCCTGCTGCTGGATAAGCCAACCGGTCTGACCTCCAACGATGTGTTGCAGAAGGTCAAGCGGATCTACAACGCAGCCAAGGCTGGCCACACTGGCGCCTTGGACCCGTTGGCGACCGGCATGCTGCCGATCTGCCTCGGTGAGGCCACCAAGTTCTCCCAGTATCTGCTGGAGGCGGACAAGCGCTATGAGGTGACCGCCAAGCTGGGCGAGCGCACCAATACCAGTGACTCCGACGGCGAAGTGGTTTCCACTCGTCCGGTGAACGTGGCGATGGGTACCCTGATTGAGTCGCTGGATCAGTTCCGCGGCCCGATCATGCAGGTGCCGTCCATGTATTCTGCGCTCAAGCACAATGGCCGCCCGCTCTATGAGTATGCCCGTGAAGGCATCACCATCGAGCGTGAAGCCCGTCCCATCACGATATTCGAACTCAAACTGCTGAGCTTCGAAGGTGATGAAGTGTGCCTCGAAGTGCACTGCAGCAAAGGCACCTACATCCGCACGCTGGTCGATGATCTGGGGGAAGTGCTGGGTTGTGGCGCCCACGTCACCCAGTTGCGTCGTACTCAGGTGGCCAGCTATCCCTATGATCGGATGCTGACCCTGGAGCAGCTGGAGTGCATTCTCGAGCAGTCCAAGGCCGAGAGTACCCCGCCGCGCGAGCAGCTCGATCCGCTGCTGTTGCCGATGGATACCGCAGTGGCATCTTTGCCTGAGGTGAACATGCTGGCGGTAGTCGCTGCGTATGTGAATCAGGGCCAAGCGGTACAGGTGCCTGGCGCACCGGCCAGTGGTCAGGTTCGCATGACAGTCGGCCCAGAGCGCGAGTTTATCGGCGTGGGTGACATTGATGCTGATGGTCGGGTTGCGCCCAAGCGATTGGTGCGTTATCACGACGATAACATCGAGGAGTAATCCTCTGGCGGTATCGGCGCGTCTTTCCCGTTGCGAAAATAGCCGGGGACGATTATGATACCGCCCTCATTTCACGGCTGAATTAGAGATTGGCTGTGAACCTTTAAACACTCTACTGGAGTACACACATGTCTCTAAATGCTGAGATCAAAGCTTCCATCGTTGCTGACAACGCTCGTTGCGCTAACGACACTGGTTCCCCCGAAGTGCAGGTTGCCCTGCTGACTGCCCAGATCAACCATCTGCAAGGTCACTTCAAGGAGCACTCAAAGGACCACCACGGTCGTCGCGGTCTGCTGCGCATGGTTTCCCAGCGTCGTAAGCTGCTGGACTACCTGAAGCGTAAAGATGTTCAGCGTTATGCTGCTCTGATCGCCAAGCTGGGTCTGCGTCGTTAATCGACCATCAGATTTCGCGAAAAAGGGGAACCGTGAGGTTCCCCTTTTTTATTGCTCTTCAAGTCGTTGCCTGCTTCACAGAATTCGTGTCCCCGCTTACCTTTTGCAGTGAATCAAGTATACTTGTGCGCGAATTTAAAGAGCCAAATTGTAAAAAAGGAAATTCACGTGAATCCTATTGTAAAGTCATTCCAGTACGGTCAACACACCGTCACTCTGGAAACCGGTGTGATGGCCCGTCAAGCCACTGCGGCCGTTATGGTCAGCATGGACGATACCTGCGTATTTGTAACCGTAGTTGGTAAGAAAGAGGCCGATCATGGCCGTGATTTCTTCCCGCTGACCGTCAACTACCAGGAGCGTACCTATGCTGCTGGTCGTATCCCGGGTGGTTTCTTCCGTCGTGAAGGCCGTCCGAGCGAAGGTGAGACCCTCACTTCCCGCCTGATCGACCGTCCTATTCGCCCGCTGTTCCCGGAAGGCTTCCTCAATGAGGTTCAGGTGGTTGCCACCGTCATGTCCGTGAATCCGCTGGTTTCTCCGGACATCGTTGCCATGATCGGTGCCTCTGCTGCACTGGCCATCTCCGGTATTCCGTTTGGTGGTCCGATTGCAGCTGCTCGCGTGGGCTACATGAACGGTCAGTACATGCTGAACCCGACTACCGCTGAACTGCCGCAGAGCGATCTGGACCTGGTGGTTGCCGGTACTGCCAACGCGGTACTGATGGTTGAGTCCGAAGCGGCCATCCTCTCTGAAGAGGTGATGCTGGGCGCCGTGGTATTTGGTCATGACCAGATGCAGATCGTCATCAATGCGATCAACGAGTTTGCTGCCGCTGTTGGCACCAAGCCGTGGAACTGGACTGCGCCTGCCGTTAACGAGCCGCTGAAAGCCAAGATCGCCGAGCTGGCGACTGCCGAACTGGGTGAAGCGTATCGCATCACTGAGAAAGCAGTACGTTACGAAGCCATCGGTGCCATCAAGGCGCGCGTGGTTGAGCAGGTCATTGCTTCCGGTGTTGCCGACGATGCCAAGAAGATCGGTGAAGAGTTCCACAGCCTGGAAAGCCGTATCGTCCGTGGCCGCGTAGTGCGTGGCGAGCCGCGTATCGATGGTCGTGATCCGGAAATGATCCGCGCCCTGTCTGTCGGCACCGGCATTCTGCCCCGTGCTCACGGTTCTGCCCTGTTCACCCGTGGTGAGACTCAGGCCATCGTGGTTGCCACTCTGGGTACCGAGCGTGACGCCCAGAACATCGACGAGCTGGCTGGCCATCGTGCCGACCGCTTCATGCTGCACTATAACTTCCCGCCGTATTGCGTCGGTGAGACTGGCATGATGGGTAGCCCCAAGCGTCGTGAAATCGGTCACGGCCGTCTGGCCAAGCGTGGTGTTGCTGCCGTAATGCCGAGTGCCGCCGAGTTCCCGTATGTGGTACGTGTGGTGTCTGAAATCACCGAATCCAACGGTTCCTCCTCCATGGCTTCTGTCTGTGGTTCCTCCCTGGCGCTGATGGATGCAGGTGTGCCGATCAAGGCCTCTGTTGCCGGTATCGCCATGGGTCTGGTGAAGGAAGAGGAAGGTTTCGTCGTGCTGTCCGACATCCTGGGTGACGAAGATCACCTGGGTGACATGGACTTCAAAGTAGCCGGTACCACCGAAGGTATCACCGCGCTGCAGATGGACATCAAGATCGAAGGCATCACCAAAGAGATCATGGAGATTGCCCTCAAGCAAGCTCGTGGCGCTCGCCTGCACATCCTGAAAGTGATGGATGAAGCCATCCAGGCTCCGCGCAGCGAAATCTCTGATTTTGCCCCGCGTATCCACACCATCAAGATCAATCCTGAGAAGATCAAGGACGTGATCGGTAAGGGTGGTTCAGTGATCCGTGCGCTGACCGAAGAGACCGGCACCAACATCGAGCTGGATGATGACGGTACTGTTCGCATCTCCGCCGTGGCCAACGAAGCTGCCATGGAAGCGATCCGTCGTATCGAAGCGATCACCGCCGAGATTGAAGTGAACCGCATCTATGAAGGTAAAGTGGTACGTCTGGCTGACTTCGGTGCCTTCGTCAACATCCTGCCGGGCAAAGATGGTCTGGTACACATCTCCCAGATCACCGACGCTCGCGTGCAGAACGTGGCTGACCACCTGACCATCGGTGACGTGGTCAAGGTGAAGGTACTGGAAGTTGACCGTCAGGGCCGCGTACGCCTCTCCATCAAGGAAGCGAACGCCCCGACTGAAGCTGCACCTGCCGCTGATGCCGCGCCGGCTGCTGAAGAAGCGCCTGCCGCAGAGTAATCTGCCGCTCTGATACCGGACTGGTTTCGGTTGATGTAAAAAGTCCGGCTCCCCTTGGGGAGCCGGACTTTTTTATGGAAAAAAACCGATGGTGCTACCTGCCAAGGATGGCATATTGCATCTCTTGCAGAGGGAGCACATGGCGAGCGGCCCCCAGTTTTATCGCCTCTTTGGGCATGCCGAAGACCACGCAGGAGGCCTCATCCTGGGCATAGGTATTGGCACCGGCTTCCAGCATCTCGCGCAATCCCCGGGCACCGTCATCCCCCATGCCGGTCATGATGATGCCGGTGGCGTTCTTGCCGGCATATTTGGCGACGGAGCGAAACAGCACATCCACCGAAGGACGATGGCGGTTGATAAGGGGGCCATCCACCACCTCGACGTGATAGTAGGCACCGCTGCGTTTGAGCAGCATGTGCTTGCCCCCCGGGGCAATCAGCGCCAGCCCGGGGATCACCCTGTCGTTATTTTTTGCCTCCCGCACTTCTATCTGGCAGACCCCGTTCAGCCGCTCGGCGAACATGGCGGTAAATTTCTCCGGCATGTGCTGCACAATGACAATGCCGGGACTGACCCGGGGCAGGGCAGTCAGCACCACTTCCAGCGCCTGGGTGCCGCCAGTTGAGGTGCCGATGGCAATGAGCCGTTCAGTGGTTTGTGCCATGGCATGTTGGTTGGGGGACAGCATGACATCCGCATTGAGTTTGGTGCTGATCGTTGAGGGGGCAGGCTTGCCAACACGTTTGAGATTGGCCTGGGCGGCAGCCCGCACCGCCATGGCCAGATCGTGGGCGGATTCTTGCAGAAAGCTTTTTAATCCCATGGTTGGCTTGGTGATGATATCCACTGCACCCGCAGCCATCGCTTGCAGTGTAGTTTCCGCTCCCTTTTCGGTGAGAGATGAGCAGATCACCACCGGTGTCGGGTGCTCGGCCATGATTTTGGTGAGAAATGTGATGCCGTCCATGCGTGGCATTTCCACATCGAGCACGATGACGTCAGGCCACTCTTTCTTCAGTTTTTCCTGAGCAAACAGGGGATCCGAGGCCGTGGCGATCACCTTGATGTCAGGCTCCTGCTCCAGCACCGCTTGCAATACCTGTCTGACCACGGCGGAATCATCCACCAGCATGACCCGGATCTGCTTCATTCTCGCGACTCCCGTTGATGTGGCAGACGATGATGGCGGAGCCAGACACTGCCGTTGCTGAGCTCAAAGAGCAAGCTTCGGTGGCCGCTATGGCCAAGATGATGAGCCCTGATATCAAGGCCAAGGTCTCTGGTCAGCTGCCAGGCTGCCTGAATATTTTTGGTGGCGACATTATTGTCGCTCTGTGCGTATTGCTGCTCGGTGAACATGTTGCCTCCCCCGAACAGCTTGGCTTCGTACTCATGAATGGGGGCGGGATAGAGACCTGCTGCCTGCACTAGCAAGGCGAGGGCCTCATCTGCATAGCGACCATCAAGCCCGGTCGAGGGGTTGCCTCGGGTGGGCAACATGTAGTGACACATGCCCCCCTGTTTTTGCTCGGGATGCCACAGGGTGATGGCGATACAGGACCCCAGCAGGGTTTTGACCACCACATCCTCCTTGCCAAAAAAGAGTTCGCCCGGTTGCAGGATTACCTCCCGTGCCATGGTTCATCTCTTCTGATAAATGGAAGGGGACACCAACTGCAGGCCGTGAGGCAAGCCGTGCAGGCTTTCAGCGTGGCTGACCAGCAGATAGCCACCGGGTTTGAGCCGGGGTACCAGTCGTTGCAATACTTGCCCTTTGGTCTCCTTGTTGAAATAGATCATCACGTTCCTGATGAAGATCACGTCGAACATCCCCAGATCCGGCAGCTCCTGATTGAGGTTGATCTGCATGAAATTGACTTTGTCCCGTAACTTGCGGTCGATGATGAAGATACCCTCCTGCAGGCCGATGCCCTTTAGGCAGTACTTCATCAAGAATGGCAGCGGAATGTTGTGTGCCCGTTCGATCAGATAGCGCCCGCTCATGGCCTGTTCCAGTACCCGTGACGAGATGTCAGATGCCACGATTTCCCAGTTGAGGGTGCCGCGTTTCTCTGCCAGCGTCATGGCCAGACTGTAAGGCTCTTCTCCCGATGAGCTGGCGGCACTCCAGATCCGCAAGGTGCGTTCTGTCGGGAAGTGCGCAAGTACTTGCCTGGTCAGAAACTCGAAGTGTTTGGGCTCCCTGAAAAAGTAGGTTTCATTGGTGGTGAGCAGATCGAGCGCCAGCTGTAGTTCGCTGCTACGGTCGCTCATGATGAGCTGGAAGTAGTCGTCATAACTATCCAGCTCGTAGTGGCAGAGTCGTTTCGCCAGCCGGCTGGCAACCAAAGCCTTTTTGGCTGGAGACAGCTCTATTCCCGCCGTTTGATGAAGCCAGTGCTGGAAACGGGAGAACTCATCATCATGCAACTGGGTTTGATACAAAATCCTGCCCCTCTACCAGTGACGTCGGATGTGGGAGAGGCAAAGCCTCTCCCGTAGCTAGAATCGGACAAAATCGGCGTCGTTGAGTGGTGGTCGCGAGTGATTTGATGGTCGTTCATTACCAGGGGCGTTGCCCTCGTTGATGAAACGCCCCTTGGTTATCGCATTGCGTGTCGTTGCGTGGGCCCGGTTATCCTTGCGCACTTCCTCCAAAGTGAAAAACTCCATGGCCAGCTGTAGCTGCTCGGCCTGACTGCTCATCTCCTCGGCAGTGGCTGCAAGCTCTTCGCTGCAAGAGGCATTCTGTTGGGTGACCTGGCTTAGCTGATTCATAGCCAGGTTGATTTGGCTGACCCCTGTCGATTGCTCATTGGAGGCTGCACTGATCTCCTGTACCAGGTCAGAGGTTTTGTTAATGGACGGCACCATCTGATCCAGCAAGCGACCTGCTTTTTCTGCCATCTCCACACTACTGGAGGCGAGCTCACCAATCTCCTGTGCCGCAATTTGGCTGCGCTCTGCCAGTTTGCGCACCTCTGCGGCTACGACCGCAAAGCCTTTGCCGTGGTCACCTGCCCGAGCCGCTTCAATAGCCGCGTTGAGTGCCAGCAGATTGGTCTGGTAGGCGATGTCATCGATGATGCCAATTCGTTTGGCGATCTGTTTCATCGCATCGACGGTGAGCTTGACGGCTTCCCCTCCCTCGACGGCCTCTTTGGCGGCCTTGCTGGCCATGCCATCGGTGACTTGAGCGTTGTCGGTATTCTGATTGATGCTGGCGCTCATCTGCTCGATAGAGGCGCTGGTCTCCTCCATGCTGGAGGCCTGTTCACTGCTGGATTGACTGATGGACTGGGCGGTGGCGCTTACCTGCTCGGCGGCGCTGGAGAGGTTGTCAGAGGCGCCGCGAACTTCGGTGACGATTTTGGTCAGCGAGGTGATTGTGATGTTGAGTGAATCCTTGGTTGTACCAAAAATACCGGGATAGTCAGCCTCTATCTGTTGGGTCAGATCCCCTTTAGCCAGACATTGCACGACCCGGATAACCTCGTTGAGGGTGCGGTCGATCACTTCGGCAATCTGGTTGATCCCTTCACCCATCGCCTGAAAGAAGCCGCTCTTGCCAGCAAGTTCCATCCGGCGGTGCAGTTCACCATTGATCACTGCCTGCACGATGTCGGACATCTCTTTCTCTATCATTACCTCCTTGGTTCTGTCTGCCCATTCGACGACTGAGCCCATGCGCTCGCCACTATCGCTGAAGACCGGATTGGCAATCAGGGAGAAGGTTCGTCCTCCCAGCTGGATCTGGGTTCGAAATGTATTGTTGAGTTTGGCCAGCATCGCCCGTTGATGGCTGGGATTTTTATGAAAACTGTCGATATTGGCGCCCATCAGCTGATTGGCATTGAAGTTGTAGAGCTCTTTTTTGATATCAGTTTCAGCCTGATTAAGCATGCCGGTCACGGCCTCGTTCATATAGATAATGTCGAGATTGGTGTCGGCGATCATCACGTTGGTGCTGGCGCAGTCCAGTGCCTTGCGCACCAGTCTGTTCTCATGGAGCAACGCCTGGCTGTTCCTGACTTCATCCCGGCTCTGCTCCAGCTTGTCGCTGAGCGAGGTCACCACGTCGTTGACGGCATTTCCTATCGTGCGCAGGGCATTATCCAGTCCGGAAAGGTCGAGTGGGGCTGGGGGGCGATCTTCCACGATGGCACGCTGGACTTGTCCGATAGCGTCGAGTAACAGGGCCTGTTGTCTTGCTTCTGCGGCATCGTTCCCGAAGAGTTTGCCTAAGAGTGACTGGGTCATGAGCGTTTCCTTATGCTGCATGTCATGGAGTATGGGGGCCTGTTCAGGAGTGCTGCAGATTGCCTTGCGGTAACCTTGCCTGTGGCTGGGCCAGTTCGTTGAGTTGTGCCATCTCATCGAGTGACAACACTTTTGCGGTATCGATGAGGATGACGAATTTACCGCTGACTTTGCCCATGCCGCTGATAAAGTCAGCCCTGATGCGGGCGCCAAAACTTGGCGGTGGTTCAATATCAGCTTGTGGAATACCTAACACCTCCGACACGGAATCCACTACGACACCTATATCCTGGCTGACAGGCTCATCACCCTGCTGCGCCATTCCCTCAATGATGATGATGCAACTGCGGCGGGTAATATTTGAAGGGGTATTGCCAAAGCGCGCACTGAGGTCAACGACTGAGACAACAGCTCCTCGCAGATTGATGACGCCACGAATAAAGCTCGGCATCATCGGGATTGGAGTGATATTGCCGTATTCAATGATCTCTTTGACCCCCAGAATATTGATGGCGAACATCTCGTTGTTGATCAGAAACGTCAGGTACTGGGCATCGCCGCTGCTCTCGCCAGCGGCCAATAATGGCAGCGTGATGTCGGTGGATGTATGCATGGTCGCCTCCGGTTAGAAACGGACAAAATCCGCTTCAGCAATGGAATGGGATGATGGTTGATTGGGCTGACTGGCCCGTTGTGGCGGTGCGATGAAACTGCCTCTGGGAGGAATCCCCTTGTGGCTGGTTTCATGGGGCCTGGAGTTGAGCTGCACACTTTTTTCCAGAGCGAAGAAGGCCATGGTTTGCTGCAGTTCGCTGGCTTGCGAGCTCATCTCTTCGGCGGTGGCCGCCAGCTCCTCGCTACTGGCCGCATTCTGTTGTGTCACCTGATTGAGTTGGCTCATAGCCAGACTGATCTGGTTGGCTGCACTGGCCTGCTCGCCCGAAGCGGCATTGATCTCTTGTACCAGATCAGAGGTCTTGCGAATGGAGGGGACGATCCTCTCCAGCAGGTTGCCGGCTCGCTCTGCCTTGCTGACGCTGTCGGAGGAGAGCTCGCCAATCTCTTGCGCCGCGATCTGGCTGCGTTCTGCCAGTTTTCTCACCTCGGCGGCAACCACCGCGAAGCCTTTGCCATGTTCTCCGGCGCGAGCTGCCTCGATAGCCGCATTGAGCGCAAGCAGGTTGGTCTGGTAGGCGATGTCATCGATGATGCTGACTTTCTTGGCGATCTGCTGCATGGCGGTCACTGTCTGTTGTACGGATTGGCCCCCTTCGGTGGCCTCCAGTACCGAGTTGCTGGCCATGCTGTCGGTGATCTTGGCGTTCTCGGTGTTCTGGTTGATGCTGGCGCTCATCTGCTCGATAGAGGCGCTGGTCTCCTCGACACTGGCTGCTTGCTCGCTGGTGGCCTGACTCAATGCCTGCGCCGTATTGCTCACCTGATTGGAGGCGTTGGTCAGGTTGTCGGCGGCATTACGTACCTCTTCGATGATATTGGTGAGCGCAGTGATGGTCTGGTTGAGACCATCTTTGGTCTGGCCAAAAATACCGGGGTAGGGCTCATCGATCCGCTGGGTCAGATCCCCCTTGGAGAGCGCGGTGGCGATGCGCATCACATCTTCCAGGCTGGTATCTGTCACATGGGAGAGGCGATTCAGTAGCTCGGATACCCGCTTGATATAGCCCTGGCGATCCTCCAGTGCAATCTTGTGGCTGAAGTCTCCCTGCTCGACGGCGGCAGTGACCAAGGTCTCGATATCCGTGATCAAGGCCCCCAGTTTTTTGACCATGTTGTCCATCGCCATCAGGAGCTGACCTGCCTCGTCGTTAGATTCGATCTTGATTGATACATCCAGATTGCCCTCGGCCAGGCTATTGGCCACGCGCAGGGCCTGTTCGATCGGGGTGATGATGCTCTTGATCAACATGGCGCCAAACCAGGCTGCGAACATGATGCCGACCGCGATAACCACCGCCATGGTTATCAGCATCACGTCATACCAGGATTGCGCTGCGGTATATTCCGACTTGGCCACGTTGAGCTGCAGGTTGACCAGCTCGGTGATTTTGTTGCCTATCGGGTCGATGGAACCATACAGAGTGCCGTCAAAATTACTCAGCATGCCGGCATTCCTGCCGTGCTGGGTGGCGAGGAATTTCTCCAGTTTGCCAATATCGGTATCGGCCGAGTTGAACAGTGTGGTCGCCTCGGCTGACAAGCGCTGCTCATCCGGGGTGAGGGTGGTGGACTGGTAGTTATGCCACTCGTTCTTGATCGTCTGTTGGGCCTGTTTAATCTGGGTCAGGGCCTCTTCTGCCGGGATCAGCCCCGCATTGGCCTTGTTGAGGTTGTCGATGATTGACACGGCATAGCTGTCGGAGATGGTCTTCAGTTGCTTGAGAGGAACCACCCTGTCGTTGTAAACACGCTGCAACCCGTTATTGCTGCTCTGCATGTTGTATAACCCGAGGCTGCCAACGGCCAGCAGCAGCAGGCAGAGCATGCAGAGCAGCACGATGAGACGCAATTTGATGGTGGAGTTTTTGAACATGATGGTCCCCTCAGTTGATGCTGGATTGAGGCAGGTTGCGCGATACTGTCAACCTGTTGAGCTGACTGGATTCTTGAGTTATCGCGTGTTGGATCAGCGAGGGAATGTCGAGGATCAGGGCGACCTCTCCTCCCCCCAGAATGGTTGAACCACTGATGCCCTGCAGGCGCTGGAATAATTTCCCCAACGGCTTGATGACGGTCTGGAATTCTCCCAGCAGTTCATCCACCACCAGTCCGGATTTTTTGCCTGCATGGCTGACCACGACAATGTTCTCGCGCCGCCCCTTGCTGCCATTGGTATCGAAGTAGTGTTGCAGGCGGATAAAGGGCAGCACCTCGCCACGCAAATTGATGTAATTGCGCCCCTGGGTATCGGCCAGTGCACTCTGGGTCAATTCAACGCATTCGATCACCATATCAAGCGGAATGACATAGTGGGTGTCGCAGACCCGCACCAAAAAGCCGTCGATGATGGCGAGGGTAAGCGGCAGGCGGATCTGTACGCGAGTTCCTTTTCCCGGGATGCTGTCCAGATCGACCGTGCCGCGCAGGGCAGTTATGTTGCGTTTGACGACATCCATGCCTACCCCGCGACCAGAGAGGTTGGTGACTGCCTCTGCGGTAGAGAACCCCGGCTCGAAGATCAGGTTGTATATCTCCTGATCCGTCAGCGTGGTGGTGGCATTGATCAGACCGCGCTCGATGGCTTTATGCTGGATCCTGGCTTTGTTGAGACCTGCGCCGTCATCCCGAATTTCGATGACGATACTGTTGGAGTCGTGATAGGCATTGAGATTCAGGGTGCCACGGGGGGATTTGCCTGCCAGCAGCCGTTGTTCTGCCGATTCGATACCGTGATCCATCGAGTTTCTGACCAGATGCATCAGTGGGTCACCGATCTTCTCTACCACCGACTTGTCCAGTTCGGTCTCGGCTCCGGAGATCACTAGCGTGATATCCTTGTTCAGCTCCTGACTGACATCGCGCACCACCCGCTGGAAGCGGTTGAAGGTATCGCCGATAGGCACCATGCGCAGACGCAGCGCACTGTCACGGATCTCTTCAACCAGCATTGCGATGACCGAGGTGGCTTCCTGCAGCTGGCTCTCTCGGGTGCGCTGGGCTAACAGGTTGGCCCCTGAACTGGCGACCACCAGCTCTCCGACCAGATTGATCAGATCATCCAGCTTGTCGGCATGCACCCTGACGTAACGACCCTCTTTGCTCTTGTTCTCCTTGGTCTGGTTCTGTTTTTTCAGGGCGGCATCGACCACGGCTTCGTTGACGGCACCCTGCGCAATCAGGATCTCCCCGAGTTTGGGCGCTTGCTCTGCCGGTGTTGCTTGTTGTGCCTGCAGACCGTTGGCCAGCTCCTCTGCTGTCAGGGCGCCGGTGTTGACCAGCAATTGCCCCAGCATGGCGTTATCTTCCGGCAGTGACTCGATCAGGTTGATGAACTCGGCGATCTTGCTGTGGGGCGGCAAAATGGTGATTTGGCAGTCATCTCTGACAAATTCAAAAACATCGCTGATGGCCGTCTTGTCTGCCTGCGAGTCGAAGTCTATCTCGTAGCCAAGGTAGCAATTTTCCGGATCGAACTGCTCCCAATCCGGTAGCGCCTGATGGATGGTCTCCATCGAGCAGATGCTACCTAGGGTGCCGAGATAGCGCAGAAACGCGGCCGGATCCATGCCGTTGCGCAGCACATCGGGGCCAAAACGCAGGGAGATATGCCACAAGGAGGCTGAGCTGGTAATGCCTCCCTCTTTTTCGATCTTGGGTTCCTGCGTATGTACCGTATCTGGCAGCGTGGCATGGGGGACACACTGGTGACGGGTGAGGGCGAGCCTCAGTCGTTCGTCCTGGCTGGCATCGTTTTCGCTCAGCGCGTCGCCCTGCTCTGCAACGACGCTGATCAGCATCTGGATGTGGTCGCAGCTTTCCAGCAAGTCCTTGATCAGGACGGAGGTGACGGTGAGCTGTTGATTGCGGATCTGGTCGAGCAGATCCTCGACGATATGGGTAAACCCGACGATTGGCTGCAGACCAAACAGGCCTGCCGATCCCTTGATGGTATGGGCTGCACGGAAGATAGCGCCAATCAGCTCGCTATTGTCAGGGTCAGCCTCCAGTGAGAGCAGAGCTGACTCCATCTCTTCGAGCAACTCCCGTGCCTCGGCGATATAGGTCTGTAAAGCCTGATCAAGATCGATGCTCACGGTGACTCCTTGTCATGGTGGCTCAAGGCCGTTCGCCATGGGTGATGAGGGTAGGGTCGCCAAAAAAGGCCGATAGCTGGCACAGTTCCAGAAGTTCAAGCACAACATTGCTGTGCCAGATCAGTGCCAGCGATGAACCCTGCTGCAGAGCGGTTTTCTTGGTGGCCAGCAGCAATTGCAGCCCAGCGCTGTCTATCTCGGATACCGCGGCCAGATTCAGCTCCAGTTCGCGCCCCTGATGCAGCAAGGGCGAGAGGGCATCTTTCAGTTCGCTGACCGTATAGATGGTGATCTCGTCCGGCATGGTCACCACCACCTTGTTGTCGAGTAGCTCACTCTGTAGTTGCATGATGCGCTCCGGATCAGGGCATGATGAGCTTGGCGACGGCGGCCAGCATCTGCTCGGGCTGGAAGGGCTTGACCACCCAGGCTTTGGCTCCTGCGGCTTGTCCTTCCTGCTTCTTGCTGTCTTGCGACTCGGTGGTCAGCATGATGACCGGGGTGAATTTGTAGCTGGCCAGCTTTTTGGCCTCTTTGACGAAGGTGATGCCATCCATGTTCGGCATGTTGACGTCACTGATGATCAGGTTGATCTTCTTGCCATCAAGCTTCTTGAGCGCATCTTTGCCGTCGTTCGCCTCCATTACTTCATAACCTGCTCCCTTGAGGGTCATGCCTACGACTTGGCGAATGGTTGCCGAGTCATCCACGATCAGGATCGTTTTGCCCATATCTCTCTCCTAGAAAAATGTGATGTCGGCGCTGCTTGGCTGCGCTTTGACAGAACGGGTGGTGCGACCATGGTGAATATTGCGTTGTTCGTCGGTGGCGTATGAGAGCTCCATCTCTGCCAGCCAGCGATTGGCATCGATCTGGATTGGCCCCCCTGTCTGGCTGTTCTGCTCGGAAGTAACCAGGTGGCTGGAGAGGCTCTCCATGTTTTGTCTGACATGGCTAAGGATCTGGCTGACTCTGTCTTGAAATTGCAGCGAGACAATGACATTGGAGATTTCGAGGTGGATCTCCGTGCTTTCGTTTTGCAGCAGGGAGGCGGATTCCGCCAGGCTATCGGTAGCATGACGAAAACGCGTCAGCACTTGCTCTATGGTCTGTTCCGAATTGAGCGCCGAGGCGTGATCCCGAGCCGCCGCATTTTCGGCAATCTGGAAAGCACGGCCGATAGCAGTGTTGATGGTATCGACCTTTTCGGTCATTTTTTGGGCGGTCTCGCTGGAGAGGCGCGAGAGGTT
This sequence comes from Aeromonas sp. CU5, assembly GCF_002586745.1. Classification (NCBI taxonomy): domain Bacteria; kingdom Pseudomonadati; phylum Pseudomonadota; class Gammaproteobacteria; order Aeromonadales; family Aeromonadaceae; genus Aeromonas; species Aeromonas sp. CU5. Next base: position 67,410 of record NZ_CP023817.1, read on the forward strand.
GCGTACCTCATCGGCGACGACGGCAAAGCCACGACCGGCTTCGCCAGCGCGAGCGGCTTCAATGGCGGCGTTGAGGGCCAGCAGGTTGGTCTGGGAGGCGATTTTGGCCACATCCATGGCCATGGTGTTGAGCTCTATGGTGTAGGTGGTCAGGCTCTTGATTTCGGCCAGCATGGCATCACGGTTTGCCTGGGCAGAGTGCAGGATGGCAACCACCTCATTGAGCTGTTGTTGGCTCTCGCTCAAGACCCCGGCCATGCCACGGGAATTGGCGTCCCCCAGCTCACCTGCTGCCAGATGGGAGGCACTGACCGCCTCTTCCAGCTTGCTGGCCAATCCACTGAAGCGTTGGGTCAGGTCAATCATTGCCGCTTCGGTCTGTTGGCGAGAGTTTTCAATCTGTTGTGACCAGATGGGCAGTGCTTTCTCGCACACCTGTTCGAGCCCGACGATGGAGCGGGCGAGGGTATTGGTTGTGACGGGCTCTTCCCGCTCGGTACTGTTTCGTTGCAAGTGCCGGTGGAAGTGGCTGGATGCCCAGAGGGCGGCTGCAATGGCAACCAGCACATTGATCAGCAGATAAAGAGGTGACAGCGCATCGGCGAGTTGCAGTAACAGGCAGCTCAGCAGAGCAAGCCCGATGCAGCAAATCCAGCAAACCGGTTCCCAAAGCGGTGTGTTCACGCCACTTTTGTGTTGTGCCATACGTAGCTTATCCCTGTGCAAGTATCTGGTAAGAGGTCAAGGAGCGGGACTGCGAGAGTCATGGTGTCCCTTGAAGCTCTTTTCTTTATTTATAGTTGGCTCAGTAAGGTTAGCGGAAAAAAATAAATTGGCTGCAAATCGGATTTGTTTGTATCAGCGATAGCGGTATCGGGGGGAGCGAAGGGGATGACAGGGACGTGGTCAGAGAGCCGCGGGCAAGTGAGGAGAGAAGGAGCCTGAAAGTTCAGGCTCCTGATGAGGATCAGGCCTGGTTGATGTGGGCCTTCTTGCATCCTTCAACGGCATGGGCAATCAGCTCCAGCGCGCTCTTGTCGCAGGGGGGGAGCTCGGCATCGCACTGGTTGATGGGGGTGACGCGCTCACCCCATTTGATGATGGCTGCGCCCCAGGTCAGGCCTGCTCCGAAGGCTGCGGTCAGCAGATAGGAGTTCGGCGTGACGCGGCCCTGCTCCAGCGCCTCGCACAGGGCGATAGGGACAGTGGCGGCGGAGGTGTTGCCGTAGTTTTCGATGTTGACCATCACCTTGTCCATCGGGGCATTCATCCGCTTGGCCAGGGTCTCAATGATGCGAACATTGGCCTGATGGGGCACGATGAGATCGATCTGCTCAGGGGTAATACCGGCCTGGGTGAGTGCGCTTGTGGTAGCTTCGCCCATCCCGCGCACCGCGCGCTTGAAAATCTCCTGGCCTTCAAAGTTGAAGGTAAATAGACCGTCGATATCGGCAAAACGCACCCGATCGGTACCAAAGTTCGGTACGTGCAGGATCTCCCTTGCTTCGCTGTCACAGCCGAGTTTGTTGGCAATCAGGCCACACTCCTGCTCGCTTGCCTCGATCACCACTGCCCCCGCGCCATCACCAAACAGCACTGCGGTATCGCGGCGGGTCCAGTCCAGCAGGTAAGTCAGACGCTCGGCACCGATCACCAGCACCTTCTTCATCATGCCGCTTTGTACCAGGGATGTGCCGACCGACAGCGCGTAGACAAATCCGGTACAGGCGGCATTGAGGTCGAACACGGCGGCGTTGACGGCCCCCAGTTTCTGCTGCACCGCAGAGGCTGCGTTGGGCGCGAGGGTATCCGGGGTTGCTGTCGCCAGTATGATGCAGTCGATATCGGTGGCCTCAAGTCCGGCACAGGCCAAAGCCCGGCGGCTTGCCAGGGTGGCGAGATCCGAGGTGCTGACGTGGGAGATCCGGCGGGCCTTGATGCCGGTACGCGGATAGATCCACTCGTCTGACGTATCCATGATGGTGCTGAGGTCATCGTTGGTCAGCACGGAGGGAGGCAGGCATTTGCCCCAGCCGGTGATATTGGCGTATTTCATCTTGTTACCGCTTCTCAAAGTGGATCGCCCGCGGGCGGGAAATCGTGCAATTATGCCGTACGAGACAACCACTGTCATCTTGTGGTCATGGCTATGCGCAGGGCGAGCGGTGGCGCCATCTGGCCAGAAAGGGCTGCAAGGTGCTGAACATGGTAGGAAATTTTGCTTAAAATGCGGGACTCGTCTGCCCTAAGATAGGCGTTTCCCCACCGATGAGGGTATCCCTTGCTCAGAGCCAATCTCAACTTGCTGCCCACCCTCAAGGTGCTGCTGGAGACCCGCAATATCAGCCGTGCTGCCGAGCTGTTGCACCTGAGCCAGCCCTCCATCAGCAAGCAGCTTGCCCAACTGCGCAGCGAGTTCGACGACGAGCTGCTGGTGCGGGAGGGGCAACGCTGGCTGCTGACGCCACGTGCCGAACTACTGGCCGCCCAGCTGGCGGATTCTCTCGGGGCGCTGGAGCGGCTCTACGAGGCGCCCGGGTTTGACCCGAGCCGTTGCGAGCGGGTATTTCGACTCGCTTCCTCTGATTATGTGGCCCAGCATATCCTGCCCGATATCTGCGCCGCGCTCGCCAAAGAGGCGCCGTTGGCGGCGCTGGAGTACAGCCTGTGGGACAAGCGGCAGCTGCCGCAGCTGTGGCAGTCCGAGCTGGATCTGGTCTCCACCATCACCGAACAGGTTCCGGATCAGATCCGTGGTCTGCATCAGGGGGAAGATCGGCTGGCGGTGCTGATGGGAAGCCACCACCCGTTGGCAGGCAAGGCGCTGAGTCTTGATGACTATCTCGCCTGGCCTCACCTGCAGGTAAGCGGCGGTGGCGACAAGGACAGCCCGGTAGAGCAGGTGTTGGCGCCGCAGGGGCTGAGTCGGCGCTGGTTTGCCAGAGTTCCCTTCTTTCAGGCGGCGGTGGAGGTGTTGCTGCGCACCGATTGCCTGATGACCACCCCGGCCCATATCGCCTGGCAGCTCTCTTGCGGACATGAGCTCACCTTTGTCGATCTACCCTTTGCTACCCGTGACCAGCAGTATCATCTGCTATGGCACCAGCGCCACCACCAGGATCCGGCCCACCGCTGGTTTCGCGAGCTGGCTTACCCCTTCCTGCGGGATCACCTGCAACGCACCGTCGGCGAGAGTCGCAAGCTGCTCGATCTCGGCGGTTAGCCCCAGTCAGTTATGTGTCGCTATAGCCATTAGCTATGGAATCTATTCATAACTTTCACTACTGGCATAATGGCTCAGCCCGTACCCTGAGTGCAGGTCATCATATCGAGCAAAAAAGAGGGAAAGCATGGAACTGACGAGTTGGCTGGCACTGGCCGCAATCTGCGTGATGGGCGCCATCAGCCCGGGGCCGAGTCTGGCGCTGATCATCCGCAACACGATGCAGGGCGGGCAGGGGCACGGCGTCGCCACTGCGCTCGGTCACGGCCTCGGGGTTGGTATCTATGCGCTGGTCACCGCGCTCGGCCTCTCGATCCTGATCACCCAGACCCCGATCCTGTTTGACGTGATTCGCTACGGCGGCGCCGCATTTCTTGCCTGGCTCGGGGTGAAAGCCCTGTTGGCAAAACCAGCCAGTAGTGAAGCGAATGAAGAGGTACACCAGCTGCGCGGTCGGCAGGGGGCCTTTGAAGGCTTTATGGTGGCCTTCCTCAATCCCCAGCTGGCGGTGTTCTTTATCGCCCTGTTCAGCCAGTTTGTGCGGGCCGATACCGGCTGGAGTGAGGGGGGCATCATGATGCTTACCGCTGGCGGGATCGATGCCGTCTGGTATGTGCTGGTGGCGCTGGTGCTCTCTCGTGGCCCCGTACTGGCGTGGCTTAAAGCCAAATCCTTCGTGATCGACAAGGTGAGCGGCCTGGTGCTGCTTGGGTTGGCCTTGACGGTGGTGCTTTAGTCCTCTTGTGGACGATTTGCTGCTGGCACTCAAGGTGGTTATCTAATCCTGTATTTTACGGATACCTTAAGCAGGATCAAGGCAGGCGGGTGGTGAATGGGCTAGAGTAGCGGCCATTTGCTGTCCGCCCTGATCCCGAGACCATGCACCAGAACAAGCACCCTTTAAGCTACAACAACCGGTTGGAGCTGCTGGCTCCGGCCAAGAACCTCGCCTACGGTATCGAAGCCATCAACCATGGCGCCGATGCCGTCTACATGGGCGGCCCTGCCTTTGGCGCCCGCAGTGCGGCGGGCAACTCCCTCGAAGATATCGAAGCGCTGGCGCGTCACGCCCACCGTTTCGGTGCCCAGGTCTTTGTTGCCTTCAATACCTTGCTGCACGATCACGAGCTGGAGCAGGCCCAGCGCTTGACCCACCAGATTTACGAAGCCGGTGCCGATGCGCTTATCGTGCAGGATATGGGCTTATTGGCGCTAGATTTGCCTCCCATCGCGCTTCATGCCAGTACCCAGACCGACAACCGTACGCCACAGAAGGTGAAGTTTCTGCAGGATGTGGGCTTCTCTCAGGTGGTGCTGGCGCGCGAATTGTCACTGGCGCAGATCCGCGAGATCAGCGCGGCCACCAATGTGCAGCTGGAGTTCTTTATCCACGGCGCGCTCTGTGTCTCCTACAGCGGCCAGTGCAACATCAGCCACGCCCGTACCGGCCGCAGCGCCAACCGTGGTGAATGTGCCCAGCTCTGCCGTCTGCCCTGCTCGTTGCAAAAGCCGGATGGTGAAGTACTGGTGGCCGACAGCCACCTGCTGTCACTCAAGGACATGGACCAAACCGACAATCTGGAGGCGCTGGTTGCGGCAGGCATTCGCTCGTTCAAGATTGAAGGGCGCCTCAAGGGGCTCGACTACGTCAAGAACGTCACCGCCTGGTATCGCAAAAAGCTCGACGCTATTCTCGACAGTCGCAGCGATCTGGTGGCCGCTTCGGCGGGTCGTTGCAGCTACAGCTTCGAGCCGGATCCGAAAAAGAGCTTCAACCGTGGCTCTACCGACTACTTCCTCAATGGCCGCCAGCAGGGGATCGACTCCACCAAGAGCCCGAAATATGTGGGTGAGCCGCTGGGGCGCGTTACCAAGGTGACCAAGGATGGCATCGAGATCGACGGCAAGCAGGTCACCCTCAACAACGGCGACGGTCTGGGCTTCTTCAAGCCGAACAACGAGCTGGTGGGGATGCGCCTCAACAAAGTCGAGGGCAAGCAGTTACTTCTCTCCGAGCGTATGCCGGGGCTGAAGGTTGGCACCGAGCTCTACCGAAACCATGATCAGGCGTTCAGCAAGATGCTGGAGAAGGCGAGCGCGGATCGCCGCATCCGGATCGATATGCAACTTGGTGAGTGCGACGAAGGGATCCGGCTCGATCTCACCGATGAGCAGGGCATCAGCGCCGCGGTGACCCTGCCGTGCGACAAGCAGCCGGCCGACAATCCGGAGCGGGCGCTGCAACAGGCGCGCGACCAGCTTGGCAAACTCGGCAATACCCTGTTTGTGGCACGCAAGATTGAGTTGGCATTCACTTACCCGCTATTCATCGCTGCATCACAGCTCAACGGGCTGCGCCGGGATGGCATCGCTGCGCTGGAGGCGGCGCGGGTGGCCAGCTACCAGCGCCCCGAGCGCCGCATCGCTCTGCGGGATATCAGCTATCCCCAGCACCGCCTCTCCTACCTTGGCAATGTGCTTAACAGCGCGGCCGAGCAGTTCTTCCGCGAGCATGGGGTCGAGCGCATCGCCCCCGCCTATGAGGCGAACAAGGAGGAGGGGGAAGTGGTGCTGATGATCACCAAGCACTGCATCCGTTACAGCCAGAACCTCTGCCCGAAAGAGGTTCCCGGTCTCAAGGCCGAGCCGCTGGAGCTCAAGATGGGTAAAGACACCTTCCGCCTGCGTTTTGACTGCAACCGCTGTGAAATGCAGGTGATGGGCAGCCTGAAACGCTGATCCAATTGCCCCTTTCTCCGTCCGGAAAAGGGGCAATTTTTTACCGCAGGCTCTCTGCCCTCACTCCTTTAATTGCCCCCCTCCAGCGCCAGCAGCGCCTGTTTAATCTCCAATCCCCCCGCATAGCCGGTCAGGCTGCCGTTTTGGCCGATCACCCGATGGCAGGGAACGATGATCGAGAGCGGATTGCGGCCGTTTGCTGCGCCCACTGCCCGTACCGCATCGGGTTTGCCGATGGCGCGGGCAATATCGCTGTAGCTGCGGGTTTCGCCGTAGGGAATATCACACAGCGCTTGCCACACCGCTTGTTGAAAGGCGGTACCACGGGCGGCAAGGGGCAGGGAGAACCGCTGCAAGCGACCAGTAAAATAGGCGTCAAACTCGGCGAGGAAGGGGGCCAACGCCCCATGGTCTTGCTGCCAGCAACTCATATCGGGCAGTGCCCGCAGGCCCGCCACAAAGTCCACGTGTACCAGACCAGATTCATTGATGGCGACCAGCAGATCGCCGCAGCGGGTCGGCAGGATATCGTAGCGGATCATGGGGTTATCTCCTGTGGTTGGTTATCTGGCTGTTGTTCGTTGCCGGTGGCATGGCGCAGCAAATTGGGCGCTTCACTCATGGCGTGCCACAGCCAGCTGGCCGCATAGCTGCGCCACGGCTGCCACGCCGCACTCTGCGCCAACACCTCCTTCACCGGCAGCTTGGTGCCACCTCCGAGCGCCTTTTGCAGCACCAGATCGGAGGCGGGGAAGGCATCGGTGTCCAGCCCGCAGCGCAGCCGCCAGTACGAGACCGTCCAGGGGCCTATGCCCGGTAGCGCCAGCAACTGCTCGTCACTGGCCGTAGTGAGGGTCAGCTCACCGCTGGCCAGTGCTTGTGCTACTCCCCGCAGGGTGCGAATGCGGCTGCCGGGCATGCCGATACCGTCGAGATCGAGCTCGCACAGCTGGGCGGGGGTCGGCAGTTGCGCCACCCCGCATTGCGCCTCGGTGCGGGCTACCAGTCGCCCGAGCAGGGTGATGGCCCCCTTGACCGACACCTGCTGGCCGACGATGGCGCGCAGCATCACCTCGTACTCGTCCCAGCCACCCGGCAGCCGTACGCCGGGCCAGTGCGCCTGCAAACGGGCGAGCAGTGGATCCTGACCGAGCAGATCGCCGATCCGCTGCATATCGGCATCGAGATCCCACATCCGGCGCACCCGATAGAGCAGGTCGGGCAGCGCCGCGAGCGGCAGATCATGGACGGTGAGCTGCAAGCTGTGCCCCTTGCCCTGCGCGATGCGCACCAGTGCGACCTGATCGCCGACCCGGTAGCGCCGCTCATACACCTCACCATCTACCTGCTCCAGACCCGGGATCGCCCGCAGCCGGTAGAACGCCAGCATGGCCGCCACGTCATACGGGGGGCGATAGGGCAGTTGCAGGGTCAGGGTTGCGCCGCGCGGCTCCGAGTGCATGTGTGCTGTCGTGTCATCGTGTGCCTCTTGTTGGCGCAGGGGGCGCGGGGCCAGCCGGTAGGCGTTGAGCCAGGCGTCGTTGAAGCGGCGGATGCTGGCAAAGCCCGCGGCAAACGCGATGTCGGTGATGGGCAGTCGGGTTTCGGTCAGCAGCCGTTTAGCCAGCAGCAGCCGGCGCGTCTGTTCCACCTGTTTTGGCGAGGCGCCAAGGTGCTGCTCGAACTGGCGGCGCAGAGTGCGTTCGCTGATCCCGGCCTCTGCGGCCAGTTCGGCGAGCGTGCCGTCAGCCAGCTCGCCGCGATCGATGCGGGCCAGCAGGCGTGCCAGTTCAGCAGGCAGATCGCCACGGGCGGTGGGGGCCAGCTCCGGGCGGCAGCGCAAACAGGGTCGCAGCCCATACTGCTCGGCAGCTGCGGCGCTTTGGAAGTAGAGCACATTGTGCTCGTGGGGTGGCCGTGCCGGGCAGACTGGCCGGCAGTAGATGCCGGTCGAGAGCACGCCGGTAAAAAAGCGGCCATCGAAGCGGGCATCGCGGGCGAGCCGCGCGGCATGGCACTGTTCGCGGTTGAGGGTGTTGATCACCTCATCCGGTGACGACTCTGGGCTTGGCGTTGCATTCATTGCATGGCGGCTTTGCTTGGGAACATGGCAAAGAGAGTAAGGGGGCGAGGGGGCTGTGACTAGCCAGAAACGGACAGGGATAGCAAAAATCGGTCGCACCCTTTCCTTTCACCTTGTGTGGCTCGGCAGGGCAATTTAGCAGGGCAGCTCGGTAGGTCATGTGCAACACATCTATCGAGTTGGTCGGCTACAGCCACTGCGACAGCATTGCCACCGCGCATCCCCACTGACGAGTACCGCTTTCATCGCCGCGCTCATCAGTGTGTTCCGGATGATATAGTCACTGTCAGGATCCGCATTCAAGGAGCTTGTTGTGAAGAAGATCATCTACATAGTGTTGGGAGTGGCAGTCGCCGCCGTGGTTGCTATAGCTGCCCTGGTCAGCCTGATCGACCCGAATCAATTCAAACCCCAGCTGGCAGAGCAGGTGCGCAACAGCACGGGACGCGAGCTGGTGATGACGGGAGAGATTGGCTGGCGTTTCTGGCCGAGCTTCGGCCTCTCGCTGGAGCAGGTCGCCCTGCGCAATCCGGCCGGTTTTGCCGAGCCGGATCTCGTCCGCTTCGAGCAGGGGGAGGCATCGGTGGCCCTGTTACCACTGCTCTCCCATCGGTTGGAAATCGGCAAGGTGACCTTGAGTGGCGCCCATCTCTTTATCCAGACCAAAGCTGATGGCAGCTCCAATCTGAGTGGGCTGATCAAAGACGCTGCTGCCTCAACAGCGACAGCAACGAGCGAGCCAGCTCAGCCTGCTGCCGCACCGGCTGCGGCTAGCGAGAGTCAGCCCTGGCAGATCAGCTTGCAGGGTGTTGCGCTCTCCCAGGCCAGTGCATTGGTGCAGGACGATCGCCGTGGTACTTCATTGCGGCTAGCGCGTCTCGATCTCGATATCGGGCAGCTGATTACGGGGCAGTGGGTTCCCGTGACCCTGGCCGCCAAGGGGAGTGCCGACAAGCTCGCTTTTGACGTGAAAGGGCAGACCCAAATCAAGCTGGCGCAAGAGGTGATGGCCAGTGAACTGAAAGATCTGGATCTCGGCGGTAGCCTGAGTGCACCAGCCTTGCGGCTCGATAACTTCTCCATCAAGGGAGATCGGCTGGCTTTGGGTGAGTGGAGCAACCTCACTCTGGCGCTCAAAGGGGCCAAAGGCGAGGGCACACAGTCTGCGCTGGCTGGCTCGCTTGAGGGGACACTCAAGGGGCGGCTCGACAAGGAGCTGAAGCTGGCAGAACTCTCCGATGTGCTGCTGACCGCCGCGCTGGAGGGGGATGCGCTGCCGCGCCCGCAGATGAAGCTGAAACTGGCCGGTTTTGCCCGCGCAGAACTCGACAAGCAGCTGATCACCCTGAGCAAGCTGGTGATGAGTGCCGATGAGGCATTGCTGAGTGGTGATGGAACCGTGCAGCTTGGTGCTGTTCCCGCGATCACCTTTGATCTCCATGGGGATAAGCTGGATCTCGACAGCTGGCTCGCCAAGCCGACTCCGGCCACGACCGCACAGCCGAAAGAGGCCAAACCGGCGGCCAATGCCCCCAACGCCGCGGCAAGTGGCAATAAAGCGGCAACTGGCAAGAGCGAAGCTCTGTCCGCAGTCGAACCTGATCTGAGTGCGCTCAAAGGTGTGGATCTGGATGGTCGCTTGCAACTCGGCAGCCTGCGCCTGAAAGGGCTGGATCTCGGTGCTGTCGATCTGCAGGTGGCTCTGGCCAAGGGACTGCTGACGCTCAAACAGTTCAGCGCGACCGTGGCTGGCGGTCAGGTAAACGCGAACGGGGTACTCGACGCGCGCCAGCAGCCCGCCACCTACAAGGTGCACAAGCAGGTGGCCGGAGTGAACATTCGTCCCTTACTGCAGATCTTGGCTCACAGCGATCTGCTGGAGGGTAAAGGCGATCTCGATGTGCAGGTGCAGGGACGTGGTCTCTCCGCGCTGGCGCTGCGCAACCAGATGCAGGGCAAGGTCACATTGAAGTTGAGCGATGGCGCCCTGCACGGCATCAACCTGCCGGAGATGATCCGTGAAGCGCGGGCTACCCTCACCGGCAAGGGGGCCGAGCAGGTGAAAGAGGCGCGCAAGACCGACTTCAGCGCCCTGACCGCCAGCTTCCAGATTGCCGATGGCATCGCTCGCAGCAAGGATATCCAGCTCTTTGCACCGGCCTTGCGGGTCAAGGGCGAAGGGCAGACGGCGCTGGTGCCACAGACCCTCGACTTCCTGTTTCTCACCTCCATCGTCGAGAGCAGCAAGGGGCAGGGGGGGAAGGATCTGGATGAACTGCAAGAGATCACCATTCCGGTGCGGATTGGTGGCCACTGGCAGGCGCCCAGCTATCAGCTCGACGTGAAGGCGCTGCTTAGCAACAACAAGCTGCTGGAGGAGAAGGCGCGCAAGGAGGCCGAGCGCGGTCTCAAGAAGTTGCTCGGCGACAAGGCCGATAATGATGCCGTCAAAGGGGTGGCCGATCAGCTGCTCAAGGGACTGTTCAAATAGGTGACGGTTCACATGGGCTGGCGGGAGCTGCACCACGGTTTCGACCGGCAGCTCTCTTTCGCCCAGCAGAGCGTGGGTCAGCTGCCGGGCCGTGTCGCCCGTCAGTAAAGAAGCGGCCATCGCGGGCGAGCTGCGCGGCTGAGGGTGTTGATCACCTCATGTGCTGACATCTCTGGGCTTGGCTTGGCATTCATGGCGTGGCGGTTTTGCCGGGATACTTTGCTGGAATAGATGGCAAGAGAGTAAGGGGGGTGACTAACCAGAAACGGACAGGGATAGCAAAAATCGGCCGCACTTTTCTTTTTACCCTCTTTTTTCACTCTCTCTTTTCACGCTTTCGTTTCACTATCCGCCTAACTATCCGTCTCACTTTTATCCATTTGGCGCGGTTCTCTGGCAGGGAAGCGTAGAGCGGATGGGTTGGGGGCACTATTGGCTCAACTTTATTTGTTTGGCGAGATTAGTGGTGGTGCAAGCGGCTTAAAAACTAATAACAGATCACATAATTATCTTTTTGTCGTTGAGTGAGGTGGCGTTGTATTGTTCAATCGAGACAGTTAATTTTTTATGATTATTAAGTTAGCTGTTTCGCGGCCCAAGGCCGACCAATAACAACACTTGCCAAGGATGATAAGTGAGCGACTGTACGGCATGGCCCCATTGCCGGGGCTTTAGTCTGATCGAGTTGCTGATCGCCATGACGGTTGTCAGCATTCTCGCGGCCATCGCGCTGCCTGCGTATCAGGGTTATCTGCAACAGGGACGTCGCTACGACGCGCAGCAGCAACTGCTTGAGCAGGCACTCGCCCTCGAGCGTATTTATACCCAGCAGGGCCGTTATCCCGACAAGTTTGCCACCCCTTCCAACACGGATTTCTACCAATTCAACTACAGCCAGCAAGACGCTGGTGACTACCTGCTCAAAGCCATTCCAACGACGCGACAACAGGATGAGTGCGGCACTCTGACCCTCGATCAGACCGGTTATCGCGCGGCCAATCGTCATGACTGCTGGGGATCATAAGATGAACGTGCGCGGATTTACCCTGATTGAGTTGATGATCACGGTTGGCATTGCCGCCATTTTGCTGCTGGTCGGGGTGCCCTCCATGAGCCAGCGCCTCGCGGCCGAGCGGCTCGATCGCAGTGCGACCGAACTCGCTTCCGCCTACCGTTTTGCCCGCAGCGAAGCGGTCAAGCTGACCCTGCCGGTGGTGCTGCAGGGCACCGAAAACGGTGGCTGGGAGGTGATGGCTGACAGCCAGCTGTTGCGTCAGGCGGCGGCCCCCGGTGGCGGCGTGGTGATCAAGCCGTTTAAGCCCATCCAGATCGCGCCAACCGGCAGCAGCAGTCACGCCGAGATCATCCTGGCCAATCGTATTGGTGATCAGCGGGTGCTCTGCGTGGCCCCGAGCGGTCAGCTGCTGCAAGGGAGCTGCTCATGAGACACGCCGCACTTGCCCGCCAGCAGGGCTTCAATCTGGTGGAGATCATGGTCTCCATGGTGCTGGCGGTGATGGTGTTTCTCGGTCTCGCCAAGGGTCAGGTGGTCTCGTTGCAGCAGGCGCACTACAGCTTGCAGAGCACGCTGGCCACTATCGAGGCGAGCAACAGCGTGGAGCAGATCTGGAGTTCGCTGTGTGAGGTGCAGCGCAAGCCGGAGCGGTTTACCCAGGCCGATTTTCTCAAGCGTTTCACCCTGCAGGATGGCCACCGGCTGGTGCTGCCGAACCGTTACAGCGACAACTTTGTGGTCGCCATCGAGTGGCAGGATGAGCGGGTATCCGGTGCCAAGCGGGTTGAGTTGAACGCAGGATTTCCGCCCCTATGCTGAGCGTCCCTTCCCGACAGCGAGGCGTCAGTCTGGTCGAGCTGATGATCTCCATGGTGCTCGGTCTGATGCTGATGCTGGCGATTTTTGCCGGTTACGCCCCAATCAAGAGCACGGTCGAGCAGAGCAAGGCGCTGGAGCAGGCGAACGAGGTGCTGCGCTTTGCCACCCTCACCTTTACCAACAGCATCAAGCAGGCGGATCAGCTGATTGCCGTCACCCCTGATCGCCTGACGCTGGCCTTCAAGGTAGAGGGGGGCAGCCAGGTGCTCTCCTGCCTTGGCAACCAGAAAACCGCCAATTTTACCGAGCAATACCGCTTCACGCCGCCGGTACTCAGTTGCGATGACGGGGACGGCCCGCGCCTGTTGCTGGCGGATCTTCAGGATCTTGAATTCGGCCAGCAGGGTGCGCTGGTCAATATCCGCATCTTGCCCGAAGGGCTGCCGAGCTATCTGGCACCGGGGGTCGAGGTGCAGGTGGCCCGCCGCAAGGCGGTCTGGGCGGCAGCACTGGCCACATCCGGTGCCAACGCGACAGCAGGGGGAGCGGAATGAACAAGGGATTGCAGGGACAGCGGGGAGCCGTATTGCTGGTAGTGCTGGTGGTGAGCCTGCTGTCGAGTCTGCTGGTGTTTACCAGCATTCAGGAGAACCAGTTGCAGACTCGCCTGAGCGGCAATTTTCACAAGAAGATCAATGCGCAGCTCAGTGCCGAGCAGGGGATGAACGAGAGCTATCGCTCCCTGCATCAGGCGCTCGGCGCCGAGCCGCGGATCGAGTGGGAGCAACTGGTGCAGAAGGTGCCGGGCAAGGGGGAAGGGGCCATGGCGGGTAGCCGCTTCAGCATCGACCGGCTGGATGCCTCCGCAGGCAGCAAACTGGCGTTGCAGAGCAATGGCCGCTATCTGGAGGGCAATGCCAGCCTCAACGCGCTGTTTGCCCTCAAGCGTGAGCCGGGCAATCTGATCTTTCAGGATTCGGTGGTGGTGTGCGAAGGGTTGAGCCTCTCCGGCAGCGGTTTTATCGACAGCTATGATTCGCGCAAGGGCAAATATGGCGGCAGCAACATCAACCAGAATGCCAAGGTGGCGACCGTCAGTGACAAGGCCAATGTGGTGCTCGACGGCAATTCGCCAATTTGGGGCGATGTGCGGGCGACCGGGGCCGTGACCCTAAACGGCTCCTCACCCATCTCCGGCAACGTGAATGCCGGGAGCGACGTCATTATCTCCCCCTCGTCGGACAAGATTGTCCGGGTCTCCGGCAATGTGAAAGGGGGCGGCAGTTTGACTCTGAAAGGGGGACGTATCGGTGGCCAGGTGGCGGTCAATGGCAATGTCTCCATGGATTGGGGCACCAGTATCGACAGCGGCAAGCTCAGTTATGGCGGCGCGGGCAGTTTCAACGATCAGGCGAACCAGAAGTATCTGGATCCCCAATACCGCACCCACCCCCAGCTGCCACCGGTGGCCGGGCAGGTGTGTGATCCGCTCAATGTGGCAGCGCTGGCCAAATCATTCCCCCCTGCAACGCTGCCCATCAATGGCCCGCTGACGCTGGGGGCGACCCAGCAGATGGTGCTGACGACGGATCCCGCCACCGGCTCGGTCACCAGCAGCAACCAGAACAAGCCCGGGCTGCCGCTGCCCGGCAAGGGGGAGCTGTTTGGCAAGGAGCAGATCGTTTACAAGCTCGACAGCCTTAATATGGGGTCGGACGCCAAGCTCACCATCAAGGGGGATGTGGTGCTGCTGATCGGCAAGGATTTCACCATGGGTGGCAGCAACCAGTTGACGGTCGCGCCCGGCAGCAGCCTGACCCTGATCGTCAGCGGCAAGATCGATCTCGGGGCCGGAGCAGAGGTCACGGCAGCCAAACAGGGACTGACCCCTGCAGGTAATCCGGCGATTTCCATCTATTCGGCATACAGCGGCAAGGATGGGGTCAAGCTGTCGGGCAATACGCCGCTCTATGCCGCCCTCTATGCCCCCTCACCGAGATGAAGATCAGCGGTAGCGGCGGTCTGTACGGGGCGGTGCGAGCCAAGCATTTGACCGAGAGCGGAGCGGGCGGGGTGCACTATGACGAGGCGCTGGGCATGGCGGATATGGGGGACGATCAGGGGCCACCCCCGACACTGGCACTGCGTCAGTGGCACTTTGTCCAGTGAGGCTGACGAGGCGCTAACAAGGATCGAACGGGGCGACCGACTGTCTACGATAGCAGAGCTATCGGTGTCGCCTGCAGCAAGGATATCCCGCTCTTTGAGCCCGCCTTGCGGGTCAACGGCGAGGGGTAGACGGCACTGGTGCCGGCTCAATGTGAGTCACGGTTCAAATGATGTGGCGGGAACGGCGCCAAGGCCGTTAGCGGTTGACCGGATGTCAGTGCCATTGAAAAATGGCGCTGACATTTTTTCTTGGGGTGACGCGCGCTATTGCGCCGTCGCCACCCATTGCCCCTCCCAATCCGGAGCCATGCCGAGTTGAACCCATGCGCCTGATCCTGCTGCTCTGCTCCCTGATCTGCTACGGCAGAGCCTATCCCGTGCTGGCCGGGCCGCTGGCGGATCGTCTGGCTGGCGAGCTGGCCAGACAGACTCCCGAACAGGCGCTGCCTCTTGACGAGGTGCAGCGGCTCGACCGCCGCCTGATTGCTCCCGACTCCCTTCATCCCGGCTGGCAGCGCTACCCGTTGCGCCAGTTGCAGGCCATCTATCGCTATCAGCAGGAGTGCGGGGCAGATAACGCCTTGCCCGCCGAGTGGTTGCCGCTGCTGCGGGCGCTTTGCCAAGAGGGGCCTATGCCCTCCGCCAGCTGGTTTGCCGCTCACCCCATCTATCCGCTGGGCGGCTCCAGCGCCGCCCGCTGGCTGGCTCGCCATCCGGCGGCTGGGTTCGACGATCTGCTCCATGTGCGGGAGCGGCATGATCAGTTGGGGCGGCTTGGGGATCTTGATGATGACAACCTCGACGCCCTGCTGCGGGGGGAGCGCTGGCTGCTGCAATCCGGCCAGCTCTGGCTGCTTGTCGATGGGCAGTGGCGTCGCTATGGCGCCGGGCGGTGGCAACCGCTGGCCGAGCGGCTCGGCCTGATGCTGGATAGCCGGGTCGATGGCCCCTGTCAGGAGCGGGTCGGCGCGCTCTGCATCAACGAGCGCCCCACGCTGCATTGGCAGTGGCTGGCGCTGGCCAGCTCTCTTGGTTTTATCCTGCTGCTGGGGTGGGCCAGCTGGCAGCGCTGGCGCCTGCTGCGGGAGCGGCGCGTCGCGTTGCAGATGCTGACTCATGAGCTGCGCACCCCCATCATGGCGCTCTCCGGCATCAGCGAGGAGCTGCGCCACGACTTCTATCGGCTGCCCCCTTCCGCCCAGCAGAGCGTGGGTCAACTGCTGGGCAGTGTCGCCCGTCTGCATCAGCTGGCGCAGGCCAGTCACCACTATCTGGCAGCAGAGACCCTCGAGGATGAGCGGGTGGCGGTCAGTCTGGCCGAGTGGCTCACCCTGGCCTGCGAGCGGCATGGCGCAACCTTCTGCCTTGAGCGGGAGTTGACTCTGGCGCTCCCCTTCTACTGGCTCGATCTCGCCCTCGACAATCTGCTGCGCAATGCCAGCCAGCATGGCCGCGCACCGGTTCGGATCTGTGCCAGCTGGCAGGCGGGGCGCTTGATTCTCGCCGTTAGCGATGGCGGCGAGTTGCCGAGTTACCGGCTCGCCACCCTGCTGCGTCGTGGTGCCAGTGCCGATGGTCTGGGGTTGGGGCTTACCATCGTGCGCCATCTGCTGCGCCGTCTTGGCGGGCGCCTCGCCCTATCCGGCCCGCCCACCACCTTCACCCTGACGCTGCCCTGCCAACTCTGGAGCGACACCGAATCATGAAGACCATCCTGCTTGTCGAAGACGAGGCGTTGCTGGCGGAGAACCTGCAACGCTATCTGACCCGCGAGGGGTATCGCTGCCTCTGGTGCGACACCCTAGCTGCGGCGGAGCAGCAGTGGCTGGCGGCGGATCTGGTGCTGCTGGATCGCACCATGCCGGAGGGGGATGCCCTCAACTGGCTGCCCCAGTGGCTGGCCCGCAAGGCGCTGCCGGTGATCGTGCTGACCGCCCGGGTGGAGGTGAGCGATCGGGTGGCCGGACTCGATGCGGGGGCGCGCGACTACCTGACCAAGCCCTTCTCCCACGACGAGCTGCTGGCGCGGATCCGGGCCCAGCTGCGCCAGCTGGGGGATGGCACTCAGGCGGTGGGCGGCTTGCAGCTTCATCCCGCCCGGATGCAGGCGAGTTGGCAGGATGCGGAGGTGAGCTTCACCCCCACCGAGTTTGCCCTGCTCACCCTGCTGGTGCGAATGGCGGGGCGGGTGCTTAGTCGGGAGGAGATCCTCAACCGGGTGTGGGGCTATCAGGCGTTTCCTTCCACCCGCACCGTCGATACCCATATTCTGCAACTGCGCCAGAAGCTGCCCGGGTTGGCCATCGAGACGGTGCGTGGCATCGGCTACCGGCTGGAGGTGACAGCGTGAAGCGCACAACGCTGGCTGCGCTGCTGTTGGTTCTGGGGGTTGGCCTTATAAATGTAAGCAGCGTGATGGCAACGGAGAATAGTGCGATAACAGCACACGTCGACCCGCTGCAACCGGCCACCCTGGCGCTGTTGCAGGGGGATAACCGGCACGCCTGGCAATCTTTGCAGCAGGCATGGCCTGCGCTTAACAGCGATGCCGAGCGCCGTAGCTGGCAGGGGATGCTGGCTGCGCTGAGTGCCCAGCACTGCGGCAAGGATTTCCCGCTCACTCTGCCTGATGGGGTGAGCGAATTGACGCTTGAGCTGATCCAGCGCGATGCGCCGCTGCTGCGGGACTATCGGGTTCAGCTGACCGGGGAGGGGGCCATCACCGCCGCGGAACTTATCGATCCTGCTGGCCACAACCGGCTGGCAGGCGCCCAGTGGGAGGCGGAAGATAACTCCGGAGTCAGGGTCGTGGGGGCGGATCTGCCGACGCCTTTACCAGCCGGACTTTATCAACTGCGGCTGGCGGTGGCGGGCAAGGAGTGGCAGATGGCGTTGCCGCTGCCTGCGGTGCAGGATCTGGACTGGCTCTCCCGCTCGCCGCAGGCGGTAGCCAATCCCCCCGCCAATCCCGCTTCCTGTACGCCGATCTGGCTCGAGCAGGCGGTGCTGGCCCGCCCGCAATACTCACTGCTCTGGTGGCACCGGATTGCGCCTGATGAGCCGGTGAAGTGGCCAGCCGTTACCCCCGACAGCTGGCGTACCCTCTCGCTGGTGCAGACCAGCCAGCGTGGCCAGCTGGTGTTGCAGCTAAGCCACAGTCAGGCGGGGCCAGTGGACTAATGGACGTCGTGATGGTCAGGTGCACGCAATCCTGACATTGGCCTGACAATCGCAGGCTGCCGATCTGCTGAAATGGCGATTCCCGTGTCTTATCAGGAATCACCGACCATGACTTTTCCCCCTGAATTAGCGAGCCGGATCCGCCCGCTGCTGCTGTTGGCGCCGCTGTTCTCCCTGCTCTCACTGCCTGCGGAGGCGCTGACCCTGGCCAACGAGCAGTGGCGCATCGAGCTGGATCCCGCGACTCTGGCGGCCGAGGCTATCCTGCCATCAGGCCAGCACCTTGCTATCTCTTCCCCCGGTCCGCGCCAACCGGTCACTGCCCTGCAGCAGGAGGGGGAGCGCGCCAGCTGGCTGATCCGTGCCGATGGCGAGGTGCGGGCCTTGGCTCGCCTTGAGGGCAACCGTCTGATCCTCACCCTGAGCCGTGCGAGTGCTGGCGAGCTGGTGTGGCCGCGGGTGCCAGCAGGGGCACAAGCGCTGATGTTGCCGATCCACGAGGGCTTTCGCATTCCGGCTACTCACATTGCGTGGCGCAAGGCGCTGGTTGAGGAGTATCAGGGAAGCAACACCACGGATAATCTGACCCTGCCGCTGGTTGGGCTGGATCATGGGGATCAACAGTTGGCGATCCTCTTTGCCAACCCTTTCAACAACCGGCTCACCTTCACGCCAAGGCAAGATGGCATTGCCTTCACGGCGACCCACAGCGTCAACCGCCTCAATCTGGCTGACCCCTATGAGGTGGCGGTGTCGCTGCAACCGGGCAATGACTGGCTGGCGGCGGCCAAGGCCTATCGCTGCTGGTTGCAGGCACGGGGCGAGCTGGTCTCGCTCGAGAGCAAGCTGGCGGCGGTACCGGATGGCAAGCGGCTGATCGGCGCCTCTCACCTCTATCTCTGGGGCGAGCGACTGCTGGTGCCACAGGATGTGAAAAGCTGGCCCGCGCTGCGCCGTCTGATCCCCGCCGACTGGCTCAAAGGGGAGGTGAAGGCCGCGCTGCAAGCTGCGGATCTCGAGCGCAACCGCTATCTGCAAAACCGGGTGCTGGCCGGGGTGGAACAGGCGTTGGCGGTGCGCCATCCGGGTCAGCAACCGGCCGATTTCACTGCCCGGCGCGCACTGGCGGCCAGGCAACTGGGGGCTGCGCTCAACGAGCCGCAAAGCTGGGGCGATGGCAGCTCGGCCAAGATAATCGCCGCTCTCAAGCAGGCTGGACTACCAAAACTCTGGCTGGGGCTGCCCCAGTGGACCGCCGGTTTTGCTGCGCCAGAGGGGATTGAACTTGCCAAAGCGGCGGGCTATCTCATCGCACCTTACGACTCCTACGATACCGCGCTGCCGGAGGGGAATCGTCAGCAGAGCTGGCTCACCGCCCAGATGGGGCAGGATATCTACCTGCGCTGCGGCATCATGCAGGAGAACGGACGGCGCAAGAGCGGCTTTCAAAACCGCGGCGTCTACACCAATCAGGCCTGCGTGCGCCCGGTGATGGAGCAGCGAGTGCCCAAATTGCAGCAGGCGAGTCACTACAACAGCTGGTTCCTCGATGTGGCGGCGACCGGCATGGTGTTTGACGACTTCGACCCGGCCAAGTCGACCACTCAGGCGCAGGATGCGCAAAACCGGATGGCCGGGATGGCGTGGATTGCCAAGAGTCAGGGTGTGCTGGTGGGCTCCGAGGAGGGCGGCGCGGTAGCCAACCGCACCGCGGCCTTTGCCCACGGCCCCCAGACCAGCGGCTTTGGCTGGCAGGATCCCGATATGCGCCGCAACAAGCGCTCCCCCTACTATCTGGGGGCCTGGTATCCCGAGTTTCAGCCCGATTACTTCTTTCGCCAGAGCCGCCTCAAGCCCGGGTATCAGGCGCTCTACTTCGATCCGGCGCTGCGGCTGCCGCTGTTCCAGAGCGTCTTTCACGACAGCATAGTGACCACCCACCACTGGACGATGGACAGCCTCAAGTTCAAGGAGAGCCGTCAGGTCACCGAGCTGTTGCAGCAGCTCTACAACGTGCCGCCCCTGCTCAACCTCAGTCTGGATAGTGTCAGTGCACGCATTCCCTACCTCAAGGGGCTCGATGCCTTCTTCCGCCCGCTACACCAACGGCTCTACAACCAGCCGCTCACCGGTTTTCGCTGGCTCGACAAGAAGGGAGAGGTGCAGCAGAGCGAATTTGCCGATGGCACCCGGCTGATAGCCAACTTCGGCCCGGCCACCGAGTTGGCAGGGATAAAACTGACCGCTCATAGCGTGCTGGCACTGCTACCCGATGGCACGCAGCTGCAGTTTGTTTCGCAAGCTGATGGCGCCCGTTAATCCGGGATCCTGGCTGTTATTTACTCAGAGGATGATGTGGCATAACTTTTCATGTATAGATGAAGATTCCGATAAATGAACAAGAGGTAGTTCTGATGATTGAAAGTGAAGTGATTAGGGAGATAAACCATCCGGCGTGGTCGCTGGTCTGGCAGATCTATGGGGAGAGTTTTCCCCGCTACGAGCAGCGCCAGTCACAGCATCAGTCGCAGAAGATGCGGGATCCTCGCTATCACTGCCAGATCTTTTATCAGGACGGCCAGCTGCTCGGCTTCATCTTCTGGTGGGCCTGCGGTGAGCAGATCTATATCGAACATCTGGCCATCAACCCGGCGCTGCGTGGCCGCAACTACGGCAGCCGTCTGCTGGCCGAATTTTGCGAACGGGCGGGAAAAACCGTCATTCTCGAGATCGATCCGCCAGAGGATGAGATTGCCATTCGCCGCTTGCGTTTCTATCAGGGGTTGGGCTTTTGCCTCAACGATTATGCTCATGTGCACCCGCCCTATCAGCCCGACTATCAAGGTCATGCGCTAAGGGTGTTGAGCTACCCAAATCCCATCAACCCCGCTGAGTACCAGCAGTTCAACCGGATGCTGGTGGCGTGGGTGATGGATCATGGCGTGACTGCCTGACCGGCATCCTGGCTTGCCCGCTATCGGCTAGTATCGGAGACCGGCAACCAGGGTGAAGAACAAGGAGGTTCAATGAACAGGAATGTGCTGATCACGGGTGGCAGCCGGGGGATTGGGGCAGCCACAGCCCGCCATCTGGCGGGGCAGGGTTATCACCTCTGCATCAACTATCGGCGTGATCGGCAGGCTGCCGAGGCGCTGGTGGCGCAGATCCGGGCCCGCTATCCAGTCGCCTGCATAGCGGTGCAGGCAGATATCAGCGTCGAGGCCGAGGTGGTGCGCCTGTTCGAGGAGATGGACGCGCGGCTCGGGGTGATCACCCATCTGGTCAACAACGCCGGCATCTTGCAGCCCCAGATGAAGGTGCTGGAGATGAGCGCCGAGCGCATCAACAAGACACTGACCACCAATGTGACCGGCTATTTTCTCTGCTGCCGTGAGGCGGTGCGCCGCATGACGGTGGGCTGCGCCATCGTCAACGTCTCCTCGGCCGCCGCTCGCCTCGGCTCGGCGGGTGAATACGTGGACTATGCCGCCTCCAAGGGGGCCATAGACGTGCTGACCAAAGGCTTGTCGCTGGAGGTGGCGGCGCAAGGGATCCGGGTTAACGGGGTGCGTCCGGGTTTTATCTACACGGAGATGCATGCCGACGGCGGTGAACCCGACCGGGTGGAGAGGGTGAAAAACCAGATCCCGCTGCAGCGGGGCGGTCAACCAGCCGAGGTGGCCGCCGCCATTGCCTGGCTGCTGTCGGATGAAGCCTCCTACGCCACCGGCACCTTTATCGATCTTGCCGGAGGGCGATAAGCATCTGGTGCAGACTTGGTTGAGGGGGGCGGAATTAATCCGCCCCCAAACCAAGATTATTCGTAGACGGCAGTGGCCGTCAGTAACTGGTCGGCAAAGGTGAATATTTCATCGATTGAGCCGATGGGATGCCGGGTTTCTTTTTTATCGGCATCAAATAATCCAAGATATTTCTGCTTCGAATTGAAATGTAACCGGCAAAGCGGCTTGCGGTTATTATCGTCGAGCAGGATGCCAAAATAGCTCTGGGTGTCTCTTGCCGCGATCCTGGTTACATCAAATTGTTGTCTCAGGATAGCTTTGACGACGTTGAAGCCTTCTACTTCCTCAATGCTGGTATCTATCTTCGATTTTTCTTCATTATTCGTCTCAGGCTCATTGTTATCGCTTGATGTGGCACTATCAAATGCAGGTTGAATGGCCGAGGCACTGACACTGCTACCAATCGCAGATTTCAATCTGGCATTGATGCTGTCATTGAGGAATTGGCTAAGAGCCTTCTTGGTGATATCGGTAAAGGACTGTTTTACCCTTGCGGTAAGTACGCCGTCATAGATCCGGGATGCAAAGAACTTAACAAAATCCTCTTCTGGCGAGCCAAACTGCTCGGCTAGCAGTCTCTTGATCTGGCTGAGATATTTTAGCTCTCCTGCTGCATCGACCACAGATTCCACATCGAAGGAGGTCTTCGTCAGCTTCAATACCTCAGGCACTATGTGTTCATCGATATCTTCCAGATCCAGCGTTAAAAATGGTTTTTCATCCATTTTGTTTGGCGCATCAAGATCGGTATAGAACTCATATTGTGCACCATTGGTCAGAATGCCGATCCGAGCATTGGTGACTGAAAAATAGCGAAAGAGTTGACCCGAGTGCTTGGCTGACAGCTTTTCACTATATTTTTTGCACTCAACCAGTATTTGCACCTGTCCATCTTTGAGAATGGCGTAGTCAACTTTCTCCCCTTTTTTGATTCCCGTATCTGCGGTGAATTCCGGAATCACTTCCGTGGGATCAAACACATCATAACCGAGTACACGGTTGAGAAATGGCATGACAAACGCGTTCTTGGTTGCTTCTTCAGTGGTGATCATCGATGACTGTTGAGCAATCTTTTTGGCGAGACTCTGTAGCTGTTCTGAAAAATCCATTTTTTCCTCTCTGCATGGAGACTGGGGCTGGCACTGTTGAGTCGATATTCATCCCCGTCATATCGGGGCAGAAACAGGGTGATGACATAGACACAGGTTATCTCTGCTTATATTCAGCAAAGTGCCATACGATGCCAAGGTTGGCATGCCTGAAACAGGATCCAGCTCACCGCTATTGAGTGTTATATGAAAGAAAACTGGGCCAGGGGCTGACATTCATATTGAAAAGGGGCGCTGAAGTGCCCCTTTTCATTGCTACGGCCAAGCCTTGCTTCACTCCGCTAACAGCCGTTGCCAGACCGCCAGCACATGGCCGCGCTCGGGCAGCAGCTGGTCGTCACCCACCTTGCGGGAGATCTCCGAGAGGTTGAGGCGATGGCCCCGGTTGCGGATCTCCAGATAGGCCTGTTTCAGCCCCTCCGCCTGCTCCAGGGTGAGCACCCCCGCCATGACGCACTCATCGAAGATGCGCACGTTATCGGACCAGCGGGTGAGGGCATCGGGCTCGCCGCAGGCGTGGGCCAGCACCAGATACTGGGCGATAAACTCGATATCCACCATGCCGCCGGGGGACTGCTTGAGGTCGAACTCGCCAGCCCCCGCTTTCAGCAGGTGATCCCGCATCTTGTGGCGCATCTCGCGCACCTCGCGGGCCAGGGTCGGCAGCTCCCGCTCCTTGGCCAGCACATCGCGGCGGATACGGGAAAATTCGGCAACGATGGCATCGTCGCCATAGATGGGGCGGGCCCGCACCAGCGCCTGATGCTCCCAGGTCCACGCCTCGTTTTGCTGATACAACTCGTAGGCCGACAGCGACGACACCAGCAGGCCGGAGTCGCCGGAGGGACGCAGCCGCATATCGATCTCGTAGAGGATACCGGAGG
Source organism: Aeromonas sp. CU5 (assembly GCF_002586745.1). Classification (NCBI taxonomy): domain Bacteria; kingdom Pseudomonadati; phylum Pseudomonadota; class Gammaproteobacteria; order Aeromonadales; family Aeromonadaceae; genus Aeromonas; species Aeromonas sp. CU5. The sequence continues at coordinate 90,925 of NZ_CP023817.1, forward strand.
GGGTGCGGGTGCTGAACAGGTGCAGGATCCGCTGGGCCAGACGCAGGTAGAACTGGCGGCTGTCGATGGGCTTGCGGCCGTCGGTGTAGCTGTTGGGGTCGCCACCGTGCAGGAATACCAGATCGAGATCCGAGCCGTAGCCCAGCTCGATGCCGCCCAGCTTGCCATAGGCCACCACCGCGAAACCGCGCTGGCCGCTCACCGCCACCTCGGGCGGTACCCCGTAGCGTTCGCTCATCTGGGCCCAGGCCTGATTGACCACCTCCTCGGTGATCGCCTCCGCCAGCCAGGTGAGGTGGTCGCTCACCTTCATCAGCGGCAGGGCGCCGGCGATGTCGGCCGCCACGATGCGCAGCAGCTGCACCTGCTTGAACTGGCGCAGCGCCTCCATCTGCTGCTCCACATCCTCTTCGGGGATGCGCAGCAGGAACTGGCGCAGCTGGGGCTTGTACTGATCGAGCGGGGTGGGGTGATAGAGGTGCTGGGGATCGAGCAGCTCATCCAGCAGGATGGGGTAGCGGGCCAGCTGTTCGCTCACCAGATGGCTGGCGTCACACAGCCGCACCAGTTGGCGCAATGCAGCCGGGTTTTCCGCCAGCAGTTGCAGATAGGCGCTGCGGGTGAAGATGCGGGTCAGCAGTTCGCAGACCCGCTCGAACAGGCGGGCGGGTTGCTCACTGGCGACCACCAGTCGCAGCAGCTCCGGCATCAGCCAGTCCAGCGCGATGCGCCCCTGCGGGCCCACCTGACGGCGCTTGTACTCTTCTTTGAAGCGCAGCAGGGCGGCGCAGAGCGGGGCGGACTCGGCCACCCCCTGTGCGGTCAGCAGCTTTTCCAGCTCGGCGGCATCGAGCTCGGTACGCCACAGATCGAGCCAGAGCTGCTCCAGATGGGCGGGGGCCTCTTTTTCTTCCCCCACCACGGCGGCGAACTCCTGATGGACGGCCGCCATCTCCTCATCCAGATGAGCCATAAAGGCGCCCCAGTCGGCAAAACCCAGAGCCGCGATCAGCCGCTGGCGATCCCGCTCCTCGGTGGGCAGGGTCTGGGTCTGTTGATCGCCGATCTCCTGCAGGATGTTCTCCACCCGGCGCAGGAAGCGATAGGCCGCCAGCAGGCGGTCGCAATGGGCGGATTCGAGGGCGCCGCAATGGGCGATGGCGGCCAGCGCCTCCGGCAGGTGGCGCACCCGCAGCGCCGGTTCGCGCCCGCCGCGAATGAGCTGCAGCGCCTGGGCGATAAACTCTACCTCGCGAATGCCACCGGCGCCCAGCTTGATGTTGCCCTCCAGCCCCTTGCGGCGCACCTCGGCGGCGATCATCGCCTTCATCTGGCGCAGGCCGTCGATAACGCCGAAGTCGATATAGCGGCGAAACACGAAGGGGCGCAGCATTTCGGCCAGCTCCACTGCGTGCTCGCACTGGGGCCCCAGCACCCGCGCCTTGACCATGGCGTAGCGCTCCCAGTTGCGGCCGTGGTGCTGGTAGTAATCCTCCATGGCGGCAAAGGAGATGGCGAGCGGCCCCGCATCGCCAAAGGGGCGTAAGCGCATATCGACCCGGAACACCTGACCATCCTGAGTGGGCTGGTGGAGGGCGTTGATGATGCGCTGGCCCAGCTTGATAAAGAAGGGCTGGTTGGCCAGCTCGCGCCGTCCGCCGACCGTGTAGCCGTTCTCGGGGAAGGTGAAGATAAGGTCGATGTCCGATGAGAAGTTGAGCTCGCCACCGCCGAGCTTGCCCATGCCGAGAATGAGCAGCGGCTGCGGGTTGCCGTCGCCATCCATCGGGGTGCCCAGCTCGCTGCACTGTTTGGCGTAGAGCCAGTCGCGGGCAGAGCAGATGAGGGCATCCGCCAGCTTGGTGAGGTGGATAAAGCTCTCTTCCACCGCGGAATGGCCCAGCAGCTCGCGCCAGGCGATCACCAGCATGCGGCTGCGGCGGAACTGGCGCAGGATGCGCTTGAGCGCCTCTTCATCACTCACCTCGGCGAGCAGGGCGGTCAAATCCTGCTGGTAGGCGGGCCAGCGTTCGGCCTGCTGGAGATCCCCGGAGGCGAGGATCTGGGTCAGCAGCTCGGGCTGCTTGAAGAGGGAGTCGGCGACAAAATCGGAGAGGCCAAGCAGGGTCAGCAGGGTGTGGCGAACCGATTCGGGCAGGTCGCCATAGTCGGGTGCCAGCTCGACCAGCCGCTGCCACTGGCGTTCGGCCTGATCTTGCAGCAAGGGCGGGAAAGCGGTGATAGATGGGGAGATTGATGCGGAGATTGATGCTGAGGGAGAAGCAAAATGCTGGGCCACGGTTGCCGTCCTTGTGGTTCACGACAGGTGGTTAACGACACGGGGTTAACGAAACTGCCGGTTCAAAATGGTGGCTGCCAATCTAGCACTGTCAGGCCCCCGCGTCACAGCGCAGGGGCGAGAAGCATGATCTGGCGGGAATTATCAGCGGTCAGTCATTCAGGTGCGCTGGTAGATGGCGGGGTTGTAGATCTCCATCAGACTGTCCGGGTTGGCGGGCGGCGCAAAGCCAAAACCGGCATAGAGGCCGTGGGCATCGGAGGTGGCGAGGGTGAGACGCCGCAATCCCTGCAGCTCGGGATGGTCGACAATGGCCGCCATCAGCGCCTTGCTGTAGCCGCGGCCGCGATACTCAGGCAGCACAAACACATCGGCCAGATAGCCGAAGGTGGCTTTGTCGGTGATGACCCGGGCGAAGGCGACCTGCTGACCGTCGACATAGCCGCCAACGCAGAGGGAGTGGTTGATGGCCCGCACCACAGTGCTGTGGGGAATACCCCGGCACCAGTAGGCCTCTTCCGATAAAAAGCGGTGGATCAGCGGCACATCGAGCCGCCCCTTGTCGTCACTGATCTCGAATTGAAACTGCTCTTCTCTGTTCTGCATCCTGGCTCCTTGCTGGATGGTGATGGATATTTTCGGGCTATCGACAGCCATGTTAACAGTTTTGCCTGACGGGGTGAGCGTTGCGCGGCCACCCTTTTTAACCCCGGTTATAAAAATGGGCCCCCGATATCGGAGGCCCATTTTATTGGTGGAACAGCAGCTTAGTGGCTGTCGACCCAGACGAACTTGAGCACGAACAGCAGGGCGACCACCAGCACGCAGGGGTTGATCTCGCGCCAGCGGCCGGTGCCAGCCTTCATCACGCAGTAGGAGATAAAGCCGATGGCGATCCCCTCGGTGATGGAGAAGCTGAACGGCATCATCACGGCGGTCATGAAGGCCGGTACCGCTTCGGTCAGATCTTCCCACTTGACCCGGGTCAGCTCGGAGCACATCAGCACGCCCACATAGATGAGGGCGCCAGCGGCGGCATAGGCCGGCACCATGGCGGCAACCGGGGAGAAGAAGATCGCCAGCAGGAACAGGACGCCAGCCACGATAGCGGTCAGGCCGGTGCGACCGCCGACGGCGACGCCGGAGCTGCTCTCGATAAAGGCAGTGACCGAGGAGGTACCCATGAAAGCGCCGCCGACGGAGCTGACGCTATCGACCATCAATGCCTGCTTCATGCGCGGGAAGTGGCCGCGATCATCGGCCAGCTTGGCGCGGTTGGTGACGCCAATCAGAGTGCCGGAGGAGTCGAACAGGTTGACCAGCATAAAGGAGAAGATGATCCCGGCGAGGCTGATATCCAGCGATCCCATCAGATCCAGCTGGCCGAACACCGGCTCTATGCTGGGGGGCATGGAGACGAAGCCCTTGAAGGTAACATCGCCAAACAGCCAGCCCAGACCTGTGGTGACCACGATGGCGATCAACACGGCGGAGTGGACGCCACGGGCGGAGAAGATACAGATGATAAAGAAGCCAAGCAGCCCCAGCAGGCAGGGCAGGGAGGTAAGGTTGCCCACGGTCACCATAGTTGCGGGGCTAGCGACCACGATCCCGGCGTTGTGCAGGCCGAGCAGGGCGATCAGCAGACCGATACCGGCGGTGATGCCGACCCGCAGGGTGAGCGGGATGTTGCCGATCAGCCAGTAGCGCACCCGCAGCAGGGTGAGGATCAGCAGACCCATGGCACCCCAGAAGATGGTGCCCATGCCCACTTGCCAGGAGTAACCCATACCGGCGACGACCACGAAGGCGAAGAAGGCGTTGAGGCCCATGGCGGGGGCCAGGGCGATGGGCAGGTTGGCCAACAGGCCCATCAGGATGCTGCCGATACCGGCGATCAGGCATGTGGTGACGAACACCGCCTGGGTGTCCATGCCCGCAGCAGAGAGGATCTGCGGGTTGACGAACACTATGTAGACCATGGTCAGAAAGGTGGTGATGCCGGCGATCACTTCGGTGCGGGCATTGGTGCCATGGCCTTGCAGGGCAAACAGGCGCTCAAGCAATCCTTGCCCGGCGGCCTGGTTGGCAGCTTGGTGTTGTTGGTTCATGTTGGATTCCAATAGGTGACGTGAAATAAGCAGCAGGGGACCGGGCTATTCCATCCATGCGGGGTAAATTGCCCTGATCTTGGTGGTTAAGTAACCAAACTCGTCCTGATACCGTGACAGTGCGCACATTTTTACACAGGCGGCGCCGTTTACAAACCCTGGATCTGCGAGGCAGATCAATGAATAGGGTAAAAATTAAAACGTTTGCTTTTTGAGCAGCAAAAAAGGTTCTCACCAGAGAACCTTTTATCGACAACTTGCTATCGAGAATGTTTATCGGAAGCCAAGGCCGGGAATTAGAGGGTTTTGAAGTAGCGCTCCACCAGTTGGGCCAGCACCGAGTCGAGTCGGTCTTGTACCTCACCGAGTTCGCGGCCGAAGCGGCGCAGAAACAGGCTGGCCTGCTCTTCGGTCAGCTTGCGCCCCTCGATAAAGAACTCCTGCTCCGGCAGCTGCTTGTCGTAGCGGGGGATCAGCACCCAGCTCACCAGCTCGGGATCCACGGCGGCAAAAATCTTGGCGGCAGCGGCACAGAAGGTCTCTATGTGCTCCTTGCCATCCGGCCCGAGGCAACCCGGTTCAACCCGGATCTGGATGGTCAGTTTTTTCTCTATTGGGGTCGTCATCTTGCTACATCCATGCAAAGGCATCCGTCTTGGATTGTAAGCTAAAAGGAAATAGAAAGGGGAGCCGAAGCTCCCCTTAACACGACGCAGTCAGCCTTATTTGGTGATGCGCTTGTACTTGGCGCGATGGGGCTGGATCGCCTCGGCGCCGTAGGTCTTCTTCTTCCACTCTTCGTATTCGGTAAAGTTACCTTCGAAGAAGGCAATATTACCCTCGTCCTGATAATCCAGAATGTGAGTGGCAATACGGTCGAGGAACCAGCGGTCGTGGGAGATGACCATGGCGCAACCCGGGAACTCCAGCAGGGCGTTCTCGAGGGCGCGCAGGGTTTCGATATCCAGATCGTTGGTCGGTTCATCCAGCAGCAGTACGTTGCCGCCGGTCTGCAGCAGCTTGGCCAGATGCAGACGACCACGTTCACCACCGGAGAGCTCGCCAACCCGCTTCTGCTGGTCGGAACCCTTGAAGTTGAAGCGGCCGATATAGGCCCGGCTCGGGAACTCGTAGTTGCCGATGCGCAGGATATCCTGACCGTCAGCGACCTCTTCGAATACCGTCTTCTTGTCATCCATGCTGTCGCGGAACTGATCCACGGAAGCCAGCACCACGGTTTCACCCAGGGTGATGGCGCCGGAATCCGGCTGCTCCTGACCTGACATCATGCGGAACAGGGTCGATTTACCGGCACCGTTCGGGCCGATGATGCCGACGATGGCACCTTTCGGAATGGCAAACGACAGATCGTCGATCAGCACCCGATCACCGTAGGATTTGCGCAGGTTGGCCACTTCCAGCACCTTGTCACCGAGGCGCGGTCCGGGCGGAATGAACAGCTCGTTGGTCTCGTTGCGCTTCTGGTAGTCGTTGGTGTTGAGCTCTTCGAAGCGAGCCATACGGGCCTTGGACTTGGCCTGACGGCCTTTCGGGTTTTGACGCACCCACTCCAGCTCTTTCTCGATGGACTTGCGACGGGCCGCTTCGGAACTTGCTTCCTGCGCCAGACGGGCGTCCTTCTGCTCCAGCCAGGAGGAGTAGTTGCCTTCCCACGGGATACCCTCGCCGCGGTCCAGCTCCAGGATCCAGCCCGCTACGTTGTCGAGGAAGTAACGGTCGTGGGTGATGGCGACCACAGTGCCTTCGTAGTCGTGCAGGAAGCGCTCCAGCCAGGCCACGGATTCCGCATCCAGGTGGTTGGTCGGTTCGTCCAGCAGCAGCATGTCCGGCTTTTCCAGCAGCAGACGGCACAGTGCCACACGGCGGCGCTCACCACCGGAGAGGTGCTGGATCTTGGCGTCCCAGGCTGGCAGGCGCAGGGCATCGGCCGCACGCTCCAGCTGGTTTTCCATGTTATGGCCACCCTGAGCCTGGATGATGGCTTCCAGCTCGCCCTGTTCGCGGGCCAGTTTGTCAAAATCCGCATTCGGATCGGCGTAGGCCGCATAGACCTCGTCGAGACGGGCCATGGCGCGCTTCACCTCGCCGATCGCCTCTTCGACCGCTTCGCGCACGGTCTGCTCCGGATCCAGCTTGGGCTCCTGGGGCAGGTAGCCGATCTTGATGCCGGGTTGCGGACGGGCTTCCCCTTCAATATCGGTGTCGATGCCCGCCATGATGCGCAGCAGGGTGGACTTACCGGCACCGTTGAGACCCAGTACGCCGATTTTGGCACCCGGGAAGAAGCTCAAGGAGATGTTCTTGAGGATATGACGCTTGGGCGGCACAACCTTGCCAACCCTGTTCATGGTGTAAATAAATTGAGCCATTGGCTAATTCTCTTCCTTTTCAGCAGGTTAATGTCTTGGCACTAACAGACTGATGTCGTGGTGGGGCCAGGTCGACACGCCGTCAACCCGGTTCCAAAAAACCCGTCGATTGTAAACCAATGGACAGGGGTGGGCAAAGGCGGCGCCCGGTTGGCGCTCCCCTTTGCCGCCGCGGTCACGTCTTGCTGCATCAGCCGGACAATCTTGGCATGATGTGGCCTGCTGTTTTGTCCTGGAGCCATCATGACCCCATCCCCTCAGGTACCCACTCTGACCACCTTTCTCAGTGCCATGGGATTGGATGCCGCGCTGAGCGCATCCCTCTGCCAGCGCTTGCCACGGCTGACGTTGCGCGCCGGTCAGGTTTTACTGGCGCAAGGGGCGGAGCAGGATGCGGCTTTCTATATCGAAGCGGGCATCGCCCGTGCCTGCCACTACACCCGGGATGGCCAGGAGCGCTGCAAGGAGTTCTACTTCGAAGGGGAGCTTTGCCTGCTCTATGACAGCTGGCTCACGGGGTCGCCAGCTCGCTATCAGCTGGAGGCGCTGACGGAACTGCAAGTGGTGCGGGTGCCGCTCGCCCTTCTGGATGAGCCCGCCTGGCAGCCGGTCTGCATGGCCCTGTTGCGCCAGCAGCTGGGTTACAAGGAGCGCAAGGAGGCTTTTTTGCTGCTCCACTCCCCCGAGGAGCGCTATCGGGAGCTCTGCCACACCTTCCCCCACTGGCCTGCGCGGCTCACTCAGGTGCAGCTCGCCAATTACATCGGTATCAGCCCGGTCACCCTGTCGCGGATCCGCCGCCGCATTAACACGGGTTAATGCCGTCTGCTGGTTGCCACTTCATGCTGCGCCATCCAAACGAAGGATGAGGTGTGGATGATGTCGCTGTTTCTGTGGTCGCAACTGGTGGTGAGTGTGGCGCTGCTGCTTGACCTGGCCTCTTTTCAATTGCGGGATCGTCGGGGGATATTGGCCTGTTTGGCCCTCTCCTGCGTGCTCAATGCCGGTCACTTTGCCCTGCTCGGGCAGTGGTCAGCCGCCAGCCTGTTGCTGTTGGCCAGCGTGCGCTTTCTGGTCAGCATCTGGTTGGTTCGCAGCATTTTGATGTGGTTTTTCATGGGGTTGGCCTGTGCGGCCGTGCTGGCGACCTATCAGGGGCCGCTGGCGCTGCTTGGCCTGTTGGGCAGTCTGCTGCAAACCCGGGCGGCTTTCTGCCAGGATGATCGCCTGCTGCGGCGCTGGATGCTGCTCGGCACTCTCTGTTGGTTGGCCAACAACCTGCTGGTGGGCTCACCGGTGGCAGCGCTGATGGAGGGGCTGTTTCTGGTCAGCAATCTGGTGGGTTACTACCGCCACTACGGGCGCAAGGTGGCTGTCTGTTGATGATGGTTGCTGACTGACTTGAGAGGCGTATGGAGGATGGCGATCTGGTTGAGGCTGGGAGGGACAAGAGAGAGAGGCCGCCATTGCGGCGGCCTCTCTGGCACTATCAAGCCTTGTTAAAGCTGTTGATCAGGGCCTTGGTGTAGTCGATGACGAATTGCTGGCAGTGGATAGCCGTTTTCGGATCGAACTCCTCACCATGGAGGTCGGTGTTGGAGAGCACCCGGATCCCGACAAAGGGGACCTTGTAGGCTTCGGCGACCAGTGCGGCAGCAGAGGTTTCCATCTCCTCTGTGGCGGTGTTGTAGGTCTGGTGCAGCCAGTTGATTCGCGCCACCTGGCGGTTCCACTCATCGGCAGTGCCGATGATACCTGCCACCACGCGACCGTGCTGATAACGGTCAGCCATACCCAGGGCGCGGCCAACCAGCTCGGGGTCGCCAGCAAACGAGGTGTGTTCTACCAGTTTGCCGTTGTCGCGCAGCCGCATGGTCACATCGAAGTTGTGCCATTTACGCGAGTCAATCCCTTGATCTGCCGGGGTAAAGTCACTGCGATAGGCCCCCATGTTGAAGCTCTTGGTACCGATGACGATATCGCCGCGATGGAGCGCCGGGTCATGACCGCCTGAGGTGCCCTGATTGATGATGAGGCGCGGCTTGAAGCGTTCGATGGCCAGCGTAGTGGCTGCCGCTGCATTGGCCAGACCGACTTCGGTGCGGGAGATAACCACCGGATAGCCCGCCAGCGTGCCCTGCCAGAAGGTCCATGCGCCGACAGTCAGCTCCTGCTTCTCTTGCAGGGCGGCGATCATGGTGTCCACTTCCACTTCCACCTCCATGGCCCCCTGGATCAGAATGGGTGCGGCAGGGGTGTTTGGCGTATTGGCGGCAAATAGTGGTGCGCTCACCAGAGCGATCAGACACGCCAAGGATTTAAAGAAATTCATGTTTTACCTGTCAGGGCTGCGGGAAAGCGCCGGATTCTACTTGCGGGAAAACGATTGCGCAAATTTATTAATCATTTTGTGATTAGAGTGATTTGTCTGACTCCCCCGGTGGCGATAACTGCATCAGGGTTACTTGTGGCCGGCGAAATAGAGCACCCGTTTCACATACTGCCGGGTTTCGTCATAGGGCGGGATCCCGCCATAGCGCTCCACCGCTTTTTCCCCTGCGTTGTAGGCCGCCGAGATCAGCACCCAGTCGCCATCGAAGCGGCGATCCAGCCACTTGAGATAGGTGACGCCGCCCTTGATGTTCTGGGCCGGATCGAACGGCCGGGTGACGCCGAACCGTTGCTGGGTTTCGGGAATAAGCTGCATCAGCCCCTGAGCATTCTTCGGTGAAACGGCGCGGCTGTTGAGATTGGATTCGGCGATGGCAATCGCCAGTACCAGCCGTGCATCCACCTTATGGTGTTTGGCGGCGTGGCGCAGCATGGTGACCAGTTTTTGCTTGGCGGGGGGCTGGCGGGCAACCCAGGAGTCGACATTGAAGGGGGTGGAAGGGATCTGTGCCAGATAACCACCCTGACCGCCACGGATCCCGATGCCGCACTGATCCCCCATCGGCGCATTGCCGATACGGGCATTGTAGTAACGGGCGGCCTGTTGGTTGCCCAGGCGCATCGCCATGGCGAGGTAGCTGTTGGCCAGTTTGGCACTGCGCACCGAGGCGGGGCCGGTAGCGAGCAGGCGACCGATCCGGAAATACCCCTCAGGGTTGCCGGTGCTGGCGGCGACACAGTAGAGGGCGATGGCCTTTTGCAGGTTGCCGTTGTGTTGGGCGTTCTGGCCCTGCTTGAGCGCCGTCAGCGCCTTGGGGGCCTGTCTGAAATCCCTGCCTTGTGCCATCGCCCGCGGCGTACCTGCCAGTAACAACGACAAAAAAAGCAGCAAAAACAGTCCGTTTTCGCTGATGTCCCGCATGGGTTATCTCCTGTTTGAGTACAGAAGATATAGAGGAACATGGCTGCTATCGCCACAAACCCAGTGGATCCTGTTGTTATAGCCCGGGGATTTCAGAGAGCAAAATGGTATGGAACTAACGGCATCTCGATAGTTTCACACCCTTTTTCATCCGGTTAGAAGTCGTGGTGATACTCCTGCTCATCGGCGTTGGCATCGGTGTTGGCATCGGGGAGGTCACGGTAGAATTGGCCAACTTCGCTCACGACCCAGAGCGAGAGCAGGGCCAGCAGGCTGAGCAGGGGCAGCAGAGCGTGGCTCTGTTGCAGGGCATAGGCTGCGATGGCGGCACCGGTCAAAAGCAGGGTTCGGATCATGGGTGGCTCCTTGTGGTCATGGGGGGGCGTGGCTACGAATCGCTTGCCTGATGTCGGGCGTCGCTCCCGGGTGGCACGAGGCGAGTATATCGCGCAACGCCACTGCCGATCCGTGGTGTCATCACACTTGTCGTCGTCATTTCGGTTCTTTGGGCGGCCCCGATCTCGTCAGGAGGCTGGCCGGTAGTAGTCGAGATACCAGCGCACGAACTCGGTAACCCCCTGCTTGAGGGGCGTGGCGGGGCGCAGACCGGTGAGGGTGTGGAGGGGCTCGCTGTCGGCCCAGGTGGTGTGCATATCGCCCGCCTGCATCGGCAGCATCCGCTTGATGGCGGGCTTGCCGATGGCCTCTTCCAGCGCCTCGATAAAATCGAGCAGCCGTACCGGCTGGCCGTTGCCGATATTAAGGATGCGGTAAGGGGCGGCGCTCTCGGCCGGGCTCTGCTCGCTGGCATGCCAGTGAGGGTTGGGGCGGGGAGGCTGATCGGCCACGGCGAGGATCCCCGCGACAATATCGTCTATGTAGGTGAAGTCGCGGCTGAGATCGCCGTGGTTGTACACGTCGATGGGCTCCCCCGCCAGAATGGCACGGGTGAACTTGATGATGGCCATGTCGGGCCGACCCCAGGGGCCGTAGACGGTGAAAAAGCGCAGCCCGGTGGTGGGCAGGCCATAGAGCGCCGAGTAGGCGTGGGCCATCAGCTCGCCGCTCTTCTTGGTGGCGGCGTAGAGGGAGACCGGGTGATCCACCTGCTGCGCGGTGGAGTAGGGCATCTGATCCCCCATGCCATAGACCGAGCTGGAGGAGGCGTAGATGAGGTGCTGGATACCGTGGTGGCGGCACCCCTCCAGCACCGTCAGCATGCCGGTGAGGTTGCTGTCGGCATAGGCGAACGGATTGTCGATGGAGTAACGTACCCCCGCCTGCGCCCCCAGATGGATCACCCGCTCGAAACCGTGGCTGGCAAACAGGGTTGCCATCGCCTCACGCTCCGCCAGATCCAGCCGCTCGAAGTGAAAATTGGTGAAACTGGCTAGCTGGGCCAGCCGCGCCTCTTTGAGGCTCACCTCGTAGTAGTCGTTGAGGTTGTCGATGCCCACCACCCGATGACCTGCGGCACAGAGCTGGCTGGCTACATGAAAACCGATAAAACCGGCGACGCCGGTGACCAGATAGATCACGGTTGAGTCTCCGGGTTGCAGCTGGTGTTGGCAGGCTGCTTTTTGGCGGGAAGATGTGGTCGCCCGATGGCGTGATAGTCAAACCCGATCTCGCTGAGCTGGCGCGGGTCATAAAGGTTGCGGCCATCGATGATGACAGGCTGGTTGAGCAGGGCCTTCAACTGTTGGAAATCGGGGGCGCGAAACGCCTGCCACTCGGTGCAGATCAGCAGGGCATCGGCCCCTTCCAGTGCCGCTTCCTGAGTCGGGCAGAGCAGTAGATCCGGCCGCTGGCCGTAGATCTGGCGGGCACGCTCCATCGCCTTGGGATCAAAGGACTGCACCCGGCCACCGGCAGCCCAGATAGCGGCCAGCAGCGGGCGGCTAGGCGCATCGCGCATGTCGTCGGTGCCGGGTTTGAACGCCAGTCCCCACAGGGCGAAGGTACGGCCGCGCAGATCCGGCCCGAAGCGGTTCAGCAGGGTTTGCGCCATCTTCTGTTGCTGGCGCTGGTTGACCTGCTCGACCGCCGCCAGCAGCGGGGCGTCGCACCCGACACTCGCCGCGGTATGACGCAACGACTTGATATCTTTGGGGAAGCATGAGCCGCCGTAGCCGCAGCCCGGGTAGATAAAGTGGTAGCCGATGCGTGGATCTGCCCCCATCCCTTGCCGCACCGCCTCGATATCGGCCCCCAACTGCTCGGCGAGGGCAGCCATCTCGTTCATAAAGGAGATCTTGGTGGCCAGCATGGCGTTGGCGGCGTACTTGGTGAGCTCGGCACTGCGCAGATCCATCACCACGATCCGGTCGTGATTGCGGTTGAAGGGGGCGTAGAGGGCGCGCAACTGCTCAAGTGCCCGCTCACTGTCACAGCCGATGATGATGCGATCCGGTCGCATGCAGTCGTTGACCGCCGCCCCCTCCTTGAGAAACTCGGGGTTGGCCGCCACCTCGCAGGCGAGGTCCAGCCCACGCTCAGCCAACTGCTGCTCAATGTGTTCTCTTACTTGCTGCGTTGTACCGACCGGCACAGTGCTCTTGGTCACCACCAGCTTGGGGCTGCTCATCAGTCGGCCTATGGTGTCGGCCACCGTCAGCACATGTTGCAGATCGGCTGAGCCATCCTCGTCAGCCGGGGTGCCGACGGCGATCAGCAGCAGATCGGCGTGTGCCACGGCAATGGCGGGATCGACCGTAAAGCTCAGGCGGCCGCTGGCCAGATGGCTCTCGAACAGCGGTGCCAGCCCCGGTTCGTAGAAGGGGATCAGCCCCTGCCTGAGGGCGGCGATCCGCTCGTCATCCACATCCACGCAGCAGACCTGATGGCCCACCTCGGCCAGAACGGCGGCCTGCACCAGCCCGACATAGCCTGTGCCAAAAATGGTGACCTTCATGAAAAGTGCCTCGTGCTGTGAATGGGAGGATGGCGCGCTTAAACCGCGGCATGCTGCATCTTGGTGCAGCGGGTGTCAATGCCAGATGACAGGCACCAGAATGGGGCGTTCAGCCTGCCTGTTGTGATCCTTTTCACAAAAAATAGACTGGACCCCATAACGAAGCCCTGTGGACAGGGCTCGCAGCCCGCCCGCAACGGCAGGTGACAGACACTCTCTCTTTACTTCGCTTGGATACAGGTTATGGACAACACCTCGATTCGCACTGCCCATCCTATTTATGAGGATGTGCTGGCCCTGCTGACGGCGGCCGGCTTTGTTTCCCTCGGCATCTTTCTGTTTCATCAGGTTGGCCTGCTCACTGGCGGTACTGCCGGGCTGGCGCTGCTGCTGCAAAAGGTGACCGGTATCAGCTTCGGCCTGCTGTTTTTCGGCATCAACCTGCCCTTCTATGCGCTGGCATGGCTGCGGATGGGGCCACGTTTTACCTTCAACACCTTCGTCTCGGTGGCAGCGGTCTCCTACATGACCGATCACCTCAACGGCGTACTGCAGATCGGCAAGATAGAGCCGCTCTATGCGGCGCTGATCGGCGGCACCCTGATCGGCATGGGTCTGCTCATCATGTTCCGTCACAAGTCGAGTCTGGGGGGCTTCAACATTCTGGCGCTATTTATTCAGGATCGCTTTGGCATTCGGGCGGGCAAGCTGCAGATGGGGCTCGATTGTGCCATTGTTGTCGCCTCGTTTTTCGTGGTGCAGCCCTGGATCCTGGCGCTCTCCATCGTGGCGGCGGTTATCTGTAATCTGGTGTTGACACTCAACCACAAGCCGGGCCGCTACCAGATTGCCTGACGGGCTTTATATCAGTGGAACAGGGGGGACATATGGTCATCTTTAATTGGAGATGATATTCCCCAGCGCACTCTACACGTAAGCAAGACACCTTCTTTTTCCAGTCGCTCCAGGATCTTGTTAAATGCCATCAGCTGTTCCTGGTTAACCATCTGCTTATTGAAAGCTATGTAGTAGTTACCAACGTGACTTATTTTCAATAACTTGAGCTGGTGGTTACCGCTTTGCTCCATATAGTGGAGGGCTACATCGATATTGGAAAAATAGAACTGGTAGCGTGAGCTTCGCAGCAATTTTTCCAGACTGCGCATCGAGTCAGTGACGTTTCCGTCGATGCGCAATGGTTTGGACCCGTTTAGTTGGAGTTGCTCATCAAGCTTTAGCAGCAAATATTCGCTAAATGAGTTTTTTGTCACGCCAACGCGGGCACCGGAAAGAGCGTTGAAGGTCAGGTTTGTCTGTGGGTTATCTGCATGGGAAAAAAATCCCCAGGCAGCCCTACTCAGGGGACGGCTAAACCAGAGTTCTTGAGCGCGTTCTTGGTTTTTGGCCAAGGGAAACATGCCATCAACCAAGCCTTTTTGCAGCATCTTGCGAGCGCGCAGATTGGGCAACTGAATGATGTCGCATCCGTCTGGCCATTCTTTGCAGGCAGCTTCCACCATTTCGACATATGCGCCAGTGAGCTGATTGTTATTGTCACTGAAGGTGTAAGGGGGAAAGTGTTGTACAACAAAGCGAAGCGGCTTTGCACTCGGAGCCAGGCTGAACACCAGTACTAATAACGCAATGACTTTGTGCATCTGAATACCATGTTTTTTGAGCGCGTCATAAGTATGGCATTACAAATACGGTGTTTAACTACTTATTAACATCCGAAATTCTCGGGGGTATTGCCGCCTGACGAGCGGCAGCCGTGACTCGATAAGACAAGAGTGACCCGATAGCACGAGGCGGCCTGATGGCCGCCTCGTCTGTTTCTATCCTGGCGTTTGTTCGCTGCGCCTAGCTTGCCTGCTCCAGCCTGCTGTCGCCACTCATAGCGTTGCTACTGATGGCGCGGCCGCTGATGGCGTGACCGCTAACGGCGAGCGGGGTGTGGCAGGCCACCTGATGATGGGCCTCATCGCACACCTCAAGCCTCGGCACCTTGCTCTTGCACAGCTCGGTAGCATAGGGGCAGCGCTGGTGGAAGTGGCAGCCGCTCGGCGGCGAGATGGGGGAGGGCACATCGCCGGTCAGCAGAATGCGCTGGCTGCGCCTGCGCGGATCCGGCACCGGAATGGCGGAGATCAGCGCCAGGGTATAGGGGTGGCGCGGTGCCAGATAGAGCGACTGGGCATCCGCCAGTTCGACGATCCGTCCCAGATACATCACCGCAATCCGATCCGAGATGTGTTTGACTACCGACAGATCGTGGGCGATGAAGATGATGGAGAGGTTCATCTCCCGCTGCAGGCTGAGCAGCAGGTTGACGATTTGCGACTGCACCGAGACATCGAGGGCCGAGACCGCCTCGTCGCACACCAGCAGCTTGGGCTTGAGGGCGATGGCGCGGGCGATGCCGATGCGCTGGCGCTGACCGCCGGAAAACTCGTGGGGGTAGCGATCCACCGCACTGCCTGGCAGGCCCACTTTTGCCAGCAGCTCCTGCACCCAGCTGCGGCGCTGCTCAGTGTTGCCTTTACCGTGGATGATAAAGGGCTCCTCCAAAATCTGGCCCACGGTGTGGCGGCTGTTGAGGGATTCTGCAGGATCCTGAAACACCATCTGCATCTCTTGGCGCAGGGAGCGCATCTCCTTCGGGCTGAGGGCGGTGATATCGCGCCCCTCGAAGGTGATGGTACCCGCGGTCGGCTCGAACAGCTTGAGCAGGCTGCGCCCGAGGGTGGACTTGCCGCAGCCCGACTCACCCACCAGCCCCAGCGTTTCTCCCTGTTTCAGGTCGAAGCTGATGCCATCCACCGCGTGAACCGTATATTGCTTGCGCAGGAAGCCGCCTCCCAGCCGGAAGTGCTGTTTCAGATCCCTGACCGATAACAGAGTGCTCATACGGTCAACTCCTTCCAGTAGTGACAGGCGACATGGTGGCTCGGATTGAGTTGCTCTACCGCAGGAATGGCGCTGATACAGAGATCGGTCGCGTGGGGGCAGCGGTTGGAGAAGCGGCAGCCAGCGGGCATCTCGTGCAGGGCTGGCACCTGTCCCTTGATGGTCTTGAGCAGGCTCTTGGGCTCATCCTCAAGGCGCGGGATCGAGCTCATCAAGCCGTGGGTATAGGGGTGACGGGGGTGGTCAAACAGCTCGAACACGTCGGCCTGCTCCACCGCCCGGCCGGCGTACATCACCACCACCTCGTCACAGAGTTCGGCCACCACACCTAGGTCGTGAGTGATGAAGATGATGGCCATCCCGGTCTGGGTCTGCAGCTCTTTCATCAGTTCGAGGATCTGGGCCTGAATGGTGACATCCAGCGCCGTGGTCGGCTCGTCGCAGATAAGCAGGTCTGGCTCGCAGGAGAGCGCCATGGCGATCATCACCCGTTGGCGCATACCGCCGGAGAGGTTGTGGGGATAGACCGCAAAGCGCTGGGCCGGTTCCGGGATCCCCACCTTCTGCAGCATGGCGATGGCCGCGGCTTTGCGTTGGGCCTTGTCATACTCGGGGCGATGGAGGCGAAACACCTCCATCAGCTGATCGCCCACCGTCTGCACCGGGTTGAGCGCCGTCATCGGCTCCTGAAAGATCATGGAGATACGGTTGCCGCGCACCTTGTACATCTGATCCGGCGCCAGGGTGAGCAGATCCTCTCCCTGAAAGCGGATGGAGCCAGCCACCACCTGACCGTGGGGCTTGGGCAGCAGCCCCATGATGGCGAGCGAGGTGACGCTCTTGCCGCAGCCGGACTCGCCGACGATACCCAGGGTCTGGCCCGGGGCCACCTTGAAGCTGACCCCGTCGAGCACCTTGATCTTGCCGTCGTCAACGGCAAACTCCACCTCGAGATCGCTTACCTCAAGAATCGAGGCCTGGTTCTGGCCGTTATCAACGGCGAACTCCCCCCCGTTATCCGGTACGTCAAGAATGGGGGCCTGTGTGTTGGACATGACTGCTGCTCCCTGCTCAATGGCATCAATGATGTGCATAGGTCTTGTCGAGCAGGGTGATGGGCGCCAGCGCCTCGTCCGCGTCCTTGGCTTTCAAGGTCGCTTCCTTCACCTTGGGATCGAGCCAGAGCAGACCGCCGCTACTGTGGGGATAGCCATCCATGGGCCAGTAGAGCAGATCCGGCGTGTTCTTGGTGGCGGGCACCTCGGGCAGCATCACATGGCGCCAGCTGCTGGCCCGCACGTAGTTGAGCTGCACCCCGGGCACGAAGATGGCGAGATCATAGATCCGCTGCTGGATCTGTTGTGAGAGTTTGGCCCGCGTGTCCATGTCGAATTCGACGTTGTAGGCGTCGATCAGCGCGTCCAGCTCCTTGTCCGCCACGTTGAACAGGTTGTTGGTCTGCGGCTTGTTGGCGTTGGCGGAGTGGAACGACTCCCAATACTGTGGGTAGAGACCACCGCCAGCCCAGCCCATCCAGGCCGCCTCGTGTTTCTTCTCCAGCATCACCTTGAAGCCGGTGGCGCCATCCACTAGGTTAAGCTCCAGATCCAGCCCCGCTTTCTTGGCCTCCTCTTTCAGCACGGTCAGTCGCTTGGAGTGCTCCTGACTGGTGTAGGTGAGCGCCAGCGTCAGTCGCTCGCCCTTGTCATTTTGCAAAATGCCGTCCGGCCCCGGCTTGGCGTAGCCGCCCTTGGCAAAGTACTCCCGCGCCTTGCCGATGTCATAGGCCCGCTCCGGCAGCTGGATGTCGGTGAACTCGCCAAAACCCGAGCCGAATGTGGTGGCTCTGTCATAGTCGCCACGCAGCACGGTTTCGATCATCTTGTCGATGTTGAAGGCGTGCTGGATGCCGAGCCGCACGTTGAGGTCAGCCAGCTTGGGATTGGCCACATTGAGGTGCAGCCCCTGACCTCCCTGCTTGGTGTCTGTCATGGCCATCACCTTCTGCACGTACCCCTTCTTGTACTCCGGGGTGACCGCTTTTTCATGCCACCAGTTGGGCAGTATCATCTCGAAGGTATCGAGCTCCCCTTTCAGGAAGTGACGGAAGGCGATGTTGTGGTCGCGGATCACCTGCACCTTGATGGTGTCGAGGTTGAATCTGTGCTGGTTGTAGCGATCGTCCTTTGCCCACCAACCCTGCTGCTTGCTGAAGGTGACCGACTTGCCCTTCTTGACGTCGCTGATCACATAGGGGCCAGTGGTGGGTGCTATAGCCCAGTTGTACTGCTTCACCCAGTTGGGGGTCAGCTTGTAGTAGTGCTTGGGCTGAGGGTACAGCTCTGTGGTGTTGAGCAGATCCAGCTTGGCCTTGCGGTTGCCCGTTTTGACCAGAATGGTGTGGTCATCGATCTTCTCTACCGCCACCACTTCGGTGGTGTAGTAGTTGTTGTACCAAGGGGCGCGGATTTCTTTTGAGCGCATCATCTCGTAGCCGAAGGTGTAGTCGTCGGCATTGACCGGCTTGCCGTCGGACCATTTGGCCCGCGGATCCAGCTTGAAGTAGACGGTCTGATTGTCTGGCGCTATGGCCCAGTGGGTGGCCAGCGAGGGTATGGGGTTGCCGGTATTGGGGTGGAAGCTGATGAGCCGCAACTGGTTGTCCTGAATAAAGGAGCGGAATGCACCGTTGGAGTCGGGCCCCACGGTGCGGAACGTCAGCGGAAAGCTGTCGACAAACATGTTGAGGCTGCCGCCCGGCAGCGCTTTGGGGGAGGCGAACACGGGATCCGTGTCGTTGGTCTCCCATTTGAGATCCGCAGGCAGGCTGGCCGCCCACACCCAGGATCCGTTCACCAGCACAAAGAGAGCACCTATCCATTTGATTTTATTTTTCATGTTTGACTTCCAGGTCTGGCCCCTGCACTGGGGGCTTCTCAATTAAGGGTTGGATACACACGGCGATGAAGCATGCCGCGTGTCACTGATAACGGGTAAATTTGCGCGGGTCGAACGCCTCGCGGATCGCCTCGCCGATGAAGGAGACCATGATCAACACCAGGCTCACCGCCGCGACGACCGAGCTGACGATCCAGATGGCATCCAGATTGTTGATGCCCTGGGAGAGCAGCTCCCCCCAGCTCGGGGTCGGCGGTGCCAGCCCGAAGCCCAGATAGTCGAGCGCCGTCAGGGTGGAGATATTGCCCACCACGGCAAACGGCGCCAGGGTAACGATCATCATCAGGGTATTGGGCAGGATGTGGTTGAAGATGATCCGTTTGGTGCTCGCCCCTTGCGCCCGCGCTGCCATCACATAGTCCCGCGCCCGCTCCTTGTAGGTGAGGGTGCGCATATACCAGGTGATCCCCATCCAGCCGAACAGCACGTTGATGCCGACAAAGAGGCCGAAGTTGGGCTTGGCCAGCGACACCAGGATCATGATGACGTAGAGAAACGGCACCTGGGACCAGATCTCGATAAAGCGTTGCAGGATGAGGTCAAAGCGGCCGCCAAGAAAGCCCATCAGGCAGCCGATGGTGACCCCGATGGCATAACTGGCCGCCAGCGCGATAAAGGCAAAGCCGATGGCGATGCGAAAGCCGTAGACCAGCCGCGCCAGCACGTCGCGGCCACTGGTGTCGGTGCCGAGGAAGTGGCGCTCAGCCAGACTGGGGGCGTAGGGCGGGTAGGCATCCTCCTTGAAATCCTGCTCGTAGGGGTTCCAGGGTACCGGCGGCAGCAGCACCCAGTCACCCTGGCCCTCTGCGGCAAATTTGGCCTTGAGCTGGCGATAGTTGGTTTCGTATTCGTAGTCGAGCCCGAACTGCTGACCGGGGATCACATCGCCATAGGTGGGGAAGTGCAGCTGGCCCTGATAGCTCACCATCAGCGCCCGGCTGTTGACCAGCAGCTCTGCCAGCAGGGAGAGCAGCACCAGGGTGGTGAAGATGAGGAAGGAGTAGTAGCCGCGCTTGATCGATTTGAAGCGTTTGAGTTTTTTCAAGGTAACCGGATTGAGCTTCATGGTCACTCTCCAAACCGCACGCGGGGATCAACAGGAGGTGCAACGCAGATATCGGAGACGATATGGCGTGATATCAGCATCAGCATGGCAATAGAGGTCTGGTTCATGCTCACTCTCCAAACCGCACGCGGGGATCAACAAGGGCAACGCAGATATCGGAGACGATATTGCCAATCAGCATCAGCATGGAGGTGATGGCCAGAATGCCCATGACGGTGGGGTAATCCCGCTCGACGATCGCCTCATAACCGAGCAGGCCGATACCGTCGATGTTGAAGATGGTTTCGATGAGGAAGGAGCCGCCAAAGAAAACGGTGAGCACAGACCCCAGGTGGCTGGCGATGGGGATCAGGCTGTTGCGCATGGCATGGTCGGTGACCGCCTTGCGAAACGGCAACCCCTTGGCCACAGCGGTACGCACGTAATCGGCCGACAGGTTCTCCATCAGGCTGTTTTTCATGGTCATGGTGAGGACGGCGAAATCGCCGATGGCGTAGGCGATAAGCGGCAGCAGGGCGTGGGCAAAGACTGTGCGGATCTGATCCCAGCTGCTCTCCATGTACTCAAAGTCGTCTCCCGGAAAACCGCCCATCGGCAGCCACTCCAGATGGAAGGCGAAGACGGTGATGAGGAAGATCCCCACCACGTAGGCGGGCAGGGCATAGGCCATGTAGATAAGCATGGAGCTTAACGAGTCGAAGCGGCTGTTGTGCCTGAGCGCCTTGGCCACCCCGAGCGGGATGGAGACCGCATAGCTCAGTACAAAGGTCGCCAGCCCGAAGAAGGCGGTGACGGGGAGCTTGTCTTTGATGAGATCCCATACCGGTTCGTAGTAGCGGGTCGATTCGCCGAGATCCAGCACCGCCAGTTTTTGCAGCCACTCCCAATAGGCGATCAGCATCGGCTTGTCGAGGCCATAGAAGGCCTTGAGCTCCTCGATCTGTTCATCGGAGAGGGCCTGCGCCCCCTTGCTGCCGCTGGAGCGGCCAGATTCATTCTGGGAAACCTGGGCTTGCAGCAGCATGCGTTCGACCGGTCCGCCCGGCACGAAACGGGTGATGGTGAAGACGAGCAGGGTGATACCGAGAAACGTCGGGATGATCAAAATCATCCGGCGTAGGAAATACGACAGCATGGTGGAACCTCGTCCTTGTTGTTCTTTTTTGCGGCCAGTCAAATCCGGTGACGGGCCTGTCCTTCCTGGCATTACGCGCTGGATTGGTTGCCAAACAGCAGACAATCCGCTTGGCCACTGTAAAAGCTCTGCAACAAAAATCAAGTACAAGGAAATGGAAAACTGGGACAAATGACCCGCTGAGACCAAAAGCACCGAAAAATGACGTTTTTTATCTGAAAAGTGAAAATCAAAACAAAACGCTACTGATCAACATTATTTTAAAAAATATGAACAGCTGTTTGCTTGAGTTTTGAATGTCTTTAACTTGTTGATTTATAATATTTTTGTTCGGTCTGTGAAATTGAGGGAAAACGATGTCATCTCGACAATTTTATCTGTTATCCCCATGAGAGCGGTCAGGTGCAACCCTCATGAAGTTAGTGTTTTATTCTTATTAATGCCGGTAAATCAAAATAAGATATAAACGGACAGCACGTTAACTAATAAGTTCATCAAATTTTAATTCAGCGCCATTTACGCCATTTAACAATGTTTTTACATTGCGCTGGTTGTTTTTGGCAGAATTATTCACTAACTATGTCGGTCAAAATTAATACACTCCGCTTATTCTACGCCTGACCTCGCCACCCCCCTGCTCCATTGACGTCGCTAGTCAAAGATTGATAAGCCTTACACATCGCTCCAAAGAGGGCGGTATCAGGAAGCAAACAATAAACAACCAGGAAGGATATAAGCGATGCTTAGGAAGAGCAGAATCTCTGCTGCGATTGCGTTCGCCTTGGCGAGCCTTGCGGCGGCCCCATCCGTATCTGCCGAAGAAGGGCAGAACGTCGAAAAACTGCAGAAAATCAAAGTCACTGGCTCCCGTATCTCCCGTGTTGAAGTTGAGGGGGCCACTCCGGTTGTCTCTGTCAGCAAGGTTCAGATCGAACAGTCTGGTCAGCAGACTGTGGCGGATTATCTGAAACAGGCCTCCTACAACTCCTTTGGTGGTTTTTCCCCATCTTCGGGCAGCTCTGCCCAGTCACAGGCCACTGTAGGGTTACGTGGCCTTGGTGAAGATCGCACCCTGGTGTTGCTCAATGGCAAGCGGATCGCCGGTTCTCCCTCCATGGGCGGTACTGCCATCAACCTCAACACCATCCCCATGGCAGCCGTTGAGCGGGTGGAAGTGAACCTGGATGGCGGCTCCGCCCTCTATGGTTCTGATGCCATCGGCGGCGTCATCAACGTGATCCTCAAAGAGGGTTTTGAAGGCTTGACCTTCCAGGGGCGCGTCGGTTCACCGACCGAGGAGGGTGGTGACGAGCAGAGTGGTTCCATCGTCAGTGGCATCTCGGGTGAGAAAGGCTCCCTGATGATGGTTTATGAGCACGATGTGAAAGACGAGATCTACTACAAGGATCGCGACTATCTGGCGAAAGAGGGGGCCACGGCGCCGAGTCTCTATGGCCGCAATATCAAAGGGGTGGATGCCACCACCGGTAAGACAGTTACCCGTACCCTGAATGGGGTCGACTGTGAAAGTACCGGAACCGGTTTCGTCACCAAGGGCACGGCTTGCCGCTTCGACTTTGCCAAGGTCGCCGCCAAGACTGCCTCTCGTACTCGCGATACCGTCTATGTGAATGGTCGCTACCATATCAATGACAATGTGGATTTCGTGCCACAGATGATTGGTTCCCGCGTCACCAGTTTTGGCCGCTTCGCGCCAGCTGCCGGTGCCTTCACCGTGGATGGTTCCACTCCCGACAGTGCCGCAGTCCTGTCTGCTAACAACTTCAGCACCGCCAAGGCCGCAACCGTTTACTACCGCTTCAACAACGTGGGTCCCCGTGACAACGATGTGACTGACTTGACCGGTACCCTGAACCTGGGTTTTGAAGGTGTGGTACCGACCGAAGCGGTAGGCGATCTGGAGTGGAACGCCGGTTACATGTATTCCAAAACGGACAACCAGAGCACCGGTAATGGTTATGTTCTGGCACCCGCCGTGGAAACTCAAGTCAACAACGGCAAGTTCGTCAATGGCAGTTTCTCTGACGCGGCCACCAAGGATCTCTCCTATACCACCAGCCGCAACTCCAAGATGGACTTCTTCCAGTGGTACGGCGGTGTGGGTTGGGAGATGGGCGAACTGCCAGCTGGCCCGGTCAGCTGGTATCTGGGGGCCGAGTATAACGATTGGGTTTACTCCGATACCTATGACAGCCAGTCCGAAGCGGGCAACGTGCTGGGTTCATCTGGCAACTCAGGTGGTGGTGTGCGCGATGTGTTTGCCACCTACATCGAGAGCCTGATCCCCATCACCGAGCAGATCGAGCTGAACCTGGCGGGTCGTTACGACAAGTACAGCGACTTTGGCAGCGCCTTCTCGCCCAAAGCGAGCCTGCGTTATCAGCCGCTCGACCAGCTGATGTTCCGCACCTCCTGGTCCCAATCGTTCCGCGCGCCGGGTCTTAATGATCTCTATGCAGCGGATGCCCAGTCAGCGGACTTTGCCAAGGACTATGTCTACTGCCAGGCCAATGGTGTTGCCAACTGTTCCGAAGATCAGTACATGACCACCCGTCAATCCAACAAGAATCTGAAGGAAGAGACGGCTAATACCTTCACTATCGGTACTGCTTACAACCCGCTGGACAACCTGAACCTGTCGCTCGATTACTACTACATCAAGATTGATGACGTGATCCAGCTGGCCACCACCCAGACCCAGTTCTACCAGGAGCTCAACACCGGCAGTAACCCGAACGTCATTCGTGACGCCAACGGGGATGTCGAGATGGTCTATGCCGGCATGGTCAACCTAGGGCAACTCAAGACCAGCGGTATCGACTTCAAGGCGGACTACAAGTACGACTTCAACTCCTTCACTCTGCGTTACGACTTTGGCAGTACTTACATCCTGAAATATGAGGAAGGTCTGTTCGCTGGCGGCCCAATGGTCGACAAGAAGGGCTGGAATGGCAAACCCGACTTCCGTTTCAACTCCGGGATCGGTGCCAACTTCCCGCAGCTGTGGAATCTGGATACCTACCTGAGCACCAACTATATCGACTCCCAGAGCCAGGACTATGTGGATGACAAGGAAGAGGGCCATATCGCTTCCAACACCATCTGGAACCTGAACGTAGCGGTCGATACCAGCTGGAATGCCAAGATCCAGACCGGTGTGAAGAACATGTTCAACCGCGGGCCTTCCCTGTCCAACGATGGTTTCACTTACGATGAATACCTCTACGGCATCGACGGTCGCGTCTACTACATCGACTACGCCCAGAAGTTCTAATCAACCCCGTTGATATACAACCTCAGCCGGCCCGGTCGGGTCGGCTGTGCCCAACGTCCAAGGAAGTTACGGAGATAGGGTAATCCTATGAAGACAAGGACCATTACAATGAAGAAAGCGCTTCTTGGCAGCCTGGTTTCGGCCGCCTTGTTGACCAGCTTCAATCTGAGTGCTGCCACCGCCGGTCAGGCCGTGGACGCTCAAACCGCCACCAATAATGCATCCAAAGTTTCCCAGCAGAAGATCGACAGCTATGCCGACTCTGCCGAATCTGCGTTGGCCCAGTACAAGGCTGCCCTGCGTCAGGTCGACAGTCTGCGCACCTACAACGAGCAGGTGGGCAAGATGGTCGAGTCTCAGACCACCGAGCTGGCGTCGATGCAAAAGCAGATCGCCCAGATTGATCAGACCAGCACTGAAGTGGTGCCCTTGATGCTCAAGATGATCGACTCCCTCGAGCAGTTTGTGTCACTGGATCTGCCGTTCCAGAAGGTCGAGCGGGAGGACCGCGTAGCGGCCCTGACCGACCTGATGAACAGCGCCGATGTCACCATCTCCGAGAAGTACCGCAAGATCCTGGAGGCTTACCAGATCGAGGAGGGCTTCAGCCGCACCATCGAGTCCTACAAGGCGAGCCTGGATAAGGATGGCAGCGAAAAGACCTACGAGTTCCTGCGCGTCGGCCGCATCGCGCTGCTCTATCAGTCCCCGGATGGCAATGAGACCGGCATATGGAACAAGAAGACCCGTCAGTGGGAAGAGTTGCCCCAGGAGTATCGCAGTGCGGTTGAACAGGGCCTTCGCATTGCCAAGAAGCAGGCGCCTCCTGCGCTGATCAAGCTGCCGGTTCAAACTGCGGAGAAAGCATCATGAAAGGAATCAAACTTGCTATTGCCTCCCTGATTGCGGGAGCAACCCTGGTCACCCTGCCGGTGACCGCCGCCGAAAAACCGGTAGATCTCAATGCGCTGCTCAATCAGGTCAAGGCCTCCAGCCTGAGCGAATCCCAACTCAACAAGGAGCGGGAAGCCCGTTTCCTGGCTGACAAGAACGAGCAAGGGGCGCTACTGGCGAAAGCCAAGGCCGAGTTGGCTGCCGAAACAGCCAAGGGCGAACAGCTCAAGGCGACCTTCGATGCCAACGACAAGCAGCTGACCGAATTGACTGAAACCCTGCGCCAGCGTTCCGGCAACATGGGGGAGATGTTCGGGGTGCTGCGTCAGTTCGCCGGTGAGTTCAAGGGGATCTTCAACGCCTCCGCCCGCCGGGTCGAGCATCCGGAGCAATCCGCCCTGCTGACCCGTTTGGCCGAGAGTAAAGAACTCCCCTCAAGCGACGATCTGGAAGCGTTCTGGACTACCACCCTCGGCCGCATGGTGGACGGTGGCAAAGTGAGCCAGATCCCGGCGACCGTGGTTTATGGCGAGGGCAACCAGGCCGAGAAGACCGTCACCCAGATCGGTGAGTTCAACACCGTCTCTGAAGGCAAGTACCTTACCTTCGTGCCGGAGACCGGCAAGTTCGAGCAGCTCTCTCGTCAACCGGACAAGGGGGTGCTGGAGCCGATCGCCGAGTTTGAACAGGGTGGTGACGGGGTCAAACCCATCTTCATCGACCCGTCTCGCGGCGTGATCCTCTCCCTGCTGGTGCAGTCTCCGACCTTCAAGGAGCGGGTCGATCAGGGTGGTGAAGTCGGTTACGTCATCATGGTGCTCGGTGTGCTCGGTACCCTGCTGGCCATCTTCTGCGGTATCCGCCTGTCGCTGATCGGCTCGTCCATGCGCAAGCAGCTGAAATCCGATCAGATCATCAAGGGCAACCCCATTGGTGACATGCTGGGGGCTTACCAGAGCCATCGCGGGGACAACATCGAGGATCTGGAGTCCAAGCTCGACGAGATTATCCTGCGCAACGTGCCCAAGTTCGAGAAGGGCATCAGCATCATCAAGCTGATCGCCTCGGTCGCACCGCTGCTGGGCCTGCTGGGTACTGTAGTGGGGATGATTGCCACCTTCCAGGCCATCACCCTGTTCGGTACCGGCGATCCCAAGCTGATGGCGGGCGGTATCTCCGAGGCGCTGGTGACCACCATGCAGGGTCTGGTTGTCGCGGTGCCCATGCTGTTCCTCTACACCATTGTGCAGACCCAGAGCCGTCGTCTGATCCAGGTGCTGGAAGAGCAGAGTGCCGGTTTCGTTGCCCGTTATCAGGAACGTCTGCACGCCTCCAAAGCTGCAGCGTAAGGAGTCACCCATGTGGTTCTGGTTGATTGAAGAAGTCGAGTCGGTCCGCCGGTTTCTGGGATTGGGGGGCGACGTGCTGGTCGCCCTGTTTTTCCTGACCCTGATGATGTGGGCCCTGTTGCTGGAGCGCTGGATCTACTTCATGGCTGTCTACCCCAAGCAGGTGAAGCAGACCAAGGCCACCTGGCTGGCCCGCAGCGATCATCTCTCCTGGTCTGCCAAACAGATCCGACGCGAGCTGGTCTCACGGGTCGCCATGGCGGTGGACAAGGGGATGCCGGTCATCAAGGTGCTGATCGCCCTTTGTCCACTGATGGGGCTGCTCGGCACCGTGGTGGGGATGGTGCAGGTGTTTGACACCCTGGCCATCACCGGCACCGGTTCGCCGCGAGCGATGGCATCGGGGATCTCCAAGGCAACGGTACCGACCATGGCGGGCATGATTGCCGCCCTTTCCGGCCTGTTTTTTGTCAACCAGCTCGATCACAAAGCCAAACTGGCGGTGCAAAAGCTGGAAGACAACCTGAAACACGGTTGATGCAGGATGCATACCCCCGGCGAGGCATGGCCTGCCGGGGGCACAGAACAAGCAAGGAGTTTCTGCTATGAGAAAACGTTACAGCGACAGCGGTGCTGACGAGGCGGCTATCGATTTGACCCCCATGCTGGACATAGTGTTCATCATGCTGATCTTCTTCATCGTCACCACCTCCTTCGTCAAGGAGTCCGGTGTCGAGATCAACCGTCCCAGTGCCAGCACGGCCGAGACGGTGAAGAAGGGCAATATCATGGTCGCGGTACGCGAAAACGGTCAGGTCTGGGTCGACAAGCGCATCGTGGAAGTAGGGGCGGTTCGTGCCAACATCGAGCGGCTGCGGGCCGAAAATCCGGAGAGCGCCGTGGTGATCCAGGCCGATACCGAATCCCGTTCTGGTCTGGTGGTGCAGGTCATGGATCAGATCCGCATGGCCGGTGTCCAGAACATCTCCATCGCTGCCAGCAAGAGCAGCTGATGCTGGAGAGAGACCTATGAGATACCTGATATCGTTGGTGGTCTCCTGTGTGGTGGTGTTCTTTCTGTTTTTGGGAATGAACAAGCTGATCACACCGGATCATCGGGAGCTGGTTGAGAAGGATGACGTCGCCATGACCGATTTCATTCGCATCAAGCCCCAGGAGACCCTGCAAGAGAAGCAACGGGAGCTGCCGAAACCGCCGCCGCCGAACCGTCCGCCGCCCCCTCCAGAGATGGAGGTGGCCAGCACGGATCGGCCGCAGATGGAGAGCTCTCCCATGGACATGCCCAAGCTCGACATCCCGGTCAATATCGGTGGTGGCAACGCCCTCGGTGCCTACAGCACCGGCGGTGGTGGTGGCGGAGTGGGTGGCAACAACGGCGCCATTCCGCTGGCAACCTTCGAGCCCATGATGCCCCGCAAGGCGGCTCTGGCGGGTCTGGCCTCCGGCAAGGTGCTGGTGGAGTTCACCGTCACCGAGCGTGGTACCGTCAGCAACGTGCGGATCGTCAAGGAAGAGCCGCGCAGCTATGACCTCGGCAAAGAGGCGCGCAAAACCATCGCCAAGTGGACGTTCAAGCCGTCCATGGTGGATGGCAAGCCGCAAGCGAGCCGGATGCAGCAAGAAATCGAGTTTGCGGTCAACTAAGGAAGGTGGCGATGAACAAGTTACACAAGATGATCCTCGCCCCGGTCGCCATGGCGGTGCTGCTCAGCACCGCCAGTTGGGCCGCCGAGCAGCCGGCCCTGTCGGATCGGGCTTATCGGGCGGTCAACAAGGCGCAGGCGCTGATCACCGAGAAGAAATACGGCGAGGCCAATGCCAAGTTGCAAGATGCACTCTCCGGTGCGGGCGAGCGGGTCTACGACAAGGGGGTCATATTGCAGACTCTCGGTTTCGTGGCCGCCCAGCAGGAGAAATACGGTCAGGCGACCAAGTACTTTGCCGATGCCATCGCGACAGGCGGCCTGCCGCCACCGGTGGCCCAGCAGGTGCGCTACAACCTGGCCCAGCTCTATATGGCTGAGGGCAATTACCAGGGGTCGATCAAGACCATGAAGGAGTGGTTTGCCAACCAGGGCAAGGATGACAAGCCCAACTCCCATGCCTATATCACCCTGGCCAACGCCCACGTGCAGCTCAAGCAGTACCGTGACGCGATCCCTGCGGTGGATCAGGCGATCAAGCTCTCGGCAGGTAAAGCGCCGGAGTCCTGGTATCTGCTGAAGATGGGCGCTCACTACGAGCTGAAACAGTACAAACCGGCGACCGAGGTGTTGACCACCCTGGTCAATATGTTCCCGGAGAAGAAGAAGTACTGGACCCAGCTCTCGGCCATGCATATGCAGGCGGGTAACGATGGCAAGGCGCTGGCAGCGCTGGAGTCGGCCTACAACCTCGGCATGTTGACCGAGGCCGCCGAGCTGCAGCGGCTGGCCAACTACCTCGCCTTCACCGGCATTCCCCATCGCGCGGCACGGGTGATGGAGAAGGGGATGAAGGATGGGGTGATTGAGCAGAGCGCCAGCAACTACAAGACCCTCGCCAACTACTGGCATCAGGCCAAAGAGTTGGATCCAGCCATCGACACGTTGGCCAAGTCCTATCTGCTGGCTCCGAACGCCGAATTGCAGCTGAAAATGGCGCGCATGATGATTCAGAGCAAGCGCTATCAGGATCTGGTGGCGCTAGCCACCAAACCGGCGGCCAATGCCAATGGTGAACAGCGTGCGGATCTCAAGTTCCTGACCGGGGTCGCCTATTTTGAGCAACAGAAGCCGAAGGAGGCCCTCAACGCCTTCACCCAGGCGGCTCAGAATGGCAACGTCAGTGGTCGGGCATCCCCCTGGATCAGCTTCCTCAAGGAGCAGAGTGGCGCAGGGGAGGCGACCGTCCAGTAATTCCAATGACAACACCTGTAGTCCCTTTTATGGTTGCCTGGTGGCTCCATTAACCGCTCTTCGGAGCGGTTTTTTTATGTCGATGGCAGCAAGCACCAGCTGGTGGTCGATGCGCTGTTTCACCCTTTTTCACGCCAATAAGGCGCTACCGTCGACATTGGCTTATCTGCTTGGGTGTGACAGCCGTTCTGGCCTCTGCTTCCACCGTGACACCAGGTGGCGCAGCGCTGTGGTTGACGGGGGCGCGGGTGGCCCGTTGGCAGTAGATTGGTGCTGTTCATCTTTCTCTCAGCGGCGACTGGCTAGGGTAGCTTTTGCCCTGTTGATAAGAGTCACACCGCAAACGGCCACTTTTAACAAGAAAAGCAACATATCGAAGTTGAAATTTTGGCCGACTCAGGAAAGAATGCGCGCTCGGTTATTGGCGCAGTGGTGCAGGTTTACCCGCCACCGGCAGACCGAGGATGAGACGGCCCACGGCCCATTTGGTACAGGAAACCACACAGGAATTTTATGAATCCCCTTCGCACTGCCGCTTCGGCCCTTTTATGCACTTTTGCGCTGGTCAGCCAGCAGGCTGCCGCCGTCGAGTACCACCTGCCTGCGGCCAATAGCCGCCTGATCGGTGAAAACCAGCAATACGTGGTGCCTGCGGACAACCGTCCGCTGGAGCAGATCGCTGCTGACTTCCAGCTGGGTCTGACCAACATCATGGAAGCCAACCCGGGCGTTGATCCCTATCTGCCGAAGGCGGGTAGCACCCTGATCATCCCCCACCAGCTGATCCTGCCCAACGCACCCCGCGAAGGGATCGTCATCAACGTCGCCGAGATGCGTCTCTACTACTACCCGAAAGGGAAAAATGTGGTGGAAGTGCTGCCCATCGGCATCGGCCAGCTGGGGGTAAACACCCCGGAGAACTGGATCACCAAGGTAGAGCGCAAGCGCGCCAACCCGACCTGGACCCCGACCGAGAACATCCGTCGCCGCTATGCCGCTCAGGGCAAGACCCTGCCAGCAGTATGGCCAGCTGGCCCGGATAACCCCATGGGTCTGCACGCCCTCTACATCGGCAACCTTTACGCAATCCACGGCACCAACGCCACCTTCGGCATTGGCCTGCGAGTGAGCAGCGGTTGCGTCCGTCTGCGTGCCGATGACATCAAGTATCTGTTCGACAACGTGCCGGTCGGTACTCGTGTCCAGTTCGTCAACCAGCCGGTCAAGACCTCGGTCGAGCCGGATGGTGGTCGCTACATGGAAGTGCATGAGCCGCTGTCGCGCAACGAGGAGGAGTTCAACTCCACTGCCTCTGTGCCGCTTCCGATGACCCAGGCTACTACCCGCTTTATCGCCCATGTCGAGTCTGACTCCAACGTGGTCAAGCAGGTGCTGGAACAGCGTACCGGTATGCCGACCCGCCTCAATCCCTGATTGAGCTAGTTGGCAGTGCCGAGTGCACTGGCAGGATAAAGAAAACGGCGACCATCTGGTCGCCGTTTTTCTTGGCTCGATTCAGCCCTTTATCAGGACTGCGTTACTGCACACAGACTGGGCAGAAGGCGTAAGTGCCTTGCGGGTCGTTGAAGCGGGTCAGCGGATCCAGGCTGCGATTCATCTCCAGCAGAGCCTTGCCAAGCCCGGCAGGCAGCCAGCTTTGCAACTGCGGAGCCAGCACGCTGGCACTGCTGTCGAACAGCTGACGCAGGAACCTGTCTCTGGTGGACTCCTCCTGCTCGATGGGGGTCACTTGCCACTCTTTGAGGTTGGCCAGTTCGGCTGCGGCCTTGATGGCGTCATCCAGATTGCCGAACTCGTCCACCAGACCCAGGGCCTTGGCATCTTCACCAGTCCAGACACGACCTTCGGCCGCTTTTTCGGCCTCTTGCGGGCTCAGGCCGCGGCCCTTGCTGACCAGACCGATGAAGCGCTGGTAGGTATCTTCCACGCTCAGCTGGATGGCCTGACCGACGTGATCCGGCAGGGCGCGGGTTGGGCCGACGCCGACGTAATCTGTGGTGCCGACGCCGTCGGTATGCACCCCGAACTGGGCCAACGCCTTGTCGATGGTGGCGAACATGCCGAATACGCCGATGGAGCCGGTGAGGGTGGTGGGGGAGGCGAAGATCTTGTCCGCATCGGCGGAGA
The DNA here is from genome assembly GCF_002586745.1 of Aeromonas sp. CU5. Taxonomy (NCBI): domain Bacteria; kingdom Pseudomonadati; phylum Pseudomonadota; class Gammaproteobacteria; order Aeromonadales; family Aeromonadaceae; genus Aeromonas; species Aeromonas sp. CU5. The sequence continues at coordinate 122,622 of NZ_CP023817.1, forward strand.
TCCAGTAGCCACCGGAGGCGGCATAGCTGCCCATGGAGACCACTACCGGCTTGCCTGCCTGTTTCAGGGCCAGCAGCTCGGCGCGGATCTGCTCGGCGGCGAAGGCGCTGCCGCCGGGGCTGTCGACCCGCAGGACCACGGCTTTGACCTTGTCATCGCGGCGGGCATCGGCCAGCAGGTCGGAGAGGCTATCACCGCCTATGGTACCGGCAGGCTGGACGCCATCCATGATGGCGCCGCTTGCGACCACCAGACCCACCTCATCCTTGCCGCTCTGGGGATATTGTTCCGGAATGGCAGCCAGATACTCTTTCAGGCCGACCCCTTTCCAGCCGTGGTCGTCCGCTTCACCCACCTCTTTAATGACCGCCTGGGTCATCTCGTCGCGGGTGGCCAGCTGATCCACCAGCCCGTTGTCGAGGGCGTAGTTGGCGGCATTGCCACCGGCTTTGCGCAGCAGCTCGAGGAAGCGATCCTTGCCCGGCGCGACCGCATCGGGTTCGATCTCCCGCTGCTCGGCTACGTCAGCCACATAGGATTGCCACAGCTGATCCAGCCAGCGCTGGTTCGCTTCTTTGCTCTCGGGGGACATCTCGTCGCGGGTATAGGGTTCGACGAAGGATTTGTAGGTGCCGACCTTGAACACGTGCGGGGTGATATTGAGCTTCTCCAGCGCCGACTTGAAGTAGGTCTGGTAGACCCCAAGCCCCTCGATCACCACGGCGCCGCTCTGGTTGAGCAGCACGTGATCGGCGTGGGCCGCCAGCAAGTATTGGCCCTGAGTGTAGAAGTCGGCCATGGCGATCACCGGTTTGCCGCTCTCCCGGAAGGAGTCGATGGCACTCGCCACCTCCTGCAGTTTGGACAAGCTGGCGCCCTGCAATCCTTGCGGCTTGATCACCAGCGCCTTGATGCGCTCGTCATCCTTGGCGCTCTTGATGGCCCACAGCAGGTCGGAGAGGACGATCTCGCTCGGCTGCTCGTCGCTGCTGTCCATCTGGCGCAGCAGCTGTACGGTGGGATCGGTCTGGGAGCGTTGCTCCACCAGCACGCCGTTGAGATTGAGGGTCAGCGCTCCTTCGATGGGGGCCTCTGGTGCCTCTTTCTGGCTGACGCTGAAGACGATGACCAGCACTACGATGAGAAACAGCAGATTGACCAGCATCAGCCGGGTGAAATTGAGCAGGCGCCACAGGCTGCGGAACAACCAACCCAGACCTTTGAAAATAGACATAGTCGCGTTATCGCCCTGTTAATGGGTAGAGAAGGGTCATTATTAACCAGTTGCGGGCGAAATTGCCATTTCCGACTGGCGGATCCCGGCTATCTTCGTTCAGGGCACGGCTGTTCGCTGAAAAATTGTCCAAACATTTGTTTGAAAAAGGATTTTCGATTCTTTACTCTAGCTTCAGTTTGATAACAAAAAATTAACTGGAGGCCTCGTGAGTCTTTACCCTACTTTGCTGACCCCCCTTGACCTCGGTTTTACCCAGCTGCGCAACCGTGTGTTGATGGGCTCCATGCACACCGGTCTCGAAGAGGAGAAGGGCGGTTTTGACAAGCTGGCCGCCTTCTACGCCGAGCGGGCCCGCGGTGGCGTTGGCCTGATCGTCACCGGCGGCATTGCCCCCAACCTGCGCGGGCGGCTGGTGCCTCACGGTTCGCAGCTGAGCTTCCCCTGGCAGGTGAGCAAGCACAAGAAGGTGACCCGCGCCGTGCATCAGGAGGGGGGCAAGATAGCGCTGCAGATCCTCCATGCCGGTCGTTATGCCTACCATCCGTTCAGCTTGGCACCGAGCGCCCTCAAGGCCCCCATCTCCCCGTTCAAGCCGCGCGCCATGAGTGAGCGGCAGATCCGCGGCACCATTCGCGACTTCGCCGCAACCGCTGCGCTGGCAAAGGCGGCCGGTTATGACGGCGTCGAGGTGATGGGCTCGGAAGGCTATCTCATCAACCAGTTCATCTGTGAGCGCACCAACAAGCGCACCGATGGCTGGGGCGGCAGCAGCGAAAACCGGATGCGCTTCCCGGTGGAGATTGTTCGCGCCATCCGCGAGCGGGTCGGCACCGACTTCATCATCATCTTCCGCCTCTCCATGCTGGATCTGGTGGAGCAGGGCTCGACCCTGGAAGAGGTGATTGCCCTTGGCAAAGCGCTGGAAGCGGTGGGGGTGACGCTGATCAATACCGGCATCGGCTGGCACGAGGCGCGTATTCCCACCATCGCCACCAGCGTGCCGCGTGGTGCCTTCAGCTGGGTGACCGCCGAGCTGAAAAAGCACCTCAAGGTGCCACTCATCACCACCAACCGGATCAACACTCCGGAGGTGGCCGAGCGGATTCTGGCAGGCGGCGAGGCGGACATGGTCTCCATGGCGCGCCCCTTCCTGGCGGATCCCGAGTTTGTCATCAAGGCGGCCGAGAACCGGGCGGACGAGATCAACACCTGCATCGCCTGCAACCAGGCCTGCCTTGATCATGTGTTCAAGCAGAAGCGCGCCTCCTGTCTGGTTAATCCCCGCGCCTGTTTCGAGACCGAATTGACGTTTGGTCGCGTGCCCCAGCCCAAGAAGCTGGCGGTGGTGGGGGCGGGCCCGGCCGGGCTGGCGTTTGCCTGCTACGCTGCCGAGCGCGGTCATCAGGTGAGCCTGTTCGATCAGGCCAGCGAAATTGGCGGCCAGTTTAATTTCGCCAAGCAGATCCCCGGCAAGGAGGAGTTTCATGAGACCCTGCGCTATTTCGCCAAACGGCTGGAGAAGTGCGGCGTCGAGCTCTATCTCGGCCAGCGCCAGAGCGCCGAGAGCCTGCTCGGCGGCGGTTTTGACGAGGTGATCCTCGCCACCGGTATCCGCCCGCGCTCTCCAAATATTCCGGGAATTGAGCATCCCAAGGTGATGAACTACCTCGATGTATTGCGGGATCACAAACCGGTCGGCCAGAAGGTGGCGGTGATCGGTGCCGGCGGCATCGGCTTCGATGTAGCCGAATTCCTTGTGGAGAAGAAGGTGGAGATGGATGCCAACGGCCATCGTGATCACTGGCTCAAGGAGTGGGGCATCGACAAGCAACTCGACCAGCGTGGCGGCCTGATCGTCCCCGAGATCGACGCCCCCGAGCGCCAGGTCTGGCTGCTTCAGCGCAAGGAGAGCAAGGTGGGTGACGGCCTTGGCAAGACCACCGGCTGGATCCACCGTACCGTGCTCAAAAACCGCAAGGTGCAGATGCTCTCCGGGGTGCAATATCTGGGGATCGATGACGAGGGCTTGCACATTCAGGTGGGCGAGACCAAACAGTGTCTGCCGGTGGATCAGGTGATCATCTGCGCCGGGCAAGAGCCCCTCAAGGAGCTGCAAGCCGGGTTGCAGGCGGCGGGCAAGCCGGTGCATATCATCGGCGGCGCCGACGTGGCGGCCGAGCTGGATGCCAAGCGCGCCATCCGGCAAGGGGCCGAGCTGGCTGCCGTCATCTAGCTAGCGGTGCCTTCTTGCCCTTTATAGTGCGATAAACCCCTGAGCCTCAGGGGTTTTCTTCATTCGGTGCTGTGCTAAGGTAGCGCCATCATTGCCCCAGAGAAGGAATTGCCCATGGATGCCCTCACCCTGTTGCTCAACCGCCACTCCTGTGGCCGTCTCGCCGATCCCGCCCCGAGCGGTGAGGTGCTCGACAATATCCTCAAGGCGGGTCTGCGCGCGCCGGATCACGGCACCCTGACTCCTTGGCAGTTCATTCTGTTTGAAGGGGAGGGTCGTGAACGGTTGGGTAACCTGCTGGCCGAGGCAGCTCGCGCCCGTGGCGAGGATGACGATAGCGTCAAGAAGTGCAGTGAAGCGCCGCTGCGCGCCCCCTTGGTGGTAGCGGTGGCAACCCGTTATCAGGATCACCCTAAGGTGCCGAAGCTGGAGCAGGAGCTCTCTGCCGGTTGCGCCCTGATGGCAATGCAGATGGCGGCGCAGGCGCAGGGCTTCAACGGTATCTGGCGATCCGGCTGGTTTATCTTCGATGAGCAGATCAACAAGGGATTGGGATTAGCTGCAGAGGATCAGCTGGTGGGCTTCCTCTACCTCGGCACCCCCATGCTGGAAGCGCGCAAACTGCGCGAACTGCCGCTCGATGTGTTTGTCCGCCGTTTCTGACTCGTCGGTCACGTTTGGTTGAGAAAAGCAAAGCCTCGAGAAATCGGGGCTTTGCTGTTTAACCGTGAATAGTAACCAGAGTGGTTGGGGAAAATAAATGGGTCAAACGGGCTTCGCGCGCCGTAGCAGGTAATTATTTAAATAGTGCGATGTACCTCGCAATCCTGTTGTATTTCACTACGTAAAACGTTTGCGCATTCGTTAATATCTCCCTCGCCAGTTTAGAAGGGTATCCCTTCTAATTTTTCTGCGATGAGAGTCGCAATTCCGTAGCACCTTTTAACAGCCCAACGTCTTCGTGACATTGGGCTTTATTTTTTTATGGGGTGTCAGGGCAGTAGGTGACCTGATGGCGGTATTGGCATGCAGCCCGGTTGGGCACCTTATGCCCTGTTTTTGGCGGGCAGGATCCGGGCCGGATTACCCGCTACTCTGACCCCAGGCGGTACATCTCTGGTAACGACAGCACCGGCCCCGACGATCGCCTCCCGACCTATGGTGACGCCGGGCAGCAAGATGGCGCCGCCCCCAATCCAGACCTTGTCTTCAATGGTGACCGGCAGCGCCGTCTCAGCTCCCAGAATCCGTTCATCGGCCTCCAGTGCATGGGCTGCGGTATAGATCTGCACGTTTGGCCCAATCATCACGTTGGCGCCGATGCGGATGGGGGCATTGTCCAGCAGGGTCGCCCCCATATTGATGTAGGAGTCCTTGCCAAGCTGGATGTGGCGACCATAGGTGCAGTAGAGGGGCGGGCAGATAAAGGCATTCTCTGCCAGCTCGCCAACCAGATCCGCCAGCAGTGCCCGCTGCTCTGCTTCCTCTTCCGCCTGATTGAAACGGCGATAGCGCCGTGCCGCCTCCCGACGCAGCAGCATCAGCTCGGGCGCCATGCAGTTGTAAGGTTGGCTGCTGATCATCTTCTGGTATTCGCTCATGGCAGGGCCTCAATGATGTGGAAGAACGATGTTAAGCCCTCATTGGCCAGATAAGCGTGAACCGTCCCCCAGAGTGCGCAAGGGGAGAAACAACAAGAGCACCCTCAGGTGCTCTTGTTTGATAGCGGTAATTGCTTGCTGCTCTCGTAGCGGCCCGCGCTTAGCCGTGCTTGCGGCCGGAGAGGCGGCACCACTCCTCCTTGACGGCGGTCGGGTCCATGTCGAACCACTGGCCATAGATGGTTTCCAGCTCCGGTGCCTGGCTCTCCAGTACGCCGGAGAGGGCCATCAGGCTGCCCGCTTTGCCGTGACCAGCAATGAGTGGTGCCAGTTCGCGCAGCGGGCCAGCCAGGATGTTGGCGACCACCACGTCTGCTTCGACATCTTGCGGTTGGTCGGCAGGCAGGTAGAGTTCAATCTGGCCCGCAACACCGTTACGCTCGGCGTTGTCGCGGCTGGCCTGGATGGCTTGCGGGTCGATGTCGATGCCGATGACGCGGGCAGCGCCCAGTTTCAGGGCGGCGATGCCGAGAATGCCGGAGCCACAGCCAAAGTCGACCACGGTTTTACCGGTCAGATCCAGCCCGTCCAGCCACTGCAGGCAGAGGGCTGTGGTGGGGTGGGTACCGGTACCGAAGGCCAGACCCGGATCCAGCATGACGTTGACCGCATCGGGGTTCGGCACATCGCGCCAGCTCGGGCAGATCCACAGGCGCTCGCCAAACTGCATGGGGTGGAAGTGATCCATCCACTCGCGCACCCAGTCTTTGTCTTCCAGCTGCTCGACCTTATAGCCGACGTCTTCACCGAAGATTTGCTGGAAGAAGGCGATGGTGGGGGCTGGATCGGTTTCGGCATCGAACAGACCCATTACTTCGGTCTCACCCCAGAGCGGCGTTTCACCGGGCAGCGGCTCATAGACAGGGACATCCTGGGCATCCATAAAGGTCACAGCCTGGGCTCCACGCCCCAGCAGCATGTTGCTCACCTTGTCTGCGGTCTTGGCAGTGGCGTTGATTCGAATTTGTATCCAGGGCATGGCGTCGACTCTTCATAAATGTGAAACCGCGAGATTCTACCATCATGGGGCAGTGCTGTCGTGGTTTGCCCATGAAGTGGGGGGATATGGGGGCTTTTGCCGGATTGGCACGGTTCCTGTATTGCTCTATGGAGGCGAAGACGACCGGTTTTCGCTGAACGCTTTGCTCAAGTTCCGTCATCTTTCACTGCCACCCTCGGGTGGCATTTTTTTATCTGCACTTGTTTGCCTGGTAAAAAGTCTGCCAGACAAAAAAAGAGCAAGGTCGACACCTTGCTCAAGGACGGGCTGGCGCCGTTTTGGCGCATTCATGCTGCTGTTGGCACGCCAGATGCAAAGACTAGATTGTCCTGCATAAGGATATGTGTGTGATTGTTACCCCAATGTTCAGGTATTCAGGCCATTTCTCGCGAAATGGCCTCTTTTTTGGCTGAATTGTTGGACGTTGGCCTGCCACTGGCTGGCATGAGTGCCGGTTGCTGTGCCCGTTTGGGGCATCTCCTTGGTGAACTTATCCCATCATGGTGCGTTTGAGGGCTTAGTTCGCAAAGCCGTTCATGTCGATCACCAGCTTGCCTACCATGCGGCCCGCTTCCACCTCGGCATGGGCCTGAGCCAGCGTAACCGGGGTCAGCGAGGGTATGGTGCTGGTCAGAGTGGTCTGCAATACCCCTTCATCGACCAGTGCCGCCACCCGACCGAGCAGGTGGTGCTGCTCGATCATGTCCGGGGTCTGGAACAGGGAGCGGGTGAACATGAACTCCTGGCTGAAGGTGACGCTCTTGCTCTTGAGCAGGGAGAGATCCCACGGCTCGCTCGATTCGGCGATGGTACAGATATGGCCGAACGGGCGGATCAGCCCCGCCATGGTGGCCCAGTGCTCGGCAGTGGCGTTGGTGCAGAAGATGGCATCGACCTGAGTGATGCCAAGGGCGGTCAGATCGGCCTGCAACTTGTGGTGGTTCACTACCTGATGGGCGCCCATCTCAAGGCACCACTCGCGGCTCTCGGGGCGGGAGGCGGTAGCAATCACCTCCATACCGGTGAGCTGGCGAGCCAGCTGGATGGCGATGGAGCCCACGCCACCGGCGCCGCCGATGATCAGCAGTTTGCCACGACTCTCGCGGGTGAGGGCGAAGCGCTCGAACAGGCTCTCCCAGGCGGTGATGGCGGTCAGCGGCAGGGCGGCGGCCTCCACATCGCTCAAGGTGGTGGGGGCGATCGCGGCGATGCGCTCATCCACCAGTTGCAGGGCGCTGTTGCTGCCGGGGCGGCTGATGTCACCGGCATACCAGACCCGGTCGCCCGCCTTGAACAGAGTGACTTCGTTGCCGGTGGCAATCACTTCCCCCACCGCATCCCAGCCCAGCACTCGGGGCGAGCTTTCAATTTTGGCCTTGGGGGAGCGCACCTTGGTATCCACCGGATTGACGGAGGTGGCGGTGATCCGCACCAGCAGATCCCGCGGGCCCGGGGTGGGGTCGGGCAGGTTGGCGGCGATAAAGCAGTCGGGGTGGTCGCTTGGCAGGTAGTGAGTCAGGGCAATGGCTTTCATGGTTATTCCTTTCAAATCGCTGTGTTCGGGATTGCCACTCACTCTAGTCTGGTTAATTATCAAGATTAAGATGGGTAATCGGTAAAGACTGTTTGAATATATGAACAATGTCGATCTGGAGTTGATGGGACTGTTCGCCACCGTGGTGGAGCAGGGGAGCTTTACTCGGGCCGCCGAGCTGCTCGGCATGCCCAAGTCGTCGGTGAGCCAGAAGATCTCGCGGCTCGAATCCCAGCTCGGGGTGCGGCTGTTGCAGCGCACCACCCGCAGGTTGAGCCTGACGCCGCAAGGGGAGCTCTATGTGGAGCACTGTCAGGGACTGCTGACACTGGCCCGTAGCGCCAATCTGGCGATGGCGCGGCTGCGCTCGGCCCCGGCTGGGCGGGTGCGGATCACCGCCCCCGAAGCGACCGGTACCTTGCTGCTTGGCAAGATCCTCGCCGAGTTTCGCGCCCTCTATCCCGAGGTGGTGCTGGAGCTCACCCTGAGCGATGAGCAGGAGGATCTGGTGGGGGAGGGTTACGATCTGGCGCTGCGGGCGGCACCGCTAAAAGACTCCAGCCTCATCTGTCGGCGCATCGGTCAGGTGGCGCGCCATCTGGTGGCAGCGCCCGCCTATCTGGCGGCCCACGGCATGCCGCAACAGCTGAGCGAGCTGGGCCGTTATGCCTGTCTGGTGCACTCGGCCATGCCGGTGTGGCCATTGCAGGAGGGGGGCTGGCGGCCGCAGGGGGCTTGTGTCAGCAACAGCTTGTTGGCGCTGCGGGAGATGGCGCTCTATGAAGGGGGAATTGCCCTGTTGCCCCACCATGTATGTGAAGGGGATTTGGCGGCGGGGCGGCTGCAGAAGGTGTTGCCGGATTACCCGATCCCGGCCAACCCGTTTTACTTGATCTATCCCAGTCGGGAGCATCTGGCCCCTGCGCTGCGTACCCTGATGGATTTTGTGGCCGAGCGGCTGCCGTTCGCCTGAGTTACCAGCAGCTTTCGCTGGCCGACTCCTGATTGGGTTTGAGGCCGAGGGGCACTGACTGGCGCTCCGCCAGCATGCGGATCTGCCCTTCGATCAGACTGGCGCTGGGACCCAGTACCAGCACCAGCTGGTGGTCGTTGAGCTCGATCCAGGAGAGGCAACCCAGCCCCAGCAGGCGGGATTGATCCACCAGCGAAATATCGCGCACCCGCAGGCTGAGGCGAGTCAGACAGACACTCATTGCTTGCAGGTTGTCCATCCCGCCCAGCACCTTGAGATACTGGATCGCCAGCATCTGCGGATCAGAGGGGGCCACGTTCGCCAGCCGTGGATGCTCTTTGGCAATGGGTTTACTCGGCATGCTGAGGGGGGCGCGCTCCAGCAGCTGATAGAACAGCAAGGTGTAGGCGACGAAGAACAGGATGCCGACCGGAATCAGCCAGAAGCTGCGCTCACCGTACTGATAGCTCAACACCAGATCGAGCAGACCGGCGGAGAAGTAGCTGCCGACCTTGATCCCCAACCCACTGCAGACCGCCAACGACAATCCGGTTAGCAAGGCGTGAGCGAGAAACAGCCAAGGGGCGGTGAAGGCGAACAGAAACTCGATGGGCTCGGTGATGCCCAGCAGTGCCGAGGTGAGCGCCAGGGTGAGCAGCAGTCCACCCTGTGGCAACCGCTGCATCCGTTGGCGGTGCAGCCAGATGGCAAAACAGGCGCCGGGCAGGCCGAACATGATGATGGGGTAGAGACCGGCCACATACCCTTCATGGAGCGGTTGGGCGGCTGCCAGTGCCTGCAGGTTGCTCTCGCCAAGGCCAATGACGCTACCCAATACCTGATGCAGTCCGAGCGGGATCAACAAGCGGTTGAGGGTGCCGTAGCAGAAGGCGCCAAACGGCGTGGTGAGCAGCTCGGAGGTGAGCAGGGTCAGCCCGCGCTCCAGTGGCGGCCACAGCAGCGAGAGGGGAATGGCGATCAGCAAGCAGGCCAGCGCCGAGATCAGCAGGCTGGGAAACTCCCCCTTGGCGATGTGCAGCCAGCGGGGCAGAGTTTGCTGGTGTACCCAGGGATAGATGATGGCGGTGGTGAGCCCCGCCAGCAGGCCGCAGATCATGTCGGCGTGCAGGTTGGGGGCCAGGGTATTGAAGGCGGTGCTGAGCAGCAGGAAGTTGACCGCACCCGCCAGTGTCTGTCCGCCCAGCTCCTGCCGACTCAGGCCAAAGGCGATCGCCACCGCATAGATAAGCGGCATCTGGCTGAAGATCGCCTGACCGGTGAGGGAGAGCACCGCCAAATCGAGTACGTCGGGTTGCCCAAGCCGGTAGATCAGCGCCGCCATCGGCAGGATGGAGACGGGCAGCAGCAGGGCATAACCGAGCCGCTGCAGGGCTTGGGTAACTATGTGTCGAGTGGCTTTTACGGGCATACAGCGGCAACTTTTTGTGACTTGGCGCACAGTTTACCCGTAAAACACCTCTTTGGGGATAGTATTGGAACCCTTAATTTATCTTTTTGTTATTTCTGCTCGAAAAGTTCCTGCACTTCCCGCGATGGCGGTGCCGTCAGCAGGCTTACCACGATAAAGACACCCAATCCCAAGCCCAGACTCGGCACTATGGCATGCAGGCCCGCCAGCTTGATCCCCCACTGGCTCAAGATGCCATAGCTGACGATGCCGCTAACCATGCTGGCCAGCGCGCCCGGGCCGTTGGCCCGCGACCAGTAGAGGCCAAGCACCAGCGGCCAGAGGAACACTGCCTGCAGACCGCCGAAGGCGAGCAGGTTGAGCCAGATGATCATGTCGGGCGGTTGCAGCGCCGCCAGCAGCACCAGAGTGCCGAGGATCAGGGTGCAGAGCAGGGAGAGGCGAGGGATGCGCACCTCAAGCTTTTCTTGCTTCGGATTGAGGTAGTTGAGGTAGAGATCCTTCACCAGAGTGGCGGAAGCCTGGATCAGCTGGGAATCGATGGTGGACATGATGGCCGCCATCGGCGCCGCCAGAAAGACTCCGGCCAGCCAGGGGGGCAGCACTTCCATCATCAGGGAGGGCATGATCTTGTCCGGGCTGTCCATACCCGGCAGGATGGCACGGCCCAGCGCACCGGCCAGATGCATGCCGAACATCAGCAGGGCGCTCACCACAGTGCCGATCAACATGCCACGATGGAGCGCCTTGCTGTCGCGATAACCAAAGCAGCGCAGCGCCGAGTGGGGCAACCCCACCACGCCGATACAGACCAGGATCCAGAAGCTCAGCATAAAGGGCTGAGTCAGCATGTCATCGGCCCCTTGCGGGCTGACCAGCTTGGGATCGATCTCTTTTAGCTGATGGATAAGATTGGGCAATCCATCCCCTGCAATCAGGATCCCTGCCAGCAGGGCACCGGTGCCAATCAGCATGATGATCCCCTGCAGGGCATCGGTCATCACCACCGCCCGAAAACCGCCGATGATGGTGTAGAGCAGCACGCAGCTGGCAAACAGCATCAGCCCGTGGTGGTAGGAGAGGCCAGTGGCGGTCTCCAGCAGGCGGGCACCGCCGATAAACTGCACCACCATAGTCGCGATAAAGGCCAGAATGATGGTGACGGAGCCGAGGATCACCACCGCCTTGCTCTGGTAACGGGCCCACAGCATGTCGTTGATGGTCACCGCATTGACCCGGCGGGCGATGATGGCGAACTTTTTACCCAGCACTCCCAGGGTGAGCCAGACGGTGGGCAGCTGGATCATCGCCAGCAACACCCAGCCCAGACCGATTTTGTAAGCCGCACCCGGCCCGCCGATAAAGGAGGAGGCCGAGGTGTAAGTGGCCACCAGGGTCATTGCCAGTACCAGCCCGCCCATGCTGCGGTTGCCGATGAAGTACTCCTGTACGAAGTTGCCTTCCGCCCGATGACGGCTGGCCCAAAAGCCCACTCCCAGCACCAGCACCAGATAGATAATCAGCGGCAGCATCAGCTCAAGATTCATGGGATGACACCTCGTTTTGGTGGGGCAGGGTATCGAGAGGGATCTCCACAAACAGCCGGTTCACCATCAGGGCGCACAGTACGATGAACAGCAACGGCATCACCATGCAGCTGAGCAGGAACCACAGTGGCAGCCCCCATAACTCCAGTTGGAGGGGGGTAAAATAGGCGGTGCCATACCAGGCAAAGAAGTAGAGCAGGGTCAGCAGCAGGCAGAAAGCGGCTTCCCGGCGGGCGAGAGCAAAACGGTTCACCTTGGCCTCCGACGAATTTGAGGGGCGCAAGGATAACAAAAAAGGGCCATGTCGCCATGGCCCTTTTTCAGCAGAGGCTCCTTGCGGAGCTGACTTCTATCGGAAGTCATTGTTCTGCGCTAGATCCTTACAGACCCAACTTATTGTGCAGTAGTGGGCGTTGGTACTGCCACCGTGCAATGTCATCGGGTCTCTATCAGCGATCCTTACAGACCTAACTTCTTGTGCAGGTAGTGGATATTGGTGCCACCGTGCTGGAAGTTTTCGTCTTTCATGATCTCTTTTTGCAGCGGTACGTTGGTCTTGATCCCTTCCACTACCAGTTCGTCCAGCGCATGACGCATGCGGGCGATGGCAATGTCACGATTCTCGCCGTAGCATATCAGCTTGCCGATCATCGAATCGTAGTAAGGCGGTACCTTGTAACCGGCATAGATATGGGAATCCCAACGCACACCCAGACCACCCGGCGCGTGGAAGCGCTGTACCAGACCCGGAGAGGGCATGAAGGTGGCCGGATCTTCGGCGTTGATCCGGCACTCGATGGCATGGCCATGAATGCGGATATCCTGCTGGGTGATCGACAGGGGCTGACCGGCAGCGATGCGCAGTTGCTCCTTGATGAGGTCGATACCGGTGACCATCTCGGTAACCGGATGCTCAACCTGAATACGGGTGTTCATTTCAATGAAATAGAACTCGCCGTTTTCGTACAGGAACTCGAAAGTACCCGCACCGCGGTAGCCGATCTCGACACAGGCACGTACGCAACGCTCACCGATGAACTTGCGCATTTCGGCAGTGATACCCGGCGCAGGTGCTTCTTCCACCACTTTCTGGTGGCGACGCTGCATGGAGCAGTCACGCTCGCCCAGATAGAGGGCATTGCCCTGGCCATCTGCCAACACCTGAATTTCGATGTGGCGCGGGTTTTCCAGGTACTTCTCCATGTAGACCATGTCGTTCTTGAAGAACTGGCCTGCTTCGGATTTGGTCAGAGCGATGGCCGCAGCCAGCTCGGCTTCGTTGCGCACTACGCGCATGCCGCGACCACCACCACCACCGGCGGCTTTGATGATCACCGGATAGCCGATGCGTTTGGCAACGGCAGCATTGTGCTTGGCATCGCTGTCAACCGGGCCGTCAGAGCCTGGTACGCAGGGTACACCCGCCTTCTTCATCGCTTCGATGGCAGAAACCTTGTCACCCATCAGGCGAATGGTCTCGGCACGGGGGCCGATGAAGACAAAACCGGATTTTTCGACCACTTCGGCGAAATCGGCGTTCTCGGAGAGGAAGCCGTAACCCGGGTGGATGGCCACGGCACCGGTTACCTCGGCGGCGGCGATGATCGCCGGAACATTGAGGTAGGAGTCGGTACTGGCCGGTTTGCCGATACAGATGGATTCGTCGGCCAGCAGCACATGTTTGAGCTCCCGGTCGGCGGTGGAGTGAACGGCCACTGTCTTGATCCCGAGCTCTTTACAAGCACGCAGGATCCGCAGGGCAATTTCACCGCGGTTGGCGATGACTACTTTGTCCAACATGGGTGGCAATTTCCCTTATTCGATAATGAACAGCGGCTCGTCAAATTCGACGGCCTGACCATTTTCAACCAGGATCGCTTTGATCACACCGGCCTTGTCAGACTCGATTTGGTTCATCATTTTCATGGCTTCGATGATGCACAGGGTATCACCGACGTTGACCTGTTGGCCCACTTCCGCGAATGGCTTGGCTTCCGGGCTGGAGGAGCGGTAGAAGGAACCAACCATTGGCGAGCGCATCAGGTGACCGCTCGGGGCGGCATCAGCGGCCGGTGCGGCGGCAGCAACAGGTGCGGCGGCAACCGGAGCGGCTTGCTGCATCATCATCTGCGGCATGGCGGTGGTCACCTGACCGGAGAAGTTGCGGCTGATGCGAACGGACTCTTCACCTTCGGAGATCTCCAGTTCGGCAATGCCGGACTCTTCAACCAGTTCAATCAGCTTCTTGATTTTGCGGATATCCATTAGCATTCTCTTTCTTCTTTATCTGATCAGTGATTAACAAGCCGCGCGCAGATGGTGCACGGCCGCGGTTAAAGCGAATTGGTAGCCATCGGCCCCCAGACCACAAATGACCCCTTTTGCGACATCAGACAGATAAGAGTGATGACGGAACGGCTCCCTGGCATGGACGTTTGACAGGTGAACCTCGATAAAAGGGATGGCAACTCCCAGCAGCGCATCGCGGATGGCGACGCTGGTGTGGGTGAAGGCGGCTGGATTGATAATGATAAAATCCACCTGGCCCATGGCCTGATGGATGCGGCTGACCAACTCATGTTCGGCGTTGGATTGCAGATGTTCCAGAGTGACACCGAGTTCGCTGGCGTTTAGCTTCAGATCGGCGACGATCTCATCGAGCGTCTTGCTGCCGTAGATGCCCGGTTCCCGTTTGCCCAGCAGATTCAGATTTGGCCCGTTGAGCAGGAGAATTCGGTGATTTTGCGACATATTGAGTACATCCTCGATGATAATGCTGCGATCTATCAGCTATCTTGTGGACTACCAGAAATCTAGCCATTTTCTGCGCAAATCGGTGTGCCCTGGCACACAGATTTCGCAATTATATTGATTTCGTGAAAATTAGCAGCATTTTACTGGTCTAATCTCTACATCTGCCTGTTTATTGCCCAATTCTGCTTGCTCTGCATATCCACGACAGCGTTTGCCTTTGCGGCTTCCTGAAAAGAGTAAAGCCGGCACAATGCCGGCTTTACTCAGTTGCAAAGGAAGCAGGATCAGGCCGCTTCCGACTTCTCGCGAATGAGTTTGTCCACGACGCCCGGATCCGCCAGAGTGGAGATATCCCCCAGACTGTCGGTCTCTCCGGTAGCAATCTTGCGCAGGATACGGCGCATGATCTTGCCGGAGCGGGTCTTCGGCAGCCCCTCGGCCCAGTGGATCACATCCGGGGTAGCGATGGCACCAATCTCTTTGCGCACCCACTCTTTTACCTCTTTGTGTAGCTCGCGGCTCGGCTCTTCACCGGAGATCAGGGTGACATAGGCATAGATCCCCTGACCCTTGATCTCGTGAGGCACCCCCACCACCGCCGCTTCGGCGATCTTGGGATGGGAGACCAGCGCCGATTCGATTTCGGCGGTCCCCATGCGGTGGCCGGAGACGTTCAGTACATCATCCACCCGACCGGTGATCCAGTAGTCGCCATCGGCGTCGCGACGGGCGCCGTCGCCAGTGAAATAGCGGCCGGGGAAGGTAGAAAAGTAAGTCTGCTCAAAGCGCTCGTGATCGCCGAACACGGTGCGCATTTGGCCCGGCCAGGAGTCGGTGATCACCAGGTTGCCCTCGGTGGCCCCTTCCAGCGGTTCGCCCATGTTGTCCACCAGCGCCGGTTGCACCCCGAAGAAGGGTTTGGTGGCTGAACCCGGTTTCAGGTCGGTCACGCCGGGCAGCGGGGTAATCAGGATGCCGCCGGTTTCGGTCTGCCACCAGGTATCGACGATGGGGCAGCGCTCGTCACCAATGGTGCGGTAGTACCACTCCCAGGCTTCCGGGTTGATGGGCTCGCCCACCGATCCCATGATGCGCAGGCTCTGGCGCGACGTGCCGGTGACCGCTTCGTTGCCTTTGGCCATCAGGGCGCGGATGGCGGTGGGGGCGGTATAGAGAATGGTGACCTGGTGCTTGTCTACCACCTGACTCATACGGTTGGTGGCCGGGTAGTTGGGCACCCCTTCGAACATGATGGTGGTAGCGCCGTTGGCCAGCGGGCCATAGACCAGATAGGAATGACCGGTAACCCAACCCACGTCGGCGGTACACCAGTAGATATCCTGCTCGTGGTAGTCGAACACATATTTGAAGGTGAGGGTGGCGTAGACCAGATAGCCGCCGGTGGTGTGCAGCACCCCTTTGGGTTTGCCGGTGGAGCCGGAGGTGTAGAGGATAAAAAGCGGATCTTCGGCGTTCATCGCTTCGGGCGGGCAGTCGCTGCTGACGGCAGCGGTCGCTTCATGCCACCAGATGTCGCGGTGGTTGTGCCAGGCGACATTGCCACCTGTGCGCTTGAGCACGATCACCTTGTTGACCTGGGTATCTGGGTTGGTGAGCGCTTCATCTACGTTTTTCTTCAGTGGCACCGGACGGCCGCCCCGCAGCCCCTCGTCGGCGGTGATCACGATGCGAGAGCCGGAGTCGATGATGCGGCCAGCCAGTGCTTCCGGCGAAAAACCGCCGAAGACTATGCTGTGTACCGCGCCGATACGGGTACAGGCCAGCATGGCAATGGCGGCTTCGGGCACCATGGGCATATAGAGGCAGACCACGTCGCCGCGGTGAACCCCTTGTGCTTTCAAGACGTTGGCGAACTTGCACACTTCGCTGTGCAGCTCGCGGTAAGTGAGTTTGCGATCTTCGGCCGGGTTGTCCCCTTCCCAGATGATGGCGACTTTGTCGCCCCGTTCGGCGAGATGGCGATCGAGACAGTTGGCCGAGACGTTGAGCTGGCCATCTTCAAACCATTTGATAGAGACATGGCCCGGATCGTAGGAGGTGTTTTTAACCTTGCTGTAGGGCTTGATCCAGTCGAGAATTTTTCCCTGTTCGCCCCAAAAGGTATCGGGATCCTCGATGGAGGCCTGATACATGGCGGCATAGTCGCCCTTGTCGAGCAGGGCGTTGTTGCTGATATGGGGCTTTACCGGGTAGACCTTGCTCTCGCTCATTGCTCACTCCTTTGCATACATTCCCTTAATGATTAAGTAACAACTTATACCTTTGGTTGATGGGGGCAATTAGACTTTTGGATAGGCGGCAACAGTTGGTTACAGGGCAAAGAGTGACAATTAATCAGTGAGCGGGTAAAAGGGGGCGTATTGATTAATTGGAGGTCATGATGTTTTCTCTGCTGCTCTGTGCATCCCTCTGGCAGTTTGATGCGCCAGTGCCGGCTGGCGAACCTGTGAAAGAGTTTGCGATCACCCATCAGGAGGCCTCACCCGCGCTGCGGGATCGGGTGGCCGATCAGCTTGGTCATGCATGGCAGGGCAAAGAGCCCGGCACCAGACTCACCTTCAGCGAGCCTGCCCCCCGTTATGCTGGCGAATCACCGCTGACGCGAATGCTCAATGACCGTGATGATGGTTGGGAATCCCGCTTGCAGATTGAGTGGTAATCCGCTTGGCAGCCATGAGGCGGATGCCTCCCGGCTGGTGATGATGATTGCCTGCCGCTATGAGACATAGCGCTGATGCAGGCGATCCCCCATATGTTCGACATGCAGTGGTTTGCTGAACAGATAACCCTGTCCTTCGCCGCAGTTGAGAGACTGCAAGAAGGCATGCTGTGCCCGGGTTTCAATCCCCTCGGCGGTGACCTCAATATCCAGACTGTCGGCCAGATTGATGATGGTGCGACAGAGCTCCCGACTGTTCTTGTCTTCCGGCAATGCCTGCACAAAGGCCCGGTCGATCTTGATGCGATCAATCGGCAGGGTCTTGAGCAGACTAAGTGACGAGAAGCCGGTGCCAAAGTCATCGATGGCAATCTGAACGCCGAGACTTTTCAGGCGGGTAAAGAGATCCAGACTCTGTTCGACCCGCTGGATAATGCTCTCTGTCACCTCGATCTCCAGCCGCTCTGGCGGAAATCCGGTCTCGTCCAAGATGGCGGCGACCCGCTCAACGTAGCCGGGGGAGCGCATCTCCCGCACCGACACATTGACCGACAAACGGGGCACCGGCAGTCCGGCGGTCAGCCAGTTTTGCCCCTGCTCGCAGGCATTGCGCATCACCCACTCGCCAATCTTCTCGATCAGGCCGCACTCCTCCGCCACTGGAATAAAGCGGGTCGGCGCTATCATCCCCTCACTCGGATGCTGCCAGCGCAGCAGGGCTTCCAGCCCGCTCAGGTGGCCGTTGGCCAGATTGGTCATGGGTTGATAGAAGATGCAGAGCTGTTCGAGCTCAAGGGCCTTGAGCAGTCCCTGCTCAATCTGCATCCGCTCGCGAGCCTGTGCCGCCATGCCGGGGTTATAGAACTGGAAGCCGTTGCGCCCCTGATTTTTCGCCTCATACATGGCGCTGTCGGCGGCGCTGACCAGGGTTTCCGGGCTATCTGCATGATCCGGATAGATGGCGATACCTATGCTCGCCGAGATAGCCACCAGTTCATGGGCCAGCTCAACCGGTTCACGCAACACGGTGAGCAGGGTATTAGCGAGGGTCGCCAGCTCGTCAGGTTCCTCCAGATAGGGGATCAGCACCAGAAACTCGTCGCCACCCAGGCGAGTCGCCAGATCATTGTGCTGCAGGCAGCCGCGGATCCGCTCTGCCAAGTGCTTGAGCAGCTCATCGCCGACTCCGTGGCCCAGACTGTCGTTGATCAGCTTGAAGCCATCCAGATCGATAAAGAGCAGCCCCAATCGTTTGTGATTGAGCTGCGCGGTTTTCAGCTCAAGGGCCAACCGCTCCTGCAACAGATGGCGATTGCCCAGCTCGGTCAGGGGATCGTGATAGGCAAGGTGATTCAGCTCGGCCTCCACCTTGCGAATGGCGCTGATGTCAGAGAGGGCGATCACATAGTGAGTGGTGTTGTTGAAGTTGTCATAGACAGCGCTGATCTGCTGCCAGGAGGAGAAGTAGCTGCCATCCTTGCGCAGGCAAACCATCTCGCCATGCCAGGCGTTGTTGCCGGGGCGCAGGTGATACCAGGGATAGTCGAGGTCGGTGTAGCGCCTGGGGTGCATGATGATATCCGGGGTGCGCCCTATCACCTCCTCGGCATTGTATTGGGTCAGCATGGTGAAGGCCGGGTTGACCGACAGAATATGGTGCTCGCTGTCGAGGATGATGATCCCCTCGGCCGTGGTATCGAATACCACGTTGGCCTGATGGAGTCGCTCCTCCTGACGACGGCGGGCGGTGGCATTGTGAATAACCCCCATGACCCGGTGGCCGACCGACTCTGTGGCGGGGACATGGTCGGCATGAATGTCGACCCAGTGCCGCTCTTTGAGAGCGGTGAGGTAGCTCAGGGTGAGATGGATGGGGTCATGGCTTTGCAGGGCGGCCTTGAGCTGGCTGCCTGATCCCGGTTCAAAGCAGTCGACGAACGCTTGCAGTCCGCCATGGAACTGGTTGGCCTCGATGCCAAGCAGGGGCTCAATCTGGCCGTCGAACAGCAATCTGTCCTCCGCCACGTGCCACTCCCACACACCGATTTGGGCTGCTCGCATTGCCAGCTGCAGCCGTTGTTCGGTTTCGTACTGCTCGGTGATGTCCCGCACGATGGCGAGGATGCCGTTCAGCTCCCCCTTCTCATCACGCATCGGGCTGTAGGTGGCCTGAAAGCGGCGGGAGCTGCTGTCGTACGCCGCCGTTTGACCGGTGATGGCGATATCCACATAGGGAATGCCGCTGCGCATGATCTGCTGAAACATGGGCTCCAGCGTCGGTGCCAGCTTGGGGACCACCTCTCTGAGGTGCTTGCCCTGATGCTCCTCGATGCTCTTGCCGTTGATGTCGGCCAGTACCTGATTGACTTTACGGTAGCGAAATTCGCGGTCAAAGACGCCGATGCCCAGAGGGGCGTTATCCATCAGCTGTGTCAGGACGGTGTGATCTGACAGCTGGGTCAAGATTGCCTCGGTGGCGGCGTTGAAAGGCTTCCCATCCATGATGACCTCGGCATTGATTGATTTATCACTTGCATCAATTGTCAGTATGGCACGAACTGTTTAGCAGGGAGTCAAGCGAAGTTATCTGGTTGTTATGTTGAATAAATGTTGCGCGATGTATCGGTTATCTGCTGCGTGCTGCCACAGAATCGCAGTATCAAAAAGACCCCACCGAAGCGGGGTCTGGTTTACTGCACAAACTGTGCGATGGAAGAGGGTTTAATCCCGATCCGGGGTCAGCACGGTCGGTTTGGAATCCGGCAGCATATCCGGATGATCCAGGTTGTAGTGGAGGCCGCGGGACTCCTTGCGCTGCAGGGCGCAGTTGACGATAAGCTCGGCCACCTGCAGCAGGTTGCGCAGCTCCAGCAGGTTGTTGGAGACGCGGAAATTGGCGTAGTACTCCTGCACCTCCTGCTTGAGCAGGTCGATGCGGCGCTTGGCGCGGGCCAGCCGCTTGTTGGTGCGCACTATCCCCACGTAGTCCCACATCATCAACCGCAGCTCGTGCCAGTTGTGCTGGATAACCACCAGTTCGTCGGAATCGTCCACCTTGCTCTCGTCCCACACCGGCAGGCGCGGCGGCTCCACGCTCATTGGCAGCTTGGCCAGAATGTCGGCTCCTGCCTGATGGGCATAGACCACGCATTCCAGCAGAGAGTTGGAGGCCATGCGGTTGGCGCCGTGCAGACCGGTATAGGTCACTTCGCCGATGGCGTAGAGGCCGGGAATATCGGTCTGGCCGTTGTTGTCGATCATCACGCCGCCACAGGTATAGTGGGCGGCTGGCACGATAGGCATCGGCTCCTTGGTGATATCGATGCCGACCGCGAGGCAGCGTTCATGGATGGTCGGGAAGTGCTTGATGATGAAATCGGCCGGTTTGTGGCTGATGTCCAGATACATGCAGTCGGCGCCGAGCCGCTTCATCTCGTGGTCGATGGCGCGGGCGACGATATCCCGCGGCGCCAGCTCGGCCCGCTCGTCAAACTCCGGCATAAAGCGGCTGCCGTCGGGGCGGCGCAGATAGGCGCCTTCCCCGCGCAGCGCTTCGGTCAGCAGGAAGTTGGGGTCATCGGGGTGAAACAGGCTGGTGGGGTGGAACTGGTTGAACTCCAGGTTCGCCACCCGGCAACCGGCCCGCCATGCCATGGCGATGCCATCGCCAGAGCTCACATCCGGGTTGGAGGTGTATTGGTAGACCTTGGAAGCGCCACCTGTGGCCAGCGCCACGAAACGGGCGCGGATGACTTCGACCTGCTCGGCGTTGCGGTTCCAGACGTAGGCACCCAGCACCTTGTTGCCCGGCAGATTGAGCTTGCGGGTGGTGATGAGATCGACAGCGTTGAAGCGCTCCATCAGCTGGATATTGGGGTGAGCACGGACCTGATCGATCAGGGTGAGCTGCACCGCCTTGCCGGTGGCGTCGGCCGCGTGGAAGATGCGGCGATGGCTGTGACCCCCTTCGCGGGTCAGGTGATAGTGGGATTCCCCATCGGCGTCCTGCTCTTGATCGAAGGGAACTCCCTGCTGGATCAGCCACTGGATGGATTCGCGGGCGTGGCGAGCGGTGAACTCCACCACGGCCGGATCACACAACCCTGCCCCGGCGTTGAGCGTGTCGCTCACATGGGATTCGATGCTGTCGGTTTCGTCGAAAACGGCAGCGATGCCTCCTTGCGCATAGAAAGTGGCCCCCTCACTGATGGGCCCCTTGCTCAGAACCAGGATTTTGGCGTGGTCTGCCAATCGCAACGCGAGGGACAGACCAGCGGCACCGCTGCCAATGATCAGTACATCGCAAAGGTATTCAACACTTGCTTTCATAAGTATCATTGGCCTGGATTAAGAACTGGCACCATGGTAGCCCAAGCGAGGGCGAGGATGCAGCCTGCATCACATTTTTTTCAATTGAAGCGAACTTTCTCTGATTCTCCCTGTCTGAACTTGTGCGCTTAGGAAGGGCCGGAAAAGAAGAACGATAACCTGATGGGGGTTTTACGGCTCTGATGAGCGACCAGAATCTACTGGACGAACAGCTGGTTGAACGGGTCCAGCGCGGCGATAAAGCAGCATTCAACCTGTTGGTAAAAAAATACCAGCATAAGGTGGTCAACCTGGTGGCCAGGTATGTCAATAATCCCGGTGATGTGCCCGACGTGGCGCAAGAGGCCTTTATAAAAGCCTACCGGGCATTGCCGACATTCCGTGGCGAAAGTGCTTTTTACACCTGGTTGTACCGTATTGCCGTGAACACGGCGAAGAATTATCTGACCTCCCAGGGGCGCAGGCCGCCCAGCAGTGATGTGGAGGCTGACGACGCAGAGTCTTATGGTGGTGGTGAAGCCTTGCAAGAGGTGGCTACCCCTGAAAACCTGGCGCTGACCGACGAGATCCAGCGCACAGTGTTTGCCGCTATCGAGGCGTTGCCGGAAGACCTGAGGACAGCGATCACCCTTCGTGAGTTGGAAGGGTTGAGCTATGAAGAGATTGCCGAAATCATGGATTGCCCTGTGGGTACGGTCAGATCCCGTATCTTCCGGGCGAGGGACGCAATCGATAAAAAGCTGAAACCTCTGATCGAGAATTAACTGGGGAAAGACGGGTTAACTTATGGCAAATAAAGAGCAAATCTCTGCCCTGATGGATGGTGAACTGAGTGATGCCGAGGTGTTGAACGAGTTGGAGATGGATTCCGACTTGCAAGATACCTGGGGTCGTTACCACCTGATAGGCAATGCCATGCGGGGTGACCTGTCGGTCAATCTGCAACTGGATCTCAGCGCCAGCATCATGGCTGCGCTGGAAGATGAGCCTACCATACTGGCACCCAAGCCGGTTGAGGTTACGCCTGTGCTGCAACCGGTCGTTGCGCCGGTCAAGACAGATTCCAATGTGATACCGCTGTTCCGCCGGGTCGGTCAGCAGCTGGGCCAATATGCCATTGCTGCCTCCGTTGCCGCCGCCGTTATCTTCGGGGTGCAGCAGTATCAGGGGCAAGATGGTCTACCAACCAATCCGGTCCTGAATACTATTCCTGTTGGTGGTAGTGCCTCCCCTGTGAGCGTTCACTATCCGCAACAGGATGGCACTCGTGCCCGTCAGCAAGGGCTGACCGAGCAGCAGATGCAGGATCAGCGGGAGCGCGTCAATGCCTTCCTGCGTGACCACCAGTTGCAGCAACGCCTGTTGCAAGACAGACAGATTCAACAATAACGTATTGTCAGGGATCAAATCGTGCGCCAGTCCAGCCGTATTTTGCTGGCCTCTCTCTTGCTGATCAGTGCCAAGGCCTCGGCCGACGATAAGTCGGCCGAGGCCTTGTTGCAGCAGATGCAGAGTGCCGTGCAGCAGCAAAACTTTGAGTTATCCATGGTCAAGGCCCGTCAGGGGCGTCTTGAACCGATCCGCATCAGCCATGCGGTGATCGATGGCCAGGAAGTCGCCCATCTCAGTTACCTCGATGGCAAGGCGATCGAATATCTGCAACGTCAGGATGAATACACCTTTTTTGAGAACAGCCACGAGCCTTACACCCTGAAAGATGCCCGTTTTCCCGGTGTCTGGTCGACTCTGGTGAAGATGCCCATCGCGCGGGTGCTGGAGAGTTATGATCCGGTGCTGGCTGGCCGTAGTCGCGTTGCCGGTGTGGTGGCGCAGGTGGTCAGACTGGTGCCCAAAGAGGCAGACAAGTACGGCTTTGTGCTGTGGATTGATGAGCAGAGCAATCTGTTGCTGCGGGTCGACATGGTGGAGCGGGAAGGCAATCTGGTGGAGCAGGTGTTGGGGGTTGAGCTGGCGTTGCAGAGCAAACCCGCCCCCTGGTTGGTGACCCTGGCCAAGAGCAAACAGCCTGCCGCCTTAGCGCTGGAAGATGCCTATCCTGCCCCCCAGCAAGCCCTGAACTGGCAGATTTCCTGGCTGCCAGATGGCTTCAAGATCCTGTCGCAAGACCGCCATCAGCTGGTGACCACCAGTATGCCGGTGGATTACATGATGCTATCCGACGGGCTGGTGGATTTGTCGGTCTATGTCTCCCGGGTTGACCCTAAGCAGGCGGTGCGTCAGCAGCTGATCCGCCAGGGCGCAACCTCTCTGGTGAGCTATGTCAACGAGGTGGGGGTCGAGATCACAGTTGTGGGTGAAGTACCAGCCGAGACCGCCAAGCGAATTGCCGAGTCGGTCCAGCCGCTGGCCCGTAACGAAGCAATCCCCTGATGGGCGATGACTGGAACATCCGGCTTGCCGAGCGCGGCGTGTTTTCTTCAGGTATCTTTATGCTTTTTCAGATCCCTTTGTTGAACCCGAGGTCTTGCCGTGAATGAGATGAGTGAAGAGTTGGCGACCGTGGTGGCCATCGAGGGAGACCATGTCTGGGTAGAGTGCGAGCGGCGCTCTGCCTGCAGTGGTTGCCAGCAACAGTCCAACTGCGGCACTGGCACAGTGGCCAAGGCATTTCCTCTCAAGGCACAACGTTTGCGGGTCAAAATGACCACCGAGGTAGGGGTCGGCCAGCAAATTCGGCTGGGTATCCCGCAGCAGAGCCTGCTGCGTGGTGCCGCCCTGGTCTACGTCTTGCCGCTGTTTTGCATGCTGGCTGGCGCCCTGTTGGGGCAGCTCTGGTTGGCACCGCTGCTCCAGGGCGGGGAGGGAGTTACCATTCTCTGCTGCCTGTTGGGGGGCGGACTGGGTTTTTTACTGGTTCGTTACTTTTCCAACCGCCTCGATCAGGGCTGCTACGGCCCGCAGATGCTTGGCGTGGTGGTTCCTGTCCATATCCTCTCCTGACCGAACACGCGCTATTTCACGGGTGCTGGCGACTAAAGAATGGCCGTCAGCCGGGTTATCCAGTAAAATCGCGCCTCCATAACTGACCTTAACTAATTTTGAGTGACTCTTGCTCGATGAAACACATTCGTAACTTTTCGATTATTGCGCACATCGACCACGGTAAATCGACCCTGTCGGACCGTCTGATCCAGACTTGCGGTGGCTTGTCCTCCCGCGAGATGCAGGCTCAGGTGCTTGACTCCATGGACCTGGAGCGCGAGCGCGGCATTACCATCAAAGCACAGAGTGTGACCCTGAACTACCAGGCACAAGACGGTAACACCTATCAGCTGAACTTTATCGACACCCCGGGCCACGTAGATTTCTCCTACGAAGTCTCCCGCTCGCTGGCGGCCTGTGAAGGGGCGCTGCTGGTGGTGGATGCCGGTCAGGGGGTTGAGGCACAGACTCTGGCCAACTGCTACACCGCCATGGAAATGGCGTTGGAAGTGGTGCCGGTGCTGAACAAGATTGACTTGCCTGCGGCCGAGCCGGAGCGGGTTGCGGAAGAGATCGAAGATATCGTCGGTATCGATGCGATCGATGCGGTGCGTTGTTCTGCCAAAACCGGTCTCGGTGTTGACCTGGTGCTGGAAGAGATCGTTGCGCGTATCCCGCCACCGGAAGGTGATCCGGATGCCCCGCTGCAGGCACTGATCATCGACTCCTGGTTCGACTCCTATCTGGGGGTTGTGTCTCTGGTGCGGGTCAAGAACGGCTCGCTCAAGAAGAACGACAAGATCAAAGTGATGACTACCGGCCAGGTATGGGGTGTCGATCGTATCGGTATTTTCACCCCCAAGCAGGTGGATACTCAAGGACTGGGTTGTGGCGAGGTAGGTTGGGTTGTCTGTGGTATCAAAGACATCCATGGCGCGCCGGTGGGCGATACCCTGACGCAAGCCAAGAACGGTGCAGACAAGCCACTGGCGGGTTTCAAGAAGGTCAAGCCGCAGGTTTATGCCGGTCTGTTCCCCATCTCCAGCGATGACTACGAGTCGTTCCGTGACGCCCTCGACAAGCTCTCCCTGAACGATGCCTCCCTGTTCTTCGAGCCGGAGAGCTCCACAGCGCTGGGCTTTGGCTTCCGTTGCGGCTTCCTCGGTATGCTGCACATGGAGATCATCCAGGAGCGTCTGGAGCGGGAATACGATCTGGATCTGATCACCACTGCGCCGACCGTGGTTTACCAGATTGAGTTGAATAATGGCGAGACTATCCACATCGATAGCCCGTCAGCGATGCCGCCGGTTAACAACATCAAAGAGATGCGTGAGCCGATCGCCGAGTGCAACATCCTGCTGCCGCAAGAGTACATGGGTAACGTCATTACCCTCTGTATCGAGAAGCGGGGCGTGCAGACCAACATGGTCTACCACGGCAATCAGGTTGCATTGACCTATGAAATCCCGATGGCAGAAGTGGTGCTCGACTTCTTCGACCGCCTGAAATCCACCAGCCGTGGCTACGCCTCGCTGGATTATGGCTTCAAGCGTTTCGAAACCTCCGAGATGGTTCGTCTGGACATCATGATCAACGGTGAGCGGGTTGACGCGCTGGCCATCATCACCCACAAGGAGAACGCTCAGTATCGCGGTCGCCAGGTGGTTGAGAAGATGCGTGAGCTGATCCCCCGTCAGATGTTTGATATCGCCATTCAGGCATCCATCGGCAACCAGATCATCGCGCGCAGCACCGTCAAGGCACTGCGTAAGGACGTAACCGCCAAATGCTACGGTGGTGACGTGAGCCGGAAGAAGAAACTGCTGAACAAGCAGAAAGAAGGTAAGAAGCGGATGAAGTCTGTTGGCCGTGTAGACGTGCCACAGGAAGCCTTCCTCGCGATTCTCCATGTCGGAAAGGACTAAAAATAGATGGCAAGCACGTTTTCCCTGATCCTGGTGGTGGTCTGTGTGATCACCGGTTTTATCTGGTGTCTGGACAAGATGATCTGGTCCAAACAGCGAGCCGCCAAGATTGCCGTGGCCCGTGCCCATGGTGGCGCTCATCTGGATGAGAGAACGCTGGCCAAGGTTGCCCCCGTGCCGGTCTGGATTGAGCAGACCGCCGGGATCTTCCCGGTGATCACTTTTGTGCTGATCCTGCGTTCGTTCATCTTTGAACCGTTCCAGATCCCGTCAGGTTCCATGATGCCCACCTTGCTGGTGGGCGACTTTATCCTGGTGGAAAAGTTTGCCTATGGCCTGCGGGATCCGGTGACCAACACCAAATTCCTCGAAACTGGCGAGCCGGTGCGTGGCGATGTGGTGGTGTTCAAGTATCCCCTTGAGCCGCGCGTTGACTACATCAAGCGGGTGGTTGGCATGCCGGGTGATCGGATCATCTATCGAAACAAAGAGCTGATGATCCGGCCGCGCTGTGCTGAAGCAGGTGGCGAGGAGCAGGAAGGGAAAACGTGCCCGGGCTTTACCAAGCTCGACATCAAGTTTGAACAAAGAGGCGAATTTACCCAGATGGGGATCCCCCTTGACCGCTATACCGAGCAGTTGGGTGATGTTTCTCACGAGACCCTGCGCAACCCGCTGATGCCGGATCTGGTTGGTCGTTACTATCGCCAGCCCGGCACTTATCCTGATGAGTGGGTGGTACCGGAAGGGCAGTACTTCGTGATGGGCGATAACCGTGACAACAGCACCGACAGCCGTTTCTGGGGCTTTGTGCCCGAGCAGAATCTGGTCGGCAAGGCGGTCGCTATCTGGATAAGTTTTGAATTTGAGCGCGAAGAAGGCTCCCTGCTGCCAAGTTGGGTACCGACAGGGGTGCGCTTCAACCGCATTGGCGGAATCAAGTAAATGAATATCAAGATGAACAGACTGCAGTCCCGTCTCGGGCATGTCTTTCAGGATCAAGAGTTGCTGACCCGCGCATTGACACATCGCAGCGCCGGTTCTCGTCACAACGAGCGACTGGAATTTCTGGGTGACTCCATTTTGAGCCTGGTGATTGCTGATGCGCTGTTCCACCGCTTCCCGCAAGCGGCAGAAGGGGATCTCAGCCGCATGCGTGCCACTCTGGTACGTGAAAAAACCCTGGCCGAACTGGGCCGGGAGTTTGACCTCGGGGATCATCTGATCCTCGGGCCAGGTGAACTCAAGAGCGGTGGTTTTCGCCGTGAATCCATTCTGGCCGACACGGTCGAGGCGGTGATCGGCGCCGTCTATCTGGATACGGATCTTGAGGTGGTGCGGACACTGCTGCTGAGCTGGTACGCCAGCCGTCTGGACGAGATCAAGCCAGGTATCGAGCAGAAAGATCCCAAGACCCGTCTGCAAGAAATTTTGCAGGGAACCCGCAAATCCCTGCCGACCTACACAGTGACTAACGTCAAGGGTGAGGCCCACAACCAGGAGTTCACCGTCCAGTGTGACGTGGAAGGTCTGGATGGTCCGCTCAAAGGGGTTGGCACCAGCCGCCGCAAGGCCGAGCAGGCCGCGGCGCAGCAAGCGCTGGACAAATTGTCATGACAGGTACGTCTGATTCAAAAAGGCGCTGTCTTTTAACACCACAAGCTTTGGAACAACTGTCATGACAGATACTACCTACTGCGGCTTTGTCGCCATCGTGGGCCGCCCTAACGTGGGCAAGTCCACCCTGCTCAACAAGCTGCTTGGCCAGAAGGTCAGCATTACTTCGAAAAAACCCCAGACCACCCGTCACCGGATTTTGGGGATCGATACCGACGAGAACTATCAGACCATCTTTGTTGATACTCCGGGTCTGCATATCGAAGAGAAGCGGGCCATCAACCGTTTGATGAACCGTGCCGCCACCAGTTCGCTGGGAGATGTGGCCATGGTGGTATTCATGGTTGACGGTACCCACTGGACCAAGGATGACGAGATGGTGCTTGGCAAGTTGCGCCACTTGCCTTGTCCCGTGGTGCTGGCGGTCAACAAGGTCGACAACGTCAAAGAGAAAGAAGACTTGCTGCCCCACCTCGAGTGGCTGGGTCAGCAGATGAATTTCTCCCACATCCTGCCCATCAGTGCCGAGAAGGGCACCAACGTGGAGAAGATCCGAGAGTGGGCCAAGGATCTACTGCCGGAAAACAACCACTTCTTCCCGGAAGATTACGTGACCGACCGTTCGTCACGCTTCATGGCCTCCGAAATCATCCGTGAGAAGCTGATGCGTTTCACCGGTGAGGAGCTGCCCTACTCGGTGACGGTGGAGATCGAACGCTTCAAGGTGGAAGAGAACGGCCTCTACCACATCCACGGCCTGATCCTGGTGGAGCGCGATGGCCAGAAGAAGATGGTCATCGGTAACAAGGGCGAGAAGATCAAGACCATAGGTACCGAAGCGCGCCTCGACATGGAACGGCTGTTCCAGAACAAGGTGCACCTCGAGCTGTGGGTCAAGGTCAAGTCTGGCTGGGCTGATGACGAGCGCGCCCTGCGGAGTCTCGGCTACGGTGACGATTAAGTGGCGTTGATGGATTGCTGAGCCCGGCTTTCGTCATCCACAGTCGGCCCTATCGGGAGACCAGCCAGCTGGTCGAAGTATTCACCCAGGATAGTGGCCGATTTACCCTGGTGGCTCGCGGTTCTCGCGGGCCACGCTCCCCCCTCAAGGGGCTGCTGCAACCCTTTACCCTGCTCACCATCGCCTGGCGCGGCAAGGGGGATCTCAAGAACCTCACCCAGGTCGAATGCCCGGATCACTCCCTGCGACTCGGTGGCGACCGCCTCTTCTACGGCCTCTATCTCAACGAGCTGGTCTATTACCTGCTGGAAGCGCACACCCCGTTCCCCGAAGTGTTCGATGCCTATGCCCGTGCCATCATGGCGCTGGCCGATGGCGAGACCCCGGAACTGCCGCTGCGCCGCTTCGAGTTTCTGCTGCTGCAGGCGCTGGGCTATGCGGTGGATTTCGAATACACGGCGGACGATGAGTCGCCCATCGAGCCGACCCTGCTCTATGGCTTCGAGCGTGAATTGGGCTTTGTCGCTTGCGAGCGGGCGCCGGATCCCCGTACCCTGTTTCTCGGTGCCCACCTGCTGGCCTTTGCCGAGGGGCGTTTCGATACTCCGCCCTTGCTGCAGGCGGCCAAACGTTTCAGCCGACTGGCGCTGCAACCCTATCTGGGCAAGCGCCAGCTAAAGAGCCGGGAGCTGTTTTTAAAACGCCGCAATAGCTTGGGTTAACCGCTCTGCGGCGTTACCCGACACGGTAAGAATCTTACCTACGTCCGATTAGGCTGCGCTAATCGAACCTACGAGCTGATATACGGATATTCGCGCGGTAGCCGCGCAGTCAACAGATGAAGAGTTTCAAGGAGTTCTCAATGAGTGAAATCTATCTGGGTGTGAACATCGACCATATCGCCACCCTGCGCAACGCCCGTGGCACCCAGTATCCGGATCCGGTACAGGCCGCCTTCGTGGCCGAGCAGGCTGGTGCCGATGGCATCACTGTGCATTTGCGTGAAGATCGCCGCCACATCACCGACCGCGACGTGGAGATCCTGCGCCAGACTATCCAGACCAGAATGAACCTGGAGATGGCGGTCACCGAAGAGATGATCGGCATCGCCTGCCGCATCAAGCCCCACTTCGTCTGTCTGGTGCCGGAGAAGCGCACCGAAGTGACCACCGAGGGCGGCCTGGATGTGGCTGGCCAGCTGGCCAAGGTGACTGACGCCGTTGCCCGTCTCTCTGCCGTGGGTGCCCAGGTATCGCTCTTTATCGATGCCGATCCCCTCCAGATCGATGCGGCTGCCGAAAGCGGCGCACCCTTTATCGAGATCCACACCGGCCGTTACGCTGACGCCACCACTGATGCCGAGCGCAACGCCGAGTTCAAGCGCATCGCCGCGGGAGCCTCCTATGCCGCTGGCAAAGGCTTGAAGGTCAATGCCGGTCACGGCCTGCACTACCACAACGTCAAGGCCATCGCCGCCATCCCCGAGCTCTATGAGCTCAACATTGGCCACGCCATCATCGGCCGCGCCGCCTTCGACGGTCTGGCCAAGGCGGTGAGCGACATGCGCCTGCTGATGCAGGAAGCCCGTCAGGGGATCTGATCCGCTAGACAGGCCGCGGCCTGAGACCGGCTGCTAGAAATAACAAGGGACGCCACGGCGTCCCTTGTTATTTTTGGGCCTGTGCAAGCGTGGGCAATGGGCTGGCGGCCACCGCGCTGTAATAACCCAGCACAATCGGCTATAAGCAGTTGATGTCAAAAGGGTTACACTGGTTGGCCCTGTGAGCTGGACGAGATTGTTATGGAGCACCCCCTGTACCACCCCGATATCACCGACCTTGAACCTGTCGCGCGTGCGGCGGGGGCGGCCATCATGGCGATCTATAGCGAGCCCTTTGCGGTGGAGTACAAGAGCGACGAGAGTCCGCTCACCGCTGCCGACAAGGGGGCTCATGAGGTGATTGTGCAGGGGTTGGCGCGACTGACCCCAGACATCCCCGTATTGTCAGAGGAGTCGGGCCCCGAGGTGATGGCGGCCCGTCACGGCTGGTCACGCTACTGGCTGGTGGACCCACTCGATGGCACCAAGGAGTTTGTCTCTCGCAATGGTGAGTTCACCGTCAATATCGCGCTGATTGAAGAGGGGGCACCGCGTTGGGGACTGGTCTATGCGCCGGTGCTGGACCAGCTCTGGTATGGCGGCAAGGGGCTCGGGGCCTGGCGCATTGCCGATGGCAAGCGAGAGTCCATCCAGACCCAGCCTCATCGGGAAGGAGAGGCGTGGCGGGTAGTGGGCAGTCGTAACCACCTGTCGCAGGAGACTCTCGATTATCTGGCCCGTTTTGGTGATATGGGGCGGGGCGAGATTGAGTTGGTCTCCATGGGCAGCTCCCTCAAATTCTGCATCATCGCCGAGGGGGGCGCCGAGCTCTATCCGCGCCTTGCGCCGACCTGTGAGTGGGATACCGGCGCGGCGCAGGCTGTGCTGGAGGGGGCGGGTGGCTGCGTCACCCAACTCGATGGCTCACCCCTTGCCTACAACAAGCCCGACATCCTCAACCCCTGGTTTGTTGCCAGGGCGTGACCTTGCTGGTGCGCTGAGCATCGCCCAATAAAAAGAGGCCGGAGCGGGTTGCACACCCACTCCGGCCTCTTTGCATCTGACGCAGTCTTAAAAGACTTTCTTGAACGGCTTGATGGTGACCTTGGCGTAAACACCGGCGGTCACATAAGGGTCGGCATCGGCCCAGGTTTTGGCTTCCGCCTGCGAGGCAAATTCGGCGATGACGGTGCTGCCGGTAAAGCCCGCATCGGCGGGATCCTCGGCCTCGATAGCCGGGTTGGGGCCTGCGGTCAGCAGGCGACCTTCATCCTGCAGCGCTTGCAGCCGGGCCAAGTGGGCAGGACGAACCTGCTTGCGCAGTGGCAGGCTATTGGGGACATCTTCGGAGTAGATGAGATACCACATGAGAGGATCCTTTTCTGATGAGGGTTATTTTTTCAGCTCGTTCTTTTGCTCGGCGGGGATGTGGCGGTAGAGATAGACGCCACTGAGCAGGGTAAAGACCAGCGTCATCCCCAGCAAGCCAAACACCTTGAAGTTGACCCACATCTCTTGCGGCAGGCTAAATGCCACGTAGAGGTTGAGCAGGCCACAGACGGTAAAGAAGCCGACCCAGCCGAGGTTGACCTTGTCCCAGACTGCATCGGGGGCTTGCAGCTCTTTGGCCAGCATCTGTTTGATCAGGTTCTTGCCAAAGCCATAGCGGCTGATCAGCAGGCCCAGCGCGAACAGCACATTGATGATGGTCACTTTCCACTTGATGAAGGTGTCATCGTGGAAGAACACGGTGAGGCCGCCGAAGAAGCCGACCAAGATGAAGGTGAACAGCTGCATCTTCTCGACCTTGCGATAGCGCACCCAGCTGTAGAGAAGTTGTAGACCGGTCACCACCACCAGTGCGCCAGTGGCCATATAGATGTCGTAAAATTTATAGACCGCGAAGAAAACGATAAGTGGAATAAATTCAATAAATTGCTTCATGTTTGGCGCATAGCCCTCAGAAATAGACCGCAAAATTTTGTCCAGTTTACCTGCAAGGTAAACAACGGCAAATGAATAAGACCGCCCAATTTACGTCCAGTTCCCTGGCGCGGCGCTAGCCAAATAGCTGGCGGGCAAGGGGCTCGCCCAGCCGTTTTTGATCCGCCAGCAGCTCGCGGATGTGGTGCTCTTCGATAAGCGGGTTGAGCAGCACAGCCCGCAGCAGGGTGAGCGGCTGGGCGCCGTAGCGCACCACGGCGCGCTGGGTGCGGGAGACAAAGCTGTGCCCCTCGGCCCGCTGGGCTTTTTGCAGGGTCACGTTGAAGTCGTTGATCTGTGCATTGGCCGCTTCGTCCAGCGGTTTGCCCTGCAGGTGGGGCGGGATGCAGCGGTAGGAGAGCAGGTTCATCACCGGTGCCGACATCAACTCGAAGGCGGGGTCGCTTTCGATGAGCTCGGCCATCAGTCGGGCGCGGTCGTAGTTGGCCTCGATGAGGTGGGCGTAACCCTGCTGGCCAAACAGCTGGAAGGCGGCATCCAGATAAAGGGCGTTGGCCGGGCGGGTACCCTCCAGCGTGAAGCGCCCCTGATCGAACGAGGTGGCGCGAATAGCGTAGGGGGCTTCGCGCTTGACCGCCATCATCAGGTCGGGCTGGCGGCAGAGCAGCATGCCGGTACCGAGCGGCACCAGCAGTTGCTTGTGACCATCCAGCGTGACGGTATCGGCCCGCTCGATCCCTGCCAGCAAGTTTTGATAGCGGGGGGAGAAGAGGGTCGGGCCGCCCCAGGCGGCGTCCACATGAAAATGGATCTGCTCGCGCTCGGCGATGGCCGCCAGCTCCGGCAGCTGATCGATGGAGCCAAAGTCGGTGCTGCCCGCCACGCCAACCAGCGCCAGCACTTTGAGCTTCTGTTCTTTGCACTGGAGCAGCGCCTGCTCCAGCGCAGCCAGACTGAGCCGGTTCTGCTCGTCGGTCTCAAGGCGCCAGACGCTGCGGGCGCCCAGTCCCAGCAGATCCATCCCCTTGTCGAAGGAGTAGTGCATCAGCCGGGAGCCCAGAATGACGGCGCCGCGATAGCCCTGCTCATAGAGGGCGAACAGATTGTCGCCGCAGGCGCGGTTGCGGGCCAGCCACAGCGCCGTGACGTTGGCGATGGTGCCACCGCTGGTCATTACGCCGAGGGCGGCATCCTTGGCATGCATCTGCTCGCCGTAGAAGGCATCGTCCTTGCCATAGATGAGGCGGTGCAGCTTGGCCAGCACCTCCCGCTCCAGAAAGCTGAGCAGGCGGGAGGACTCCATCTTCATCGGATTCTGGTTCAGCATCACCAGCAGACGCGACAGCTCGGCGGTATAGGCTGGCAGTGGCGCTGTCATATGGCCCATGTAGCGTGGCGAGGTGAGGTGAGAGGCACCGGGCACCAGGGTGGCCAGCCGTGCCAGATAGTGCTCGATGGAGAGGCCGACCGCAGGCATGCGGGATTGATCGAGCTGGTGGGTGAACTGGTCGTGCTGGTAGGGGGCCTGACTGTCATCCGAGTGGTGAAAATGTGCCAGCATAGCGCTCATTGCGTCGCCAAAGGCGGCATCCGGTTGTGTAAACAGCTCAGTCAACTTCATCAGGTTCTCCAGACCAGGTCACCGGGTAGGTGTCTATGCCACTTGTCTCGGGCATCGGCGGCAGAGCATACACCAAAGGTTGGCAGGTGGCAGCCACCCCATTTTTTAAGCGAACACTTGTACTCTGAAATGGTGCTGGGTAGAGTGAGCCCATTAAAGCTGGAGTAAACGATATGAGTGGCGTGACAGATTATTCTCCCCGTGAAGAGTTAGCCAACCGGCTCAGCCACGGATTGGGATTGTTGCTGGGGGGTATCGGCCTGGTGCTGTTGCTCATCAAGGGCTGGGGGCAGGGCACGCAGGCGCTGGTGAGTTACAGCCTCTATGGCGGTAGTCTGGTGCTGCTCTATCTGGCATCGACCCTCTATCACAGCATGGCTGAAGGGCGGGCCAGACGCTGGTGCAAGGTGTTTGATCACTGCGCCATCTATCTGCTGATTGCCGGTACTTACACCCCCTTCCTGCTGGTGGCCCTCGATACGCCGCTGGCGAAAGGGTTGATGGTGGTGATCTGGGGCCTGGCGCTGGCCGGGGTGGTGTTCAAGCTGGTGTTCATCAACCGCTTCAAGAAGTTGTCGCTGTTTACCTACCTGATGCTGGGCTGGCTGTCACTGGTGGTGATCTACCAGCTCTACATCCATCTGGCCGGGGAGGGGTTGCTGCTGCTCGGACTCGGCGGCCTGATCTACAGCCTCGGGGTCATTTTCTATGTGGCCAAGCAGATCCCCTACAACCACGCTATCTGGCACCTTTTTGTGTTGGGCGGCAGTGTTTGTCACTTTATGGCCATTTATGGCTATGTCGCTTGAGTAGCCCTTAATTGGTATTTTTAGCGCGTAAAAAGGATAAATTCGTGCGGTATCACACAGTTGGCGTCAGCGTTTGCTGACAAGCTAGGGACAGTTCAATTCGCAAAGGATGCACGAAATGAGTGATATCGCGCTTTCCATCAGCATGTTGTCGCTGGTGGCAGTGCTAGGGCTCTGGCTGGGAAACTGGCGAGTCTATGGCGTTGGTCTGGGGATAGGGGGAGTGCTGTTCGGCGGCATCATAGTGGGTCATTTCGCTGGTGCTTCCAATCTCGCACTGGATGCACAAACCCTTCACTTCATTCAAGAATTTGGTTTGATCCTGTTTGTCTATACCATCGGTATTCAGGTCGGGCCGGGCTTCTTCGCGTCATTGCGCAGTTCGGGTCTCAAACTCAATGCCTTTGCCGCCCTGCTGGTTATCCTTGGCTGCGTGGTGGCCGCCGGATTGCATCAGCTGTTCGATGTGCCGTTGCCGGTCATTCTGGGGGTCTTCTCCGGTGCCGTTACCAATACGCCATCCCTCGGTGCGGGCCAGCAGATCCTGGCCGAGCTGGGCGCTGCGCCCGGTTCGACCGGCCTGATGGGGATGGGCTATGCGGTCGCCTATCCATTCGGCATCTGTGGCATTTTGCTCACCATGTGGCTGGTTCGGGTGTTCTTTCGCATCAAGATCGACGATGAAGCCGCCCAGTTCGAGCAACAGACTGGTAAAACCAAGGAGAGTTTGCAGACCATCAACATCGCGGTGCGCAACCCCAATATGCACGGCTTGATGTTGAGCGAGATCCCGAGTCTCGATGAGTCGGATGTGATCTGCTCTCGCCTCAAGCGGGGTGAGGAGCTGATGGTGCCGCGGCCTGATTCCCGCATCGAGCTGGGTGACTTGCTCCACCTGGTGGGTGAACGCCATGCGCTGCATAAGGTGTTGCTGGTGTTGGGGGAGGAAGTGGAGACCTCGCTCTCGACCCGGGGCACCGATCTGCGTGTCGAGCGGGTAGTGGTGACCAACGAGCAGGTTCTGGGCAAGAAGATCCGCGATCTTGACATCAAACAGCGCTATGACGTGGTGATCTCCCGTCTTAACCGCGCCGGTATCGAGTTGGTGCCAACCAGCCAGACCAGTTTGCAGTTTGGTGACATCCTTAATCTGGTGGGACGCCTGGAGGCGATCGAGGCGGTTACTAATGTGGTCGGCAACGTGCAGCAAAAACTGCAACAGGTGCAGATGTTGCCGGTATTTATCGGGATTGGCCTCGGTGTGCTGCTCGGCTCCATCCCCTTCTATCTGCCCGGTTTCCCGGCTGCCCTCAAATTGGGTCTGGCGGGGGGGCCGCTGGTGGTGGCGCTGATCCTGTCGCGGATCGGCAGCATCGGCAAGCTCTACTGGTTCATGCCCCCCAGTGCCAACCTGGCGCTGCGGGAGATCGGTATCGTGCTGTTTCTGGCCGTGGTGGGCTTCAAGTCGGGGGCCGGTTTTATCGATACCCTGATCAACGGTGATGGCCCGGCCTGGATGCTCTACGGCATAGCGATCACCCTGATCCCGCTGCTGGTGGTCGGTGTGCTGGCACGCCTCTACGGCAAGATGAATTACCTCACCTTGTGCGGCTTGCTGGCAGGCTCCATGACTGATCCTCCCGCGCTGGCCTTTGCCAACGCCATGCACCCGACCAGTGGTGCCAGTGCACTTTCATACGCCACTGTCTACCCGCTGGTGATGTTCCTGCGGATTATCTCGCCACAGCTGCTGGCTATTATCCTCTGGGCTGGCGCCTAGGGTTAATCTAAACAGGAGCATGCCTTGTCATGCTCCTGTCACTGTTTTGTAATGTATTGATAAATTAGGTTTTTACCCTTCCGACCTTGCCATTTCATACCCTCCTGCCTGGCTGAAAGATTCAGCTTCAAATCAGTCTATCCTTTCGAATTTTCGAGCTGGTTATTTGCTCCATCTGTATGCACAGTAGGCTGTGGCTTATTGCATTCAAATCAGGATTCAGGAGAGAACATGATTACCAATGCCGTTACCTTGGAACAGGGCGTAACCGTAACCCAACTCAAAGGACAAATTTATCTGGTTGCCGCTGATGGCAGCCGGAAGCTGTTGGCTGAAGGTGATGTGCTGCCGAAAGGGGCGGTGATCATGTCGCCGGATGGCGCCAGCTTTATGGGCGGCGGACAGTCATTCAATGTGCAACCGGCCAGCGAGCAAAGTGAGCCCGCAGAAGAGGGGGATGCCCCCCAGCTGGCGCAAAACGGTGCAGCCGGTACTCCTGATGAGATCAATGCCTTGCAACAGGCGATTTTGGGCGGCGCTGACCCGACCCAGGCCTTTGAAGCCTCTGCAGCAGGCGGTGCACCTGCCGCCGGTGGTGGCGGTATTGGTGGTGTCGCCGGCGCCAGTGGCAACGGCGGGTTTGTCACCATCGACCGTACCGGCTCCGCAACCATTGCCGAAGCCACTTTCGATACCACCTATAACGCCACTGGCGAGCCACCGCTTGAGGCCGTTGGTGAAGATGATCCTCTGTTTACATCCGCCAACCTTGTCTTGAGTGCAGATCCACAGGTGAATGAAGGTGGGCTTATTACCTTTACCGCGACACTTGATGAACCTGTTTTTGGTTCTGACTTGGTTATTCAGCTGTCCAATGGTGCAGTGATTACCATTCCCGTCGGGCAGAGTTCCGGTTCAGTCACTGTTGCTGCTCCGGCAGACAGCCCTTATGTCGATCCGTCAACGATCACCGTTTCGATTACCGGTACTCAGGGCGGTGGTTTCAACCAGATCATCACCAGCCCTTCAACGACCACCCAGATTAACGACACTGTCGACACCACCACTGTGACCCTGAGCGCTCCTGCGCAGGTCAACGAAGGGGGCCAGATCACCTACAGTGCCAGCGTCAACAACGCCCCACAGAGTGACCTGGTCCTGACCCTGTCCAATGGCTCCAGCATCACCATCAAGGCGGGCGAGCTGAGCGGCAGCGTGACGGTCGATGCCCCGAGTGACGATGTGTACAAGGATGGCAGCAGCCTGACGGTGAGCATCACCGGCAGCCAGGGCGGCAACTATGAACAACTGGATACCAGCAGCACGGTGACCACCGAGGTGGGCGACACCGTGGACACCACCACCGTGACCCTGAGCGGGCCGGGCAGTGTGGTGGAGGGCGAGACCACCGCGACCTACACCGTGACCCTGAGCGATGCCGCGCCGGTCGGTAGCATCGTGACCCTGAGTTACACCTACACCAGCGCCAGTGGCAAAGACATCACCGAGACCACCCAGGCGGTGATCGGTGCTGATGGCAAGACCGCGACTTTCACCATCGCCACGGTGGATGACAAGTTTGCCGAAGGTGACGAGAAGTTCAGCGTGAGCGTGAGCGGGGTACAGACCCCGAACGGCAGCAATGTGTTTGAAAAACTGGATCTGTCCGGTGCCAGTGTCGAGACCACCATCAAGGATGCGGCCTCGCCGGTGGACCCGGAAGTGTCGGGGGTGGAAGACACCGTGACCGTGACCCTGAGCGGGCCGGGCAGTGTGGTGGAGGGCGAGACCACCGCGACCTACACCGTGACCCTGAGCGATGCCGCGCCGGTTGGCAGCATCGTTACCCTGAGCTATAGCTACACCACCGCCAGTGGCAAGGACATCACCGAGACTATCCAGGCGGTGATTGGTGCTGATGGCAAGACTGCAACCTTCACCATAGATACGATTAATGATGGTATTTACGAAGGGGATGAAAACTTCAGTGTATCGGTAAGCAAAATACAAACACTTACAGGCTTTGACGTATTTGAATTATTAGATCTATCTAGCGCGACTGCAGACACAGCCATCATCGATGCCCAGGCGGCACCGGTGGTTGGTATTGTTGCCAACCAGGAGAGCGTCACTGAAGGTGAGGTGGCCGGCTTCACAGTCAGCCTTGATCAGAAAGCAGACGAGCCGGTGGTGGTGACCTTTACCTACAGCGGGGTTGCCAAAGACGGCAGTGACTTTAGTGGCGTCGCTACGGTAACAATCCCGGCGGGGAGCATCAGCGTACCGCTGAATATCGACACCATTGACGACGGTATCTATGAGGGGGCTGAAAGCTTCACTGTGACCATTAGCGGTGTCAGTGGCGCCGATGCGACAGTGGGGGCCAACAGCAGTGCAGACACAGCCATCATCGATGCCCAGGCGGCACCGGTGGTTGGTATTGTTGCCAACCAGGAGAGCGTCACTGAAGGTGAGGTGGCCGGCTTCACAGTCAGCCTTGATCAGAAAGCAGACGAGCCGGTGGTGGTGACCTTCACCTACAGCGGGGTTGCCAAAGACGGCAGTGACTTTAGTGGCGTCGCTACGGTAACAATCCCGGCGGGGAGCATCAGCGTACCGCTGAATATCGACACCATTGACGACGGTATCTATGAGGGGGCTGAAAGCTTCACTGTGACCATTAGCGGTGTCAGTGGCGCCGATGCGACAGTGGGGGCCAACAGCAGTGCAGACACAGCCATCATCGATGCCCAGGCGGCACCGGTGGTTGGTATTGTTGCCAACCAGGAGAGCGTCACTGAAGGTGAGGTGGCCGGCTTCACAGTCAGCCTTGATCAGAAAGCAGACGAGCCGGTG
This sequence comes from Aeromonas sp. CU5, assembly GCF_002586745.1. Lineage (NCBI taxonomy): Bacteria > Pseudomonadati > Pseudomonadota > Gammaproteobacteria > Aeromonadales > Aeromonadaceae > Aeromonas > Aeromonas sp. CU5. Next base: position 162,058 of record NZ_CP023817.1, read on the forward strand.
GTGGTGACCTTCACCTACAGCGGGGTTGCCAAAGACGGCAGTGACTTTAGTGGCGTCGCTACGGTAACAATCCCGGCGGGGAGCATCAGCGTACCGCTGAATATCGACACCATTGACGACGGTATCTATGAGGGGGCTGAAAGCTTCACTGTGACCATTAGCGGTGTCAGTGGCGCCGATGCGACAGTGGGGGCCAACAGCAGTGCAGACACAGCCATCATCGATGCCCAGGCGGCACCGGTGGTTGGTATTGTTGCCAACCAGGAGAGCGTCACTGAAGGTGAGGTGGCCGGCTTCACAGTCAGCCTTGATCAGAAAGCAGACGAGCCGGTGGTGGTGACCTTTACCTACAGCGGGGTTGCCAAAGACGGCAGTGACTTTAGTGGCGTCGCTACGGTAACAATCCCGGCGGGGAGCATCAGCGTACCGCTGAATATCGACACCATTGACGACGGTATCTATGAGGGGGCTGAAAGCTTCACTGTGACCATTAGCGGTGTCAGTGGCGCCGATGCGACAGTGGGGGCCAACAGCAGTGCAGACACAGCCATCATCGATGCCCAGGCGGCACCGGTGGTTGGTATTGTTGCCAACCAGGAGAGCGTCACTGAAGGTGAGGTGGCCGGCTTCACAGTCAGCCTTGATCAGAAAGCAGACGAGCCGGTGGTGGTGACCTTTACCTACAGCGGGGTTGCCAAAGACGGCAGTGACTTTAGTGGCGTCGCTACGGTAACAATCCCGGCGGGGAGCATCAGCGTACCGCTGAATATCGACACCATTGACGACGGTATCTATGAGGGGGCTGAAAGCTTCACTGTGACCATTAGCGGTGTCAGTGGCGCCGATGCGACAGTGGGGGCCAACAGCAGTGCAGACACAGCCATCATCGATGCCCAGGCGGCACCGGTGGTTGGTATTGTTGCCAACCAGGAGAGCGTCACTGAAGGTGAGGTGGCCGGCTTCACAGTCAGCCTTGATCAGAAAGCAGACGAGCCGGTGGTGGTGACCTTTACCTACAGCGGGGTTGCCAAAGACGGCAGTGACTTTAGTGGCGTCGCTACGGTAACAATCCCGGCGGGGAGCATCAGCGTACCGCTGAATATCGACACCATTGACGACGGTATCTATGAGGGGGCTGAAAGCTTCACTGTGACCATTAGCGGTGTCAGTGGCGCCGATGCGACAGTGGGGGCCAACAGCAGTGCAGACACAGCCATCATCGATGCCCAGGCGGCACCGGTGGTTGGTATTGTTGCCAACCAGGAGAGCGTCACTGAAGGTGAGGTGGCCGGCTTCACAGTCAGCCTTGATCAGAAAGCAGACGAGCCGGTGGTGGTGACCTTTACCTACAGCGGGGTTGCCAAAGACGGCAGTGACTTTAGTGGCGTCGCTACGGTAACAATCCCGGCGGGGAGCATCAGCGTACCGCTGAATATCGACACCATTGACGACGGTATCTATGAGGGGGCTGAAAGCTTCACTGTGACCATTAGCGGTGTCAGTGGCGCCGATGCGACAGTGGGGGCCAACAGCAGTGCAGACACAGCCATCATCGATGCCCAGGCGGCACCGGTGGTTGGTATTGTTGCCAACCAGGAGAGCGTCACTGAAGGTGAGGTGGCCGGCTTCACAGTCAGCCTTGATCAGAAAGCAGACGAGCCGGTGGTGGTGACCTTCACCTACAGCGGGGTTGCCAAAGACGGCAGTGACTTTAGTGGCGTCGCTACGGTAACAATCCCGGCGGGGAGCATCAGCGTACCGCTGAATATCGACACCATTGACGACGGTATCTATGAGGGGGCTGAAAGCTTCACTGTGACCATTAGCGGTGTCAGTGGCGCCGATGCGACAGTGGGGGCCAACAGCAGTGCAGACACAGCCATCATCGATGCCCAGGCGGCACCGGTGGTTGGTATTGTTGCCAACCAGGAGAGCGTCACTGAAGGTGAGGTGGCCGGCTTCACAGTCAGCCTTGATCAGAAAGCAGACGAGCCGGTGGTGGTGACCTTCACCTACAGCGGGGTTGCCAAAGACGGCAGTGACTTTAGTGGCGTCGCTACGGTAACAATCCCGGCGGGGAGCATCAGCGTACCGCTGAATATCGACACCATTGACGACGGTATCTATGAGGGGGCTGAAAGCTTCACTGTGACCATTAGCGGTGTCAGTGGCGCCGATGCGACAGTGGGGGCCAACAGCAGTGCAGACACAGCCATCATCGATGCCCAGGCGGCACCGGTGGTTGGTATTGTTGCCAACCAGGAGAGCGTCACTGAAGGTGAGGTGGCCGGCTTCACAGTCAGCCTTGATCAGAAAGCAGACGAGCCGGTGGTGGTGACCTTCACCTACAGCGGGGTTGCCAAAGACGGCAGTGACTTTAGTGGCGTCGCTACGGTAACAATCCCGGCGGGGAGCATCAGCGTACCGCTGAATATCGACACCATTGACGACGGTATCTATGAGGGGGCTGAAAGCTTCACTGTGACCATTAGCGGTGTCAGTGGCGCCGATGCGACAGTGGGGGCCAACAGCAGTGCAGACACAGCCATCATCGATGCCCAGGCGGCACCGGTGGTTGGTATTGTTGCCAACCAGGAGAGCGTCACTGAAGGTGAGGTGGCCGGCTTCACAGTCAGCCTTGATCAGAAAGCAGACGAGCCGGTGGTGGTGACCTTCACCTACAGCGGGGTTGCCAAAGACGGCAGTGACTTTAGTGGCGTCGCTACGGTAACAATCCCGGCGGGGAGCATCAGCGTACCGCTGAATATCGACACCATTGACGACGGTATCTATGAGGGGGCTGAAAGCTTCACTGTGACCATTAGCGGTGTCAGTGGCGCCGATGCGACAGTGGGGGCCAACAGCAGTGCAGACACAGCCATCATCGATGCCCAGGCGGCACCGGTGGTTGGTATTGTTGCCAACCAGGAGAGCGTCACTGAAGGTGAGGTGGCCGGCTTCACAGTCAGCCTTGATCAGAAAGCAGACGAGCCGGTGGTGGTGACCTTCACCTACAGCGGGGTTGCCAAAGACGGCAGTGACTTTAGTGGCGTCGCTACGGTAACAATCCCGGCGGGGAGCATCAGCGTACCGCTGAATATCGGCACCATTGACGACGGTATCTATGAGGGGGCTGAAAGCTTCACTGTGACCATTAGCGGTGTCAGTGGCGCCGATGCGACAGTGGGGGCCAACAGCAGTGCAGACACAGCCATCATCGATGCCCAGGCGGCACCGGTGGTTGGTATTGTTGCCAACCAGGAGAGCGTCACTGAAGGTGAGGTGGCCGGCTTCACAGTCAGCCTTGATCAGAAAGCAGACGAGCCGGTGGTGGTGACCTTCACCTACAGCGGGGTTGCCAAAGACGGCAGTGACTTTAGTGGCGTCGCTACGGTAACAATCCCGGCGGGGAGCATCAGCGTACCGCTGAATATCGACACCATTGACGACGGTATCTATGAGGGGGCTGAAAGCTTCACTGTGACCATTAGCGGTGTCAGTGGCGCCGATGCGACAGTGGGGGCCAACAGCAGTGCAGACACAGCCATCATCGATGCCCAGGCGGCACCGGTGGTTGGTATTGTTGCCAACCAGGAGAGCGTCACTGAAGGTGAGGTGGCCGGCTTCACAGTCAGCCTTGATCAGAAAGCAGACGAGCCGGTGGTGGTGACCTTCACCTACAGCGGGGTTGCCAAAGACGGCAGTGACTTTAGTGGCGTCGCTACGGTAACAATCCCGGCGGGGAGCATCAGCGTACCGCTGAATATCGGCACCATTGACGACGGTATCTATGAGGGGGCTGAAAGCTTCACTGTGACCATTAGCGGTGTCAGTGGCGCCGATGCGACAGTGGGGGCCAACAGCAGTGCAGACACAGCCATCATCGATGCCCAGGCGGCACCGGTGGTTGGTATTGTTGCCAACCAGGAGAGCGTCACTGAAGGTGAGGTGGCCGGCTTCACAGTCAGCCTTGATCAGAAAGCAGACGAGCCGGTGGTGGTGACCTTCACCTACAGCGGGGTTGCCAAAGACGGCAGTGACTTTAGTGGCGTCGCTACGGTAACAATCCCGGCGGGGAGCATCAGCGTACCGCTGAATATCGGCACCATTGACGACGGTATCTATGAGGGGGCTGAAAGCTTCACTGTGACCATTAGCGGTGTCAGTGGCGCCGATGCGACAGTGGGGGCCAACAGCAGTGCAGACACAGCCATCATCGATGCCCAGGCGGCACCGGTGGTTGGTATTGTTGCCAACCAGGAGAGCGTCACTGAAGGTGAGGTGGCCGGCTTCACAGTCAGCCTTGATCAGAAAGCAGACGAGCCGGTGGTGGTGACCTTCACCTACAGCGGGGTTGCCAAAGACGGCAGTGACTTTAGTGGCGTCGCTACGGTAACAATCCCGGCGGGGAGCATCAGCGTACCGCTGAATATCGGCACCATTGACGACGGTATCTATGAGGGGGCTGAAAGCTTCACTGTGACCATTAGCGGTGTCAGTGGCGCCGATGCGACAGTGGGGGCCAACAGCAGTGCAGACACAGCCATCATCGATGCCCAGGCGGCACCGGTGGTTGGTATTGTTGCCAACCAGGAGAGCGTCACTGAAGGTGAGGTGGCCGGCTTCACAGTCAGCCTTGATCAGAAAGCAGACGAGCCGGTGGTGGTGACCTTCACCTACAGCGGGGTTGCCAAAGACGGCAGTGACTTTAGTGGCGTCGCTACGGTAACAATCCCGGCGGGGAGCATCAGCGTACCGCTGAATATCGGCACCATTGACGACGGTATCTATGAGGGGGCTGAAAGCTTCACTGTGACCATTAGCGGTGTCAGTGGCGCCGATGCGACAGTGGGGGCCAACAGCAGTGCAGACACAGCCATCATCGATGCCCAGGCGGCACCGGTGGTTGGTATTGTTGCCAACCAGGAGAGCGTCACTGAAGGTGAGGTGGCCGGCTTCACAGTCAGCCTTGATCAGAAAGCAGACGAGCCGGTGGTGGTGACCTTCACCTACAGCGGGGTTGCCAAAGACGGCAGTGACTTTAGTGGCGTCGCTACGGTAACAATCCCGGCGGGGAGCATCAGCGTACCGCTGAATATCGACACCATTGACGACGGTATCTATGAGGGGGCTGAAAGCTTCACTGTGACCATTAGCGGTGTCAGTGGCGCCGATGCGACAGTGGGGGCCAACAGCAGTGCAGACACAGCCATCATCGATGCCCAGGCGGCACCGGTGGTTGGTATTGTTGCCAACCAGGAGAGCGTCACTGAAGGTGAGGTGGCCGGCTTCACAGTCAGCCTTGATCAGAAAGCAGACGAGCCGGTGGTGGTGACCTTTACCTACAGCGGGGTTGCCAAAGACGGCAGTGACTTTAGTGGCGTCGCTACGGTAACAATCCCGGCGGGGAGCATCAGCGTACCGCTGAATATCGACACCATTGACGACGGTATCTATGAGGGGGCTGAAAGCTTCACTGTGACCATTAGCGGTGTCAGTGGCGCCGATGCGACAGTGGGGGCCAACAGCAGTGCAGACACAGCCATCATCGATGCCCAGGCGGCACCGGTGGTTGGTATTGTTGCCAACCAGGAGAGCGTCACTGAAGGTGAGGTGGCCGGCTTCACAGTCAGCCTTGATCAGAAAGCAGACGAGCCGGTGGTGGTGACCTTTACCTACAGCGGGGTTGCCAAAGACGGCAGTGACTTTAGTGGCGTCGCTACGGTAACAATCCCGGCGGGGAGCATCAGCGTACCGCTGAATATCGACACCATTGACGACGGTATCTATGAGGGGGCTGAAAGCTTCACTGTGACCATTAGCGGTGTCAGTGGCGCCGATGCGACAGTGGGGGCCAACAGCAGTGCAGACACAGCCATCATCGATGCCCAGGCGGCACCGGTGGTTGGTATTGTTGCCAACCAGGAGAGCGTCACTGAAGGTGAGGTGGCCGGCTTCACAGTCAGCCTTGATCAGAAAGCAGACGAGCCGGTGGTGGTGACCTTCACCTACAGCGGGGTTGCCAAAGACGGCAGTGACTTTAGTGGCGTCGCTACGGTAACAATCCCGGCGGGGAGCATCAGCGTACCGCTGAATATCGGCACCATTGACGACGGTATCTATGAGGGGGCTGAAAGCTTCACTGTGACCATTAGCGGTGTCAGTGGCGCCGATGCGACAGTGGGGGCCAACAGCAGTGCAGACACAGCCATCATCGATGCCCAGGCGGCACCGGTGGTTGGTATTGTTGCCAACCAGGAGAGCGTCACTGAAGGTGAGGTGGCCGGCTTCACAGTCAGCCTTGATCAGAAAGCAGACGAGCCGGTGGTGGTGACCTTCACCTACAGCGGGGTTGCCAAAGACGGCAGTGACTTTAGTGGCGTCGCTACGGTAACAATCCCGGCGGGGAGCATCAGCGTACCGCTGAATATCGACACCATTGACGACGGTATCTATGAGGGGGCTGAAAGCTTCACTGTGACCATTAGCGGTGTCAGTGGCGCCGATGCGACAGTGGGGGCCAACAGCAGTGCAGACACAGCCATCATCGATGCCCAGGCGGCACCGGTGGTTGGTATTGTTGCCAACCAGGAGAGCGTCACTGAAGGTGAGGTGGCCGGCTTCACAGTCAGCCTTGATCAGAAAGCAGACGAGCCGGTGGTGGTGACCTTCACCTACAGCGGGGTTGCCAAAGACGGCAGTGACTTTAGTGGCGTCGCTACGGTAACAATCCCGGCGGGGAGCATCAGCGTACCGCTGAATATCGGCACCATTGACGACGGTATCTATGAGGGGGCTGAAAGCTTCACTGTGACCATTAGCGGTGTCAGTGGCGCCGATGCGACAGTGGGGGCCAACAGCAGTGCAGACACAGCCATCATCGATGCCCAGGCGGCACCGGTGGTTGGTATTGTTGCCAACCAGGAGAGCGTCACTGAAGGTGAGGTGGCCGGCTTCACAGTCAGCCTTGATCAGAAAGCAGACGAGCCGGTGGTGGTGACCTTCACCTACAGCGGGGTTGCCAAAGACGGCAGTGACTTTAGTGGCGTCGCTACGGTAACAATCCCGGCGGGGAGCATCAGCGTACCGCTGAATATCGACACCATTGACGACGGTATCTATGAGGGGGCTGAAAGCTTCACTGTGACCATTAGCGGTGTCAGTGGCGCCGATGCGACAGTGGGGGCCAACAGCAGTGCAGACACAGCCATCATCGATGCCCAGGCGGCACCGGTGGTTGGTATTGTTGCCAACCAGGAGAGCGTCACTGAAGGTGAGGTGGCCGGCTTCACAGTCAGCCTTGATCAGAAAGCAGACGAGCCGGTGGTGGTGACCTTTACCTACAGCGGGGTTGCCAAAGACGGCAGTGACTTTAGTGGCGTCGCTACGGTAACAATCCCGGCGGGGAGCATCAGCGTACCGCTGAATATCGGCACCATTGACGACGGTATCTATGAGGGGGCTGAAAGCTTCACTGTGACCATTAGCGGTGTCAGTGGCGCCGATGCGACAGTGGGGGCCAACAGCAGTGCAGACACAGCCATCATCGATGCCCAGGCGGCACCGGTGGTTGGTATTGTTGCCAACCAGGAGAGCGTCACTGAAGGTGAGGTGGCCGGCTTCACAGTCAGCCTTGATCAGAAAGCAGACGAGCCGGTGGTGGTGACCTTCACCTACAGCGGGGTTGCCAAAGACGGCAGTGACTTTAGTGGCGTCGCTACGGTAACAATCCCGGCGGGGAGCATCAGCGTACCGCTGAATATCGGCACCATTGACGACGGTATCTATGAGGGGGCTGAAAGCTTCACTGTGACCATTAGCGGTGTCAGTGGCGCCGATGCGACAGTGGGGGCCAACAGCAGTGCAGACACAGCCATCATCGATGCCCAGGCGGCACCGGTGGTTGGTATTGTTGCCAACCAGGAGAGCGTCACTGAAGGTGAGGTGGCCGGCTTCACAGTCAGCCTTGATCAGAAAGCAGACGAGCCGGTGGTGGTGACCTTCACCTACAGCGGGGTTGCCAAAGACGGCAGTGACTTTAGTGGCGTCGCTACGGTAACAATCCCGGCGGGGAGCATCAGCGTACCGCTGAATATCGACACCATTGACGACGGTATCTATGAGGGGGCTGAAAGCTTCACTGTGACCATTAGCGGTGTCAGTGGCGCCGATGCGACAGTGGGGGCCAACAGCAGTGCAGACACAGCCATCATCGATGCCCAGGCGGCACCGGTGGTTGGTATTGTTGCCAACCAGGAGAGCGTCACTGAAGGTGAGGTGGCCGGCTTCACAGTCAGCCTTGATCAGAAAGCAGACGAGCCGGTGGTGGTGACCTTTACCTACAGCGGGGTTGCCAAAGACGGCAGTGACTTTAGTGGCGTCGCTACGGTAACAATCCCGGCGGGGAGCATCAGCGTACCGCTGAATATCGACACCATTGACGACGGTATCTATGAGGGGGCTGAAAGCTTCACTGTGACCATTAGCGGTGTCAGTGGCGCCGATGCGACAGTGGGGGCCAACAGCAGTGCAGACACAGCCATCATCGATGCCCAGGCGGCACCGGTGGTTGGTATTGTTGCCAACCAGGAGAGCGTCACTGAAGGTGAGGTGGCCGGCTTCACAGTCAGCCTTGATCAGAAAGCAGACGAGCCGGTGGTGGTGACCTTTACCTACAGCGGGGTTGCCAAAGACGGCAGTGACTTTAGTGGCGTCGCTACGGTAACAATCCCGGCGGGGAGCATCAGCGTACCGCTGAATATCGACACCATTGACGACGGTATCTATGAGGGGGCTGAAAGCTTCACTGTGACCATTAGCGGTGTCAGTGGCGCCGATGCGACAGTGGGGGCCAACAGCAGTGCAGACACAGCCATCATCGATGCCCAGGCGGCACCGGTGGTTGGTATTGTTGCCAACCAGGAGAGCGTCACTGAAGGTGAGGTGGCCGGCTTCACAGTCAGCCTTGATCAGAAAGCAGACGAGCCGGTGGTGGTGACCTTCACCTACAGCGGGGTTGCCAAAGACGGCAGTGACTTTAGTGGCGTCGCTACGGTAACAATCCCGGCGGGGAGCATCAGCGTACCGCTGAATATCGACACCATTGACGACGGTATCTATGAGGGGGCTGAAAGCTTCACTGTGACCATTAGCGGTGTCAGTGGCGCCGATGCGACAGTGGGGGCCAACAGCAGTGCAGACACAGCCATCATCGATGCCCAGGCGGCACCGGTGGTTGGTATTGTTGCCAACCAGGAGAGCGTCACTGAAGGTGAGGTGGCCGGCTTCACAGTCAGCCTTGATCAGAAAGCAGACGAGCCGGTGGTGGTGACCTTCACCTACAGCGGGGTTGCCAAAGACGGCAGTGACTTTAGTGGCGTCGCTACGGTAACAATCCCGGCGGGGAGCATCAGCGTACCGCTGAATATCGGCACCATTGACGACGGTATCTATGAGGGGGCTGAAAGCTTCACTGTGACCATTAGCGGTGTCAGTGGCGCCGATGCGACAGTGGGGGCCAACAGCAGTGCAGACACAGCCATCATCGATGCCCAGGCGGCACCGGTGGTTGGTATTGTTGCCAACCAGGAGAGCGTCACTGAAGGTGAGGTGGCCGGCTTCACAGTCAGCCTTGATCAGAAAGCAGACGAGCCGGTGGTGGTGACCTTCACCTACAGCGGGGTTGCCAAAGACGGCAGTGACTTTAGTGGCGTCGCTACGGTAACAATCCCGGCGGGGAGCATCAGCGTACCGCTGAATATCGACACCATTGACGACGGTATCTATGAGGGGGCTGAAAGCTTCACTGTGACCATTAGCGGTGTCAGTGGCGCCGATGCGACAGTGGGGGCCAACAGCAGTGCAGACACAGCCATCATCGATGCCCAGGCGGCACCGGTGGTTGGTATTGTTGCCAACCAGGAGAGCGTCACTGAAGGTGAGGTGGCCGGCTTCACAGTCAGCCTTGATCAGAAAGCAGACGAGCCGGTGGTGGTGACCTTTACCTACAGCGGGGTTGCCAAAGACGGCAGTGACTTTAGTGGCGTCGCTACGGTAACAATCCCGGCGGGGAGCATCAGCGTACCGCTGAATATCGACACCATTGACGACGGTATCTATGAGGGGGCTGAAAGCTTCACTGTGACCATTAGCGGTGTCAGTGGCGCCGATGCGACAGTGGGGGCCAACAGCAGTGCAGACACAGCCATCATCGATGCCCAGGCGGCACCGGTGGTTGGTATTGTTGCCAACCAGGAGAGCGTCACTGAAGGTGAGGTGGCCGGCTTCACAGTCAGCCTTGATCAGAAAGCAGACGAGCCGGTGGTGGTGACCTTCACCTACAGCGGGGTTGCCAAAGACGGCAGTGACTTTAGTGGCGTCGCTACGGTAACAATCCCGGCGGGGAGCATCAGCGTACCGCTGAATATCGGCACCATTGACGACGGTATCTATGAGGGGGCTGAAAGCTTCACTGTGACCATTAGCGGTGTCAGTGGCGCCGATGCGACAGTGGGGGCCAACAGCAGTACGGGCACCATAATTATTGACAATGACTCTGTAGTTGCTCTGCAAGATGTGATTGAGGGGACTGCAGGTAATGTTCTGAACGTTGCCGATGGTGTTGCCTTTACAGGTACGACAGCCTTGGGGGGGCTGTGTCGCTGGTGAATGGCAAGTATGTTTACCAGGCGCCGGTACGGAATCATGCCGACTCTGTTGCTGACACTGACTCGTTTACCTATACCAAGGCCGACGGTTCGACGGTGACGTATACCATCAATATCCTGGATACTAACCCGATTGCGGCCAACGATAGTGGCAGTGTGGCCGTGGGGCTGAATGCCCAGACGATCGGTTCGACCAGTCTGCTGGCAAACGACACTGTAGTGGATAGCTCGAGTGCCAACCCAGCCAAGGTGTATTCGGTGACCGGCCTGAATGGTCAAGTTATGGTGCTTGGTGCATCAGGTAGCGTAACGGTGGCGGGTAAATATGGCGATCTGACCGTGAACGCTGATGGTAACTACACCTATACCAGCAAGCTGGATACCGATGTGCAGGCGGTTGAAGGTGGCGCGGCGGTGAAATCTGCCTTTGCTGTATATGGCTTCCAGAATAACTCGCTGCCGCTGAATGGCACCTCACTGAATTTGACCGGCCTGACCGATAGCGCAACGGCACTCGTGGATGTTCGTACCAGCGGCAACAATGCCAAGCCTGGTATTGGCGTCTCCCAGAGTGGTAGCGGTACGAACGATATCGGTAGTGGCGAAGCGCTGGTGATAGGGCTTAAGGCGCTATCCAATTTTGCTCAGATAGGTATCAACGAGCTTAATAGCGGACAGGGCAGCGCAAGTTGGAAAGCCTATGATGCGAATGGTGTGTTGGTCGGCTCCGGTACCTTGCTATCGTCTTCCAATAATGGAAGTTTGCAATCGTTCAATATCTCGACAAATACCCCTTTCCAGTATCTGGTGTTGGGCTATAGCGGTAACCAGAACGGTTATGTCATTGACTCGATCAAGTACACGCCAGCTGTTGGTGCTGTGACAGAAGAGTTTGCTTATACCGTTAAAGATAACGATGGCGACGTGTCAAATTCGGCGGTGCTGACCCTGAATGGCAATGTGCCAACGACCGTAGCTCCAACTATGTTGATGGGGATCGAGGATACGGATGTCGCCCTGACATGGGCGTCGTTCGGGATCTCGGATAATGCGTCTACCGTCCGGATTTCTGGTAATCAGGATGGCACCGGCATCATCAAATATCTTGATTCGACAGGGCAATACAAGGTGCTGGGCCAGAACGAAACCAAAATTTTCAGCAAGGTTGATATCGACAGCGGTAAGGTGAAATTTGACCCAGCTGACAATATGTCTGGGGCGGACATCTATGGCCCTGGCCAAGGTTTGGGCAACAAAGGCAACGACCTTACGACAATCAGATTCGATGTGTTGCAGGGCGCTGATGCGATTGCTACCGGCAAGAGTGTTGTGGTGGATCTGACTCCGGTGGCCGACAAGCCGTTGTTGTCGTTGTCCGGTTTCCAGAGTTTGGCTGCGATCAATTTTGAAGATGTCAAACTGGGTTCGGCAACCTGGAGCGACAACATTGACCTGAACACCGTACAAGGCGCAGGAACCATTGGTATCTGGAAAACGGCTGATGGTGGAAACCGTATCGAGGTTGGCAAAGAATCGGTTTATGTGGGTGGTGGTAGCAGTAACAATCAGGTGATGGAGATCGAAGGAAAATCGGGAGTGAAGACGCTTTATGCTGACTTCAACTGTGAAGGGGGGCGTTTCTACCAGTTGGGGTTCGATATTGCTGCGCGTACCAGTTCGATATCTTCCAGTGCGTTGACGGTCAAGTTCGTTCAGCTGGATGTCAATGGTGTGCCGGTTGGCGGTACTGAGCGCGTGTTGTACAACTTTAATCCGACAGATGACAGTTGGAAGCTGAATCAACTCGTGGGTCTGCCAGTAGACACCACAGCAAAATACCGCCTGATATTCGAGTCGAATGATTCTGATTCGTACGGTGCAATTCTGGATAACATCAAGTTCCAGGCGGTGGACAATAAAGGTTACGAAGACTCATTCATCAAGCTCAGTGCCATCAACTCCGCCCTCGTGGACATTGACGGTTCCGAAACCCTGACGGTCGAGATTAGTGGTCTGCCGAAGGATGCCGTGTTGAAAGATGCGGCTAACCACAGTATTACCGTGGATGCTACTGGTAAGGCTTTGGTTAGTGGCTGGAGTCTGTCGACATTGCAATTGAAGGTGAATGACCCGGGTAACTACAATCTGGTGGTCAAAGCAACGGCAACCGAAGTGACCTCCACTGGCAAGGTGTTGGATACCGTTTACAGTGAGGTTTTCCTGCCGGTTCAGGTACTGGCTGCCAACGTGGCCCCGGTGATTACTGCTGCGTCGGTTGCCGTCTCCGAAGAAGGCTTGGCCAGTGGCTTAGTGGATACCACCGACTTCCGTGGTCAAAGTACGAATCTGGATAGTACAAATGACATCTCGGTTTCTGGCAAGTTGGCAATCAGTGATGCTAATGGCGATACCATCCAATCAGTTAAACTGGTCGCGCCGACAGAGAGCTTCACTTCCGGTGGTAGCCCGATCAAGTGGAGTGTCTCGACTGATGGCCTGATGTTGACTGGTAAGGTGGGTGATAACGGCCCGACTGCCGTGACGGTCACCATCGACAAGCAGGGCAATTACAACGTCAATCTGTTCAAGCCGCTGGATCATGTCAATGCAGACAACGTGGAAGGGCGCCTGGCGATCAATGTCGGAGTAGAAGTCAGCGATGGCAAGGCAATCGGTAAAGGAACTTTGACCATCCAGGTTGAAGATGATAGCCCCGTTGTGGTCACACCTCAGACGGCGCATATAGAGGGAGCCGGTATTCAGACCAATCTGATGTTGATCGTCGATGTGTCCGGTTCCATGAATGATGGCTCAGGTGTGCCGGGTAAAACTAGACTCGACATCGCAAAGGAGTCTTTGCTCTCTCTATTGAATACCTACGATAGCCTTGGCACAACCAAAGTACGCATCGTTACTTTTAGTAATGATGGCGACGATATAGGTGAGCGCTGGATGACTGTAAGCGCAGCTAAGAATTACATCTGGTCCTTGCGTGCCGATGGAGGTACCAACTATATGGGGGCTATTGAGGAAAGTATTAGTGCTTTTGCTGACCCCGGTAAGCTGGTAGGTCAAGGTGTGCAAAATATCAGCTATTTCTTGTCTGATGGAGAACCTTGGAATAGTTATGGAGTGCCGGAGGAACAGTGGATTAACTTCCTAAAGGCAAATGATATAAAAAGTTACTCTTTGGGGATGGGCTCCCAAGTTAGCCAGTCTGCTCTCGACTTAGCTGCCTATGATGGTGTGAGCGAGAAGAATACCGATGCCATCGTCGTGACAGATATGAGCAAGCTGGAGCAGGTCATCAGTGGCACGGCTCAGCGCAGCGTCAGCGGAGATCTCTTTGGTCAGGTTGGTACGGGGACTGGTGCCGATGGCGGTGCCATCCGCACGGTACGTATTGATGGTCACATCTACGCCATCGAGAATGGGCGTCTTGTCAGCGGTGCCGATCAGGGGGGGCGTTATGATGCGCAGAGCCAGCAGTTGGTGATTACCCTTGGCAATGGCGACAAGTTGACAATTGGTTTGGTGACCGGTGAATACCTTTACCAAACCTCTCAACATGGAGCCCAGAGCAAGAGTATTGGCTTTGAGCTTGTTGATGCTGATGGAGACAGAGCAACAGGCTCTTTGAACCTGACAATAGATTCATCCGATAACGGAAGAACTTTCGCAGGCAACGATGGTGATGATCATCTGACAGTGCTAAATGCCAGCCAAGTGCATATCGCCTTGGGTGGCGTGCATGGTGGTGGTCCTCAGGTCATGCTCGAACAGAATATTGATACTCGTTCTGGAGTGACTCTCTATGGTGGACAGGGGTATGACCATCTGACGGGAGGCCAGGGGGAAGATATTCTGATTGGTGGAACGAATGGTCACGGATCTTCTGGTCCGATCAACGTAGATGGCAAGCTCTACTACGGGGATGTACTGACTGGAGGGGATGGTGCCGATACCTTCCTCTGGCAACAGGGTGATGCTCTTGAACAAGGCGCTGTCGGTGGTAATACGCCTTCCCACGTCATTGACTACATAACGGATTTCCATGTGGGCCATCAAAGTACTACCACAGGTTATGGTGATAGTTATGGACGTTATGGTTGGTACAAGGAAAATCAGTTCAAAGATGTCGATATTGCGAAGTCAGATAAGCTGGATCTGTCCGATTTGCTTGATCACGATGGAACCAAGCAGGAAGCTGATTTAACAAAGCTGCTTTCTGTGTTCGAATCCGGAACTGATGTACATATCCAGGTTCGAGCTTCTGAGGGAAGTTCAGTTGTGAGTCAGGAGATCGTACTTTTGAACACAACGTTCGAAAGCATTACTGGGGATTCGAATCAAGTTTATGATTCTTCAACCTCTAGTGCATCAGAACAGGTAATCAACTATATGTTGCAAAACCACTTGCTCGATATCGATAAATAAGCTCGGTAGCGGGCAATAAAAAGCGGCAGAGCAATCTGCCGCTTTTTTATATCTCGATGCCGGGAATATCAGTTGCCGAGGGTGGCAAACAGACTCTGCTCCAGAGAACCGCGGGAGACGCAGACCGGTTTGATGGAAGGGGCCGCTACCCGCTCGCCTGAGGATTCAACGAAGAACAGCTCGGTGTTGCCCTTGACGTTGACGGTCGCCACGCTGCTATTGCCGCTTTGGGTGATGATCAGGTTGATCTGCAAGTTCGGGTTGCCCAGTGCAACTTTGGAACCCATGGTACCGCAATCGAGCCACTCCAGCCCATCGGCTGACTGGTTGACGTTGGCGGTCATCAGGCCGGCACCACGCTGGCTATTTTCGATGGTGAGGCCGTGATCAGTGAACCACTTCTCGGCACGTGCCCACACCAGATCTACCGGGATCGCCATCTCCTGAGTGTTGTTGGTAGCCTTGGCAATCGGCGGGTTGTAGCGATACTCTTCACCGCCGTTATTGTCACCCGCACAACCAGCCAGCAGCAGCGCCAGCGCACTTCCCATTATTTTTTTCATTGTGTCTCTCTCGTCCATATCACCTGGCCATAGGCCAACCGGCACCTATTATCGCCGGAGCGACAACCTCTGTCAGCAAGCATCCTGAAACGGATGTCATGGGAGGGGATCGGGGCGCTTTACAAAATAGGTTTGCTATCATAGATTTGCTCGAAATTCCTCCATAAGCGCCGCCGTGACCCACATGTTCACTCCAGATCTGCTGCAGCAGATCATCGACCAATTGCCTATGAGTATCTTTTGTCGGGATAGCCATGGGCGCTATCTGTTCGCCAATCGGATGTTTGTGCTTGAGGCGCAAATGGCATCCTCTGCCGAGGTGGTCGGCAAGACGGATGCGGATATGCCTTGGGGAGATGTCTTTCGCGGCGAGGATGAGCAGGTGCTGGCAGGTAGAGTCCCCTTGCTCTATCAGCAGTTGCACTGCAAGAGTGGCGGCAATACCTGTTGGGTCGAGATCCACAAGGTGCCGCTTTATAACCCCCAGGGAGAGGCATATGCAGTGTTTGGGGTGGTCAACGAAATTGCCCAGCGTAAAAACCTCGAACAGACAGTCAAACAGCAGCAGCTACTGCAGCGTTTTTTGCTCGATGCCATTCCTGATCTGATCCGTTTTGATGATCACGATGGCGTGTTGCTGGAGTGCAATCAGGCATTCCTCGACTTTATCGGTCAGGGGGTGGATGAGGTGCTTGGTCAGCAGCTGCCGTTCCGGCTGGCAGCGCCGCAGGGGATGGGTAATGGCGAGTGTTGTCTGCTGGATGCCAGAGGGCAGGGGCGGCACATGGAGATCACCCGGGTCGATGTGCCTGATGGTGATGGCCACTCCCTCGGGGTCTTGACGCTGGGCCGTGATATCACCGGCCTGCGAACCACTCAGGCCCAGTTGCAACAGGAGCAGCACTACGACAGCCTGACCGGGCTGCTCAAACTCTCTCGTTTCTTGCTGACCTGCCGTCATCTGGGGGGACGCAACGCCACCCTGGTGCTGGTCGATCTGCACCATTTTCGCGAGATCAATGATCGCTTCGGGATCCGGATTGCCGATCGCCTGCTCAGCCAGGTTGCCAAGCGGTTGCAGCAGTTGGTTCCACCGCGCTCTCTGCTTTGCCGGGTGGCTGCCGATGATTTCAGTCTGTTACTGCCAGACTTGAATGAACCGCTTCAAGACTGGAGCCAGCATCTGCAGCAGCAGTTGATGGAGCACTATCAGGTGGAAGAGCATCGTATCCAGATCCCGGTATTTTTGGGGCTGGCGCAGGGGAAGGCAAGCGATGCCGAACGGTTGCTCAGCCATGCCGAGGCGGCGCTGGCCCAGGGCAAGCGGCAGCAGCAGTACTGCACTTTGTTTGATCCCGCGCTGCATGCCCGGCTCAAGCGGCGTCAGCTGATCACCGCCCAGTTGCCGCTGGCCATCAAGTCCGCCCAGTTGGTTGCCGTCTATCAGCCCATCATCTGTACTCGCACTCACCGGCTGCATGGTGCCGAGTTGCTTTGCCGCTGGCCTCATCCAGAGCTTGGGATGATCTCCCCCGAGGAGTTTATTCCGCTTGCGGAAGAGATGGGGGTGATTGGTCAGCTGGGTCAGCTGATGCTGGAGCAGGGTTGTGCCCAGTTGGCGCAGTGGCAAAACATCCAGCCAGAGATGGTGCTCTCCATCAATCTCTCTCCTTTGCAGTTTCGCGATCCGGCGCTTTGTGAGCGGGTATCCGCTTGTATCGCCCTGCATGGGCTCAAGGCTAGTCAGCTGGAGCTGGAGATCACCGAGGGGGTATTGATGGAAAATGCCGACGAGATTGAGACCAATCTCGACAACCTGATCGCCGCGGGTTTTCAGCTGGCCATCGATGATTTCGGTACCGGTTACTGCTCGCTGGCCTATCTGCCACGTTTGCAGGTGGCGACTCTAAAGCTGGATCGCAGCTTCACGCAGGGGCTGGCGAGCAATACAGCGACCACCGCCATCGTGCGTTCGGTGATCGGTCTGGGCCACGAGTTGGGGATCTGCATCACTGCCGAAGGGGTGGAGACGCCAGAGCAGCAGCAGTGGCTGACCGAGGCGGGCTGTGATCGGTTGCAGGGCTATCTGTTTAGCCGCCCGCTGCCACCTGCCGAGTTTGCAGCCAGTTATCTGGAGTGAGAGGTTCGCCGTGATGAGGTGTGCAACCTCAAGGGTGAAAAACAATGAGGCCACCGATAAGGTGGCCTCATTGTTTATTGCAGCAGCGGATCAATCCTGGAAGTAGGTGCCCCAGCCATCGTAATCCACCCCGTATTTTTCGAGGATAGGCAGCATCTTGGCGATATCGGCAACGATAGCATCGACATTCAGCTTGCACTCGATGGTGGCGTCGAAGCAGAAGATAGTTGCGCCGTCATCCAGCTCCATCTCTTCGGCATCAGTCACTTCAAAACCAGCCTTGAACAGGTCAACCGCGGCTTTTTCCAGACGGTCGAAGTCCTGGCAGGCGAAGTGGTGCTCAATTTCGTAATCTGCTTCAGGATTGCTACCATCGGCCAGCAGTTCGTTAACGATCTCGGCGGCTTCGTCGCGCCACTCTTGCATATTCAGACTCATGTTGCCTCCAGGCGGTATCATTGCGGCAAAGCATACTCGCAGAGTGGATTTGGCTCAATGCGGCTGAGCGACGGAGCTGCTATTTTCCATGAGATTGGCAGCGTATATATGCCGCGCAACCACAGCTAAGGCTGTGAAATGATAAGGTTTTGGTGAATAAATGGCCTTGACGTTCAGTTGTTGAGCGAACGCATTTTTTATCGTGGCATCTTGTTGACACCGTACCGCAGAAAGGGTTTAATGCGCGCCGTTGCCCAGATAGCTCAGTCGGTAGAGCAGGGGATTGAAAATCCCCGTGTCGGCGGTTCGATTCCGTCTCTGGGCACCAAAATTCCTCCTTAGTTCAGTCGGTAGAACGGCGGACTGTTAATCCGTATGTCACTGGTTCAAGTCCAGTAGGAGGAGCCAAATTCGAAAAGCCCGCTCAATCGAGCGGGCTTTTTTTCATCTGTTAATTCCCGTTGCAGGCAGCTAAAAACAGGGTCGCCCCGCAGGTGGCGCTGAACAGCAACATACCTGTTTGCAACATGCTGCCTGGGCATGCTTTTTTCTCTCTCTTTCTGGCCCTGACCCACTTTGGCTTCATCACATTCCCTTATCCGTTTTATGGCCTGAACACCTGAACTCCTGTTCAGGCAGGCCATCTTTGTTGAATGGCTGCATGGCGTCAATATCTCCCGAGAACAATTAATTCAGCAGCCGCGAACCGCAGTTTGTCAGGCCCCATATTGGTGTTTAAACCATTGTTGATATTTTGAAAAACCGGAGTGACCCCGCTTTTGGCCAAGGTTATGATGGGGTGAGAGATGTTCCCATCCTGACGGAGAGATCCCTGATGAACAGCCCCTTGCGCTATGTACTGGACGGCATCCACTGCGAGCCGCACTTTTTTACCGTCCCCCTTGATCATGATGATCCGGATGGTGACAGCATCACCCTGTTTGCCCGTACCCTCTGTCGCAAAGACAAGCTCGATGAGTCGCTGCCCTGGCTGCTGTTTTTACAAGGGGGGCCGGGGTTTGGCGCGCCGCGTCCGACCGTCAACAGTGGCTGGCTCAAGCGGGCGTTGCAGGAGTTCAGAGTATTGCTGCTCGATCAGCGTGGCACCGGCATGTCGAGCCCCATTCACGCCCATGCGCTGGCCAAGATGACCCCCGTTGAGCAGGCGGATTACCTCAGCCACTTTCGCGCCGACAGCATAGTGCAGGATGCCGAGTTCATTCGACAGGAGCTCAGCCCCAAGCATCGCTGGAGCCTGTTGGGTCAGAGCTTTGGCGGGTTCTGCTGCCTCACCTATCTCTCGCTCTATCCCGACAGTTTACGGGAGGTCTATATCACCGGCGGTATTGCTCCCATCGGTCGCAGCGCAGAAGAGGTTTATCGCGCTACCTATCAGCGAGTGGCAGACAAGAATCGCGCCTTCTTCGCCCGTTTTCCCCACGCCCAGGCCATCGCTAACCGGCTGGCCAACCACCTCCACCTGCATGATGTACGGCTGCCCAACGGACAGCGGCTGACGGTGGAGCAGCTGCAGCAGCAAGGGCTGGATCTGGGGGCCAGCGGTGCATTTGATGATCTTTACTATCTGCTGGAGGGGGCATTTATGGGCGACAAGCTGAACCCGGCCTTCCTTTATCAGGTGCAGAGCATGCAGCCATTCAATACCAACCCGCTGTTTGCCATCCTGCACGAGGCCATCTACGCCGAAGGAGAGGCAACCCGCTGGGCCGCGGCGCGGGTCAGAGGGGAGTTCCCGGCGCTGAACTGGGCGGCGGGCAAGGATTTTGCCTTCACCGGCGAGATGATCTTCCCCTGGATGTTCGAGCAGTTCCGCGAGTTGCTGCCTCTCAAGGAGGCGGCTCATCTGCTGGCCAACAAGGCGGACTGGGGTGCGCTCTATGACCCTGCCCAACTTGCGCGCAACAAGGTACCGGTGGCCTGCGCCGTCTATGCCGAGGATATGTATGTGGAGTTTGACTACAGCCGGGAAACCCTGCGGGGCCTTGGCTGCAGCCGCGCCTGGATCACCAATGAATATGAGCACAACGGCTTGCGTGCCGATGGTGAGGTGGTGCTCGATCGACTGATTGCCCTGAACCGGGATCGCTGAGGCTCGGCGCGAATGTACCAGGCAGAGGCTGTGGTCATGAGATGACAGCCCTTTGCCATTGGGCGCACACCATCTGGCGGGTAGCCACAATCGACGATAAACATGATCGGGGATGAAATGAGAAGAGGCGGCCGATTGGCCGCCTCTTGCGTTATTACAGACCGATGGGCGTTAAGCCTTACAGCTGCTCGATACCTGCGATATGCCAAGGTGCATTATCTTTGGCCAGATTACGCTCGAGGTGCCATACCTCTTTGATGTCATCCTCGACCTGCTCCTGGCGGTCCATGTAGCGGCCGCTGAAGCGTACGCTCACCTGGGCCCAGTCGCTGCCATAGTCAGCACGTACCAGCTGGGTATCCACATACATCACTTCGGTATGCTGGTCGCCAGTCAGTTCGGCGCGCTCGGCTTTGAGCTGTTCAAACAGCTCCGGGCTCACGTACTCGCGTACTTTTTCCAGATCGTTCTTGTTCCATGCTTCTTGCAGGGTGCGATAGTGATCGCGGGCCCCGGCCAAAAAGCCGTTCATGTCAAAGCCGGGCGGCAAGCGGAACGGCACATCGCTGTCAGCAAAGCCGGTGGCTTGCGGTGCGCTGTTGCTCTGCTCGAACTGCTGCGGGGCAGCGGATTGCGGTGGTTGATAACCCGCATAGGCTGCCTGTTGTGGCTGTGGCGTCGCGACCTTGCCCCGGCGCAAGGCGCGCAGCAGGAACACGGCACCCAGCGCCAGTGCGGCGATCAGCAGCATATCCATACCTTGCAGACCTTCAAAGGCACCGCTGCCCAGCAGGTAGGCAAACAGACCACCGGCCAACAGGCCACCCAGCAGGCCACCCATCATGCCGCTCTTTTTCGGCGGAGTTTGGGCGCCCAGGGTCGGATTCTTGTTGTCGACCGGTTTGGCCGCAGGTTGGGCCGGCGCAGTTTTGTAACTTTTACCAAAGGATTTGCCGCCACCAAATTTCTTGGCTTCGGCGTGAGGTGCCCCCAGGCCAATGGCCAGGATCATGGCAAACAGGGTCAGCATCTTTTTCATTTTGACTCTTTTCACTCTCGTCTGTGGGTGGGGCATGCTCTGCTTTGGCAAGCTCAGCAAGGCGCATTGCAGGCTGCCTGTCCCTAAATGTGTCGCAGCCTGTATTGATCAATATCACCATTGGCATGAATTATTCATGAACGAGATCGTTTGGGGTTGGCGTCAACGATAGGGAACACGCAGCATGAAAAACAGACGATTGAGTCGCAAGGCGCGCAAAATGCGTAGCAAAATCAAAACCGCTAAAGAGGAACAAGCCCTCATTTGGCCCTTTATGATGGTATGAGCCGCCAGATAGGGCTCGCCGTCTCTGGCTTTCTTTTGTAAAATTCCCGTCCCCTTCCCGCTGCGGTTTTTATGTGTATGGCAGAGCAAGTGACGGCGAAAAAAGACGCCAAGACACAACAGCTGAAAGTTCCTCCCCACTCTTTTGAGGCCGAGCAGTCCGTTCTGGGCGGTTTGATGCTGGATAACGACGCCTGGGATCGGGTCGCAGAGCGGGTGATCGACAAGGATTTCTACAGCCGTCCGCACCGGTTGATCTTCCAGGCCATGACTCGCCTCTCCAATGTGGGCAACCCCATTGATCTCATCACTCTGCAGGAGGAGCTGGAGCGATCCGAACAGCTGGAGGAGTCAGGTGGCTTCGCCTATCTGGTGGAGATCGCCAAGAACACCCCGAGCGCTGCCAATATCAACGCTTACGCCGAGATCGTGCGTGAGCGGGCGGTAGTGCGGGAGATGATCTCGGTCGCCAACGAGATAGTCGAAGCGGGCTACGAGCCCCAAGGGCGCACCTCAGGTGACCTGCTCGACCTGGCCGAGAGCAAGGTATTCAAGATTGCCGAGCAGCGCACCAGCGCCAATGAAGGGCCCCAGCCCCTCAAGGTCATTCTCGAGCAGACCGTCGACAAGATTGAAGAGCTGTTCAAGACCCCCCACAATGGCGTGACCGGGGTGTCGAGCGGTTACGGCGATCTCGACAAGATGACCGCCGGTTTGCAACGTTCGGATTTGATTATCGTGGCGGCCCGTCCCTCCATGGGCAAGACCACTTTTGCCATGAACCTGTGCGAACATGCGGCCCTCACCGCCGACAAACCAGTGCTCATCTTCTCGCTGGAGATGCCCTCCGAGCAGATCATCATGCGTATGCTCGCCTCGGTCGGTCGTATCGATCAGACCAAGGTGCGGACCGGTCAACTCGATGATGAGGATTGGGGGCGGCTCTCGTCCACCATGGGCTTGCTGCTCGAGAAGGGCAAGATGTATATCGATGACGCCTCCGGCCTCACCCCGACCGATGTGCGCTCCCGCGCCCGCCGGATTGCCCGTGAGCACGGTGGCCTCTCGATGATCATGATCGACTACTTGCAGCTGATGCGAGTCCCTGCATTGTCTGATAACCGGACGCTGGAGATCGGCGAGATCTCCCGCTCCCTCAAGGCCTTGGCGAAAGAGCTGCAGTGCCCGGTGGTGGCGCTCTCCCAGCTGAACCGAAGTCTGGAACAGCGGGCCGACAAGCGTCCGGTCAACTCGGATCTTCGTGAATCGGGCTCCATCGAGCAAGATGCGGATTTGATCATGTTTATCTATCGTGATGAGGTTTATCACGATGACAGTCCTGACAAGGGGATTGCCGAGATCATCATCGGCAAGCAGCGTAACGGCCCTATCGGGCGTGTGCGCCTCACCTTTCAGGGTCAGTTCTCCCGGTTCGACAACTATGCCGGCCCGGCGTTTGATGACGATTATTGATAAGTAACAAGTAAGGCAATCCTGATAGTCAGGATTGCCGCCACCGCCCTGACCCGCTTGCCATTCACTGAGAGGCAGCCGGTCAGGGCCTGTTTTCCCGGTTCGACAATTATGCCGGTCCGGCCTTCGACGACGATAAGTGAGTGGCGGTCTTCGGCCCGATGAGGGGGAGACCATTTGTGCCCTCGTAAGGGAAAACCATGAAAGCGGCTACTGCCCAAATCAACACTGCGGCCTTGCGCCACAACCTCGCCGTGGTCAAGCGCCACGCTCCCGCTTGCAAGATCATCGCTGTGGTCAAGGCCAACGCCTATGGCCACGGACTGCTGCCGGTCGCCCGCACCCTGGTGGATGCGGATGCCTATGCGGTGGCCCGGATCGAAGAGGCGCTGATGCTGCGCTCCTGCGCCGTGGTCAAGCCCATCGTGCTGCTGGAGGGCTTCTTCTCCGCCGACGATCTGCCGGTGCTGGCGGCCAACAACCTGCAGACTGCGGTCCACACCTGGGAGCAGCTCGAAGCGCTGGAGCAGGTCGAGTTGCCAGCCCCCGTTGTGGCCTGGCTCAAGCTCGACACCGGCATGCACCGCCTCGGGGTGCGCGCCGACGAGATGCCTGCTTTTATCGAACGACTCGGCAAGTGCAAGAACGTGGTACAGCCGTTCAACATCATGACCCACTTCAGCCGCTCCGATGAGCTGGAGCAGCCCACCACCCGCGAGCAGATTGATCTCTTTAGCCGCCTGACGGCGCCGCTGGCAGGCGAGCGGGCCATGGCCAACTCGGCGGGTATTCTGGCCTGGCCGGACTCCCACTGCGACTGGGTTCGCCCCGGCGTCATCCTCTACGGCGTATCTCCGTTCCCCAACACTGTGGCGGCCGATTATGACCTGCAGCCGGTGATGACCCTCAAGACACAACTGATTGCGGTACGGGATCACAAGGCGGGCGAGCCGGTGGGCTATGGCGCTAACTGGGTGGCGGATCGCGATACCCGGCTCGGGGTGATCGCCATCGGCTACGGTGACGGCTATCCGCGCATGGCGCCCAATGGTACTTCCGTGCTGATCAACGGTCGCATCGTGCCGCTGGTGGGGCGTGTCTCCATGGATATGAGCACGGTCGATCTCGGGCCTGGCGCCACCGACAAGGCCGGTGACGAGGCGGTGCTGTGGGGCGAGGGGCTGCCGGTGGAGCGGGTGGCCGACGAGATTGGCACCATCCCCTACGAGCTCATCACCAAGCTCACCTCCCGCGTCTTTATGGAATACGTCTGATGTGGCAGCAGTGCCTGTTGACCCTGAAGCCCCGTTCGCGGGGCTTTCATCTGGTGACGGACGAGCTGGTGCCCAAGCTGCCGATGCTGGCGGATTACCGGATCGGCATGGCGCACCTGCTGCTGCAACACACCTCCGCCTCGCTCACCCTCAACGAGAATTGCGATCCCAGCGTGCGCAGCGATATGGAGGCCCATCTGCATCGGCTGGCGCCGGCAGATGCCCCCTACTATCGCCACACCTATGAGGGGCCGGATGACATGCCCGCCCATATCAAATCCTCCCTGCTCGGGGTGAGCCTGCTGCTGCCGATCCGCGATGGTCAGCTGGCGCTCGGCACCTGGCAGGGGATCTGGCTTGGCGAGCATCGTGTCGATGGCGGTGCCCGCAAGGTGCTGGTGACTCTGCAGGGGGAGTAGTCAGGTCGGTATTGAGTCAAAAGAACAAGATAAAAAGAGGGATGGCGCCGAGCCATCCCTCTGTCGTTTCTACAGGGTTGTGCGTTACCCGCTTGCCAGTGGTGCGGTGCTCTTCGTGGCTCAGCCGACCTTGAAGGGGGTCAGCTCGGCCAAGGGGCTCGCGTCCATAAA
Organism: Aeromonas sp. CU5; assembly: GCF_002586745.1. Classification (NCBI taxonomy): domain Bacteria; kingdom Pseudomonadati; phylum Pseudomonadota; class Gammaproteobacteria; order Aeromonadales; family Aeromonadaceae; genus Aeromonas; species Aeromonas sp. CU5. The sequence goes on from NZ_CP023817.1 coordinate 187,074, forward strand.
GGCTTGCGGCTCCTGGCCGTGTTTGAAGATCTTGAAGTCCTGATCGCGGGCGCTCCAGTACTCGATGGTGTCACCACTGATCTGCAGCAGGCTCGCTTCGCGCAGGGCCACCACATATTCGCTCTGGTTGATGGCGCAGAATTCCGCCAGACGCTCGTCGCGGGTCTCGCCCATGTGGCCGCTGATGCTGGCGTCCAGATAGTGCGGGTTGATCTGCAGCGGGAACAGGCCCAGCGCAGGCAGCACGGCGGCGTTGCAGACCGGCATGTCGTTGGTGGTGCGGATGCTCGGGGTCGCCACGTTGCAACCGGCGCTCCAGCCCACATAGGGGACGCCACGTTCGCGCACGGCACGCTGGATCGGCACGATCAGGCCATTTTCGTGCAGCAGCTGGTTGAGGCGCCAGGTGTTGCCACCGCTGATAAAGATGGCGTCGGCCTGATTGACGGCATCGACCGGATCGTCGAAGTGATGAATGCTGATGGTCTCGATCCCGAGGCTCTCGGTGAGATCATTGGCGCGGGCATCCCAGTCGCTGCGGATCACCGCGTAGGGGATAAGCAGAATGCGTTTGACCGGTTTGCGGGCCAGCAGGCTCTGAACCCGGTCGCGGGCCCAGCCGAGCAGACCCGGAAATTCGTTGGCTTTACCATTGCTTAGCAGAAGCAGTTCCATCAAATCGTTCCTCAAAAAGTGAAAGCGGAGGAGGGAGGGCCACCGGATCCGCCGTGCGGCCGGATGGCAAGAGGGGGCATGCTACCACCATTGGCGCGGCGGTTCTGTGATCGGGGGGCCCATTCAACCGCTATGGATGGGTGATGTCATGCCAAGCGGTGGATTAATGAGCCGTGGTCAACGCGCCACCCCTTGCCAATAAAAGACCCCGCCGCAGCGGGGTCATGTCAGGGGTAAAGCCACTCGCCCATCAGGAGGCGGTCGCTTCAACCACCTTGTAGGAGGGCTGCTGACGCAGCTTCCACAGCTCGCTCCATTTGCGCAGGGCGGAGAGCAGGATCAGCATTCCCAGCACCAGCATGATGAGGGAGATGATGCCGTTCATCGGGTTGTAACCCTTGGCCGCCGAGTTGAAGTAGACGTTGCTCATCATCCAGTAACCGGCGTAGTTGACGGTGACGAACAGGTAGGCCAGCGGGATGAGGCAGGTCAGCATGTAGCGGCGCTTGCTGGCCAGTCGCAAGATGATGGTGGCACCTATGATCAGGCCCACCGAGGCCATCAGCTGGTTCGATACCCCGAACAGCGCCCACACAGATCCGATATCACCGGACATCAGCAGATACCCCCACATCACGCAGGCGAGCACGCTGGCCCCGATGGCGCCCGGCATCCAGTCGATGCGCTTGAGGGGCGGGTAGAACTCGCCGAAGAAGTCCTGAATGAGGTAGCGGGAGACCCGGGTGCCGGAGTCGACAGCCGTCAGGATAAAGACCGCTTCAAACATCACCACGAACTGGAAGAAGTAGGAGGCGAGGTTACTGAACCAGGGCACCTTGGTGAAGATGTAGGACATGCCCACCGCCAGGGTGACGGCGCCACCGGTGCGACCGTTCAGATCCATGCCGATTTCTTGGGAGAGGAACGGCAGATCCACCACCTGCATCCCCAGTTTGGCGAAGGCCTCCGGGGTGGCGTTGATGGCGAAGTAGTCAGCCGGATGCAGGGCGGTGGCGGCGATCAGCGCCATCACGCCCACCACGCACTCGGCCAGCATGGCACCGAAGGCGACCGGCAGAATGTCATTCCACTTGTCCACCAGTTTCGGGGTGGTGCCTGAGCCGATAAAGGCGTGGAAGCCGGAGATGGCGCCACAGGCGATGGTGATGGAGATAAAGGGCCAGACCGGGCCACCCAGTACCGGGCCGCCGCCGTGGACAAACTGGGTCATGGCGGGGAACTGGATCTCCGGGTTGATGCAGATAACGCCGATCACCAGCGCGCCGAATACACCGATCTTCATAAAGCTGGAGATGTAGCCGCGCGGGGTGAGCAGCAGCCAGACCGGCAGCGCAGTGGCAAAGAAGGCGTAGATGGGCAGCGCCAGACTGATGGTCTCGGCCCGCAGGGTCAGCCAGGCACCGAAGGCGCTCTCCTGCACGTAGGGGCCGAAGAAGACGCAGGCCAGCACGGCGGCAAACCCGACCCAGGAGGCGGCTTGCAGGTTGCCGGTCAGCTTGTGCCAAATTCCCACCACCATGGAGATGGGGATGGTCATGAACACCGCGAACACGCCCCAGGCGTTACGCTCCAGCGCGTGCACCACCACCATGGAGAGGCCCGCCATGGTGATGGTGATGATGAACAGCATCGCAAGGCCCGTGCACCAGCCGGCGATGGGGCCAAGCTCTGCCTTGGCCACCTCGGAGAGAGACTTGCCCTGATGCTTCATGGAGGCAAACAGCACGACTGTGTCGTGCACCGCGCCGCCGATAACGCAGCCGATCAGCAGCCAGAGAAAGCTCGGCAGGTAGCCGTACTGGGCCGCCAGCACCGGGCCGACCAGCGGACCGGCAGCAGCGATGGCGGCGAAGTGCTGGCCGAAGTTGACCCACTTGTTGGTCGGCACATAGTTCTTGCCATCTTCCAGCTGGTGGGAGGGGGTGACCAGTTTGTCGTCAGCCTGCAGCACCTTGCGCACAAAGAACATGCCGTAGAGGCGATATGCGATGGCGAGGATGCAGAGGGCCGCAATGACAAAAGTGATTGCGTGTTGCATGGGGGAGTTTCCTTTTCCTGTGGCCAGTCTGGCCGGGCTCAGGCTGCACTCTACTCATGCGGTGGGGAAAGGGGAGCGAAGAAAAGGTCAGTGGCAGAGGGCCGCCCGCGAGTGGCAGAACAGCGACCCCGAGTGGTTTGGCGGGTGTGCCGACGGCCGTGGTCAGCGGGTGAGTGGTCGCTGGCAGAGCAGGAGCGGAGTTAAGCGTCCCGCTCCATCAGGGGATATCGAGCAGCTCTTTGAGAGGTTTGAGGTAGCGGCGGCTCACCGGTACCTTGTGGCCGCCCTGGGTCACCACCTCCGCCAGCCCGCCGTCGAGCAGCAGGATTTCACGGATCTGGCCCGGGTTGAGCAGGTACTGGCGGTGACAGCGCACGAAGCCGGTCTTCTCCTCCAGGGTGCGCAGGGTCAGTTCGGTGGTGCCCTGCTGCTGGCCGCTGATCACCCGGTTACCGGTGAGATCGCTGTGGATGAACTCCACCTCGCCAAGGGGCAGCAGCAGAATGCGGTTGTGGCCGGTGCAGGGGATACTGCGCAGGGGCTGGGCGATGCGGGACGGATCCGGCAGCGGCTGACCGGCCAGCTCACCTTTTGGCGAGAGCAGCCGCTTGATGCGCTCCAGCGCCCGGTTCATCCGCTCACTGGTGACCGGTTTGAGCAGGTAGTCGAGGGCGTTCTCCTCGAACGCGCGCAGGGCAAACTCGTCGTAGGCAGTGATGAAAACGATGTGGGGGCGCAAGTCCGGATCCAGCATGCTCACCAGCTCCAGCCCGTTGATGCGCGGCATCTGGATGTCGAGAAACAGCAGGTCGGGTTTGAGGCGGTGGATGGCGGGCAGCGCCTCCATGGCGTGGGCGCACTCTCCCAGCAGGCGGATATTGCCCGCCTGCTCCAGCAGCAGGCGTAGCTCCTCGCGGGCGAGGGGTTCATCGTCAACGATCAGGGCGGTCAGCATGGGCTCTCCTGCAGGGGAAGGGTGATCCTCACCCGGGTTGATTGATGGGGGACGCAGTCGATGGCGACCCCGTACTCGGCGCCGTAACGGGCCTTGATGCGCCGATCCACTATGTTCATGCCAAGGCCGCTTCCCTCCTGTTTCGTCTGATAGAGCCCGGCGTTATCGCACACCTCCAGCACCACCCGCAGCGCCTCAACCCGGGCGGTCAGGGTCAGCAGGCCGGGTTCGAACATCTGGGAGATGCCGTGCTTGACCGCGTTCTCGACGATGGGTTGCAGGGAGAAGGTAGGCAGCCGGTACTCCAGCAGCGACTCGGGAATGTCGATCTGCACGATCAGGTGCTCGGCGAAGCGGGCCTGCTCGATGTGCAGATAGGCGTTCACATGCTCCAGCTCGTCGGCCAGGGTCACCTCGTCCCCTTGCCGCTTGAGGTTCTTGCGAAAGAAGGTGGAGAGGTTGTGCACCAGGGTGCGGGCGCTCTCGGGATCGCGCCGGATCACCGCCGACAGGGTGTTGAGGGCGTTGAACAGAAAGTGCGGGTTGATCTGCGCCTGCAACAGCTTGATCTCCGACTGGGCCAACAGCCGCTTCTGCTCGTTGTATTTGCCCGCTAGGATCTGGCCGGAGAGCAGCCGGGCGATCCCCTCTCCCAGGGTGCGGTTGATGGAGGAGAAGAACTTGCGTTTGGGTTCGTAGAGCTTGATGGTGCCCACCACGGACCCCTCTTCCCCCCGCAGCGGAATGACCAGCGAGGAGCCGAGTCGGCACTGGGGATGCAGGTTGCAGCTGTAGGGGATGAGGTTGCCATCGGCATAGACCACCTCGTTGTGCTGGATTGCCTTGAAAGTGTGGGCCGAGTTGATGGCGGTGCCCGGCAGGTGGTGATCCTCGCCGATGCCGATAAAGGCGAGCAGCTTCTCCCGATCGGTGATGGCCACCGCGCCCACCCCGGTCTCCTCGTAGAGGATGCGCGCCATCTGCTGACACGCATCCTGGGTGAACCCCTTGTCCAGCACCCGCATCGCCCGCTCGGCAATCTTGAGGGCGCGGGCAGAGAAGGCAACCGAGTACTTCTCCAGCATGGCGCGGTGATCGAGGATCATCCGCATGAACATGGCGGCCCCCAAGGTATTGGCCACCAGCATGGGAGCAATGATGTTCTCGATAAGGTGGATGGCGTCATCGAGGGGGCGGGCCACCAGCAGGATGATGCCCATCTGCATCAGCTCGGCGACCAGGGCCACCGACCCCACCACCCAGGGGCTGAACAGCAGATCGAGCCGGTGGCGGGCGACGAAGTGGCGGTGCACCAGTCCGCCGAGCAGCCCCTCGGCGATGGTGGAGAAGGTGCAGGCCAGCGCGGTAAAGCCTCCCAGCGAGTAGCGATGGATGCCGCCGGTGAGTCCCACCAACAGCCCCACCACCGGGCCGCCGACGATGCCCCCAGCACGGCACCGATGGCACGGGTATTGGCGATGGAGTCCTCTACCCTCAGACCAAAGTAGGTACCCATGACACAGAAGCCGGAGAAGATGAGGTAGCAGAGGATCTTGTGGGGCCAGCTCAGGGTCACCTGAGTGAGCGGCATGAACAGCGGCGTCTTGGAGAGCAGCCAGGCGATCACCAGATAGACGCAGAGCTGCTGGAACAGCGAGATCACCAGAGTGAATTGTTCAAATGCCACGGCTCATTGCCCCGGTAATGGTTGGTCATTTAATGGACGCGGAGTATTAGCAAACCCCATACCCCCTTGCAAGGCAGGGTTATCGGAATGGTGGCGTAGCGCACGATTTGCAGAATCATCTGACGCAGTGGCGGGCGCTAACTGTCTGGTTAATCAGTATGGTGGCGGTGATGACGGCTGCGAGGGGCCTGTTGCGGCAACAAAAAGGGGGCCAAGAGGCCCCCGAATTGGCAGTCAGCGCATGGCTCAATCGAGTTTGAAATCGACCCAGACCAGACGGTGATCCGAGCTGACCCCCTTGGCGATGCCGAGTTTCGCATCATAGACCAGGTGATAACCGGCCTCGAAGCTGGCAGGCCAGAAGATGCCACTCTTGACCGCATTGAGGTTGGCGGAGGGGATCACGTGATCCAGCTGCAAGCCGCTGCTGCTGGTGATCCGCTCAGGGTTCGGACGATTGTTGTTACGTGAACAGAGTTGCGGCTGAGTGGCCAGGCACTCGGGACCCCCTTCGCTCACCGGGATCAAGGTGCCATTGGTGACGGCCTGGTTCATCAGGGCGTTGTCCTGCAGCGCCTGGATGGCGGTCAGATCGCCGTCGCCAGTTTGCGGGTCGGCGTTGAGATCGCCCGCGATAACGAACTTGGCGTTTTTGGTCAGTCCACCTTTGGTGCCCTTGTCATCGGTCATGTAGCCAAGACCCTTGACGTAATCGTTCCAGAAGGCGATCTCGGCACGGTTGTGCTTGACGTTGTGGCGAGCCGCATTGCCGAAGATGGGGGGAGTTGGGTGGGAGATCAGGAAGTGAATAACCTCTTCACCCTTGTCGGTTTTGATCAGCACCGGCACATCGGCGTGGTTCTTGGAGGAGAGCGGGAACTGCTGCCAGGCCGCATCGTCATACCAGGCATCGCCACACTGGCGGTTGGCAGGGATCTTGGCCTTGGGGTTATTGCAGTCATCGATGATGGGGTTCTGCTCGCCCGGCATATCCTTCCACTTGAACTTCTGGAAGGTACGGATCTGCTTGGTATCAATCGGATATTTGGACATCACCGCAAAGGCGTACTGGCCGTGGTAGTTGCCAAAGCCCCAGGCATCGTCGCCAGTGGTCTTGTTGTCGAGATTGAGATCATAACCGCTTTGCAGGCCGGTATTGGTGGCGAAGTTCTGCATCACCGGATAGCTGATGGCAGTCACTTCACTGTGCTGGGCGTGGGCCAGATAGTTGTCGTTGAAGGCTTTCAGGTCGGCGGTGTTTTCGCCTTTGCCATCGTTGTCGAATTCGTTTAGCAGGAACACATCTGGCCGAGTGCGCTGGATGATCTCGGCCACGTTGCGGATCTGCTGCACGTTCTTGGCTTTGGTTTCTTCTGTGCCACTCAGGCTCCCTTCGGCGAGGCGGGCCAGCAGCGCATCCTGCGCGGTACGGGTCAGTGCCAGCTCCCCGGTCAGCATACCGGCGGCAGTGCGGTCAAAAGAGAGGTTAAAGGTGGCGAAACGTACCATGGGATCAGCAGCCTTTGAGTCGTTGTCGCTGTTGCAGCCAGCCAGCATCCCGAGAGAAATGGCGGCAGCCAGTAGGGTTTTGTTGAGGTTTTTCATTGTAATTATTCCGTAGCATCAATTGAGTCGAGCCTTCTGTGAGGCGGCGGTATTGTAGTTTTTACTCAATCGCACTTGGATTTATCCATCGATTAAATGTGATTCTCATCACACTAAATTTTACGCAATCACAATTTTTTTATGTCGCAGATGAGCTTAAAGAATCAAATGAAAACGTTTTTTCTAGCTGTTAAATCGAAAAGCGTTACACCACCATCGGCAGGCCGCTCTCGGGGTGGTGGATCACCTGGGCCGGATAGTCATAGAGACGGGCAATCAGCTCAGGGGTCAGCACCTCGGCAGGTGTGCCATCGGCCATCAGCTTGCCCCGCTCCAGCATCACCAGCCGATCGGCATAGCGCGCCGCCAGATTGAGGTCGTGCAGTACCACCAGCACCGCGGTATTACGGCTGGCCAGGGCGCGCGCCATGGTGAGCAGCTGATGCTGGTATTTCAGATCGAGGGCCGAGGTGGGCTCGTCGAGCAGCAGCAAGCGGGGTTGCTCGGCCTGATCTGTCGGGGAGGGGGCCTGCCAGATCTGCGCCAGCACCCGGGCAAACTGCACCCGCTGCCGCTCGCCGCCGGAGAGTCCCGGATAGAGCCGCTTGGCCAGATGCTCGACCCCGGCATGGGTCATGGCTGCCGCCACTATCTCGTCACGCCGGGTTGCCGGTTCACTGTGAGGCAAGCGCCCCATGGCGACCACCTCTTCGCAGAGAAAGGGGAAGTTGAGGGACGAGCTTTGCGGCAATACCCCGAGCCGGTGAGCCAGCTGCTTGCCGCTCCACTGCTGGCGATTTTCGCCAAACAGGGTGATGGCGCCCTCATATTCCAGCTCGCCGGTCAGGCACTTGAGCAGTGAACTCTTGCCCGCCCCATTGGGGCCAAGCAGGGCGGTGAGGGTGCCGCTCTCAAGGCTCAGATCGAGCCCATCCAGGATCTGGCGCTGGCCACGGCGCAGGCTGAGCCGGGAGCAGGTCAACAGGGGGGAGGAGAGTGAGGATGAGAGTGGTTGCATAACAGTCCGTATCACAGGGCGCGGCGGCCGGTTACCAGCAGCCAGATAAAGAAGGGGGCGCCGATCAAGGCGGTGATAATGCCCACCGGCAGTTCGGCTGGTGCCAGCAGGGTGCGCGCCAGCATGTCTGCCGCCAGCAGCAGGGCGGCGCCAAGCAGGGCCGAGAGCGGCAGCAACCGGACATGGTTGGGGCCTGCCAGCAGGCGCACCAGATGGGGCACTACCAGTCCGACGAAACCGATCATCCCCGATACCGCCACCGCCACCCCGACGCCTGCTGCGGTGAGCAGAATGAGGCGGCGCTTGAGGGACTGCACATTGACCCCCAGATGACGGGCTTCCCCTTCACCCAGTAGCAGGGCGTTGAGGGGATTGGCATCGCGCATAAAGAGCCACAGCAGCGCCGCCAGGGTGAGCAGGGCCAGCGCCACATCGGCCGGTTTGCCTGCCGCCAGCGTTCCCATTTGCCACAGGCTCAGGTTGCGCAGCATCTGATCGTCCGCCAGATAGGTGAGCAGGCCGATCACCGCGCCGGAGAGCGCCGTGATGGCGACCCCGGCCAGCAGCATGACGGTGACCGAGGTGCCCCCCTCGCGGGTGCCGAGCAGATAGACCAGGGTGGTGGTGAGCGCGCCGCCGAGAAAGGCGAGCAGGGGCAGCAGGCCAACCCCGATGGTGGCTTGCAACTGTTGGCCAAGGGGGGCCAGCAGCACGATGGCGAGCGCCGCCCCCAGTGCGGCACCGCCGGAGACACCTATGATGCCGGGGTCGGCCAGGGGGTTGCGAAACAGCCCCTGCATCACGGCGCCACAGAGCCCGAGAATGCCCCCCACCGCGATGCAAAGCAGGGTTCTGGGCAGACGGATCCCTTGCACGATCAGCAGTTTGTGCGCCTCAATCCCGCTCTCCTGCCCGGCAAACAGCGCCCGCAGACTCTCGCCCAGGGTGAGCGTCATGGGGCCGGTTGCCAGCGAACCGAGCAGCAATAGCGCCAGTGCGGCCGTGGTGAAGGCTAGCAGCCAGGAGAGGGGCAAGCGCATCATGACCCCTGTTTGATCCACTGGGCGATCTGGTTCGCCTGTTGCAGGGAGTTGAGGCTCAGGCCCCCTTGCAGGGCGTGACCGTCGATGGCGTGAATGGCGTTGCGCTTGCCAGCCGGGGTGGCGGCCAGTGCGGGCACCTCTGCCAGCACCTTGGCCGGATCGGCATATTGCTGCCAGTCACGACCGCTGACCAGCACCAGATCGGGCTGCATCTCGATGAGGGATTCGGCGGATACCGGCTTGTAGTTGCGCAATTCGGCGGCCGGATTGATGCCCCCTGCCAGCGAGACCAGCGCGCTGGCAGTGGTGTCACCCCCGGCGATGCTGGTGGGTTGCCCTTTGTGCAGCAGCAGGAAGGCGACCTTGAGCGGCTTGTTCTGTTTGGCTTGCGCCGCCAGCTGATCGGTCTGGGCCTGGATCTTCGCCTTCAGGCGATCGCCAGCCGCTTTGTCGCCCAGCAGGCTGGAGAGGGTGTCGATACGCTGGTTGAGGTTGGCCAGAGTCGGTGCGGTATCCAGCACCTCCACCTTGACCCCGGCGCGGCGCAGCTGATCCAGGGTCGGGGCCGGGCCCATCTCGTCGCTGCCTACCAGTCGGGTGGGGGAGAGACTCAGGATCCCTTCGGCGGCCAGTGCCCGGTGATAGCCCACCTTGGGCAGCCCTTTTGGCAAGGGGCTGCTGACATCGGTAGCGATCAGGCTGGACTCACCACCAAGGGCCAGAATGAGTTCTGTGGTGGCCGGGCCGATACTGACGATACGCTCTTTCTCTCCGTCGGCGGCAACGACAGAGAAGGGGTGCAGTGAACTGCAGAGCAGGGTGATGGCGAGGGCAAAACGACGGCCCATGCTAACCTCCGAAAAGGGTGAATGTAACGGGTGTGCCGCCGAGAATATCAAGGCTTTGAATAAATTGCACTGATAATGATAGCAATTATCAATTGCATTGGTGTCAGTGCTTTATTAGAGTAGCGACCATGATAAAGAGCGGGACAAAGGTGTCTCGTCGAGGGAGAAAACATGAGCATTGCACAACGCATTCACGCGCTGCTGGAGCAGGATCCCGGCGCCCATCCTTCTACGCTGGCCGCTCAGCTCAGCGTGAGTGAGTGGCAGGTGGTTCGCCATCTGCCCGCCGAGCTGGTGACCCTGCTGCCTGCCGAGCGAGCCCAAGGTCTGCTGGAAGATCTGGCCGATTGGGGTCATGTCACCACCATCGTTGAATCTGATGGTTCCATCTTCGAGGTAAAAGCCCCCTTCCCGAAAGGCAAGGATGCGCGCGGCTACTACAACCTGATGGGCCGTGACGGCGAGCTGCATGGCCACCTCAAGCTCGACAACGTGGCGGGGATTGCGCTGGTCAGCAAATTGTTCATGGGCAAGGAGGGGCACTCCTTCCAGTTCTTCGGTCACTCTGGTCGCTGCATCTTCAAGGTCTATCTGGGTCGTGACGAGAAACGTCAGCTGCTGGCCGATCAGGTCACCCGTTTTATGGCCCTGCGCCAACAGTCTCAAGAGGAAGTCAAAGCATGAGTGAACGTCAGGAACGTCTGCAGAACCGTCTGCAACCGGAGATCCGCGAGTTTCGTGACAGCTGTCGTACCCTGCAGCTCGCCACTGTCGATAGCGAAGGCAATCCCAACGCCAGTTACGCTCCCTTCGTGCTGCAAGAGGATGGCTACTATGTGCTGATCTCCGAGATCGCCCGCCACGCCCGCAATCTGCAACAGGTGCCCCGGGTATCCCTGATGCTGATCGAGGATGAGAGCGGTGCCCGTGAGCTGTTTGCCCGCAAGCGCTTGACCTTCGATGCGGTAGCTGAAGTGGTCGCCCGTGATGACGCTCGCTGGAGCAAGGCGGTCGCTGCGCTGGAAGGGCGTTTTGGCGAGATCATCAAGGGTCTCTCCAACCTCAAAGATTTCAAGCTGTTCCGCCTCAAGCCGGAGCAGGGGCTGTTCGTCAAGGGCTTCGGCCAGGCGTTTGCGGTCTCCGGTGACGAGCTGGTGGATTTCGTCCATCTGGTGGAAGGGCACAAGCGCATTGACACCGGTGCCGAGCTCACCAGTCCGGCCGATGCACCGGTTTGACGATCCCCTGTCGATCACGACAGCAGCCATAACAAAACGGGCAGCCACTTGGCTGCCCGTTTTTATTGCGCTATCTCGTCGTCTGGCTTACTCAATCTTGCCAGGAGGCCTTGTTGGGAAAGGTGCGGCGATCCGCATCAATTGCCGTCTCGTTACACTCGCCTCGAACTTTCCATGAGCTCTGGCTCAGCACTATGTACCCTTCTCGGCAATATTGTTTGCTCGCCAGGGTCTCGGTCAGCAAGTTCTCTTGTAGCGCCTCCCGTTGTTCCAGCAATCGCTGGCTCTGAACCGCAGATAGGCCGCGCGGCAAAGTATCGTTGGGCGCGGCTTCAAAGGTAAACCGCTTGCTTCCCTCCTCGTTGATGTGAGTCAGAAACAGTGGTTCGGGGCCATCATAGGCTTGCCCCGGCAGGCTGCTGCAACCATTGAGCAGCGGAAACAGCAACAACAGGCTAGCGGGCAACAAACGCACGACAGACTCCAGTGAAAAATGCAGCAAGATTAGTAGATTAACATGGCTGCAGGGCAGGAGTGACTGCCAGCAGCTCGTCGGTGGTGAGCAGGGTCACACGTCGCCCCTCCGGCAGGCTGAGGTGGCGCCACATCCAGTGATGATGCTCGACAATCAGGGCGGCGCTCAGGTGCGGGCGATCGGCGGTGGAGTGGCCATCGCTCAATACCAACACCTCGAAGCCATGGGTAGCAGCACTGCGTACCGTGGTATCGACACAAAAATCGGTGGCACAGCCACAGATAATGAGCCGATCGACCGGCTGCTCGGCTAGCAGGAAGGCTAGCTCGGTATCGAGAAAGCTGTCGCTCGCCGTCTTGCGCACCCGGCTATCTCCCTTGGCGGGTTGCAGTTCAGAATGGAGCTGCCAACCCGGCGTGCCGGGCTCCAGTTCGGTGCCGGGTGGCGAGTCATGTTGGATATAGATGACGCGTCCCTGTTGCTGTCTGACATGGGCCGCAGTCCGGTTGATATTGGCCAGCACTTGCTGTTGCTGGTAGTTGGTCGCTTTCATGACCCCTTGCTGCACATCGATGATCAGTAATACATCCATATTTTACCCGCCGTATCCTGGAAAATTAGGGTTGTAGCCACTGGCTACAGTCACGACTGCGGGATTGATGCAGCGCACTCATATCTTGCTTCATTTCCGCATCGCTTTGCCAGCGCTGTGGCAGCGGCATCAGGCTAACCTGCACATCGGTTGCGCGATCTGCAACAGAGGTCTCATCTATCCGGGGAACCACCAGCGCGACTTTGAGTGACGGATTACGACTGGCGATGCGACTGGCCAGTCCAAGCCCCCCTTCGACATGGAAGTTGCCTGCAATGTGCATGATCTGCTGGCCCGGGTGCGTGGCGAGGTAATCCACCATGCTCTCGGCCATGGTGTCGTCCCAACTGGTCTGGGCGGCGAAGCGGCGGGCGTTGCTGTCGGCATCGCCGTGATGCATAGAGGCCATGAACTTCTGGCGATAGGGGTCATCACCCAGGGTCAGTTGGCGGGCTAGTTGGCTGCGGCGAGTGACCGGCAGCTTGTCGAGCCACTCAGGCCCCTCCTGACCGACACAGCTCACCAGTGGCTTGGGGGCGTTGGCGGCGATCACCGGCATCCGGTGCGCCTTGGCAAATTCCACCAGCGGGCGGTAGTCGCTGGGGTAGTTGGGCCAAGCGTTGCCTTCACGGATCAATGCCGCTTCGCCAATCTTGTTGGCGAGATAGGCATCCAGCGTCCCTTGGTCGGCACGGCTGAACTGCTCCATGGACAGTGCCAGCTGCCGCCCGTTTTGTTGACTGATGGTATTAAGTTCGGTCAATAGCCGTGATTGCAGCAGGTGCACACCGGGGTGGCTGTGCAGCTCCCCCACCAGGATGATATCGGCGTCGGCAATAGGCGAGATCGCTTGTGTCAGGGTCAGATCCTCTTGGCGGTCATTGCTCAGCCGGTAGTCATAGAGCGTCTGTAGCTGTGAGGGAACGGTCGGTTGGGTGTGGGTAGCGCAGGCGGTCAGCAACAGCGGCAGGGCAAGCAGGGGAAGTCGTCTAATCATGGGATCTCACTGCTGATATGTCCGGATGCAGTGCATCGCGGGGGGCTAAAAAAGAATATAGGGGCAATACACGGCGACAGTGTAAAACCAATTCAGTTCAAAGCAAAATGAGAATGATTTCGTTTCTTGTTGATCTTTGTCGAGAGCTGGGTAATATGCGCTCTGTTTGATAACAGTTCTCAATAAGGATTCGCTGTGACCCATCAAAATGCACTCTCTCTGGTCGCCCTTGCCGTGGCTGCCAGCCTCTCTTCCCAAGCCTTTGCTGCCAGTCACAAGGCAGATGAAGTCATGGTCGTCAGCGGCTCACGGATGGAGCAAAAACTGGAAGATGTATCCGGCCCCATCTCGGTGATCACCGCCAAGCAGATTGAAGAACAGGTCGTCACCAATGTTGCCGATCTGTTCCGCTACGAGCCCGGTGTGACCGTGCTAGGCGGTCAGGGGGATGCGCAGACCTTCGTCATCCGCGGTATGGGGGAAAACCGGGTCAAGGTGGTGCGCGACGGGGTTCGCCAGAACGATGCCTACAGCAAGGGCGGGGTTGGCCAGAGCTACTTTGATACCGACATGATCAAGCAGATAGAAGTGGCCAAGGGGCCGGCCTCTGCCGCCTATGGCTCCGATGCGCTAGGGGGCGTTATCGCCATCACCACCAAGGATGCCAGCGACTTCCTCAAGGGCAAAGACAGCTATCTGGATGTGACCAGTGGTTACGCCTCCAGCAGCCACCAGAAGATGGCGGGCTTTACCGGCGCCCTGCGCACCGGCGAGGTGGAGAACCTGCTGCGCTACACCTGGCGCGATGGCGGTGTGACCCAGAATTACGACTCCAGCAAGAGCGACTTTGATATCGGCACCCACGCCCTGCTGCTCAAGAGCAAGTGGAACCTCTCCGATGAGCAGTTCCTCAAGTTGACCGTCGACTACCTGACCGATGGCGAGGAGCCGGATGCAGTCAAGCTCAACAAGGTCGGTACCGGCACCGCCCGCGTGTTTGATCAGCCCATTACTGACAAGCAGACCGACAACCTGTCGCTGGTGCTGGATCACGGTATCGCGCTCAATCAAAGCTGGGCCGATCGGATGGATACCAAGGTCTACTTCGCTCGCACCAAGCAGACGCTGGATCAGTACGCTTCGTCCAAATATCCGGTTAACCCGAGCAACCCCTATGTGACCAAAAACTCGCTGGATCACAACATGTTCGATCAGAAGAACATCGGTGCCCAGCTGCAGTTCCACAAGGCAGTGGCTAACCACCGTCTGGCCTGGGGCGCTGAATACGAGCACACCGGCAACGAACGTACCCGCTACAAGGGGCCGACCACCCCCGGTGATTTTGCTGGCTATAACGAGCTGAGTTTCCCGGCTACCACCAGCGAGCGTAGCGCCCTGTGGGCTTTTGACGAGATCAAGTTTGGTGAGAGCTGGGTGCTGACCCCGGGTGCCCGTTATGACTACTACCGGATGACCCCGGACAAGGATCCGGCCTACACCGGCGACCAGCTGCACAAGTTCTCGGAAGGGGAGCTGTCGCCCAAGCTGGGTCTGGTGTTCAAGGCGCACGAGGCGGCCAACCTGTTCGCCCAGTACAGCCACGGCTTCAAGACACCTATGTACGACAGCGCCTTCTCCACCCTGAACCATCAGGCCTATGGCTACCGTATCGAGCCCAACCCGAATCTCAATCCGGAGAGCAGCGACGGCATCGATCTCGGCGTTCGTGGCAGCAGTAACGGTTTCAGTTATGAAGTAGCCAGCTTCTACAACAAGTTCGATGATTTCATCGAGATGGTGGAAGTGGGTCAACAGGGGCGCACCGCCGTCTACCAGTACCAGAACCTGAGCAAGGCGACCACCAAAGGGGTTGAGGCCAAGGCGGATTACTGGCTCAACGACATCGTCAATGTCTGGGGCAACCTGGCTTACATTGAAGGCAAGGATGGGGATGGCAACTACATCAACAGCCTGAGCCCGCTCAACGGCTCTGTCGGTGTGCGTCTGGAACAGTTCCAGTGGAACTTCAACACCGCCCTGCGCTTTGCCGACGACATGGACAAGGTACGCAAGGATGCCAAGGGCAACGAGTATGTGAAGGCGGCCGGTTGGGGCGTGGTGGATATGTACGCCCAGTTCAACCCGATGACCGATCTGCAGCTCAACGTTGGGGTCTTCAACTTGTTTGACAAGGAGTACACCAGCTACGAGCGCATCGCCGGTCGGGCCGAAGGCTCTGATACCAGCGCCATGACCGAGCCGGGCCGCAACCTGAGCGCACGGGTCAAATACGTATTCTAAAGAGCAAACAACAGACGCAGATGATCAAAGGGGCTTCGGCCCCTTTTTTGTGGCCGCCATGTTGTGACGATGGAGCAGAGCAGATGTTTGCCTAAAAAAAGAAACCCGCCATGGGCGGGTGGAAGGATTGCAACACTAACCAGGAGGAGGTGTTACCAGGTAGACCCTGCTTCTTCGGTAATAGTTCAATTTTATTGAAGTTTTTTCGTTTTTTTCGCGGGGTTTCCATCGGGATCTGTGGGGGAGGATGGGTTATCATTCTGCTCCCGTCATCCGGTTGCAGAGGATCTATGCCCGCGTTCTCCTGGTTAGCGCTCTTTTTCGGCGCCTTCTATTTTGTCTACGGCGCTTACTTGCCGTTCTGGTCGCTCTGGCTGGAGGGGGTGGGCGTCAGCGCCGAGATGATAGGTCTGCTGCTGGGGGCGGGGATGGCGATCCGCTTTGCCGGCAACCTGATGGTGATGGGGCAGATCAAGGGGGCGGGCCATCTGCTGCCGGTTACCCGATTGCTCTCCCTGCTCAGTCTGCTGGCCTTTCTCGGTTTCTACCTCAGTCATAACCTCTGGTGGCTGGTGGGCTTGACCCTGCTGGCGAACTTTATCTATCCGACCCTGATGCCGGTGGGGGAGGCGCTGGCGACCCGCATGGTGGTGCAGGCGCACCTCGATTACGGCAAGGTGCGGCTGTGCGGTTCGTTTGCCTTTATTGTCGCCTCGACGCTGGTGGGGGCGCTGGTAGGGAATTTTGGCAGCGAGTGGATTTTGCACACCATGGTGGCGGGGTTGGTGCTGATGCTGCTGCTCAGCTGGCTGCCGCTCTATCCGGCGCCGCAGGATAGTCAGGGCGAGCGGGCCAAGGCCTCTTTGCTGGCAACCCTGCGCAGTGCGCCGGTGCGCCGCTTCTTGCTGCTGACAGCTCTGCTACAGGGGAGCCACGCCGCCTATTACGGCTTCAGTGCCATCTACTGGAAGGCGCAAGGGTATAGCGGCACCATCATCGGCTATCTGTGGGCGCTAGGGGTGGTGGCGGAGATCTGCATGTTCGCCGCCGACAAGCGGTTCTTGCAGCGCTTTGGTGCCCAGAGCCTCTTTATCGCCGGTGCCATCGGTTGTGTGGTGCGCTGGGTATTGTTGGGGGCCTCGACTGAGCTATGGGTGTTGGTGCTGGGGCAACTGCTGCACGCGGTCACGTTTGGCATGAGCCATCTGGGGGCGGTGCGTTTCATGACTCGCCAGCTGCCCGCCGAGCAGTTGATCCCGACCCAGGCGCTCTATGCGGCCCTGGGCCTCGGCATGACGGTGGCGGCCTTGATGGCGATCTGCGGCGTACTGTTCGAGCCCCTCGGCGGCGGCATCTTCTTCCTGATGGTGCTGGTGGTGTTGCCGGTGTTCTTCCTGCGGCTGCGCCCCTTTGCGCCGTCTGCGCAGGAGAGTGCTCCGGCCTGATACTGGGCTATCTGAATCATCACCTAGCAACAGGGAGAGCCACGGCTCTCCCTTTTTCGTTGCTGCGGTTTGCGGCGTTATTGCTGCTCGCCAAAATAGTGGCGGCTGAGGCGGTGCCAGGTATCCGAGCCGATGGTGCCAGCAAGCCGCTCATTGGAGGCGGCATCAAAGCGGCCATCTGGCAACCAGCTCAGTTGGGGTAGCAGTTGGGCCAGCGTCACGTCATTGTGTTGCAGCTCCCGCTCCAGCGCTTCCCAGAAGGCGCTCCCTTTGACGTAAAAGAGCGGGTAGTAGGAGCGATCGCCAGCCAGCACCTCGCGGGCTGCCCGATAGAGCCCGCTCTCCCTATGGGGCAGCTGTTTGCCTCGCTCGGCCAGTTCGTTGACCGCCGTGACCTGATGCAGCCGAAAGCGGCGCAGCGCCTTGATGGCGAGGTACTCGGCGAGGCTCTCGTTGACCCAAGTGGGCTGTTGAGCAGAGTGGTGAGCGCTGAGGATGTGCACCGCCTCGTGGGCCGAGGTGCGCAGCAGGCGCAGGGGGGCCTGTGGCGTCGGCTTGCCATTCATGGTGGGGTAGTTGGCGACAAACACCTGATCCCCAGCGGCGCCGCCGAGGGAGCGAGTCGCCACATCTCGTCCCAGCCACACCAGTTGCCACGGGTGAGTGGGCGGGGCCACATCGAGCTGGAAGGCCAGATAGTCGATGATCTCATTCAGTTGCTGCTGCAAGGCCGGCAGATCGAGCTGATTGGCGGTCTCATCATGGCTCAGCACCAGCCGCGGAGCTGACTTGTTGACAGGAACAGTGGCTAGACCAAATGGCAGGATCAGCGGCGGCTGGTTGACACTCGGTAGCGGTTGGCAGGAGCCATCCGGCAGACAGATCTCCCCTCGGCGGCTCCCCAGCTGGCGCACCAGATTGCCCCACTCGGTCAATAGCCACTGGTTGGGGGCAAACAGCAGCGACTGTTGGGCCGAGGCATCCGCTCCCAGTGCCGGAGCGGGTGTGAGCGTGATCTGCCAGCCTACCTCCTTGCAAGAGAAGGGCTGGTTGAGGGCAACCGGCTGGTTGTCTGCAAGGCAGACCAGCGCGGGGGAAACCGGCGTTGCACTGCCCGGCAACTGGCGGGCGGGGAGCAGGGTAAAAGGGGGATCACCCTGCATGGTGAGGTGAACTTGTAGCAGATTGGCGCTGGCGCCCTGCTCGATAAGGTAGCGGGGGCCGCTCGCGCCATCGGCGGCGCAGGCCCACAGTGGCAGCAGCCACAGGGCAAACAGGGTGAGATGACGACTCATAAGGGGGTTAGCGCTCCTGCTCGTAGCCCAGCAGATCGCCGGGCTGGCATTTGAGTTCACGGCAGATGGCCTCCAGAGTGGAGAAGCGCACCGCCTTGGCGTGGCCATTTTTGAGGACCGAGAGGTTGGCCTCGGTGATGTCGATGCGCTGTGCCAGCTCGCGGGCGGTCATCTTGCGTTCGGCCAGCAGGGCATCGAGCCGGATGATGATGGACATAGGCTCCACTTACACCGTCAGTTGCTGTTCGTCGGCCAGCAGTTTGGCCTCGCGCATCACCAGTGCCAGCGCCAGTACGATGAGTCCCGCTAGCAGCAGCCGGAAATCGGACGAGCTGATAGAGACGGAGCCATGTATCTCGGGGCCGCTCATGGTGAGGACGGTATCGAGCAAGGGGGTCTGGATCAGCTCGACCAGGAAGGATACACAGAGCAGCACACCGATCTGCCGATAGCGGCGGATCTGCTCGAAGGTGAAGAGCAGACCGGCGCGGTAGCCACGAAACAGCTGACGCAGTTGCCACAGCATCAGCATGAAGACCAGATCCGGCAGCAACTGCACCAGGGTGCCGAGCAGCCGGTTGGCGGTGCGCAGCGGATAGTCGGCCATGGTAAGGGGGGGCTGCGGGATGAGGTCGAGGGATGGCGTTTCACCATTGGCCAGCGGCACGCCGTTGAGAATGTGCGAGCCGCTGCTGTGGATGATCTGGTTGAGCTCCTCTTGCAGCAGGTCATTGCCGCCCAACAGGTGGGACCAGGTCTCCATCAGGGTAATGGTGGGGGTGGCGAGCAGGGCAAACAGCAGCAGCCACTCGATCAGAACGCTCAGGCGTTCAAGTTTGGTCGTTCTCATCATGAACCTCATGGTGGGCGCCATCCCGCTGGCGGAATGGTTTTAAGTTTATTGTTTATCAATATGCAGATGGGCGAATGTTTATCGTTTTACGATATACAGTCAAGGCAAAACTTATTGAAAAACGATAATTTCAATCTGTCCGAAGGGGATGACTTTTGGCTGCTGCCTCTCTAGACTGGCGAGGTTGTATACAAAAACTCAACATGGACAAGGAGTTATCGATGCACCAGGGATGGCTGCTGATCGGATTGTCGCTCACCTATCTGGGGCTGCTGTTTCTGATCGCCTTCGTGGCAGACAAGCACAAACGGCACCGTCTCAAGGGGCAACCGCTGCTCTACAGTCTGTCGCTGGCGGTCTACTGCACCTCCTGGACCTTCTTCGGCACCGTGGGGCAGGCGAGTGAATCCCCCTGGTCGCCGGTGCCCATCTACCTTGGCCCCATGCTGGTCTTTCTGTTTGGCTGGCGGCTGCTGGCTCGCCTCATTCTGGTGGCCAAGCGCGAGCACATCACCTCCATCGCCGACTTTATCGCTGCCCGTTACGGCAAATCCCAGCGGCTCGCCATGGTGATCTCTCTCATCGCCATCATGGGGATCCTCCCCTATCTGGTGTTGCAGCTCAAAGCCATCGTCACCGGGCTGGATCTGCTGATGGTCAATAGCGGTGGCATCAGCCCGACCAGCAACACCAGCGAGCTGGCGCTCGGGGTCACTCTGCTGTTGGCGCTGTTCAGCATCCTGTTCGGTACTCGCCATCTCGATGCCACCGAGCACCACAGGGGGATGGTGGTGGCCATCGCCTTCGAATCGGTGGTGAAGCTGCTGGCCTTTATCGCGGTGGGGGGCTTTGCCCTATGGCTGATTTTGAGCAAACCCGGCGTTGCCCACGAGCAGGTGACCCGCGACTTCTTTACGCAGGTGATGGCGGTGAGCCCCGGCAACCTGCTGGAGCTCGCCATCTATACGGTACTGGCGATGTGCGCCGTCATCTGCCTGCCGCGCCAGTTTCATGTGACTGTGGTGGAGAACAATCAGGGGCAGGATCTGCACTGGGCGCGCTGGATCTTCCCGCTCTACCTGTTCGTGATGGGGCTCTTTATCTGGCCACTGGCGCTGGCGGGCAAGCTGTGGCTGGGGGCTGAGGTGGCGTCTGACACCTATGTGATCAGCCTGCCGATGGCCCTCGGTTTTGATGGCATGGCGATGCTGGCCTTTCTCGGCGGCACTTCGGCGGCCACTGGCATGGTGATCGTTTGCACTATCGCGCTGGCGATCATGGTGAGCAACGATCTGGTGCTGCCGGTGCTGCTGCGCCGTTTCTGGCGGCAGGGGCGCGACGAACGGCTGGTGCGGCTGCTGCTGCAGGTGCGCCGCGGCGCCATTCTGCTGATTTTGCTGGCGGCCTGGGGGCTCTACCTTTGGCTCGGCGATCTCACCAGTCTCTCCCGCATCGGCTATCTCTCGTTTGGCGCTGTGGCCCAGTTTGCACCGGCCCTGCTGCTCGGTCTCTACTGGCGCCACGGCAATCGCAAGGGGGTCTATCTTGGTCTCTTCCTCGGGGTGAGTCTCTGGTTCGTGACCCTGCTGGTGGAGAGCGGGTTGCTGGCCGGTTCACCGCTGGCCGAGCTGCTGGCACCGCCGGACTGGCCCGCGTTTCGCGATCTTAGCCTGGGCGCCTGGTGCATCTTCCTGAGTCTCGTGCTCAACCTGCTCGGCTACGTGGTGGGTTCCCTGCTGTCGCGCCCGGCGGTGAGCGAGCGGCTGCAAGCGGCCAACTTCGTCGGCAAGCCGAGCCGTGATACCGCCGCCCTCTATCAGGCGCGGGTCTCGGTCAAGGAGCTGGAGATGCTGGCGGCTCGCTTCGTCGGTTCGAGCCGGGTTAAGCGCGCCTTTGGCCGCTTCGCCGGTGAGCGGGGCGGCACCTTGGCGCCCCAGATGCAGGCTTCGGCCGAGCTGATCGCCCACACCGAGCGGCTGCTGGCAGGGGTATTTGGCACCTCGTCGGCGCGGTTGGTGCTCGCCTCGGCCCTGCAGGGGCGCAACATGCAACTGGAGGAGATTGCCACCATTGTCGATGAGGCCTCCGACGTGTTTCGCTTCAACCGCGGCCTGCTGCAGGGGGCGATCGAGCATATCGGGCAGGGGATCTCTGTGGTGGATCGGGAGCTCAGGCTGGTGGCCTGGAATCGCCGCTACATCGAGCTGTTCCACTATCCTCCGGGGCTTATTCAGGCGGGGCGCTCCATCGAGCAGATCATCCGCTACAACGCCGAGCAGGGGCTCTGTGGCCCCGGCGATATCGAGGACCATGTGGCACGGCGGGTCGCCTTTATGAAGCGCGGCAGCGCCCATATCTCGGCGCGAGAGCGCCCGGACGGGCGGGTTATCGAGATGCAGGGCAACCCTATGCCCGCCGGTGGTTTCGTCATGACCTTTACCGACATCACCCCGTTTCGCGATGCGGAACGGGTGCTGCGCGAAGCGAACGAACATCTGGAGGCGCGGGTGGCCGAGCGCACCCACGAGCTCTCCGAACTCAACCGCCAGCTGCTGCTGGTGAACCAGCAGGTGGAGCGGGCCAACCACTCCAAGAGCCGTTTTCTGGCGGCGGTCAGCCACGATCTGACTCAGCCTCTCAATGCCGCCAAGCTGTTTACCTCCTCCCTGTTGGAGATGCTGCCAGCATCTGGTGATCAGGCCCGCATCGCCCGCCATATCGACGATGCATTGGGGGCGACCGAAGATCTCATCACCGATCTGCTCGATATCTCGCGGCTCGAAGCGGGCAAGTTCAAGGCCAAGAAGATCGACTTCGCCTTGCGCGATCTGTTCGACAACCTCAAGGCGGAGTTTGGCGTGCTGGCGCAGGCGGGGGGAATCCACTTCTCGGTGGTGGAGAGCAAGCATGCGGTACACAGCGATGTGCGGCTGCTGCGGCGGGTGCTGCAGAACTTCCTCACCAATGCGTTTCGCTATAACCCGGCTGGCCGGGTGCTGCTCGGCTGTCGCCGGATCGGGGAGAAGATCCGCATCGAGGTGTGGGACAATGGCCCCGGCATCCCGCAGGATAAACAGGAGGCAATTTTCGACGAGTTCTCCCGCCTTGATCACTCCCGCACCGCCAAGGAGCAGGGGCTCGGTCTGGGACTCGCCATCGCCCGCGGCATCTCGCAAGTGCTCGGTCATCAGCTCACCCTGCAGAGCTGGCCGGGCAAGGGGTCGGTCTTTGCGGTGACCCTCAATCTGGCGACCCGCCCGGTTGTGCCCCATCAGTTGGCCGTGCCTGTGGTGCGTGACAGCCAGCTGGAGGGGGTGGCCGTGCTTTGCATCGACAACGAGCGGGACATTCTGACCGCCATGAGCACCTTGCTCGGCCGCTGGGGCTGCGAGGTGCGCTGCGCCGTTGATCTGGCCGAAGCCGAAGTGCTGGTGGCAGAAGGGTTTGTGCCTAGGCTGGTGCTATCTGACTATCACCTCGACGACGGCAAGACCGGGCTGGAGGCGCTGGCTGCGCTGCAGCTGGTGTGTGGCGACGAGCTGGGGGGCATCATCATCAGCGCCGATCGCAAGAGCGAGTTGCAGGCGCAGATCCGCGAGGGAGGTTACGGCTACATCAGCAAGCCGGTCAAACCGCTCAAACTGCGGGCGCTGATGAACAGCCTGTTGCTGCGATAGCAGCACCTCAGGCGGCAAGCCGTGAACCGGCTCACAAAACCGCACAAATATGGTGACAACCATCGTCATGGTGGTTCGTCATACATGGCCCCGGATTGGCGATGATCCCTTCACTATTTCGTGTGATAACGACCGATAGCCATTCTGGTCAGCCACTTGTTGTGAAAGTCGACAGTAGCGCACCTGATCCGCTCACTCTATAGTCGGGATGCGATTATTTTTATCGCGAATGAAGTAGCTAAAGGGCAAACCGATCGCGAGATCGGGACGCAAAGCTTCCGGTCCAGGGATGAGCCGTACTTGAGATAGCGGGGCCACCACAGGTTGTTGTGCACCTTTGCCAAGAGGCCGCACTGCTTCTGGGTTACCTGTCAGGGCGTCGCCCTTTTCGTTGCCTACATAACGAAATAGGGAAATATAACAATGCTAAGTCCAAAGCCTACCATGCTGGCCCTCGCGGTCGGTCTCTGTTGTGCCACTTCCGTTTATGCTGCGCCCCCCGGCAAGCCTGCCATTGCCGCGGGCCCCACCAAGTTTGCCATTGTGGAGGTCGATCAAGCCGCCAGCGCCTACAACAATCTGGTCAAGCGGAAGGATGCCGCTGACGTCGAAGTGAGCTGGAACCTCTGGAGTGGCGATATTGGCCAGACCGCCAAGGTGCTGTTTGATGGCAAGGAGATGTGGTCCGGCCCCTCTGCCGCTGCAGGAACGGCTAAATTCAAGGTGAAGAAAGGGGGGCGGTACCAGGCTCAGATAGCCCTCTGCAACGCCGATGGATGTACCCTCTCCGACAAGAAGGAGATAGTGGTCGCCGATACCGACGGCAGCCATCTGGCGCCACTCAAGGCCGCGCTGCAGGAGAACAACAAGCCTTACGCCAACAAGTCCGGCAAGGTGGTGGGGACTTACTATGTGGAGTGGGGGGTCTATGGCCGCAAGTTTACCGTCGACAAGATCCCGGCCCAGAACCTGACCCATATCCTCTATGGTTTCACCCCCATCTGTGGCGGGGATGGCCTCAACGACAGCCTCAAAGAGATCGAAGGGAGCTTCCAGGCGCTGCAGAAAGCGTGTGCCGGTCGCGCCGACTTCAAGGTGGCGATGCACGATCCCTGGGCTGCCGTCCAGATGTCGCAAGGCAATCTCTCCGCTTGGGATGAGCCCTACAAGGGCAACTTTGGCAACCTGATGGCCCTGAAACAGGCTTATCCGAACCTCAAGATCCTCCCCTCGGTCGGCGGCTGGACCCTTTCCGACCCCTTCTATTTCCTCGGTGACAAAACCAAGCGCGATGTGTTCGTCGGCTCGGTGAAGGAGTTCCTGCAGACCTGGAAGTTCTTCGACGGCGTTGATATCGACTGGGAGTACCCGGGCGGACAGGGCGCCAACCCGAAGCTGGGTAGCCCGAGCGATGGTGCCACCTATGTGACCCTGATGAAGGAGCTGCGGGCCATGCTCGACGAGCTGGAGGCCGAGACCGGTCGCCAGTATGAGCTCACCTCGGCCATCGGGGCGGGTGGCGACAAGATCCAGGATGTGGACTACAAGGCAGCCCAGCCCTACATGGATCACATCTTCATGATGACCTACGACTACAACGGTGGCTGGAGCAACACCGAGCTGGGTCACCAGACCAACCTCTATGCGGCGAGCTGGGATCCCAATACCAAGTACACCACCGACAAGGCGGTCAATCAGCTGCTGGCGCAGGGGGTAGATCCTGGCAAGCTGGTGGTCGGTGCCGCCATGTATGGCCGTGGCTGGACCGGGGTGAGCGGCTATCAGGGTAACAACCCCTTCACCGGCAAGGCGACCGGCAAGGTGAAAGGAACCTGGGAAGATGGGGTGGTGGATTACCGCGACATCGTCAACAACCGGATGGGGGCTGGCTGGGAGCAGGGCTATGACGAGGTGGCCGAGGGGCCCTATCTGTTCAAGGCGGCCACTGGCGATCTCATCACTTATGACAATGAGCGTTCGGTCAAGGCCAAGGGGCAGTATGTGCTGGCCAACCAGCTCGGTGGCCTCTTCTCCTGGGAGATCGACGCCGACAACGGCGACATCCTCAATGCGATGCACGAAGGGCTGGGCCACGGCAGTGGCATCACGCCGCCGGTCAACAAGCCGCCATTGGCCAACGCGGGCAGTGACCTCAAGGTGACCGGTCCGACCGAGGTGACGCTGGATGGTTCGGCCTCCCACGATCCGGAGAATAGTGCTCTCAGTTACAGCTGGAAGCAGATCTCCGGGCCGCAGGCTGGCTTGCTCGACGCCACTCAGGCCAAGGCGCGGGTGGTATTGAACGCCGTGGCGAGCGACATCAATCTGGTGTTCGAGCTGACGGTGACCGATGACCAGCAGTTGAGTGCCAAGGATCAGGTTGTTGTCACCAACAAGGCGCCGCAAGCCAACCTGGCACCGGTGGTGAGTGTGCCAGCCACAGCCTCTGTGGAGGCGGGCAAGCAGGTGACCATCAAGGCCACCGCCTCCGATCCTAACGGCGATCCGCTGACCTATCAGTGGAGCGTGCCAGCAGGCATCACCGCGACAGGCCAGAACAGCGCCACTCTGGTGGTGACAGGCCCGAGCGTGACCAGCGACACCGGTTATGATCTTAGCCTCACCGTTTCCGACGGCGGGCTGGATGCCAGCGCGGCAACCCGTTTGACGGTCAAACCGGCCAGCGGCGGCGGTGGTTGCACGGCGACTGATCCGGATGCGGTCAATTGGCCAGTTTGGAAAGCGGCAACCACCTATAACAGCGGCGACAAGGTGAGCCACAACCAGCTGGTGTGGCAGGCCAAGTACTGGACTCAGGGCAACGAGCCGAGCCGCACCACGGATCAGTGGCTGCTGGTGAGCAAGGTGCAACTGGGTTGGGATGCCAACGTGGCCTACAACGGTGGCGAGATCACCACTTATAACGGCCGTCAGTGGAAGGCGCAGTACTGGACCAAGGGCAATGAGCCCGGCAAACACGACGTCTGGCAGGATGTGGGGGCCGCCAGCTGTAAATAAACAAGAGTTGAATGGTCGCGGGGCATGCCAGTCATGCCCCATTTTTATGGCTCTGTCCCAATTATGTGTTGAAAGGCTAAGCTTGAAGTAGGTCATTACCTTGAGGTCTACCATCATGGATACCCCAGCCTTTCAACACCTGTTGTCTCTCTTTCCACAGCTTACCCTGCGCCAACGCCGTGTTGCCCGGCAGGAGCTCATGGCGCCCCACACCATTACCTCACTCAATACCCAGCTACCTGCATGCAGCGGTTGCCCACATTGTCAGGCCGATGCCAATCAGCTGGCACCATGGGGATGGAGTCGCGGACTACGTCGCTATCGTTGCAAACTGTGTCTACGCACCAGTACCGTGCTGACCAAGACCCCCTTGGCCAGATTACGTAAAACGCAGTGCTGGGAAGACTACGCGCAAGCCCTCATTGAAGGACTCACTGTCCGCCGGGCAGCTCTGCGTTGCGGGGTCAGCAAGAACACCGCTTTCCTCTGGCGCCACCGCTTCTTGCGTGCGATGGCCGCCCATCAAGCCACACGGGAAGAGGGCATCGTTGAGGTCGACGAGACCTTCTTCCTCGAGTCGTTCAAGGGGCAGCGGGGATTACCTCGTCTGGCTCGGTGTCGAGGAGGTAAAGGGCGAACCCGGGGAACCGGGCCCGATTACATCCCTGTGATGGTGGTGCAGGACCGTGCTGGTCACCATGCAGATTTTCAGTTGGAAAAGATGAATGCCGAAACAGTTATCGCGGTCTTGAAGCCCCTGGTCTCGCCGGATGCAGTGCTGTGTAGCGATGGTGCGGGCGTATATGCCAGTTTCAGCAAAGAGCAGGGCGTGACCCATAAGGTGGTGCGCAATCGTCAGGGTGAGCGGGTGGTCGGTGCGTATCACATCCAGCATGTAAATGGGTATCACCATCGGTTGAAAGAGTGGATGGAGCGCTTCCATGGAGTGGCAACTCATTACCTGAGGAATTATCTGGGTTGGCGCAGGATGCTGGAGCGTTACGGGAAGGGAGTGAATATCAAAGCGTGTCTGCATGAGGCGTTGGGGTACCCCATGCAACACGTAATTGGGACATAGCCATTTTTATTGGCGCTCTGTGTGCATAAGAGTTAGTCAGATGGACATCGAGCAGACCGAATCTCTTGCTCTTTCTTCATGGACCTCCCAGTCAGCTTCAGCCCTCTTTTCAACAGAGCACGATCTGGCGCTGGAATGGCGCGTATTACCTGAATGTGGTGGGACGGAGGTCATCCCCAAGGCTGCTTTGGCGCACTCCTTTTTGCGACGCCGTTTGTGCTGATACATGGCGGAATCTGCCTGAGCAAAAGCCGTATTGAAATCACCACTGTAATACGCAGAGCCCATGCTGCAGAAGATGGGAGGGGACGCGCTGGCCAACATGTTGGTCAGTTTTTCCTGAGCCTGCTGCAATTCGGTGGGCGAAAAGTGAGTGAGCAACACAAACTCATCACCCCCAAAGCGTGCTGCAATAACATCTTTGCCAAAATGGCGGCGTATTCCGTCTGCGATAAGGCGTAGCGCGCGATCGCCTGCTAGATGGCCACAGCTGTCATTGAGCTGTTTGAGATTGTCCATGTCGATCAGCAGCAGGGTGCCTTCCGGTTGATCGAGTAGGCTCTGCTCGAATCGCTGGCGATTGGCAAGATCAGTCAGCTGGTCGGTATTGGCCAGCTGATAGATGCGGTGGGACTGCTGATAGATGGTGATTGCGTGGCGAATATCTCGTGCCAGGATCGCCATCAGGTGGCTGTCGTAGCGGGTAAATGCATGGCGTTTGCTGCTGTCCATATTCAACATGCCGTAGAGCCGGCCATCCACATGAATGGGGGTGGCCAATGTGGCGCGGATCGGTTGATCACAGCAGTCGATAAGGAGGGTTTGGTCCTCTGTCGTGAGGGGCGTGTTGGCGTTGAGTCTGGAGAGATCATTGATCAGCAGCGTTTTGTGACATCGACCTTTGGTCAGCTTGTATTGAAATGAGTGGGTCAGAGGAAGTTCTACTTGGCGCAGTTTGGCCAGATCCATGCCAATGGCTGCTTCATATCGTAGCATGCCGCTCTCGGACTCCAGTTTGAGCAGACAGCCCATCTCGGCCCCCTGGATCAACATGATGGCCCGCCGAAGCAGATCCTCCAGAAAGGCCTCTTCGGTCTGGTACTGCGCCGAGTTGCGTGCCAGCTCGGTGGTGACTTCATTGATCCGGAGTGCTTCGTCAAGATGTTGCCACTGGCGGTGCAGATGGTAGCGGTAGTTGCGGTAGAGCCAGCTGGTGCAGATAAGGTAGCTCTGTAGTACCAGAACACAGGCGAGTGGAGCCCTTTGCCAGCCGTTGAGGCTGTTGATCAGAAGGAGTATCCCTGACAGCGGCAGCGTATAGACCGTCAGACGAACAAATCTGTCGTATCTGGGTTGTCTGGTTCGGGTTGGAAGATCGATGAGCATGAAGATCCCTGCTGGTCATGCAAAGGGGCGAGTATATATGCATTTAATCTGATTCAGATGACCCCTTGGCGATTTAATGCTCTTACTTGTTGATTTTTATTGGTTTAATGTGACTTGTGTCGCAAAAATGAAATGGCCTTATCATTGACACGCCAAAGGCTGCAAATTTACAAGTGTCTGTTTTTTAATCTTTTATTCGTCAGGTGGCCCTGTGCCCCCTGCTTGATGAACAATGGTCGGATTTGCTTAAACCATTGAATACCCATACAGTTAATCGGCGATTATTTATCGCTGCAAATAAAGTTGTGACAAGGGCAAACCGATTGAAAAGTCGGGACGCAAAGCTTCCGGTCTAAGGGACATGTTGACCTAGGATAGCGGGGCCACCACAGTGTTATGCAGACTGCCTTTGCCAAGGGGTGGTCATTTTTGTGTTACCTGTCGTGTTGCGTTGCCCTTTCGTTTTTTCCATAACGTAAAGGAAAGCAATATGCTAAGTCCAAAACCCGCACTGCTGGCCATGGTGGTCAGTACCCTGCTCGCCTCCTCCGCCGCTTATGCGGCTGCTCCGGGCAAACCCGCCATTGGTTGGGGTCCCACCAAGTTTGCCATCGTCGAAGTCAACCAGTCCGCGAGCGCTTATAACGAGCTGGTCAAGGTCAAGGATGGCGCCGATGTGACCGTCACCTGGAACATCTGGAGCGGCGATATCGGCCAGACTGCCAAGGTGCTGCTGGATGGCAAAGAAGTGTGGTCCGGCCCCTCTTCAGCGGCCGGCACCGCCACCTTCAAGGTGTACAAGGGTGGCCGCTATCAGATGCAGGTCGCGCTGTGCAACGGCGATGGTTGCACCCTGTCCGATGCCAAAGAGATCGTGGTTGCCGATACCGATGGCAGCCACCTCGCGCCGCTCAAGCCTGCCCTGCAGGAGCACAACAAGCCTTATGCCAACAAATCTGGCAAGGTAGTCGGCACCTACTATGTGGAGTGGGGTGTCTACGACCGCAACTTCAGCGTGGACAAGCTGCCAGCCCAGAACCTGACCCATATCCTCTATGGCTTCACCCCGATCTGTGGTGGTGATGGCCTCAACGACAGCCTCAAGGAGATCTCCGGCAGCTTCCAGGCGCTGCAGCGCTCCTGTGCTGGGCGTAAGGATTTCCAGGTCGCCATTCACGACCCCTGGGCGGCACTGCAAAAAGGGCAGGGTGCGCTGGTCGCCTGGGATGAGCCTTACAAGGGCAACTTCGGCAATCTGATGGCTCTCAAACAGGCCTATCCTGACCTGAAGATCCTCCCCTCCGTCGGTGGCTGGACCCTCTCTGATCCCTTCTTCTTCATGCATGACAAAGCCAAGCGTGACGTGTTCGTCGCCTCGGTCAAAGAGTTCCTGCAGACCTGGAAGTTCTTCGACGGTGTCGATATCGACTATGAGTTCCCGGGCGGCGACGGCGCCAACCCCAATCTGGGGGACAAGACCAAAGATGGTGAAACCTATGTGCTGATCATGAAGGATCTGCGCGCCATGCTCGACGAGCTGGAGGCCGAGACCGGTCGTACTTATCAGCTCACCTCCGCCATCGGTGCCGGTTACGACAAGATTGAGGATGTGGATTACAAGGCTGCCCAGCAGTACATGGATCACCTCTTCGTGATGAGTTACGACTACAACGGTGGCTGGAGCAATACCCAGCTGGGCCATCAGGCCAACCTGTATCAGGCGACCAATGGCTCTGCCAACAAGCGCTACAACACTGATTCTGCCGTGCAGCAGCTGCTGGCACAGGGGGTCGACTCCGAGAAGCTGGTGATCGGTGCCGCCGCCTACGGTCGTGGCTGGAAAGGGGTGAGCGGCTATCAAGGCAACGATCCTTTCACCGGTACTGCGACCGGCAAGATCAAGGGAACCTGGGAAGATGGCGTGCTGGACTATCGCCACATCGTCAACAGTCACATGGGGGCAGGCTGGGAGTACAACTACGACGAGACCGCCGAAGCGGCGACCCTGTTCAAGCCCTCCACTGGTGAGCTGATCACCTATGACGACGAGCGTTCAGTCAAGGCGAAAGGTCAATATGTGCTGGCCAACAAGCTGGGCGGTCTCTTCTCCTGGGAGATCGATGCCGACAACGGCGACATCCTCAACGCCATGCACGAAGGTCTCGGCCATGGTGAGGGGATCACCCCGCCAGTCAACAAGCCGCCGGTCGCCAATGCGGGCAGCGACGTGACTGTGACCGGTCCGGCCTCCCTGACCCTGGATGGTTCAGCCTCCCACGATCCGGAGAAAGGCGCCCTGACCTACAGCTGGAAGCAGGTCTCCGGTCCGCAAGCCGTGCTGGGTGATACCACGCAAGCCAAGGTGCGGGTCGATCTGAATGCCGTGAGCGCCGATACCGCGCTGGTATTCGAGCTGACCGTGACCGATGACCATCAATTGAGTGCCAAGGATCAGGTGGTGGTGACCAACAAGGCACCGCAACCGAACCTGCCTCCGGTGGTCACTCTGCCCGCCAGCTTCAAAGTAGAAGAGGGCAAGCAGGTGAGCATCACCGCCAAGGCATCCGACCCCAATGGCGACGAGCTGATCTACCAATGGCAAGTACCAGCCGGTATCTCGGCTACTGGCCAGAACAGTGCCACCCTGGTGGTCACCGGTCCTGCAGTGGATGTTGAAACCGGTTATGACCTCTCTGTGACCGTCTCCGATGGCGCACTCGACGCCAGTGCGGCAACCCGTCTCACCGTTACGCCGATCAATGAAGGCGGTGACGGTGGGGAAGGTGGTTCATGCAATACCACCGACCCGGAAGCGGCCAACGTCCCGGCATGGCAGACCAGCAAGGTCTACAACGGCGGTGACAAGGTGAGCCACAACCAGCTGGTATGGCGTGCCAAGTACTGGACCCAGGGCAATGAACCTAGCCGCACTGCGGATCAGTGGTCACTGGAGAGCCAGGTTGAGCTGGGTTGGAACGCTGCGGTTGTCTACAACGGCGGGGAACTTACCAACCACAACGGTCGTCAATGGAAGGCCAAGTGGTGGACTCAAGGTAATGAGCCGGGCAAGCACGATGTCTGGGTTGATGTTGGCGCAGCAAGCTGCCGTTAAGTTGACATCATTATGATTGTGGCGGGGTCTGTTTAGACCCCGTTTTTGTCTGCTAATAAAGTTAAGAGAGCAACAATAATGAAAAAAAATCGCATCACCCTTCTGCTTGCCGGATTGATGCTCAGTGGCCACCTGTGGGCGGCCGAAGCATACGACATCAACAAATCCTACCCGGGCGGTAGCCAGGTCAACTACAACGGCCAGGTATTTGAAGCCAAGTGGTGGGTCAACCCGGGCCAGACCCCCAGCATGGCGGTTGCCAACGAGTGGGATACCCCGTGGAAGCTGATCGGCGAAGGTGAGGTGACCCCGCCGGACAATGGTGACGGTGACGACAAGCCCACTCCGCCAACACCCACACCTACGCCGCCGGATGGCACCACCACTCCTGTCTATATGAGCCAGGCAGAGCTGGATGCCAAAGAGCGGGCGCTGACCGACTTCCCGGCGATGGAAGCAGTCAAGGCCTCCATTGCTACCCGTGACAATCTGGTGGTGGAAGCGGTGCAGCCGGGCCGTGCCGACAACCCGGATAACGTCAAGCTGGTGGAAAGCCTGCTCAGCGAGAGCCAGTTCAACTACCTGTTCCCGCTGCGCGCTCCCGAGTATACCTACCGTGGCTTGCTGCAGGCGGCGGCCAAGTTCCCAGCTCTGTGCAGCAGCTACAGCGATGGCCGTGATGCCGACGCCATCTGCCGCAAGACCCTGGCGACCATGTTTGCTCACTTCGCTCAGGAGACCGGCGGCCACGAGAGCTGGCGTCCGGAGGCCGAGTGGCGTCAGGCGCTGGTCTATGTGCGCGAGATGGGTTGGAACGAAACCATGCGCGGCGGTTATAACGTTGAATGCAGCCCTAGCGTATGGCAGGGGCAGCAGTGGCCATGCGGCACCTTCGACAATGGCGAGTTTAAGAGCTACTTCGGCCGCGGCGCCAAGCAGCTCTCTTACAACTTCAACTACGGACCCTTCTCCGAGGCGATGTTTGGCACGGTGCGCACCCTGCTCGACCAGCCGGAGCTGGTGGCCGACAGCTGGCTGAACCTGGCCAGCGCGGTGTTCTTCTATACCTATCCGCAGCCGCCCAAGCCTTCCATGTTGCACGTCATCGACGGTACCTGGCAGCCGAACGACCATGACAAGCAGAACGGTCTGCTACCCGGTTTCGGGGTGACTACCCAGATCATCAACGGTGGCGTTGAGTGTGGCGGCAATGCCGAGCATGCCCAGTCCCAGAACCGTATCAACTACTACCGCGAATTTGCCAACTACTTCGGCGTACCGATCCCGGCTGACGAAGTTCTTGGCTGCAAAAACATGAAGTACTTTGACGATAAAGGGGCGGGCGCAGTGCCCATCTACTGGGTTGATAACTGGAACTATATTGCTGGTAATCCCAACGGTGGCAAGAGCTATGAGTGTCAACTGGTGGGTTACCAGACTCCTTATAGTGCGTTCAAAGAGGGTGACTATACCCGTTGTATTCAGCGCTATTTCCCCGAGGTGGTGATTGAAGACAATGGTGGCGGGTCCAACCTGCCACCGGTGGCCAGCATCACTGGCCCGGCGCAAGCCGAAGGCGGCAGCAAGGTCACCCTCTCCGCGCAGCATTCCAGCGATCCGGAAGGCAAGCCGCTGGCGTATGCCTGGACCCTGCCTGCCGGCGCCTCCGCCCCGGCACTGGATCAGGTCACGCTGGAGCTGACCCTGCCCCAGCCGGCCACCGATACCAAGCTGGCTATCAAGTTGACGGTGACCGACGAAGGGAGCCTGAGTCGCAGTGCTAACCACGCCCTGCTGGTCAAAGGGGAAGAGGGGGGGGTAACCCCACCGGATGGTGACTACCCGGCCTACAAGGCGGGCACTCCCTATAAAGCGGGCGAGCGCGTGAGCAATGGCGGCGCCAGCTACGAGTGCAAACCGCATCCCTACACCGGCTGGTGTTCCGGTGCAGCCTGGGCTTATGAGCCAGGTAAGGGAACCGCATGGAGCGATGCCTGGATCAAGCTGTGATCCGGCAATGAGCCAATGCAATAAAAAATGGGGCCTGCGGGCCCCATTCTCGTTTGGTGGAGTTCAGGTTTGGCCGAGGACTCTCTCTGGCCGGGACAGGACAGCACCTGGATGGCGCTGCGATAGGATGTGCGTGATGTAGTTTTATTACTGTTATTGGTGAAATACTTTCACCGATTACTTGCCGTAGCGAAAGTAGTATTCACGGGTGGACGGTGCATAGGCATCTTTCTCTACAATGCCGCTCTTGGTGGTTGCGCCCTTGAGGCGGAACAGGACTGCCAGATTCTCAAACATGGTTTACCTCATCGCTCTGTCATTTATGGTTATGGTGTGTGACCTGGATCACGGTTTGATCCTATGGTTATCTGTGAGCTGGATCAACTTTTTATGTTGTAAATTTACGAAAATCATAGAAAAGGTTTTCAAGTGCAACATTCTTTATGGAAAGGGTTTCTTGTTCATGGAGAGGGTTGATTGGGGTGATGAGAGCGAGTCTGTTTGCGCACCTGCAATAAAGGCAAGAGAGCGGAAGCGTTGCATCGGAAAGGGGCCTGCTGCACGGGCTGCACTCTATCGCGGCTTGAGATCGGAGTTTGAGCCGATTTGTGACATAAAACAGAGAGATAGCATGCTCCTTGCTGGTAAAAACAGCGGACTGCTGCAATTTTGACTAAACGAATCAATGGCAGTTATTTTTGGGTTGACAGCAAAGCTCACGATGCCTATCATCCGCCTCCGTTGCCGGAGATAACTTCGTCAGCGCCGAGGTGAGTTGGGGTTATAGCTCAGCTGGGAGAGCGCTTGCATGGCATGCAAGAGGTCCGCGGTTCGATCCCGCGTAGCTCCACCAATTCTCCTCGAACAATCTGGAATCAAAGGGGTTATAGCTCAGCTGGGAGAGCGCTTGCATGGCATGCAAGAGGTCCGCGGTTCGATCCCGCGTAGCTCCACCAGATTCTCGATTGTTGTATTGAATACCCAGGGCAGTGCGGTGTGTATCACCCAGGCCGACCTTTGTGGGGTTATAGCTCAGCTGGGAGAGCGCTTGCATGGCATGCAAGAGGTCCGCGGTTCGATCCCGCGTAGCTCCACCACTATTTAGGATGAATGGCCGCCAGAACCATTCATTCAGTACCGAATTTGGGGTTATAGCTCAGCTGGGAGAGCGCTTGCATGGCATGCAAGAGGTCCGCGGTTCGATCCCGCGTAGCTCCACCAAATTCAGAATGACTGCCGGTCATTCACACAAATCGGGGTTATAGCTCAGCTGGGAGAGCGCTTGCATGGCATGCAAGAGGTCCGCGGTTCGATCCCGCGTAGCTCCACCAAATTCTTGTGACAAGAAACAAAAAGGCCACCGCAATGCGGTGGCCTTTTTGTTGTACGAAAATTTTATTTCTCCAGCCGAGCGGTGTGGCAGCAGTGATACCATATTGCATTCACACGTTCAGGTGGGCTGGTATCAATTATGGCAATTATCTCTAAGCACTACGCGCAGCTGGAAAGCGGCTACCGTGAAAAAGCCCTGAAACTATATCCCTGGATATGTGGGCGCTGCTCTCGGGAGTTTGTGTACTCTAACCTTCGCGAGCTGACGGTTCATCACATCGATCACGACCATACCAACAATCCTGAAGATGGCAGTAACTGGGAACTGCTTTGTCTGTACTGTCACGATCATGAGCATTCAAAATACACCGAAGCTTATCAATATGGCTCAACGGTCGTTGCTGGCGAAGATGCCAAAAACGCTGCCGGTGGAGCGACCCATAACCCCTTTGCTGATTTAAAAGCGCGGATGAATAAGAAGTCGTAGAGGGATTGCTGACAGAATGGATTCACACCCCTTTGCGGGTCAGCTCCCTGCGGGTGGTGTAACAGGGACGCAGATGTTCCTGGCGTATGATTGAGCTAGGTGACCTAATTGTTATGCTGGCCGGCATCGTGTCTTCATCGATTTCGAATGGAACCTTTCTATGCAGCGCATTCTTTTTGTTGAAGATGATCCCGAGATTGGCCAACTCATCAGCCGTTGGCTTGGTCGCCACGATATGGAGGTGATCCTCGAACCCAGAGGGGATATGGCGCTAGCCCGGATCGAGGCCGAACAGCCCGATCTGGTGCTGCTCGATATCATGCTGCCGGGGCAGGATGGCATGTCTCTCTGTCGGGATCTGCGGCCGCGCTTTGACGGCCCCATAGTGATGCTCACCTCGCTGGACAGCGACATGAACCAGATCCTGAGTCTGGAGCTTGGCGCCAACGATTACATCCTCAAAACCACCCCACCGCCGGTGCTGCTTGCCCGCCTGCGGGTGCAGTTTCGCCAGCACCAGCAAACATCAACCCAACCCGTTGCCACCAGCAGTGTGCCTCAGCAACTGCAATTTGGCCGATTGCACGTCGATGGACCGGGTCGGGATGTGCGGCTCGACGGCGAGAGCATTGCCCTCTCGACCGCTGACTTTGATCTGTTGTGGGAGCTCACTTGCCACGCAGGCCAAATATTGGGACGGGAAACCCTCTTTCGCAGCCTGCGCGGTCGGGAGTATGACGGCCAGGATCGCAGCATGGATGTGGCTATCTCCCGCCTGCGCCGCAAGCTCGGGGATGACCCCAACAACCCGACCCGGATCAAGACGGTCCGCCAGAAGGGCTATCTGTTCGTTCCCCACGCCTGGGAATAACCCTCTTTCGGGAGCACCGCCATGCGCCGTCTCTTTATCCAGTTCTACCTGTTGCTGATCGGCTGCTTTACCCTGGCCATCCTGCTGGTGGGCGTGGTCTATCAGGTGACTGCCGAGCGGGCGGGTGACCGCTACCTCGAGCGGATGATGCAAGGTTCCCTTGGCCTGTTGACCAGCGAGTTAGCGAGAACTCCGCCACAGCACTGGCCGGAGCGGCTGGCGGAACAGAGTAGCCAGTTTACCCTGCCCCTCAAGATCGGCGAGCTGGCACGCCAGCCCCTGGCCAGCGAGGATCAGGCCTTTCTGGCCGCAGGGAACATCGTCATCGTCGAAGAGGATGATACCTTCCTGCAGCGTGTCCCCGATACCGATCAGGTGCTGATCGTCGGCCCGGTGCCCTATCTCTCCTATCTGCACGAACTTCACTGGGTCGATGTGGGGCTGCTGCTGGTGATCGGCCTCTCTCTAGGGCTGCCACTGCTGCTTTGGCTGCGCCCCCACTGGCGCGGCTTGCTCCAGCTCGAGCAAATCGCGCGCCGGGTGGGAGATGGGGATCTCTCCTGTCGTACCAACCTGCCGCAAGGCAGCAGCCTGGCTCGGGTCGGCCGCACATTCGATCAGATGACCGCCCAGTTGCAAGCGATGCTCGCTAGCCGCAAGCAGCTGACCGATGCCATCGCCCACGAGTTGCGCACCCCGCTGGTCAGGTTGCGCTATCGGCTTGCCATGCTTGACCCCCAACCCTCGGAGACCGAGCAGCAGGCACTGGAGCGGGATCTGGGGGCGCTGGATTCCCTTATCGAAGAGATGCTCACCTATGCCAGGCTGGATCGGCCCGAGCTGCCACTCAAGCTCGATGAGCTGGAGCTGGTGGAGTGGGCGGAGCTCCACTTTGGAGACTGGCAGGCACTGCACCCGGAGAAAGCA
The DNA here is from genome assembly GCF_002586745.1 of Aeromonas sp. CU5. Classification (NCBI taxonomy): domain Bacteria; kingdom Pseudomonadati; phylum Pseudomonadota; class Gammaproteobacteria; order Aeromonadales; family Aeromonadaceae; genus Aeromonas; species Aeromonas sp. CU5. Next base: position 224,058 of record NZ_CP023817.1, read on the forward strand.
CTGGCTTTGCAACTGCCGGTCATCCAGATGCCCTGGTGCGGCGATCAACGGCTGTTGACGCGCGCCGTGGAGAACCTGATCGGCAACGCCCTGCGTTATGCCGAGAGTCGGGTCACCCTCTCGCTCTCCCGGTTGCAGGATCACTATCTGCTGGAGGTGAGTGACGACGGACCGGGGATCGATCCGGCCCTGGCCCCCCAGATCTTCGAGCCGTTTGTGCGCCTTGATCAGAGCCGGGATCGCCGCACCGGCGGCACCGGACTGGGGTTGGCCATCGTACGCAGCATTGCCCGTCATCACGGGGGCGATGTGGCGCTGCTGGCCAGTGACCGCGGCGCCCGCTTCTGCATAACCCTCCCTGTACATTTGGATACAAACCGTCACCAACCGCTCACTGAAGGACAGCCGCAACAGTCATAGGATGAAGTCATGGAGAAACGCTCCATAACATCAACCCGAATAAGGAAATTGAACATGAAAAAAATTATCCCCCTGACTTTGGCTGCCGTTTTCGCGCTCACCTCCGGTTTCACCATGGCAGCCACCCCGACCAAAGCAGCTGCACCGCAAGCCACCCAGACCAAAGTGGTGAAGAAACATCATAAAACCACCCACGCCAAGACCCCAGCGGTTAAAGTCGCGCCGAAAACCAAGTGATCCAACCGATTACTGGAGATCACAGAGGGAGGCTGACGCCTCCCTTTCCATATCTCCCGATATTTTCCTGACGAGCGCCTCACTCGTCCAAACCGGATCCACGACCCGGCTCCCCTTTGCGGGAAACGGTCAATGACCACAGGAACATGGCATGTGGCGTCATCTCGTTAAATGGTTAGGCCCCTTGTGCAGCTTGCTGCTGCTGGGCACCGCACTGACCGTGCTTTATCACCTGACCCATTCATGGCACTGGCATGATATTCGTGTCGCCATCTGGTCGCAGCCACTGCCCCTGTTGGCAGCCGCGCTGCTATTGACCCTGTTCAGTTATGCCTGCCTCTGTTGCTACGATCTACTGGCTCTCCATGCGCTGGGCAAGCAGCTCCCCTGGCAACAGGTCGGTATCACTTCGTTTATTGCCTACACCTTCTCCAACACCCTTGGCTTTGCCCTGCTCACCGGCACCTCGGTACGCTACCGGATCTACTCCAGCCTGGGGCTCGCCACCGGGGAGGTGGCCCGCGTCGTGTTGTTCTGCTCCATCACCTTCTTCCTCGGCTTGCTGGCCTGGGGGGGCGGCGCCTTGCTGACCAACGATGTCTCGCAGTTGCTGCCAGACTGGCCGCAGTGGGCAGACATCTTGCTCAAGCTGGCCGGCGCCATGGCGCTGTTGCTGGTGGTGAGCTATCTCTGCTGGCCGCAACCCCGGCTCTCCTGGCGGGAACACACCCTGACCCTGCCCGAGTTCAAGGTGCGCTTGCTGCAACTACTGGTTGCCCTGATCGACTGGATGGCCGCGGCCGCGGTGCTGTTTGTGCTGTTACCCGCCCAGAGCGTTCCCTACCCAGTGCTGCTCAGTGCTTTCGTGCTGGCCAGCTTCCTTGGGGTGATGGCTCACGTGCCCGGCGGGATAGGGGTCTTTGAAGCGAGCATGAGTCTGCTGCTGGCCAATTATCTGCCGGCCGACAAGCTACTCGCCTCGCTGCTGCTCTATCGCGGCATCTACTACGTGCTCCCCTTCCTCTGCGCCTTGCTGCTCTTTACCAGTCAGGAGATGCTGCAGCAGAAAGCTCGCTGGCAACGGCTGCAGGGGATCATGAGCGCGGTGCGCGAATTTCTGCCCGCCCTCATCAGCCTGGGTACCTTTGCTGCCGGCAGCCTGCTGCTCTGCTCGGGGATGATCCCTACCATGCGCAGCCGCATCGAAACACTGCTGCAGGTGCTGCCACTCCATCTGCTGGAGCTCTCCCACGTCCTCGGCAGCGTAAGTGGGGTGCTGTTGATCCTGCTGGCCCGCAGCCTCTATCGCCGCCACGACGCCGCCTTTCGCATCAGCCAGCTACTGCTGGTGCTGGGGATGACCTTCTCCCTGCTCAAGGGGGGAGACTGGGAGTCCACCCTGCTGCTTGGCAGCTTTCTGCTGATCATGACCCCCTGTCGCCCGCTGTTCTATCGCAAGGGATCCCTGCTGCATGCCCAGTTCACCCCGGGCTGGCTGATCTCGGTCGGTGCCGTACTGCTGGGGGCCCTCTGGTTGCTGCTTTTTTCCTACCGTCAGGTGGAGTATGACCACGCCCTCTGGTTCCACTTCTCCCCTCACGGCGGTGCCGCCAGAGGCTTGCGTGCCATGGGTAGCGTGGTGGCCGTGCTGGCAGTCGTCGGGGTTGCACAGTTGCTGGCGCCGCTGCGTATCGTGGGCAACAAGCCGGATAAAGAAGCGCTGGCACGCGCTCATGCGCTGGTGGTGCGGGACGGCGGGGGCCACGGCTATCTGGCCCAGCTGAAAGATAAATCCCTGCTGTTCCACCCCGCCGGTGACGCCTTTTTGATGTATGGCATCGAGGGCAACAGCTGGATTGTGATGGGGGATCCGGTCGGTCGCCCCGAGCTGATTGAAGAGCTGCTCTGGCAATTTCGGGAGCGCTGCGACGAGCACGACGCCAACCCGGTCTTCTATCAGGTGTCGGCCCGCTACCTTCCCCTCTATCTGGAGCTGGGGTTGATCCCCTTCAAGCTCGGCGAAGAGGCTATGGTCGATCTGACCCGCTTCGATCTGGCGGGCAGCCGGCTGCGCAACCTGCGCCAGAGCCACACCAAGGGAAAACGGGAGGGGCTGATCTTCGAAGTGGTGGAGGCCACTGCCGTTGCCCCCTTGCTGCCGAGGCTGCAAGCCGTCTCCGATAGCTGGATGCAGAGCAAGATGGGCAAAGAGAAGGGCTTCTCGGTCGGCCGTTTCGAGCCTGACTACCTGACGTTGAGCCCGGCAGCGCTGGTACGGCACGAGGGGCAGATCGTCGGCTTTGCCAACCTCTGGGTCAGCGACAGCAAGGAGAGCCTCTCCATCGATCTGATGCGTTACAGCCTGGATAGCGGCACTGCCCCCATCATGGATTTTCTCTTCGTCGAGCTGCTGTTGTGGGGCAAGGCGCAGGGGTACGCCCGCTTCAATCTGGGGATGGCCCCCATGTCCGGCTTCAATGACCACCCGCTCGGCAGCTATTGGGATCGCCTCGGCAACACCCTGTTTATGCGTGGCAGCCGTTTTTACAACTTTCAGGGGCTTCGCCGCTACAAAGAGAAGTTTTCGCCCAGCTGGGAGCCGCGCTACCTGCTCTGCAACAGCAAGCTGGCACTGCCAAGAACCCTGACTCACCTGATCACCCTGATTAGCCGCGGCCCGCTGGGGCTGATCAAGAAATAGGAGCATGGCCCATGAGAGCCTTGATATTGCTGTTACTCAGTCTCGTACTGCCCATCTCGTCATTTGCGGCGCAAGCGGCCCCGGTCAAGGATGATCTGAGTTTGATTGAACTGCCGGTCAAGCAGCCATCCGACGCCCCCATGGTGGTGTTTCTCAGCGGCGATGGCGGCTGGGCGGCCCTCGACAAGGGGTTGAGCGCCCAGTTGCAACTGCATGGCATGCCGGTGGTGGGCTGGAGCTCCCTCAGCTACTACTGGAAGAAGAAAACCCCGGAACAGGTGACTGCCGATCTGGAGCGGATCCTCGACGATTACCAGGCTCGCTGGCAACGCCCGCGCTGGCTGCTGGTGGGCTTCTCGTTTGGTGCTGAGATAGTCCCCTTCGTCATCAACCGACTGCCGGAGCGCTATCGCCAGACTCTGGAAGGGGCTGTGATGCTATCTCCCTCCACCAGCTCGGATTTCGAGATCCACGTCAGCGACATGCTGACTCACAAGGCCCGCAGCTACCCGACCGAACCGCAGGTGAAGACCATCCGTGATCTGCCGATGATCTGCCTGCAAGGAGCCGATGACGATGACAGCGACCGCCTCTGTCCCCGCCTCAACCAAGCCAATGTCACCACTGTCACGCTACCGGGAGGCCACCATTTTGAAGATGACTACCCCCAGCTCTATCAGGCCATCACCAAACACATGACGCTCACCACGCCCTGAGCGATGATGAAGCAAGAGAGGGTGACCATGCGGTCGCCCTCTCTGTTTATCCGGCATCTCTTGCCAACCACTGCTTATTACCACCACCCAAGCAGGTTACGACCGGTCAGCGCGCCCCACACCAGCGCATTGAGGGCAAGCGAGATAAAAACAGCGGCAGAGCCCATGTCTTTGGCACGGCCGGAGAGTTCGTGATGCTCAGAGCCAATCCGATCGACCACCGCTTCAACAGCAGAGTTGAGGATCTCCACAATTACCACCAGCCAGCTGATGACGATCAGCAGCAATATTTGGTTAAGGCCGTCGCCAACGAAAAAAGCCAGCGGCATCAGCAACAAAATGAGCAGCAACTCCTGGCGAAAAGCGGCTTCATGCTGCCAGGCCGACGAGAGCCCTTTCATGCTGTAGTTGGTTGCATGAATGACGCGAGTGATCCCTGTTGCACCGGGTTTTGCCATTTCCTTTTCCTCTTCCTCTTTTCATGGTGAACACGTCATGGTGAACACGCCCCTGCTGTATAGAAAACCTGAACCCTGGCAGGGGCGTTTACATGACAAATTAAACAAATAGGGGGATGAAAAAGGGGCGCATGAGCGCCCCATACAGGGTTTATTGCACAGTTCGGCACTGGCTGAAGATATCCAGCCCCTGATCGTAGACCGCCGTTTTGACATCCCAGATCCCCAGCACGGACGAAAAGAGATTGTCGTGGGAGTAACGGGTATCGGTGGCCTTCTGCTGCAAGCAGCTCATGTCCAACCCCTTCTCTTGGGAGAAGCCGGGAGACATCCAGACCTGCATCGGCACCCGGGTCTGGTCATCGGGTGCAAATTTGTAGGGCGTACCGTGCAGGTAGAGCCCCAACGCACCCAGTGATTCGCCATGGTCGGAGACATAGATCAGCGCCGTGTTGTACTTCTCTTCGTAGGTTTTCAGTTTGGCAATCAGCTCTGCGATCACGAAATCGGTATAGCGGATGGTGTTGTCGTAGGTATTGACCAGTTCTTCATCCGTGCAGTTTTCGATGTCGCTGCGTGGGCAATCCGGCAAAAACTGACGATGAGTGTCGGGGTAACGCTTGTAGTAGGTCGGGCCATGGCTCCCAATCAGGTGGAAGCCAACCAGCTTGTCCCCTTTCATCTGTGCGACTTCATCATCGAGGTTTTGCAGCACCACCTCGTCATAACAGGTGTTGTTATCGCAGAACTGCGGGTGATCCTTGGGCTTGATCTCGATATTGGGCACCCGATCGCACACCCCTTTGCAGCCGCCGTCGTTCTCTTTCCAGAACACTGAGACCCCGGTTTTATGCAACACATCCAGCAGCCCCTCGCTGTTGCGGGCACGATTGTCGTCATACTCCTTGCGCACCATGTTAGAGAACATGCAGGGCACAGAGACAGCTGTCGCAGTGCCGCATGAGCGGACATCATTGAAAGAGATCACGCCACCGCTCTTGCTGGTAAAGGCATTGGTCTCTTTCCCGTAGCCGTTCATCGAGAAGTTCTTGCCGCGCGCGGTCTCCCCCACCACCAGGAACATCAGGGTCGGCTTATCCTCATTCGCCGCCAGCCGCTTGGCATCATCCCCCAGCGTGATAAAGGGAACCGGCTCAGCCAGATATCGTTTGTAGAGATACTTGGTGGTGCTGTAGACAAAGTTGGCAGGCACGATTTCACGGTTGAGGGTCTGGTTATTGCGGCCGACGGAGACGTAATCCTGATAGTAGAAGGCGGCGATGATCCCGACGATTGCCACTGAGCCCAGCATGGAGAGTCCACGCTGGAAGAGGCCTGCATACCACTTTTTCGGATACTCAATTTTCACAAAAAAGAGCAACACCGCGGGCAACACTCCGGCCAGCAACACCCAGGCCACTATGGGCAAACATATATAGGAGTGGGCTTCGCTCTGGTTGCTCTCGAAGATGTTCTGGATCATGTTCTGATCAAACAGAACGCGGTACTTCATCATGGTGTAGCTGACGATAGAGCCAACCACGAAGAGAAACGCGAAGAACGGCTTGAGCAGATAGCGCACTGAAAATGGCATAAAGACGAAGTTAAGTGCAGCCACCAGCAGGATGGGGATCGATATTGCGAACCCTATCTTGAAGTGCTCCATATTGGTGAAGATCTCATAAAAGTGGAGCAATACTGGCCAATTGAGCAGAAAGGCAAACACCAACGCCAACAATAAAATAAATGGCACAACTCTTATTTTAACAACTGAAGGCATGACTTCTCCCAGAGAGGCATTTCAAACATTGATTTTGGGTATTCCATTACTGCGTGGGGATAGTACCAGAGCAGGACGAAGAGAAAGCCCAATATTTGTAAGGGCGTGTTGCATAATGAGCTTTATCAATAATCTGAAGTATGAGTGAACAATAACCCTTGAACCTTAAGAAAAAATTAAGAGGAAATTGTTGCCTGGCGGACTCTCATCTGGCTAAAAAGCAGTTTTTTTGTCGATTTTATCGAGCTTAAGCATTTCTTAAGAAATCACAGACATGCTCTATTCGACGGATCGTTGTCGAACCACCGGATGGGTGGGCTATGCATCACAGTATCAGCTCTTCAGTCAGCAAAGTGCCGGAGATCACCCTGGCATTCTGGATTATCAAGATATTGGCAACAACGCTGGGGGAAACCGGTGGTGATGCTGTCTTCATGTCGATGGATCTTGGCTATCTGTTGAGTAGCGGGATCGTTGCAGTTATCTTTTTCATCGCCGTTAGCGCTCAAATTTCAGCCAGTAGCGCACTTTATTGGACCACCATTATGTTTTCCCAAACCCTGGGCACGGCATTAGGTGATTGGGTCGCCGATGATGGTGGATTTGGCTACACCGGTGCATGATCCTGTTTGGTGCCGTATTGCTGGCCATCGTCGCAACTTATTTTTTCACCTCAGTATCTCGCACCTTGCTGTTTTGGGCGGCTTTTATCATGACTCGGCCATTAGGCGCTGTAGTGGGCGATTTTCTGGATAAACCACTAAAAAGCGGTGGGTTGTAATTGAGCAGATATTCAGCTTCTTTTAGTTTGTTGGCGGCAATCGTGCTGCTCGTATATCTATCAACCCTTGTAGTGGTCTAATCATCCCGGACACCATTTTAGGTGGTACAGTCGCCACCATGACTTGAGGTGTTCAATGACAAGATTACGTCGCTCATTTACTGCTGAATTCAAACTCGAAGCCGCATCCCTGGTACTCGACCAGGGATACTCTGTCCCCGAAGCCAGCCGTTCACTGGATGTCGGTGAAACCATACTTCGCCGATGGGTTCAGCAGCTCCAATCCGAACGAACCGGCACCACCCCAATCGGCAAAGCGCTGACCCCGGAGCAGCAGAAAATCCAGGAGCTGGAAGCCCGCATCAACCGGCTCGAGCGCGAAAAGGACATTCTAAAAAAGGCTACAGCTCTCTTGATGGCGGACGAGTTCAAACGTACGCGCTGATAGACCGATTAAGGGAGCAAGCCCCCATCAGTATGGTCTGCTGCGCTTTCGATGTTCCAACATCCTGTTTTTACGACTATCTGGCCCGCAAGCGGACGATTAACCGTGAGCGGATGCAGCAACGCAGCGAGTTGCGCCGTTTGTTCAAAGAGAGCCGGAACTCAGCGGGCAGCCGCGCCTTGATGTCGATGATGCGAGCGCTGGAGCATCAGATTGGCCGATTCAAAGTGCGCAGTCTGATGAAGGAGGCCGGTCTGGTATCCAAGCAACCGGGTGCTCATCGCTATCAGGTCGCCCGGTCTGAACGACCGGATATTCCCAATCTGCTGGCGCGTGAATTTGATGTCCAACAACCCAATCAGGTGTGGTGTGGCGATATCACCTACGTCTGGGCAGGTGGTCGTTGGAATTACCTGGCGGTGGTGCTCGACCTTTATGCCCGCCGAGTCGTGGGCTGGGCGATGTCTGACAAGACTGATGCAGAGCTGGCAATAAAAGCGCTCGAGATGGCCTATCAGCAGCGGGGTTGCCCATCAGGTGTGCTGTTTCACTCCGACCAAGGCAGCCAATATGGCAGCCGGGCATTTCGGCAGCGGCTGTGGCGCTATCGCATGACCCAGAGCATGAGTCGGCGTGGCAACTGTTGGGATAATGCACCGATGGAGCGGTTGTTCAGGAGTCTGAAGACAGAGTGGCTCCCGACAACGGGATATATGAACCTGCGGGAGGCGAAGCGGGATATCAGCTATTACCTGATGGATTACTACAACTGGCGGCGTCCACATCAACACAATGACGGGATCGCGCCAGCAAAAGCCGAGGATCGGCCTAACCAAGTGTCCGGATTTAGTTGACCACTACACCTGGAAAATAAAGTCACGGAACAGCAAGAGCTGGACACGGAATAATTTAATGGTGGCACAAGCGACTTCAATGTTGTTTGTGCCACATTGCAATGGTGTGGAGAGTGTTATGAAACATGATGAAATAAAAGTTTGGGATCTTGTCGTCAGATTTTTTCACTGGGCGACAGTCGTATTATGTGTACTCAATCTATTTATTCTCGAAGAGGGGCATCGTAATCATCGCTATGTCGGCTATATCTTGTCTGGATTGTTGGTGATCCGAATTGCGTGGGGTTTTGTTGGATCTCATTACGCAAAATTCACTCAGTGGTTTCCCACTCCAGCCCGTGTAACGGGTTACGTGCAAGCGAGCATGAAAGGGAAACATCCCTATCACGCAGGGCATAACCCGATGGGCTCCTTGATGATTATCCTGTTACTGACCTGTTTGGTTGGCACTGCTGTTACTGGGATTCTGACTAACTATGAGAATCTGTTTGGTGATGAGGTCATGGAAGGTATCCATGAGTTTTTTGCCAAAGCGCTGCAGGTGGCGATTTTCGTTCATGTAGTGGCTGTCATTGCGATTGACCGCTTGACTCATGGCGACTTAATCCGGGCGATGATTTCTGGCAAGAAACGTGTGCCATCTGGAGTAGATGTTGTCGATCGTTAGATCCATTTCATTTACTGCGTAGTTGGGGGATTACCGGGCGGGTACGGTGATGAGATGCCTCAAGAGGTACAAGAGGGTGGCATGGAATGTTTCCTGTGGTACCCCGCGCCAAAAACGACCAAGGGGTTAGCATCCTGACGATGCTAACCCCTTGTTTTATATGGTGCTCCCGACTGGAGTCGAACCAGTGGCCTGTCCCTTAGGAGGGGATGGTTATAAGAGATTTTAAATAAAAAAAATCCTTAAAAAACAATGAGTTAGGAAGGCTTTTGGATTTGAATGTCGCTGAAATAGCGCAAAATAATGCTTGCAACGCATGCGGAAATGCATTATTGGGTGGTGAGATGAGGTTACGAGATGGCGTCCCAGGCAGGATTCGAACCTGCGACCTCGCCCTTAGGAGGGGCGCGCGCTATCCAGCTGTGCCACTGGGACGTGCGCGCATTATATAAAAATACTAATAAAAATAAACAGCTAATGTCATCGCCAGCGGCCACTGAGGTGCAGTTCGGCCCATTTTCAGCCGACAATCGCCATCACTGGATGGGCGGGACCCATTTCACGATACCGATAATACGGATGCCAGCGGGCTCTGAGGCGCAGCTCACCCCGTTGTCAGCTGACAATCGCTGCCACTGGATGAGCGGAGTTCCATTTCACGATACCGATAATGTGGTTGCCAGGGGCCACTGAGGCACAGTTCATCCGTTGTCAGCTGACAATCGCTGCCACTGGATGAGGGGAGTTTCATTTCACGATACCGATAATGTGGTTGCCAGGGGCCACTGAGGAACAGATCCCCCGTTGTCAGCTGACAATAGCTGCCACTGGATGAGCGGAGTTTCATTTCACGATACCGATAATGTGGTTGCCAGGGGCCACTGAGGAACAGATCCCCCGTTGTCAGCTGACAATAGCTGCCACTGGATGAGCGGAGTTCCATTTCACGATACCGATAATGTGGTTGCCAGCGGCCACTGAGGCACAGTTCATCCGTTGTCAGCTGACAATCGCCATCACTAGATGGGCGGAGTTCCATTTCACGATACTGATAATGCGGTTGCCAGCGGGCTCTGAGGCGCAGATCACCCCGTTGTCAGCTGACAATCGCCATCACTAGATGGGCGGAGTTCCATTTCACGATACTGATAATGCGGTTGCCAGCGGGCTCTGAGGCGCAGATCACACCGTTGTCAGCTGACAATCGCCATCACTAGATGGGCGGAGTTCCATTTCACGATACTGATAATGCGGTTGCCAGCGGGCTCTGAGGCGCAGATCACCCCGTTGTCAGCTGACAATCGCCATCACTGGATGGGCTGGTTTCCATTTCACGATACCGATAATACGGATGCCAGTGGGCTCTGAGGCGCAGATCACCCCGTTGTCAGCTGACAATCGCCATCACTGGATGGGCTGGTTTCCATTTCACGATACCGATAATACGGATGCCAGCGGGCTCTGAGGCGCAGCTCACCCCGTTGTCAGCTGACAATCGCTGCCACTGGATGAGCGGAGTTTCATTTCACGATACCGATAATGTGGTTGCCAGGGGCCACTGAGGCACAGTTCATCCGTTGTCAGCTGACAATCGCTGCCACTGGATGAGCGGAGTTCCATTTCACGATACCGATAATGTGGTTGCCAGGGGCCACTGAGGAACAGATCCCCCGTTGTCAGCTGACAATCGCTGCCACTGGATGAGCGGAGTTCCATTTCACGATACCGATAATGTGGTTGCCAGGGGCCACTGAGGCACAGTTCATCCGTTGTCAGCTGACAATCGCTGCCACTGGATGAGGGGAGTTTCATTTCACGATACCGATAATGTGGTTGCCAGGGGCCACTGAGGAACAGATCCCCCGTTGTCAGCTGACAATCGCTGCCACTGGATGAGCGGAGTTCCATTTCACGATACCGATAATGTGGTTGCCAGCGGCCACTGAGGCACAGTTCATCCGTTGTCAGCTGACAATCGCCATCACTGGATGGGCTGGTTTCCATTTCACGATACTGATAATGCGGTTGCCAGCGGGCTCTGAGACGCAGATCACCCCGTTGTCAGCTGACAATCGCTGCCACTGGATGAGCGGAGTTCCATTTCACGATACCGATAATACGGATGCCAGCGGGCTCTGAGGCGCAGCTCACCCCGTTGTCAGCTGACAATCGCCATCACTGGATGGGCTGGTTTCCATTTCACGATACCGATAATAGGGATGCCAGCGGGCTCTGAGGCGCAGATCACCCCGTTGTCAGCTGACAATCGCCATCACTGGATGGGCTGGTTTCCATTTCACGATACCGATAATACGGATGCCAGCGGGCTCTGAGGCGCAAATCACCCCGTTGTCAGCTGACAATCGCCATCGCTGGATAGGCGGAGTGAATCGCCCCCAGTTCCCTAGACACCTCGCAGCCTTAAAATGAGGCAACTATTGGAGGTGTTATGACCCGTCAGCGTTATCCAGAAACATTAAAAATCGAAGCGGTTAAACAAATCACCGAGCGCGGGCGGCCGGTGGCTGACGTTGCACGAGCCCTCGGGGTATCCAGCCACAGCCTGTATGCATGGCTCAAGCAGTACGGTAATCCCGCTGACCAGCAGCACGAAGAGTCAGCCTTGCAAGCCGAGATCCGCCGTCTGAAAGCCGAACTGCGCCAAGTCACTGAGGAACGCAACATTTTAAAGGAGGCCACTGTAGATTCAACCTGTCAACGCAACACCATTTTCAATAACTTCTTTTGGTGTTTTAAATTTCAGGGTCTTCCTCGGTCTGCTGTTTAGTTGGGCTGCAACCTTATCCAGCTCCTGCTGGGAATATTGGGCAAGGCATGTTTTTTTGGGGAAAAACTGTCGTATCAGACCATTGGTGTTCTCGTTCGTGCCCCGTTGCCAGGGACTTTGAGGATCACAGAAGTAAACTTTTATTCCTGTACTGGCAGTAAGCTCCAGATGCTTGGCCAGTTCCATGCCGCGATCCCACGTCAGGGACAGCCTGAGCGTGGGTGGCAGTTCCTGGAATTTATCTATAAGCGCTTGATTTACAGACCCGGCATCCTTTCCATTTAGCTTGAGAATAACGGTATAGCGCGATTTCCTATCTACAAGTGTGGCTATGTGAGAGTTATTAGTGCCGGACACCAAATCCCCCTCCCAGTGACCGAATGATCGTCGGTTATCGATGTGCTTGGAGCGCTCGTGGATTGATATGCCATTCACGATATTGATGGTGCCTCTTTCTCCCTTGCGTGTATGGCGTTTCCCATGGCGCAGGCTATGAGAACGGCGCAGATGTTTAACAAGCAGGTGGTGCAGCGCACTCCGATTGCGAAAATACAGCGTTTTATAAATCGTCTCGGCGGATATCTGCATCATGTTCTGGCGGGGGAACGTTCTTCTGAGCCACCCAGAGATCTGCTCCGGAGACCATTTTAACTCGAGTTTTTCCAGCACGAGATTCCGCAGTTGCGGATTCCGCTCCAGAAGGCATACCTTGGGTCTTTTGGCCATTCGATTAGCACGATTATTGGCACCAACAGCTTTGTAGCCGCGTCTGCCACGATTGCGTCGAACTTCCCGAGATATTGTTGAAGGAGAGCGGTTAAGGGAGCGTGCTATGGCACGAATACTCATTTGTGCCGATAGACCGGCTCGAATCTCCTCACGCTCAGATAACGTCAGGTGAACTACTGCTCGACGGCGCTCGCTCGGTTTGACCCCTCCGTGTCCCTCAACATGGTGAAAATTGTGCCGGGCTTTGAATCCAAGATTCTCGCTATCTCGCTGAAGCCTGTTCAGCGCTTCCACAGATCAAAAACAAACGCTTTTTCCTTTGCTGTAAATGTTCGCTTCATTCAACAATCCTCCGCAACGGCATGCTTTCACATGGTTGTTGCGTTGATCAATTGAATCTACAACCGCGTACTTTGCCAGCGAGTCAAGGAAAGGTACGCGTTCATAACCTCCCGACTCGACCGGTACAGTGTCGTTACCCTGTGCCAGACCCTGGGGGGTCACCGAAGTGGCTTCTACGCGTGGCTGAAACAGCCCGCATCGTTACGCCAGCAAGCGGATGAACGGTTGATCGGATTGGTCAAGCAATCCTGGCTGGAAAGTGGTGCTGTCTACGGTTATCGCCAGATCCATCGCGATCTTCGTGACTTGGGGGAAGCCTGCGGTAAGCACCGTGTGGCCAAATTAATGAGGCGGGAGGGGCTGCGTTCGCAAACTGGCTATCAACGCCGTAAGGGGCATTATGGAGGCAAGAGCCCACAGGCTGCCCCAAACACGCTGGCACGTCAGTTTAAGGTGCCAGCCCCCAACATCTCCTGGGTGACTGACATTACCTACATCCGCACTCAAGAAGGGTGGTTGTACCTGGCGGTGGTGCTCGATCTGTTTTCTCGCCAGATCATCGGCTGGGCCATGAAGCCACGCATGACGGCAGACTTGGCGGTTGATGCGCTATTGATGGCTGTCTGGCGGCGCAAGTCAACGCAGCCGGTACTGGTGCATTCTGATCAGGGCAGCCAGTTTACCGGTGGTGAATGGCAGGACTTTCTGAAGGCCCACAACCTGAGTTGTAGTATGAGCCGACGTGGTAACTGCCACGATAATGCTGTCGCCGAGAGCTTCTTTCAGTTACTCAAAAGGGAGCGGATCAAGCGCAGGATTTACCCGACAAGAGACGAAGCCCGCAGCGACGTATTTGATTATATCGAGATGTTTTACAACCCAATCAGGCGCCATGGTTCCAATGATGGGCTGTCACCGGTAGAGTTTGAAAAGCAGTTCAATGTCCAACAACAGAGTGTCTAGAAAACCAGGGGCGATTCAAACCTCACTATGTGGCTATATAAATATCAATTATTTTGATGATAAATATTGGCACCAAACTACAGCTAGGTGATAATGCTAGGCGATAAACAAATAACTTTTTAGGCGTTATATCCATGAACGATTTTATCAAAACACTGTTGAACATTCGTAGTCTCCGGGCCGCTCTGCGTGAACTGCCATTCGAACAGTTGGTCGAGATTAAGGCCAAATTTGATGAGGTGTTTACAGAGCGTGAGGCTGCTGAGCTCCGATATCAGGAGGAAAATGCCGAGCGTCTGCGTAAGCTCGAGGAATTCAGCGAGATGCTGAAAAACGCAGGGATTGACCCCAGCGAACTGGTTGGTAGTGCAGCTCCGTCGAAAGCTGAAGGAAAGGAAAAGGCCAAGCGTGCGCCGCGTCCCGCAAAGTACAAGTATCACGAAGATGGCCAGGAAAAAACCTGGACTGGTCAGGGCCGTATGCCGAAAGCCATCGCTGAGGGCGTTGCTAGCGGAAAGTCCTTAGAGGATTATCTGATCTAATCCACAATTATAGTGGTATTGAAAGCAGCCGTAAGGCTGCTTTTTTTATTTATTCTACTATAATAAATTTTGTTTATGGCGGCATGAACTATTTTATTCATGCTATTCGTCCATTACTCTACATGTATAGCGAGTGTTCGATGAAAATAATGACCACAAAAGAGGTTGAGGTTATAGCTGATATTCAGTGTGACGTATGCCATAAAAGCACAACCCCACATATGAACCCAAATTTCTATAATCCTCAGTTTGGAGCCCTGACTGCAAAATGGGGTTATGGTTCGAAACATGATGGTACGGCATATGAGGTGCATCTATGTGAGGAGTGCTTTTTTACTGTGCTGAGTCAGATAAAAAATATGCGTAGAAATGATCATGCGGGTTATGTTGATGATCAATCATTTGGGAAGCTTTTATCTCATAGCCTTGAGCTTATATGACATCATTGGTTCGGCTATATCTAGAAAAGGTATGTCTGTCATAGGATGAGAGCATGCCTTTTTATATAACTTTAATCAGCCTATGTCATAGTTATAATTTCATGGAAGAAAATTAAATTCACCATGCAAGTCTAGTTAATTTCATATTTTAAATATTAACTTTCGCCAATGCCATTGATAACGCTAGTCGTTAAATTAATAATTTAGCTCAGAAGTTTGTTGATATTATATTTAGTGTTTGCAATACTATAATTAGAGTGAGCATTAAATATCACCAAATAATTTGGCTCATTTCTGAATGTGACTTCGTATAAATTTATTGTATATTTTTTGAAAAAACTCTAAACCAGCTATGTTTTAATGCCTATTAAATAGGTTGGTTTGAAAAACAAAACTCATAACACTACTAATAATTATTATAAAGGTGCACGCAATGAACATAAAACCACGCTCAGGTAGACCCCAAAAATCAGCTGACGAAAAACGCAGTTTAATACTCCGAATCTCATTTAATGCAGCTGAGCAACGTGTTTTAACTAAGCATAGTAAAACCTATGGTATTCCCAAAAAGTCTAGCCTGATTCGGTTTTTGGCTCTCCGGGAACCAGATAGTAATATCTCACCAGATTTTTCATATGATGATCGTGTGAGATTGCTCGAGGGGTTATACAATATATCATCGAATTTAAATCAAATCATGTTATTGATTAGACAAGCTGAAGCTGAAGTTGGTAGTGACGTTTATAAACTTATTACTGACAGTAGTGATAAATCTCCAGTGATGCAGGCTCTCTCATCTATAAACTCTCTGTTTGTAGGAATTGAAAAAGTTCTGATTGGAGTGAAGTTGAAATGAACTTTGAAAAACACAGGATGGGCCCAGATTTCCAGTACAGGCTATCTTATATTTACCGAGCTATACATATTGGTAGGAAACGAAAATCTATGCCATCACAGGTTTATCATCTCGGTGGTGGTGTAATTAATAGACCAAAAATTACATTGAATGAACGAGGTGAGGTCTCTGATTATGACATCGGGCCACTACTCACGGAGTTGAATATGCAGGCATCATTGTATGCAGGCACAGGAAACCAACTATGTGCACATTATTCACTATCATTGAGCCCTGATGAATCATTAACGCCATATCAATGTCTAGTTGCAGCTAGGCTGCTAATGAGTGAATTAGGATATGGTAGCGATACTCGATGGACATCTGTTATACACCGCGATACAAGCTCTCTACATGTGCATGTTGTGGCATGTAGAGTAAAATTAGACAGAACTTTAGTTGATGATAGTAATGACTACGCTCGTGGAGTTGATGCTGCTCGAAAAATAGAAATGGAATTGGGATTGTCGATCTGTAAAAGCCCTGAAAAAAATTTCGGTCATGAGTATAGCATAGTCAATATTAAAAATGGCCGCGGTAGAGGGAGCTTTCATGCTATACATGATCCCGCCTGTATAATTAGGGATGCAATGGACGTGGTTTTTAAAAACCAGCCGAACAACATGACTGATTTTGTCACTGGGTTGCGTCAGCATAATGTAATGGTCAGGGTGAGGAGAGCAGATAATCACGAGCCAAAAGGTATTTGTTATAGTGTAGACGGTAAGAAATGGATATCAGGGTCCAAGGTCAAGAGGTTGCGGGCGACGTGGTCTAAGTTGATCGAGCAAGGTATTGAATATTCACCTAGACGAGATGATTACAGTCTGAACTTGGGTGTTTCAAATGAATCAAGTGAATTAAGCGATCTTATAGTGATACCGTTTACTGCATTGATTCATTGTACTAAAAAACAATATTCCAAATTTAAAAAATCAGTGCCGTCATTTGTGGATAAAAAAACATCCGGCACATCGTCATTATCTTTCCGACTTTTAAGACTGGATTTTGTTTTGCTATCAGTCGAGGAACCGACAGACAGTTTTATATCCAATGCATTTGCACTGCTGACAGACGTTTTGACTACAATTTTTAGGAAAGGACTGGAGTGCATTCATGCAGGATTAAACGCAGTGATTCCTGATGGATATGTCCAAGATATTATCTCAGAAAATGCTACTATTGATAAGCCAAACATGTTTTTCTTAGACAGAGAAAAACTAAAGAATGAAATTTTGACGAACAATGAGTGGATCACTGATTGGTATGGGCATTCCATATCACACGAACAAACCAAAGAAAAAAACATAAAATAACAATAATAATGAGAGGTGTGGCATGGCTAATATGAGGTTGAATGCAAATCTTAGAACCGTATCATTTAGCAAAACCGTGAGTGTACTGGAAGAATTGGAGCTCATTTCAGGTAAAACTGTGCGTAGGTATAGGGCTGTAAATGTTCACTTGGGTACAGTTGATGTAAATTCTGATTTTTCTCTTATAAAAGAGTTAACCGAGGCTGACGCAAAAAATGCAAAGCTTTGGGTCCAGGAGCAGCAACGACTGGTCCAGTATGCTTATATGGAAAATATGAGGCGTGGGTTCCTTGGTGGTTCTCCTGTGATTAAGCGTAGTAAAGGCGACGATGAGCAGTATAGTGATTGCTATGGTTTTATACCGGGTCGGAAAGTCGGTGAGTTTATTGGTGTGATTATTGATGCTATTCCTATGGTTGAGGAATGTAGCGTAGAGAAGGATGAGTATGAAAGAGAGTATGAGAAAGTGGAGCGTTTTCGTAAGAAAGGAAGTCTATCTGAGATACTTGATCTGCTATTATATGCCCTGAAAAGAAGTAATGAAAAAGTACCATTCTCAGAAAAAGAGAAATGTGACCTATATTGTGCTGAGAGAGTTCTTTTTTACTTTTGCACTGAAGGCATGGATATGAAACAGAGTAAGTTAGAAAGTGCCTCTCGAGATAAAGCTAAAGATAAATATAAAAACTTGTCACGAGCTAAAAAATTTCCATGTACGAAAAAAGGAAGTATAGATATGACACCGGTTTGACCGGTGTCATTTTTGGCTTCGATTCTCTAATGAAGCAAGTCGTCATATAAGAGCTTTAGAGATCTCACGCTTAATTATATCCATTGCAGGTTGACATGCTGGTCGACTAAATATTTTGTATGTTGACAAATGAGGGAGGCGTACAAGCAAGGAAACTTGATCCCCCCTTTCGTAACGCTGAATTTGGTATCTGACTCTCCCCCAACCAATCTGTTCATTGATTTTTTCAACCATCTGGAAACCATGCTTGGTTAAATGGCTATCTAGTTCATCAAATACGATTTTCGAAATCGCGATATAGAGTTTACAGTGAACCTGCTTTATACGCTCATTCCATATATCACTAGCATGTGCAAGCCACTCATCCTTTCCTTTTAGTGTATGCCAATTTCGTGAGCGGGCGGGAATATAGTTTGTCATCAGAGAGCCATCCATGAGCTGTTTGTATGATACACCCAGTTCATCGCCAATCATTGTATATAAGGCTCTCATCTGCTGTTGTAGCGGTGCTTCACCCTCCTCGCAGCCCTTCCAAGGTTCACTGTAGTATGCACATTCAGACTCCACTGAAATTGCATTGGTATCACATGGCCCACCACCTGGATTTATACCAAAGAATGCGACAGGATACAGTGGGGAGAGCATGTTCTCATACCTACAGAAAAGCAGGTCCCACCCCATATCATTCTTTAAGTTATCATATTTTCTTTGGATGAACGCAAACAGACTCTCTTTACACAAGAAATTGATATCCGTACTCATACATTGTCCATTACATCGTCATAGTGGAAGTTAGATTGTCATTCTGAATTAAATATAAGTCAACAAAATAGCGTTTTTACCATTTATGTTTTAAAAGGAAAATTTCATAACTCGTACTTATCGATTTTAGAAGCCTTTTTATTTTTCAGGGGATGATTTTTAACAGTTGAGAGACTATTGCAGATATCAGAACTTTCCCAAGAATCAGAGAAATTTATACATAGTGACATGATTTACTATCTCTGGAGTTTAGTCACCACTCTGGACTTGTCATGTTGACTTCCCTAAAAAGCTATTTATAGCCATAATGCCCAGTTCCATTTTTCTTCTTGCGGAGATATTTGCTGAATGAATATGAATTTTGGGAGGAATGAAGTGATTTGTCATTACCTCATTTTCTATCCAGAGAATAACGTCGTATCCGGTTCCTCTATCATCATCACCGAGGTCATGGTCAAGACTAATTTCAGTCACCACCTCTGTTTTTAGCCATGCAATCGCCTCGTCCGGCCAAAAGACACGAACCCACCCTACCGGAGTTTTTCTTTCATCGTCCAGATACAATTTCATACCAGTTTTTCCAGGTTCAGTTCCAATACGTGAGCAATCCCGCGACTGGCCCCATCAACAATCAGCTCACCGGGAAACGGTAGTCTGGATGACAAACCAAGATCGGGATCGATGTAGTAGACACATGCGCCAGGGTTGATGTTTTGTAACAGAGAGCTCGTAGGCTCAACAAGCAAACTGGTGCCGACAACTACTACGGTATCAGCCTCGCAGAGCCAGCGACGAGCTTGTTGATACTCATAAATCTTTTCACCAAACAGCACTATATCTGGACGCAATTGTGGGCCAGTGGATGGGCTGCGATCACCGATCGCAACATCCTCATGCCAAGGCAGCCGATATTTTTTGCTACGAAAACCTATGGGGACCAAAAACTGGATTGAACCATGTAGATGAAGGACTTCACGGCTACCTGCTCTCTCATGTAAGTCATCAATATTTTGGGTGATGACCCTAACAGTACATTTTTGTTGTAGCAGGGCTATCAGATAATGCGCCTGTGAGGGGGCGGCTTCTAACATAGTTTGACGCCGTTTGTTGTGAAAGGCCAAGAAACCAGCCAGATCCGTACTCATGCTACTAGCGTGGGAATAGCGCCAGTTCTCATGATTAAGCCAAATGCATTCACTTCTAAACGTGGGCACACCGCTTTCCGCTGATAAGCCCGCCCTGGTAAAGAAGAGGATTGTGGGATGGTAGTGTTGGCCTGTTACCGAGGCTTGTGCTCGTTTTTCTCTATGACGGCGTTGATGTCTACGTGCTCGGGAAGATATTGGTTGCATACGACCACCTTTCGTTATGGCACGACCGGCCCATCCGATTGATTTGTTTCTGAACCTGGGGGGTAGGGGTCACACCTCATTGCTATGTTTCTGCTCACCTCATCGAGGTAAGAATGAGGAGGAGCGGCAGTTACCAGTTGAGATCAAACAAGCTGCGACTAATGGATGTAATTGCACTAGCAGACCTGGCACTTTGTTTACTGATGGGCTCGCTATGCATGAAAAACCAGTAGCGGTACTCCTGAGCAAAATGGTCACTTGCCTGCAAAACCGGTTCCCGGTAATCGCGTCTTATGCGCTCTGTTATGACCCGCTGTTCATCCAGATGCAGATCTTTGAGGCCAAAGCCATGTTGTCGGACACACCAGTCGACAACACACAAAGCGGTTAACTGGTTGTATCGCCTAAACGGTCGGATTGAACTAATCAGATAAAACAGTTCAGCCCCTCTGGCAAAGATACAGGGATAGGCCTCCTCCCTGCTTTGGTTTTGCTGCACGCGCATGATGGTCCAGTCCAAGATTTGAACCATACCCTGGGTGGTCATCGAGGGTGTTTGATCAATGGCACGACTGACGAAACGATGGATTTGCAGGACTTTTCTTGTGGAAATCATGGTTGCTTACTCACACATTATTTAGCGCAAAGCACACTCGTGTAAGGAAGGTTTAGAAGCCTTTACTCAGCAAAAAGTTAGGAAGTGGACATTGGAAGGCGGGACACAGAGTCATTAACTGTATCCCTACAAATTGGTCTCAACGTGCGCAATTAGCTTTAATGGGTCTCCGCCTAATTCAATATATACTTTCTCTAGTGCACGCCCTTGTTCTTCAGTGAGATGGTCAGACTGTAAAGCGTTCTCCAAAAGTTTTAAACGCTCTTTTCGCATTTCTTTCCGGTCAATTTTCGCCCAAATGGCCATGTTGTCTGTGTGACGACCTTCACGTTTTTGCAGTGCCATCAATTCACGTTTAAGTCTGCCAAGCTCAATGCGCTGATAAGCTGATAAACTAGCATCAACTAACCCAGCCTCTACCAAGGCTAACAAATTTACAGTTGTCGCACCTGTCCGCTTTATTTCCTGTAGCCTGTATAGATATTCACTTTGACGCTCTTTTTTATATGTTCTTTGTTCATTGTCTGTGATGGATTCAGTCCATTGGCTCAGTAGTTGCATAACAAATCCAATTTGTTCGAAAGCTTTAATTTTATCGTGAATAAAGCCTATAAATTAAACATATGGACAATAAAGTCAATGCTGTTATGCATGATTTTGTTAGATGTGGGAAATAGAAATGTCTAAGTGAAAATTCGGGTTATCACTTTGCAATGGGTAATTCCTCTAATGCCGTGGTATAGCGGGGACTGAGTTTTTCACGCCTCATAATCCAATCACTGTTGTCTCTCCCACGAGCTCCAAAATGAATTTTTCCTAATCGACCTTGGTTGATTCGGTCGATCATCTGCATTAAGTCCTGTCTGCGGGGCTTATGTTGATGATGGTCGAACAAATCTCCCTGCTGGCTGCCGATAGGAGTGAAGTCGGCTAGCATCACGCCCCCTTTTTGGTAGCGGTGCCCATCCCGCCAGATACGAGAGAGCAGTGAGTGGATTACTCCCAGCAGCTCCCTAGTATCGTTGGTAGGCACAGCCAGCGTGGTGCTCACCTGGTTGCCGTAGTAGGGCTCTTTGTCATTGAAGGGGCTGGTACGAATGAATAGGGTGACATGGCGACAGCACATTCCCTCTGCCCGGAGTTTTTCAGCTGCACGTTCCATATATCCTGCGAGTGCTTGATGCATGGAGCTAATATGTGTGATCCGTTCACCGAATGATCGGGAGCAGATGATCTGCTGTTTGGCTTGTGTGTCCTGCTCCAGGCTCGCGCATGGGTAGCCGCGTAGCTCTAGCACGGTTCGCTCAACAACGACCCCATAACGATGCCGTAGGTTTTTACCATCGACAGCGACTAGGTCCGCCACACTATTGATCCCTTGCGCTTCGAGCCTGGTGGTCAGTTTTCTACCTATTCCCCATATTTCCCCGACCGGAGTGATAGCCATCAAACGCGCTCGACGTGCCTCATCACGCAAATCAACCACTCCACCAGTAGCAGGCCACTTCTTCGCGGCGTAGTTTGCCAGCTTGGCGAGTGTTTTGGTTGGCCCGATCCCGACGCCGACTGTGAGTCCAGTCCATTGCTGTATTCGTTCACGGATCTGACGACCATATGCTGTCAGGTCTCCCGCCCATGATTCGTTCAGTTCAATAAACGCCTCATCAACACTGTACACCTCGACAGTCGGCACCATGCCTTCCAGCGTGGTCATTACGCGCTGTGACATATCACCATAGAGGGCGTAGTTGCTCGAGAACCAAACACCGCCTACGGCCTCGAAGAACTGACGGATCTGGAAGTAGGGAACACCCATCTTGATGCCAAGCGCCTTGGCTTCTGCCGAGCGAGCCACAACGCAGCCGTCGTTGTTCGATAGCACCACGATCGGGCGCCCCTTGAGGTCTGGCCTAAACAGGCGCTCGCAGGACGCATAGAAGTTGTTCACATCGACGAGGGCAATGGCGTTGGGCATGGTTTACCCCAGTTTGGTCTTGTGGAGCACATAGGTTACGACGCCAAAAATTTCTAGTTCCTGCCCGTCCAATAGATGGATGGGCTGGAAATCCGAATTGGCGGGTAGCAGGGCAGGGAACGGGCGTTCTTGCAGCTGTTTGACAGTGAATTCTCCATCAAGGCAGGCTAGAACGATAGCGCCGTGGCGGGCCTTGAGCGCCCTATCTACGATCAAAAGATCCCCGTCATTGATGCCCTTTTCCACCATGCTGTGGCCACTGGCCCTGACATAGTAGGTTGCTGCGGGGTGCTCAATGCAAATCTGGTTCAGATCTATGGTCTGCTCTATATAGTCCTGTGCTGGGCTAGGAAAGCCGCAAACCACAGGGGACAGAAAAAGCGGCAGCTCTAGAGCGTCCGGGGTTGGATGTGGGATGGCGAACATGGTGGCTCACTGGGTACTGTTTTTATATACAGTATAGCCGTATTGCATAACGTGTGCATCCGGTGTCAGTTGACATACCGGCCCCATTAGCTATGTTCGGTTCACATGTTATTTGGGTTCATAGGACGCGTGATGGAATCAACAGTTTTTAAGTGTGGTCGTGGCCAGGGGGTTTACCTGCCCGAGGCCGTGGCCCTGCCAGATGAGGTCACGCATGTTGAGATCGTAGTGGTTGGTCGTACTCGCATAATCACACCTGTAGGTGAGTCCTGGGATAGGTGGTTTGATGAGCCAGGTATGAGCGCCGACGTCATGGCCGAACGTGAGCAGCCAACTGCCCAGGAGCGAGAGAAACTCTGAGGTCCAGCAGGGTAACTGAGTTGCGTAGCTGAGAGGGATTGTTTTTATATATATAGATAAAGCGTATCCCTCTCACCTGAAAAGGTGAATTGCTATGGCTATCATTCTCGCGTAGCGAGGATTGTTCATAGATCTGTCGGTACTCGCCCCCCAGGCAGGATAGCTCAGTAGCCATTTTTTCTAGGTTGCACCACTGGTCGTGGTGCATGTGATCCAGTTCTGTATCTACAATGCTGGCGATTGGTCTCTCCTCTGTAGTGGTTTCAGCCGCTGCAATTTTGGACAGTATGCGACATGCCGAGAACTGCTCTAGCTGTGCGGCCATAACTACTGCGACGTTCGGAAATTTATCGATAACCTGGTAGTTTAAATAGCCATGTTTCGTCACTAGGAATTAGTGTTTATATATATTTGTTGTAATTCTAGGTGCAATTATCAGGCTTAATAAATAAATTGCACAAAATGTCAATTTATTTTTTTCGTCCTATTGATCTTTGATGGGAATAGTCATATCTTCATCGGCACATAGACAGGTTGGCCTATGTAGATATAACGTATTCTACTAGTTTTTTTGAAATGTTATCTCTGAATTCCTGTGCACTATACTCGTATGGTCGTTACAAGTGACATTGTACACGAAGCACAGTTTAAGCATGTCTGGTCTCATAGAAATAAACTAAAGGTAAAGCATCCTTTGATATTTCACGCGCGATTTATAACAGGCTGATTTTGGTTATAATTAAAATTAAATCCAAGCGGTAATGCATCTTATATATAAGAACAGGCCTATAAGGCCGAGGATAATAACAATGAGACAAAGAAATGAAACAATATTTGAGTGTGAACTCCTGACGTACGACCAGCAAGATCAGAAAAATAATAAGCAGCAGGACAAAAATGTAGTTTTCGCGAAAGTGATGGACAAAAGCGAGCAATTGACGTTGCCGGACCTTTTGCCAAATAGCCGACCGATGAGGACCAGCCGTAATCTGCATGCTATTATTTTACACAATAACTGGATCCCGCGTTTCAACCAGATGACGGCTGAACCAGAGGTCGCTAATTCTGATAATCAGCGCCTAGGTCTCTCTGATGCAGGTCAGCGATCTGCGCTGGTTGATGCCTGCCAGCATGCACATCTGTCAGACAGGGCAATTGATGATCATTTGACCGCGATTTGTGAACAGCATAGTTATCATCCTGTACGTAGTTGGCTGGAGAACGGGATGCCGTGGGACGGTAAATTACGAGTGGATAAGGTTATAGCCACCCTAGGTGCGGTCAACCCAGGTTATGCCGCTCAGGTAATATATCCATGGTTGATTGGATGTGTTGCTGCATTATATGAACCCAATTGGATATCAAAATTGGTTCCGGTCCTCGCGGGTGGCCAATCATTCAAAAAATCTGCATGGATACGCCATATTGCCACTGTGGTGCCTGGGTCAACACTGGATTGCTCCATCAATCCCGATGTGCCTGATGATGTGAGACGCGCAGTTTCCGCGTGGGTGGTAGAATTGGCCGAACTTGAGAGTACCACCAGGCATGAGGCTGGCAGTTTGAAAGCGTTTTTAACGAGAGATCATGACCGTTTTCGAGTGCCGTATGGGCGTAATTTCACTGTTAAGCGGCGTCAAACTAGTTTTATTGGCACGGTTAACGGCACTGGTTTCCTGAAAGACACTACTGGGAGTTCGCGGTTTGCGGTGATCGAGTTGGCGTCACCAGCAAATATGGATGTTCTGAATGAAATTCTTGGCTGGAGTTGGGATGAGGGGCGAGTGCGTCACACCGAACCCGAGAAATTACGTCAGTTTTGGTTGGAGGTGAAGGCAAAATATGATGATGGGGCCTCTTGGTATCTTGATGAAACGACAGTCATTCAAGCTGCGTCTGTAAACGATGCCCACACTGATAAGGGAATTTGGTACGACCTTATTTGCCATCATTATCTTTCAGGGGAAAATAATGATACCAAATGGATTATTGCGAGTGAGTTGTGCAAGCTGCATGGAGAGAAGGCCAATATGGCAGCTTCTTGTGGTAAAGCACTCAAGATGCTCGCAAGCGAGGGGAAAATACAGAGCAAAAAAGGCCGAGCTAATCAAACACTGTACTGTTTGCCAATGATTGGAACAAATAGGATAGATAAAGTGACAAAGTAAAAAGAACACCCGCCACTGAGGCGGGTGTTTTTTATCAAAAGACGCGGTTAATGGTTAATGAATTAGATTCTGGTTAAGTGAACATTACAATGTTGCTAACCATCCATAAACCACATTATTGCTGATTGAGTGATAGTTATGGTTAGGTGGTTAAGTAATTTCAATAAAAATAATGTTGTGAGGTATGGGTGAGTATAATTCAACGCTGTCAATATACTTCTCCTTTATAGCGAACATAATTAACCATGTAACCATGTAACCATGTAACCATGTAACCATTAGCGAAAATAAACATACGAATGTGGTACTTTAGGTTGATTAGGTGGTTTAAACAATGATTAACCAATTTTTTTAATTGCCGTTATTCAACGGCAAACGATCCACAGTCACACCGCTGGCATATTCTGGTTAACATGCAACACCTGAAGTGACAAGGTTTATCGACGACGTGTGCTCCATTGTAGTGGTCAACTAAATCCGGACACTTGGTTAGGCCGTTCTTCGGCTTTTGCTGGCGGTATCCCGTCATTGTGTTGATGTGGACGCCGCCAGTTGTAGTGATCCATCAGGTAATAACTGATATCCCGCTTTGCTGCCCGCAGGCTCATGTATCCCGTTGCCGAGAGCCACTCTGACTTCAGGCTTCTGAACAACCGCTCCATCGGGGCGTTGACGCTCCTATGTCAACAGGCTCGCGCTGAGTCAGCTAAATCGGCCAAGAGGCGTTGTTGCCCAAATCAGCCAACAAATCATGATTTCCCCAGCCCCAAGTGACCGTTACACTCGGGGCTTTCTGACAGGCAGACCAAGGGTGTTCAGTTTGTTTATCGCGCTCACATACGCCATCACTTCTCCCACTTGACCATTGTATTTTCGCAGGGTGATTTGGCCTGCCATTAACTGTTTGAACCGGAACATAGCTGTCTCTGCCAGCGAACGACGGTGATACCCCGATATCTTCTTCCAGTGCACCAGCCCTTCCTTGCGCATCACCTGCACCGCCTCATTTCTCGGATGGCCCTTTTTCCATAGCCCTGCGTTCTTGCGAGGCGGGATACACGCCGTCGCTCCTTTACGCGCAATCAACCGATGGCTGGCTTTGCTGTCATAGGCGCCATCCGCATAAACACGCCCCAGCTTGCGACGCAGAGGATTGAGCAAGGTCGGCAACACCTCTGCGTCATGCACATTCTCCAGCGACACTTCTGCCGCCACGATATCGTGAGTCATGGGATCTACCGCCAGATGCAACTTACGCCAGACTCGACGTTTCTCAGCGCCGTGTTTTCTGACTTTCCACTCGCCTTCACCAAACACTTTCAGACCTGTCGAGTCGATAACCAGGTCGGTAATGCGCCCCTTGGGGGGCTGCCGATAGGCCACCTTCACTGTGCGTGCGCGCTTGCTGACACAGCTGTAGTCCGGGGCACACAGCGGCACATTCATCAGCTCGAACAGGGAGTCGAGTAGCCCCTGAGTGGCTCGCAGCGTGAGGCTGAAAATCCCTTTGAGCATCAGAAAGGTACAGATGCTCTGGTCGGTGTAGAGCTGACTGCGTCCCCGTTTTCCGTGATGGTCTTGGTGAAACCAGTTATCCATGGCCTCGGCATCAACCCAGAAAGTGAGAGAGCCACGGTTGATCAAAGACCTGTTGTATTGAGGCCAATTGGTGATGGGGTGAAGCGCTTTACCCATGATGCAGACTTGCGGGGGATGGTGGTGATCAGATCACTGGGTTTTCAATTAGTTCCATTCAAGCTGCATCGATTTAGGAAACAACGCCCGGCCAAGATCAAAGGGTAGAGTTCCCTGACGATATAGCGTTTCAAACAACGCTGGATCTCTTTCGAAGATAAGCCTTGGGCGCTACGTCGTGCGACGTAAGATTGGGTTTGTGGATCTCCCCGCATCCGGACCATTGCAATCGTCCATAACGCATTATTTGCTGCACGGTTACCACCTCGGTTTAAGCGATGTCGTACGGTCTTTCCCGAGGATGCGGGTAAAGGGTTAACCCCACAAAGTGCCGCGAGCGATGCTTCATTTCTTAACCGTTCCGGGTTATCGCCAGCCGTTGAAAGCAGCACCGCTGCGGTTTGAGGGCCGACGCCAAATTGCTCGCGCAGACGACGAGCATGTTGATGGGTCAAGGCATCCAACATGGCATCAAGTTTTTCAACTTCGTCTGCCAATAGCAGCCAACGCTTGGCCAGCAGACACAGGGTAGTCGTTAACGTATGCAGGAATTCTGTGCTACCCAATGACCTCACTCGTGCGCATCCCTTTGCACAGTCAACGGGTTTGCTCTTCCAGAGCCGTTCACGAACATCCTGGGGAGCACTGACAAGCAATGCTCTTAGTTGATTCATTGCCTGCGTTTTGGCTTTGACGGCGCTGCGTCTGGCTACTGATACCACTCGCATCATTTCTGCCGCGCCTGACTGGGTCTTTGCTATCGCGGTAGCACTACCGGAAAGAACGGATCTCGCTGCACTTTCAGCATCAGTAGGATCCGATTTCCCCTGGAGCCTGCGTTTGGAGCGGTCAGGGCGATTAACGTCGAAGACTTCGATACCATGCTTGCGCAGTACACTGGCCAAGCCAGCACAGTACGTGCCTGTGCCTTCAACGCCTGCTCTCTTCAAGCCCCCGAAAGAGTTTGCCCAGGTCACGAGTCTCTCATATCCGCTGATATTGGTCGTGACCATCAAGCATCCCAACTGGTGTCCTTGTGCATTAAGCAAAACCCCAACATGGGTATCCAGATGTGTATCTACACCAAGGATAACTTCAGCTTTGTTTCTGGAATTGTTCATGGCTCATTCCTCCAAGGAATATGCACTACCAACCCCATACGCAGGACAGGACACTCAAGATGCAGCACAAGGCTCCTATTAGGTCACTGACGCTGGGCCCGGCAATGCCAGGGAACATCAGCATCCAATCGACAGGTCAACGCAAAGGCATTATGTTCGCCAATCCCAGCACGGGTCAGATTGGGCTGATGTTCTTGAGCATAATGAACTGAGTATCCCAGCAGTTACCACGACGACTCATGCTCTGGGTCATGCGATAGCACCACAGTCGTTGCCGAAATGCCCGACTGCCATATTGACTGCCTTGGTCGGAGTGAAACAGCACACCTGATGGGCAACCCCGCTGCTGATAGGCCATCTCCAGTGCTTTGATTGCCAGCTCTGCATCAGGTTTATCAGACATCGTCCATCCCACGACCCGCCGGGTATGCAGGTCAAGAACCGCGGCCAAGTAATGCCAACGAGCGCCTGCCCAGACGTAGGTGATATCGCCACACCACACCTGATTGGGTTGCGGAGCATCAAATTCACGGGCCAGCAGATTGGGAATATCCGGTCGTTCAGACCGTGTCACCTTATAACGGTGTGCACCCGGCTGCTTGGATGCCAGCCCGGCTTCCTTCATCAGGTTACGTACTTTGAATCTACCAATCTGATGCCCCAACTCCCGCATCATCGGCATCAAGGCGCGGCTGGCTGCCGAGCTCCTGCTCTTTTTGAACAACCGGTGCAACTCGCTGCGTTGCTGTATCCGCTCACGGTTAATCGTCCGCTTGCGAGCCAGATAGTCGTAAAAACAGGATGTTGGAACATCGAAAGCGCAGCAGACCAGGGTGATGGGGGCTTGGGTCTATCAGCGCGTACGTGTGAACTCGTCCGTCATCAAGAGAGCCGTTGTAGCCTCCTAAGAAACACCCTCGATTGCCTGTAGGGTGAAACCAAACTCGGCGGCCCGACGGTGCAATCCCTTGACCACCCGATCGCGGTACTGCTGCTCGTAGTGATCGGCACCGGGATCCTGATATTCCATACCAAAACGCATGGCGTTGTAGAACAAGACCGCAATCTTGCGGGCCGTGGCGGTAACCGCCTTCGCTTTGCCGATGCGCGCAGACAACCGTCGGTAGAATGCCCCCAGCGCTGTATTTGTTCTGCCGATGGTCACCGCTGCCAGTCGTAGGTGAGTGGTCACTCGATTCTTGGTCTTGCGAGTATGAGCTGACAACACCTTGCCGCCACTGATCCGGCAGCCCGGAGCCAGTGTCAGCCATGAAGTGAAGTGTTGGGCTGTTCGCCAGCGACTCAGAACCGTTCCACACTCGGCAACCAGACGCAGTGCCAGGTAAGGGCCAATGCCATGGATTTGAGTCAGATCGATACCGACCAGTTGATAGAGCAAGGTGCGCACATCAAAGTTGAGTGCGTTCGGCTGCCGGGTACGGTGGCGAGGCTTGGGTAGCGCTTCGCTGGGGCGGGGCTTGCCACGAGAGAGTTGTTGCAAGCTTTGGGCAATCTGTTCATCACAGAGAGAAATCTGGGCCTGGTCGGCGTCGTACATGGCCAGTGCCTGACTCAAGGCAAACACATGCTCGGGCTGGTAATTGCCAACCAGCGCACGTTGGATGGTTTCGACGCTCGACTGACAGAGCAAGTCGCGCATGGCGGCGAGCATCGTGGCATTTCGCTCTCCTGCGACAATGGCACGGATGATCCGCATACCGGTGGCGCCGGTGATGTCACTCACCACATGCTGCAATTGCAGGTTCATGTGAGTTAGCGCCTTCTGCATGTGCTGGATATGGGCCGCAGCGAAATCGAGGTGACGCTCACGTAGCCGCAGATAACTGCGCAGCGCGGCGATCTCCCGCTTAGGATGGAAGCTGGCGCGCAGTAGACCGCAAGCATGCAGGCGCTGGATCCATTGCGCATCGTTGACGTCGATTTGCATCCAGGTACGGCCCGGGCATCCCTGGCGTTAGCCAAGATGACCTGTAAGCCAGGGGTCTCCAGGATCTCGTACACGGGTATCCAGTACACGCCCGTTGACTCCATTGCCACGGTGGTGATCCCAAGCTCGACCAACCAAGCAGCCATGCGCTCCAGGTCAGCGGTGAAAGCCTGAAAGGTTTGCACTGGTTCTTCGGCGAGTGCAGTAGGCACCGCAACCACATGGAACCGATATCGATGCCCGCGCGCGGGCATGGATGATCGGCAAACCGTGTTCTGTGTTGTGCTTTTTCATGAATCCCCCTCCATCAAAAATAGTGCCGGACGGGGACTCGGATTCGATCACATTCCTAAAAGGGGTCACCAAGGTGCCACCACTCACGGGTCCGCAGCTTCCTCTGGGTCAGGTTTTTTGACGGGGACTAAGCCTCCCAAAAGCAAACGACCACAGTCTGGTGAGATCAGTGTAGTGGACGTGTTTCTAATTCCATGGGCCACGGAGTGCCGGGGAGGCGGTTTTTTAGAATGTCCTTTTCGCGCTCGAGCCGATTGATCGGGCTTCCAGCTCCTGGATTTTCTGCTGCTCCGGAGTCAGCGCTTTGCTGATAGGAGTGGTGCCGGTTCGTTCGGATTGCAGTTGCCGAACCCAGCGGTGAAGTATGGTTTCACCGATATCCAGTGAACGGCTTGCTTCGGGGACAGAATATCCCTGGTCGAGCACCAGGGATGCGGCTTCGAGTTTGAACTCGGCAGTAAATGAGCGACGTAATCTTGTCATTGAACACCTCAGGTCATGGTGGCGACTGTAGCACCTAAAATGGTGTCCAGGATGATTAGACCACTACAGAAAGTGTTTGGTGAAGGCGAGTGGAAAGTCAGAAAACACGGCGCTGAGAAACGTCGAGTCTGGCGCAAATTGCATCTGGCGGTGGACTCGGCTGCCACGATATCGTGGCAGCCGAGGCCTCGTTGGAAAATGTTCATGATGCCGAAGTGTTGCCGACCCTGTTCAATCCGCTACGCCGAGCACTTGGGACCGTGTATGCCGATGGCACATATGACACCAAGGCCTGCCATGAACTGATAAAGCGCAAAGGAGCCAAGGCCTGTATTCCGCCGCGCAAGAATGCCGGTTTATGGGAAGAGGGGCATCCACGTAATGAAGCGGTTCTGGTGATGCGCAAGGAGGGGCTGACTCACTGGAAGCAGCAGTCTGGGTATCATCAGCGCTCATTGGCCGAGACGGCGATGTATAGGTTCAAACAATTGATGACGGGAAAAATCAGTCTACGTAACTACAACGGACAAGTGGGAGAGATCATGGCCTACGTGTGTGCGATGAACAAACTGAATGCCCTTGGCTTACCTGTCAGAAAGCCCCAAGTGTAGCTATCACCTGGGGCAGGGGAAGTTGTGGCCTAATGGCTGATTTGGGCAACAACGCCCTTTCCGACGTTACAAACTTTCTTGGACTCCATCCCTTAATGCAACAGAACCATTTAGAATGGTGAGTTACTGTTTACTTTTGTAAAGCGTTGATACAACAGAGTAACCTCAGAGGGATCAAATACCTCCGTATATGTAAGTTCGCTCAGACGGTGAGTGATATTTTGTAAGTCATGAGAGCGCTGTTGTGCTCTGTATGTGTAGCGCGCGAATGCTTGCGGAATATCGAAAAAATTAGAAGCCAAGCTTTGTGCAAGGATGAACGCATTTTCGATACCAAGGCTAAAGCCAATTCCCATCGTAGGTAGAACCGCACAACAAGAATCGCCGAGTAGAACAGCATTACCACGTGACCACTGCTCAAAAGGTGCAATATCAACGAGTTGTGAAGGCAAAATTTTATCTTCTGGGGTTTTCTCAATCATCTCCAATAAATAAGTCGAGTAGCTTGAAAATTGGTCTAATATTTTCTGTTTATTTAATGCTTCACCCGAGTTTACACGGCAGGCGGCAAACCAATATTTTCCGTGTGTCTCACGATTGTAGGTGTATGTAACAATACGCGACCTAATTCCTGCAAATACATAACATTCATTGTCGCTTAAAGCTGGATTGTAGTAGTCAACCATCCCTCGGCAGCAGTAAACATTCGGATAACGAAGGGCTACATGTGGAGCTACAAATTTTCTCACTTGAGAAAATACTCCGTCTACCCCAACGATTACATCGGCAATCAAGGGTTCACCATTAAGCAGTATGACATCGTTTTCAACTGTACAGTGCTGACCTGTAACGATTTTTTCAGCTCCATAAGTATCTAGCAGCAATTGGTATAGCTCACGACGATGGAATAAGCCTACATCTGCATTGACTTTCCCCCCGATTTGACGCATTGAAATTCTGCTCAGTATTTCGGAAGAAAATGTTGCCGTTGTAAGAATATCAATAGTATTACCTAAATTTTTTACTTTGGCTGCATCAGTTAGTGCGGCTAGTACTTGCATACCCTCAGGCCACATTATAATTCCTGTGCCATCAATACGAGGTTTATCCGATTTTTCATAAACTGTTGCATCAATGCCGAATACGCGCAGAGATAGAGCTAAAGCAAGACCATTCAGGCCAGCACCTACAATAGCTACATTAATAGATTTATTATTGATTAATTTCATTTTATAGCTCTTATGATTTCCGTACAGTGAAATAGTTATTAAGTATTAGAAATTCTATATAGTACTAAAGGTGTATTATCTGTTTATTGATAATCAATAGACAGGGTTAATTTATAAAATCATTATCAGGTTATTGAGATAAGGAGTAATATGTATCATGTATCATGTATCATGTATCATGTATCATGTATCATGTATCATGTATCATGTATCATGTATCATGTATCATGTATCATGTATCATGTATCATGTATCATGTATCAGTTTAGACCTCTACTAGACATATCTAGTTCAAAAAATCCCTCACCATATGTTCACACTTTAAAGGATAGAAACATGCCAAGCAAAGATCCAACTATACATATAATTGATGACCCGGCAATTATAATACATGGGGGATTACCTTTAGTATGACGCCTAACCATATTCATTGAAAGTAATGTAAATAAAGAAAGGTTTAGAAAACTTATAGTCAAAATATAAAGACCATAAATGTCATTGTTATTTTTTATGGAAATTAAGAGGTAGGTGGCAATAATGCAAACTGATATAGCTGCGGCCCCTATAACTCTCATAAGAGCTAAAATCAAAACCTGAAATCTTAACGGTAATTGCTCCCAATCTACCCGCAATGCATCTTGATGATATGGCATGAATTTATTTCGCAGTAGATAGGTCAATCCGAAAGCAGATATCGTTATTATATTAAATGCATAGATTGCATATATAATTACATGTAATTCACTCATGGATATAAAACCTCTCTATTTTGATGTAATTTATATTATTTATTATTGTGGTGTAGTTTGCGGTGTAGTTAATAGTGATTTTTTTTGATAACTCTTGAATTTTTCGTGATAAGTAATCTATTTAACAAAAACCAGCTGACGGTAATCTGGCGATGCTCCCAATCAGTTGAAAGGTGTCTTTCGATAAAGGCACCGATAACTTTCTTGTGAAGCTCAACGGAGGTGGCGAATGGATGAGACCTACATCAAAGTGAAGGGGAAATGGAAATACCTGTATCCAGCGGTCGACTCGTCGGAGCAGAACATCGGCGTTGTTTCCCAAATCAGAGTGACCTGAATTGAACTTATGGTGGAGACGGCGATCTGATCACCAAATCCCTCTTCAAATCTGCATCATGGGCAAGTCGCTTCACGCCATATCCAACTGGTCACAGTACAACCGTTCCCTGGTCAAACGCGGCTCGCTAACGTTCTGGGTTGATGAGCATGTCGTTCATAACTGATTCCATCAAGAACATCATGGCCGACGGGGACGAAACGCCCTCTACACCGACCAGACCATCTGTACCTTTCTCATGCTCAAAAGCATTTTTAAGCCTCTCCCTGCGGGCGACACAGGGCCTGCTCGACTCGCTGTTTGAGCTGATGAATGTGCCGCTGTGTGCCCCCGACTACAGCTGTGTCAGCAAGCGCGCCAGTACCGTGAAGGTGGCATACCGCCAGCCACCCAAGGGCAAAGTTACCGATTTGGTTATCGATCCCACCGGCTTGAAAGTGTTTGGCGAGGGTGAATGGAAGGTCAGAAAGCATGGCCATGACAAGCGCCGGGTCTGGCGCAAATTGCATCTGGCGGTGGACCCGGCGACCCACGACATCGTGGTAGCCGAGGCTTCGTTGGAAAATGTTCATGATGCCGAGGTGTTGCCGACCCTGTTCAATCCGCTACGCCGAGCCCTTGGGACCGTGTATGCCGATGGCGCATATGACACCAAGGCCTGCCATGAACTGATAAAGCGCAAAGGAGCCAAGGCCTATATTCCGCCGCGCAAGAATGCCGGTTTATGGGAAGAGGGGCATCCACGTAATGAAGCGGTTCTGGTGATGCGCAAGGAGGGGCTGACTCACTGGAAGCAGCAGTCTGGGTATCATCGGCGCTCATTGGCCGAGACGGCGATGTATAGGTTCAAACAATTGATGACGGGAAAAATCAGTCTACGTAACTACAACGGACAAGTGGGAGAGATCATGGCCTACGTGTGTGCGATGAACAAACTGAATGTCCTTGGCTTACCTGTCAGAAAGCCCAGAGTGTAGCTATCACCTGGGGCAGGGGAAGTCATGACTTGCTGGCTGATTTGGGAAACAACGCCGTTACAACCAGCAAAAGCCGAGGTTCGGCCTAACCAAGTGTCCGGATTTAGTTGACCACTACAGAGGGAACTGGGGGGCGATTCACACTCGGTCTCAGTTATTTCTATTTAAGTTGTATCGATTTAAAAAACATCAAGGATTAGAAATGCGTGCTTCACGTTAATTCAGTTTTTTTCACGTGAAATTAATGCGCTAAACTGAGATTTTTTATAGATTGTTTTTCACATCTAGATGTTTGATGATAAAAATTAGGGTACGATGCAGGGGCATTATTCTGATGTTCATTATCTTATCGGGACTTTTTATATGGTTTTCTCTCCGTAACATTTTGGTTATCAGCGCTAGCCGTTCGTTTACTGAGCTTTTAACAGGGCTCAATGTTGTGGCCTCAACACTTTACCAATAGTTACCACGTATAGTCATTGTCTGGTACTTGTCCGCGCCGACCTATTGAGAAAGGACTAATTGTTGCTCAGTACGATCAGGAATAGTATTTAAAAAATAGGAATCTGGGTTCTTCTCATATAAATGTTATTGCAAAATCTTCTTCTAAAGAGGAAAAGTTAGAATATGTAGTTGCAGATCAAAAAACAGAATAGTAATTATAATAAAATTACCTATACAGACCTAGTCATTACCCAGGGGGGACTAAAGACATCAAGTCAGAAAAAGATCTCGGTACCCTCAACCAACAGCTGATCAAACGCACAGTCCTGACCGCACTCAATGCCGAAATGGACGAGCGACTAAGCTACCAGAAAGGATCGCATGTGTAGATGGTCTCAAGGGATTCCCTAATACCATGATCATGGAGCATCCCCAGACTAAGGCGTAACTGTGCATCGTCCACATGGTCCGCAACTCGTTACGCTATGTCTCCTGGAAGGCCTACAAGACGGTGACGGCAGATCTGAATCTTGCCAGTCTGCGATTCAACGTGAGGCTCAGTAGGCACTGGCGGCATTCGGCGAGCGCAGGGATAGCCAATATCCGTAGATAGCGCGCTCCTGGCTGGGTTACTGGAACAATCTGATCACGCAGTTCAATTATTCGCCCATCATCCGGAAGTGCTTTACACCACCAATGTTATTGAGTCGCTAAACAGCGTGCAGCGCAAAGCGGCCAGGTAAAGGAAGCTCTTCCCGACTGATGTCTCTGCGTTAAAAATGGTGTCCTCGCGATAAGAAATGCAGGGCTACCGACAAAGGTACATCCAAGAAATGAAGCGGTGCTGTTAATGCGAAAGGAAGGTGTGGCGCACAGAAAGAAGATATCGGGTTATCACCGTCGCTCGCTGGTAAAACATCGATGTGTCGATTCAAACAGTGACTAGCGGGGAAAGTTAGTCTTCGTAACTACAACGGCCAAGTACGAGAAGTGATGGCGTATGTAGCGCGATAAACGCACTGAACAGCCTTGGCCTGTCTATCAAAAAGACCCAAGTATAGCGGTCACTTGGGGCAGGGAACGCTGTGACTTTATGGCTGATTGGCCCCCCCCGCCCTTTAACTACGTCGGTATTGCCCTTTAAATTAAAAAACCAAATAAAAAAATTTATTGCAGGATAACTCCTTATGTTCGATAAATATGCCGAAAAACTAAGCAGTGCAGAAACTACTAAGGAACTGATTAAGAGCCTCGACGCCCTAGCTGTGTCTGCGGGATTCTCCCAGTACAGACTGGGACTAATGTTGCCAATGCAACGCCTGGGTAAACCTCACCTGCTGATATTCTCCAACTGCAACCCTGATTGGGTTGAGAACTACAGACACAACAGGTTTGCCAGCAAAGACCCAATCCTCTACTTGGCTATGCAGCAGAACACCCCGATAGTCTGGAGCGTAATAGATCAATACGACGAACTCCCCATAGGGGCGAATATGGTGATGGACAAAGCCAAGGAGTTTGGCCTAGTGAACGGGATCTCCTTTTCACTGAGGGGGCCCCATGGCGAATTTGGGGTTCTTTCGTTCATTACTGAGCAGATGGAAACCAACGTTGAGATACACAAAGCTGATCTACTGCTGATGGCAAACATAGTCTTTGATACAGCATTGCGCATCATCAATGACAAACGAAGAAAATGCCCACTGACAGACCGAGAAATAGAGTGTCTTTTCTGGTGTGGGGAAGGAAAAACCTCTGCGGATACAGCTGTTATCCTTAGCTTAGCTGAAACTACGATCAATTTTCATTTAAAGAACGCGATCCAAAAGCTTGGTGCCACAAACAGGTCAAACGCTATCCTGATTGCTGGCATGGCTGGATTACTTCAACCTCAGCTCAAAGAGGCTGAAGTCGAGGATGAAATCAGTCCCAATGCTTGATATGGTGAGAAGGATTAACAGCTGCCAAGCTAAGCTTGGTTTATCACTAGTTATTTAACTAGCACAGGTATTCAGGTGAGGTCAATGTATGTGTGTAAAAATCCTTGTTTATAATCTGATATAATGGCCAAACAAAATCAACCTCAAGTGTTCATCAGGGTGATATCACATTCACGAATAGAAAATATCAACAAAGATGATTATGTGGCCTTCATCAAAATACTACACTCACAAGTGTTGTCATAGGATACTATGCTGACATTCAGGCTGAGCTTATATGAATACAATGATATAATTATAGTTGCTACTAACCACGGCCAGATAATTCGTTTTTTTCAAAAAAAATCACTGTTCGCCTAATTTATTTTGATGTATATTTCTGGAGTGGTTAATTTTGGCATTTGGCCATAAACTAATTTTAGCTCTTGCGTCAAGTCGTCGTTTGGTCTGGTCGTGATAAGCCGGCCAAATTAACCACATCAATATTTATAACTAATAATTTAATCGATTTCGCTCTAATTCCAATCTAGCAGAGGGTGTAATATGTGAGAAATTTACGTTTAGAAAATATCATGGCATTAATCTGGTAGCAGATCTATCTTTCCCAAGAACGTCTCACTAGTCATTCACCTGCAATTATTGTTGGCGGTCCTTTTGGTTCAGTTAAAGAGCTATTATCAGGGTCGTATGCTAAAACCATGGCAAATAGGATTAATCACAATGGCTTTTTATCCTTCCTATAATGGTGAAAGTAGTGGGGTCCTCGCAATCTCGAAACATAGCTTACCAGATATTTATCCTAAGGATTTATGTGCTGTGGTTGATAGAATATATTATTTACACTGTAAGTGTCATAGGTTTTTTTTGGTTTTGGTATATTTATTTTATTATTGACTCTGTCACTGAAGTCCAGAGACGAAAAATAGTCAATATACTCAGTGAGTAACGTTGGATTAATGTAAAAATAATTCATTGAAGCTTGCGACTCATGGAATATATTTCCATGGGACTGGGGAGATGGAACAGCCTGAAAAGTTTTTCCTGATACGCATTTCGTTGAGGTTGAATAGTGATTCTGTCGTCTGTGGACACCACTTCCGGAAAGGACGCTGAAAGCAACAATATTGCATTTCGTAGTTGAATATACTAAAGATCTAGTTTTGTGAGAAATTATGCGATCTAAATATGATCGCATATTTATTCAGTCGGCTTTTATAAGTAATCATCCAATCTGTACGCCTATATAAGCAAAAAATCATTTAATTACTTAACTTCTTTACTGGCCATTAATTTTACTCCTATGACATTTTTTAATTACACGCTGATGTTTTTATTGATGTTCTTTTTTATACATGATGACATTGAAGTTTCTTTTCATATCAAAAATACTAATATTATTATGGTGGTATAATAATTTAATGTCCTCTTCAATTGGTAATCCTAAGCGACTAACCATACTCATATATATATGCGCATGTTCCGTATCAGTAACCGTTAAAGGTGATTGAACCTCTTCCATTAAATATGAATACTTATAATTACCGTTTCTATCATCATCAACAAACCTCCCCTTAGATACGAAGGTCGCTGTTCCATTAATAGCGGTTGATTTTAAGTAGGTGTGAGTTATGAATTCGCTATTTTTCATGTGGGTGACGAGATGTATATTCGTGACCACATCGCCAATAACATGCAATGATGCACGATATTCTCCATCGTTCGTTAGCTGCTGTTTAACATAGACTGTGCTATAAATGAAAAGCGCGATTGACAAAGATAACAATATTACATGGCGCATATTCTCTCTCCTTCTGACAGGATATCTTTGATTTTGCATTTAGCCCTCTCAATGTCCTGTTCTTTAAAGGTAAAAGACATTGAGTTTTTATTTAGAAGATATGAAACATTATAGATCCCATGACTTCTTTGAATGAAAGTTATGGTGCTCGTTGCTCCTAATTTAATTATGGATTTTGTGTCCTCATCCACAGTCATCGAACTTGGCTTAATTACTTCATACGTCTTACCTAATATTTTAACACCTATCTTTTCATAGCCAGGGGATATGAATGATTGACTCAAATCCTGATCTATACGGAATAAAAGATTATATCCAGAAAGTAATAGCATTATAGAGGTAATTAGAGAGGAAAATATTTGCATACTCTTTTTGGAAGGCCTCATATATATCGTTGATACTAATCCCTTTGGTTGATATTTTTTATGTGATAATGAATCCTTGTTAATATAAGGTTGTTTTTCTGTGGGTGTCAAATCATTAAGGCTTTCAGTATCAGATGAATGCATATCCTCACTGTTCGCGATTGTATCTCGACGGTTCACATCTACAGAAACTCGTAGCGTCAGGCGATATCCGATACGTGGTACAGTTATAATGCTATCTTCATTTAGCTCAAATTCTCGTAGAGCTTTACGAATATTAGATATAGATTTAGCAAGGGATGAATCAGTAACAACTCGCCCAGCCCATGAGAAATCGATGATCTTTTCTCTTGGAACGATATCACCAGCATGATGAATAAGAAGGAGTAGGGTCCTTCCTTCAGTATAGGCTAGTTTGATATTCTTTTCGTGTAGAGTTAGTTCGTTGAGTATTGGATCAAAACTGATTTGATCAGCAAGTATGTAGCAATCATCAACAAGATTCTGTAAGCTACCATCAGTCATATATTTCCCCCGTAAACAATCCCACTAAGAATACCAAAGATCAGGGTGAACAGCAATTAATTATTATCATTTTGTAAAGTCGCCCCCCCAAATTTAGCATATGAAACATAACCTCAAGGATTTAAATAGGTTACAAATTAATGTTACACGTGAAACATTGATTATTGGTTGTCTTTATTATTAACTTTATAAGTGTAGGGTTGTCTTTTGATGTATCATGAGCATGATGATTTTTAATTATTTTAATGTTTTTTCTAGATTTTTTTTTGCGTGATTAATATTATTATCAATAATGGTTGTGACGTGTAGAAATATAGTGGAGTCTGATTTTTTATTATCACCTGACACTGGTCTAAAACCGGTGTCTTGTTTACTATCACCTTCAGGTTATTAAGGGCGTTGTTTCCCAAATCAACCATCAAGCCACAACTGCCCAAGCCCCAAGTGACCGTTACACTCGGGGCTTTCTGACGGGCAGACCAAGGGTGTTCAATTTGTTGATTGCACCAACATACGCCATCACTTCCCCTACCTGACCGTTGTATGTTCGCAGACTGATTTTGCCCGTCATCAACTGCTTGAACCGATACATTGCCGTCTCTGCCAGCGAGCGCCGGTGATAACCCGATATCTTCTTCCAGTGCACCAGCCCTTCCTGGCGCATCACCAGCACAGCCTCATTTCTCGGATGTCGCTTTTCCCATAACCCCGCGTTCTTGCGAGGCGGGATACAGGCTGTCACCCCTTTGCGCGAGATTAGCTGATGGCTGGCTTTGCTGTCATAGGCGCCATCCGCATAAACACGCCCCAGCTTGCGCCGCAGTGGGTTGAGCAAGGTCGGCAGCACCTCGGCATCATGGACATTTTCCAGCGAGACTTCCGCCGCCACGATATCGTGGGTCACCGGGTCTACCGCCAGATGCAACTTGCGCCAGGCTCGCCGCTTCTCAGCGCCGTGTTTTCTGACTTTCCACTCGCCTTCACCAAACACCTTCAACCCGGTTGAGTCGATAACCAAGTCGGTAATGCGTCCCTTTGGGGGCTGTCGATAAGCCACCGTCACCGTGCGTGCCCGCTTGCTGACACAGCTATAGTCCGGTGCGGACAACGGCACATTCATCAACTCGAACAGGGAGTCGAGTAGTCCCTGAGTGGCCCGCAGAGTGAGGTTGAAAATCCCCTTGAGCATCAGGAAGGTACAGATGGTCTGGTCAGTGTAAAGCTGGCTGCGACCCCGTCGTCCGTGATGATCGTGGTGGAACCAGTTGCCCATGGCCTCGGCATCAATCCAGAAGGTGAGTGAGCCACGGTTAATCAAAGACTTGTTGTATTGAGGCCAGTTGGTGATGGGGTGAAGCGACGTGCCCATGATGCAGACTTGAAGGAGATGGTGGTGATCAGATCACCGAGTCCTCAGTAAGTTCCATTCAAACTGCATCGATTTGGGAAACAACGCCCCTAACCAAGTGTCCGGATTTAGTTGACAACTACAAGACTGTTACATCATGCACACATCGTTCAGATCAGCGGTGAAAGCTATCGTTTGAAAGAGAAACGCAAAGCGGGGGCCACACCCAAAACCAATTAATCCCATGTCCGGGTGGATCACTTTTCAATCGGCGAAATTAGCCAGAGTGGATCAGTTTTCGGTCGGCGTTGACACATGGAGAACGCCTGCCAGGTAATGTTTGGCGTTCTGTCCCGGTGTGACAACCCGCTTTTCCTGCGCTCTGAACATCCAGTCGGCACCTAATTTGGGATTGAGGTCTATATCGACTTCATCCTCATAAAACACCGG
Source organism: Aeromonas sp. CU5 (assembly GCF_002586745.1). Lineage (NCBI taxonomy): Bacteria > Pseudomonadati > Pseudomonadota > Gammaproteobacteria > Aeromonadales > Aeromonadaceae > Aeromonas > Aeromonas sp. CU5. The sequence continues at coordinate 265,856 of NZ_CP023817.1, forward strand.
ATTATCGGCATCACAGCGGGCCAGCGCAGCGTCGGCATGGGCCTTCGCCAGACAATGCCCATACGAGGTAGCCACCGACGAAGTGTGGAGGCGGCCACATTGAGCCCTGTTAACCGATTGATTTTGATAGCCAATAGTTCGGTACACCAACGGCTGCGCTGATAACCAAAATCTTGCGGAGAAAACTGCATGAGCAGCACCAGTAAGGTGACCATCTTGGCGATAGGTAAAACTGGGGCACGGCCAGCCGGTAAGGCTTCTAGCGCATCTATGCCTTCATCTCGATACCACCGAAGCCAACGACCGATGGTCGAGCGCGCAGCGCCGGTAAGGTGATGAACATCGGTGATCGTGCGTCCTTCATGTAACAGCAAGATAGCCATCAAGCGACGAGCATGCCCTTTATCACGGGTGGCATGGATGATTTTGTGAATGCGTCGCCGCTGTGGCCGTGGCAGGGGTGGTAGGATAGGCATCAACTCAGTCCTTTGGGTGTGGCTTGTTTTGTTTGGCGACTAATGAGATCGCACAAACTGGACTGAGTTCCCTTCCTCCAGTGATCTACTATTCGGAACAGCTATTTAGGATGCGAAATTGCTAGCTGTCCACATGAGCGCATTAGGAACGATTTTGTCCGGTCGTGGCTTGATGGTGGTGGAAGATGGCTGGTATTTAACTATTTGATTTTTATTGTAATTCAGGCTTAGTTAGGTTTTTTCATGGCTATTCAGTGAGAGGGTTAAAGGAGGCTCAGTAAAGTAGTATCGTCAAATATGGATATTGGCGCACCCTAATCGATATCGATGTTCCTGTAGTGACGTGGTGCTTGGTCTGTTAATGGAAATTAACAGACCTTTTTTTATGGATTTTTTTGATGTTTATTCCTCAAGGTGACGCATGAATAAGAACATGAAAGAGTCGAAGTTATTGGAGTCGTTAAGACTTTGGCGATGGTTGGTGTGGACCAATATTGTGGTGCAGGCAGGCAGGCCTGCCAGTTAGCTTGGCATTTACGCCTGCGGTAATGGCAATGCTGAACAGGCGTTTTTTGTTGCGCAAACAGCCAAGAGCAAAGATACCAAATCTTATCGTCTGAAAGAGGGGGAAACCCCCGCCATTATTGCCGATAAAATTGGCCTGTCGCTCGCAGCGTTAGCCGACTTGAATAAGCCGTGTGAACTGGATAAGCCCTTCAGCGACCTGGTCGGGCGTTGTTGCCCAAATCAGAGTGACCTGAATTGAACTTATGGTGGAGACGGTGATCTGATCACCAAATCCCTCTTCAAATCTGCATCATGGGCAAGTCGCTTCACGCCATATCTAACTGGTCACAGTACAACCGTTCCCTGGTCAAACGCGGCTCGCTAGCGTTCTGGGTTGATGAGCATGTCGTTCATAACTGGTTCCATCAAGAACATCATGGTCGACGGGGGCAAAGCTCCCTCTACACCGACCAGACCATCTGTACCTTTCTCATGCTCAAAAGCATTTTCAACCTCTCCCTGCGGGCGACACAGGGCCTGCTCGACTCGCTGTTTGAGCTGATGAATGTGCCGCTGTGTGCCCCCGACTACAGCTGTGTCAGCAAGCGCGCCAGTACCGTGAAGGTGGCATACCGCCAGCCACCCAAGGGCAAGTTTACCGATTTGGTTATCGACTCCACCGGCTTGAAAGTGTTTGGCGAGGGCGAATGGAAGGTCAGAAAGCATGGCCATGACAAGCGACGGGGCTGGCGCAAATCGTATCTGGCGGTGGACCCGGCGACCCACGACATCGTGGCAGCCGAGGCCTCGTTGGAAAATGTTCATGATGTCGAGGTGTTGCCGACCCTGTTCAATCCGCTACGCCGAGCACTTGGGACCGTGTATGCCCGATGGCGCCTATGACACCAAGGCCTGTATTCCGCCGCGCAGAATGCTGGTTTATGGGAAAAGGGGCATCCACGTAATGAAGCGGTTCTGGTGATACGCAAGGATGGGCTAACTCACTGGAAGCAGCAGTCCTGGTATCACAACAAAAATGTTGAAAGTAGAGTTCAGATAAATTCATTTTTATTCACATGCATTATCATTTTGAAATTGTGATGATAACACCCACATTAAATATTAAATTATCTAAAGACATAAATGATTGCATACACCAAGAGGTCGCAAACAAGTTTTCCCCGCCATTCTAAAAAACTAGGTGCGGGTACTTATCTAGCAACTAAAGATTTAGTAAAATTATTAAGTGGTCGTTTTTTTTTCCTACGAGCATTAAGTGTTTACAAGCTTAGCAACAATAGTACCATATTTACTGATGAATTGAGGAAGATTACTTTAGAGCGATATACAAAAAAACTCATGAGGTATGGATTCTCAACATCTAAAATTTTGTCATTTTCAGATGCACTGGCTAGTGCCAGCCAAAACGTACAGGAAAACTTCCGGGTAGCATGGATATTTGGTCCTGAGGATTTAGATAAAAATATAATTTTTAATATTTTCAATGTACACAAAGCTATAAAAAGATATGATGAGCTTATATTGAAACAGATCTCTCTTATATCCTCACACATTCAATGTGAGAATATAAGGTGTGAGTTTGACATGTTAAATCAGCATGATAAATTGCATCCGCTTATTGATAAAAATGAGCAACTACAGTTAATTGATAGCATTAATGATTTAATTTTCAATGGTGAAGCCATTTGACTAATGATTACAGCCTAATAGTTAAAAATATAGTTTAATCTGGAATTACATGAGATAATTTTATTTCGGTGGCCATTCATACTTACAATAAAATAATAAATGTCTAGCACTTTTATCTATGTGCTAGCTTGTGGTCAGGTTGAGTTGACACAATGTTAATTATATCCTTTTATATCCTTTTATATCCTTTTATATCCTTTTATATCTGCAAATACGGCATGAGGTATTGTTAATGGATGTTTTTACATATAGACTATCTAATGGTATTGCATTAACTTGGCGATCTACCTCTCGTTTGGGAAAACAACCTACAATTATTTTATGTCATGGCTTTGCTGGAGTCCAAAATTTCTTGCTCCCTTCCTTTGCAGAGGCTTTTGTTGTTGCAGGTTATGCAACGGTAACATTTGATTATCGTGGTTTTGGAGATAGTGGTGGTGAACGTGGTCGATTAGTACCTACTTTACAAATCGACGATATAGTTTCTGTTGTTAATTGGGTAAAAAATAATGCTGCTGTTGATACTGAACGTATTGCCTTATGGGGGACTTCATTAGGAGGGGGACATGTATTCGGGGCTGCTGCTAAAAATATAGGAATAAAGTGCGTTATTAGTCAATTGGGCTTTTCTGATGGAAATAAATTAATTACTGGTGCTATGAGCGGTGAAGAACGAGAGTCCTTTATTGCTTTATTAGATAAGGTTGCCGAAAAAAATAATAGTTCTGGTAAGGAGATGTTCGTTAGTATTACTCGTGTATTAAGTGATGTAGAATCAAAGTCATTTTTTGAAATGAACAAGGCACTACATCCTAATATGGATATAAAAATTCCATTTCTGACTGTAAGAGAAATTATGAACTACAAACCAGAACAATATGCAAAAAGCGTCGTATGCCCAGCTCTTGTTGTTGTTGCTGGCAAAGATAGAGTAAATCCAATAGAACAAGGGAGGGCATTGTATGAGTCCATAGCAGCCAATGAAAAAAATATATATGAGGTGGCTGAAGCAGCTCATTATGATTTTTATAAAGGTGAGTTTTTTAGAGATGTCATTAGTGTTCAAATTGATTGGTTAAAAAGATACTTGTAACTCATTAGGTGACTGATCTTTTTTCAAGAAAACTTAACTTTATCTAAATAATAAGTTAATAGTTATGTGTTCTTAATAAACTTACTTTAAGTTGAATTGAGGTTTTAATTTTGAAAAAAAATGTCTTTATTGTCAGTTTTTTTATTTCAGCAAGCTTGCAGGCGGAGTCATTTGAGGGCCTGGAAACTATCACTCTTCCTGTGATTACTCCTTACTTTTCAAAATACCTAAAAAAAATTGGTGACACACCTTATGTAGACTATATATTAGCTTTCTCTTCAGATTCTGACTACAATATAAGAATACAAAATGATATGGTAGGGCGAAGTGCATTTTTAGCGATGATAAATGCATCACAATCACATCAAGACTCTCAAGATTTTTTTCTTAAAGTTCAAAAGCAAATTGGGGAGTGGTCTTTTTATCCAGTGTCAGTTCAATTCGATAGAACTAGTGATGTGATGCCCTTGATGAATATCTCGCCTGCAATTGATGGGAGTGTAATAACATCCTACGAGAACCTTGCAAGAGTGCTTAATGTTGGTTGCCACATAAAAAATAAGTCAGAGCCTAAGATAGAGAATACTTGTGGCGTAAAATTAAAAATGAGAAACGGAGCTGAAAAATGGTTTTTGTTGCCAATAGATACTCACCCTCAATATGCCTCATTGGTTAACGTGGCTGTTGGCATGCTTTCTGTCCCTTCAGCATATTCTTATTTTGAATATTACACGCCAAGCGGTTCTGATTATCCTGTGTTAATGCATCTCAGCGGTGGTTATGACCCAGATCCGGGTCATTGAACTAATGGAGCTTTCTAAGGACTCAGTGTTCTTAGGGGCTGGGGTGGTTCTATTAGGGACCTTGTTTCCTAAATTGATGCTGTTTGAATAGAGCTAACTATTTTCCAAATCAGCCAGCAGGTTGCAACGTCAATAACCCCAAGTGACACTACACTTGGGGTTATTGACAGATAGACTCAGGATGTTCAGTTTGTTCATCGCGCTCACATACGCCATCACTTCACCTATCTGACCGTAGACTGATTTTTCCCGCCAGCAACTGCTTAAACCGGGCGTTGTTTCCCAAATCAGCCAGCAAGTCATGACTTCCCTAGCCCCGGGTGACCGCTACAATCGGGGCTTTCTGACAGGTAAGCCAAGGGTGTTCAGTTTGTTTATCGCGCTCACATACGCCATCACTTCTCCCACTTGACCATTGTATTTTCGCAGGGTGATTTGGCCTGCCATTAACTGTTTGAACCGGAACATCGCTGTCTCTGCCAGCGAACGACGGTGATACCCCGATATCTTCTTCCAGTGCGCCAGCCCTTCCTTGCGCATCACCTGCACCGCCTCATTTCTCGGATGTCCCTTTTTCCATAGCCCTGCGTTCTTGCGAGGCGGGATACAGGCTCTCGCCCCTTTGCGCACGACAAGCTGATGGCTGGCTTTGCTGTCATAGGCGCCATCCGCATAAACACGTCCCAGCTTGCGCCGCAGTGGGTTGAGCAAGGTCGGCAACACTTCGGCATCATGGACATTTTCCAGCGACACTTCTGCCGCCACGATATCGTGAGTCACCGGATCTACCGCCAGATGCAACTTACGCCAGACTCGACGTTTCTCAGCGCCGTGTTTTCTGACTTTCCACTCGCCTTCACCAAACACTTTCAGACCCGTTGAGTCGATAACCAGGTCGGTGATCCGCCCCTTAGGGGGCTGCCGATAGGCCACCTTCACTGTGCGTGCACGCTTGCTGACACAGCTGTAGTCCGGAGCACACAGCGGTACATTCATCAGCTCGAACAGGGAATCGAGTAGCCCCTGAGTGGCTCGCAGCGTGAGGCTGAAAATCCCTTTGAGCATCAGGAAGGTACAGATGCTCTGGTCAGTGTAGAGCTGGCTGCGTCCCCGTTTTCCGTGATGGTCTTGGTGGAACCAGTTATCCATGGCCTCGGCATCAACCCAGAAAGTGAGAGAGCCACGGTTGCTCAGAGACCTGTTGTATTGAGACCAGTTGGTGATTGGGTGAAGCGCTTTGCCCATGATGCAGACTTGAGGGGGATGGTGGTGATCAGATCACTGGGTTTTCAATTAGTTCCATTCAAGCTGCATCGATTTAGGAAACAACGCCCTTAAACCGATACATCGCCGTCTCGGCCAATGAGCACCGATGATACCCGGACTGCTGCTTTCAGTTAGTAAGATATCCTGACAAGATCGGACAGTCCCGGATCAAGCAGCCGGAGTAGTTTTCCTGTACCTCTTGTTAAACTCCGCAGGGCTGACATTGCCAAGTCGTGAATGCCGACGTTAGCGGTTGTAAAAAATCTCTATGTATTCCTGAATCGCTGCCTTGGCCTCCGCTCTCGTCTTGAATCTATGGTGGTGAACCAGTTCATTTTTAAGAGACCCCCAGAAGCTTTCTATCGGAGCATTGTCGAAGCAGTTCCCCTTGCGTGACATGGAGGTCTGCATGCCAAATTGTACCTGGAGAGCCCGGTAAGGCTTGGCACAGTACTGACTTCCCCGGTCTGTGTGATTGATAAGCCCAACGGGCGGCCTCTTCTGCTGCACAGCCCAAAACAGCGCCTGGCTGACCAACCCGGTGGTCATTCTCTCTCCCATCGCATAGCCCACTATTTCACAGGTAAACACATCCTTGAGACCAGCCAGATAAAGCCAGCCTTCGTCGGTAGCGATATAGGTGATATCACCGGTCCAGACTTCGTTGGGCTTCGTCGGCGCAAAGACCTGACCAAGGAGATTCTCCGCCACCGGCAGGGAATGAGAAGAATGGGTTTGTAGTGGTCAACTAAATCCGGACACTTGGTTAGGCCGTTCTTCGGCTTTTGCTGGCGGTATCCCGTCATTGTGTTGATGTGGACGCCGCCAGTTGTAGTGATCCATCAGGTAATAACTGATATCCCGCTTTGCTGCCCGCAGGCTCATGTATCCCGTTGCCGAGAGCCACTCTGACTTCAGGCTTCTGAACAACCGCTCCATCGGGGCGTTATCCCAGCAGTTGCCACGACGACTCATGCTCTGGGTCATGCGATAGCGCCACAGTCGTTGCCGAAATACTCGACTGCCGTATTGGCTGCCCTGGTCGGAGTGAAACAGCACGCCTGATGGGCAGCCCCGCTGCTGATAGGCCATCTCCAGCGCTTTTATTGCCAATTCTGCATCAGGTTTGTCAGACATCGCCCAGCCCACGACCCGTCGGGTATGCAGGTCGAGCACCGCTGCCAGATAGTGCCAACGACCACCGACCCAGACGTAGGTGATATCGCCACACCACACCTGATTGGGTTGCGGAGCATCAAATTCGCGGGCCAGCAGATTGGGAATATCCGGTCGCGCCCGGCGTAAAATCCTTTGGCGGCCAATTCAGCTTGTAAACGCACTGCGCCATAGGCCTGGCGCGTCTTGCTGTGAGTAGCCCGAATGGCGACCTTGAGTCGCTTATCTGTTTGTTGGCGCTGTGACGGTGGACGCTGACACCAGTGCTAGAAGCCCGCACGAAAGCATGGCCATGACAAGCGACGGTCTGGCGCAAATTGCATCTGGCGGTGGACCCGGCGACCCACGACATCGTGGTAGCCGAGGCTTCGTTGGAAAATGTTCATGATGCCGAGGTGTTGCCGACCCTGTTCAATCCGCTACGCCGAGCCCTTGGGACCGTGTATGCCGATGGCGCATATGACACCAAGGCCTGCCATGAACTGATAAAGCGCAAAGGAGCCAAGGCCTGTATTCCGCCGCGCAAGAATGCCGGTTTATGGGAAGAGGGGCATCCACGTAATGAAGCGGTTCTGGTGATGCGCAAGGAGGGGCTGACTCACTGGAAGCAGCAGTCTGGGTATCATCGGCGCTCATTGGCCGAGACGGCGATGTATAGGTTCAAACAATTGATGACGGGAAAAATCAGTCTACGTAACTACAACGGACAAGTGGGAGAGATCATGGCCTACGTGTGTGCGATGAACAAACTGAATGTCCTTGGCTTACCTGTCAGAAAGCCCAGAGTGTAGCTATCACCTGGGGCAGGGGAAGTCATGACTTGCTGGCTGATTTGGGAAACAACGCCCAACACTAGTCGAACCGCCTCTGCCCGAAACTCTGGTGAATAGTGTTCTCTCGATTTCATTCAATACCCCCGATTGTCTCATCGTAACAATCGGGACTATCTGTGAAAATCAGGATACCTCAGTCATGACTTGCTGGCTGATTTGGGCAACCACGCCACTCAGATGCCGTTTTGGAGAGTGGTGACCATCCCATTAACGCAACTCTTTCTTCGTTGGTGCTTTTTCATTATTTTTCAATCTTAGTAACGTTTATTCTTTACCGCCTAACGCACAAGTGGTTTATCCTTGATAAGGTTAAGTTGTGTGTTCAGCTTAGCTTCTTCTTGTATTTACTGTACGTGGTGCTTTTGCCTCTGTTTGTATAAAGGGGCTTTTTTTTCATATAAAATTATTGGTGTTGAACTGCAATTATATATTGATTTAATGATTGCAACTGACGCCTCACCTAAATTAGGGTGGAGTGCATGCTTGTTGTAAGACTGATGACTTTTATTTATGTATTTCTTTTTTTATGTGGCTTTATGTTCTTTGAGTTACGTTTAGAGCAATTATTCATAGTCACAGAGTAATGGCTGATGATATAAATACCTTTTTAGGGGTACCAAGCCATTATTACTGCTAAATTTCATATCACATTGACAAAGGGTTTTATTTCCATGAAAAAAGGCATTATCTACACCACAACCCTGTTGGCCATGCTCTCCTGTGGCACCGCTTACGCCAATAGCGAAAGCTACCTGCAAGCCGGCACCCAGGAACTCAACGTTCAGGGTCTGGTCGACTTTGATGCAGAAGACAGCTACTCCGTGGACCTCAATGCCAAGTACGGCTACTTAGTTAAAGACGACTGGGAGCTTGGTGCCAACATCACCACTGACCTCAGCAAAAGCTACAAGTCTGGCGGTATTGGGTTGTTCACTGAGTACAACTTCACCAACAGCACCAATTTTGTTCCCTATGTAGGTCTGGCGACCGAGCTCATCAAGGCTGATTACGATAACAAGGAAGACAACCTGGACACCGAGTCTTTTGATGCCACTGCCGTGAACTTCAAGACAGCGCTGGGAGTGAAGTACTTCATCAGCACTAACGTAGCCCTCTCAGCAGAAGTGAACTACAACATCGCAACGGACCACCTCAAGGTCTCCGATGGAGATACCAAGGACTCATTTACCAAATTCCTGATTGGTACAAGCTTCTACTTCTAACAATTAACAATTAACAAGGCCATTATCAATGAAAAAAATTTTATTAATATCACTTTTAGCTTCCTTCTCATCACTTTCTTTAGCAATCAGTGAGGGGCCAGTAGTTAGAACCAATACAAAGGGAGGTGCCCTTATTATTGAATCTGCAAAGTCATCTTCAGATGCAGATTATTTTATGTCACTAGACTCTGATGGTATTATCACACTCACGCCATCTAAGCCCGTCACTGATGCTGATTGGTACTTCTCAGATGAAATAATCGTAGCAGATGATGCTAAAGATTATTGTAGTAATCTTCCCGGCGCCTGGCGAACTCCAACTACACTGGAGACCTCTACAGAGATAGCAAAGTTGGAATCCATGAACGAGAATGTGAAGAGGTTCATGGACTCTGGCGAGTTGGCGCAACAAGTTACAGCAGTAGCTTATTTTAATAGTGATGGTTTAAAAATAGGTATTATTAATAAAGACCACACCATTCAGCAGTGGATTCATTCGGACCCCTTTGCGGCATCTAATTTTATTCACGGTTTATGTATCCAGCAATAGATTTTAGTTATGAAAAATGCATCGCTCGTTTGATATAACGCGGCGTTGTTGCCCAAATCGATGCAGCTTGAATGGAACTAACTGAACTTGTGGCGATCGGCGTTGTTTCCCAAATCAACCATCAAGCCACAACTGCCCAAGCCCCAAGTGACCGTTACACTCGGGGCTTTCTGACGGGCAGACCAAGGGTGTTCAATTTGTTGATTGCACCAACATACGCCATCACTTCCCCTACCTGACCGTTGTATGTTCGCAGACTGATTTTGCCCGTCATCAACTGCTTGAACCGATACATTGCCGTCTCTGCCAGCGAGCGCCGGTGATAACCCGATATCTTCTTCCAGTGCACCAGCCCTTCCTGGCGCATCACCAGCACAGCCTCATTTCTCGGATGTCGCTTTTCCCATAACCCCGCGTTCTTGCGAGGCGGGATACAGGCTGTCGCCCCTTTGCGCGAGATTAGCTGATGGCTGGCTTTGCTGTCATAGGCGCCATCCGCATAAACACGCCCCAGCTTGCGCCGCAGTGGGTTGAGCAAGGTCGGCAGCACCTCGGCATCATGGACATTTTCCAGCGAGACTTCCGCCGCCACGATATCGTGGGTCACCGGGTCTACCGCCAGATGCAACTTGCGCCAGGCTCGCCGCTTCTCAGCGCCGTGTTTTCTGACTTTCCACTCGCCTTCACCAAACACCTTCAACCCGGTTGAGTCGATAACCAAGTCGGTAATGCGTCCCTTTGGGGGCTGTCGATAAGCTACCGTCACCGTGCGTGCTCGCTTGCTGACACATAGATGGTCGCCCCGGTTTGCCAAGCCCTCAATCAATGAAAGTGAGTCAGGTGGAGATTGCAGCCATAGATCCGGATTTCACCGAGGCAACAGCCTCTATCCCTGATGGAATTCGCTGACTGGCTCCTCTATCAGCTAAACGCACTTATTAGTGCCCTGTGTCTGTCGGGTTTTGCCAATCACGGTCTGACCTGCCTCGCCATCACGTCATGATCGCCCGTGCAATCGGTGGTACTTTCTAACGCTGGTTGTTAACTCGATACTTTGTCACGCTTGCGATGAAACACAGTTCTTGTGCTGACTATTGAGCTCAGGCCGCTACTGCGTAATCAGCATCGTACTCGCGATCATGGGCAAGTAATGCCCAGATGATGCGTGCATTCTTGTTGTCAGTGCCACTACCGTTACATTATGGTTACGTCGCTCCATGACCCCCGCAAGCCAGCTTCCTGCGTACTCCGTCTTAGGCTCAGCGACCCGGAGCACGGCGCGAGCATCGTGGATCAGCAGTGTGCGTAAATAGATGTCACCGCGTTTGCTTATCCCTAATAGGGTCGGCTTGCCACCGCTGGAATGTTGCTTGGGTACCAAGCCCAGTCAGGCTGCTAGCTGGCGGCCATTTTCGAACTGCTTTGCATCGCCGATAGACGCAACCAGTGCACTGGCCGTGAGAGGACCAATACCTGGCATCTTAGCCAGCTTCTGGCTTGCCGAGTTTTCTTTGTGCCAACACCAGATCTGCTCTTCCAGTTCATTCACCTGCTTGGTGAGCTCTTTGATGTGCTCCCCTAAACGCTCAATTAATTGACGAAAAGTTCCGGGTAGGTCGTTCTCTGCGTCCTCCAGGATCTCGGGCAATCGTGGGTTAATGTGTGCAATACCTTTATGGACAATGATGCCATGTTCAGCCAGCAGGCCCCTGATTTGATTAGCTTGTGCCGTTCTGGCTTTGACGAACCCTTGCCTTGCACGATGTAGCGACAACACGGCTAACTGCTCGCCATTTTTTATTGGCACAAACCGCATATTGGGTCGGGTGACGGCTTAGCAGATAGCTTCTGCATCCGCAGCATCGTTCTTGTTGGTCTTCACATAGGGCTTCACGAACTGCGGCGCCATCAGTTTGACGGTATGCCCCATTCCTTGCAGTTTATTGGCCCAGTAATGGCCACTGCCGCATGCCTCCATACCGATCAGGCTTGGAGGAAGATTGCTAAAGAATGAGAGCATCTGCTCCCGCTTCAACTGTCGCTTGAGGATCGTTTTGCCATGTTGATCCACCCCATGTAATTGGAAGAGATGTTTTGCCAGATCGATGCGATAGTCGTAGCCTTCATGGTGGTCGCCTCTCTCATCAGTGGGAACTTACATTCGCCACTTTGGCACTCAGATGCCGTTTTGGGGAGGGGCGACCATCCCATTAGCTATAGTCCGGCGCACACAGCGGCACATTCATCAACGCGAACAAGGAGTCGAGTAGCCCCTGGGTCGCTCGCAGAGTGAGGCTGAAAATCCCCTTGAGCATCAGAAAGGTGCAGATGGTCTGGTCAGTGTAGAGCTGGCTGCGGCCCCGCCGCCCATGATGGTCGTGGTGAAACCAGTTATCCATGGCGCCTGCATCAACCCAGAAGGTGAGTGAACCACGGTTAATCAGAGACCTGTTGTATTTAGGCCAGTTGGTGATGGGGTGAAGCGACGTGCCCATGATGCAGACTTGAAGGGGATGGTGGTGATCAGATCACCAAGTCCTCAGTTAGTTCCATTCAAGCTGCATCGATTTGGGAAACAACGCCGCCAAAACCATCGAGTATGGCGTAAGTTGCATCTGGCAGTGAACCCAGTGATCGACGATATTGTGGCGGCTGAAGTGTCGTTGAAAAATGTCCATGATGCCGAGATGTTTCCGACTTTACTCAATCTCATGCAGAGCAAGTTGGGCACAATTAATGCTATAGTTAACTAATACTCTGCTTGATTACATGGATGGCATATCATGAGAATTCAGTATCAAATAAAGGGGATTACTTGTCTTTTCCTCATGCTTATTATGCTAGTTATTCTTATATTTCCTATGTATTTATATTACTTACATAACACAAACAAATGGACCCTTTTATCAGCCCAAAAGGCTGTATCAACCATAAATTCTATTCTAGATTATGGTGAGCAAGCCAACGTGATAGCTCTTAGCTATAAAGGATTACCCTGTGACAGGGTTTCTTTAAATCTAAGGCATGAGGTAACAAGTATTCCCTATGTAAGATCAGTGAATCTTGCAAAAGACAATCTGATATATTGTACATCTCTATTTGGGGAAAGCACTTTTCAAGATACGCCATCCGATTATGTAAATCATAAACTTTTATTGATGCCTGGCAACCGAGTCAAAAAAAATCATCCACTTATTGTAGTGCGCACTTCAAATGGAGATACAGCGGCATTAAGTGGTATTGATGGTCTGTACATACAGACATTATTGTCTCAGCAAGAGGACGACAAGTTGCTATTATATATTAGAGTTCACAATAAATGGTTGTCTGAAGGAGGATCATTTCTTAAAAACCCATCAGTCAATTCGCTCTTTGCACTAAAGTCATTCACCTCCCCCAAATACCCATTTTCTGTTTATGCTGGACTAGACTTCGGGTCATCTTTAAGTGCATTTTTAAATCAAAATAAAGTATATCTATTTTTCGTGGCAATAATATCTCTAGTTTTACCAACATTTATGTGGTGGCAATTAACCAGACCAATATCATTTGATCGTGAACTAACTAGAGCTCTCAAAAATAATGAGTTTATACCTTACGCACAACCTATCGTTGATGCATTTCACAGACATGTAATTGGTATCGAGATCTTGATGCGCTGGCATCACCCTGTTCATGGCATCATAAGGCCAGACCTATTTATACCTCAGGCTGAAGAGTCTGGTTTAATTATTCCAATGACAAAGAACCTTTTTATATCGACGGCAAAATTATTAAACCAGTTTTCATTACCATCAAAATTTCATGTCAGCATAAATATTACAGCGATGCATTGTAATGGTATGCAGCTTCTTTATGACTGCCAAGAATTTTTGGCTATGGTTAACAACAGTAATATAAAGCTAGTACTAGAACTCACTGAACGCCAGAAATTAGATAACACACCCCATATTGCATCTCTGTTTTCAACATTAAACAACTTAGGGGTCACATTAGCAATTGATGATTTTGGAACTGGCCATTCCAGCCTAAGTTATTTAAATGAATTCAATGTTAAGACATTGAAAATTGATTTATCCTTTGTCAGCCAAATAGGTAAGAACTCACTGTCAGAGCACCTTATTGACAATGTCATTGATTTAGGGAAGAGACTAAACATGAGCATGATCGCAGAGGGGGTTGAAACAAATGAGCAAGCTGAATTTCTTAAATCCAGAGAGGTAAGTTATTTACAAGGATATCTATTTGGGAAACCGGAACCTCTATCAGAGTGGCTGTTGTCATATAAAAATGAATATTTAAAGTAAAGTTCCAGTCAAATATGAGCCATGCCGATAACAATGGGATGGCTCACTAATATCATTCCACATCCATCCATCTATTTTTAAAATAGATTTTACGATTAGGGAGATCCCATATTGATATATAATTTTTTAACACTTCATAGCCTATAACAAGAGAACTAAAGCTTGCTCTCTCATAACTTAAGCCACTAATGCTGACTCATGTACAGGACCTTAAGCGTTGAGCCCCTTTAAAACACCTTCCAAGGTCCTGTTCTGTATCGATTTTCTCTGCTTGGTTCGGCAGGCGTTCTTTGCCAAATAATCAGCTGCCCATTCCAGTCTTTCCCTTATTTCTGTCAGCGCTCTATGGGCCACTGCTTCCAATAGCGGTAACCACCATGTCGTACTGTTCTTTGATGCTTTCAACATCGATAGCTTCCCTATCATCACACTCTGCGCGACCCGTCTTTTCATCACCAGCGACAGCAGGCTCGTCCACACCAATCCCTCGGCTATGGCTTTCTCTCCCGTCACAAATCCTTTGAGCCGGTTGTGCGATTTCCACTCTTTAAATAACAACTCCACCTGCCAACGGCAGCGATACAGGCTCATCACCTGCTCTGCTGACCATGCCGCTCGCGGTAGGTTGGTCATCCACAGGCAGAACCGCTTTTCCTCGGCAAACCAGCGCCGGACCAACCGATATTCCACCTTGCCGGATTTCACCACCATATCCAGTACTTCGGCCCGACAGCGTCGCCGTCCGGCCTCTTTCAGTGACAATCCCGCCAGCTTTGGCACTTCCCGTCCATCACCGCGCCAGGCCTGGATTATCTTGGGGTTCAGGCTTTGAGTTCCTCGCACCAGATAAAATCCGCCGGCGTCGTTCACTTGTTCAAACCAAGCCCTGTCAATGTAACCCGCGTCAGCCAGTAGCAGGCAGTTGGCCAGTTTGTGAGCCTCAGGGAGAAATTGCCGCTCCCCTGCGGTATCGGCAGACACACTCATGCACAGTGGGCTCTGCTCCGACAGAGACATGGTCATATGGCACTCGATAGCCGCCGGACTGATGGTCTTGAACCGGCCAGGAAAGTCAGCCGCCAGGCGCCGATGCACCGCGAAGGAGGTGCCATCGTGCAGTAATACCTGCTTGAACGCGCCGAGGGAAGCCGCTTTGAGTTGATGGTCGATACGCAAGGCGATGGCCCGTTCGACCAGGGCTTTCATAAACAGGGCAAAGCTCTCTTTGCTCAGCTGATTGTGAAACGGTTTGTAGGAAACCTGATGCGCGTTTACCAGTTGTAAGGCATTGAAATGACGGTGTAAACCGGCAATGTCATTGACCTGGTTGCCCCCCATGGCCCGCAGCAGTGCAGGGACGAGCATGGCAGGGGTAATAGCGCGCTGACGCAGACAAAACTTGCAGAGCCGAGCAATGCGCTCGAGTGCGGCGGGAGCCAGGAGTTGCTCCAGATAGTAATTAGCATTGATAATGGTCATAGGCTTCGTGCGTGTTGATTTTGTTTGGCGATAAAATCAGATCACAAACGAAGCCTTTTTTATATCTATTTCAATTGGTTGCCGCTAAAGATCCTGTACATGAGGCTTTGTTAAGGCGAGGACCGCACAGGCCAACCAGCTACGTGGTCTGCTGGCAGAACACGGGATCATCATCCCTAAAGGCATTGCCCACATTGGCAAGCATCTGCCCGAGATCCTAGAGGAGTACGAGAACGGGTTGCCAGGGACGTTTCGGCAATTGCTCGAGCGCCTGGGGGAGCATCTCAAGGCGCTCGACCGGTAGGTTCAGGAACTAGAGGTCCAACTCCAGAGCTGGCATCGTGAGAACGTCGCCAGCAAGAAGCTAGCGCAGATCCCGGGGATCGGCCCGATCACCGCGAGTGCCTTGATCGCCTCCGTCGGAGACGCAAAAAGTTTTAAGAATGGCAGGCAGTTGGCAGCGTGGCTGGGACTGGTACCACGCCAACATTCCAGCGGTGGCAAGCAAACATTGCTGGGGATCAGCAAACGCGGCGACAGCTATCTGCGCACCCTGCTGATCCATGGCGCTCGGGCTGTACTCCGGGTAGCGGAGCGCAAGGCGCAGCACGCAAACAGTTGGTTAGCCGGGGTGATGGGGCGGCGCAATCATAACGTTGCCGCCGTGGCGCTCGCCAACAAGAATGCCCGCATAGTCTGGGCATTGCTTGCTCAGGAAAGAGAATATGAAGCTAATTATGGCGTGGTAGCCTGAACAATAAGTGTCCCGCGACACTAACTGCGTAGCGACTCTAATAGTAACTGATACCGATAAGAACAACCGATTGCACAGGCAATCATGACGTGATGGCGAGACAGGTCAGACCGTGATGGGGAAAACCCGTGGACTACAGGGCTTTGTAAGAGCGAACAGCTGATAGAGGTCCCCATCAGCGAATTCCATCAGGGATAGAGGCGGTAGCCTCGATCGAAATCCGGATCTATGGCTGCAATCTCCACCTGACTCATTTTCATCGATTGAGGGCTTGGCAAACCGGGGCGACCATCTATGTAGTCGGGGGCACACAGCGGCACATTCATCAGCTCAAACAGCGAGTCGAGCAGGCCCTGTGTCGCCCGCAGGGAGAGGTTGAAAATGCTTTTGAGCATGAGAAAGGTACAGATGGTCTGGTCGGTGTAGAGGGAGCTTTGCCCCCGTCGACCATGATGTTCTTGATGGAACCAGTTATGAACGACATGCTCATCAACCCAGAACGCTAGCGAGCCGCGTTTGACCAGGGAACGGTTGTACTGTGACCAGTTAGATATGGCGTGAAGCGACTTGCCCATGATGCAGATTTGAAGAGGGATTTGGTGATCAGATCACCGTCTCCACCATAAGTTCAATTCAGGTCACTCTGATTTGGGCAACAACGCCGTTCAAAGTAAGTCACCTGATGACGGAAGCCAGGTTGGCATCCAAACGCCGGGAGTGTGTGATTCATAGAGATCATTTCACTATGATCTGATGCTATGAACAGGGAAATTCAACAAAGATTACTGTGGGTACGTTTCTACGAGGAAACCGGTAACTGGCAGTTAGCATTGCTAATCAACTTGCAACTCAACAGTTGATTTTTATTAAAATGAGAAAATTGCTTTCTCATCTAAGTTGCGAAGACGAACCTGATATTCAGGATGATGTAGTTGATTGCATATTAAAGCTAAAAATGGTTGTTGAGCACAATGGCTGTAAACTCAGCCTGTTTATACATATGCCAGATGGTACACATCATGGCGTCAAATTTTAATTAAAGAGCTTCATTGGTACGTCAATCGTAGTTCTCATCTACCAAATGAAATTAACGCCCCATGGCGATGCTTTTTCAAACAACCTCCGTGTGCAAGCGGATCTGATAGCGTGTATTGCGTCCGCCTCCAGGTAATTTCCCAATGCATCCCTTTTCCACCAATTCAACCAGATGGCGTGTAGAAGTAGCCTTGCTGACTCCAGCGACTTTTTGATATTGACTGGCGTTGATGCACTTTCCAAAACCCTGTTCGCCGCCATCCAATAAACGGTTAATAACCTTGATTTGCTCTGGTCTCAGACCGTCATGAGAGTGCCGCAACCAGAAATATGTCTTGGCAAGAGAACGAGCAATAACCTGTAATGCCAGTTCTAGGGTGTAATCCAGTGTGTCGAGAAACCAACTGATCCAGGAGGTAATATCCAGCGTGCCCCTCTGTGCTGACTCCAGTGCCCGATAGTAGTCAGCCCGCCGTTCTAGAATAGCAACTGACATGCCATACAAACGGACGCTTTGGCTGTCAGCCTGTGACAGCGCGCGATCGGTCAATGCCCGCGTGAGCCGCCCATTGCCATCATCAACAGGATGAAGGGTCACAAACCAGAAATGGCAGATCGCCGCACGAAGAAGGGGATCCATCGCGGGGTCATGCTGAGTCTGGTTAAACCAGAGGATGAACTCGGCCAATTGATCGTCAAGAGCTTCTCTGGGCGGTGCCTCAAAATGCACGGTGGGGCGATCAACACGTCCAGAGACAACCTGCATCGGCTCATCTCCTCGCAAATGTCCTACGTTCACTGGCTGCACCGACCATTCGTTGATGGGGAATAACCAACGATGCCATTGGTAAAGCCGCTCAATCGTTAACTGCTGTGTATGATTATCGATGGCGTCCAGCATCATGGCCGCGAGCCCTTCTGAGCGATCTGACACAGGATAAGACTGAGTTTGTGAAACCCCTAACCGCCTAGCTAGGGAAGAATGCACAGATTGAGCATTGAGGCGTTCACCTTCGATAGCGGAAGAAGCGATGATGTTCGCCAATAGCGTATCCAACGTTTGGTCGGAGTTCCCCAACTTGGAATGACTACCTATTAGAATTCCCAACTTGCGTTGAACATGCCGTAATCTGGGCAATATCTCGCTATCCTGCCAACGAAAATGGGGCCAGTCAGCTTGTTGCCAAATCCAAAATGGTTCCATTATTTCCTCATTCAACGTGCCAGGGTTTCAAAAATGAGCCGAACCCGCCCATCATTCAGCACAACAATTGAGCCGAATATAACACATGCAGCACACCATCAGAGCAAGTAATGAGGATGGAGATCCAGGCTGAAAATCTCAGACCTGAGCTAATGAAAAACTGGATTTATTGCGGCTGGAATTGTGGTGCAATCCTAAGTTGAACGAAGTCAGCCTAATTATAAAACTGAACTCGCTGGGTAGAGACGTCCATCAGATCACTCACATACGATCAGTTAGTAGATTGGCCCCTTGAATATCCAGACACTTCGCCCCTCTTAACTTAAGAGGTAGTCTTGGACCTATGTTCAGTACTAGTCGCAACGAGAAGATGGCCGAAGTGTTAACAGGAGCCGATCGCCGTCGACGCCGGACTCCGCAAGAAAAGATCACCATTGTGCAGCAGACCTTTGAGCCCGGTATGACCGTCTCTCATGTCGCTCGTTTGCACGACGTCAACGCCAACCAGCTTTTTCAAATGGCGTAAGCAATTCCAGGACGGGTCTCTCACGGCGATCACCGCCGGTGAGGATGTTGTTCCAGCCTCCGAGTTGGCTGCTGCCATCAAGCAGATCCGAGAGCTCCAGCGTCTGCTTGGGAAGAAGACCATGGAGAACGAGATCCTCAAAGAAGCCGTGGAGTATGGCCGAGCAAAAAAATGGATTGCGCATGCGCCCTTGTTGCCGGGGGACGACGATTAAGTGCTGTGAGCCAGGCCCTTAATGTATCGCGTGCGCAGCTATCCGTTCGTGTTCATCGAAAACCAGGTTGGCAAGATGGTCGTCATCATCGCCAGCATGATGATGCAGCCTTACTTGGCCGGATCATGGAGGCGATGGCTGAGCTTCCCTCCTATGGCTATCGCCGGGTCTGGGCGCTGTTACGGCGTCAGTCAGAGGCAACAAGACAGCCTGTAGTAAACGCTAAGCGGGGATATCGCGTCATGCGCGATCATGGCCTGCTGCTGGAAAGAAAACCGGCGGCACCATTGGCCCAGCAGGCACATAAGGGGCGTGTTGCCGTCAAAGAGAGCAATCGACGTTGGTGCTCGGATGGCTTTGAATTTCGCTGTGATAACGGTGAAAAACTACGTGTCACGTTCGCCATGGACTGCTGCGATAGGGAAGCGTTGGACTGGGCGGCCAGTACCGGGGGTTACGACAGTGACACGGTGCAAGATGTCATGCTGAGGTCTGTCGAACGTCGCTTCAGGGATTCGTTGCCTGCATCACCGGTGGAGTGGCTGACTGATAATGGCTCGGCGTATCGAGCCCATGAGACCCGCGCGTTTGCACGAGAGATCGGGTTGGAGCCCAGAACGACTGCGGTGAGAAGCCCACAGAGCAACGGTATAGCGGAGAGCTTCGTCAAGACGATGAAGCGAGACTATATCGAGATGATGCCGAAACCAGATAGCCGAACAGCGGTAGGTAATTTGGCCATCGCGTTTGAGCATTATAACGAGCACCACCCGCACAGCGCCTTAGGATACCGTTCACCCCGGGAATTTCTGCGCAGTCGGGTATCACAACCCTAAGCGGGAAAAAGTGTCTGGATCTATGGGGTCAAATCCAGTTAGTGTTAAATGTGAATTTAAATGAAAAAATGACTTGCACATCATTCCACATGACAGACGGAATGTAATTACATCCTTGATGTTGAAAGCATTCTTACCAATTCACCTAACGATTAAAGACCAAGTGTCGTAGATTATGGTGTTGGTGGATAACATCTGAATATATGTGATGACTCTCCGTTTTCAAATTTATTTATTGGTTTCGTAGGGGTCCTTGTGTTGAAGTGTTGTAAGGCACTGATGTTACGGTCTTTGACAGCTTTCGATCTCTATCACTAAACGACTTGGAATACTTAGATACTTAAGATGAATCTAATCTGTCCTGTGAGTCTCTAGTATTAGTTTAAGTGTCAGGTGTTCATTCAGTTGAGGAATATAATCATGATCTATAAGACGCAGACAAAAGAACAAGTTAAAGGAAAGGTTATGTTGACGTCAGGAGGGTATGTCTCCATTTCACATCTTCTTCCTGCTATTGAGATTCTTCAGTCGCATGCAGGAATGGGGCTTGATGAGGCCTTGTTGACTATTGGATGCTCTCGTAGTGAGTCGGAGTTGATAAAAAGTTATTTCAATAAGCAAAGTTAGGATTTATACCTAATTATAATTATTGTTGTGGGGAAACTATTATGCGTGAAGTTTATGTAATCGATGCAATGAGAACTGCGATTGGCTCATTTCGGGGGGGGTTGTCTGCAATTCCTGCGGTTAAGTTAGGAGCTGAAGTTATAAAAGCAATTTTAAAATCATCTAAAGCCCCGATAGAGGCTGTTGATGAGGTGATAATTGGTCAGGTTCTGTCATCAGGATGTGGTCAAAACCCTGCTAGACAAACTGCCATGTTATCTGGGCTGTCAGAATCAACTACGGCCATGACGATAAATAAAGTATGTGGGTCTGGGCTTAAATCTATCCAACTTGGATATCAAGCTATTCTATCAGGTGATGCTAATATCCTTATTGCGGGAGGACAGGAAAATATGAGCTTAGCTCCCCACTTACTACCTTATTCTCGGCAAGGGAAGAAAATGGGGGAATGGGGTCTAGTTGATAGCATGATCAAAGATGGGTTATGGGATGCCTTTAATGACTATCATATGGGAAATACTGCGGAAAATGTTGCTCACTTATACAATATAAGTAGAGAAGAGCAAGACATGTACGCATATCAATCTCAATTCAAAACATCAATAGCAATTGAACGTGGAACGTTTATAAATGAAATTGTTCCAATTGATGTTGGCGATAAAGATGGAAGTAAATTTTCTATAGACGAGTTTCCTCGTAAAAAAACATCATTGGTAAATTTGGGGAAGTTAAAGCCTGCTTTTCAAAGTGATGGCACTGTGACAGCAGGGAATTCTTCTGGTGTTAATGATGGTGCAGCTATGATCATGCTTGCTTCTGCTGAAGCTGTAAAGAAATACAATTTAATACCGATGGCAAAAATAGTTGCATTTGCGAGTGCTGGAGTATCACCTGATCTGATGGGAACAGGTCCAATTTATGCCTCAAAGAAAGTGTTGGATAAATCAGGATGGAGTATTGATTCACTTGATCTTGTAGAGTCAAACGAAGCTTTTGCGGCTCAAGCTATTGCGGTAAACAAGGAAATGAAATGGGATGTTAACAATGTAAATGTAAATGGAGGTGCAATTTCGTTAGGTCATCCTATTGGTGCCTCCGGAGCAAGGATTTTTGTTTCACTACTTCATGAAATGAGAAGAAGAAATGCAAAAAAAGGCCTTGCCACTTTATGTATTGGTGGTGGAATGGGGATAGCTGCCACAGTAGAAAAACTGTAAGCATTATTTTTCATATGATTTGGAGGGACTATGTTATTAAGCTCGCTAGAAAGTTTCGTTGAGATTGCTAAAAATAAATCAAAACTCAGGAAATTGAAGATTGCAGTAGCTGCGGCAGAAGACGAAACAACTTTATTTGCATTAAAGATGTTGTCAGACCAAGGTATTGCAGAACCAATTCTTGTGGGTGATCGTGATATTATAGTGTCATTGGCTGACAAGCTTGGTTATGATATAGATAGATATGAAGTTATTCATGAAAAAAATAAGGGTGAGGCATGTAAACAAGCTGTAGCTCTTGTAAAAGAAGGTCATGCCGATATGTTGACTCGAGGTTCTATAGGTACTCCTGAATATCTACGCCCTATTTTACATAGAGAAACAGGATTAAAAAAGGCAAAGATTGTTTCTCAAGCTGCATTTATTCAAATTGCTACATATCATAAAGTATTTGCATATACTGATTCAGGAATAAACATATCGCCTGATGTCAATGAAAAGGCACAAATGATTCAGCAATGTGTTGATGTATTTCATTCTCTTGGCGTGTCAAAGCCAAAGGTGGCAGTTATTGCAGCTACTGAGGGAGTAAAGACGGCCATGCCTTCTACAATTGATGCTGCTATTCTTACGCAGATGAATAGGCGTGACAGTATTAAAGGATGCCTTGTTGATGGTCCGTTATCTATAGATTTGGCGTTTAGTTCTGAATCGGTAAAACATAAAGGAATTACTACTGAGGTTGGTGGTGATGTTGATTTGATCTTATTGCCAGATATTAATTCAGCTAATGTTTTTTATAAAACAACAACATTCTTAGGTGGGGCAAAGGCTGCAAGCTTTATTATAGGAACAATTGCTCCTGTCGATTTCCCATCTCGCTCAGATTCTGTTGAAACTAAGTACTATGCAATTGCATGTGCACTTGCACAGTGTAATGTTTAAAAGGTGGCATATGAGAGTGCTAGCTGTTAATCCCGGTGGAATGTCTACCAAAATAGCTGTTTATGAAAATAAAAAACCCATTTTTTTAGAATCGATAAGTCACTCTTTCAGTGAGCTTGCTAGATTTGAATCTATTGCGGATCAAAAAGAATATAGGAAAAAATTAATTATTAATACTTTATCTAAGCATAATATAAAGCTGGATAGTATTTCTGGCTTTGTTGGGCGCGGAGGAATGGTACGTAACCTAGAAAGTGGTGTCTATCGTATCAATCAGGCATATTTAAATGATGCAATCATAGGGCTTAATGGTCAACATGCTTCAAATCTTGGTGGTATCCTTGCCTATGAAATTGCTAAAGAGAACGATGTTGGCAATGATGCATACATAGTAGATCCAGTAATGGTTGATGAATATGATGATATAGCTAAGCTTTCGGGGATGGCTGGTATTAGTCGAGTAAGGAGCTTTCACGCACTTAATCAGAAGGCGGTTGCTAGACGTTATGCCAGAGAAGCTGGTAAAGACTACCATAATATAAATTTAATTGTTGCTCATTTAGGTAGTGGAGTGAGTGTCGGTGCTCATAAGCATGGCCGTGTCATAGATGTAAACTCTGCTCTTGGTGGGGATGGGCCAATGAGTCCAGAAAGAGCTGGTGGTGTTCCTCCATTAGCATTAATCGATCTCTGTTTTAGTGGTAAATATAGTTATAAGGAAATGTATAAAAAATTAATTGGAGAGGGGGGCGTTTATAGTTACCTTGAAACCAAGGATATGCAAGAAGTTGAAGATATGGTCAGGAAGGGAGATGAAAATGCGAAATTAATAATGGAAGGCATGGCCTATCAAATTGCTAAAGAAATAGGAGCGTTATCTGCGGTACTGTATGGGAGTGTTGATGCAATAATACTTACAGGAAGCGTTGCTCACAGTGGGTTAATAACTGATTGGATAAGTAGTAGAGTAAGCTTTATTTGCAAAAATATAATGATATATCCTGGAGAAGATGAGATGCAAGCCCTTGTTGAAGGTGTTATTGATGCTCTAAATGGAGATAGAGAAATCTTAGAGTATTAAATACTTATAGCTGAGCTATGAATAGCTCAGCCTCATATCAAGGTAAATAAATGAAAAGCAATTCGTATAACAGTTATAGTTCATCACAAAGAAACCCCTTCGGAATGCCAGTACGTCAAGGAAACTCTGCTTATACTGAAGCTCCTCATCGATTTTTCAGACGAGAGTATTTTATTATTAGTTATGAGACTTGTCCTGATGCTATTGAGCGCTGCCTCCCTCCTGGGCTAAAAGTGAAGGAACCTATCGTAAATTACGAGTTTATGCGTATGCCAACTGCCAACGGATTTGGTGATTTTAATGAATCTGGACAGGTAATTCCTGTTTTTTATGAAGGTGTATCAGGAACTTATGTACATTCTATGTTCCTTGATAGCCATTCCCCGATTGCTGGAGGAAGAGAGATATGGGGATTTCCCAAAAAAATTGGTTCTCCTAAGCTTGAGCATGATGGCGATACTTTACTTGGAACACTAGAGTACGGGAAAGTTCGAGTGGCAACAGGTACTATGGGACTGAACTTTAATCAGATCACCACTGAATCTATAGCCAAAAAATTGAAGGAACCAAATTATTTAGTAAAGTCAATCCCTAGCGTTGATGGATCTCCTGCTATATGCCAACTAGTTCGTTACTATATGGAGAATATAGATGTTAAATGGGCATATAACGGACCTGCTGCGCTTGATATAGTTCCTCATGCTATGGCTCCTTTGCATGATTTACCTATAAAAAAAATTTTGGGGGGGACTCACTTTGTCGCTGATTTGACATTGCCTTATGGTGAAGTATTAATCGATTATCTTAAATAGCACATAGAGGTTTGATATTTTATTTATGTTGTAAATAAAATGTTTTTTAAATGTATTCCTTTGTTTTTAATTGTATTGTTTTTTTATTAAAGTTAGTGATTAAGTTCAAAGAAGCCATAATAAGGGATGCTATATGAATGAGAGCAATGTTTACCCGGTCAAATCCCATATTGGCGACCGCTCCCTGCTGGACAAGGCTGGCTACGAGGCCATGTATCAGGCCTCCATCGACAATCCCGACGCCTTCTGGGGAGAGCAGGGAAAAATCCTCGACTGGATGACACCCTATACCAAGGTCAAGAACACCTCCTACGATCCGGGCCATGTCTCCATCAAATGGTTTGAAGATGGCCAGCTCAACGTCTCGGCCAACTGTCTAGATCGCCATCTCGCCGAACGGGGTGACAAGGTGGCCATCATCTGGGAAGGGGACAACCCGGCCGAAGATCGCAAACTCACTTACCGCGAGCTGCACAGCGAAGTGTGCAAGTTTGCCAACGTCTTGAAAGCACAAGGGGTTCACCGCGGCGACGTGGTCTGTCTCTATATGCCCATGGTGCCCGAAGCCGCCATTGCCATGCTGGCCTGTACCCGCATCGGCGCGGTACACAGCATCGTATTCGGCGGTTTTTCGCCGGAAGCGCTGGCCGGTCGCATCATCGACTCCGGCTCGCGCATCGTCATCACCGCCGACGAGGGGCTGCGGGGCGGCCGTCCGGTGCCACTCAAGAAGAATGTGGATGAAGCGCTCACTAACCCGGATACCCAGGTTAACAAGGTGATCGTGCTCAAGCGCACCGGCGGCAATGTCGCCTGGCACAACCACCGCGACATCTGGTGGCACGAAGCGACTGCTGCCGTCAGCAGCGACTGCCCGCCCGAAGCGATGAACGCCGAAGATCCGCTTTTTATCCTCTACACCTCCGGCTCCACCGGCAAACCCAAAGGGGTGCTGCACACCACCGGCGGCTATCTGGTCTACGCCGCACTCACCTTCAAATATGTGTTCGACTACCACGAAGAGGATATCTACTGGTGTACCGCCGACGTC
This sequence comes from Aeromonas sp. CU5, assembly GCF_002586745.1. Taxonomy (NCBI): domain Bacteria; kingdom Pseudomonadati; phylum Pseudomonadota; class Gammaproteobacteria; order Aeromonadales; family Aeromonadaceae; genus Aeromonas; species Aeromonas sp. CU5. The sequence goes on from NZ_CP023817.1 coordinate 291,581, forward strand.
GGTTGGGTCACCGGTCACTCCTATCTGGTCTATGGGCCGCTCGCCAACGGTGCTACCACCATCATGTTCGAAGGGGTGCCCAACTACCCGGCCACCAACCGCATGAGTCAGGTGGTAGACAAGCACCAGGTCACCATCCTCTATACCGCCCCTACTGCCATCCGCGCCCTGATGGCCAAGGGCACCGAGGCCGTGACCGGCACCTCGCGCCAAAGCCTGCGCATCATGGGCTCGGTGGGCGAGCCCATCAACCCGGAAGCCTGGGAGTGGTACTACCGTACCATTGGTGACGAGCGCTGCCCCATCGTCGATACCTGGTGGCAGACCGAGACCGGCGGCATCCTGATTACGCCGCTGCCCGGCGTCACCGACCTGAAACCGGGTTCGGCCACCCGCCCCTTCTTCGGAGTGCAACCGGCGCTGGTGGACAACATGGGCGAACCGCTGGAGGGGACCACCGAGGGCAATCTGGTGATCACCGACTCCTGGCCGGGTCAGATGCGCACCGTATTTGGCGATCATGAGCGCTTCGAGCAGACCTACTTCTCCACCTTCCCCGGCCGCTACTTCACTGGCGACGGTGCCCGTCGCGATGCCGATGGCTACTACTGGATCACCGGTCGGGTGGATGATGTACTGAACGTCTCCGGCCATCGCATGGGGACCGCCGAAATTGAATCGGCGCTGGTGGCCCATCCCAAGATCGCCGAAGCGGCGGTGGTGGGGGTTCCTCACGAGATCAAGGGTCAGGGCATCTACGCCTATGTCACCCTGATCGCCGGGGAAGAACCGAGCCGCGAGCTGCACAAAGAGGTGAAAGAGTGGGTGCGCAAAGAGATTGGCGCCATCGCTACCCCGGATGTGATCTACTGGGCAGAGGGGCTACCGAAGACCCGCTCCGGCAAGATCATGCGTCGAATGTTACGCAAGGTCGCCACTGGTAAAACCGACAGCTTAGGAGATATCTCCACTTTGGCGAACCTAGATGTAATTGACAACCTTATCCTAAAGAACCTGAGGTGACTTGAATATGGGTACTATCCATCTCAATATCTTTCACAGTGATCTGTCTTAAATCGATGGGCTTGAGAGGCTTAATTGTCCAAATTAATGCAGGGTGGATGGAACTATCTGAGGTGGTGAACAGAACACTGCCACCTCTCCTTAATTCTGCATCATGGGCGTAGTGCTTCACGCGTCACCTGCTGGCTTCAATACTATAATGAATTGTAGTTCACTGACACAGTTCTCATAGGAGTAAAAATCCATGGTGTTTTTTACTTAATTCGCCGACACCACTCTATCGGATAAAGTTGATAGCCATTTTGCCATAAAAAATAACAAACTCTCGAACCCAATTACAGATTGGAGTTACAACTGAGTAAATTGAAACGATCTCTATGAATAGTACACAGCAAATCAGACTATTGGCTTGCAAAATCATCAGTTTCTCTGGCTTTGTTGATAACTACAAGAAACTTATCGGTACCGTTATCGAAAGACACCATTTCAACTGGCTGAAGGCACTACCATTCTGTGTATCTATCGCTATTTAGATGAATATGTGCACCGGGTATAAAATATAAAAATTGGTAATCCACCTCTCGGTAAGGCCCACGTAAAATTTATAAGGCTTACCTTCTTTTTATATCAAAATAATGGCACTCCGGTGGGATTATATTTGGTTTTCCCTACTGGCGTAGATTTTATTAAAATCTGTCATCTGAATAGTATAAATGTATTTGGCTCAATGGTGCAAACTGACCATTGAAATCTTATAGACTGCTCTGGAAATGACTTGCCGAATTGCGGCTGATTCTCAAATGATGCTCCACTAGGTTCTCCATGGTATTATCCATTTACGAGTATCTGAACCATTGTTTGCGTCCAAAACTGTTATTTGTTGATATGAGTGTTAAATTAATGTTTCACCATCTGGGGGCTAAGGTATTTAGAAGATATCTGATGCAATAGAAGATAATGTCCTTAGGTTAAAGTGTGATGTGTTCAAAGTGTTGATATTTTAAGAAAGGCTGGTGCTAGTCAAGTTCTCTGTTGTAATAAAGTGGTAAATCCTGATTTTATAGAGTGAGGCGATCTGTTATAGCGTGCATTGATGTGAGGTATACTTCAGTAGTATCGGTAATGTTATGAGATATTTTAGTGATTACTGTATTCTTGATATGTTTAGGTGAGTTGATTTTTTTATAAAAAGAGCTTTTATATCAACATCTTATGTTTTTGCTGGGGGTGCAGAAGAGAGAGGTAAGGTGTGTTTTTCACTTTTTTTCATGATTTTTCGTGCCTCTAGGTTGCCTGTCATGGTGGCTCTCTTTGGTTGGTTTTCACTTCCATTCGCCCCAATTCAGAATTTTTCACTTAGCTATCGTTTGAGTGCTCGCTATTATATGTCCCATAAGGATTGCAGTGCTGCGTCATGTAGGTCATGGGTGGTTTTGTTTTGTAGTGCCCTTTATCTTGAATGCGCACAGTGTACCTTATATTTGAGTGGCTAATTTATCTTAAAAAAGAGGAAGTATTTACATGAGTATCGTAAAAAAAGCGTTTGCAATTTCGGCCTTGTCTATTGCTGTGTTGGGTTTGAGCGCCAACGCCAATGCTACTGATGCATTTTCGACTAGCAAAGCGGATATCAATATTAATGTTGAGAAGCTTGATGTGCCGACTATGAATATTTCACTTGATGGCTCCCCCATGGATGTGATTTTTGACTTTGGTGCGAAAAAGTTTATCACCATTGGTGGCCAAAAACTAAATGTTGCCATGCATCATCCTGCTGGCTCGTTTTCACATTTCATGATGAATGTGGCTGATGTTTCTCCTAATGCTAATCATGCCCTTAAGAATGCCATTACTAACGATGAAGTTAAGTATGATCTTTATTTGAGTGATGCAGTTGGCAGCACAAGTAAATTCAAAGTCTATCACGGTGGTACAGTTAGCGCTCCTTTTGATGCATCAGGTTCAGGTGATGACGTGCTTAATGATGCAAGTGCCTTTTCTAATGCAGGTCTTTCAGAGTTCAATCCTATTTTAGGTGGCAGCACCACTGGTTCTGTCGATATTTTGGCAAGCACTTATGTTTCTCTAGAGTCTGAGGTTACTACAGTTGCTGATGGTGTCTTTGCTGATACTCCAAGCATTTATATTAAAGGTACGTGGGGTAGTAGCCTTCCTTAATATCCTGTTTAGTCTTGCTTAAGAAACTATGGAATGACAAAGGCGAAATTTATTTTGCCTTTGTCATTAAAGGAGTGGTTGTGTTTAGATTGCTATTATTGCCTTTTTTTATGGTTATTTCACTTGAGTGCTCAGCCATCACTTTGCGTGGTTTTTTTACTCCCTTTGTAAATAATGAGGCTGTCGTCTCGGTTGAGAACGAGACTGCGCGCCATGCTCTAGTCGTTGTCTCTGTGGCTGAGGTTGACTCCCCTACATCGGATAGACAAATCAATATGCAAGGGGGGGAGTTGCTTTTTACCCCTTCTAGGCAGGTGATAAGGAAGAAAGGCAAAGCTAACTTCAGGTTTATTTACAAAGGACCAGAAAACAGCAAGGAGCGGTATTTCAGGGTGATGTTTACTGAAACGTATGTCGACCGCTTGACGCGCAAATCGAAACAGGAAGGTGAAACTAACGGGAAGGTGACGCCCAATTTATCTATGGGCTATATTCTCACCTTGCCCCCCAGTAATGGATTTCAGCATTATTTGCTCAATCGTGATAGTGTGACCAATGTAGGTAATGTTTCATTTGTCTTTCGAGCATATGGAAAAGATAAAAAAGGTAAAGAGGCTTCAATAGTTATCCCTCTTTTGCCTCAGCAAACTGTTTCACTTAATAGATTTAATCCAAAAGAGGCAGTGGTCGGTTATGTTGATGGAACTAAACGTGATTCATTTACGCTTGCTGCCGAAGAGTAAATTATTCGTGAAATCTTTGCTTTCTTTTGGGGGTAGATTTCTATTAGGGTGTTTTTTTTCCTCACTTTCCTATGGTGCTGTCCCCAGCGATTTGATGCCGCAAACTAGCGGTGAAGATAGCTTGGCAATAGAAATTTCTGACGAGATATATGCGTTCTTGGCTCAAGGTATTGAGTTGCCAGTGCAATTTAAACTAATACATGCCGATATCGACGCTGAAACGTATGAGCCAAATGGTGTTGCTTTTATTAAGGCTTCTGGTGACGGTGTACTTTCTATCTCGGAATTTAACTTTGATAAGCAGTATCAGAAAACACTGTCTGATGAACTACTAGCATTGTTGAGCAAGGACGCCTTAGTGTTGGGTCGTGATGGACGCGCTGAAATTGGAAATGGTACCAATGTGAGGCTCGACCTCGCTGAAATGACCATCATAATGGATATCGACTCTTCTGACTTAGGGGGCATTCAGAGCACGTCGCCTGTTGCCAAGCCGGCATCTGAAGAACAGGCATTCAGTATGCTAACTAATTATAATATTAATGCATATTCTTCAGGTGCAACACTTAATAGTCTTTCAGATTACAACATATCAACCTCATTTAATAATGTTGTGTCATATGAGGAAAGCCACATTAGATTTTCCAATTTCGCTGCACTGTCCTCCGACAATGAAGTCACTCATGAGCTGGATTCTTTGGTGTTTGCTCGTGATTATGATGGGTTGCGCACTGAAGTGGGTATGGACACCAATGCTCCACAACGTGTTGGCACTGTCAGTAACTTTTCTGTTGATAGGTTGTATTACGCATCAATTACCAATGCTGCTGATTCTATTTTGACCAAAAATGGGTCAGCATCACTTATTCCTTTAATTGTCTCTATGCCTGCGACAGGTGAAGTTCGTGTTTATAAAAATGACCGATTGATTCATATTGCGACACTTAATATTGGCCGTCATACATTAGACACGACATCCTTCCCCTCTGGTGTTTATGAGGTAAAGGTGGAGACAGTCATTGCCGGGCAAGTTCGTGATACTAAAACATACCGTGTCAACAAGCCTGCCAATGGGCATGGTGGAGCCCAATGGGTATGGCAGCTGTGGGCTGGCGATGCCGAACATGAACAGCTCAATGCACAAAATGAGAATGTCAGTGACTACAGCGACGCAAAAGAGGGCTCATCTGAAGAGCGCGCCGCGGTTGGTGGGGTAAACTTATCCTCCACATTTGGTGAAGTGACGTGGGATGCGAACTTATATCGCAATCCAACCTCTTGGGTCGCCGAAGTCGGTAGTGGTTGGCAGGCAACAGACTGGCTGTCATTTGATGGGCAGTGGATGAAAAGTGCCCAAGGGGGCCATCGTGCACTGTACCAAGTCAATATCTCACCCGAATGGGGACCCACTCTGACGATTACTTCCGAACGAGGTCAAGATGATGAAGATGAATATCAACAGACACGTTCATATGGTGTTGACCAAGCGCAATTAAGCGTGCCTTTACCCGAGCAGATCCCCGGTGGTTCGCTGAACTTGGGGTATAATATTGATCGCGAGTATGACGAGCACTCTTGGAATATCGACTATACCCAGAGCTTGTTCGATTATGACTTATTTTCATTATCTCTTGATACTGGACTGGATCGCACATTGGGTGAGGAAGCAACAACAAACTACTATGTCAGTTTGAATGCCTCGCTTGCCATGGGCGGTGCGGTTGATATCGGTATGTCTGAGCAAAACGGTACCAAGACGGCCTCGTTTTCAGCCGGGATGGGATTAGATGGATTTTTTAATTATGTCTCTATTGATGCGCAAGGCGAACTGGCTGATGAACACATTGAATCACCTTCAACCTCACTGCGTACTAGCTATGAGAATGGTTACGTGAGTGGCTCCGCTTCTATTGGCTTGTCTCAGGATAATGTGAGCTTGTCGAACTCATCATCTGGGACGTTAGCGTTTAATAGCGATGGCATTGCTCCTGGGGTGGGGGGGGGCGAATCAGGTTTTATGGTGGTCATGCCAAATTATATCGAAGATAAAGAGCTTGAATTTATGGTTGATGGTACTCCTACGCCACTACATGCAGGTGCTAACTTCGTGGCTGCTCAACCATATATCGAGCATGATGTCACCGTTCAAGTCACTAATGATGCGCAAGCATCCTATGATGTGTTGACTGAAGATGAGCTTTTCACCCTGTATCCAGGCAATGTCTCTACTATCAAACCGGTGGTAAAGCAGATGGTGACAGTATTTGGACGATTGGTAGATGAATCTGGCACTGCGATCGCGAATGCATCAATCAAAAATCACATTGGTGAGACAGTGACCGATGCACAAGGCGCCTTTTCTATCGATGTGGACGCATCAATTCCAGAGGTGGAAGTTGACTCATCCCAAACTGGTACATTTAAGGTCGCGATGGCTATTCCTGCTGCTTCTGGTGGCGTTGTGCGACTTAAAGACCTTGTGTGGTCACCACATAAATCCGATGTCTACCTTATTAACCCATTACTTTAATGCACATTACCTGAGAGTCATCATGTCGATACTAAAACATGGACTTATGTCATTAGTCATGCTGCTGCTGTTGCTGTCAGTTGTGTCTGCGGCACCGGTCGCACCACTTAGCCCTTTTACGCCCTTGGTACCACATCAGCAGACAGTGCGGGGGCAGTTAGGCGTGGTCTTAATTACCGATGAAGTGATGAAAGTCCGCTACGTCACCACGCTGGACAGAACCGGGGGGCGTATTGCTAAATCCTGGCCGCAGTCGGTTTTTGGTGTTGATAGGCTCTCCCCGCAAAATAGACGACTGGCAACCTGGTTCACCCATAAAGAACAGCCCGAAGTTACACGGTTGATTGGCCTGTTACCCACCGAGGCTTTTCGCGGGGTTTCTGATGTCAGGGGCAGCCAGATTGTGGCGTTGAACAAAGCGCCTGGCGCATATGTCAATGGTGTGTTTAGTGAAGCTGCGTTTAATCAACTTGCGGGCATGGGCTTGTCTGGGCAAAGAGCACTGCAATTGATTGAGCAGCTTGGTGAGCACGGCTCGCGCACACTGGAGACCTCGGTTGTCAAGCGCGGCACGTTGACGTTAAGCAAAGTTGCCGGACAGCAATGCCGTAGCGAGACGGTAAATGGGCGCAAAGGGCGAGTATGTACAGTGCGCCACCTCAGCGGGGCTCATCAAGCCGTTTCTGCTGGCGACATTCAGTTTACTGTGCGTGCAGTAAAAGCACCTGAGGGTGTACTGTATCGGATTGGCACGACCTGGCGTAAGTTGAATGACGCCATGAGTCTGGCGGATTTTCGTGGAGCCCCGTCTATTGAGGTGTTCTATCCCAGTAAAGCGGGCCCACAAGCCGATGCGACGACGGTGCAACGATTGGAGGCGGTCTTTTCCTCTGCCAGCCGCAAGCGTTTTGGCGATGAATTTGTGATACCCATTGGCCGAAAGCACGCCAATAGTGAAGTGGTGACGACGCGCGCCAGTCTGTTGACGGTAGAAGATAAACCGACCCGTACTACCTATATCACCACCTTGAACCGCTCACGTGAGCAGGCGATTTTTGGCTCTTGGCCTCCGCGCGGTCCGTATGCTGCTGCGTGGTATTTGAACACCTATCGTTCTCCGGTGGATGAAATCACATCGGTATCACAGGCGACACCGACCGAGCTGTTTGGTGATTTTGTGCAGCGTGGCAACAAGTCGGCCATGGTATTTAGTGCTCAAGCGGGGCAACAATTTCAGCAAGGTGTGATAGGTGGCCAGCAGCTGCTGAGTGCGGATGCGCTGATGGCCTCGGGCACTAAGCGTAAATACCAACTGAATGCCCGTAAGGTAGGTGGTATCACCTTGTTACCAGCAATGCAAAGTTGCGAGCCAATGGTGGTCAAGGGCGTGAAGGGGCAGTCATGCGAATTGCGCCGGATAGAAGTCAATGCCCAGACCCTGAAAAGCAGCGACATTCACTTCAAGCTCTCTGCGCGGCTGCCATATGCCTTACAAAACCAGGCGCGATATGAGGTAGGGCGCAGTGGTTGGGTTGAACTGGGGTCTTCGATTGGGTTGGAGCATTTTACCCAAGGTGGGCACATCACACTGTTTGTGCCGGGTGATGCGGTCGCGGCATTGACCACGCCACGGGCCGTCACGGGTGAATTTTCATCTCGTAGCCGCGGGCTGATGGGTGACCGAGCCAGTATGCCGATGATGCCCAAAGGTTCTGCGCCGACGGCGGAAGTGACGGAGCATGTGACGTTGGCGGTGTTGAGTGATGAAGTGACGCAGAGTCGCTATCTTGCATCAACCAGCCGAAGCTATGGGGCTGGGGTGTATGGCTCGTTGACTGACCCGGCGCAGCCAGTTATTTGGCAAGTGAGCAATAATGTCAGCCAGGCACACCCCCGCAATGTGAAGCCACTGGATACCATCCAGGGGTTTGCCAATGACCAGGGGAGCGTTCAGCGAGGTCGGCGAGCGCCGGAGAATGGCTTTGTCAATCCGGTATTGACAGCGCAAGCGGCGGAGCGCCTGGCTAAGCCCGGTGGCAAGCTCAGTTTAAAGATGGATATGGCGCAGGCGTCCGGGCATGCGGCGACCTTTAATATCAATGCCACCACCCGTAACGGACTCACGCTGATGGCACCTGCTACGTCAGCTTGTAGCGCGGCGACAGTTGATGGGGTAGCGGGAATGAGCTGCCCAGTGCGCAATATTATGCCTAAGCGGATGATGGCCAAGTGGGGAGATTTGGAGTTTAGTCTCACAGCCAAGTTGGGTTATGCCGTGCAGCAACAGGGGCGTTATCTGATAGATGGACAGGCGTATCCGTTAGGTAAACGGGTGCCACTGGCGACGTTGGCCAATGGCAAGGCGTTGTCACTGTTTGTGCCGAATGGTGCGACCCAAGAGAATAGTGAAGGCGTGAAGTCACAAGAAGGCAGCGTGTTTGCGGTGATGGGTGAAATTAGCTCTCGCAGTCTACCAAGGCTACATTGGGACATTGCGATGCAGACTGCGTTATCCGCCAATCAGCCACGTAGTTCAGTGTTGGAACTGGGTGTTGTGAATGACATTGTAACGTCGAAGTATCTCATCACTACGGTAAATGATGTGCGAGGTGGTTGGGTATCAGGAGTGAGTGGTGAGGGTGTGTATCTACATCCAGGTCAACCGGTTAAGGGGCTGGTCAGTATATCGGTAGCGAGTGAGCAGATAGCTTATGAAACGGTTGCGACAGAGAAAGGGATTAAATTATCAGAAGAGATTGCGAGCTTAATCGTGTTGCGGCCTGACCCTGTGACGCTAAACCTGACGTTTGCAGATGGGCGGGTGGATGAATATTCACTGAAGCGTATCAAACAAGGATTGTTGGAGGCTGCAAATACCAGGGTAGGGGCCGTGAGCCGAGTGGGGAAGAACTTAGCGCACTGGATTAAATTTGCAGATATGCAGGGTGTGGCGAAAGAGATTTCGGTGAACACTGTTCCTCTGGGGCAGGGAGTCTTGGTTGATCGGTTTGGCAATAAACTGCCGCTCGGGGCGAGTGACGCCATCGCGTTTAGGTTGGTCGGTGCGATCACCTATGGCGATTATGGGCGTAGATTTTCTTGCCAAGTTGAGGATGTTACTGGTGCATATGTGGGGAAAATCAAGTTTAAGGTCGAACGTCCTTACTCTAACAATATGCATGTTAACATTCATCTGGCAGATGGTTCACTTATTAAGGGTCAAGGAGGAGAGGTGACCACAGATATATTGAATGTCAGAGGTAACTTTTCTATACATGCGTACAGTGGAGCAGTTGTTCCGTCTGGAACCATTATTGAAGTTGGCGTTTATATCAATGGTATTCGTATTGATACTGTTACCGGAAAGACAAATATGTCAAATACTGAAGCTTCTGACATGTTGGATGTTAATACAAGCACCCTTGATTTATATAAAGGGCAAGTTTTTGACGCCGTAGGGACTTATGCTCTCCCTCCTATTTCTTCTCTTTATTATTTTTTTATGCGAGGTCGCACCGGCCTTACCCTTAAGAAATTTGGCAGTACTGAGGTAAATACACCGACTACCGGTCTTTCAAATCAAATTAATCTCGGGGGACAACGTACTTCAGCTGGGTATCAGTATTTCAAATTTAAGGCTGAGAATAATATCCAATCAGGAACTTATGAGTTGAATCTTAAGAGCTCTAATGCAATGAGTGGTAACGTTGGGGAATGGTATACTAAATATATAAATATATTGCCATCTACACCACTTACTATAAAAAGCCTTTATTTCCTGCAAGGTAATGTAGTTCCAGGTAAAACTGCTACCGCTCAACTTTCTTTGGCAGGTGTGTCAGCGACAAGAGCAAAATTGTATTACCGGTTTATAAAAGACTCGCTACATATAGCAGCAGTTGACTCTGTGAAAATACGAAATAAAATTTCCGGTGCGGTAGAGCAGGGAGTGTATGCTGATGCTTTTATAAATATTGAGCCTTATGAAAGCCCTACGCTTGAATTTGATGTTGTGACTAAGTCAGCAGGAGAGGTTAATAAATATATTGAGATTGAAACGTCACTCTCTAGTGATTTCTCATCCTCTAAGGTTGCACAGGTCTATGTAACTAATTCTGTATCAGAGAAGGTTGCTTTTGTACCAGATCTCGCTATTGCGAGTAATGGTGGTGATGATATTGGTGAAGTGAGGTTGATACCTGGCTATGCGCCTACCAGTGCTACATTTTTTATTTCAGCACCGTCCCCAGTCGATACATCCATACAGTCTATGGAGGTCAGAGACCAAGGTGGGAAAATCTTATATAATGTGAACTTGTCGGGGGGGTGGCAGTCGTTTTCGACAACACCTTCGACGACTGCGCTATTTGTTTATGTGAAACATAAACTAGGGCATTCAGGGAAAACGTATAATTACAGGATGTCTTCGGAAGCTGATATGTCAAGTGCGCCGCAAGGTAGTATTGTGATACCAGAGTTCACACCAGTAATTACTGACCTGGATGTGAGTCCCGACACCCTATCTGAATTGAATACTGCAAGGTATACAATTACGCTGGCTAATACCCCTCAGCCCGGAGATAAGCTGTTTATCAAGCCGCTGAGTTTATTGACACCGATAAACCCAAGGGTAACGCGGGTTAGTGGTTTAGATCCGTTCGAGTTGGTTTCGGCTGGTACAGTGGTGAATGTGTCAACGTCTCCTTCACAAACGCTGACATTCGATATCGAGACTCTTGATACTGCTACGACCTCAGATCAACAGTTTGTAATCCAGGCCAATGGCGGTGATACCGAAGATATTGCGGCGGCTAAAAGTAGCACGCTCACCATCAAATCGCTTGAGTGGGTGACTAGTATCGCGAATGTAGATGCATTGGATGCACCGGTTGACCAAACAATCTCCTTAGCGACCACCAATCTGATTGAAGGACAACCGATAGTTGTCCGACTCAGTGAGATTACTCAAGATGTATTCGATGAAGTTAGCTTGTGTTTTGGTGTGAATAACTGTGTTCCATTACCACGAGATAACACGAATATTTATCGCATTTTGACCCCCGCGGGTGCAACAGAGCTGTTTCTGCATTGGGTGCCTAAGGTTGGTCAGCATGCAGGTCTAATGCTGAATGCTGAAGTATCAACAGCATTCAGTACCAGTCGTCCTACAGGGAGCATGACGTTGCATCCTACAGGTGCAGTGAACACTGTGAATGTGCTCTCCCCGTCAGTGGCGGAGGGAGAGGCCATGAATGTTGAGGTGACTCTGGATAATACTGTACCAACGGAAAGATTGCTGTGGGTTGGGCTTAAGCCATCAGTAATACCTGAACTGATGGTAGAGAGTGACGATGTGACACTGGATAGTATCAGTGGTGGGCGTTTAGAAAGCGTTTCACCGAATAAGTTGTCGTGGTTGATCAGGGTTGACAGTAATGTCCAAGTGGTGACGTTTAACTTAACGAGTACCAAGGATGGTGATGTAGAAGATGAGCATTTTGTTGTCTCAGCGAATCCTGGTAATAGTGAAAGTGCGACAGGTAGTGCGCAGTCAGGTGAGTTGACAATAACCCCATCTGGTGTGCCAACCCTTTCGTTTATCAGCGTGCCAACGCCCGGAGTAGAAGGGGAGATTGGTATTGGCGCACAGCCTTTGAAACTTGAGTATGGGTTATCGCTAAAGGCTGGGGCAGTGACGCCATTGACGAGAGGTGCATCTGAGGGGGAGATAACAAGGCATTTGCTACAAAGAGCCGCGTTGGCATTGAAGTTAAGAGTTAGTATGACAGATGTACCTTCGGCGATAAAAGATGGTAAGTCATACTGCACTTTGACCTCGCCGATGGGTCAGGTAGCCGTACCGCTGAAACTGGTTCAGGATGGAGGAAACGAGCAGGAGATAGATTGTTCAGCACAGAATGAACTATTGATGACAACGCCATCTTCAAATTCAGGATGGACATCTTATGCAGCGAATGAATATAAAGCGAAGGTGTTTGCGATAGTGAAGATGGATGATTCAGTTTCTAGCGAGACAGTGGATGAGAAGATATGGTTTGGTAAAGCGTCTGCAAAGGGGCGCTTAACAGCAAGCGCCTCGATGGAGTAATGTTTACTAGGTAGGTGCCAACTATTTATAATGTCGTAATTAAGTCACTAGAGGGTGAGCAGGGTTTTATTAATGTGTTGATAAAACTCTGCTTCCTAGAGTCGATGTAACAATGGTCATGACGTGCTGGTGTACTATTTTATTGCTATATAGCATAACTCCCTTGTGGGTATGGGGTCTATTTTGAATGAACTGTTGATACCAATCTTGAGGACGCGAACGGTAACAGGCAGGCCTGAGCCGTTGAACGCCATAAGACAACACAAGTGCTATAAGGGCTGTGTGGTCACCACATAAATCCGATGTCTACCTTATTAACCCATTACTTTAATGCACATTACCTGAGAGTCATCATGTCGATACTAAAACATGGACTTATGTCATTAGTCATGCTGCTGCTGTTGCTGTCAGTTGTGTCTGCGGCACCGGTCGCACCACTTAGCCCTTTTACGCCCTTGGTACCACATCAGCAGACAGTGCGGGGGCAGTTAGGCGTGGTCTTAATTACCGATGAAGTGATGAAAGTCCGCTACGTCACCACGCTGGACAGAACCGGGGGGCGTATTGCTAAATCCTGGCCGCAGTCGGTTTTTGGTGTTGATAGGCTCTCCCCGCAAAATAGACGACTGGCAACCTGGTTCACCCATAAAGAACAGCCCGAAGTTACACGGTTGATTGGCCTGTTACCCACCGAGGCTTTTCGCGGGGTTTCTGATGTCAGGGGCAGCCAGATTGTGGCGTTGAACAAAGCGCCTGGCGCATATGTCAATGGTGTGTTTAGTGAAGCTGCGTTTAATCAACTTGCGGGCATGGGCTTGTCTGGGCAAAGAGCACTGCAATTGATTGAGCAGCTTGGTGAGCACGGCTCGCGCACACTGGAGACCTCGGTTGTCAAGCGCGGCACGTTGACGTTAAGCAAAGTTGCCGGACAGCAATGCCGTAGCGAGACGGTAAATGGGCGCAAAGGGCGAGTATGTACAGTGCGCCACCTCAGCGGGGCTCATCAAGCCGTTTCTGCTGGCGACATTCAGTTTACTGTGCGTGCAGTAAAAGCACCTGAGGGTGTACTGTATCGGATTGGCACGACCTGGCGTAAGTTGAATGACGCCATGAGTCTGGCGGATTTTCGTGGAGCCCCGTCTATTGAGGTGTTCTATCCCAGTAAAGCGGGCCCACAAGCCGATGCGACGACGGTGCAACGATTGGAGGCGGTCTTTTCCTCTGCCAGCCGCAAGCGTTTTGGCGATGAATTTGTGATACCCATTGGCCGAAAGCACGCCAATAGTGAAGTGGTGACGACGCGCGCCAGTCTGTTGACGGTAGAAGATAAACCGACCCGTACTACCTATATCACCACCTTGAACCGCTCACGTGAGCAGGCGATTTTTGGCTCTTGGCCTCCGCGCGGTCCGTATGCTGCTGCGTGGTATTTGAACACCTATCGTTCTCCGGTGGATGAAATCACATCGGTATCACAGGCGACACCGACCGAGCTGTTTGGTGATTTTGTGCAGCGTGGCAACAAGTCGGCCATGGTATTTAGTGCTCAAGCGGGGCAACAATTTCAGCAAGGTGTGATAGGTGGCCAGCAGCTGCTGAGTGCGGATGCGCTGATGGCCTCGGGCACTAAGCGTAAATACCAACTGAATGCCCGTAAGGTAGGTGGTATCACCTTGTTACCAGCAATGCAAAGTTGCGAGCCAATGGTGGTCAAGGGCGTGAAGGGGCAGTCATGCGAATTGCGCCGGATAGAAGTCAATGCCCAGACCCTGAAAAGCAGCGACATTCACTTCAAGCTCTCTGCGCGGCTGCCATATGCCTTACAAAACCAGGCGCGATATGAGGTAGGGCGCAGTGGTTGGGTTGAACTGGGGTCTTCGATTGGGTTGGAGCATTTTACCCAAGGTGGGCACATCACACTGTTTGTGCCGGGTGATGCGGTCGCGGCATTGACCACGCCACGGGCCGTCACGGGTGAATTTTCATCTCGTAGCCGCGGGCTGATGGGTGACCGAGCCAGTATGCCGATGATGCCCAAAGGTTCTGCGCCGACGGCGGAAGTGACGGAGCATGTGACGTTGGCGGTGTTGAGTGATGAAGTGACGCAGAGTCGCTATCTTGCATCAACCAGCCGAAGCTATGGGGCTGGGGTGTATGGCTCGTTGACTGACCCGGCGCAGCCAGTTATTTGGCAAGTGAGCAATAATGTCAGCCAGGCACACCCCCGCAATGTGAAGCCACTGGATACCATCCAGGGGTTTGCCAATGACCAGGGGAGCGTTCAGCGAGGTCGGCGAGCGCCGGAGAATGGCTTTGTCAATCCGGTATTGACAGCGCAAGCGGCGGAGCGCCTGGCTAAGCCCGGTGGCAAGCTCAGTTTAAAGATGGATATGGCGCAGGCGTCCGGGCATGCGGCGACCTTTAATATCAATGCCACCACCCGTAACGGACTCACGCTGATGGCACCTGCTACGTCAGCTTGTAGCGCGGCGACAGTTGATGGGGTAGCGGGAATGAGCTGCCCAGTGCGCAATATTATGCCTAAGCGGATGATGGCCAAGTGGGGAGATTTGGAGTTTAGTCTCACAGCCAAGTTGGGTTATGCCGTGCAGCAACAGGGGCGTTATCTGATAGATGGACAGGCGTATCCGTTAGGTAAACGGGTGCCACTGGCGACGTTGGCCAATGGCAAGGCGTTGTCACTGTTTGTGCCGAGTATCGATGGCATGGTTGCAAGTAATGCGTCTAGCGCTAAGCCAATGGAAGCATATGCAGTGAATGCAGAAGTGACTTCGCGGAGCATGCCTGCATTGCATTGGCAGATTGCGGTTTCTACCCATGCGGCGCAACCGGTGGCGGACGTGCTACGTTATCTGACAATTTATGATGAGGTGACCCGGCAGCGTATTATTCATGTGCTGACTGATAAGCCCCCGGCGTTGGGTAAACAGCAACTTGCCTTATTGGCCGCTAACCAGTACGGGGAGCGCAGTAACATTGCAGTGATAAGTGATGGTGGTGTGCCAAATGTATCGCATGTGATGGCGGCTATAAATGTCGGAAAAATTACGCTCAAAGAGGTGCGTGGCAGTGAGTTATCTCAACATCCACAAGCCTTGCGTCGGTTTGACGTGCAGCTTCCGGAGGGGGCGGATTTGTCGGCACTAAAAGTGTGCACGGGGGTAAAGTGTGTGCCATTTACTGAGAGGGTGGTCGGTCAGGTGATTGAGTTGGTCACCACAGAGACAAATACGTCACTTGTTACCAATACAGGTGCTATGACGCTTAATTTTAGAAGCTGGGGGAAGAAGTATTATTTTCTTAGGCTGGAGGCTCAGACACAAGTGTCACCTCCTTTGTTTGAAATTGCTTTAGATGGAAGTCCGCAGACGATGTGCATTCGTTGTTCTCCCGGTTGGAGCAATCCAGATGACTCGGTGTGTTCTCATAAGTCTTATCGTTATACTCTTCTTCCCTCTGGTGAAACAGGTGTTCACACAGCTAGTGAAAATAAGTGTATAAACTTGGCCGGGCAATATGATATTACTGTCGCCGGGACGGACCCTTTCATAGCAAATACGGGTGTTGCCGCCGCTCTTGTTGATATCGATGGGGTTGTTTTGCCTTTATATTTATCGTCGACATCGGATGCAAAAAAGAATTGGTTTTATTATTATTCAACTGATATGGGTAATGGCATATCCAGCGGTAGATATATAACAGATGTCTTGATGCCACCCCATCCTGTTGCAAGAAAATGGAATAAAGGCTTTTTTACTATACCTGATACGGCTCCTAATGGTGGTGTTGTTATTTCTGTGGACCGTGTCGGGCTCTACGAATATGGCATAGTATTGGATGGGGTGTACCTTCAAACTGATACTGACAAAGGTCTGAAGAAAGGCCGGCACACATTTGAATTTCGGCCAGACGGTACTACAAACTATGTAAATATGCGATACATGGCGTGGAATGATGGATTCCACCCCGATGTAACTAGTGTAGGATTGATGTACAATTCAACCGTTGAGCCAGATATTCCTCTTTCGTTAGATGTATCTTCTGTCAGTGGCGAATCATCTTCTATTGTTCGACTTGAAACCATCGGGACATCGACAAAGGCTGAGACTATTTATTATCGTGTAAGGAATGATATATCAGGCTTTGTTGATATTGGCAGAAGCACATGGAAGGGGGGAATAACTGGCAGCTTGCAGCTTTCGGGGAATGTAAGCTTGCCAGCTAATGATGGCCTCCAAGCTCATCTGACCGTTTACCCTCAACCAGGTAAATATGGACAGTTAGTGATGGATTTTGCCTTAAAACCTGATTTTTCTGATGCAATCATGACGTCTGTCGGTGTGGGTACAGCGGTCAAAGACCCCCTTGTCAATTCTGTTGTCTTTACACCGACTACAGTGAAGGAAAATGAGGAATCTGTCGTGAGTATTATGCTCGCGGAGACAGCTTCTGTGGGGCAACAAATTTTCATCAAGCCGGTCCCGTCACTTAATAGTGCAACACCTGATGATGTGTCGATTGTCAGTACTGATGGACTTGCACCATTTACGTTAAGTCAGACTGGTGTGGCTGTACCTATCAATAAGGATACAAATTCACTGAGCTTTAGGATTAAAGCACTGGATGATGCAGACAAGTTACCTGAGCTGCTTAAGTTACAAATTAATGGTGGCGGCAGTGAATCTGCAACTGTTGCACAATCTGGAACGTTGACGATAGACTCAACTGCTAATGTCAAAACTGTGACAGTGACTCCTGCTGATGGTGTTATTACTGGCGGTGAAATGGTGTTTACCGTTGGGTTCGATACCCCGGCCACCGGGGGGGAGGATGTCTCCCTCGCATTTATCGATGAAACGGCACATCTTGATGATCTGCAAGATAGCAACATTCACCTACTTGAGGGGGCTTATCTTAAGAGTGGGGATTTATCTAGTGGTGTAGTGGGCATGAAAGCTGGCGCAAGTCAATTCAAGTTCAAAGTTGTCACAAACCTAGATAGCGATGCGCTAGAAACATTTCGTATGAGTGCCAATTCTGGTGCTAGTTACGATGCATCAATAGCTCAGAATGCACAGGCGATGATTTACCCTCTAGGGAAAGTAATAAAGGTTGATGCTACGCCTGTAGACATGATCGAAGGATCGAGTACAACCACAACACTATCATTTGATGCGGTATTCCCCATCCCACGTAATGTGTTTGTGAAACTTGGGCCTGGCACAGACCCTCTATCAATGATTGAGGGTGATGATGTGTCGCTGTTCGAAAGTATAGTGGGTGGCGAGATTGTGAGTATAAGCAGTGATAGGCTATCTGGAGTACTGCGTGTAGCGCCTAATGCTTCTCAGGTCTCCTTCAACATTGTTAGTCATACTGATGGTGATGTAGAAGATGAGCATTTTGTTGTCTCAGCGAATCCTGGTAATAGTGAAAGTGCGACAGGTAGTGCGCAGTCAGGTGAGTTGACAATAACCCCATCTGGTGTGCCAACCCTTTCGTTTATCAGCGTGCCAACGCCCGGAGTAGAAGGGGAGATTGGTATTGGCGCACAGCCTTTGAAACTTGAGTATGGGTTATCGCTAAAGGCTGGGGCAGTGACGCCATTGACGAGAGGTGCATCTGAGGGTGAGGTAGCAAGGCATCTGCTACAAAGAGCCGCGTTGGCATTGAAGTTAAGAGTTAGTATGACAGATGTTCCTTCGGCGATAAAAGATGGTAAGTCATACTGCACTTTGACCTCACCGATGGGTCAGGTAGCCGTACCGCTGAAACTGGTTCAGGATGGAGGAAACGAGCAGGAGATAGATTGTTCAGCACAGAATGAACTATTGATGACAACGCCATCTTCAAATTCAGGATGGACATCTTATGCAGCGAATGAATATAAAGCGAAGGTGTTTGCGATAGTGAAGATGGATGATTCAGTTTCTAGCGAGACAGTTGATGAGAAGATATGGTTTGGTAAAGCGTCTGCAAAGGGGCGCTTAACAGCAAGCGCCTCGATGGAGTAATGTTTACTAGGTAGGTGCCAACTATTTATAATGTCGTAATTAAGTCACTAGAGGGTGAGCAGGGTTTTATTAATATGTTGATAAAACTCTGCTTCCTAGAGTCGATGTAACAATGGTCATGACGTTCTGGTGTACTATTTTATTGCTATATAGCATAACTCCCTTGTGGGTATGTGGTTTACTTTGAGCGATAGTATAGTCACAAAGTGGTTATGGCTTGGGATGTTATGTGTCTCTGAGATTATTAGTAGTTAATGAAATTCAGATGTGGAATGTCAAAATCATTGAGCTGCATTGTTATTGTTAATAATGTATTGGAGGTGTTTTTTTGCTTTTTTTTACAAGAGGATTAATTGATGGTTGTAATTTAATCGCTGTTTTTGCAGGAGGTTATTATTGGCATTTCCATATGCTATATTATCCCGCTGTATTTGTTCTGGCTTGGGGGGTTAATCTGTTAAATTAGGCGGTAATTTTCTCAATGGAGACTTTTTTAGGTTGTGTTGAGATGTTTATTATGTCATTAGTTAAAATTAATTCATGGTGGTTATATGTATAAGACTTTTATGGTGGGCGTTGTATTTTTATTGAATGGTTGCGCGCAAAATATGACTTTTTCACAAAGTGATGCATTTCTTAAAAATATTGAGCGGGCCAAGTATGATTTAAATATGTCGCAGCAAAAACTCTCAGATGCAAAATCCAGCCTTAAGAAAGCGGAGTATAACTTGAGTGCTAGCGAAAAAAGGTATCACTTGGCTAGGGAGGCATTCCAAAAGGCCTATGCTAATGAGGCTGGTTACGCATTGCTTAAATAATTTTTAGTTTCATTCAGACGAAAATTTATTGCAAGTCAGTGACTAGTATACCCATTGGTATGCTAGTCATATTTTTATTTCGTTCTTATATTTATATTTAGCGTGTATTAACGAAGTGGGAATACTAATGGGTTTTTATGGATTTAATAAAATGAACGGTGAGTATGTTTTTTTATGCGTAGTATATTTATGGATGCTTGGATTCATTAGTAATTTAAATTGTATTTCGACTTTTGTTAGCTTTGATATGTTGGTTTTATATTGTTGTATGAATTTGTTTTTACTTTGCTGTATCTGAATATGATGTCTAGCTTAGATAGCTATAATTTCTGTATAGTGATATTTTACTTTTATAACTTTTGATTGGGTGTCAATATTTGAACGAACATCAATGAAAATCTGTTGTATCAATATTATATTTTAAGAATAAATTCTACATCCCATTTCATGAGTGATCCGTATATGTCATGTTTACAATACATATAATTTTGCTTTGAGCTTGTATACTTGAGGTTTACTGCTAAAATTAATTACTGTATATTCTTAAGAATGCAGTCTGGGATTATACTTCGATTTTGAAAATTTGAGTGTTTTTACTTTCTTTTTTGTCTATGGAGTCTCTCCTGTGTTATCAATCATTTTTTATCGTAATGTGACGAATGCCCTTGTTTTTTTGTTGCTATTGTCTTCATCTTGTGTTTATGCATTTTCTTTGCCCCCTATGATTGAGTTGCCTGTTTCACAGAAGAAGATGTTTGTGGCTGCGGAGGGGGTTGATAACCTAACGCAACTTGTAGTAAATGAAGTAGATTATCCGGGTGCTCAGCGGCACGTGATAGCTACATCTACTGCTGACCTACGAGTTAAGTTGAATGTCTCTAAAAAGGGCTTGCTGTTAGGGTGGAATGGTGCACCTTCAGATGGTCAGGAACGTTACTTCGAAGTTTCATTAGTATCTGGGAAATCAAGTCAATACAGGGAAAGTGTTACTATGTTAGTTATCATTCCACCTCAGAACTTGTTAATGAAATACAATTATGCTGGCTCGAGTTTTAAAAATAACGGTAATGGTTATGTTGTACTAATGGAGAATCTCGAATGTGGAAACTCGATAGGGAGAAGTTGGTTGGTCGGGCCTGGGCGGCAACTTTCTATCCCTCCTGTACGACCGAGCAGCGAACTCCTTGTTGGCAGAGGTATGCATATGGAGATGCTGCGGGCATGCAAATAATGAAGGTGCTTGGTTTTCTTCTACTGTCTATATACTTGAGTTTGTGGAGTATAAGGGTGGATGCGAGTGAGGATCAATTGACTAGGCATGAGCTCGACATGATTTCCGAGTTGGTTAACACACCCAGTGTAGCTAAACTTAACGAAGAAGTGTTATCTCTTAGCCAAGATATATATTTGTTAGATGCATTTAATGCCGAAACTGCTCTTTCTCTTCGCGTTAAAAAAGAAGATTTGAAGGCTGCAAGTTTACA
Source organism: Aeromonas sp. CU5 (assembly GCF_002586745.1). NCBI lineage: Bacteria > Pseudomonadati > Pseudomonadota > Gammaproteobacteria > Aeromonadales > Aeromonadaceae > Aeromonas > Aeromonas sp. CU5. The sequence goes on from NZ_CP023817.1 coordinate 312,501, forward strand.
ACTTATCAATGCACTTGAGCTTGATGGTGCAGATAAGCCTATATTACTTGAGCTAGGAAGACTGTCTCGTGAAATAAAGTCTATAAATTCACGCTTGTCAACCCAAAAAAAAGAATTATTAGATTATCACAATGAATTGAGAGTGAAGTCTAGGCTTCTGGTTGTTCAAAATGACCATTTGCGTAAGAAAAAAATTTCTTTAAGGGACGCAATTGTTTCTAGGTTACGGAGTTCATCTAATGATGAAGAAAGCATTTCCTACCAAGGAAATTTTATATGTTCACCGCTGAAGAATATTAAACAATGCTTGGGTATGGCAGGCAGAAAGGCTGATGTGATAGCTCAAGCAAGTGCCAGTCTTGGATCTGTATGGACAATCAAGGATATATCTCATTATAAAATTACCAATGCTAGTATGGATTTGGACGGTAATGTCAATTACAAAGCTAACATCAAGTTTAAAAGAACATTTAGTGACAGTATGTTTGCATATGTAAATGATTTGTTGGAGCTTTCTCAGTTTTCAGTGCGGCTGTATTCCAACCAAACTGTTGAGTATTTCATTGATGGGAAATCGTATGGTTTAGGGCGTGAGAAAACACTGACTCTTGATGTAGGCATCCATTCATTTTATATTAAGAACCAAAATGGTTCGGCATCAATTGTTCGTCGCATCAATAGTGATGGCGAGTTTTTCATCCCTCTCAGTGTTGGTAGCTCTGTAAAGAAATCACGATTATCCCCTCCTAAATCATTAATAAAAAGTCCGAGAGGGAGAAAGGTATTAAGTCATGGCTTTAGCATTTCAGGTATTAATTTCAATGTGCCAGTTTCTAATGGAATTGATAGTGAGGATGTTTATAGTGATCAAGGTAATCTACTTAAACGGCTCTCCTTTAATGAGAGCGTTGATTTCTGTAAAAATCAAGGAATGCGCCTTGCCTCACAGCTTGAGTATACAAAAATCCTAAAGTCCTCTGAATTTCAAAATCAAGTTGGGCTGAAGTCTTCCTATTGGTTGAATGAGGGCGTTGTTCTAGCTCGGATGGGCGATGGTATCCTAGCTAAGAGAGTTAAAAGTATAGATAAATATAGTGTTTTGTGTGTCAAATGAACATGAAAACATACAGCAATATACTATCAACTTGTGCGTGTTGTATGTATAGCTTAAGTTTATCACTGCTTTGGCTCATTAATTAGTCTACATTATATGTTTCTCGCATTTTTAATTATTTATTTGAGTATGCAAGCATTTTTGACGGTGTGTAATATGTTTTTATCAACGATTATGGGTGGAATATAATGAAAATCTGGATCATCTTCGCTGCGAAGCAGCGGAATGTTGAAATTCTCAAATTTTTTATTTGTTCTCAATAATAGTAAATGGACATTTTTTCGATTTTTTCAAGTGGGGTAAATGAAAAAAGTTTGAAAAAAGATGAGGCTGGTTGTTTTTTTAACCGTTTTTGCGGGAGATTAGCCTATCAGATACCTCGAACTAGGTGCACACCCCATGTTGGATTCGTCCTACAAGTACTATTACTGCCTGAGCCCCTAAAGCTGTCGACAGCACCTCTGCTGGCCTTTTACCACCGAGGCCCCAGGCTGGGCGATGTAACCATGACAATGCTCTGGCGGTATTGTTTCTGTGGAGGAAGAGAACAGCTTCGAGTGCCTGTACAACGCCGTATACCCTGGCACCCTGCGAGATTGATAGGGGAGCCTCAATCCTCAGCTTGCGAGCAACAGTGCTCCGGCTAATGCCTGCTAAGCGGCATATCAAACCTGAGTCTGTGCTCATCAATTCAGCTAGTCGATGAATTATGCCAGGAGCTACGCCAGCTATGATCCAGAGATGTGCACTCAGTGGATCTTGAGGGATGTTGAGAGTCGTCATAAGGGGGTGGGCTGAACTAGCCTGCGTACTGGGTTGATAAACTGAAAGTGACATATTTTACTGTTCCAGTATTGACAATGATTTGTTCTCATCATCGTACTCCATGTTCAGATTTTCTGACAGTTACCTTACTGGTTATAATTGTTGATGTTGCTGATATGGAGGGCACCCGCCCCCTCCATTAGCGAATGAACGAACTGAATCATGTTCATGGCCTATACCTAGAAATATGGCCTCATTTAGCAAATCCATTTCAAGAAAATAATAGCTTTATATTCAAGCTACAGCATTTCTTTAAGCCAAAAAATTTGCTCTGCATTTAGTTGGTTTTGGTCACCCAAATCTTTCATTTCTTGTACGAACGTAGAGAGTTCATCTTTTATATTCTTCTTTATACATCTCCTAATATAGCTTTCATATAGGCTATTAACAGATGGAGGGAAATTTGTTTCCTGTTGCACCTTTATAGCTGCATTAGAATTTGTTGCATCCCTTAACTTTTCTCTTGTGGCTTTGCTGATGTTGTTGTCAATATAGTAATCCATCAGCGTTTGGAGGCTGTGTCCAGTGATCTTGGATAAATCTTGAATAGGCACTCCGCTTTCTAGTGCTTTTTTGGCAAAAGTATGTCTGGCATCATATAATCGGCCTATCTTAGGAAAATTAAACTCTTTTTTAACTGCCTGCCAAGTTTTCTGATAAAGGCTCGAAGTTACGTGGGGGGCCTTTGCTTCGCGACAACAAGGAAACATTAACTCACCCTCTCTATCACTCAAGCTTTTTAGAGTTTTATATTTCGCTACATAATTCCAGTATGAGTCTGACTCAATAGCAACAATGCGTGCAGCCTTGTTTTTACTAATGTGCTCAGGAATACGTATGGTTCTATCATTAATATTAAAGTTGTTGCTTGTGTTTCTATATATTTCAGAGTTTCTTGCCCCGCATAGGAACATGGTTGCAACTATGATCTTGGAATCCCCACCACCTGGAGTGTCTTCATTAAAAATAAACTCCACGACTTCATTTGTGGGGTCAGTATATGTTGTGACAGGCCTCTTAGGGTTTCTTGGGAACAGAAAAATATGCCTATCAATTTTATTCTTTGGTAAATAGGTGCACGTAACACACATATTAAACAAGCTATTTAATAAGGAATAGTATTTCCTCATTGTTTCTGATGTTATTGGCGTTTCTTTGTTCTGCCAATACTTTTTGAATATTACTGGATGATCTTCATTAAATTCAGATAGCTTGAGGTCTAACCATGGTTCAAAGGCAGATGAGATTTCCCTTATTGTTTTGTCGGTAACAGGGCTTAATGAATTTCTCTTGTTTGATTTATTTTCACGGTCGTTTTTATAATGCTCTAAAAGATAAGTTCTCAATGTAAAAGACTGATATTTCCACTTTTCTGGATTAATCTTTTCAGCATCACTAACTAATCTCTTAAACTCTTCCTTAGCCTGTGTAACGCTAAAAAAACCTTTTTGGTAATGTCCACTTTTAGCGCGAGACATCCAATTGCCAATTTTCTGCCTCCGATTTTTATCGTAAACAATATAGAATGTCTTAACACTGTTTCCGATTCTTAGTTTTAATCTTGGTTTGTTCTTTTCATTATATTTTTCATCGTCAGAACTATAGTGCGTTAATTCAACACATTTATTTTTATCATTAATAAATGGAAGACTATCTATGTACTGGTCTTTAAAGGTAAATGAGAATTTCCCTTTAATTATGGCCGCAGGGTGACCCTGGAGCAGCGTCTTAAGATCGAACTCTTCTTTGCGTATGGATGTAGCCGGATTTTTGGGAGCCATTGGGTACCACCGAAAAATGTTCTATTGAGACATTATAGCGGCAAAATAGCGCAAAAGTAGAGTTGAGTGGCGTGAATAGCTCTTAAATAGCGCAAAACAGGCATCGATTGCGCCGCTCACAAAACAAGCAGCTCGGTTGTTTATGAATGCTTTTTGAGCTATAAAGCTATGTTTTTAAAGGAAATATTTATAATTCCTAATATTTAAAAAATCTTATAACAGCCTATTTAGATAGATTTTTAAGCAATAAACATCCCTTAGGAGGGGACCGCTCTATCCTACTGAGCTACGGGAGCCTTGTGGCGGGCATTATACAAGAAGCAACTCCCTTTTAAACCCTTGATTTTTATTCCAATACTGCCAAATCCCCATTCTGGATGTTAAACGGTGAATATTTGTTCTGGCTGCTGATGATGGCGCCATCGTCGAATACCTGTACCACTTCGAACAGGCCGTCGGCCGGGTTGCGCATCATGCGCGACTTGCCGTAGGGGTCGATGAAGTCGGCGTTGTGCTGGATGCGGAACTGATCGCCAAGCTTGACGCCGTTGCGCCGCCCCAGATTGATGTAGGGGCCGCGTTCGTTCTGGCCGACTACCCGGGCGGTGACCGGGGCGCAGGTGAGCTGGGCCACCAAATCCTGAGCGGCCTGCTGCAGCTGGTAGTTGACTTCCTGGCCGTAGCTCGACTGCCAGAACTGGCCGCTGCTGCTGCCTACCTGATCCCGCTTGCCAAAGGTCCAGGTGGCGCGCCCTTCGTAGACCTTGCGGTTGACCAGACTGCCGTTGATGCCATCGAACAGGTAGAGCTGCATGCGAAAGTTGCGCACCGGATCCTCATACCAGCTGGTCAGCTGGTTGCCCTGCGGCTCGATGGAGAGATCATCGATGCTGCCGAGTACCAGATACTGACTGTCGGTACGCAGGCTGAGCGCCTTGATCTCCTCGAGGGCGCTGCGATCCCCCTGTTGCAGGTGAAGCGGGTCGATGCGCAGGTTTTCATCCAGCCACTGGCGCACCGCGACCCCTTGCGGCGCATTGGCGAGAGTTTCGAACAGCCGTCGCGAGAGGTTTTCCGGCATATCGTCCATGGCGCCGTAGCTGGCCTGATCCGGATAGCGCATCCGCAGCCTCACCAGTGTCAAATCCTTGGCGAAGTGCTGGGTCTGGCAGATCTGGCGCTCGGCTTGAATGTCGGCCACTAGCGTGATGTACATGCGGCCGTTGCGCACCTCTTCCCGTTTGAGCCGGTACTGGCGAATATCGCCGCCGGAGCGGATCTGGATCTGCTCGGAGCGCAGGCTGCCATTTTCCAGACGCTGGACGCTGGAGACAGCCGCGCCGCTGGCCAGCAGGGCCTGACGCAGGGCGTCGCGGGTCGCCTGCTCGCGGGCATAGACTTCATCGCCCCCCAGAATGGCGGCGCTGCCCTGTGCTTCGATAAGCTCGGCGCGGGCGCTCAGGCTGGCCAGCAGCAGGGTCAACAGCAGCGGTAATTTCATAGCAGATACCTTGAGTTGGCGGGCAGCCGCGCCACTTCCTGAGGAAATGACACCCACTGGCCGACATGGTTCACAACACTTGCCGGTTGGCAGCGCACGGTGGCGCTGACAATGACCATTAAAAGCAAGAATCATGCCTCATTCCTGGCTCAAGCTTTGTCCGGCGCGTCCGATAATAAGTCAGGTGCAGATACAGGAAAGGTATCCATGAACAAACTCATTACGGCGTTGGCGCTCGCTCTGGCATTGACCGGGTGTGGCTCCGACCCTATCAATCGGGATCAGGGTGACCCGCGCCAGGCGGCGCAGGGGATGGAGCTCAACTGGCTGGTGGCGCGTATGACCGACCAGCTGATGGAGCGCAAATCGCTGACCACCCTGACCGAGCCTATCGCGGTAGCCTCTTTCGTCGATCTCGATACCCTGCAGGACACCAACTGGATGGGCCAGCAGATTGAGGAGAGCTTTATCTACGAGCTCAATCGCCGCGGCGAGGTGGTGGTGGACTTCAAGCTGACTGGCAGCATCAAGGTGACGCCGCAGGGGGACTTCGTGCTGAGCCGCAACTACAAGGAGCTCTCTTCCCGTTTACCGATCTCCCGCATTCTGGTCGGTACCTTCAGCCGCAACAGCAAGGGGATCCTGGTCAACGCCCGCGTTATCGACATGCGCACCAAGATGGTGGAGACCACGGCCCAGAGTCTGATCCCGCAAAAATATCTGTTCGGTGCCAACAACTCGTTTGGTCGGGCATCGATCAATCGCGGTTATCTGATGCGTGACAGTCAGGCCCGGCCGGGCGGTCATCTGGTCAACCTGACCCCGTGAGGAGCGAGTTATGAAGATCCTGTTTGGTTGCCTGTTGGCACTCTTGCTCACCGGTTGCAGCTACAACCGGGTGGTGGATTACACCCAGGGTGGCAAGCCCGATGATTTTCCGGTGCTCAAGGCGGTGGGCTATGCGGTGATCGACATTCAGCCCGGCCCCTCCCAGTCGGAGAAGATGCTGCAAGCCATTCGCGCCTCCAAGATGGATGCCTATCGTGAGCTGGCCGAGCAGCTCAATGGCCAGCAGGTGCGTGGCCAGAGCAGCTACCGCGATCTGACCCAGACCTCCAACTCGCTGGACGTGTCGGTAGCCGGTATGGTGCGTGGTGCCCGGGTGGTCGCCTCCTATCCGCGTGGCAACACCTATGCCACCGAGATGGAGCTCGATACCCGCGCCCTCTACAACATCAATCAGTTGATGGCCAGTCAGTTCTGAGTTGATTGCCTGACTTGAAAACAGGCATCAACACAGGCATCAAAAAAAGGCGAGCATGGTGCTCGCCTTTTGTCGTTCTGGTTTTGTCATTCAGGGCTGTTTAGCTCCCCATCAGCACCGGCGGCACTGCGGTGGGTTTCACATCCTCACTCGGGTAGCAGCCAAGCACCTTGATATAGCGGGTGATCTTGGTCAGCTCCACCAGTGCGGCCTGCATTGCCGGGGTCTGCAGATTGGCGGAGACATCGAGATAGAACATCTCTTCCCACGGGTTGCCCTGCACCGGACGGGATTCCAGTTTGGTCATGTTGATCTCGTGGCTGCGCAGTACCAGCAGTGCCTCCACCAGCGAACCCGGCTTCTGGGAGGTGGACATGATAAGGGTGGTTTTGGCCGGGATCTGCGGCGCCACGTCGATGGGCTTGCGTGCCACCACGATAAAGCGGCTGTAGTTCTCTTTCTGGTTTGCAAGATGCTCGGCCAGTACGTCCAGGCCATAGAGCTCGCCACCTGCTGCGCTGCCGATGGCGGCGGCCTCGGGGCTGGCCAGCTCTTTCACCTTCATCATGGCGCTGGAGGAGGAGTCGCAGATCTCGTGGCGCGCCCCTTCCAGCTTGCTCAGATAGTGGGAGCACTGCTGGAACACCTGCGGGTGGGCATAGAAGGTCTTGATACGGCTCAGCTCGGTCGGCACGGCGGTGAGGATGCAGTGCTCGATGGGGTAGGTGAGCTCGCCGACGATGGAGAGGCTGGTGTGCTGCATCACGTCATAGACTTCGTTGATGGAGCCCGAACTGGTGTTTTCGATGGGCAGCACACCAAAGGCGGCGCGGCCCGACTCCACCGCATCCAGCACTTCGCGAAAATTCTGGCAGTTCACCTCGATCACCTGATCCTTGTAGCGGGCCAGATATTTGCGGGCGGCGAGGCTTGAGTAAGAACCGCGCGGCCCCAGATAGGCGACGCTGGTCATCGGCTCCTGTTGCTCCGGGTTGAGCAGGCTCTGCAGATAGGCCTGCTGGGAGAGCACAGAATCTTCGATGATGGTGTGATAGATGCGGGTGATGTACTGGGCATCCAGCCCCAGCACGCGCCCTTTCTGGATCAGGGCGACCAGCAGCTCCTGCTCCCGCTGGTGGTCACGGATGGGGCGGGGATTGGCCTGTTTGGCACGGGCCACCTCGATGCTGAGGGTCTTGCGTTTCGCCAGCAGGGCAAGCAGCTCCTGATCCAACCGGGTGATGTCTTGTCTGATCTCGTCGAGCGTTGCCATGATTGTTCCCTATCCAAGTAATCGATTGATATTAATGCAAAAAAAAGCCTCCGCTAGGGGAGGCTCGATTCGTCTTTGCTTGCTGCTCACACGACGACAGGCCTTCCCTCAAGCGGGCCGGATAAACGAGAAAGCAAAGAAGAATGTTGGCTGCATGGTCAAAGTCCTTATGGTAACGCCCTAACCATTAAGGGATTTGGCGGTCTGATGCAAGTAAAACTTGCCCGCGGGCGGGGATGGGGGCAGGGTATCCGGTTAAGAAAACGGCGTGTAAACGGGATGTATCGATTCCGTTTGAATAACATTCAAAGGATGAGGGAGGTGAAGCGGATGACCATTATTTTCGATCTGGGACGGGTGGTGGTGAGCTGGGATCCGGTGGGTATAGTGAGTTCGGTGCGTGGCCCGCAGGGGGCCGAACAGTTGGCGGAACAGCTCTTTAACCACCCGGACTGGCTGGAGGTGGACAGAGGCACCATGTCACTGCACACCATGGCCCGGGAAGCGCAAGCGCGCACCGGTTTGTCTGCGGCGGAGAATCTGGCCATTTTGCAGGCGGTTCCCGCATCGCTCTTGCCAGATCCCGCTATGCTGACCCTGATAGCCGAGCTGCACGGGGCGGGGCACACCCTGTATGCCCTCTCCAACATGGGCCACGCCAGCATCGACTGGCTGGAGCAGCATCAGGAGTTCTGGCGCTGCTTCAGCGGCAAGGTGGTATCGGCGCGGGTGCGGATGATGAAGCCTGAGCCGGATATCTATCGCTATCTGCTGGTATCGTTCGATTTGAAACCGGCAGAGTGCATCTTCATCGATGACAGTCCCGCCAACATCGCGGCCGCAGAGGCCCTCGGCATCAGGGGGATCGTCTTCACCGACGCGGCGAGTTGCCGTCAGCAACTGGGTGAGCTGGGCTGTTTGCCCACCACCGGCAAGGGGTGATGCCCCTGTGGGAGTACTATGGAGCATGGCCGGTTTCGCAACTGGTTGAGTCACTATCCCGAGGCGACCTTGATCATCGCCTGCAAGGATGGCAGCGGTTATCAGCTTTGCATCGAGGCGGAAGGGGAGAGCCTCTGCCTGACCGACAGCGAGGGAGGGCACCTGACCTTCACCTCGCTGGATCAAGCTCAAGGTTTTTTGCGGGCTCATCAGGTGTATCAGGCTCGTTTGCGAATTTATGACCCTCAAACTGAAGAGATGACGGCAGGCCCGCAAGAAATAATCATCAAGTTTTAATGTTAACCAGACTCTTTAAGGGTCTATTCAGCTTGTTTACCCCACAATAGCGCACCTGTTCATCATCCGGAGCTGTTTAATGGGTGCCAATGTTGTTGTACTGAATCAGGGATATGATCACTCTTTTCAAGCCAGGGAACAGCTATTGATTGAGCGACTGGCGGGTTTTGACGAGCTGGTTGTCTCTTTTTCGGGACGGTTGGAATCCTGCTACAGCATCGATCTGTGCCGCGCCGCTGGCGTCAAGATCCACGCCATTACCCTCGATAATCCGACTCGCAGTCGCAGCGAAGTGGCCCGTGCCCGGCGTTATTGCCAGCGCTATGGCATCGACCACTGGATCGTCAAGAGCGATGAGATTGTCTTCTGTGATCGCCTGCCACACATGGAAGGATTGATCGATCCGGTTCGCCGCATTTATGAGCATGTGCAGACCCGTGCAGAGTGGTCTCACCTGCCGCTGCTGATCCCCGCTGCGGTGGAGGAGCGTGACGACTATCTGGCCCAGTTTGGTTCCCTGCCTGCCAATACCATCTGGTTTTTTGCTGACAACGGCTTGAAGCGTCGCGATTATCGCTACGGCTTCCACAAACGCCAGCTGGGTCGCTGGGGCAAGGGGAGCAACGGTTGCCTCAGTAATCGCTTCGCCAATCCACGGATGCTGGAGCAGCGCTATCTGCGGATGGTGGATCAGGCCGAGCAGATGCTGGCCGACATGGGGCTAGATGAGGCGCAGGTCTTTTTCCATACCCTGTGCGACTGCTCTACCACCCTGGCCCGGGTACGTCTGCCCGAGCATCAGCGTGCCCAGGCCTTTGATATGCAATCGGATATTCTGTCTGCCCTCAAGGGGACCGAGTTCGATCTGGTGACCCTGGATATGGCGCAGCAAGAGCGGCACGAGCTCGCCATCTAGCCTGCGGGCGAGCGACGGGGGTGTCAGAACGTGAGTGCTGTCATAGGCAAGGGGCGACGGGACTGTTTATACTGTCGCCCTTTCACCCGTTACCGAGCTTCGCCCTATGAAACCCTTCTCTCGTCTGCTGATTGCCCTGTGCCTCTCACCCGTGCTGGTACAGGCCGCCCCCCTCTCTCAGGTGACGCTGCCCGATGGCCGGCAGGTTCAGCTCAACGATGACTTCACCTGGGAGTATCTGGTGGTCAAACCGGCAGAACCGGTGCAGGGTGTGGCCGCTGATGGGAAGGCGGGGGCCTTGGTAGCGGTAGCCGCCCCGGTACTGACCGAGCAGGCCAAGGCAAATCCGGAACTGCTGGCCCAGATGGCACGCGATGGTGTGGTGGTCAAGCTGGACAAGATCGAAGGGTCTGACCCGCTGGCGCTGACCTTTATGGTGAGCAATACCGGCAACCGCAATGTGGTTGGTGTGCGCGGCATGGTGACCCTGTTCAGTGCTGACGGTGTGCAGCTGAGCCGTCAGGAGGCCCGCTTCTGGGTTGCCGAGAACCGCTTGCCGGAGACCTATCTGCGCAAGGGGCAAGCCCGTCCGTCGCTGGCCATCGAGATCCCCCGTCCTGCCGGATTGACCGGTCAGCCGCTGGTGCGGGTCGAAATTGACGAGGTGGTATTCCGCTGATTTTCCGCTGTTCCGGCCCATGCAAACCGTTTGGGCCGGCAACTTGTTGCCGCTGACACTCCCAGCAATATCTGCTTACATCTGACATGGTTCTGCAACAGCTTGCAGCTCGGCAAGCCGGGAACCTGGCCGCACAATGACTCCATACCAGCTCGCTAGCAACGGGCCCAATCACATGGAGTTATCATCATGAAAAAAGCAACTGTCTCTCTTCTGGTTCTGGCCGGGTTTGCCTCTACTTCCGCCATGGCGCAGGATGCCTTCAGCTACGCCAAGGGTTCTGCCACCTGGGCGCACACCAAATCCGATTATCTGAACAACGGCCTGGCCTTTCCCCGTGATACCAGCAATCAGGGCACTCGCGATTTTGGAGGCGTGACGCTGGATCTCTCCAAATCGTTCGCCAACAACTTCTACGGCCGTCTGCTCTCAGAGGGCACCTCTGCCCAGCACGGCAATGACAGCATGGGGATCGGCAGCCTGGGTATCGGTGTCTTCACCCCGCTCAGTACCGGCCTGAACCTCTACGGTGAAACCGGTCTGATGGGTTACACCATGGAGCGCGAGCAGGCCTATGACGTCAAGGGCTGGGATCTGGTGAGCCGCAAGAGCAGCGGCAGCATGTATGGTGAAGTGGGTCTGCGCTACGACATCGGCGACATCGAGCTTTCCACCGCCTATCGCTACGCCAACATGACTGACGATATGCACGACTTCAAGGTGGGCGGTGCCTACAAGCTCAACCAGAACTGGGCGCTGACTGCCGACTACACCTATCGCAACTGGGATCTGCAAAAAGGCTCCATCTCCAGCCTGGGTGTGAAGTACAGCTTCTGATTTTCCTTCCTGTATTCCGTAGTGTCTTGATGTTTACCCATGGCGTTTGCCATGGGTTTTTTCTTTTTCCGGTGATCCCTTTTTTCTCCTTGTGTCGTATCAGTCGCAAATAGTTATACAACTTCCATTTCTTTGTATAACTGCTATAACTGAATCAGTACTTATACAAGGAGCGTCATCATGTACAAGATTAAAGTCGGTATCAGTGCCTGCCTGCTGGGACAAGAGGTGCGTTTCGATGGGGGCCACAAGCGCTCCAGCTTCTGCGAACGGGATCTTGGCGCTCACTTTGACTATCACCCCGTCTGTCCCGAAATGGCCATCGGTCTGGGGGCGCCCCGCGCCGCCATCCGGCTGGTCAAGCGTCACGGCGAGATCCGCGCCGAGGCGAGTAATGGCAGCTTCGATGTCACCGAAAAGCTGATTGCCTTTAGTGAGCAGAAAGCCCGCCAGCTCGACTTTATCTCCGGTTACATCCTCTGCGCCAAATCCCCCAGCTGCGGCATGGAGCGGGTCAAGGTCTATGGCGCCAATAACGAGGGGAGCGCCAAGGAGGGGATCGGCCTGTTTGCCAAGGCGTTGATGGAGGCCAACCCCCTGCTGCCGGTAGAGGAAGATGGCCGTCTGTGCGATCCCATCCTGCGGGAGAACTTCGTGCTGCGGGTCTTTGCCTACCATGACTGGCAGCAGCTTTGCGCCCGTGGCATAACCGCCGCTGCGCTGGTCCGCTTCCACTCCCGTTACAAGTATCTGGTGCTCTCCCACGCCACCACCCACTACCGAGCGCTCGGCAAGCTGCTCGGCAATCTGGGCAAGGCCACCAATGTGCAGGAGGTGGCCGACAACTACATCAAGGGATTGATGACAGCGCTGACCCTGCGCGCCAACCGTCGCAGCCACACCAATGTGCTGATGCACCTGCAGGGCTACTTCAAGCGGGTGCTGACCCCGGCCCAGAAGCAGGAGCTTGCCGATACCATCGACAAGTACCGTACCGGTATCTTCCCCTTGCTGGTGCCGCTCACCCTGATCCGCCACTACCTGCGCGAGTACCCCAATCCCTATCTCGCCGAGCAGGTTTATCTCAATCCGCACCCCGATACGCTCAAATTGCGCTATGGGCTCTGAGAATGCTGTTTTGTGCGCTCGAGCAGGTCTATCTCGACCTTCATCCCAACTCGCTGAAACTGCGTTACGGGCTCTGAATCCGTTCTGTTGCCCCGGTGCATGGCTTGCGCCGGGGCGCTTTACACCTCTGTTTGATGGACGTTGTCATGTCTGATTTATCGCAAGAAGTTGCTCCTCTGGCTGATGAGGGGATCTACCCCATTCGCGAGGTCTCCCGCCTCACCGGCGTCAACGCCGTGACCCTGCGCGCCTGGCAGCGCCGCTACGGTCTGGTGCAACCGGCCCGAACCGAAAAGGGCCACCGCCTCTACAGCGAGCAGGATATCCGCCAAATCGGCGAGATCCTGAGCTGGCTGGAGCGGGGGGTGAGTATCGGGCAGGTGAAGGGGCTCTTGAGCGAACCCCACGCCCAGCCGGTGAGCGATCACTGGCAGCAAACCCTGGAGCAGTTCAGTCAGGCACTGCTCGCCTTCAACCAGCGCAAGGCAGAAGCCGAGCTCAACGATCTGCTGGCGAGCTACCCGTTCGAGCTGGTGCGAAGCCGGGTACTGCAACCGCTGGTGGAGCGGCTGCTGGGGCTGTGGCGCGAGCGGCCCGATGGCGAGCTGCTGCAACAGGTGTGGCTGGGCTGGCTCCATACCCGCTTCGCCCGTCACCTGATCGAGCAGGAGAAGGGCGTGCCGGTTACGTTGGTAAGCTGGGGACAGGTCGGCCCTCTCGATTTGGTCTGGGCTGCTTATGAGCTGATCGGTCAGGGCTATGAGGTGCAACTGCTGGGGGCGGTCGAACCTCGCCATGCCAGCTTGCTGGAGGGACGTGCCGTCACCCCCTGGCTGGTATTGCTGGGAGCCGGTCTTGGCAAACAGGAGCTGGCCGCCGGGTGGCCCGCAGGCACGCGCCTGTTTGGCGAGCTGGGTCGCCTCTACGATGACGAGTGGCTGCAAGCCCACGGCTGGCAGGTGAGCCTTGCCGAGCTGATGGCAGATGCGCCAGCTGCGGCTGGCGCCAACGGACGCGGGAGGAAAAAGTCTTGAAGCTGATCTGGTTGCGCAATGATCTGCGCCTTGCCGACAACCCTGCGCTGCGGCATGCCTGCGCCGATGATGAGCCGGTGGCCGCGCTCTTTATCATCTCTCCCACCCAGTGGCGGCAGCACAAGCTAGCCGCGGTTCGTCAGCGCTTTATGTTGGCGCAGGTCGATGTGCTGGGCCGCGAGCTGGCGGTGCTTGGCATCCCGCTCCATCTGCTGCGATTGGAGACCTTTGCCGAGGTACCTGCAGCGTTGGCAGACCTCTGCCGCGAGCAGGGGGTGACCCAACTCTATGCCAATCAGGCTATCGAGATCGATGAGCAGCGTCGCGACCATGCCGTCAGCGCCGCGCTGGCAGAGCAGGCGGTGAGTTGTCACTGGCTCAACGGTTGTTGCGTATTGCCGCCGGGGCGGGTGCTGACCGGGTCGGGGGAGATGTTCAAGGTCTTCACACCTTTCAGTCGCGCCTGGCTCAAGGCCCTCGACGAGGAGGGGTTTGTCATTCATCGCGCGCCAGCGTCCCGTGGCGAGCCGCTGCCGTGGCTGCCGCTGGCAGAGCGGGAGTGGGTTGATGAGGCGCTCGGCGAGCTGACGGCAGATCCACGCTGGCCGGTGGGGGAGGCGGAAGCCCGGCGCCGTTTGAACGATTTTCTGGAGCAGGCGGTGCTCGACTATGGCGAGACCCGGGATTTTCCTGCCATCGCAGGCACGTCCGTGCTCTCCCCCTATCTGGCGGCGGGCATCATCAGCCCCCGTCAGTGCGTGGCGGCGCTTCAACAGCGCCTTGGCTATCGGCCCCAGTCCAAGGCCCAGCCCGGCTTTGTCTGGCTCAATGAGCTGGTCTGGCGCGAGTTCTATCGCCACCTGCTGGTGCTGAACCCGACTCTTTCCATGAATCGCCCCTTCAAGCCCGAGACCGCAGCGCTGCCGTGGAGCTGGGACCCGGATGCCTTTGCCGCCTGGTGCGAGGGACGTACCGGCTACCCCATTGTCGATGCGGCGATGCGCTGCCTCAACGCCACCGGCTGGATGCACAACCGGCTGCGGATGATAGTGGCGAGCTTTCTCACCAAGGATCTCCATATCCACTGGCGGCTCGGGGAGGATTACTTCATGAGTCGGTTGATCGACGGCGATCTGGCGGCCAACAACGGCGGCTGGCAGTGGGCGGCGGGTACCGGCGCCGATGCGGCGCCCTATTTTCGGGTCTTCAACCCCACCACTCAGGGGCAACGATTTGATCCACAAGGGGAGTTTATCCGTACCTGGGTAACTGAACTTGCCGATATTCCTGCCGCTTATGTGCATCAGCCCCACGACTGGCTGCGGCTCAAGGGGCGACAGGATTATCCGGCACCCATGGTGGATCACGCCGTTGCCCGGGTGAGAGCCATCGAGATGTTTCGCTCTCTGGAGAAATAGGATGAACGAGCCGCTGGCCCGCTTTATTGGCCTCTATCAGCAACTGGACAAACAGCAGTTGCACCGCTTGCCCGAGGTCTATGCCGAACAGGTGGTCTTTACCGATCCGGCCCACCGTATCGAGGGGGTGGCGGCCCTTGGCGACTATTTTGCCGCCCTCTATCAGCGCCTCGCCTACTGTCGCTTCGTCATTACCAGTCAGCAGCAACAGGGGCTGCAGGCCTGGCTCGGCTGGACCATGACCTTCTCTCACCCCAGATTGCGTGGTGGTGAGCCGGTGACGGTGGAGGGGGCCACCCGCCTCGAGTTCGACGAGGCGGGCAAGGTGTGCCAGCACCGGGACTATTTTGATCTGGGCGCCATGCTCTACGAGCAGTTGCCGCTGCTCGGGCCCGTGGTACGCGCCATCAAGATGAGGCTTGGCGCATGAGCGGCCGGGTGCTCATCACAGGGGCGACCTCCGGCATCGGTCGCCAGTTGGCACTGGATTACCGGCGGGCAGGCTGGCAGGTGTGGGGCTGTGGCCGCGATGGCGAACGGCTGCAGGAGTTGGGGCTGCACGGCATTACCCCGCTGCAATTTGATGCCCGTGACCTTGCTGCCATGAAAGAGCTGGCTAGCAGTTTGCCGCCACTGGACTTGCTGATCCTCAATGCCGGAAATTGTGAATACATGGATGTTGCCGAGGGCTTTGACAGTGCCCTGTTTGCCCGGGTGATCGAGACCAATCTCATTGCTACCGGCTATGCTCTTGACGCGTTTTTACCGCTGCTGCATCGGGGGGCGCGGCTGGCGCTGGTCAGCTCCTCTGTCAGCTGGTTAGCCTTGCCAAGAGCACAAGCCTACGGCGCCTCCAAGGCGGCGATTGATTATCTGGCCGCCACCTTGCGCCTGGATCTTGCCGTGAGGGGGATCGGCGTGACCCTGATCCGCCCCGGTTTTGTAAAAACCCCCCTCACCGCGAAGAATGATTTTCCCATGCCCTGTCTGGTGACCGTGGAGCAGGCCTCCCGCACTATCATGGACGGGCTTGCTGCGGGTCACCATCAGATCCATTTTCCCCGCCGTTTCATCTGGTTGCTGCGCCTGCTTGGGGCGCTGCCGGTGGGATTGTGGCTGCGTTTCGGTGGTTCGCTTACTTCGAAAGGACACAATAAATGAAGAAAAGGATAGCCATCATAGGCTCCGGAATTTCCGGTCTCTCCGCCGGTTTTTTACTGCACAAGTTGCACGATGTTACGTTGTTTGAGGCAGCGCCAACCTTGGGTGGCCATACCGCCACCGTTGATGTGAGTCTGGCGGGTCGTAACTACGCCATCGATACCGGCTTTATTGTGTTTAATGACCGTACTTATCCCCATTTTTTGAAGTTGCTGGCCCGGATCGGGGTAGAACGGCAACCCGCCGAGATGAGCTTTTCAGTCAAAAGCCCGGAGGGGCTTGAATACAACGGTCACAACCTCGATACCCTGTTTGCCCAGCGCAGCAATTTGCTAAGCCCGCGTTTTTATCGTTTTGTTGGCGAGATCCTGCGGTTTAACCGGGATGCTCGCGCGTGGCTGGCCGATGCGCAACTCGAAGGGAATAGCGATCAGCTGACCCTGGGGGATTTTTTGCTGGCCGGTGATTTTAGCGATTACTTCGCCCGTCATTACATCCTGCCCATGGGGGCGGCGATCTGGTCTTCGACCCTGGCGGATATGCGCGCCTTTCCGTTGGGTTTCTTTTTGCGCTTTTTTGCCAACCACGGCTTGCTGGATGTGGCCAATCGCCCCCAGTGGTATGTCATTCCGGGCGGTTCGCGGGAATACATTGGCCCGCTCACTGCCGGTTGGCAGCAACAGATCCGGCTCGCTTGTCCGGTTCAGGGTATTAGACGGGTGGCTGATGGGGTGGTGATCCAGAGCAGCTATGGTGAGGAGTCGTTTGATGAAGTGATCCTCGCCTGTCACAGCGATCAGGCGCTGGCCCTGTTGCAAGATGCCAGTTCAGGGGAGCAAGCCATTCTCGGTGACATGACTTATCAGGCGAACGATGTCTGGCTCCACACCGATGCGGGCTGTTTGCCGAGCCGCAAGAAAGCCTGGGCCAGCTGGAATTATCAGCTCGATGGCAATGACGAGGCTCGACCGCTGGTGAGCTACAACATGAACATCTTGCAGAGTGTTGAATCCCCGGAACCCTTCTGTGTCAGCCTCAACCCGCAGGGCAAGGTGGATGAGAGCAAGGTGCTGCGTCGCTTTGTCTACCACCATCCGGTGTTCAATCAGGGGTCCATCGCAGCCCAGCAGCGGCGCGCCGAGATTTGCGGTCAGCGCCACACCCATTTTTGCGGCGCCTATTGGTACAACGGTTTTCATGAAGACGGGGTGCATAGCGCGCTGGATGTGGCCGAACGCTTTGGGGCCAGTCTATGAGTACCACTGCGGCTGAACAGACCATCAGTGCCATTTGGCAAGGATCAGTGCGCCATCGCCGTTTTGCACCACGGGCGCATGCCTTCTCCTATAGCCTGTTTATGCTGGGGCTGGATCTGGATGAGATCGCTGCGCTGGATCAGGGGCGCTGGTTCGGGGTAGAGCGGGCGGGGCTGCTCTCCTTTCATCGTGATGATTACCTCAAAGGCAGTCAGGGTAACCTCAAGCAGGCGGTGTGGCAGAAGGTGAGCGAACTGGGTGGCGATGGCGACCCCGAGGGGCGGGTGCTGCTGCTCGGCAATGTGCGCTGTTTGGGGTTCTACTTCAGTCCGGTCAACTTCTACTTCTGCTACCGGCAGGGGGAGGCGCGCTATCTGCTAGCAGAGGTCTCCAACACCCCCTGGAATGAGCGCCACTACTACCTGCTGGACCTGGCGGCGCTGACGCCCCATGACAAGGATTTTCATGTATCCCCCTTTATGGGGCTGGCCATGCGTTATCACTGGCGTATTCGCCCCCCGGCACAAGAGACGCTGATCCACATCGAGAGTCATCCCGTATCTGGCGAGGCAAAGTTGTTTGATGCGACCCTGGCACTGAGCCGTGAGCCGCTGTCACGCAAGGGGTTGATAGCGCTGCTGGTGCGCTGGCCGTGGATGACCCTGAAGGTGCTGCTCGGGATCTACTGGCAGGCCCTGCGTCTTTTTATCAAACGAACCCCCATTTTTAGTCATCCGGAGACTCGCTAATGGAATTAGTGCAAGCCACACAATCAGCTTCTTTCATTGAAAAAGGGGCAAAGCAGTTGCTACTCAAGCTGCTGGTGCGCCTCGGCCATGGTCAACTGATCCTGCGAGACGGTAGTGAGCGCCACAGCTTCGGGGTAGCAGGCACCGATCTGCATGCCGAGCTGGTGGTGCAGGACCCCGCCTTCTATCGTCGCCTGTTACTGGGGGGCAGCATAGCGGCTGGTGAGACCTGGGTAGAGGGGCTGTGGACCAGCCCGGACCCGGTAGCGCTGGTGCGGTTGCTGGCCCGTAATATGTCCCTGCTGGACAGCCTGGAGCGGCACCTGAGCTGGTTGAGTTTCCCCTTCAACAAGGCGCGTCACTGGCTCAATCGCAATACCCTGACTGGATCGCGCTCCAATATCGCCGCCCACTACGATCTGGGCAATACCCTCTATCAGGGCTTTCTCGACAGCCATATGCAGTATTCGAGTGCCATTTATCCAACCGCAGAGGCCACCTTGGAACAGGGGCAGCAGGCCAAGCTGCATACCATCTGCGAGCGGCTCGAGCTGGGGCCGCACGATCATCTGCTGGAGATCGGTACCGGCTGGGGTGGCTTGGCAGTCTATGCCGCCCGTCACTACGGCTGCCGGGTGACGACCACTACCATCTCTCAGGCCCAGCATGACTATGCCAAGGAGTGGATCGTGCGGGAAGGGCTGGGGGATCGCATCACATTACTGCTGGAGGATTACCGCAAGCTGGATGGCACCTATGACAAGCTGGTCTCCATCGAAATGATCGAAGCGGTGGGTCATGCCTTTCTGCCCGACTATTTCCGCCAGCTGTCACGGCTGCTCAAGCCCGGTGGCCGTCTGCTGATCCAAGCCATCACCATTGCCGATCAGCGTCATGCCCAGTATCTGCGCAGCGTGGATTTCATCCAGCGTTACATCTTCCCCGGTGGCTGCTTGCCGAGTGCATCCCAGATGGCGGGCTTGATTGCCAAAGAGACCGACATGCAGCTGGTGCGGTTGCACGATCACGGCCATCACTATGCCCGTACGTTGGCCCACTGGTGCGAGCGCTTTCTGGCGCTGGCCCCCGAGCTGCCCAAGTTGGGCTATAGCCAGGATTTCATCCGGTTGTGGCACTTCTACTTCGCCTATTGCGAGGGGGGATTTTGGGAGCGGGCGATCAGTCTGGTGCAGCTGGAGGCGGCCAAGCCGGGGCCGTCTGGTTGGTCAGGTTCACTGCCAGTGAGCGGTCACTAATCATGTGGCAGTGGGCCCACCTGTTGGGGTTCAACCTCTACTGGTTGCTGGCGGTGAAATGGCAGCAACCGGGCCCGCTGCTGGTGATGTTGCTGCTGCACTTTCTCTTCTCGCCCAGCCGCAAGGATGATGTGCGGCTGTTGCCCCTGGCGCTTGCCGGGTGTCTGCTTGATCTGTTGCTATGGCGGATCGGGCTGTTCCAGTTTCCCGCCGGTTTTCCCCTTTGGCTGGTGCTACTCTGGCTCGGTTTCGCTCTGTCCTTGGCTCATGGCATGCGCTGGCTGCTGCGCTTGCCCCGCTGGCAGCAGGCGCTGTTTGGCATAGTGGGGGGCGCCTTCTCCTATTTGGCGGGTGCCGCCATGGGGGCAGTACACTTACCTTGGGGCATCTGGATCAGCGCGGCAGTGCTGACAGTGATCTGGATGTGGTGGTTACCCGTACTGCTGTGGGTAATGGTCAAACTGGAGGGTGAGCCAGCATGAACACCTTTTCGACCGACACCTTGTTGTTTTCCAAATGGACCAAAGAGAGCCAGCACGAGCTGACCGACCGTCACTATCTGGTCGTTGCTTGCCAGCGTGACGCGCAAGGGCAGCTGGTGCAGGTGGTGGTGCAGGATATCAACACCTTGCAAGAACAGGAGATGGACTGGCATGAACTGGAAGACCCCAACCATTGGCATATGGGGTGGAATTAGCCCACTGCTTGCGGCGCTGACTTTACTCATTACAACGACCGTGCAGGCTTCTGCGGCACCCTGGCAACAGCTGCGCCCGGTCGGACAGGGAGAGATGAACTGGCTCTGGTTCAAGCTCTACGATGCCACCCTCTACAGCCAGAGTGGCCGCTATCAGCTGGGCCAATATCCACAGGCTCTAATCCTTACCTATGCCAGATCCATCGAGCGGGAAGATCTGCTGAGTGCCACCGCCGCCGAGTGGCAGCGGCTCGGTCTTGGCACTGACGTAGAGCGTCAGCGCTGGCTCGGTCAGCTTGCGGCGCTGTGGCCCGATGTGCAGGCGGGTGACCAGCTCACCTTCTATGTCGACAAGGGTGGCGCAGGCCACTTCTGGTGGCAGGAGAAGCCCCTCGGCACCCTAGCCGATCCGCAATTCTCGGCTGCTTTCCTCGCCATCTGGCTGGCTGACAACAGCCGCGATCCCGCCCTGACCCGCAGCCTGCGTGGCCAACCCTGAACATGGAGTCTCTGATGTCTTTCTATCGTGCATACCGCTGGTTGCTGTTGCTGCCCCTGCTATTGCTGAGCGGCTGTGGCGCCAGTCTCAATGACTATCGTGGCCAGGGGCCGAACTGGGATCTTGCCCGTTTCTTTAGCGGCAAGCTGGTGGCTCACGGCCTGGTGACCGACCGTAGCGGCGAAGTGACCAGTCGCTTTCGGGTCGAGATGGTGGGGCGTTGGCAGAACGGTAAGGGGGAGCTGTTCGAGCAGTTCTACTTCGATGATGGCCGTCAGCAGACCCGCACCTGGTATCTGAGCAAGGGAGATGATGGTCACTGGCGTGGTACCGCTTCCGACGTGGTGGGGGAGGCGGTAGGCAAGACGGAAGGGTTTGCCCTCAACTGGCGCTACCAGCTTGATCTGGTGCTGCCGGATGGCGAGGTAGTGCGGGTGAGTTTCGATGACTGGATGTATCTGCTGGATGAGGATCGTCTGATTAATCGTGCTGCAATTAGCAAATTTGGCATACACCTTGGTGAGGTGATCCTCTACATCGAGCGCCAGCCCTGACGATTAAGGAACGTTACCTCAATGAAAAAGCGCGCCGATGGCGCGCTTTTTGTTTCGCAAGGAAGGCCGGATCAGATGATGCGGTTATCTTCCAGCATCTTGCGACGGGCCTCTTCTTTGGCCATCTTCTTCTTGCGGTTGTCACAAGGCTCGGGGCAATCGCACTCTTTTTCGATGCCGACCGTACCCAGGCCACCACAGGAGCCGGAGATGGTCTTCTTCTGGAAGATGTAACCGATAGCCATGGCGGCTATCACCAGCATGAAGACCCCGAAGGTGATCAGAAAAATCTGCATCTGTACCTCTTACTTCTTGACCAGATAGGGCTTGAAGGCATCGGAGTAGGCCTCTTCAAAGCCGTCGTCCGTTTTGGTGATCACGAAGATCGCCAAGCCTCGCTCTTTGGCATACGCCAGGCTCTTCTCGGTTCCCATCACCATGAATACGGTCGCCAGCCCATCTGCGGTCATACAGGAGGGGTGGATCACGGTGACCGACACCAGTCGGTGCTGGATCGGCTTGCCGGTGCGTGGGTCTATGGTGTGAGAGAAGCGCTGGCCATCGAGCTCGTAGTAGTTACGGTAATCACCCGAGGTAGCCACGCCGTTATGACCAGGAATGATCACCTCTTGTACCGTGCCGGAGCCCGCAGTGGGCTTCTCGATGGCGACGCGCCAGGGATGTCCCTTGCTGTTGACTCCACTGATCCGCAGTTCACCACCAATTTCTACCAGATAGTTGCGACTACCGAGGAGTTCCAGATACTCGGCTACCTTGTCTACCCCAAAGCCCTTGGCAATAGAGGAGAGATCGACGTAGAGGTCCGGAATATCTTTTTGCAGGGTATCGGCATCCACCGAGGTCACTACATGCAGATTACCCAGACCGGTCTTTTGGCGGGTTTGGGTGATCAGCTCGTCAGAAGGGATCTTGGTTGGCTTTTTGTCCGGGCCAAAGCCCCACAAATTGACCAGCGGGCCAACGGTGACGTCCAGCGCCCCCTGGCTCTCACGGCCAATGTGAATCGCCTCTGTCACCACTTGCGCCGTATCACGGGAGACCACGATCGGGGTGGCACTGCGATGCTGGTTGAAGCGCGACAGCTCGGAATCGGGGCGATAGGTCGACATCTGGTCGTTGACCCGCTCCAGCAATACATCGACTTCAGCCTGTAATTTGGCGGGATCACTGATGACGCCATCAGCCACTTTGATGGAGTAGTAAGTGCCCATGGTGCTACCGGTGATGTGGATCTCCGGTTTGGTTTGGACCGTTTCCTGACCGCACCCAGTCAAGAAAAAGGCTAGCCCGAAGGCTAGCCAGGTCTTTACAACACTGTGCATGGATTAACCACCAAAGTCATCCAACAGGATGTTTTCGTCTTCAACGCCCAGATCTTTGAGCATGTTGATGACGGCAGCGTTCATCACCGGAGGTCCACACATGTAGAACTCGCAATCTTCCGGTGCTTCGTGGTTCTTGAGATAGCTCTCATAGAGCACGTTGTGGATGAAGCCGGTGTAGCCATCCCAGTTGTCTTCCGGTTGCGGATCAGACAGGGCGACGTTCCACTTGAAGTTGTCGTTCTCGGCCGCGAGCATGTCGAAATCTTCGACATAGAACATTTCACGCTTGGAACGGGCACCGTACCAGAAGCTCATCTTGCGCTTGGAGTTCAGGCGACGCAGCTGGTCGAAGATATGGGAACGCATCGGCGCCATACCTGCACCACCACCGATGAATACCATTTCGGCATCGGTCTCTTTGGCGAAGAACTCACCGAATGGACCGGAGATGGTCACCTTGTCGCCAGCCTTCAGGCTGAAGATGTAGGAGGACATCTGTCCCGGAGGGGCGGTCCAGTTGCTCGGCGGCGGCGTAGCGATACGCACGTTCAGCATGATGATACCGAACTCTTCCGGATAGTTGGCCATGGAGTAGGCCCGGATGATCGGCTCATCGACCTTGGACTCCAGTTCAAAGATCTTGAAGCGATCCCAGTCACCACGATACTCCTCGGGAATATCGAAGTTTTTGTAGCTCACATGGTGAGCAGGGGCTTCGATCTGGATATAGCCACCAGCACGGAATGGTACTGTTTCACCATCCGGGATCTGCAGTTTGAGCTCCTTGATGAAGGTGGCCTTGTTATCGTTGGAGATAACAGTACATTCCCACTTCTTCACCCCGAAGATCTCTTCCGGCAGTTCGATATCCATGTCAGAGCGCACGGTGACCTGGCAGGCCAGACGTTCGCCATGACGAGCTTCGCCCTTGCTGATGTGATCCAGTTCGGTCGGCAGAATGTCGCCACCACCGGATTTCACCCGTACTTTGCACTGGCCACAGGAGCCACCGCCGCCACAGGCGGAGGAGACAAAAATACCGCTACCGGCCAAAGCGCCCAACAGTTTGCCGCCAGCAGGGCCTACAACAGCCTTGGCAGGATCACCGTTGATGCTGATTGTCACATCGCCCGCAGTCACCAGCTTGGACTTGGCGAACAGAATGACTGCCACCAGTGCCAGCAGGATCACGGTAAACATGACCACACCCAAAATAATTTCCATCTATCGTTCCTTTCTGATTGCAGGAAAGCCGATTACAGGGAGATACCAGAGAAGGACATGAAGCCCAGAGCCATCAGGCCAGCGGTGATGAAGGTAATGCCCAGACCACGAAGACCGTGCGGAACATCAGAGTACTTCATCTTCTCGCGAATACCTGCCAGCGCAACGATTGCCAGCATCCAGCCTGCCCCTGACCCTACACCGTAAACTACAGATTCGACGAAGTTGTAGTCACGCTGCACCATGAAGGAGACGCCACCGAAGATGGCGCAGTTCACGGTGATGAGTGGCAAGAAGATGCCAAGCGCGTTGTAGAGCGCAGGGAAGTACTTGTCCAGCGCCATTTCCAGGATCTGTACCAGTGCCGCAATCACACCGATAAAGGTGATGAAGCTCAGGAAGCTCAGATCCAGACCGGATACCAGAGCACCATCTTTAAGCACGTAGTTGTAGATCAGGTTGTTGGCCGGAACCGCGATGGTCTGCACCACAATAACGGCAATGCCAAGACCCATAGAGGTCTTTACCTTCTTGGACACCGCCAGGAAGGTACACATCCCCAAAAAGAAGGAGAGTGCCAGGTTTTCGATGAAGATCGATTTAATCAACAGACTCAGATAGTGTTCCATACCTTAATCCTTCGCCTCCACCTGCTTGGGATCCTTGGTGCGAACGCCCCAAATGATCAGACCAATGATGAAGAATGCACTCGGCGGCAGCAGCAGCAGGCCGTTTGGCACGTACCAGCCACCATTGTTCACCAGCGGCAGTAGTTCGAAACCGAACCAGGTACCGGAGCCCAGCAGTTCACGCACGGTTGCAACGCTCAGCAAAATAGCGCCATAACCCAGACCGTTGCCGATACCATCCAGGAAGGAGGGCAGCGGGGCGCTCTTCATGGCGTAGGCTTCGGCACGACCCATCACGATACAGTTGGTGATGATCAGACCCACGAATACCGACAGCTGCTTGGAGATGTCATAGGCATAGGCCTTGAGCACCTGGTCAACCACGATAACCAGTGAGGCGATGATTGCCATCTGGACGATGATCCGGACACTGTTCGGGATGTGATTGCGGATCAGAGAGATAAACAGGTTTGAGAAGGCGGTGACCGCCATGACCGCCAGGGTCATTACAAACGCTGTCTTCATCTGGCTGGTAACCGCCAGTGCAGAACAGACACCCAACACCTGCAAGGCGATGGGGTTGTTGCCAAGCACCGGCGTCAACAGCAACTTCTTCATTTCGCTCTTGTCAGCCATTGTTGATTTCTCCTGCACGAACCTTGGCCAGGAAAGGACCAAAGCCCTTGGGACCCATCCAGAAGTCGAAGGTATGCTGAACGCCGTTACCGGTCAGGGTAGCGCCGGACAGACCATCGATATCATGCTCGGAACCTTCCGGAGCATGGCCCTTGATGACGCGCAGCGCCGGCATGCCATCCTCACCGAACAGTTTCTTGTCCTTGAACAGTGCCTGCCAGGCCGGGTTTTCGATCTCGCCACCCAGACCCGGGGTTTCACCGTGGTCATAGTAGGTGATGCCTTTGATGGTCTGGCCATCAGCAGCTACCGCAACGAAGGCGTACATGGTCGACCACAGACCCTGACCGTAGACGGGCAGGATGATGCTGTCGATCTTGCCTTCGCTGTCTTTGGCGAAGAATACCGGGATCAGCTTGGAGATCTGGCGCAGACTGGCTTTGTCGTCAGCGGTAGCAAGACGGATGCTCTTGGCCGGATCTTTGGCTGCCAGCTTGCTATCGAAGTTGTCAGCATCGCCATCAACAAACTCACCGGTAGTCAGATCCACCAGACGAGCTTCAATCTTCTCGCCGTAGAGCTTGGCCAAGTCACGCTTGGCAACCTCGCTCACATCCACACCGGCGACGGCGAGAATGTTGCTCTGTTTGTCGAGCGCCTTGTTTTCCTGCTGGGTAGAACGCAGGCCAACAGCGGCAACGGATACCACGATGGAACAGGCCAGACACAGGCCGGTAACCACGCTGATGGTGCCGAGGGTTGAATCTTTATTAAACGCCACGAGCAATCCTCCGCTTGATGTTTGCCTGAGCGACGAAGTGGTCCATCAGGGGAGCAAACAGGTTCGCAAACAGAATGGCCAGCATCATACCTTCCGGGAATGCAGGGTTGACCACACGAACCAGCACCACCATGACGCCGATCAATGCGCCATACCACCACTTGCCCTTGTTGGTAAAGGCAGCGGAGACAGGGTCGGTCGCCATAAAGGCCATACCGAAGGCGAAGCCACCCAGTACCAGATGCCAGTGCCACGGCATGCTGAACATGGGGTTGGTATCGGAACCGATGACGTTGAACAGCAGGGAGGTAGCGATCATACCGATCATCACACCTGCAATGATGCGCCAGGAGGCGATCCGCATGTAGACGATCATGGCGGCACCCAGCAGGATCATCAGGGTAGAGACTTCACCGATGGAACCTGGCAGGTTACCAAGGAATGCGTCCATCCAGCTGATAGCCTGGCCGGTTGCGCCGTGGATCAGTGCCATCTGGCCGCCTTGAGCCCACTGGCTCAGGGCGGTAGCGCCGGAGAAGCCGTCAACGGCAACCCACACGGCATCACCGGAGATCTGGCCCGGGTAGGCGAAGAACAGGAACGCACGACCCGCAAGAGCCGGGTTCAGGAAGTTCTTGCCGGTACCACCGAACACTTCTTTGGCCATTACCACACCGAAAGTGATACCCAGCGCAGCTTGCCACAGGGGCAGCTCTGGCGGCACGATCAGGGCAAACAGGATCGAGGTGACGAAGAAGCCTTCGTTGATCTCGTGTTTGCGCACCATGGCGAACAGCACTTCCCAGAAGCCACCGACCAGGAATGCGGTCAGGTAGATTGGGAAGAAGTGGGTGGCGCCGATCAGCATCTTGCTGCCGATACCGGCGACAGCCGGATCGAGGGAGGCGCCCAGCATGGTCGCCAACGCATATTGCCAGCTGCTGGCACCAGCAGCCGAACCCATATGGGCAATGGCGGCAATCGCCTGGTTACCTACGTTGAACATGCCCCAGAACATCGCCGGGAACACGGCCAGCCACACCATGATCATCATGCGCTTCAGATCGAGCGCATCACGGACGTGGGCAGCATTGCGGGTAACGGTACCCGGGGTGTAGAACAGGGTGTACGCCGCTTCGAACAGGGCGTAGTACTTGGCGTACTTGCCACCCGGCTCGAAGTGGTGTTCCATATTTTCAAGAAGTTGCTTGAAACTCATTGCTTAACCTTCCAGTTCAATCTTGGTCAGGCACTCACGCAAGACTGGGCCGTACTCTGTCTTGCCAGGGCAGACAAAGGTACAGAGCGCCAAATCTTCCTCATCCAGCTCCAGGCAGCCCAGTGCTTGCGCACCATCGCTATCGCCAGAGATCATGTCTCGCAGCAGCAAGGTTGGCAGGATGTCGAGTGGCATCACCCGCTCATAGCTACCAATCGGTACCATGGAGCGGTCACTACCGTTGGTAGTGGTGGTGAAGTTGATCAGTTTGCCCTTCATCAGGTGAGAGAGGGTGGTGCGGGTGATAGAGAACTTGTTGGCGCTGGGGTTGATCCAGCCAAGGAACTCTTTCTCGCGACCTTCGCCCAATGCACAGACCTGATTGTGATAACGGCCCAGGTAGTCGTGAACCCCTTCGGCTTTGGCACCACTGAGGATAGATCCGGAGATGACACGGTTTTCGTCGGCACGCAGCTCATTGTTGGTCAACTGGCTGATGCAGGCACCCAAACGGGTACGCAGCAGACGCGGCTTGAGCACGTTCGGACCGGCCAGCGCGATCACCTTGTCGGTGCAGATCTGACCTGTGGTGAACAACTTGCCGAATGCGATCACATCCTGATAGTTGATGTGCCACTGCACTTTGGTGCTACTGACCGGATCCAGGAAGTGGATATGGGTACCTGGCAAACCGGCAGGGTGTGGCCCGACGAAGATCTCTTCCTTGACCTGAGCCAGCGGAGAGT
Source organism: Aeromonas sp. CU5 (assembly GCF_002586745.1). Classification (NCBI taxonomy): domain Bacteria; kingdom Pseudomonadati; phylum Pseudomonadota; class Gammaproteobacteria; order Aeromonadales; family Aeromonadaceae; genus Aeromonas; species Aeromonas sp. CU5. The sequence goes on from NZ_CP023817.1 coordinate 340,263, forward strand.
GGGGCAGACTGCCTTCGCCTTTACAGACATAGACGCTACCGTCGGTCAGGCGGGTCAGGACGGCCAGACCATCGAGGAATGCCTGGGGCTGTTCCTTGATAATCAGCTCGGCACTGGCGGCCAGCGGGTTGCTGTCCATTGCAGTAACAAAGATGGCGCGCGGGGCAGAGCCTACCGCCGGCACTTTGCTGAATGGACGAGTACGCAATGCAGTCCATTGACCTGATGTGATCAGGATCTCTTGCACCTTGCTGCGCTCGAGCTTGGCCAGCTCGGCAGAAGCAACATGCTCAAAGGTCACCTGTTCATCAGATCCGTCGAGGTCGATGACCACAGACTGGAGAATACGTTTGGCACCACGGTTGATTTCTGAAACCACACCGGTGGCGGGAGCTGTGAATTTAACGCCCGGATTCTTCTTGTCTTCAAAAAGATCCTGACCTTTGATGACGCGATCACCTACTTTGACGAACATAGTAGGTCGCATCCCCACGAACTCCTCGCCCAGTGTCGCAACACGGGTGATGGCGGGGCCATCGTAGATTACTTGCTCTGGCGCACCCAGCACGGGGATGTCCAGTCCTCTTTTGATTGTAATCATACTCAATTGCACTACCGTTACGGGAAGAGAGGTTGGTTAGCGCCGAGAAATACATCACGACGGGTGGTTGAATGAGCCGCTGTTGTGGTCACGCCAAATATTCAGGCTCAACAATTATTCAACATGCAAGGTCACTCAAAAGCGCTTGAGTTTACCACTTAAGGTGCATTTTCTGCCATGCAAAATGGGCAAAATCCCCGTGCCATCACAAAATTAACCTGCAATGAATAAGCCTCTGATGCCTTGTAAGTCGTGGTTTTAAAGGTTTTTTTATTTGGATACCTCGATAGGGGTATTTGTTGTTATCTCAGCTATCAACAAAAGTGATCACCCTGCAAAATACCCCTTTAGATGTAGCCTTTTACGGTCTAATTGGGGAAGTTTGTTACATTTTTGTGTGGCGCGCCCCGGTGGGGGATGGGGGCTGCGCTTTGCTCAGGAGAGGGACGGCTTGCCAACGCAGCTCGGGGTACGGGGGGCATTGCCCTTCTCCTGCCACTCGTTCTCTGTGTAGGTATGCAGAGCCAGTGCATGAACAGCGCCTGCCAGCTCATCGGCCAGAATGGCATTGACCTGGCGATGGCGAGCCAGCAGCCGTTGCCCTGCAAATTGCTCGCAGACGATCACCACCTTGAAGTGGCTCTCTGAACCCGGTTCCACACGGTGCATGTGGCTTTCGTTGATCACCTCCAGCAGAGTCGGGGAGAGGGCGGCGGTCAGCTTGGCTGCAATCAGTTGTTGGATAGTCATCGGGTCTGCTTCCAGAGTGAATGTCGGGCCATTCTAGCGGCAGTTGCGGTATGGAATAAGCCCCCGAAAGGGAGAAATCGCCGTCGTTCGCCCGCTTGATGCGCATCGAACTGGTGAAATTTCTGCTCCTCGCTAGAATAGCGCCACTTTGCGTCACCCCTGGCGCCTGTATACACGAACCAAGCCGAGGTTGGACTCTTCCTATGCAAACCCTTCTCGACACTCCCCACTGCCAGCTTATGCTCTACCGCTATCCGCGCCAGAGTCAGGAGACCCTGCAAGCCTGGGATGCGGCTGACGAATATCTGATCAACACCCTGGCTGAATCTCCCCTCGAGCAGGCGGGCCCGGTAATCATCATGAATGACGGCTTCGGGGCGCTGGCGGCATACCTGCATCCTCACTCCCCTTGCTGCGTCACCGACTCCTATATCAGCGAACGGGCGACCCTGGCCAATCTGGCCGACAACGGACTCGATGCTGACGGGATAACGCTGCAGGATGGGCTGGCACCGCTGCCGAATGCCCCCGTGCTGGTGGTGATCAAGGTCTCCAAATACCAAGCGCTGCTGGAGCAGCAACTGCTGGCGTTGCGTCAGGTGGTGACACCGGCAACCCGCGTCATCGCCGCTGGCAAGGCGAAGGATATTCATACCTCCACGCTCAAGCTGTTCGAAAAGTATCTGGGGCCGACCCGTACTTCGCTGGCCTGGAAAAAAGCGCGCCTCATTCACTGCGAGCCGCAGGCAGAGCAACCCGCGCTGACCAATCCGTTCCCGACCGTCTGGCCGCTGGAGGGGACCGACATGCTGATCCACAACCATGCCAACGTCTTCTCGCGCACCAGTCTCGATATCGGTGCCCGCTTTATGCTGGACAATTTACCGATCAACAGTGCGCGGAAAGTGATCGATTTGGGTTGCGGCAACGGGGTGCTGGGCCTCTCGCTGCTCGCTAAAGACAGCGAGGTCGAGGTGACCTTTATCGATGAATCCTATATGGCGGTCGCTTCGGCACAGCTGAACGTCGAGCACAATCTGCCCGATGCATTGCCGCGTGCCCGCTTTATGGTCAACAACTGTCTCGACGGCGTAGCGGTCGGTTCGGCAGATCGGATCCTCTGCAATCCCCCCTTCCATCAGCTGCAGGCGATCACCGATCATATCGCCTGGCAGATGTTCAGTGATGCGCACCGGGTGTTGCCTCAAGGGGGTGAACTCTGGATAGTAGGCAACCGTCATCTGGACTATCACAACAAACTCAAGCGCTTGTTTGCCAACGCACAAGTCGTTGCGTCGAACAGCAAATTCGTTATTTTGAAAGCCATCAAACGCTAAAGCCAAAGGAAACCATGATGAAAAAGTCACTCTTGCTGCTGGCCGCCCTGATGCTGGGCGGGTGTGCCACTCATTGGCCGGAGACAGCGCTGCTCAATCCGCAGGTGATCCCCGCCAACCAGCAATACTACTCTGGCAACCGCATTACCATGGAAGGGGTAGACAAGCGTGAGGCTGCCTACGTCTTCTCCATCAAACATAAAGAGAAAGCGCCGGTGCTGGTCAATAGCGAACGCCCGCTCAATCTGCTGATGGCCGAGCGGCTGGCCGAAGGGCTGCGCAGCCAGGGTCTGGAAGTGGGCAACAGTGGCACCACCAACCTGACGCTGGTGATCTCCAATGCGGCGGTCAACGTGGAAGAGAAGACCTTTACCTACGTCACCAAGTCCCGCGTCAGCCTGCAGGTGATCGCTGATTTCCAGGGCAACCGTCTGACCAAGCAGTTCAACATGTCCTCCAGCAAGGAGAGCCCGAGCGAGCCGGGCATGGCCGATCTGGAGTCGACCCTGAACCTGCAACTGGGCAGCGTGCTGCAACAGATCATGGCGGATGACGCGCTGCGTGGTTACCTGAAAGGTCAACCGAGCGGTGCAGGGGTCTGATGATGAAAAAACTCTGGTTACTGGCCATGTTGATCGCCCCGTTGGCATTTGCTGGCCCGAAAGTGAGATTGGAGACCAACCACGGCAATATCGTGGTGGAACTGGCGTCCAAACAAGCCCCCCAGACGGTGAAGAACTTCCTGCGTTATGTGGCTGATGGCAGTTACGATGGCAGCCTGTTCCACCGGGTGATCCAGGACTTTGTGGTGCAAGGGGGCGGCTACAACCAGCAGTTCCAGCAACTGCCCACCTTTGACCCCGTGATCAACGAGTCTCGTGGAGGTCTGCCCAATAAACGCGGCAGCATTGCCATGGCCCGCACCCAGTCGGTCGACAGCGCCACTCGCCAGTTCTACTTCAATCTGGTCGACAACAATAACCTCAATGCCAGTGGCGCCGCGGGTTATACCGTGTTTGGTCAGGTGGTACAGGGGATGGATGTGCTGGACAAGCTGGCTCAGGTACAGACCGGTTACAGCTCCATTCTGCGCGCCAACGATGTGCCAACCAGCCCCATCATTCTGAAGAAGGTGGTGCTACTGGCTGAAACTGCGGCGGACAAGAAAGTCGACAAGAAAGCGGGCAAGTAACCCTCGCCGGACGCGGTTCGTCAACTCGCGTTCATCAGACACTATGCAAGGCACATCCCGCTTGGAATGTGCCTTTTCTTTATCCGGGCTTCTTTGCGCCTATCTCTTTGCTCGCCTTGGCTATCTGCCATCAACCTGCCAAAATGACGCACTTTTCCAAAGTCGTCAGGTAGTTGAACATGATCCGCAAACCAAGCTGGAGAGAGTCCCTCGCCGTTTATCTCGAATTTCGGGTATTTATTCTCTTTGCCATGGGTTTTTCATCGGGTCTGCCGCTGCTACTGGTGTTCGGTACCCTCTCATTCTGGTTGCGCGAGGCCGATGTCAGCCTGACCGATATCGGTTACATGAGCTGGGTGGCGCTCGCCTATGGCTTTAAATGGTTGTGGTCGCCGCTGGTGGATCGCATGCCGCTGCCGTTGCTCTCCACGCTGCTGGGGCGTCGTCGCAGCTGGATGTTGTTCTCCCAGCTGCTGATCGCCGCAGCACTGGTCGGCATGGCGTTCTGCGATCCCAAGACCGAGCTGGCCCACCTGGCGCTGTTTGCCCTGCTGGTGGCCTTTGCCTCGGCCACGCAGGATATCGTTATCGATGCCTATCGCATCGAATCCGCCCCCGAGCGGCTGCAGGCGGCGATGGCGGCCTCCTACATGACCGGCTACCGGCTGGCGATGATCATGGCGGGGGCCGGTGCGCTGGCGTTGGCGGCCTGGTTTGGCAGCAACAGCGGCTATGACTATCGTGGCTGGCAGGTCACCTATCTGGTGATGGCGGGTCTGATGTCACTCGGGGTCATCACCACCCTGTTCTGCCATGAACCGGATATCGATCTGGCCGGGCAGGGCAAGCAGCAGGCCGAACGCAAGGCGTTGCTGCTGGAACAGGGATGGCCTGCGCTGCTGGCGAGTGCGGGGGCCTGGGGCTATGAGGCAGTCTGGTGTCCGTTTGCTGACTTCTTCCGCCGCTATGGCGGCTCGGCGCTGCTGATCTTGGCGTTGATCGCCTGCTATCGGGTCGCCGATGTGGTGATGGGGGTGATGTCCAACAGCTTCTATGTGGATATGCAGTTCAGCAAGACTGAAGTGGCCACCATTACCAAGGTGTTTGGTGTCATTATGACGCTGGTCGGCGCTGCATTTGGGGGAGTGCTGGTGATGCGCTTTGGCACGCTGCGCATCCTGTTTCTGGGGGCGCTGCTTACCGCCAGTACCAACCTGCTGTTTGCCCTGCTCAATCAGGTCGGTCACAACCTGGAGCTGCTGACTCTGATCATCTCGCTGGATAACCTCAGTGCCGGTATTGCCACTGCGGCCTTCGTGACCTATCTCTCCAGCCTGACCAACGTGGCATTTTCGGCGACCCAGTACGCGCTGTTCAGCTCGGTGATGTTGCTGTTGCCCAAATTGCTGGCCGGTTTTTCCGGGCAGGTCGTGGAGCAGATTGGCTACAGTGCCTTCTTTGTCGGAACCAGTTTATTGGGCTTGCCTGTGTTGTTGTTGATTGTGCTGGTAGCCAGAAAGGGGAGTGAGTTGCTCTCAGCAGCTGACAAATAGCAAGCGTTTGCGTAGAATCGGGGGTGATTAGATTCACACTTCCGGATAAAGTTCCCGAGAAGTTGTTTCTCCCCCGATTTTATTTGATTAGAATTCCTCTCGCTCCTTGTGGGCAGGCTACGGAAAACCTCAACTAACGCACAAGAGACCAATAAAATGGCCAAATTTACCAAGACTCTGATCGCTGCCGGTCTGCTGGCTGCTGCCGCAACTCCGGCCTTTGCTGCTGACTACAGCGGTGATATCCACAAGAATGATTTCAAATGGATGCAGTTCAACGTAATGCATACCATTGACCAACGTCCTTACATGGGCAGCGACTACAACGACACCTACCTGGAAATGGAGTTCGGTGGTCGTTCCGGTATGTTTGATCTCTATGGCTATGTCGATGTGTTCGATATTTTCCAAAGCAGCCATAGCGACAAACACAATGGCCCGAACATCTTCATGAAGTTCGCCCCGCGTCTCTCTCTGGATGCCCTGACTGGTAAAGATCTCTCCTTCGGTCCGGTGCAAGAGCTCTACGTCGCTACCCTGAACAACGTTGATGACTCCATGATGGAGAACATGATCGGTCTGGGTGCTGATGTACAGGTACCTTGGTTCGGTAAAGTTGGCATGAACCTGTATGCTCGCCATGCAACCGAAAGTGGCTTCAAGGCCGAAGAGGGTGACTGGAACGGTTATCAGTTCTCCATGAACTGGTTCAAGCCTTTCTATACCTTCTCCAACGGCAGCTTCGTCTCCTATCAGGGCTACCTGGATTATCTGTTTGATAAAGATATCCACGGCGACAACAACCAGAGTGCTAACGGCCTGGGTACTTTCCACGGTATCTACTGGCACTCCGACCGTTACGCTGTTGGTTACGGTCTGAAGTACTTCAACGAAATCTACGGTATCAACAACGGTGCCTTTGGTGGTCTGAACACTACCGGTTTCGGTCACTACTTCTCTGTTACCTACAAGTTCTAATAAAACTTGGGGTACAAAAAACCGGAGCATTTGCTCCGGTTTTTTATGGCTGCGATTTATAGCGTGGCACGAGTCAATGAGTGCGCCACGGCTGAGTGGATAAATTAATCGCGGAAGTTCTGGAACTGCATCGGTTGACCCAGCTCGGCGCCACGCACCAGTGCCATGGCTTCTTGCAGATCGTCACGCTTCTTGCCGGTGACGCGCACTTCATCCCCTTGAATGGCAACTTGCACCTTGATCTTGGAGTCCTTGATCAGCTTGACCAGCTTCTTGGCGATCTCTTTTTCGATCCCCTGCTTGAACTTGACGGTCAGGTGGAAGCGCTTGCCGGAGTGAACGCTGTCCCCAGCTTCCATCGAGCTGTTCTCAATATTGCGCTTGAGCAGGGCGGCGCGCAGGATCTCGACCATCTGCTTGAGCTGGAAGTCGGCATCAGCCTCCAACTTTACTTCTTCTTTGTTCAGCTCGAAGCTGGCTTCAACACCACGAAAATCGAAACGGGTCGCCAGTTCACGATTGGCGTTCTCGACGGCGTTCAACACCTCGTTCATTTTGACTTCTGAGACAATATCGAATGACGGCATGTCAGGGCTCCTCATGTTGCGCTATAGGTGGGCAAATCTACCAGAAAATCAGCAAATTTGCTGATTTTGATAGGGCCGCTCTGCTAGAATCCCCTGCGCACAGAACGGGTGGACCCGTTAGTGTCCATTCATGATATCTTCAATTTCCTTCGGTAACAGGTTGAGAGGAATGCAACCCTTACCCTGACAGAGTCACATCATGCCAAGCGGATTTAAGAGTTCCCGACAGCTTGCTACCCCTGCTGTTATTCCACCTGTTATCCCGCAGTGGTCACTGTTGGGATGCGGCGCCCTCGGCGGCGTGGTTGCCTCCCTGTTGACCATCAGCGGCCAATCAACCCGTGTCTTGTTGCGCGATCACCATCAGTCCACGCTCCATCCGGGGACCGATTTCACCTCGCTGGAAGGGCAGGTGCAACTGCTCAATATCGAGCGCGGATTTGTCAGCAAACCCGGCAAGATCAAGCGTCTGCTGGTGATGACCAAGGCCAGCCAGGTTATTGCCGCTCTGGCGCCGCTGGCAGGTAAACTGGACGCCGCGGTACCGATTGTGCTGCTGCACAATGGGATGGGGATTGCCGAGCAGGTAGTCGAGATGTTCCCGCACAATCCGGTGATTGCCGGTGTCACCAGTCATGGTGCCATGCGCTGCGGCCATTTTGTCTTCCGCCATACTGGCAAGGGTGAAACCTGGCTTGGCCCGATCAATGAGGCTGCCAAGGCGTATGCTGGATTGGCGGATGATCTTGCTATTGCCCTCGGCCAGGCCGGCTGGGATGAGCATGTTTTGGCTCGTCAGTGGCAAAAATTGGCGATAAATTGTGCCATTAATCCGCTTACTGCGCTCTACAAGCTGAAAAACGGCGAGCTGGCTGGCCCCCGCTTTGCTGATGTCCTGCAGCAGATCTGTGTGGAAGTGGCGGATGTGATGTGCGCCGAGGGTATTGCCACCACGGCTGAAGAGCTGCAGCGCCGGGCGATGACAGTGGTCGAGTTGACTGCCGACAACTACTCCTCCATGTATCAGGATATGGAGCTGGGACGAGAGACCGAGATCGAGGCCATCACCGGCTTCCTGCTGAGCAAGGCGGCCAAACATGGTATCGCCGTACCGGTCAATCAGGGGCTCTATCAGACGATCAAAGAGAAGAGTCAGAACGTCTGAACCCTGGCTATGGCAGGCAAGAAGCAAGGAGGCATAAATGAGTGTATTGGTGCTGGTGGCCCCCGGGTCTGAAGAGATTGAGACAGTTGCCATCGTTGATACCCTGGTGCGTGCGGGCATCGAGGTGCTGTTGGCCTCTTGTTGTCCTGCTGGGGTGCGGCAGATCCGCGCCTCGCGCGGAGTACAACTGGTGGCGGATTGCCATATCGACGAGCTTACCGGTCGGGACTTTGAGGCCATAGTGGTGCCGGGTGGCTTGCCCGGCAGCGAAGTGATTCGCGATACCCCGCTGGCCATCGATCTGCTCAAAGAGCAGGCCGCCCTTGGCCGCTGGCGCGCTGCCATCTGTGCCGCCCCCGTGGTGGTGTTGCAACATCATGGTCTGCTGGATGGCGCCATCGTCACCTGCCACCCCGGCTTTCAGTCCCAACTACCGACATCGCAGTTGTCAGATGAGCGGGTGGTCAGGGATGAGGCCCATCGCCTTATTACCAGTCAGGGGCCGGGCAGTGCTATCGAATTTGCTCTGGAGCTGGTGCGGGTGCTGCGCGGGGATGAGGTAGCGATGGCGGTGGCAGGCCCTATGGTGCTGCCCTGACCACACTTTGCTGATGAATCAAGCTAGCCATGCTTTGAAAAACGGGCCCCGCTCATCTTGACCGGGGCCCGTTTGTTATCAGCCGTTGTCGATCACGCCATATTGTCCGGCTCAGTAGTCGTACTGTTTACATTGCTTGCTCTCGAACTCCCCGCGCCAGCGTGATAACTCCTGCTCTGTGCCGAGCGTGTCCCCTTTCTTGATAGCTTGTTCCAGTATCTCAATCCGGTCGTATAGCCAGCGGCACTCTGCCGTCGGGTTGTTCTTGCTGATGCCAGCCATTGGCAGCAAACAGAGTCCCAGCCAAACATATTTCATCCCTAACGCTCCTTGTCATTGTGATGATAAAAGTCTCCTTGGAGTCTATTATTCTAGCCGCAATGAGAGAGATAGAGCTACTGCTGTCCTTGGGGTAAGATGATGCCATGTCTGTTTATTTATACAGTGGTATGCGCAAGATCATCCATATCGACATGGACTGCTTTTTTGCCGCCGTGGAGATGCGGGACAACCCCTCACTGCGGGAGGTGCCGCTGGCCATCGGTGGTGCCTCCGAGCGGCGTGGCGTCATCTCGACCTGCAACTATGTAGCGCGCCGCTTCGGGGTGCGCTCCGCCATGCCGAGCGCACTGGCGAAAAAGCTCTGTCCGCCGCTGGTGCTGATCCCCGGGCGAATGGCGGTTTACAAAGATATCTCCCGCCAGCTCAGGGCTATTTTCCTCCGTTATACCGATCTGGTGGAACCGCTGTCGCTGGACGAGGCTTATCTCGATGTGACCCATAGCACCTGCTGCGGCGGCAGTGCCACCTTGATGGCCCAGGAGATCCGTCAGGCCATTGTCAGCGAATTGGGCCTGACTGCCTCGGCCGGGGTGGCACCGAACAAGTTTCTGGCCAAGCTCGCCTCGGAGCAGCGTAAGCCTGATGGGTTGTTTGTCATTCGCCCCGATGAGGTGGCGGAGTTTGTCTGCCAGTTGCCCCTTGGCAAACTGCCCGGGGTCGGCCGCAAGACTGCCGAGCGGCTGGAGGCGCAGGGGCTTTATACCTGCGAGGATGCGCGAGCCTTGCCTGCCGACGAGCTGTGCCGCCGTTTTGGCAAGTTGGGCGAGATGCTGACGACCCGGATCTGGGGTCTGGATGAGCAGCCGGTGCAGGCGCACCGGATCCGCAAAACCATCGGAGTGGAGACCACGTTGGCAAGTGATTTGTCGAACGAGGAGGCTTGCATGACGGTATTGCAGCAGTTGCTGCCGGAGCTGGAGCGGCGTTTCCAGGCAGCTTGTTGTGCCGAGCAGGTGATGGGACAGGGGATTAAAATAAAATTTGCCGACTTCCATCAGACTACTGTCTATCGCAGCCAAGGCGGCTATCAGGCCAGCCTGTTTATCCCTTTGCTAAAAGAGGGTCTGCTGCGTGCGGAAGGGCGTTCGGTGCGCTTGCTGGGGCTGGTGGTGGGGTTGCCAAAAGAGGGGGAGGTTAACCAGCTATCACTGGATTTGCTGTGAGATGGTTAAGTTTTTGTTTATAAAGTCGATAATCTACCCATATCGCTCTCTCTTACATAGGAACATTGGCATGAGCGCACTTTCTGTCCAGGGCCGGATTACCCTGATCGCTGGCTGCTGTCTATTGGTCACCGCTGCTGCGCTGGTCGCTTCCTCGATATATAACGCGGACAAGATGCAGCAGCAGGTGCGACAAGCCACCATGCAGGATGCTCAGCAGTCAGCCGAGAACTGGATGAAGGCGATGGGCTCCGAGCAGGCGGCCAAGGTGACCAGCTATCTCGATGAGGCCTATTTCCGGGCCAGTTTGCTGGCCGAGAGCGTGTTGTTCCAGCGCAAGAATGCGGCCGACAACTTTGTTCATTCAGAGGCGCTGCGCAGTGCCATCAATCAGCAGTTACACGATGCTGCCGCCTCATCCACCAATTTGCTCGGGGTATACGCGGTGTTCGAGCCTGACCAGCTGGATGGAGAGGACAGCAATTATCAGGGCTCGACCGAACTTGGCGCCAACGACAAGGGACGGTTCTCCTCTTATTGGGCCTATGACAATGGCAAGCTGGTTGCCGAGGTGCAGAACGAGGATGTGCTTGCTGACGAGACACCTACCGCTGCTGGCGGGGTCGAAAACGAATGGTATCGCTGTAGTATCCGCTCCCGCGGACTCTGTTTGCTGGAACCCTATCTGGACGATGTTGGCGACAAAAAAGTCTTGATCACCTCGGTCACCGCACCCTTGCTTGATCAGGGGACATTGCTGGGCATGGTCGGGGTCGATATCTCCCTGAGCACTTTGCAAAATCTGGTTTCAGCGATGGATAAGGAGCTCTATGACGGCCAAGGCAAGATATTGCTGGTGAGCCATGAGGGGCGAGTGGCGGGGGCGGATCAGTTTGAGGTGACCCTGGGGCGCGGATTGGGTCAGCAGTATCAAGGGTTGGCCACCGAGCTGAAAGGGTGGCTCAGCCAGGGACAAGAGCTGAGTCGCTGGAGCCGCGATGGTGCCCTGTTGCAAACCTTTATGCCGGTATCGATGCGGGGTACCGACGGTAAATGGGGTATCTATATCGAGTTGCCAAGGGCCGTGGTGCTCGCTTCGGCCCAGCAACTGCAGGATGATCTTGCCAGTGAGGCCAATCGTAGCGTGGTCTCGCAGCTGATGATCGGGGTGCTGATTTCACTGGTGGCGTTGATTTTTATCTGGCTGATGGCGCGCCAGATAGTGGCCCCTATTCGCGCCGTGGTGGCCCGCCTCAAGGATATCGCCACCGGCGAGGGGGACCTGACCCAGCGTATCGAGATCCTGCGACAAGATGAAATTGGCGAGTTGGCCAAGTGGTTCAATAGTTTCCTCAACAAGCTGCAATCCACTATCAGTCAGGTGATTGATACGGTTGCCGGCACCCGCAGCAGTGCCGAGCAGGCGGCGCAAGTTGCCGAGCGCACCAGCAGTGGTATGCAGGCCCAGTATCAGGAGATCGATCTGGTGGCGACCGCATTTGAAGAGCTGAGCGCCACGGCGCTGCAGGTATCCGGTAATGCCAGCTCTGCAGTTGCGGCGGCCAACACCACAGATGCTGCGGCGCAAGAGGGTAAATATGTGGTCGCAGATACCCAGGCGGCGATGCGCAAGCTGATGACCATCATCAACGATGCCCAGCCGGTGGTGGAACGGCTCGCCGCCAACAGCGACAACATCAATGACATCCTTATCGTGATCCAGGGGATTGCCGAGCAGACCAATTTGCTGGCATTGAATGCGGCGATCGAGGCGGCACGGGCCGGTGAGCAGGGCCGTGGTTTCGCGGTGGTGGCTGATGAGGTGCGTAATCTGGCTGGCCGCACCCAGAATGCCATCGTCGAGATCCAGACTCTGATCAGCCTGCTGCAATCCGGTACCGGCGCAGTGGTCAAGGCGATCCGCGATGGCCATGGTCAGGCGGACGAGACCCTCGCCAAGGTAGACCTCTCGGTGCAGGTGCTGGAACAGATCATCCAGTCGGTTTCCACCATCCATCAAATGAACGAGCAGATTGCCCGTGCAGCCCAAGAGCAGAGCCGGGTGGCAGACGAGATTAATCGCAACGTCAGCAACATTCGCGATGTGAGCCATACCATCCGTGCCGAAGCGGCGACCTCTGCCGAAAATGGTCGTGAGTTGTCGGTACTGGCAGATAAACAGCAGCAGTTGGTGGGGCAGTTCAAAGTGTAAAGGGATGAAAAAAGGCGCCATCCGACTGGAGGCGCCAAACACATTCAGATGACAGACGGGGTCAAATCGATAAGATTTGAGCCCCTCTTCCCGCAGAGGAAGTAACACAACACCACAATCACAGTCGAAAGACTCACGAAAAACACATGTAAACCAACATGTAGTAGAAAATGTGAGCCATATGACGACTGATTGCTGGGCGAATTATGTTTATTCACTGGTCGGCCCGCAACCGACAAATTATAATGCGCCCCATTAGAAAAACTCATCGTCGGCTGGTGTCATGTCTCGTCGTTTACCACCGCTTAATGCCCTCAAGGCGTTTGAAGCAGCGGCTCGCCACTTAAGCTTTACCCGCGCAGCAGAAGAGTTGTTTGTGACTCAAGCTGCCATCAGTCATCAGATCAAGGCGCTGGAGGAGTATCTTGGTATCAAGTTGTTCCGCCGTAAAAATCGCTCCTTGTTGCTGACCGAAGAGGGGCAGGGCTATTTTCTCGACATCAAAGATATTTTTACCTCCATCTCGGAGGCGACCGACAAGTTGCTGGCCCGCAGCGCCAAGGGGGCGCTGACCGTCAGTTTGCAGCCGAGTTTTGCCATCCAGTGGCTGGTGCCACGACTGGTGCGCTTCAGCGAGCGCCACCCGGATATCGATGTGCGGATCAAGGCGGTCGACCTCGATGAAGGGGCGCTCACTGACGATGTGGATGTCGCCATCTATTACGGGCGCGGCAACTGGCCCGGCCTGCGGTGCGACAAATTGCACACCGAATACCTGATCCCGGTCTGTTCCCCCTTGCTGCTGACCGGGCCCAAGCCGCTCCGGACACCGGATGACCTGATCCGCCATACCTTGTTGCACGATACCTCACGCCGCGACTGGAAGGCCTGGTTCCGCCAGCTTGATATCGATGCCCCCAACGTCAATCAGGGGCCTATTTTCAGCCACTCGACCATGGTGATCCAGGCCGCTATCCACGGTCAGGGGGTAGCCCTTGGCCACAGTGTGCTGGCTCAGCCAGAGATCGAAGCGGGTCGTCTCATCTGCCCGTTTGAGCAGGTGCTGGTGAGCAAGAATGCTTTCTATCTGGTGTGCCAGGAGCAGCAGTCGGATCAGGGCAAGATAGTGGCCTTCCGCGACTGGATGCTGGAGCTGGTGGAGCAGGAAGAAGCTCGGCGCAGGGCGTTGCTCGGCGATGATTGATGTGCTGAGGGAGGGGGCAGTTGATGCCCCCGTTCGCATTTTGCTGGCCCATGGCGCTGGCGCGGGGATGGATCATGGGTTTCTCGCCCAGCTGTCACGCCTGCTGGCGGGGCCCGAGATCGAAGTGGTGCGCTTTAACTTCCCCTACATGACCAAACGGGCACAAGATGGCAAGCGCCGCCCGCCGGACAGGCAGCCGCTGTTACTCGAGCACTGGCGCCAGATGGTGCGGGAGTTTGCTCATCCGCGGCTATTTTTGGCAGGTAAGTCGATGGGGGGGCGGATGGCCGCCGAGTTATATCATGACGGTAGCGATGCGATGAATGCTGCAGGATTGCTCATTCTCGGGTATCCTTTCCACCCCCCGGCAAAGCCTGACCGCTGGCGGGGGGACGTGCTCAAGCAAATAAAGGTACCTACTCTGCTGTTGCAGGGAGAACGCGACACCTTCGGCAGCCGCGCCGAACTGGCAGAATTTCCCTTCTCACCCAACGTATCGGTCCATTGGTTGACCGATGGCGATCATGGTTTCAAACCACGAAAAGTCAGCGGTGTGAGCGAGCAGGAAAACATGCAGTATGCCGCGGATACCATCAAGCACTTTGTTGCCCTGCGCGGGTAGCCAAGTGGTGATGGCTGATGTGCCGGGCCTGACAAGACAGGAATAATGAGGATGCAGATCCACCGACATTGGCTGGTTCTAGCGGGCTTTTTTGGCCTGACCGGGACCATGCTGGGCGCTTATGGTGCTCACGGTCTGGCGGCGAGCGGTATTACCCCCGCGCTGTTGGCCGCATTCAATACCGCCGTGCAATACCAGTTTTTTCACACATTGGCCCTGCTGGTACTGGGCTTTTGTGGCGTGCGCAGCAAGGTGATTAACCTGGCTGGCACCGCATTTGTGCTGGGGATCTTCGGATTCTCCGGCAGTATTTACGCCATGGTGCTGCTTGGCAGCAAAGGGTTGGGGCTTATCACCCCGGCTGGTGGCCTCTGTTTTATGTTGGGATGGGTAGCTCTGATATGGGCTGGCTGTCGTCTTGGAGGAAAAAATGAATAATCTGCTGCTTTATTGCCGCCCCGGTTTTGAGAAAGAGGCGGCGGCAGAGATCACCGAGCGTGCCAGTAGCATGCAGTGCTACGGTTTTGCCCGGGTCAAGGACGACAGCGGTTATGTGATCTTCGAGTTGTATGATGAGGAGCAGGCCGATCTGTTGGCCCGCAAACTGCCATTCAAAGAGCTTATCTTTATTCGTCAGATGCTGGTAGTGACCCACGAGCTGAAGGATCTGGATGTCTCCGATCGGATTTCACCGATCATTGAAGCGACCAGTGAGTACACCATTTGTGGTGATGTACGGGTTGAGACCGCTGACACCAACGAAGCGAAAGAGCTGTCGGCTTTCTGCCGCAAGTTCACTGTGCCGCTGCGTCAGGCGCTGCGTAGCAATGATCGCCTGACCAAGAAGGAGACGCCGCACCGTCCGGTGTTCCACGCCTTCTTCATGGCTAACGATCACCTGTTGTTGGGTTACTCCTACTCGTTCAACAACTCCGAATTCCACATGGGGATCCCGCGTCTGCGTTGTCCGCCAGATGCACCGAGTCGCTCCAGCCTCAAGCTGGAAGAGGCGTTTTACGTCTTTGTTCCCCGTGAAGAGTGGGAGTTGCGCCTCTGTTCCGGCCTGAAGGCGGTGGACTTGGGCGCTTGCCCGGGTGGCTGGACCCATCAGCTGGTACGTCGTGGCATGATGGTAACCGCAGTGGATAACGGCACCATGGCCCAATCCCTGATGGATAGCGGTCAGGTCAAGCACCTGCGCGATGATGGTTTTGTCTGGCGTCCGAGCAAGAAGAATACCTACTGGCTGGTGTGCGACATGGTTGAGAAACCGGCGCGGGTCGTCCACATGATCGCGGACTGGTTCCGTGAGAATGATTGTCAGGAAGCGATGTTTAACCTTAAGCTGCCGATGAAGAAGCGCTATGCCGAAGCGGTACACAACATTGAGGTGTTGCGTGGCATGCTTAAAGAGATCGATAACGCCTTTGTGATCCAGGCCAAGCAGCTCTATCACGATCGTGAAGAGATCACCGTGCATGTTTATAACAAGTACTGGATCTCCAAGCTGCAAGCCAAGGAGTAAGCTTCTTCGCGAGAGGCTAATCAAAAAAACCGACTGCAGTGATGCGGTCGGTTTTTTTTGCTTGGCGGGATGGGCGCTCCATCAGAAGCGGTAATCCAGGCGCAGGGATGATTCATCATCGGTCAGCTTTAACTCTATTTGCAGCGGAATGGTCTTATCGAGCGGGCTGAACTGCATTTTGAGCCCATCACCGCGTAATCTGACGGAAGTATGCATCCCCCCTGCCTTGAATTTGACCTTGGGTCGAAAGCGCTCGACTGACAGGCTGACGCTCTTCTCTGGGGTCAGATTAAGTTGCGGGTAGGAGGTGATTTTCTGATTACCAACGCTATCGGTAGACACCTCGATGCCAAACGAGAGGGCTTTGGGGGCCTTGAGCAGGTCGTTGGTATCCAGGCTGGAACGCCAGACTTCGGTAGCGGCCCGTTTCTCTTGCAGTGGCAGCCTTGGGCTTTGACTCTTTTGAGTCAATTCGAATGCCCCGACACCGCCACTGAGCAGTAGCCAAACCGGGATCAGATAGAACCCACCTCCATTCATAAACAAGCCTCCTTGCTATCCGTATCTTTAGAACATAGTTGCTGTCCAGTATCCGGGAAAGGGGTAGGAGATATAAAAAAGGGAGCCGAAGCTCCCTTTTTAAATCAATGGATTAACTCACAGTCGATCGATGATCGCCTGGGTGAATTCACTGGTGGAGGCGCTACCGCCCAGATCGCGGGTGACCCGATCACTGGATTCGATGGTAGCTCGTACTGCCTCGCGGATCCGCTCCGCCTTATCCTGCATGCCGAGGTACTCCAGCATCTGGATGGAGGCGAGGATCACCGAGGTCGGGTTGGCAATGTTCTTGCCCGCGATGTCGGGAGCAGAGCCATGCACTGCCTCGAAGATGGCTGCGCCATCGCCGATATTGGCACCCGGTGCCATACCCAGGCCGCCCACCAGACCGGCGCAGAGATCCGAGAGAATGTCACCGAACAGGTTGGTGGTGACCATCACGTCGAAACGCTCCGGATACATCACCAGATTCATGCAGGCGGCGTCGACGATCATCTCTTCGCTCTGGATATCCGGGTAGTGGCCGGCGATTTCACGAGCCACTTCGAGGAACAGGCCAGAGGTCGATTTGAGGATGTTGGCCTTGTGGATGATGGTGACCTTCTGGCGTCCCTCCTGGCGGGCCAGCTCGAAGGCGAACTTGACGATGCGCTCGGCTCCGTCGCGGGTGATGATGCTCATCGCCTCGGCGCTCTTGTTGTCATCGCTGCGCTTCTGACCTGCACCCGAGTACATTCCTTCGGTGTTCTCGCGCACCGTGATGATATCTATGTTCTCGTAACGGCTTTTGGTGCCCTTGAAGGAGATAACCGGACGTACGTTGGCGTAAAGGTTGAACTTCTTGCGCAGAGATACGTTGATCGAGGTAAAACCGCCACCGACCGGCGTGGTCAATGGCCCTTTCAGGCTGACCTTGTTCTTCTCAATCAGATCCAGGGTTGCCTGGGGCAGCAGCTCACCATGTTTTTCGAGGGCAACCAGACCGGCATCCGCATATTCGTATTCAAAATCGCAGCCCGTATGGGTCAGGATCTGGATGGCTGATTCGATGATGCTGGGGCCGATGCCGTCGCCGGGGATCACGGTAATTTTTCTTTTGGACATGAGAGGGTTCCACTTCCAGGGTATAGGGGAGGATGGGGCTGCTTTATAGCATTTACTCAGCAAACCAACCACATTCCTTTACATTCTACTCATTTTCATCAACAGCGAGGGTGAGTCTCGTCATGGTTCGCGCCCTTGCCTGCATTTTTCTTCGGTAATTCACCCTGGCTGAGGCGGGTAACGGATGTCCCGCAGGTTGAACCCCAGCACGATATCCCGTTGCAAGCGCACCAGTCGCTGGGCTAGCAAGGCATCCTCCTGATGCTGGCGCAACTTGAGCAGGGGTTTACTGGCGTCCTCTTGCTGGCAAGCGGCCAGCATGGCCGTTAAATTCTCGTATTGTTGCACCAATTGTGTGGCGGTTTTGGGGCCAATACCGGGTACCCCCTTGATATTGGAACCATTGATACCGGTCAGAGCCCAGAAGTCGACCAGTTGAGCCGGTGCCACTCCATATTGCTGCTGGACGAAGGCCGCATCCAGCCAGCGTTTGTTGAAGTAGTCGCGAACCCGGATCTGCGGGCAGAGCAACTGGCAGAACCCCTTGTCGGTGGAGATGATGGTCGCCTGATGGCCGTGACTGGCGATGCCGCTGGCGAGAGTGGCGATAAGGTCATCCGCCTCATCGGTCTCGGAAAGCAGGGCATCGACCCCGCACTCCCAGAAGGCATCCTGCAGGGTCGCCAGCCCTTCACGCAGCTCGGGGGGCATGGGCGTGCGTCCCTCTTTGTAGGCCGGATAGACCCCTTTGCGCCAGCTGTGTATCTCCCCATCGAACACGGCTATAACATGGGTCGGTTCGCTATTGGCGAGCAGCTTACAGCAGGTATTGATCAGGTTGGCACGGGTGGCAACCAGCGCCTGGGCCGGTGTCAATGTCTGCTGGGTTTGCACCGCATGCAGACGGCGAATGAGGTTGAGGGCATCGATGATAAGCAGATGTGGCATGGGGCACTCTTGGCAGTCAGGACGCGCTATTGTAGCAACTGGTTGGCTTGATGGGAGTTTTTCGGTGTAATCCGCACGCCAGAGAGTAAAAAGGGAGGGGCGCCAGTGCGCCCCTCCCTTCGTATTGCGATGCCTGCTTGCTGACGATCGTCAGCGCACTATCTCGTAGCAGGGCACATACTGGCTGCCCGGCAGCTTCATCCGCTGCTGTTTAACGAAGCTTTCCAGCAGCTTGTCCATCAGGTGCATCAGCTCCTTGTCACCATGCAGCTTGAAGGGGCCCTTTTTCTCGATGGCGCGAATGCCCCCTTCCTTGACGTTGCCAGCGACTATGCCTGAGAAGGCCCGACGCAGGTTGGCGGCAAGCAGTTGCGGCGGTTGATTGCGATGCAGATCCAGGCTGGCCATGCTGGCGTGATCCGGCTCAAACGGTAGCTGGAATTCCGGCTCAATCTTGAGCGACCAGTTGAAAGAGTAGGCATCACCGACCGATTTGCGATATTCACGGATCTTCGGCATCGCCTCTTTCATGGTGCGAGCCACTTCCGGTGCATCGCCCACGATAATCCGATACAGCTTGGTCGCCGGTTCACCCAGGGTGGCCTTGATGAAATCATCGATAGCACGGAAGTAATCTTCGCTCTCTTTCGGGCCAGTCAAAATAATCGGGATCGGCTGCCGCTCGTTGGCCGGGTGCATCATGATGCCAAGCAGATAGAGCAGCTCTTCGGCGGTACCGACCCCACCCGGGAAGATAATGATGCCATGGCCCAGACGGACGAAGGCTTCCAGCCGTTTTTCAATATCCGGCAGGATCACCAGTTCGTTAACGATGGGGTTGGGCGGTTCTGCGGCGATGATCGAGGGTTCGGTCAGACCTATGTAGCGACCGTTACGTACCCGTTGCTTGGCATGGCCAACCGTTGCGCCCTTCATCGGCCCTTCCATGGCGCCGGGGCCACAGCCGGTACAGATGTTGAGTTCGCGCAATCCCAGCTCGCTACCCACTGCACGGGTGTACTGATATTCGATCTGATTGATGGAGTGACCACCCCAGCAGACTATCAGGTTGGGATCGGCACCCGGCAGGATCACCTTGGCGTTGCGCAGGATGGCGAACACCACGTTGGAAATATGGGTAGAGTTGGTCAGGTTGACCAGGCGGTTGGATTCGAGCTGATTGGAGACATAGAGAATATCGCGCAGTACCGAGAACAGATGCTCTTGAATGCCGCGGATGATCTCGCCATCGACGAAGGCGTGCTCGGGAGCATTGAACAGCTCCAGCTTGACCCCGCGTTCGCGCCGGATCACATGAATATCGAACGATTTGAAGCGCTCCAGGATCTCCTTGGAGCTGTCGGTATGGCTACCGGAGTTGAGAACTGCCAGCGAGCAGTTGCGAAACAGTTGATAGATATCGCTGGAGGCAGTTTGCTTGAGGCGGTCCACCTCAAGCTGCGACAGCAAGTCCATGCTGCCGACGGGATTGATGTGCGTAATCATAGGTTCCCCTTACTCATCTTGTTATCGTTGTGTTTTTCCCTGGGGAGAAAAGGGGACGCCATGTTGCATCCCCTGAGGTTGATAGTAGTGGCAAGGGTGGGGTGAGGGAAATAGGGGGGTGACTGATCGCTGTTTTTTTAGTCACCGTTCAGGCCAGTGTCACCTGGTCTCGTCCGCCGTGTTTGGAGTGATAGAGCGCCTGATCTGCTCGCTCAAATACATCGGACGGATTATCACCCTCCTTGAACAGGGTGGCACCGATAGAGATGGTGATCTCTACCTTGGCATCACGAAAACGGAACGGGATGCTCTTGATGGTCTGGCGCAAGGTTTCAAGGGGGGTTTGAAATTTGTCAGGGTTGATGTTGGGCAGCAGCACGACAAATTCTTCTCCACCAAAGCGGGCAATAAAATCGGTATCACGCAGGGCACTTTGCAGGGCCTTGGCGACCACTTTCAAGGCTTTATCGCCGGCCAGATGGCCGTAGTTATCATTGATGTTCTTGAAGTGGTCGATGTCGATGATCGCCATGCATAGCGGGCTGCCGTAACGTAGCCAACGTTTGTATTCCTGCTCAAGCCGTTCGTCGAGTGCGGCCCGGTTGTGGACCTGAGTCAGGCTGTCGAGGAACAGTTTGTGTTTTTGGATGGTCAGCCGCTTTTTGTATTCTGCAGTCTCATCCTTCATCAACCGCAACTTGGACTCCATGCTCGAGAGGCGGGTGAGCAGATGGCGCTCTCTGGTAGCGGTGTTATCGCGATCTTGCAACAGCAAATTGATGGCACCCATATGGCCGGAGATGGCCTGTTTGAGTGCATCAAAGGTGTGTTGGTGAGCCAGCGAATGATCGATAGCCTGCAGCTGGTTGACCAGCGCTTTGCGCGTTTCCGTGGTTTCATTTTGCAGCGCCCGGCCTTCATCGAGTGACTCGGTAAACCCGATGTGGACTGCTGACAGACTCTCGTTGAGGGAGCTCAGGAACGCACGGGAAGCGGTACGCTCCTCACGGGTGCCTTCAATGATGAGTTCGATCACCTGCAAACAGGTTTCGGCTAACAGACCGGGATTGACCCCGACCAGCAGTTGACGACGGATATCCGCCAGGCTTTCACCGATGGATCCGGCAAAATCGAGCTCGGTGATCAGCCGCTGCAGCTCATCGGCAATGCGAGCGTGATCCTTGAGATCAAAGGGATCTGGCGTGATGTCGTTACCGGAGGGCAGTAGCGGTTTGCTCGGCAGTAGCTGGATCTTGATTGCTTGCTGGTAAAACTCCAGCAATTTGATCACCTTGCGCTGATGATCGGCAATGCCATAGCCCGCCGGGCTGGCCAGAAATTCCTTGAGAGATTTGCGGGTATCTTCGGGGAAGCCCTTGATGGTTTTCAGCTGTTTGGAGCCAAGTTCGATGGCGCTCTGGGTCAGGGTTATCGACTCTTCCAGCGCATTACTGTGTTGTTGCAGCAGTTTTTCAATGGCAAGCAGATCGGTTTCTAACGCGGTGAAGGCCGGATTGCTATCGAGTTTGGATTTGAGTTTGGCGAAACGGTTGTCCAGCTCACGATCGAAGCCACGGCAGGAGAGCATCAACTTGTTGATAAACAGGATGCCGCGAGCCCGCTCAGCATCGGAGAAAGAGAGAACACCGTCTAGTTCCAGCTGTTTTTGCTGAAGGGATTCCCTGAGCCTGGCCAATTGTCCTGCTACGGCAGCGATGTCATTCATTATCAGGTCGCCCTGTTGTCATTATTGTTTTTGGTGTTTGATAGCAACAGTAGTAAAACCCGGTGTCGAGCTCTGGCTGTTATCTATATTGCTGGTCGGTCATCAATGACTTGCTTCCTTGCAAGCTGATGCCAATTAACCCATTGCTTTTCATGAGAAGAATTGACTTTTACCAGCCCCTTGTCAATTGCCATCAGGCCGCATTGCCACACATCCCCATTAAAAAATGCCGCCTGTTGACAATCGATGGCGGCGAGCTCCAGCCAGGCGTTTTGCTGGTGTTTTTCACTGAGCTGAATGGCTCCCGACAGGGCTAGGTAACAGAGATCAAACAGGCCATTGTGATCAAGCGCTGTTGCCGCCTTGGGCAGGAAAGGATGACTGACAATCCCCAGGCTTACCCGGCGATCGAGTAGGTACTGACACGGGAAGGCTGCGATAGCGAGTAGCAGGTCACTGGCCAAGTGATGCAGGTTAGCGACATGGCGCTGCGGTACGACATAAAGGAGGTGCCCTTCCCGCAGGTCATAGATACGGCCATCTTGCGGGGTTAAGGTATCGACATAGGCCCCAAACGCCAGCTCAATCTCGCTGCTGGCCTGATAACCATGCTGCTCGAGCGTGTTGCTCAGAAAGGGGACGCGGAACAGCAGATAATGCAGCTTGTCATCAAACTCGCTGGAGGGCTGTTCACTGAGGTACCAGCGATCTGATTTCAGCTGGCGTTTGGCCATCTCCCTCGGCCAGCGGTTCATCAATCGTTGCCAGTTGGCTAGCCCGGATCGTGGCTCGATCAGCAAAGCCTCACCGGTTCGTTTGAGTTGCAGGCGGGTGGTACGCAACTTGAGCCAGAGGGTGAAGAAGAGGTAGATAAAGAGCGCCAGCAGCAGGCTGGTGGTGATGCTTGACCAGAGATAGCGTTCCTGTTGGTGCTTGCTGTGGTTAAGTTGCTGCTCCAGTTCCTTGATATGTTGCACCCGCTCGACCTGGACATAGTTGTCACGGATTGCGGCTTGTTCCAGGGCAATCTCTTGCTGGCGCACCTCTTCACCCAACCGGTGGAAACGTTTGTAGCTGTCGAGGGCTTGGCGCACATATCCTTTCTGTTCATATGCCAGCGATAGCAGGCGGAATACCTCGAACTGACGACGGGTATCGCCAATCTGCTTGGCCAGCGCCCGCGCGTTTTCCAGCTGCAAGATGGCGATGGCCGCTTCCTGCTTCTTGAGGTAGAGCTCACCGAGTAATAGCAGGGTGTCGATCAGTGGTTCTTTGGCATCATTGAGCTCATGGGATTGACGTGCGGCGTTGAGGTAGTTGCTGGCCAGCGAGAGATTGCCACTTTGCAGATAGGTTTTGCCGATCTCGTATTTGAGCAGCGAGCTTTTGGGCCGACTTGTCTCGTCATTGAGCAAGTCCAGCGCATTGAAAAAATAGACCAGCGCCATATTGAGGTCGCCCTGATCACGGTTGAGCCGTGCCAGCACCATCAGGGAGTCACAAAGCAGCGACGGGTTGCCGATGGAGTGAAAATAGTTGGCCGCCTCATTGGCATATTGCAGCGCTTTCTGGGGCTCCTGCTCCTGCTGATAGAGTTTGACGATCTGGTTCGATAGCAGACCGAGAAACAGCGGATCACTGAGGTTCTTGGCCTGTTGCAGGGCATCGATATATTCCCCCAGCGCCAGTTGTGGCTGTTGCAGCGAGCGATAAAGGTCGCCACTTATGGCACTGACCCAGGCGCTGGCAAGGGGATCGGGGGTTTTGGCTGCCCAGATCCGCGCTTCGGCCAAATGGGCTTTGGCATCATCAAAATGTTGAGTGTCGATATCGTAGCTGGTGCGTTGCAGGCGGCTATACACCTGCAACCGACTCTGTTTTAGATTGGGTTTCGCCAGCAGGGTTTCCAGTTCGGCAAGCAAGTTGTGGCTGGTGCTTTGGCTATTTTGACGGAGTCCCTGGCTGCGAATTTTCAGGTATAGGCCGTGGGCTTTGAGCTCTGGTTGCTGCTCCTTGTCAGCCAGTGCTATCGCTTGATCGAGTGCTTGCTGGGTAGCCTGGTACTGGCCCAGTTGCAGCAGACACTCCCCCTTGAGCAGGTGAGCCCCGATAGTCTGGGCAACGGTGCTATAGCTCAGGATCGGCTCTCGATAGCCAAACTCTTGGCGATTATTGATGATTTGCTGAGAATTATTGGCCGCGCGGGTCAGGAAGGCCGAGGTGATCTGGACACATTTGGCTGGGTCGGTCAGTACCATTGATTGTGCTTGCTGCAGATCGATAGATAGCTGTTCTCGGTCCAGGTCCAGATTGGGGGCGGACAGAGAAGACATCATCATGGCCAGAAAAAACAGTTGATTCATTGGATTATGGACGGCGCGGAGGTGAAGGCATGTTATCCAAGCCTCCCCCTGCGAGTCCAGTGTTTACTGTGGGCAGGTTGTGGTTGCATCTGTCACTGTTCGCCCCGCGTGGCCGGGGGACCAGGGGGATAGAGGGGCCAGTATCTGGCCCCATCCGCGCAGTCAGTGGTTACTGACGGATCAGGCGCAGGTTGGCAGGCACCACTTCAAAATCGGAGCGGAACGGGTTGATATCCAGACCGCCGCGACGGGTATAGCGGGCATAAACGGTTAGCTGCGCTGGCTGGCAGTAGTGCTTGAGGTCGATAAAGATCCGCTCGATACACTGCTCGTGGAACTCGTTGTGCTGGCGGAACGAGATGAGGTAGCGCAGCAGCTTCTCCCGATCGAGTTTGGGCCCCTTGTAGCGGATCACCACAGATCCCCAGTCTGGCTGGCTGGTGACCAGACAGTTGGATTTGAGCAGGTGGCTGTGCAGGGTCTCTTCTACCTGCTCGCTGCCAGCCGCCCCTTGCAGCAGGGCGGCGTCAAACTGGTAGTGATCGACCTCGATATCTTGCTCATCGATACATTCGCCGGGCAGCAGGGCGATCTGATGGGGTGCCTGATCGAGGGGGAACAGGGTGACCTTGACGGTCTCCCCCGCACAGGCGCTCAGATCCTTGGTCAGCATGGCGGCCACTGCATCGATGGAGTCACATCGGGTCTGGTTGAACGAGTTGAGGTAGAGCTTGAAGGATTTGGATTCGATCAGGTTCGCACTGGTGGCCGGAATGGTCACCTCACCAACCGCAACCATCGGCTTGCCCCTAGCATTGAGCCAAGAGAGCTCGTAGAGAGTCCAGACATCGCAACCGCTAAAGGGCAGGGCATCGCCCAGTTGGAGGTCATCCCGGTTCAGGCTGCGGGGCACCGGTTGCAGCAGGGAAGGGGTGTATTGGCTGATATAGTCGGCTTGTTGGCCCAGGCTCAGGCCGGTCAGGGCGCTGGCCCCAGCGTATCTATCTTGTTTGTTCACAGATTTACTCACGTAATGTGCTCATAAAGCGTGGATGAACGGAAGGTGAAATGGGGCTATTGCACTGATACCAAGCGATTTTGAGCTGGCAAGGGATGAAGCCTGCCCCGTTATCGGGCGTCGAACGGCTGTGGTTGGGCAGCCTTGTCTGTCACCCTGATTGATGGTGCAATAGCGGACTTTGCCAGCAATTGTGGGGATTTTCGATGTCGGATCAAGTTTTGTCTGCCCTGGAGCACTTTTTTGCCCGCTGGCAACGGGATGGCGAGGCCAGACGAGGCCTGCCCCTGTGCGAGTGGGAGGCGGACTGGCGCTCCCCGTGCCAGCTTGGTGAGCCCGCAGATGGTCGGGTGGCCTGGCGCCCTCATCATCGCTATGAGCCTGCCGATTTTACCGCTATGGACGCTGCCCTTGAGCTGACGATTCACCCCGGTGCCATCGCCCTGTTTGGGCACTGGTTCAGCCGCCCCATCCCCTGCCTTTTCAAGGGGCTGCGCCTTGAACTGATCCTGCCGTGGAACGAAGCGGATCTCGATTTGCTCAGGGAGAACCTCATCGGCCACCTGTTGATGCTGCGCAAGCTCAAGCGCGCCCCCTCCATCTTTATTGCCACCACCCGCAACGAGATGACGCTCATCTCACTGGATAACGAGAGTGGTCAGGTGTGGCTGGAGTGGCTCGACTCCGGCCGCCGTCTGCCGCTGGCCCCCTCACTGCCCGCGTTTCTTGAGCGGCTGGAGACATTGCCGCAATAGACGCTTGTTCGAGCCAAGGTTACTCATCGGAACGAAAAGAGCCTTGCCATGTGGCAAGGCTCTTTTTTATGGCGTCGCGTGTAGGGAACGCGCTTAATCCTTGAAATCCCAAGATAGATTAGAGACCAGTCGGCAGCTATCGCACTTGAAGTCGAAGATCTCGTGCAGCGGCGCTGCCAGCGCCCACTCACCGCCACAGCTGGGGCAGGGGCGCGCCTTCTCCTCGGCGGCGCTCAGGCCACCGACCCGGTAGAGGTAGTAGTAGGTGGGGATGCCGCTCAGCACTTCCAGCCGTTTGGCGAGATCGCTACCGCGCCGGTAGAGGCGGCTGCCCACCTCGCCAATCTCGTGCAGCGCCGCATGTTCGGCGATGGAGCCGTTCATCTGCAGCTGATCGCAGGCTTCCCAATCCTCCTGCCACTTGATGATCTGTTTCTGATCGCCGTTGGCGACGGCGGGCAGTTGGTAGAGCGGAATGGGGGCGAAGTGGTCGCCACAGCGCAGCGGCGAGCAGGTGTGCAAAAAGCTGGTGTAGAGCAGCATCCAGCTCGGCCGCGCACCCAGCTCGCCACAAGGGTCGGTACTGTCTGAAAGTAAATCAGCCCCCTGCAACTGCAGTTTCGGCGCCAGCAGTCCGGCCTGATTGAGCTGCTGTTCGGCCAGTTTGACCTGCTCGCTCTGGTTGTCCGGGTGCAGGCTATCTTGCTCCGGGCAGACCACCCGGCTGACGAAATAGCCTTCTTGCATGCTGGTGGGGAACTCCCGCCCGAGGATCTGGCCCTGATAGCGCAGCATGTCGAGGTAGTTGACGATGGCCCGTTCGGCTTCGCCAAGGGAGGTATCGCGGTAGCACTCAAAGCAGAGTTCGACGATATACATGGCTCAGCGCTGCCCCTGCAGGATGAGCAGGTCGGTCAGCCGATCCACCTTCTGTTCGATGCGTGCGAGCTGCTCGCTCAGCTGTTGCAGGGTGAGCTCAGGTGCAGGCTGGGGCGCAACTTCTGGAAGGCTCTCGCTCTCGGCGGTTGCGACGGGCTGCTGCTTCCACTGGCTCAATACTTTCAGCAACTCGGCCATCGGCACCGGCTGGCTTAAGCGCGCTTTGACCATTGCGGTGGTGGGGGTGAACCCTTTAGCGGCCAACTCGTTGGCAATTCGGATGATCTCGTGGGCGGACATAAGCATGCTCTGGGTGAGAAGGGGAGGGCGATATCGGGGCGGGATCTTAACCAAAGCCGGCTGGGGAGGAAAGGGGCGGGCGGCTTAGCGGGGCTGGCGCAGCATCACATCGAGTAGGTCGATCGCCTCGCACCAGTCGGAGTCGTGCCACAGGGCATCGCGCAGAAAGCTGGCCTGAGCGGCGCTCCAGAAATTCGCCTCCGGCAGCAGGGTTTCATTGTCGAGGTGATGGTCGTGCACAAAGCGGTGCAGGCTCAGCTCGTCGTTGGCCATCCCGAGTTGGGCAAACAGGGCTGGCAGATCGTGGACAAGGGGTTCCATCTCGTCTCTCCCTTTGTGTAATCCCTGAGATTATAGACAGGCACAGCCATCGGGCGCAGAGACGAGAAGGGGGATCAGGCAGAGGGCATGCGATGTGGTGGTAGATCGACTCCCACAACGTGCAGACCCTGCATCTTGAGGGTGCCCTGATAGTGGCTCTCGCCATCACTGGAGAATTCAAACTGGTAGTGGGTCAGCAGCCGCAGGGGATGGCGCGCCAACTCACGACGGCTGCGGGCCAGCGACAGCAGTTGCAGATCATGGTGCTGGCAGTAGCGGCGCATATATTGCCAGGCCAGTTCGGCCTGACGGCGTTGCAGCCAGAACAGACCGGCAACGGCAATCAGCAACAAAATGGCGAGCATATCTCCCATAGGCGGGCTTCCTTATCGTGATGTCGATAACCGGGAGTCCTGCTTGGCACACCCGGTTTCCTTGTTATTTTTTATTCCGCCGCCATTCCCCGTGGTGCCAGGGGATCAGGCTGAAGCAAACAGGCGGCCAATGGCCTTGCCCAGCGCATCGCTGCGGTCGGGGTCGCGCAGTCTGGCCAGCATATCATTGCGCAGGGCAGGTAAAGTGACCAACTCGGCAAAAACCTGATTGAAGAACTGGGTCGGTTGCAGCGCCAGCTGTTCCAGATAGTCGCTGAGCAGATTGGCATCTTTCAGATCGGCCCAGAGTCGACCGGCAATGGCGAGCAGCAGTGCCGGGCTCGGTTGGGTTTGCAGCAGAGTCAGCAGTTTGTTGCTGCGCAAGGTGCTACCGGGGCAGGAGGCCATGGCGCGGCACAGATAGGCCAGGGTCTCTGGATTGGGGGCTGCGCACTCCTGCTCCTTGCCGATCCGCTCAAGCAAGGCTCCTTGTACTGCCGGTGGCAGCGGGGCGTTTTCGAGGCTCTGGCAGAGGGCATAGAGCGGCTCTTGTGGCAGTTTGGGCAACGCTTTGCAGACCAGCGCCAGATTGCGTTCGTCATGCAGCCGCTCGGCCAGATCGGCAAAGCCCTGCAACCCCAGCGCTTGCCAACCGCTGTCGTTGGGCGCGGCCAGATAGTGGCAGAGGGCATCGAAATAGGCTGACGGTGCCTGCTCCAGCTGGCGGGCCAGCTTGGCGTGCAGACTGGCCATCTTGGCCTCTGCCGGGCGGAAGGTATAGGGATTGTCAGCCAGTCGCTGGGCCTTCTCTTCATCCAGCTCGCCGGTGAGCTGGTAGCCCAGGGTCTCCACCACCTGATCCATGAACAGCTTGGGGCCGTTTGACATCAGCAGGCCGCGCTCATCGAGGGCAAATTTGAGGAACCAGAGGTAGTGGCGCGATTCGTTCGGCTGGAAGAAGTGCACGCCAAGCCAGGCGTGCTGCTGCAGCGGCCAGGGGTAGGGCTCCTGCTGCTGTTCGATGCGGACAAAGGTATCGCTTGCCAGTGGCCGCACCTGGCGGCCCATATCAAACAGCTGGAACTGGGTGCCAGCCTGGGTCAAAAATTCGGTCAGAGTATTGATGGGGGTATTGATGGGCGTTGGCGTCGCAGACATGGTGAGATCCAGCTAAGGGTGATGCGGGCCGATTATAAGGCCCTTGCCGTGGATAGCCAGTGGCAGCAGTCGCTGGATACGGCAGAGATCAGCATGGCAGCGCTGCGGGGGGCGGTGTATAGTAGCGCCCTTTTTTACCGGCAGCTGGCCACCAAGGTAGTCGCTTGAGCTGGCATCTTACCAGCCATACCGGATCACTCTGTGGTAATGAGGATGAGTACGAGATGAATCAATATTTGCTGGTAGCCGGCCTGTTGGGGGAACTCACCGCCGAATTGCAGCGCCTCGAACGCTGGCAAGCTGAACATCCCGCTGACGATGCGTTGGCAAGCACTCTGCCGTTTTGTGTCGATACCCTGAGCTTTGACCAGTGGCTGCAGTTTGTGCTGATCCCGCGCATGGAGCAGTTGGTGATGCTGCAGGCACCGTTACCGACCAGCGTCTCCCTCTATCCCATGGCCAGCGAAGTCTATAAAAACGATCTGGTCGAGGCAGAAGCGCTGCTGCGCCTGATCGCTCGCTTCGATCTGCTGCTGTCCGGCAAAGTGGCTGAGCAATGAGTGTTGCAGCCGTGACCGCTGAGCCCGTCGTGGAAGAGCCATCACTCAAATTAACCCTGCTCTATCAGGATGAGTGGCTGGTGGCCGTCAACAAACCCTCTGGTCTGCTGGTGCACCGCAGTTGGCTCGACAAGGCCGAGACCCGTTTTGCCATGCAGATGACCCGGGATCTGATCGGCGGTCGCCATGTCTATCCGGTGCACCGGCTCGATCGCCCCACCTCCGGGGTACTGCTGTTTGCCCTCAGTCCCGCTGTGGCGCGAGCCCTGACCGAGGCGTTTACCCATCGTCAGGTACACAAAGAGTATCTGGCGCTGGTGCGGGGCTGGGCGCCCGAGCAGGGGGTGATCGACTATCCCCTCAAGGAGCAGCTCGATAAAATTGCCGATGCCATGAGTGCCCCCGATCGTCCGGCGCAAGATGCCGTCACCACCTTCCGTCGCCTGCATCAGGTCGAGCTGCCTCACGCGGTCTCCAAAAAGCACCCCACCAGTCGCTACAGCTTGGTCAAATTATTCCCGAAAACCGGCCGCAAGCATCAGCTGCGTCGCCACATGGCTCACCTGTTCCATCCCATTGTTGGCGACACCAGCCACGGTGATGGCCGGCATAACCGTTTCTATCGCGAGCAGTATGGTTGTGAGCGGCTGCTGCTGGTGGCCCGCACCTTAAGCTTTACCCATCCGGTGCTCAAGGTGCCGATGCGTATTCAGGCCCCCCTTGGCCCGCAGTTGTTGCAGCTTTTTGCGAAACTGGGCTGGCCCGCCAGCGAGAGCGATTACTAAGCTGCTGTTACTCGCCCCTATCGGGTGGCATCTGACGCCTGCTTACTGATAGAGTTGCTCAGAGCGTGGCTCAAGATAGCGACTAAAGCAGGGAGCAGAAAATGGCACAGATCGATATCGTGGTAGGGAGTGTCTATGGCGCAGCCATGCTGGTGGCCGAGACGCTGGCAGATGAGCTGGAACGCAAGGGCCATCACTGTTCTCTGTATGAAGAAGCACGGCTGACGGATATCGACCCCAGCCGTTTTTTATTGTTGATCAGTGCAACGACCGGGCAGGGGGATATTCCCCCCAATCTGCAACCCTTTGCCACTGAACTGGCTGACAAGGCGCCCTGGCTCAAGGGGTTGCGGTATGCCCTGATTGCCATGGGGGACAGCAGCTACACCCATTTTTGCGGCGCTGGCCGCCACCTCGACGGGTTGCTGCAGGAACTGGGGGCCGCGCAGGTTATCCCCCCACTGGAACTGGATGCCACCCTGCACGATGAACCCGAACGGGTGGCGCTCGGCTGGTTGCAAAACTGGGATATTCAGCCCTGAATATTCTCTGAAATAGAGCCATATCAATCCCCTGATCTTTACCCGGCAGGGGATTGTTATTTGTACGATCTCTGCGTCTTGTATCCCGTATATTTCCCCCCCTGATAGAGGGATATTCCCCTCACTCGGCATCCTGTCACAGGAATGTTTGCCAGCGTGTAGCGGACTAGTCATCTAAATAAAAGTTCAATCTTGAAAGCGATCTCAGTCATGTTTTTGTCATTGAATCGTAAAATAACAACTTATGTTCTATCGCGAATTAATGACTGACAACGGTTTCAGCGTACCTTTTTGTGCGCCGCAGGCTTTTTTTTGGGTTTTTTATTGCGTAGTGGTGTGTTTTTTTGTTTGTTGTTGTTGCCTTGCCTGTATGGTGAGCTATTTGTCGCCATTTTGTGAGTCTGCTCATATTTGTGGTGTACCCCACTCCCTATAATCGACCTCGGTTATCACCAACAGGATTACGTGGTGATAAGAAGTTAAATATTAAGGATCACACTCCTCACTGCGGGAAATAAGGAATATGACAATGAAAATGAAGTGGCTCCCGATTGCAGCAGCTGTTACTGCCGCCCTGGCTTCCCAAGCCGCCTTTGCCGTAGATTTCCACGGTTACTTCCGTTCCGGTGTCGGTGTTTCTGACAACGGTGATATGCAGACCATGAGCAAGAACCGTGTTGGTCGTCTTGGCAACGAAGCTGAAACTTATTCCGAAGTTCAGCTGGGCCAAGAGGTATACAACAAGAACAACCAGACTTTTTATGTAGACTCCATGTTTGCAATGGTTGCAGGCAAGCAAGGTCGTGACTGGGAAAGCACCAGCGGTGATAGCGCTGACTTCGCTCTGCGCCAGTTCAACGTTCAGGCTAAAAACTTGTTCGGCGGTAATGAAACCCTGTGGGCGGGCAAACGCTACTATCAGCGTCATGACATCCATATCTCCGATACCTACTACTGGGATGTTTCTGGTGCCGGTGCCGGTGTAGAAAACATCGAAGTGGGTCCTGGCAAGCTGTCTGTAGCTGTGGTTCGTAACGACCCGTGGGATGCTATCTATAAAGGCGACACAGAGGCTAACACTCAATATCGTCTTGATGAAAATGGCAACTATGTTCTGGATGACAAAGGTAACAAGATCAAGATTGATGATCGTGTAAATACCAATACTTTTGATATTCGTTATGCTGGCATTCCGCTTTGGACCGATGCCTCTCTGGAAGTGGGTTATGACTATGCCATGGCCAACTTGACCGATGAGCAAGATCGCCAGAACCCAGACTACAAAAATGGCCATATGTTCACCGCTGAGCTGACCCAGTCCATGTTGGGCGGTTTCAACAAAACAGTGGCTCAGTATTTCCTCGATGGTCTGGCCAAGCAAGGTGTTGACTATGGTGCAGGTTCTGGCAGTGGCTTGAGCCAAGCAGCATCGAGCGGTGATGGCTTCCGTCTGATCAACTGGGGTGTGCTGCCCATTGGTGACAAAGTTGAATTCGGTCACCAGATCCTTTACGCACAGGCCAATGGTCTGGACAAAGACACCACAGATATGGACACATTCTCTGTAGTTGTCCGTCCAATGTACAAGTGGAACGATGTGATGAAGACCATCGCAGAAGTCGGCTACTTCAAGGACAACAAAGACGTCAATGGTGTTAAAACCAGCTCCGATGGTACCAAGTACACCTTGGCGCAGGCTTGGTCAGCTGGTCCAGGTTTCTGGGCTCGTCCGGAAATTCGTGTATTCGCCTCTTACATGCAGCAAGACGGTAATTTCCGCGAAAACAGCAACGGTGTTAAGCAAGATGATGCTTTGAACTTCGGTGTACAAGCGGAAGCTTGGTGGTAATCTCACCAGCACCTGATACCAAGTCGCCCCCGCTTGTCGGGGGCTCTTTTTTTCAAGATGGCGCGTAGGGCTTGCAGATGAAATATACCAAGATAGCGTTGACGGTTTTGTGTTCCACCCTGATGACGGCATGTGCGTCTCTTGAGGCAACGGTGGCTCCCACTCAGGAGTACAAGAGCATCCTCGATAATCGTGCCAGCGCACTGCAGCAACTCGGTACCGCGACTGTATGTTGCAGCAGTATCAGTGAGTTGCGCTATCAGCCGTTGGCTGCTGAGCAGAAAAAAGTGATCGCCATTGATGGCAGCTCAGCAGTGTTCAACTTCCCGGAAGGAAAGAGCTATTACGCCGCCTTCAAGCTGCCGACCAACTCCGGCGATCTCAAGATTACGGTCGCAGGCCTGATCGACAAGACGCTGTTTAACCCAACCGTGTTGCTGCTGGATTCCCAGTTCAAGCCGACCCGTACCATTGGTGCCGACATCATCGCTTACAAGCCAGCACGCATGCTGGATGGGGATCGGGTAGAGGGTGTCTTTACCATCGATCGCTCCTACGTGGGTAACCCGAACAACGAAACCTACATGGTGATTTACACCGCCGAGGCCACCCTGAGCCAGACCACTCAAGCCATGAGCCCTTCCAAGATGATGGCCAAGTCTTTGAGCGTGCAGGATTATGGTGCCAAGGATCCGCTGATCCCGCACTCCGCATGGGGTGTCGTCAAAATTGATGTGGAAGATATGAGTGCCAGTGTGCTGGGCGATAACTTCTACAAACCGGTTTACCAGGAAGCGATCGATGCTAACGCGCCTATCGTTGACCTTACCCCAAATAAACTGACGGTGCCTGTTGCCACGGCAGCAACTGCCGGTGTGGTGGTAGCCAGCAAGCCTGCTCCTGTCATGCTGAATGAAACCGAAGCCTTCTATCAGAGCCAGATCGAAAAAGCGGTCAAGGCGGGGGATATCGACAAGGCGATGAAGCTGGTTAACGAGGCCGAGCGGGCCGGTTCAACCAAAGCGAAAGCGGTTTTTGTCGATGCGGTAAAACGCTCGCAAAAATAGTGTTTCAGTGCTCTCTGTTAGCACAATATATTTATGAAGAGGCCTCCCTTGTTGGAGGCCTTTTTAATCGGTAGACTGTAATAAATAAAACCAGTAAGTTACACTTGGTTACGTTTTGAATCATTTAGACTTAATTGGTTTAAGTAAAATACAATCAGAAACTGTAGTTTGTATTTATTTGTAATAGAGTAATTATGAGAGTTTTTAACTTATAATTTTATGGTTATTTAGCCTTTAGACAAGTTGTGATCTCCCCTCCAAATTCAATATTCCCCCTTCTTCGAAAGCAGCAATTTACGACTCGCTGGGTTATATTCTGATGGTCAAAATAAACAAACCCGACTCGAAGATGTTTGGATGTAAATATTGCTATCTCATCCAGATAAATCGTTCAGGGAAGACGATCCATTCAGGAGCATACACACATGATGAAAAATGCGTTTTCTAATCTGCAAAAGGTTGGTAAATCGCTGATGTTGCCGGTATCCGTATTGCCAGTAGCAGGTATTCTGCTCGGCGTCGGTGCTGCAAACTTCAGCTGGTTGCCAGAAATTGTTTCCCATTTGATGGAACAGGCCGGTGGCTCTGTATTCGGTCAGATGGCCCTGCTGTTCGCCGTCGGTGTGGCCCTCGGCTTTACCAATAACGACGGTGTTTCCGGTCTGTCAGCCATCGTTGGCTACGGTATCATGACCGCTACCCTGTCTGTGATGGCGCCAGTGATGGGTGTTGACAAGATCGACACCGGTGTCTTGGGCGGTATCCTCGCCGGTGGTGTTGCCGCTTGGGCGTTCAACCGTTTCTACAAGATCCAGCTACCAGAGTATCTGGGCTTCTTCGCGGGCAAGCGTGCCGTACCCATCATCACAGGTTTCGTATCTATCGGCCTGGGTGTGATCCTGTCGGTAATTTGGCCGCCAGTTGGCGCAGCCATCGGTGCCTTCTCTGACTGGGCTGCCAACCAGAACCCGGTACTGGCTTTCGGTATCTACGGCGTAGTTGAGCGCTCACTGATCCCGTTCGGTCTGCACCACATCTGGAACGTGCCTTTCTTCTATCAGGCCGGTACCTGTGTTAACGCTGCCGGTGAAACTGTTCACGGTATCATGACCTGCTTCCTGACTGCTGATGACGCTTCCCGCGCTGCCGGTAACGGTTTTGGTCAGCTGGCTGGTGGCTACCTGTTCAAGATGTTCGGTCTGCCTGCTGCTGCGTTTGCTATCGCTCACGCTGCCAAGCCGGAAAACCGCGCCAAGATCGTTGGTATCATGGCCTCTGCCGCCCTGACCTCTTTCCTGACCGGTATCACCGAGCCGATTGAATTCTCCTTCCTGTTCATCGCTCCGGTACTGTACGCAATCCACGCTGTACTGGCTGGTCTGGCCTATGTGCTGACCAACTCCCTGGGCGTGGTACATGGTCACACCTTCTCCAACGGCTTCATCGACTTCGTGGTGCAATCTCCGCGTGCCGACAACATGCTGCTGCTGGTAGGTCTGGGTCTGGTTTACGCGGCCATCTACTACGTAGTCTTCAGCTTCGTTATCCGTGCCATGAACCTGAAAACCCCGGGTCGTGAAGACGAAACTGCTGAAGAGACCGTTAGCCAAAGCAAAGACGAGTTGTCTGCTGCACTGGTTGCCGCCTTCGGTGGTAAAGAGAACATCGCTTCTCTGGATGCTTGCATCACCCGTCTGCGTGTTGGCGTGAACGATGTTGCCAAGGTTGACCAGGCTGGTCTGAAGAAACTGGGTGCTGCCGGTGTGGTCGTGTCTGGTTCTGGTGTACAAGCCATCTTCGGTACCAAGTCCGACAACCTGAAAACCGATATGGACATCTGGATTAAGAGCAACTAATCCTGTTGCCTGAATATCTGCGTGTTTGAAGAGGGAGGCGAAAGCCTCCCTCTTGCTATTTCTGCCGCCCAGCGACTTGGCGCTGTTCGATCTGCACGGAGGCTTGGATTGGCCTGCCAACAACTGACCTTATGATTCTGGGGGGCAGGCACAGGCCGGTTGTAGCTGGCTTATCCTGTTGGTAGTGAGTGTGCAAAGGCCGAGCCTGCCAATAAGGTGCCCGCCAATAAAAAGAGCGCCAGAGTGGCGCTCGGATAATCGTGGGGCAGGGGTTAGAGTTTCTCCAGATCCCGCTCAATATCTTTGATTTTGTTCTGTACCACTTTTTCCAGATGGCGCAGATCGCGCAGGATCTTCTGTTTGATATCCGGATCGGCCTGCTGATGGACGCCTTGAGTCAGGTTATCCAGCTCGTCCACCACATACTTGAGGTTGGCATTGATCTCGGTGACATCTTTGTACTCATGGGTACCGGAGTCGACCAGCATGGTTTTGCGCTGGCGGGGGTACTTGAATTTGACACTCTTGGCGAAGAACTCCCCTTTCTGCTTCTTGAAGTAGATCTTGAGGATGTCGTGGTTGGCCTCCTGGCGCAGGGTGTAGCTGTCGACGGAGGTGGGCTCCTGGATCCCCAGGCTCTTCAGATTCTCGTACATCGGGCTTCCTCGGTTTGAAACGATCCTGTCCCATCTATCTTAACCGAAGCCTGATGGCTTGCCTGTGACAGGGGCGCCAAAATCAAAAGGGCGCCATCAGGCGCCCTTTTATCACAGCAACGCTGATTACTCGTCGATGGCGCGCAGCAGAGCGTTGATGCCGACTTTGGCGCGGGTCTTGGCATCGACCTTCTTGACGATCACCGCCGCATAGAGGCTGTATTTGCCGCACTTGGAGGGCAGGGAGCCGGAGACGACTACTGAGCCAGCCGGTACGCGGCCGTAGTGGATCTCGCCGGTTTCGCGGTCATAGATGCGGGTAGACTGGCCGATGAAGACGCCCATGGAGATGACGGAACCTTCCTCGACGATCACCCCTTCAACCACTTCGGAGCGGGCACCGATAAAGCAGTTGTCTTCGATGATGGTCGGGTTGGCCTGCAGCGGCTCCAGTACGCCGCCGATGCCGACGCCGCCGGAGAGGTGGACGTTTTTACCGATCTGGGCGCAAGAGCCGACGGTGGCCCAGGTATCGACCATGGTGCCTTCATCAACGAAGGCGCCGATGTTGACGTAGGAGGGCATCAGCACGGTGTTGGGGGCGATAAAGGAGCCTTTGCGGGCCGTTGCCGGCGGCACCACGCGCACACCCGCTTCCTTGAACTGCTCGGCGGTGTAGTTGGAGAACTTGAGGGGAACCTTGTCGTAGTACTGGGCATCGTCGCCCTTGATGATGCCGTTGTCGTTGATGCGGAAGTAGAGCAGTACCGCTTTCTTCAACCACTGATGGACAACCCACTCACCGGCGATCTTCTCGGCAACCCGCGCCTTGCCGGAGTCCAGCAGGTCGATGGCTTGCAGGATGGCGGACTTGGTGGCGCTATCCACGGAGCCCGGAGTAATGGTGTCGCGGCGCTCGAAGGCCGCTTCAATGATCTGTTGCAACTCGGTCATGACAGGTTTCCTTTAAAAAATTCTGTTTGTTGTATCACACTTTTCCGACTGTTTTTAAGGGGTTGACCGGAATTCTTCCGGCCAGCGGCCATTTCTTCATCCGGTGTGCGCCAACCATTTGTTTGGCATGGCAAAAAACGCCCGATAAACAGCCTCTTTCGAATCACAGTCCGCTTAATCCAGTACCGACTGCTGGGGGTTGAGCTGGTGTACCAGTCGCTCTTCCAACTGCTGTTGCTGCTCGGCGGTCAATGGCTCGCCATCGAGGCTGGTCAGGCTGAAAAAGTCCTCGACCCGCTCGCCGAAGGTGGCGATTTTGGCGGCGTGCAGCGACAGCCCGCACTGCTGGAATACCGCGCCGATCCGGGCCAGCAGGCCGGGGGTATCGAGGGCGGTCAGCTCCATCAGGGTGTGGCGGCTCTCCCCTTTATGAGGCAGGAAGACCACCCGGGTCGGCACGCTGAACTGGCGGTGGCGCCGCGACAGCGGCTTGTTGCGCAGCACCAGTTTACCCGGCTCCTGCAGCGCCTTCTCCAGCGCCTTCTTGATGGTGGCGGTGCGGTTGGGGCTGATGGGTTCGCCGCTCGGCTCCAGCACCACGAAGGTATCGAGCACGAAGTTGCTGCGCGAGTTCATGATTTGGGCGTCGTGGATGTTGAGGTTCTTCTGATCCAGCGCCGAGGCCACGGTGGCAAACAGATTCGGAGTATCGCGGCAGTAGATAAACACCTCGCTGCCGCCGCGGGTCGGGTGCTTGCCGATGATCACCAGCGGCGCCGGGTTGTCGCCATGCTCGATGATATGGCGGCAGTGCCAGGCGATCTGCTCCGGGCTGTGACGCAGGAAGTAATCCGCCTTGAAATCAGCCCAGAGCAGGTTGATCGCCTCTTCCGGTACATCCCGCTGCGCCATGAACTGCTTGGCCTGACGCTGGTTTTCGCGAATGCGCAGCCGCATGTCGGGCGGGTTCTCCAGCCCCTGGCGCAGCGCCTTCTGGGTCGCGAAGTAGAGCTCCCGCAGCAGGGTGCCCTTCCAGTCGTTCCACAGGGTGTCGTTGGTGGCGCAGATATCGGCCACGGTGAGGCAGTAGAGCAGGTCAAGATGCTGCTCGTCGCGCACCTTCTGGGCAAAATCGGTGACCACGTCGGGGTCGTAGATATCGCGGCGCTGGGCGGTGACCGACATCAACAGGTGGTGGCGCACCAGCCAGGCGACCAGTCGACTCTCGTAGCGATCCAGACCGTGCAGCTGGCAGAACTCCAGCGCATCGACGGCGCCGAGTTCCGAGTGATCGCCACGCCGCCCCTTGGCGATGTCGTGGAACAGGGCGGCGATGCTGAGCAGTTCCGGTTTGCGCAGCCGGGTGAATACCTCGTGGCAGAGCGGGTGGCTCTGGCGACTGGCCGGATTGGGAAACTGGTTAATGTTCTTGAGCAGCCGGTGGGTGTGCTCATCTACCGTGTAGGCGTGGAACATGTCGAACTGCATCTGGCCGACGATCAGGTTCCACTGGGGCAGATAGGCGGCGAGGATGCCATACTTGTGCATCAGGGTGAGCGGCAGTCCGATGCCGTTGGGGTGGCGCAGCAGCGCCATAAACAGGCGGCGGCAATCAGGCAAATCCTGTAGCCAGTTGTTGAGCTTGCGGCGCGCCTCGCGCAGCTGGCGCAAGGTGGCCGAGTGAATACCCGCTATCTCGGGATGCTGGGCCATCTGGTAGAAGAGGCGCAGGATGGCGGCCGGTTCACGGCTAAACAGCTCCGCATCCACCGCATCGATGAGGCGGCCACGGATCTGGAATTCGTCAGAGAGGCGGCGCACATCCATGGCGGTGTTGCCGAGGATCGCCTCGTCAAACAGCTGCAGTAGCATCTCGTTGAGCTCTGAGACCCGCCGCACCGTCTGGTAGAAGCGCTTCATCATCTGCTCGACCGGGCTGTTGCCTTCCCCCTCGAACCCCAGCATCTGGGCCACGGTGCGCTGGCGATCGAACAGCAGGCGGTTATCCCCCTTGTTGATGGCCATGTGTAGGGCAAAGCGCACCTTCCACAGGAAATTCTGGCAGTCGAGCAGCTCGCGGTACTCGGCCCGGTTGAGAAAGCCGTGGCTGGTCATCTCGAACAGTGTGGTGGCGCCAAAGTGGCGGCGGGCGACCCAGGCAAGGGTTTGAATGTCCCGCAGGCCGCCCGGATTGCTCTTGAGATCGGGCTCCAGCTTGTAGGCGGTGCCAAGAAATTGCCGATGACGCTCCGCCTGCTCCTGGCGTTTGGCGCGAAAAAAAGCTTCGCTCGGCCAGAAGTGCTGGGGTTTGGTCGCCTGCTTGAGCTGCAAGAAACCCTCTTTACGACCGGTAATGTAACGGGCCTCGATCAGGTTAGTGGCCACCGTGATGTCGGCGCGGCCCTGTTCAAGGCACTCGGCCACGTTGCGCACGGCCTGGCCTACCTCTAGCTTGAGATCCCACAGCAAGGTGATGAACTCGCCGATCCGCAGCCCCAGCACCTCGTCCAGCTCATCGCCGTCATAGAGGAGCAGCAGGTCGATGTCGGAGTGGGGGTGCAGCTCACCGCGGCCATAACCCCCCACCGCGATCAGGGTCAGCTCGCTCTTGTCGAAGCCGAACTTTTGCCACAGCCGAATGAGCAGCTGATCCATATATTCGGAACGGGTAGCGACCAGCTCGATGATGTTGTCACCGGCATCGAAACGGGCGTGCAACCAAACGAGAAAGCGGCTGAGATACTCTTTGCAGTTGTCGCGGGTGAGCTGATCATCGGGCAACAAATGGGGGGAAAGCAGGCTGGCGTCCATGGCATCTCACACGCAAGTAGCAGGCAAATGGCTGAAACGGGAAGTAAAAACCCCGGCGCTTGGGGATGTCAGGGCCGGGGTTCGATGTTAGCTGTGTTTGATGATGCGGTCGATAGTGTCATCGGGGCGCAGGGTGAGCACCTCGCAGCCATCCTCGGTCACCAGCAGGGTGTGCTCCCACTGGGCGGAGTCGCCGCCATCCTTGGTGGTCACGGTCCAGCCATCCTTCGGATTGACCTTGCAGTGATACTTCTTGCTGTTGACCATAGGCTCGATGGTGAAGCACATGCCCGCTTTCAGCTCCAGCTTGCCGCTGTTACGGTAGTGCAGGATCTGCGGCTCTTCATGGAAATCGCTACCGATGCCATGGCCACAATAGTCACGTACCACCGAGAAACCTGCCTGCTCGACGATAGGCTGGATCACTGCACCCAGCTCGGTGATGCAGGCACCCGGGCGCACCTTCCTGATGGCAGCGTACAGACTCTCCTGTGCGACCTTGCACAGCTTGTTGCGTAGCGGGGTGGTCTCGCCCACCACAAACATGGCCGAGGTATCACCGTGGTAGCCATCCTTGATGACAGTGATATCCAGGTTGATGATGTCGCCATCACGCAATTTTTTGTGGTTCGGAATGCCGTGACAGATCACATCATTGACCGAGGTGCAGATGGATTTGGGGAAGCCGTGGTAGTTGAGCGGAGCCGGAACCGCCTGCTGCACGTCAACCATATAGTCGTGGCAAATGGTGTTCAGTTCGTCAGTGGTGACGCCAGCTTTGACATGGGGCGCAATCATGACCAGCACATCGGCGGCCAATTGGCCGGCAACGCGCATCTTTTCAATCTCTTCCGGTGTCTTGATTTTAATGGACATGGGATCTCTCTTGCGGCCTGCCGCTGGTGCCGAACACGGCAGACAGGACAGGTAATGAAAAATAGATGCGTTTGCAATCAGGGCAAAATTTTATCCGCAACCCCCGCGTACTTCCAGTGTGATTGTCATCACAACGTCAAATCGGCACTGCAGCCTGTTCGGGCGGGATCCATTTTTACACCTGTTTTGGTGGTCACTTGGTGGTGTCTCGAGCAAAGTTATGGTATAAAGCGCGCCGGAATGGGGAACTTGCGTCCGCATTTCATCACCCTTAATCAATAACACACACACATCGACACATATACCGGGGTGCCTTAACGGGTCGGTTATATGGGATGTGTGGAGGCCTAACCCCAATACAGAGGTATAAAATGGCTAAAGTTTCTATGCGCGACATGCTGCAAGCCGGCGTTCACTTCGGTCACCAGACTCGTTACTGGAACCCGAAAATGAAATCCTACATCTTCGGTGCCCGCAGCAAGGTTCACATCATCAACTTGGAAAAAACCGTTCCGTTGTTTGACGATGCCATGAACTTCATCAGCTCCGTAGCTGCCAAGAAAGGCAAGGTACTGTTCGTTGGTACCAAGCGTGCCGCCGCTGAAGCAGTCAAAGATTCCGCTGAGCGTTGCGACCAGTTCTATGTAAACCACCGCTGGTTGGGCGGTATGCTGACTAACTGGAAAACCGTTCGTCAGTCTATCAAGCGCCTGAAAGATCTGGAAATCCAGAGCCAGGACGGTACCTTCGAAAAGCTGACCAAGAAAGAGGCGCTGATGCGTACTCGCGAAATGGAAAAGCTGGAGAAGAGCCTGGGTGGTATCAAGAACATGGGTGGCCTGCCTGACGTTCTGTTCGTTGTCGATGCCGACCACGAGCACATCGCTATCAAAGAAGCCAACAACCTGGGTATCCCGGTCGTTTCCATCGTTGATACCAACTCCAACCCGGACGGCGTTGATTATGTCATCCCGGGTAACGACGATGCTATCCGTGCCGTACAGCTG
Source organism: Aeromonas sp. CU5 (assembly GCF_002586745.1). NCBI lineage: Bacteria > Pseudomonadati > Pseudomonadota > Gammaproteobacteria > Aeromonadales > Aeromonadaceae > Aeromonas > Aeromonas sp. CU5. The sequence goes on from NZ_CP023817.1 coordinate 382,068, forward strand.
TATCTGAATGCTGCTGCTGACACCGTACTGGAAGCTCGCGAGCAGGACATCGTTGTTCAAGCTGAACAAGATGGCTTCGTTGAAGCTCAGTAAGTGATAAGGACTGTAAAGCCCTTATTAACCAAGCTGATGTAAATTGGTTAGCAGGGGCCCTTGTGGCCCCTGTTTCTTGTCAATTGAAGACCGAGGAAACTGGAATGTCTATCGTTACCGCCGCCCTGGTAAAAGAACTGCGCGAGCGCACCGCCGCTGGCATGATGGATTGCAAAAAAGCACTGACTGAAGCCAATGGCGACATCGAGCTGGCAATCGAAAACATGCGTAAATCTGGTCAGGCCAAAGCCGCCAAAAAAGCCGGTCGTATCGCTGCTGAAGGTGTTATTTTCGCCCGTACCGAAGGCAACATCGCTGCCATGATCGAGCTGAACAGCGAAACCGACTTCGTCGCCAAAGATGCCAGCTTCATGGCAATGGGCCAGAAGATCGCTGATATCGCTGCAACTCAGAAAATTTCTTGCATCGATGCGCTGAAAGCTGCTGACTTCGGTAACGGCGAATCCGTCGAGCTGACCGTTACCAACCTGATCGCCAAGATCGGTGAGAACATGAACCTGCGTCGCGTGATGCTGGTTGAAGGTGACAACCTGGGTACCTATGTTCACGGTTCCCGCATTGGTGTTATCACCAAGCTGACCGGTGGTTCCAGCGAGCTGGCCAAAGATCTGGCCATGCACGTTGCTGCCAACAGCCCGCAGTTCGTCAAGCCTGAAGACGTGTCTGCTGACGTCGTTGCCAAAGAGCGCGAAATTCAGATCGACATCGCCATCAACTCTGGCAAGCCGAAAGAGATCGCCGAGAAGATGGTTGAAGGCCGCATGAAGAAGTTTACCGGTGAGGTTTCCCTGACTGGTCAGCCGTTCGTGAAGGATCCTTCCATGACCGTTGCCGAGCTGCTGAAGAAAGAAGGCGCTGACGTTGTCTCCTTCACCCGTTTCGAAGTGGGCGAAGGCATCGAGAAGCAAGAGAACGATTTCGCAGCTGAAGTAGCAGCTCAAGTCGCGGCCGCTCAGAAGGCTTAATCGAACCGGTTTTTCCGTTTCCCCAGACCGCGACTTATGTCGCGGTCTTTATATGACCAGGAATCAGTGACATGAGTACCAATCCCAAGCCTGCATACAGACGTGTTCTTCTGAAGTTGAGTGGTGAAGCCCTGCAAGGATCCGAGGGTTTTGGCATTGATCCAGCGGTGCTGGAGCGGATGGCCCAAGAGATCAAGGAACTGGTTGAGCTGGGTGTTCAGGTCGGTCTGGTCATCGGTGGTGGCAACCTGTTCCGTGGTGCCGGTCTTGCCAAAGCGGGCATGAACCGCGTGGTGGGCGACCACATGGGTATGCTGGCTACCGTGATGAACGGTCTGGCCATGCGTGATGCCCTGCATCGTGCTTATGTGAATGCCCGTCTGATGTCGGCCATCTCCCTGCAGGGCGTCTGTGATTCCTATAGCTGGGCCGAGGCTATCAGCCAGCTGCGCGCCGGCAAAGTGGTGATCTTCTCTGCCGGTACTGGCAACCCCTTCTTTACCACCGATTCTGCGGCTTGCCTGCGTGGTATCGAGATCGAAGCTGACGTGGTGCTCAAGGCGACCAAGGTTGATGGTGTATACAACGAGGATCCGGTTAAGAATCCGGATGCCGTGCTGTATCATGAACTGGGTTATGATGAAGTTCTTGAAAAAGAGCTCAAGGTAATGGATCTTGCTGCGTTTACCCTGGCGCGTGACCACAATTTACCGATCCGGGTGTTCAACATGAACAAACCGGGTGCGTTGCGCCGGGTTATCATGGGTGAGCCGGAAGGCACGCTGATCCACCACGTTGGTAAGTAAGATAACGGCAAGCCACCAGGCGCTCTTATCCTATCCATCACGTCAGTAAATAAGATAGACACGAGCCGTGTGACGGCTCGTTCGCCAAAAGGAAAATCACTGTGATCAACGAGATTAAAAACGATGCCAAGGACCGTATGGGCAAGAGCGTAGAGTCGCTCAAGACCCAGATGTCCAAGATCCGCACTGGCCGCGCTCATCCAAGCTTGCTGGATGGTATTCAGGTTGAGTACTACGGTTCTGCCACTCCGCTGAAGCAGTTGGCCAACGTGGTTGCGGAAGATGCTCGCACCCTCTCCATCTCCATTTTTGACCGCTCGATGATCCAGGCGATAGAGAAGGCAATCCTGACCTCGGATCTGGGCCTGAATCCGTCCAGCAATGGCCAGACCCTGCGCGTTCCCTTGCCTGCACTGACAGAAGAGCGTCGTCGTGACCTGACCAAGATCGTTCGTGGCGAAGCAGAAAATGCACGTGTTGCGGTGCGCAACATCCGTCGTGATGCCAACGCTGATCTGAAAGCGCTGCTGAAAGACAAAGAGATCTCCGAGGATGACGACCGTCGTGCCCAGGAAGAGATCCAGAAGCTGACCGACTCCTACGTCAAGCTGGTCGATGAGGCCCTTGCCGTAAAGGAGAAGGAGCTAATGGAAATCTAAGCCTTCGAAAGGTATATTACGAGCGCCGTGTAGTGCCCCTGCACGGCGCTTTTGTCTTTGTAGGAGAATTACATGTCACTTTTGGCTGCGTTGGGTGATTGTGCCAACTCGTCTTTGCCCCGTCACGTGGCCATCATCATGGACGGTAACGGCCGCTGGGCCCAAAACCGTGGCAAGATGCGGGTTTATGGTCACAAGGCGGGCGTCAAGTCGGTGCGCGAGGCCGTCACCTTTGCCGCGCGGGCCAAAATAGATGCGCTGACCCTGTTTGCCTTCTCCAGCGAAAACTGGCGTCGTCCGGCGGGGGAAGTGAGTGCCTTGATGGAGCTGTTCATCGCGGTATTGAGCCGGGAAGTGCAGAAACTGCACAACAACGGGATCCGGCTCAAGGTGATTGGTGATACTGCTCGCTTTAGTGAGCGGTTGCAGGCCAAAATCGCCAAGGCGGAGGCCCTGACCGCCAATAACAAGGGCTTGACCCTGAATATTGCGGCCAACTATGGCGGCCAGTGGGATATCGCTCAAGCGGCCCGCCGGCTTGCCAAGGCCGTGGCAGCCGGTGAACTGGCTGCCGATGATATTGATGAGTCCATGTTGACCCGTGAGGTTTGCATGGCCGACTTACCGCCGGTGGACCTGTTGATCCGTACCGGTGGTGATCATCGCATCAGCAACTTTGTGTTATGGCAGCTCGCTTATGCCGAGCTCTATTTTACCCCGGTATTGTGGCCTGACTTCAACGAGGCCGAGTTCAGTGAGGCAGTTGCCTCCTTCGTGGCCCGCGAGCGTCGCTTTGGCTGTACGGGTGAACAGATACGGGAATTGATCGCCGAGCAGCAGACCGGCTAAACCCCGCTCCCAAGAGAGAGGTTTCTTTTGCTAAAACAACGAATTATTACTGCTTTGATGTTGATCCCCCTGGTGTTGGGGGCGCTTTTCTTTCTGCCATTGAAATTTTTTGCCCTGTTGGCTGCGCTGGTGTTCTTGTTGGCCAGTCGTGAATGGAGCGGGTTTGTCTTTGCTACCCCGCAGCAATGGTTACCCATAGTGTTTTGCCTGTTACTCGGTGCCAGCCTTTTTTGGTTACCGGTAGAGCAACTCTGGGCACCTCACCTGCACCCCATCGTAATGGGAGTGCTCTGGACTGCGGCCAGCTGGTGGTTGCTGGGTCTGCTGTTGGTGCTGCGTTATCCCCAGAGCGCCAAACTGTGGAAAGAGTCGATTTGGCTCAAGTCGCTATTTGGTCTGGTGACCCTGGTGCCCTTCTTCTGGTCGCTGGTCGCCATTCGTGGTTACAACTTTTACCATGACCCCATGATGGGCGCCTGGATCCTGCTATTTGTGATGGGGCTGGTCTGGGCGGCAGATTCTGGCGCGTATTTTTTCGGCAAGGCGTTTGGCAAACACAAGCTGGCACCGGCCGTCAGTCCGGGTAAAACCATTGAAGGAATGTGTGGTGGCCTCTTCACCGCCAGCCTGCTGGCTATCGGTGTCACTTGGTGGATGGGGTTTGTGCCGGCCAAGATGGGGATTATTCTGTTTTGCTCCCTGCTGGCGGTGTTGGCGTCGGTGCTCGGCGATCTGACGGAAAGTATGTTCAAGCGGGAAGCGGGCATTAAAGATTCTGGCACCTTGCTGCCTGGTCACGGCGGTATTCTCGACCGGATCGACAGCCTGACTGCCGCCCTGCCGGTATTTCTGCTCAGTTATCTGCTACTTGGTCAGGAGTTTTGATGTTCAGCTTGCTGATGGTGTCGCGTGCACAGAGCGCTATTGAACTGTTATTGACGCAGGAGTGTTGATGCGCAACCTGGTGATTCTGGGAGCTTCCGGCTCCATCGGTCAGAGTACCCTCAAGGTGCTGCGCCATAATCCGGGCAGTTGGCAAGTGTTGGCGTTGACCGCTGCCCGCAGCGTGGATGCCATGCTGCGGGATTGCCTCGAATTTGCTCCCCGTTTTGCGGTGATGGTTGATGAAGAGGCTGCCCGTGAACTGGCCAGTCGCCTCAAGACCCACGGCAGTACCACCCGGGTGATGTCAGGCGCTGCTGCTCTTTGCGATGTGGCGGCTCACCCCGATGCCCACAGCGTGATGGCGGCCATCGTCGGTGCCGCAGGTCTGGCGCCGACCATGGCGGCGGTGCGGGCTGGCAAGCGGATCCTGCTCGCCAATAAAGAGGCGCTGGTGATGTCCGGTGCTTTCTTTATGAACGCTGTGCGTGAGTACGGGGCTGAACTGCTGCCTATCGACAGCGAACACAATGCAATTTTTCAGTGCCTGCCGACGGCAGTGCAGCGTGAACCCGGTTTTTGCGATCTGGCGGCGGCAGGGATCAGCAAGATCCTGCTGACCGGTTCCGGCGGCCCGTTCCGTTACACCGAGATCGGCGAGCTGGCCAAGGTGACGCCGGCGCAGGCCATCGCTCATCCCAACTGGTCGATGGGGGCCAAGATTTCGGTGGATTCCGCCACCATGATCAACAAGGGGCTCGAATATATCGAGGCGCGCTGGCTGTTCAATGCCGCCCCCGAGCAGATTCAGGTAGTGATCCACCCGCAGTCGGTGATCCACTCCATGGTGCAGTATAAGGATGGCTCTGTGCTGGCCCAGCTTGGCAATCCGGACATGTGCACCCCCATTGCCCATGCACTCGCTTACCCCAATCGCATCCCCTCCAGTGTGGAACCTTTGGATTTCTTCAGTGTCGGAGAGTTCAGTTTTATCCGGCCTGATTACGATCGCTACCCCTGTCTGGCGCTGGCCATCAATGCCTGCCAGAAGGGGCAGGCGGCGACTACTGCGCTCAATGCCGCCAACGAAGAGGCTGTTGCCGCCTTCCTGGCCGAGCGTATCGGTTTTATGGAGATAGCCCGGATCAACGAAACCGTCATGCTGGCGCTGGAAAGCAGTGCCGTCAGTTCGCTCGATGATCTGTTTGCCCTGGATGGTGCGGCCAGAGCCCGTGCTCACAACCTGATTGAGGAGCTTGGCTGATGGGCGGAGTTTTGTGGAATATTGGTGCTTTTGTTATCGCCCTTGGCTTATTGGTTGCGGTTCATGAGTTTGGCCATTTCTGGGTTGCCCGCCGTTGCGGTGTTAGGGTTGAGCGTTTCTCCATCGGCTTTGGCAAGGCTATCTGGCGCCGGATGGGCAAAGATGGCACCGAGTATGTGCTGGCGCTGATCCCCCTTGGCGGCTACGTCAAGATGCTTGATGGCCGGGTCGATGAGCTCAAGCCCGGTGACGAGCAGTATGCCTTCAACCACAAGAGTGTCTGGGCGCGGATGGCGATTGTCGCGGCAGGCCCGTTTGCCAACTTTGTGTTCGCCCTGTTTGCCTTGTGGCTGATGTTTCTCATCGGGGTGCCGAGCGTCAAGCCGGTGATTGGCGAGGTTCGCCCTGCTTCCATCGTGGCCGAGGCTGGCGTGTTGCCTGGGATGGAGATTGTCGGGGTCGGCGATGAGCAGACCGGTGACTGGGAGAGTGTGACCTATGCCCTTATCAGCCATCTGGGGGATGATGCTGTCACTCTCAAGGTGCAGTCACCCGATACCAGCTATACCACTGACAAAGTGCTGTCACTGGCGAGCTGGACCTTTGATCCGGATAAAGAGTCTCCCATTGGCAGTTTGGGGATAGTCCCCCTCAGTGGCAAAGTGCTGCCGGTGGTCGCCGCCGTGGTGGCCAACAGTGCCAGTGAAAAGGCGGGGTTGCAGGTCGGCGATCGCATCAAGCAGGTTGGTGATGAGCCGATCACTGCCTGGGCCCAGTTTGTCGAACGGGTGCAACAGGCACCGGGTGAACCGTTGCAACTGGTGGTCGAGCGCAATAACAGTGATCTGGCCGTGACCGTGACCCCGGATACCAAGAAGGTACAGGGTCAAATGGTCGGTTTTGTCGGTCTCTCGCCGCAACTGGTTCCATTACCGGATGAATATCGAATTCTGTTACAGTATGGGCCGTTAGAGGCGCTGTGGCAGGGGGCTGACAAGACCTGGAGTCTGATCACCCTCACCTTTGACATGATTGGCAAGCTGGTTGCTGGCATAGTGTCGCTGGATAACCTCAGTGGTCCCATCTCCATTGCCAAAGGCGCTGGTAGCAGTGCCGATTATGGTCTGGTCTATTTCTTGAGTTTTCTGGCGCTGATCAGCGTCAATCTGGGGATCATCAACTTGTTCCCCTTACCGGTACTCGATGGTGGTCATCTGGTCTATTTCCTGATCGAAGCGGTCACCGGCAAGCCGGTATCAGACAAAATACAGGAAGTGGGTTTCAGGATTGGCGCCGCCATTCTGATGTTATTGATGGGCATTGCGCTGTTTAACGATTTCGCTCGCCTCTGAGGCCAGAGCATCAACAAGGACACATAAGAACAAAATGGCTGTTAAAAAAGCATTGGTGTTGAGTTGCCTGCTGGGTGCCAGTTTCCTGGCCCAGGCGGCCCCTGCCTCTTTTGTGGTGCAAGATATCCAGGTCGACGGTTTGCAACGGGTGACTCTGGGTGCCGCACTGTTGAATCTGCCGATCCGGGTCGGCGACACGGTCGACTCCATGGCCCTGGCCAGCGCCATCAAAAAACTCTACTCCTCTGGTAACTTCGAGGATGTGAAGGTTTATCGGGATGGACAGGTATTGCAGGTGATGGTCAAGGAGCGTCCAACCATCTCCAGCATCGAGTTTGCTGGCAACAAGGATATTAAGGAGGAGCAACTGACCCAGAGTCTGGAGTCCTCCGGTATCCGTGTGGGTGATCCGCTGGATCGCACCGTGCTCACCTCCCTCGAGAAGGGGCTGGAAGATTTCTACTACGGCGTGGGCAAATACTCCGCCAAGGTTAAGGCCATCGTCACCCCGTTGCCGCGCAACCGGGTCGACCTCAAGTTCACCTTCGTGGAAGGGGAAGCGGCCAAGATCGAACAGATCAACATTGTCGGTAACAGCGCGTTTGCAGAAGAGCGGCTGATTGCCCAGCTCTCCCTGCGCGACGAAGTGCCTTGGTGGAACTTCACCGCCGATCAGCGCTATCAGAAGCAGAAACTGGCCGGTGATATCGAGACCCTGCGCTCCTACTACATGGATCGTGGCTATATCCGCTTTAGCCAGGAGTCCACCCAGGTCTCCATGACCCCGGACAAGAAGGGGGTCTACGTGACCCTCAACATCAAGGAAGGGGAGCAGTACAAGGTCTCTGGCGTGCAAATCAAGGGTGATCTCATCGATCGTGGCAGCGAGATGAAAGGGTTGATCCCAATCACTGCTGGCAGCACCTACTCCGCCAGCCAAGTGACTCACACCGAAGAGGTGCTCTCCAAGTTCCTCGGCCGTTATGGCTATGCCTATCCGAAAGTGGTTACCTTCCCGCAAGTTAACGACCAGACCAAAGAAGTGGAGCTGATCGTCAACGTGGAACCGGGCCCCCGTGTCTATGTGCGCAATATCAACTTCAATGGCAACGCCACCACTGAAGATCAGGTGCTGCGCCGTGAGATGCGCCAGATGGAAGGCACCTGGCTCTCCTCCGACAACATCGAGCAGTCCAAGAGCCGTCTCAACCGTCTTGGCTATTTCGAGAGTGTGGAAGTGGATACCAAGCGGGTACCGGGTAACGACGATCTGGTCGATCTGGACTTCAAAGTCAAGGAGCAGCCAGCCGGTTCCATCAATGCCGGTATCGGTTACGGTACCGAGTCCGGTCTGAGCCTGCAGGCGGGGATCTCTCAGGACAACTTTATGGGGACCGGCAAAAAGGTCTCTATCAACGCCAGCACCAACGACTACTCCAAGAACGTTGACCTGAGCTACAACGATCCCTATTTCACCGTGGATGGTGTCAGTCTCGGTGGTCGGGTTTACTACAACCAGTTCCGTGCTGACGATGCCGATATCGTCGATTACGAGAACGAAACCATCGGTTTCCGTCTCTCCAGCGGCTTCCCGGTCAATGAATTCAACCGGCTGGACTTCAGTACCGGTATCGAGAGCACCAAGCTGAGCCGTCCATCGTTCAACGCCCAGAACTATCAGGATTGCTTGAAGGATAACCCTGAGTCAGACGGTAATACCTACTGCTGGGATCAGTGGAACGACAACCGTCAGTCGGTGCAGATGGATCAGTTCTGGAATGTCTATTCACAGGATGGCTCCAACCTCGACTTCGTCACCGTCGATGTGACCGCTGGCTGGACTCGCTCCACCCTGAACAAAGGGATGTTCCCGACCGCCGGTGATCGTCAACGGCTCAATGCCAAGGTGACTGTGCCCGGGATGGAGCTGCAGTACTACAAGCTCTCTGCCGAAGATGCCCACTACTTCCCCCTCGATGTGGACCACAACTGGGTGATGATCGGCAAGGGGCGCGTCTCTTACGGTAATGGTTATGGCGACGACTCCATGCTGCCGTTCTTCGAGAACTACTATGCCGGTGGTTTCGATACGGTACGTGGCTTCAAGAGCAACACCATTGGTCCCAAGGCGATCTACAAGACTTACAACAAACCGGGAACGCCAGGTTGTACCGGTAGTCAACCGTGTGAAACCGGCAGTTACGAAGGTTCGGATACCTCGGTGGGTGGTAACGCCCTGGCCGTCGCATCACTGGAGCTGGTATTCCCGACCCCGTTTGTCTCCGAGACCTATCGCCCGCAGATCCGTTCTACCGTCTTTATGGATGCCGGCACCGTCTGGAGTACCGACTTTGCCAACGGAACTTATCCTTGCGCCTCCGGTGCTGATTGCAACTATTTGAGTCAGGACTACTCTAACCCGGGCAATATTCGGGTCTCTGCCGGTGTCTCCCTGCAGTGGCTGTCGCCGATGGGCCCGCTGGTATTCGCCCTAGCCAAGCCAATCAAGAAATACGAGGGGGATCGCACCGAAGTCTTCTCCTTCAACATCGGTCGTACCTTCTAAATCGTGTATCGCCCCCAGCCATGGGGTGGGGGCATGTAATGATGGGACGCGCGCTATGCGTGCCTCAGCAGGTAACAAGACGGTCTTAACGCCGCTTGCATAATCAGGTAAATCAGGTAGCCCTCACCATGAGGGAACAAGGAGTAAGTGTGAATAAAGCGTTGAAAGTAGCTGGTTTGAGCTTTGCACTGATGGCTGCCGGCATGGGTTCTGCCTTCGCTGAGACCAAGATCGCCGTGGTTGATATGGGTGAAGTTTTCCAAAAGCTGCCCCAGCGTGAAGCGGTAGCCGCCAAGCTGAAAGGCGAATTCGAGCCGCGTATGCGTGAGCTGCAAAAGCTGGAACAGGATGGCCAGAAGCTGGTTGAAAAGTTCCGCAAAGATGAAGCCTTCATGAGCGCCGAGCAGAAGAAGCAGAATCAGGAGAAACTGGCCAAGCTGCAGATGGAGTTCAACCAGAAGCGTCAGGCGTTTGAACAGGACAACGGTCGCCGTCAGTCTGAAGAGCGCAACAAGATCCTGACCAAGGTACAGGCTGCCATCGATTCCATCGCCAAGAGCAATGGTTACGATCTGGTGCTGGAGCGCAATGCCGCCCCGTTCGCCGCCAGCAAGCTGGACATCTCTGGTCAGGTTATTTCTCAGGTAAGCAAGAGCAACTAATTGATGGCATTCACTCTCGCACAGCTGGCCCAGCAACTGGGGGCCGAGATCCATGGCGATGGAACCGTGGAAATCCGCAAGGTAGCGACACTGGAAAAGGCCGGGAAGGGTGAGATTACCTTCCTTTCCAACACAAAATACCGGCATTATCTGGAGCAGAGCAAGGCGAGCGCCGTGCTTATTACAGAGGCGGATTTGCCATTTTGTCCCACCCATGCACTGGTGCTCAAAGACCCTTATGTGGGCTTTGCCAAGGTAGCCCAACTGCTGGACACCACCCCGCAACCGGCCACGGATATCCATCCGAGCGCGGTGATTGCGGCGGATGTGCAGCTGGGCGAGAGAGTGGCCATCGGGGCCAATGCAGTGATCGAATCTGGCGTAGTGCTGGGAGATGATGTACGCATTGGTCCGGGTTGTTTTGTTGGTCAACAGACCCGGCTGGGAGCGCGCTCCCGGCTATGGGCCAATGTGACCCTCTATCACAATGTCACCATGGGCACCGATTGTCTGGTTCAATCCGGCACAGTGATCGGCGCCGATGGTTTCGGCTATGCCAACGAACGTGGCGAGTGGATCAAAATCCCCCAAATCGGTGGTGTGACCATCGGTAATCGGGTCGAGATTGGAGCTTGTACCACCATTGACCGCGGTGCGCTGGAAGATACCCGCATCGCCGACAACGTTATCATCGATAACCAGTGCCAGATCGCTCACAACGTCGAAATCGGCTATGGTACCGCCATCGCGGGTGCGACCACTATGGCTGGTAGTCTCAAGGTCGGCAAATACTGTATCATTGGCGGCGCTTCCGTCTTTAACGGGCATATGGAGATCTGCGATCAGGCCACCATTACCGGTATGTCCATGGTAATGAGACCCATCACCGAGCCCGGTGTCTACTCCTCAGGTATTCCTCTGCAACCCAATAAAGAGTGGCGCAAGACCGCCGCCCGGGTGATGCGTATCGAAGAGATGCACAAGCGGTTAAGCAAGCTTGAGAAGAAGCTGGTTCAAGAATAATCACGATTGGCATAGGGTGCTGTTTTGACTACTGAAAAGAAGAGCCTGGGGATCCAGGAAATTATGGAATTGCTGCCCCACCGTTATCCATTTTTGATGGTGGACAGGGTTGACGATTACGAAATCAGTGATGAGCGCAAAACCTTGCGTGCCATCAAGAACGTCTCGTTCAACGAGCCGATCTTCCAGGGGCACTTCCCGGCCAAGCCGGTATTCCCCGGTGTATTGATCCTGGAAGCGATGGCGCAGGCCACCGGTATCCTGGCCTTTACCATGGTGGGCAAACCGTCACCCAACGAACTCTATTACTTCGCCTCAATCGATAACGCTCGCTTCAAGCGTCCGGTCGGCCCCGGTGATCAGCTGGTGCTGGATGTGGTGTTTCTGAAAGAGCGTCGCGGCATTGCCAAATTCACCGGTGTTGCCACCGTCAATGGTGAAGTGGTCTGTACCGCCGAACTGATGTGCGCAAAACGCGAGGTTTAACACACGTGATCGACCAGACTGCCATCATTCACGATACTGCTATCGTCCATGAGTCTGCCGTGATTGGTAAAGGGGTTGAAATTGGCCCCTTTTCTGTCATCGGCGCCGAGGTTGAAATCGGCGATAACACCTGGGTCGCTTCCCATGTGGTGATCAAGGGCCCGACCAAGATTGGTCGTGGTAACAAGATCTTCCAGCACACCTCCATCGGTGAGGATTGCCAGGACAAGAAGTACACTGGCGAGCGCACCTTTCTCGAGATTGGCGACAACAACGTTATTCGCGAGAACTGCACTTTCCACCGTGGCACCATTCAGGATCAGTGCCTGACCAAGGTGGGCAGTGGCAACCTGTTTATGGTCAACGTTCACGTTGCCCATGACTGCATCATTGGTGATAACTGCATCTTCGCCAACAACGCCACTCTGGCGGGCCATGTGGTGATCGGTGACTTCGTGATCTTTGGTGGGCTTTCTGCCATCCACCAGTTCGGCCGTGTTGGCTCCCACGCTTTTGTCGGTGGCTGCGCCGCCCTGAACAAAGATGTGCCGCCCTACGTGATGGCTGCCGGTAACTACGCCAAGCCGTTCGGGGTCAACTCCGAAGGTCTGCGTCGCCGCGGCTATACGCCCGAGGCCATCTCTGCCGTCAAGCGCGCCTACAAAGAGATCTTCCGCTCTGGCAAGACCATCGAAGAGGTGCTGCCGGTGTTGATCGAGATGGCGGCCAGTGAACCGGCGGTTCAGCTGTACGTCGATTTCCTCAAAGATAACGAGCGCGGGATTATCCGTGCCTGATCCCGTTCGCATCGGTATCGTCGCCGGAGAAGTCTCCGGCGATATTCTGGCCGCCGGTCTGGTGCGCGAGCTGCAAGCGCGCTATCCGGATGCGCAGTTCGAAGGGATCGCCGGGCCGCGAATGCAGGCTCTCGGCGTCAAAGCGCTGTTCGAGATGGAAGAGCTCTCCGTCATGGGGATCACCGAGGTACTTGGCCGTCTGCCACGCATCCTCAAGGTTCGCCGTGAACTGCTGCGCCATTTTATTACCAATCCGCCCGATATCTTCATCGGCGTGGATGCACCGGATTTCAATATCGGGGTGGAGCTGAAACTGCGCCGCGCCGGTATCAAAACGGTTCACTATGTCAGCCCCTCGGTCTGGGCCTGGCGTCAGAACCGCATTCACAAGATCAAGGCTGCCACCGACATGGTGCTCGCCTTCCTGCCGTTCGAGAAAGCCTTCTACGACCGTTTCGATGCCCCTTGTCGCTTTGTTGGCCACACCATGGCGGATGATATTCCGCTGGTGCCGGATCAGGCCGCGGTGCGCCGCCATCTGGGTATCGATGCCAATCGCCGTTGGCTTGCAGTGTTGCCGGGTAGCCGCAGCGCCGAGGTGGGCTTTATGTCCCCCCTGTTTCTTGAAGCGTGCAAGCACCTGACGGTACGTTATCCTGATCTCGGTTTTCTGGTGCCACTGGTCAACCAGCAACGACGTGAGCAGTTTATGGCCATCAAGGCCGAGTTGGCGCCGGATCTCGACATGGTGTTGTTAGAGGGGCAGGGGCGCGAGGCGATGATCGCCGCCGATGTGGTGATGCTGGCCTCCGGCACTGCCGCACTCGAAGCCATGTTGGTGAAAAAGCCGATGGTGGTGGGCTACAAGCTCAAACCGTTCAGTTACTGGCTGGCCCAGCGCTTGGTGAAGACCGAGTTTGTCTCGCTGCCCAACCTGCTGGCGGGTCGCATGCTGGTGCCCGAGTTGCTGCAACACGAGTGCACCCCTGAAAACCTGGTGGTTGAAGTGAGCAAGTTGTTTGAGCATGACAATAGCCAACTGGTCAATACCTTCACCGAGTTGCACCAGCGCATTCGCTGCAATGCGGATCTGCAGGCCGCCGACGCGGTAGCCGACTTGCTCGGTAGATAACTCTCTCCAGACGGCCGATTGTGCTGCGCGTCGCAGCGGCACATCGTCGACGTTATGCCAGGCCCTGCGGGGCCTGTTTTGATTCAAGGTGGCAAGATGATGATCGATATTCCTGACGACAAGCTGGTTGCCGGTGTGGACGAAGTGGGCCGCGGCCCGCTGGTGGGTGACGTGGTGACCGCTGCGGTCATTCTTGATCCGGCCAATCCGATCATCGGACTGGCTGATTCCAAGAAGCTTTCCGAGAAGAAACGTCTTGCCCTGTTTGACGAGATCAAGGAGAAGGCGCTGGCCTGGGCCATCGGTCGTGCCAGCCCGGAGGAGATCGACCAGCTCAACATCCTGCATGCCACCATGCTGGCGATGCAGCGCGCTGTGGTTGGGCTGAAGGTGACGCCCGAGCTGGTCTTTATCGATGGCAACCGCTGCCCTGACTTGCCGATGGAAGCGCGCGCCGTGGTCAAGGGGGATAGCCTGGTGGCCGCCATCAGCGCCGCCTCCATTCTGGCCAAGGTGACCCGCGATGGCGAGATGACAGAGCTGGACAGCCGTCATCCCGACTATGGTTTTGCCCGCCACAAGGGGTACCCTACCCCTGAGCATCTCGCCATTCTGGCCAAGCTAGGCCCTTTGCCGCAATATCGTAAAAGTTTTAAACCGGTGCGCCGCGCACTGGGGATCGAGTAGACCATGCAATTTAGCTTGAGCAACGAGAAGGTATGACGATGGCTGAACCCCGTTTTATCCACCTGCGGGTCCACTCCGACTTCTCTATGGTCGATGGGCTGCAGAAGATAGGCCCCATCGTCGGGGCTGCTGCGGCCAATCACATGCCGGCACTGGCACTGACCGACCAGATGAACATGTGTGGTCTGGTGCGCTTCTATGGCTCGGCCCACGGCAAGGGGATCAAACCCATCGTCGGTGCCGAGTTCCTGGTGCAGAGCGATGAGCTGGGTGATGAGCTGTTTCGTCTGACCCTGCTTGCCATGGACAACGACGGTTACCAGAACATCACCTTGCTTATTTCCCATGGTTATCAGCGTGGTCATGTGCAGGGACGTCCGGTCATCGACAAAGCCTGGCTGGCGGATCACGCAAAGGGGGTTATCGTCCTCTCCGGTGGCCGTGAGGGAGATGTAGGCAAGTTCATGCTCAAGGGCAACCGGCAGATGGCCGAGTCGTCGCTGGCTTTCTATCAAGCCCATTTTCCCGATGCTTACTATCTTGAACTGTTGCGTACCGGTCGCCCCGACGAAGAGGCCTATCTGCACATGGCAGTGGCCCTGGCCACCGAGTTCGCCTTGCCGGTGGTGGCCACCAACGAGGTGGTGTTCCTCTGTGCCGATGATTTTGACGCCCACGAGATCCGGGTTGCCATCCACGATGGCTACACCCTGATGGACAAGCGTCGCCCGCGCCGTTACAGCCCCCAGCAATACCTGCGTAGTCAGGAGGAGATGTGCGAGCTATTCGCCGACATCCCCGAGGCGCTGGAGAACACGGTCGAGATCGCCAAGCGCTGTAACGTAACGGTGCGTCTGGGCGAATACTTCCTGCCCAACTTCCCGACCGGCGACATGACCACCGAAGATTTTCTGGTGGCCAAGTCGCAAGAGGGGCTTGAGGCGCGTCTCGAATTTCTGTTCCCTGATCCCGCTGTACGCGCTGCCAAGCGCGGCGAGTACGACGAGCGCCTCGATATCGAGCTGAAAGTGATCAACCAGATGGGCTTCCCGGGTTACTTCCTCATCGTGATGGAGTTTATCCAGTGGTCCAAGGACAACGGCATTCCCGTTGGCCCTGGCCGAGGCTCGGGGGCGGGCTCCCTGGTGGCGTACGCCCTCAAGATCACCGACCTCGACCCACTGGAATTTGACCTGCTGTTCGAACGTTTCTTGAACCCCGAGCGGGTATCCATGCCCGACTTCGACGTCGATTTTTGTATGGATCGACGCGACGAAGTGATCGAGCACGTCTCCGAGATGTATGGCCGGGATGCCGTGTCGCAAATCATCACTTTCGGCAGCATGGCGGCCAAAGCGGTGGTGCGGGACGTGGGCCGGGTGCTGGGCCACCCCTACGGTTTTGTCGATCGGATCTCCAAGCTCATTCCGCCTGATCCGGGCATGACGCTCGCCAAGGCGTTTGAGGCAGAACCCAAGCTGCCCGAGCTCTACGAGCAGGATGAGGAGGTCAAAGACCTCATCGACATGGCGCGTCGACTGGAAGGGGTGGTACGTAACGCCGGTAAGCACGCCGGTGGGGTGGTGATTGCGCCCACCAAGATCACCGATTTTGCACCGCTCTATTGCGATGACTCGGGCAATCATCCGGTTACCCAGTTTGACAAGAACGATGTGGAGTACGCCGGACTGGTGAAGTTCGACTTCTTGGGCTTGCGTACCCTGACCATCATCGACTGGGCTTTGGGGATGATCAACCCGCGCCTTGCCAAAGAGGGCAAGCCGCCAGTTGATATCGCCGCCATTCCCATCGATGACAAGAAGTCGTTCGCCCTGTTGCAGCGGTTCGAGACCACAGCGGTATTCCAGCTCGAATCCCGTGGCATGAAGGATCTGATCAAACGGCTGCAGCCAGACTGTTTTGAAGACATGATCGCCTTGGTGGCGCTGTTTCGACCGGGCCCGCTGCAGTCAGGCATGGTGGATAACTTCATTGATCGCAAGCGCGGCCAGGAAGCTATCTCTTATCCCGATGAAAAATGGCAGCACGAGAGCCTCAAGCCGATACTCGAGCCCACCTACGGCATCATCGTTTATCAAGAGCAGGTGATGCAGATTGCCCAGACTCTGGCGGGTTATACCCTGGGTGGCGCCGACATGTTGCGCCGGGCCATGGGTAAGAAAAATCCGGCCGAGATGGCCAAGCAGCGCGCCGGTTTCGAGGAAGGGGCCATTAAACACGGTGTTGATGGCGAGCTGGCGGTCAAGATCTTCGATCTGGTGGAGAAGTTTGCCGGCTACGGCTTTAACAAATCCCACTCCGCCGCCTATGCGCTGGTCTCTTACCAGACCTTGTGGCTCAAGACCCACTTCCCGGCCGAGTTTATGGCGGCGGTGATGACCGCCGACATGGACAACACCGACAAGATAGTGACCCTGGTGGACGAGTGTCAGCGGATGGGGCTGACCGTGATCCCGCCGGATGTGAACACGGGTCGCTATCGTTTTAGCGTCAACGAAGATGGCCATATCGTCTACGGCATAGGTGCAGTGAAAGGGGTCGGTGAAGGCCCTATCGATGCCATTCTTAGTGCCCGGGATCAGGATGGTCCATTTCGCGATCTGTTCGACTTTTGTAATCGGGTCGACATCAAGAAGATCAACAAACGGGTGATGGAAAAGCTGGTCTACTCTGGCGCCATGGATCGGCTCGGCCCCCACCGCGCCGCCCTGATGGCGACGCTGGAGGAGGCGATGCGCGCTGCCGAGCAACACGCCAAGGCGCAAGCGGTCGGTCAGGTCGATATGTTCGGCGTGCTCACCGAAGAGATTGACGACGTCAAGAAGGCGTTTGCCAACGTGCCGCACTGGCCTGACAAGGTGTGGCTGGAAGGGGAGCGCGAGACCCTCGGGCTCTATCTCACCGGTCACCCCATCAACCAGTACAGCAGCGAGTTGCGGCGTTATACCTCTGGTCGCCTGTGCGATCTGCATCCTACCTCCCGCGATACCGTGACCACGGCGGCGGGGTTGGTGATTGCGGCGCGTAGCATGGTGACCAAGCGTGGCAACAAGATGGGGATCTTCACCCTGGACGACCGTTCCGGTCGCCTCGATGTGACCCTGTTCAGTGAAGCGCTGGAAAAATATGAAGAATTGATGCAAAAAGACCGTATTTTGGTGGTTTCTGGACAGGTCAGCTTTGATGACTTCTCTGGTGGCCTTAAAATGTCGGCCCGTGAATTACTGGATATCAACGATGCGAGGGAGCGTTTTGCCAGAGCAATCCGCATCTCCCTCGATGAACAGCGAATTGATGATCGCTTTTTCCCGCGTTTGTGCGAGATTTTGGAGCCCGCCCGTGCCGGAGTCTGTCCGGTTCAGGTAAACTATCGTCGCCCCGGTTCCCGGGTGCGATTGACGCTCGGTACCGAGTGGCGGGTGACGCCCACCGATCAACTGATAGATGACTTGCGCGTCCTGCTTGGACGAGAGCGGGTGGAATTGGTTTTTGATTAGAGGATCTATAGGCCCTATGAGTCTTTTTCTGGATTTTGAACAGCCGATTGCCGAGCTGCAGGCGCAGATTGATGAACTCCGTCATGTGAGTGAGCACAACAGTGCTGTCGATCTCAACGACGACATTCGCCGGCTGGAGAAGAAAAACGAAGAGCTGACCAAGAAGATCTTCAGCGATCTGGGGGCCTGGCAGGTATCCCAGATGGCGCGTCATCCTCAGCGTCCTTACACCCTCGATTATATCGAGCACATCTTCACTGACTTCGATGAGTTGGCTGGTGATCGCGCCTATGCCGACGACAAGGCTATCGTTGGTGGCATCGCCCGTCTCGATGGCGAGCCGGTGATGGTGATTGGTCAGCAGAAAGGTCGCGAGACCAAAGAGAAGATCAAGCGTAACTTTGGTATGCCGCGTCCGGAAGGGTACCGCAAGGCCCTGCGTTTGATGGAGATGGCCGAGCGCTTCAAGATGCCGATCATCACCTTTATCGACACTCCGGGTGCCTACCCGGGTGTGGGGGCAGAAGAGCGTGGCCAGTCCGAAGCGATTGCCCGCAACCTGAAAGTGATGGCTGGCCTGACTGTGCCGGTGGTCTGCACCGTGATCGGTGAAGGTGGATCGGGTGGCGCCCTGGCTATCGGCGTGGGTGATCGCGTCAATATGCTGCAGTACTCCACCTACTCCGTCATCTCGCCGGAAGGGTGCGCCTCCATTTTGTGGAAGAGCGCCGACAAGGCGTCGGTGGCGGCTGAAGCCATGGGCATTACTGCCCCGCGTCTGAAAGAGCTCAAGCTGATCGACCATGTGATCGATGAGCCTCTGGGTGGTGCTCACCGCGATGTGGCAAAGATGGCCAAGAATCTCAAGGCGCGCATCAAGCAGGATCTGGATGCCCTGCGTCCGCTCGATACCGAGCAACTGCTGGAGCAGCGCTACCAGCGCCTGCTGGGCTACGGTTACTGTTAACTCTGCCGTTAGCACATCAAGCACAGAAACCCCCGTTATCAACGGCAATGCTGTTCACTTAAGCGGAGCCGCATTGCGATCTACCGGAAAACGGGTCTTTGATATCTTCACCGCCCTGGGTCTCGATGGCCTGGGGCGTTTTTCTATGAACATGACGCCTATGCTGCCCCGCAACTCCGCCAATCTCCGCGGCGTATGCGCTGGCGATAGCGCGCCAGCCATCACCGCCATCTGGTTCGCTATGAACTGACAGGCAAATTTGAAGCTCACCTCATTGGGTGCTCGCTGATGGACTACCGCTGCCTGGCTCGCCTCCCGCCTGACCAGATTGTATCCAAGCAGCAAACCCCACAGCTCCTGATAGACCAAGTCCACTTTCTTGCTTCTCCGCGTGATGGCAATGTGCTGCATCGCGCTTTTGATATCCCGGTATCCCAGCTCTATTTCCCCGCGCTCGTGGTACAGGGTTGCCACCTGAGCTGCGCTGAACCCCGCCACAGGGAGGTAAATACCGTTTTCTCCTTGCCGGCCACCTCATAGGTCACTGCACGAACTTGCCAGTGCATCGGCAACGCCGGGATTTTCTTGCGGGCCTGAGGCGAGACCTTCATTTGCAGCAGACGGTCGCCGTCGCCATAGCGCTCGAGTTCCGTGTATACCAGCCCCTTGCGTTCCGGGATGAGCCGGTGACGGTGGGTGTCTTCGGTCTGAATACGCAGCAACAAGTCAGCACCGAAGAAGCCCTTATCCAGCAGGGTTACCGAATGGTCCGGCAATGATTGAATGAACTCGCTGGCCAGGGGGATTTCCCCTTTGCGGTACGGGCTGATGGCCGCGTTGGCAATGACATGCGAGCGGACATTCATGAGCGTGACCAACCGCAGCATCGGGTAGGGGGTTTGCCGGTTGGTTGAGGTGGGACCTGAGCCGAAATGCGCTCTGAGTTCAGGCATATCCTGGGTTCGGAACAGGGCCCCATCGATGGCAAAGACCTGTAAACCATGCCACAGGTCTTCAGGATAACGTTCCCGCCCCCACACATCAGCACACTGCTTGAACAGCCACTCGAGCGGCTGTTTGCCGAGTCGCTGACGGGCTTGAGACAGGGCACTGTCAGCGAGCAAGGCATCATTTGCCAAACCTTCGGCACAGATGTTGAGGCGCCGAGCGACCTCGGAGATGGGCTCATTGCGAAAAAAGGCCATCCCCACGACGAGCCACAAGACCATATCAGCAGGTAAGCGGCGTCGGCGGATAGTGGCCTTTTCAGACAAGGCGGCAGCGGCAGTAATCCATTCGTCGGGAATATGGTCGGCAAAAATTGCCAACCGGGCCAGCATGTCGCCAGATGCTTCAATAACATCGCTCAGGTCGTTTGCAATAGACATAAAAAAATCCGGAACCAATGACTGGTTCCGGATTGTCCTACAGCAGAAGGATCGGTCAATGGATCCTTAACTAATCAGCATTGCCGTAATGCAGGGCATTTTTTATATCTGCCATATTTTGCTGACGACTAAAATTAATCTTTGAGTAAATAATAATTGGTTGCCGTGGTGTTAAAGGTGTTAATTTTGTTGTGTGATTGATGTCTCTTAATTGTTTTTTGTTACATGTAGAGTAGTCACCGTAGTAATGCAGAAACGGCATGGATCGGGTGAGATACGTAGATATCTCGTCCCGGCTATCTGCATGTTTATTGCTGCCCTAACAATGTGCAATTAAATTAACAGGACGTTAATAATGCGAAAGAAACTATTTAGCAGCCTCTATTTTCAGGTATTGCTCGCGATCACCCTCGGGGTATTACTGGGGCATGTCTATCCGGAGCTGGGCGCTGATATGAAGCCCCTCGGTGATGGCTTCGTCAAATTGATCAAGATGATCATCGCCCCCGTTATTTTCTGTACCGTGGTCACCGGTATTGCCGGGATGGAGAGCATGAAGGCGGTCGGCAAGACCGGCGCCATTGCCCTGCTCTACTTCGAGGTGGTCAGCACCATCGCCCTGATCATCGGGCTGTGCGTGGTCAACCTGCTGCAACCCGGGGTTGGCATGAACGTCGATCCGGCTGCACTGGATGCCAGCGCCATCTCCGCCTATGCGGAACAGGCCAAGTCCCAGGGCATTATCGCCTTTTTGCTGGATATTATTCCGGGCAGCGTGATCGGCGCCTTTGCCAGCGGCAATATCTTGCAGGTATTGTTGTTTGCGGTGCTGTTCGGTTTTTCCCTGCACCATATTGGCGAAAAGGGACAGGTTATTTTCGGCGTCATCGACAGTTTCTCCAAAGTCATATTTGGCATTATCAATATGATAATGAAACTGGCGCCGATCGGTGCATTCGGGGCAATGGCATTTACCATCGGTAAATATGGGGTGGGTTCGCTGGTACAGTTGGGCCAGTTGATCGCCTGCTTCTATATCACCTGCCTCTTTTTCATCTTCGTTGTGCTGGGCAGCATCGCCAAAGCCTCCGGCTTCAGCATCCTGCGTTTCATCTCCTACATTCGCGAGGAGCTGCTGATCGTGCTGGGGACCTCCTCTTCCGAGTCAGTATTGCCGCGGATGCTGGACAAGATGGAGAAGCTGGGTTGCCAGAAGTCGGTGGTGGGGCTGGTCATTCCGACCGGTTACTCCTTCAACCTGGATGGCACCTCCATCTATCTGACCATGGCGGCGATTTTCATCGCGCAGGCCACCAATACACCGCTGGACCTGTTCCAGCAGATCACCCTGTTGGTGGTGTTGTTGATCTCCTCGAAAGGGGCGGCCGGGGTAACCGGTAGCGGCTTTATCGTGCTGGCGGCGACCATTTCGGCGGTGGGCCATCTGCCACTGGCCGGTTTGGCGCTGATCCTGGGGATCGATCGCTTCATGTCCGAGGCGCGGGCGCTGACCAACCTGATCGGTAACGGGGTTGCCACCGTGGTGGTCGCCAAATACTGCAAGCAGCTGGACCAGAAGAAGATGGATGCGGTGCTCGGCGGCAAGGCCGGGCAGCTGGAAGTGGACAGGGCTTAAGCGCATTTTCCCCCGCACGGCCGCGTTGGCTGGTGCGGGAGCAATAAAAAAACGGCCGTTTGGCCGTTTTTTTATTGTGCTGATACCGTGAGTATCAGCGGTTCACTGCAAGGCGCTGATTACAGGCTGGCGGTGAAAGTACGGGTAACCACGTCACGCTGCTGTTCCGGGGTCAGGGCGTTGAAACGCACTGCGTAGCCAGATACACGGATGGTCAGCTGCGGGTACTTTTCCGGGTTGGCGATAGCATCTTCCAGGGTTTCGCGACGCAGCACGTTGACGTTCAGGTGCTGGCCACCTTCAACAACCGGGTCAGTTTGTACTGGCAGTTCACGATATTCGAACTGACCCAGGTCAGCCAGTTGCACTTCTTGATCGGCAGCGAAAGCATCGCCTTTGACGCAGATGCAGCGAGCTTGTTGCTTCTCTTCGTCCAGCAGCCAGAAAGAGTTCAGCAGAGCGGTGTTAGCAGCTTGGGTGATTTGAATGCCTTTGATCATGGTATGACTCCTCAATGGGAACGCGAATCCAACTGTAAGGAAATTACCCTGATGTATTTAAGCTACCGTCGATGGCGATGACTTAAAGGGCCCTTGCCTTACACCTTTACTTTGATGGGGTCATATATACCATGGTGGTAATATTACCAAAATTGATTCAGATCAATAAAATTCAATAAAGCCGCATGTCAACGGCATTAATTTATTGAGTTTAATCAAATTTAGGTCATTTTTCCGAAATTGTAAGATATCCAGATAATGCATCTTTTATATCTTCAATCTAGTAATTTAACTACACCTTTTGGGCTTTTTTCTGATGAGAGTAGGGGGATTGGCTACACTCAGCAAACACACTGAGGAGAGTGCCGGGTGAAGAGCGGGTGGCGAAAGTGGGCATGGCTAGCCCTGTTTTGTTGTACCAGCGCAGTGCGTGCCGAGACGGTGCGCATTGCCGTGGGCGAGTGGCCACCTTATATCAGTGAGGCGCTGCCCAATCAGGGATTCCTCTGCCAGGTGGTACGCGAGGCTTTCGCTCAGTCGGGGCTGGATGTCAGCTTTCACTTCTACCCCTGGGCGCAGGCTTACCAGCTGACCCAGGAGGGGAGGTATGTGGTCACCATGCCCTGGTTTCGTTCCCGTGAACGTGAACAGCACTTTTATTTTTCTGCCACGCTCGGTGATTTCACGACTCGCCTCTTTATGCTGGCCGGTTCGCCGCAGGTGAATCTGGGGGAGCTAAAAGAGCAGCCGGTCGGGGTCACCCGTGGCTATTTTTATGGCGATGGGTTTGCCGCCCGCCAAGCCGGGCTCACCCTCGAGTGGTCAGATTCCGATGAAGAGAGCATGGGCAAGTTGCTCGACGGACGTATCCGCTATCTGGTGATGGATGAGCAGGTGGCACAGACCCTGTTCCAGCAAGCGATCTCCCGTCATCCCCAATCGCTGGCGCTGACCAGTGCCGCTGATCCTATCTGGTCGCAACCTGGATACCTGTTGATGCGCAAGGCAGATCCCGAGGCGCGCCGTTTGATGTTGCTGTTCAACGCCGGCCTGCACAAGCTGGAGCGCTCGGGGCGTGTTGCCCAGATCTGGCAACAGTGAGCCACGGTTGCGTCTTGCGGGCTGGCCCCCTATCCTGAGCCCTTCGCCGATTCAAGTGAGGAGTTAGGGGTGCAGACCTGGAGTGATGTGATTGGCTCTGAAAAAGAGCAGGACTATTTCAAACTTACGCTGGCGACCGTCAGAGCTGAGCGTGAAGCGGGCAAGGTGATCTACCCGCCAACAGCCGATGTGTTCAATGCCTTCAAGCTGACCGAACTGGATCAGGTCAAGGTGGTGATCCTGGGGCAAGACCCCTACCACGGCCCCAATCAGGCGCACGGTCTCTGTTTCTCCGTCCTGCCCGAGGTACGTACGCCTCCTTCACTGGTCAACATCTATAAAGAGTTGCAACGGGATCTGCCCGACTTTGTCACCCCCAATCACGGCTTTCTCGAATCCTGGGCCAAACAGGGGGTCTTGCTGCTCAATACCGTGCTGACGGTACAGGCCGGTCAGGCTCACTCTCACGCTCAGCTCGGGTGGGAGACCTTCACCGATCGGGTTATCGAGCAGATCAATGCCAGCTGTCAGGGGGTAGTCTTCCTGTTGTGGGGGGCACATGCCCAGAAGAAGGGGCGTTTTATCGATCGTCAGCGCCACCATGTATTGACCGCCCCCCATCCGAGCCCTCTCTCTGCCCACCGTGGTTTCATCGGTTGTGGCCACTTTACCGAGACCAATCGCTTGCTGGAACAACAGGGCAAGAGTCAGATAGAGTGGAAATCTGTCTGCATCCCACTTGATTGAGTGCAAAGTTCGGGCGACAAATGACCGTATACTCAGGGACATAACATTAATTCAGAGCCAAGGAGTGCCCATGTTATCCAGTCTGCACAAGGACCATCTCAACATCGCCCGACTCTTGGAGCTGCTCAAGCACAAGTTGGCAGCCATCCATGCCGAACAGCCCATCAGCTACTTTTTGGTGCGCGATGTCATCGACTACCTGCGGGAGGTCTCCGACAAGTACCACCATCCCAAGGAAGACCTCATCTATGACTACTACCTGAAATATCGGGTGGTGGAAGGGGAGGTTGCCAACCGCCTGCAGGAGGAGCACGTCAAGCTGCTGGAGGCCGGGGCCGATCTCAAGGAGATGGTGGAGATGATCCTGATGGATGCGGTGATCCCCCTCGATCAGTTCACCACCAAGCTGGAGCGCTTCGTGGAGCTGCAAGAGGCGCACATGAACTACGAAGAGGGGGTGATCTTCCCCCATCTGCGTGACTCCCTGACCGAGGATGACTGGCGTCAGCTGGAGCAAAACTGGCAGAACCGTGCCATTGGCGACCCCCTGTTCGGGGCCGAAGTGAGCCAGCACTTTCAGGCGCTGGCCAAACGCCTCTCTTTGCCGCTCACTACCGGCTAAGCGCTGTGCGTACCAGCAGCGCGGCGGGTACCCCGTGAGTGCAACTTGAGTGAAAACAGAAAAGGCCTCCATCCGGAGGCCTTTTGCATGGAGGGTGTTGCCATCCATTGCGCGTCCAAGAACAGACAACTATCGGTAGTAACTCTCTTTGGAAAAGTTACTTATCGACTATCTGGCGTGACTGAGTGGGGTGGAGGGACAGGTGTGCAGATATTGATGGGGAGTCAGACCGAACTCCTGTTTGAAGCGGGCGGCAAAACGGCTGGGAGAGTCATAACCGCAGGCGAGGGCGACCTCCAGCGGGGTGAGGCGCTGTTGCAACAGGTTGAGGGCGTGACTCATGCGCACCTGAGCCAGCAACTGGCGAAAGCTGCGACCTTCGGCGGACAGCTTGCGCACCATGGAGGCGCGGCTCATGGAGAAGTGGGGGGCAACTGCCTCCAGGGTGTGGTCGATGCTGGGTTCTACCGCCAGGTAGCGGGCCAGCCGCTCTGCGAGGGTCATGGTGCTGGCGGGAAAGAGCAACCCGAGGGCGTTGGCGGCCCGCAGCTCGGCGTAGAAGCCACGTAGCAGTTCGGCCCGGGTCGCTTCGCTCAGCCCCCGCTCGGCCATGGTGCTGATGAGTTCAAAGCAGAAGGCGAGCCCGGGGGTGACCTTGACGGCTGGCTCATCCAGATTGGTATGGGAAGGGGCTGACTCGGCCAGCCATTCCTGCGGTGGCGGGGTGAGCAGCGTGATGGCGTGGGAGCGAAATTTGCCCTGTTCCGGCTGATTGACGAAGGTGAGCTGGTGGCCTGCCGGGATCAGCAGCCAGCGCTCCCTGTCAAACGACAGGCGCCGCTCGCGCCACCACAGTTGCTTGCTCCCCTGGGTGACCCAGATGAGGGTCGGGGCATAGATGAGCACCCGATGCAGGGGCTGCTGGCGGATCCCGAGATAGTGGCTCTGTTGCAGCAGGGGGGTGCTCATCCGGTTGGCTCCTAGGGGGTGACGAAGGTGGCGGTCAGGGTGGCCTTGCCGAGCGCCATGCTGTTGAGCATGTAGCCTACCATAGCGGGCGGGGTATCGGCCTTCACCTCGAGATCATGGGGCAGGGCCCAGGCGGTGAACTGATAGCGGTGCATGCCGTGACCCGCGGGCGGGCAGGGGCCGCCGTAACCCTGGCTGCCAAAGTCGGTGCGGATCTCCAATCCCTGCTTGAGCTTGCCGGAGGCATTGCTGGCCAGCTCGCTCTGGGTGGCTGGCAGGTTCACCACCAGCCAGTGCCACCAACCGCTGCCGGTTGGGGCATCGGGGTCATAGGCAGTGATAGCGACACTCTTGGTGCCTGTCGGCAGATCCTGCCAGCTCAGCTGGGGCGAGCGGTTGTCGCCGCTGCAGCCAAAGCCGTTGAAGCTGAGCTGTTTGTCCATCAACTGGCCTTCGTGAATATCCGTGCTCTTCAGGGTCATGGCAGAGGTGGGCAGGGCCGCCATACAGAGCAGGGGCAGCAGGGCGGCAGGTTTGAGCAATTTCATCGGGTGACTCCTCGTGTGGTAACGGGATCACTTTAGCGAGAGCAGGGCAGAGTTTTGTTGCAGAACGGCTCAATATTACGTCTATTTGTGAGTTATTTGAGCCTTTAGGTGGTTTTTATGGCGAGAGGGTAAATAGCAGCCATAAAAAAACCGGCATCATGGATGCCGGTTTTTTGTTTGACGATGAGAGGTGCGGCTTAGCGCAGGATCATCTCGTCACTGCCCGGACCACGAGAGGGTCATCGTTGCCGTGCTGGTTCGCTGCGATGCAGGAAGGTGGTCAGGGTATCGCGCGGGGGCGTGATGCCGCATTGCACCAGAATCCGCCCGATTGCCCCCCTGTGATAGCCGCCGTGGGTCACCAGATGGAGCAGCATCTCGTCACGGCTCATCTGCCCCTTGTCACCATCGACAAAGCGAAACGAGAGCGGGGTTGCCCCCTCTTGCGGGCTCAGGGTCTCGACATAATCCACCAGCCAGTTATCCAGTTCCGTGACCGAGCTGCGTAGGGCGGTCAGAGTCGGTGTCTCCGGGGTATTGGTGGCGGCAAAGCCGTGGGTTTTACCCAGTAGATTGGCTTTGAAGATGGCATCGACCACATGGATATGGTTGAAGATCCTAAGGCAGGTGTGGTGGGCCTCGCCATATTGCTGCGCATCGAGTGTGGCGATTGCATCCAGCAGCTCGCCATCGGCCCACCGCTTGTAGTGAAAGAGGGATTGAACTGTCTTGTTGTTCATCGCTTCCTTGCCCTTGTCGCTTCGTAAAGTGCGGCCTGCTAGCCAGGGAGGGTCCAATACGAAACCCATCCTGTCGCTATTCTGCCCCCGCCATACAAAAAGCCCCGAGAGCTGGCGCTTTCGGGGAAGAGGAAAAACATCGACAAGGAATTACAAAGGCATTGGGGTCAGGCCTGAACAGGATCAGGCATCGACATAGAGCACCTGACCGCTAATAAAGCCATCGACGGAACGCTCAAACGCCTTGCCGACCAGGGCGCCCGGCACCGGCTGGAAGCCGGGCATCATCTCGCCATATACGTCCCACGCCTCTTCCAGTACGGTCGGGTTGACCACATTGATGCGGATGCCGCGGGGCAGCTCGTGGGCCACGCACTGGACAAAGGTATCGATGGCGCCGCTGGTGGTGGCATCGGCAATGGCCAGCGGGATCGGCTTGATATTGAGAATGCCGGAGATCAGGGTGAAGGAGCCCCCCTGATTGATGTAGTTGAGGCCGATATTGACCAGATTGATCTGCCCCATCAGCTTGCTCTGGATGGTAGTTTGCCACTGCTCTTCGCTCATCTCGCCAAAGGGGGCGTATTCGCAAAATCCTGCGGTATTGACCACCGCATCGAAGGAGCCCACGTTTTGGTAGAGCCGCTCGATTGACTCCTTGCTGGTGATATCCACCTGAAAATCACACCCCTCGCCGGAGCGGCTGGCAGTGATCACCTTGTGCTTGCCCAGACCACTGAGGGCGGCTTGCCCCATTTTCCCCTGAGCACCAATCAGAATGACAGTTTTCATCGTTAACCTCGCTTTGCTGGAAGAGCTGCAAGGTTAGAGAGCTACTGATACAATGTAAATCATGGATAATTTGTATGTGATACAACTTAAATTGGTGAGGTGAGGGTGGAGAAGATCGATATCAGGCAGATGCGGGTGCTGGTGCTGCTGGTCAGATACAAGAGTGTGTCGCGGGTGGCCGAGCTGCTGGAGATCTCCCAGCAGGGGGTGAGCAGTCATCTGAAAAAGCTGCGCGATCTCTTTCCCGCCGAGCTGTTTATCCGCCAGAGCGCCGGGTTGCAGCCGACCGACTACGCCTGCGAGCTGGCCGACAAGTTCGAGCAGATCCTGGCCGATATCGACGGGGTCTTTGTGGCAGCCCCCTTTGATCCGGCCAGCAGCCAGCGCACTTTCAGGGTGATGGCCAACGAGTATGCCCAGCTCGCCATTATCCCAAGGTTGGCGAGCGCTCTGCGCAATCAGGCGCCCTTCATCCGGCTCGATGTGGTGGATTTTCAGGCCGAGCTGCATCTGGACGCGCTGGCCAGTGGCGAGACGGATCTGGTGATTGGCTTTGATGCCTATATCGACCCGGGGTTGCTGCGCGCCACCCTGCGCCGGGATCACTACTGCTGCGTGCTGCGCCAGGACTCCCGATATCTTCCGGATAATGCCCAGCCGCAGGATATGGCGGCCATCCCCTTTGTGCAGTTCGCCAACAGCGTCGGCAATTTTGAAGGGCAGATGAGCCCGCAGCAGGTCGCCAGCTCGGCGGTGGCGACGCTCCCCTGTTACACCTCGCTGCAAGCCTTTATGTCGGTCAATGACGTGGCGGCCTGCATCCCGTCGGCCATCGCCGCCCTCGGGGATTTTCGCACCGTGGCGATGGCCGGGTCGCCGCAGCCGTTCGAGGTGGTGGTCGGCAGACATCGCAAAAGTCAGGGCAATCTGGCCATCGAGTGGCTGGCCGAGGTGATTAAGTCGGTCTGCGATCTTGCCATGCCCAGATAACGCCGCCGTTTGCAGAGAGCGGCCGCCGCCAGCCAGCGCGGTAACGGCAGGCTGGATCTGCGGGGGAAATCCTGCGATGGTGCGGGCAGTTATCCGCTTGTCCCGTTATCGAGTGAAAAGGAGTTGAGATGCGCATTGCCATGATTGGTCTGGGGGATATCGCCCAAAAAGCCTATCTGCCGCTGCTGACGAGCGACGAGCGGGTCACCCCGCTGCTCTGCACCCGCAATCCATCGGTGCTGGAGCAGCTGGCCCGCCAGTATCGGGTCGCCGAGTGCTTTACCGATGTGGCGGCCCTGCTGGCAAGTCGCCCCGACGCCGTGATGATCCACGCCGCCACCGCGGTGCATCGCGAGCTGGCCGAGCAGTGCCTGCGCGCAGGCATCCCCACCTTTGTCGACAAGCCCCTGTGCGACACGCTGGCCGAGGCCGAGGAGCTTGCCAACCTCGCCATGGCGCAGGATTGTGCGCTGTTTGTCGGCTTCAACCGCCGCTATCTGCCCGCCATGGATGCCGCCCGTGCCCAGCCGCTCACCGAGCTCAACTGGCAGAAGCACCGCTTCGCCCTGCCCGGCAAGGCGCGGGATTTTCTGTTCGACGACTTTATTCACGTGCTCGACAGTCTCTGCTTCTATGGCGGCGCGCCACAGGGGGATTTTCAGGCGGTGCTGCGGCCAAGTGCCCAGGACCAGCGGCTGCTGGCCGGGGTGAGCGTCAGCTGGCAGAGCGGGGACCGCGCCATCAGCGGCAGCATGAACCGCAGCGCCGGCATCACCGAGGAGCGCATCGATGCCTATGGCGACAATCTCTCGCTGCATCTTGAGAACTGCACTCGCGGCATCATCGCCCGTGACAAGCAGGCCCTGACGCTCGCTCCCAACGACTGGCAGCCGGTGCTGGCCCAGCGCGGCTTTGCCGCCATGCTGGAACACTGGTATCAGCAGATTGAACTGGGCAAGGCCGATAGCGAGTTGATCGCCTCCTACCTGCATGGCCACCGGCTGGCAGAGCAGCTGGTCGCACAGGCTGAACAGCGGGGATAAGGCTGGCTGGAAGTGGGCGTGACATGAATGCGCGTTGCGCGGGGAAGGCGCATCAAAAACAACGGGGGCCGCAGATGCGGCCCCCGTTTTATGGGATCAGATACATTTCACCGGCTTGGGCAGGCCGCCAATCTTGGTCGCCTGCTTGGCGGGCCCTTCCGGGAACAGCTTGTAGAGATAGCGGCTATTGCCCTTCTCGGGGCCGTACTGTTTTTCCATCGCCTTGACCAGCGCGCGGATGGCGGGGGAGGTGTTGAACTCCAGATAGAAGGCGCGCACAAAGCGCACCACTTCCCAGTGCGGCTCCTCCAGCTCGATCCCCTCCTGCGCAGCCAGCACCAGCGCCAGCTCCTCGCTCCAGTCGTTGCTGTTGAGCAGGTAGCCCTTGGCATCGGTCTTGATGAGTTGGCCGTTTAATTCCAGCTGATGTTGTTCGGACGCAGACATGGGGCTCCTCGCTAATGGGGCTATCAGGATTGGGCGGGCATGGTAGCGCCTTGATCCCCGGTGAGCAACCGGCTCTCGTTGGCCAGATGCAGCAACTGATCCGCCAGCTCGCTGATGAGGTTGAGCTGCTGGGTCAGCATCAGCTGCTCCTCGCTGCTCTCCTGGTCATCATCGGGGGTGATCAGCAGGTTCTTGCTGCCGAGGGAGCTGGAGGGGTTGCCCGCCAGATGACCGGCGGCCTGCTCCAGGGTGTGGCAGATATGGTGGCGCAGCTCATCCAGCCCGTTCACCGCCTCCAGCTTATCGCGATGGGCTCCCAGCGCCGAGATGTAGGAGAGCAGGGCGTGGTTGCGCCAGGTGAGGGTAAAGCAGAGATCGAGGAAGCGGCGGCGCTTTTGCGGCTCCACCAGCATGCTCTGCCAGGCGGTCGCCAGCTCGCTGTCGGCCAGATGGGCGCTCTTGCGCGCCACCCGATAGTCGATGGACTCATCCCGCTGCTGGGTGAGGCTCGCCAGCACCGCCGAGAGGTAGCGGGCGTTGGCCGACAGCGAATTGGCGATCAGGGTCGGCAGCCGCTTGTATTGCCAGTCCGGCCACAGCCAGGCCACCAGCCCGTAAGAGATGAGGCAGCCGAGCAGGGTATCGAGCAAGCGCGGCCCCAGAATGGCAAAGCCGATGCCATCGAGCAGATTGAACGCCATCAACACATAGAGGGTGATAAAGCAGACCGCGGCGCTGTAGTTGTTGCGCACCTGGGTGAAGAACAGGAAGGCGGCGAGCCCCATCACCACCAGCTGAACGTGTAGCTCGGGGAACAGCCAGAGCACCGGAATGCCCACCAGAATCCCGGCGAAGGTGCCGAGCATCCGCTGCACCAGTCGGCGGCGGGTGGCGCTGTAGCTGGGCTGGCAGACAAACAGCACTGTGAGCAAGATCCAGTAGCCCTTTTCCAGATCAAAGGCTTGCAGTATGCCGTAGCCGATCACCAGCCCGAGCGACAAGCGCAATGCATGGCGAAACACCATGGAGTGCAAGGTGAGGTGCTGCTTGAGCTGGGTCAGCAGTGGCAGGCGGGGCGGGCGCGCCAGCGCAGGCAGGTTTTGCGGCGCCTGCTCGGGGTTTTGCAGTCCCTCGGCGTTGCCCAGCAGCTGGTTGATGCTGGCCAGATTGCGGCGCAGGAACTTCATCGGCGTCAGCAGGGTTTTCGGGTAGTGCTGCTTGAGATGGGTGAATTCCAGCTGATCGCCAAGGGCCTGCAGCGTCCAGTGAATGCGCTTGTTATGGCTGTAGGGTTTGTGCACCAAAATGGCGTAACCGAGCCGCTGACACGCCTCGGAGAGTTGCAGGAACACCTCCTGAAATCCTTCCAGCACTATGCCCTGTTTGAGCTCCGCTTCCAGTCGGCTGTAAGGGTAGTGGCTGGAGGTGGCGCGCTCGTGAATTTCCAGCGCCAGCAGGTAGAGGCGCAGCAGGCTGGCAAGCTCCGGACTGGCCGGATGGCGGCGGCTCAGGCGGGCGTTGAGGGCCGACTTGGTGAGGGTCAACGCACTCACCAGATTGATATTGAGCTGGGCCAGATTGTGGCGAATGGCCTGGGCACCGTGCTCGTCCGCCGGGAAGAAGCGGGCTTTTTCCAGCAGATAGCGGCCAAGGGCGAAATAGCTCTGGGCCAGCTGCTCGTGCAGGGTTTTGTAGGGCAGCAGCCAGAGCCAGATGAAAGAGACCAGCCCATACCAGAGGGCGCCAGCGCCGAGGGCCAGCGGTTGGTAGAAGAGATCCGGCGCCTTGGCGGCCCCCAGCATGGTGTAGATGGCGATCAGCAGCGAGCCAAAGCTGATGGTGGCGTAGCGGGCACCGAGCGCCCCCACCATCACGAAGATAAAAGTGGAGCTGGCCAGCCCGATGGCAAACAGCCAGGGGGTGGGGTAGAGATACTGCACGCAGAGGGACGCAAACATGAAGCAGATGAGCGTCATGGCGAGGTTCTTGAGGCGTCCCCACAGGCTGTCGTCGGTTTCGGCGATGGCGCCTGCCACTAACCCGAGGGAGAGCAGCACGGTGAGCTGGATATTGCCGGTGGCCAGGGTGAAGGCGAGCAGACCGAGAATGGCCAGCAGCACCTTGAGGGCGAAATAGATGTGACTATCGGTGAGCAGTCGGCGTAACAGACTGGAGAAGTCCATGGGCATGCTAGATCCCCTCCTTGAGCGAAGTGAAATCGATGCGACTGTCGGTCAGCAGTCCGCGCAGCAGGCCAGAGAGATCCATCAGCATGAGAGAGGTGAAACCTTTGAACGAGACGAGAGCGGGATAGTAACCTGCCAAGCGCGAAGTGGCCCTGATTTGGATCAGGGCCACTTCGCTTCATATTGTTGATTTACCTATTATCTTGACAGAAATGGCGATGAGTCAATCGATGATCCTGTTTGGCACCCGGCTAGCACTGTCACTAACCGTCACCTCCCCGGAAAAACCGGGCATCGCCACACTGCATCCGCTATCGGGTGGTGATAGCTCAGACGCGGGGCTTTTCGCGCTTGGGTAGCAACAGGTTCATCAAGATAGCAGTGATACCACCGGTGGCGACGCCGTAGGAGAGCACGCTCTTGACGAGTTCCGGCATATGTTGCAAGACCTCGGGCACCTGGGCGACGCCCAGTCCCATCGCAATCGAGACTGCCAGGATCATCAGGGCGCGTCTATCCAGCTCCTCGCGGGAAATAATACGGACACCCGCGGCAGCAATGGTGCCGAACATCACTATGGTGGCCCCTCCCAGCACGGGTTCCGGGATCTGTTGTACCAGGCTGGCGACCGCGGGGAACAGGCCGAGTAGCGCCAGCATGCCGGCGATAAAGAGGCCAACATAGCGGCTGGCCACCCCGGTCAGCTGGATGACGCCATTGTTCTGACTGAAGGTAGACATGGGGAAGGTGGAGAAGAGCGCGGCCATAATCGAGTTGCAACCATCAGCCAGCACCCCCCCTTTAATCCGTTTCATATAGATCTTGCCGCTGACCGGTTCGCCAGATACATCCGACGTGGCGGTCATATCACCAATGGCTTCCAGTGCGGTTACCACAAAGATGATGGCCAGTGGCACAAACAGCTGCCAGTCAAAGCCCAGGCCATAACGCAAGGGGATCGGCACCATCACCATGGGGCCGTCAAAGGTTGGTGGTGTCACCTTGCCCAGCAGCAGCGCCACGGCATAGCCGGTCAGCATGGCGATCATGATGGCCGAGAGGCGCAGCCAGGGGTTGCGACTGCGCTGCAGCAGCACGATAAGACCGAGCACCAGCAGGGAAAGCAACAGGTTGCTGTGGCTGGCAAAGCTGCCATCCGCAAGGGCACCGTAGCCACCGCCCATGCTGATCAGACCCACCTTGATCAGGGTCAGGCCGATCAGCAACACCACTATGCCGGTCACCAGCGGGGTGATCACCTTTTGTACCAGATGCAGAAAGCGGCTCAGGATCACCATGGTGAGTGCCGCCACCATCATGGTGCCGAACAGGGTGCCGAGCATATCTTCCGTCGGCATGGCGGCTTGCTGTAGCGCGAGGCCCGAGGCGATGATAGGGCCGAGGAAGTTGAAGCTGGTGCCCTGTACCGATAACAGACCGGAACCGATAGGGCCGAAGCGGCGGGTCTGGATGAAGGAGGCGATACCGGACATGACCAGTGACATGGAGACGATATAACGGGTGTCGGCAGCAGGGAGCCCGAGGGCATTGGCGATGATGAGAGTAGGAGTGATGATGGCGACAAACATGGCGAGCATATGCTGCAGGGCGGCGAACAGGGTCTGGGGTAGCGGAGGGACATCATCTATACCGTAGACCAGTTCGCTGTGCGCTCGTCGGGGTGGATGTGCCTCAGGGGTGATGGGGGCGGCGGCAGCCTGTTCCATAAGTACCTCGAATGGTGTGGGGAGGGGGAGAAAATTGGGCGCTATTGTAGTGATTGAAATGGTGCTGACCAGCGCTAATTATGCGGAAAAAGGTTTATTTTTCGATACATTGAAACGTTTGCGCGCTGCGGTTATCATCTGTCGGTTTGTGTGACCCTCATCACGGTTTAATTTTCCCTTGCCCCCCCCTGACTCGGTGTAGAATGAGCCCTCTTTAGTTATGTGGAGCATCCAGATGCTGAAATTGGCGGAGTTCTGGAGTGCCAAGGCTCACTCCGAAGATTTTACCCGTACCCGCATGGGGTTTATGACAGTGCGTTTGCGCCTGCTCACCTGCCTGCTGATGGCGGGCTTGCCGGTGTGGGCCGTGATAGATTGGGCTACCTTGCCTGCGGGTCATTTCGAGCAACTGTTTCAGGCCAGGATCTTCTGCACTCTGGCGCTCTCACCCCTGATCCCGCTCTCCTATCTCATCCACTTTCGTCGTGAGCGGATGAAGCTGGCACTCGGCTATTTGATGGCGGTGATGATGCTCTTCTCGCTCTTTTGCCTCCATAGCTTTGGTACAGAACAACAGCTGCAAGCGGGCTATGTGGCCTTTCCCTATCTGCTGATCACCCTGTTTGCCATCTTTCCTATTCCTCTCTCCCTCGGGTTACAACTGGCGGGGGTGGTGCTGCTGACCATGCTGCTGGGCCACTGGCTGCTGGTGGGCCAGACCATCTGGAGTCAGGCCACCCTGAATCAGGTGTGGGTGCTTGGCATGTTCACCCTGGCCAGCTGCTGGGTGCAGTGTGGTCAGCTCAACATGTTGCTGCGGCTCTATCGGGAATCGACCACCGACGAGCTGACCGGCATGATGAATCGCCGCTTGTTGATGAAAGAGCTGGAGCAAGCCCGTGCCAGACTGTTATCCAAGAAGAGATCGTTTGCTGTGTTGCTGCTGGATCTGGACCGTTTCAAGCGGATCAATGACATCTATGGTCATCTGGCGGGGGATGCGGTGCTCAAAGACGTCGCGGCGACCTTGAATGAACAACTGGACTCAGGGATGGTGTTGGGGCGTTATGGGGGAGAAGAGTTTGCCATTTTGATCCACAACTGTGCTGACCCGGCGCAGGCGAGCAAAATGGCCGAGCGGTTGCGCATTGCGGTCGAGGCGCGGCTGGTGAAGAGCCCCACCGCTGATGAGTTGCTGGAGGTGACGGTGAGTATCGGGATTGCCATGGCGCGCCCCGATGACACCATCGATATTCTGATCAACCGTGCCGACGAGTGTCTCTATCAGGCCAAGATGGCGGGCCGCAACTGCGTGGTGGTTGAGCATCAGCCGAGCGTAAAAACAGATGCCGCCTGAGGGCGGCATCTTGTTGGCGACGTGTCGAACTTAGCTCAGCCGGTACTTGCCGGAGAGCTGCTGGGCCAGCAGCTTGAACATGTTGAATACCGCCATGGTCTTGCCGGTCGGGGTGCCATCTTCGGCCAGGAAGAACTCTCCTTTGAATACCAGAATGTCGCTCTTTTGTTCCACCGAATCGGCACGCATGCCGTGGATGAAATCCTCGTGGTTTTTGATGATGGTATTGGCCATCTCCAGCAAGGCACTCTCGGTGATCAGCTCTTTTTCGGGTTGCATGCTCGTCTCCTTAAACGACTACGAGGCAGCGGCGTTGCTGCATATGGCGGCGCCCTGCCTCTGAATTGAGAGGCGACTAGCATACTGCAAACGGGTTTTTACTGTCATTGATATGACCCCGATCCGTGCTGTTTATCCTATCACCAGGTTTTTGAGCCAGCGCCGCTGGCGAATGCGGCGTTGCACCAGCAGCACCTTGCTCAACTCTTCCAGCAACACCACTGCCACCACCCAGGAGAGGGGCCAGCCGAGCACACTGACGGCCACCCAGGCGAGCGGGATGCCGATGCACCACATGCTGACGATATCGATGAAGATGCTGTAGTTCACATCACCGCCAGAGCGCAGCACGCCGATGATCCCCACCATATTGAACACCTTGAGCAGCATCCCCAGACACATGATGCCGAGTACCTGACCCGCCTCGGTCATCAGCTCGGCGGGGAGGTTGCCGACCCACTGCAGCAGATTGGCTTGCAGCAACCAGACCGCGATCCCTACCAGCAGCGCACCAATCGGCGCCAGCAGCAGGAACAGCTGGGAGTGTTGCCAGGCGATGTCGTACTCCTCGGCCCCGAGTCGGTGGCCGAGCAGGGTAGAGCAAGCCACTGCCAGCCCGAAGAAGAGGGAGATGAGGATGCTCTCCAGCGTGCCGAGGGTGGTCATGATGGCCAGCGAATCGGTCCCCAGATGGGCGTAGAGAAAGCCGTAAATCAGCATGCCAAAGGCCCAGAGCCCGTCGTGGAACAAGAGCGGCAGGGCGATCAGGGTGAAGCGCACCACCTCCTTGCGTTTGAAGGCGGCCAGCCAGTCTGGTGCGCGCGGGATCAGCCGTGACTCATAACGCTTCACGTAGATCAGCAGCAAGGCCGTTTGCAGCAGGCGTGAAATGGTGGTGCCCCAGGCCGACCCGGCTACGCCCATCGCCTCGAAGCCGAAGTGACCGAAAATGAGGGCGTAGTTGAGGATGACGTTGGCAATGATGGCGATAATGCCGATGCGGGTCGGGGCGGCGGCGTTGCCCACCGAGCGCAGGGCTGATTCCAACGGCACGACGATGGCGGTACAGAGGATGGTGGCGCCGGTGATCATCAGGAATTGATCCGCCAGCAGGCGCAGTGCCGGATCCTGGCTGGCAAAGCCCAGCACGCTGCCCGGCGATAACACATAGAGAAAGGCAAACGGCAGGGTGACCAGCAGGGCCCCCACCAGCGCCAGCGCCAGGGATCGGCGCACACCAGCCAGCTCGCCGCGCCCGAAGTATTGCGCTGACAATACCGAGACCCCGCCCGAGAGGCCCGCTATCACCAGCAGATTGAAGAAGAAGACCCGGTTACCCAAGCCGACCGCCGCCACCGCAGTGGTGCCAAGCTGGCTCACCATCATGATATCGATGAGGCCGAGCAGGGAGAACATCATGGACTGCAGCGAGACAGGCAGCGCCAGCCGCCACAGTCGGGTCATGAACTCGCGATCAGTGGTTTGTTTTAAAATCGCTTGCCAATAATTCATAGTTTTTAACCGGGGGTGAGAAAAGCAAGGTTTGTCAGGGGTATGATAGGTGGATATCGAGGTTTTCCCACTGTGGATACCTCTCGGTTTTCTTGTGCAAAACTATCCTGTTGAGGTGTTATGCCATTTATCAGCGAGTGTCTGGAGATAGCCCCTGGCTGTGAAGAGCGGATGCTGGGGCGTGAAGGGCTGCCTCTGCTCGGTGAGGCGGGCATCTTTCTGACCGGCCTCTCCAGGGTGCGGGATCACTATGTTATCCGCCGCAATCGCCCCGAGTTTCACATCCTGATGGTGAGTCACGATGAGGGTGGGGTTCTGCTCACCGACGAGGGGGAGCAAGCCATTCCGGCTGGGTCGCTGATTTTCCTGCCCGCCGCCGTGCCCGGCGGCCTCAAGCTGGTTGGGGAGAGCTGGCAGATCAGCTGGATTTTGCTCGATGACGTGCCGCGCTGGCAGCACCTGCACCGGCTTGGTCATCGCATCTGGCAAGGGGATGGCGGCGATCAGCTCTACCATCTGCTCAGCCTGATGCAGGTAGAAGGCGTGCGCTCACCGTTGCAGCCTCAGTTGCTCAGTCTGCTACTGGCACTGCTGGAGCGCACCCTGCAAGGGGAGGTTCGCGGCACCCCGGAGCTGCGGTTGCAGGCGCTGTTTCGCCGGGTGGAGGCGCGCCTTGACGAACCCTGGAGTGTGGCCCTGCTGGCTGACCAGATGGCCTGTTCGGTGCCCCATCTGCATCGCCTTTGTCAGCAAGCATTTGGTATGGGGCCGATGGCGAGGGTGACCGAGCTCAGAATGAGCAAGGCGCGCCAGTTGCTGCTCTATACCAACTGGTCACTCGGTGAGCTGGCGATCCGGGTCGGTTACAGCGATGGGGCCAACTTTGCCAACCGCTTTCGCCGCCTGACAGGGCAGACGCCGGGTGCTTTTCGTCGACTGGGTCGCAAACCTTTTGCAACAGATGTGCAAACTCTTTGAAATTCATGGCGCAAGTCCCTAGGATCGGCGGGTTCCTGCGTCTCGCTAATCGTTTAGGTATCAAGATCCATGTTTGAAGATAATAAGAAACGTCCCCTCTACATTCCCTACGCCGGTCCCGCCCTGCTGGAGACCCCACTGCTCAACAAGGGCAGCGCTTTCACCAGTGAAGAGCGCGGCCACTTTAATCTCGAAGGGTTACTGCCGCAAAATATCGAGACCATCGAAGAGCAGGCCGAGCGCGCC
Organism: Aeromonas sp. CU5; assembly: GCF_002586745.1. Lineage (NCBI taxonomy): Bacteria > Pseudomonadati > Pseudomonadota > Gammaproteobacteria > Aeromonadales > Aeromonadaceae > Aeromonas > Aeromonas sp. CU5. The sequence goes on from NZ_CP023817.1 coordinate 420,605, forward strand.
TATCGCCAGTTCATGGCGTTTGGTAACGACATGGACAAGCACATCTATCTGCGCAACATTCAGGACACCAACGAGACGCTGTTCTACCGTCTGTTGCACAACCACCTGACCGAGATGTTGCCGATCATCTATACCCCGACCGTTGGCAAGGCGTGTGAAGAGTTCTCCAACATCTACCGCCGCGCCCGTGGCCTGTTTATCTCCTATCCGGATATGGATCGGATCGATGACATGCTGCAAAACGCCACCAAGCAGAATGTCAAAGTGATCGTGGTCACCGATGGCGAGCGGATCCTGGGTCTCGGCGATCAGGGCATTGGCGGTATGGGGATCCCCATCGGCAAGCTGTCGCTCTACACCGCCTGTGGCGGTATCTCGCCCGCCTACTGCCTGCCGGTGGTGCTGGATGCGGGCACCAACAACCAGCAACTGCTGAATGACCCCTTCTACATGGGGTGGCGCAATCCGCGCATCTCAGGTGAAGAGTATGCCGAGTTTGTCGATGCCTTCATTCAGGCGGTCAAGCGCCGCTGGCCCGATATCCTGCTGCAGTTCGAGGATTTCGCCCAGAACAACGCCATGCCGCTGCTCAATCGCTACAAGAACGAGCTCTGCTGCTTCAACGACGATATTCAGGGCACTGCTGCGGTGACGCTGGGTAGCCTGATTGCCGCCTGCAAGGCCTCCGGCGCCAAGCTCTCCGAAAAGCGGGTCGCCTTCCTCGGGGCAGGCAGCGCGGGCTGCGGCATTGCCGAGCAGATCGTGGCGCAGATGAAGGCCGAGGGGCTGACCGATGCACAGGCTCGTGGCCGGGTCTTTATGGTGGACCGTTTCGGTCTTATCACCGACAAGATCCCCAACCAGCTCGATTTCCAGCGCCGTCTCTCCCAGCCGGTGGAACGCATTGCTGATTGGCCGGTGGGGGACAACATCTCTCTGCTGGAGGTGATGGAGCATGGTCATCCTGACATTTTGATCGGGGTATCCGGCCAGCCGGGGCTGTTTACCGAAGAGGTGGTCAAGACCATGCACAAGCACTGTGCCCGTCCCATCATCTTCCCGCTCTCCAACCCCACCTCCCGGGTCGAGGCGACGCCTGCTGATTTGATCCGCTGGACCGACGGTCAGGCGCTGGTGGCAACCGGCAGCCCGTTTGCGCCGGTGGAGCACAAGGGCAAGCGCTACGTCATCGCCCAGTGCAACAACTCCTTTATCTTCCCGGGGATCGGCTTGGGCGTTATCGCCTCCGGCGCCACCCGGGTGACCGATGCCATGCTGATGTCGGCTAGCCGTGCGCTGGCGGAGTGCTCGCCCTTGGTAAAAGGTGCTGAAGGCTCTCTGCTGCCGGATCTGGCGGACATTCACGAGGTCTCCCGTTACATCGCCAAGATGGTGGCCAAGACCGCCATGCTGCAGGGCAAGGCGGTGCAGACCCCGGACGAGGTGATCGATCAGGCCATCGAAGCCAACTTCTGGCATCCGGAGTATCGCCGCTACCGCCGCACCTCGTTCTAAGTCCGTTGGGCAGGGCAAACTGTGAGATGAAAAGAGGGAGGCTGATGCCTCCCTCTTTTATATAAGGTAGTGACGCTCAAGCCGCTCTTTCTGAACCTTGCCTGGTGCGGTCAAAAAAAGAGGCCCGTCGGGCCTCTGGTTGTACGCTGTTTTCAGCACAAGGTTATTGGGTCACTTGTTGGACACCGGTGACGCGCACTTCAACGCGGCGATCCGGCGCCAGGCAGGAGATCAGCTGAGCCTTGCCCTTGACGCTGTTGCACTGGGTGCCAGTGACCGGATTGGCTTCACCGCGACCTTCGATGGCAACTTTGCCAGCAGGCAGACCCTTGCCTACCAGGAAGTCCGCGACGGTACGGGCACGCGCTTCGGAGAGTTTCTGGTTGTAGGCATCAGAACCGATACGGTCGGTGTAACCGACGACCACGGCGCTGCCATCTTTCGGCTGAACCTCAACGATCTGTTGATACAGGGTGTTGAGCGCTGCGACACCTTCTGGCTTGAGGGTCGATTTGCCAAAGGCAAACAGCACGTCAGAGCTCAGGGCGAAGTTCTTGTCGACCAGCACCGGCTCGGGAACCGGCTCAGGGGCGGGGGCGGCAACCGGTGCCACATAGGAGGTGCGGTTCGGGTGCAGCACCAGCTCCAGGGTGGCGACGCTCATGTCGCTCTCCCAGGTTTTCTGCTCGCTGCCCAGATTCCACAGATAGCGGTAGCGGGCTTGCACATCGATAAGGTCAGAGACCTTGGCAGTCAGGCCGAGACCAGCCAGCGGCGCGGTGCCGTTGTCGCTGTTGCCATTACCGTTGACGTGATTGAAGTAGGCACCACCTTCAGCAAACACTGAGAAAATATCATTCAGCGGCAGACGGGCGATGCCGGAGAGGGTTGCACCCTGGGTTTTGAAGTCGGTTCCGTCAACGCCAGCACTACCGGCGTAGAGGTAGCCCAGTTCAGCTGCGTAGTAGTCGTTGAAGTTGTAGCCGCCGAACAGACTCAGTGCAGTGGCATCTTTATCGGTATCCAGACCCTTAACATCATCCAGATTGTGAGCATATGCCCAACCTGCACCGATACCGGTATACCAGTCATCGGCCGCCTGTGCCGTGGTGCCTGCGGCGGCCAGCGCCAGTGCAATCAGGGTAGGAGCCATTTTGAGTTTCATCGGTTTATCCTCGTTGTGTTAGCCCATGTCGGGCAATGCACTTGTTTTTATTGCTGCGAAAAAATCGCCAGCAAAGTGGATAGCGAAGGCTTTTGGACTCTCATGATGCATTGGCGTCATGGACAACAGACCGGACACGAAGCGCTTTTTAGTGCTTATCCAATACCTTACAGGCGCAACTACTTTATGCTTTTGGGCGTTAGCAGGCAAGTTAAGGGGAAGATGTGACAGGCAAGCGGGGGAGGGGGAAATAGATATGCAAAAGGGGATGCGTTAGCATCCCCTTTTCGTAGCATTCAAGTCAGTTCAAATTACTTCTGAACTTCTTGTACGCCAGATACACGTACTTCTACGCGACGATCCGGAGCCAGGCAGGAGATCAGCTGGGCTTTAGCGGTAACGTTGTTGCACTTGGTGCCGGTTACCGGGTTAGCTTCGCCACGACCTTCGATAGCAACTTTGCTAGCGGCCATACCTTTGGTTACCAGGAAGTTGGCAACGGTGCGAGCACGGGCTTCAGACAGCTTCTGGTTGTAAGCGTCGGAACCGATACGGTCGGTGTAACCAACAACAACAGCGTTGCCATCTTTCGGCTGGAATTCAACGATTTGCTGATACAGACCGTTCAGGGCTGCAACGCCTTCCGGCTTCAGAGTCTCTTTGCCGAAGGCAAACAGTACGTCAGAGTTCAGAGCAAAGCTCTTCTCAACCATCTGCGGAGCAGGGGCCGGAGCTTCTGCAACAACCGGAGCTGCTACCGGAGCAACGTAGGAAGTGCGGAACGGGTGGTATACCGCTTCCAGAGTACCAACGTACTGGTCAGCTTTAGAGCTGATGGTATCGTTGTGCAGGTCAGCGACATTCCACATGTAACGGTAACGGGCTTGCAGATCCAGCGCGTCGTTGACTTTGTAAGTCACACCAACACCAGCCAGCGGGGACACTTTAGTGTCGCTTACGCCCAGACCGTCGGTGTGAGCCCAGTAGGCGCCGCCTTCAGCAAACAGGGAGAAGTCGTTGCCAACTGGCAGACGAGCGATACCTGACAGGGTAGCGCCCTGGTTTTCGTAACGGTCGCCGTTGGTGTTGCCACGACCGGCATACTGGTAGCCCAGTTCGGTACCGAAGTTTTCGGTGAAGTTGTAACCAACGAACGCGTTGGCAGCAGCCGCATCTTCAGTACCGCTAGCTACGCCGGCGATATCGTTCAGACCGTTGAAGTGGGCAGCACCAGCACCGGCACCGAAGTAGATGTCGTCAGCAGCGTGAGCAGCGGTAGCACCCAGAGTAGCCATAGCGATGGCAATCAGGGAAGGAGCCATTTTCATCATAAAAAAATCCTCGTTGAGATCGCACGTTGTTCACGTGCTTCGCACTTTTTAATTTATGTAAACTGCAGCTCCGCCGTACTGCTGGCGTCGAGTCTGGCAGGTGACCCGGAGGTTCCGGGTTTGCACACTCTCCTGGTGTGTCTCGTGCACTGGTACGGTACGCAGAACGTAATAAACCGCTACCAGGCAGCTGGCGTCATTCCAATGACGAGGCGCACTCTATGCCGATTTGAAAACATGATCAAGCTCACAAATGAGCCTTATGGCAAATTGTGTCGTGTGGATAACTGGCTGTTTATCCAGATTAATTAGTGATCCAGATAGGCCCGGTGCAGTTTCTTTTCAAGCTTCATATAGGCCTGAACCCAGTCAGAATGCGGGTTGGCTGGATATTCTCTGGCCGTAAAGACCGCGAGGTAATCTGCCTCCGTTGCACCCTGCAACAGGGGGGTGAAACCAGTCAAAAAATGGCGTGCCAGATAGGGGTCTAATGGCCAGATATTGAGGATGGCCCGCGCCACTGGCTGAACCGCAGCTGAACAGAGAAAATGGTGGTGTCCCGCTTCCAGCCAGACGGCCATCTCGGCCATGCCAGATTCGGGTACCAGGCCACCATCACCCGGGGTGGTTGCCAAGGTCATTGTTTGTCCATTGACGGTGATAATCTGGCCGTTGCTATGCAATCTTCCATCGTGGCTGCGCAGAGGCAACTCCTGGTGGTCCAGTTCTAAAAACAGGCTGCACTTGTCTGACAGGGTCACCAAGACCTCGTTGGCCTGGCTGTGCAACATGCCCGGGAGCCAGAATGCTTCGGCGCGATATTGTTCACCCTGATGGAGTTGTCGCTGAAGTTCTGCGGGGCTGGAAACGGGGTGCAGGCGAGAGATAATGCCGGGAAACGCCATACTTATTCCTCTTTATGGGTAGCCGGCAGATTATACGAGTTATTAGGGGGGCCACAATATGTGGTTTCTTTTCGAGACTGTTTACCTGAAGCGGCTGAGCGATTACCATCCGCGATGAAGACAAGGGTTGTCGCCGAAAGGCGCTCATAAAGATAGAGGCTCGACCATAACGAGTCCGCACAAAACTGATACACTTGACTACGAGTCGTCGCGAAAAATAAGGCGGAGTAAATCCGCCAAAAACGGAGTATGGAACATTATGAATTCAAATATCGTCACTGTTGGCAAGAAGATCCGTCAGATCCGTGAAGCGGTTGGTTTGAGCCGTCCGAAGTTTGCTGATCTGCTGGGTGTTCCCCCCACCACGCTGAAGAACTACGAGCTGGGTTATCGTGAAGTGGGTGGCGCCTTCCTGGTTGCCCTGGCTCACCACCCGGATCTGCACAAGTTCACCCTTTGGCTGCTGGCAGACAAAAAAGTCGCCGAAATTGGCCAGATTGGACCGGATGACCTCGCCAAGGCGTGATCATCAATGTGAATAGAAATGCCGCCTTCGGGCGGCATTTTTTTGCCTGTTAATCAGTATCCTGGCTCCTGCATTTTCCTTATCTGTGCTCTATATAGGGCTTTTGCTCAAAAAATCTTGGCAAACCACCATAAACCTCAGAAAATTCCTACCATCAAAACCCGGTTCATCTCGCATGATGCGAAATAAGTGAGACAAGCATGAGTCAAACACCTCCCAAGGCCCGCGACGGCTTTACCAGTAAATTCGGCGTCCTTGCCGCCACCCTTGGTTCAGCAGTCGGCCTCGGCAATATCTGGAAATTTCCTTATCTGACCGGTGAAAACGGTGGCGCCAGCTTTTTGCTGGTCTACGTGATCGCGACCCTGCTGGTCGGTTTGCCGGTGATGATCTCCGAGATCATGCTGGGCCGCAAAAGCAAAACTGACGCGGTGACTACCCTGAGCAAGCTGGCTCCCAAGGGCCAACCCTGGTGGCTGATTGCGGTGATGGGGGTGCTGGCAGCCTTCCTGATCATGTCTTTTTACTCGGAAGTCGCGGCCTGGGTGTTTGCCTACATCTTCAAGGCGATCGACGGCTCCATTCTCTCCACTGATCCCAAGGTCACCGGCGCGGCGTTTGGCGCGCTGATCAGCAACCCGCTGCAGAGCCTGCTGTGGCAGTGGCTGGTACTGGCCCTGATGGGCGGCATCTTGTTGATGGGGGTCTCCAAGGGGATCGAAGCGGTCACCAAGAAGCTGATGCCGGTGCTCTTTATCCTGTTGTTGATCATTGGTGTCCGCAGTTTGACCCTGCCGGGGGCGAGCGAAGGGCTCTCCTTCCTCTTCTCGCCAGATTTCTCCAAGATCACCGCTGGGGTGGTGTTGACCGCCATGGGGCTGGCCTTCTTCAAGCTCTCCATCGGCATGGGCTGCATGATGACTTACGGCAGCTACTTCCGTGATGACCAGAACATTCCGGTCACCGCGTTCCGGGTGATGTGCGCCGACCTGTTCGTCTCCATGCTGGCCGGTATTGCCATCTTCCCGGCGGTGTTTGCCTTCGGATTCGAGCCGACCGCCGGTCCTTCACTGCTGTTCATCACCATTCCGGCGGTGTTTGCCAGCATCCCGTTTGGCCATGTTTTCATGGTGCTGTTCTTCGTGCTGTCGGCCATCGCGGCCACCGGCGCCATGCTCTCCATTCTGGAAGTGCCGGTTTCGGTGCTCTCCGAGCGCTTCAAGATGAGCCGCCCCAAGGCGACCCTGATCAACCTGCTGGTACTGGGTGCAGTCGGTTCCACCTGTGCGCTCTCCAATAACGTGCTGGCGGATGTGCAGATTGCGGGCAAGACCTTCTTCGATCTGTTCGACTACCTCTCCTCCAACATCCTGATGCCGCTAGGCGGTATCTTCCTCTGCCTGTTTGTGGGCTGGGTATGGGGCGAGGAGAAGATGCGCGATGCCCTGAGCAATGGCGGCGAGCTGGTGCTGCCAATCCTCAAGCCACTGTTCTTTATCATCCGTTACGTATCGCCGCTGCTGATCCTGATCGTGATGCTCAAAGGGCTGGGGCTGTTCTAAACCCGCAGTTTGGTCATAGCAAAAGAGCGCCGCAAGGCGCTCTTTTTGTTGGTGCGATTGGCGTGAGGATCACAGCAATCCGAGGCGGCTCAGTTCATCCTTGAGCTGATCGAGGTTGCGCTCGACACAGGCCTCCCCCTCGTTGATGGCGTCGCTGGCGCGATGAAAATCCATGATGGATAAACTGCCAAGGCGCGGGCAGAGCTGAATGTCTGGCGGGTCCCCGGCCATCCGGGCACGGGTGATCCGCTCCTGCATGATGTTGATGGCGCCGCTCATCACGCTCCACAGACCGGGCGTGGCGGGGGGCGTCTCCCCTCTATTGAGCCACTGACTGAGCAGGCCGCTGCTGCCCGGTTGATCCGGTTCATCGGTCCAGGGCTGGTGCATGTCAGTGTTGAGGTTGACCGCAATCACCACCTCTGCGCCCATGGCGCGGGCCAGCGAGATGGGCACCGGGTTGACCACTGCGCCATCAACCAGCCAGCGGTCGTTGACCCGAGTGGGGGTGAGGATCCCCGGCATGCCGCAGGAGGCGCGCACCGACTGGCGCAGCGGGCCCTGTTGCAGCCAGATCTCGCGGCCGGTATCGAGTTCGGTAGCGACACAGGCGAAGGGGATGGGCAGGGACTCCAGCTCCGGGTTGCCCAGATGGTTGGCCGCAAGGCCAAACACCTTTTCACCGCGAAACAGCCCGCCAGAGAGGGCCGGGTCGAGCAGGCTGACCACCTGCAGGCGAGTAAAGCCGCGCACCCATGACTCCAGCCGATCCAGTTCTCCGGCGGCATACGCAGCACCAACAAAGCTGCCGATGGAGCAGCCAGCGATCAAGTCCGGTTTGATACCGAGACGCTCAAGAGCGCGGATGACACCGATGTGGGCCCATCCTCTGGCGGCACCGCTCCCGAGAGCGAGCCCTACGCGGGGTTTACGTGGCACGACTTTCCTCCAAAAAGGGTTGAAGCCATCAGCTTACGTCGAGAGCCATCAGGCGTCACCCTGCCATTTTTCGCTGCGGTTGCGGCCGTTGGCCTTGGCCTGATAGAGCGCCTCGTCGGCACGGCGCACCGCCTCCTGGAGCGGGGTGCCATCTGCGTGGGGGTGATAGCCGAGGCTGATGGTTACCGCCAGTGCAGGTTCAATGGCTGCCCAGTCATTACCGGCCACGGCTGTTCTGAGCCGCTCCGCCATGTCGGCGAGCTGCGTTTCGTTGCAATCGTTGACCAGCAGCAAAAACTCTTCGCCGCCCCAGCGGATCAGGCAGTCTTGTTTTCTTAGCTGTTGCTGACAGAGCTGCACCAGCCGGATCAGCACCATATCGCCCACCGCATGGCCGAAGTTGTCGTTGACCCGTTTGAAGTGATCCGCATCGAACATCAGGATCCCCGGCCGCTGTCGCGTCAGCTCGCCCGACTGCTCCAGTCGCGCCAGATAGTGGCGGTTGAAGGCGCCGGTGAGCGCATCGTGGCAGGAGAGGTAGTTGAGCTGCTGATTGAGGCGATGGGATCTCAAGTTGGAGAGGGCCGCCAGCAGCATAAAGAGGATGGCGAGCAGGGTCGGGGCGGACTGGCAGATCATGGCCCACACCAGCGGCAGCAGGGTAACGCTGTGCACCAGCCGCAAGGGGGTATCGGGAATGGCCAGAGTCAGCTGACATGCCCCTTGTCGCCATTGATATTCGCCGGTTGGCTCGGGATTTTGCGGCAGCACGGGCTGCTGTGCACTGCTGGCCAGCACCTGATGGTACTGATTGAGCAGCAGGTACTCCCCCAGTGCCGGGGTCAGTTTGTCGAGTTGTTGTTGCAGGCGGGCGAGCAGCACATCCATGCTGATCATCCCCACCAGTGTGCCGTCCTTATAGAGGGGTTGGGACATGGTGACCATGGGGCCGAGCCCGATAAAGTCATCGTAAGGGCGCGAGAGGACTGTCTTCTTGTCCGGGTTGGTGGCCGCCAGCGCATCTTGCCAGAAGCTCTTCCGGTAGATGGAGGGGTAGAAGCGAAACCGGCTGGAGGGTTGCCAGGGGTAGAGGTAGATAAAGTTGTCGATGCCGGTGAAGTAGACCCAGGCGATCTCGTTGCCCAGGCGCTGGCTGGCGGTGGCCAGCAAGGGGGAGAGGCTTAAGGCCAGATGAATGCGCGCCTCCCGCTCGCTGCCCGGTAGCGGCAGTGGCCCCGTACCGGTGAGGTTGCCAGCCAGCCCCGCGGGCAGGTTTGCGGGGAGCGTGTCCAGTGCCAGTCCATCCGGCAGTGCCTCGATGTGGCCATAGAGCTGGCGGGTCAGCACCGACTGGGGGTCGCTGCGCAGTCGCTCCTCGGCCTGACCGCGCATCGCCTCCAGAAATACCTCGGTCTGCTTGAACTGGTCCCGCAGGTAGATGGCGCTGTTGAGGGTATCGCTCTGGTAGAGGCGTTCTATCTGTTTCAGGCTTTGCCGCAGGGTCAGACCAACCAGCAGGATGACCAGTGCCAGCAGCAACAGGGTCAGGCGTGAGAGGGCGGTTCGGTCGGACATCATCGGCATAGGCAGGGATCTGTGTTTGCGAAGAAAAGTGTCGTTAGTGTATGTGAAGAAGACTGAAAACAAACTGAACTACACAAAGCGCAGTGATCTCGCCCCACTCCTGTTACGTTTTGTCACATTTATACATAGTTACGGCATAGTATGGGGCTAAAATGGCCCCAATCTGGATTTACCTTCCAACTCTTCATGGATCGTTCGATGAAAATGCGTATCTGGCTCGGTGTGGGCCTTTTCTTGATTGTGATGGCTGCTGTCTGGACGATGCGCCACAGCCAACCCGCCGCCAAAGCCCCGACCAGAGAGGTCAATATTCGTAGCCAAAAGGTCGCGCAGAGCTTGGCCGAGCCGACCCTTAAACTGGTGGGCAAACTGGTTGCCAACAATTCGGTGGTGATCAGCCCCGAGGTGACCGGTCGCATCGTCAAGATTGCGGTGCAGTCGGGTCAGCAGGTCAATCAGGGCGATACCCTGATTGCGCTGGATACCGGCAAGCAGCAGGCGGCGGTGGCCGAGCAGAGTGCCAGCCTGCGGGATGAAAATCGCAAGCTGGGGGAGATGCGTAAACTGGTCGCCCGTGGCGCCGTGACCCAATCTCTGCTGGATGGGCAGGAGGCCATGGTGGCGCAGGTGCAGGCGCGGCTCGATGCCGCCCGTTATGAGCTATCCCTGCGCACCTTGCGGGCGCCCTTTGCCGGCACCGTGAGCCTGATTGATCTCAGCGAAGGGGCGTTGGTCAACAGTGGCGATACCCTGCTTCATCTGGATGAGATCGACAAACTGCGCCTCGATCTGGCGGTGCCGGAGCGTTACCTCTCCCTGCTGCGACCGGGCATGGCGGTCACCGCCACCAGTACCGCCTGGCCGGATCAGCACTTTAGCGGCACCCTCACCACCCTCGATAGCCGCGTTTCCAACGATACCCAGAACATCAAGGCGCGGGTGATGATCCCCAATGGCAGCGGCCAGTTGCGGCCGGGCATGCTGCTCAACGTGGCGCTGGCACTGCCTGCCCAGCAGCTCACTCTGATCCCCGCCCAGTCGGTGGAGTATGCCGGTGAGCAGCGTTTTGTTTACCGTCTCGAGGCCGATGGCCGGGTCAAGCGGGTGCCTGTGGTGCTCGGCGAGACCGAAGGGGAGACCGTCTGGGTCACCGAGGGGCTGAAAGTCGGCGATCGCATCGTGGTCGAGGGCTTGGTCAATCTGCGTGATGGGGTGCAGGTGCGCGATCTGGCCGAGGTGAACGGCTGATGTGGCTCTCCGATATTTCAGTACGCCGCCCGCTGGTGGCGGTAGTGCTCAGCGCCCTGCTCACCGTGTTCGGGCTGGTGGCTTTTTCCAAGTTGACGGTGCGGGAGATGCCCGATGTGCAGACCCCGTCGGTCTCCATCACCACCACCTATGAGGGGGCGGCCCCCTCGGTGATGGAGAGTCAGGTCACCAAGCCCATTGAGGATCAGCTCTCCGGCATCAGCGGCATCAAGAACATCAACTCCATGACCCGCAAGGGGCGCTCGATGATCACCGTCGAGTTCAAGCTTGGCTGGAACATGGTGGAGGGGATCTCCGATGTGCGCGATGCCCTTTCCCGCGCCCGGCCACGGCTGCCCGATGACGTGGACGAGCCGCTGGTGACCAAGGACAGCGGCAGTGGCGACGTGGCGATCTGGCTCAACTTCAGCAGCAGCCAGATGGATCGCACCGCCATGACCGACTACGCCAACCGCGTGCTGGTCGACCCCCTGAGTCTGGTGGACGGAGTGAGCGAAGTGGCGCTCTCCGGTGACCTGACCCAGGTGATGTATGTGCGGCTGCGGCCCGCCGACATGGCGGCCCGTGGCATCACTGTGGCGGATGTGGAAGATGCCCTCAAACGGGAGAACATCGAGCTGCCGGGTGGCGAAATCCGCAACAACTCCATGACCATGGCGGTGCAGATCGCCCGTCTCTACCACACCGCGGAAGATTTCCAGCAACTGCAAGTCACCACAGCCGCCAACGGCCAGAGCGTCTATCTGGCCGATATCGCCGACGTGGAGGTAGGGGCCAAGAACGAAGACAGCGCCTATCAGCGCAACGGTAAAGAGAGTCTGGGTATCGGTATCGTCGCCCAGTCCACCGCCAACCCGCTGGCGGTGGCGCAGGGGATCGAGAAAAAACTCGGTGAGATGCAGCGCTTCCTGCCGGAGGGGGCCGTGCTCGAGGTGGATTACGACTCCACCATCTTTATCAAGCAGGCCATCGACGAGGTGTACGAGACCCTGGCCATCTGCGCCGTGCTGGTGGTGGCGGTGCTCTATCTGTTCCTCGGGCAGGCCCGCACCACGCTGATCCCGGCGATCACTGTGCCGGTATCCCTGATCTCCGCCTTTATCGGCGCCTGGTACTTTGGCTTTTCCATCAACCTCATCACCCTGCTGGCGCTGATTCTGGCCATCGGCTTGGTGGTGGATGATGCCATCGTGGTGGTGGAGAACATCCACCACCATCTGCAGCGGGGTGAACCACCGCTGCTGGCCGCCTGGCACGGCACCCGCGAGGTGGGCTTTGCGGTGATCGCCACCACCGCTGTGCTGGTGATGGTGTTTGTCCCCATCGCCTTTATGGATGGCATGGTGGGGCGGCTCTTTACCGAGTTTGCGATCCTGCTTTCGCTCGCGGTGCTCTGCTCCTCGCTGGTGGCGCTGACTCTCACCCCGGCCATGGGCTCCTGGCTGATGCGCCCGCTCGATAAACCGAACCGGCTGACCGCCGGGCTCGATCGCGGGCTCGGTTGGCTGGAGGGGCATTATCGCCACCTGCTGGGTTGGGTGCTGCGTCGCTCCCGCTGGATGCCGTTGCTGTTGCTGCTCTGTCTGGGCGGTATCGGTGCCCTCTTTACCCAGCTGCCGACCAGCCTCACCCCCACCGAGGATCGCGGTGTCATCTATGTCTTCGTCAAGGGGGCAGAGGGGACCAGCATCGAGCGGATGAAGCGCAACATGCAGCAGGTGGAGTCCGCCATCATGCCGATGCTCGGCAAAGGGGTGGTGCAGGCGCTGAGCTTCAGTACACCCGCCTTTGGCCGTGGCGGCGATCAGACCGGTATGGTGATCATCCAGCTCACCGACTGGGCCGATCGCGACGTCACTGCCACTGAGTTTTCCCGTTCGCTCGGCGCCAAGCTCTCCGGCATTCCCGATGTGATGATCCGCACCTTCCAGCCCGGTTTCCGGGGCGGCTCCACCGCGCCGGTACAGTTTGTGCTGCAGGGTAACGACTATGGCGAGCTCTACCAGCAAGGGTTGGCACTGCAAAAGGCGGCACTGGCCAGCGGCCTGATGCTGAGCCCGGATCTCGACTATGCCGAGAAGACCCCCGAGCTGCAGGTGACCATCAATCGCGACAGCGCCAGCCAGCTTGGCATTCCGGTCTCCACCGTTGCCAATAGCTTGCAGACCTTGCTGGGCGGGGCGAGCAAGACCACCTATGTGGACAGGGGCGAGGAGTATGACGTCTATCTGCGCGGCAACCAGACCGAGTTCAACGGCATCTCGGATCTTGGCCGCATCTACCTGAAGGCCGCCAACGGCGAGATGGTGAGTCTCACCACCCTGGCCACCGTCAAGCAGGTGGCGACCGCCAACCGCCTCAACCACTACCAGCGGCAGAAGGCGATCACCCTGACCGCCGACGTACACCCGGATCACACCCTGGGCGAGGCCCTCGATTTTCTCGATGGCTGGGCCAACGCCAATTTGCCTACCGGCATGACGGTGGATTACGCCGGTGATTCCAAGGATTACCGCGACAATCAGGGGGAGATGGTGCTGGTCTTTGGCCTCGCCCTGCTGGTGGTCTATCTGGTGTTGGTGGCCCAGTTCGAGAGCACCCTGACCCCGGCGGTGGTGATGGTGACGGTGCCGCTCGGCATTTTCGGTGGCCTCTTGGGCTTGTGGCTAACGGGGCAGGAGATGAGTATCTACAGCCAGATCGGGATGATCATGCTGATCGGCATGGTGACCAAGAACGGCATCCTGATCGTCGAGTTCATCAACCAGCTGCGCCAGCGCGGCGAAGGGTTCGAGGAGGCGATCATCGCAGGCTCGGTGCGCCGTCTGCGCCCGATCCTGATGACCTCGCTGACCGCCATTATCGGTGCGGTGCCGCTGATGCTCTCCATGGGGGCCGGTTACGAGAGCCGGATGGCGGTGGGCACAGTAGTGTTCTTCGGGCTGTCGTTGGCAACTTTGGTCACCCTGCTGGTGGTGCCCGCCATCTACCATCTGCTGGCGCGCCACGCCGGAATGACAGGGGCGCGGGATCAGCAGGTAGACGAAGCGCTGGCCGTCAAAGGGGCAGGGGAGTCGCACCCTCCGGCGCTCTGATCAGCGCCTTGGCCTGAACTCTCACTTGAACTCTGACCTGAATCTTGGCTTGAACCCAAGCGGGGCCAGTTATCAGCCTCATCATCACAAGGGCGCCTGCGGGCGCCCTTGCTATTGCTGGCGGCAGCCTATTCCGCGGTATCTATAGGGACAAAAAGCCATCGCTCCCCTTGGCCGCAACCGGTATAATGCGCGACCCGAATTTTTCCAGGTGTTCAAAATGCAGCCGGTACCCAACCTTTTCTCCTATCCCCGCTATTGGGCCGAGTGCTACGGCACGGCGCCCTTCCTGCCCATGTCCCGCAAAGAGATGGACAAGCTGGGTTGGGACAGCTGCGACGTCATTCTGGTGACCGGGGATGCCTATGTGGATCACCCGAGCTTCGGTATGGCGGTGATTGGCCGCATGCTGGAATCCCAGGGTTTTCGGGTCGGCATCATCGCCCAGCCGGACTGGTCATCGAAGGATGACTTTATGCGTCTGGGCAAACCGAACCTCTTCTTCGGGGTCACCGCGGGCAACATGGACTCCATGATCAACCGCTACACCTCCGATAAAAAGCTGCGCCACGACGACGCCTACACCCCGGGGGATGTGGGCGGCAAGCGGCCGGATCGCGCCACCCTGGTCTATACCCAGCGCTGCAAAGAGGCGTTCAAAGAGGTGCCGGTGCTGATCGGCGGCATCGAGGCCTCCCTGCGCCGCATCGCCCACTACGACTACTGGTCAGAGACCATCCGCCGCTCCATCCTGCTCGATGCCAAGGCCGATATCCTGATTTACGGCAACGCCGAGCGGCCGCTGATCGAGGTGGCCCACCGCATCGCAGCGGGGGAGAGCATCGACACCATGCAGGACATTCGCGGCACCGCCGTGATCCGCAAGGAGCCGCTGCCGGGCTGGAAAGGGGTGGATTCGAGCAAGCTCGACCAGATTGGCCGCATCGATCCCATCATGAACCCCTATATGGAAGGAGCCCCCTGCTCGGACGACGCCACCGACGCGGCCCCTGCCGCCCAAGAGGCCCAGCCGGTGCTGGTGCAGCCGCCCAAGCCCAAGCCGTGGGAGCTGACCTATGTCAAGCTGCCGGCGTTCGAGCGGGTCAAAGAGGACAAGGTGCTCTACGCCCACGCCTCGCGCATTCTGCACCACGAGACCAACCCCGGCTGTGCCCGCGCCCTGTCGCAGGCCCACGGTGATCGCATCATCTGGGTCAACCCGCCTGCCTTCCCGCTGGAAACCGACGAGATGGATGGCGTGTTCGGCCTGCCCTACCAGCGGGTGCCGCACCCGGCCTATGGCAACGAGAAGATCCCGGCGTTTGAGATGATCAAGACCTCGGTCAACATCATGCGCGGCTGCTTTGGCGGCTGCTCCTTCTGCTCCATCACCGAGCACGAAGGGCGCATCATCCAGAGCCGCTCGGAAGAGTCGATCCTCAAAGAGATCGAAGATATCCGCGACAAGGTGCCCGGCTTTACCGGCGTCATCTCGGATCTCGGTGGCCCCACCGCTAACATGTACAAGCTGCGCTGCCAGAGCCCCAAGGCCGAGCAGACCTGTCGTCGCGCCTCCTGTGTCTGGCCCACCATCTGCGCCCACATGGACACCGACCACACCCCGACCATCAACCTCTATCGCAAGGCCCGTGACCTCAAGGGGATCAAGAAGATCCTGATCGCCTCCGGGGTGCGTTACGACATCGCGGTAGAAGATCCCCGTTATATCAAGGAGCTGGCCAAGTACCACGTTGGCGGCTACCTCAAGATCGCGCCGGAACACACCGAGGAGGGGCCGCTCTCCAAGATGATGAAGCCGGGCATGGGCAGCTACTACCAGTTCAAGGAGCTGTTCGATAAATACTCGAAAGAGGCGGGCAAACAGCAGTACCTGATCCCCTACTTCATCTCTGCCCACCCGGGCACTACCGATGAAGACATGGTGAATATGGCGCTGTGGGTTAAAGAGAACCGCTTCAAGCTCGATCAGGTGCAGAACTTCTACCCGTCGCCGCTGGCCAACGCCACCACCATGTATTACACCGAGAAAAACCCGCTCAACAAGGTGAGCCGCACCGGTGGCGATGTGTTCGTGGTCAAGGGTGAGCGCCGTCGTCGCCTGCACAAGGCGCTGCTGCGCTACCACGATCCTGCCGGTTGGCCGATGATCCGCGAAGCCCTGCTAGCCATGGGCAAGGGCCACCTGATCGGCAACGGCCCCGGCTGTCTGGTGCCAGCGGAAGGGCGTGGTGAGGCGGTGGCCTCGCGCAGCACCAACAAGGGGCTAAAACCGGCCCTGACTCGCCACAGCAACATCAGTCACCAGCGTGGCAATGGTGGTAATGGTGCGGGCAACAAGGCCGCTAATGGCCAGAGCAAAGGACGTGGCAACAGTGCCGCCCGCAGCGAGGCTGGCGCAGCTAATGCCCCGGCGGCCAGCAAACATGGCGGCAAGGCGGGCAATGGCAAACCTGTGGGTGGCCAGCTGCAAAAAGGGGCTGGCAACGGCAAGCCCGCCGCTCCAGATGCTAAACCGACAGGGCAGGGGAAACCCGCTCACAAGGGCAAAGCGCCGACCCGCGCTGGCTCGGTCAAGCCGGGTGCCAAACCCGCCACTCAGGGCGGCAAGCCTGCAGCCAAAGGAAATGGCGCTAAACGACCGGCTCGGTGATATTTCCTGATTGGGAATGTGTTGGAAATAAAAAGGCGACCGGATGGTCGCCTTTTTATTTCTATGTATATAAGCGTTTTTGACTAGATAATGAAACGGAGCTATTTGTGAATGTCTTGTTGACTTTATCTATAAACATGAATATTTCTGACTCAACCTTTATATAGTCGTTTTTAGGAAGTACATCTATTTGTGTGCCAAAAACAGCCTCAATCTTAGGTAATACCCTTTTTTGATGATCCATTATATATATATTGGCTTTTTCTATAATAGTGTTATTTGATGTAAGAACCTCTAGAGCGATATAATCTATGTTCTTATAATAATCCTTGGATACTTCCATATTTCCATTTGAGGAGTCTGGAAATATTGAATTATACCAATGAAAAACATCTATTTTGTTTTTTGATATGCCTGAGTGTTTTGTTAACTCAGTATTTACAAAATCAGAAAATAATCTTATATGACTAAGGTGATTGTTGAAAGCATTGTGTTTGATGCTGGTTAGATAACTAGTTAGTGCTATTAAGGCGCCACCTAAAGTACCAAACAGGGTTAAAAACCAACCGCCTGCCAATAGGATTTGTGTTGCAGGTTCTATTTTTTTAAAGGCAAAAGCATAGCATTCTGAAGAAAAGCAAAATGACTTGTAGTACAAGTCATTGACGATTATGGCAGCAAGAGAAAATAAAAAGCATACAGTTACTACTCCTGCAATAACAAGAATAAAGAAAATAAAGTTTTTCATGTTTATTTTAGTCAAAGTAAGTTCCTTTCTCTTCCTTACTTGGAGCTATTGCATGCAATCGCGATCTTAATTCTGAAACTAATGGTCTGTATTTTTCGGTTCTGTATACTATATTAAGATAATACATGGTTATATGATATGAGCGTGAATATTTGATATTATCACAGCCAGTTTTGGCGATTACTTCTAGTCGGTCTACATAATGCTTTACTTTATTAACATCCTTCGGTGAAGGAAGTGGTTTTATTTTACGTAGACGCTCTTTCAGCTTGATATGTGCCTCATGGCCTACACGAGCTAATTTATGAACTCGTCCCAAACATCTTTCAAATGCTTTTCGATACGCTTTACTTGTTCTAAAATTATTGGTTGCTGCTCTTAATTCAATATTTTTTACTGATGCTCTAATTCTGCCAACTTCATCGGAAGGCAGCCTTGGCGTATTAAAATTAACTCTCAAACCATGGACAGATAGTGGCTCATTAGAAATATTAAAGGTTCTTGATTTTTCTTTGTTTATTGGAAAATCTTTTCCATGTATCATATCTTCGATGGTCTTTTTGGCATTTTCAAAGTTATAGTCATGTATTTTAGATGATACAGTAATATCATCGACTAACCTTGTGTATACCAAATTTTTCCTTTCTAGACGCTTTATAATATTGCACTCAACGTCCCATAAACATAAGCATGCTAAATAGCTAGATGTTGGTGCACCTTGAACAATATGATTGCCTTCCTCACCATCAATGCAGCATAAATCACTTAATATTCTAGAAACTTCATGATCGTATTTAAAGAATTTGGTGAATATTTCATATACTAAATCGTAATGAATATGATCAAAGAAATTTTCAATATCATATTTTAATATGCTTTTTGCTTTGCAATGCTGCTGAGCGCAACTTATGTAGTCACGTTTTAGTAACTCATTCTCATAGAGAACATCAATCTCAGATGGAACAGAACCAAATAAATAATATGGCCAAATAACAATTTTTGAAAATATTCTATTATTTATTCTTCGTTGTATTTTCTTTATTAATGGATGAGGTATATGAACAGTTCTTTCTCCTCCACTACTCTTTGGTACTTTTTTAGGCGTATATCTTTCTAGATATGTCATCGAAAGGGCGCTGAGGAGCTCGGATTCATCCAAGCCTAGGGCTGTCAATAAATTAGCTAAGGAAGCAATTTTCTTGTCAGTCTTGAGGGTCGGCTTTTGTGGAGCCAAGAAGGGCGTTTTTTTAGTCATGGTGAGTAAAATTGACATGGTTGCCCCATAACTCCAGGGGATAAAAAGAGATGATGCCTACCCCGAAAACCAATAGCTTCTGCCATCTCTTTTCGAACCAATGCCAATTACCGCAGGCTACAGTCTCTTTTGGAGACGGCGGAGGGTGAGCCGGCGAAATAGCCTGCAACTAAGCAGGCGCCCTATATTTCAAAGGCTAATGCTACTGGCGTTTACATCGGGTGCAGCATACAGAGCGATACGCTCGTGCGTTGCAGACTCTAAACAAAGTGCTCAGTTGGGTCAATGAGTTAGTTGCTTTGATTCATGGTTTAAAGCTCAATATGTACAAAAATTGATGTAGATCTCGGAATCGATGATGAAAAGAACAAAATCTGGGTAAAGAGGGAATCTGAGACACCTACATTTTTGACCGCACTTTTTTATTGCCGCCGTCAGCGCCGTCATCCCGTATGTTGGGTTAAAAATCGTAGGTTGGTGCGAAACGAAGTGAAGCCCAACGTTGATCTGGCAGTGCCGGGCGCTCGGCTTGCGCCATTGCATCGGGTGAGCATCGGGTGACTCAAGGGCGAGAGCTAAATAGCAGCCATAAAAAAACCGGCATCATGGATGCCGGTTTTTTGTTTGACGATGAGAGGGCTGCTTAGCGCAGGATCATCTCGTCACGGCCCGGGCCGACGGAAACCATCGGAACCGGCACACCCAGCAGTGCTTCAATGCGCAGCACGTAGTTCTGAGCGGCTTTAGGCAGGCTTTCGAAGGTGCGGCAGCCGGTGATGTCTTCGCTCCAGCTTTCCATCACTTCATAGACAGGCTTGAGAGCTGCAGTCTGTGGCCAGATCGGGTTCTCGGTGTGAGCACCTTCATAAGCGACGCAGATCTTCAGATCCGGCAGGCCGGTCAGGCAGTCCAGCTTGGTCAGGGCAACTTCAGTCGCCGCTTGCAGCTCAACACCGTTCTTGGTGGCGACGGCATCGAAGTAGCCAACGTCACGGGGACGACCGGTGGTGGCACCGAACTCGTTGGTGATCTTGCGGAACTCGTCTTGGTTCTCCATGGCGGTCAGCAGGGTGCCGGTACCGACAGAGGAGCTGAATGCCTTGGCCACGGCGATGATGCGCTCTGGGCGCAGTGCCGGCAGGCCGCCACCGATACCGGCATAAGCACCGGAAACGTGGGAGGAGGTGACCCATGGGTACTCACCATAGATGAGGTCACGGCCAGCACCCAGCTGCGCTTCGAACAGCAGGGTCTTGCCTTCAGCCTGCAGCGCTTTGAGCGGCATGCTGACGTTGCACACGGCGTCGATCCACGGGGCAGAGACTTCCAGCAGCCAGTCGGCCATCTCCTGGGCGGTCTGGGTGAATTCGAAGGTCGGATAGATAGCCTTCATCTGCGGCAGTTTCCAGTCCAGCATGAACTGGATGCGCTCGACCAGTACGTCCGGCTGCTTCAGCCAGCCAACCAGGATCGCTTTCTTCATTACGCGATCACCGTAGGCAGGAGCAATACCTTGACGGGTAGAGCCATAGGCGCCATCGCCCAGACGCAGCTCTTCCAGGGTATCTTCCAGCGCGTGCAGCGGCAGGCAGAGGGTTGCGCGATCAGAGATTGCCAGCTTCGGAGTCACGCCGGAGGCTTTGACTTCATCAAGCTCAACGGTCAGTTTCTCTGGGCTGATCACCATGCCAGGGCCGAGAACAACCAGGCAATCCGGGCTGAATACGCCACTGGGGATTTGGTGCAGCTTGAATGTGCCAAGATCGTTGACCACGGTGTGGCCAGCGTTGTTGCCGCCCTGGAAGCGAATGCTGGCGCCAGCTTGACCTGCCAGATAATCAACGATGCGGCCTTTGCCTTCATCACCCCAGTTAGCACCTACGACTACGATAGACGACATGACTCTTTCTCCTAAGACGTTAGGCGTCCATCCTAGGAGCCTGATGCGGATTAGAAAAATTAATTATTTTTATAATTCCGATAAGAAAGCCATATAATGGTGACCAATTAAGCGGCAAACGGCCCAATTTTGCCGTGCAGACCGCGTCAATAGCGGGTTGAGGGACTCTTATGCTGGATATTCACTGGCTGCAAACCTTTGTCACCCTGGCCAGATTGCAACATTTTGGCCAAACCGCCACCGAGCTGCACATGACCCAGCCCAATGTCAGCCTGCATCTCAAGCGGCTGGAGCAGGCGACCCGGGTGCGGCTGATCGAGCGCAGCCCGTTTCGGCTGACGCAGGCAGGGGAGCGCTTGCTGCAAAGCGCCGAGCGCACCATCGCCGAGCTGCAGCTTTGTCAGTCCGATCTCAATGCCCTCAACCAGTTGAGTCAGGGCACGCTGGCCATCGCCGCCAGCGACATTATCTCCCGGCTGTTGTTGATCCAGCCGTTCCAGCGCTTCAAGCGGGAGTTTCCCGGCATCGATCTCACCCTGTTCAACACCACCTCGGATCAGGCCGCCGAGCTGGTCAAGGCGGGCAAGGCGGATCTGGGCTTCGTGATGGCGCAAAAGCGCAGCGAGCCGCTGTTCTATACCGAGCTGCAGCAGGTGACCTGGTGTGCGCTGGGCCACGGGCTGGCACGTTGGCAAGAGCGAGCCATCGCGGGGGAGAGCGATCCCCTCGATGAGCCGACCCTGATCTTGTTGGGTCATGACACCCGTACCCGGGCGGTGATCGATCCGTCCTTGCCGCTGCTGGCGTTGCCCCCTTGCCGCATCATGGAGGTGGGCAGCGTGGATGCCCAGCTCGATTGGGCCGAGGCTGGCTTTGGCGTCGCCATAGTGCCGGATTTTTCCCTGCATCCGCGCCTCAACCTGACCGCGCCAGTCACCAGCTTGAGTGATTTTCCCGGCACCAGTCTGGGCTATGTGGTGCGCCAGAATCAGGTGCTGTCGCGGGCCATCAAGCAGTTGCTGCACTGGGTGGAGGAGGAGATCCAGAAGCCCAATCCCTATCTGACCCGGGGTGGGGCGCAGTAGCAGGGCAGTCAGGTTGCGCGACAATATCTACAAGCCAATTGTCACAAGTCACAAGCCAATTAGCGCAAGTGGGCACTCACAATCAGGGCAGCCGAGGCTGCCCTGATGCATTTCTCTGTGCTGCCCGATTCAGGGTTGCAGCGGCGCTGCTGCGCTGGTGGCGGGTGAGAGGGGTGCGTCAGTTTTATCCTGCGGTGGGGTTTCGCTAGCAACCGCGCCGCTGGCCGTGGGCTGCGTTTCCTGCGCTTGTGACACGGTTGCCGACGCGGCGCTCGTCTGCAACTGGGTCGAAACGGCTGCCGATACCGCTGCCGATACAGCAGGAGCGGTTGGCGCAGCGGCGGAGGCCGGGGGGATCAGGCTGGCGTTGGTCGCAACCTCGGTGGCTGGCGTTGTCAGCTCAGGGGTAACCTCGAGAGTGGCCTCGGGCAAGGGGGCGCTCTCGGTGGTTAGCGCTGTGCTCCCGGTGGCCAGTGCTGCGCTGCTGGTGGCGGTGGCATCCGAAGGGATGTCGGGAAGGGCTGCCGTCCCTTCGGCGGCACTGGCCTGTGCCGCCGTTTGCTCTGCACCTGAGGTCAACGGCGCCGCTGTTAACTGTTCTGGCGCTAATTGCTCGGGGGTCAGTGATAACGGCTCGGGTGGCTGATCCGACATCCCCGGGTGCAAAGGCAGCTCGGTTTGGGCCTGCAACTGCTCGGGAGTCACTTTACTCAGGGCTGGATGGAGGCGGCTGAACTGCTTGACTCGGGTCAGCAGGGTATCGCGCACGGTACGCACAATGGGGTCCGGCAAGCTGTCCAGCGTCACCAGTTCGGCGCTCATCCCTATATTGTTGAGAGAGCTGGTCTGCCCCGGATAGAGGTTGGCCGCGATGCGGCTGCGCTGGTAGTAGGGATGACGTTTGAGCAGCTTGTCGACCTGTTCCCCTTCGATGGGGATGAGGCGAACTTTGCAGCGATTGATGAGATCGCCAATAGAGAGGCTGGGATGACCCTCGACCACAAAGGCGGCATCCAGCGAGCCATCACACAGCCCTTCCAGTGGTTCACTGTTCGACTTGAGTTGGTAGGCGACAAACTGCCCGGGCTGCCACCCCATGGCCGCCATCAGGGCCTTGCTGGTGATCTGTTCACCGGTGCCAGGGTTGCCCGGATAGACCCGCTTCCCTTCGATATCCGCCAGGGTGGTGATGCCGCTATTGGGAGCTGCCAGCAGGGTCAGCGACTCCTGATAGAGACGAAACAGACTGCGCAGCTCATGGTTGGCGCCCTGTCCGCTGAACGGGCCGCTGCCGTGCAGGGCGTGATGCAACACATCGGACTGCACCAGCGCCAGCTGTACTTCCCCCTTGTTCAACGCCTTGAGGTTGGCCATTGAGCCACGGGTGCTCTGCACGGTGCAGCTATCCCCATGCAGGGCATGGCCGGCATTGAGCACCCGGCAGATGGCACCGCCAGTCGGGTAGTAGACGCCATTGAGCGGGCCGGTGCCTATGGTCAGTGCCTGGCTGCTCAGGGGGAGCAGCGCAGGTAGCGCACAGAGGGGGAGAATAAGGTGACGCAAGATCCGTAGAGACATAATTGACCGTTAACTGAGTTGAGCTGTGGCTGACGATGCCGGGTAACAAAGGATGGGGTTGACCCCATCCCGTTGCAGCTGACTAGGGCTTGCAGTGGTTGAGGATCGCCCCTTCCATTCGCGCCAGCGCGTCGGTCAGCCGTGCCCTGGTGCAGCCGAAGTTGAGCCGCACGAACTGGCCGTCGCCAAATTGGGCACCCGGTGAGAGACCGACTCCGGCCTGCTCGAAGAAGGCGATGGGGTCGGCAAGGCCAAGGGCGCTCACATCGATCCAGGCCAGATAAGTGGCCTGATGGCTGGCCAGCTTGACGCCGGGCCAGCGGGCAACAGCCTGCTGGATCAGGGCCAGATTGGCCGCCAGATAGTCGAGCTGCTCGGTCAGCCACTGCTCGCCACCTTCATAGGCCGCTTCGGCGGCGACAAAGCCCAGCAGGTTGACATCGGCGCTGATGCCGCGCATCGCCTGTTGCAGCCTAAAGCGCAGACGGGCGTTGGGGATGATGG
This sequence comes from Aeromonas sp. CU5, assembly GCF_002586745.1. Classification (NCBI taxonomy): domain Bacteria; kingdom Pseudomonadati; phylum Pseudomonadota; class Gammaproteobacteria; order Aeromonadales; family Aeromonadaceae; genus Aeromonas; species Aeromonas sp. CU5. The sequence goes on from NZ_CP023817.1 coordinate 444,237, forward strand.
CGAAGGAGCAGCACAGACCGGCGATATTGAAGGTCTTGCTCGGGGCCATCATCACCGCGCAGCGTTCGGCAGCTTCTGGACTGATGGCGCAGTAGGGAATGTGGCGGGCATGTTTATCCAGCAGCAGATCGCAGTGGATTTCATCGGAGCAGATCACCAGATTGTGGCGCGCGGCGATGGCGTCGATGGCCAGCAGTTCGTCACGGGTGAAGATGGTGCCGCCCGGGTTGTGGGGGTTGCAGAGCAGCAGCAGATCCGCAGCGGGGGCCTGACGCTCCAGCTCTGCCAGATCCAGCACCCAGCGGCCCGCCTCTTCAATCATCGGCACGGTGAGCAGCGGACGGTCGTTGAAACCGGGGGCCTGCAAGAAGGGGTAATAGACCGGCTTGGGAGTGATAATGCCGCGGCCATGCTGGCTCCACGCTTTGCAGGCGAGGTTGAGCCCGGGCACCACGCCCGGCAGGAACACCAGCCATTCGGGCTCGATTGCCCAGCCATAGCGGGTCGCCATCCGTTCGATAATGAGTTCGATCAGGCGCGGCGAGGGGCGCGAGTAGCCAAAAATGCCGTGGGCAACCCGGGCGGTCAGCGCCTCGACCACCGCAGGGGGGGAGGCAAAGTCGGTGTCGGCAACCCACATGGGCAGCACATCCTGATCCTTGTACTTGTCCCACTTCAGACTCATGGTGCCACTGCGCTCTATTTCCCGATCAAAATCAAACATGCGAACTCCTTGTGCTGGTCGGATGGGGGTTCACTCTACGGGGTCACGGCCCGAGTCGCAAGGCGTACACAGTCCCATGCCAGCTGAGGTAATCCTTGGGCAAACCTTGAGCCTGCTCTTGATAATGACATAAGATATGTGCCGCTATTTTATACGGCCGTAGTCAGTTGGCCCGCCTTTTTCCTTCCAATCAGTGGTAACGCAATGAGCTTGTCGATAGCGGCGGTAAAACGTCCGGATCCGGTGTCCCTTTCATTTCTGGCGGTGACCTTCATGACCGGCGTCGCGGTGGCGCTGCAGGTGCCGACCTTGAGCCTGTTTCTGGCCGAGGAGGTGCAGGTGCGCCCGGTGCTGGTCGGGCTCTTTTACACCATCAATGCGGTGGTGGGCATTCTGGTCACCCAGTGGCTGGGTCATCGCTCCGACAACAAGGGGGATCGCAAGCGACTGATCCTGCGCTGCTGTTTTGCCGGTGTGGCCCTTTCTCTGCTGTTTGCCTGGAACCGCAACTACTGGTTATTGGCGAGTCTGGGGGTGTTGCTGGCGGCATTGGCGGCCACCGCCAGCCCACAGCTGTTTGCCCTGGCGCGGGAGTATTCTGACAGCCGTAACAAGCGGGCAGACATGTTCAGCTCGGTGATGCGGGCTCAATTTTCGCTGGCCTGGGTCATAGGCCCACCCATCGCCTTTGCGCTGGCCATCGGCTATGGCTTCGAGCTGATGTACCTTGCCTCGGCGCTGGCCTATCTGCTTTGCGCGTTGGTGGTGTGGCGCTGGTTGCCCTCCCTGCCGCTACCCAAAATGTCTGAAGAGACCGAGCGGGTCAGCAGCTGGCGGGATCCGGCGGTGCGGGCGCTCTTTATCGCCTCCACCCTGATGTGGACCTGCAACAGCATGTACCTCATCAATATGCCGCTTTACATCACCCGCGAGCTGGGGTTGGAGGAGAAACTGGCAGGTATCTTGATGGGCACGGCCGCGGCGTTGGAGATCCCCTTCATGCTGCTGGCGGGTTACTACACGGCCCGCTTTGGCAAACGTCCCATGATGTTGCTGGCGGTGCTGTCCGGCGCTTTTTTTTATACCGGACTGGTGACCCTCACTGATCAATACGCCCTGATTGGGCTGCAACTATTCAATGCCATTTTCATCGGTATCGTGGCAGGGATCGGCATGTCTTACTTTCAGGATCTGATGCCGGGACGGGCCGGGGTGGCGACCACCCTGTTTGCCAACAGCATCCGTACCGGTTCCATCATGGCGGGGGCCATCGCCGGTGTGGTGGCGGAGGTGTGGAGTTTTCACGGGGTCTTTATGGTGGCACTGGTATTGGCGCTGGTGGCACTGGCCGCCTGCTGGCGGGTGCCCAACGTCTGACGGGGGGTTAGCTGTTATTTGCCGTGCTGGGGCTGGGCGTGCGGGAGCGGCGATGACTCACTCTGATATTCGTTGCGCAGGCAGCGCAGCAGCAGTTCGGTAGCGGGGCCGAGGGATTCGGGGGAAAGGGTCAGCAGATAGGTGTAGAGGTGGCGCTCGTTGCCACTTTCCAGATCCAGCTGTACCAGCGAGCCTTCCGCCAGCTCCCGCTCCACCAGATGGTGCGGCAGCCAGGCGTAGCCAAGGCCGAGGCGCAGCATGGCGGTCACTTCGTGGTAGTGGGTGGCCTTCCAGCCGATGTCATCCGCATCGTTCCAGTCTACCGAGCGGTGAATGGGGGGATGCAGGCTTATCTGGTTGTGGCCGATCAGCACATCGCTGCGGATCGCGCCCTTCTCCTGTGCCAGCGGATGGCTGGCGGCGCAGAGGGGTAGCAGGCATACCTCGTCCAGCGGCAGGCCTGCCCGATCGCCGGGCAGGTGCTCGGAGAGCATCAGGTCCCCCGGTTGCAGGGCATTGAAGTGGCAGTGAATACGTTCGTGCAGATTGACCCGGCAACCCCGGCTGCGGGGATAGAAGCTGGCCAGCGCCCGATAGAGGCGATCCCTTGGCTGCAACGCCGAGACATAGAGGTTGATCTGCGGCTCCCAATGACGCTCTAAATTGTTGGCCAGATTCTCCAGCTCTTCCACCTGCTGGCTCAACTGACGAGCCCGCTTGAGGAAGATCTCTCCCGCCGGGGTCAGCACCGCCTTGCGACCGCGCACCTCCAGCAAGGGCACTCCCAGACTCTGCTGCAACTTCGCAACCGCATGATTGAGGGAGGACTGGCTCTTGTTCAGCGCCTCAGCCGCCTGGGCGTAGCCGCCACAATCGACTACCGCCTGAAAGATCCGCCATTGCTCAAACGTGCTCTTGGGACGAAACATAATTCAACCTGATTGGAGATAGGATGGTCAGGGGCTGCTACAGGGAGCCGGAGCTCCCTATTCAATTTAATCCCTGCGGCACAACACTCTGGGTATTTTATTGATTTATTTGGGCTGGGCCACGCAACTTGTTTATTTAGGCTGCGCTACCTGCTTATTTGGGCTGCGCCACCTGTTTATTTCGGCTGGGCCACAAAAGTCTGGCCGGTTTTGCCGCGGCTGTCTGACCCCATCAGGTAGAGGTAGAGCGGCATCAGGTCGGCCGGGGTCTTGAGGTGCAAGGGATCTTCCGCCGGGAAGGCGCTGGCGCGCATCTTGGTGCGGGTACCGCCCGGGTTGAGGGTGTTGACCCGCACGTTGGTGTTCTCCAGCTCGTCGGCCAGCACTTCCATCATCCCCTCGATGGCGAATTTGGAGATGGCATAGGTACCCCAGTAGGCGCGCCCTTTGCGCCCCACGCTGGAGGAGGTGTAGACGATGGAGGCATCGCCCTGTGCCTTGGCGGTCTGGCGCAGCAGTGGCAGCAGCGCCTGGGTCAGCAGGAATTCCGATTTGACGTTGACCTGCATCACCTCGTCCCACTCCTTCTCCTGAATATGTTCAAACGGAGAGAGGGTGCCGAGCAGACCGGCGTTGAACAGCACGCCATCGAGGCGGCCAAACTGCTGGGCGAAGGTTTCGGCCATGCCACGGTAGTGGGCGGCGGTGGCCCCTTTCAGATCCACCGGTACGATGGCGGGCAGCGGATAACCGGCGGCTTCAATCTGGTCATACACGGCTTCGAGTTTGGCGCTGGTGCGGCCGAGCAGGATCACGGTGGCACCGTGGGCGGCGTAAGTGAGGGCGGCTTCGCGGCCGATCCCGTCGCCGGCACCGGTGACCAGAATGACTTTATCCTTGAGCAGATCGCGGGGCGCCTGATAATCGAGCATGACAACTCCTGTTAACAAATTCCGGCCATAAGTGCATGGCAATCGGCGCCAAGTGTACTGATCCGCGCGCCTGTTTGACCAGCTAGCGACAAGAAAAATGTGAACAAAATAGAGAGGTTGTGATGGTACAGTTGGTTTTTCGGCACGCTGACTGCGATTTTTTGCGCGCATCCGCCAAACTCCCTAGAATGTGACGAAAACCGATCCATTCTGGAGTCCATCGTGACATTTCTGACCGAATATGGCCTGTTTCTGGCCAAGACAGTGACTTTCCTGCTGGCCATCGGCGCCATCATCCTGATGATCGTCAGCACTCGCCAGCCGAAAGCGCGCAAGGGAGAGCTGGTGGTGACCGATCTCTCGAGCGAGCTGGAGCAGGGGCAGTTTGCGCTCAAGAGCGCGCTTGCCAGCAAGGCTGAGCGCAAGGTGCTGGAAAAGCAGCAGAAAGAGGAGCAGAAAAAGCGTGCCAAGGCGGGTGATGAGCGCAGTCGTCTGTTCGTGATCGATTTTAACGGCAGCATGGATGCCAAAGAGGTGGCCTCCCTGCGCGAAGAGGTGAGCGCGGTGATCGGCGTGGCCCAGCCCGGCGACGAGGTGCTGCTGCGGCTCGAATCCGGTGGCGGCGTGGTGCACGGTTACGGCTTGGCTGCCTCCCAGCTGCAGCGTCTGCGCGATCGTGACATCAAACTCACCGTGGCCATCGACAAGGTGGCGGCGAGCGGCGGCTACATGATGGCCTGTGTGGCGGATCAGATCCTGGCGGCCCCCTTTGCCATCGTCGGCTCCATCGGGGTGATCGCCCAGCTGCCGAACTTCAACAAGTTGCTGAAAAAGCACGACATCGAATTTGAGATGCACACGGCCGGTCAGTACAAGCGCACCATCACCATGTTCGGTGAGAACGACGATCTGGGGCGCGAGAAGTTTCGCGAGGAGCTGACGGCGATCCACGAGCGCTTCAAGGCCTTTGTGGCCGAGCACCGCCCGCAACTCGATATCGATCAGGTTACGACCGGTGAGCACTGGTTGGCGAGTCAGGCCAAGGGGTTGGGGCTGGTGGATACCCTTTGCACCAGCGATGACTACCTGCTGGCGCAGGCCAGCCACCACAAGGTGATCGGCATCAGCTATCGCAAGCCAAAAAGCCTGACCCAGAAGCTGGGGCAGCAGGGTGCGCAGGCGCTGGAGGCGGGATTAGGCCGCCTGTGGCAACAGAGCCCCTGGCGCTAAGCCCGGCCCTCTGGCGTTAGCCCGAGGGGAATCCCGCGACAAAAAGGCCAGCCGGTACCCACCGGCTGGCCTTTTTATATCTGGCTGCACCTTGATGGTGAGCGAGCATTGTTTCTATTGAAGCCCTCTGTTACAACTGAATGCTTTCCCCGTTTAATGAAGGATCTTGTGGTAACCGCTGCGGGGTCATGGAGCAGAGCTATGTTATGGAGCACCTTCAGGCACTTTACCCCGCTGGTCTGGATCGTCATTCTAGGCACCTTCATGGTGCGCACCAGCTACTACATGGTGTGGCCCTTCCTCTCCATTTTGCTCTATCGGGAGTATGACCTGTCGGCCACCTTCATCGGCCTGTTGCTGGGGGGCTCGATGGCCCTCTCCACTCTGGTGAGTTTTTACGGCGGCTGGCTCTCTGATCGCTTCGGGCGGCGCAGCATACTGCTGGTCGGTTGTCTGGTGGCGATGCTCTGTTTCGGCCTGCTCGGTTTTTCGCACACTGTGTTCTGGCTCGGGATCGGGGTGATGGGCAGCGGCCTCTCGTCGGGGCTCATCGATGCCCCCGGCAAGGCGCTGATGGCCGACAGTCTGGCCTCGGCCAAGGCGCGAGAGCTGGCACTGCATCTGCGCTATTTTCTGCTCAACCTGGGGGCCGCGCTGGGGCCGTTGCTCGGGGTGACCCTCGGGATCAACGCCCAGCAGGAGACCTTCCTGTTTCTGGTGGTGAGTTATCTGCTGCTGGCGCTGGCCTTTGGTTGGGGATTTCGCAAAGCCGGCAGAGAAGGCAAGCCAGGGACGGCTGGCCCCGGGCTGCGGGATGCCATCAAGGTGTTGCTGGCGGATCGCGCCTTCCTGCTGCTGGTGATGGCCAACCTGTTGATGGTGCTGGTTTACTCCCAGTTTCACTCGCCGCTGGTGCAATATCTGACCCGGGCTGGCATGCCGCAGGTGGCCGAGCTGATTGCCCTGCTGGTGGCGACCAATGCCCTGACCGTGGTGCTGCTGCAATTTCCGCTGCTGCGGTTGCTGTCGCGCTGGCCGGTGCGGGTGCGGCTTCATATCGGTATGGCGCTGTTTCTGGCGGCCCAGCTGCTCTTCGCGCTGGGAGACCCGACGGTGCGCAGCCACTGGTTTGGCGCCGTGCTGTTGCTCAGCATCGGCGAGACCATCCTGTTCCCACTGCTCAACGTACTGATCGACCAGATGGCCCCCGCCCATCTCAAGGGGAGCTACTTTGGTGCCAGCGCGCTGGCCGGGTTGGGAGGGGCTGCAGGCGCCCTACTGGGAGGCTGGATCCTCGAGCAGTGGAGCGGCCAGCTGCTCTATGTGCTGATGGCGCTGCTCTGTGTGGCGATTTTTGCGCTTTATGAGTGGGGGGCCAGAGTACAGCGTCCCGCTGCGGCCACGTCTGTGGTGGAGCGGAACTGACCCGGTTAACGCAGGGATCCTTGATGCTGAATGTTCAGTGAGTGCTACCCGGTGTCTTTTCTTTGAGCGCTTTCTTGGCTGCGTACATCCTCTCGTCTGCCAGCCGGATCAGGTTTAGCCCGTCGTCGTAGTGCTCCGGCCCGGTCTGCACTATGCCGATGCTGAGGGTGAGATTGCCCAACTGTTCCTTGACGGTGTTGACCAATCGTTTGAGATAGATATCCCGCGCCTGACTCTCGTTGCAGTTGGGCAGGATCAGGCAGAACTCGTCTCCGCCATAACGAAAGCAGCTGTCTTCGGCGCGAAAGACCTGACGGATGCAGTGGCCGACGATACGCAGGATCTCGTCGCCGCGCTGGTGTCCTTCGGTATCGTTGATTTGCTTGAAGTTGTCGATATCGAGATAGGCGAGGGTCATGGGTTCGGCACGGCGCTGACAGGTGCGCAGGCTCAACAGCAACAGCTCGTTGAGGTGGCGAACGTTGAGCAATCCGGTCAGGGCATCGGTGCGGTTCAGCTCCTCCAGCTGCCTGGTCCGTTCGCGTACTTTCTGCTCCAGACTCTTGGCATAGTTCTCTGACTTCTCTCTGGAGGACTCTATTTCCGACACCAGACTGCGAATGTAGGTTTCGAAGACCAGGGTGATGTCAAACAGAAAGAGCTTGTCCAGTGCGGCCAGCATGACGAGGCGCTCCGGTTCATCGTGGATCTGCTCGAAAATATCCTCGATCAGCAGGGCCTTGAGGGTGTTGATGGCGGCCAGATAGAGCTTGGGTTCGACCCCGATCCGCTTGTGAACCAGCCCGATCCGCAGCCGGTTGTTGACGTACTCCAGATCGTAATGGCCGCTGAAGAGATCGAGCACATAACGCCGTTGCGCGGTGCGTAACCGGATGAGGGTGTCGGCATCCCCGATCAGCAGGGCGATTTCGGTGATGGCCGTCTGTTGCTGGTAGAAGCGATCGACCAGGGCATCGATCCGTGGTTCTATCTTGCTGCAATAGCTTGCCAGCCGTACTACATCCTGTTCATTGAGCAGCAATAACTCCTTGCGATGGGCAATCTCGAATTCGGTGATCCTCATCTGTTCAAGCAGGGTCTGTTCGGTCGGATTCATCGTCGTCCTCGGTCTATGACTGGGCATTACGCTGTCCGTGAGGTGGGACAAGCAAGAAAGAGTCTCAATTGATAGTGTAGTCAGTGAGACTGGCGGCGCGCGCAATGCCCCCGCGTGGCGGGGGACATGGAGGGTCAGATGAGGGCTAAAGAGGCAAGAGATCAGGAGGTTGTGATCAGAAGGTCAGCACCTTGTCGGCGGCCAGGGTCCACTGGGCCAGCATCGGCAGGGTACCGACCTCAATCCCCTCGATCAGCGGCAGGGCTGTGATGCCACGGGCATCGGTGCAGGTCTTGCACAGGCGGATGGTGACCCCTTGAGCCAGCAGGATCTCCAGCATCTGGCGCAGGTTGTACCCTTCAGCCGGAGCCTGACCGGCCAGTGCCGCGTTCACCGCATCGGACATCAGGAACAACTTCAGGCTGGCGCCACCCTGTTCGTTAAGGGCGATAGCGAGACGCAGGGCGTTGAACAGGGATTCGCTGCCGTAGGGTGCGCCGTTGGCAATCACCACAATCTGTTGATTCATAAGAGACTCCTGATCCTAAAAAGCGTCATTGTAGAACCAATCGGGTGACGATTGCGTGATGTTGCACAACTTCTGTCGCACCTTTTCCCTGCTTGCTTGACCCGTGGGCGGAACGCGGTTCTTATTGTCAGTTCGCAAACATGACCGGGTGAATCGAGATGTGGAAAGTGGTGGGAATAGGGTTGCTGCTGTTGGCGGGTCAGGCCTCTGGCAGTGAAGCGGTCGGTTGCAAGGCGCATCTGCAGGCCGTCAACGACCAGCTGGTGTTTGCCAAAGCACATAACAATGCCGGGCAGACTGCCGGGCTGGAGCAGGCCGCGCGCAATATCAAGGCCAACTGCACCGACGAGGGGCTGCTCAAGGAACAGAAAGAGCGGGTTCACAAGCTGCGTGGCGAGGTGGACGAGCGTCTGCTCGAGTTGCAGGAGGCAAGAGTGAGTGGCAAGCCGGAGAAAATTGCCAAGCAGCAGGCCAAGCTGGAGGAGTCCCAGACCAGAATGCTGGAGGCCCAGCGCGAGCTGGATCAGTTGATCCGGCTGGTCGGTAAGTGATGGCCTGCCACTGAACGCAGGATCAAAAAAGGCCGATTGCTCGGCCTTTTTTCGTTTTACTCTCTGTGCATCCGCTACTGCCGGTGCATCCGCACAAACTTCTCCATCAGCTGATCGTCGGTTTTCACATGGGCGGGATCCCGGAAGATGCAGTCCATGTAGAGCAGGCGCTGATGCCGGAGTTACTGCCGGTGCATCCGCACAAACTTCTCCATCAGCTGATCTTCCGTTTCCACATGAGCGGGATCCCAGATGATGCAATCGATAGGGCAGACGCTGATACAGGTCGGTTTCTCATAGTGACCGACGCACTCGGTGCAGCGACTGGGGTCGATCTCGTAGATCTCCTCGCCAAGCGTGATGGCCTGGTTGGGGCACTCGGGATCGCACATGTCACAGTTGATGCACTTGTCGGTGATGAGCAGTGACATTTCAAGCGGCCGAATGAGGCTGACGGGTATCCTGACGCTCGCCGAGATTGCGCAGCAGGATGCCGAAGTTGACGTCTACTTCTTTCGGCACCGGCACATAGACCACGTGACCGTTGCCCGGCGCGGTATCAATCAGCTCGCCCTTGCGGTTCTGCATCTGCTCCAGATTGAAGCTGAGGTTGCCCTGCGGGGTCATCAGCTCCAGGCTGTTGCCCACCAGGAACTTGTTCTTCACCTCGACCTCGACCATGTCGCCGTTACGACCGGTGATCTCGCCGACAAACTGCTGGGTGTCGGAGACGGAGTAGCCGTAGTCGTAGTTCTGGTACTCGCTGTGGTTGTGACGGCGCAGGAAGCCCTCGGTGTAGCCGCGGTGGGCCAGATTTTCGAGGGTGCCCATCAGACTGCGGTCGAACGGACGGCCAGCCACCGCATCGTCGATGGCCTTGCGATAGACCTGAGCAGTACGGGCGCAGTAGTAGAAGGATTTGGTGCGGCCTTCGATTTTCAGCGAGTGAACGCCCATCTTGGTCAGTCGCTCAACGTGCTCGACCGCGCGCAGATCCTTGGAGTTCATGATGTAGGTGCCGTGCTCGTCCTCGAACGCGCTCATGTACTCGCCCGGGCGGTTGGACTCTTCCAGCAGCACCAGCGCATCGGTCGGTTTGCCAAGGCCCAGGGTGTTGTCCGGGCGAATGGCGATGGGCTCCTGACGGTGGACGATCTGGCCCACGTCATCTTCTTTACCTTCGTGCACCTTGTACTCCCAGCGGCAGGAGTTGGTGCAGGTGCCCTGGTTAGGATCACGCTTGTTGATATAGCCGGAGAGCAGGCAGCGGCCGGAGTAGGCCATGCACAGAGCGCCATGGACGAACACTTCCAGCTCCATCTCCGGCACCTGCATGCGGATCTCTTCGATCTCGTCCAGCGACAGCTCGCGGGAGAGAATGGCGCGGGTCAGGCCCATCTGATGCCAGAACTTCACCGTGGCCCAGTTGACCGCGTTGGCTTGCACCGAGAGGTGAACCGGCATATCCGGGAAGGCTTCGCGCATCATCATGATGAGACCGGGGTCGGACATGATCAGCGCATCCGGCTTCATCTCCACCACAGGGCGCATGTCGCGGATAAAGGTTTTGAGCTTGGAGTTGTGGGGCTGGATGTTGGCCACCACATAGAACTGCTTGCCCAGCGCATGGGCTTCGTTGATGCCCAGTTGCAGGTTTTCGTGATCGAATTCGTTGTTGCGCACCCGCAGGCTGTAGCGGGGTTGGCCGGCATAGACGGCATCGGCGCCATAGGCATAGGCGTAACGCATGTTCTTGAGGGAACCTGCGGGGGAGAGCAATTCTGGTTTAAACATGGCGGACTCTTTATATCTGATTGCAAATCAGGACGATGCCACCTGATGGCATCGTAGTGGTTGAGTAGCGGTGCAAGATGACCCTCCGAGAGGAGGCTCAATGCCGCGCGACCCGATGACGGCATATCCGGGGCCTATCTACAGAAGGTGCACCAGATATTCGGGGTGCGAGATTGTACTCGCCCCCACGTCATCATGCAATTTGGCAGGAATGTAACCGGAATGGAAAATCAGTTTTTGGCAATGTGTGGTGATGATTGAGCGGGCGTTGCCGGTGTTCAATTACCCGGTACGAGTTGAAATTCGGGGAACTGTTCACTCATAAAATTGCGGGGGCTGTGGCCATTGCCTGCGGTGGCCAGCCACTCCCAGTCCAGTTTTGGCGAGCCGGCTTTGAAGCGCTGATAGGCAACACCTTGATGGATGGTCAGAAAGAGGGTCGTGGGGAGCCCCAGCTTGTTGCTGTAGCGCACCATCAGCTCGCCCTGATAGTCGTTGCTTACTCTGACTTTGAGCGCCAGCAGTGTCAGACCGGTTGCATGGCCATGCTCGTCCCAAACTTCAAACATGATGTGAATACTCTGATGTTGATGCTGCCACAATCAGCGATATCGGATGCACGTGCAACTGTCAGATCTGACAAGGAGGGCGGGAGTGTCGTGATGAGAGGCGCAGAAAGCGAAAACCCGGCGCGAGGCCGGGTTTTCTTGAATGATGGTGGAGGGAGAAGGATTCGAACCTTCGAAGGCAGAGCCGTCAGATTTACAGTCTGATCCCTTTGGCCGCTCGGGAACCCCTCCACAGGGGTAAAGCATATGTAATTCGGCCATATCAATCTGGAAAATGGTGGAGGGAGAAGGATTCGAACCTTCGAAGGCAGAGCCGTCAGATTTACAGTCTGATCCCTTTGGCCGCTCGGGAACCCCTCCACGGAGTATTTCCTGATTGTCACTACTTTTGCACTTGAATGGTGGAGGGAGAAGGATTCGAACCTTCGAAGGCAGAGCCGTCAGATTTACAGTCTGATCCCTTTGGCCGCTCGGGAACCCCTCCCCAAGTGCGAGGCGCATACTAGCAGATCCCCAGCGTTTGTGAACCCCTGACAGGCTGATATGACAGTAAAAAATGACTGTTCGTTGTTTTTTGATACAGCAAGCTCAAAATTCAAACTTATCAGCTAGTTGTAAGCTGATTTTCTGCGCAACAGCGGCATGGGGTAATGGGCGGTGAGAGGGGTAACGTGCACCGGGGCTACCCGATGGGTAGCCCCGGTGGAGATCCCGGGATCAACGCTGGAAGGGATAGATGGATCCAAGTTTGAGGATCTGGGTCAGCTCGTCCAGCGAGCTGCGGGACTCCTGCACCAGTGACGGATCCCGCAGGTCATCGAGGCTCAGACGGTCGCGGTAGTGGCGATCGACCCAGTTGTCGAGGCGGGTGAACTGGCGGTCGTTGATAAGGCAGGCCGGATTGACGGCGGCGAGCTCGGCGTCGTTCATGGCAACCCGCAGCCGCAGGCAGGCCGGGCCACCGCCATTGCGCATGCTCTGTTTTACATCCATGTAGTGCACAGCCTTGATCGGCGTGCCCAAGGTCAGCAGCTTGTCGAGATAGGCCGAGACCGCCGGATTGTCGCGGCACTCGGTAGGGGCGATGATGGCCATCTCGCCGCTCGGCAGGGTGAGGATCTGGGTGTTGAACAGGTAGGATTTCACCGCATCCAGCACGGATACCTCGGCGGTCGGCACTTCGATAAAGTGCAGATCTCCTTCGCCAAACTTGCCGCTGATCTCGGCCAGTACCTCATCGGTGGATAGGAAAGCCTGCTGATGGAAGAACAGCACGTTCTGGTTGCCCACCGCGATCACGTCGTTGTGAAACACCCCCTGATCGATTACCTCCGGGTTTTGCTGGATAAACACCACGCTCTCCTCGCCAAGGCCGTGCAGGCGGGCGATGGCCTGGCTCGCTTCCAGGGTCTGGCGAGCCGGGTAGCGCTTCGGCGCCGGGCGGGAGTGGTCGAAGGCACTGCGGCCATAGACGAACAGCTCGACCCCCGCTTCGCCATAGGCGCGGCAGAGCCGGGTGTGGTTGGCAGCCCCCTCGTCGCCGAAATGATCATTTTCCGGCAGGTGGAGGTGGTGGCTGAAGTGGCGATCGTTGTTGAACACCGCGCGCAGGATCCGGCCGGTGACATCCGGCTCGAGGGATCGGTGAAATTTGTTGGTCAGGTTGGCGGGGGTGAAGTGAATGCGGCCATCCCGGGTATCGGCACTGGGGGAGACAGTGGCGGCATTGGCGGTCCACATGCTGGAGGCCGAATAGCAGGCGGCCAGCACGGCGGGAGCCTGTTTGGCGGCCTGCTCCAGCACCCGGGCATCGTTGCCGGTGAAGCCGAGGCGGCGCAGGGTGGCCAGATCGGGGCGCTCCTGCGGCGCCAGAATTCCCTGGGTCATGCCAAGGTCGGTCAGCGCCTTCATCTTGCGCAGCCCCTGTTTGGCGGCCTCTTTCGGATTGGAGGCTTCCTGGGCATTGCTCTGGGAGGCAACGTTGCCGTAAGAGAGTCCGGCGTAGTTATGGGTCGGGCCGACCAGACCGTCGAAATTGACCTCGAAGTGCTTCATTGAGTACATCCTTTTCGATTTTTATGAGAGGTTGCGGTTCCTTCCGCGCGTGCTGCGTCGGGGTTGGGCCATTATAAGGAGATTTTATTTTTTTGTAACAAGCCGGTAACTAGCGGCCGCTTTTATGTCGTTTCAGATATAAAAAGAGGGGCGGTATGGCAGAAAAATGAAAAAGCGGTTGCGTCTGGCCCGCAGCCTTCGCATTAATAAATAAAGACGCAATAAAAGATGTAATGCGGTTCGGGCTGGTCAGGCAAATTTGCTCACAAGATTGCTTTTTCGCGCCAAATCTCTTATACAGCCCCACAAAACCGCACACCAACCCCGTCGGGTGCAATGAGGATAATAGTTACAGCATGGGCAAATCACTGGTCATAGTGGAGTCTCCGGCCAAGGCCAAGACGATCAACAAATATCTGGGCAAGGACTACGTGGTGAAATCCAGCGTCGGTCATGTTCGCGATCTGCCCACCAGTGGCAGCGCCAGCACCGAGCCCAAGAAACCTGTCATTCGCGGCATCAAGTTGAGCGAAACCGAGAAGGCTGCCAAGGATCGCAAGGCTCTGTTCGCCCGGATGGGTATCAATCCGACCGCTGGCTGGCAGGCTAACTACCAGATTTTGCCCGGCAAGGAGAAGGTGGTCAGCGAGTTGCAAGCGTTGGCTGAAAAAGCTGACATCATCTATCTCGCAACCGACTTGGATAGAGAAGGAGAGGCGATCGCCTGGCACCTGCGCGAGATCATCGGAGGTGACGACAGCCGCTATAAGCGGGTGGTGTTCAACGAGATCACCAAGAGCGCCATCCAGGAGGCGTTTGCTCAGCCATCCGAGCTGAACATCCACCGTGTCAATGCCCAGCAGGCCCGTCGTTTCCTCGATCGGGTGGTGGGTTACATGGTCTCTCCGCTGTTGTGGAAAAAGCTGGCCCGCGGTCTGTCTGCGGGTCGGGTGCAGTCCGTAGCGGTGCGCCTCATCGTTGATAAAGAGCGTGAAATCAAGGCGTTCGTGCCGGTCGAGTTTTGGGATCTCAATGCCGACCTGCTGACCGGCGAGCAGTCTGCCCTGCGTATGGAAGTGGTTAGCCGCAATGGTGCCGACTTCAAGCCGGTGACCCAGGCCGAAACCTTCGCCGCGGTCGCAGCCCTGGAAGGGGTCGATTACAAGGTGGTGAACCGGGAAGACAAGCCGACCGGTTCCAAGCCGTCCGCGCCGTTCATTACCTCCACCTTGCAGCAGGCTGCCTCTACCCGCCTGAGCTTCGGGGTGAAGAAGACCATGATGATGGCCCAGCGTCTCTATGAGGCGGGTTACATCACCTACATGCGTACTGACTCCACCAACCTCAGCAAAGAGGCGGTCGAAGCGCTGCGTGAATATATCGGCGAGCAGTATGGCGCAGCCTATCTGCCCGCTGAACCGCTGCTCTATGGTGCCAAGGCGGGAGCCCAGGAAGCGCACGAGGCGATCCGTCCCTCCAGCGTGCTGGTCACGGCTGAGATGCTCGAAGGGATGGAACCGGATGCCATGCGTCTGTACGATCTCATCTGGCGTCAGTTTGTCGCCTGTCAGATGACCCCGGCTCAGTACGACTCCTCTACCCTGACCGTCAAGGCCGGTGAGTTCGAGCTCAAGGCCCGTGGCCGTATCTTGCGCTTCGCTGGTTGGACCAAGGCGCTGCCGCCGATGGGGCGCAAAGGCGACGACAGCCAGCTGCCTGCGGTGACCGTGGGCGAGGTGTTGAAACTGGTCAAGCTGGATCCGCGCCAGCACTTCACCAAGCCGCCTGCACGCTTTACCGAAGCGGCGCTGGTTCGCGAGCTGGAAAAACGTGGCATCGGCCGTCCTTCCACTTACGCTTCCATCATCTCCACCATCGTCGATCGTGGTTATGTGCGGGTCGAGAGCCGCCGCTTCTTCGCCGAGAAGATGGGTGAGATTGTCACCGATCGTCTGGTGGAAAACTTCGTCGAGCTGATGAACTACGAGTTCACCGCCAAGATGGAAGACAAGCTCGATGGCGTTGCTGAAGGGAGCCTGGAGTGGAAGCAGGTGCTGGACAGCTTCTACGCCGAGTTTACTCAAGAGCTGGAAAAAGCGGACAAGTCATCAGAAGAGGGCGGCATGCGTGCCAACCAGATGGTGATGACCGATATAGATTGCCCGGATTGCAGCCGCAAGATGGGGATCCGTACCGCCACTACCGGCGTGTTCCTCGGCTGTTCCGGTTATGCCCTGCCGCCGAAAGAGCGTTGCAAGAAGACCATCAACCTGGTCTCCGCCGACGAGTTTGTCTCCACCACCGACGGGGATGAGGCGGAAACCGAAGCGCTGCGCGCCAAGCACCGCTGCGAAGTCTGCGGCACCGCGATGGATGCCTACATCATCGATGACAGCCGCAAGCTGCACGTCTGTGGTCGCAACCCTGACTGCGATGGCTACGAAATCGAAAAAGGCCAGTTCAAGCTCAAGGGCTACGAAGGGCCGAGCATCGAGTGCGACCGTTGCGGTAGCGAGATGCAGCTCAAGAACGGCCGTTTCGGCAAGTACATGGGTTGCACCAACGAAACCTGCAAGAACACCCGCAAGATCCTGAAAAACGGTGACATCGCGCCGCCGAAGGAGGATCCGGTGCCGCTGCCTGAGCTCAAGTGCACCCAGTCCGATGCTTACTTCGTGCTGCGTGACGGTGCGGCCGGTCTGTTCCTGGCTGCCAGCAACTTCCCCAAATCCCGCGAGACTCGCGCGCCGCTGGTGGAAGAGCTGCAACGCTTCAAGGATCGCATCTCTGCCAAGCACAAGTATCTGGCCGGTGCCCCGCTCACCGATCCGGATGGCAACCCCGCCATCGTGCGCTTCAGTCGCAAGACCAAGGAGCAGTACGTGATGAGCGAGGTCAACGGCAAGGCGACCGGTTGGACCGCGCACTACGACAACGGCACCTGGCAACAGAGCTTGCCCAAGCCGAAGAAAGCGTGATGAAAAGAGGCCCCGACAAGGGGCCTCTTTGCTTATGGATAGCGGTATACTGAGACAGCTGCAAGGAGTGCAGCTGTCGTCAATCGCGAAGTACACAAGGAGGTTGAGATGGAGATTAACGAGATCCGGCCGGGCATGAGCTGCATGACCCGGGAAGGTGCAGCCTATGTGCTGGAGGTGGACCGGCAGAGCCTGCTGGTGCTGCTGCAGCGCGAGGACGAGACCATACCGGTGCAGGTGCGCAGTGACGAGATCCTGGCGCCGCTGGAGTGATCCGGCAGTGACCCCCTCAAAACGGCAGTAGAAAAAGCAGCTCGGCCAAGTCGGGCTGCCATTGCCACTCCTTCATGCTGACCCGCCCGCCGATCACCGGCACCCCCTCTTGTTGCAATCGTCCCGTCTGCTCGGCAAAGCCTTGCGACCCTTTGGGTAACGAGATAGTGCCCGCGGCGCCCAATACCCGATGCCACGGCAGTACCTTGTCGGTTTCCCGCAATACCTTGCCCACCAGTCTTGCCCGTCCGGGCAGCCCGGCCAGATCGGCCACCTGACCATAACTGACCACCTTGCCCGCCGGGATCAGGGCGATGATCGCCTCGATTCTTGCCACTTTTTCATGGGAGGGGTGAAACATGGATGCCTGTTATTACGGTGGTACGGATGGGCCATTGTGGCCTCTTGGCGGGGCCGGGAGCAAGAGTGCGGGGAGGGGGCGGAATATCGGACATCAGGGGCTGGCGGGGGCTGAAATGAAAAAAGGCGGCCAAGCGGCCGCCAAAGTAGAGACAACATTACCTCTGTGGCATCCGGTAGCGCACCTGCAACTGATCGAGGATCTGCAGCTGGCCCGGCAGGCGGGCGGCGAAGTGATCCCAGCCCTTGTGGGCAGGATCGCTCCAAGCCACCTCGGCCGTGGCCAGCATGCGCGGGAACAACATGTAGTCGAGACGATCACGAGAGGTGATCAATTCTGACCACAAGGGGCTCAACACCCCGAGGATGTTATCGTTGGCATGGAAATCGGCTGGCGCAGGATCGCACGCATAGACCTGCTCCAGATTGAGGGTCCCCGCCCAGTAGAGGCCGGGTTCATGAATGTCCTGGCTCCAGGCCAGATCCAGATAGAGGGACTGGGCGGGCGCCATCACCACCGGATAACCGGCCGCTGCGGCATCCAGCCCCGCCTGGAAGCTGGTCCAGGCACAGACAGCAGCGTTGCGGCTCACCTTGTCGCCGTGCAGGATCTCCTCCCAGCCGATCATCCACTTGCCCTTGTCGGCTAGATAGCGCTGGCAGTGGCGCAGCAGATGACCCTGCAGCTCGCGGCAGTCGGAGTAGCCCTGCTCGGCCATCAACTGCTGGCAGGCGGGGCTGTCGGTCCAGACTCCGCTTGGAACTTCATCTCCCCCCATGTGGATCTGCGGGCCGGGGAAGAGCTCGCATACTTCGTCCAGCACCGCCTCCAGAAAGCGGTAGGTGCCGGGCAGGGCGGGGTTGAGCACGTTGTCATCGAAATGCTGGACCGAGAGGTAGCGGGAGTGATCCGCCGTTTCCACTAGCAGCTCGGGCAGCGCCTTGATGGCGGCGTGGCAGTGGCCCGGAATGTCGATCTCGGGAATGACGGTGATGCCGAGTTCACCGGCATAGCTCACCAGCTCCTTCACCTCGCTCTGGGTGTAGTAGCCGCCATAGGGTTCGGCGCCGCCGCTAAGCTGGGGGCCGATCGCCAGATCGTGGCCGCGCCAGGCGCCCACGTCGGTCAGCGCCGGGAAGGCCTTGATCTCGATGCGCCACCCCTCGTCATCGGTCAGGTGCCAGTGGAAGCGGTTGAACTTGTAGAGACTCATCAGCTTGAGCAGGCGCTTGATGGTTGCCGGGGTGTGGAAGTGGCGGGCGCAGTCGAGAAAAATGCCGCGAAAGCCAAAGCGCGGGGCATCCTCCAGCCTGACGCAGGGCAGGCTCTCGCCATGTTGCAGATACCACTGGGCCAGGGTTACCAGCCCATGACGCCAGCCCGCGTCGTCGGCGGCGGCAATCACCACCTCCTGCGGCGTGATGGTGAGATGGTAGGCTTCGGGGGCCAGTTTGGCCTCGGTCAGCCGGATTTCAGCGTCGTGATCCTGCTCCAGCGCCA
Source organism: Aeromonas sp. CU5 (assembly GCF_002586745.1). Taxonomy (NCBI): domain Bacteria; kingdom Pseudomonadati; phylum Pseudomonadota; class Gammaproteobacteria; order Aeromonadales; family Aeromonadaceae; genus Aeromonas; species Aeromonas sp. CU5. The sequence continues at coordinate 462,581 of NZ_CP023817.1, forward strand.
GCGATGTCAGCTCGTTGAAGTGGGCCAGCAGCTTCGGCACATCGCGGGGGGCGCTGACATGGGCCCGTTCGGCCAGTCGGAAGTTCCCCTCCAGCAGCACCAGATGGGCTGGTTGCGGCACTATGCCGTAGAGAGGTTCGTCGCACTGGGGGTCGACCTCAGGCAGGTCGGGGCGGGTGACCGGCGGGTTTTCCAGCCCGAGCTCCTGCGCTGCCAGCGTCACCGGCAGCAGCTGGGCGCCGGTAGTGGCTTCCGGCAAGCTGAGAAAGAACCCCTGCGGCATGTCGGAGAGCTTCTTGATGGGGGTCTGGCGGCAGCAAAAGCGCAGCTCGCAGCTGCCAGCGTTCGGGACAATCACTTTGTAGCTGCCGCTTTGGCGCTCCAGCTCGCCCCCTTGCAAAGAGTCGGGGTCGATATGGCGGGCCAGACAGAAGTGCAGCTTCCACCGGGTGCCCGGCAAGCTGGACAAGGCGAAGGTGAACCAGACATCCTCGCCGTCACGTCGGGCGACCTGGGTGTGGATCAGGGGTGTAGACATGGAAAATCCTCTGATTGGGCAAACAGGATGGCACCATCGAGTGCATCTGCCTGGGGGGGGATCAGGTTGAGCTGGCCGAGACGGGGAGCGAGGCGGGTGCCAATTCCCCCCAGCAGGGCGATTTGTCTGGCACCGAGCTGGGTCATCCCCTCCAGCAGGATCCGCAGCTGTTCGCAGGTTTCGTCCAGCAGCTGGTTGGCGAGCTCGTCACCATCGCTGGCGGCATCGAACACCCAGGGGGCAAAGTGGCCATAGTCCGCCGGAATGGCGCGGGCGGCCCAGCGCACCACCTCCGCCTGATCCCGCTTGAAGCGATCAAGCAGCCGCACCGCCAGGGTGCTGGGGGGCAGAATGCCGTCGTGGCAGAGCAGGGATTGCTGGATGGCGCGCAGCCCCAGCCAGGCGCCGCTGCCTATGTCTGAAATAGGGAAGCCGCGGCCGGAGCAGGTGCGGATCTGCCCATCCTGATAGACCAGCCCCGCCGAACCGGTACCGGCGATCAGAATGGCTCCTTCACGGCCACCAAAGGCGCCGAGGCAGGCACCGAAGGCATCGGAGGTGAGCTTGACGCTGGCAAAGGGGAAGGGCATGGCGAGCATGGCGTGGTAGCAGTCGGCCAGCTCGGCGGAGGCGAGCGCCAGCCCGACACCCATCTGTTGTTCGCACTCTATTCCGAGCCCGGCAGTGATCCGGGCGCTGGCGATGGCGGCCAGCACATTGGCGTGGGCGTGGGCAATACCCAGCTCCAGATTGGAGCCGGCGGCGCGCCCCTCGCCGAGCAGCTTGCCCGCCCGATCCCGAATGCGGGCGCGGGTGTGGGTGCCCCCGCCATCGACCCCGACCCAGTACTCAATCATGGCGACCTCCCTGCTCATTTCGAGCACTCAGGGCACTTTGCCAGCTGATGGCCAGAGCAAACCAGGCGGCGTGGGGGATCCACTGCTCACCCCAGCGCCAGTTCTGATCCAGTCGATCCTTGTACTCCTGCGGGATAAAGGCCACCTCATTTTCGTCATCGAATCCGGCGGTGATGCCGTTGCAGATGCCCCCCTGCGCATTGGGATAACCGGCGGTATAGGCGGGGTTGTTGATGCCGTGGCCCGCCAGCATGCAGGCGTTGAACGGGTTTTGCCCGAGGATCCAGTCGAGCTGGCGCTGGCCATACGTGTTCAGCGGCTGGCTCTGGCGGGGGAAGTGGTGAGCGGCGGCAAAGGCCATGGTCGCCAGCGACGCGAGGCGGGCGTTCTCCCCCTGCCACCAGTAACCCGATTCGTTGTGGTGGGGGATAAAGAAGCTGACGCGCGGCGCTTCATCCACCCCTTTGACATATTGGCGGGCGAGGGAGAAGGGGTTGCCCGCCCGGGCGCACAGCGCCAGCTCGGCGGCCAGTGCCTGCTCCACCACGGTTTGCACCTGAGCCTTGTGCCCCTGATCCGACTCTACGCCTAAATATTCCAGCAGCGCTAGCACCGGCAGGCCCGCTTCGGCGGCGTGGTAGTAGGGGCGCGAGCCATCCTCGTTGGCCGACCAGTAGTGACCCAGCTCCGGATGAATGCGCTGGCGAGCGCACAGTTTGCTGGCGCGGGCTCTAGCCTCGGTCAGCCACTCGGCGCCGAAGGTGCGGGTCAGCTCCACCGCCGCCAGCAGGGCGCAGTAGTCGTCGATGATGTTTTCGCAACCATCGTCCAGATAGGCGAGGTTGTGCTCGCACAGGTGCTGGTAGCCGCGTTTGGCCGCTTCGGCATAGCGGCTGGCATCGAAGTCGCCGCTGACGCTCTCGCGGGCGGCGCGGGCCAGCGCGGCGATGGCCATGCCGCCCCCTTGGCGGAAACCGGCCTGCCAGTTGGCAGACTTGATCCCCTGTTGGGTGGCATAGGCGCACAGCTCGCGCTGCTCCGGATCCTTGCTCCACTTGTCGAACAGGGTCATGAAGAAGAAGCCCGACTCATCCTGCATCCGGCAGAGGAAATCGGCGCCATGCAGCGCCTCGTCATTGAGCCGCTTGCAGAGGTTCACCCCGTCGATATCGCGGCGCGGGGCCAGCAGTTCGCGGCACTTGAGCAGGGCCCACACCACCATGGGGGTCTGCTGGGGGTTGAGGTAGTTGGCGTAGGAGAGGTGGCTCAGGTACTTGCTCATGTCGCCGCTGGCATCGAACCAGCCGCCGTGCACATCTTTGTGCTGGTCGGTGCCAAACAGGCGGGCGCTGCGGTCGGCCCGATCGAAGGTGCCGCTGGCGCGCTGGCCCTTGAAGTAGTGAATGACATCGGAGAGGCAGCGACTGGCCAGCAGATCCTGGCCGATGGCAAAGCGGGTAGAGCGGACAATGCGCTGCTCCGTAGCGGCTGCGCCTATGGGGGCAGTGATCGCCTCCAGCCGATAGTGGCCGGGCTCCTTGAAGGCGGAGAAGTCGGCGCGCCAATAAGCTCGGCCCTGCCAGCCGGGGACGCTGCCAGCCGCTTGCAGTGGGGTTTCAAACAGGATCTGGCCATCATCCTGGCGCAGCAGCCTGACATAGCCGCCGAGATCATGGGCGTGGGAGGTTTGCAGCAGGGCGACCTTGTGCCCGTCGCACTCGTAGCCCACCTGATTGATCAAGAGTTCCATCAACTTCTTACTCCTGTGGTTCACCGACGGACGGTGAGGCACATCACGGGGCTGTGGCCGCCCCGTATCGAGGCATGGCCGGACAGGGCTGTCCGGCCGGTCTAAGGTGCACCATCACTCGTAGAGGTAGCAGCGCACGAAGTGGTTGTCGGCAAGCTTGGTGATAGCTGGCAGGCTCTCCTTGCAGCGGGGCATCGCCTGATTGCAGCGTCCGGCAAACGGGCAACCGCAGGATTCCGGCGTCCAGAGCGGGATCTCCCCCCTGCGGCCACCCTCCAGCTCGGCGTGGATGCTCTTCTCGGGGTCAGGCACCGCCGAGATGAGCAGTTGGGTGTAGGGATGCTGCGGGTGATGCAGAATCTCGTCCACCTCACCCCACTCCACCATGTGCCCCACATACATGACCGCCAGATCTTCCGCCACATAGCGGGCGGTGGCGATGTCGTGGGTGATGTAGAGCATGGAGACCCCCAGCTCGTTCTTCATCTGCTCCATCAGGTTGAGGATGCCGATGCGAATGGATACGTCGAGCATGGAAGTCGGCTCGTCCGCCAGCACCACTTCCGCCTCCACCGCCAGATTGCGGGCGATGTTGACCCGCTGGCGCTGGCCGCCGGAGAGCTGGTGCGGATACTTGGCCGCCGTTGCCTTGGCGGGGGTCAACCCCACCTTCTCCAGCAGGGTGTAAACCATCTCCGGCAGATCTTTTTTATCGATCACCTTGCTGTGCAGCAGCAGGGGACGGGCGATGTGGTGGTAGATGGTGTGGGTCGGGTTGAGCGAACCGAACGGATCTTGCCACACCATCTGCACGCTCTGGCGATAGTCCAGCAGGGCGGTGCCCTTGTTGAACTCCTCCAGATCGTGGCCGCGATAGAGAATGCGCCCGGCACTGAGCTTGTACATCTTGGCGATGATCTTGGCGATGGTGCTCTTGCCGGAGCCTGACTCACCGACCACCGCCAGGGCGCGGCTCCGGTGCAGGTTGAAGGTGATGTCGGACAGTGCCCGCATCTTGCCACTCTTGATGGCATTGGAGTTGATGGGGAAGTCCTTGTAGAGGTGCTGGACTTCGATGATGGGTGCATCGGTTTTGGCGATTTGCATGACAGACATCCTTAACAGCCAGCGGCCTTGTCCAGATAGATCACGGAATCTTGTTGCCGCCCCTGCTCCTCATAGAGGTGGCAGGCGGTCTGTTGCCCAGGGCGGATCTCGGTGAGGACTGTGTACTCCTGACGGCAGCGATCGTGCACCTTGTTGCAGCGGGCTTGAAAGCGGCAGCCGACCGGCACCTCCAGCAGATTGAGCGGGGTGCCGGGGATCCCTTCCAGCACGGTTTTCGGGCCGTGCAGGGGCGGGAAGGAGTTGCCGAGCCCTTTGGTATAGGGGTGTAGCGGCGCGGTCAGGATCGCCTTGGAGGGGGCCACCTCAATCAGTTCACCCGCATACATGATGCCGATGCGATCGCAGAACTCCACCATCAAGGAGAGGTCGTGGGTGATGAACAGAATGGAGAAGTTGAACTTCTCTTTCAGGGCGTAGACCTTCTGCAGGATCTCCCGCTGCACCACCACATCCAGCGCTGTAGTCGGCTCGTCCATGATCAAGAGCTCTGGGTTGAGCGCCATGGCGATGGCGATCACCAGCCGCTGGCGCATGCCGCCGGAGAACTGGTGCGGGTAATCCTTTAGTCGGCTCGGGTGGATATCGACGATGGTGAGCAGCTCTTGGGCGCGCTTGATCGCTTCGTAGCGGGTCATGCCGGGATTGTGGGCCAGCAGCACGTCGCAGAACTGCTCTTCCATCCGCAGCACCGGGTTCAAGGCGTTCATGGCAGACTGGAACACCACTGATACTTGCTGCCAGCGGTAGGAGCGCAGCCGCTCCTCGTTGTAGTGGAGGATGTTTTCCCCCTTGAACAGGATCTCGCCGCCGCTGATGTAAGCGGGCGGCTTGTGCAGCCGGGCCACCGAGAAGGCGACGGTGGATTTGCCACAGCCCGACTCACCGGCGAGACCGAAGATCTCGCCCTGTCTGATATCGAAGCTCACCGAGTTGACGGCGCGCACGTCGCCATTTTCGGTGATGTAGTCGACGCAAAGATTGCGTACTGACAGCAGGGGATGCTTGTTCATGCTGTCTTCTCCTGTGCGGCAGAGAGCGGTGTTGCGACCGGAGCGGCCAGTTTCTTCCAGCGGTTGAGCCCTTTGTGGGAGCGCAGCTGCGGGTTGGCTATCTCGTCGATGGCAAAGTTGAGCAGGGCGAGGCCAGCCCCCAGGGTGGCGATGGCGAAGCAGGGGGCGAGGATCTCCCACCAGGCGCCGATCAGGATGGCACTGGAGGTCTGGGCGTTGTAGAGCATGATGCCCCAGCTCACTACGGTCGGATCGCCAAGACCGAGGAATTCCAGGGTCGCTTCGGTGACGATGGCGTAGATGATCGAGCCGATAAAGCTCACCCCGATAATGGAGATGAGGTTGGGCAGGATCTCCACCAGAATGATGCGCCAGGCCGGCTCCCCCAGCACTTCGGCGGCGATGACGAACTCTTTTTCCCGCAGGGCCAGGGTCTGGGCACGGATGACCCGCGCGCCATAGGCCCACGAGGTCAACCCTATTATCACGGCAATCACCGTCGGTGACGCCTCCCCGATAAAGCTCGCCAGCACCAGTAGCAAGGGGAGGTTGGGGATCACCAGCACCACGTTCATCAAAAAGGTGAGGCATTCATCGATCATGCCGCCGAAGTAACCGGCAGTGATGCCAATCGCCACCGCCAGGGTGCAGACCAGGATACCGGCACTGAAACCAACCAGCAGCGAGACCCGTGCGCCGTTGGTGAACTGGGCCCAGATATCGTGGCCCATGCGGGTGGATCCCATCACGAACTCGGCACTGGGCGGCTGGTGCGGGCGAGCCACCCGTTTGGTCGGCTCGTTGCTGGCCAGTATCGGGGCAAAGATGGCCATCAACACGAAGGCTACTACTATGGCGAGGCCACAGGCGGCTTTGCGGTTGCCCAACAAGATTTTCAGAATAGTCGGCATACGCATCTTATTTGCCTCCTGAACGCAGACGGGGATCCAGGAAGACGTAGAGCACGTCGGCCAGGAAGTTAAAGGTGAGCATGGTGATGGTCATGATGAGCAGCTGCCCCTGAATCAGCGGGTAGTCGCGCGCCAGAATGCCCTGATAGAGGGTCAGTCCCAGCCCCGGGTAGTTGAAAATAACCTCGGTGATGAGGGAGCCACCGATGACGAAACCGAGCGCCATGGAGAGGGCGGTGACGCTGGGCAGAATGGCGTTGCGGGCGCCGTAGTTGAAGATCACCCGGTTGCTGGAGAGCCCCTTGGCCTTGGCCATGGTGATGTAATCCTCACCGAGCAGGTTGATCATGTTGTTGCGCATGGTGATGAGAAAGCCCCCCACCTGCACGATGGCCAGGGTCAGCACCGGCATGATGGCGTGGGTCATGATGCTCTTGATGTGCTCCCAGCCCCAGTCAGCCGGGATCTCCGGGCTGTAGGCATAACCGATGGGCAGCCACTCCAGGCTGACCCCGAACAGGAACAGGGCGAGCAGGGATACCACTACCGGCGGAATGGCCTGCATCACCAGGGTGAGCGGGGAGAGAATACTGTCCATCCGGCCACCGCGATACCAGGCGGCGAAGATGCCGACGATGGAACCGATGGAGAAGCTCAGAATGGTGGAGGTGCCGACCAGAAACAGGGTCCAGCCAATGGCACGGCCCAGCACGTCAGAGACCTGCTGCGGGTAGAAACGCACCGAGGTGCCGAGATCCCAGGTGAAGACGCTCTTCACATAGGCGAGAAATTGGGTGCCGATGGGGCCGTCAACAAAACCGAAGGTGGCTTTGAGGGCTTCCAGGGCGGCGGGTTCCATCATGGCGCCAGCGCGGGCAAACATCACGGAGACAGGATCCCCAGGCATGGCTCGGGGTAACAGGAAGTTGATGGTGGCGGCTACCAGAAAGGCAACCAGGTAGAAGGAAAAGCGTCTCAGTATGAATCCCATGATAGTACCTTTTACTGCAAGCCTGCCCCGCGTCGGGTATAGCTACCCCAACCCCGGCAGAGCCGGGCAAGAAGGGGATTAACGGGGAAGATGGCCCCCCGCAGGGGGCCGGGATTGTTTAGCTGTTTGGCTTGAGGGACAACACGTGCAGCAGACGCTCAGGGGTGTCCGGGTGGAGCTGAGGTTTGGCTACCGGGTTATCAGCACTGAACCAGCCGTTGAAGCGCTTGGTGCTGTACTCATACCAGGTCGGGTTGTTGAAGACCGGAATGATGGTCTGGTTGGCACCAACACGATCCTGGATGGCGAACATGATCTCCTTCTGCTTGGCCGCATCGGCGGTCTGGGTAAAGTCATCGATCAGCTGGTCGAGGGCCGGATCCTTGTAACGGGGGGCGGCGAAGCGGTTGCCACGGTCACCCATGTTGCGGGAGTGGAACGCGGTCTCGAAGTACTTGTGCGGGTTGGCACCGGCAAAGTAGCCCTGCAGCGCCACGTCAAAGTCACCAGTGATCAGGTTCTCGGTCCAGACGGTTGCTTCCGGGGTGGAGGTCTTGGCGTTCAGACCCAGCGCCTGCAGCCCCTCTACGCCGATCTGCACTGTGTTGACCCAGTCAGTCCAGCCGTTCGGAACCAGTACCTTGAACTCGATCTTTTTGCAGCTCGGGGTGTCGAGGAACTTGTCGCCGTCACAATCCTTGTAACCGGCCTCTTTCAGCATGGCCTTGGCGGCTTCCAGATCGAACTTGTTGTACTTGCCGTACTTCTTGTCCACTTCCGGGTTGTTCCAGGAGTCGAAGGCTTTGCCCAGACCTGACGGGTATTCGTTGACGGTGGGGTAGCCATAGCCCGCGATATCCACCATGGACTGGCGGTCCATCGCCATGGAGAAGGCGCGACGGAAGTTGATGTCGTTGAAGGCTTCGTTGTTGCCCGGGTTCTTGGTCTGGAAGTTGACGTTGAAGGCGACTGTGCCGGAGGCCGGGAACCAGTATTTGTTGTTCTTCGGATCGTTGCCGACATAGAGGCGCTCGATATCCGGTACGAAGGAGCCGAACCAGTCGATGTCACCCTTCATGACCGCTGCCAGCACCTGGTCGTTGGTGGCCATTTGTGGCATGCGCAGGCAGTCGATGGCCAGGTTGGCGTTATCCCAGTAATGCGGGTTGCGGCACTGGGTATAGAGCTGGGCGGAGAAGTTGTCCACTTCGGTGAATGGGCCGGTACCGACCGGTTTGTCGTTGGTGAAGGCAACCGGGTCTTTCACCGATTTCCACTGATGCTCCGGCACTATGGGCACCAGCACCAGATCATTCACCACGTTGGTGTTGACCTCGGTCAGGTCGAACTTGACCTTGTTGGGGGCCAGCTTCTCGACGCTCTTGATCTGGGTCCAGATTGAGCGCTCATCCAGCGCCTTGTTGGCCTTGACCAGATTGAAGGAGAAGATGATGTCATCGGCATCAAAGGCTTCGCCGTCAGACCACTTCACGCCGTCACGCAGATCAAAGGTGACGGATTTCAGGTCATCGCTGAACGCATAGTTGGTGGCCAGACGATAGACGGGTTTGCCCCCTTGCATATCGTTGAAGATCACCAGCGGTTCATAGATGAAGTGGCGGGTAGTGTGCAGCAGGCCCGCTTGCAGGAAGGGGTTGAAGTTCTTAACCCAGGCGGTCTCTTGTTGCGCGACCATGGTCAGTACGGTTTTGTTGTCTGCGGCCATGACGTTGCTGGCAGCGCCGGCAAGCATCATGGTTCCCAGCATTACAGCGGTAGAGATTTTGGATACTTTGGCAAGCATATGTTTTCCTTTCTTATTTTTTGGCATTCCTGAGGGATTCGCCTTGTTTTGTGTGAGCACCGACGTCGCATGCTGAGGAGGTCGGCCCTCGGTGTTGGTCAGGTGTCTAACCTTTGTCGTTCTGTTTTCCAACGCCCTTAGCAAACCAGACTTAACAGAAAAACAACAACTATTGATTTCGTTGTTTCCGTAAAAATCGACGAGGTTACGTCAAATTCGTCAAAATCCATTTTTATCAGTTTAAAGTCATGGACTTATGTTATTTGCCTTTGCGTAAGAAGTGGCTGTAAAAAAGCGGTAGATGACAAATTTGTGAATTGGATCTGCTCGCTGTTGCAGGGCTTTACGAGGCTTTGTTTTGCGCAAAAAGAAACCGGCTTGCCAATTGTGACCCAGCGCCCGTTTAGGGCACAGGGTCACACCTTGCGATTGGCGAGTTGACGCAGGGTTTGGGCGCTGTGTTGCAGCTGCTGGCGCTGGTGGTCATTGAGCGGGCAGTGACCCAGCACGTACTCGGTGGTGGCCACTACTGTCTTCCAGCGCGGTGATTTTGGCAGGGTATCCAGACTCAGGTATTTATCGAGGGTGCGGGTCTGCGGGCTGGACCTGTCCATATAGACCCGCCACAGCTTGCTCTTCTCTGCCAGCACCAGTTTGCCTTTGCCAGTGCCCTGCTGCCAGGCATCCAGGGTGAGCTGCATGGTCTCTACCAGCGCCCGGCGCAGCGGCTCGTCATCCTGCTGACGAATGAGGTCATCGGCCAGCGAGCGGAACTCGCCGCCAAGGCGGCTTAACTCGCCCAGCAGCTGCTCATCTTCGATGATGGCCTGCCTGGAGAGGTTCTTGAGGGCATTTTCCAGCGCCATCACCCGGTTCTCATCCTGACGCAGCTCGGTGGTCAGGGTGAGGGCAAAGGCCGCCTGTCCCCCCAGTGAGATGGGCAGGGCGCGGGCATTGAGCACGTCTTTCTGCCCGGCCACCAGAAACTCCAGATTGTGCTCCCGCTCACTGGTGAGGTTGGGCCACTGCTGTTGCAGCGGAGTGGCCAGCCACTCATCAAGGCGTTGCCCCTCCATGGCTGTCGGCTGCTGGCCCAGCAAGCGCGCCAACACCCGGGAGGCAAACAGCACTGTGCCCTGCTCGTCGATGAAGATCATGGGGTCGGCCCCTTCGCCGAGCAGGGCCAGCAGCCGCTGCTGATCCTGATGGAGCCGATCCTGCAAGGTAAGGCGATGTTCGATCTCCTGTTTCAGCAGCCGGTTTTCCACCAGTGAAGCGCGGCCAGCCTTGGCCTCCAGCAGCGCCTTGACCCGGGCAAACAGCTCCTCCTTGCAGAAGGGTTTGACCAGATAGTCGTTGGCACCGGCATCAAAGCCCTCTTCGATATCCTTGGGCTGGTTGAGGGCGGTGAGCAGCAGCACCGGCAGCATCTCTTTCGGGTGCTGCTGGCGCAGGCGGCGGCAGACGTCAAAACCGGAGAGGGTCGGCATCATCACATCGAGCAGAATGAGATCGACCGGCTCCTCGGCCAGTTTGGCCAGTGCATCGTGGCCGTCGCTACTGGGCAGAATGCGGTAACCGCAGGGCTGCAGCAGATGGCGCAGAATGTGCAGGTTGATGGGCTCGTCATCCACCACCAGAATGAGCGGTGCACCTTCGGGGGGAGGGGGCAGATCGTCGCTCTCCCAGTCCGGCAGGATCAGCGGCTGCTGGCGCACCAGTTGATGCTCGATCTGGCGGCTGTCGAGGGTCAGATTGGCGGCTTTGCCGGTGGCCAGCGGCAGGGTAAAGGCGAAGGTGGAGCCGACGCTCGGTTCGCTCTCCACAAACAGTTCGCCTCCCATCAGATGCACCAGCTGGCGGGTGATGGAGAGGCCAAGGCCAGCCCCCTGCTTGCTCACCTCCGGGCTCATCTGTACCAGCGGTTCGAAGATGTGTTCCAGATACTCCGGGGCGATGCCGATGCCGGTGTCGGTCACCTTGATGCGCAGGAAGTTGTTCTCGACGATGGCACTGAGTACCACCTTGCCTTGCGGTGTGTACTTGATGGCGTTGCCCACCAGGTTGTAGAGCACCTGTTCGAGCCGCTGTTCGTCGGCCTGTACCGGCGGCAGTTCGGCCGGGCTGATATCCACCAGCGTGAGGGGTTTGGCCTGCACCAGATGCTGGCAGAGATCCAGTACCAGCCGGATGACCCCTTTGGATGAGACTGGCTGGGGATGGATCTCCAGCTGGCCGTAACGCATCTGGTGGTAGTCGAGCAGATCGTCCACCAGACGGGCCAGGCCGTCGGCACTCTTGATGATGAGGCCAAGCTGCTTTTGCTGCCCTTCCGTGAGGCTCTGCTGGCTGGCTAGCATCGACTCTGCCATTCCCTTGATGCCGTGAATGGGGGTGCGCAGCTCGTGGGAGGTGTTGGCCAGCAGTTCATCTTTGAGCTTGTCTGCCTGTTGCAGGCTGAGGTTCTGCTTGTGGGTCAGCTTGACCTGTTGTTGCAACTCCTGGGTCTGCTGCTCGATCAGTTCGATTTTATCCTTCACCGAGCGCTGCATATGGCGAAACGCTTCCGCCAGCCGGTCGATGTCATCGCCGGTACGCTCGATGGCGATGGGGTGATCCAGCGCGCCGTCAGCCACCTGCTCGGCCGCCGCAGTCAGGGAGCGCAGCGGAGCGGTGATGGAGTGGGAGAGCCAGCGGGAGAAGAGGATCAGCAGCAGTACCGAGCCCGCCCCCAGCACGATCACCAGGGTTTCCAGCTGACGGATCGGGGCATAGGCTTCCCGGGTGGAGATCTCGGCGATAAAGGCCCACTCGGTGTCGAACACCTTGACCTGGGTGTAGGCGGCCAGCACCTCGTCATCCTGATAGGATCTGAACAGTCCGACCCCTTGCTCACCCGATAGTGTTTTGGTGATCAGCGGGGTTTGTAATGGCCTGAAATTGGGGTTGAAGCTGTTCTCGACGCTGAACTCCGGTGCCAGCCAGGCATCGGCGCGCATCCGTTTGTCGGAGCCAATCAAAATGGTCTCGCCGGTTTCTCCCAGTCCTTCCCGCTCCGCCATGATCTGGTTGAGCTTGTCTGGCAGCAGTTCGAAAATCACCACCCCGCGTACATAGTCGTACTGCATCACGGGCGCCGCCATGTAGGCCACTATCTGGCCAGTCAGTTCATTGCGGCCAAAATCGGTAAATTCGAAAATCTGCTGTGGCTTTTGGCCACCATCGAGGCGGCGCTTGATCTTGGCGAAGGTCTGGCCCAAGCCACTGCCCTGATAGGGGCCGGAGAGCAGATTGGTGGCAAAGTTAGGGTGCTTGGTGACCGAATAGACCACGTCACCGTTGAGATCCACCAGAAAGATGTCGCTGTAGTTGGACTTGCGCACCATATCGGCATAGCCGCGATGAAAGCGCTGATGGACCCGGCCATACATTTCATCAGCCAGGATCACGGCACTGATGGAGGGCTCGATCTCCACCTGTGGTTCCGGTTTTTGCAGTTGATCCCAGGAGCCGGGCAGATAGCGGGCCTGGGCGCGGGAGCGAGCTTCCTGTGGTGTGGTGCCGAGCTGTTCGAAGGCGCCGGTGAAACCGTAGAAGCGGCCGATACTGTTACCGGCAAAATCCTGTTGGGAGAAGTTGATAATCTGCTCTTTGAGGTTGTTGAAATAATCCTCGAGCTGACTCTTCTTGATATTACGGACCGAGACCAGATGGTTGGAGGTCTGGGTGGTGAGGTCCTTGCCGTGGCTGTAGAGGAAGAAGAGGGTGATGACCAGGAATGGCACCATCCCCAACATGAAAAAAGCCAGCATTAGCTGCGGCCTGAGTCCACGAAGCTTGAAGATCCATTTCATCTTGTGATTTTCAATTGAGAATCCGGTTATTAAGCCGTTCAAGTTTCGAACTAAAGCCTAATCATTTCAATGACTTTATCCCAAATTCGCTTGGTTGGTCACAGCTGGGTGAGGAAATTTACAGCAAACCGTTTAAACCCTGAGCAAACAGTTGGCCAGGGGGCTTAAAATGACAAAAAAGGGTTGTGCTGGCGCTCGTGATACGTATAATTCGCCTCGTTGTCAGGCAACTGGCACGCGGCAATAAAGCGGGAATAGCTCAGTTGGTAGAGCACGACCTTGCCAAGGTCGGGGTCGCGAGTTCGAGTCTCGTTTCCCGCTCCAATTTTCCATCGCACCAACGATGGATATCACTTTCAAGACAATCAGTCTTGTCAGCATGGCGCGTTAGCAAAGCGGTTATGCAGCGGATTGCAAATCCGTTTAGTCCGGTTCGACTCCGGAACGTGCCTCCATATTTTTCCTCTCCTTTGTAATAAAATCCTTTATCGGTTCCTCGTGGTCAGTATCCTTGCTGAACCAGCAGTTGTTCGCATCCTGCCTGTTTCCACTCCCGCTCAAGATAGTGGCTGACATCAGTCATGTTTTGCCCCCGATATTGAAACTGCACTTCGGTATTGCGTTGGTTGAGATCTGCCATCTGTTGTTTCAGTGCACCGCATTGCCACAGACTGACGGTGGGCACGCCCCGTTCGGCCAACACGATGGCATCGTCTCTATTGAGTTGCCACTCCTCCAGTTGGGTCCAGCTCAGGGCTGCCATCAGCGCCAGCATTGCTACTTCTGTCAGTTTCATCTGTGTATCCCTTCACCATGTTTCTCCAGTGATAACTGTGGCAAAGCGCACGATTTTCGCAAATGTGTTAATTGTTGGTTAATGACGTAAATTCTTTTCATAAAATCCATCAAAGCGCCCTTTTTTATGAAAAAAGAGGTCATTTCTGTAGTAATCCTACATGGGGAGGAGTAATCTTTACTCAGTGGTCTTACCAGTAGGAGTTGCATCATGTTTCATCCCTTTTCCCTGACTCAGATTATTCTTCGTCGCATCTATGTACTGCTGGTGGGGACTCTGGCTTTCCCCGTGATGCTGTTTCGCAGTGATCGCGCCCGTTTTTACAGTTATCTGCACCGGATCTGGAACAAAACCAGCACCAAACCGGTGTGGCTCAAAATGAGCGAACGCGGCGAGCGGATCTTCTACTAAATCCCCTTCACGCTATTCAAAAAAAAGAGAGACAGCTGCGGCGGTCTCTCTTTTTTTATCTGTCTACGGCCAGCAGGCGCACCACATTTGAGCCATCTTGCTAGCCGGACATTGTTCACATCTTGTACTTGGCCCTGCCTGTTGGCGGGGCTTTTTTATGTCTGAAGCACCTCTTTTGATGGTGGCGGTAAAGAAGAGTAACGGGATGAAATGCGTCATATGGCGCTTTTCTTGTTCATGAATTGGTGGTCGGAATGAAAAAGTTTACCTGGATAATAGGTATTTTAAATCAACAGTTTACAAATGTTTTTTGAGCTTTTTAATTCTTTTTTGTGTTTTTTTTGAAAGGAAACGCCCCGTTTGCCGGTTCTATTGCAGGTACCCGGTTGCGACAAATCGGGGATATCAGCAACATCCAACGACATCAAAAGGAACATGAACATGAATGTTAAAAAAAGCACTGCTATCGCCTCCGCCATGACCGGTCTGCTGGCGCTGGGCGCCCAATTTATCGCGGCACCAGCAATGGCTGCCGATGAAAAGGAGAAGTGCTACGGCGTGGTCAAGGCCAGCAAAAATGACTGTGCGACCAAGAGCAGCTCCTGCGCCGGTACCGCCAAGGAAGATGCTCAGGGTGATGCCTTTGTGGTGATGCCCAAAGGGCTGTGCGAGAAGCTGGTCGGCGGTTCGCTGCAACCCAAGTAAGAGACATCGGGCAGGGGATGGCCAATGGGTCGCCCCCTGCATCTTCTCTGATTGGCGAAAGCGAGTCTTGCGATGAACCCTTTGATTGGTATCGGATTACGCACTCCCCATTACGATGAGATCCGGCAAACCCTGCCGGCAGTCGGTTGGCTGGAGGTGCACAGTGAAAATTACTTCGAACGGCACAGTCACGGTTTTCAGGTGCTCGCCGAACTGGCGCAACACTACCCCGTCAGTCTTCACGGCGTTGGCATGTCCCTCGGTTCTGCCGACCCGCTCGATCCGCACCATCTGCAGCAGTTGTCGACACTGGCCGCGGCGATCAAACCGGTACGGATCTCCGAACATCTCAGCTGGGGCAGCATTGGTGGGCGTTACTTCAACGATCTGCTGCCGGTGCCCTATACCCGCGCCTCCCTGCGCAACATGAGCGACAAGATCCAGCAGGTACAACAGACCCTGGGTTGCCGCATGTTGATTGAGAATCCCTCCTCCTATCTGCAACTGCCCGGGGAGATGAGCGAGTGGGAATTTCTGGCCGAGCTGCAGCAGCGCAGCGAGTGCGGCATCCTGCTCGACCTCAACAATCTCTATGTCAGTGCCTTCAATCACGGCTTCTCTTGCGATGAGTATCTGGCGGCGATCGATCTCGCCACCGTCGGGGAAATCCATCTGGCCGGTTATACCGAGAAGCAGCTGCCGGAAGGCTCTCTCTATATCGACACCCACAGCGCCCCTGTGGTGGCACCGGTCTGGGAACTCTATCGCCAGATCTGCCGCAAGCAGGCCATTCCGACCCTGATTGAGTGGGACCTCGAGATCCCGCTGCTGCCGGTCTTGCTGGCAGAGGCGGCGCAGGCCAGTGCCATTCTGGATGAGGCGCGTGCCATGAGTGCACCACGGGAGGTGGCCCATGGCTGAACTGACACAGCTGCAACAGCATTTTGCCGATGGTCTGCTGGGGGCGCCTGACGCTATTGCCCCTCACATCAGCTCCCGGCTCTTTTCTGCCGAATCTGTGCTGCAGGTCTATCGCAACCACTTCATCCTGAGCCTTGGCGAGGTGCTGGCGAGCAGTTATCCCGCCGTCAAGGCTATGGTCGGGGAGGACTTTTTTGCAGCGGCGGCCCGTGGCTTCGTATTGGCCGAGCCGCTCAGGGAAGGGAGCGTCATGCACTATGGCGCCGGATTTGGCCAATGGTTGGCCCGCTTGCCGACTACAACCGGACTGCCCTGGCTGGAGGAGCTGGCTCAGTTCGAATGGCAGCTTGAGCGTGCCAGTCTGCTGCCGCTGGAATCACGCTGCTGGCCAGCCGA
Organism: Aeromonas sp. CU5; assembly: GCF_002586745.1. Classification (NCBI taxonomy): domain Bacteria; kingdom Pseudomonadati; phylum Pseudomonadota; class Gammaproteobacteria; order Aeromonadales; family Aeromonadaceae; genus Aeromonas; species Aeromonas sp. CU5. The sequence goes on from NZ_CP023817.1 coordinate 478,653, forward strand.
GCGTCTGGCCGCATTATCGCCGCAACAATGGGAGCGGCTGCGGCTGTTGCCAGCCACGGATCTGCTGCTGGTTGCCAGCGATTATCCGGTGCTGGCCCTGTGGCAGATGGCGCTGCACGGTGGTGAAGCGGTGGAGGTGCTTGATGCCCCCGTCTGGCTGGCATTGAAGAAACAGCCGGATTGCCGGGTTGCCCCCTTGCCCCTGACTGCGGGTGAGTGGGCGCTGCTACAGGGTTTTCTCGCTGGTACGACGCTGGTCGATCTGCTGGCGGCCGACCCTGCGGCCAGAGAACATCTCACTCGCCTGATAACCCTTGGCCTGCTGGTGGATATGGAGGTGATGCCATGATGGCAAATAAATGGCTGGCGCTGGCCAGCTCAAGTGGTGATTTGCCGCGCTGGAGCAGTGCCGGTGTCCTGTTGCTGGCGCGGCTTTGGGTCGCCTCGGTTTTTTTCACTTCAGGCTGGCTCAAGCTGACGGCGTGGGATTCCACTCTCTATCTGTTTGAATCCGAGTATCAGGTGCCCCTGCTGCCCTGGTTGTGGGCTGCTTATCTGGGTACGGCGATCGAGTTGTTGCTGCCGCTCTTCCTGCTGGCGGGGCTTTTTACTCGCCCGGCCGCCTTGCTGCTGTTTGGCTTCAATATCATGGCGGTGATCTCCTACCCGACCCTCTGGGCGGGTGGCTTTTACGATCACCAGTTGTGGGGCTGGATGCTGCTGACCCTGATCATCTGGGGCGGCGGTGTGCTGAGCCTGGATCACTGGCTGACACGTCGCAGCCATTGATTTATCAGTGATTTCCCCAATGACAAAGAGCGCCACAAGGCGCTCTTTGTCATAATGACGACCGGCGAAATTTCCCATGAGAGAAAAGGAGCAACCCATGATCATTCGTCAGGCAAGGGCCGCAGATATTCCCGCACTGGTGGCGTTGCGCATGGAGCTGTTTTGTGAGGTCGGTGAGCTGGTGACGCAGCAGGCAGACCCGGCCTTGTGGCAGGCCACCCTTGACTATTTCACCCGGGCGATGAGTGAAGAGAGTGCTTTATCCTGGCTGGCTGAGGCCGATACGCAGGAGGGCGGCAAACAGATCGTGGCGGCCGGGACGCTGGCATTGTTTGAACGGCCGCCCTATCCCGGCAATCTGGCGGGGTGGAGGGGTATCTGCTCAACATGTATATCCTACCGGAATGGCGTCGGCATGGGCTCGCCACCGCCTTATTCGATGCTATTACTGCTTATGCCAAGGCTCGTGAGCTGGGAAAGAGGATATCGAGCTGATTGACCAGCTGAGTCATGGGGACGTGGCGGAAGATGGCCATGCCGATGATGGTCCAGACCAGTCGCTCCATGGGCATACGGCGACGGCGCAGGGTAGCGACCCCCTCTTCGTCGAGCAGAGTGGTGATGAGCTCGTTGGGAATGAGGTCGGAGAGTGACTCAAACTGGGCAGCCTTGCTGGCGTGGAGGAAGTCGAGAGCCTGTGCGATACGCATAAAAAATCCGAAACCAATCAACAGGTTTCGGATTTTTACACATCAGGAGGATCGGTCAATGGATCCTTAACTGATCGGCATTACTGCTGCGGTGGTCTCTCTTTTTTTATCTGTCTGCGGCCAGCAGGCGCACCACATTTGAGCCATCTTGCTAGCCGGATGTTGTTCACATCTTGTACTTGGCCCTGCCTGTTGGTAGGGCTTTTTCATGTATTAAACGCGCTTAGGGGGTAGGTATGCGGCACCAGCTATGGCGACTGAGGAGAAGGAGTGACGGAGGCGTGGAGTAACTGCACAAGCAAAAAGAGGCAAAGACGCAGGAGGCAATCAGCCTAGTAAAGTGTGTCGTCGGGTCGCAGGGAAGGGAGATGGTCAGGATTGGCTATATGTGCCGGTTGGTGCTGAATGGAGCCTGTTGCGTAGGGTAACCATTGCACCTGTTAGTTTAAAATCCTGCGCATATCAGAAACTGTGAATTTTAATGTGGTTAACATGGTTATAAATCCACATAGATCACAGATATACACGCCAGCAGGCGGTAGGATGCCTCGACTGGCACTAACAATAAGCGAGAAAAATAACCATGCACTTCACTCTCAAACTGAGCGCGGTGGCAGTACTGCTTGCGCTCTCCGGATGCCAAAGCAGTGACGACAGTACCCCCGGTGATGTCAATCTGCGGCTGATGGAGACCTCCGACATTCACTCCAACCTGCTGAGCTTCGACTACTACCAGAACAAACGAGATGACTCACTGGGTCTTGCCCGCACGGCCTTGTTGATCAAAACGGCCCGTGACGAGAACAGCAACAACCTGCTGATCGACAACGGTGACCTGATCCAGGGTACTCCCCTGTCTGATTATGTCTTTGCCCAATACAAGGGCGATCCTGATTATCTGAACAAGTCGGCAGGTCACCCCGCCATCAAGGTACTCAACGAACTGAAATATGACGTGGGCAACCTCGGCAACCACGAATTCAACTATGGCCTTGAGTATCTGGCGAAAACCCTCTCCGCGGCCAACTACCAGGTCGTGAACGCCAACGTGTTCGATGGCAACACCCTCAAGCGCGGCAGTGACGGCAAGATCGACTGGAATGCCATGCCCCATCACTTCAAACCCTATGTGTTGCTGGATCGTCAGGTAAAAGATGCCAACGGCAATATGCAGACCATCAAGGTCGGTGTGTTGGGGGTGAACCCGCCCCAGATCCTCCAGTGGGATAAGCACAACCTCGAGGGTAAGGTAGTCGTGGCTGACATGGTGGAGACCGCCGAGCACTATATTCCCGAGATGCGTGCCAAGGGAGCCGATCTGGTGGTGATTGCAGCGCACTCCGGTATTACCGGCACACCGCAAGAGCCCTTGATGGAGAATGCCGCTATCTATCTTGCTCAGGTGAAGGGGCTGGACGCCCTGCTGCTGGGCCATGCCCACAAAGCCTTCCCAGGTGAGTATCCCGATATCGAGAACGTGGATAACAAAACAGGCAAGATTGCCGGTGTCCCGGCGGTTATGCCCGGCGTGACCGGTAACCACCTTGGCATCATTGATCTCAAGCTGACCCACAAGGATGGGCGTTGGCTGGTGGCCGATAGCCACTCCGAACTGCGCAAGATCAAAACGCTGCCAAGCGGTGAGGAGGATCAGGGCGTCGTGAATCTGATCCAGACCGTCCACGATGAGACCATCGAATGGCTGAGCCTGCCCATCGGTAAGTTGATCTCCCCGATCCAGAGTTTCTTCTCTGTCGCACGGGATGATGCCTCCATTCAAATCGTGAGCGATGCCCAGCAGTGGCACGTCGAGCAGATTAAAGCAGAGTGCCTGAAGCAGAACGGGCTTAATTGCGGCCTCAAGGAAGACCTGCCGGTGCTGTCGGCGGCGGCGCCGTTCCGTGGCGGGCGCAACGGTCCTAACGACTACACCTGGGTGCAGGCGGGTGACATCTCAGGGCGCAACGTTGCGGATCTTTATGTCTTCCCCAATACCGTGCAGGTAGTGAAAGTCGATGGCGCCACCGTGAAAGAGTGGCTGGAGAAGAGTGCCGTCCAGTATCGTCAGATCGACCCGAACTCCGACCAAGCGCAGTGGCTGGTGGTTGATGATTTCCGTCCCTACAACCTCGATACCATCAAAGGGGTGCGCTACGAGGTGGATGTTACCCAGCCCGCTCGCTATAACCAGGATGGCAAGAAGGTCAGCGACGGTGAGCGGATTAGCCAACTCACCTACAAGGGTCAACCGATTGATCCGAAGCAGAACTTCTATGTGGTCACCAACAACTACCGTGGCAGCGGTGGTGGCAGCTTCCCGGGGATCAACGGCAAGGTGCTGGTACACGAAGATCCGATGGAAACACGTGAAGTGCTCTCTGCCTATGTGAAAGAGCTGACTAGGGCCAACCCGGCCGGTTTTGAGGTCAAAGCCGATAACAACTGGCATCTGAAGCCATTATCCGCCAAGACCAAGGTCTACTTCTACTCCTCGCCAAACCCCGAGGTCGAGAAGCTGGCAGGCTCTGAGCTCAAGCACGTGCAAGGCGTGGTGCCCAACGATCCCAAGTTTGCCAATCATGCGATCTACCAGCTGTTAGGTCAGTAATGCCGGGCGGCCTGCGGGCCGCCTTTTCTTTTTCTGCCCCTGTGGTGCCGATCACGATGCCGTAGGGGGCAATGAACGAAGTGAATTGCACCGCTGATTTGGTAACAGGAAGTGTGATGGCTGGAAGGTCGAGGTGATTACGCGAATGTTCGAATGCGCCTCGCTATTTGAACTTGTGGCCCTGAGCATGGATCACTGGCTGACACGTCGCAGCCATTGATTTATCAGTGATTTGTCCAATGACAAAGAGCGCCATAAGGCGCTCTTTGTCATATATAGTAGCCCACGTTACCCCCATCACAGAGAGTAAGGAACAACCGATGATTATTCGTCAGGCAAGGGCCGCAGATATTCCCGCGTTGGTGGAATTGCGCATGAGGCTTTTTTGCGAAGTGGGGGAGCTGGACCACCCACAGGCAGACCCGGCTTTGTGGCAGGCGACCTTTGATTACTTTACCCGGGCTGCGGGAGACGAGAGCGCATTTTCCTGGTTGGCTGAGGCTGATAAGCAGGAGGGTGGCAAGCAGATTGTGGCGGCGGGCACCCTGGCGCTGTTTGTGCGGCCACCCTATCCCGGCAATCTGGCGGGGGTCGAGGGGTATCTGCTCAACATGTATACCCTACCGGAATGGCGTCAGCAGGGGCTCGCCACCGCCTTACTCGATGCAATTACTGCTTATGCCAAGGCTCGTGAGCTGGGCAAGGTGTGGCTGCATGCCAGCGATGAGGGGCGTCCCCTCTATGAACGGATCGGTTTTGTCACCAATCCGGACTATCTGGAGTGGAGACCTGGTGCAGGCTAGCCCGTAGATTAGCGCAGCGTAATCGGACGTTCGTGAGGCCGCTATCAAAAGTGCCGTAGGGTGCAATGAACGAAGTGAATTGCACCGCTTGTTTGGTAACAGAAAGAGTGGCGTCTGGAAGGTCGAGGTGATTACGCGGATGTCCGAATACGCTCTGCTATTCGAACCTACGTGATCGCCATCCTTGCCAGCTCGTGTTGCGTCATCCAGTACCCCGTTAGCTGTGAGCGGCCAGTTGAGTGAGATAGCTATTTACCTCTGCGCGAGTCGTGAAACGGCGCTTATCGTTTGGGAATCGTTCAAACAGCTCGCGATGGAATTGGCGGGAGCTTTTGCTGGCTCGCTGCTCATATTCCGATGCCCACACCAGCAGCTTTTGAAAGTTCTCTTCGGCTGCCATTGCATCCCGCTGCCTGGCGCTTTGTGAACAGCGCAATAGTAGTGAATCACGGCATACAGACCAGTCGAGATCCAGAAATAGCAGGGTATCGGCGGCATCAAGCAGTTGCTCGGCCAGGGCGCCAAATACCCCTTCGACCACCCATGAGGGTTCTTGAGCAAGTGTTTGAATGGCATGGTCAATTTCATGCTGGGGCCGTTTTTGGTTAAACCCGCCCGGCTGCCAGACAATGGTGTCCAGATTGACCTCGTGGAGGCGTTGTTTCCTAAATCGATGCAGCTTGAATGGAACTAATTGAAAACCCAGTGCTCTGATCACCACCATCCCCCTCAAGTCTGCATCATGGGTAAAGTGCTTCACCCCATCACCAATTGGCCTCAATACAACAGGTCTTTGATCAACCGTGGCTCTCTCACTTTCTGGGTTGATGCCGAGGCCATGGATAACTGGTTTCACCAAGACCATCACGGAAAACGGGGACGCAGCCAGCTCTACACCGACCAGAGCATCTGTACCGTTCTGATGCTCAAAGGGATTTTCAGCCTCACGCTGCGAGCCACTCAGGGGCTACTCGACTCCCTGTTCGAGCTGATGAATGTGCCGCTGTGTGCCCCGGACTACAGCTGTGTCAGCAAGCGCGCACGCACAGTGAAGGTGGCCTATCGGCAGCCCCCCAAGGGGCGCATTACCGACCTGGTTATCGACTCGACGGGTCTGAAAGTGTTTGGTGAAGGCGAGTGGAAAGTCAGAAAACACGGCGCTGAGAAACGTCGAGTCTGGCGCAAGTTGCATCTGGCGGTAGATCCGGTGACTCACGATATCGTGGCGGCAGAAGTGTCGCTGGAGAATGTGCATGACGCTGAGGTGTTGCCGACCTTGCTCAATCCTCTGCGTCGCAAGCTGGGGCGTGTTTACGCGGATGGCGCCTATGACAGCAAAGCCAGCCATCGGTTGATTGCGCGTAAAGGGGCGACGGCGTGTATCCCGCCTCGCAAGAACGCAGGGCTATGGAAAAAGGGCCATCCGAGAAATGAGGCGGTGCAGGTGATGCGCAAGGAAGGGCTGGCGCACTGGAAGAAGATATCGGGGTATCACCGTCGTTCGCTGGCAGAGACCGCTATGTTCCGGTTCAAACAGTTAATGGCAGGCCAAATCACCCTGCGAAAATACAATGGTCAAGTGGGAGAAGTGATGGCGTATGTGAGCGCGATAAACAAACTGAACACCCTTGGCTTACCTGTCAGAAAGCCCCGAGTGTAGCGGTCACCCGGGGCTGGGGAAGTCATGACTTGCTGGCTGATTTGGGAAACAACGCCCCTCGTGGATAGTTAACAGCTCAGCCAGCTGCGCCGCCAACCAGCTCTTGCCCGATCCCGAGTTGCCAATAATTAGAATTCGTTTCATCTCTGAGTGCTCTTTAAATACCCAATTGGCTGGTGACTATATCTGTTTCCACTCGCTCAGGAGGACTGCCAAGACTACGGTATCCCACCACTGATCTTTGAAGAAACGGTGTTCGCGAAAATATCCCTCTTGTCTCATACCCAACGCCTTGCATAACCGAATCGCAGCGCGATTCTGGCTGATGATTTCTGCATAGATCCGGTGTACACCCAATTCGCGGAAACCAAGGTTCATCAAGGCGTATGCGGCTTCATGTATGAGTCCATGCCCCTGATATTCGCGGGCCATGCCACATCCCATCGATGCCTGATTATTCGCTTCCAGACGCAGGCAAACCGTGCCAATAAATTCCCCGGTCGCTTTGTACTCGATGGCTAATTGATAGGCGGTGCGAGGCTGTTCGCTCGCCTGCTCGATAAACAGTCGGGTGAGCTGTCGATATTTATCCGGGTCGCAATCTGATTCGCTGTAAAAGCGCTGATATTTGCTCTCTTGCGAGATGGCGACAAAAGTTGCTTCATCCGCTGGCTGCATATCGCGCAGGATAAGGTGTGTGGTTTCAAGCTGGAACATAACTTCCTTGTTAATCTCTGATATGTGTATTCAGTGCCGTAGGGTGCAAAGAACGAAGTGAATTGCACCGCTTGTTTGGTTACAGAAAATGTGATGACAGGAAGGTAGAGATGATGACGCGAATGTACGAATACGCTTTGCTATTCGAACCTACAGATCTAAAAAATTTACAATGATGAAATCCAATTGATGAAGTTTGAAATTTGTTGGAAGCTAACAGCTAGCCATATTTGTATGATTGCTAGAACGGCGACGAACCAAGACATTCTCTTTTGATATGATAAGTTTGCAGATTGAACTTTTTCATTGGAAGCTTGCTTTTTTAATTCTAAATTTGCCTTTATTTTTTGAACGTTGTTCAAATATGAATCAGCCTTTTTAAAAAACTGTTCATAGTTCAACGTGTCACCACCTTGGTAATGCATGAAATCAAGTTTTGACGCGATTATAGCAGTAAGTAACTCCTCTATCTTCAATAGTTCCACGTATGAATCATAAATATTATTGTAACTTTTATCAGGGCTTTCATTATAGGTGTCTATAATTGACTGGCAATAGTTTTGATCAAGACGTTTAAATCTGGCATCACAAATATGGAAGAATTGATAGATGTGGTGCGAGTTTATTGGTGAAAAAAAACGAACTGAGAAGTCATTAAATCGATGTTCATCTATTTCTTCAGATGTTTGGGATGCAATATATAGATGAGATATTTTAGGAGGGGTTGATCTTGGCCTAAAATAACGAAGGGAGAATAAGCATCTTTTTAAATCATCACTTTTAAATGATAAATTAAAGCTATCGAAATTTTTAATAAAGTGTGTGTCACAGTTATCATTATATATTTCTTTTGGAAGTTGTGCTTTTTCAATAAAGTATGGATTTATATCATCTATATGGATATCCATTGTATATACAGGTACTTCGGTTTGACTTATACCAAAAAACTTGTACAACTGGCTTTCTGCCAATTGTATTTCTTTATGTAAAAATTCAAGTCTTGATGATAAACGTTCTTCAGATAAGCTGAATCGATCTGATACGGTTGAGGCTACGAATTGTGCGCTAAATGGGTTACAGCTTAAATATTTTATCTGCTCGGGTTCAATATCTGTCACATTAATGTCTTTTAATAATTCGGTAGCTTTGTCGGATAATATCCAGTACAGAGCCAAAAAGGCTAACCCTCCATCTATATGAATTATTTGTATCGAGCAAGCTTCTATGTAATCACTTTGATGATGAATGTATCCATCAACATGATATCTTTTTGATGTGCTTCCGATATTAAAAAAACCTACATTTAAAAAACCATTGTTAAACATGGAGTTTTTGGCGTAGGAATCATCTAGATAATTATTTTTAACTTTCCATGTTTTTAATTTTATTGCGTTGTCTTGAGTGATTGAACAAAAACTACTGATAGCTTTTGCTTTCCATTTTAGTTGTGGGTTGAGTAGGCTGTAATGAGTGATCATGTTATTGGTTTTACGTTCTGTATTCTGTTCTTGATATTCTTTTGCTTCGTAGTAGAACTTGCTGGCAAGGTTCATTTTTTTGCTAAAAAACACAGGGGCAATATTAACCACTCTGCATATTATAGCTGTCATGAAATTGGTATAGCTACCCACGAACCATCTCCTATTTTACAATGTTAAATATCACTAAGATGAGCGTTTGGCTATAATCCTCGCTTCCTAAAAATTCATCGTAGTTGCCGTATAAGATAGTTGACCTAGAAACCTTTACAATAAGGTTCATCTTTATTTTTTGGACATATGAATTTTATAGGGTCTAAGTGAAAATATGTTATGCAGGCGTTGTGTCACTATAGTTTTTATAAGTTGTACATCTCGTATGTGGGGCAAACATCGTAGGTTGGTGCTGAACGAAGTGAAGCCCAACGTTTACCGCGACAAAATTCTAATTGCTTACATCGACTTCAACCGCCCCTGAAAATAGCGGTAAACATCGTCGTTATTAAAGCCATTTATATTTTGGTTGGAGAATATAAGCGATGTGACTTCTTGTGCCAGACCTGTAGATTAGCGCAGCGTAATCGGACGTTCGCGAATGTTTTATCAATATCTCGCTTGTTGGGCTTCGCTATGCTCTGCGCCAACCTACAAACCCCACGCTACCGCCCGTGGATTACAGCCTCCAGCCTGCTGCGGTCATCCGGCGATGTGGTGGATGGCGAAACGGCTGTACAGGGTTATCTCTGCAAGAGTGGTTGCCAAGTGGAGCATATTAGTCGAGAGAGGGGCAGGGTAAAACCGCTGTCGGGCAAAAACCTGCCAAAGATCAACAAATTACTCATTAAGCTCCTGATATCCGCCCACTTGGTACAGTGACCGCAGGCAGAACTTCGCCCCTTGCCGGGGGCAACAGCCACTCAATACTCAAGAAACTTCTCCCCGCAGCGTTCGCAGATCAGATGCCGCACATGAGTGGTCTGATAGGCGAGGGTCTGGCCGAATACCGCATTGGTCAGACTGCTGGAGCGAAAGGCTTGCCAGAAGGCTTTACGCGGTTCTTTGGGCATTACATCCTGACTGTGGTCGCGCGCCACCAGCACCACGATATGGCGGGTACGCTCTCTGCATTTGTCACAGCGATGGATTTCACTTGGCGGGTTCTGGTCGTGCGGGTTGCTCATACAGGGGCTCGTGAAGAGAGGGAGGCGCTCATCATATTCCTCTCCACTTGGCTCTCAATCTCTCCTTGCCAGCGCAGTGAGCAGCCTCACATTTTGCGCTGCTGCAGGTCTGCCCAGCCATCTCAGGCCGACTCCCGCTTTTGCAGATTGGGGGTGATGATATGGCGGTTGGGGGCGAGATCGGGTTGTTGCATCCGGGTCAGCAGTCGCCTTGCCGCCTGACGGCCAATCTCCCGCGCCGGTGAGCTGACGAAGGTGAGGGCGGGGGTGGTGAGTTCGGCTTCCGCCACATCGTCAAAGCCGAGCAGGGCCACCTGCTGGCCGATGTAGTTGTCTTTGCCCACGGTGCGTCCGCTTGCCTCCACCCCATAAATACCGCCGAGGGCCACTTCGGGATAGTGGCAGAGCACGGCGGTCACCTTGGGGTGCTGGTGCAGCAGCTGGGCGATGGTGTCGGCGGCGCTGCGCTGGGTGCGCTCGCACTCCAGTACCCACTCTGGTTTGAAGGGGAGGCCGTATTGCAGCAGGCTGGCGCAATAGCCGCCGATGCGCTCGGCGCGGGTGAGGGAGTCGGCCCGCCCGCCTACATAGGCGATATGGCGGTGGCCCTGTTCGATGAGATAAGTGGTGGCCTGCTTGGCGGCGTGGGTGTTGTCGGGGCCGATAAAGTCCACGTCATCCCGATAGTAGGAGCGGGCGGCACACACCACCGGTAGCTCTGAATCGAGCAGGGTTTCCAGGGTTTTGGCCGCCGCGCCGCGCACCGGATTGAAGATGATGCCCGCCACCCCTTGGCGCGACAGGGACTGGATGCTTTGCTGCAACCGCTCCGGGCTGTGGCCGCACTGGGTCAGAAACAGCAGGTAGCCCTGCTGCTCCAGTACCTCGCTCACCCCGGCGGTCACTTCGGTATAGAAGGGGTCGGTGATGTCGCGCAGGATCAGCCCCACCAGATTGGATTGCTGGCTGCGCAGGTTGGCGGCGGCGCTGTTGGGCACGTAGTCGAGCTGCTTGATCGCCTGCTGCACCCGCTCGGCGGTGGCCGGGGAGATGCGCCCTTTGCCGTTGAGTACCATGGAGACGGTGGTGACCGAGACCCCCGCCAGCTGGGCGACATCGGTGATCTTGACGTTTTTCGAGACGAGCGATTTGGATGGCATAGGGCGAACGGGGTGCGATGGCTGGTTGAGTGCGAGGCACCAGCATACCTGCTCAGATGCTCAAGTGAAACGTTACATCACTGTTGGGCCGATCCGGCTCACAAATTTGGATTTCCCTGCCAGCCAGCCCTTTCATTCTGTGATCCTGTCGGCACTTGCAAGTTGATAAAACGATTTATCATCCAGCAAAACCTGATGCTGACCCGCGCCTCTGCTTCGACATTGCTTCGAGCTGAGGGAGGGCAGCCACAGACATTGCTGTTTATTCACAAGGAGCCGTTTCATGGCCAAGCCTCAAGCCAAATCCACCATCTGGGAGTTCCTGCAGAGCCTCGGCAAGACCTTTATGCTGCCGGTCGCTCTGCTGGCCTTCTCGGGTATTTTGCTCGGTGTCGGCAGCTCGCTCACCAGCGATGCGGTCAAGCAGAGCATGCCCTTCCTCGACAATACCGTGCTGCAACTGCTGTTCCTCTGGATGACCAAGGTAGGTCTGGTGGCCTTTATCTACCTGCCGGTGATGTTTGCGGTGGCCATTCCGCTGGGGTTGGCGAGGGAAGAGAAGGGGGTCGCGGCCTTTGCCGGTTTCGTCGGCTATGCAGCGCTCAACCTTTCCATCAACTTCTACCTGACCGTGGCCAACGTCATCGGTGACGCGGCAGCGGAGAAGGCCTACGGGGTGAAATCGATCCTCGGCATCAGCTCCATCGACACCGGTATTCTGGGGGCCATCATCGTCGGGGTGATCGTCGCCAAGCTGCACGCCCGTTTCTACACCTACCGGATGCCCGATGCGCTCGCCTTCTTCGGCGGTGCCCGCTTCGTGCCCATCATCACAGTGCTGGTGTTGGGGGTGGTCGGTCTGGTAGTGCCGTTCGCCTGGCCCTGGTTTGCCGCTGGCATCAACGGTATCGGTGCGCTGATCTCCCACGCTGGTCCCTTCGGCCCCTTCCTGTTCGGTACTGGCGAGCGTCTGCTGCTGCCGCTTGGCCTGCACCACATTCTGGTGGCACTTATCCGCTTTACCGAAGCGGGTGGCACTCAACTGGTGTGCGGCAACGAGGTGAGTGGCGCGCTCAATATTTTTTACTCCGAGCTCGCCTGCGCCGATACCACTGGCTTCTCGGTCTCTGCCACCTCCTTCCTCTCGCAGGGCAAGATGCCTGCCTTCCTCGGCGGTTTGCCGGGTGCGGCGCTCGCCATGTATCACTGCGCTCGCCCGGAAAATCGCGGCAAGATCAAGGCGCTGCTGGTCTCTGGTGTGGTGGCCTGCGTCATCGGTGGTATCACAGAGCCGCTGGAGTTCCTGTTCCTGTTCGTGGCGCCGGTGCTCTACGTCATTCACGCCATCCTGACCGGGCTCGGCTTTATGACCATGGGGCTGCTCGGCGTCACCATCGGTAACACCGACGGTAACCTCATCGATTTTCTGGTGTTCGGCGTGCTGCAAGGCACCGCCACCAAGTGGTATCTGGTGCCGGTCGCGGCCGCCATCTGGTTTGCCATCTACTACAGCGTGTTCCGCTTCGCCATCGTGCGCTTTAACCTGAAAACCCCGGGCCGTGAAATCGAAACCAGCGAGGCTGCCCAGCCAGCAGGCAAGAAGGCAGGCAACAGCGGTTACAACGGTGAAATCATCCTTAACGCCTTGGGCGGCGCCGATAACATCCTTGCGCTCGATAACTGCATCACCCGCCTGCGGATGTCGGTGCAGGACATGAGCCGGGTCGATGACAAGGTATTGAAAGCGAACGGCGCCATCGGGGTGATCAAGCTCGACGAGCACAACCTGCAGGTGGTGATCGGCCCGCAGGTGCATCTGGTGAAAAACCAGCTGCAGAGCCTGATGGGGGCCTGAACCGGTCAATAAAATCCGAACGGGGGGCGCAAGCCCTCTTACATTTGCCTCTCCCAATATGTCTCCTGTTTATGGAGGGAGAAACTTCATGCACGATATTTATGATTTCGACCACGTGGTCGACCGCCATGGCACCTACTGCACCCAGTGGGACTATGTGGCCGACCGTTTTGGCCATGCCGATCTGCTTCCCTTTACCATCTCCGACATGGATTTCGCGACCGCCCCCTGCATTCGCCAGACCCTGGCAGCCCGCCTTGAGCACGGGGTATTTGGCTACAGCCGCTGGAATCACGACGACTTCAAGGGGGCGGTGAGCGACTGGTTTGCCAGCCGTTACGGGGCGAGCCTCGAACCCGAGACGCTGGTCTACGGCCCCTCGGTCATCTATGTGATTGCCCAGCTGGTGAGCCTCTGGTCGGCGCCGGGTGAGGGGGTGCTGGTGCATACCCCCGCCTACGACGCCTTCGGCAATATGCTGGCTGCCAACGACAGGGTGCTGCTGCCATGCCCGCTTAAAAAAGAGGAGGGGAGTTACCAGATCGACTGGGCCTGCTTCGAGCAGCAAGCGGCCCGCCCCGATTGCCGGATTTTGCTGCTCTGCAGCCCCCACAACCCCACCGGTCGGGTCTGGACGCGGGATGAACTCGGCCGGATGGCCGCCATCTGCCAGTGTCATGGGGTCAAGGTGATCTCGGACGACATCCATATGGATGTGAGTTTTGCCCGCTACCTGCCGTGGAGCGAGGTAGCGCCGGATGATCACTGGGCGCTGGTGAGCTCGGGCTCCAAATCCTTCAATATTCCCGCCCTTGGCGGCGCCTACGCCTTTATCGCCAACGGTGATGCTCGGGCCGCCTATCTGCAACGGCTCAAGGCGGCCCACGGCCTCTCATCGCCCCCCATTCTCGGGGTGCTGGCCCATATCAGCGCCTATCGGGATGGGGCTGCCTGGCTCGATGCCCTGAAAGCCTACCTGCACTGCAACCTCACCCATGTGGCGGCGCGGCTCAACGCCGCCTTCCCCGCCATCGACTATCGGGTGCCTGAGGGAACCTATCTCGCCTGGATTGATCTGCGCGGCCTTGGTATCGACACCACCGAACGGATGAATGAATTGCAAACCTTGCTGGTGGAGAAATACCGGGTCGCCATCATGCGCGGCGACACCTATGGCCCGGAAGGCACAGGTTATATCCGCCTCAACGTCGGCTGTCCGCGCTCGAAGGTTGATCAGGGGCTCGACGCCCTGATCGGCGCGCTGGGAGAGGTGGTGTAGGCAAATTCATTCAATATGAGAAACAAAACAGGGCCATCAATGATGGCCCTGTTTTGTGGGGGAATATCAAAAAACCCGCCCCGGATATCCGGGGCGGGTTTTTATTTAGCGATACCGAGATGAGCCGTGGGGGACACAAGGGCTCAGCGATAGCGGCCGCGTACCGAGCTGCTGGCGCGGCCGGCCAGCTTGATCAGGCTCTGGCGGGTGTGCAGGTGGCACAGTGCGACGCCGAGGGCATCTGCCGCATCCGCCTGCGGGGTGGCGGAGAGTTTCAGCAGATGGGTCACCATATGCTGCACCTGCTCCTTGGCGGCGCCGCCGGTGCCGACCACCGCCTGCTTGATCTGGGTGGCGGAGTATTCGCTCACCGGCAGATAGGCGTTGACCGCGGCGACGATGGCGCTACCCCGGGCCTGCCCCAGTTTCAGGGCCGAGTCGGCGTTGCGGGCCATAAAGACTCGCTCGATGGCAAACTCGGTGGGTTTGAACTGGGTGATGATCTCGCAGACCCCGTCATAGACCTGCTTGAGGCGCGCTGGCAGTTCGCCGCAATCGGTGCGGATGCAGCCAGAGCCAAGGTATTCGGCCTTGCCGCCCACGACCCGGATAACCCCGTATCCGGTGATCCGCGATCCCGGATCTATGCCCAAAATAATGCTCATGGGTGTTGATTGCTCTAAAGGCGAGTGATGGTCGCCAAGATAGCAAACTGCGGCCAGTTTGGCTGCACACTGTATGTACGAACAGTAAAAAGAGGGCTTTAATATGACAAAAACGGCCCCTAAAGGCCGTTGCGTCATAACAGAGTGCGGTCAGGATCAGGCTGCGTGATCGACCTTGTGTGGCTGGGAGAATCCTTCCAGCTCGCCCGGGGCGAAGTTGTCTACCTGGATTGCTTCGTAGCGCAGGGCATCGGCGGCCAGCAGTTTGTCCGCTTCGTCCTTGCTCAGGATGGAAGCGGCCAGCGCGGCGGCAACCAGCTCCGGCAGGGCCATCTTGCGGGGCAGTTTGCCCTCTTTCTGGGCCTGCACCAGCTTCTTCTCGTAAGGCTGTACCGAGACCATGGCCTGGAAGGCGCGCTCCATCAGACCGACCGGATCCGCGTCGTCCTTGCCCACATAACAGAGGGCGGTCAGACGGTCGCGGAACTCACCCGGCTTCATCATGGCCAGACAGATGGCGTGGCAACGATCGTCTGCCGGCATCTTGTATCCGACGCCGAACGGGAACACCACCCGCTTGAGTACGGCACCCACTACCTTGTTCGGGAAGTTCTGGAAGAAGCCCTCGAACGCCTTGCCAATCAGGTAGAGGTTGCGCTCCACCGCGTACTGCACGAACGGCAGATCGGAGACCATGCGGCCCTGATCCTCGTAGTGCTTGAGGGTAGAGGAGGCCAGATAGAGGTGGCTCAGCACGTCACCCAGACGGGCGGAGATCATCTCCTTGCGCTTGAGATCGCCACCCAGCATCAGCATGGAGACGTCGGCGCACAGGGCCAGCCCTTTACTCATGCGGGACAGCTGCTTGTAGTAGCGGGCGGTTTCGCCAGCCACCGGCGCGCTGTTGAACTGACCCAGGGTCAGTCCCTGGAACAGGGAACCGAAGAAGTTGCCGGTGCCGAAGGCGATGTGCTTCATCAGCAGGGCGTCAAACTTCTCGAGACCGCGCTCCACGTCGGAGTCGGCCGCTGCTTCCAGCTCGGCAAACACGTAAGGGTGGCAGCGGGTGGCCCCTTGTCCGAAGATCATCAGGTTACGGGTCAGGATGTTGGCCCCTTCCACCGTGATGGCGACCGGAATGCCCATGTAGGCGTAGCCGGTGTAGTTTTTCGGACCGAGCTGGATGGCACGACCGGCGTGGATGTCCATGGAGTCATCCATGATCTGGCGCGCCATTTCGGTCATGTGGTACTTGGAGATGGCGGTGACGATGGCCGGTGCCTGACCCAAGTCCAGGGAACCTGCGGTCATGCGGCGGGCCCCTTCCAGCTGATAGGTGAGGCCGCCAATGCGAGCCAGCGCCTCTTGCACCCCTTCAAACTTGCCGATGGACATGCCGAACTGCTTGCGCACGTAGGAGTAGGCGCCCACGGTGCGGCTCGCCATGTGACCACAGGCGGTGCCCAAGGCAGGCAGCGAGATGCCGCGACCAGCGGAGAGGCACTCCACCAGCATGCGCCAGCCACGGCCGGCGTAATCCGGACCGCCGATGATCCAGTCGAGCGGAATGAACACATCCTTGCCGAAGGTCGGGCCGTTCAGGAACGCCAGACCCATGGGGTAGTGGCGATCGCCAACGCGCACGCCCGGGTGGCTGGTGGGGATGAGCGCGCAGGTGATGCCGAGCTCTTCCTTGTCACCCAGCAGTTTTTCCGGGTCATAGAGTTTGAACGCCAGCCCCAGCACGGTGGCGCGGGGCGCCAGGGTGATGTAGCGCTTGTTCCAGTTGAGGCGAATACCCAGCACCTCTTCACCCTTGTGCATCCCCTTGCAGACGATCCCCTTGTCGGGAATGGCGCCCGCATCAGAGCCCGCTTCCGGCCCGGTCAGGGCGAAGCAGGGCACCTCTTTGCCGTTGGCCAGCCCCGGCAGCCAGAAATCTTTCTGGGCCTGGGTGCCGTAGTGCATCAGCAGCTCGCCCGGGCCGAGGGAGTTGGGCACCATGACGGTGACCGCCACGCTCAGGCTCTTGGTGGCAATACGGGTGACGATGGTGGAGTTGGCAATCGCCGAGAATTCGCGGCCGCCGTAGGATTTCGGAATGATCAGGGAGAAGAAGCCTTCCTTCTTCAGATAGTCCCACACCGGCTCCGGCAGGTCTTTAGTTTCGTTGACGATCTTGAAGTCATCTACCATGGCGAGCAGGGTTTCGACCTGATTGTCGATAAAGGCCTGCTCTTCGGCGCTCAGTTCGGCCTTGCCGTAACCGTGCAGTTTTTTCCAGTCGGGGTTGCCGCGAAACAACTCGCCATCCCACCAGACGGAGCCGGCTTCCATGGCCTCCCGCTCGGTAGCTGACAAGGGCGGCAGTATCTTTTTGAAGATGCCGAACACCGGACGGGTTACCACCTTTTTACGGATGGAGGGCACGCCGAGTACAACGGCTATCGCCAGCACCAGCAGGACAAGCAATGTGATCATACCGAAGTTCCTTCTATTTCACTGTTTCCGTTGATTTGTTGTTGGTTGTTACACAGCCAGGGAGAGCCTGGTCGACTCCACGGGCGCCCCGACTCCGGACGCCAGATAAGGAATAACGTTGCGCACCAGCCCTTCCACATCGAGCTGTTGGCCAAAGTCGGCCAGGGCGATGTCGCGTAGCGCATCGGCGGAGGCCATAGTGAACACGACGGTGCCCAAGGTGAAGTGCAGGCGCCAGAAGAGATCCGCTGGCGACAGGGCCGGATTGGCCTTGGAGATCGCTTGGGTGATCCGCATCAGAATGGGGCCGTAGTGGGCGGTGATAAAGCGGCGCAGGTGGCCCTGGCTGTCGATATAGCCGCGTCCCAGCAGCTGCATGAAGATGGCCGGGCCGTTGGCCCGCACCGCCGAGAGTTTCATCAGCGGCTCGACAAAGCTTTCAAACAGTTGCAGCAGAGTAAGCTGTTCCTGCTCCATCAGCACCCGCAGGCGGGCATCGAGATCGGGCATAAACAGGCTCAGGTAACGGTCGAGCACCGCCTGGATCAGCTCCTTCTTGGAGCCGAAGTGATAGTTCACGGAAGCCAGATTGACGTCGGCCTCACTGGTGATCAGACGCAAAGAGGTATCGGCGAATCCCCGCTCGGCAAACAGCACTTCAGCGGCATCGAGAATACGGTTTTTGGTATCGATTTTACTCACTGGACACCTCACTTAAACGAATGTTTAAAAAGTACGTTTCATAACGTGAAGTGTCAAGAGAATGTGAATGAGTGTTAGCGGAATGTTTTTCGATGAAAAAGCAAAGTAGGCGGAACTTAGTCAAAAAGCCGGACTCTATATCTATGCCACTGCAATTAAACATTAAGTCTCGCCCAACCTGCACCATGCTAGTTGGGCCTTTTTTTGCGCGTTTGTTACCGGTTTGCGGTTTGCAGGCAAAAAAAACCGCCGCAGGGCGCGACGGTGGGGAAAGTGAGTTCGCGTCATCCTGACGGCAAACTATCGATGCGAGTTCAGGCTGTATCGACGGGGGCAGTATGCCAGCCAGGGCCCCTCAGACTATGTCAGCTTCGCGGTATTTTGTGACAAAGTGTGGCAAGCACTGGCGTGGCTCAATCCCCCTCACTTTGTTATGCTGCCCCTTCAATATCTGAGGGGAGATAAGATGAAGTACCCGGTCGATACCCACACTCACACCATTGCCAGCACCCACGCCTACAGCACCATCCACGACTATCTGCCGATAGCCAAAGCCAAGGGCATCAAGCTGTTTGCCACCACGGATCACGGCCCCGAGATGGCGGATGCCCCTCATGTCTGGCACTTTGCCAACTTGCCAATACTGCCAAGAGTGGTGGATGGAGTCGGGATCCTGCGGGGTATCGAGGCCAACATCAAAAACCTGGAGGGGGAGATCGACTTTCCCGAGCGGTACGAGTCGCGCCTCGACATGATCATGGCGGGCTTTCATGAGCAGGTATTCCCTCCCTGCGATCAGGCCGCCCACACCCAGGCGATGATCAACGCCATCAAGAGTGGCCGGGTCGACATGATCAGCCACCCGGGCAATCCCTCATTTCCCATCGACATTCAGGCGGTGGTCAAGGCGGCGGCCGACTATCGGGTGGCGCTGGAGATCAACAACTCCTCCTTCATTCATTCGCGCCCGGGTAGCGAAGGTAACTGCCGCGCCATCGTCGAAGCCGCGCGGGATCTGGGGGCCTATCTCACCTTTGGCTCCGACTCCCACGTTGCCTTCAGCCTCGGTGATTTTGACCACTGCCACCGTCTGGTGACCGAGGCGGGCTTTCCGCTGGATCGGATCCTGGTGCGCTCCCCCCGCGCCCTGCTCGAATTTCTCGAAAGCCGTGGCCGTGCCCATATCCCCGAGTTTGCAGACCTGTAGATATTCGCTAACACATTGAGCCAATAGATAAAACAGGATTGGTGCAGTAGTGGCTGGCGCCATCTGCAAATAGCTGGGATGAGATGGCTGGGAGGACAATGAGGAATGCCTTGTTCATCCCAGCCCCTTGGCAGGAAGGGGCTGAGGCAAGCCTCGCTCTCGGTAAGTCAGGTTTTTTTGGTTTTAAAAATTTCAGCTATCCCAGCGTTTTCCGCTTTTTATGTGATGGAGATCACTGTACCATCGCCGCCCGACCTGCCACCCGGTCGCATCTCCCCCTGCGACGGCGCTGGCGTCACCCGATACATGCTGTCACCCGGAACGTGAATGACCCCAGGATGGGACCCGCCACTAACCTGTAGGTTTGTGGTCTGCGTGTCGCGTGGGTCGGCACCTCTCCCGTCCGATCTTCCGCGATACCTGTCTGCAGACTTGCCATATGAAACTCCTCTCTTCATAGGTGCAAGATGACACTGTTATTGAGTCTGGTCGGTATACTGGCCCTGATGTTTATTGCCTGGCTGGCCAGTGAAAACCGCCGCGCTATCCGCTGGCGCACGGTATTGGGTGCGCTCGCCCTGCAGACCGGCTTTGCCGCACTGGTACTTTATTTCCCCCCCGGACAAGCCATTCTTGGTGCCATGAGCAATGGCGTATCCGCCCTGCTCGGCTTTGCCGATAGCGGGATAAGCTTCGTGTTTGGCGATCTGGCCAGCAACGGCTTTATCTTCGCGGTGCGGGTGCTGCCGCTGGTGATCTTTATCAGCTCCCTGATCGCCGTGCTCTACCACTTCGGCATCATGCAGTGGGTGATCCGGGTGTTGGGGGGCGGTATTCACCGCCTGCTCGGCACCAGCCGTGCTGAATCCCTGGTGGCCACCGGCAATATCGTCCTCTCGCAGGGGGAGTCACCACTGCTTATTCGCCCCTTTCTCGCCAGCATGACTCGCTCCGAACTGTTTGCGGTGATGACCTGCGGCATGGCCTCGGTGGCTGGCTCGGTGCTGGGCGGTTACGCCGCGCTGGGCGTAGATCTCAAATACCTGATTGCTGCCTCCTTTATGGCGGCGCCGGGTGGTCTCTTGATGGCAAAACTGCTGGTGCCCGAGCAGCAGCAAGTGTGCGATCAAGAGGAGATCCCGTTGGACAAGAGCGATTACAGCAACGCCATCGATGCGCTGGCGGGTGGTGCAATGAACGGCATGAAGATCGCCGTGGCCATCGGTACCATCCTGCTGGCTTTTGTCAGCGTGATCACCATGATCAACGCCGGTCTCACCACCGTGGGTGATTGGTTCGGCTGGGCCGATCTCTCCTTGCAGCAGCTGCTGGGTTATCTGTTTGCCCCGGTGGCCTGGCTGATTGGGGTGCCCGCCAGCGAGATGATGGCGGCAGGTTCGCTGATTGGTCAGAAGGTGATCATGAACGAGTTCGTCGCCTATCTGGACTTTGTCCAGATCAAGGATGGCTTGAGTGCCCATACCCAGATCATCATCACCTTCGCGCTCTGTGGTTTCACCAATTTGGGCTCTATTGCGGTGCAAATTGGTTCTATCGGCACCATGGCACCGGAGCGCCGCCACGATGTGGCCAATATGGGGTTAAAGGCGGTGCTGGCCGCCACCCTGGCCAACCTGATGAGCGCCACCCTGGCCGGGATTTTTGTCTCACTGGCCTGATGGTGACCCGATAGCCGGTTAGTCAGCGGCTCAAACAAAAGACCCCCTCTTGCCGTTGGGCAGAGGGGTCTTTTTATGGCTGGTTGAGAGTGACAAGAGGGCGCTATCGATTCGGCAGAGCACTTCACGTTCACTTCACCGAGCGGGTATAGGGTAGGCTCACGTTTTCAGTTGGAGCTTCACCCTATGCCCACCATAGTCACCCACGCCGCCATTCCTCTCTGCCTTGGACTGGGGCTTGGCAGCCGGATTATTCCGCCGCGCCTGCTGCTGGCGGGGGTTGCCATCGCCATGCTGCCCGATGCCGATGTGCTCGCCTTCAAACTGGGGGTCGCCTACGGCCATGTCTTTGGCCACCGCGGCTTTACCCACTCACTGCTGTTCGCCTTTGCCCTGCCTACTCTGGCCATGCTGTTTCACCGCCAGTTAAGGGCCAGTGCCGCCACCGTCTGGTCGTTTCTGCTGGTCTCTTTGCTCTCTCACAGCCTGCTCGATTCGCTCACCACCGGCGGCAAGGGAGTGAAGCGGTGATCCTCTCCGAGCTCTACTGGGTCTGGCTGCCGGGGGTTGTATTGATGCTGGTATTGATGGGATGGCGGGTGTGGTGCAGGGGTCCTAGGAGATGCTGAGACTGGCGGCCAAGTGATGAAGATAGTCATAGCTATGCCACTGGGTGGCACAGAGAGCTAGCAGGGCTGACGCTCCCAAGGCACCTTGATCCCAGTGCCGGAGTAATATCCACAGGGCATGCAGTATGCAAAGACCCAGACTGGCCAGATAAATGATGGCTAACACCCCTTCAATCAAATCTGATGTGCCAGAGGGGTCATTTGGATTGTGATAAAGCAGGTCATAGCCAAAGGCGCGAAATCCGAGTCTGATCAGAAACAGAGAAAAGCAGAGGGTTGCCAGTTGCTTTGTTTTTCGGCTGATTTCTGTCATGCAATTTCTCAAGTCTTCCAACGTTAATTTCTGGGACAGAGATGCAGCAGAGCTGGGACATCCATCATTTTGAATGTTGGCTATGCCATGTCTGGCTCAGAAAGGTGGGTGTCCGAAATTTTGGTCATTTAAATCAATCAAAATTTTTTGCATGGTAGATGTCATGCACCATTTGCATAATCATCATTTCTTGCAGCTTATTGAACTCGGTCGGTGAGAATTGGTCGAGATCATGTTTGGTTAAGCTATCAAGAGCTTCCGATGGATGAGCGCCTTCTGTAACTTTTTCGAGTAACAGGTCATAATTTAATCTCGGCCAAGTTTGAACAAACGAAGTTGAAATATATTCAGAGAATTTTTTCATATGCCCTCTGGATTCAGGGCTAAAGAAAAAGATAGAGTACTGAATATGTGTAGTAAGCTCATCATACGCTAAACGGTACGCCTCAATAGCATCAGAGGTACTTTTAATTGAATATTTCCAAAGTTCTCCTTTACTAAATTCTACAGCATCTAATTCCAACTCATGTTTGCGTTCTGGAATCAGTTTTGCGAGCTCCAAATTTTTACTGTATATGCCAGGGGCAATGGAGCTGAAATATTTTGCAAACATGTAATTTTGATAAGCTTGTTTATATTTCGCTAATAGTCTATTAATTTCCTTGAAGCTTTCCAACTTCTGATCTTGAAGTTTTTCATACATCACAACTTCACGCTGCAAATGCCAATTTTTCTGTTCTTGAGCCAATTGATAACTAACCCCCAAGATAGTCAAAATTGGCGTAATAATTGACGCAAAGAGCGTAATAATAATTTGAATCTTAAATTGCTGAGTGTCAGCTTTTGATACTTGTATTTCTTTTGTATCAGTTTTCATATTCTTTCTTCATATCTATTCAACTTGATGAACCTACTTGTTGAGAGACTCCGGCACATAACAATTAAGCTAAGGGCAGGCTTTAACCAGTTCCTGTGAGCGAAGCTAACTATTTGAGCGAAATGTTAGAATACCTACACCTCGAAAATATTAACGAGCTGCTTTTTAATTGATTCTTTTGAATCTCCGAAGACTAAGAATGCTTTTTGGTTATCGGTTAATTTGTTGTGTTCGGAAAATAATTCTTTAGTTCTTTGTGTGGCGCCAGAAGATACAACTAGAACGCCCCCTTTTCCGAATGTGGAAAGTTTATTTAAAAAATCGCGTGCGGTGCTTAGGCCAAGCAACTTTCTATATCTTTTAGCTTCGACAATAAACTCTACATCTTTACTCACTGCTAAAAAGTCATAGCCAGCATCAATGTTCTGGGTTTCATCTGATTTCAGTATTCCAATCTCGGAGAGAACCTCGCCAACCATTCGCTCAAACTCGAATGCAGCCATTGTCATTGAGCCGGCGCGCTCATTGATGGTTATATCTCCTGCCATTATGTCAATTTCTGTTTCTTGATCTATTTTAAGTTTCTTAGCTAGGCTAGTTGCACCGATTGCAGCGATGAAGACTCCAAATGCTGAAAATAGCCATGGAATAATTTGCGGCCAATAGCTCTCTGACTTTGCTCTAATTTGTGTAGGCTTATATTGTGACCTTACTGCATCTACAGCCTTAAATATTTCTTCTCTTTTTTCTAGGGGGATAAATTTATTCCCCATAAAGCGCTCTTGTACCTGCATAAGCAATTCATCTGACGTGTAGGGGTAAGCAGTCCCTTGGCTTAACTCCCTGCCATGAATTAGTGTGTCAACATATTTTAGTGATAATGTTCTTTCATTGAAAGCTATTTCTTGAATGTCATCTATTAGACTTTCATGAATGACATTAACTTTCCCCTTTGTAATCTCAGTTACGTAGTCAGGTACATACATCAAGGAAAAATAAAATGTCCCTGCAACCCCTATGGCGCCAAACA
The DNA here is from genome assembly GCF_002586745.1 of Aeromonas sp. CU5. Taxonomy (NCBI): domain Bacteria; kingdom Pseudomonadati; phylum Pseudomonadota; class Gammaproteobacteria; order Aeromonadales; family Aeromonadaceae; genus Aeromonas; species Aeromonas sp. CU5. Next base: position 502,476 of record NZ_CP023817.1, read on the forward strand.
AATTCCATGCGTTTTTAATTGCCCAATTTAATAGTGCTTTCAAAGGTTGACTCCAATGACCGCTTGGCTTCTAACAGTGATTAGATAGAAGGCGGTACTAATCCGATAGCAGAGCTTTCCATATAATTCCGTTCTGTCCTGATAGTTGCCACGAAAAAATAAAATTGAATAATATCAGTCTGACTCTGACTCTGACTCTGACTCTGACTCTGATTCCTGAATGTATTCGTTCGCTTTTCTCTTTCGTTCTACCATCTCCATATATTGTATATTTGGCTAAATATCGTAGGTCAGTGCTGAACGAAGTGAAGCCCAACGTTTACCGCGAAATATATCGGTAATTCCGTTTTGCGGATCTGCCACATCCTTGTTTATCCCGATCCGGTTGGCGTAATAAAAAAACCACGCTACCGCCCCTGAGTGACAGCTCCCAGTTCGCTGCTGTTAACCTGCGAGATAGCAACAATCGCTGTCATGGCGTTCTTCCGAGAGGTTGATTGTCATTCGGGTATCTTAAGGGGCTGGTGGCGTGTTGAGAAGCGTGTTTTGGCGGGAATCTGTGTTGGATCAATAAATTAGTCATTCAAACGTGCGCTGAGTGAGCAACTGATTTTGCAGGGAATGCAAAGTTACCCTCACCCCAACCCTCTCCCAAGGGGAGAGGGTGCTTGTTCACTGTTGCACGGTAGCCTCAGACGGGCACGGTTTTGATCCCCCTCTTGTTCGCTGAGGCGAGTCCTCTTGTCCAGGCCGCGAGGCAGGACGCCGAGCGAGCGGCGCTGGGCCATGGACGGCCCATCGGCGCGTGCCGTTGGACAAGAGGATGAGCCGAAGGTACCCGACGTCAGTCGGGCGAATAAGCGGGGGAGAAGACCTTTGGTGACTTTGGGTCTTTCCAAAGTCACTCGCCCAGGCCCGAAGGGCGGGCGAAACCCCGTCGAGGGCGGCGCCCTCGTGTCCTGCGTGGCGAAGCCGCGCCATAGCATCAGCATCAATTCCGCGAACGTCTGATTACGCTTCGCTAATCAGACCTACAAGGGTGGCACCAACCAGGGATGGTGGATAACAAAAGGGAGCCCGCTTGGGCTCCCTTGCTTGTCATGGGGGTGGGCGTTTGACTGAACGCTTAGCGCAGGGTCGCCGCCTTCATCCCTTCCACAAACTCTTTAAGACGAGTGAGCATATGTTCCGGGTTCTGGTGGTGGGTCTCGATGATCTTCACCACGGCGGAGCCGGAGATGGCACCGGCAGCGCCAGCGGCGATCGCTTCCCGTACCTGAGCCGGTTCGCTGATGCCAAAGCCGAGCAGGGCGGGGGGCGCATTGAACTCGCGCAGGGTATTGATCAGGCCATCCACCGGCATGCCAGCCTTGGTCTCGGCGCCGGTCACACCGGCGCGGCTCACTAGGTAGGTGTAACCACTGCCGAGCTCCGCCACCTGTTTCAGGGTCTCTGCATCGCCATTGGGCGGGGCGATAAAGATGCTGTCGATGCCGAACTTGTCGGCCGCCGCCTTGTAGGGGGCGCACATCTGCACCGGCACATCGGCGACCAGCACCGAATCCACCCCCGCCTGCTGGCACTTCTCATAGAAGCCATCGATGTGGCGCACATAGACCAGGTTGGCGTAGACCAAGAGGCCAATGGGCAGCTGCGGGTACTTGGCGCGGATGCGGCCGAGCAGTTCGAAGCAGTCGTCCGGGGTGGTGTGGCTCTCGAAGGCGCGCAGGGCGGCGCCCTGAATGGTGGGGCCATCCGCCACCGGATCGGAGAAGGGAATGCCGAGTTCGAGGGCATCGGCGCCCCCTTCGACCAGCGCATCGACGATGGCCAGTGACAATTCGGGGGTGGGGTCACCCAGCATCACGAACGGCACAAAGGCGCCCTGATTGACCGCATCCAGACGGGAGAAAAGTTGTGCGTAACGGTTCATGACAAGGTTCCTTCTTTTTCAAAAATGTCTGCCACGGTGAAAATATCTTTGTCGCCACGGCCGGAGAGGTTGACGATGAGCACCTGCTCTTTTTCCGGTTCACTGCGGGCCATTTTGAGGGCGTGAGCCAGGGCGTGGGAGGACTCCAGCGCCGGGATGATCCCTTCGGATTTGGCCAGCTCCTGGAAGGCGTCCAGCGCCTCCTTGTCGGTGATGGAGACATACTCGGCGCGGCCGATGGAGGCCAGATGGGCGTGCTGCGGGCCGACGGAGGGGAAGTCGAGCCCCGCCGAGACGGAGTAGGACTCCTGAATCTGGCCCTGCTTGTCCTGCATCAGGTAGGAGTGCATGCCAAAGAAGACCCCCTTGCTGCCGTGACCCAGCGGCGCACCGTGCTCGCCACTCTCGATGCCGTGACCACCCGGCTCGACCCCGATCAGACGCACCTCTTTGTTGTCGATAAAGTCGGCAAACATGCCGATGGCGTTAGAACCGCCGCCGACGCAGGCGATCACCGCATCGGGCAGGCGCTCCTCTTTCTTGAAGCACTGGGCCTTGGCCTCTTCACCGATCATCTTCTGGAACTCCCGCACGATAGTGGGGAAGGGGTGCGGACCGGCGGCTGTGCCCAGCAGGTAGTGGGCGGAGTCGTAGTTGGCAGCCCAGTCGCGCAGCGCCTCGTTGCAGGCATCTTTCAGGGTGCTGGAGCCGGAGTGCACCGGGATCACGGTAGCGCCCATCAACTTCATGCGAAATACGTTGGGCTTCTGGCGCTCACAATCCTTGGCCCCCATGTAGACCCGGCACTTGAGGCCGAGCAGGGCGCAGGCCAGTGCGGTGGCGACGCCATGTTGACCGGCGCCGGTCTCGGCGATGATCTCGGTTTTGCCCATCCGCTTGGCGAGCAGCGCCTGACCCAGCACCTGGTTGGTCTTGTGGGCGCCGCCGTGCAGCAGGTCTTCACGCTTGAGGTAGAGGCGGGTCTTGGTGCCCTTGGTCAGATTGCGAGTCAGGGTGAGCGGGGTCGGGCGACCGGCATACTCGGTCAGCAGCTCCTGAAATTCGGCGATAAAGGCCGGGTCTTCCTGGGCATCGACAAAGGCTTTTTCCAGCTGAAGCAGGGCGGGGATGAGGATTTGGGGCACGTACATGCCACCAAATTCACCAAAAAACGGGTTAAGCAGGGTCATGGTTTCTTCCTTATACCTTGAATCAAAAAGACATTATTAAATTCGGTGTTATCGCTCTGCGCTTTCAAAGAGGCGAAGGGCACTGTTACACGCCGCGCAGGGCGCTAAAGGCCGCAGCTAGCTTGTGTGGTTCTTTCTGGCCCGGGGCACTCTCCACCCCGGAGTTGAAATCAAGGCCGAGGCAGCCAACTTGCGCCGCCTGCAGGGCGTTGTCGGGGTTAAGGCCGCCCGCTAGCATCAGTTTGCTCTTGTCGAGCGTGGCCAGCATGGCCCAGTCGAACGCCTGACCGGTGCCGCCGCTCTGGCTGCCCACTTTTGTATCCAGCAACAGCCGATCCGCCGGATAGTCGAGGGCGGGCAGCGGCTCGCCGCTTGTGATGCCGACTGCCTTCCAGATCTGGCAGCTAGTCGGCAGTTGCGGACGCAGCTCCTCGATATAGGCGGCATCCTCATCCCCATGCAGTTGCACCGCGGCCAGTCCCAGCGCCTCCACCGTCTGGACTATGGTGGCGGGCTGGGCGTTGCGAAACACTCCGACATAGGCGAGCGGCGCACCTGCCATCACGGTACGGGCGGTGGGAATGTCCACATAGCGCGGGCTCTTCGCCACAAAGATAAGTCCGCCGAATACGGCGCCAGCCTGATGGGCGGCGGCGGCATCGTCGGCGCGGGTCAGGCCGCACACCTTGTTCTGACCCAACACCAGCTTGCGCACTGCCGCCTCCAGATCCGGCTCGGCCATCAGGGATGAGCCCACCAGAAAGCCCTTGGCGTAGGGGCGCAGATCCGCCACCTGAGCGCGGTGATTGATGCCGGATTCGCTGATCACTACCCGATCGCCCGGAGCTTTTTGTGACAAGATGTTGGCCAGCTGTTTGGTGCGGTTCAGATCCACGCTCAAGTCCCGCAGATCCCGGTTGTTGATGCCTATCACCGGCGCGCCCAGCGCGATGGCGCGGGTCAGCTCCTCTTCATTGCTCACCTCGGTGAGCACGCCAAGGCCCAGTTCTTTGGCCACCGCAAACAGGACGCGATAGCCTTCGTCGGTGAGCACCGAGAGCATCAAGAGGATGGCATCCGCCTGATAGTGGCGGGCCAGATAGACCTGATAGGGGTCAATCATGAAATCCTTGCAGAGCACCGGCTGGCTGACGCGGCTGCGTACCCGCGGCAAAAAGGCGAAATCCCCCTGAAAGAATTTCTCGTCGGTCAGCACCGAGATGGCGGTGGCGTATTTGCCATAGATGTCGGCGATGGCCTCCGGGCTGAAATCATCGCGGATCAGCCCCTTGGAGGGGGAGGCCTTCTTGCACTCCAGAATAAAGCGGGTGGAACCGGCCTTGAGGGCGCCGACGAAATCCCGATCGCTGGGGGTCAGCGCGCTCTGGAAGCTCTCCAGCGGCTGGGCCAGCTTGCGGGCGGCAACCCACGCCTGCTTGGCCGCCACGATTTTGCCGAGGATGGTCTGGCTGATGGAGCCCATGTTCAGAAAAGCATGGGGGGCAATAAGGTCTGACATCTCGTTATCCTTGCGAAACTGGCTCTTGCCCTGTGGGCGTTCTGAATGACTGCTGTGCAGAGTCGTGGCTGACATCATGCCTCCTGATGGCCCGCTTCCTGATGGCTCAAAGTGGCCAACCGGGCGGCCAGATCCGCTGCCTTGCCGCTCGCCAGCACTGCCAGCACCTCGGCCGCTGCGCTCTTGAGATCCGCCGCCTTGCCCGCCATCAGCAGCAGCGGCGCCACGTTGGCGGCGATGGCGGCGTTGTGGGCCGGAGTGCCTTGTCCTGCCAGAATGGCGGCGGTGATGGCGCGGTTCTCTTCGGGCTCGCCCCCTTGAATGGCGCTGACCGGATAGGTCTCGAGGCCAAAGTCAGCCGGGGTGATCATAAATTCGCGGATCTCGCCGTCACGGATCTGGGCCACCTGGGTCGGGCCGTGGATGGCAATCTCATCGAGCCCGGCGCCGTGAACCACCATACCGGTTTTCAGCCCCAGTGCCAGCAGGGTTTCTGCGATGGGGCGCACCAGCTCGGGGGCATAGACCCCCATCAGCTGATAGGTGGGGCGGGCGGGGTTGATGAGCGGCCCCAGCACGTTGAACAGGGTGCGGGTCTTGAGGGCCTGACGCACCGGCATGGCGTGGCGCACCCCGGCGTGATACTGGGGGGCGAACAGGAAGCAGATGCCAAGCTCGTCCAGACAATGGCGCGCCTGCGTCGGGCTCATGTCGAGCTTGATCCCCATCTTGTCCAGCAGGTCGCTCGAACCCGACTTGCTCGAGACCGAGCGGTTGCCGTGCTTGGCCACTTTTAGGCCGCAGGCGGCGGCGACCAGCGCCGAGGTGGTGGAGACGTTGATGGTGTTGAGGCCATCGCCACCGGTGCCGACGATGTCGCAGAACTCGTAGTCTGGACGCGGGAAGTCGCGCGCTTCCGCCAGCAGGGCCTCGGCGGCGCCGGCGATCTCCTCCGGGGTCTCTCCCTTGATCTTGAGGGCGGTCAAAAGGCTTGCCAGCACTATGGGATCCACTTCGCCACGTACCACTTGCCCGAAGGCGTCGCGGGTACTTTCACGGCTCAGAGACTGACCCTGATAAAGGGTGTTGAGATGTTGATGCATGTTGGTCTCCTTACCTTAACGCACGCTGCTTTCTGGGCGGGTGATATGGGCGAGCGCCTGAGTCAGCAGGCGGGCCCCTTCCGAGGTCATGATGGATTCCGGGTGGAACTGGAAACCCAGCACCCGCTCATCCTGCTGCTCGATGGCCATGGGCATGCCCTGATAGTGGGCAATCACCGTCAGCTCTTCCGGCACATAGGTGGCGACCAGCGAGTGGTAGCGGGCCACCGGCAGCGGGCTCGGCAGACCGGCGAAGGCGCCGTGGCCGTTGTGCTCAATCAGGGAGCGCTTGCCGTGGACGATTTCGCCCGCCGCACCGACGGTGCCGTCGTAGGCTTCGCACAGGGCCTGATGGCCGAGGCAGATACCGAGGATCGGCACCTGACCACGGGCCAGCTTGATAAGGTCAATCAGGCAACCAGCTTCATGGGGGGCGCCCGGCCCCGGCGAGAGCACCAGCACCGCATCCCCTTCGCAGGCAGCGATTTCGCTCATGATGCGGCTGGCCGGCAGGCTGTTGCGGTAGATCCGCACCGGATAACCGAGGGAGCGGAACTGATCCACCAGGTTGTAAGTAAAGGAGTCGAAGTTATCGAGCAGGAAAATGTTAGTCATGGCTCACGTCCTTATGTTGCTCCTGCTGGGCGCTCAGGGCTTGCAGTGAGGTGCCATGGCTGGCGGCGATGGCGGCCAATACGGCTGCTGCCTTGGCGCGGGTTTCATCCGCTTCGGCCTGGGGTTTGGAGTCATAGACCACCCCGGCACCGGCCTGCACATGGGCCACGCCATCTTTGACAAACGCCGAGCGGATCACGATGCAGGTATCCATCTCGCCTGCGCCGTTGATATAGCCGACGGCGCCGCCGTAGCTGCCACGGCGTTTGCCTTCCACCATGCGAATAAGCTCACTGGCGCGGATCTTGGGGGCGCCGGTGAGGGTGCCCATGTTCATGCAGGCCTGATAGGCGTGCAGGGCGTCAAGGTCCGAGCGCAAGGTGCCGACCACCTTGGAGACCAGATGCATCACGTGGCTGTAGCGATCCACCTTGAGCAGCTCCTTGACGTAGCGGGTACCGGGTTCAGAGATACGGGCGATGTCGTTACGGCCCAGATCCACCAGCATCAAGTGTTCGGCCACCTCTTTTTCGTCCTGACGCAGCTCCAGCTCGATACGACCGTCGAGATCCCGGTTGATGCTGCCGTCCGGGTTCAAGCCACGGCGGCGGGTACCGGCGATGGGGTACATCTCCACCTCGCGGCTGGCGGCGCAGAATTTCACCGCGCTTTCCGGCGAGGCGCCAAACAGGGTGAAGTTTTCATCCTGCACGTAGAACATGTAGGGGCTGGGGTTGGTCTGCTTGAGGCGGCGATAGGCGGCCAGCGGGCTTGGGCAGGGCAGGGAGAAGCAGCGGGACGGCACCACCTGAAAGATGTCGCCACGGCGGATAAAGCCCTTGAGCTTCTCCACCTCGGCGCAGAACTGCTTGTCGCTCTTGTCCACACTCATGCCGCCGGTGAGGGCCGCAGTGGCCAGCTCGGCGCAGAGGGGTTGCTGGCAAAGTTGTTTGAAGTCGGTGAGCCGTTCGCTCAAGCGGGTGTATCTGTCGTCTACCTGGCTCTGGTCGCTATCGCCGCCGAAGATGCAGGCCAGCAGTTGGGTAGAGCGCTCGATATGGTCGATGGTGATCAGGGTCTCGGCCACATAGAAGCAGTAGTCGGGGCAGTTGTTACTCCCCTCCGGCACCTCTGGCAGATCCTCGAAGGAAGCGATCAGGTCGTAGGCGAAGCTGCCCGCCATAAACAGAGCCTCTTTACCTAGCTGGCACTGCAGCTCCTGTTGCAGGGTGCGCAGCACGTCCAGCACGCTGCTCCCCTTGAGGCGAGAATCTTCATCCTGCTCCCGATCGGAGGCCGGGAAGTCGAGCTGCAATTCGCCATCTACCAGCGAGCGGGCAACCACCGCAGGCAGCCGCTCGGCCAGCAGGCTCTGCAGCTGGTCGCCGTTGTCGTTGAGGGTGCGCACCCGCACGGTGCGACCACGGCACTCGATGCGCAGGCAGGCATCTACCAGCAGCAGGCTCTGCTTGCCCGCCTTGGAGTCTATCTCGACTGATTCCAGCAGCAGGTTGTTGGGGCGCCCTTGGCAGAGTCGGGTGTAGAGCGCCAGCGGGTCAGCTACATAAGGGGCGTTGAGCTTGAGGGTATCGAATTCACCCAGAGGAAGGCGATGTGTGGCTGTCATAGTGCGTTCCCTTGCGTGTGATGCGTTTTACCGATGTTCATGACATTGAATTCCTTGAAAATTAAATTGGTTTAGGCGGTTTCATCAGGGGCGCCATCGCCAGGTCAGTGTTCTTGTCTGAATTCTCGGTTTCATCACAGGTCCATTTGCCGGATAATAAAAAAGCCCGCTGGGGTCAGCGGGCTTTTTATTTGGGTTCTTAATTTGCTGTCAGATTACAGATACAGCAACGACCACACGCCCGCATGTCAGGGAGTGTGCCACCACCAGCTTGCTTTCAGGGTGATTGTCGTTTGCATGATAAAATCCTGTAAAAAGATGTTTGCAATGAAGTGCCTACAGAAAACGATAAAGCCGCGGCCAAGTCAAGTCGCTTTTTAGCCTTCTTTCACCGATTTGCCATGAATGGTGACCTGACCACGAGAGCGGAATTACCTGATGAGATTCGATCTGCACTGCCATACTACTGCCTCCGACGGGGTGCTGAGCCCAGCCGACCTGGTGCGCCGCGCCGCTGAAAAACAGGTCGAGGTGTTAGCAGTCACTGACCACGACACCCTTGATGGCCTTGATGAAGTGCGCCACACCATCGAAGCTGAGCAACTGCCGCTGCGACTGGTGAGCGGGGTCGAGATCTCCACCGGCTGGGAGCACCACGAAATTCATATCGTGGCGCTGGGGGTGGATGAAAAAAATCCGCTGCTGGTGGCATTTTTAGCTGGCCAACGGGCCCGTCGCGAGGCGCGGGCACTGGAAATTGGGCGTCGTCTGGAGAAGTGCCTGATCCCCGGCACCTATGAAGAGGCCAAGGCGCTGGCCGGTGAGGCCGCCGTGACCCGGGCTCACTTTGCCCGGGTGCTGGTGGCGCGCGGGGTGGCCGACAACATGCAGAAGGTATTCAAGAAGTACCTGAGCCGGGGCAATAAAGGCTATGTTCCGGCCGAATGGCCAGAGATGAGCGAGGCGATCAGCGCCATTCACGCCGCTGGCGGGCTGGCGGTTCTGGCTCACCCCAGCCGCTATGGTCTCACCGCCAAGTGGATTAAGCGTTTGCTGGTGGCTTTCAAGGCGGCCGGTGGTGATGCCATGGAGGTGTCATTGCCCCAGCAGAGCCCGCAGGAGCGGGCCAACCTCGGTCAGTGGGCCAAGGATCACGACCTGTGTATTTCGGTGGGATCGGATTTTCACTTCCCTTCCAACTGGACCGAGCTGGGCCGCCACCTCTGGTTGCCCAAAGAGGGCATGCCGGTCTGGTTGGCCTATCCCGATCACTTTGGGCTCACCACCGAGCAACACACAGAGCTGCTGGCGAGCCGCTAACGGCGTCAGCGAAATAGGGAACAAACCGGGCAAGAGGGAATGGCCATAGTGTGGCTGGCCTATCCCGGCCACTTTGGGCTTACCACCGAGCAACACGCAGAGCTGCTGGCGAGCCGCTAACGACGCTAGCGAAGTGGCCGCAAGCAGGTGAAGTGGCCACAAACAGGTTAAGGTAGTGTCATGGGTCTGGAACCCGTGGCCATACGAGCGGGCAGGTATTGCTGCCCCCATTGCGAGAACAAGCTATGAGTCAGCATTTTTACGTACATCCGGAAAATCCCCAGGCCCGTCTGATCAGTCAGGCGGTACAGATCATCCAGAACGGTGGCGTCATCGTCTATCCGACCGATTCCGGCTATGCGCTGGGTTGTCAGATGGGCGATAAGGGGGCGCTGGAGCGCATCTGCCGCATCCGTCGCCTCGATGCCAACCACGACTTCACCCTGGTGTGCCGTGATCTCTCCGAGATCGCCACCTACGCCAAAGTGGACAACGGCGCGTTTCGCCTGATCAAGAACAACACCCCGGGCGCCTACACCTTCATCTTCAAGGCGACCAAAGAGGTGCCACGTCGCCTGATGAACGAGAAGAAGAAGACCATTGGTATTCGGGTGCCGGATAACCTGATTGCCCAAGCATTGCTGGAGGCGCTCGGCGAGCCGCTGCTCTCCACTACCCTGATCCTGCCGGACTCCGAGATGGCCGAGTTCGATCCGGAAGAGATCTTCGACAAGCTGGGCAAGCAGATCGATCTGGTGGTCAACGGCGGTTATCTGGGCGAGCAGCCCACCACAGTGGTGGATTTCTCTGACGACGAGCCGGTGCTGCGTCGTCGCGGTGCCGGAGATCCGACCCCGTTTGAGTGAGTCTGCCGATCCTGTCTCCGTGACGGCCACGCCCCAGGCGGGCGCACATATCGCGGAGGCAGCGGGGGAGTCCGTTCTCCCCCAAGCCATCCCATCCCCCATCGCGCGGGTACTGGGGCAGCCCTATCACGAGCTGCCCCAGGACTTGTTCATCCCGCCCGATGCGCTTGAGGTGTTCCTCGATACCTTCGAGGGGCCGCTCGATCTGCTGCTCTACCTCATCCGGCGTCAGCAGCTTGATATCCTCAACCTGCCGATCCTGCAGATCACCGCCCAGTACATGGAGTACGTGGAGCTGATGCAGGGGCTCAACCTTGAGCTGGCGGCAGAGTATCTGCTGATGGCGGCTTGGCTGGCGGAGATCAAATCCCGCCTGCTGCTGCCCAAAGCGCCGGAGCTGGAAGATGAGGAGGAGGGGGAAGACCCGCGGGTTACCCTTATTCGTCGCCTGCAGGAGTACGAGCGGTTCAAAGTGGGGGGCGAGCGGCTCAATGAGCTGCCACGGGTGGAGCGGGAGATTTTTATCGCCACCGCCTTGCCCCCCGATTTTGGCACTCTCAAACCACTGGCGCCCGATGTTTCGCTGGTTGAGCTCGCTCTTTATATGCAAAGTGTGGTAAAACGCGCGACTCATTTCGAACATCACCAGATCCGCCGCGAACAGATCCCGACCCGGGTGCGCATGGCGGAGATCCTCGCCATGCTCTCGTTGGGCCAGACCTTGCGGCTAGAACAGGTGCTGCGTGCCGAAGAGGGGCGCATGGGCGTGTTGGTGACGTTTTTGGCCCTGCTGGAGCTGTGCAAGGAACAGCTGATCTGGGTCCTGCAAGCCCAACCTTTGGGCCAAATCTATTTTGCATTGGCCAGCCAGAGTGAGGAGGGCAACCATGGCGCTGCCCACTGAACGGCTCAAGACCCTGATGCAGGGAGGGGCGTGTAATGGCACTCCCTGCTGAACGATTAAAGACCCTGATCGAGGCGGCGTTGTTCGTGGCCGGTCGTCCGCTCAACGTCAGCGAGCTGAAAAGCAGCGTGCTGGCGGATTACCCGGTGACCAGCCGCTATGTTCAGCTGCTGTTGGCCGAGATCAGGCAAGATTACAGTACGCGTGGAGTCGAGCTCAAAGAGGTCGCCTCCGGTTGGCGTTTTCAGGCGCGTCAGGAGTATGCCGAGGAGCTGTCAAGGCTCTGGAGCGAGCGGGCGCCCCGCTATTCCCGCGCCGTGATGGAGACGCTGACGTTGATCGCCTATCGCCAGCCCATCACCCGTGCCGAGATCGAAGCGATCCGCGGGGTGGCGGTGTCGAGCCAGATAGTGAATACCTTGAAAGAGCGTGGTTGGGTGCGCAGCATCGGCCACAAAGAGGTAGCAGGCCGCCCCGAGCTGCTCGCCACCACCAGAGAGTTTCTGGATTATTTTAATCTGCAGAGTCTGGAACAGCTCCCCGAGCTGGATCCGGATCTGCAACCCCCGTTGCCCCCCATGCCAATGGCGGAGGGTGGCAGCGATCAACAATCAGGTAACCCCGATGAGTGAAAAACTGCAAAAAGTGTTGGCCCGCGCGGGTCACGGCTCCCGTCGTGAGATGGAGGCCCTGATCACCGCAGGTCGGGTCAGTGTGGATGGCAAGGTCGCCACACTGGGGGATCGCGTCGAAGTGAACGCCGTGATCCGGGTAGATGGTCACCAGATCAAGACCCGTGCCGCGGAAGAGGTCATCTGCCGCGTGCTGGCTTATCACAAGCCGGAAGGGGAGATGTGTACCCGTCACGATCCGGAAGGTCGTCCCACCGTGTTTGATCGTCTGCCCAAGATGGAAGGTGCCCGCTGGATTGCGGTTGGCCGCCTTGACGTCAACACCTCCGGTCTGTTGCTGTTCACCACCGACGGTGAGCTGGCCAACCGCCTGATGCACCCGAGCCACCAGGTAGAGCGCGAATACGCGGTACGTGTGTTTGGCGAAATCACCGAAGCCATGCTGCAGCGCCTGCGCAAAGGCGTGCAGCTGGAAGATGGCACCGCCAAGTTCAACAAGATCAAACCGGCTGGCGGCGAAGGTCTGAACCAGTGGTTCAACGTCACCCTGACCGAAGGTCGCAACCGTGAAGTGCGCCGTCTGTGGGAATCACAGGAAGTGCAGGTGAGCCGCCTGATGCGGATCCGTTACGGTGACGTGACCCTGGATCGTGGCATCCCCCGTGGTGGCTGGCAGGAGCTGAAACTGCCGGAAGTGAACTACCTGCGTGGTCTGGTGCATCTGCAGCCGGAGACCGAATCCAAGGTTGACCTGCAACAAGATGGCAAAACCAGCCGTCACAAGCAGGCCGCCCAGATCCGCCGCGCCGTCAAGCGTCACAAGGATATGCAAGGCATGGAGCCGCGCGCTCGCAGCACCACGGCCCGTCGCAAGCCGCAAGCCTCTACCCGCAACTCCGGTACCGGCAGCAAGTAAGCGGCCGTTATTGCGCAGTGGGTTCACCCTCAACCGGTGCCACCCTCGCCATCAAAGCCCGCACCTTATGGTGCGGGCTTTTTTTTAGCTGTGACGACGACCCGGTCTCTTGCAAGTGCGTCGGGAAGGGGGGCAGTGGCCTTTATGTCACTTCTTCGTCCGCAGAGGCGCCGCCGTGGTTGCCCTGCCCGAGCTGGCTTGCTAGCCTGTGCGGCTCTGATAGAGGAGTGAACGATGAGTAAGGTACTTGATGAGCTGCTGGCGTTGCTGGCGCTGGAAAAAATCGAGGAGGGCCTGTTTCGGGGCCAGAGCCAGGATCTCGGTCTGCGGGCCGTGTTTGGCGGACAGGTAATGGGGCAGGCCTTGTCAGCCGCCAAGCAGACGGTCGAGAGCGGCCGTCAGGTTCACAGTTTTCACTCCTACTTCCTGCGTCCGGGGGATGTGACCCGCCCCATCGTCTATGACGTGGAGAATATCCGCGACGGCCAGACCGTCTCCACCCGCCGGGTCAAGGCGATTCAGGGCGGCAAGCCCATTTTCTATCTCAACGCCTCGTTTCAGGTGCCGGCCGACGGCTTCGAACATCAGGCGCAGATGCCCACCGGCATCACCCCGCCGGAAGAGCTCAAGAGCGAGTTGGAGCTGGTGCGCCCCTACGAGAACCTGATCCCGGCCTCCCTGCGGGACAAGATCCTCTGCGAGCAGCCCATCGAGATGCGCCCGGTCACTTTGGTCGATCCTATTCGGCCGACGGTGCAGGATCCGGTGCGTCACGTCTGGTTCAAGGCCAATGGCCAGATGCCTGACGATCTGCGGATCCACAAATACCTGCTGGCCTATGCCTCCGACTTCAACTTCCTGCTCACCTCCCTGCAGCCCCACGGGGTGTCGTACTGGGAGCCGGGGATGCAGGTGGCCACCATCGACCACTCCATGTGGTTCCACCGGGATTTCCGCTTCGACGACTGGCTGCTCTACGTGGTAGACAGCCCGAGCGCCAGCGGCGGTCGCGGTCTGGTGCGCGGCCAGTTCTTTACCCGTGATGGCATGCTGGTGGCGAGCACCATGCAGGAAGGAGTGATCCGCCGTCGCGGCAGTTAAGGCGCAAAGCGGATAGCAAAACGGGGTGGCTTGGGCCACCCCGTTTTTATTTTTGCTATTGCGCTGGCGATGCCGGTCAGCCGCCGCGCTGGTACTTGAAGCGTTTTTTGCGCCGGTAGGGATAGACATCCTCGAACACCCCCACCTTGATGTTGCTCTGCAGCATCTTCCAGTAGTTAGCGTCGAACATCTCCTTGTGCAGTTGCAACATGATCTCCCGCACCAGTGGCTTTTGCAGCAGGAAGGTGGCGAACTCCTCGGGGAAGATGTCGTTGGGGGCCACCGAGTACCAGGGCTCGGCGCACAGCTCATCCTCGGGGTAGCGCGGCGGTGGGATCTGGCGGAAGTTGCACTCCGTCATGTAGCAGATCTCGTCGTAGTCGTAGAACACCACCCGGCCGTGACGGGTGACGCCAAAGTTCTTGAACAGCATGTCCCCCGGGAAGATGTTGGCCGCCGCCAGCTGCTTGATGGCGTTGCCGTATTCCTCCAGTGCGAGGCGGGTCTGCTGCTCGTCCGCCTTGTCGAGATAGAGGTTGAGGGGGATCATCTTGCGCTCGGTGTAGAGGTGCTTGATCACCAGTTTGTCGTCGTTGATGGTGAGGGCCGAGGGCGCCACCGTCTTGAGCTCGGCAAGGAGTTCCGGCGAGATGCGATCCAGTGGAAACTCGAAGTTGGTGAACTCCTGGGTATCGGCCATGCGGCCAACCCGATCGTGCTGTTTAACCAGCCGGTACTTCGCCTTCACCTGCTCGTGGCTCACATCCTTGGGGGGAGTGAACTCGTCTTTTATCACCTTGAACACCACATCATAGGAGGGGAGGGTAAACACGCTCATCACCATCCCCTTGATGCCGGGGGCGATGATGAACTGATCCCGACTTTGGGCCAGATGGTGGCGGTAGTGGCGATAGAGCTCGGTCTTGCCATGCTTCTGGCAGCCGATGGCGTTGTAGATCTCGTAATCGGGCTTGTGGGGCATGATTTGGCGCAGGAAGGCGACAAACAGCGCCGGTTCGCGGGCATAGACCATGAAGTAGGCGCGGGCGAAGCCAAACACGATGGAGGCGAGATCCGGCTCGAAGATGACGGTGTCCACGTAGATGCTGTGGCCGGTGCTGAGCAGGGGCAGGATAAAGGGGAAGACCTGATCCCGAGCCCGGATCAGCCCCACCAGATAGGCCCCCTTGTTGCGGTAGAACACCTCTTTCAACAGTTCGATGGCAAACGGCTCGTCATGGATGATTTGCGGGCCGTTCTCCGCAAGATGACGGTGGATGTCGACAATATCCCGCTGCTTGTCCTCGTAGGGGAGGGTGAAGCTGTAGTCCCCCAAAAGCTGGCTCAAGGTCTGCGGCAAGTGAGCCAGATCGGTGCGATAGACCCGCAGCAATGCGCTCAAGTCAGGTTTTTCGCCACGGCTGACAAAGGGGTGGATATAGAGGTTCTCGTCGCGGATATTACGATGGCGAAAGATCCGGCGATAGACGGAGTTGAAGAAGGACTCTGCCACCTCGAAGTTGTCACAACGGGGCAGCAGATCGCTGAAGGCGCTTTTAACCCGCTTGAGCAGCTCCTGAGTGGCGTGGTGCTCCCCCATCATCTGGCGGATGGAGCTGGCGGTGGCCCCCACATGGTGGTCATAGAGGCGAATGCGCTCCCGTCCGGCGAGCTGCACCCCCAGCCAGTCACTGTTCTCGAAGCGGCTCTTGCTGCCCTGGGTGATTTCGAGAAACCGGCTGTAAAACGACTCGAAGCGTTGCAGAATCGTCTCGGCGACGGCCTGTTCCAATGGCTGCTGCATCTCTCTCTTCCTTGTGATCTGTCGGGCCGATAGCGCGAAGGATTGGGTGTAATTTGTTCACACGTCTGGCCACTATCGCAACATTCAAACGTCTGTTCAAGTGGCAATTTTCGGGGATAAACGGTAGATTGCGCCCCTGTTTTGCTGATGGTTTAGCGACTGTTTGCTGTCTGTTTGAGAGGCCGTTTGGCCTGTGAGGAAACCCGATGAAGCTCTATTTTGTCCTGGTGGCACCTGCCCGTCCTGCGAATGTGGGGGCTGCTGCCCGCGCCATGAAAACCATGGGATTCGATGCCATGCGACTGGTGGCGAGCCGGGTACATGAAGAGGAGGAGGCGAGCTGGGTGGCCCACGGCGCCCAGGAGATCCTGACCCAGGCCGAGGCGTTTGACACCCTGTCCGAGGCGCTGGCGGACATGGATCTGGTGATCGCCACCACTGCCCGTGAGCGCGGTCGCTACCAGCACTACCTCACGCCGGGGGAGATCCGCGAGCAGATCCGCAGCAAACCTTCACTCAACAAGGTGGCCATCGTCTTTGGCTGCGAGGAGTCGGGGCTCTCCAACGAGCAGCTGGCCGAGGTCGATCTCATCAGCTATCTGCCCCTCAAGGTGAGCTACCCGTCTCTCAATCTGGGGCAGGCGATCATGCTCTACGCCTACGAGATGAGTCAGCTGATGGATGAGCTGAACGCCGATGGTGCCGCTGCGGTAGCAGAAAATTTTGATAACGCCGGGCAGGTTCGGGTGCTGAAAAGCAAAACAGCAGAATTGCTGGGTGAACTCGGAGTTTCGCAGGATGAAAAACTGCATCAATGGGTGATGGACCGGGTGCCCATGCTGCCGCAGCGGGATTTGAACATGCTCCACCTGCTCTGCAAAGACCTTGCGCGCCGCTTTGGGCGTGAGTAGCGAAGAGGTTTAAGTTGACAGCCCATCGCCCGCCGCGGTATTGCTAAAAGCCAGCTTCGTCAACGAGTGTTCGTCATGCAGTTATTCACCAACGTCATCACCACCACCATTATTACCGGTACCACCACAGGTGGCACTGGGGCCGGTTGATGCGCTGACGAACAAGCACAGAAATCAAAAAAGGCCCGTACCCACCCAGTACGGGCCTTTTTGTTGGATTGGTTTTTAGATTGAATTTCATAGACTTACAGGGAGAGAAAGCGATGAGAGTGTTGAAATTTGGCGGGTCTTCACTGGCCGATGCAGAGCGTTTTTTACGGGTGGCCGATATCGCGGTCAACACCCACGGCCAATCTCAGGTAGCCCTGGTGCTCTCTGCACCTGCCAAGGTGACCAATCATCTGGTGGCGCTGGTCGAGCAGACCAGTCGCGGCATGGATGCCAGTTCCACCCTGTTTGAAGTCAACGGTATCTTCTCCCGACTGCTGGCCGGGTTGAAGGCGGCCTATCCGGCGCTCGATGACAAGGCGCTGCTGGCCCGTCTCACCGCCGAGCTGGATCAGGTGGAGCGCCTGATGCAGGGCATCCGTCTGCTGGGCCTCTGCCCGGACAACGTGCAGGCGCGCATTCTGAGCCGTGGCGAGAACCTCTCGATCGCCTTTATGCACGAACTGCTGCGGGTGCGCGGTCTGGATCTGGAGCTGATCGTACCGGAAGAGCTGCTGGTCACCGACGGCGGTTATCTGGAAGCCCACGTCGATATCGAAGCCTCCCGCCTGCGCTTTGCTGCCAAGGGGCTGCGTAACGATTGCCTCTACCTGATGCCGGGCTTTACCGGTGGCAGCGACAAGGGCGAGACCGTGCTGCTGGGCCGTAACGGCTCCGACTACTCCGCTGCCGTGCTGGCCGCCTGTGTCGATGCCGAGTGCTGCGAGATCTGGACTGACGTCGAGGGCTGCTACAGCTGCGATCCCCGTCTGGTGCCGGATGCCTACTTGCTGAAAACTCTCTCCTACAAGGAGGCGATGGAGCTCTCCTACTTCGGCGCCAAGGTGCTGCACCCGAAAACCATCGCGCCGGTGGCCCAGTTCCATATTCCCTGCCTCATCAAGAACAGCTTCAACCCGCAGGGGCCGGGCACCCTGATTGGCCCGGAGAGCGGCGATGATGACCTGAAAGTGAAGGCCATCTCGGATCTCTCCGGCATGTGCATGTTCAACGTCTCCGGCCCCGGCATGAAGGGGATGGTCGGCATGGCCGGTCGCATCTTCTCAGCTGTCTCCCGCGCCGGGGTCAGCATCGTGCTGATCACCCAGTCATCCTCCGAATACAGCGTCAGCTTCTGTATCCACAGCTACGACCAGGACAAGACCCGCAAGGTGCTGGAGCGCGAGTTCGAGCTCGAATTCAAAAACCAGCTGCTGGAGCCGCTGGATATCATCAGCGATCTGGCGATCATCTCCCTCATCGGTGACGGCATGCGCACCAGCAAAGGGATGGCGGCCCGCTTCTTCACTTCGCTGGCGCAAGCCTCCATCAATATCGTCGCCATCGCCCAAGGCTCCAGCGAGCGCTCCATCTCGGCGGTAGTGCGGGATCGCAAGGTGGCGGAAGCCATCAAGGCGTGTCACCAGAACTTCTTTGGCAGCCAGCAGTTTATCGATCTCTTTGTGGTCGGGGTCGGTGGCGTCGGCGCCGCGCTGGTGGATCAGATCGCCCGCCAGCAACCGGTACTGGCCGAGCAGGGCACTGGCCTGCGGGTAGTGGGCATCGCCAACAGCCGCCAGATGGCGGTCAACAAGGATGGCCTGAACCTCGCCAACTGGCGCGAACAGTTGGTGGAAGCCCGCGACAGCTTCTCGCTGGAAGGGGTGAAAAAGCTGGTGGAAGATAGCCACATCATCAACCCGGTGATCGTTGACTGCACCTCCTCCGAGGCGGTTGCCGTCCAGTATGCCGACTTCCTGGCCGCCGGTTTCCACGTGGTCACTCCGAACAAGAAGGCCAACACCGGTTCGCTCGATTACTACAAGGCGCTGCGTCGCACTGCCCGCCAGACTCGCCGCAAGTTCCTCTATGAAACCAACGTCGGCGCCGGTCTGCCGGTTATCGAGAACCTGCAAAACCTGATCAAGGCTGGTGACAAGCTGCGTGCCTTCGACGGCATCCTCTCCGGTTCCCTCTCCTTTATCTTCGGCAAGCTGGATGAGGGGATGGCCTTCTCTGAAGCCACCAAGATTGCTCGTGGCAACGGCTTTACCGAGCCGGATCCCCGCGACGATCTCAACGGTATGGATGTGGCGCGCAAGCTGCTCATTCTGGCTCGTGAGGCGGGCATGGCGCTGGAGCTCTCCGATGTGGACGTGGAGCAGGCGCTGCCGCCGGGCTTTGACGCCAGCGGCGACGTGGAAGCCTTTATGGCCCGTCTGCCCGAAGCGGATGGCTGGTTCCGCGATCAGTTCGCGGCCGCCCAGCGTGAAGGCAAGGTGCTGCGCTATGTGGGCTCCATTGAGGGTGGCAAGTGCAAGGTCGCCATCAAGGCGGTCGGTGGCGATGAGCCGCTGTTCAAGGTCAAAGATGGGGAGAACGCGCTCGCCTTCTTCTCCACCTACTACCAGCCGATCCCGCTGGTGCTGCGCGGCTATGGCGCCGGTACCGAAGTGACCGCGGCGGGCGTCTTTGCCGACGTGCTGCGCACCCAGAACTGGAAGCAGGAGTTGTAAGCATGAGTTCAGACATGTCCCCCCCCTATATGACGGAAGGCGCCATGGGTAATGACAGAAGTGTGGTCGCCTATGCTCCCGCCTCCAGCGCTAACCTGAGCGTGGGATTCGATGTACTGGGGGCGGCGCTCGCCCCCGTGGATGGCTCCCTGCTCGGCGATCGGGTGCAGGTGAAAGTCGCTGATGTGCCTTTTGCGCTGTCCTCTGTGGGCCGTTACGCCCACAAACTGCCGGATGATCCGAAAAAGAATATCCTGTTCGACTGCTGGGTCGCCTATGGCGAGGCGCTGGAGAAGCGCGGTCTGACACTCAAGCCGCTGGCGATGGTGCTGGAGAAGAACCTGCCGGTCGGCTCGGGTCTGGGTTCCAGTGCTTGCAGCGTGGTGGCGGCCCTTGAAGGGCTCAACGCCTTCCACGGCGAGCCGCTCAATGAGCACGACATGCTGCTGCTGATGGGGGAGATGGAGGGTCGCATTTCCGGCTCTGTCCACTACGACAACGTGGCCCCCTGCTATCTGGGCGGCATGCAGCTGGTGCTGGAAGAGCACGGCGTCATTAGTCAGGGCATTCCGGTGTTTGACGAGTGGTACTGGGTTGTCTGCTACCCGGGCACAGTGGTCTCCACCGCCGCCGCCCGCGCCATTCTGCCAGCCCAATATCGCCGTCAGGATTGCCTCACCTATGGTCGCCGCTTGGCTGCCTTTGTCCACGCCAGCTACACAGGGCAGGAGGGGCTGGCTGCCAGCGTACTGAAAGACGTGATTGCCGAACCCTACCGCGCGGCGCTGATCGAAGGCTTTGCCGAAGTGCGGGCTCAGGCTGCCCAGAACGGGGCGCTGGCCACCGGCATCTCAGGTTCCGGTCCCACCGTGTTTGTGGTGATGAAGGATCTGGCGCAGGCCGAGCGGATGAAGGATTGGATGGAAGCACATTTCGTGCAGAACGAAGATGGATTTGCCCAGGTCTGCAAACTGGACATGGCCGGGGCACGGGTAACAGGAAGCGAGCTATGAATCTTTACAATATCAAGGACAACAGTGAACAGGTGAGCTTCGCGCAGGCGGTGCGTCAGGGTCTGGGTCGCGATCAGGGTCTGTTCTTCCCCGAAGTGATTGCGCCGCTGGCCGATGTGGATGCTCTGCTCGATCTGCCGCTGGCCGAACGCTCTGCCCGCATCATCAGCCACCTGCTGGGGGACGAAGTGCCCGCCACCAAGGTCAGCGAGCTGATCAATGCCGCCTTCACCTTCCCGGCGCCGCTGGTGAAACTCAAGGATGGCTCCGATCGCAAAATATATGCCCTTGAACTGTTCCACGGCCCGACCCTGGCGTTCAAGGATTTCGGCGGCCGCTTTATGGCCCAGTGTCTCGCGGCCTTTAGAACCAACGACAAGATCACCATCCTCACCGCCACCTCCGGCGACACCGGCGCCGCCGTGGCCCACGCCTTCTACGGGCTGGAGGGGATTGAGGTGGTGATCCTCTATCCCAAGGGCAAGATCAGCCCCTTGCAGGAGAAGCTCTTCTGCACCCTCGGCGGCAATATCCGCACCATCGCCATCGATGGCGACTTCGATGCCTGTCAGGCGCTGGTAAAACAGGCCTTTGACGACGAGGTGCTGAAAAAGGCCATTGGTCTCAACTCCGCCAACTCCATCAATATCAGCCGTCTGCTGGCGCAGGTTTGCTACTACTTCGAAGCAGTGGCCCAGCTACCGAAAGCCGACCGCGCCAAGGCGGTCATCAGCGTGCCGTCCGGCAACTTTGGCAACCTCACCGCAGGTCTTATCGCCAAGGCGCTGGGGCTGCCGGTGAAGCGCTTTATCGCCGCCACCAACGCCAACGATACCGTGCCACGCTACCTGAAAACCGGTCAGTGGGAGCCGCACCAGACGGTGGCGACTCTGTCGAACGCCATGGATGTTAGCCGCCCCAACAACTGGCCGCGAGTAGAAGAGCTGTGCCGCCGCAACGGCTGGGCGCTGGAAACCCTGGGCTCCGGCATGCGCAGCGATGCCGAGACTCGCGATGCCCTTAAACGCCTGCACCAGCTGGATTACCTGTGTGAACCCCACGGCGCCATCGCCTGGGATCTGCTGGGCGAACAGCTGGCTGAGGACGAAGTAGGGGTCTTCCTCTGCACCGCTCATCCTGCCAAGTTCAAGGAGTCGGTGGACGAGATCCTCAATCTCGATGTACCGCTACCCGGCCCGCTGGCCAAGCACGCCGAGCTGCCGCTGCTCTCTGTTAATTTTCCTGCGGAGTTTGCCCGGTTAAGGGCGTTTTTAGTGGGTTAAGCCGCTGAGCTGAGATAATCGATAGAAATAAAAATCCCCCGGTAACGGGGGATTTATTATGGTTTTTTGTCGTTAGTTTGTAATGAATGTATCTCTGGCAATATTTCCAATGGTATTGGTTGCTATAGAGTCCATACTGCCACCGATAATTCCTCCGACTAATGGCACAGCCTTCCCTAGATTGATTACACCTTTTTCACCAAATTTTGTGAATAGGCGGAAGCCAACTTTTTTATTAATTTCAATGAGGGTTTTTCCAGAGATATTTTTGATTGCATTGGTTGTTAGTTTAGTTCCAATAACAATGCCTGCATCCTTTATTATGTCTTTTGCTGCATTCCCAGTAAGGCATGCATATACCAAGGTTTTTACTCTATCATCCTTGATATCATGCCCGCCTATGTGAGCAATAGCTGCAATCATCCTTATTTGAACATACATTACGCTTGCGATGTTTGCGGGGATTGTGACCGGCATAGTTATAATGCCGCCCAAGCCAGATAAAAAACCTGAAGTGCCGGCTTTGGTATTTTGCCAACGAATAAGTGAGTTCGCCATGTCGACTGGAGAACTGTTCGTCTTCATATAACTATCAGCTAACTCTGAGGCGGAATCTAAGCCGGATACACCATTGATTGCTTTATCATAAGCCCAGTCAAGAGCTTGCATTACTTTACTTTCAGATAATTCATTACTCATAGTAGTATCTCTTTAAGTTAATGTATGTGTTTACTTAGGAGTGGTGTTGTTGAAATGTTAATTTACAGGAATCTCTTTTGTAGCGAAGGAATGTCAAGAATCACTTCATCTGAGAAAATGAAATTTAATATAGTGTTCTGAGTTTTTGCTTCGGTTGCATATGCTCGAAGCCATAGCTTTCGATCGTCAGCAGAGAGAACATACCCTTTTGATTCTTCTTGTCCTTGCAATCTATTAGGATAAGCCCATCCTCTTTTTTCTAACTTTGCAATAGTTATGATTAGATGAGCTAAATGAGGTTGCTCAGGTGATACTTCTTTATGAAATAATGGCCAAAATTCTTCATCTCCAGCATTGCCTGTAGCTCTAATGCCTGAAGCCCTCCATCCCTTTATCTTTGTCACTTCACTCAGGCTGTCATAAGGATGAGAGTGAAATGTGCCGACTAATTCTATATTTGGCCAATATTTTTCGAAAAACTTCTTTTTGGATTGGATTGATTCAAAATCTGGTTGCACCCAATTTTGATGTCTTAAAGCAGATGTTTCAACAGTTGCCATGGTAGATACAATTCGTGCCGGAAGGCTTCCCTTTTGAGGGATTGAATATCCCCATAGCAACCCAAAGGTTTCAAGGTTTTTATGAGATTTACCATTCAGATGAGCTCGATGTTCTATCTCATATGCTTCAATTGCAGTAGTGAATAGTTGTGGTACAACGTGATCTTCGATAGATATGTTTATATGCATTTTTAATCTCATTTCGTATGCATGATTAAGCGCAGTGCGAACAAGTTGGTTTCATTTTCATCATGGGTTACCATCATTATTTGGGTGTGTTGAAAGCCCGTTTATACATCTCGTATGTTGGGTTAAATCTTGTAGATTGGTAAAAAACGAAGTTGAGTCAAACATTTACCGAGAAAATTAAAATTAGCTTTTGATATTTTTTGACAAAATGCTTATCGTATTTTGGAAATTATATCTCCCGTTTATTGCAGCTTCGCTGCGCTCCGCGACAACCTACGAATTTTCAATCACTGTGCAAAACCCCACGCTACCGCCCGTGGATTACAGCATTCCAAAATGCGCAATTAACCAGCGAGGGCAGTAGCCCATCGCAACAATAGGCACCGGATGGCTATCATAAGCCTCGTCGATCTGGATGTGCCAGTCAGAAGATGACGTAACTATTGGAAAATTCACGTTTTATGCGCCAGCTCAAAAAATAGCAGCGGCACGATACAGGATTCCCATAGCCCTTGATTTTATTGGGGTTGGCGGGCGTGGCAGGAAAGTAGGGGGCAGACTTGCCGTCGGGGAAGGGCTGGCTGAGGGCAATCCCGCTTAGCCAATCGGCGCTATAGTGCGGGCGATGGTTGCTCTCTGCTCCGTCTCCCAAGCTGGCGAGGCGGGGGATCTGCGGCAACAATCAGCTGTTGCCATCACAGCCATTTGCAACACATCGTCATGCAAATATGACCATGCAGACACATCACCAGATAGAGGGGGGATCTCCCATGAAGCGTACCATCCTGTTCGGCCTGCTCTGCGGCAGCGTGCTGCTGGCCAATCCGGTCTTTGCCAACGACGCAGCCCAGTTGCAGTGCGAGGCGCAGGCTGCGGCCAAAAAGCTAAATGGCGCCGCCAAGACCAGCTTTGTCGGCAAGTGCGTGAAAGATGCCGCTGGCGCTGCGACCGGCGAGTGCGAGAAGGCAGCGGCTGACAAGAAGCTGGCCGGTGCGGCCAAGAACAGCTTTATCCAGAAGTGCGTGAAGACGGGCGCGGCGGTGGATCCGGCGGCCAAGTGCGAGAAGGCGGCGGCCGACAAGAAGCTGGCTGGTGCGGCCAAGAACAGCTTTGTCCAGAAGTGCGTGAAAGATAGCGCCGCCAAGTAAGGCATTTTCTCATCCGGTGTGTTTGCGGGGGGCCATCAGGCCCCCTGCGCTTTTTGGGCGCACTGATGGCGCAACGCACAAACCTTGTATCGGGGCGGCAATAGCGACACTATTGACTCCTTTTATGGGTTCCGCAGAGGTGCAGCCATGACCAGTCGTGACCGACCCGGTGCATGTTGGCGATGGCGGGATCATTCGCGAGATAAGAGGAGCAAAGCAGGATGATGGAAGGCAAGGCGTGGCGCTGGCTCAATGAGCCGGCCGAGTGGCACCAGACCAGCGATGGTTTGCAGGTGGTCACGGACAAACAGACCGATTTTTGGCGCAGCACCTGGTATGGTTTCGAGCGCCACAACGGGCATCTCTATGGCTGTGAGGTGGCGGGGGAGTTTACCTTTCAGGTCTGCGTCGAGGGGGAGTTCACCACCCTCTACGATCAGGCGGGATTGATGCTGCTGCAAGACGACGCGCACTGGCTCAAAGCGGGGATCGAATACAACGATGCCCAGCCGATGATCGGCAGCGTGCTCACCAATCCGCGCTCCGACTGGGCCACCGGCATTTTCACCGGCAATCCGCGTCGCTTCTGGCTGCGGTTGACCCGGCTGGCCGATTGCCTGCGTCTGCAATACTCCACCGATGGCAAGGTGTGGCCGCTGCTGCGCCTCGCCCCGTTCCCGCCCGGCGAGCGCTGCTTTATCGGAGTGATGTGCTGCACCCCGGAGCGGCAGGGGCTGGCGGTGCACTTCTCGGATCTGCGCCTCACGCCGCCCCTTGGCAAGGCGCTGCATGATTTGAGCTAGGCCAGCGTTTGTTGCCGTAGTGAAAGCGTTAACCGGCAGAGCGAACCATTTCATCGGCCCGTTGCGCCAGTGGCAGGGTCTATCGAGCGGGAGGGCTGTCGCCCTTCCGCTTTTTTATGCCGCTTGCCCGGTAGGTCAGGAGTGGCGGGTGACCGTGGCGGGCAAGCCACGTAGAAAACAAGGCAGCAAACAACGCAGCAGACAACAAGTTGCCGGAACTGGGATCTCGATCGGGGCAACAGGACTTTTGTCCTGCAAGGGGCGGCGGGGCGGGGGCTAGGATGCGCTCATCAACACGAGTCAAACTGGAGCACAACAATAATGACCGCTCATATCAATGCCAACCCGGGTGATTTTGCCGAAACCGTCATCATGCCGGGGGACCCGCTGCGGGCCCGCTATATCGCCGAGACCTTTCTGACCGATGCGCGCGAGGTGACCAATGTGCGCAATATGCTGGGCTACACCGGTTACTACAACGGCCAGCGCATCTCGGTGATGGGCCACGGCATGGGGATCCCCTCCATGGTGCTCTACGCTCACGAGTTGGTGAACGACTTCGGGGTCAAGCGCATCATCCGTATCGGTAGTCTGGGAGCGACCCAGCGCCACGTGCAGATGCGTGACGTCATTCTGGCGCAGGCGGCGGGTACCGATTCCCCGACCAACGCCAAGCGCAGCGCCGGTTACCAGATGGCTACTTCGGCTGACTTCGCCCTGCTGCACAAGGCGTTCACTCTGGCGCAGGAGAAGGCCATTCCGGTCAAGGTGGGCAATATCTTCACCGGCGATCTCTATTACGATCCGGACGAAAACCTGATCCCGGCGCTGGAAAAGTTCGGCGTGCTCGGCATCGACATGGAGGTGGCCGGTCTCTACGGGCTGGCTCATCAGCAGGGGATCGAGGCGCTCGCCATCCTGACGGTCTCCGACCACTGCCTGACCGGTGAAGAAACTACTGCCGAAGAGCGGCAGCTCTCCTTCAACCAGATGATCGAGCTGGCGCTGCACACCGCGCTGTAAGCGCCGCGGCCCAACCCTGCACGCACCCTGACCTTTATGAGAGACCCAATATGAACAATAAGCTCTCCCTCACTGCCATCAGCTTCCTGGCCAACTTCGTGATGGCCGGTTTTGCGACCCAGTTCGGCATGCTGATCGAACCCATCGCCGCCAAGTTTGGCGCCGATGTCAATCAGGTGGCCTCCATCTTCTCCCTGCTTAACGGCGGGGCGCTGGCGGGCACCATTGCCGCCTTCTTCCTCATCGAGAAGGTGGGGCTCAAGCGGATGACGCTGCTCTGCTACGGTCTGATCGCGCTGGCGGCGGCTTCGCTCCATCTGACCGGTTCCCTCTATGTGGTGATGGCGGCCATGACGGTGATCGGCCTGTGCGGCGGGGTGGGGCTCTGCATCGCGGGGACCCTGGTGGTCAGTGTCTGGAAGGCGCGGATCCAGAGCACCATGCTGGTGGTGCAGGATGCCACCTTCAACGTGGCCGGGGTGGTTTTCCCTCTCATCACCACTTACACCCTGACTCACGCCATGGCGTGGAGCTGGAGCTATCTGGCGGTGGGCGTGGTGGCGCTGGCCACCATGCTGGTGGCGGTGCTGACCAATTTTCGCAGCTGCGAGGCGGGGGGCGAGAGTGCCGGCAACGAACAATCGGAGTGGAACCTCGGCATCATCAGCGGCGGGCTGGGGCTCTTTCTCGGCATGCTGGCGCTTTACACCTTCCTCACCTGGGCGCCCATGTTCGTGAAGAACAAGTTCGGCATCCCCTTCGAGGAGGCGGGCAACATCATTACCCAGTACTGGACGGCGGCCCTGCTCGGCGCCCTGGTCTCTACCGCTATCGTGACCCGCATTCCGATCCGCACCTTCCTCTTGGTGATCATCACATTGGCGATGGGGATGACGACCTTGATCGTTACCACCGACAACCTGAGCCATCTGCCTTACCTCACCTATGGTTACGGCTTTGTCTGCGCCGCGCTCTACAACGCCTTTATCGCCTACGGGGTGTCGTTTGTGCGCCAGGCATCGAGCAAGAACGTCTCCTACATCCTTATCAGCGGCAGCGCGGGGGCCATGTTCAGCCCGGCCATCAGCGCCCTGCTGGAGCAGGTGATCGGCTTGCAGGCGGTGATGTACGCCATCCCGCTGATCTACGGCCTGATCCTTGCCATGCTGGTGGCCTCGCTGCGGATGGCCCGGCCCCAGCCTTGTCTGGCCTGATGTAGGGATTGAATAGCAAGAGGGGCGGTATCGACCGCCCCTCTTTTTATCCTGTTATTGCACCCTGTTGGCGGGCGTTGCCTGCTTTGTTTATGGCTGTTCCAGAAACGCCTTGAGCCCCGCCAGATCGCGGATCTGCAATCCTTCTTCGCCGCGCTCCACCAATCCTTTATCCATCAGCTCTTTCACCGCCCGCCGGTAGACGCGGTCCGTGGTGCCGAAGCGCTCTGCCTCCTGATACCCCTTGCGAAAGCCGCTCACCGGGTTGTCGTGGCAGTGGCTGTGATAGAGGTCGAGGGCGATGTTGTAGCTGATGGGATAGAGCATGCGGCAGGTGAAGATATCCACCGTGTCCTGATAGTCGATGGCAATGGCCGTGGCGAAGAAGAGCGCCACTCTGGGGTGGGCGACCAGCGCCTGCTCCAGCCGTTCACCGTCGATGCGGGCCACTTCCATCGGCTCCTCGGCCATGATGTCGAGCTGGCAGCGGTAGCCGGTGAAGAACTCCATCTCGCCAAACAGCTGGTTATCACACTCCAGGGTGCCGAGCTGAAAGCGGCGACCGTTCATGGCGGTGTGGCCCATGGCGATGCGGCCGCTCGGCACCAGCACCAGATCCCGCAACGGCTCCCCCTGGCGCATCAGGGGCTCCCCTTCCGGGATAAGCCGCCGCTCCGTGATGCAGGAGCTGACCACCTGTTCGATCAGATCGTGGCCGGCCTGCCAGTGGGGCTGAAAGCGCCCCTTGAGAAGGGGTTTGAGTTGCATGAAGTGCGCGCGCCTGCTGAAAACAAACGGCTATTACACACGCTTGCATCGGGATATGCCAGCTCTCCCCATTCAACTCCCCCTAGCCCCCCAACCACGCCACACCAAGATGGCGGGTGATGATTCAGAAAGGCGGATCTGCATGGCGGGAATGGCCCTGTTTCTGGTCGTTTCAAGTGGCCGGTGGCGGGGGCATTTTGGTGTGTGATCCTGATCGCCAGTCCGCTCAATTGTTGCATCTTTGAAAAGACGT
The DNA here is from genome assembly GCF_002586745.1 of Aeromonas sp. CU5. Taxonomy (NCBI): domain Bacteria; kingdom Pseudomonadati; phylum Pseudomonadota; class Gammaproteobacteria; order Aeromonadales; family Aeromonadaceae; genus Aeromonas; species Aeromonas sp. CU5. The sequence continues at coordinate 530,593 of NZ_CP023817.1, forward strand.
ATCCCAATACTGTGTTAAGATGCAGGCCGCTTCATTGTCTCTGAAACTATCCCCATGCTGCTTCAAGTTCACAATCTGAGCTGCGTGCGCGAAGATCGCACTCTGTTTGAACATCTCTCTTTCTCGGTTTCACCCGGCGATCTGGTGCAAATTGAAGGCCCCAACGGGGTTGGCAAGACCAGCCTGTTGCGGTTGTTGACCGGGCTGTCACAGCCGTTTGCCGGTGAGGTGTGCTGGAATGGGGAGAACATTCGTCACTGCCGTGATGAGTATCATGCCGATCTGCTCTATCTGGGCCATCAGCCCGGTGTCAAAGCGGCCCTGACGCCCTTTGAAAACCTGACCTTCTACCAGCAGTTACATCATCCTGCAGATGCGGATGCCGACCTGTGGCAGATATTGGCACGGGTTGGGCTTGCCGGTTTTGAAGAGCATCCAACCGGGCAGCTTTCCGCTGGCCAGCAACGTCGGGTGGCCTTGGCGCGGCTCTGGTTGTCAGCCAAACCGGCGCTCTGGATCCTGGATGAACCCTTTACCGCCATCGACAAGCAGGGGGTCAAGGTGCTTGAACAGCTGTTTTTGGCCCACGCAGATCGGGGCGGCATGGTGATCCTCACTACCCATCAGGATCTGACCCTGATGCAGGGACGGCTGAAAACCCTGTCGCTGACCCCCTTCTCCTTGACGCCCCTGTTGCAGGAGTAACCCTATGTTGCGCGCCGCAATGCACCTGATCCGCCGTGAACTGTTGATGGCTCTGCGCCAGCGTTCCGATATTCTCAATCCGCTGTGGTTTTTCCTCATCGTTATTACCCTGTTTCCATTAGGAATTGGCCCGGAGCCCAAGCTGCTGGCCCGCATTGCCCCCGGCATTATCTGGGTGGCGGCGCTGTTGGCGGCGATGTTGTCGCTGGAGCGACTGTTTCGCGATGACTTCAGTGATGGCGCGCTGGAGCAGATGATGCTGATGCCCCATCCACTGGGATTGCTGGCGCTGGCGAAAGTGGTTGCTCACTGGTTGCTGACGGGATTGCCGCTGCTGCTGATCTCACCTTTGCTGGCGATCTTGCTGTCGCTGGATATGAACACCTATCTGGCGGTGGTCGCGACGCTGGCACTGGGCACCCCGGTGCTGAGCTTGCTGGGGGCGGTGGGCGTTGCCCTGACGGTTGGATTGCGCAAGGGCGGTGTCTTGCTGAGCCTGCTGATCCTGCCGCTCTATATTCCGGTATTGATTTTTGCTACCTCTGCCATCGATGCAGCGGGAATGCACTTGCCCTATGGCGGACAACTTGCCATCTTGGCAGCCATGTTGGTCGGCGCCCTGACGCTGACGCCGCTGGCCGTCTCGGCGGCATTGCGGGTCAGTCTTAACTGATGATGGGTTGGGCAGGAGAGAGGTGGCTCCGTACGGAGCATTGTGCTGAAAAATAAAGTTGCGATGGATCAAGGATAGTGCCGCTTATTGCTTTCGGGGTATTTGATGCCGTCCCGTGGTCGGTATGGTAGGCCTCGCCAAACGATTAATAACAAAAGGTTTTGTGAGCTATGTGGAAATGGTTGCACCCTTATGCCAAACCGGAGCGGGCCTATCAGCTGGCCGGTACCCTGTTGCCCTGGTTTGCGGTGATTAGTCTGCTCTCGTTTGTGATCGGTACCGTCTGGGGATTGGCGTTTGCGCCTGCGGATTACCAGCAGGGGGATTCCTTCCGGATCATCTATATCCATGTGCCATCCGCCATTCTCTCGATGGGGGCCTACTCCACCATGGCGGTGGCGGCCTTTATCGGTCTGGTATGGCAACTGCGGATGGCGGATATGACGGTGGCGGCCATTGCGCCGGTCGGCGCCGTGTTCACCTTTATCGCCCTCTTTACCGGTGCTGCCTGGGGCAAGCCCATGTGGGGCACCTGGTGGGTCTGGGACGCACGGTTGACCTCCGAGCTTATTCTGCTGTTCCTCTATCTGGGGGTCATTGCCCTCTACAACGCCTTTAGCGACAAGGTAGTCGCGGGCCGTGCCGCTGGCATTCTGGCACTGGTGGGGGTGATCAATCTGCCGATTATTCACTACTCGGTGGAGTGGTGGAACACCCTGCATCAGGGGGCCAGCATTACCAAGTTTGATAAACCCTCCATTTCCCCCGAGATGCTGTGGCCGCTGCTGATCATGATCCTGGCGTTTGCCGCGTTTCTTGGCGCCCTGACCCTGATGCGGTTTCGCAATGAGCTGCTGATGCGGGAGTGGCACCGCCCCTGGGTCAAACAGCTTGCCGAGCAGGAGAAGTAAGCATGCACTTTGCCTCTTTCAGTGACTTTATGGCGATGGGCGGTTACGCCTTTTATGTCTGGTTATCGTTTGGTATCACGTTCGCCTGCCTGATCGGCATCATTATTTCGACTCGTATCAAGACCCGCAGCCTGCTGGGGGAGTTGCGTAGCAAACAGGCCAGTGAGGCTCGTCGCATGGCGGCCCGGCAGATGGAGAACACCCTATGAACCCGAGACGCAAAAAACGCCTCACCATCATCCTGGCGATCAGCACAGGTTGCGCCCTGGTGATTGGGCTGATCCTCTATGCCCTCAGCCAGAATATCGACCTCTTCTATACCCCGAGCGAGCTGGTGCAAGGCAAGGGACCGGACAAGATCAAGCCGGAAGAGGGGCAGCGTCTGCGCATTGGTGGGCTGGTGGTGCCGGGCTCGGTGCAGCGGGATCCCCAGAGCCTCAAGGTGGCGTTCAAGCTGGTGGATAACGGTGGCCATCTGGTGACCGTCGAGTTTGACGGCATCCTGCCGGATCTGTTCCGCGAAGGGCAGGGCATTGTCGCGCAGGGCACCCTCAAGGATGCCACGACCGTGGAGGCGTTCGAGGTGCTGGCCAAGCACGATGAGAACTACATGCCGCCGGAAGTGGCCGATGCCACCAATGGCATGCATTTCAAACCCGAATATACCGAGGCGCAGTTGAAGGGAGCCAAGCCGTGATCCCTGCGGTGTTTGCCTTTTCTGCTTTGCTTGCCGTTCGTGATGCGGCTGTTGTCACCGTTCAATTGAAAGGAATCCCGTCATGATCCCGGAATTAGGTCAGTTTGCGCTGATCCTCTCCTTTGCTACCGCACTGCTGCTGGGGAGCTATCCGCTGCTTGGCGCCAGCTGGGGGCGTCTTGGCATGATGTCGGCGGCCCGCCCGCTCGCCTATGCCCAGTTTTTGTTGCTGCTGTTGTCGTTTCTCTGCCTGACCTGGGCCTTTATCGATAACGATTTTACCGTGCAGTATGTGGCCACTAACTCCAACAGCTTGCTGCCACTGGCTTATCGTATCTCGGCGGTGTGGGGTGCTCATGAAGGCTCCTTGCTGCTGTGGGTGTTGACGCTGGGAGGCTGGACTGCGGCGGTGGCCATGTTCAGTCGCCAATTGCCGCTGGATGCGGTGGCGCGTTTGCTGGGTGTATTGGGGCTGATCTCGGTTGGTTTCACCGCCTTTGTGCTCTTTACCTCTGATCCCTTTACCCGTACGTTGCCCTATTTCCCGGTGGATGGTCGCGACCTCAACCCGCTGCTGCAGGATCCGGGTCTGATCTTCCATCCGCCCATGCTCTACATGGGCTATGTGGGTTTCTCGGTAGCCTTTGCCTTTGCCATCGCCTCCTTGATGACCGGTCGCCTCGATGCGACCTGGGCGCGCTGGTCTCGCCCCTGGACCATGGCAGCTTGGGTATTCTTGACTCTCGGCATAGTGCTGGGCTCCTGGTGGGCTTATTACGAGCTCGGCTGGGGTGGCTGGTGGTTCTGGGATCCGGTAGAAAATGCCTCCTTTATGCCCTGGCTGGCGGGTACGGCGTTGCTCCATTCACTGGCGGTGAGCGAAAAGCGGGCCAGCTTCAAGGCCTGGACCGTGCTGCTGGCGCTCTCGGCCTTCTCGTTGAGCCTGCTGGGGACCTTCCTGGTGCGCTCCGGGGTGCTGGTGTCGGTGCATGCCTTTGCCTCTGACCCGACCCGCGGTCTGTTTATTCTCGGCTTCCTGCTGGCGGTGGTCGGTTCATCCTTGCTGCTGTTTGCCTTTAAAGGCTCTCAGGTGAAGAGCCACGGCAAGCACGATCTGTGGAGCCGCGAGACGCTGCTGCTGGCTAATAACATCATGCTGATGGCGGCGCTGTTGACCGTGCTGCTCGGCACCCTGTTGCCGCTGGTCCACAAGGAGCTGGGGCTGGGTAGCATCTCGATTGGTACACCTTTCTTCAACCACATCTATAGCTGGCTGATCATTCCGTTTGCCCTGTTGCTGGGGGTTGGCCCGCTGTTCCGCTGGCGTCGTCAGCAGTTGGGAGAGCTCAAAGGCAAGGTGATCTTCGCCTTGGCGCTGAGCCTGGCCACTGCCTTGGTGCTACCACTGACGTTTGCCGAGACCTTCAAGCCGTGGGCGGCGCTGGGGATTGGTCTGGGTGCCTGGATCATCATCACCAGCGTGCAGGAGACCTGGATCCGTGCCACCCACAAGCACCCGTTTCAGGTGGGGGTGCGCAAGCTGGGTAACAGTCACTGGGCGATGATTTTGGGCCACGTAGGGCTGGCGGTCAGCATCATAGGTATCGCTTGCACCCAAAACTACAGCATTGAGAAGGATCTGCGGATGCAGGCCGGTGATCGGGTGCAGTTTGCCGATTACGAGTTTGTCTTCACCGGGATCAAAGAGAAGAACGGCCCCAACTACGATGGCTTCAAGGGCGTGCTGGAAGTCCACAAGAACGGCAAGCAGGTGGCGCTGCTCAAGCCAGAGAAGCGGATGTATAAAGTGTCGCGAATGCCAATGACCGAAGCTGCCATCGATGCCGGTATCACCCGTGATCTCTATGCGGCGCTCGGCGAGCAGCTCGATAACGGTGCCTGGGCGGTACGGATTTACTACAAGCCCTTCGTGCGCTGGATCTGGTTTGGCGGTGTCTTTATGGCGATCGGTGGGGTGCTGTCGATGCTCGACAAGCGTTACCGTTTCGGCCGTCGTGAAGAGGAGGTCAAGGCATGAGCAAGAAGACCTGGTTATTCCTGATCCCCTTTATTGTGTTCCTGCTGGGGGCGGTGTTTCTGTTTAAAGGACTCTATTCCGATCCCACCAAGCTCGAATCCGTGATGGTTGGCAAGGAGGTGCCGGTGTTCACCTTGCAGGACATTTATGATCTGGACAAGCAGCATGACCGCACCATCCTGACCGGCCGCCCCATGTTGCTCAATGTCTGGGCCACCTGGTGCCCGACCTGCTACGGCGAGCATACCTACCTCAAGCAGCTGGCGGGGCAGGGTGTTCCTATCATCGGCATGAACTACAAGGATGAGCGCGACAAGGCGATCAAATGGCTGGCGGAGCTGGGCAACCCCTATCAGGTCAACCTCTATGATCCGGACGGTATGCTGGGGCTGGATCTGGGGGTCTACGGCGCGCCCGAGACCTTCTTTATCGACAGTCAGGGGATCATTCGCTATCGCCACGTAGGGGATATCAACCCCGAGAATTGGGCCGCGACCCTCAAACCCATCTTTGATGCCATGAAGTGAAGGTGAACCGGATGAGAGTAGTGATTGCATCCCTGCTGCTGGTGTTGGGATTGGCCATACAAGCCCCGGCCATGGCCGCCATCGATGTCTATACCTTCGACAGCGATAACCAGGAACAGATATTTCGTGAGTTAACCAAGGAGCTGCGCTGCCCCAAGTGCCAGAACCAGGATATCGCCGACTCCAATGCAGGGCTGGCCAAGGACTTGCGTGACAAGACCTACCAGATGGTGCGCGAGGGCAAGGATAAAGAGCAGATAGTGGATTACATGGTGGCCCGCTATGGCAACTTTATTCTCTATAGCCCGCCCCTGATGGCCTCCACCCTGATCCTGTGGCTGGGCCCCTTGCTGGTGATCCTGATCGGCGGCGCTGTGGTCCTGATGCGCAGCCGCCGCGCTCCTGTGCCGACCAAGAAAACGGATAATGGCCTTAGTGAAGAGGAGCTGCGCCGTCTGGCCGAGTTGCTCAAAGAGGAAGAGAAACAATGACCGCCTTTTGGATAGTGATCGCGGCCCTGTTGGTGCTGGTGAGTCTGGTGTTGGTGGTGCCGCTGTGGCGTGGTGAAGGCAAGCAGAGCATTAGTCGTTCGGCGCTCAACAAACAGCTCTATCGCCAGCGGCTGCTGGAGATTGGCGAAGAGCGCGAGCAGGGTGTACTGGCCGAAGAGTCCGATTCGCTGGTCGAGCTGCAGCGCAGCCTGCTGGATGATATTCCCGATGTGGAACAAACCGCACGGGGTGGCAAGAGTCTGATCTGGATCCCGGGTGTGCTGGTGCTGGTGGTGGTGAGCCTTGGGCTCTACTACAAACTGGGCTCCTGGCAGGAGGTGAGCCGCTGGCAAGATGCCAGCAGCCGTCTGGGGGAGCTGAGCAATCGCATTCTGGTGGAGCGGGACGCCCAGGTGACCGAGCAGGATCTGCTGGATTTCACGCTGGCACTGCGTACCCGTCTCAAGGCTGAACCGAATGACTATCGCGGCTGGTTACTGCTGGGGCGCTTGGCGCTTGATGGCAATGATCCCGAAATGGCCAGCGAAGCGCTGGAGCGGGCCTATGGGTTGGCACCACAAAAGTCGCTGGTGGCGGTGCCCTACGCCCAGGCGTTGATGATGACGGGGGATGAGGCGCAAGCGGATGCCCTGTTGCAGGCCGCTATCGCCCAGGATCCGGACAATATCGAAGCTCGGTCAGTCTATGCCTTTATGGCGCTGCAAAAAGAGGATTTCCAGACAGCATTGACCCGCTGGCAACTCATGTTGCCGCTGATGGAGAAAGGAACTCCCCGCTACGTGATGGTCGAGCGTTCCATGGAGTATGCCCGCGCGCAGCTCAAGCAACGGGGTATCGAGGTGACAAACGCTGGCGCAGCCAGTGAGCCCGATGTAGCAGGGCAGCAGTTTGCGGTGAAGGAGGGGGAGTTCCCCATCCATATCACCCTGGCGGCCGGCATTCAGCTGCCGGAAGATGCCCATCTGTTCGTCTTTGCCGTGGTGCCCAATGGTCCGCCCATGCCCATCGCGGTGAAGCGTATCGCCGGGCCAGCACTGCCGGTCACCCTATCGCTGGGTGATGGCGATGCCATGATGGAAGGCAGCAAGTTGGCCACCTACCCAGAGCTGCAATTCAAGGCACGTCTCTCCCGAGGCGGTAATGTAATGAATAAAGAGGGGGCCTTTGAAGGGGTATCTGTGCCGGTCAAGACGGCTGATATTCCCACCGCGCCGATTGACATCCGCATCGATCACGCCCTCTAATATGCCTTTGGATAACCCGGCCCCTGGATAGGGGCCGGGTTATCTATACTTCTGATAAATCAAAATAAAACGTCAGGACTCCCATATGCATTTTCGTTCAGGAACCCTCCTGTCAGCTTTATTGCTGGCTGGGTGTGCCGGTGGCCCCCCGAAACCAGGCCCAGAGAGCCTGGATCTTAATCCCGGTATCAATCATCCGGGCGCTACCAGTACGGCAGCCGATCCTCGTGACCCATTCCAAGGTGCCAACCGGGCAATGTGGGCGGTCAACTATGATGTGCTGGAGCCCTATGTAGCACGCCCTGTGGTACATGCCTATGCCCGCTACATTCCGGTGGGGGTGAAGGATGGCATTGCCAACTTTGTTGCCAACTTTGATGAACCGAGCAGCATGGTGAACCATCTGATCACTGGCGATTTGAAAGGGGCGGGAACCAACCTGGGGCGCTTTACCGTCAACACCACGGTCGGTTTGCTGGGGATCTTCGATGTGGCCAAACATGCCGGCCTCGAGCGCAACAAGCTGGAGATGGATACAGTACTGGGCAAGGCTGATATAGGTGATGGTGCCTATATCATGGTGCCTGTTTACGGCCCGACCACCACCCGTGAGCTGGTCGGCGATACGATTGATAGCCTCTATTTCCCCTATGCCTTGCTGACTTTCCCGATAAAGTTCGCACATTGGGCTCTGGATGGCTTGGGAAAACGTGCCAAGCTGATCGATCAGGAGCGGATCATCGACAATGCCCTCGATCCTTATGCGTTAACCAAGGATTTCTATCTGCAGTACAATCAGGGCAAGGTGACGGGCAAGCAGTCTGAGCTGACAGAGTCTCAGCAAGAGCAGGCTGATGATGCCAATCTCGATGAGTATATGGATGAGCTGGATCAGTAATCTCGACCAGTGAAGAGACAAGGCGCCGCTGGGCGCCTTTTGTATTTATGGCGCGGTTGTCTTGGCAGTCACCATAAAAAACGCCCCGCAGAGCGAGGCGCTTTGGCAAGAGGTGCTGATTAGGCTGCCAGGTTCTTGGCCGCGAATTCCCAGTTGACCAGAGTCCAGAAGGTTTCCATGTACTTCGGACGCAGGTTGCGGAAATCGATGTAGTAGGCGTGCTCCCACAGGTCAACGGTCAGCAGCGGGGTAGTACCCGCTTCGGTCAACGGGCAACCGGCGTTAGAGGTGTTGACGATGGCCAGAGAGCCGTCTGCTTTCTTCACCAACCAAGTCCAGCTGGAGCCGAAGTTGCCGATGGCAGATTTGGTGAAGGCATCTTTGAACTCGGCGAAAGAACCAAACGCCTTGTTGATGGCTGCGGCCAGATCGCCAGTAGGCTCACCACCGCCATTCGGGGAGAGGCAGTGCCAGTAGAAGGTGTGGTTCCATATCTGGGCGGCGTTGTTGAAGATGCCAGCGCTGGAGGTCTTGATGATCTCTTCCAGAGACTTGCCTTCAAACTCGGTACCCGGCACCAGATTGTTCAGGTTGACCACATAGGTGTTGTGGTGCTTGCCGTGGTGATATTCCAGAGTTTCCTGGGAGATGTGCGGTTCCAGAGCATTGATTGCATAGGGCAGAGCGGGAAGTTCGAATGCCATTTTCTACTCTCCATTGGCTGGTCCGTGCGAAAGCGACGGTTGCAAGACATTGCATACTCTTTTCTATATCTGAAAAGAGTTGTTTTTAAAATGATGGGGCTGGGTAGCCCAAAGCCAAGGGATTGTAGCAGCATCAAAGATGGCCTAACAACTCTTGATTGGCGCCATGATCGCGATCAAGCCCGCCTCTGTTCTTTGGGTAATTCGTTCATTGTCGGCCCTTTGTCGGGTTGTACTCGGACAAGATTGCAGTAGAATGACTGCCGAAATCGCTCTAGTGAGGCACCTATGGAAACTATTGAAAAGATTAAGCAGCAGCTGGCTGATAACCCCATCATTCTCTTCATGAAGGGCTCCCCAAAGCTACCAAGCTGTGGTTTCTCTGCCCAGGCCTCCCAGGCTCTGATGTCCTGTGGCGAGCCGTTCGCATACGTTGATATCCTGCAAAATCCGGATATCCGCGCCGAGTTGCCAAAATTTGCCAACTGGCCGACTTTTCCCCAGCTGTGGGTTGAAGGTGAGCTGGTCGGTGGCTGTGACATCATGATTGAGATGTTTCAGGCCGGTGAGTTGCAGGCCCTGATCAAGGAAACTGCCGCCAAGTACAAGCAGGATGACGCCGCCGCCGAGTAAGCGGACACCGTCATTACCTATGTTGTTAAAGGGAGCCATTATGGCTCCCTTTTTTATCGAATTGTGGCGCTTGGCGGGTAGCACAGCACCGATGTGGTGTGTTGATGTAAGGTAATAGAAAGTCGAAAAAGCATTAAAAATACTAATCATTAAATGGTTGTTCTTAAGTTGTTAATTATATAATTTCACTATCTTTGATAATATTTTCTAATCCATTTAGGATTCGGATGTTGCCGCTGTCACATTCTTTGATATTTTCACCACAAGCTAGTCTCTTTGCATGTTTTTTTGTGTTGATGCTCACATTAATTGCAGTTGATAAAATCTAGTATCCCTGCGTCCTGTGAAGTAAAACCCTACAAATTAATAAATAAAAAGAGATTTGCGATGAAGATGTATAGCAATCTGCCCATTGGTCTTCATGATATTACTGAAGCCAAAAAAAGACTGACCAATCATATATACAAGACCGCGCAACTACCCTCAAATTACATCAGTGAACGTTGTCATGGTGAGGTTTACCTCAAGCTTGAAAACATGCAGCGTACAGGCTCTTTTAAAATTCGTGGTGCTTTCAATAAACTCAGCTCATTAAGTCTGGAAGATCGACAAAAAGGTGTTGTCGCCTGTTCTGCGGGTAACCATGCTCAGGGCGTATCACTCTCCAGTGCCATGCTTGGTATTGATGCCAAGGTGGTCATGCCCTGCTGTGCCCCCAAATCAAAAATTGCAGCAACCAGTGATTATTCAGCCAAAGTGATCCTCCATGGCAATAGTTTCAATGACACCATTGCCAAAGTCAGTGAAATAGTTGAAATGGAAGGTCGGGTATTTATTCCCCCATTCGATGATGCCAAAGTGATTGCAGGCCAGGGAACCATTGGTCTGGAGATTATCGAAGACTTGTATGATGTCGATAACATCATAGTGCCGATTGGTGGTGGTGGTTTGATTGCCGGTGTGGCGATGGCGATTAAATCAATCAATCCGACAATCAGAATTATCGGTGTGCAATCTGAAAATGTGCACGGTATGGCAGCCTCTTTCTATGCCGGCACCATCACTAATCACAGAACCAGCAGCACCTTGGCAGATGGTTGTGATGTAGCAAGACCCGGTTCCATGACCTTTGAAATCGTCAAGCAGCTGGTTGATGATATTGTTCTGGTTTCTGAGGATGATATTCGTCACAGCATGGTCGACATGATCCAGCGTAATAAAATCATCACCGAAGGTGCGGGGGCGCTCGCTTCTGCAGCACTGCTAAGTGGTAAATTACAGCATTATGTTGAAGGTAAAAAAACCGTCTGCATTATTTCGGGTGGCAATATCGATCTTACCCGTATAGTCGAGATAATCGAACAGAACAATATTCCTCAATTTAGCCTGTAAGGAATGCGGTCATGATATTAGACAGTGTCGTTACTAGCAGCAAAGATAAAGAAAATACCCGCGCTTGGCGTAAAACAGATACAACCTGGGGGTTGGGCCTATTTGGTACTGCAATCGGTGCCGGGGTGCTATTTTTCCCCATCCGGGCTGGATATGGTGGCTTAATCCCGATATTGATTATGATGGTGCTTGCCTATCCGATAGCATTCTATTGTCATCGGGCTCTCGCCAGATTGTGCCTCTCTGGCAGTAACCCTTCCGCTAATATCACCGAGACCGTCGAAGAGCATTTCGGCAAGATGGGCGGTGTGGTGATTACCTTCCTCTACTTCTTTGCTATCTGCCCCCTGCTCTGGATATATGGTGTCACCATTACCAATACCTTTATGGCATTCTGGGAGCATCAACTGCAAATGGTGCCGCTCAATCGGGGTGTGGTCGCCCTTGGGCTCTTGCTAGTCATGGCGTTCGTCATCTATTTCGGTAAAGATCTGATGGTTCGCGTGATGAGCTATCTGGTGTTTCCTTTTATTGCCAGTCTGATCATCATCTCGCTCTCGCTGGTGCCTTACTGGAACAGTGCGGTATTTGACCAGGTCAATCTGAGTGAAATATCCCTGCTCGGTCACGATGGTATTCTGGTTACCGTCTGGCTTGGCATCTCCATCATGGTCTTCTCCTTCAACTTCTCACCGATTGTTTCCTCTTTCATCGTCTCCAAGCGGGAAGAGTATGAGCACGAGTTCGGTCGCGATTTTACCGATAAGCGCTGCTCCAAAATCATCTCCGGTGCCAGCATGTTGATGGTTGCCGTGGTGATGTTCTTCGCCTTCAGCTGCCTGTTTACCCTGTCACCGCAAAACATGGCAGAGGCCAAGGCCCAGAATATTCCGGTGCTCTCCTATCTGGCCAACCACTTCTCCTCGATGACTGGCAGCAAGTCTACGTTTGCCACCACGCTGGAGTATGCGGCGTCCATTATTGCGCTGGTTGCTATCTTCAAGTCTTTCTTTGGCCACTATCTGGGGACCCTGGAAGGGTTAAACGGCTTGATCCTCAAGTTTGGCTATCAAGGTGACAAGACCAAGGTCTCATCGAAAAAGCTTAACATGATCAGCATGCTGTTCATCATGGGCTCCACCTGGCTGGTCGCTTATGTCAACCCCAACATCCTTGACCTGATTGAAGCAATGGGCGCGCCCATTATCGCCTCTCTGCTCTGCCTGCTGCCGATGTATGCTGTGAGCAAGACGCCAGCACTGGCAAAATATAAAGGTCAGGCCAGCAACCTGTTTGTCACCATTATCGGTGTGCTGACCATCCTGAATATTGTTTCCAAGCTGTTCTGAAAACCCTTTCTGCAAGTCATTAACCATTCAGGCCCCCCTGGCGGGGTCTGGATGGTGCAGTCTGACGCGATCAATCAGCGGTTTTTGTTGGCACAAATATTTGTGTCATCGGCAAGGCTATCCGTTATTTGACCCGCTGTTTAAACACCTGGGCGAAATGCCCTGACTGCAGTGACTCGACCCTATTTATATCGAGGCAATGTAATGAAGTTTGATTCGTTGGTTCTGGTTATCAATTGCGGCTCCTCATCGGTAAAATTCTCCGTACTGGATAGTCAATCCTGTGAAGTGGTGATATCCGGTATGGCGGATGGTATTGAAACGGCCCATCCTCAATTAAAAGTAGACAAAGAGCCTGTCACCCCCTTACCTGAAAATAGCCACACCTGTGCATTGGCTGCCATCGCGGCGGAATTGAAAAAACGAGATCTGCTGGATGCCATTGCACTGGTTGGTCATCGCATTGCTCATGGTGGCAGTGAATTTAGCGAAGCCGTGATCATTGATGAAAATGTCTTGGCTAAAATAAAGCAGGTGTCACCCTTGGCCCCTCTGCACAATCACGCCAATCTGAGCGGCGTGATTGCGGCTCGTCAGTTATTTCCGACACAACCCCAGATTGCGGTATTCGATACCGGCTTTCATCAGACCTTGAAGCCGGAAGCTTATATCTATGGGCTGCCTTATCAATATTTGCAGGATTACGGTGTGCGCCGTTATGGCTTCCATGGCACCTCTCATCGCTATGTCGCCGAGCAGGCGGTCTCTTTCCTTGGGCTAAATGGTAACGATGCCGGTCTGGTGATTGCCCATCTGGGCAATGGCGCCTCTATTTGCGCGGTGCAGGATGGCAATAGCGTCGATACCTCGATGGGGATGACGCCGCTGGAGGGGCTGATTATGGGCAGTCGCAGCGGTGATATTGATTTCGGTGCGCTGGCCTATATTGCCAGCAAGACCGGGCAATCCATCGAGGATATCGAGCGGGTCTTGAACAAGCACTCCGGCTTGCTCGGTATTTCCGGTCTCTCTTCCGATATGCGGGTGCTGGAGGCGGCTTATCACGAAGGTCATCCCGGGGCGAAATTGGCGATCCATGCTTTTGTTCACCGTATTGCCCGCCATATTGGCGGCCATGCCACCTCATTACGCCAGCTGGATGCCATTATTTTCACCGGCGGTATTGGCGAGAACTCGGCCTTTATCAGACAACTGGTGTGTGAGCGCATGCAGGTATTTGGCATCGCCATGAACGAGGAGTTGAATAAACAACCTAATGCCATGGGATGCCGCGTTATATCAGCACGCTCTTCAGCAATGTTTGCAGCGGTTATTCCGACCAATGAAGAGAAAATGATCGCGTTGGATGCCATTCGTCTGGGTCAACAGATCCGTCAGGCCGAGTGTGTCTGAATATTTCAACTGTAATGTCATGAATCGTGAATGAGGTTTATTGAATGAAAATTGATGTGCAATTGGAGCAGGATAGTTATATCCAGGCATGGCAAGGTTTTGCCGGTGAAAACTGGAAACATGAAATCAACGTTCGTGATTTCATCCAGCAAAACTATACCCCGTATGAAGGTGACGAACAGTTTCTGGCGGATGCCACCGAGACGACCACCACCTTGTGGAACAAGGTGATGGAAGGGATCCGCATCGAGAATGCGACCCACGCGCCAGTCGATTTTGATACCAATATTGCCACGACTATTACCGCCCACGGACCCGGTTATATCGAACAGGGGCTGGAAAAAATCGTTGGCCTGCAAACCGACCAGCCGCTGAAAAGAGCACTGCACCCGTTTGGTGGTGTAAATATGATCAGAAGCTCTTTTGAGGCATATGGTCGGGAGATGGATCCTGAATTTGAATATACCTTCAGCGAATTGCGTAAAACCCATAATCAGGGGGTGTTCGATGTCTACTCTCCCGAGATGTTGCGCTGCCGAAAATCGGGGATTTTGACTGGTTTGCCGGACGGTTATGGCCGTGGTCGGATTATCGGAGATTATCGTCGGGTTGCACTCTATGGCATAGATTATCTAATTCGTGAGCGGGAGCTGCAGTTTGCCGATCTGCAACCGGCCCTCGAACGTGGCGAGCAGCTGGAGCAGGTGATCCGCCAGCGCGAGGAGCTGTCCGAGCACCAGCGGGCACTGGTGCAGATCAAGCTGATGGCGGCGAGCTACGGCTGCGATATTTCCGGCCCGGCCCGCACGGCCCAGCAGGCGGTGCAGTGGCTCTACTTCGCCTATCTGGCGGCGGTGAAGTCGCAAAATGGCGGGGCCATGTCCCTCGGTCGTACCGCTACCTTCCTCGACATCTATATCGAGCGTGATTTGAAGGCGGGGCTGATCAGCGAGCAGGACGCCCAGGAGCTGGTCGATCACTTCATCATGAAGATCCGCATGGTGCGCTTCCTGCGCACCCCGGAGTTTGACACCCTCTTCTCCGGCGATCCCATCTGGGCCACCGAGGTGATCGGCGGCATGGGGCTGGATGGTCGTACTCTGGTGACCAGGAACGCCTTCCGTTACCTCCATACCCTCAAGACCATGGGGCCAGCGCCCGAGCCCAACCTCACCATCCTTTGGGCGGAAGGGCTGCCGCGTGCCTTCAAGACCTATGCGGCCCGCGTCTCCATCGATACCTCATCCCTGCAGTATGAGAACGATGACCTGATGCGCACCGATTTTGAGAGCGATGACTACGCCATCGCCTGCTGCGTGAGCCCCATGGTGATCGGCAAGCAGATGCAGTTCTTCGGTGCTCGCGCCAACATCGCCAAAACCCTGCTCTACTGCATCAATGGTGGGGTGGACGAGAAGCTGAAGATCCAGGTCGGCCCGAAAGTGGCGCCCATCATGGACGAGGTGCTGGATTACGACACAGTTATGAGCAGCCTCGACAGCTTTATGGATTGGCTGGCGGTGCAGTACATCAGCGCGCTGAACCTTATCCACTTCATGCACGACAAATACAGCTACGAAGCCTCGCTGATGGCGCTGCACGATCGAGATGTCTATCGCACTATGGCCTGCGGCATTGCCGGTCTGTCGGTGGCGGTCGATTCGCTGGCGGCCATCAAGTACGCCAGGGTCAAGCCGGTGCGCGATGCTGACGGGCTGGCGGTCGATTTCGTGATTGAGGGGGAGTATCCCCAATACGGCAACAACGACGAGCGGGCCGACTCCATCGCCTGCGATCTGGTCGAGCGCTTCATGAAGAAGATCCAGGCGCTGCCGACCTACCGCAATGCGGTGCCGACCCAGTCGATCCTGACCATCACCTCCAACGTGGTGTATGGCCAGAAGACCGGCAACACCCCGGATGGTCGCCGCGCTGGCGCGCCGTTTGCGCCGGGGGCTAATCCGATGCACGGTCGGGATCGCAAGGGGGCGGTCGCCTCGCTCGCTTCGGTGGCCAAGCTGCCGTTCAAATATGCCAAGGACGGGATCTCCTACACCTTCTCCATCGTACCGGGGGCGCTCGGCAAGGAGCCCGCCAATCGCGAGAACAATCTGGTGGGGCTGATGGATGGCTACTTCCATCACGAGCGGGATGTGGAAGGGGGTCAACACCTCAACGTCAACGTGATGAACCGCGAGATGCTGCTGGATGCCATCGACAATCCGGACAAGTACCCCAGCCTGACCATCCGGGTCTCCGGTTATGCGGTGCGCTTCAACGCCCTGACCCGCGAACAGCAGCAGGATGTGATTTCCAGAACCTTTACCAACATGATCTGACTTATGGGCCCGGAGCGAGCAGGTTTGCTTCGGGCCAACCCCGTTTTATGACATCAAGGAGACAACTAAGATGCGACAGGTTATCAGTACCAAAGCGGCACCCGGTGCCATCGGCCCCTATGTGCAGGGCGTAACCCTCAGCAACGTGACCGGCAACATGATCTACACCTCGGGCCAAATCCCGCTGGATCCGGTGAGTGGCGATATCCCCGAGACCATCGAAGCGCAGACCCTGCGTTCGCTGCAAAACGTGCAGGCGATTGTCGAGGCGGCAGGCGCCCAGGTGCGCAACATCATCAAGACCACGGTGTTTGTCTCGGATCTGAACGACTTTGCTGCGGTGAATCAGGTCTACAACGACTTTTTTACCGAGCACGATGCCATGTATCCGGCGCGCTCCTGCGTGGAAGTGGCCCGCTTGCCGAAGGATGTGAAGATCGAAATTGAGGCGATTGCTGCGCTGTAACCCCCATCGGGAGTGTGTCAGCAAGCCAAAACAAAGCGGCTGCCAATGGCAGCCGCTTTTGTCTATATGGTCATCGGGGCGGATCAGGCGATCCGTTCGATACGGGCCATGTAGAAACCGTCGAAGCCAGTCTCTGACGGGCTCACGGTGTGATCGTCACGCAGACGGAAGTTCTCGTTGGCCGCGAGGAACTTGTCCACTTGCTGACGGTTCTCCTGAGGCAGGATGGAGCAGGTTGCATAGACCAGCAGACCACCCACCTTCACCATCTGGCTGTAACGCTGCAGGATCTCTTCTTGCAGTGCTACCAGCACCGGCAGACGCTCGGCGGTATCACGCCACTTGGCATCAGGATTGCGCTTGAGTACGCCAAGACCGGAGCAGGGCACGTCCAGCAGTACGCGGTCGGCGGTCTCTTTGAGGCGCTTGACGGTCTTGCTGCTGGTGATGACCCGGGTCTCCACGTTGTGGGCACCGGCGCGACGGGCGCGCTGCTTGAGGTTCTCCAGCTTCCACTCTTCTACATCCATTGCCAGCAGACGGCCCTTGCCCTGCATCATGGCAGCGATATGCAGGGTCTTGCCACCGGCACCGGCGCAGGCGTCGATGACCCGCATGCCCGGGGTCACTTCCAGCGCAGCTGCGACCAGCTGGGAGCCAGCGTCCTGCTGTTCGAAGCAACCGTCAGCAAACGCCTTGGTGCGGAACAGGGCGGTATCAGAGGTGACCTGCAGCGCAGTATCAACACCCTCAACCGGGATGGTGGTGACATGCTCTTTGGCCAGAATGGCTTGCAGCTCTTCACGGGTGCACTTGAGGGTGTTGGCCCGCAGGTAGCGCTTGGGCATCCAGGCCAGGGCGGCACGTTCTGCAGGCCAGGCTTCGCCCAGCTGCTCGCTACCCAGCTTTTCCAGCCAGCTCGGGCAACCATCCATCAGCACCGGATTTTTCTTCGCTTCGGTCAGACGGCGGCGAAAGGCCTCTTCATTGAAACGATCCAGAGTGGGGCGGTTAGGCTGGTCAATTTTGTGAAAAGCGTGCCAGGCATGCAGCAGCGGCCAGACATTTTTCTCGGCCTGACGCACCTGAATGCCGGTCAGGGCACAATAGAGGCTGAGACGACGCAGCAGGTCGCCGGTGACCAGGGCAATCCTTGCCTGTTCTTGCGGTTTGAGTTCGATGCCAGAGAAGTGACGGGCATAGGCGCGGTCCAGGGTGAGACCCTGGCCCAGCACATCGTCAACAATGGCAACGATCAGATCCCCGAAACGGGGCAACAGTGGGGACTTAAGCATGAGATTAACCTTGGCCAGATAAAGATGAACCGCACCTTTGTGAAGAGGGGCAGTTCTAAAATTGACAAATCCGCGCAATGATAGGGGTTAGACGGGGTTGGCGCAACACTCCCCATGGGGTGAGTGGCTGAAACACGGATGCCGTTGGTGGTTCAAATGAATGCATGGATACAAGGATGACAAAAATGCATGTGACCAAAAAATATTCGCTGGCCCTGCTGATGGGCAGTTTGTTGGCCTCACCCAGCCTGATCGCCAGTGAGTGGAGCACCCTTGCCGCCCGAGCGACGGCCGCGACAGGTTATGAAGTACGAGCCAATCAGTTTCGGGTTGCCAAGGTGCCGCTCGACTATTTTGACGGGTTGCAAGCGGGGGCAAAGCAACTGACCCTCCCGCTACCTGATGGGGGTGAGGTCACCTTTACGCTGGAAGCTTATGACCTGCTGCCTGCAGACCTTGCTGCCAAATATCCGCAGATCCGTACCTTCAGGGGTCACAATCCGAGTCGCCCGCTTGATACCGGGCGTTTCGATCTGGGCCCACAGGGTTTCCATGCCATGTTCAGCCATCAGGGCAAGATGGTGTTTGTCGATCCACTTCGCAATGCCGAAGGGTATGCCGTCTATTACCAGCAGGATGCTCATAGCCGTCTGGATGAGGAGGCTGACAGGGTGCTGGGTGCGCAGGTCAGCAAGCTGGCGCGCAAGGTGCAGGTGGATGGCAACGCCCGCAAGCGTTACACCATTGCCATCTCGGCGACGGGGGAATTTACTCAGTATCACGGTGGTTCCCAGGTGTTGGCGATGGCAGCTATCGCCACCTTGCTCAACCGGGTCAATCAGGTCTATCAGCGGGATGTCGGGGCCGAGTTTGTATTGGCCACGGGTAACGACGAGGTGGTCTTCACCAATCCCGCAACTGATCCGTTTGATAATAATGATAATGATGCCCAGACCAATATCGGGGTGCAGGCATTGTATTTTACCAACATGAAGCTCGGTAACTTTGATATCGGCCATGTACTGAATACCGGTGGGGGCGGGCTGGCTGGTTTGGCGGTGCTCTGTACCAACCAGAAGTCGAGTGGCATGTCCGGTTCAGCTACCCCGGTGGGGGATGCCTTTTTTGTCGACTATGTAGCCCATGAAATCGGTCACCAGTTCGGCGCCGATCACACCTTCAACGGCACGAGCGGCAGTTGTGGTGGGGGTAACCGGGTTGCCGGTCAGGCCTATGAACCAGGTAGCGGTAGCTCGATCATGGCGTATGCCGGCATCTGCGGTGAAGAGAACATTCAAGCCAACAGTGACCCTTACTTTCATAGCAAATCCATCGAACAGATGCGGTCACATATGGCAACGAATACGAGTTGTGGCACGACGCTCACGCTGGGCAACAACACCCCGCAAGCGGTAGCCGGGAGGGATTACGTGATTCCGGCCAATACGCCATTTGCCTTGAATGGAGCTGGCTCTGATCTGGACGGGAATGCGTTGCTTTATAACTGGGAGCAGATCGATCTGGGCACCGAATCGAGCAGCGCCGCGACTATGATCGATGATGGTACCCGCCCACTGTTTCGCTTTGTTGCTCCAACCCCATCGCCAGAGCGGATTTTTCCAAGCTTGCCATCGTTGCTTTCCGGTACTCTCGCCAAAGGGGATGCCTGGCCGACCACCAACCGGGATCTCAATTTCAGACTGACGGTACGCGATGGTCAGGGGGGAGTTGCCAGCGACGACATGAAAGTGCAGGTGGTCAAGACCAGCAGTGTGTTTCGCATCACCAACCCGTTTTATGGGGTGATGCTCACCCCGGGGGCTAGTCAAGCGCTCGCCTGGGATGTGGCAGGGACAGACCAGGCACCGATCAGCTGCAGCAAGGTCGACATCTCGGTGACCCAGGATGAGGGCGCCAACTGGACAATGCTTGCTGTCGGACAATCCAATAATGGCGCTGCAACGGTGACGCTGCCCGCCAATCTCACTAGCAGCGTCAGGCTGAAAGTGGCTTGCAGCGACAACATCTTCTTTGCCATCAGCCCCCTCAAACTGCCTCTGGTACAAGGTGGCTCGACTTCAGGTGGTGGCGGTGGTGGTGGCGGGTCGCTCGGGTTGTGGACGCTGGCACTAGCGCTGCTCGGTTGGCATCGGAGGGCTAAATGAAAGGCGTCTGGGGGCTGCTGTTCGCTTTGATCGGTGGTTGTCAGGCCGATGCCAGTCCCCTTGAGCAGGAGGTCACGGCCAACTTAGCCAAACAGGATTACCGCCTGATTGTGCGAGCCGGGCGAGGCGAGGTGGCCCCCGGCATTGCTGCAGAGCAGCAGGCAGCGGCCAAGGGACGTTGTGGTGTGCGTTATCTCGATGGGTTGGGTGATGTGATAAGGCCGGGCCAGCAAGAGATGCATGCCAAACTGAGTGCTTATGCCAGCGAATATAACCAGCGTATGGTGACTCACTGTCCATCGGCTCCTGCAGCCAGTAACCAATGATCATAGTGTCGTGAATTTACAGCGGGGAGGCAGTTGCCTCCCCGCTGCGTTATGGCTTGTCACCGTCAGACGGGCGGAGCACAATGCCTGCAATCATTCTCTTGATGGTCGTGGAGCCATTATTTATTTGAAGGAAAATCAAGATGATGGATGTTGCTGATCTGCGCCGTGAGTACTGCCGTGGCGGGCTGCACCGTGCCGATTTGCCGGCAGATCCGCTGGCGCTGTTCGAGAAGTGGCTGGCGCAGGCCTGTGAGGCCAAACTGACCGATCCCACTGCCATGGTGGTGGCTACGGTGGATGCCGATGGCCAGCCCTGGCAGCGCACCGTGCTGCTCAAGCACTACGACGCACAGGGGATGGTCTTTTACACCAATATGGGCAGCCGCAAAGCGCACCAGCTGGAAGGCAACCCCCGTATCAGCCTGCTCTTCCCCTGGCACACCCTCGACCGTCAGGTTCATGTGACCGGCCGGGTGGAGAAGATGAGCACCTTCGAGGTGATGAAGTATTTCCACAGTCGCCCCAAGGATAGCCAGATCGCCGCCTGGGTCTCCAAGCAGTCGACCCGTATCTCGGCCCGCGGCGTGCTGGAGGCCAAGTTCCTCGAGCTCAAGCAGAAGTTTGCCAATGGCGAAGTGCCGCTGCCGAGCTTCTGGGGTGGCTATCGGGTGGTGATCGAGACGGTGGAGTTCTGGCAGGGTGGCGAACATCGGCTGCATGACCGCTTCTACTACACCCGCGAAGGGGATGGCTGGCACATCGAGCGTCTGGCCCCCTGATCGCGCTGTTCAAATCCGTTTTCACAAGGAGTGTGTATGCGTCTGTATGGTGATCTGCGTTCCGGCAACTGTTACAAGGGGTGGCTGCTGGCCCGCTGGCTGGATCTGCCCCTAGAGTGGGTTGCGGTGGATATTCAGGCGGGGGATACCCGTACTCCCGCGTTTCTGGCCATGAACCCCAATGGCAAGATCCCAGTGCTGGAGATGGGCCAAGGCGATGCGCTGGCTGAATCCAACGCCATCCTCTTCTATCTGGCGCAAGGCAGCGCCTTGTGGCCCACCGATCCGCGCCAGCAGGCCGAGGTGCTCAAGTGGCTGTTCTTCGAGCAGTACAGCCATGAGCCCTATATCGCGGTGGCCCGCTTTATCGTTCACTATCTCGGCCGCCCCGAGTCGCAGGAGGCGCGGCTCGACGGGCTGAAAGCCGGTGGCGAGAAGGCGCTGGCGGTGATGGAGCAACAGTTGAAACAGAGCCCCTACCTGTGCGGCGATGCCCCGACCATCGCCGATATCGCCCTTTATGCCTATACCCACGTGGCAGAGGAGGGGATCTTCTCCCTGCAGGGGTGGCCAGCCATTCGCAGCTGGATCGCCCGTATCGAAGCCCACCCCCGCCACCGGACGCTGCCTGCGGCCTGTCAGGCCAGCTGATGGAACTGCTGATCGAGGCGACACTGTGGCAGCCGCAGTGGGCTGCGCTGTTGCGGCACTGGCAGCAGCAAGGCCATCGCTGGCAACTGCTGCTGGGCAAAGAGGCGGCGGCCGCCCTCGATCAAAGCAATGCTTCCTGGGCGAGTTGTCCCCCTGACGGGGTGCTTTGCCCGGGGGCCTTGCTGGCTGCCTGGCTCGATGGGGATCTGCTGGCGGATTTTCATGCTGATCCCAGTCGCCAGATCCTGATCAGCGCCTCTACCTCGCTGCTGACCCTCGCCAAGGAGCAGGGGCTGCTGACCCTTGGTCCGGTGGGGGCCGATCTGCCGCTCACCGCCGATGCCGATTTGGGCGCCGTGCTCAATCGCCTGCTGGCGCGCCGCGTGATGATACCTATGTTGGCCGAGGATTCGCACGCCGCTGGCGTGGTGCTGCGGCCACTGCAGGCTGCCGATGATCGCGAGATAGTGCGCTACTGCAGCGACGAGGCGCTGGCCCGCTACACCCTCAATATTCCTCACCCCTATCCGCCAGAGGGGGCCCGTGACTGGCTGGCGCTCAGCTGGCGCAAGGCTGCGCTTGGGCTTGGCTGGAGCTGGGCCATCACCTTGCCAGAGGAGGGTGGGGCTGCGCTGGTCGGGGTGATCTCCCTGCATTGGAATGGCGAGCTCGCCTGGTGGGTCGGCGTGCCCTGGCAGAATCGCGGTCTGGCGACCCGGGCCGCCGGCTTGGTCAAGGCGTTTGCCTTTGACCAACTGCAACTGCCTGCGCTGACGGCTCGCCATATGCCAGACAATTTAGCCTCCGGCCGGGTGATGGCAAAACTGGGGATGCACTATCGCGGGCGGCGCCATATCAGCGGTCGTCAGCCGTGCGAGGTGAGCTACTGGCGACTGGATCGTGCCCTCTCCTTGCCAGCCCCCCTGCTTGATGAGGTCACTTGCTGGCTTGAAGATGAGCGGTTCGCCGTGGTGATCCAGCGCGATCCTGCAACGTCAGATCGGCAGAGTGCCAACGGCAAGCTGGCCATCTCGCTCTTTGTGGATGAGACCGGAACGGGGCAGGATCCCTGCCGTTTGCTTTGCCCGCCGCATCTTGAGGGGAGGCTGGATCTGCACTGTTACCTCGCTGCCCTGCTGGAGCAGGCCGAGCCGGAGCAGTTGCCCCATCTTGGTAGTGTCTTGCTTAAAGATCGGGATGAACAGGGGTTGGCATGGCTGCTGCAACTGGCGGCGCTGCAGCGTCAGGGGCCTGATCTGCTCAGCCGCGAGGAGCGCGCATCGAGGCTCCACTGGTTCAACCAATTGATGGCGCAGGCGCTGGGCGGCCATGGTGACTTGCCGCAGATGCGCTATCAGCAGTTACGGCTGCTGGTGGAGTTGCCGGAGCTGGCCGACGAGCTGGATGGCTGTTGGCATCAAGTGCCCCAACTGACCTTCGAGCGGCTGGCGCGGGAGGCCCCCGCCCTTTGGCTGGCCTACCTCGAGGCGATGAACAGGGTCACGCCAGCTACACTAGCAGCCTTGCAGCAGCAGTTTGCAGCTCGTTTTCCTGAGTGCACCCTCCCATTTTTGGACAAAGGTACTCAGAATGACCAGCAGTTGTGTGGAATAATGCCCGCTCTGCTGTACGAGGAGTAACGTTGTATGTTGAGAACCGAGCGCCCCGGTGACATGTTACCGGTCTACGAACTGGTCAGTGCCGCCTTCGGTCGTGCCGAAGAGGCTGAACTGGTCAACCGTCTGCGCGAATGTGGCGCTGCCGTGGTGACCATGGTCGAAGAGGAAGAGTTCGAGTTCATGGGGCACCTGATGCTAAGCCCGATCACCATTAACGGCATGGAAGGGCCCTGGCTCGGTCTGGCGCCGGTAGCGGTTCATCCTGACTGGCAAGGCCAGGGGATTGGGTCTGATCTGGTGCGTGAAGGGCTGGATACGGCACTCGAAATGGACTGGAAAGGGGTGGTGGTACTCGGCGATCCGGTTTACTACAGCCGTTTCGGTTTCCGTCCCGCCAGCGAGTTTGGCCTGCACTGCATCTATGAAGTGCCCGCTGACTGTTTCATGGCGATGGAGCTGCAGGATAGTGGTTTTGCTGGTGTGCAGGGTGAGGTGCTCTATCACCCCCTGTTTGATGAAATGCCTGACGAGCAGCAAGAAGAACAAGAAGTACAAGCAATACACCTATAGCGAAAATCCTCATTGACCTTGATGGCGTCCCCGGCTTGAGGGGGCGTCTTGGCTGGTATGGCCACGCTGCAGGGTCAAGCAGGTTCACTCTGTGCATGGTCATAAAAGGCTGTGCCATGGCGGTCCCCCTCTCCCTGCATCCTCTGCTGGTCAGTAGCAACCCTAATTCCCTCTCTCTCTTTATCCTCTAGAGCGTTATTGGTGGCGAACTGTGCCACTGTGCTTGTCATCATCATGGCGACAGCCTGTTCACCCCTCTTGCAACAAGAGGGGTGAACAGCATCAAAATAATGGACAAGGATCTTGGTCGATCAGGTTCCAGGCACTCAGGGATTACTGAGAGATTTCAATCTGATCCGCGCTGTGCAGCGGGATGCGGAACACTGTGAGGCGCAGGAACAGGTAGATGGCCCCCAGCGCCGCCCAGACGAGCCCCAGCTCGAAGGAAGAGGGTTCGAGGTTGAGCCACAGCACCCCGATGCAGGCGGCGCCACAGAGCGGCAGCAGCAGGTACATCAGGTGATCCTTGAGGGTTTTGTTGCGGCCAAGCTTCACATAGAAGTGGGCAATCACCGCCAGATTGACGAAGGTGAAGGCCACCAGGGCGCCAAAGTTGATCAGCGCCAGTGCCATCTCCAGATCCAGCGATACCGCAGAGAGCGCCAGCAGCCCGACCAGCAGCACGTTGAAGGCCGGAGTCTGCCACTTCGGATGGATGTAGCCGAAGAAGCGGGCGGGCAGCGCGCGATCACGACCCATCACATAGAGCAGGCGAGATACACCGGCGTGGGAGGCGAGCCCCGAAGCCAGCACCGCCACAGTAGTGCAAACCAGCACCACCGACTGGAACAGCTTGCCACCCACGTAGAGGGCGATCTCCGGCAGTACCGCATCCGGATGCTGGAAGCGGGAGATGTCGGGGAAGTAGAGCTGCAAAAAATAAGAGGTACTGACGAACAGCACTCCGCCGATCAGCGCCGTCAGCACGATGGCGCGGGGGATCACCCGATCCGCATCCGGAGTCTCTTCCGACAGGGTACTGATGGCGTCAAACCCGAGAAATGACAGACACAAGATGGAGGCACCCATCAATACCGGTGAAATGTGGATCTGTTCGGAGAAGAAGGGACGGCTGCTGGCCACGGTTCCCAGCCCTTCACCGTTGTGAACGCCCCAGGCGATCAGGCCGATGAAGATGGCGATGATACTGAATTGCATCACCACGATCAGGCTGTTGAAGTTGGCCACCAGCTTGATGCCGCGCAGATTGAGGGCGGTCATCACCACCGCCAGACCGAAGATATAGGTCCAGGGCTCCACCTCAGGAAACAGGGCACCCAGATAGATCTTGGCCAGCAGCATGTTGATCATCGGCATGAACATGTAGTCGAGCAGGGAGGTCCAGCCCACCATAAAGCCGACATAGGGGTGAAACACCTTCTGGGCATAGGTATAGGCGGAGCCGGCTGACGGGAACTTGCGCACCAGATGGCCGTAGCTCAGGGCAGTGAACAGCATGCCGATCAGGGCAAACAGGTAGGCGGTCGGCACATGGCCTTCGGTGATCTCGGTGACGATGCCGAAGGTGTCGAATACCGCCATGGGGGTGAGGTAAGCCAGACCCATAACCACGACCTGCCACAGTTTGAGGGTCTTTTTCAGACCAACCTGTTGGGCCGCCATTATGCATGTTCCTCATGCAGTGCCAGAGTGGCACGGTCCATCAACGAAACCGGGAGGGAAGCCCGGGAATCAAAGGCGCCAGGGTGGCGCACACCGGCCATGGCCGGTTGGAAAGCATAGAGATGCCCCATGTTGTTCCTCACTAGACTTGGTGTCGGGAGATTGCTGCCAATCTCGCTATCTTTTCCGGGGGTGATCCGGCCTCGTTTATGGGTTTGTTCACTGTCTAAAAAAGAACCGATAACCTTGTGTTATATCGGTTCTTTCAGTGGCCGCGCATTGTGCATTTGCAGGGCCCCCCTGACAAGAAAAAAAGGGGGCAAAACTGCATTTTTTTGCACAAGTGAGCGGTCACTTTGCTGCTGGTCAGGCCAGTGCGGCCTCCAGTGATTTTTCAAGGAGTTGCAGCCCCTCGTCAATCACTGCCGCAGGGGCTGTCAGGGGGGCGAGAAAACGGATGACATTTGCGCGCACCCCGCATGAGAGCAGGACCAGCCCCCGTTTGCCCGCCTCGGCCACCAGTCGCTTGGTAAGGTCGGGATCGGGCTGACTGGCATCACGCCGTTTCACCAGCTCCATGGCCACCATGGCACCGGGGCCGCGAATTTGACCTATGCAGTCAAAACGCTCGGCTATGCGTTCCAGCCCCGCCTTGATCTGCTCCCCCTGATCGAGCGCTTTCTGGTTGAGTTTTTCCTCGTCGATCACCTGCAATACCGCCAGTGCCGCGGCGCAGGCGATGGGGGAACCGGCATAGGTGCCACCGAGGCCTCCCGGTTTGGCCGCGTTCATGATCTCCGCCTTGCCCACCACAGCCGAGAGGGGGAAGCCCCCCGCCAGACTCTTGGCCAGGGTCATGATGTCGGGTTCAACCCCTGAATACTCGGTGGCGAAGGTCTTGCCGGTGCGGCAAAAACCGCTCTGGATCTCGTCGCAGATGAGCAGGATGCCGTGCTGGTCGCAGACGCTGCGCAGTTTTTGCATAAAGCTCGCGGAGGCGGGATAGAAGCCACCCTCGCCCTGTACCGGCTCGATGATGATGGCGGCCACTCTGCCCGGCTCGATGTCAGCGCTGAAGCAGAGCTCGAGGGCGTGCAGGGCATCCTCTTCACTCACCCCCAGATAGTCGGCGGGGAAGGGGATGTGGTAGACCTCACCCGGGAAGGGGCCAAAGCCGGTCTTGTAGGGCACGACCTTGCCGGTGAGCGCCATCCCCATCATGGTGCGGCCGTGAAAGCCCCCCTTGAAGGCGATGGTGCCGCTGCGGCCGGTGTGGGCGCGGGCGATCTTGATTGCATTCTCGACCGCTTCGGCGCCGGTGGAGAGAAACAGGGTGCGCTTCGGGGTCGGGCCGGGCACCAGGGCGTTGAGCTTCTCGGCAAGCTCGATATAGCCGGGGTAGGGGGTGACCTGGAAGCAGGTGTGGCTGAACTTTTCGAGCTGTTCACGCACCGCCGCCACCACTTTCGGGTGGTTGTGGCCGGTGTTGAGCACGGCGATGCCGGAGGCGAAGTCGATGTAGCGGTTGCCCTCCACATCCCACAGCTCGGCATTTTTCGCCCGGTCGATAAACACCGGCAGCAGGGTGCCTACGCCGTTGACCACGGCAGCTTCACGGCGCGCTTGCCACGCCTTGTTTGATTCTGACTGACTCATCTTTCCTCCCTGAGGGGCCGCAGCCCCCGATATTCCCTGACTGAATGTGTGGCGGGCGATCTGGCGCCCAACACCGCTGATTGGCCCATCGGGCACATTCGGCGGCGTGTGGTGTGCACTGCAGCAGCCCTCTTGTGGGGCGCAGTGGGCCAAATTTCGCCCCTTGCCGCCTCGGGCGAACTCCAGCATCTATCTATCAAAACGATGGATTAAGTGGCCAAGGCATCGATGAATACGATGCTTTGGCCTTCTGTTGCCTTAGCGAATGCCACCAAAGCAGAGGTATTTGGTCTCCAGATACTCCTCCAGCCCCTCGGCGGCCCCTTCGCGGCCCAGTCCTGACTCCTTGATGCCGCCAAAGGGGGCCAGCTCGGTGGAGATGATCCCCTCGTTGATGCCGACCATGCCGTATTCGAGCTGCTCGGCGACGCGCCAGACCCGGGCGATGTCGCGGCCATAGAAGTAGGCGGCGAGCCCGTAGGGGGTGTCGTTGGCAATGGCGATGGCCTCGGCTTCGGTCTCGAAGCGCACCAGTGGCGCCACCGGGCCGAAGATCTCCTCCTGCAGGATGGGGTTGGTTTTATCCACCATGCCCAAAATAGTGGGGCGATAGAACAGCGGGCCTGCGGGATGGGCTTCGCCCCCCAGCAACAACTCGGCACCGGCGGCGACCGATTGCTGCACCAGCTCGGCCACCTTGCTGGCGGCGGCGGGGTTGATCAGCGGGCCAATCTGGGTGCCTTCGCTCATGCCATCTCCCACCTTGAAGGCACTGACGGCGGCGGTCAGCTTCTCGACGAAGGCGTCGTAGACGCTGGCCTGCACCAGAATCCGGTTGGCGCAGACGCAGGTCTGCCCGGCGTTGCGGTATTTGGAGGCGAGCGCCCCGGCCACGGCGGCGTCGAGGTCGGCGTCGTCAAAGACGATAAAGGGGGCGTTGCCACCCAGCTCCAGCGACAGCTTCTTCATGGTGTCGGCGCACTGGCGCATCAGCAGCTTGCCAATGTGGGTGGAGCCGGTGAAGGAGAGCTTACGCACCACCGGATTGCTGCACAGCTCGTTGCCCACCGCGCTCGCCTGATGGCTGGTGACGATATTGATGACCCCAGCGGGGATGCCCGCCTGCTCGGCCAGGGCGGCCAGTGCCAACGCGCAGAGCGGGGTCTCGGCAGCAGGCTTGATGACGATGGTGCAACCGGCGGCCAGCGCCGGGCCCGCCTTGCGGGTGATCATCGCAATGGGGAAGTTCCACGGGGTGATGGCGGCCACCACCCCCACCGGCTGCTTGATGGTGGCCAACCGGCGATCGCCGCTAAAGCCCGGAATGGTGCGGCCATAGGCGCGCTTGCCCTCTTCCGCGAACCACTGGATAAAGCTGGCGCCGTAGGCCACTTCCCCTTTGGCTTCTGCCAGCGGCTTGCCCTGTTCGCAGGTCATGATGCGGGCCAGCTCGTCGCTGTGGGCGGTGATGGCGGTAAACCAGGCGTAGAGCTTGTTGCTGCGCTCCTTGGCGGTCAGCGCCGCCCAGCCGGGTTGCGCCGCGTGGGCGGCTGCGATGGCGCGGCGGGTATCCTCGGCGTCCATGTCGGGCACCTGGGTAATGACGGCCCCGCTGGCGGGGTTGGTGACCTCGAAGGTGCGGCCGCTGGCGGCAGCGCACCACTCTCCATCTATATAGGCGCGGGATGTGATCAAGCTGGAGTCGGTGGTTGTTCCTGACAATGTTACTGACATAGCAAGCCTCGAGTGTGGGTCAGAGCAGCTGGTTGCCGGAGTGAGCCGACCCTTCCTACGCCGCTGCCGTATAAAATAATAAGCACAGGAAGACCATAAATTGAGCTTAAATGTTTTTCAAGTGTTAAATATATTTGAATTGTTGGGGGGCACCATGCTAGAAAATGGGCTGTGTAGCGCAGTTTACCTCGTCAAAAGAGGGGCTGTGAGCGAAGTAGTGGATTTGCGTGTGCAAAATAATGAACGGTCAGGCTGTGTAACATAGCAAACGGCAAGGGAAGGCTGGTCCGCTATTTTAACCACCCGGATTTAACAGCCAGGGGCGTTTAACCACTCGCCTCGTTTACCAGAAACAACAGAGAGGTGCTGATGTTGCAGGGACGCAAACAGAGCATGAGAGGCGGTCTGCCATGAGCGGGCCACAGAGCTTACATGCTGCTCATGGCAATACAGAGCACGACGCAAGTCGGCAGAGTATGGGCGAACGATTGGCGGCGGTACGTCATCAGCTCGGGTTATCCCAGCGGCGGACGGCCGAGCTGAGTGGCCTGACCCACGGCGCCATCTGCATGATAGAGCAGGATAAGGTGAGCCCCTCGGTCGCCTCCCTGCAAAAGCTGCTCACCGTCTACGGCTTGCCGCTGTCACGCTTCTTCGCCGAGGAGGAGAGCCGCACTCCCGAGGTGGTGATCAAGGCGGATCAGCTGATCGAGCTGGGCAGTCAGGGGGTCTCTCTCAAGCTGGTGCATAACGGCAACAACCGCCGCCAGCTCGGCTTTATGCTGGAGACCTATCCCCCCGGCACCGACACCGGCGGTCAGGTGACCCATCAGGGGGAAGAGGTGGGAACCGTGCTGGAGGGATCTGTGATCCTGACGGTGGCGGGCCAGAGTTATCCGCTGGAAGCGGGCGACAGCTATGTGATCGACACCGGCGAGCCCCACAGCTTCAGCAATCCGTCGGGGCAGACCTGTCGCATCGTCAGCGCCCACACCCCGGCGAGCTTTTAATCCTGACAATAGTTTGGCAACAGAACCGGTAAGGAAACAGGGATCATGACCGAACATGTAAACAGTTACTACGCAGCCAGCGCAAATAAACACGCGCCCTACCCGACACTGACCGAGCAGCTGGAGTGCGACGTCTGCGTCATTGGGGCCGGGTATACCGGCCTCTCCAGTGCCCTGCATCTGGTGGAGAAGGGCTACAAGGTGGTGGTGCTGGAGGCGGCTCGGGTCGGCTTTGGCGCCAGTGGCCGCAACGGCGGCCAGATCGTCAACTCCTACAGCCGCGACATCGACACCATAGAAGCGAACTGCCCGCCGGATCAGGCCAGGCTGCTCGGTTCCATGCTGTTTGAGGGGGGCCAGATCATCCGCGAGCGGATCAAGCGCTACAACATCCAGTGCGATCTGCAGCAGGGAGGCGTCTTTGCCGCCGAGACCGAGAAGCAGCTGCACGAGCTCAAATCCCAATACGCTCGCTGGCAGAAGTGGGGCAACGACCAGCTGGAGCTGCTCGATGCCAAGGGGGTGCGCGAGGTGGTGGCGAGCGATCGCTACGTCGGCGCCCTGCTCGACAAGAGCGGCGGCCATATTCACCCCCTCAATCTGGCATTGGGGGAGGCAGAAGCCATCCGCATGCAGGGGGGGCAGATCTTCGAGCAATCCGCCGTCACCAGCATCACCCCGGGTCAGCCGGCACTGGTCAAGACCGCCAAGGGGGCGGTGAAGGCGCGCTTTATCGTGGTGGCGGGCAACGCCTACCTCGGCAATTTGGTACCGGAGCTGGCTGGCAAGAGCATGCCCTGCGGTACCCAGGTGATCGCCACCGAAGTGCTGGGGGAGGAGCGGGCCCGTTCATTGCTGCCGCAAAACTACTGTCTGGAGGATTGCAACTACCTGCTCGACTACTACCGCACCTCCGGCGATCACCGGCTGCTCTATGGCGGCGGCGTTGTCTATGGCGCGCGGGATCCGGCGGATATCGAGCGGCTGATCATTCCCAAGATGCTCAAAACCTTCCCGCAACTGGCAGGGGTCAAGGTGGAGTACACCTGGACCGGCAACTTCCTGCTCACCCTGTCGCGGCTGCCGCAGTTTGGTCGCATCGGCCCCAACATCTACTACATGCAGGGCTACAGCGGCCACGGCGTTACCTGTACCCATCTGGCGGGCAAGCTGCTCTCCGAAGTGCTGAGTGGTCAGGCGGAGCGCTTCGATGCCTTTGCCAAACTGCCGCACTACCCCTTCCCGGGTGGCCGCCTGCTGCGTATCCCCTTCACCGCCGCAGGCGCCGCCTGGTACACCTTGCGCGACCGCTTGGGGGTATAAGCACCGCCAGCAAAGAATTTGGGGAGATGCCAGAAACAACAAGGCCACCGCGAGGTGGCCTTGGTCGTTAACTGCGCTGACTGATGCCGCTGGCTTGATAAGCTCGGCGCAACAGACAGTGGCGGTTAAACCTCTTCGATATAGTAGGCTTCAACGGTGCCTTTGAGGGTGATCAGGATTGGCTGACCACGGCGATCCAGCGCCTTGGGGGAGGGGATCTTCACCCAGCCTTCGCTGATGCAGTACTCTTCGACATCGGTGCGCTCTTTGCCGTTGAGGCGAATACCAATGTGGTGTTCGAAGCACTCAGCAACATGGTGT
This sequence comes from Aeromonas sp. CU5, assembly GCF_002586745.1. Lineage (NCBI taxonomy): Bacteria > Pseudomonadati > Pseudomonadota > Gammaproteobacteria > Aeromonadales > Aeromonadaceae > Aeromonas > Aeromonas sp. CU5. Next base: position 562,229 of record NZ_CP023817.1, read on the forward strand.
GGGCTACGCGGGTTGCCTGCAAGGTGATCCGGCAGTGCTGGTTTGGTGTTGGTATCGCTCATCGATATGACCTGAAATGAATAAAAAGTGCGTCATTGTAGAGAATGCCGTCATGGCATTCAAGGCGGCCAAAAAACAGACACAGAGCGCCCGCCATCTCTATTGGCGACCCGCTCAGTCCCGCTGCCAATGCATCATCAGTTCGGGGCGGCCACTGTGCTCGCACAATTGCGACTCACCCTCTTTAAAACCGTTGCGGCAATAGAAGCGCCGCGCCTGCTCATTCTCGGCGTAGACCGTCAAATCGAGCTGGTCATATTGTGTCTTGAGGTGATTGAGCAATTGGCGACCCAGCCCGTGTGACTGCTGGTCAGGGGAGATAAACAGCGCCGCCACAGTACCCTGATACCAAGAGATAAAGCCCAGCAGCTGACCATCCTCCTCATAGACCCAGCTCTTGCTGGCGGGCAAGTAAATATCGCGCATTGCTGCCCGTTGCTCGTGCCAAAACATAGCAGGAATAAAGTCGTGGGCTTGCACCGATGCCTGATACCAGAGCTCGACGACGGTATCCAGGTCGGTGGCTGATAATGGGCGGATCATAGTGGCCTCAATAACGAAGAGTGATGTTGAGGCTGGGCGATTAATGCAGCCTGAACGGGTATTCGTAGTAGTATATAAAATTACGGAGCGTTTATTTACATGTTTGTTGATATGGTGTGAACTGTAAAATAGTATCTAGGCGACTCTCAACAATAGACCTCAGTTTAAAATTAATTTCACACTCGGCCATAAAATTATTAGCCGCACATATAATGTCATAAACAAATGACCTAGTTGCGATTATAACTAATTTATTGTTGATTTCTGGATTGAATACATGTTTCCCGCCATCATGATAAATGTATTTTATAAGGTCATTATCTTTATCATGTAGTTCAGCATCAGAACTATAAGAATGCAAGAAAGCACATCTGGCAGCATATACATCCTTACCACGGTATTTATAAGGCTGCTCTGGGGCTGCTTTTAGGTAACAGTCAACCCAATTTTGAAAATCAGATCTTGTTGCTCTAGCTTTACCCTCATCTCGAGTGAGATTTGCAAGCGTATCAATTGCTATAAATCCCATTGCTAAAGATGCAGTTATCACACCTAATTCATCACATTTTTTTAACTCAGAGATCATTCCAACTATGGATAGCCACTTGTTTCTTTCTTGTTCGGTCATAATTTTTTCTAGCATAAAAAGCGATTAAAATTCATAGTCATCAGGCTGAGGTGTTCTCATACCAAGATACCATTTCCCAAAAAACGATTTATTATTCCACCAGTTTAATTGGCGCTTATACAGAAAACTTGCAACATGGCGCTTGAGAGTATCATCAGACATAGACTCGTAGTAGGTGTCGGCTCTCATAACATCAAAAATTTGTTTCGCATATCTCTTGTCACTCTTTTTATCGAGCGGTAAAGTGAATCGGGAGATGATTGGTCCAAAAATAATAAAAGTAAATGCAAGTAGACCAATAATGAATGCAATCATGAGTAAAAATGTATCTCGTTGCACATTTGCTCGTGCAGGACTATTTTCAATGTTGAACTCTCTGGTATTTACACCAGCTGCAGATACAACAACATCTGGCTCATGTTGTCCCTCGAAAAGTATCCCTAATTTCATTGACAGATTCGCTTCATCTGTTCTGTTTAGAGATACTACATTATATGAAAATCTGTGAGTGCCATTATCGATCTCATAAGGTTTTATTTCTTTAACTAAATCTCTTATACCCTTTTCTCCGTGTACAAAATGAGATAGGTAAGTAAACTTATCTCCATTTTTTGGTTTTACTTCAATTATAATTGGAATGTTATTAAATGACTGATTACTAAAATTTATCAGTGCTATTTCTAACAAACCAATAGACTCTTTAGTATTTCCATCAACTTTTATTTCAACTTTAGAGTCAGGGAATTTCGGTTTAGATAGATAAGCATTATCGAAATTCTTATAGACATCAATTTTTGGTATTTCATTTTGCTTATCGAAAAAGTATTGCTGCCCTGCAATCGCTAATAAAGAGCTAACTATAGATACTACAATATTTTTCCATAAATTTTGCAATTGTGATACCTCCCCATTTCAATGCTTCATTAAACATGTATTTTCAAAATATAACTATGTGAAGATATATAAGTTATAAAATAAATTGCACTGCTCAACTAAGATGACTTAATTAAACAACGCTACCGCCCTCAAGTTACAGCCCCTGGCTTGCTGCTTTTAACCCATTTTCTGCGGATAACACCTTTGTGACAGTGAAGGCTCATGGAGTGGATCCGGGAGAGGCTTTTTGCCGCCCCCCCATGATACCGATTGAAGCCGGTGGTGGAAGGGCTGGAGGGCGATAATCTGTGCCGGATCAATAAATTGAATCATTCGAGGGGGAGAAACGGCAAGGCCTCCGATATCGGAGGCCTTGTGGTAGGGCAATAACTGGCGAGGCTATGCAGGGCCATGCCGATCAGGGCAGGTCCAGGGTAAAGCGGGCGCCGCCGAGGGGGGATTCATCGACCCGGATCTGGCCGCCGTAGCTGTGGACGATCTCGGTCACTACCGCCAGCCCTATGCCCTGTCCGGGGGAGCTGTCGGCACGGACGCCGCGCTGGAAGATCTGCACCGATTTGGCCGGGTCTATGCCGGGGCCATCATCTTCCACTTCGATACGCAGTCGTTCAAGGTGACGAGACACAGTCACCCGGATCTCGCTGATGGCGAACTTGCAGGCGTTGTCGAGCAGGTTGCCCATCAGCTCCATCAGGTCGCCCTGTTCGCCGTGAAACAGGGCGTCGTCGTCGAACTTGAAGTGGGTTTGCAGCTTCTTGTGGCGATAGACCTTGGTCAGGCTGGCGAGCAGCTTTTCAATCAGCGGCACCGGTTCGGAGCCCTTGCTGGCAAGGCGCTGGCGGCCGGTGACTGCGCGTCTGAGCTGGTACTGGATCATCTGATCCATGGTGAGGATCTGTTCGTTGATGTTGTCGTGGATCTCCCGCCCCAACTTGATCTCCTGGGTGGTCATCTGGATCAGCGCCAGCCGGGTTTTCAGGCTGTGGGCGAGATCGTTGAGGGCGTGCTGGTAGCGCTGGGTCTGCTGGCGTTCGTTCTCCAGCAGCTGGTTGACCGAGTCGGTCAAGGGGGCCAGTTCCCGCTCAAATTCATTGGAGAGGGCATCCCGTTTGCCAGCCCGGATATCGTCGATCTGGCGGGCAATGGTGCGCAGGGAGCCGAGACTCCAGAAGGTCGTGAGCAGCAGCAGTCCGGCCAGCAGCAGGTAGGCGAGCAGCGCCTGACGGGCAATCTGGTAGAGGTAGGCGCGCGATTCGGCGTGATAACGCTTGGCCGAGTCGATCATCACCACGTAGTAGGCGGTGGTTCCGCTGCCGGGATTGCGGATAAAGCGCAGGCTATAGACGAAGTAGCTCTCGCCGTTCTTGATGGTGTGCTTCTTGAAGAAGTAGTCGAGATCCATCCCCCCAAGGTAGCGCATCAAGTCACCGCAGATGGTCTGTTTGGCCTTGATCACTTCCGGCATATGGAGGCTGGACCAGACCAGCTCGCCATCCGCTCGGCAGATCAGGGTATCGAGATTGCGATCGCCTGCATTACGGGACATCCGCCCCAGCTCGACTGTGGGCCCCTTGTCGTCCGGTTCGGTGGAGGAGAATAGCTTGGCCAGGTTCTCCTGCATCCGGGCGCTGGCTTTTTGGGTCTGCTCCTCGATGTGACCAATATAGAGGGCATACACCGCAAACCCCATGCTCAGCGCGATGACCAGCAGCGAGCTGAGCAGCAGTTTGATGTGCAGGGAGCGACGGATCATCTTGATGGGGCGCGGCAGATGAGAAAGCATCAGTTACACGAGAGGTTGAAGATGTAGCCCTGACGCCGGATGGTGGAGATGGGTTGAATCGTCCCTTCCGGATCCAGCTTCTTGCGCAGGCGGCTTACCATCACCTCAATGGTGTTGGGATCCCCTTCGCCATCACCGTAGAGCTGGTCGAGCAGTTGCTGCTTGGAGACTACCTGACGGGCATTGCGCATCAGGTACTCCAGAATGAGGTATTCAAAGCTGGTGAGCACCGATACTTCACCGGCGATGGTCAGCTCCTTGCGGGAGAGATCCAGCTCGTAATCACCGGCCTTTACCTTGGGTGAAATAAAGCCGGCACTGCGGCGCACCAGCGCATTGAGGCGGGCCAGCAGCTCATCTTTCTGGAACGGTTTGACCAGATAGTCATCAGCACCTGCTTCCAGCCCTTCGACCTTGTCCTGCCAGTTGCCACGAGCGGTCAGCACAATGATGGGGAAGGAGATCTGCCGTTCGCGCAGTTGACGGATCAGTTGCAGGCCATCCATGTCGGGCAGGCCAAGATCAATGATCGCTACATCAATGGGGTAGTCAGCGGCGTAGTGCAGTGCAATACCTGCCTGATCGGTGCTGTAGACCTGATTGTCGGCTTCGGTCAGCAGGGAGGAGAGGTGGTGATTGAGCAGCTTGTCGTCTTCGACCAATAAAATTTTCATGATGTGAACGGTCATAGGGGTCCGGGCTGCCAATTAGAAAGTGAATGTCGCTTCGAGTCAATTCGAATCCTATCTTGCCACTCCTGTATCGGGACTGAATCAGGGGGCTTCAGAGTTTGCGGCAACTGGTCGTTTATCCATTGTCCGTTGTTGTCGATGGCGCTTTGGTCAGTTCAATGCTGATCGCCATGCTGCGAAAGGTTTGACGAAATGAGAAAGGTAGCCGGAACGTGGCTGGCGCGGCTGAAGGGTCGGGAGCGCAGCGACTTCCTCTATATTGTCTGGCTCTGCTGGGGTGGAGCCTTGCTGCTCTACGCGCTGGGGTCACCCTGTTTTCTGTGGCCAGTGGCGCCGATGCTGCTGGTTCTGCTTGTGTGGTTGGTGGAGAGAGTCCGGATGTTTGGAAGAAAAAATGGTGGTGCGGCTGCTGCTTCGGTTGGGGCGACTGTGATTGCTGCCGGTGCCCGCTTCAAGGGCGACATGCAGGTTGAGGGGGATCTGGAGGTGCGCGGTCACGTCAATGGCACCATCCAGCTCACTGGTGGTGTGCTGCGCATCATGCAGGGCGGCAGTGTTGAGGGGGATGTGAGTGCTCCCCACGTGATCATCAATGGCCTGCTGGAGGGGACGTGCACCTCTGCCGAGGTGGAGATCCTGGAGAGCGGCAAGATGCAGGGGATTTTCAAGGGGGGGAGCCTCTCCATCTGCAAGGGTGGCAACTTTGTCGGCCAGTCCCAGCCCACCGTTGCCGGCAAGGCCGATCCCGTGTTGCAAGCCTTGTCTGAAAACCGATCGCCAGAGAGCAAGCAGCCGGAGAACAAGAACAATGTGAAAAAGTTGCCGCAAGAGCCGAAAGGCAAGGTGGCGGAGGTGCTGGCCAAGCAGGCATAAGGCTCTTTGCCAGCCATGCAGATAACAAGAGGGGGCCACGATGGCCCCCTCTGCGTTTTTCTGTTTCTCGTTAGCTGCGGCGCGGCGGCAGCATATTGGTGAGGGTGTTGTCTTTGAGAATATGGTGGTGATAGAGAGCTGCCAACGTGTGCAGGCCGATCAGGGCATAGCCGACATCGCCGAGGGTTTCGTGCACCTCCTTGATCAGCCCTTTGAGATCCGGGTTGGGGGCGAGCAGGGCCGGCAGCTCAAGCCCGAAGAAGGGGATGGGCTTGCCCGCGGCGCTCAGCAGCAGCCAGCCAAACAGCGGGGTGAGAATGAGAAAGCCGTAGAGGGCGAGGTGGGCCAGTTTTGCCAGTTTGTGCATCATCGGCGAGAGCTCGGGCACGATACGGGGTGTCGGGCTCATCCTGCGCACTACCAGCCTGACAAGCACCAGGGCGAAGATCAGCAACCCCAGCATAAAGTGCCACTGCTTCATCAGGTCGCGGCCCGGGTCCCCTTTGGGGAAGATGTCGCGAAATTCGATCAGGGCGTAGACGGCGATCATCGCCACCAGGGTCAGCCAGTGCAGCCCGATACTCAGGGTGCCGTAGCGTTTTTCACTGTTCATCAGCATAGGTTTGTTCCTTTGAAGTGTTGTCACATCCGTGTGGCATCCCCGCACTCAAACGTGTCGGGGCGAGGCCAGATCCCTTGGCGGCAACAGCCGGGCTGCCACGTTTGCCATAAACCGGCAGCCTGCCGCTGGCATCAGTCAGAGAGGAGATGCCCTCTACTGTCTACATGGTATCACTGGCAACCGGGTGGATAGTCTGATCAATGCCACACAATTTACAGGCTCATTAAGCCCCTTGTGATGTGAAGGCGGCGTGAAATCGGCGACGTGAAATAGCATCAGCGATGGTGGATGACCTTTCGGCCCGCCAAGGATCAGGCGGGCTCGATAGCCAGCACCAGACACGCAGGCTCGCTGATGCGGAAACGGACGTTGCAGTCAAACAGCCGCACTCCGTACTCCTTGTCATCTGGCTTGCCCTTCTTGTAAGCGGGGCGCGGATCTTGTGCCAGCACTTCGCTCACCAGCTGGCGCAGCTCGGGATGGGCCTTGAGCCAGGGTTGCAGCTGCTGCTCGGCCTCGGCACTGAAACTCACCGCCAGCGGCGGAGTGGGGGCGTCGGGAGCAAAGCCGCCCCGGGCATTCGGCAGGCTGTCGGCATAGGGGATATAGGGTTTGATATCGATGATGGGGGTGCCATCGAGCAAATCCACCGCCCCCAGCTCCAGCCACAGCTTGCCCCGCTCGCGGCCAACCCCGTGCAACTCGACTACCGAGAGGCCGAGGGGATTGGGGCGGAAGGTGGAGCGTGTGGCAAAGACGCCGACCCGTTCGTTGCCGCCAAGGCGCGGCGGGCGCACCGTCGGGTGCCAGCCCTGCGCCATGGTCTGGTGAAACACGAAGCTGAGCCACAGATGGGAGAACTGCTCGATGCCGCGCAGCACATCCGGCTGATCGTAAGGGGGGAGCAGCTCGAGGCGGGCACGGGCTGATTTGACCAGACCGGGCTGGCGGGGGATGGCGAACTTCTCCTTGTAGGGAGAGCGGATAACCCCGAGGGTGTCGATTTCGAACTTCATGGCGGATCCTGACTGAAAACCCCGGCAATTTAGCACAGGCGGCCCCAAAACGCAGGCTCTGCCTCATTACGCCCATTTCTGCTGCGCTGCCGTGATCCCTGTCCCATCCCGGCCAGTCGGGGGCTGTGCCGTACCGTCAAGTTGCGTAGGGTGGAGGCAACGGGAGTATCAGGATGAAATGTGCGCACTCGCGCCGACGGGGAGGGAGAGGGATGAAACTGCTGATTATCGGTGGCACCGGCTTTTTGGGGCGCCACCTCACTGCGCTGGCGTTGAATTGGGGCCATCAAGTGACGCTGTTCAATCGTGGTCAGCGTCAGCACCCTGATTGGCCTGATCTGGTGCAACTCACCGGTGATCGAGACAAGGATCTGGGGGCGTTGCAAGGAGAGGGGTTGCGTTGGGATCTGGCCATCGACACCTGCTGCTATCGCCCCGAACAGGCGGCGAGCCTCTCGGCAGCCTTGCTCGGGCGCTGTGAGCGGCTGATCTTTATCTCCACCATCAGCGTCTATCGCGATTTCTCTCTGCCCGGGATGGATGAGTCGGCGCCGCTGCACCCTATCCCCGCAGGGGAGATGCCCAGCGACTATGGCCCTCTCAAGGTATTGTGCGAGGCGCAGTATCGCGCCCACTGGGGGGAGCGGCTTTGCATCCTGCGCCCGGGCGTGTTGTGCGGCCCCCATGATCCCACCGGCCGCATGGCGTGGTGGGTGAAGCGGGTGCAGCAGGGGGGGCCCTGGTTGCTGCCGGGCAGTGGTGAGGATCGCTTGCAGTATCTCGATGTACGCGACTGCGCCGAGTTTGTGCTGCGCGCCGCCGAGCAGCAGCTGGGGGGCATCTTCAACCTGCTCAAGCCCGGCATTACCCTGAGCGACTGGCTGGAGCGGCTGAGCGCCCGCTTGCCACCAGCCAGCCCCATCCAGCCCGAGTGGCTGCCCTGGCCGACCCTGATTGCGGCCGGTATCGAGCCCTGGCAGAGCTATCCCACCTTGCTGCCCTGCGAGCAGGCGGAGTTTGCCGGTTATGGCTCGGTCAGTGCCGAGGCGGCCATCGTCCATGGTTTGAATTTCCGGCCACTGGAGGAGACCGCCGTCGATCTGGCCAACTGGCTGGCCATCGAGCCTGCCGCCGGGGTGGCAACGAATGCCATGACTCTGGCCCAAGAGGCCTTGCTGCGGCAGCAGTTGCTGGAGCCCAGCGTGCTATAAGAAATTGGCGTGCTGATCGAGCCGCTGCTGCCGAGAAGGGCAGTTGTGCGAACATAACGAGAGAGGGCATCCCGCGGGATGCCCTCTCTGTCTATCCATGCCAGATGGCTGCCGAAGAGCGGCTGACTCGATTCCCTATCGCTCCGTCTTCGCTCGCCGTCCTAACGAATGGCGGCGCCAGCGGCTACCAGCAGCTCTTTCAAGATGGTGCGATGGCAGCGGGACTCCTGCTCGCAGTAGCAGCCCACGGACAGATTGGTGGTGTGGGAGAGGGCGGCCAGCAGCGCCAGATCGTGCCTGGCGGCAGGTTGCGCCATCTCGGCCTTGTACTGCTTGCCAAACGCCGCCCACTGGGCAGGCGTCTCGGCAGCCTGACCCAGCTTCATGGTCTAGCTGCTGGGGGCGAGGTTGGGAAACCAGACGTCGTACCAATGCTGGCTGGCAAATTCGCTCTTGGGTACGCCGCGGGGTGGGCGGCGCACCGTGCCGATCCGCAGCCCCTCATCGGGCTGGCGCGGGCTGCCAAGGCGAACGATGGCGAGGGCCATGGCAGCGACTTACTTCTCTTCGGCCACTTTCAGCGCCTGCCCGTAGCAGATCACTTGTCTCAGGCAGCCCGGGGTGTCGCTGAATTCGGCGCATTTGTCGATGGTGACGCCGTTGCCGCCCATGTCGGCTGCACGTCGGCGGGCCAGGGTGCGGGCATCACCGGCGTTGGGCACCGGCTGGTTGGCATCGGCCTGGCAGGATTCACCCTCGATGGTGCCGAGGTAGAGGTAGTTGAGGTCAGCCAGCTCATCTTGTTCGTAGATGCGCACGCTACCGGGTTTGAAGTATTCGTCGAAGTTCTCTTTATCCAGATTGCTGTTAAAGGCGTAGTTGGCACAACCGGAGGCAATCAGGGGCATCATCAGGATCAGGCGTTTCATCATCTCGTATCTTGTGTCGGCGATGAAGACAGTAGAAAGGCGCAGGCGATCCATGTCGGCATCTTGTTGAATAATGAGGGGGACATTATAGGGGCCAGCCGCCTGTGGCGACCAGCCCCGTTTTGCGCCCGGGTGTCAGGGTGTTACCCCCATCAGTCTGATATCAGGCTGATATCAGACCGGAGCCAGCCGTTGGTAGAGGCTACGGTAGTAATCATCCGCCAGCAACTCGTGGTGAGGGGCGCAGAGGCGGATCTGCCCCTCTTCCATCAGGGCAATCCGGTCCATCTGCTCCATCCCCAGCAGGCGGTGGGAGATCAGCAGCAAGGTGCGATCCGCCCCCAGCTTGAACAGCAGATCGATGATCTCCCGCTCGGTCTTGCTGTCGAGCCCTTCGGTCGGCTCATCGAGTAGCCAGAGCGGCGCATCGTGCAGCAGGGCGCGGGCAAGACCGATGCGGCGACGCTCGCCACCGGAAAGCGGCCTGCCGCCGTCGCCCAGCCAGGCGTTGAGGCCCGCCTCATCTTCCAGCAGATTGGCCAGCCCGACCTGGGTCAGTACCGCAATCAGCTGCTCGTCAGTGGCGGTCGGTGCGGCCAGCTTGAGGTTGCCGCGCAGGGTATCGGCAAACAGGTGCACCCGCTGGCTCACCACTGAAATAGATGCGCGCAGTGCCCCTTCGCTGTAGTCGGTGAGTGGTTTGCCATCGAGCATGATCTTGCCTGCTTGCGGGCTCCACTCTCGGGTCAGCAGTCCCATCAGAGTCGATTTGCCGCAGCCGGTCTGACCCAGCAGCGCCAGCTTTTGGCCTGCTTGCAGTTGCAGGGTGCAGCCGCGCAGCACCGGCTGGGTGTTGCCGGGATAGCCGAAGTAGAGGTCACTGATCTGCAGCGTGCCACCGGTGGCGTGGGTCTGCTCGTCGCCCCATTCGGGGGCCTTGGCCTCTTGCAAAATTTCATTCAAACGGCGAGCCGAGGTGAGGCTGGTGGAGAGGTGCTGGAAGGCACCCGCCAGCGGCATCAGTGCCTCGAAGCTTGCCAGGGTGGCAAACACCATCAGCGCGGTAATGGGGTCGGGCGTAGCACCCGCTACCCCATGACCGGCCAGCCAGAGCATCAGGGTCAGGGTCCAGCCACTCAGCAGCTGCACCGAGAAGTTGGCCAGTCCGCTTACCTTGGCCATGCGGGCCTGTGCGGCGAGCAGCGCCTGTTCGGCCTGTTGCAGCTCAACCAGCGCCTTGGGGGCGGCGGCAAACATCTGCAGCTCGGCCTGACCATCCAGATAGTCTACCAGCCGAGTGCGCAGGGTCGATTTCTCGGCAATCAGCGCCTGACCGGGGCGACGACCGAGGAAGTAGAACACCAGCGGCAGGGCGATCATGCCAAACAGCAGAATGGCACCGAGGATCAGGGCGAGGCGGCTATCAAAAAACGACAGGAAGAAGACCAAGCCAGCACAGCTGAGCAGGGCTGCGCCGATTGGGGTGATCAGCCGCAGATAGACGTGATCCATCGCATCGATGTCGGCCACCAGTCGGTTGAGCAGATCCGCTTGGCGGAAACCGGCCAGGGTGCCGGTGGAGAGCGGCGAGAGTTTTTGCCAGAACCAGACCCTCAGTCGGGTCAGCACCCGGAAGGTGGCATCGTGGCTCACCACCCGCTCACCCCAGCGACCGGCAGTGCGGATGATGGAGAAGAAACGCACGCCGCCAGCCGGGGTCATGTAGTTAAAAGCATGGGTGCTTGCAACTGTCATCCCCGCCACGGCAGCGGCGGAGAGGAACCAGCCGGAGAGGGAGAGCAGCCCCATGCCAGCGGCCAGGGTCACCAGTGCCAGCAGCAAGCCAATGGTGAGGCTGAGCCAGTGTTGGCGATAGAGGCGCAGAAATGGCAACAGATCAGTCATCGAGAGAACCTCCGGTACGTTGGGACAGCAGGTGGGCAAAAGGCCCTCCGGCCTGACTCAATTGCTGGAAGCTGCCTTGCTCCACCAGCTGGCCGCGCGCCAGCACCAGGATCTTGTCCATCTTGGTGAGCTGGTCGAGGCGGTGGGTGATCATCAGCAGGGTCTGGTTGGCGATGACCTGTTCGAGCGTGGTCATGATGGCGCGCTCGGAGTGGCGATCAAGACTGGCGGTCGGTTCGTCGAGCACCATCAGTTGGGTCGATTTGAGCAGGGTTCGCGCCAGCGCGAGGCGCTGGGCCTGACCGACCGAGAGGCCGCCCGCCTGATCGCCGACCGGATAGTCGAGCCCCTTCTCCATGGCAAATTCCCACGCCTGTGCCCGTTTCAGGGCATCTTCCAGCTCGCTGTCACTGGCCGTTGGCTTGGCCAGCAGCAGGTTGTCACGCAAGGAGGCGTGGAACAGCTGCGGGTTCTGCGAGAGCCAGCCCAATTGCAATCGCCACTGGGTCATGTCGAGGGAGGCGAGCTCCTGCCCGTTTACCTTGAGCTCGCCGCGATAGGGGGCAAAGCCAAGCAGGGCATTGACCAGCGAGCTTTTGCCTGCGCCGCTGACGCCGATGAGGGCGGTGCGCGAACCGGCCTCAAGGGTGAAGTCGATGGGGCCGACCAGTACCTTGCCTTCGGCGCTCAGCACCTCAAGCCCTTTGGCTTCTACCTTGACCGGGCTGTCGGCCTGGAACGGGGTGTTGCCTGCAGCGGGTTCGCTCACCTCGGCTTCGAGGAACTCCAGCAACTGCTCGGCGGCGCCGATGGCCTGTGCCTTGGCGTGGTAGTGGGCGCCCAGTTCCCGCAGCGGGGCGTAGAACTCGGGGGCGAGAAACAGCACGAACAGGCCGGTAAAGAGGGTGACCTTGCCGCCATAGTGGCCAAAATTGAGGTGATCGATATAAGAGAAGCCGAAGTAGACGGCGACCAGTGCTACCGAGAGGGCGGCAAAAAATTCCAGCACGGCGGTACTGAGAAATGCAAGGCGCAGCACTTCCATGGTGCGCTCGCGAAAATCTTCTGAGGCATCGCGGATCGCTTCCCCTTCTGCCTGAGTGCGCATAAAGAGCTGCAGGGTGCGCAGCCCTTTCAGGCGATCAAGGAAGTGGCCAGAGAGGCGGGCCAGCGACTTAAAGTTGCGGCGGTTGGCATCAGCGGCGCCGACCCCTACCAGGATCATGAAAAATGGGATAAGGGGGGCGGTACCGAGCAAGATCAACCCAGCCGCCCAGTTGACCGGGAATACCGCCACCAGAATCACCACCGGAATAAAGACGGCGATGGCCATCTGCGGCAGATAGCGGGAGAAGAAATCCTGCATGTTTTCTATCTGTTCCAGCAACAGGCTGGCCCAGCTACCGGCCGGGCGGCGCTGGATATAGGCGGGGCCAAGCCGGCTAAGGCGGGTGAGCACCAGCTGGCGGATGGTCTGGCGCACCGCGCTGCCCGCCTTGAAACTGGCCACTTCGCGGCCATAGGCCAGCGCTGCCTTGCCAAGGGTCACCAGCAGCAGGGTAATAAAGAGCGTGATGGATTGTTCGGGAGTTGAGCCCTCGATAATAAAGCGGTGTAGCAGGGTTGCCAGCAACCAGGCTTGTGCCACCATCAGCATGCCTTGACCCAGGCCAAAAGCGATGGAGAGACTGATCCAGCGGCGACCGTGACTCGATTGCTTGCGCAACCAGCCATAGAGACGTTTTTGCGTTTTTTTATCCATTACCACCATCCTCGCGTCGAGTGGCGCAAGACTATCCTTGCCGTTTGGCCTTGGCAACCTTGTAAATTATCTGTGCTGAAAATGTTTGCTTGAAAAAGCAACCGACTGCTCAATCCTTGTCCGAACAGATTGATTTATTGAAAAAAGTGGCAAATGCGGCATTGCGCTCGGCGGCAAAATGCATATAGTAAGAGCCCTGACGCGGGTGTAGTTCAATGGTAGAACGGTAGCTTCCCAAGCTGCATACGTGGGTTCGATTCCCATCACCCGCTCCAACAATTTCAGATGCCAGGCGGGCATCGTATAATGGCTATTACCTCAGCCTTCCAAGCTGATGATGCGGGTTCGATTCCCGCTGCCCGCTCCAGCTTCAAAACAAAAAGCCCACTCCTGCGAGTGGGCTTTTTGTTTTCATCTTGTTCACCGTTTGACGCAACGATCACCGTATTTCTGCATTATCTCTGCATTAAGGGAAACCGCAGAGACAGAAAAGGCGCCGAGGGCGCCTTTTCAGATCAACAGCGTAGCGAGAGCTTATTCCTGCTCCAGCTCACCACAGAAACGGTAGCCTTCGCCGTGGATGGTGGCGATGATCTCCGGGGTGTCATTGACGCTTTCGAAGTGCTTGCGAATGCGACGGATGGTCACATCGACAGTACGATCATGGGGCTTGAGCTCACGACCTGTCATCTTTTTGAGCAGTTCAGCACGGGTCTGGATCTGGCCCGGGTTTTCGCAGAAGTGCAGCATGGCGCGGAACTCGGAGCGCGGCAGCTTGAACATGTCGCCAGTCGGGCTGACCAGTGCGCGGCTATTGATATCCAGCGCCCAGCTGTTGAACAGGTAACGCTCAACCAGCTTCTTCTCTTCGCCACCGGCTGCCACGTTCATGGTGCGGCTCAGCAGGTTACGGGCACGGATGGTCAGCTCGCGGGGGTTGAACGGCTTGGTGATGTAATCATCTGCGCCGATCTCCAGGCCCAGAATTTTATCCACTTCGTTGTCGCGACCGGTCAGGAACATCAGAGCGATGTTGTCGTTTTCACGCAGCTCACGAGCCAGCAGCAGGCCATTCTTGCCTGGCAGGTTGATGTCCATGATCACCAGATTGATGGTGTGGGAGGTGAGAGCTTGATGCATCTCATCGCCATTATTGGCTTCAAGAACCGCGTAGCCTTCTGCTTCGAAAATGCTTTTCAGGGTATTGCGTGTGACCAGTTCGTCTTCGACGATCAGAATGTGTGGTGTTTGCATGAGTATTCCCAGATTCTTATCAGTTAATTATCTTAAATTTAACACTCTTTGGCGTTTCAAACCGATTTCCTGACGGATCCTGAAAATTTATTACGTCATCCTGGGTATGCGTGTCAGGTCGGAATATCGCGAATTAGGCATTGGTACCGGCAAGTATCCCTGTGCCACTTATAGGTTCTCGACAAGTCTGGTCGAGCAGAGCCTGGAAAGGTCATCCATTACGAAAGTGGCCGCATTTTATCAGTTAACAGGAGCATAACAACACTCTTTGCTGTCAGATAGCAACTTTTTAACTCTGTTTTGATATAGGTCAAACCCTGGCATAGCGGCATCATACTTGGCCTGAACCGCATTTTCGCCCTTATAAAATGTAATGGAATGTAACATGTGATTGACATGATTTTGTGGGAAAACTACAAGAAAATCTGCTTTATCGCGCCATTTGAGACACCATGCTGGCCTGGGTTTGCCATTATCACCGCCTGGAACCCTGTCAGTCAGCGGGTCGGTGAGCGGCGCAATCGACGGCGGGAACGGGCACTGTGGCGTCTGTTGACGTTGGAACTGCAGGCTGCGGTGGCGGGTCCGTTTTGGGGATCTGACCCGGACGAGTGTTGGCAGGAGTCATCGCTGGCAGTGGCGCTATCCCTGCCGCAAGCCCGTCAGGTGGCAGCCCGTTTTGGCCAGAATGCCATCTACTGGGTGGAGGATGGCCAGCTCTGGCTGGTGCCGGTATTGACCGATAAATCAGCAGTTTGTCTGGGCAATATTGAATCCTTCTGGATTGCCAGAAACCTTGCCTGATGAAAGAATGAACACCTTCATGTATCTGAAAGGAATCTAATCATGCTGGATCTCTTGCCCGACCTCTGTGATCAGCACGGCGACCTGCTGCAAGTGGCTGACCCGGTGTTTCAGGATTTTGGCGGTAAGGCCATCTTCTATGGTCGCGCCGTGACTCTCTCCTGTTACGAAGATAACAGTCTGGTGCGGGAACTGGTGACCCGACCCGGCCAGGGCAAGGTGATGGTGATCGACGGTGGTGGCTCGCTGCGCCGTGCACTGCTTGGCGATCAACTGGCCATTAAAGCGGTGGAGCAGGGGTGGGAGGGGATCCTGATCCACGGCGCGGCGCGGGATGTCGGTACTCTGGCAACCCTGGCGCTCGGGGTCAAGGCGCTGGCGGCTTGTCCGGTCAAGACCGAGAAGCGGGGGCTGGGTGAGTTAGGGGCCGTGGTCAGCTTTGCCGAGGTGACCATCCACGAAGGGGATTACGTCTATGCGGATCGCAACGGCGTGGTGGTGAGCGCCACACCGCTGCTGTGATCATCAGAAGTTGAAACCGACCCCGAGGCTCAACGCTTGATCTGCGGTGAAGGCACTGACGCCATAGTTGGCAGTGAGGGAGAGTCTTGGGGTCAGCAGCAGGCTGGAGTTGAGCTCCAGCAATGTGCTGCCCTGAGTAAGGTCGAGATGCTTGATCTGGCTGCCGATATTGAGCTCGGGTGATAGCTGGTAACGTACCCCTGAGCTCATATTGAAACCCGATTGGCGATTTTGATCCGCCACCGCTGGCCCCGCTTCCATAAAGAGGGTCACATCATCCACCACCGGATATTGATAGCCGCTATTGACCAGCCAGAGATCAAAACTGTCGCTGCGATGGCTATGGCCGTTGAGCAGCACCCCCGAGTAACTTTTGACATAAAGAGACGGGTTGGATTGTGGCTGGACCACTGCCCAGTCGGCGGCCTGTACGGCCATGCTGGCGCAGGATGCAAGCAGTGTGATGATGAGCTGTTTGACCATTCTTTTCCCCTCCCTAGGTCCGGAACTGAGCCTAAGCATGGCACAAGCATGGCACATGCCAGTTGGGAGTAAAGTGAAGCGTGATCACAATTAAATCCTTTGGCATGGTCGCTGACCATGATAAACAGGCTGCCGTATTGATGGCTCCATTTATTAAGAGGTGAATCCATGAACAAGAAACTGACTCTGCTGGCCGCGCTGGCTCTGGGAGGCTGCGCAATGGCAACAGGTTCCAGCATGGCTCAACTGCAAGCATCCAGCTGGCAGCTGCAAGGCGCCACCGGCGATACCTTCACCCTGCAAGTTGCTGATGGCAACGTGGCGGGCAAGGGCGGCTGCAACCGCTATTTTGGCGGTATCACCCAGCAGGGTGACGGTGTCTTGACGCTGGGTGCCATGGGGGCAACCCGCATGATGTGCATCGGCGATGATATGAACAAAGAGATGGAGTACCTGCAAAAGTTGGAGAAGGTGGCTACCTATTCCATCAAGGGTAACCAGCTGACCCTGAGCGATGCCAACAAGGCTGCCCTGCTCACCTTCAACGCCATGCCTGCCACCAAGTAACGGCATACGGTATTTGATGACCTTCACTGGTCATACGTTCAGAGCCACCCGTCGGGTGGCTCTGTTTTTATGGCCAGATTTTCGCTCTGCCCGGATGGGCTAGCTGTGTAAACCCACTAGCTTGCTCAGGTTGTCGCCACCGTCTCATCGGGTGAGGTGATGGTGGTGGGCAGTTTATCGATCCGCACCGCCGCGACCTTGAACTCGGGGATCTTGGCGTGGGGGTCGGTGGCATTGATGGTGAGTCGGTTGGCCGGGGCTTCGGCAAAGTGGAACGGGATGAACACCACGCCCTGCTGCATCCGTTTGGTGACGAAGGCGGGCAGTTCGATATGGCCGCGGCGACTGGTGACCTTCACCTGCTCGCTGTTGCTGACGCCCAACCGCTGCGCATCCACCACGCTCATCATCACCCGCGGGCCTGCCAGCTTGTCGAGCCCCTTGGTCTTGCGGGTCATGGTGCCGGTGTGGAACTGCTCCAGCAGGCGGCCGGTGGTGAGCACGATGGGATAGGTTTCGTCGGGCAGTTCGGCGGCATAGCGGAACGGGGTGGCGACCATCGCTCCCTTGCCACGGGTGAACTGCTTGCTGTGGAGCAGGCGAGTGCCTTCGGGAGCAGCGTCGTTGCAGGGCCACTGTAATCCCTCCGGTCCCACCTTATCCCACTGGATGCCAGCGTATTGCGGGGTGACCCGGCAGATCTCGGCGGTGATCTCCTGCGGGTTTTGATAGCGCCAGTCGCCGCCCATGGCGTTGGCGATCTGCTGGATGATCCACCAATCCTCCCGCGCCTCGCCCGGCGCCTTGAGGGCGGGGGAGATGCGCTGCACCCGTCGCTCGGTGTTGGTGAAGTGGCCGCTCTTCTCGGCAAAGGAGCAGGAGGGGAGCACCACATCGGCGAGCTGGGCGGTTTCCGAGAGGAAGATATCCTGCACCACCAGAAACTCCAGCTGCTTGAGCCCCTCGATGACGTGATGCTGATCCGGATCGCTCAGCACCGGGTTCTCCCCCATCACGTAGAGCCCCTTGAGGCTGCCCGCGCAGGCGGCATCGATGGTCTCGGTGAGGGTGAGGCCGGGCGTGCGCGGCAAGTTTGGCTGCTGCCAGGCGGCCACGAAACGGGCATGCACCTCGGGGTTGGCCACCTTCTGATAGCCGGGGAGGCAGTTGGGCAGCGCCCCCATGTCACAGGCACCCTGCACGTTGGACTGGCCCCGCAGCGGGTTGATGCCACCCCCTTCGATGCCGATGTTGCCGCACAGCAGTTGCAGGTTGGCAATGGCCCGCACGTTGTCGTGGCCGGTGGTGTGCTGGGTGATCCCCATGGAGTAGTAGATGGCGGTGCGCTCGGCGGTGCCGATGAGGCGGGCGAGCTCGATCACCTGCTCGGCCGGTACGCCGGTGACGAGGGCCACCTTGTCCGGTGCATAGGCGGGGGAGAGCACCTCCGCTTGCAGCGCGTCGAACCCTTCCACCCGCTCGGCGATATAGGCCTGGTCGTGCCAGCCGTGCTGGATGATCTGCTGCATCAACCCGTTGAGCAGCATCACGTCGGTGCCGGGGCGATGGGCCAGATAGAGGCTGGCGTGGTCCGCCATCTCGATCCGTTTCGGATCGGCCACTACCAGCCGGGCCTTGCCCGTGGTGACGGCCCGCTTGATATGGGAGCCGATGATGGGGTGGGCCGCCGAGGTGTCGGAGCCGATGATGAAGATGAGATCCGAGTGGTCGATGCTCGGGATGTCGTTGGTCATGGCGCCGCTGCCGAGGGACGCCTCCAGCCCGGTGACGGTGGAGGCGTGGCAGAGCCGCGCGCAGTGATCCACGTTGTTGGTGCCCAGCTCCCGGCGCATGAACTTCTGGAACAGGTAGTTCTCTTCGTTGGTGGTTTTGGCCGAAGAGAAGCCCGCCAATGCATCGCTGCCATAGCGCTGGCGCAGGGCGGTGAAACGCTCGGCCACCAGGGCGATGGCCTCCTGCCAGCTGGCGGGCACCAGCTCGCCATCTTTGCGGATAAGCGGGGTGGTGAGGCGCTCCTCGCTCTGGATAAAGTCAAAGCCGAAGCGCCCCTTGACGCAGAGCAGCCCCTGATTGACCGGCGAGTTGCGGTTCCCCTCCACATAGCGGATGCGGTTGCGCGCCTCATCGACATAGAGGGTGACGCCGCAGCCGACCCCGCAGTAGGTGCAGATGGTATTGACCGGCGTGAGCAGCTCGGTGCGCCCCTGCGACTTGTCGCGGGCATCCACCAGGGCGCCGGTGGGGCAGACCTGTACACAGGTGCCGCACTGCACGCAGTGGGAGTCGCCCATTGCCAGCCCGGCATCGAACTGCGGGCGGTTCGAGAGGGTGCCATCGCTGTTTTTGGCAAAGTGCAGCACCCCCTGTACCGCCTGTTCGCCACAGGTCTGCACGCACTGGCCGCAGCCGATGCAGCGGTTGGCATCGAACACGATAAATTCGCTGCTGTTATCCACTGCAAACTTCTGGCACTGGCTGGTATCGAGGGCGCGCTGGTCGACCTTGTATTCGGTGGCGTAGTCGCGTAGCGCACAATCTGTGTTGGCCTGACAGCCGCACTCCAGGCAGCGGCTGGCTTCGCTGCGGGCATCCTGGTCACTGATGCCGCGCTCTACCTCGGCAAAGCTGCCCTCGCGATCCTTATCTGCCAAATGAGGCATGATGCTGCGGGCGACTTTTTTCAGGTGAGCAAACTGGGCGGGATCCACCTGCTTGAGTTTGGGGGCCTTGCAGGCGTTGAAGGGGCGAACCGGATCAACCATGTCACCGTGGAGGAACTGATCGATGGCCAGTGCGGCCTTGCGGCCATCGGCGACTGCCTCGATGGCGGTGGCCGGTCCACGGCGCAGATCGCCGATGGCAAACAGGTTGCCGTGGCCGCTGTGCATGGTCTCGGGGTGGGACTCCAGTGTCTGCCAGCGGGTGAAGGGGAGGGTGAGGGGCTCCCCTTCCATAAAGCTCAGATCCGGCTGCTGCGACACAGCCGCAATCACGGTATCGAACTCTTCGATGAGGAATTCGCCGGTGGGCTCGGGGCGGCGGCGAC
This sequence comes from Aeromonas sp. CU5, assembly GCF_002586745.1. Classification (NCBI taxonomy): domain Bacteria; kingdom Pseudomonadati; phylum Pseudomonadota; class Gammaproteobacteria; order Aeromonadales; family Aeromonadaceae; genus Aeromonas; species Aeromonas sp. CU5. Next base: position 581,847 of record NZ_CP023817.1, read on the forward strand.
CGGAGGCGTCCGGCTCGCCGAGGGCCATCTTTTCGAGGCGCACCTGACAGACGCGACCACGGCTATCCGGCAGATTCTCCACCGGATTGGTCAGCATCATAAAGCGCACACCTTCCTGCTCCGCCTCGTCGATCTCGTACGCTTCTGCAGGCATTTCGGCGCGGGTGCGGCGATAGATCAGGGTGGTTTCCGCCCCCAGCCTCACCGCCGTGCGGGCGCAGTCGATGGCGGTGTTGCCGCCGCCGATCACCGCAACCCTCTTGCCGGTGGTGAGCCGCTTGGTGAGCATCTGATCCTTGAGGTAATCGACCCCGAGATAACAGCCGGCCAGGGTGCTGCCAGGGTAATCCATCGGTACGGCCTTGGAGGCGCCAACCGCCAGACAGACCGCATCATAGTCGCGGCACAGCGCCGAGAGGGAGAGCTGGTGGCCCAGTCGCTGCTCGGTGTGGATCCGCATGCCACTCTGGCACATCAGGTCGATCTCCTGATCGAGGATCGCCTTGGGCAGCCGGTACTCGGGGATGCCGTAGCGCAGCCAGCCACCCGCCTCGGGCATCGCCTCGAACAGGTCGACTTCAAATCCCTCGTAACCCAGATAGTAACCACAAGTGAGGCCGCCCGGGCCGCTGCCGATAATGGCCACCCGCTTGCCCTTGGCGGGCTTCTTGGCCGGTTGATAGGGGGCCGCATCGGCCAGATCGAGATCGGCGGCGTGGCGCTTGAGGTGGCGAATGGCAAGTGGCTCGTCCACTAGGGCGCGGCGGCACTGTGCCTCACAAAAAGCGGGGCAAACCCGGCCGATGGAGAGGGGCATTGGTAGGGTCTGCTTGATGACGGCCATTGCCGCCTGATGATCCCCCATGGCGATGTGGTGCAGATAGGATTGAATGTCCACCCCGGCCGGGCAGGCGCGCTGGCAGGGAGCCTCGCAATCGGCGTAGTGATCCGAGAGGATGCGACCGAGCGCCTGCTGGCGGTGGGTGCTCAGGGCATCGCTTTGCGTCGTGACCACCATTCCCGCCTCGGGGCGGATCTCGCAGGCGCGGCGGATGCCGAGTCCGGCAATCTCCACCACGCAGAGATCGCACGGTGTCTTGGGGGCGCTGGTGTTGTCACCGCACAGAGAGGGGATGTCGATCTGGTGCTGTTTGGCGATATGGAGCAGGGTCTGGGTCGGGTCAACCGTCAACTGAGCCCCATCGAGGGTGATGGTGATCATGGCGTCATAAACTCGCTTTCAAGGCGCAGAAAATGCTGCATCTGGCGGAGCCAGCAGGGGAAGCGACAGGGAGGCCGCTTGCTATACGCTCACCATAGCAAAGGTCATTTACAACTTTATTTGATTTTGGACAGGTTATTGCGCTAAACAAGAAAACGATTTCAGGGTGGTGGTGACGACCAGAGTTAGATGGACAAATGAGAAGTTTTCTTACTTTTCCCTACTATATAAGCCGTTTTTTACTGTACATGTCAGATTTTAGTTGGTTGTAACAGAGACCAGAGTCCATCAGGAACAGGTTGTATTGCTCCTGTTTTTTTAAACTTTTTTTGAAGGTGGTAGATAGTGCAACCGCATCAGGTGATGCGGTATGACCGGCAGTCGTGACCTGACCCAATGACTGGGGTCCGTGCTCGGAAATATCACAGCAAGAGATAGCTGGGTCTGGACGTGAACAACTGCTGCTTAGTAACAAGCAACCACCTCTTGCAAGGTGGCTGTGCTATCGGGGGAAATCAGGGCTTTAACCGCCAGTGCCAATGGGCTTTTAATCGCTCACCGGGTGGGTTTTCGGCTCAGTGCGAGATCAGCGTCGGTAATCTGGCTTGCCAAATCTGGTGCCAGTCTTGCAGCTCATTACGCGGCATCGGGCGGGCACTGAAAAATCCCTGGCAGACATCGCAGCCCAACTTGGCCAGCAGTTGCCAGGTCTGTACATCTTCAACCCCTTCGGCGACCGATTTGAGCCCCAGCTTGCGAGCCAGTTCGATACTGGACTCGATAATGGCCAGGCGTGAAGGATCGGCATAGCAGCGATCGACAAACGAGCGATCCAGTTTCAGCTCGGTAAAGGGCAACAGTGTCAGCTGTTGCATCGAGGAGTAGCCGGTACCGAAGTCGTCGATAGAGAGGCCAAAGCCGTGCATCCGCAGTCGGGTGAGCGCTTCCAGTGCCTTGCCAAGATCCTGCACGAACGAGCTTTCGGTCACTTCCAGGGTGATCAGCTCAGGGTTGACACCCCAGCGCTGGCACTGATTGATCAGGCTGTGGCAGAGATCTCCCTCGATCAGCGAGGTGCTTGACAGGTTCATCGACAGATTGAGGGAGAGGCCGGTCTGTTCCCACAGGTGACAATCTTGCAACGACTTGTTGATGATGACCTCGGTCAGCTGATCGATAAGACCGTTATTTTCGGCCAGGGGAATAAACACGTTGGGTGAAATAAGGCCATATTGCGGATGCTGCCAGCGTGCCAGCGCCTCCATCCCGACCCATTGGCCAGACGCAAAGGCGACCTTGGGTTGGTACCAGGGCAACAGCTGGTTATTGTCGAGGGCGCGCTGCAACTCATCCACCGTGAGGGTGGGGCCATCCTCCTTGCCAGCAGGGGTGGAGGCCGGTGACCAGGCACTGATCAATTGTTGCAACTGTTGTGAGCTCGACGGCTTGTCGATGCGGCCCAGTACATGAAGGCCATAGGCGGTGCTCATGCGCAGCACTGCATCGACCACATCATCTTCCAGCGCACTGGATAGGATGATTCCGCCTTGAAAGCCCCCCAGCGAGAGGCGACGCAGTAGCGCCATGCCATCCATGCCAGGCATCCGCAGGTCGCACAGCACAATGTCGATGCTGTGATTCTGGCACTGGGTCAGCGCCTCGATGCCGTCCCCCGCCTCCAGCAGCTGTTGATAACCGAGCCCACGGATCTGGTGCATCAGGGTCTTGCGCTGAAACGCATGGTCTTCCACGACCATGATGACCAGCTCATTTGCCGCTTTATTCATGGAGCCACAATCCCATTTTATGTTCAACGTCGTTCATCAATTCGCTTACCCCTTGCCCCAAATGTTCAAGCTCATTGAGTTGTTTCAGACGCGCCGCAGATTCAAGCTTAGCCGCCTGTGCTGCCAACAGTACTTCACCAACCATTCTGGCTGCCCCCTTGATACGGTGGGCGACCTCCACCAACTCCTCGCTATCACCCGCGGCGATCGCTTCCTCCATATCCTTGCAATCTTTGCGATTAGAAGCCATGTACTCACTGGCCATGCTTTTGGCGGTCTCGAGATCGCCAAACAGCCCTTGCCAGCGTTCGCCTAATGTGGAGGCGGTGTCCGGCTCTGACAAGCTGGTTGCAACTGCAGGTGCTGCAGGCAACCAGCGGGTTAACATCTGGCGCAGCGACTCCAGCGAGTAGGGTTTGAACAGCATGCCATTCATGCCCGCGGCCTCCATACGAGCAGAGGCTTCTTCCGAGGTATCGGCGGTGACCCCGATGATCGGGGCCTCTACCCCTTCTGCCCGCAAGGTTTGGGTCAGAGTGTAACCATCCAGCTTTGGCATATGGCAGTCGGTGAGCAGTAGCGTGAAGTGCTCATTTTTCCAGGCATGCAACGCTTTTTCGCCATCTTCCACCATGTGGCAATCTACCCCTAAAATAGCCAGCTGGCGGGTCAGCAGCGCACGATTGACCAGATGATCGTCTGCTACCAGCACTCGGCCCCCCAGTTTTTCGATGCTGGCTATCCCGTGGGTGACTGCTCGCTCGGTCGTCAATTCGCGACAGCTCTCGAGCAAGAGGTCAGGATAGAGGGGGGAGTGACCCAGACGCCACCAATGTTCGGAGCCCATGCGTGCCCGCAGCGCTTCGCGAGGCGAGACCACCACCCCTTTGAGTGAACTGTTTTGCAACAAGGTGTGCCAGTCACTCCCCAACGCCGTTTCAAGGGCGCACTCTTCAGCCAGTAGCAAACCGCTCAGATCTTCTGTAAGCAGCTGTGCATCCAGTGGCATTAATGTGGCCCCCAGCCGTGCCATGGTGGCCTGCAAGCCAGGGTCATCACCCACAAACCACCATTCGCTGCCCGCGAGGGCTAGCGGTTCCCACAGACCATTCACCAATGGGAGCGTGAAACTGAAACAGGATCCTTCACCGGCCTGACTGCTAACCGCTAGCGTACCGCCCATTTTTTTAACTAGCTGTTCACAGATGGTCAGACCGAGACCGGTACCGCCAAAGCGGCGGGTGATATCGGATTCCACCTGTTCAAACGGGGTGAAGAGCAGCCCGAGTTTCTCTGTGGCGATGCCGATCCCGGTGTCAGCGACGGCGATCACCAACTGCTGTTCATCGTAACGGGCCCGGATAGTAACAGAGCCTCGCTCGGTGAATTTCACCGCATTATTGAGCAGGTTGGAGATAACCTGGCCGACTCTGATCGGGTCGAGATCTGCCAGATCAGGCAGGGCATCATCCCAGTGGATCGCCACTTTCAACCCTTTGCCATAGGCCAAGGTGGCATGGCCACGGATCACATCACAGATGACCGATTGCAACCGGCATGATTGGGTGTTGAGGTTGAGCTGATCCGCTTCAATTTTGGAAAAATCGAGGATGTCGTTGACCAGATAAAGCAGATTATTGGCCGAGCTCTCCACATTGCGCAGCAGATAGCGCTGGTCATCATTGAGCTCGCTCATGCGCAGTAGCTCCAGCATGCCGTGCATGCCCGAGATGGGGGTTCTCAGCTCATGGCTCATGGTGGCCAAAAAGCGGCTACGGGCCTGCATCGCATGCTCGGCATAGGCGCGGGCTTTACGCAGTTCGTGCTCTTGCTGCTTGAGGATGGTGATATCTTGCACCACCCCGTTCAGCAACAGATCGCCACACTTTTGTTGTACAAAGTTGCCACGAATCTGTAAATCGCGTTCACCTTGCAGGGTGGGCACTTTGACTTCCAGCTCCAGTGGCGCAAGGGTGCGGGCATGGGTGGCCACCTCCTCGGCAAATACTGCCAGAATCTCCTCGTCCAGACCGAAGATGGCACCACCGGACTCTGATTCCAGCAAGGTCTGTTGGGGAATGCCCAGCATGTCACTCGCCCCTTGCGATAGGTATAAAAAGCGCCCCTTGCCAATTCCTTGCCACAGATATTGGTAGACCACCCCGGGCATGCTGTCGGTGATATCCCGCAGTCGGGCTTCCACTTCACGTACTTTGTCTTCGGCCGCCGTCAGGGCGCTGATATCGGTTAATACCGTTAATATCCCTTGAATTGTGCCATCTGATGCGCGGTAAGGCTGTTTGATATAGACAACATTAAGGGGATCCTTGTCTGGCCGGCGTGTTTGACCTGTGCCTTCAAACATTTCTCCGGTGTCCCAAACCCGCTGCTCGTCGCGCAGTATCTGCTCTCGCTCGAGAGGGGGCATGTGACCCCAGCCATCGCCAGTGGGATCCGCACCGATAAACAGCGACCGATAGGCTTTGTTACACAGGGTTAGCTGGTGTTGTCGATCCCGCAAGGCCACCATATTGGGCAGGGAGTCGAGCAGGGTCTGCACAAACAACAATTGCTGGTTGAGTTTTTCCTCGGCCTGCTGGCGTTGCGCAATCTCGCGCTGCAGGGCTCGAGTCCACATCCAGAACAGGGCAAACAGCAGGGTCGCCGCCATGCCAACCATGACGAACCAGAGCAGCACTGTTTGGGTATTGATCCCGGTTTGTACGCTCATCGACAGCCAGCGTTGCTCCAGTTTTTTGATCTCTTCAGGTGGTATCGAATAGAGCACCTTGGTCAGGATCTGCTGCAGCATGGGGTCTGGTCGAGTCGCCATGGCCAGCGGGAGGCGCAAATCCTTCCCAGTGTAGACGACCTCGTAGCGCTCGGTAATCTGTTGGTTCATGGATGGCAGGGTAATCATGACATAATCTGCATCGCCGTTATCCAGCAGTTCCAGTAACCGCTCTTCACTCTGTACTTCGACGACATGTGCTCCAACCGTCGTTAACAGTGCCTTGTCTACCGACCCCAGTACTATGCCGACTCGCTTGCCCTGTAACGACGAAATAGTGGTGAAGTCGGTGCTGCCTTTGGGACCAATGACCACCCGATCGATAAACAGATATCCGGGGGTAAACAGCGCAAAATGATTGCGTTCGCGAGTGGGGGTTATCGCAGGAATAAAATCAATCTGTTGTAATTTAAGCAGATTTTGGGTTTCACTCCAGTTATTCGTGCGTACCAGAGAAAACTCCAGCCCGGAATATTGATGCATCAACGCCATCAGGTCGCCCACAAATCCGACCATCTGCCCCCAATAATTGAACTCGCTCATTGATGTCCAGTGAGGGGAGACACCGTAGGTGAGGATGGGATGTTGACTGAGCCACTGTCGCTCCTCGGCACTCAGTTGCAGTGATTTACTCTGGCCGGAGCTGGTATTCAGGTTTGTGGTGGTTACCTTCAGCATGAAACGGCGATCCTCAACCGGTATCTGGTTAAACGCCTTGCTGACCAGGCTAACCAGAGCCGCATGTTGCTGATTCATATTGATAGCCAGTGACGTGGGGGCAACCCAGGTTGGCATGGCTATGGTAAATCCGGTGTTGGGGTGTTGCTCTTGCAGCATCAACAACGACGGCATATCAGTCATATAGGCATCAGCCAGCCGCTGCTTGATCATAAAGGCCGCCTCACTATCGCTGTCCGCCTCGACCACCCGCTTCATGCCCAATTTTTTCAATTCATTGCATGAGCTGACACCGGCGACACAGACCCAGCGCAAGGTGTGGGCATCTTGCTGAGACAGCACCGTTTTGCCATTAGCTAGCAATACACCCCGTGGTGTGGCGAGTAAAAAGGGGATGGAAACAAGATTGTCCCGCCATTGTTCACCGGGCTGATAGTTGATCAGTATGTGAACGTCACTGTTTTGCAGGCCTATCAAGGCCTTGGCGTAGGAAGAGTAGCTTTTGTAGCGCAGGGTCAAGCCAAGCTTTCTGGCGATCTGCTGCGCCATCTCGGGGACCGGACCGGAAAACCGCTGTTCTGCATCTTTATAGCTGTAGGGAGGATCCCCCATCATTGGCATACCGATGATCAGCTCTTTGTTAGAAGAGAGCCAAGCGCGTTCAGCAAAATCCAGTTCATCTTCATTCAAAGATGTATTGGCGTGCGCCCCCATGCAGCAGAGCAGTAGCAGGATAAAGGGGAATAGACGCTGACATTGATGGAGCATAAAGGGGTCCTACCGAAATTAGTCATATAGTTTAAATAATTTCAAAGTAGGCCTTCAATGCGAATCTGGCATGAAGCTGAATATTTCCTGAACCAGGTAATGACTGTGCAGCTAATAGGCCATCAGTCCGACCACTACGCCACCGAATACGCCGGTCTCCAGCGTCTGGAACCCGAGCACCATTCCTTGACATGCCGCGCCCAGATTGCCACTCGCCAGGGTATCTGAGAGCTTGAGCAAGGTGCTGATCCTAGCGTTCATCACCAGATAGGCCAGCAACGCAGATAGACCGGCAGCCCTTGTCAGAGCGGGCCAGCCCCACAGCAAACAGTACCGCCAAGTTGGCAAACACGATGGTATCGGCCATCAACATAAACAGCCCTTGCAACCAGGGCACATCCAGAAACGGGTAAGCAACCAGCGTATTCGAATTAGAGAGCGAGCCACCAATCCCCAACAACAAGCCTGCAGCAGGCAGCAAAGCTATCGACAACATAAATGATTTGCCAAAACGCTGCGCATTCTCGAAAAACGAGCAGCTTCCCGTCTTTTCTGATTGTGACATGATAAAAATCTTCACGAGTGAAATGCATTGGTAGTAATTTTTGTCGCACACATCCGAATGTCATGATAATTATTTTTATGTCGTCACCGTACTCACATTCACAGAGAATATCGCGTTAAAGTCATGGCAGTTTGAATCCTCTGATTGCCCTGAAGGAGTCCCCATTGAATCAACCCATAGAGGCGCCACGTGTTCTCTTGCTGCTTCGCTATCAACTAAACACTTACAGCCAGACCTTGCAGCGGTTGGGGCAATTTGTGTTGGAACAGCACGCAGTGCGTGCTCTACCTGACTATCACCGAGCTTGCCCGTGAGAGTGGCACCAGCGAAGCCAGCGTGACTCGTCTCTGCCATGGTGTGGGTTGTCGTGGCTATACCGAATTCAAAATGGTCCTGGCTCTGGAAACCCAGCAGGAACAAGCCAGCCAACCTCAGGTATCGGCGGCCAGTGCATTCAGTACTCTGATTGAAGAGAGTGTGGCGGCGCTGTGCGATACCGGAGCCCTGGTAAGCCAGGACGCACTGTTGCAAAGTGCCGAACTATTGGAGAAGGTCCGCCACAGATCTATGGCGTTGCTGCGAGTGCGATTATTGGGGATTACCTGGCTTATCGTTTACTGCGTATAGGGATATCTGTAGTGGTCTAATCATCCCGGACACCATTTTAGGTGGTACAGTCGCCACCATGACTTGAGGTGTTCAATGACAAGATTACGTCGCTCATTTACTGCTGAATTCAAACTCGAAGCCGCATCCCTGGTACTCGACCAGGGATACTCTGTCCCCGAAGCCAGCCGTTCACTGGATGTCGGTGAAACCATACTTCGCCGATGGGTTCAGCAGCTCCAATCCGAACGAACCGGCACCACCCCAATCGGCAAAGCGCTGACCCCGGAGCAGCAGAAAATCCAGGAGCTGGAAGCCCGCATCAACCGGCTCGAGCGCGAAAAGGACATTCTAAAAAAGGCTACAGCTCTCTTGATGGCGGACGAGTTCAAACGTACGCGCTGATAGACCGATTAAGGGAGCAAGCCCCCATCAGTATGGTCTGCTGCGCTTTCGATGTTCCAACATCCTGTTTTTACGACTATCTGGCCCGCAAGCGGACGATTAACCGTGAGCGGATGCAGCAACGCAGCGAGTTGCGCCGTTTGTTCAAAGAGAGCCGGAACTCAGCGGGCAGCCGCGCCTTGATGTCGATGATGCGAGCGCTGGAGCATCAGATTGGCCGATTCAAAGTGCGCAGTCTGATGAAGGAGGCCGGTCTGGTATCCAAGCAACCGGGTGCTCATCGCTATCAGGTCGCCCGGTCTGAACGACCGGATATTCCCAATCTGCTGGCGCGTGAATTTGATGTCCAACAACCCAATCAGGTGTGGTGTGGCGATATCACCTACGTCTGGGCAGGTGGTCGTTGGAATTACCTGGCGGTGGTGCTCGACCTTTATGCCCGCCGAGTCGTGGGCTGGGCGATGTCTGACAAGACTGATGCAGAGCTGGCAATAAAAGCGCTCGAGATGGCCTATCAGCAGCGGGGTTGCCCATCAGGTGTGCTGTTTCACTCCGACCAAGGCAGCCAATATGGCAGCCGGGCATTTCGGCAGCGGCTGTGGCGCTATCGCATGACCCAGAGCATGAGTCGGCGTGGCAACTGTTGGGATAATGCACCGATGGAGCGGTTGTTCAGGAGTCTGAAGACAGAGTGGCTCCCGACAACGGGATATATGAACCTGCGGGAGGCGAAGCGGGATATCAGCTATTACCTGATGGATTACTACAACTGGCGGCGTCCACATCAACACAATGACGGGATCGCGCCAGCAAAAGCCGAGGATCGGCCTAACCAAGTGTCCGGATTTAGTTGACCACAACAGTGAGGTCTTTTCCCCAGCGAAGCTGACCTAGCTTAACTTCTTCTATCAGTTTGCTAGCGATGGCATTTGCAGCCGCGTCGACATCTTTGTTCCACCCTCTCAAGCCTCCTTCTGCGGTCTTACCACTGGGCTGCAGTTCTGTAAGCAATTCTCGGGCTCGTGCTTTAACTTCGAACAGTTTGTTTCCTCCCCGTTTAGCCTGTGCTTGTTTGCTAAGTGAGAGGAAGTAAAAAGCCGTATCGACAACACCGATGTAATAGCTGGCTTGGGTGAGATTGCTCCATGCTTGCTCATACTGCTGCTGCCGGAGGCCTAAGTAGGCAAGTCGTAGATATAGGCGAGCAGGCATCAGGATCTTAGGGCAATTTACATAGTGCCCCTTTTCTGATTCAAACAAAGGTAAATCGGTTGGCTTAGGCGCTTCCCCATGAACTTGCCAAGCACCCAGCCGTCGTTCATTACGTAGAAGCTCTCGACTGATTTGCATCGTGAGCAGTAAGTCATTTCGAGAGATAAACTTAAATTTGAGCAGCTTGTTTTTTAGATCATGTGCCGCACCATGTAGGTGTTTGAGCTTATCGCGCAGTTTGATGCCATCACTGTTGGTCGTTTTCATGTGTGTTTCCAGCTGGTACTACATGCTCTACTGAGTACCACACCGAAAACGGACAGTTAAGGCTGAGTTGTGGAAGTGTGAGCCTCGTCTCCTAAGTTCTCCAGAATCGCTGGAACTGAGCTTGGTCTCACTCGGAACACCACCCGCGGACGGAGGATCACTTGATAGATAGACGGACCTCGCTCCAGTAGACGATCCTGCCCTAGAACGGTTGGGACGTGTCTAGAGCACTGGTGGCGATTCAACCCGCCATTGTTGGTGGTATCCATGTCAGCGCCGAGCCGATTCTGGATGCGGCATCTATATGCTCTGACCACCAGACCATCATTTCTCGGCGACGTTCCAGATAATCCGTGCGGTTGTATGCGCTACGTACTTCGTCTTTGTCAGAGTGCGCTAAGGCGGATTCTATAACGTCTCGATCAAATCCTCTCTCGTTAAGGGTCGTGCTGCCCAAAGCTCGCAGGCCGTGAGCGACCAAGGTCCCTTCATACCCCATTCGTTTCAAGGCCGCATTAGCCGTTTGCTCGTTGGTGTGCGTTTTGGGATTACGGATACCAGGGAAGATAAATTCACGATGGCCGCTGATCGGTCGCATGAGTTCCAGATAGGCAAGCGTCTGTGGTGTTAAGGGGACGTCATGCCCTCTGCGCTTCTTCATTCGCTCAGGCGGGATCCGCCAGAGTTTCTTTTCCATATCGATCTCTGCCCACCGAGCTCCGGCCGCCTCGCTGGGGCGAGCCAAGGTATGCAGGCTCCATTCGATGAGACAGCGGGTCTGCAAATTGATACTTGCCTTGGAAAGCCGGTTCATCAGTTCAGGTAACTGGTTGGGGTTAATGCTGGGCATGTGCTGTTTGGCTGGACGCTGAAATACCTTGCTGATCCCCGAGCAAGGGTTGGCGTCGATCAGACCAGAGTTAACAGCAAAGGTCATGATCTCGTTCACCCGTTGCGTGAGGCGACGCACGGTTTCGAGTTTTCCAGCAGCAGCGATGGGCTCGATGATCTTGATGGCTCGCTGTGCCTTTATTTCCATCACGGGCACTGTGCCTATCTCGGGGAACAGGTACATTTCGAGCGAACGCCAGAGATCTTCGGCATAGGCTGGGGTGACGGAAGGGCGTTTGACATCAAACCAGCGCTTGGCGACAGCCTCAAAAGTATGCTCGCTCAGCGATAACGCGGCGGAGACCTGCTCATCACGATGGTGTTGGGGATCGATGTTTTGTTGCAGCAACGTTTTAGCTTCGGAGCGTTTCTCTCTCGCGTCAGCCAACGACATCTCCGGCCAAGAGCCGAAGCTGATCATATTTCGTTGCTTAGTGAGAGGGCGGTAGTAGCGCAGGCGCCACAACTTAGAACCATTGGGCTTGATGACGAGCTCCAGGCCAGCTCCGTCGCAGAGGGTGTATTCCTTCTCCTTGGGCTTGGCTGCTTTGATCTCGGTTGGGGACAAAGGGCGGGTGATTCGAGGCATAGGCATACGCTCCGGAAGGCATACAAAACGATATGCCTAACGATATGCCTAAAAGGGCTGGATGGCAACGCATCCCATTGGACAGTATAAGACAACAAAAAACCCGCAAAGCCTTACGCTGTGCGGGTTTCTGTACTTCTTCGTTCCCGACCGGAACATTATTTGGTGGAGCTGGGGGGATTTGAACCCCCGTCCAAAATTACTACATCCGCGGTACTACATGCTTAGTCACTCTTTACATTCGCCAACCCGCTGCGGAGAGACACGCCACGAATTGACTAGCTCGATTGGTTTTAATGCTTCCGCCCCGAGCAGGACTTCCACACGATCCTGTGAAGGATGACCTTCCGATTCCCTAGGACACAGGCAAGCTAGGGTAGAAGGGCTCTATGCAGGTTATTAAGCTGCTAGTGCGTAGTTTTCGTCGTTTGCGACTATTTTTTTGCGGTTTGTTAACGAGGCCTACCGCACCTCGGCATGCACCTTGGGTTTCGTGAATCTTGTCGAATCCAGAATCAGCCCCAAGTTGTTAGAAACGATTGTACGCAAAAATGCTGTTATAGCAAGGCGTTGATAACCATTCCCTCTGGTCATTTGGCTGTTTGCTGATTTATTGTGCTCAGCTGACTTGGGTCAACTGCGCAGGGGGGAGCAGAATGACTTGCTGGCCCTGAACATCCGGAGTGTGAGTCCGGATAACCGGAGATTAGCCGCGATTTTTGTTCTTCATGATGCGGGATTTTTCCCGATCCCATTCGCGCGCCTTGGTATCTTCGCGCTTATCGTGCTCTTTCTTGCCTTTCACCAGTCCAATTTCGACCTTGACCCAGCACTCTTTCCAGTAGAGAGCCAGTGGCACTATGGTGTAGCCCTGACGGGCGGTCAGGCTTTCGAGTTTGTCGATTTCACGGCGGCTCAGCAGCAGTTTGCGGGTGCGGGTCGGATCACAGACCACATGGCTGGACGCGGCGTTCAGCGGCAGGAAGCTGGAGCCGAACAGGAAGGCTTCACCCTGCAAGAAGATGACGTAGGCTTCGCTGATATTGGCCTTGCCCGCCCGCAGGGATTTGACTTCCCACCCTTGCAGGGACAAGCCAGCTTCCACTCTCTCTTCGATGAAGTATTCGTGGCGGGCGGCTCGGTTCAGAGCAATGGTGCTGGACCCGGCTTTGTTTTTACTGTTTTTTTTGCTCATGACGGGCGATTTCCGGCAATGACTAGGAGGCTCGTATTATACGTAGGCGTGAGCGGCTGTAAAACGCGCTGCAAGTCAACTGGTGGCTTTATGAGCGGTTTGGCTGAGGTTTTCGCTCCACAACCGGAAACATGGTGATAAAATCGCGCCGATTGGATGAGGAAAAGCCATGCCCCGGATTACGCGCAGTGCCCTGGTGATGTTCAGTGCAGAACAGATGTTCAAGTTGGTTAACGATGTGGATGCCTATCCGCAATTTTTGCCCGGTTGTGTCGGCAGCCGTGTCCACGAGGCGGGTGATGACTACATGACTGCATCGGTGGATGTGGCCAAGGCTGGCATTGCCAAGACCTTTACCACTCGCAATCAGCTGGATGTGAACCGTCAGATCAGGATGGAGCTGGTCGATGGCCCGTTTCGCAAGTTGGCGGGTTGGTGGACCTTTACCCCGCTCGATGTGGATGCCTGCAAGGTGGAGTTCGATCTCGATTTCGAATTTACCTCCAAGCTGATCGAGATGGCATTTGGTCAGGTGTTCCGCGATCTGGTGAGCTCCATGGTCTCCGCCTTCTCCAAGCGGGCGAAGGAGGTCTACGGTGTCTGACCAGCTCAATATCGAGGTTGTCTATGCCTTGCCGCAACAGCAGACGGTGATTGCGTTACGCGTGCCGTCCGAGACCTGCGTGCAGGCAGCCATCGAGCAGTCCGGCATTGTGCAAAAGCACCCCGAGATCGATCTGGCGGTCAACAAGTTCGGCATCTACAGCCGTCCGGTGAAAGGTGGCGAGTTGCTGCACGATGGGGATCGCATCGAGATTTATCGGCCCTTGACCGCCGATCCGCGCGAGATGCGTAAAAAGCGCGCAGAAAAGGCCAAGGAGGAGGGGAGAGCCGATAGTGTGACCGGTGGTCGCCCCGATGTGCATCGCAAACGCAGCGAATAGCGTTCAGGTTTTTCTTGCAGAAAAAAGGCGCCGAGGCGCCTTTTTTTGATCCCGTCAGTCAGTAATTGGACTGCGAGAGATATCAAGGGCGGGCTGCGTCAGCCCAGGACTGGTTCTGCCACACCCAAGCGGGCGCGGGCCCAGGCGGCCAGCAGCTCGACGCCGCTTTGCATCACCCGCTCATCGAAATCGAAGGCGTTGTGGTGGTGGGGCGCAGCCAGATCGGCCCCCAGAATGAGGTAAGCTGCTTCGCCCCCCTGTTTTTGCACCCGCTCCATCAGAAAACCGGCATCTTCGCTGGCGCCAAAGCGGCGAGTCTGGATGGTGGCGAGCCCCTGCTTGCGGGCCAGCGCCGCCAGTTCGGCTTGCAGTGCCGGGCTGTTCTCCAGCGCAATTGCCTCACCCTGTTTGATGATGCGGTAGGTGACGCCGTGGGCGAGGGCGGTGCCTTCGACGATGCGCTGCACCTGACTGAACATGTAGTCGTTGAGGGTGCTGTCGGCGCCACGGGTTTCACCGTGCAGCACGGCATGATCGGGAATGACGTTGCGCCCGCTGCCACCGTGAAGCTGGCCTATGTTGATGCGGGTCATGCCGTCGCGGTGGCGGGGAATGCCAAGCATGGCGGTGGTGGCCATGCAGGCGGCGGCCAGCGCATTGCTGCCAGCGTTGGGCTCAAGCCCGGCGTGAGCCGCGGTGCCCATAAAGTGGACGTCGAACTTGGTGGAGCAGAGAAATTCGGTGGGGTTGATCACCAGCTCGCCGCTACCGGCGTGAATACCGATATGGAGCGAGAGCAGGGCATCCACGTCATCGAGTGCCCCCCCGGCGGCCAGCGCCTTGCCACCGCGACACCCCTCTTCGGCGGGTTGGAAGAAGAGCTTGATGCGCCCGCACAGCTGCACCTTCATCGCCATCAACTGGCTGGCCAGCCCCATGCCGATGGCGGTGTGGCCATCGTGGGCGCAGGCGTGCATCCACCCCTTGTTGTGAGAGGCAAAGCCCTCTTGCTGCGGCTGGTGCTGTTCGGCGTTGGACTCTTCTACCTCCACCGCATCGATATCGAAGCGAAAGGCCAAGGTCGGGCCGGGACGGCCGGTATCCAGCTCACCCATCAGCCCGGTGACATCGCCGATCCGCTCCAGCCAGTCGGGATGGGCTCCCTGACGGCGGGCGCGAGCCTTTTCGGCCGCCACATCCACATCACGACCCATCATCAGGTTGCTGGCCAGCAGCTTGTCGCCGAGCACGATGCGATAGCCGAGCTCGCTTAGGTGGTGGGCAATCAGGCTGGTGGTGCGAAACTCTTTCCAGGCGGCTTCCGGCAGGCGGTGCAGGTCGCGGCGCCACAGGATCAGGTGCTCAAGGGTCATCTTGGCTTCCTTGGTGATTCGATTTATCGGCTATTGTGCCTTTTTTCCCGGCTGACCACACGGGGCCCGCAGCTGGTCGGGGGAGCTGTGATCGCGGGCAATGGCATTGGAGGTCATTGACCGGGGTGAGAGAAGATAAAAAAACGCCTCCACAAGGGAGGCGTTGTCGAGGCGTGGTTATCAGGCCGCGTGATGGTAAGCGGAGGCTTCAAACAGCTTCTTGTTGGCCACCAGATCGATGGGGTCAAAATCATCGACGTTGATGGTGCGCAGGCGACTCACCTCGGCGCGGCGCAGCAGCTCCGCTTCACTCTGGGTCAGTACGCCAGCGGCCAGGCCAATGTCGGCCACCTTGTTCAACTGGGTGAAGGGACGCTTGATGCCATCTGCTTTGCAGACCTTGTCAAACAGCGGCTCGGCGGCCAGCACGTCATCGAGCGCCTGCTCCAGCAGTCCGAAGGGGTTACCCTCTTCACGGGTCAGATACTGCCCCTTGGCCAGACGGCTGCGGGTTTCGCTCGGGGTTTGCAGCAGACGGGCGACCTGGCTATCGAGCTTGTCGCACGGACGGTTGAGGTCACGGCCCAGTGGCAGCACCACGGCGCGCAGGGCAAGGCCAATCCAGCGGTTCGGGAAGTTGCGCAGCAGCTCGTCGATCGCCTCTTGCGCCTTGAACATGGCATCTTGCAGAGCCCAGTGCAGCAGCGGCAGGTCGGCCTGCTGGCGTCCCTCGTCCTGATAGCGCTTGAGGGCGCTGGAGGCGAGATAGAGCTGACTCAGTATGTCGCCAAGGCGAGCGGAGACCCGCTCTTTACGCTTGAGTTCGCCACCCAGGGTGCCCATCGCCATGTCTGACAGAAATGCCAGGTTAGCCGAGAGGCGGGAGAGCTGCTGGTAGTAGCCCTTGGTCTGATCCTTGTAAGGTGCTGCTGCGAAGCGAGCGCCGGTGATCCCCAGCCAGAAGCTGCGCACCAGGTTGCTGATGGCAAAGCCGACGTGGCTGAACATCGCCTTGTCGAAATCCTTCAGTGCCTGCTCCTTGTCGGGATGGCTGGCGGCCAGCATCTCCGGCAGCACATACGGGTGGCAGCGGATGGCGCCCTGACCGTAGATGATCATGCTGCGGGTCAGGATATTGGCCCCTTCCACCGTGACGGCGATGGGGGCACCCTGATAGCCACGGGCCAGATAGTTGTTGGGGCCCATGCAGATCGCCTTGCCGCCGTGGATGTCCATGGCATCGATGATGCACTTCTGGGCGCGGTCGGTGAGGTGGTATTTGACGATGGCAGAGATGACCGAGGGCTTTTGCCCCAGATCGATACCGGTCACTGTCAGGGTTGCGGCAGCGCCCATGATGTAGGCGTTACCACCGATGCGAGCCAGCGGCTCTTCAATCCCTTCCATCTTGCCGATAGGCAGCTTGAACTGGCGACGGATGCGGCTATAGGCACCGCTCGCCAGGGCTAGCATCTTGACGCCACCGGTGCTGTTGGAGGGCAGGGTGATACCGCGACCGACCGACAGGCACTCCACCAGCATGCGCCAGCCCTGACCGGCCATGGCCGGGCCGCCGATGATGAAGTCGAGCGGGACGAACACATCCTTGCCCTGAGTCGGGCCGTTCTGGAACGGCACGTTGAGCGGGAAGTGGCGACGGCCAATGCCGACACCCTTGATATGAGTTGGAATGAGGGCGCAGGTGATGCCGAGCTCCTCTTCCTCGCCCAGCAGGTGTTCCGGGTCACGCAGTTTGAAGGCGAGACCCAGCACGGTGGCGATGGGGGCCAAGGTGATGTAGCGCTTGTTCCAGGTCAGGCGCATACCGAGCACCTCTTTGCCTTCCCACTCGCCTTTGCAGACGATGCCGAAATCGGGGATGGAACCGGCGTCAGAACCCGCTTCCGGGCTGGTCAGGGCGAAGCAGGGGATCTCTTTGCCGACTGCCAGACGGGGCAGGTAGTGGTCTTTCTGGGCCTCAGTGCCATAGTGCTGCAGCAATTCGCCCGGGCCGAGCGAGTTGGGCACGCCGACGGTGGAGGCGAGTACGGCGCTGGCGCCAGTCAGTTTTTGCAGCACACAGGACTGGGCATAGGCCGAAAACTCGAGGCCGCCATATTTCTTCTTGATGATCATGGCGAAGAACTTGTGGTCCTTCAGGTATTGCCATACCTCGGGGGAGAGATCGGCGCGCTCGTGGGTCACCTCCCAGTCGTTCACCATGCGGCACACTTCCTCGACCGGCCCATCCATAAAGGCCTGCTCTTCGGCAGAGAGGGTACTTACCGGGATGGCGTGCAGCTTTTTCCAGTCCGGGTTGCCCGCGAACAGATCGGCTTCCCACCAGGTGGTGCCCGCTTCGATCGCCTCTTTTTCGGTGCGGGACATCTCCGGCATGATCGATTTGTAGATCTTGAACAGCGGCTTGGTCAGCTGGTTGCGGCGAAACTCCACCATGTTGAGCGGGATGGCGAGCACCGCAAACAGCGCCCAGACCAGCAAGGGCACATGACCATAGATGGCGCCAAGCACCAGGGCGGCGCCGGTGACCAGGGTGGAGATGAACAGGGATGCCCGGCGATAGGCCAGGGCTCCGATAACCAGGATCACCCCAAGCAGAGTGAGGGTCGTCGTCATTGCTTGCTCCTTGCGTGTATAAAGTTGCCAACGTGGTATCACTGATCCAGAGGTCTGACCTGTTGGATATGGCCTCTGTTGTAATTGATACGCACAAAGTTATCAAGCTGTTTACAAGTTCATTACCTTCTCTCTGTGATCCCCGTAACGTTCATGAGGCACCCGTGCCGTGGTGGGTAGGGGGGCGACTCCGGGATTGGCTTGTGCGAGAATAGCCGCCAGCGATAAGTGACCCAAATAGTGGAAGAGACATCATGTATCAAGAACTGATCCGCAATGAATTGACCGAAGCTGCCAGTGTGCTGCAGGCCTTCCTGGCTGATGAGCAGAACCTGAAAAACATCGAAGCGGCCGCCAAACTGCTGGCTGACTCTTTCAAAGAAGAGGGCAAGGTGCTCTCTTGTGGTAACGGTGGTTCCCACTGTGACGCCATGCACTTTGCTGAAGAGCTGACGGGTCGTTACCGCGAAAACCGTCCGGGTTACGCCGGTATCGCTATCTCTGATCCCAGCCATCTCTCCTGTGTCTCCAACGACTTTGGCTATGACTATGTCTTCTCACGCTACGTGGAAGCGGTAGGCCGTCGTGGTGACGTGCTGCTCGGTATCTCCACCAGCGGCAACTCCGGTAATATCCTCAAGGCTATCGAGGCGGCCCACGCCAAAGGCATGAAAGTCATCGCCCTGACCGGCAAGGATGGCGGCAAGATGGCGGGTCTGGCGGATGTCGAGATCCGGGTGCCGCACTTCGGTTATGCCGACCGCATTCAGGAAGTACACATCAAGGTGATCCACATCCTGATCCAGCTGGTCGAAAAAGAGATGGCCAAGTAATCAGGTTATCGCGCTGAGACAAGGGCAGCTCCGGTTGCATGGTTCGCCATTGGCTGGTTGCTGCCAGTCACAGGGGAAGGAATTGCACCTTCCCCTGCTGTCTGTCAACGCGGCTGGGGGTCGGATATGACACCAGCCAAATCATGAAAGGAGTCTGCCAGATATGTGCGAACTGCTCGGCATGAGTGCCAATGTGCCGACCGATATCTGCTTCAGCTTTACCGGGTTGATGCTGCGCGGCGGCAAGACAGGGCCCCACAAGGATGGTTGGGGGATCACCTTCTACGAGGGGAAGGGCTTTCGCACCTTCAAGGATCCCGAGCCCAGCGCCCAATCTCCCATCGCCAGACTGGTACAGGCGCTGCCCATCAAGAGCTGCGCCGTGGTCAGCCACATTCGGCAGGCCAACCGTGGCTGCGTGTCACTGGAAAATACCCACCCCTTTACCCGTGAGCTGTGGGGCCGTTACTGGACCTTCGCCCACAACGGTCAGCTGACCCGCTACAAGAAGCTGCCAACCGGTCGCCACCGTCCGGTGGGGGATACCGACAGCGAACACGCCTTCTGCTGGCTGCTCGATCGGCTGGAGCAAAAATATCCCAAGCGTCCTGCCAACTTTCCCGCCATGTTTCGCTATCTCGCCACCCTGTGTGATGAGCTGAGAGCGTTCGGGGTGTTCAACATGCTGCTCTCCGACGGGGAGTATGTGATGAGCTACTGCACCAACAACCTGCACTGGCTGACCCGTTGTGCGCCCTTTGGCGAGGCGAGCCTGCTGGATGAAGAGGTGGTGATCGACTTTCAAAGCGAGACCACCCCCAACGATGTGGTGACTCTGATCACCACCCGCCCGCTGACCGGTAATGAAAACTGGGTCAGAATGGCACCCGGCGAATTCAATCTGTTCCGCATGGGTGAACGGGTCGCGACCAGTCAGAGTGGCTGCTCGAGATAAAAAAATACCAGGGTAGATTCCTACCCTGGTTCTTCGCAGCAGCCATAAATGGCAAAAGGGATGAGAGGTGTTGCTGAGCAGCAGCACGCTGACGATAAAGATTGTTACTCACGTGTTAATTATTGGCAATTAACTTGTTGTTTACATAAGGCATTCAGTGTCACTCTTTCGAGGCGGATCACATTTATTGCTGTTTGATCCCCAGCATCATCCAATTGGCGTCCTGAGTGTGACACTGATGAGTGACCGGGTAGTGAGTGACGGGCTCGAAAACTATCTATAGTATGGTCTGTTTGAATACCTTTCTGGAGGGGCCTGACATGGAGTGGGTGGATCGCAAGGTGTTGCAGCAGTTGGCCGATGATATAGGCCAAGAGATGTTGCCGGTGGTTATTGCTGTGTTTATCGAAGAGGTGGGCGAGCAGCTGAGTCAGCTCAGACCCCTCTATGAGCAGGGAGAGTGGGAGGCGTTGGCTCGGGTGGCCCACAGCATGAAATCATCCTGTGGCAGCTACGGCGCTATGCCGAGCTACCAGCAGGTGATGGCACTGGAGATGGCCAGCAAGCAGGCGGATGTGGCCGAGGCCGAGCGCCAATTGCAACTGCTGGAAGTCTCCTTGCCCCAAGTGCTCGCGTTTCTTGCTGATTATCAATAGCTGCGCCATGCAGGGATGCCGTGGCGCCGTGGCTGTTGCTTAATGCTGGTTGAGCAGTTGCTGGATGATCCTGTCCAGCGCCAGTTTTAGCTTCAACCGATCGTGCCGATGGGGCAGCTCAAGCTCACCCAGCTCGGCTTCGATTAACCGCCCTTGCCAGGCCCCCGCATCACCCGTGCCCTGGGGAGCCAGGATGGCGTCCAGCCGACCCTGACCCACCCTCGACTCCAGCCAGCGACACTGACTCATCAGATCCAGCTGGCTGGCCGGGCCGTTTTCCGCCACCAGATTGCAGACGAAGACCAGCATGGCGCTGCTCTCGTTGATGGCTTGGGCGATCTCGGCCAGCAGCAGTGGCGGCATGATGGAGGTGAGAAAACTGCCCGGCCCCAGAATGATCATGTCCGCCTGCTGCAGTGCCAGCACCGCTTCCCGGGTCGCTTGTACCTCCGGCATCAGGCCGAGGGAGAGGGGTGGTGTTGCCAGTTGATCGATGGAGACCTCTCCCAGGATCTGGGTGCCACACTCCATATGGGCGCAAAGATCGGTGGGAAATTCAGACATGGGTAGCAATTGTGACTCGATTTTGAGCATGTCACTGATCAGCTTGATAGCATCAAGAGGACGGACACAGAGATTATCGAGCGCCAGCAGCATCAGGTTGCCAAGGTTGTGGCCCGCCAGCTCGCCTTTGCCAGCGAAGCGGTATTCGAACAACAGGCTGCCGATACTGGGATCAGTGACCAGCTGGTTCAGGCAGTTGCGCAGATCGCCCCAGGCGATGCACTCCTGACTCTTGCGCAGGCGTCCGGTCGAACCACCATCATCGGTGGTGGTGACTATGCCGGTGAGTCGTTGACCGAGGAACGAGAGGGACGAGAGCACTCGACCCATGCCGTGGCCACCACCGATGGCAACGACCCGATCGAAGTCATTGATGTTTTTTTGCCACATATGGGCGTCCTGTAATTGGGCTCAGTTGACAGCTATGTTAGCAAGTGAAGCGAGATAATTGTTTGATAAAGGTATGATTTTTGCTTGAGACCGCCATTCGATAAAACAAGGAGATGGTGTTGAAATTTCTGACCGTTCACTCCCTCGCCCAGAATTCATCGCTGGCGGCCCAAGATATCTGCGTGCAGCTGCGTCACCATGCCAATCAGGCCCCCTCCCTGCTGTTACTCTATTTTACCCAAGCCCATGACGGGGTGATACTGCGCGAAGCGCTCAAACGCCAGTTCCCGACCACCCGTCTGCTGGGGTGCAGCTCCTGCGGTGGCGTCATGACCGAGATGGGGCACCACGCCAGAGACGGATATGGACTGGCGGTGGCGGCCCTGTATGACGACAAAGGGGCCTTCGGGGTGGCCGGTGCCAGCGGTGACGAGGTGGATGTGCGGCAGTTACTGCGCCGTGCCATGAGTGACTGCGGTCGACCGGGCGAGTTGCCCCAGCTGATCCTGTTTCACGCCAGTCCCGGCAAGGAGGAGGGGCTGCTGGCCGGTATCGAGGCCGAACTTGGTGCATCGGTACCTGTGGTGGGCGGCTCGGCGGCAGACAACAGTGTCAGTGGTGACTGGCAGCTCTGCTGGGATGACGCTGTGAGTCAGGATGGCATCGGTCTGGCGGTGCTCTATCCCTATTGCCAGCTGGCCTTTCAGTTTCACTCAGGTTATGTGCCCGCCGAATTCAGCGGCGAGATCACCGCCTGCGACGGGCGGGAGGTGCTCACCATCGATCACCAGCCCGCCGCCGAGGTCTATGCCCGCTGGTGCGGGCGCGAGCAGCCCTGGCCGGTGGGGGCGATTTTGCGGGAGACCACGCTCACCCCGCTGGCTCGTCAGGTGGGAGCACTGGATGGCATTCCCTACTACAAGCTATCCCATCCCGAAGCGGTGACCGAACAGGGCGGGCTGCGGCTCTTTACCGATGTGGTGCAAGGGGAGCGTCTGCTGCTGATGTACAGCAGTCAGGAGGGGTTGCTGCAGCGCAGCCTCAATGCCATGCGCGTCGAGCCTGGCTATGGGGTCGATGTGGAATTGCAGCCCATCGGTGCTCTAATCATTTTTTGTGCTGGTTGCCGTTTGGCGCTAGGTGATATGTTGTGCCAATTTGTCGAACAGAGCCAGGCTCGCCTCGGCAAGATCCCGTTTATTACCCCCTTTACCTTCGGCGAGCAGGGGCGGCTGCCCAATGGCGAGCTGGCCCATGGCAATCTGATGGTATCGAGCGTGATTTTCCTGACCCCTTGAGTCGGCAAAACATAACAGAGCAGGCAACAAGATGATTGGCAACAGTGAACTGGAAGCCCTTGGCGATAAATTGCAGACCACCTTGGTCGATCTCGTGCGCTGTCGTGAGCGGGAGGCCAAATATCGGCAAGAATCCCAGACCTTGCTGGGCGGGGTGGCAACTCTCGCTGATGCCAAAACCCTTGAAGAGGTGCTGGAGAGCCTTATCCAGGTGCTCAAACCCTTTATTGGCTTTGAACATGCGGATGTGGTGGCTTGGGAAGGTGAGCTCGGGATCACCCACCTCAGTACCGAGCCAATGATATTTGCCCGTAGCTGGCGTATGACCCCGGCATTTACTCGTGCCATCGCGGGTGAAACTCTGGTGATTTATGACCCCTCCCAGTTACCCGAGCTGGCACCGCTGGCGAGCGAGCCGGGCTGGGCCAGCGTGATGCTTACCGGGCTGCAGGCGCCAGGGTTTACCGCTACTCTCATCTGCCGTCACTCACGGGCGGGTACCTTCGATCTCAACAGCAAGGCTGCCATTGAGCGCTGCCGCCCGCTTATCGCTCAGGCGCTGGTCAACATCACCTACCGGGCTCGTCTGCAGGATCAAGTCGCGGTGAAAACCGACGCGCTGCAGACCAGTGAGCGTCGTTTTCGCAGTTTCGCCGCCATGGCCTCTGACTGGTTTTGGGAGACCGATGCCGAACATCGCCTCAGTTATGCCTCCGAGCCCGGTTATATCGATGATCTGACCCCGCTGGCGACCCGGCCGACTCTCTATGACTACGTTTGCAATAAGCAGAGCAGCGAGGCGCAGAAATACCTGCGACTGCTGGAACAGCGCCTGTCGGTGCGAGGGGTGCGGATGCAGGTGGCGCTGCTTGATGGCCCCTGCTGGATGGAGGTGAGCGCCGAGCCCTGTTTTGACCACCATGGCCTGTTTACCGGGTATCGCGGTACCGCCCGTGATATCAGCACCCAGATCCGCCGGGAAGAGGAGCTGGCGCGGGCACGGGATGAGGCCGAAGCCGCCAACCGTGCCAAATCCCAGTTTCTGGCCATGATGACCCACGAGATCCGCTCCCCCATGAATGCGGTGTTGGGGATGCTCGATCTGGTGCAACATGCCGAGTTGGCACCTGAGCAGCAGAGCCTGCTGCGCCATGCCACCCATTCGGCCAGATTGCTGCAAACCATCATCGACGACGTGCTCGACTTTTCGAAAATCGAGTCGCAAACCCTGGCGTTTCACTGCGAGACCCTGCAGCCAATCCAGCTTTGCCAATCCCTGGTCGAGCCACTGCAGGGCCGCGCCAGCGTTAAAGGCATTTCGCTGGTTTACCACATTGATGAGGCTGTCCCTTTAGCCCTGCAGGGTGACCCCATGCGTTTGTCGCAGGTGATGGGCAATCTGCTGGATAATGCCATCAAATTTACCGATCAGGGGCAGGTGAGCCTGCACCTGGGCTGGCAGGACGGCAAGTTGCGGGTTTCGGTGTCCGATACTGGGATTGGCATAGCGCAGGCGGATCAAGCTCGGCTGTTTGAGCCCTTTTCTCAAGTCGATAATTCGGCCAGCCGCCGTTTCTCCGGCACCGGCCTTGGCCTTGCCATTAGCAAGCGATTGGTTGAGCTGATGGGGGGGATGATTTTGTTAGAGAGTGAGCCTGGTAAGGGGAGCTGTTTCTGGTTCGAATTATCAGGCATGGCACTGCCTTGTGATTGTCGGCCAAGGCAAGAGGAGAGCCAGGCTGCGCTGATGCCGCTGGATGTGCTGGTGGTGGAGGATAGCCCGGTCAACCAGCTGGTGGTGTCGCTGATGCTGCAAAAACTGGTGAGCAAGGTGCGTTTGGCTGCCAATGGTCTGGAAGCACTGGCGCAGGTGGATGAACAGCTACCGGATTTGATCCTGATGGATATGCGGATGCCTTTGATGGATGGGCTGGAAGCCACCCGACGGTTGCGGGAGCTGGGATGCACTATGCCTATCGTCGCCCTGACGGCCAATGCGATGGCTGAAGACAAGGCGTGTTGCCTGGCGCAGGGGATGGATGATTTTCTTGCCAAACCCATTACGTTATCGCGGTTGCGAGAGTGCTTGCTACGCCACTTTGGCCAACGCTTGCCAATTCGCGGATAAAAAAAATGGTCAACTTTGTGGGTTGACCAGTTCTTCAGCAAATACTGAAGAGAGCACGGGATAAATCGGGTTGTATTAGTTTATATGAAAAATCCATGCCAACTTTTTAGTGACTCTTTTGTGTTCATATTGGCCGTTTAGCGCAGCGGCTCTCTCTTGTTATGTTCCTACCTCGTTGCAAAATGCGAATTTGTGATTTTCATTTTTGGAATAATTGCATTTTGCAACGCCGTTTTGTTATTGCGAAATCAGGCGATGCAGGAATTTACGGGCCGCTTCGCTGTTCTGTTTGGCAATCAGCATCTGCTTTTCATAAATCGGCATCGGCAATATCTCTAGCCAGCGCTGGCAGAGCCATGCGGCATCTTCAAAGCGCTTGTCCGGATAGAGCTCATCAAGCTCCGGATACTGTTCAAACACTTCGCGCAGGCGGTTGACCAGCAGTTTGTCGTTGAAATCGGAGTGGGTGCTCGGCCAGTTGGGCAGCAGCTCCACCTTGGCGCGGCGCAGGCCCATCTCATCTGTTTCCATCTCGTGGATGCAGAAGCGTTCCAGGCCCAGCACCGTCACCCCCAGCAGGCCATCATTGAGGGTGTAAAAATCGGTCACTTTGACCCGGGTGCCCACCGGCAGAATGCGGCCGGATTGTCCCGAGGTGGTCGACTCTTCCATCACGATGCCAAAACCCTGATCATTGATGAATGACTCTTTGAGCATCTGCAGGTGGCGTGGCTCGAACAGACGCAGTGGAAGCTTGCCGCCCGGCAGTATGTGGGAAGGCAAGGGGAACAGTGCCAAAGGTTGTAGTTTCATGTTCCATCCTCCATTGAGTAGTTGCTGAATATGACAATGCAGCGACTGTGCCAGAGAATGAAAAAAGCCACCGGAGGGTGGCTTTTCGGGAGGAAGAGGGCGCTTAGTTACGCTGTTCCAGATACATGACAGCCGCTTCCACGCGGCTTTGCGCCTCGAGTTTCTTCAGCAGGCTCTTCACGTGAACCTTGACCGTTCCCTCGGAGATATGGAGTACCGAGGCAACCTGTTTGTTGGACAGGCCTTTTGCAATTTCGCGCAGGATTTGCATTTCGCGACGCGTTAAGCTTTCCAGCTTCTGCTGCAGGTGATCCAGCTCGTAGATATTTTCGAGATAGGGTCGCAGCGGTTCGCTCAGGATCTGCTTGCCGGTCATCACGTCTGCCAGCTGGGCCAGCAACAGATCAGGCTCGGTATCCTTGAGCAGATAGCCATCGGCACCGGCCTTGAGCAGGGCCACCACATCCTGACGGGCATCGGAGACAGTGAGGATCACCACCCGGGAGGTGATCTCTTCGGCTCGCAGCGCCTTGAGGGTATCGAGGCCGGATAGTCCCTTCATGTTGAGGTCGAGCAGGATCAGGTCCGGCTCGGACTCCTTGGCCAGCGCCACGGCATCTGTGCCGTTGGAGGCTTCACCGGTCACCTCCATGTTCTCTTCCAGAGCCAGCAACTGCACAATCCCTTTGCGCATGAGGGGATGGTCATCTACGACCAGAACAGTGTATTTCATCTCGTCCATCAGGCGTCTCTCGCTAGACTGGTGGGGAAGGTCAGATGCACGCAGGTGCCTTGTGGCTGTAGCTCGCTGATGGTCAGCAGACCATGCAGTTTGCTGGCGCGCTCGTTCATGATGCTCAAACCGTAATGGTTGATCGCCGAGCTGGCGAGTCCGATCCCGACACCGTCATCTGAAATCTGAACGTTGATGTTACCACTGGCGAGGGTCTCACAGCTAACATCAATCACTTGCGCGTTGGCATGTTTGATGGCGTTGAGGACGGCCTCGCGGATCAGTTGCAGGATATGGATGTGCTGGCCCGCTTCCAAATCGCTATCGGCCAGTTCGTAATGGCACCTTATTTTTGCCTGGGTCTGGGGTTGCAGCTGATCGAGCATCACCCGGATTGCTTCCCCCAGATTGGCATCCCCAATGGTGAGACGGAAGGTGCCGAGCAGTTCGCGCAGCTGGGTATAGGCATTGCTGAGCCCTTCGTCTATCTGCTGCATCGCCTCTTGTGCTTTCTCCTGCTGTCCCTTGGCGTAGGAGCGCTTGAGCAGGGTGGACTGGATCTTGAGATAAGAGAGGGCTTGCGCCAGCGAGTCATGCAGCTCTCGGGCGATCACTGCCCGCTCCTCCATCAGCAGCAGCCGCTGTTGTTGCAGCAGGGTCTGGTCTTTGTGCAGCACCTGAGCCAGCAGCATGGTGAAGTTCTTGATCAACCGCTCGTCGATGGGGTGCTGGCTGATGATATCGAGCCGGCCGAACTCCTGTTCATCCATTTGCAGATAGAAGTTGGCGACCGCATCGAGATCACCGGGCCAGCCGGTGCGCCCCGAGATGTAGACCGGCATGGCGTTGTGTTCGAAGCGGGTCAGCCGGATATGGTCGATATGCTGGTGGGCGGCGGCGCGATCCAGCAACTTGATCAGGGTGCGGGTGCTGAGCGGTGCCGCGTGCAGCTTCTGGGCGGTCGAGTAGAGAAACGAGAGAGTATCGTTGGCCTGCTGCAGCTTGGCGGTTTTCTCTTCCACCTTGTTCTCCAGCTCCCGATAGAGCTTGCCTAGCTCGTCCGCCATGGTGACGAAAGCCCGTGATAGCTCCCCCAGCTCATTTTCACCGTGGGCGGGCAGCTGGAGATCGAAGTCCTGGCGCTGGATTTGGCGAGCGCAGTAGACCAGCTGATTGAGGGGGGCGACTACCTGTTGGCGGGTAAAGCGCACCGTAAACCAGGCGATGGTGATGATGGAGAGCAGCCCCAGTCCCTCCGCCAGGGCCAGCATCCGTACCTTGAATTCCACGTGGTATTGCATTTGATTGACGAAATTGTCGATGGCCGCCACAAACCGCTCGGTGTTATCTGTGTACCGTCTGGGGGTGCGCTCTTCGATATGCTGGCGCATCACCGCCCACTGGCCGAGTACTTCACCATAGGTGCGGCGCAACGAGGCGGGGGTGATCCAGCGCTGGGTCTCCTGCAGCTCTTCGGCGTGCAGGGTCTCTTCAAACTGGGCGAGCCGCCCCAACACGCTGTCACCTCGCTCGATCTCGTAGGCCATCCGGTAGGCTTGCATCCGCAGTGAGCCGGAGAGGTTGATCGCCTTGGCATCGGGGACCGAGTAGAAGAGGGTCACCATGGCGACCAGCGCGATCAGGCTGGCCATGAAGAGGATCAACACCATGGCACGGCCGATGGCGCCGCTGACCGAATGGACTCTGAACCGTTTTCCCATGCTGATGAACACCTCTGGACAGTAATAATGACTCTGCAAGATGCGTGGGAGTGTACTTCAACTTGTGTTAGCATCGAAAAACTAGATGAACTCCGAGCTGTTTTGCCTACGTCCTTGCGATAGGGGAAAACCAGCCGTCAGCCGATTGTTGAACCTAATGGTCGAGCTGTAAGGGTCAGGAAAGAAATGCCCTGGCCTCCCGTATTTGGAAAGGTGTTTATGTTGCCACTTGAAGATGGTTTTTTCCGTCGTTTTTACTATTTGCGTCTGTCAGTGACCGATGTGTGCAATTTCCGTTGCACCTACTGCCTGCCCGACGGTTATCGCCCCCCGGAAGGCCACAAAGAGGGGCGTAAATCTTTTCTTTCGGTTGACGAGATCCGTCGCGTGGTGGGCGGTTTTGCCGCCATGGGCACTCGCAAGGTGCGCATCACGGGGGGAGAACCCTCCCTGCGCCGTGATTTCACCGAGATCGTCAATGTGATCGCCACCACGCCGGGCATCGAGAAGGTCGCCATGACCACCAACGGCTATCGCCTCAAGGAGCGGGCCCAAGAGTGGTTTGATGCCGGACTCAACGCCCTCAATGTCAGTGTCGACAGTCTCGACCCGCGCCAGTTTCACCAGATCACCGGTGAGAACAAGCTGGCGGAGGTGATGGAGGGGATCGAAGCGGCACTGGCCGCCGGTTTCAAATCGGTGAAGATCAATGCGGTGCTGCTCAAGGGGCTCAACGACTACCAGCTCGATGCCTTTCTGGGCTGGATCAAGCACAAGCCCATCGAGCTGCGCTTTATCGAGCTGATGCAGACCGGCGAGATGGATACCCTGTTTCGCGACCACCATGTCAGCGGCGAGCAGATCAAACAGCGCTTGCTGGAGAGTGGCTGGGTGCAGCAGTTGCGGGGCAAGGATGACGGCCCCGCTCAGGTCTTTATGCACTCGGAATCCCAGGGTGGGGTCGGTCTTATCATGCCCTACAGCAAGGATTTCTGTGCCGGTTGCAACCGGCTGCGGGTCTCCTCGCTGGGGAAGCTACATCTGTGCCTGTTTGGTGACAATGGCGTCGATCTGCGGGACTTGCTCAGCGCAGATGCGCAGTCGGATGAGCTGCAACAGCGCATTCGCGCCGCGCTGGCGGGCAAGAGTGCTAGCCATCGGCTTCATGAAGGCAATGCCGGCATCACTCCTCATCTCGCCTCCATCGGCGGATAACTGCAAAAAATCCCCAACGATTAAATAGCAATCCTCACATGGAGGTATTTTAACCGATACCTCCATTTTTATTGCGCTGCAAGGCTTTGATCTAGCGCAAGAATCCCCCCTTTTTATCTCCCTGGTGGTATATCCCTCACCTTGTCAGGATCGCAATATACACCCACTCTTATAATTGGTATCGAAAATGCCAATCATGGACTCGCACTGCACCCTTCCTCACCAGAACAGGAGTCAACATGCCGGATGAGATCGATCTTGCCCGCCGCGGCCTGTTTCGGGGGCGGCTGAGAACCGCCGAACCGCCGGTGCAGTTGCCCTGGTCAGTCAACTGGTCGGCATTTGTCGCCGACTGTACCCGCTGTGGGGACTGTCTGGCCGCCTGCCCGGAGCAGATCCTGGTGATTGGCGAGGGCGGTTTTCCGGTGGTCGATTTCCAGCGTGGCGAGTGCACCTTCTGCACTGAGTGCGTCACGGTCTGCAAGGCGCCGCTGTTTCGCCCGACCACCGACTCTCCCTGGCACTACAAGGCCCATATCGAGGCCAACTGTCTGGCCAATGGTCAGGTGTTCTGCCAGCGCTGCCAGGACAGCTGCGAGCCCAATGCCATTCGTTTTATTCCGGTGCTGGGGCGAGTGCCCACCCCGACGGTGGAGCCGGATCGCTGTAACGGCTGCGGCGCCTGTGTGCAGGATTGTCCGGTTGGCAGCATCAAGGTCGACGGGCGAGCCGCCCCATCCGGTGGTGCCAGCCAGCCCACCCTCAAGCAGGAGTCAGAATGAGTCAGAAACCGTGTGACACAGAAGCCACAATGGATCAGGAGTTCCATGTATCGAGTCTGGTGGTGCTGACCCAGCCCCCCTTGCGCCATCAGCTCGCCGAGCAGATTGGCGCCCTGGAAGGGGCCGAGATCCACGCCGTCAGTGACGAGGGCAAGCTGGTGGTGACCCTGGAAGGTCCGAGCCAGCGGCCGATTATGGCGGCCATTGATGCGATACAGGCGATGCCGGGCGTGCTCTCCGCCGCCCTGATTTACCACCAGTTCGATGAACTCGGCGGTCACTGAAAAGAGTGATGGGATGCCGGGCGTGCCCTCTGCCGCTGTTGGCTGGCTCCCGTTCGACAGATTCGACAACTATTACGCGATAAGCAATGCGAGGATATGCCATGAAGCTGAGTCGACGCGACTTTATGAAGGCCAACGCGGTGGCTGCTGCCGCTGCCGTGGCCGGTGTCAGTGCCCCCACGCTGGCGGCCAATCTCATCACCAGTACCGACAAGACCGCCATCCATTGGGATAAAGCCCCCTGCCGCTTCTGCGGTACCGGTTGCTCCGTGCTGGTGGGTTCGCAGAATGGTCGGGTCGTGGCGACTCAGGGTGATCCGGATGCGCCGGTCAACCGTGGCCTCAACTGCATCAAAGGTTACTTTCTTTCCAAGATCATGTACGGCCAGGATCGCCTGACCCAGCCGATGCTGCGTATGAAGAACGGCCAGTTCGACAAGGATGGCGACTTTGCTCCCATCAGCTGGGATCAGGCGTTTGACATCATGGCCGAGAAGTTCAAGGCGACGTTGAAAGAGAAGGGCCCGACTGCGGTCGGCATGTTCGGCTCCGGCCAGTGGACCGTCTGGGAAGGCTATGCCGCCGCCAAGCTAATGAAGGCCGGTTTCCGCTCCAACAACCTCGACCCCAACGCCCGTCACTGCATGGCCTCTGCGGTAGTTGGTTTCATGCGTACCTTCGGCATGGATGAGCCGATGGGCTGCTACGACGATATCGAGCAGGCCGATGCCTTCGTGCTGTGGGGCTCCAACATGGCCGAGATGCACCCCATCCTCTGGTCGCGGATGTCCGATCGCCGTCTCTCCAACCCGGATGTGCAGGTGCACGTGCTCTCCACCTTCGAGCACCGCAGCTTCGAGCTGGCGGACAACGGCATGGTGTTCACCCCGCAGACCGATCTGGCGATCCTCAACTATGTCGCCAACTACATCATTCAGAACGACAAGGTGAACTGGGACTTCGTCAACAAGCACACAGTGTTCAAGAAGGGGGTCACCGACATCGGTTACGGCCTGCGCCCGACCGATCCGCTGCAGCAGAAAGCGAAGAACCCGGACAGCGGCGATGCCAGCCCGATGACCTTCGACGAGTTTGCCAAGTTTGTGGCGGATTACGATGTGGAGTCGGTCGCCAAGCTCTCCGGCGTCTCTAAAGAGAAGCTGGAAAAGCTGGCCCAGATCTATGCCGACCCGAGCAAGAAGGTGGTCTCCTACTGGACCATGGGGTTCAACCAGCATACCCGTGGCGTTTGGGCCAACAACCTCTGCTACAACATTCACCTGCTCACCGGCAAGATCTCCGAGCCGGGCTCTGGCCCCTTCTCCCTGACCGGTCAGCCCTCTGCCTGTGGCACCGCGCGGGAAGTGGGTACCTTTGCCCACCGTCTGCCTGCGGACATGGTGGTGACCGAGCCCAAGCACCGTGCCATTGCCGAGCAGATCTGGAAACTGCCGGAGGGGACCATTCCCGACAAGGTGGGTTTCCACGCTGTGCTGCAAGACCGCATGCTCAAAGATGGCAAGCTCAACGCCTACTGGGTGATGTGCAACAACAACATGCAGGCCGGTCCCAACATGAATACCGATCGCCTGCCTGGCTATCGTGATCCGCGCAACTTCATCGTGGTCTCCGACCCGTACCCGACCGTCACCGCCCAGGCGGCTGATCTCATCCTGCCCACCGCCATGTGGGTAGAGAAAGAGGGGGCCTACGGTAACGCCGAGCGCCGCACCCAGTTCTGGCATCAGCAGGTGAAAGCGCCGGAAGGGGCCAAGTCTGACTTGTGGCAGCTGATGGAGTTCTCCAAGCGCTTCAAGGTCGAGGAAGTGTGGCCGGCTGAGCTGATTGCGAAGATGCCGGAAGTGAAGGGTAAAACCCTGTTTGATGTGCTCTATGCCAACGGTCAGGTCAACCAGTTCCCGAAAGAGCAGAGCAAGGGGCTGCTGAACGACGAGGCCGAGCACTTCGGGTTCTACGTCCAGAAGGGGTTGTTCGAGGAGTACGCCACCTTCGGTCGCGGCCACGGTCACGATCTGGCGCCGTTCGATCAGTACCACGAAGCGCGCGGTCTGCGCTGGCCGGTGGTGGATGGCAAGGAGACCCTGTGGCGCTATCGCGAAGGGTTCGACCCTTACGTGAAAGCGGGCGAGGGGGTGCGCTTCTATGGCAAGCCTGATGGCAAGGCGGTGATCTTCGCCCTGCCGTTCGAGCCTGCCGCCGAGTCGCCAGACCAGGAGTACGATCTGTGGCTCTCCACCGGTCGCGTGCTGGAACACTGGCACACCGGCACCATGACCCGTCGAGTCCCCGAGCTCTATCGCGCCTTCCCGGATGCGGTGCTGTTCATGCACCCGGACGATGCCAAGGCCCGCGGCGTGCGTCGTGGGGAAGAGGTGATCGTCTCCTCCCGCCGTGGTGAGGTGAAGACCCGAGTCGAGACCCGTGGCCGTAATAAACCCCCTAAGGGATTGGTGTTCATGCCCTTCTTTGATGCCAGCCAACTGGTCAACAAGCTGACCCTGGACGCCACCGATCCGCTCTCCAAAGAGACCGATTACAAGAAGTGCGCCGTCAAGGTGATGAAGGCCTGAGGCGGGGGAGCGCGAGATGAGTCGTAGTCGTCGCCAGTTTCTGGCCGACATGGCAAAAGGGGCCTGCGGTGTGGGCCTGCTTGGCATGGGGCTCGGTGGCGTGGCCCGCCAGCAGGCACAAGCTGTGCCTGCCCAGGCGCTGCGTCCGCCCGCCGCTCTCGACGAAGCGGAGTTTCTCGGCGCCTGCGTGCGCTGCGGGCTCTGCGCCCTGGCCTGCCCCTACGACACCCTCAAGCTCGCCCGGCTGTTTGACCCTGTGACCACCGGCACCCCTTACTTCAAGGCGCGTGCTGTGCCCTGCGAGATGTGTGATGACATCCCTTGCGTGGTGGCCTGTCCGAGTGGGGCGCTGGATCAACAGATGACCGATATCGATCAGGCGCGGATGGGGGTGGCAGTGCTCATAGATCACGAGACCTGCCTCAACTATCTGGGCTTGCGCTGCGATGTCTGTTATCGGGTCTGCCCCTTGATTGACAAGGCGATCACCCTCGATTTGCAGCATAACCAGCGCACCGGCAAGCATGCCATGTTCCTGCCCACGGTGCACAGCGATGCCTGCACCGGCTGTGGCAAGTGCGAGCACGCCTGCGTGCTGGAGGAGTCTGCCATCAAGGTAGTGCCCCGTCAGCTCGCCAAGGGTGAGCTGGGTCATCACTACCGGCTCGGCTGGGAAGAGAAGGCCAAGGCGGGAAACAAGTCGCTCATCGGCGATAGGCTCACCCTGCCGACACGCAAACCGGAGGGGCTATGAGTCGTTATCCGGGAGAGGAGGCGCGCATCAAGCTGGGGTGGTGGCGTGCTCACCGCTTCCTGCTGCTGCGTCGGCTGAGTCAGTTGAGCGTGCTCGGGCTGTTTTTGCTGGGGCCGCTGGCGGGCATCTGGATCCTCAAGGGCAACCTCTCCAGCTCGCTGTTGCTGGAGACGGTGCCGCTGACCGATCCCCTGACCCTGTTGCAGTCGCTGGCGGCGGGCCATTGGCCCATCACCACCCTCTGGCTGGGGGCCGCCATCGTGCTGGCCGGTTACTGGCTGATCGGGGGGCGGGTGTTCTGCTCCTGGGTCTGCCCGGTCAACCTTATCACGGATACCGCGGCCTGGCTCCGGGGGCGACTTGGCCTCAAGGGCAACGGCCAGTTTAGCCGCACGACCCGCTACTGGCTGCTGGCCATGGTGTTGGTGGTGCCTGCGGTGGTTGGGGTGATGGCGTGGGAGCTGGTCAATCCTGTGTCCTTGGCCATGCGCGGTCTGCTGTTTGGCATGGGGGCGGGCTGGGCCCTGCTGGCGGCGCTGTTCCTGTTCGATCTGTTCGTGCTGGAGCGGGGCTGGTGCGGTCATCTCTGTCCGGTGGGTGCTTTCTATGCCCTGGTCAACCGGGTCGGATTTATCAAGATTTCTGCCAAGGGGCGCGAGCGGTGCAGCAACTGCATGGATTGTTATGCGGTCTGCCCGGAGCGCCCAATTCTGCGCGGGCCGGTTCACGGTGCCAAGCGCGGTCACGGGCCCTTGATTGCGGCTCAGGAGTGTACCAACTGTGGCCGCTGCATCGATGTCTGCGCGGAACAAGTTTTTGAAATCACTGTAGGTTTTGCCGTCAAGGCAGAAAAAACGTTGGAGAATAAATAATGAAAAAGCTGATTGGAGCAATGCTGGCCTGCCTGATGGCGGGATCCTTGATGGCCGCCACCTCCGAGATCACCAATAGTACCGGAGGGATCAAATCCGAGCGGGGGGCCACCGATCTGGTGATCGAGGCGGATGCCGTACCACTGAAGAATTTTCGCAAAGACGGTGATATGTATGATCGCCAGTACATTCATCAGCCACCGCTGATCCCCCACGATATTCGTAACTACGAGGTGGATAACAAGGTCAACAAGTGCCTGGCCTGCCACAGCTTCAAGAATGCCAGCGCCATGAAGGCCCCCAAGATCAGCCCGACTCACTTCGAGACCCGTGATGGTACAACCCTGGGTGAGGTTTCACCCCGTCGCTACTTCTGCCTGCAGTGCCATGTGCCGCAAGCGGATGCCAAGCCGCTGGTGGAAAATACTTTCAAGCCGGTTGAAGCACTGAACTAAGGAGTCCATCAATGAAATTACCCGGCTTTATCCAGCGTCTGTGGACCACCTTCAAGTCACCGTCAAAAGCGGCCCTCTGGGTGCTGCTGATGATGGGATTTTTCGGTGGAGTGATCTTTTGGGGCGGCTTCAATACCGCCATGGAAGCCTCCAACACCGAGAAGTTTTGTACCAGCTGTCACGAGATGAAGGACAACGTGTTCGAGGAGTACCGCGACACCATCCACTACGCCAACCGCTCCGGTGTGAGGGCCAGCTGTCCTGATTGCCACGTGCCGCACGAGTGGACCTACAAGATCATCCGCAAGGTGCAGGCTTCCAAAGAACTGTGGGGCATGGTCACTGGCAAGGTGGATACCCCCGAGAAGTTCGAAACCCATCGTCGGGCGATGGCCGAGCGGGAGTGGCAGCGGATGAAAGAGACAGACTCGCGCGAGTGCCGAAACTGCCACAACTTCGAGTACATGGATTTCTCTTTGCAAGGTAAACGGGCTGCCCAGATGCACTCCGCCAATCTTGGCAAGGAGGGACAGGGCACCTGCATCGACTGTCACAAGGGGATTGCGCACCAGCTACCCGACATGACAGGGGTGAAGGGATTCTGATCCGCCCTCATCACAGGCCGGGTTCGCCCGGCCTGCGTTTTACTGATATCTGAGACAAACATCAGATTTGTGTATCTTTTAAATCCCATATCCCGTGAAACCTTTGGTAGAATCAGCCCGCCGTCAAACGTCTGGGCACGTGGGCTAACGGGATGGAGACGCGGGTTCTTGTTGCTCTCTATGACTGTTTGCTCCCCCTCCTCATTTTGCCTCGTTGACGGCCCATAGCCATAAGGAGCTGCCCGATGGGACAGAACAACAACGAATTTATTCCCCTCAAGATCGCCGTATTGACGGTTTCCGACAGCCGCACTACTGCCGATGACAGCTCGGGCGACTATCTGGTATCAGCCCTCACTGCGACAGGACACCAGCTTGCAGGTCGGGCGCTGTGTGCTGATAACCTGTTTCGAATTCGGGCGCTGGTCAGTGACTGGATCGCCGACAGCGAAGTGCAGGCGATCCTGATAAACGGTGGCACCGGCTTTAATGAGCAAAACTGGGTGCCTGAGGCGGTCGGCGTGCTGTTCGAGCGCACGGTGCAAGGTTTTGGCGAACAGTTCCGCCAGCTCTCCTTTGCCGAGATCAAGGGTTCAGCCATGCAGAGTCGTGCCTTGGCCGGTCTTGCCAATCGCACCCTGATCTGCTGTTTGCCGGGCTCCCCCGGTGCGTGCCGGCTGGGCTGGGAGCAGCTTATTCGCGATCAGCTCGATGCCCGTACCAAGCCGTGCAACTTTGTCTCCCACCTTTGAGAGCAAACGATGAACCAGACCGATCCCAAGCAGACCCAGCCCAACCTGACTCATATCAATCAAAGCGGCGAAGCCCATATGGTGGATGTGACCGACAAGCAGGTGACCGAGCGTGAAGCTCGTGCCGAGGCGTTTGTCGCCATGGCCCCCGAGACCCTGGCGCTGATCCTGAGCGGCCAGCATCACAAGGGTGATGTGTTCGCCACTGCCCGCATCGCCGGTATCATGGCGGCCAAGAAGACCTCCGATCTCATCCCCCTCTGCCATCCGCTAGCCCTGACCAAGGTAGAGGTAGAAATAGTGCCGCTGCCCGAGCAGCACAAGGTGCATATCCGCACCCTCTGCAAGCTCTCCGGCAAGACCGGGGTGGAGATGGAGGCGCTGACGGCGGCATCTGTTGCGGCGCTGACCATCTACGACATGTGCAAGGCGGTGCAAAAAGACATGGTGATCGAGCAGGTGCGACTGGTAGAGAAGAAGGGCGGCAAGTCAGGCCATTTTCAGTTGGGGTCAACGAGCGGGGAGCAAGCATGATCAAGGTACTGTTTTTTGCGCAAGTGCGTGAGCTAGTAGCTTGTGACGAGTTGAGCCTGCCCTGCGATTACGCCACCGCCGAGCAACTGCGCTGCGACTTAAGTGAGCGCGGCGACAAGTGGGCACTGGCCCTCGAGGCTGGCAAACTGCTGGTGGCGGTCAACCAGACGCTGGTGCCCCTCGATACCCCTATCAATGATGGCGATGAAGTGGCCTTCTTCCCGCCGGTGACCGGAGGCTGAGCCATGAACGACGTAGCCATCACAGATCGCATTGTGGTGCAGCGGGAGGACTTCTCGCTGGCCGACGAATATGCCCGTCTTGCGACCCGCGCCGACAGTGGCGCCATCGTCACCTTCGTTGGCAAGGTGCGCGACTTCAATCAGGGGGAGGAGGTGAAGGGGCTGGCCCTCGAACACTACCCCGGCATGACCGAGAAGGCGCTGGCCGATATCGTGCAGGAGGCCCGCCGCCGCTGGCCGCTGCAGGAGTGTACCCTCATTCATCGTATCGGCGAGCTGTGGCTTGGCGATCAAATCGTGCTGGTGGCGGTGAGCAGTGCCCATCGCGACGCTGCCTTTGATGCCTGTCACTTCATCATGGATTTCTTGAAAACCCGGGCGCCGTTCTGGAAAAAAGAGCTGACCGCCGAGGGTGTACAACGCTGGGTCGAGGCGCTTGATCGCGACAACGCCGCCGCTGCCCGCTGGAAAGCCTGACCTGTTCATCACGAGGGGCGCAGGTTCAACGGGAACCATGGCCCCGTTTCGGGGCGCGGATGTGCGGGCCCCATCAGGAGAAAGGGAATGAAACCGCTGTTATCTGTTGTCATGTTGGGGGTCTGCGCCCCAGCTCTGCATTCCGGTGCCGTGCAGGCCGATGAAGTGAAGGTGGCCGTGGCTGCCAACTTCAAGGGCACCATCGAGCGTATCGGCAAGGAGTTCACCACCAAGACCGGCCATACCCTGGCCATCTCGTCTGCCGCCACCGGAGTGCTTTACACCCAGATCAGTCACGGAGCACCGTTTGATCTCTTCCTCTCCGCCGATGTGGCGACCCCCGAGAAGCTGGAAAAAGAGGGCAAGGGGAGCGATCGCTTCACCTACGCCATCGGCCAGCTGGGGCTGTGGAAGAAGGGCGGCCCAGCCCCTGACGAGGCGACCCTGCGCAGTTGGAAAGGCAACCTCGCCATCGCCAATGCCCGCACCGCCCCTTACGGCGCTGCCGCCATGGCGACCCTCGCCCATCTCAAGATCGATGCCAAGCAGTACCGGCTGCTGACCGGCGCCAATATCAGCCAGACCTGGCAGTTTGTCGATACCGGCAATGCCGAGCTGGGCTTCGTGGCCTGGGCCAATCTGGTAGAAGCGGGCAAGACCGGCGAAGCCTGGGCGGTGCCTGCGAGCTTCTATCCACCCATCAAGCAGCAGGGGCTGGTATTGAAGAAAGGGGCTGCGGTGGAGGCGCTGGTCGCCTGGCTCAAGGGGCCGGGTCAAGGGCAGATCAAGGCCGCGGGCTATGCCCTGCCCCAATAAGGGCTTGGGGCTGACGCGATACCCTGAGTGGTCGGCCACTCTTTGCAATGAGGATAGAGACCATGCCGTTGGCCGCATTCAACCGGGAGCCGGACGATGAGTAGAGAGCTGCTGGCGATGACCTGCCTGACTCAGGATCAGGTCTGCCGGGAGTGCGGCTCGTTTGCCGTGTCTGGTGCTGAACCTGGCGTTGGGAGTGAGTCCGATGAGTGACGGGGATCTGCTGGCGGTCTGGCTCACCCTGAAGCTTGCGGCCTGTACCACCGCGATTTTGCTGTTGCTGGCGCCGCCGCTGGCATGGTGGCTGTCGCGCAGCCAGAACCGGCTGCGACCGCTGGTGGAAGCGCTGGTGGCGCTGCCGCTGGTGCTGCCCCCCACCGTGCTGGGGTTTTATCTGCTGCTCGCCTTCTCCCCCGAATATGGCTTCGGCGCCTGGTGGCGCGACAACTTCGGTGCGCCGCTCGCCTTCAGTTTTCTCGGCCTGCTGTTTGCCTCCATCCTCTATTCGCTGCCGTTTGTGGTGCAGCCGCTCACCTCCGCCTTCGTCAACATGGGCAACAAGGAGCTGGAGGCCGCCGCTACTCTGGGGCTCGGCCCGCTGGAGCGCTTCTTCCATATCATTTTGCCGATGACCCTGCCCAGCTTCGTGATGGCGGCGGCCCTCGGCTTTGCCCATACCCTGGGGGAGTTTGGCGTGGTGCTGATGATTGGCGGCAATATCCCCGGCGAGACCCAGGTGCTTTCGATTGCCCTGTTTGATCATGTGGAGGCGATGGATTACCAGAACGCCCATATTCTGGCGGGGGGCTTGATGGGCTTCTCGCTGGTGATGCTGGTGCTGGTCTACGGCGTGCTGCAGCGCAGACAGCGGAGAGTGTTCGGATGAACCAGCCAGCCACGATTTTGCCAGGCAACGCCCTACACTGCCATGCCCTGAACCTCAGTGCCCGGCGCGTGTTTGGTCCCTTTATCCTCGATTGCGCACTGACCCTCGAGCTGGGTGGGATCCTCGGTCTGTTTGGTCCCTCCGGCTGCGGCAAGAGCACCCTGCTGCGCATCATCGCCGGGCTCGATCGCCAAAGCGGGGATCGCTTGCTGTGGCGCGGGCGGGAGTGCGCAGAACTGCTGCCCGAAGCGCGTCGTATCGGACTGGTGTTTCAGGACTCGCGCCTCTTCCCCCATCTGTCGGTGCTCGGCAATCTGCAACTGGCGGCCCGCAAGGGGCGAGGGCGTTGGCAGCCCGAGGCGCTGGCGGCGCGACTCGGTTTTGCCGATCTGCTGGGACAGCCTGCCCATGCGCTTTCTGGCGGCCAACGCCAGCGAGTGGCGCTGGGGCGGGCGCTGCTGGCCGATCCTGATCTGCTGCTGCTCGATGAGCCTTTTTCGGCGCTGGATCGGCGCAGCCGCATCCATCAGGCCCATGTGCTCAAAGGCTTGCAGCAGGAGAGTGGCATCCCGATGATCTTCGTTAGCCACGCCATGGAGGAGGTGAGCCTGCTCTGCGATCAGCTGGTGCTGCTGGAAAGTGGCAGGGTCGAGGCGCAGGGGCGCCCGAGCGAGATCTTCGCCCGTACCGATCTCTCGCTCGCCAGCCGTGACGATGCCGGGGTGATGCTGGACGCTACCTTGGCCCACTACGATGAGGACGAGCAGATGGCGACCCTGCAGCTCGGCGAGCAGCGGCTGCGGGTCACCATGACCCATGTGCCGGACGAGAGCGGCCCCTTGCAG
Organism: Aeromonas sp. CU5; assembly: GCF_002586745.1. Lineage (NCBI taxonomy): Bacteria > Pseudomonadati > Pseudomonadota > Gammaproteobacteria > Aeromonadales > Aeromonadaceae > Aeromonas > Aeromonas sp. CU5. The sequence goes on from NZ_CP023817.1 coordinate 621,978, forward strand.
ATCAAGGTGGCAGGGCGAGATGTGGTGATTGCCACAGCACCCATCGAGCACTCCAGCCTCTCCAACTGTCTCGTCACCCGTCTGCTGGCGGTGCGCGAGGTGCGCCCCGGCCAGACCCTGTTGCAGTTGGCGCTGGGGGAGCAGATACTGCTGGCCCGGATCACCAGCCGCTCTGCCAGGCGCCTGGCACTGGCGCCGGAGCAGCAGATCTACGCTTATATCAAGGCGGTGAGTCTGGTCAGCGAAGGCTGATTGGGCGCCGCGCTGATAACGTGGCAGGATGGCCACGGGCAACATAACAACAAGAGATGGTTCAGGTGATGAGTCGAGAGGCAATACACTGATGCGCCGCAATCAGGTGATGAAATTCAACGGTCTTGCCCTGCGCAGTGCGGGGGAGGGCCCCTTGCTGTTGCTGCTGCACGGGCTGGGCTCCTCCAGCCTCGACTGGCAGGCGCAGATCGAACGGTTTTCCGAACACTACCGGGTGGTGGCGCTGGATCTGCGCGGCCATGGTCAGAGCATGCAGGAGGGGCCGTTCGACGTATCAACCCTGGCGGCTGATGTGGCGAACTGGCTCGATGAGCAACCTGAGCCCGCCTGGGTAGTGGGATTGTCGCTGGGGGCCATGGTGGCGCTGGAGCTGGCTTTGCAACTCCCACACAAGGTGCGAGGGTTGGTGCTGGTCAACGGTGTCAGCGAATTTTTGCTGGAAACGCCGAGGGAGCAGGAGCGCTACGCCCAGCGCCTCAAGTGGCTGCGCTGGTTTGGCATGCGGCCGCTCGCCTGGTGGCTGGGGCGCGAGCTCTTCCCAGGCCCGGATCTGGCGCAGGTGCGCCATACCTTCCGGCTGCGTTTCGTGCGCAACAAAAAGAAGGTTTACAAGGCGCTGCTGGAGGCGCTACCCGGTTGGTCGGTGCGCGCTCGGCTCGGCAGCATCTGGCAGCCGGTGGCCATCATCTCTACCAGTCACGACTACCTGCCGCTGGCCAAACGGGTGGAGCAGTTTGCCGCCCTGCCCAACGCCACCATCCACACCCCCAACGGTCACCACGCCTGGCCCGCGGAAGATCCTTCCGGTTTTAATCATTTGCTTCACCGGATTTTAGAAACCCATTAAACTTGTCGCCCTTTTAACCGTGTATGTATTGGTTCGATCGCCTTGCCAAGGGCATAAGGCAACGCAATCGGACCTATTTTTGATCTATTAACAGGTGTTTCCTCATGTCTGAAGTAATGAAAATGGCCATCGATGATGGCTCGACCAACGTCAAGGTGAGCTGGATTGAGAACAAGGTGCTCAAGACCGTCATCTCTCCCAACTCCTTTCGCAAGGACTGGAAGAGCGCCGCATTGCGTAAAGACAAGAAGATCTATAACTACGAGATAGGCAACACCAAGTACACCTACGACGCGACCTCCGATAAGTCTCTGGCAACCACCCATGTGGAGTACCAGTATGACGATCTCAATCTGCTCTCCGTTCATCATGCCCTGCTGCAGAGCGGGGTGACCCCCTGCGATGTGGCCATCACCGTGACCCTGCCCATCACCGAGTTTTACAACCCGGACGATTGCCAGCGCAACGAAGAGAAGATCGAGAAGAAACGCCGCAACCTGATGCGTCCGATCACCCTTAACAAGGGTGAACTGTTCAATATCGTCAGCGTCGAAGTGATGCCGGAGAGTCTGCCTGCTGCGCTCTCCCGCCTGATTGGCTCTGGCTGCAACGAGTTCACCAAAACCCTGGTGATCGACTGCGGTGGTACCACCCTGGATATGGGGATCATCGTCGGCGAGTTTGATGATGTGTCTGATGTCTACGGCAACAACGAGATCGGTGTCTCCATGGTCACCGACGCCACCCGCAAGGCGCTGGCCGCAGCAGACAGCGACTCCAGCTATCTGGTGGCCAACGAGTTTATCAAGCGTCGCCACGACATGAGCTTTGTGCGTGATGTGGTCAACGACGAGAGCCAGATCCCCAAAATCCTCGAGAAGATGCAAAACAAAATCGACGAGCTGGGTACTCAGGTTGCACATGAAGCGAAGAAGTTTGCCAAGAACCCGAACCGTGTCTATCTGGTCGGTGGCGGTGCGTCCCTGATTTATGACGCGATCAAGGCGGCCTATCCGACCCTGGGTGACCGTGTCGAGCTGCTGGACGATGCCCAGTCCGCGCTGGCTCGCGAGATCTGCCTCTACACCACTGAAGAGGATGAAGTCTATCGCGAAGCGTCTGTGATGGCCGAGGTTGATGATGAGTAGTCAACTCAAGCGCATGACCTTCTCCATTTACATGGATCCGGGTGCGCTGGAGTCTGATCGCTATGCGGTCGGGGTATTGCAGAACTGGTATCAACGGGCGCGCAAGATCCAGGATAGCAGCGAGGAGTTTGACTTCTCCAGGAGCCGTTTTCACAAGGATATCTACCTCTCCGGCATGTTCATGTACGTGCTGGCACCCAACCTCTGCAAAGCGATCGCCAATGCGTTGGGGCCGGAGCAGGTGAGCATGACTACCCTGCGTCATGCCTTTGCCAGCTGTGGTTTCAATCTGGGCGAGGTGGCTGGCGATGCGCAGCCTGCCGCTGATGTGATGATCGACGAGATAGTGGCCAGGCTGGCGCCGCAGCTGGGACAGCGTGATACCACGTCACTGGTGGACGAGATTGTCAGCCGGCTTGGCGAGCAGCAACCCGCCGAGATGTGGGATGAACTCAGACAAGGACTGCCAGCCGTGCTGGATCATGATCAGCTGGCCGAAGCCATCGCTGGCAAACTGCCATTAACAGGGGCCGAGCAGGATCTTGCTCCCCTTGCCAGCAGTATCCAACTGCTCTCTCGTCAACTGGAAGAGCAATCCCGACTGATCCGCGAGCAGCACAGATTGATCCAGCGGTTGGCCAGTGCCCCCGCTCGACAGAATGCTGTCGGCACGGAGGCAGAACCCTTGATCGAGGATCTCTCGAGTCAGGTCGCCAATATGAAAAAGGTCAAAGCCAAGGGGATCTTCTAAGGTTCCCGCAATGGCAGTAGCCAGGAATAAGAAGCATGAAACAAGTAGTATGGATGGCGTGTTGCGCCTTGCTGTTGTCGGGGTGTGCCCAGCAGACCTTCTTCGTACACGAGGGAAACCCGGGTCAGCCAACAAGAGAAGCGCGCCATGATTTTGTACTGGCGGGAATCGGCCAGAGTGAAATGGTTGATGCCTCACTAGCCTGCCATGGTGACCCGAAAAAAGTGGTGCGTGTGGAAATGCAGCAGAGTCCGCAAGATGTGCTGATGGCTATCCTGACACTGGGCATTTACACCCCAAGAACGGCCCGAGTTTATTGCAATCTCTGACCTGATATTTGGTAACGTTAAGTCTCAAATAAAGCCTTGTTGCCCTGTCCGGATTTTGATAGTGTGCCAACAGCTTAGGGTTTTTCTATTTATCTTATTGATAATAAGCATGAATTTCTCTTTGTATGGCACCGGAAAAGCCGGAACAATAATATTGTCAGGGATAATAAAATGAAAAAAATGGTGTTGACTGCGGCCGTTGCAATGATGATTACCGGCTGTGCCCAACAAGGGTTTACCGTGCATTCCGGTAATGCAGTAGAGCCCACCAAAGAAGTGACTCATCATTTCTTCATTTCTGGTTTGGGCCAGAGCAAAACTATCGATGCGGCCACCGTTTGCAATGGTGCCGACAAGGTTGTGCGTGTTGAAGCACAGCATACCTTCGTCAATGGGCTGCTGGCCGTAGTGACCTTCGGTATCTACACCCCGCGCGAGGCTCGGGTCTACTGCGCCGGTTAATCTGCGCAAGCTTGATGCAAAAAGCCGAACCACAGGGTTCGGCTTTTTTGTAGGCATTGTCCCGTCCTGAATATGGTTTACACCTTTCCCCCCAATAAATGGAGAACCCGATGGGACAAGGTGTGAAACGGACACTGCGCGATTACTCGCTGACTTTTAAACTGGCGCTGGTCGAGCAGATTGAAAAAGGCGAGCTCACCTACAAACAGGCTCAGGTGCGTTATGGCATTCAGGGCCGCTCAACCGTTCTGGTATGGTTGCGTAAACATGGTCGGCAAGATTGGAGCCAGGGGGCTTCTGTGCGTGCCGGCAGGAGCATCACCATGCCTGACCCCGACAACCAGATGCCCGAACAGCGTATCAAGGAACTCGAGCAGCAGCTGGCGCTGATGAGTCAGAAGGCCCAGTTTTTTGAGGCCGTCGTCGATGTACTGAAGAATGACTACGGCGTCTCCATCGTAAAAAAGCGACCCGGCAAGTCCTCTCGCAGCGGCAAGTCGAGAGGCTGACCATTGTCAGGGCTTGCCTGTTTCTGGGGATAAGCAGGCAGACTTACTACAAGCGCAATCGAGTCGCCGACCTGCGCCATGCACAGGGATTGCAGGTGGTGCGCTTTGTGCGTCAGGTTCGACTGCGACAACCTCGGGTGGGCACTCGCAAGCTGCATTATCTGCTGCAGGGTCAGGATGATGGCGGGCTCAAGGTAGGGCGTGACAGGCTGTTTCGGATATTGGCCGAGCACCGCCTGCTGGTGCAGCCCAGACGGGCGTATCACAAGACCACCCACAGTTTTCACCGCTTCTATCGTCATCCCAACTTGCTCAAGGCTGGGCCAGAGCAGGTTACGCCGGTGGCCCCAGAGCAAGTGTGGGTCGCCGACATCACCTATCTGCCAGCCAGGAGCGGGCCGCTGTACTTGAGCCTGGTGACGGATGCCTATTCACGCAAGATAGTGGGCCATCACGTGCACGAGGGGATGCATGCCGAGTCGGTGGCGATGGCGTTCAAGAAAGCACTGAAGCAACGGCGTGGCGGCGGTGAACTCATCCATCACTCAGACCGCGGCGTGCAGTATTGCTCGGGGTTGTATCAGTCATTACATGAACGGCACGGGGTGAAATGCTCGATGACGGATGGGTATGACTGTTACCAGAATGCGTTGGCAGAACGGGTGAACGGGATATTGAAAGGAGAGTTGTTGTTGCAAAGCCCGCAGGACCTGGTGCAAGCGCGGGAGATGGTGCGTGAGGCGGTGGATATTTACAACGTGGAGCGACCGCATCATGCGTTGAAATACAGAACCCCCGATGCGGTGCATCGGGGGTTCTGAGTGGAGAAAGGCTAGCCGAAAATGTGTAAACCTATTTCAGGACTAGACACATCGCGCGGGTTTAAGGATGGGAGCAGACCGGGCAGTCGGGGCGCTTGGGTAGCTTCATTTCGCGGAAGGTGCCACTGAGGCCATCGATCATCAGCAGGCGGCCGCTGTAGCTTTTGCCCATGCCCGCCAGCAGTTTGATCGCCTCCAGCGCCTGCAGGCTACCCACCAGCCCCACTACGGGGGCGAGGACTCCCGCTTCGACGCAGGTGAGGGCCTGTTCGCCAAACAGGGCACTGAGGCAGGCGTAACAGGGCTCATCTTCCTGCCAGGTGAAGCTGCAGAGCTGACCCTCCAACCGGATGGCGGCGCCGCTGACTAGTGGCACCCTGTGCTGGCGTGCCTTCTGATTCAACAGGTTGCGAATGGCCAGATTGTCGGTGCAATCCAATACCAACTGGTGCAGGGGTAGCAGGGTATCGAGCAGCGCCTCATCGGCCACGGCGGCATGGGTTTCTACGTTCAGCCAGGGGTTGAGCGCGCGCAGGGACTGGGCGGCAGAGTCCACCTTGTGGTGGCCGATACGCTCATCGCTGTGCAGCACCTGGCGTTGCAGGTTGGAGAGCTCCACCTTGTCAAAATCGACCAGGGTGAGCTGGCCAACCCCGGCCACCGCCAGATACTGGCTGGCGGCGCAGCCAAGGCCACCGGCACCGATCACCAGCACCTTGGCCTGCTTGAGTGCCTCTTGTCCCTCGAAGTCGAAGGATTTGAGGATGATCTGGCGGTTGTAGCGCAGCAGTTCGGCATCGCTGAGGATCTCGCTCACAGCAGCAATCCCCCGAACGGTTCGATGGTCACCGTCTCGCCCGCGGCGACGTGGCCCCGCTCCCGTTCAAGAACGATGTAGCAGTTGGCCTGCGACAGGGAGCTGAACACGGCAGAGTCTTGCGAGCCGGTGCTGCGCACCTCGAGACCGTTTGGTCCCTGGCTCAGAATGCCGCGCTGGAAGTCGAGTCGGCCCGGGCTCTTTTTGAGTGGCTCGACGGCAATGGCTTGCAGTTGGAGTGGCCGCACGAACTGTTGACCGGCCAGCTTGGCCAGCGCCGGTTGCACCAGCTGATCGAAGGTGACCATGGCGGAGACCGGGTTGCCCGGCAGGCCAAAGAACCAGGCGCGGGGCAGGCGGCCAAAAGCAAATGGCTTGCCCGGCTTGATGGCGAGCTTCCAGAAGCCAATCTCGCCGAGCTCGTCCAGCAGCTGTTTGGTAAAATCCGCTTCCCCTACCGAAACGCCGCCGGTGGTGATGAGTACATCGGCCTCTTCGTCGGCACGGATAAAGGCGGCGCGCAGCTGGGCGGGATCGTCCGGGATGATGCCAAGGTCGAGGCAGTCGCAGCCCATGCGCGCCAGCATGGCTCGCACGCCGTAGCGGTTGGAGTCATAGATGTCGCCGTGGGCAAGCGGGGTGCCGACCGGTTTGAGCTCGTCGCCAGTGCTGAAGATGGCCACCTTCAGTGGGCGGCGCACCGCGACGGTGGCCACGCCGAGGGAGGCCAGCAGCGGCATCTCTCTTGGGGTGAGACGAGTACCGGCTGGCAGGACGCAGGCGCCCTTGCCGATGTCGCTACCCGCCAGCCGAATGTTCTGCCCCGCAGTCGGTTCACACAAAAAAGTGATCCGATCGCCGTCGGCCTGCGTTTCTTCCTGCATAACCACCGCATCCGTCCCTGCGGGGACCGGGGCGCCGGTCATGATCCGCACGCAGTGGCCAGCGGGCCATTCGCCCTGATAGGGCTGACCGGCAAAGGCCTTGCCCGCCATGATGAGCGGGGTGCCGGCGGCGAGATCCGCAAGGCGCACGGCGTAACCGTCCATGGCGGAGTTGTCGAACGGAGGCACGGCGAGGGGGGAGGCGATATCGCTGGCAAGTACCCGGCCAAGAGCCTCTGGCAGGGGCAGCTGCTGGCTGTCGCAGCAGCAGGCGAGTTGCTCCAGCATCCCTTGCAGGGCATCGCTTAAGGGGAGTAGTCCGCTGGTATCAAATCCCATCGTCATGACCTCTTTCTATGATTGAAGGCGGGATTATCACAAAATTCCCCGGGGATGGGCAGGTTATCTCAAGGGAATCTCGAGGTAATCAGCGCTGAAACGGGGTGAGATGGCCATAAAGTATGAGGTGACGCACAAGTTGACTTGAATCTTGGCGGCAATGGCCGTTTACTATACCGCCATAACAGATGGCCGTCACATCTCATGTGGCTACCATTACAACGATGCCGTCGGCTCTGTGCGTCGCCATAACATAAGGGGTCGCTCGACGAGCGGCCCTCACATAGTCCCTGAGCGTGGGAGAGAAGAGAATGACAACACTTAGTCAGGAAGCCTTGCTGGTCAGGGCTGCCCTCGAAGCCCAGGGACTGGAAACTCCCCTGGTCGCCAACGAGCTGAACAGCCAGCAGAAGCGGGAGAAGATCGAAGGCCATATGCGCTCCATCATGGAGACGCTGGGGCTGGATCTGGCCGATGACAGTCTGGCCGAGACGCCGCACCGCATCGCCAAGATGTACGTCAATGAGATCTTCTCTGGCCTCGATTATTCCACCTTCCCCAAGGTGACGGTGATCGAGAACAAGATGCAGGTGGATGAGATGATCATGGTGCGGGACATCAGCCTCACCAGTACCTGCGAACACCACTTCGTCACCATCGACGGGCTGGCCCATGTGGCCTATATCCCTCGCGGCAAGGTGATTGGCCTGTCGAAGATCAACCGCATCGTGCAGTTTTTTGCCCGCCGCCCCCAAGTGCAGGAGCGGCTGACCCAGCAGATCTTGCTTGCGCTGCAGACCCTGCTCAGTACCAAAGACGTGGCCATCAGCATCAGGGCGACCCACTACTGCGTCAAGGCGCGCGGGGTGATGGATTCCACCTCCCATACCACCACCACCTCGCTGGGTGGGGTATTCAAGACCCAGCCTGATACCCGGGCCGAATTTCTCGGTGGCCTGCGCGGATAAGATATAGTAACGGTTATTTTGTAACCACTCATCTGAATAAACGAGACGCCAGCAACCATTGCTGGCGTTTTTTATGGACGATGGTCAGAGATGGCGAGCCTGTATCGACCACTTTCTCTATTTTCGTAAGCGAATATTTAATGTTCGTGATCGAACGCTCAAAGTGTGAAAATTCTGACTGGTAGCTCTTCGGAACCAACCTATCTCCTCTTAAGATGCTTGCCATTACCAGCAGGGCATCATTTACAGGTTGGAGTCGCCGTGTTTCGTTCAATCAAACATCAGGTCATGTTTTTTGGTGGCTGTATTTTACTGGCTACCGTGTTGAGTGTGGTCGGGTATAGCTATCTGTCTCTTGCGACCATGCAAGGTGGTATTCAGGGCGAAATGCGCGAGACAACTCGTCAGGATGCCGGGCGATGGCTGATGGCTCTGGCTGGTCAACAAGCCGGCGAGATTGCAGGTACCTTTGAACAAGCCCTTAATACAGCAGAGACACTTGCCGCCATGCTGGCTGGCAATGTTCATCAACCCAGGCCATTGGACCGGGCTACCGTTACGGCGTTGCTCAAGGATGTTGCTGAACGGAACAGAGACTTTCTCAGTATCTACAGTGGTTGGGAGCCTAATACCTTTGATGGTCAGGACAGTGCATATTTGACTGACGGGGTTCATAGCCAGGCCACTGGCAACTTTGCCCCCTACTGGAGTCGTGGCCCAGCCGGGTTCACCATCAAACCGCTGGGCGACTACTACAGCAAGAGTTTGAGCAAGACCGGTATCCGGGCATCGGAATGGTATCTCTGTCCGATGGAGGGCAAGGCAGCCTGTGCTGTCGACCCTTCCGTTTATACCGTGAATGGCCAACCGACGCTGTTGACCTCTTTTGTGGTGCCCGTTCTGGATCAGGGCCGTTATCTGGGGATGGTCGGGGTCGACTACTCCCTCAATTACCTACAACAGTTGGCCAAGCAGGTAAGTGGCCAGGTGTTCTCTGGCCAGAGCCGGGTCAGGATCATCAGTCCACACGGCATCATCGCCGCGGATTCGGCGCAACCTGATGTGATCGGGGGGCGGCTTGAAGAGTCTGGCTTGATGGCTCTGCTCAACAAGGGAGAGGCCAGTAGTCAGCAAGTCTCGGGTCAGTTGCGCGTGCTGGTGCCAATCCATCTTAAAGGGGTTACTCAAGCCTGGGGGATCATCATAGAGGTGGCTGATACGGCGCTGTTTGCAGATGCTGATCAGGCTGAACAGGCGAGAGCCGCTGGTTTCAGCGAGAGTCTTTGGATGCAACTGCTGGTTGGGATCGTGGTGGCATGCCTTGGTCTTGTCGGTCTGGCCTGGGCTGCCGGGTCCATCTCCCTCCCGGTACAACAGACCGCCAGCATGGTCGGACGCCTTTCTGCCGCCGGAGGGGACTTGACCCAACGTCTCAATGTAATGCGCAGAGATGAGACTGGCGAGTTGGCTGAAGGGATCAACCGATTTGTCAGCACCATTCATCATATTGTGAGTGATACGGCACAAAGCGGCCGCGACCTGCAGCTCGCTGCTCGCCAATCTGCCGAGCTGGCTCAGCAAGGATTGTCCAACAGCCATCGGCAATTGGAAGAGATTGAATTGGTTGCAGCTGCCATCCACGAAATGGCCTCGACGGCGGATTCTGTCTCCAGCAGTGCACAGATTACCGCTGATGCAGTAGATGAGACCCGCAAAGCGGTACATCGAGGTCAGTATGTGGTGAGTAATTCAGCTGGCGGGATCCGTGAACTGAGTGTGCAAGTAGATGTCGTGGCACAGCGGATTGCCGAGTTGCAGCAACAGGGTCAACAGATCGGTTCGATTCTCGATGTGATCCGTACCATTTCGGAACAGACAAATTTGTTGGCTCTGAATGCAGCGATTGAGGCTGCTCGTGCTGGGGAGCATGGCCGGGGGTTTGCGGTGGTTGCGGATGAGGTCAGGGGGTTGGCGTCCAAAACCCAGGCATCAACCAAAGAGATCCAGGGCATGATCGAGCGCCTTCGTCAGACCACGGCAGAAGCTGTGAGCACTATGGGCGAGGGGAAAAACTTGAGTGAGCTGGCATTGCAGGATGCAGAGCTTGCCGTGACCGAGCTTGCGACAATCGTGATGTCGGCAGACCGGATCCAGGATATGGCGACCCAGATCGCCAGTGCGGCAGAGGAGCAGTCCAAGGTGACCGATGATATCAGTCGAAATGTCAGCAACATTCATGAAGCGGCAACCGCATCGACCCGTTTGGCTAACCAGCAGGATGAACAAAGTCAGCAGATGCATAAGTTGGCTAGCGATGTGATGGACAAGATTGGGCGCTTCCGCTATTGAGGTTGTTACTCCTTTATCGTTGAGCTTTTATCCAAAAGGCCCCTGTTTTGCACGGGGGTCATTTGGGTTGGGTGAATTTTAATCAAAAGACTCTTTCCGAACCGCAATAATCCGGCTATTCTACCGCCCTCACGTTTCTCGCTGCAGCTCATGGATTTCAGAGATATTCATCAAGGTTGGATGGTATGCCACAGATATGTGGCCAGATTGTGCATGCCTGGAGGGCATGGACCTGACGCGTGCTACTTAATTTAACGACCACCAGGATATCCCATGAATACCAGTACCATGACCATAGGTAAAAAACTCACCGCCGGCTTTGCCGTGCTCGGTTTGATGGTCGCCTTTATTGGCGGTTTTGCCCTTGTCCAGTTTGGCAATATGAATGATGTGGCAATCCGGTTTACCGACAGTATTCTGCCTGCGGTCAATCGTACCAGTGCCATCGGGGATTCTCTCGGTGAGTTGCGTCGTTATGAGCTGGGCTATTTCATGGTGGCAGCCGAGCCGCTAAAAAGGGCTGAATATCGGAATATTGCCAGTCAACAGCTTAACTCGATCGCGCAGCAGTTGAGTGCCCATGACAAGACCATTTGGCCTGAGGATGTGGCGGAGCGCCGTACCTTCGATACGGTGAAATCTGACTGGGATCGTTATGTCGCCCTGCACCAGCGAGTCAAACAGCTGCAAGACAGCGAGCAGCTTGCCGAAGCCCAACGCATCTTCCTTGAGGAGGGCGTTCCCCTTTACACCGCGCTGAGCAAGTCAGTGGCCTCCCTTATCCAGATCAACCACGGTTATGCAGCCGAGTCTCGCGGGGATGTGGTCGAATCTTATCAATCCGCCAAGCTGAGCGTCACCATAGCGCTGGTGCTCGGTCTGGTACTGGTGGTGGTGCTCTCTATGGTACTGACTCGTCAGATCCGCGATCCGCTGATCATGCTGGCCCGTCAGGCCCAACGCATCGCCAATGGCGAGCTGGGTCAGGGCGAACTGCAGCAGTGGATCCGTGACAGCCGCTTCAACCGCGACGAACTGGGTCAACTGGGTGCCGCCATCAACCGGATGCAGGGCTCCCTCTCCGATCTGGTGAGCGAGATCGCCGGTTCCGTGAGCCAGCTCAGCAGCGCGGTGGAGGAGGTGAGCGCCATCTCCAGCCAGTCTGCCAGCGGCATGGCCATTCAGCAGAATGAAGTCTCCCAGGTGGCGACTGCCATGAACGAGATGCAGTCCACCGTTAACGAAGTGGCACGCAACACCACGGATGCCATGAGCGCTGCCAAGGATGCCTCCCGCACCTCCGCTGCCGGCAGCGAAGTGGTACGCAGCTCCATCGCCAGCATCGAAGAGGTGTCGGTCAAGATTGAACAGGCGGGCACAGTGGTGCAGCAGCTCGAAGCCGACAGCGCCAACATCAGCGTGGTGCTGGATGTGATCCGCGATATCGCCGGTCAGACTAACCTGCTGGCCCTTAACGCTGCCATCGAAGCTGCCCGTGCCGGTGAGCAGGGCCGTGGCTTTGCAGTCGTTGCGGATGAAGTACGATCCTTGGCCCAACGTACCCAGGACTCTACCGCCGAGATCAGCAAGATGATCGAGCTGCTGCAGAGCCGTGCCGCCGAGGCGGGCAACGCCATGCAACTGAGCCGTCACCAGATGCAGGAGAGCGTCGGTCTGGCGCGGGATGCCGGTACCAGTATCGACACCATCAACGGTGCCGTAGTGCGCATCACCGACATGAATACTCTGATCGCCACCGCCACCGAAGAGCAGAACGCGGTGACAGAAGAGCTCAACCGCAGCATCGTCAACATTCACAATGCCGCTGACGAGAATGCCCAGGGCGCCCATCAGATCGCCCAGGCCTGTGGCGAACTGAGCAAGCTGGCCAACACCCTGCACCATATGACCCAGCGCTTCACCCTCTAAACCGTGACGCATGGATAACAGAAGGCCCCGCCAATTGGCGGGGCCTTGTTGTATCTGGCCGGTTTGTTGATCGTAGGGTCGATTAGCGAAGCGTCATCGGCCGATGCCAGACCTCTCACCCGACCATTTAGCTCAGGCCGACTATCTCGCCGTTCTCATCGATATCGATATGACGGTCAGGAAGGGCAGGCTGCCAACAGGTTCTTCAGCTCAGGCCGATTATTTCCCCGTTCTCATCAATATCGATATGACGATAGGCAGGCAGGCTGCCCAGCCCCGGCATGGTCATGATGGGGCCCGCCAGCGCATAGACGAAGCCAGCACCGGCGCAGAGCTTCACCTCGTCGATGGGCACCTCGAAATCGGTCGGCACCCCCTTGAGGGCGGGATCATGGCTGATGGAGAGCGGCGTCTTGGCCACGCAGATGGGCAAGTGATCCCACCCTTCGGCGGAGAGTTGCGCCAGCTGCTGGCGGGCTCTGTCGGAGAGTTGCACCCCGCGGCCACCGTAGCCGCACTCCACCAGGGTCGCCAGCTTGGCTGCGAGGCTCATCTCGTCGGGGTAGAGCAGTTTCACCTTGCTAGGTTGCTCGCAGGCGGCGACCACGGCGTGGGCCAACTCGCTGGCACCCGCGCCACCTTGGGTGAAGGCGTTGGAGATGGCTGCGCCACAGGCACCGGCTTGCTGCGCTTCATGGGCCAGCAGCGCCAGTTCGGCCTCGCTGTCGGTAGGGAAGCGGTTGATGGCGACCACCACCGGCACCCCGTAACGGCGGGCGTTCTGGATATGCCAGGCAAGGTTGGCGCAGCCCTGCTTGAGGGTTGGCAGATCCTCCCCTTGCAGGCTGGCCGGTAGCGGTTGGCCCGGGCGGATGTCGAGCAGACCGCTGTTAGCCTTGAGGCCGCGCACTGTGGCCACCAGTACCACGCAGGCGGGGGTGATGCCGGATTGGCGGCTCTTGATGTTGAAAAACTTCTCCAGCCCCATATCGGAGCCAAAACCTGCCTCGGTCACCACATAGTCGGTCAGGCCAAGGGCGATGCGATCGGCGATCACCGAGGAGTTGCCGTGGGCAATATTGGCAAAGGGGCCGGCATGCACCAGCACCGGCGTTTGCTCGGTGGTCTGCATCAGGGTCGGTTGCAGGGCATCTTTGAGCAGTACCGTCATGGCGCCTGCTACTTCCAACTGTTCGGCGGTGATGGGCTTGCCGTGGATATCGCGGGCCAGCTGGATGCGGCCGATGCGAGCGCGCAGATCTTTCAGATCGCTTGCCAGCGCCAGAATGGCCATCAGCTCGGAGGCGGCGGTGATGACGAAGCGATCGCTGCGCTCCACACCATCGGCAGCGCCGCCCTGACCGATGGTGAGGTGGCGCAGGGCGCGGTCATTCATGTCGAGGCTGCGCGGCCAGAGGATATTGGCCGGGTCGATATCGAGCCGTTGCAAATCGGTTCTGGCGGTGAACTCATCGCCCAGTTTTTGCTCGTGGAACAGGCGGGCATCGAGGGCTGCCGCTGCCAGATTGTGGGCTGCCGTCAGGGCGTGAAAATCGCCGGTCAGGTGGAGGTTCATCTCCTCCATCGGCACCACCTGAGCGTGGCCGCCACCGGCAGCGCCCCCCTTGACCCCGAATACCGGCCCGAGACTCGGCTGGCGGATAGCAGCGATGCTGGGCTGGCCGATATGGTTGAGCCCCATGGAGAGGCCCAGCGTGGTCACCGTCTTCCCTTCACCGAGCGGGGTGGGGGTGATGGCGCTCACCAGCACCAGCTTGCCTTTCTGTTGGGGCTGAGACTTGAGCATGTCGAGGCTGAGTTTGCCTTTGTAGTGGCCGTGAGGGCTGAGCAGGTGCTGGGGGATGGCGAGGCGTTCGGCCAGCGCGTGAATGGAGAGACGGGGGGACTGGCGGGAGATCTCGATATCGCTTAGCATCAGCACCTCGTTGGCATATCGGGGTAAAATATGCGGCGCATTTTAGTGGAATATAACGGGTTATCCAATGACGAAAACGATTTTATTTGGTAATGATGAGGTTCGTCAGAATCCTGTTCGGTTTGTTCTCAACGAACTCTATCATCCCCCCAAGCAGCCGATGACAGCGCTGGGGATCGTCAGTGCGCTGGTACCGCTGTTCGGTTTCGGCTGGCAGGCGATGACCCAGGATCCAGAAAGCCAGCTGCGCCATGAGATCCGCAAGCGGGTTAACAAGCACAGAACCGACGAGGCGAACCTCATCCTGATCCTGCAGTTGGCCGCGATGTTTGACTGCAACGAGCTGGAGGTGGCGCTCCCCTATGTCCTCAGTGAACAGCAGTTGTCGGTGATCCGCACCCGTCTGCCACGCTGGCAATTGATACTCGAACAACAGCAGTTGCTGGCGAAGTTCATCCCCGCCGCGGCCACCGGCAAAAGCTAGAGTTTAAGCCGAACAGTCCGCGCTGGCCATCAGGCGGGCGCATCCCACTTTTGCGGGGCGAGATAGCGCTCCTGCACGAACTCGATAAAGCAGCGCACCTTGGCCGAAACGAAGCGGCGGTGCGGATAGACCGCATAGAGCCCCACCTCCCCCTTCTCCCACTCTGGCAGCAGGCTCACCAGCTGCCCTGCCCGCAGGGCTTCCCCCACGATAAAAGTGGGCTGCAATATGATGCCCTGATCATCACAAGCGGCACGGGTCAGCGCCACCCCGTTGTTGGCCCGCAGCGGCCCCTGCGGTCGGATGCTCTGGGCTTCGCCCCCCTGTTTGAAGTGCCACTCCGGCTGGGTCAGGGTATAGACCAGACAGTCGTGCTGTTTGAGATCCTCCGGGCTCTGCGGCGTCCCCTTGCGAGCCAGATAGGCGGGGCTGGCGCAGAGCGCCAGCTTGATGGTGGCCAGCTGGCGTGCCACCAGCGAGGAGTCACTGAGATGGCCGATGCGCAGCGCCAGATCGAACCCCTCTTCCACCAGTGCCACCCGCCGATCGCTGTACTCGATGTCGAGTTTGAGATCGGGAAAGCGCTGGCGAAACAGCGGCAGGGCGGGGGATAGATGAAGGTAGCCAAAATCCATTGGCACCGAGAGCTTGAGGGTGCCATGGGGTTGCTGGTTGTGGTGGGTCAGCTGGCTGTGGGTCTCTTCCAGCTCTGCCAGCAGGGCGAGGGTGCGCTGGTAGTAGAACTGGCCCGCCTCGGTGGGATTGACCTGACGGGTGGTGCGCGACAGCAGCCGGGTGGCGAGGGACTCCTCCAGCTGCTGCATCAGTTTGGAGGCCATGGCGACCGAGATGCCGAGCTGGTTGGCGGCCTTGGTAAAGCTCTGGCACTCCACCACCTTGATAAAGGTGCGCATGGCGGCGATCTGGTCCATTTTCCATCCTCAGTAAATAATGAATTTAATAAATCACTGATTATTCATCTTCAGAACGAGGTTAGCATTTTGGCCACTGATGTGAACCCCAAGATGAAGGAACGAACGGATGAAAATGACCAAGGCTCTGCTGGCCTCCTGCCTGTTTATGGCAACCCCTCTGATGGCGGCGGATTACGATGTGGATGCGGCTCACACCACGGTGCAGTTCAAGGTGGGTCACCTGGGCTTCTCCGAGCTGGTGGGTCGCTTCAACACCTTCAGCGGCACCTTCAGCATGGATGACGCCAACCCGGCGGCGGCCAAGGCGAGCTTTGAAGTGGAGGCTGCCAGCGTCGATTCCAACCACGAGGCCCGCGACAAGCACCTGCGCAGCCCTGACTTCCTCGATGTGAAGCAGTACCCCAAGATGACCTTCGTCAGCTCCGCTTACGAGGGCAGCAAGGATAAAGGCGTGCTGAAAGGGACCCTGACCCTGCACGGCGTTTCCAAGGAAGTGGCCTTCGATCTGGTCAAGATCGGTGAGGGCAAGGATCCCTGGGGCGGCTACCGCAGCGGCTTCAACGCTTCCACCACCATCAAGCGCAGTGACTTTGGGGTGAGCTACATGCTGCCCGGCATCCCGGACCAGATGAACATCAACCTGTTTGTCGAAGGCGTGCGCAAGTAATGGGCGCGGAACTTCTGCTGCAAACCCTGGCGGCTCCTCTGGGAGCCGCTTTGCTATCGTGGCGCTGGCCGCGACTGGGGTATCTGTGGGGGGCGCTGGCGCTCTGGCTGGTGGGATCCTTGCTCGGTGGCCTTTATGGCATCCCGGCCAAGGCGTGGCAGTGGCTGCCACTGACCTTGCTGGTGCCCGCCATCGCGGCTCAGGTGAATGACCTGCGCGGCTCGCTGCTGCTTTTTGTAGTTATCAGTGCGCTAGTGTGGTGGCAGGGATTGGCCTCGGTACTGGCCAGCGAGCCGATGATCTGGCTGGCGCTGCTGCCCGCCATCTTCTGGTTTGGCTGGAGCGGTCTGCGTGGTGACAGCCACGAGGGGCTTGGCTTTGCCCTCGGCTTTATCTGGCTGGCGCTGGTGATCGGTATCGATGGCAGCCTGCTGATTGCCCAGCTGGCCGGTGCGCTGGCGGCTTTTGCCGGTTTTCGCGTCCTGCTCGCCACCTTTGTTGGCATCAAGGTGGCCCCCGCCGGTCTGGCGCTGGCCCTCGCCTTCGTCCAGATGCTCGCCTGGCAATATGTGGAGGTGCCGCTGGTGGTGTTGCTGCCGGTCTGGCTGCTGCCGCTGCTGGAGTGGGCTTTGCGTGACAAGCGGTTGCCGCTGCGCTGGGGGGCACTGATCCTGCTCGCCGCCGCAGGAACCGGACTCAGCCTGTGGTGGGTGTGGCCTGCTGCTTCTTTGTACTGATTTTTGCATGAAAAACAGGCAATTACAGTCATTTTTGCATACCCGCTCATACTCTTGGCAGATAATGATTGAGCCCCCTATGTGTTTCAGATAAAAAGGATTTTCAATTTATTTGGACACACACAGAACCCGGTTATGCCGGGTTCTGTGTGTTTGCTTGCAGCACACTCTTTGCGGCACATAAGGAGGCCACAGTTGCGCAGTCAAGGATCTGAGCATCTGTTTTTTCGCCATTTCACCGGACAGGGACGCATCGACGGGCTCTGCATTCTGCTGGTCACCCACCTGCTGCCCGATCGCCCCCGTTTTATCGACGCCCTTGGTCAAATTGGACGGATCGGCGCCATTTTGCCCAAACCGAAATCGGTACATGGCCCGACCCTGGAGTGGGTATCCCAGCACTATCCGGTGCTGCCCCTCAACCGGCACTGGACCAATGATCCCGACAGCCTCATCCAGCAGATTGCCCCGCTGGTGGCCCCCCACGAGCGGTTGCTGATCCTCGATATCGGCGGCTACTTCGCCAGAACCCAGGTGATCTTGAGCGAGTACTTCGGTCCCCGTTTCCTCGGGGTGGTAGAGATGACCGAGAATGGCCATCAGCGCTATGAGCAGGAGGTGCTGGCGACCCCGGTGGTGTCGGTGGCGCGCAGCCCCCTCAAGCAGGCCGAGGATATTCAGATTGGTCTGAGCGTGGTCTACTCCGCCGAGTCGCTGGCGCGCACCCTCAACCGCACCTTCAACGTCTGCGAAGCCGTGCTGTTCGGCTATGGCAAGGTGGGGCGCAGCATCGCCCGCGACCTGCGTGGTCGCAACCTCCATCTCGGGCTGGTGGAGACCGATGTGCTGCGCCAGGTCGAAGCGCTCTCCCATGGTTTTCGCTTGATCACCAAGGCCGAGGCCCTCGGCCGCGCCGAGCTGGTGATCTGCTCCACCGGCAACGGCTCGCTTGATCTGGCGGATCTGCAGGCGCTGCGCCCCGGCACCATGGTGGCCTCGGTCACCTCGGCCGATGACGAGTTCGCTTTCTCGCTGGCCCAGTTGCCGTGGCCGAGCGAAGAGGTGTGCCCCCACGTGCTGGCCCTCAACCGGCCGGATGGCACCCAGATCTACCTGCTCAACCGGGGCGAGGCGGTCAACTTCGTCCATGGCGCCGTGATTGGCGAATATGTCTATCTGGTGCTGGCGGAGATCATGGAGGGGATCCGGATGCTGGCGGCAGGCCCCCTTGCACCCGGCCTGTTCGAGCTGCCAGAATCGGCGATGCGTACCATTGCCCGCCATTGGCTGGCCGATTTTCATGGTGTTGACCAGCACTGATTTGACCAAACCGGGATCGGCCATTGGGCGGCGGTACGCCATTTCCTGCCATTGGCCGATTTTTTATGGAGTCCCTCATGACCGAATCCGAAACCCTGATCAGCAAACCCCGCATTGAGATCCGCTACTGCACCCTCTGTCGCTGGATGCTGCGCGCCGCTTGGCTGGCGCAGGAGCTGCTTTCCACCTTCGACAGCGATCTGGGAGAGGTGGCGCTGGTGCCGGCCAGCAAGGGGGAGTTTCGCATTCTGGTGGGCGGGGTGCAGGTGTGGGATCGGGTGGTGGATGATGGCTTCCCCGAAGCCAAGGAGATCAAGCAGCGGGTGCGTGATGTCATCGCCCCTGCTCGGGATCTCGGCCACTCGGATCGCAAGACGGCCGAGTAGCAGCTGACGCGTCGTCAGCAAAACAAAAACAAAAACAGAAAAGGAGAGGGAGGCCATGGCCTCCCTCTCCTTGTTTAGTTTCCCACCTGCGGGGATGGTCTATTCGGGCGGTTTGCCCGGATCCGCCATTCTGTAGCCAAGGCGCTATGCGCGCCAAGCTGCGGTCAGGCGCACCAGCTCCACCAAGGTGGCGACCGATTTTTCCATGGATTGCAGCGGGATGAACTCGTGCTTGCCGTGGAAGTTGTGGCCACCGGTGAAGAGGTTGGGGCAGGGCAGACCCATAAAGGAGAGGCGGGCGCCATCGGTACCGCCGCGAATGGGTTTGATCTTCGGCACCACGTCGGCGGCCTCCATGGCCGCCTTGGCCAGCTGGACGATATGCATGTGCGGCTCAATCTGGCTGCGCATGTTGCGATAGCTGTCGGTCAGGGTCAGCTCGATGCGGGCCTTCGGATACTCGGCCTGCATGGCGGCCACCCGGCTCTCCATTTCGGCCTTGCGCGCGGCGAAACGCTGGTCGTCGAAGTCACGGATGATGTAGTGCAGGGTGCTCTCCTCCACGGTGCCGCTCATCTGGGCCAGATGGCAGAAGCCTTCGTAGCCCTCGGTACACTCCGGGGTTTCGGCGGCAGGCATGGCGGTATGAAAGCGGGCAGCCAGGGTCTGGCTGTTGATCATGCTCCCCTTGGCGGTGCCGGGGTGGACGTTGTTGCCGATAAAACGCACCGTGGCGCTGGCGGCGTTGAAGTTTTCATACTCCAGCTCCCCCTGTTCGCCGCCATCGACGGTATAGGCCCACTTGGCCGGGAATCTGTCCAGCGGGAACAGGTTGGCGCCGCGGCCGATCTCTTCGTCCGGGGTAAAGCCGACCCAGATATCGCCGCGCGGGATCTCGGGGTGGGCCTGCAGGTGGTCAATGGCGGTGAGGATCTCGGCGATGCCCGCCTTGTCGTCGGCGCCCAGCAGGGTAGTGCCGTCGGTGGTGATGAGATCCTGACCCAGATAGTTTTTCAGGAAGCGGTAGTCACGGATGGCGAGCACCTCGTCGCCCTTGCCAAGGCAGATGTCACCGCCCTGATAATTTTCAATGAGCTGGGGCACCACGTGCTCCGCCTCGTAGTCGGCGGTATCCATGTGGGCAATCAGGCCGATGGCGGGGGCATCCGGCTGGTTGCCCGGCAGGCAGCCGGTGAGGTAGCCGTGCTCATCCAGGGTGACTTGGGTCAGCCCCAGCGCTGTCATCTCCCCCTGCAGGGCACGGGCAAAGATCAGCTGGCCTTCGCTGCTGGGGCAGGCAGGATTGGTCTCATCGGAGCGGGTATGAAAAGTCACGTAACGCAGAAAACGCTCAAGCAGGGTATCCATTAGTCAGCCTCTAACCGGTTGTGAGCGGTCATTGTGGCTAATCCGTGTCGGCCACTCATTGCGTCAGCGCAGGTTTTTCCCATTTTTTGACGCACAGCGCGGCGGTGCGCCGAATGGCCGTCGGGTATCTGTGGCGTGCCGGTGCGCATAAAATGTGGCGTTATCGCGATATTTAGGCGCTTGTGGTGGGGGCGAAATTCCCCCCAGCCACCGCACAGCAAGGCGTCAGCCTTGCCGTGTCGTTTTAACACACTTTTCAAGGGGAAATAGCCGCATCGCATAACCAGTGCCATCCCAGAGCCCGCCTGCCCGCCAGCAAGATTTCATCCCTTGGTTAAAAGGGGATTTTGCGCACTCTTTTTTATTGTCACTGCCTGCGGTAAGTGTGTACACTCCGCGCCGATCCAAGGGCAACTCTGAAGCAGGCAGCGCCGCCAGATAACCGACCGATCATACGCCTATAGGGCGAGGCACGCAGAAACGACAGACACTGCTGGGCATGGTTTCTTTAATACCGGTTAGGCTCCGGTATCAGGGAGAGCAACAGACTCTCATCGTTCATTTGACCGAGTGGGCCAATGGCTCATCATCTTCCCTTGTCATGGGTGGTCACTTGATGTGAGCTGGGCTGTGGTTGTTGTCGTCTATCAACACGCATGCGTGCTGGCGTCTTCGCTTCTCTTCCTTGAAACCCTCTCCTTCTGTCGTGATGGCTGCCGAATGATGAACTGACGGCGTGGCTGATGTCGTCTGTCATCAAAGTACCGCGGCGCCCCGTTTCTGGTGGCACCGCATACCGTTGAGCTTGATGTAAAGCCACCAGCCCCACATCAAGACTCGTTACTTCCCAAAATCCACCAGACAGCGTTGGCTTGCCACGATGTAAAGAAAGAGGGTCTGGATGTGATAGAGGGTAACGAAGGCGACTTCTGGTCGCTCATTTGCGAGGCATAGCCCATGACTAACTGGTCCAGCAAGGACTCCTTGAAGGTCTACAACGTTCCCTACTGGGGTGCGGGTTTTTTCAATATCAATGACGCCGGTCAGGTGACCGTTGCTCCCGACAAGTCGCGCCCTGATGCACATATTGTCATCTCTGATGCCATCGAACAGCTGCGTCAATCCGGGCTGACTACCCCCGTGTTGCTGCGTTTCCCCGACATCCTCAAGAGCCGGGTCGATGCACTGTTCAACGCCTTTGGTCAGGCCATCGAGAAGTCAGGCTATCAAGGGGAGTACCTCTGCGTTTACCCGATCAAGGTAAACCAGCAGCGTCGCGTCATCGAGACCATCAGCCAGTCCTACAGTGACAAGCCCCGGCTTGGCCTGGAAGCTGGGTCCAAACCGGAACTGCTGGCCGTGCTGTCCCATCACCATGATCAAGGATCGGTGATCGTCTGTAACGGTTACAAAGACCGCGAATATATTCGCCATGCCCTGCTCGGCAACCTGATGGGCCACAAGGTCTACATCGTGGTAGAGAAGCCCTCCGAGCTTGAGATGGTGCTGGACGAGTCAGCTCGCCTCAACATCAAGCCCAATATCGGGGTGCGTGCCAAGCTTGCCTCCACCGGCTCCGGCATGTGGGAATCGAGCGGCGGCTCCATGTCCAAATTCGGCCTCTCAGCCTCCCAGATCCTGGCGCTGGTCGAGCGTCTGCGCAGCCTGGACAAGCTGGATTGCCTGCAACTGCTGCACTTCCATCTGGGCTCCCAGATCGCCAACATCCGCGACATTCAGGGCGGGATCCGCGAGTGCGGCCGCTTCTATTCCGAATTGCGTCGTCTGGGTGTGCCCATCGACGTGGTCGACGTTGGCGGCGGTTTGGGTGTGGACTATGAGGGCACTCGCTCCCAGAGCCACTGCTCCGCCAACTACAGCCTCTCCGAGTACGCCAACAACGTGGTATGGGGCATCGGCGATGTCTGCCGTGAGTTCGACCTGCCGCACCCCACCATCATCAGCGAGTCTGGCCGTGCCCTGACAGCTCACCACGCCGTGCTGGTCACCAATCTGATTGGTGCCGAAGGGGTGGAGATGAGCGACATCAGCGCGCCGGATGAAGATGCCCCCACCATTTTGCAGAACATGTGGAAAGGTTGGCTGGATCTGCGCAGCGAAGATCCCTCTCTGCTGGAGATCTTCCACGACTCGGTGGCTGATCTGGGTGATGTGAATACCCAGTACACCATGGGCCTGCTCAACCTTGAGCAGCGTGCCTGGGCCGAGATGCTGCACCAGAACACCTGTCTGGCGCTCAAAGAGCTGCTCAACCCGGTTAACCGCAACCACCGTGCGCTGGCGGACGAGCTCTCCGAGAAGCTGGCGGACAAGTGCTTTGCCAACTTCTCCCTGTTCCAGTCCCTGCCAGATGCCTGGGGTATCGGTCAGGTGTTCCCGGTGATGCCGCTGACCGGGCTTGAGCGTCCGCTCACTCGTCGTGGCATCCTGATGGACATCACCTGCGACTCTGACGGTCAGGTGGAGCACTACGTCGACGGTCTGGGGGTCGAGAGCACCCTGCCGATGCCGGAGTATGCCGAGAACGAAGTGTGCCACGTTGGCTTCTTCCTGGTCGGTGCCTATCAGGAGATCCTCGGCGATCTGCACAACCTGTTCGGTGACACCCACTGCGCCGAAGTGTGGCTGGATGACGAAGGCAAGATGGACATTCGCAACATAGTGCGCGGCGACACCGTCGACCAGCTGCTGCGTTACGTCAACATCGACCCGTCCGTGATCCGCGAGAGCTATCAGCGGATCTCCGCCCATCCGGCGCTGGACGAGGCCACCCGCAAAGCCCTGCTCGACGAGCTGGAGCTGGGTCTGCAAGGCTATGCCTATCTGGAAGACGAAGAGTAAGTCTTTGGCTTGTGCTTCCGCAGTCGCGGGGATGAAAAAACGGCGCCTTCGGGCGCCGTTTTTGTTGGTGGCTATCGCCATAGAGAACAGGGTGATGCCAGCATTGTGACTACGGATTTTTGTCAACGGCGGGTCTTGCTGCCCCATAGCCCCTTACCGATCTCCAGCATTGCGACGGCTGCTGCGTAGCTGCTATCTGACTTACCTATCTCGTCCGCCACATAGAGAAAATTGGATTGGTACTTCTCGACGGCTTCCTGTGGGCTGGTTGCGTCAATGAAGTCCTCCTCCACCTCGAACCCTTGGGTCAGCAACGCCGCCTTTTCATGTAGAAAAGTCGGGGATGCCATGTCGATAAAGGTGTATTGCTGCCGATTGGATGCCGGAACGGTAAAAAACTGGTATCTGGCCATGGGTAAATCCTTGCCTGAAGCGGGTGATAGATGAAGTGACGCTGGTTTTATCTGTGGCTCGCAGGCGGCCTGCCTCGACATCGCAGACAGTGCGTGTCGGAAATGCCGCATTTTGTTTTCGTTCGAGACTACTTGTTCGATATCTGTCGAGCAAGTGGGGCGTAGGGATTTTCTGGATGATCCGTGCAACTGAGATGTTGTGGGCAGGCGCGAGGCTGGGATGATGCCGGGCTCATATTGAGCCCGGCTTGTTAGCGCGGGGTCACAGCACGAAGCTCTGAACCATGGCGCGCAGCTGTTCGGTGAGCTGGTGGATCTGGCGGGCGGCATCGCGGGCGGCGTTGGCCACTTGCAGTGCCTCGTCGCTGCCATCGGAGATGCGCACCACGTTGCGTTCGATCTCGTTGACCACGGCGCCCTGCTGTTCAATGGCGCTGGCGATGATGGCGTTGGTATCGACCATCCGATCCACCTTCTCGGTGATGGCGCCAAAGGCCTGTTTCGCCTCCTGCGCCAGCCCGACCCCCTCCTGCGCTTCATGGCTGGCCGCCGACATGGCGGTGACCGAGGCACGGGCGCCGGATTGCAACTGCTCAATCATCTTCTGGATCTCGACGGTGGCCCCCTGGGTTCGGTTGGCCAGGGATCGCACCTCGTCGGCCACCACCGCAAAGCCGCGACCCTGTTCACCGGCCCGGGCCGCTTCGATGGCGGCGTTGAGGGCCAGCAGGTTGGTCTGTTCGGCGATGCCGCGGATCACGCTGATGACGCCGCCAATCTGGCTGCACTGCTGCTCCAGCTGACCTATGGTGTCGGCGGTGCGCAACACCTCGCGGTTGATATGGTCGATGGCCTTGATGGTGCGCTCCACCACATCTTCACCCTGACCGACCACGTTCTGCGCCTCCTGCGTCATGCGGGCGGCCTGCAGGGCGTTGCCCGCCATGTCCTGGGAGGTGGCGGCCAGCTCCTTGATGGCGGTGGCGACCTGATGGGTCTCCCCTTGCTGATCGGCAATCACCTCCTGCGAGCGGCAGGTGCGCGCTTCGATGTCGGTGGCGCTCTCCACCACGGTGACGCCATTCTCCCGCACCCGCAGCATCAGGGTGCGCAGGGTTTCCAGGGTTACGTTGTAATCCCGGCTGATGGCGGCCAGCTCGTCCTGACCGACGATCTCGATATGCTGGCTGAGATCCCGGGCGTTGACCCGGGCGGCAATATCACGTACCCGCCCCACTGTTTCGCGCAGGGAGAGATAGGCGCCGATCATCAGGTAGAGGTAGAGCAGCAAGCTGGCAGTCAGCGGCGCGGTGACCCACCAGAAGTGGCGGTGGTTGGCCTCCAGCCGCTGGTGCAGATCGGTCTCCAGCCGTTGGCGCACATGGCCTGCCAGTGCGGTGATGGCGCCATCCATGTTATCCCCCAGTGCCTGTACCTCCTTGGTGGAGAGCTGCACCAGCTGATCCTTCATCATCTTGTTTTCCATGGTCTCGACCCCCTGACGCACCAGTTGCATCAGGGCATCGGTCTGCTGGCCCAGCTCGGCGCGGTAGGCCGGTTCGATCTGATAGAGCAGGGTCAGGTCAGCTTCCAGCTCCTGCAGGGTGGCATTGATAAGGTCGAGCCGAAAACGCAGGCCGCTGTAGCCCTCTGCCTGAAACAGGCCGAAGTCGGCGATGGTGGCGGCGCGATCCCGCACCTGGGCCAGCAGGTCGCGCAGCTGTGGCAACCGCTCGCTGGTGAGGATCACCATGTAGTAGGTGCCGAGCGCCGGATCCTGAATAAGGCTGCTGGAGGCGGTGATGTGCTTGTAGAGGTGGCGCACTCCGGTCAGCAGCTTGTCGTGGCGCAGGTTGCTCTGCTCCACCTCCAGCTTGCCCGCTTCACTCTGCAGGGCGGCCCAGCCCTGCTGGAGCACCTCAAAGGAGGGGTTGTTCTGGCGGGTGTCGGCAAAGGCTTGCAGGCTCTGCTCCACCGCTTGCGCGGCCGCCTTGACCTGATCGTCACCGACCGGATCCACCTCATAGGCGTGGCGGGTCACCAGATTGCGATGGGTGAGCAGGGCCTGTTCGATGGCGGGAACGGGGGCGAGATTGACCACCCCCGCCAGCTCCCGGTTGGCCTGCTCGCTGTCATCCTGCAGCCGCCCCAGCAGATTGGCCATGCTGTAGGCCAGCGGCAGCAGCATCAGGCAGGACCAGAGCAGGAATTTGTATTTGAAGGAGAGCTGATTGCCCAGCCGGATGGCGGGGTTGAAAATCCATTTCATGTTAAGCCTCGATACCTGAGTGCGGGCGTGATGGGTGCTGCCTGAATAGTACTCTGAGCGGCTCCCCCTTGGGTGAGGCCCGATTGCAAGTTGTGATCCCCTTGGCTTTTTGTCTCTGTGGGGGGAAGCAGCACGAGCCATCTGTTCCGCTATTGATAGCAATAAAAAAACGGGCCACCCGAAGGTGACCCGTGGTCGATGAGGGGATATCCGCTTGCAACCGATCAGTTGAACGCCAGGAAGGGCGAGACGCAGAGCAGCAGGCCGGTGACGATGATGATGTAAAGGGAAGTGCCCTTGTACTTGTGCAGCGCCGGTACCTGATAGACCAGATAGGCCGGGATGAGGCAACCCACCATACCGAAGATGGGGCTGCAGATGGAGGTGAAGCTCAGCACCGGTGCGTTGAGCACGATGGCACCCCAGGAGAGCATGACGGTAAAGACCATGATGCCTTTACCCACCAGATCCCGGTTGATGTGGTTTTCCGGCATTACGCGGCGCAGCAGGTTCATCGCCAGTCCCTGACAGGCTTCACGGAAACCGAGGTAAACGCCGAAGTAGGCGGTCATCACCGCGAAGATGTTGAGGGTCAGGCTGAGCAGCTTGAGGGTCTGGCCAGGCATCCCCTGGGCTACCATGGCCAGCGCGGAGATGTTCTCTTCAGAGGCTTTGACCGCCTGATCGTGGCCCATGGCCAGGGTGAAGGAGACTGCATAGAAGAACACCACCACAAACAGGATGCCGAAGGCGATGTTCATGGCGCGCATCGCCTTGAAGCGGGCCACTTCCAGCGACTTCTCCCGGGAGCGGTAAGAGATCACCATGGGGCTCAGGCTCTGGATAAAGAGGATGGAGGTGAGGGTGAAGGGCAGCATGATGATGGCATCCTTCATCCAGTCACCGGCAGCGGGCATGGCGGTGATGTTGGCCGCATCCCACTTGTCCACCATCATCAGGCCGAGCACGGCTACCACGCTGATCTTGGTCAGCACCATAAAGGTGGAGATCTTGAACAGCAGGTTCTCGCCGCGTGATGCCAGCGCCACCAGACCGCAGATCAGCACCAGACCATAGAAGGGATTGTCCGAGATCAGACCGTCGGTAACGCCGAAGCTTTGCAAGAAGGAGGCGCTGTCATTGGTGATGGCAGTGGAGTAGACAAAGACCCAGATCACCAGCATCACAAAGTAGAGGGCACCGAGCAGCATACCCCAGTTTTTACCGAGGTAGCCGGTGATGACGCTGGGGTAATCCTTGCACTCTGGCGAGGTGGCCAGGGTGTTGATAAAGAGGCGCTGGAACATATACATGGCCGGGTAGCCGATCACCGCAGAGAGCAGAAAGACCCACAACCCCATCAGACCTACCTGTACCGGCAAGAAGACGATCCCCGCGCCGATGGCCATGCCGATGCTCATGATGATCCAGCCCCAGTCGGTGCTGTCGAAGCGAACCGCTTCTTTCCATTCCAGCGTGCCCATCGCGGGGCTGGCGAGTGTAGTGCTATGCGCGTCCATTAAAACCTTCTTTTTTGTAGGGGTGTGGGAAAGCTGCGCAAATATAGTTGAATGAAACTGTCATAAACAATGCCCATAAGAGTACTTTTGTTCAAATCAGGATGGCGATCACGGTTTATATTGAGGCCAAAAGGTGCCTTTAAACGCCATTTTTGTATCTTTTTGTTGAATGAATAAAATAAAAAGCAAATAATGTTGAAGTAAATTAGATTCATAACTGCAAAAAAAATTGCATGCATTGGAGTGGTAAAATGAAAAGCATCATCACAGCAGCAGCGGCACCTGACGCTATCGGCCCTTACAGCCACGGCACCGCCTATGGCGATCTTATCTTTACCTCCGGCCAACTGCCGGTCTGCAAACAGCAAGGTGGGGTGGTGGAAGGGGGCATTGCCGCCCAGACTCGCCAGTCGTTGGAAAACCTGAAATCCGTGCTGGAAGCCGCTGGCGGCTCGTTGGATACCGTGCTCAAAACCACCTGCTACCTCGCCGAGATCAGCGATTTTGCCGCGTTCAACGAGGTGTATAAAGCCTATTTCCAGAAAGATTGTCCGGCGCGCAGCTGCTTCGCAGTGAAGGATCTGCCGATGGGCGTCAAGGTTGAAGTGGAAGCGATCGCCCATATCGCTCGTTAATGCTGAAAAAAAGGTTCCCGAGATGAAACAAGCGTGGCAGCAGTATCTGCAAATTATTCAACAGGTTGTCAAACCTGCGCTGGGTTGTACCGAGCCAATCGCCGCTGCCTATGCTGCGGCTGTCGCCGCCCGGCAGTTGGGGTGTGAACCCCGCCGCCTCGAAGTCGTGGTGTCAGATAATCTCTACAAGAACTCGATGGGTGTCTATGTGCCGGGTACCGGCAAGATCGGTCTGGCCATCGCGGCCGCTGCCGGTGCCATCGGTGGTAACGCCGATGCCGGACTGGAGGTACTGGCTGCCATTGGGCCCGAGCAGGTGGACCGTGCCCAACTGTTGATCGATGCCGGCCACGTGCAGGTGAGCCGCACCGCCGCTCCCGAGTTTATTTTCTGCCGAGTGACCGTATTTGGTGTGGATGAGCAAGGGGAAGAGCACAGCGCCGACGTGACCCTGTGCGGTGGTCATACCCGTATCGTTGAGCAGCGCCGCGATGGTGAAATAACCTTCGCCGCTGATCAGAACCAGGGCGGTGCCACCGGTGCCATCTGTGACGGGGTCGATATCAGCATCGCCGCCATCTATGAGTTCGCCACCCAGGTGGAGTTCGAGCAGATCAAGTTCATTCTCCAGGCCTCTGTGCTCAACGGCAAGCTCTCTGCCGAGGGGATGAACAATCCTTACGGTCTGCAGATTGGCCGTACTATGCAGCAGAATATTCAGGCTGGCCTTATTGGTGAGGATGTGATGAACCGCATCGTGATGATGACGGCCGCCGCTTCCGATGCCCGTATGGGGGGCGCCACCCTGCCTGCCATGAGCAACTTCGGCAGTGGCAACCAGGGCATTGCCGCCACCATCCCGGTGATGGTGATTGCCGAGCGTTACGGTGCCAGCGAAGAGCAGTTGGCTCGCGCGCTCATCATGAGCCATCTGGGCGCCATCTATATCAAGTCCCACTATCCGCCGCTGTCGGCCTTCTGTGGCAATACCGTGACCAGCGCGGCGGCCTCTATGGCCATGGTCTATCTGGCGGGCGGCAGCTTCGAGCAATCCTGCTTCGCCATCCAGAACGTGCTGAGCGACAGCGCCGGCATGGTGTGCGACGGGGCGAAAGCCTCCTGTGCCATGAAGGTGAGTACCTCCTCCGGCGCGGCGGTACGCGGCTTCCTGATGGCCCTCAACAGCCACTCGGTGTCGGGTCAGGGAATTGTGGCAGGCAATGTGGATCAGACCATCCGCAACGTGGGTCAGATGGTGAAGGAAGGCATGTCTGCCACAGACACCACCATTATTGATATCATGTCCGCCTGATGTCCCTGTCGGTTGCTGTACTGCCATCCCCCCGCGTGCAGCAACCCTTGCAAGAAGGTCCCATTGTGAAGCTGCAAGAGTTGAGTCCGAGCGATTTTGAGATCCTCAAGTCGATGGAGAACATAGTGGACGGCATCGCCGCCATGTATGGCCAGCACACCGAGGTGCTGCTCCACAGTCTGGATGTGCGCAATCCCTCGATCGTCAAGATTGCCAACGGCCATATCACCGGCCGCAGTGTCGGCGCTCCCATCACCAATCTGGCGATGATGAAGCTCAAGAGCGGGCAGGATATCTCCAGCCCCTACATGACCAAGTGCGCCACCGGCAAGACCCTGCGCTCCATCACCACCGTGATCCGCAACGGGGAGCACAGGGCCATCGGACTGCTCTGCATCAACAGCGACATGGATGCCCCGTTGCAATCCGTGCTGCGCACCATGATGCCGGAGTGCATGCATCCCCACGAGAGCCATGCCACCCCGGAGGTGTTCGCCCGCAACATCGACGAGGCGCTCAACAGCACCATCGACACCGTCAGTGCCGAGGTGCGTGGCAACGAGGCGGTGCCCCCGTCCCAGAAGACCCGGGTCATCGTCAACCAGTTGCACGACATGGGGATCTTCGAGTTAAAAGACAGTGCCCAGATCGCCGCGCGCCAGCTCGGCATCTCGGTCCACTCCATCTACCGCTATCTGCGGGAGATCAAGAAGGGCTGAGCCGGTTCACTCTGGCCAAATTGACAGCAAACGGGTCGGCACTGACCCGTTTTTTACGCCTGCGTTTACACGTCTGGTTGGGCCATCCCCCGGGCTCATCTGCTATCATCGTCCCCCTTATTTTTCTATCTATCTGAACGTGCTGGAGAAACCATGTCCCGACTCATCTATCTGCTGCGCCACGGCCAGACCCGATTCAATGCCGAGCAGCGTCTGCAGGGACGTTGCAACTCCGATCTGACCGACAAGGGCGAGGCGCAAGCCATCGCCATGGGTCGGCGGCTTGCTGACGAACTGGTGGACCCCGCCCGCTGGACCGTCTATGCCAGCCCGCTCGGCCGTGCTCGCCAGACTGCGCTGCTGGTGTGCGAGCAACTGGGGTTGGCGGCGGAGCGCATCGTCTGGGACGATCGGTTAATGGAGCTGGGGATGGGGGAGTGGGAGAGCTGCCAGATCCCGGCACTGCGGCTTGCCCACCCCGAACTCGATACCGGCAAGGGGGACTGGTATCTGCAGGCACCAGGGGCGGAGAGTTTCGAGAGCATCCAGCGCCGGGCACACCAGTGGTTGCAGGATCCCGCGCTCGCCGAGCGGGCTATCGTCATCTCCCACGGCCTGCTCGGCGCCATGCTGCGTGGCGTCTATGCCGATCTCGACTATAAGGCGACCTGGTCACAGGAGTTGCCGCAAGATGCCTTCTATAAGCTGCAGGATGGCCATATCACCCGCATTGCCTGCTAGTTGCTGTGAGGTGGGCACCATGGCATGGAGTATGATGGCCACCTTCGGATGGCCATTTTGTAACCCACCACCAAGAATGAAAAACCGGGAGCTGGTGAAAACAAGTAGGAGATGGCGGGACAAACTCAGGAATGGCGAGGCTTGTGGCGTGATGCGGTTAAACCAAGCCGTTTAACCGCAAAATGAAAACTTTAGAGTCAGGCAGCTAGTCGATGCACTGAAAATGAAAAACAGGCTGGCCGCCTGTTTTTTCTTTTGTGTGACAGCGAGTGGTTTAAATCCGGGTTTAAGCGACTGTCTGTAGCACCACCAGTTAAAAAAAGTCGTGCCCTGCCCAGACTACCTTGCCGATCACGGCCAGGTTCTCCAGCTGGTTGGCTGGAACGACCTGCAGGGGGTAATCATCACGGTTGTCGCTGATGATAGTGATCCCGCCATCGAAGCTTTTCTGCAGGCGCTTGGCGTAGAGCTCTTCCCCCAGGCGCAACACGAAGATGGATCCATCTTCGATCTGATTCTTGCTGATATCGACCAGGATAGAGTCACCAGAGTGGATGGTGGGCTCCATGCTGTCGCCTTTGGCGAAGACCACCACCAGGTTATCCGGGTTTAACTTGCGAAACGTGAGCCACTTGCGGCGAAAGGCCAGCTTGCGTTTAACCTCATGATCATCATTAAACGCACCATGGCCGGTACTGACGGTGACATGGTAGCCATCGATCAGCGCGTACTCCTCATCAAACTCCTCACGTTGCACTATCTGCTCGGCCGTTCCATTGGGATGTTTCGGGCCCTGACCGGTGGCCAGCCACTCCAGATTCACATTGAACGTCCGCGCGATGCGCAGCGCCTTGTCGATGGTGGGCAGTGAATTAAACGGAGGGAAGTATTTGCGCATCCCCGACTCACTCATCCCCACCAGTTCGGCAAATGCCTTGTAGCTCAGGCTCCCGCGCAGCTCATCCAGACGGTCACTCAAAGTATCCATTCCCGCCGTCAGAAAAGATACCTCACCGTCTTTTTGTACTGATTGTGGTTTTTCTTCATAACGCTCTGACATACAAGGAATTCTCGGCTAGTGGCTAATGCTGGTGAGTCGATAGACAAAAAATTCCGCACAAAAAGACTTGTCAATCTTTTTGGGGTGATCAATCATTCATATGTGACGCATTGCGACATAAAATCATTCTTTTATGAATGATAAAGATACGCACTGCGACACTTGATGATACCGAAACGGGGTGAGTATGTCAGGGAAAACACCAGAGTGGATCAGGGCTGAGCTCATAAAATGCGGATATTCCCAAGCTGCTTGGGCCCGCGCTAAAGGGTTGCACCCCCGAGCCGTACAGCGTTGCATCAAACACTATGCTCCTGCCAGAGGGATTAGCCCCAAGCGTCGGGAAAGCCGCGCCATCATGGCCCTGCTTTCCGAATCGCTGGGGATCGACCTGCTGGGAGGTAACCAATGAGCACCTGGTACACCGCCCAGGCGCTGGCCGGATTGGTCGGCATGCCCGCTTACCCCGATGGAGTGCGCAAAAAGGCCGAGCGTGAAGAGTGGCAAAGCCGCAAGCGCGAGAAAGGCAAAGGGGCCGAATACCACATTGGCTCACTGCCGATCGAAACTCGCCGTTACCTGGCAGAGCAAGCCGTGGCCGCACAAGGTCATGCGGTGACCGACCATGCAGCGGGTGGCAAGGCCATGGCCAAGTTGCTGGAGCGTGAGGTACCGGTCAAACCGGAGGCAGGCCGCAAATTGCTGACATTGGGGGAGGGGGCTCGCCAGAAGGTTGATGCCAGACTGCTGATCCTGCAGGCCGCCGATATCTTCCTGGCCCCCTATCACGCTTGTCAGCAAGGGGAGGTGGGTCGCCACGCCTTTATCGAGGCATACCGTACTCGCAGTCTCGCCTTGCCTGTCAGCGTTTATGAAAGGCAAAAGCCATTCAGTCTGATCACCCTGCGCCGTTGGCAAAGCTCGCTGGCCAATGAAGGCCCAGCCGCATTGGCTGGCAACTATCAGCGGGAGCGGCCATCAACCGTCGAACAGAGCCCGGATCTGGCCCAGTTTCTCACCGCCCTGGTCACTACCAAACCCCATCTGGCCAACAAGTGGGGGGCGCTGCACGAACTGGCCAGCCAATACAGCGAAATGAACCAGCTGGGATGGCAGATCCCCAGCCAATCCTCATTGCGCCGCTGGATGGTGAAATGGTTGGCAGAGAACAAGGTGGCGTTTACCTATACCACCAACCCGGATGCCTACAACAACAAATACCGCAGCGCGATCGAGGAGATGTACCCCTGGATGGCCCAGCCCAATGACGTGTGGGAATTCGATAGCACTCCGGTCGATGCCATGCTGGTGGATGGTCGCCACAGCATCATCGCGGTGATCGACGTGTATACCCGTCGCGTTCGTCTGCTGGTGGCCAAAAGCTCATCGAGCGAAGGGATCTGCTTGCTGCTGCGCAAGACTCTGCTGGCTTGGGGCACGCTTAACGATAACGGCGTGATGCGCACCGATAACGGCTCTGACTATGTGAGCCAGCGGGTCATGTCCATCTGCACCCTGCTTGGCATGAACGTCAGCCGCTCCAACGCCTACTCGGGGTGGGAGAAACCCCATATTGAGCGGTTTTTTCGCACCTTGAGCCACGGCCTGATCGAGCTGTTGCCCTCCTATATCGGCCACTGCGTGGCAGACCGTCAGGTGATCGAGGCGCGCAAGATCTTTGCCCAGCGCCTGGAGGAGAAGCGCAAACCGGATGCGCAAAAAGAGATTTACGAGCTGGCCATGACGGCCGCAGAGCTGCAAACCCTGCTCGATAACTGGCTCGATGCTCGGTACCACAACCGCAAGCACAGTGCCCTGGGGGTCAGCCCCAATGAAAAGTACCAACTGGCCCGTTATCAGCGCCGCGCCATCCCCGATGAAGCTGCGCTGGATCTGCTGCTCAACCATATCGGCGAGGCGACCGTCTCCAAAGGCTTTATCAAGGCCGGTGGCCTCAAATACAGCGCCCCCGAACTGTTGGAGCACAACTGGAAGAGCCAGCGGGTCAGCGTCTTTCTCGATCCGAGCGATGTGGGCCGCGCCATCTTGTACCGCACCGGCGATTGGAACGAGCGGATCGAGTCTATCAACATCGACTTGCTGGGCAATGGCATCAGTCCCGATGCCTTCCGGGCGGCCAAAAAAGCCGATGCCAAGGCGTTGGCCAGTTTTCGCCGCGAGATGCGCAACCTTGCCAAAACCTTTGGCATCGACCAGCTCCATCAGGATGTGGTGCGCCACTTCGTCGATCAGGCCAAGGGTATTGAAGCGTTCAGCCGTCGCGATCTCACCCTTGATAACCCGGCATTGGCCGCGCTCACCGGGGTCTCAACGTCCGCTGAACCCGCCCGTTTCAATGCGGCAGAGCTGGCCGCCATAGAAGCCAGACGGGAAGCGAAAGCGCAGCGGGCGCAAGCCACCGCAGGGCAGGAATCGAGAGCACTCAAGACCGAGTACGAGCAAGCCATCTATCTGGCAGAGCGGGAGGTGGATACCCCGCTGACAGAGCGGGAGAAGGAGTGGCTGACCCGATACCTCTACAGCCACAAGCTGATGGCAAAACGAATTAACCGCCATCTGGATGAAGTTCGGGCTGCCCGCCGCACCCAGGCAAAAGGTTAGTGAGTAGCCCGAAAAGGCCCAAAAACAAAGGACAAACCCACTATGAAACACAAGATCGTTGAAGTCAAAAACATGATCAAGACCGAGCAATTGCTCGATAACTTGCTCAACCGCTCCAGCATAGTGCCAGGCATTGGTCTGATCCACGGCCCCTCCGGCTTTGGCAAGACTACCGCCGTGGAGTGGCTGTTCAACCAGGACGAAGTGAACGGCATTTATGTCCGCTGCTACAAGGCCGACACGGTGACCAGCCTTCTGGAGCAGATTGCCAAAGAGATCGGCATTCCCCAGCGCCACAACCTGCGCGCCCAGGTCGATAGCATTGTCGAAGCCGTGCGGGCCGAAGAGCTGGCCATCTTCGTGGACGAGGCCGATTACGTGGTCGGCAATGCCCGCATCATGGAGACCCTGCGCGATATCTACGATGCCACCGAACAACCCCTTATCTTGGTCGGGATGGAAGAGATTGCCCGTCGGATCAGCCAGCGCAAGCAACTGTTTAACCGCATCTCCCAGTGGATCGAATTCAAACCGGCCGATCTCGATGACGTGTCCCTGATTGCCAGTGAAATGCTGGAGGTGGACGTGGAGATCGACGATGCACTGCTGGATCTGATCCGCAAGCGCTCCAACGGCGTGGTGCGCACCATCGTCTCGGCCCTCGACAAGATTGAAAAAATGGCGATGGCCTCTGATACCCGGATTATCCGGCTGGAGGACGTTGACGCCAGCGAGCTGCTCCATGACGTGCGTCGCAGCCGCTAGCCGTCAGGCTACAGCCAATAAAAACAAAGCACGGGAGGGATTCCAGTGGTTGGAAAAATCAGAAATAGCAATGCAGAAGAAGCATGGCACTGGATGTGTCAGCAGGACTCTTTCGACTTGTTTGAGCTGGTAGAGGGGAGCCAGCTCAAGCTGGGAAATGTCTATCTGATTGTGCGCCGTTGGCTGGCAAGTAGCCATTTGCGCTGCGTGTATCAAAAGCCGTTTGGTCGGCGGATATCGTTTCGCGGGAGCCGCTATCAGGTGATTGACCCATCTAACGTGCCGCAGTTTGGCTCAGGGAATCGCCAGACAAAGCATCGGAAAAAGCGCCGTATTCATCGAAAAACGGTGCAGCAAAAGATGTGGAACACCATGAAGATCAGCCGTTTTTTCACTCTGAGTGACCTCGCGATTACCTCTGGGGTCGATGACAGTGGCGCCAGCACTTACACCACCTTTTTGATCAGGGCTGGATATGTCCGGCTGGTGGACAAGATAGAGCGCTTCAAGGTGAAAGGGGATCAGAACCGCTACCAGTTGATCCGTGATACCGGACGTTTTGCTCCCATGGTGCGAGCAAAACAGGGGGGATGTTGGGATCAGAACGAGCAGCATTTTTATCAGTTTGATGTGAAGGAGGCTCCTCATGGAAACGTGGCTTGAGGTGTTGCAGGCCGAAGTGGCGGCCAGCTCGCTGGCCCAGGTGGCCGAGAAGCTTGGGCTCTCTCGCACCACCATCAGCCAGGTCTGCAACGAAAAGTATCCCGGCGATATGGCAAGGGTACAGACCCTGGTTGAAGGGGCCCTGATGGGCAACAAGGTGAGGTGCCCCATCCTGGGGGATATCCCTGCTCATCAGTGTCTCGCTCACCAACGTCGTGGCCCGAGCGAAGTAGGCAGCAGTCCCATGGATATCAAGCTCTGGAAAGCCTGCCGCAGCGGTTGCCCCCATAGCCAGCTGACCGAGGCGCAGCAACTGCGCCGTCCGATGCGGTTATCGGTAGAGCAGGGCAGTGGCCAGCAGAAAGCCGCGCGCTATGACGCCGAGGCCACCCTCTCCAGATTGCGCCGTCAGGCCAAAAGCGATGGCGACAATGCCAGCAGCAGCCTGCGCATTCTGAGTGAGCTGCTGGCCGAAGAGCTGAAAATCATGGCCATCAAATATAACCGGCTGCTCGACAAGCAAGCAGGCAAATAACGGTTGGTGGGGCTCTTTCGCGGTGGGCCCAGTGACGAGATCACAAGGAGAACGGGATGAAAAAGCATCTGCACAGCAATTTGCAAAAGACCGCCGAGCAACTCAGCCACTGGCTGACGGCCAAGGGATATGACGTTCGTACCAGTCGGGTTTGCCATACCCCGCTGCTGGCTGTTACCGGGCCACTGCCCAAAGAGATGCAGGCGCGCGCCGTGTTAAGCCGTGAATGTCTGTCGGGCGTGGTGCGTGAAGTCGCCCTGGTGCGCTTTGGGGGTTGCTTGCTCCACTGGCGCCAAGAATCCTGAAACCAACAAGGGCGATGAGATGAGCAAAATCCAGCTTGAGATAGAAGACGAGGAGCTGGCGCGGGTGGTGCTGCGCCAGTTACCCAAGTTTCTCGAATTCTGCAGCGCGACCCACCAGGAGGAGTTGGCGAGCGCAACAGCAGAGCAGTACAGCGCCGTGATGTGCCCTCCGGTGTCCGGCAGCAACAAGATTCATTAAGGAGAAGCCCATGCAAGAAGCACAAACCGCCAGTACTACCCCGATGCGCCAGAACGCCCAGGGGCACTGGGTACCGGAAAACCTGATCGCCCCGGCAGACAAGCTGCGCGACGAAGTGGTGCTGGCCATTATCGCCGCAGCTCGCGAGCAGCGCGCACAGCTGGCCGCCTTCAAGATTGGCGCCATGCAACAGATCGCCGACTTTGTAGATCTCTCGGCCGAGCAGTATGGCGTGGCATGGGGCGGTACCAAGGGCAACGTGACTCTGCTCAGTTTTGATGGCCGTTACAAGCTCATTCGGGCAGTGGGAGAGCACCGCAAATTTGATGAACGGATCCAGGCTGCCAAAGTGCTGATTGACCAGTGCATCGAACGCTGGAGTGATGGCGCCAGCAGCGAGATCCGCGCCTTGGTAGACCATGCCTTTCGGGTATCCAAGAGCGGTCATATCGACGTGAATCAGGTGCTCTCCCTGCGCCAGCTCAATATCGATGACCCGGATTGGCTGCTGGCCATGCAAGCCGCTGTCGATGCCATCCAGGTGACCGGTACCAGCCAATATCTGCGGCTCTACGAGCGTGACGCTCACGGGCGTTATATCCAGATGAGCCTGGATCTGGCCAAGGTATAAGGAGGAAGCGTGATGGAAATCAACGTGGAAAAAGCCGAAGAGCAGCTGCTGCTCTGTGAGCAGATCAGCGAAACCGAGGGCACCTGCTACCCCGATGACACCTATGAGGATGGCATCAAGGCCGCCCTGCTCTGGGCACTGGGGCTGGGGCCCGCGCCCCTCAATGCCGAGGAGTATCAAGGGGTGACGCCACTGCAGTTCGATTAATGACCCGATGCGAAACAGGGCGGCACTGCCGCCCTGTCTATCCGGTGTGGTGGCCGGGTACTGATGAGCAACCAAATGATCTGGGCCCAGGTCTTCACCGTCTTGATACAAGGAGCACGGCGATGACCAAAACAGAGATGGATATTCGGCTTACCAAGATATTCAGCAGCGCAGCCATTGCACTGGTAGCTGCTGACAAACGGGCTGTGTGCAAACAGCTCAAACAGTTTGATAAAGAGGCGCGCGCCCGTGGTTTTCATGCGCTGGCCGGAGAAGCCTGCCAGATGCGCTGGCAACTGGTGGCCGAACTGCAGCAGGCCAAATCGGCCAGAGATTGTGGCGGGGTACACGGAACCGGGGATCGCCATGGCCATCTATAGCCCACTGTTGGCTCCCCATATTCTGGCCCGTCGCCTGCAAAGCGGTCGGGCCTGCATCACCGAACTGGGGCTGGAGCAGCGCTGCCCCCGTTGTGGCGAGTTCTGGCCATGGGATACCGAGTTTTTCGGTTTGGCGAGCGATGCCTCTGGGCTCTCCAGCTGGTGTCGGGGGTGCCTCAATGAACACTACCAACAGCTGAGGGTGGCCGGGCAGCACCATGACAGTAAGGCGGAACCGGGAGTGGATAGGTGATGGACAAGCGCAGCAGATTGATCCGGCTGGTGCAGGTGGGGCGCCGTGCGTTGGCGCTCGATGACGAGTGTTACCGCGACCTGTTGGCCAGCCACACCGGCAAGCGCAGCGCCGCCCTGTTAAGCGAACAGGAGCTGGAACAGGTGCTGACTGCCTTCAAGGCGGCGGGCTTTATTCCCAAGCCTGCTCGCCATGCAGCCAACAGACGGCTGAGTCCTGCGTCCGGTGGCCATCTACGGGTCAATGAAATTGCCAAGATCAGGGCCATCTGGTGTGAGATGGCCCGCCTTGGCATTGTCAGGGATGGTTCGGAAACCGCATTAAACCGCTGGGTTCAACGGATGACCGCCCGTTTAAACGGTGGAGTAGGGGTGGCCGAGGTGGGATGGCTGGATGCGCCTCTGGCCGTCAAAGTGCTGGAGGCGCTGAAAAAATGGTTTAAGAGAAAAGTGATTTGATGAGCCTTGAGTGGTTAAAAAGGCACATCGAGAAGATCCTGAACAAAGCTGCTGGGTATGCGAAGCATTGTACTTATTTCTTCGACACTGTGGCCAGCCTTGCTAAGAGATAATATCTCATTTGTAGATATGGATCTTTTGGGGGGAGGCGGTGGTGGTGGTGCTATTTTTTTTGCTTGGAGTACAGTTGCGTTTTCTATTGCATTCACCCGGTTACCAAGTGAGCGGGTTATGTCTAGTATCTCACTCAATATATCTTGTTCTGAACGGGGTACTGGTGCTTCAGGATTTTTTGTTCGACTAAGGATTAGATTGAACTCAGTTTCAAATTGCTCCCAATAAGTATCGAAAACCGTCTCAAGAATGCGTGGGTCTAAAGAATTTCCTACAAGCCTGCTATTTAACGTCCGGACCAGCTCAAACATATTTTCACGATCTGGAAGTGTGTGGTTGAGCTGGGCTAATGGGTCCTTGATCTCACTGGGTTTAATGTCAACAAGTAGGGTGCAGACGCGAGCATTTGAAAGTCCCTTAGCCAAGGCTCCAGCCTCAAATAATATCCAAGGTCTTTCTTTATTTTCTTGTGTCAGGCAAATGATACCTGTGGTGGTATCCTGCAATTGATCTTGAATCTCACTAAACCAGAGAGCTCCACGGTCAATATCCTTGGTGGAAATCCATGGTCGAATCGCCTGCAGTACGCAACGTAGCCACTCATCCAGTAGCGTTGCTACTTGCTTGCTACGCTCCCCCGACCAACTCAGAAATACCTTCATCGCTTACCCCATTAACCTGCTGATTGAAGGAGGATTTTATCTGATGGGCGAAACAGGGGCCAGCAGAATCCTAGTCACTCCACCGCGCCAGCAAGCGGGCTAGAAAACCGAGCTGCCCTGAATGGTGTTGGCTCGGTTCCAGTTCCGTTGCCAACAGTTTGATACCTGCAATCAAGAGACCCAACCATAGGAATGCCATTCCAACGAACTCAGACCAATGTAGTCTGCGCGCAACAGCTTGGAAGGCCATGGTACGGAGATCCAGACCGGCTGTGAGCTGAGGGATTTCTTGAATCTTGCTGATGATCCATGCGGGTAGTAGCCAGTAGAAAAGCCCATATCCGATCAGGCCCAGCATTAGAGCACCCCACCAGGAACTCATCAGCATAGTGCTGGCGGTGCCGGTGATCAGTGACTGGTTTCTCCGTCGATAATAACGTCGTGCCATTTCCCCTCCTTAGGGTAAGTCGGAAGGTCAGTAGAGGCGGTTTCTGAGCTTTTTTAGACGAGATCGAGTGAGGTTGATACCGCTGAACATTATCATTACTCCGATCAATGCTATCGCCCCCCAGAGTATGTGAAATACCTGCGCAGGTATGATGCGGAAGTGCAAGGTCCCCGCAGCAAATTGCATCGGGTCTGGTTGGAAAAAGCCGGGGATAATCATCAGCAGCAGGCCAATCAGAGTGCAGGCATAGGCAGGGAAGAAGGCTGCTGGGGCCATATCCAGCATGACCATCATATCGAGCAGCCACTCTTTAAAGCGTTCATTCCATTTCATTCGTCTCAATCTCCCTTTGATAACGAGGGACTCAGTATGCGCTAAAAAATGTGCGCATAAAATGGCCTGTGTTCTAATCGGCGCACCGCTTTTTCTATTTTGCCGGGGGAGTCATGGAACAGAATCAGGACCTCTTTGCCGATGATCACGCCTCACTGGGGCAACTGGTCGATCGCCTCGACCAGATCCCGGCCTCGGAACTGACGGCCAAATGGCCCAAAGCCCTGAGCGAGCTGGTGGATGTGCTGGCCTGCGAGTTGGTCAGAGGTGGGATGGCACAAGAACAGGCCAAGGCTCAGGCCCGCAAGTTGGCGCTGGTACAGGCCCACTATATGGGGGGCCGGGCCTACTACCTCCCCACCGGGGATCATCTCAAGGCTGCGCTGCGGGATAGGGCTATCTGGGATGAGTTCAACGGCCGCAATATCGACCAGCTGGCTCGCAAGTACGGACTCTCGGTGCCACAGACCTATGCGATAGTGGCGGAGCAGCGGGGGCTGACCCGGCGGCGAATGCAGCCGGACTTGTTCTAGACATCGTCTAAGTCGGGTTCTTTCTATTATAGCTACGATTATTTTGGTATCTATTATGGTTATTTCATTATGATGCTTCGGTTCTTGTAGTGTGTTTTTTAGTTAGTGTTGTAGTTTAGACTGTATGAAATGTATTCTATCATGGATGGGTGATATGTTATTCATCTGAAACAGGTCAGGTACCTCGAGTACTTGGTACCTTAAGGATCCAAGTCATGAATACATACCTAAAGCTATTAATTATTGCAGTTGTAGGACTGGTAGGACTGACGAGCTGTACTTCTAATGCACCACCAGCGCCAGCGCCACTACCGCCGCTAGTAGAGAGTAAGAACTTCGCCGTAGTACGCGTTTTATATGCAACAGACCGTAATTACATTCCTGGCGCTAAATCCGCTGAAATGTATGGTGAAGAGCGGGCGCAGCTTAGCTTTGGCTATTGTGATATAAGCATTCCACGAGACCATCATAAGGGGGAGTTGGAATCGCCTTCAATTTGGCGGCTCGAATTTAGTGAAGACCCAGCCAAGCATGTCGTGCTCCTTGACACGCAAATGAAATCGAAGAATGAGTTTTTCGATGATCTGGCTTCTCGAGTCCGTACTTCCGCACGAAAGAGTACATTTTTATTCATTCATGGATATAACGTGACGTTCGAGGATGCAGCAAGAAGAACGGCGCAGATGTCGTATGATCTCGATTTCGAGGGCGCAGCTGTTTTCTATAGCTGGCCGTCGCAAGGAACCGCTCCTGCGTATACTGCTGACGAACAAAACGTAGAATGGGCTCAGAGTAACTTGCGAAGCTTTCTTGAAGATTTTTTCCAGCGGTCAGAAGCGGAAAACGTATATTTGATTGCACACAGTATGGGAAACCGCGCATTGACACGTGCGCTAATATCCCTCTTAACTGATAAGCCAGAACTTCGAAGCCGACTGGCAGAGGTTATTCTTGCTGCACCGGATATTGACGCTGATGTATTTAAACGAGATATAGCTCCTTCACTTACCGCGGCAGGACGCCCAATCACGTTGTATGCATCATCCAAAGATCTTGCATTGATCGCATCAAGAAAAATTCATGGGCATGCGCGAGCTGGCGATTCAGGACAAGGGGTACTCGTGATTCCTGGCGTCGAAACAATTGACGCAACATCTGTTGATACAAGTCTTCTGGGACACTCTTACTATGCCGAGTCGCGAGATATTCAAACGGATATGAGTGAGCTAATTAAGTATCGAGCAAGGGCCGATCAGCGCTCCGAACTCCAGCGCGCCCAATCGCAGGCAGGTCGGTACTGGGAATTTAAGCCTTGAATCGACGTAACTACGCATGTCATCACCATGGAAAATAAAAAGTGCTCCACTTGAGGTTTGCCTCTTTTACTACTGGTTATGGTTGTCGTTAGACAACTGATTCTTATGTAACCCACCATAAACCCATGCCATAGAGGTCCCTCGGTACGCTGCTGATAACGCAGTTCACCGAGGGGCCTTTATGTTATCACTCGCTCTTAAATGGCTGCTCCGTCCCGATGTGGAAGGGGGCGAAGTCAATCATCCCGCCGACCGTGGTGGTCATACCAAGTACGGCATTGCCGATGCCGCCGATGGCAAGAAGGACGGCATGGCCGACCTCGATCGGGATGGGGTACCCGATATTACTATCGGTGATCTGACCCCCGCCCATACCGAGCCCTTTTACCGCCAGAACTACTGGGCGCCCGCCCGCTGTGACCTTATTGCCAGCTTAAGCCCGGCCCTCTCTATCGCCGTGTTTGATGCAGCGGTGCATCACGGGCCGAAACGCGCTATCCAACTGCTGCAGCAGGTCTTGGGGGTGATGGCAGATGGCCGCCTTGGCCCGGTGTCGATTGGCAGGCTCAAGCAGCAACTGGGCGCTAAGGGGGAGACCTCATTCCTGCTGGCGCTGATGATGCAGCGGGCCAGCTTCATGCACGGCATTGTGCGCAAAGACCCGAGCCAGTGGGCCAATGCCGATGGCTGGATCAACCGGCTGCTGCGTCTGCAGAGCTACCTCCTTTCCGATGTGGTTGGCGAGGTGGTGGCATGAGCGTGCTGACTATCAAGCAACAGAAAGCTGCAGCCGCGCTCCAGGCTGCGGGCTGCTTTGGCATTCCTGAGCTCAAAAACCCCCGTTATCTCGCTTGCTTCAAGGATGGGCGCAAAGCCCATCTCAAGGCCGCTTTGGCCAATCAGATCGCTGACCCGAAGGCGATCCCGCTCTATAGCCACCACAAGACCCGTCAATCCCTCTTCGGCTCTTTGTTGACAAATAAGGGGTGGCGTTCGGTGACCGAACTGGATCGCCTGCGGGCCCGTGCCCGTCATTCCCAACCTCCGTTATTTCAACCCAAAAAGAAGGAAGTCCATCATGCCTGATTCCCTGTTACCTCAAGCGAAATCTGCCTTTAAAAGCCGCACTGTGATCGGTGGTGTGATTGCCGTGGGGGCCGGTATTGCGGGCCTGTTCGGTGTGCCGGTCGATGCGGGTACCCAAGCCAGCCTGGCATCCACCCTGGTGGATCTGGCCAGTGCGGTGGGTGGCCTACTCGCTATCTGGGGCCGCATCAAGGCGACCCATACCGTCCGTTAGAACACAGTATGAGCCTGTTCCAGTAGGCGTGATTGGCGCAGCCAGTTTGGTCTCGGACAGCGCGCAGAAACCGCAGCGTACACGCAGTACGTGAGGCTTTCGAGCACTGCCCAGGGCCAAAATGGCAAGTGAAATAGCCTAATGGGATGGGCTCCGGGAGAGGTCATGTGACAGACCATATAGACCGCGCCCAGCAGGCCGATGCCGATCGGACTGAGCGCATTATCGAAGCCCACCAGAACAGGGCAAGGCCACACGGCGATGGTATCTGCTGCGATTGTGACGACGCCATCCCGCCCTCCCGCCTTGCAGCCGAGCCTGGTGCCGAGCGCTGTATCGAGTGCCAGACCCTGTATGAGCGCAAGGAGGCGACCCGTGTGGGAATTCATCGTTAAGAACTGGGGGCCGCTCTATGCGTTGGCCAGTTTGGTTGGGCTGGTGGTCATCATCTTGCTCTCCAAGACCTACGCCAAGCGCGAAGACCTCACTGCCCTGGTGCAGAGAGTCCAGCGGGTGGAGCAGGTACTGGCTGATCTGCCGAGCGAGCGTGAGCTGCACAAGCTGCAGTTGGAGATCAGCGAGTTGCGGGGGGAGTTGCGGGAGGTGAAGCCGGAGCTGCGCCAAGCCCGTCGCCTTGCCGATCTGCTGTTGGAAAATGAGCTTGCCGCCGTACAGAAGGAGAAGCCATGAGCATTCAAGCGATATTGGACGCCCAGCAGCGACTGGTGATCCTGCGCTCCCTGCTGGATATCGGTGGTGCCGCCAACGAGTCAATCCTCAATGACTGCCTCGACCAGTTGGGTACCGGCCGGGTGACGCGGGATCGGGTGAAGACCCTGCTGGCCTGGCTGGAAGAGCAGGGGCTGGTGCGCATCGA
This sequence comes from Aeromonas sp. CU5, assembly GCF_002586745.1. Taxonomy (NCBI): domain Bacteria; kingdom Pseudomonadati; phylum Pseudomonadota; class Gammaproteobacteria; order Aeromonadales; family Aeromonadaceae; genus Aeromonas; species Aeromonas sp. CU5. Next base: position 666,369 of record NZ_CP023817.1, read on the forward strand.
GCGACTGGCCACGGTGCAGGTGGCTCACCTGACCGGGCGGGGCCAGGACGTGGCAGAGGGCCGGGCAACTGTGCCCGGCGTCAAGAAGCCCAGGGCGGAGGATTGACCATGGCCGATAAACCGACCCGAGGCCGCGCCAGCAAGGTGTGGCTGCTGCCTGAGTCCATCCGCAACGCGCTCAACGAGATGCTGCGGGACAAGGGCAACAGTCAGGCCGCCATCCTGGATGAGATCAACGGCCTGATCGAGGAGGCGGGGTTGCCCGATGAGCTCAAGCTCTCCCGCTCCGGGTTAAGCCGTCATGCCAGCCAGGTTGAACAGGTCGGCCAGCACCTGCGGGATTTGCGAGAAACCACGGCCGCCTTGACCTCCCAGCTTGGCGACAAGCCGATGGGGGAGACCACCAAGCTCATTCTGGAGCTGGGCCGCTCCCAGCTGTTCAAGGCGATGCTGGCTCAGGTGCAGAACCCGGAGGAGGCGGTGGATATCGACATGCTGAAAAACGCCATGCTGGCGGCCCAGCGGCTCGAATCAACCGCCATGCAGAGTCATAAGCGGGAGAAAGAGATCCGCCAGGCATTTGCCGAAGAGATCGCCGCCAAGACCGAAGCGATCGTGACTCAGGCGGGCCTGAGCGGTGAGGTTGCTGCCGAGATTCGCCGTGAAATATTGGGGATTGCCTGATGACTGCCATTGCACAGACCCCTATCGCCCAGCAGTTGGCCCAGACCCTGGGTACCGAATACAACCCCGACGAGGTGTTGCTGCCGTACCAGCGGATCTGGATTGCCGACGAGAGCCAGCTCAAGATCGCCGAGAAGAGCCGCCGTACCGGTATCACCTGGGCGGAGGCGGCTGACGCGGCCCTGACGGCCGCCAAGACCAAGACGGCCGGGGGTTGCCACCACTTCTATGTGGGTAGCAACAAGGAGATGGCCCGCGAGTTTATCGATGCGGTGGCGATGTGGGCCAAGGCGTACAGCAAGGCGGCCGGTGAGATCCAGGAGGAGGTGTTCACCGACGATGAGGATAAAGCGATCCTCACCTTCGTGGTCTATTTCGCCTCGGGCTTCAAGGTGCAGGCGCTCTCCAGCAACCCCTCCAACCTGCGGGGGATGCAGGGCAATGTCACCATCGACGAGGCCGCTTTCCACGACCGACTGGCCGAGGTGTTGAAGGCCGCCATGGCGCTGACCATGTGGGGTGCCAAGGTGCGGTTGATCAGTACCCATAACGGCGTCGATAACCTGTTTAACCAGCTCATCAATGACAGCCGAGCGGGCCGTAAAGAGTATTCCATCCATACCATCAGCCTGGACGATGCTTGCCGCCAGGGGCTCTATCGTCGGATCTGCCAAGTCAAGGGCGGCCTTTGGACACAGGAAGCAGAGGATGCCTGGAAGGCGGGGCTGCTCAAGGCCACTGCCACCGAAGAGGATGCCCTTGAGGAGTATTTCTGCGTACCCAAGCAGAGCAGCGGTGTCTATATCAAGCGCACCCTGATCGAACGGGCGATGCAACCGGATATCCCCATCCTGTGCTTTACCGCCCCCAAAGACTTTGAGCTCTCGAGCGAGGAGACCCGCAAGGCGGTGGTGGATATCTGGTGCGAGGAGAACCTCAAGCCCTGTCAGGAAGCGCTCGATCGCAGTTGCCGCCATGTGTTGGGAGAGGACTTCGCTCGCAAGGGGGACTTGTCGGTGTTCGTGCCGCTCTCCATCGCCACCAACTTGCGCAAACAGGTGCCCTTTGTGGTGGAGCTGGTCAATGCCCCCTATGAGAGTCAGCGCCAGATCCTGTTCTACCTGCTGCAAGGGTTGCACCGTTTTACTGCGGCGGCCTTCGATGCCACCGGTAACGGCGGCTATCTGGCGGAGGCAGCCAGACTGCGCTGGGGCGCCAGCATGATCGAGTGCGTGATGCTCAATGACCCTTGGTATCGGGAGTGGATGCCCAAGCTCAAGGCAGAGTTTGAGGATGGCAACCTGACCATCCCGCGCCATGCAGACGTGCAGGATGACTTGGGGAAAATCCAGGTCATCAATGGCATCCCCAAGATCGACAAGGGCCGCTCTCTTTCCAAACACGCCGGCCAAGGAGGCCAACAGCGCCACGGTGACTTTGCGGTGGCCTTGGCCATGGCGGTGCGGGCCAGCTGGATGGAGGGGGGCGCTATCGAGTTCACCCCGCTGCCCAACAAGCGCGATGAAGCAAGGGGCGATAACCATTATTCGTTCGAGAGAGGGGCCTGGTAATGGGCAGGATCATCGATATCAACGGCAATCCCCTGCGGATGGAAAAAGAGCCGCAGACCGAGAACTCGGCGGCGCTTGCCCAGTTGCGCCGTCACTATAGTGAACACCCCACGGTGGGGCTCACCCCGAGCAGGGCGGCAGCCGCATTGAAGGAGGCAGAACAGGGCAACCTGATCGCCCAGTGCGAGCTGGCCGAAGACATGGAAGAGAAAGACGCCCACCTGCAGAGTGAACTCGGCAAACGCCGCCGCGCTCTGTTGGGGGTCAGCTGGACAATCGAGCCGCCCCGCAACGCCACCCCGGCGGAGAAGCGTGACAGCGAGATGATCCGCGAGCTGATTGAGGACTTTACCTGGTTTGATGATGCCATCTTTGACGCCACCGATGCGGTACTCAAGGGGTTTTGTGCCCAGGAGTTTTGCGGCTGGGAGTTGGTGGAGGGGTTGCAGCTCCCCAAGGGCATCATCTGGCGAGATCCTGCCTGGTTTCAGACCCACCCGGACGATCGCAACCAGTTGCGGCTGCGGGATAACAGCCACGAAGGGGTTGCCCTCCACCCCTTTGGCTGGCTGCTGCACAAGGCCAAGTCCAAATCGGGGTATCTGGCCCGCACCGGCCTTGTCCGCACCCTGGTCTGGCCGTTCCTGTTCAAGAACTACAGTGTGCGGGATCTCGCCGAGTTTCTGGAGATCTACGGCCTGCCGGTGCGCCTTGGCAAATACCCGGAAGGGGCGACCGAGAAAGAGAAGGCCACTCTGCTGCAGGCGGTGCTCTCCATTGGTCATAACGCCGGGGGCATTATCCCGCGCGGGATGGAGATTGAGTTCGAGAACGCCGCCAGCGGTCAGGCTGATCCCTTCGTGGTGATGATGGATTGGTGCGAGCGTTCCATGAGCAAGGCCATCCTGGGGGGCACCTTGACCTCACAGGCCGATGGCAAGAGCTCGACCAATGCCTTGGGCAATGTCCATAACGAGGTGCGCCAGGAGGTACGGGATGCAGATCTCCGCCAGCTGGCCGCCACCCTGACCCGCGATCTGGTCTATCCCCTCTATGCCCTGAACGGCAAGAGTTATCAGGGCCCCCGCCGCAGCCCCCGGCTGGAGTTTGATGTGACCGAGCCGGAGGATATCTGCCGTTATGCAGACAGCCTGCCCAAGCTGGCCGCCTGCGGCATGCGCATCCCGCTCGACTGGGCCCACAAGAAGATGCAGATCCCGCAGGCCGAGCCCGATGAGCCGCAACTGGTTGCCGCTACGTCGGCCAGCAAACCGCCAGCTGATAAAGGGGAGGGGTGATGGCGGCTGCTGTTTTTAGCGACCGCTCTTCTTTAGCCCCCTCTCCCCTTGCGGGAGAGGGTTGGGGTGAGGGGGGGGTAACGTCAGTTTGTCGTTGGCATAACAAGAGTCAGGGGCGGATCAGATGGCACATAAAACGAGGCGGTGGTGAACGTGGTGGGGCTGATGGAGGCGAGCGACTATCTGGCTCCCTTGCTGGCGGGGATGACCGATGCCGTTCAGGCGCTGATGCCGAGGAGCCACGTTTGCCGCAAGCAGCTCCCTCTCCCACTCTGATTGTCGCAAAAAAGGGAGAGGGTTGGGGTGAGGGGGAGGTTGCAGGGGGAAAATAAAAATACCCAAGCGGCCAGATACTGACGGCTTGGGTATCGCGCCCACCCCTATCCCTGTTGGTATACAGCCATTTCGGCTACTGGGTGACCTGTTCGCCTAGCTCTGTATGAGCCGCCTGCATACCCCTTGTCGATTTGAATCGCGCCGTGAGAGCAAAGGGCTGTTCACAGGGCTTAACTCGCAAGAGTGCTCAAATCTGTGGCGGTATTGCCGCCTTTCAGAGCGTTAAGGTGCTCTGACACCTGTTTGGGTGTCCGGTGAGGCTACCACTGTGCCGGGTACTCCTCAATCCCTTCCACCGGAAAGCCGTGTTGGAGCAGGGCTTGGCGGATCAGAAAGGGGAGGGGGTGGCCATCGCTAGGCCACTTTTTTGTCATGTTCGCGCAGGAGACATCAATCAGTTGCACCAACTCTTTGCCAGTCTGAGGCTCAAAAATGAATGAGTTCCAGATCGCTTCGTCCTGATAGCTATCGATTAATAGACCGTCATCGAGTGGGATGCGATTTTGCTCGACCAGTCGAAAGCTATCTTGACCCTGGTGGTGCACAATCAGGCGTACTTCTGGGTTGTTTTTATGCAGTTTCCCGCTCTTGGTTTCGCGCCGCAGGTTGTAGAAGATGTGCTGGAAAATAACCTTGCCCTCAACCCGATAAAATTTCTTCGTCTTGGTTTCATCATCGATAGACCAATAGAGGCGAAAGGATTGGCGGCGCAGCGTATGGCCATAGCGGGTCAGCAATTCGGTCAGTTGCCCCTCATTGGCCAGTTTTGTCCCTTTTGCCCACGCGCTGACAATAGATTGCTGGGTTCGGCAAAGTGCGGCGATCTCTTTTTGCGTAAGACCATCGTTGAGGGCAAGCCGGATAAGGGCCCGAGTCTGTTTAAAGGGGCGCTTGGCGCCGGTGGATTGCTCGTTCTGTGTCATAGGGATCCAGATAAGGGGGGACGAGCCCCCGGTGTCTCTTGCTTACTTTTTGCCGCTGCTTTTCGGGTTCTGCGGATTCAATTGCCAGCCACGGTGCCCCTGATTACGGTCATAGGTAGGGTTGGTACCGTTCGAGCCTTTGTTGGGGTTGCTGATATCGGCATTGTGGTTTGATTGCTTGGTCATAACATTCTCCCTTGTGTGTGTGATGACGAGAGAAATGTTAGCTAATTCATAATCTTATACCATTGATGATTTAATGATAAAAGTTGATAAACCGTGATATTTGACCTGGCTGCCCAATTTTCACTGGGCGCAGGATACGAGCACTGGCACAACAAGCAGCAGGGGGTAATCAGATGGCAAATAACGAGAGTGCGCTCAATATGGTGGGGTTGGTGGCGGCGAGCGACTATCTGGCCAGCTTGCTGGCACGGCTCGCTGCACTGGAGCAGGGGAACGGTGTGGCGGCGGTCAGCGCTGTGCCAGAACTGCTGGCTGCCCAGCCCGATCCCCGCTCTCTCTACTTCGGTACCCCGCTTGAATATGGCGCGGCCCACCAGTTCGGCCGTGAGGAGACTCACTTGCCCGAGCGCCCCTATCTGGGGTTGTCAGAAGAGGACAAGCAAAGCGTGTTGGAGACGCTGGAGGGGTATGTTGTTCCATAGCTCTTCTAGCTACGTATACGGACTGCCAACTTCTGGCTAGGTCGATGTATAGCCCGCAGGGTTTTGTCTTGTCTGTTCATGATTTAAACAGTGTTAAACAGCATTGCTTTATTGAGTCAGCTCATAGTAATCGATTTCACCAGAGGGTATATTTCGAGACCTACTACTTTGGCGACTGGAGAATCGTATCGTGCTGGCATCGAATGAGCGTTGGGTATTCTGTTATGACTTATTTTTGGAAGCAACGCCAGAAGCTGCCAATGGACAGTTTGTGATGCGCGAAGTCGTGACAAACTTGGCTGAGATGATACGCCAGCAGTCAGCTTTCAAAATGTACAGCGAAGAAACACAGGTCTTTAGATTGACTGATCTGCGCTATACAGATGACATGGACATTGCTTGTTTTCTAGTGCAGCTTGGGGATAAGAATGGTTCTGATCCGGTGTTTGCGAACTTGACTACAGGCGAGTTGCGAACGGAGCCTAAGCTGGAGGGTGAAGGTATCGCACTATCAGCTCATTTCATGCTCTCACTTGATTCTGTGGATGCAACAAATATTCGTTTTCATGCAGTGATGGAAGAGGTTCCAGGGATCACAAAATCTAGAGTTGCCCCTTTTTTGACCGCACTACTGAAAGATGCTTTTGAAGGGTATACGTTCGTTGATCCAGACACGCGAACCGAAAATCGGTGTCGTCCAATGTGTAAATTGTCTGGTCGACCCAGTCAGAGCCTAGAAGAGTCCTTAGAAGAAGGCGTTTTAAAAGGACTGACATTAGTTAAACATGAAGTGGTTGATGGCATCATGGATGGAGACCCGTACTCTCAGTTTGTAGAGCATACGGTACGGATACAAGTGACGACCCAACCAGAAACATGGCTTGATAGAATCACTTGGCTGAATGAGTGGCGACAAAAAGCATCAAATCATGGATTTGATCAGTTAAAGGTTTTGTACAAAAGACCAGAAGGAAGACAAAAAACTGTCACGATGGATCGTGAAGAGGATGCAGCCAATGCTCTTTTCACTAGGCAAGAGCAGTTTATCTTGGATAGTAATATAAACCAATGTGAGCAGGCCATTCATGAAGAGCTGTTCAATAAAATGGTTACTTTGCTAAGGAGCTTATAGGTGATTTTATGATGGCTTTGAGGGGAGTGGTGAAAAAGCTAGTGGCACCAATGAGTTATCTTAGAATCTTTCATTCTGAGAAGATTTGGTTTGACTATTTTTTACCACTTTTCTTGGCGGTAGTATGCACTGCCGGGTATGCCTTTATGCCTAAGCCATTCCCTTTGATGGGGCCGTCTGGACTAATCGTGCAGATTAATGGGCTATTGCAGGTGCTGATAGGTTTTTATATTGCATCATTAGCTGCGGTCGCAACCTTTCAAGGGCAAGGTATGGATGAGTTCATGGATGGAACTCCACCTACATTAAAAGAGGAGATAAAGGGGGCAAAAAAAATTATAAAGCTTAGTCGGCGACGTTTTCTAAGCTATCTGTTTGGCTATTTGGCATTAATGAGTCTCGCTGTTTTTTTTGCTGGTGTAGTTGTTAATTTAGTATCGCCATCCTTGTCTCAATGGTTCGCAGGCTTTGATTGGGGCAATTATTATAAGTTGGGCTTGTTATTCGTTTATTTGTTTTTTATTTGCAATGTATTCATAACAACATTGTTGGGACTGTATTACTTGACTGTGCGAATTCATCAGCAAAAAGGAGAAATTCGACCTCCTTCAAAAGACTAGTAACCCACCATAAACCCCATCCCCTTTCATGCCGCCGCACTATGGCGGCATGAACATATCCAAGACCCCATACTCAGCGCCTTTCGTGGCCATCCTCCATGCCAACCCCGTCAGCGGGGAGCGGCTGGCGGTGCTCGATGCGCAGCTCACCCCCCAAGGCGATGGCTGGTACCAGCTGCTGCCGGTCGGCCCGTTCAAGGCCCGTGATGGTCGCCCGTTCGATGTGGCGAGTGGCCACTGGCAACTGGACGGGCAGATCGCTGCAGCCCTGATTGCCCGTGCCAAAGCGCTTGGGCAAGACATCCTGATCGATTACGACCACCAGACCCTCAAGACTGACCAGAACGGCCAGCCTGCCCCTGCGGCCGGTTGGTACAACAGTGACGAGATTGTATGGCGCGAAGGGCAGGGGCTCTTTATCAAGCCGCGCTGGACGGATCGCGCCGCCGCCCTGGTGGCTGCCAAAGAGTACCGATTCCTGTCAGCCGTTTTCCCCTATGACGCCCAGGGCCGCCCGCTGGAACTGCGGATGACCGCCATCACCAATGACCCCGGTGTGGTGGGCATGCAGGCGCTTGCCGCTTTGAGTGCGTTACCCGCTTCAAGCCTTATGTCTACCCAACCCGGCCAGCTGGCCACTTCATCCCATGTTGCACAACAGGAGAAATCCATGAACGAACACCTGATCGCGCTGCTCGGCAAACTCGGCATCCAGCCGGGTGCCGATGGCCAGTTTACCGCCGAGCAGGGGACTGCCGCTTTGGCTGCTCTGGATACCCTGCAGGCTAGCGCTGCGAGCGCGCCGGAGCTGGAGGCGGCACTCTCTGCCACCAAAGCGCAGCTGGCGGTAGATAGCGCATCGCTGGCTGCGCTCAAGGCGACCGTCTCCACAGGGCAGGGTGGCCAGATTGACCTGGCCAAGTACGTGCCGGTGGAGACCTATAACGCCCTGGTGACGGAAGTGGCCACCTTGAGCGCCAAGGTCGAGACCACGGATGCCGCAACCCTGATCAAGGAAGCCCGCACCCAGGGCAAGGTGGTGGCCGCCGAAGAGGAGTATTTGACCGCCTATGCCGCCCAGAAAGGGGTGGCAGCCCTCAAGGCGTTGCTGGATCCCCGTCCGGCGATTGCCGCACTGTCCGCCAGCCAGACCACCCAGGTGACCCTACCAGAGAAGAAGGGAGAGGCTGTGCTCTCGGCGGATGACAAGTATGCCGCCGATCAGCTCGGTATCAGTTACGAAGAGTTTGCCAAGGCAAAAGGCCGATAGGTTCGCTTAGCCGCGCAGCGGCGTAATCGGACAAACGCGACCGCCAGACCAACCTGTTTAACCAGAGAAGGAACACCCGTATGGCCATTGTTACTCCCGCGCTGTTGCAGTCCCTCTTCACCGGCTTCAAGAAGAACTTTGAAGACGCCAAGAGTGAAGCGCCTGCCCAGTACACCAAGATCGCCACCGTGATCAAATCGACCACCAAGTCCAACACCTATGGCTGGCTGGGCAAGTTTCCCAGTCTGCGCAAGTGGGTCGGTGATCGGGTGATCGAGTCGATGAAGGCGCACGGTTACCAGATCGTCAACGAAGACTTCGAGGCCACCGTGGCGGTCGATCGCAACGATATCGAAGATGACGAGCTGGGTATCTACGCGCCGATGTTTGCCGAGATGGGCCGTTCGGCGGGGATCCACCCCGACGAGCTCTGCTTTGGCCTGCTGGGGGCTGGCTTCACCACGCCTTGCTATGACGGTCAGTATTTCTTCGACACCGATCACCCGGTCTATCCCAAGGCCGATGGCACCGGTACCCCTGTCCTGACCGCCAACGTGGTGGTGGATGCCGGTTATCAGGGGGAGCCCTGGTTCCTGCTCGATACCAGCCGCGCCCTCAAGCCGGTCATCTTTCAGGATCGCAAGTCACCGCAGTTGATTGCCATGACCAAGGTCGATGACGAGGCGGTATTCACCCGCAAGGAGTTCCGTTACGGGGTCGATTGCCGTGATGCCGCAGGCTTTGGTTTCTGGCAACTGGCCTTTGCCAACAAGCGGGCGCTGACCCCCGACAACCTGTGGGATTCCTTCTCCAAAATGCGGGAGTTTCAGGCTGATGGTGGCCGCAAGCTCGGGGTGAAGGCCACTCTGCTGGTGGTACCGCCCTCCCTTGAGAAGCTGGCGACCCAGATGCTGGAGCGAGAGCTGGATAGCAGCAGTAGCAACGAGCTGAAAGGCAAGTTGGAGCTGGTGGTGGCTGACTACCTCTAACCCTGCGTTGTGGCTGTTTAACCCTCGGTTTAAACAGCCTCTCTATCAGATACGACGAGGAAAACATGAGATGGAACAAGAGATGGAACTGGCTATTCGAGTGGGCATTTATTGCCAAACAGGGTCAACAGTTCGTCAGGTCTATTTTCGCGCGGGCCTGCCGATTGTACCGGGCAAGTCTGAGATGGTTGTGTCGCCTGAGCAGTGCGCGACCCTGGAGAACGACCCGCGTCTGGTGGTCGTCCGGTTGGCTGAAAACGCCAGCCTTCAGGCAAGTGATGCACCATCGGCGCCTGGGGATCTGGACGCAGCACTGGGCGTCCTGACCGGTTCGGGCTATCTGGCGGGAGTCGCCACACTGGCGGGCAAGGTCACGCCGCTGGCCGAGATGAAGGTCGATGAGCTGCGCGAGCTGGCGGTGCAGATGGGTATCCCGGAGGCGACCAAGCTCAAAAAGGCCGAACTGGTGACGGCGATCGCGGCGACCGACGTGCAATACCCGGTCAAGGATGAGCAGTCATCTGGCCAGAACGGAGAGCAGTGATATGTATGCCAGCGTCAATGACATGGTGATCCGCTTTGGCGAGGCCGAGTTGCTGCGCCTGGCCATGACGCCGACCGGTGAGCTGGATCAGGCGGCTATCACCATCGCCCTGCAGGATGCAGGCGCCTTGATCGATGGCTATCTGGCGGGTCGCTATCCCTTGCCGCTGGCCCATATCCCGAGTGCCCTGGTACCTATCTGCGCCGATATCGCCCGTCACCGTCTCTATGGTGAACAGGCACCGGAGCAGATAGCCAAGCGAAACGAGGCGGCCCTGGCCTTTCTGAAATCGGTTGGCAAGGGGGAGCTGGCGCTGGGGTTGGCCTCCGATGGCGCCACCCTGGAGAGCCAGAATCTGGCTCAACTGCAGTCGGATGGGCGCGTCTTTGGCCGGAGTCAGGGGCGCGACAAGGGGGGCTTTCTATGAGCCAACCCGCCAACCAGTCTGGTACCGAACTCGACTACCTGCAGGCGGGCGAGCGGCTGCGTGAGCTGCTGACCCCCCTCAAACCTGCGGGGCTCAAGGAGGTGTTTGTGGCCACCGATGTGGCAACCATCGCCAATCTGGGCCAGCACAGTCCGGCGGTGCATGTGGTCTATCAGGGCGAACGTGAGAGCGAAGGCACCCAGTCAGGCCGGGCCAGCAGCTTTGATCAGCTCTGGTTGCTGGTGCTGGTACATCGTGCCAGCCCCAGGGAGGTCAGTGCCGGAGTGTGGCTTACCCGCATCCTGCAGGCCGTCAGTGGGCGAGCATGTGGTGACAGTACCTTTCGCCGGGTCACCCCACCGGTAAAACCCAGTTACAGCGGCGGTGCGGCTTATTTGCCGCTTGCCTTTACTACCCGAGTGAAATTCAAAGGAGAGCGATGATGAGCGAAACACTGCACCTGGAAGGGGATCTCTTTATCGAGACCTTTACCAACGGGGTCTCGGCCGGGGTGATTGGCCCCATCGATGTGGATAGCCTGGAAGTGAAACCCGACAGCCAGAAGATCTCCATTCCCAGCAAGCGCAAGGGGCAATATGGTCAGGCGCGGGAGAACTACCACATTCCCAAACCTGCCATGGTCACCATCAAGACTACCGAGATCCCGCCCGTGTTGCTGGCCGCCGCCTTTATGGGTCTGGAAAGCCCCATCAATCAGGGGGCCGGGACGCTGACTGATCTGCCGGTCGTTCTGCCCGCCTGGCCGAAGTGGGCTCCGCTCGGCAAGAGCAATATTGCCTCGACTGGCCTGGCCATCAAGGAAGGGGCTAAGGCGCTGGTGGTGGGTACCGATATTGAGGTCAACTATGTGCTCGGGCTGGTGCGTGCGTTGAAAGGTAGCTCGGTAGCCGATGGCGGTAGCCTGACGGTCAGCGGTACCTATAATGCGGTGACCGGTACCCGCATCGCAGGCAACATCCAGCCGGAGATCAAGGCGCGGCTGCTGCTCGATGGCCGCAGTATCGTCAGCGGCGAGGCCATCAAGCTGACGGTGCCCCGTGCCAGCTTGTCCCCCAAGAAGGCGGTGGACTTTATGAGCGACAAGCCCATCGAGATCGAGCTGGAGGGGGAGTTGCTGGCCGTGGATGGCGAGACCGCCCCCTTCTATGTGGATCGGCCGGTGACTGTATGATGATAGGGGAGGGGGAGAGTTAATGAAAAACGGCGGGGAGACCCGCCGTTTTCGCATCAACGGATAAAATCTAGCTAATTCTGAATGGCAGCACATTCGTGCAATGTGGGCATTGAAGGCTTGTGTAACCAGTGAGCATTCTTTTGTCTACCGTGATTGGCCTGTGGCAAATGGGACATTCTCCAGAAACCTTATTCGGATTTCCACCGAAGATCAACGCACTGCCCGGACCAAAACCCACTGAGTTTCCACTGACATGGATGTTGCCTTGCGTAGTGATGCCTTGCATCCCAACTGTGCCAGATCCATCCGTGAACGAAGTGCCATCGACAAAGTTCCGACTGCCTCCGCTTGCGTGAAGATGGGTGCTGGGGCTGACGACTTTTGAGTTTTCAAGGACGTTCGTACTGGCGCCCATGGCAGAGATAAAGACCCTCCCAGCTTGGATGACCGAATTGACAATTTGTTGGTAGCTACTGCCAGTTGTATCAACCACGAACTCTGAGCATTTGCTGGCTAGGGTACTAGAGAGATGCTCACAGGCAGCTAGGAGATCACTATTGCTTTGAACTGTTCGAGCGATCTCGGCTATTGCTTCCTCTAGAGTTTCTACCTTATCAATGGTGTCGTTTACAGCTTGTAGTTGTGCCCAGACCTGCGAGAGCTCTGCTTCCAGTTCTTTGTCAGATATATGGCGGTCAAGAGCCATGCCAGCCTGTTGAATCACAGGAATGGGTAATAGACTGAGGCAAAAGCCGAGTAACCGGAAAGGAGACTTGATGCCATGCTTTTCCCATAGTCGACGGACCGCATCTGCAGAGGCTTGAATTGGATTTTGTTGATTCACAGCGAAGAGTTCTCCTGCATGAGTTATAAATTAAGTTGAACAAGCGTAATGAAAGGTCTGTAGTCGTCTTGTGATATGGCTCAAAGAATGGTCAATAACCCTTTTTACTTGTTTGTTAATTAAGCATTAAACACATTGTCATAAACTTGTTGCTGTATCTGTGGGCGGTATATTGAACATCAGATAACGATTACTTGCTACGGAAACCAACTTGTTGGCATGGCGTAACCGAGAAGGGATGGTTTTTTGGGGTAATGCTTGGTTTTAGCGCAATTCCAGCCGCTCAATCATGGCCAGTGGCTGAGATGAGGCTGAAAGGGGCAGGATGGATTGCTCTAACCACTGCCAATCCAGCGGCGGAGTACCTTCTTTGAACTTCTGGTATGGCACGCCATCTTTGATAGTCAGGAACAGCGTGCAAGGGGTATCGGCACGGCAGACATAGCGCACCATCACATCGCCATGAAGTGAACGCAGTAGATGTTTCAGGATCGGCAGCCCTTGTATGGTGTGGTGCCCCCCCTCATGCCAGACGCCAAATTGATGCATTTCACCCATACCTTTCAGCACAAGTAAATCTAAGTCTTGATCGCCCAGGCCCACTTGCCACTGTCAGAAATGACAGGTTATTGGGGTTGTCAGGGTAGCTTCTTCGCAAAAAGCTTTAGGTTGTTAAGGTAGCCGGTAACAGCCGTATCACATTCTTCCTCCGTGAGATCTGTGGTTATGGAGATTACCTTTTCACTTGAGAATTCAACCATCCCACCGATCGCAGAGAAGTGTTCAGTAAGATCGTCAACTAGCAATTCAATGTTGCGTGCAACATCTTCCTCGCTCATCTCGTCATCCATGAAATTCTCTCTCGTAGGTTTGTATTCATAGTAAGGTCGATACTTGCATGTCATAACGTTACCTCTTTGTATATGTGTGTCCGGTGCGGTTACCGTAAAGTCATCGGACATTATCGGTTTTACTGCATTCGCTCTAAGTAATTCGCCATAAACCCTCTCATCTTGCCACCCCTTTACCATAGGGCATATCTGAATCTCTCAGGAATGCCCTATGTCCACTTCTACCACCCTCAAACTTGCCTTGGAGCTGGCGGCCAAGGTCACCGGGCGGGAAGACTTGGCCGCGTTGGCGGGTGAGGTTCCGCGAATGTCCGATTACGCCTACCGGCTAATCGAACCTACGCCCACTCTCTGACAAAACTACCGCCGAAACGACGCAGCTGCTGGCCACCGTTAACGGTAGCCAGCGGCTTACAAGAGGGGAATAAACAAGCAGAGGGGTTTGCCGCTATCGATGGTCGCGGAACAATAGGGGTCAGCGTAAAAGAAACAGGATATGGCGTTTGTCGTCGTGTTCTGCATAATCGACGACATCAAACTTGCTGCTGCTCTCTTGGGTGATTTGCTGGTGGGTTAACCCGGTCAGGCACCAGGGTTTGAAGCTGCCCGGTTTGATGGGATAGTCGAGATAGCCGCGAATGGACTGACGCTGTGCGTCGTAAACTTCAATACATTGTGAGGTGAGTTGATTGATACCAATCAACCAGAGCAGTGCCCCGCTCAGGGTTTGCATATCATCACTGACCACACAGCCATATTTTCCCCGCAGATATTGATACACTTGTCGGGCAAGGCCGCTGCGGTAATCCGGGTCGATAAAGGCGCCACGGATTTGAATACCCTGTTGATCTTGTGCTTCTGCATTGATGGGCAACTGTACCGGGTTATAAACAAAGCGGCCCACAACAGTATCGTTGCCGGTGCGGGCATCTGCGACAGAGGCTAGCAGCTCTTCCTCGCTCCACTGGCTGTCATCTTCGATAGCATCGGTCAGCCACTCATCCACCCCCAGCTCGGTTACCACCAGACAGCATGAAAAGTCGCTGTCGTCGCTCATGCGATATTCAGTCAGCGCCAGTATTGCCAATCTGCGTCGGGCGATCATGAAGTGCTGAAAGGTCACCTCATTTGTCATGCCTTCGGGGTCGGTATCGAGTTGTTTGCGGTAGGTCTGAACCAGATTGGGGGCCATAGTCTTCCCGGACTTGTCTCAAAAATAAAAAAGCCTGATTCGGAGATCAGGCTTTTACCACTCTTTGTTTATGCCAGCAGTTGCAGCTCTTGGGTCAGCGCTTCGTTGACTGCGCATTTTACCGCTTCGTCAAAACGTGAGTTAACTCTGTGGTGACTCGACGGTTTGACGGCATAACGGAGCTTGTCATTCTTGACCAACAGCTCTGCGATCGGTTCGATGTAGTAGCTTTCGGCACTGCTGTCGTTGCGCTTGGTTTCAAACTCATCACGCCACAGCACTATGTATCTTGGCTGATTGTATCTGGTGATATCACGGCGGATCTGGATGGGGCGCGGAAAGCTGTTATCGCTGACCTCTTTCACCACTTCAGTTTTTTGCAGTAAAGAGTGCATCGAGATTGTCATGTTGCACCTCCTTTGTTGCCGTGCCTGACAGTTGGTTGGTCACTCAGCCTCTTCTTGGCGCTAAGCTTGCCAGCAAGCTTAGCGCCAAGAAGAGGCTGAGTACACACGAATTCGCTTGTAAACCATACAAATATTGGCTGTTAACCATCCCTTTATGCAGGGATGGAGTGGCAAAATATCACACATCCTTCCTTTCATTCTAGCGTTTCACCTCCTTGTGGCGCTCTTTTTTTAATCCACCATAACCCCTTGGCATCGCCTCGCATGGGCAGAATGAGCATGTCTGTTCACTTATTGGTAAGGCCGCCCATGTCAGACCCCCGAACCCTCAAACTCGCGCTGGAGCTGGTTGCCCGTGTTGTTGGCCGCGAAGAGCTGCAAGGGCTACTGACCGAGCTGGAGGCACTTGGCCCCGGCAGTGCACAGGCGGCCACGGCAACGGCCACCTTGACCGACGCGCAGGAGGCATTGCAGCAGAGCCTGCCCGAGAGTGGCGAACTGCTGGCCCAATCCACCCCCCAGTGGCAGGGCTGGGGCCAGCAGTTGGCTGCGGTGGTCGAGACCCTGTTGCTACTGGACAGTCGCTCCACCCAGGCCGCGCAGCGCATGGTGAGCGAGCAGCAGTTGATGGGGCAGGCCACCCGCCAAAGCGCCGATGGGGCAGCAGAACTGGCCAAGGCGTTTGAAGAGTTGGGGCTGGACTTTGAACGAGCCAATGGCCGTATCGGTGCGGGCTTTCAGAAGACCATCGGCGCCCTGGATGTATTGGTGGCGCACACGGGGGCCAGTAGTGCCGCCATCGAGGAGGCGCTGGCCGCCGCCTACAACAGCGCCAAGACCACCGCCGAGATCGATGCGGTGATCGCGCGTCAGAAGCAACTGGCCGCCCAGGGCAAAATCACCGGGGATGCGCTGGCCCGCTCGATGGCCATCGCCGCCGATGCCATGGCCAAAGTGAAAGGGGGGGGCGGCGATACCAAGCAGGCCGTCGCTGCCATTGGTGATGGTTTTGACGAAGCGGCCGCACGGGCTAAAGGCGCTACTGATGCGATGCGGGCGGGGCTTAAAGGGGTACAGGATGAAGCCAAGCAGACGAATGCCAGCCTCACCAGTAGCGGCGGGGGCGGTGGTCGAGGCGATATCACCCGCACCGTGAACGCCGGTTCTTTCTACTACAAGAGCGTGGATATCAACAGCCTGCGCGGCAATGCCGAGGGGCTGGCCAACACCCTGGCTGGGGTGGAGGAGGAGCTGGCCCGCTACAGCCAGAAGGTCAAGGACATTCCGGCCTACAGCGAGTGGAGCAAGTATTACGGCGAGAAGTTCCAAAAAGAGATGGAGGCGATGCAGGCCCGCCTCAAAGAGGAGCTCAACAAAGCGTTGGCCAAAGAGAGTGCCAAAACCAATCAGGCCGCCACCCAGCCACCGGCCCCGGCTGTCACGCCATCTACCCCCAGCGCCAACACCCCAGGGACACGCAGGCCCTTGTCCGAGCGGATCACCATAGAGCTCAAAGGGGCAGGGGGCTCGGCCGAACTGCAGACCGATGAGGCCAATGCGAATGCCCTGATTTCCCTTCTTAAACAGCAAGGACTGCGCCAATGAACGTGACCTTAAACAGCGTGCTGCTGCCAGATGATCTGGTCTGGCGCGACGAGTTCGAGTGGGCGCCGGTCGAGCAGGTGGTGACCCCGACCCTGAGCGGCGCCCTGTTGGTGGAGGAGACCGCCAAGCCCGAGGGACGGCCGCTGACCCTGAGCGGGCACTGCTCCCGCGCCAAGGTGCAGGAGCTCAAGGTGCTGGAGGCACAGGTGGCCCAGCTGATGACGTTGACCCTGCTCGATGGCGTGGCCCGCACTGTGGTCTGGCGCCGCCCTGGTGTGGTGGCCATGCCACTGGTCGAGATGGCCGACCCGGAAGGGGGCGACCCTTATGCCCTGACCCTGAATTTGACCGAGGTAACCCCATGACCATTCTCTCTGGCGATATCGTGCTGTTGGCCAGCCAGCGCCTGGTTGATACCGATGACGGCGGTGGTCGCATCACTGGCCGCGAGATCATCAGCGGCAACCATAACAGCCTGTTCCCTGGCATAAGCGACATGGATCGGGCTTATGGCACAGTGAATATGCGCAAGGCGTTTCTGGCGGTGCAGACGGACGACACCGACACCTACTATGGCGCCAATGCCATGGTGCTGCTGCCGCCCAGTGACCCCAGTGTCAACCTGACGCTGATGACCACCAAAGACCACAACGACACCCGCGATAACGCCCGCAACAGTCTGGAGCGCTATCAGGCCCGAGGCCCGAAGTGGCAGGGGGTGCTCTACGATACCCAGCTGGAGGGGCAACGGGCGATCCGCATTCTGCAACGCATTGAGGTGCGGTTGCCGGAGGTCGGGGAGGTGCTGGTGCTGGTCGGCAACGAAGGGAAGGGGAACGAGGTTGAGCAGTATGTACGGGTTGACCGGGTAACCGCCGAGCTGCGCAAGTTCGGGGTGGCTGGCTACCAGGGCGAGTTCACCCGCAACGTGGTCACCTGCGTGATCACTGACCCGCTGCGCTACACCTTTGAAGGGGAGCAGCCCAGCCCTTATGACCAGGCAACCACCAAGACCACCCTGCGGGAAACCGTGGTGGCCGATGCCGCCAACTACTTTTCGACCACCAAGATGGTGGCTGATGCGGCGCTGGGTGCAATGCGGGTGCAGGCCAAGACCATCTTCACCCAGCTGGTACCCAGTGCCCGCAGTGAAACCCCGGTGGTCGATCTGACCGCTGCCGGTGAGCTGGGCGCCCTGCTGGAATCTGGGGTGGGCAGTCCCCACACTTTCACCACCACCTCACCGGTCAGCCCCAGTCAGGGGCTGTTCCTGGGGATTGGTGCCATGCCGGGCAGTGTATCGGTCACCATCGGCGCGGCAGTGATCACCGACAAGGGCGGCGAGCTGTTCCTGGTCGGTACCGTGGTGGGGGCTATCGACTACGGGCGCGGCTTGCTGACCTTCAACAGCCAGTGTCCGAACTACGGCGCTGCCAGCAAAACCGTGAGCTTTCGCCCGGCAGTGATGCCATCGCGCATCGCTGACACGGCCCAGATCCAGATCGCCGCCAACAACCGGGGATATGCCTACACCGCGACCCTGCTGCCCACCCCTTGCCCCGGTTCGCTGACCGTCAGCTATCTGGCCCAGGGCAAATGGTACGACCTGAAAGACAACGGGCGCGGGGAGCTGTTTGGCCAGGACAAATCCTATGGCTCTGGCCTGCTCAACTTCACCACCGGCTCTGTGGTGCTGACCCTGGGAGCGCTGCCGGATGTGAACAGCGCGATCATGTTCAGCTGGGGTACCAAGGTCTCTTACCTCAACCGGGCCAGCATGGTGCTGGATCCGGTGCAGCTGGCCCATAAGTTGGCCCATGAGGGGATTACCCCCAATAGCCTGACCCTGACATGGCAAGCCGGTGGCACGACCAAAACCGCCATCGACAACGGGGCGGGCCAGCTGACCGGCGATGCCACCGGCACCATCAATTATGTGACCGGCGATCTGGCCCTGCGGGTGGCGACCCTGCCCGATGGCGGCCAGGAGTACCAGGTTGTTTACCAGTACGGCGACCCGGATACCCAACGCTTTGACTACCCGGCCCGCAACCCGGACGGGACGATCACCCTGCAGCTGGCCAAGCAGAACCTGACCCCCCGAATGGTCTCATTGCGCTGGAATGCCCTTTATGAGGAGGTGAAGGACGACACCGAACTGGTGATCGCCCAGCGTGACCCGATCATCAGTGTCCGTGACAACGGCGCGGGCAAGCTGCTGGATGCGGCAGGGGTGGAGCGGGGTACCGTCAACTACACCACCGGCCAGATCACCATCAAGCCGGATGGCCAGGGCGGCATTCCGAAAACCCGCTATGAGTGGCGAACTATCGGCACCTATGGCGATGGTCACGGCAACACCATTGCCCGCCAGCGCTGGACGTTGGTTGAAATCTACTACGTGCAGGCCGCCTACCTGTTCCCGGTGGACGACAGCGGTTGGGTCGAGGTGGAGTACCGCAGCAACAACGCCAGCAGCGCGGGACAAGACACAGTGAAGGCCACCCCGCTGGTGCTGGATATCACCCCGCGCAACGGCGAGGCGATCTTGGCCAACTCAGTGCGCTTTGCGCTGGGCGGGTCAGTCTATGTGGACAGGCAGGGGATCCTCTATCGCAACATCGACCCATCCACTGGGGCCGGTGAGCAGGCCGGTACACTGGATTACGCCACCGGCAAGGCGACCGTGACGGTCTGGAACCCTGGCGCTGTGCCAGTGGCTGCCCTGAGTTCGCTGGTCACCAGCCTGGTGGCCCAGACGGTGGACGAGGTGACATTCAGAACGCCGGGGGCACCCATTGCGCCATCCAGCCTCTACCTGAGTGGCAACACCGCAGACGGGCGCCGGTTTGAGGTGACTGCCAACGGCGATGGCACCATCACCAGCCAGGATGTAACCGGCAAGGTGGACTATCAGACCGGGGTGGTATCGGTGCGCTTTGGCCGCCTGGTGACGGCGGCGGGCAACGAGAGTAAACCCTGGTTTGACCCCGATATGGTGGTCGATGGCAAGATCTGGCGCCCCTTGTCGGTGGTGGCTGACACCATCCGGTTTAATGCGGTGGTCTATAGCTATCTGCCGCTCGATGCGGATCTGATCAAGCTGGATCCGGTGCGCCTGCCATCTGATGGCCGGGTGCCCTTCATTCGCAAGGGGTACATAGTGGTGGTGCATTCCACCAAGCGCAGCGCCTTCCCCATGGGAGTGCAGGCGGGGCAACAGCTCAACACCGGGCGCGAACGGCTGGCCTATTGCCGGGTGGAGGATAAGAACGGCAAGGAGCTGGCGCCGCAGCTCTACAGCGTCAACATGAATAGCGGGGTAGTGACCTTGGCCAGCCCGCTGAGCCTAACCGGCTATGTGGAGCCGCTGGCCGTGGTTCATCGGATTGAGGATATGAGCCTGGCCACCGATGTGGAGATCTCGGGCCGCATCACCCTGGCTCGGCCCCTCAGTCACAACTATGAGGCGGCGGATACCCTGGTCTCCAGCGCCCTCATTATCGGTGACCTGTGGGCCCGCTATGGGGCGCTGTTCGACCAACGCACCTGGACAAATAACTGGTCTGATTTTCTGATTGGCGACCCCTGCACGGCGGAATACAACGATACGGACTTCCCGATCGGGGTGACCAACCGGGCGACCCTGCAAGAGCGCTGGGCCATCATCTTCCAGACCACCACCACGTTTATTTTGGTCGGCGAGCATGTGGGCCAAATTGCGGTGGGGGACGTGAATACCGACTTTGCCCCCATCAACCCCAACAACGGCCAGCCCTATTTCAGGCTTGACCGGCGTGGCTGGGGCGCCGGGTGGGCTGCGGGCAATGTGCTGCGCTTCAACACCTACGCCGCCAATTACCCGATCTGGTTTATCCGCACCATCTTGCAGTCGGTGGCTGCGGTAGATACCGACCGTTTCGAGGCCCAGCTCAGGGGCAACGTCAACCGTTAACCGGCGAGGCGTTGCGCCTTGCCCGTGGAGAAAAAAGCGATGGCTGAATACAAGGTCAAATGGTTTGCAAGCGAGATGCAGGGCGCACCGAGTTTGGGCGATACCGCAGAGGGCGCCCTGGCGGCGCTGCTCAAGGCGGTGCTGGTCACCGGCTTTGGCACCCTGACCATCAACGCGCTGGCTTTCGATGCCGCCAAGGGGTGGGCGGTGGCGACCTTTACCGGTGGGCATGCCTATCTGCAAGACTCAGTTGTTCAGGTCGAGGGGGTATCCCCTGCCGCCTACAACGGCGAGCATCGGGTGATGCAGGTCACCGCCACTCAGGTCTGGTTTGAGCTGGACGGCGGCAACCCCGGCGCCCCAGGAACGGGCGCAGCCATGACCATGAAGGTGGCGCCGCTGGGCTGGACGATCACCCACGAAAGCGGGGACGGTAAGATCTTCATCGTGCGGCCCACCAACGTCAGCGAGTCGGGGAACGTATCGTGGCGGATTGATAACAGCGCATTCACTGGCTGGACGGGCACTTATGGTTCAACCCACTACCTAGCAAAAATAACCATGGTAGAGGATGTGGTGGATATCAATACCTATACCACCATCTACGACCACCGTTGGCCAGCTACCCAGCGCTATACAGCAAAGACATGGGATCTGATAGGTGATCAACAGCTGTTCTATTGGTTACCCTCTATCGGTAACTACAGTTTTCAAACGGTTTATTGTGCTGGGTATATCCGAACCGTAAGACCAGGTGATCGCTACCATGCAGTGGTCTGTCACTATGCGTCAACCAATGCCGCAGATCAGGGCATACGATGGGATAATCGAGACTCCATCGGCCCAAATAACTGGGGTACTCCATTGACCACCTTCGACCAGTCAGGTCAGCGAGCGATAGCACGACCCTATCACCAGCTGTTTGGCGCAACCTCCTGGTGGTTGAAAGGGATCTTTGGGCGATTCGGTAATGGATTGAATATCCCTAATGGCCCAGATAACGGATTCTACTTCTCTACCGACCCTTGCATGGTGCTGGAGAACGGCAGCCATCTGCGCGGTTATATTCCTGGGCTTATCGTACCCTACGGAGATATTACCTCTTGGCACCGTAAAAATTTTGGTGACATGCCAGCCTTGCCAGGTAAAAAGGTGCGGTTTATCCGTGCGCTTTATCAGACAAATGCCTACAACGCCGATCCGCGCTCACTGATTGGGTTCGATATCACCGGCCCATGGAGGTAAGTCATGGCTACCTTCTTACCTAGTAGGGGTTTCCTGGTTGTTGTGCAATCCCAATCTAGCTCGGGGAATGTGCCTTTTTTCAACGTTGACAGTACGGAAGGGCCTGACTGGTTCGCCAACTTTGGCGAGACGGCAGATATAGGGATTTTCAAATATATCTACGGCTCTGGTGTTGGGGGGGATACGGGGGTACTGCCTACCAAGACGATCACACTTGCGCCCAGAAACTACGTGTTCAGGTTGGAAATAAGCAACGGCAACTGGAACCCAGATTATTCAGATATGGATCTGGAGTTTCTGGATGATACCGGGGTGGTACTGGCAGCAATTCGTACCCGTTATGATGGGGCTTATCGCCATGGGATTTGGTATGGCCCCAACCTGGCCAACCTGACCAAGGCACCGCAAGCAGGATCATACCCGCTCACCTTTGGCGCCTTGAGCTTTACCGATAGCGCTTTAGTCTTTACATCAGACCCAGAGGGCAACCGCAATCAGTCGTTTAGCTTCGCCTGCCAACCGCAAAAATTTGCGGCGATGCGGTTTAGTAATCTTCGGGCCCAGTCAACGTATACCGGGCCTGGTGTTGCTCATGTGCGGGTAATTATCAAGAAAGGCGCGACACCATTTAATGGCGACTTTGCTGCGCTGACAACAGAGCAGTACACCGCTTTAAAGCCTGATTTAGTCTTGCCAGCCGGTGCCGCCATTGAACATCAATCAGGGGTTGGGTTGGTTGCTTCTGGCACGGAGCCATCCTACGTCTTGGCCAGAAACATATTACCAGGCCAAACTGGGGTACTGTTTAATGTGGCTGGCGCTGTGGTTGCCAAGCTGGCCTATATCAATGGTGTGGCAAAGTTGACGGTGGGCAGCGTCACGATAGAGGGCACAACCGATGCCCCTTATCTTGGCTTGGTTACCATCAATGGCCAGGTGTTTGGCTATTACCAGACCAAGGTGGTGGTGCGTTCATCGCAGTTTATCGCCCCCCCAAATAGTACGATCTGGATAGAGCTACAACCAGGGCAGATACTGGCAAAAATAGGCACTGAGTACAGCCAATTAACGGCTGAATACACCTTTGTTTTTTTTCGCCATACCATCACCGCAGTTGCTGCCAACCAGGAGCCCCGCAGCCAATTTCAGCCGCAAGATGTGGCCTGGCGCGGCACCCCGCCGCTCTACCCTGGCCCGGTCAACCTCCAGCAACAGACCCAGTACCCGCTCTGCAAGGGTCGGGACTATTTCTGGATCCGCGATGGAGTGCGCAACGTGGAGCAGGGGTTTATTGAAAGCACTGTGACCATCAGCGGGGTGGGAGTGCGGCGGCGGGTGCTCTGCTTTACCCAGGATGGCGAGCTGGTTGGCGAGACCTACAGCCGCGCATCGGATGGGGTCTATCGGTTAGATCTGCTGTGGCTGAATCGCCGTTATATGGTGGTCGCCCAGGACGATCCCGCCTTTGGCCCCGCCGACTACAACGCCGTGGCCGCCGACTATCAGGCACCGAAACCCTACCCGCCAGGCGGCGGGGTGGCCCCTGCGCCGTTCCCCATGATTGCCCCGCTCAAGAGGAAATAACCATGATCTCTTATGCCGAAGGGGTGCGCACCAGCCGCGCCCAGCTATTGGCCACGGCCATTGATACGGGCACCGGGGCCAGTGCCAAGCTGACCATCTACACCGGTACCAAACCGGCACCGGGGGCGGCCCCGACTGACCAGCTGGCTCTGGTGGCGCTGACGTTCAGCCACCCTTGCGCCAAGACGATCAGCGGCGGGGTGCTGACCCTGAAACCCCTGGCCGAGCAGATGGCCACCGCCAGCGGTGCTCCCACCTGGGGGCGCATTGTTGACCGGGATGGGGCCTTTGTGGCGGATCTCGATGTCGGGGTGCCGGGCAGCGGTGCCGATCTGGAGCTGCCCGCAGCGGAGTTTTTTGCCGGTGCGCTGATCCGCATTAATACCGCCACCATCACTGAACCGTAACCGGGGGGCCATATGGCCAGAAAGGATGCCAGCCTAGAGCTGCGTAAGGCTCGCAGCATCAATGGCCAGCTGTAGCTGAATCAGTCTGAGGTGGTGCGGCTGGTCGGTATCCTTAACGGTACCACCATGCCGCCACGCCTGAGTGCGTCACCGAGTCTGGTGCTGTCATCGGTATTGGATGGCGCCCCGCATCGCCCCAGCGCGATGCTGGACGGCTCTGTGGTACTTGATGCGGTGCTTGCCAGCCATACACATGGCCGTGGGGAGCTGGTCGGCGCGTTCGTCATTGAATGCACCATGGCCAGCACATCCCGCGCCCCGCAGCCTGTGCTCGCCGGGCAGTATGACCAGAACGTATTCCGGGGCCCAGCCAGTGCAATGGGGGATGCCTGGGATCGGGCAGATAGTCATTCCCAGGACCTCAGTAGCGAATGGCAGAAGGCAGGCACCGAGCGGGCAACCAGCCGCTCCCTGTGGCAACAGGCCGCCGCGCATCAGCAGCAGGTGGCTGAGCTGGGCGAGCAGATGCCCCAGACGTTCATGGCCAATCAACAACGCTTTGCCGAGGGGCTGCCGGTCAGCCAGCAGAACCGCCAGGGCTATGACAGTCTGGCCGCTGGCCATGTGGCGAATCAGTCCCTGTGGGTTGAGGCGGCGCCGGCCAGCAGCTGGCGCCTGGTCGGGTTCACCAACCCGCCGCGCTTTGACCAGGTTTGGCAGGCTGACCAGTGGCAAGAGGGCATCCCCATCGGTAAAGGGGTGGCCGCTCAAGCCTGGCACCACGGCAAGCTGCTGATAGAGGACTGGTGTGATGGCTGGGATGAGGCCATGTTGCCCACCTGGGGCAAGGCGCCGCCGCCAGAACCACCCAAGCCACCCATCCGCCCCGATAAGCGGGTGCTGCGTTTGGCGTTCGGGCGCAAGCGCGACACGGCAGAGCTGGAGTTTCTCTGGCAGGGCAGTGATGCGGCAATCGTCATTCCAACCCGGAGGGTTTATCTGGTGAGCAATACAGCGAAGATCGTGCGGGTACGCGATGGGCTCGATATCCCAGCTACTGCGGTGAGTATCGAACTCGACACCGACTCCTGGGCGTGGCAGTTCAGTGCCCAGATTCCCCGTATCGCGGCGGCTGCGTTGACCGATGAGGAAGAGGTCAGCATCCATATCAACGGTCAGCAATGGGACTGCGTGTGCGATGGTTGGCAATCGAGCCAGAGCTTTGGTCGTGAGTCGGCAACGCTGACCGGCCGCTCTCGCACCGCTTATCTGTCACCGACCCATGTGTTGGGACAGGCGGTGAGCGAAAATGCGGCCGCCACCATGGCCCAGCTGGCGGCGGCCGTATTGCCGATGGGTTGGACGCTGGATTGGCAAGCGGCTGACTGGTTGGTACCTGCCGGATTCTTTAGCCTGGATAACCAGACTCCGATTGAGGTGGTCAGGTACCTGGCCGAGGCGGCCGGTGGTTTTGTGCTGCCACACCAGCGCAACCGTCATCTGGTCATCAAGCCGCGTTATCCCACCGTCCCATGGCAGCTCGATACTGCTCAGGCCGATGTGGCGATCCCCCGCGCCATCATTACCACCCTGGGCAGTGACTTCCAGCCGGGTCATGCCGCCAACGGGATCTGGGTCAGTGGTGGTCATCAGGGCATCAGTGCGCGGGTGGTGCGCCAGGGGACGGCTGGCGAGCAACAAGCGCCAACCATCACCCACCCGTTGGTGTGTGATGTGACGGCAGCCCGTGCCCAGGGTGTGGTGGGGCTGGCCAAGACCATGCCCAAGCGTACCCAGACCATCGAGCTGCCGTTGTCTGCTGATACCGGCTTGATCCTGCCGGGCGCATTGCTCGCCGTGGACGGTTGGAAGGGCTACAACCGGGGCGTCAGGGTCTCTGCTGCGTTGCAGAACTGGGCCATGACGGTGCGCCAACAACTGAGTGTGGAGCGATTTTTATGAACCTGTTTAAGCGATTCCTTGAGCTGGTACCCGGCGCTGATCCCTTGCTGGTTGGTACCGTGATCGCAGTAGGTACCACGACCACCACTCTCAGTACGTTGGCAGGTGGAACGGTCACAGTACGGGGCACTGGGGTAACCATTGGCAAGACGGCGTTTTACAGGGGAGGGGAGCTGGCAGGAGAGGCGCCGGACTTACCGACCTATGAGATAGAGGTTTAATGCCGGTTTAACCGGCTTATCAAACTCAGTGATTCCGGTGCCACCAAGTTTGATAAACTACTGGGCCGGTAGCTTTTCATTTTCCCCGTAACTCTTTTTCATTTTCGGCGGCGGGCTACACCATTTTTGCCGCAGTTCAACACATCAGAGCACCTTATCGCGGCAAGATGAGGTATCTTATGCCCCGATTTCATCCATTAAACGGATCCGAGACCCCATATGATCATCAAACCCAAGGTTCGCGGCTTTATCTGCACCACCACTCATCCGGTCGGTTGTGAAGCCAATGTTCGTCGCCAGATCGCTTATACCAAGGCCAAAGGCACCATCGAGAATGGTCCCAAGAAGGTGCTGGTGATCGGCGCTTCCACCGGTTATGGCCTGGCCTCCCGGATTGCGGCTGCCTTCGGTAGCGGCGCCGCCACCCTCGGCGTCTTCTTTGAAAAAGCGGGCACCGAGTCCAAGACCGGCACGGCTGGCTGGTACAACTCCGCCGCCTTCGACAAGGCCGCCAAAGAGGCGGGTCTCTACGCCAAGAGCGTCAACGGTGATGCCTTCTCCAACGAATGCCGTGCCAAGGTGATCGAGCTTATCAAGCAGGATCTGGGTCAAATTGATCTGGTGGTCTACTCCCTGGCCTCTCCGGTGCGCAAGATGCCGGAGACCGGTGAAGTGGTGCGCTCTGCCCTGAAACCCATCGGCGAGACCTACACCACCACCGCCATCGATACCAACAAGGATCAAATCATCACCGCCACCGTCGAGCCGGCGAATGAGGAAGAGATCCAGAACACCATCACAGTGATGGGCGGTCAGGATTGGGAGCTGTGGATGGCAGCCCTGCGTGAGGCCGGCGTGCTGGCTGACGGCGCCAAGTCCGTGGCCTACTCCTACATCGGCACCGATCTGACCTGGCCAATCTACTGGCACGGCACTTTGGGCCGCGCCAAGGAAGATCTGGACCGCGCCGCCACCGCCATCCGTGGCGATCTGGCAGCCAAGGGTGGCACTGCTCACGTGGCAGTGCTGAAATCCGTGGTGACCCAGGCTTCTTCTGCTATTCCGGTGATGCCGCTCTATATCTCCATGGCCTTCAAGATCATGAAGGAGAAGGGCATTCACGAGGGCTGCATGGAGCAGGTGGACCGCATGATGCGCACCCGTCTCTACGCCTCTGACATGGCGCTGGACGATCAGGCTCGCATCCGCATGGATGACTGGGAACTGCGCGAAGATGTGCAGCAGACCTGCCGCGACCTGTGGCCCTCTATCACCAGCGAGAATCTCTCCGAGCTGACCGACTACACCGGCTACAAGCAGACCTTCCTCGGCCTGTTCGGTTTCGGGCTGGATGAGGTTGATTACGATGCGGATGTGAATCCGGACGTGACATTCGACGTGGTCGAGCTCTGATCCTGACGCAAGCGAAAACAGAGCCCCCTCTTTGGAAAAAGAGGGGGCTTTTTTTATCAACGCAATGGGGTTGCGGTTACGTGGTTTCCTCGCACTATGGTCGTGAGGGGAGATCGCCACACAGGTTGCCAGCATCATGGCGCGTAAAAAGACAAAAAGGCTCCGAAGGAGCCTTTTTGTTACGATGAGTTGTGCTTACTGCTTGTAACCCTTGAGGAAGCGGGCGAGGCGGCCAATGGCCTCTTCCAGCTCCTCTTCGCGGGGCAGAAACACCAATCGGAAGTGATCCGGTGCCGGCCAGTTGAAGCCGGTGCCCTGCACCAGCAGCAGTTTCTCTTGCTGCAGCAGATCGAACACCATCTTCTGGTCGTCGCGAATGTCATACACCTTGGGATCGAGGCGCGGGAACATGTAGAGCGCCCCCTTGGGTTTGACGCAGGAGACCCCCGGAATGTCGTTGAGCAGCTCCCACGCCTTGTCCCGCTGCTTGCGCAGGCGACCGCCCGGCAGGATCAGCTCGTTGATGCTCTGGTAACCGCCGAGCGCGGTCTGGATGGCGTGCTGCATTGGCACGTTGGCACACAGCCGCATGGAGGCCAGCATCTCCAGCCCCTCGATGTAGCCTTTGGCACGGCCCTTGGGGCCGGTGAGGACCATCCAGCCCTGACGGAAGCCACAGGCACGGTAGGCTTTGGAGAGGCCGTTGAAGGTCACTACCATCACATCGTCACACAGGGTGCAGACGCTGGTGTGGGAGATGTCGTCGTAGAGGATCTTGTCGTAGATCTCGTCGGCGAAAATGATGAGGTTGTGCTGGCGGGCGATCTCGATCACTTCCAGCAGGAACTCGCTGCCGTAGACGGCGCCGGTCGGGTTGTTGGGGTTGATCAGTACCAGGCCGCAGGTACGCGGGGTGATGCGGGCGCGGATGTCGTCGAGATCCGGATACCAGTCAGCCCCTTCGTCACAGCGGTAGTGCACCGCATGGCCACCGGAGAGGGTGACGGCGGCAGTCCAGAGCGGGTAGTCGGGGGAGGGCACCAGCATCTCGTCGCCGTTGTTGAGCAGCGCCTGCATCGCCATCACGATCAGCTCGCTGGCACCATTGCCGATATAGATGTCGTCGATATCGACCTTGCGCATCCCTTTTTGCTGGTAGTACTGCATCACCGCCTTGCGGGCAGAAAACAGCCCCTTGGAATCGCAGTAGCCCTGACTCAGCGGCATGTTGAGGATCACATCCTTGATGATCTCTTCCGGGGCATCAAAACCAAACGGGGCCGGGTTGCCGATGTTGAGCTTGAGAATGCGGTGGCCTTCGTCTTCGAGACGGCGGGCTTCTTTATGCACCGGGCCGCGGATGTCGTAGCAGACATCGTCGAGCTTGTGCGACTTGTCGATAGTGAACATGGTGACTGTGATTCCTTCCCCATGGGGACGCGTTGGCGAAAAAGGCGATTTTTAGTATCAAATTTCTTTTCCCCTATTCTTCACAGAATTGAATGCTAGAACAATCCTCTTTTTAGAAGAATTCCCTGATTTTTAGCCCTGAAACAGGGTTGCCAGAACGTTAAATTCAGCACGATCGTTTGTGTGACTAGAGGTTACCAGTGAAAGATGGTGGGCTGATTAACAAAGATACCCGACTGTGTTGAAATATTGGTATCCGCTGGCACGATGAGCTTGTTTACAAAAATGTCTTATCCCCTTTGTTCTTTGAGGCAAGCTGGTACCGGCTGATTGGGTTAGCCATACTCGGCGAGCCATGTCATCGCATCGACCCACCCATATTGAGGCATTCCCATGCATGCACCCGTTCCTGGCCGTTATCGCCACTTCAAGGGGGGTTACTATCAAGTGCTCACCCTCGCCCTGCATACCGAAACCCAGGAGCAGCTGGTGATCTATCAATCCGAGCAGGATGGTCAGGTCTATGCTCGCCCTGTCGCTATGTTCATGGAGTGGATCGAGCATCAAGGGCAGGTTGTCAGCCGCTTCACGCCCGCAGGGCATATGGCACGTTAGCTGAGCGATATACGAGCGCTCCTGACATGTGGCGTCAATTTTTGTCGCACCATGTTTGCAGTGACAGCACCATATGCCACCCCTCTATAGTGATAAAAATCTCATTTAATCAATTGTTTGTGATGTTCGTCACAAAAAGTGACCCGCGTCTGTAAGGTTCGTATTCTCGAGTGACACTCCCATAATGCTGCGCTTATTGAATCTGAGGCTTTTTTGAGTCTTTTTTGCTGTTATCTCATTGGGAGAATGAATGTGAAACCTGTTGCTGCTGAGTTTATGGGTACTTTCTGGCTGGTATTGGGCGGGTGCGGCAGTGCTGTGCTGGCAGCGGCCTTTCCGCATGTGGGGATCGGTCTGCTGGGGGTCTCGCTGGCCTTTGGTCTGACCGTGTTGACCATGGCGTTTGCCATCGGCCATATCTCCGGTTGCCACCTTAATCCGGCCGTTACCGTTGGTCTGTGGGCGGGTGGTCGTTTCCCTGCATCCGGTGTGCTGCCTTACATAGTGGCGCAAGTGCTGGGTGGCATAGCCGCTGCAGCTGTGCTCTATGTGATTGCCAGTGGTCAGGCCGGGTTTGATCTCTCAGCCGGTTTTGCCTCCAACGGCTACGGTGAGCACTCTCCGGGTGGTTACAGCCTGACTGCGGCACTGGTGTGTGAAATGGTGATGACCGGCTTCTTCCTGTTCGTCATCATGGGTGCCACCGATAGCCGCGCCCCTGCCGGTTTCGCGCCGATCGCCATCGGCCTGTGCCTGACCCTGATCCACCTCGTCAGCATTCCGGTGACCAATACCTCGGTCAACCCGGCTCGCAGTACCGGTGTCGCGTTGTTTGTCGGTGACTGGGCTGTCAGCCAGCTGTGGCTGTTCTGGGTTGCCCCGATTGTCGGTGCCATTCTGGGTGCGCTGGCTTATCGCTTGGTGGCGACTGAGCAGAAGTAATCGTTCAAACAAAAGTGTGGTATCGACACGCCTGCGGGCGTGTTTTTTGTTTCTGGTTGGTGCTGGCAGTGCTTGGCTGAGCGACTAGAGCCCCTTGGCCTGCAGCATATCTTTGTAGCGTTGGTGCAATAGCTGGACGCGTTCCACATAGGCGCGTGTTTCTGCATAGGGCGGGACACCACCATGTTTTTGTACGGCTCCCGGGCCGGCATTATAGGCAGCGGTTGCCAGCGTCACATTGCCGCCATACTGCCTCAGCAAGCCTGCCAGGTATTTTACCCCACCGAAGATGTTCTGCTCCGCCAACAGGGCATTGCCGACCCCCAGCTCTTGCGCAGTGGCAGGCATCAGCTGGGTCAGGCCCATCGCCCCCTTGCGGGAAACCGCCAACGGATTAAACGCTGACTCGGCATGGATCAGGGCCCGGATCAACGCCGGTTCAACCTGATAGGTTTTGGCGGCAGCCTTGATGGTGCTGGCATAGTCATAGAGGAACAGCCCTGTGGTCTGCCAGTTGACGCTGGATTTGGGATCGCAAGCGAAGCAGTCGTTGAACAGCAGCAGCTCGTAGTGGCCCTGTTCGGGAGCCATGTCGGAGTAGCGTACCACCCCGTTCTGCTGCACCGATTTATAGACCTGGATCTGCTTCTTGCCGCTAGTCGCGATTGCCGCCGTTTGAGCGATTTCGGGTTGCGGCGCGGGCGCGGCATCATTGGCCGGACGCAAGGGGGAGGGGGCTGCGGTCAGGAAGATCACCTCCGCGGGCGGGGGAGTCTGGCTCCATCCGCTCAGGGGGATCAACAACATATGGCCTGCCAGCATCCATGCTTTCAACCGTAACACTCCTTCCTGTGAAGACCATGTTGAGTAAAGCATCATGACGAGGGCAGAACAAGCGGCCAACAGGATGCAAATGATCCGATTCGGTGACCGGGATCAAAGTATCCACCGCAATAAAGGGTAGTCATCATGAAGCCCTGTTTTGGTCGTCAGGCGGTGGGTCATGGCCTCTTCCTCCGGGTAAGCAAGGTGTCCATGATGCCCGCTTTTTTGTTGACGAAAGGCATGCTATCGTGCTGGCGTCATCTGGTCGGATTAGCACACCGTATCTGGCACTAATAATTGATTATCAAAGGATTTGTCTGTGACAAGCAAGCTGGCGATGGAACTCACTTTCGAAGAGTACTGC
Organism: Aeromonas sp. CU5; assembly: GCF_002586745.1. Classification (NCBI taxonomy): domain Bacteria; kingdom Pseudomonadati; phylum Pseudomonadota; class Gammaproteobacteria; order Aeromonadales; family Aeromonadaceae; genus Aeromonas; species Aeromonas sp. CU5. The sequence continues at coordinate 697,868 of NZ_CP023817.1, forward strand.
GACGCCGACCTCTCTCTCATCAGGGACTATTACGAGACGACATTTTCCCACTATGTGCCGGATTTGGCCGAGCGGATCTTTGTCGTACGTGACGCGCACTGGTTGGTAGGGGCGGTGCGGTTGCGGGACGAAGAGGAGTTCTATCACTTGTGCGGCTTTCGCCTGTTGCCCCACTATCAGTCGTTGGGGCTGGGTTCTTGCCTGTTGCAACATGCCTGCCGCGATTTGCTCGAAAAGCCGGTGGTCTGCCAGGCGCTGCCTTTCGAGAAGCCGTTTTATCTCAAGGCCGGTTTTGCCGATATGCCGCTCAACCGATTGAGTGGGTCACTCTTCTCACTGTATGAGCGGCAGCAGCAGCAAGGCTATCAGGTTGAGCTACTGATACGAGAAAGCACCCAGCTCCTCCCGAATTAAGTGGTCAACGAGGCTTGGTCAGCAGATGGATCTTGCCCGGTGACAACTCCAGTCCCAGCAGATTTTCCTTCAGCCAGGCCTGATCCGGATCCTTGTCATTGAGTTTGTAGACAGGTTTGCTCTCCAGCCGTTTCTCCATGCTTTGCAACAGCATGCCGAGCATGAGCCCGAATTTTTTCTCGGCCGCCTCCGGCTCCAGCTTGTACTCCACCAGCTTCATGTTATCGAGAAATAGCGCGCTCTGGGCCTTGTCATAGCGGGGTCTCGCCTCATAGGTCATCTGCAGGCGGGCGTCATATTCGGTATTGTCGGGCAGGGCTATTTTGAGCTTGCCCTTGCCATAGACTCGGGCGGTATCGGGGCGCTGGCGACCAATTTGCACATCGCTCTGCTCCAGTTGCACATGGGCCTTGATGATGCCCGGCAGCTCCAGCTGTTTGTCGACTTGTACCTGGGATTGCAGGTACTGGTTTATCTGTTGCTCATTGATGTCATATGAGCCCTGGCTTAGCATAGCCAGACTCAGCAGCATAGATTGCAGGATCATGGGGGCGACCTGATAGAATGGATTTGTCTTACAGCATACCATTTTGGCCATGTTGGGTCTGCCCAGCGCACAGTTTGTCGATCACAAGGAGTCCCCGTTGCTCAACGGTCTGGAATACGATCTCCACCTGCTTTTCTCCCGTTTTTTGGGCTGGCTGCTACTGCTTTTTCATACCGTGATCGTCACCGGTGTGTCGTTTCGGGTGATCATGAAGCGGCGTCCCATCGGGGTATCGCTGGCCTGGCTGGCCCTTATCTATGCCATTCCGTTTGCCGGGGTAGGCTTCTACATCTTGTTTGGCGAGATCAAACTGGGTCGCCGCCGCGCTGAGCGTGCCCAGGCCATGTACCGCCCTTATGCTATCTGGACGCGTCAGTTGGCCCGTCTGTTTCCCCAGCACTGTTGTGAGGTGGGTGCCAAGGCGCTGCCTTTGCACGATTTGATCCAGAGTCGCTTGGGGATGCCGATGCTGTCTGGCAATCGCATGACGCTGCTGAACAAACCCGAATCGATATTACGCGAAATAGTGCGCGATATTCGTCAATCCTCCCAGTCTTGTTATCTGGAGTTCTACATCTGGCACCCGGGTGGCGATGCTGACCAGGTATGCGAGGCGTTGATTGAGGTGGCGATGCGCGGCGTGGATTGTCGTTTGTTGCTCGATTCGGTGGGCAGCAAACAGTTCTTCCGCTCTCCATGGCCGAAAAAGCTGCGCAAGGCGGGGGTCAAACTGGTGGAGGTGCTGCCGGTCGGCGCCTGGCGCATTCTGTTCCAGCGCCAGGATCTGCGGATGCACCGCAAGCTGGTGGTGATCGATGACCGGGTGGGTTACACCGGCTCGATGAACATGGTGGATCCCCGTTTCTTCAAACAGGATGCCGGCGTCGGCCAGTGGGTCGATATCATGATCCGGGTACAGGGCCCCATGGTACCGCTGATGTGGTCCATCTTCGTCTGGGATTGGGAGATGGAGACCGGCGAGCGGTTGCTCGACAGTTTGCAGCATGATCCTGAGGTCTGGCCCCAGACCAACTACCGTGCCCAGCTTATCCCGTCGGGTCCTTTCGTTGGTGGCGATTGTATTCAGCAGAGCCTGCTGCTGGCCATCTATCAAGCCCGTAGCCATCTGGTGTTAACCACCCCCTACTTCGTGCCTGATGATCCACTGGCGGCAGCGCTCAGCTCGGCGGCCGCCCGCGGGGTGCAGGTGCAACTGGTATTGCCCGAACGCAACGACTCCATCATGGCTAACTATGCCTGTAATGCCTTTATGGAAGAGCTGCTGGCGGCCGGGGTGGAGATCTATCGTTATGATGCCGGTTTGCTCCATACCAAGAGCGTGCTGGTAGACGATGATTTTGCGCTGGTGGGCACGGTTAACCTGGATCGTCGCAGCCTCTGGCTCAATTTCGAAGTGACGCTACTGGTCGATAATCCGGCCTTCGTGGCCCAGATGACTCGCCTGGTGCAGGGTTATATGATGGAAGCGACCCCGATGACCTTGGCCAAATGGCAGGCGCGCCCCTGGTACAAAAAGGCGATGGAGAACATCTTCTATCTCTTCAGTCCCTTGTTGTGACGCTGTGGCGAGCCGGCAGAATGTTGGCTTGCCATCTGATTGGACTTGCCTCGTCCCGAGTCCGCCCCGTAGAGTGCAGTGACAACTCCTAGGAGACACATGGATTTATGAAAAAGATAGTGGCCCTCGCCGTGGGTGCGGCATTGGTAGGTGGTGGTTTGGCTGCCTGTTGGTACACCGGAAACAGCTTCGATAACATAGTGGCGGAGCAGATTGCCAAGGTGAAGAATGAGACGGGCCTGGAACTGCAGTGGCTGCCGGGCAACAGCAATCTGTTCGCGCGCGACGGGGTGTTGAAGCTGGTGGTCAGCCCGCAGGAGATGGCGGCACTCGATGGCAATCTGCAAGGGGATCAACCACTGGATCTGCAGTTTGTCGTGACCAGCAGGATCCTGCCGCTCTATATCAAAAGCAACGTGCTGCTTGATACCAAACAAGGCTCTCTGGCGCCGGTGTTTGCCACGTTGGGGATGGAGCAGTGGCAATTAGGTCTGGAGTCAGTGAGTAGCCTCTGGACCCAAGCCAACAGCAGCCGCTTTTGGGCTAACGAGTTCAAGGTCAAACAGGGGCTGGACGAGTTTAATTTTTTGCCACTGAGCGGTGAGTTCCACGGCGATCTGGAAGGGAGTGGTCACCTCACCATGACCTGGCAGGGCATGACGGTCCACGAAGAGCAGAGCAAGATGGATCTGGTGCTGGCCGACCTGAAGGGCAGCGCCGACATCGCCGAGATCAGCGGTGTCATGCTCTCTCCCCAGAGTGAAATGGCACTGGCGGCGCTGACCTTGCAACTGCCCGATAGCGTCAAGGTATCGTTGCAGGGGCTGACCACCACGACCCAGCTGACAGGGGACAATGCCCAAACCCTCTCCAGCAGTTATCAGATGAAGATTGCCAAACTCGATCTGGAGAGTGAAACCGATACCTTGGCATTAACTGACAGCAAGCTGGCGCTTAACCTCAAGGGGCTGGATCTGGAAGGGTATCAGGGTCTGCAGGCTGCCAGCGGTCAGGGGATTGAGGATAGCGCCATCCAGCAGGCGCTGGACAAGATGCTCAAACGTGGCGCAACCCTGGAGCTGGCCGACCTCAGTGCCAAGCTCAACGGTGAAGCTGTCGCCATGAAAGGGGATGTGGTGCTGGCGTCCACCTCGCTGGAGCAGCTGTTCAATAGCGAGGAGGGGATGCAGGCACTGAGTGGCCAACTGCATGCCAGCCTCAGCGACAAGTTGGGCAAGGCGGTGCCGCAACTGGCCCCGATGCTCGATCAGTTGACCCTGATGGGTTATCTGAAGGCCGATCAGCAAAAACTGACCTCCGAGCTGAAGCTGGTGAAGGGTGCCGTGACGGTGAATAATTTGCCGCTTTGATAGATGGTGTGTAAACAACAACGGCTCCCGCGGGAGCCGTTGTTGTTTCTGGCATTTGCATACGTGCCGCGTTGGCGGATTACTTGAACACCACCGTCTTGTTGCCGCAGACGAATACCCGCTCGTTCAACACCAGCTCCAGCGCGCGGCTCAGCACCGATTTCTCCACATCCCGGCCCGCTTTGGCCATGTCGTCGGCACTGAAGGCGTGGCCGACGTGGATCACATCCTGCTCGACGATGGGGCCTTCATCCAGATCGTTGGTCACGAAGTGGGCGGTGGCGCCGATCAGCTTGACCCCGCGATCGAACGCTTGTTGATAAGGGCGGGCGCCGATGAAGGCGGGCAAGAAAGAGTGGTGGATGTTGAGGATTGTGCGGGGGTAGGCTTCAACGAAGCTGGGGGTCAGCACCCGCATGTACTTGGCCAGGATCACATAGTCAGGCTCATAGCTGTCGATGATGGCGCGCACCTGCTCTTCATGCTCGGTACGGCTCAGCTGTTCGTGGCTGACGGTGTGGAACGGAATGTTGAACTTGCCGGTGAGCTCGCCGAGGGTGTCGTAGTTGCCGATCACCGCGACGATATCCATATCCAGCGCGCCCGCGTAGTTCTTCATCAGAATGTCGCCAAGGCAGTGGGTCTCCTTGGTCACCAGAATGACGATACGCTTCTTGCCTGCCTTGACCAGACGACGCTCGGCGCCAGCGGGCAGGGCATCGTCCAGATCTGCCAGCAGGGTCTCGTCGTTGAAACGCCCCTCCAGCTCGGTACGCATAAAGAAGCGGCCATTCTCGTGATCCACAAACTCATCGTTTTTGATGATGTTGAGCTGGTGCTTGTAGCAGATGTTGGTGATCTTGGCGATGAGCCCTTTGGCATCCGGGCAATCCGTGAGCAGTATTTTCTTTTCCATCTCTGTCATTTTCCGTTTGTGGTGTTGGCGCCGCTGTCTGCGCAGGGAGCGCATTTATTCAGGCTCTCATTTCGAGGCACTGTTTATGGTTGTTGTGGGGGGGAACTATGCCATAAACCGATCCGCACCATAAAGTACTTCGCCAGCCAAGGTGGTGCGGTAGTCAGTCGGCCGTTGAGGGCACTCATTTGATACGGTGTTGAAACGGTTTTCAGCCCGCGGGGGATTTTGGCTGGTATCTGCAACCGTTTTTCTTTAGGCTGTCTGCGCTTATTCTCAGGGCGGGGTGCAATTCCCCACCGGCGGTATCCCGATTGACTCGGGGAGCCCGCGAGCGCCCGACCTGGCAGATTGCCGGTTCGGGGTCAGCAGATCCGGTGAGATGCCGGAGCCGACGGTGATAGTCCGGATGAAAGAGGATAAGACAGACATTGCCGCGTTGGCCCAGGGTGGGCTGGCTGCTGCATGCTTATCTCTGTCTGCCTTTCCGTGCCCTGATTCTGGTCCTTGTCTTGTTTAGGAGTTTTACCATGAATCAGTCTCTACTCAGTGAATTCGGTGATCCCATTGCCCGTGTCGAAGCGGCCCTGATAGCTTTGCGTGCCGGTGGCGGCGTGCTGGTGGCCGATGATGAAGATCGGGAGAACGAGGGTGACCTTATTTTCGCCGCTCAATCCATGACCAATGAACAGATGGCGATGATGATCCGCGAGTGTTCCGGCATCGTCTGTCTCTGCCTGCCCGACGAACGGGGTCGTCAGCTGGAACTACCGATGATGGTGGACGCCAACTCCAGCCATTACCAGACTGCTTTCACTGTCACCATCGAAGCGGCGCAGGGGGTGACCACCGGTGTCTCTGCGGCCGATCGCATCACCACCATCCGTGCTGCCATTGCCGATGGCGCCAAACCGGGGGATCTGCATCGCCCGGGTCATGTCTTCCCGCTGCGGGCACGTACCGGTGGTGTGCTCACCCGCCGTGGTCATACCGAAGCCACGGTCGATCTGATGCAACTCGCCGGTCTCAAACCGTTCGGTGTGTTGTGCGAATTAACCAAAGAAGATGGTTCCATGGCACGGCTGCCTGACCTGATTTCGTTTGGTCGGCAGCACCGGATGCCGGTACTGACCATTGAAGATCTGGTGCAATACCGTCAATCGGCGTCAGATCGAACAGCTTAAGCCTCATACGAAATTGTAATAAGGCAAAAAGTTGGGTAACCTCTGTCTGTGTTTCCACCATGCGGCACTCATTTTTTAGAGATTTTGGATAAAAACTGTCCACTCGAAAAAAAATGAGGCTTTTAATGCGTTTATCTGTGGTGGGGACTATGCAAAGTATGATTTTTTTGTGCCATAATCACGCCGCTTGCTAAACGTCTGGCGAGTTCAAGGGAGCTTTAAAAATGAAAAAATTGTTGTTGGTAGGTGTTGTTGGTCTGTCCGCTCTGCTGGGCGGTTGTGCAAACACCAGCGAACTGGAAACTTCCGTTCAGAATCTGTCTAACAAAGTTGACCAACTGGCTCAAGATGTTAGCGCTGTTCGTGCTGATCAATCCAAAATTGCTGCTGATGTTTCTGAAGCCAAGCAAGAAGCTATGCGTGCTAACCAGCGCATCGACAACATGGCTACTTCTTACAAGAAGTAATCCATGCGAAAAAAATGGCGCAATTATGCGCCATTTTTTTTTGCCTGAAATTCACCGTTTCCCTGTCTGCATGTCCCTGTCTTTACCTGTGACCCATGAGGTCATGCCGGTCTCCCGGCACTCCCCCATCATTACCAGCCAGTTCGACTCTGATCAGTAGAGCAGACTATAGAGTTTGCGACGGTAGTTCTGTGCCGCCGCTGTGCTGCCCATGGTTGCCAGAATATCGAGATAGGTCTTTCTGGCATCGCCGAATGCCAAGTCCCGCTTGAGGATCTCCAGCAACAAGCTCAATGCCTCTTCTTGACGGCCAGCCTGGTGGTATTGCACAGCCAGCTCCTGGGTCAGGGAAAAATCATTGGGTTGTTCTGCATGGCGGGCTTCCAGCGCCCGCAACTCGGGGCTGTCTGCCGCTTGCAGCGCTAGCGCCAGTCGTGAGCTCAGGGTAAGGAAGTGATCATCCTGTGCCACCATCGGGATGGTGCCGAGGCGCTCCTGCGCTTCTTCTAGCAAATTGAGATCAAGCGCCGCCTGAATGAGCCACAGGCTGATGTCGTGGCGCTCGGGCGCCAGTTGGTGGGCCTTGGTCAGGTGGGCATAGGCGATGCTGGGCTGTTCCTCCGTCAGCGCTTGCTGTCCTTTGCTCAGCAGCTCTTCCTCTTCTTTGGGGGCAAATGCGGCGAAGTACTGACGCAAGGTTGCTTCATCCTGCGGGCCTTCAATAATGGATTGCTCATCAGGTCGTCCCTGATGGAACAGCACCAGCGCTGGCAGGGCGCGCAGGCCGAGCTGGCTGGCCAGTGGCTGCAGCTGGGGATCGTTCATGTCCACCTTGGCCAGGGTGACCTGCTCATTGACGGGCCCAACCAAAGACTCGATCAGCGGCGTCATCCCCTGACACTCCGGCATCTGCGGCGCATAGAAGTAGATGACGACCGGTTTCTTCATGGACGCATCGATCAGTTCGGCGTGAAAATTCTGGGGAGTAATATCGACGATCATGAGTTGGACTCTTTAATAAGGGTGGTAAGTAACATGGGGTTGATAGGCAGGCAATTCAAGCGCTCATCCAGTCGGTAAACATTCACCGTGGTTGCCGCCCCGGCCAGGCTCAGCCAGCCGTTGGCAAAGGGCCAATCCTGCACCTGATAAGTAAGGTTATCCAGCCGATTGTCGAGTCGCCACTCTTCATTCGGGATGAAACACACCTTTTCGAGCCCCGCGGCTATGCCGCCCCCGTGGGCTTTCAGTACCGCCTCCTTGCGCGACCACAGCCGGTAGAAGGCGCGCTCCTGCTCGTTAGCGGGCAGCGCACAGAGCCACTCATATTCACTCTGTGCATAAAATCGACGGGCCAGGGGGAGGGGATGATGCCGCCGTTTGCCCAGTTCGAGATCCACCCCCAACGGCCCCTGCGGGCAGAGCGCCAGCACCAGCCAGTGGCCACTGTGGCTGAGGTTGAAGTGCCAGCCATTATCATGCAACCGTGGTTTCCCGTGTTCATCTTGACAAAATTGCAAGCTGGCGGCGGTTTGTTGCAGCCGTTCGGCCAGTAGCTGGCGCAAGAGGGCGCGGCTTATCAGGTACTCCTGACGGCGAGCGGGATGGGTAATTGTTTGCCAGATATGCCGTTCATTGTCCGACAGCCACTGTGGTAATTGCAGCAGTTGTTGCTGGCATACAGCGGCTGAATTTAACAAAAAAAGATCGGTTTCGATCATTGTTATTCACTTAAAAAAGGTGCTGAAGCAGGGATAAAAGTCAGTTATCTATGAGCCCCAAGGCTCTTTTAGCGATTGTATATTGTTTGGGCATGATCACATTAATTATGAAAAATAGTGCATTACCTTGCAAAAATGTGAGCTCGATAGGGATTTTCACTTGCCTCGATAGAATTCTTGGATATAGTCGGGTGCTGTTGCCTTATAAATTGCCCTTTGGGGCCGTATTTTAACAAGATTGACTATTTAGCGGGGATAAAGGATTGCGCCACCTGATGCTACTGCTGGTCGCGCTCGGAATGGTGGGTTGTGCCTCGGCACCCCAGACCGAGGTCGCGAGCAAGATCGAAGTTTCCATGGTTGAACCTGTCATTGAACCAGAAGCTTCCCAGACACCCGATGTGAATGAAATCCTGACTGTATATAAAGAGTGGCGTGGCGTTCCGTACCGGATGGGTGGCAGTAGCCAGCGTGGTATCGATTGTTCCGCCTTTGCCCGTGAAGTGTTCCGCAATGCCGTCGGTGTCGAATTACCCCGTGATACCCGCTCCCAAGTCCACGAAGGGACACGCGTTTCCAAGCAGGATCTGGTCGAAGGTGATCTGGTCTTCTTCAAAATCAATCGTCGTCTCAACCACGTTGGTATCTACGTCGGCAATGGTGAATTTATCCACGCCTCGACCCGCGCCGGGGTGACGCGCTCCAAGCTGGACAGCCAATACTGGCGCAGCAAGTTCTGGCAAGCTCGCCGGATCGACATCTGAGTCAGGCTGGACAAACGGCTCGCAGTACGGACTGTTTTTCCAACCTCACTTGAACCGGGCTCGATAGCCCGGTTTTTTATTGCCGTCGTTTAGACTTTCCCGAGTCAAATCACTATAGTGTGGGCCCGTTTTCTTCGGCAGGCTCAGTATGAAACCCCGCATCCCATCAGCCGGTGGCCCCCAGTCGGGCGACCGTAAATCCGGACTTCACTCCCGTAATCGCCATCAGGCGGGCTACGACTTTGAGGCGCTTTGCCTGCGAACTCCCGAGTTGGCTGCTCACGTCTTTACCAATGACTACGGCACCCGCACTATCGATTTTGCCAATCCCGATGGGGTGAAGACTCTCAATCGCGCCCTGCTGGCCCATCACTACGGGATTGCCCACTGGGATCTGCCTGCCGGTTACCTTTGCCCTCCCATTCCGGGACGGGTGGACTATCTGCATTGGGCGGCCGACCTGCTGGCCGAGAGCGCGGGCCAGGTCCCTACCGGCAAGGGGGTGAGGGTGCTGGATATCGGGGTTGGGGCAAACTGCATCTATCCGCTGCTCGGGTGCCGCGAATATGGCTGGCGCTTCGTGGGGTCTGATATTGATCCGGTGTCGGTCAAGGCGGCGACCTTGCTGACCAAGAGCAACGGGCTGGGTAATCAGATTGAGTGCCGCTTGCAGGGCAATGCCAACCATGTGTTTCGCGGCATCATAGGGCCGAAGGAGCGCTTTGCCCTGACCCTTTGCAATCCACCGTTCCATGCATCGTTGGAAGAGGCGAGCAAAGGCTCTGAGCGCAAGCTGCGCAATCTGGGGAAAGAGGTCACCGGGACTCCGGTGCTCAACTTCGGTGGTCAGAAAGCCGAGCTCTGGTGCGAAGGGGGCGAGGCGGCGTTTCTGGCCAACATGATTGCCCAGAGCAAGGAGTTTGCCACTCAGTGCCTCTGGTTCAGCTCGCTGGTGTCAAAAAAAGAGAACTTGCCGGGGGCGAAAAAGGCGCTGGCAAGGGTTGGGGCCTGTCAGGTGCGGGTTATCGACATGGCGCAGGGCAACAAGGTGAGCCGGATCCTTGCCTGGTCCTTCCTGGATGAAGAGGGATTGCGTAACGGCTGGTCGAGCGCGCGCTAAACCCCCACAACAAGGCCCGACGAGGGCCTTTTTTCATGATGAACCCGCGAATTCCCTCTGCTGGCTGCATCTCTGGTAATCGATTTCCTCATTGGCATATCGTGCTGGTTTACATGGTGTAAGTAGTTACTTCCGCCTTGGTACACGTGTACGCCGAGATTTTTTTGCACTTACCGCTGAAACTTTAATAAAATAGGACTGGTTAGACCTCTTATTCGGCATTGAATCAAATAGGGATCGGTAAATGAAAGTTGTCGATTTTCTGAAGCGCAAGCGCGAAATTCTGGCGCAGCACCCCTTTGAGCTCAAGGATTGGCTCTCTCCGGCGATCCGCGACTACTGGCGTGAGTTTCAGCAAAAGGCACATCTTCACCCTTTGTTGGGACGTGTACTGGACTTGCAGAGTGAGTCTCAGAGCGAACAGCAACAGGATGCAGCAACCGTGGCACAAGTGGCCAACGGTCAGCCGATCATGGCCCAAGAGCCCGTGATGGCGTTGTCGGGCGAGATTGGCGAGCTCTATGGGGTTCTGCAGGCTCGGGTTGGCGAAGAGACCCATGTGGGTGAGTGGCTTCATATCAGCCAACAGATGATCGATCAGTTTGCTGCGGCAACCGGCGATAACCAATGGATCCACACCAATCCTGAGCGGGCGGCCGCCGAGTCGCCCTTCAAGACCACCATTGCTCACGGGTTCCTGACCCTGTCGCTGCTGCCGCAATTGACCGGTTCGGTCGATGAGGCCACCCCCGAGTTCCCGACCGCCCGTATGGTGGTGAACTTCGGGCTGGATCAGGTGCGTTTCCCGTACCCCATCAAGGTGGACAGCAAGATCCGTGCTCGTACCAAGTTGGCACGGGTGACCCCGATAAAGGGTGGATTGGAGCTGCTCAAAGAGATCAAGGTGGAGATCGAAGGGATCCGCCGCCCGGGTTGCGTGATCGAGTCAGTGACCCGCATCTACTTCTAAGCGCCCTGATTGGCATAAATGATGAAATGGGCCCACTGTAGTGCTCAACTCACAGTGGGCCCGTTTTTTTGCCTGTTTGTTGTCAGTTGTGAGGTGTCAGCCATTACGCGCCGACCCCAGCTTGATATGACTCACAAAACCGGACCCACTGCAGTTATCCAGCTCCCATTTTGGCCACATTGAGGTCTGACGAAATAGCATATTGTGCGACTATTGGCGCCTGATTCCCTATTCTGGTGACAATAGTGCCCATCAATCACAAGATTATTCTGCCACTACTGCTTAGCCTTGCTATCTTGCTGATCCCGACCCAGTGGATCCCGCTGGAGGGGATAACGGTGGTCGAGCAGCGGGTCGTGGCCATTTTCGTGCTGGCCGCCCTCTGCTGGATCCTGGAGCCCATCCCCATCTTTGCCACCTCGGTGCTGATCATCGTGCTGGAGTTGCTGCTGCTCTCTGACAAGGGGCTCTGGTTCATGACCGCTGGCAAGAGTGAGCCGGGATTTGGTGAGCTGCTCAAATCGACCGAAGTGATGGCGACCTTTGCCTCGCCGGTCATCATGCTGTTTCTGGGCGGTTTTTTCCTCGCTATCGCCGCCACCAAATATCAACTGGACATCAATCTGGCACGGGTGCTGTTGCGCCCCTTTGGCCGGGATCCCAAGATTGTCATGCTGGGATTGATGTTGATCACTGCCACCTTCTCCATGTTCATGAGCAATACCGCCACCACCGCCATGATGCTGGCCATTCTCTCACCGGTGCTGGCGGTCTTTCCCGACAAGGACCCCGCTAAAATCGGCTTCGTGCTGGCCATTCCGCTGGCCGCTAACCTGGGCGGGATCGGTACCCCCATCGGCACTCCGCCCAACGCGGTGGCGCTCAAATACCTGACCGGCGAGCATGCTATCTCGTTCGGTCAGTGGATGGGGTTTGCGGTGCCCTTTGTCGCTGTACTGTTGTTGCTCGGCTGGTTTCTGCTGGGGCGCTTCTTCCCGAGTACCCTCAAGCGCATTGATCTCAAGATCGAGGGGCGCTTTATGCAGACCCCCCGTGCCTGGGTGGTCTACCTCACCTTCATCACCACCATAGTGCTCTGGCTGCTGGGGGATCTTCATGGCATGAGCTCCTATGTGGTTGCCCTGATCCCGGTAGCGGTGTTCCTGACCACCGGCATCATCACCAAAGATGATTTGCACAAGATCTCTCTCGACGTGCTCTGGCTGGTATCGGGTGGTATCGCGCTAGGGCTGGCACTGGAGGACTCCGGTCTGGCGGAGCGACTCATCACCCATATTCCGTTCCATGACTACTCCACGCTGGCGGTGCTGGTCGGAGCCTGTCTGCTGGCGGTGGTGATGGCCAATTTTATGTCCAATACCGCAACCGCTAACTTGCTGTTGCCACTGGTCGCGGCGCTGGCGGTCAGCATGCCGGAGCTGGCTGAGTGGGGCGGCAGTCACACCCTGATCCTGGCGGTGACCATTTCGGTCTCGCTCGGAATGTCGCTGCCCATCAGTACCCCGCCCAATGCGCTGGCCCACGCCACCGGCCTGGTGGAGAGCCGCCAGATGGTGCGGATCGGCGTTATCATGGGACTGGTCGGCACCCTGCTGGCGATGGTGTGGATCTACCAGGTTGCGGCTTGGGGGCTGATCTAGCGAGCCTGTCTGCCCAACAAGCACAGAGGAGCCGATATGGCTCCTCTGTGCTTGTTGGGGATAGGGACTTAGAAACTGGCGCCAAGGCTGAGCAGATGTCTGAATTCGCTCTCCCGGGGGGCCGGGCTGCCTGTGTCGATAAGGATGTCAGCATCTTCCCAATCCAGCTCACTCGACCAGGAGAGGCGCAGATGGTCGTTGAAGTAGTAGCGCAACCCTATGCTGCCTTTCAAATCCTGATTACGGGTGAAATAGGGGGAGGGTTGTGCCAGATATTTCAGATAGCGCCCCTGGCTGAACAGCTCCATCTTCTCCTGCCAGATGGAGAAAGGTTGGCGATAATCCCAGTTCATGCCGACGAAAGGGTAGTCAATCACCCGTTCACCCAGAAAAATCTCGGTGATCTCGCTATCTTCACGGAAGTAGAGTCGGCTTAGCCCCCCCTGGGCGATCAGCTCCAGTCGGCGGCGTTTATCGTTCCAGAAGCGATAGCCAGGCCCCGAGCCGTAGTCCATGTAGAGATAGCGATCTTTATCCAGCATGTCATATTCGGCATCGAGTGAGGTACGCAAGAACCACTGCTGGGTGAAGAAGTAGTCCAGCGTAGGGTTGAGCTGATAATCATGGCTGTCGGTGACGCTGTCAGAGGTTTCGTAGGAGTATTCACCGGATAGGCTGTAGCGCCAGTCCAGATTGGCCAGCTCGGTCTTGCCCTTGAAGTTGACGTTGTTGGTGTGTTTGTCTTTGTTTTTGAGTTTGACGTTGAGATCGCCATTGCCGGTCCAGAGCCAGGCATTGCGCTCATTCTGCTCATCCTTGAACAGCTTGATCCCCCCTTTGGCGGTCGCCTTGGGTTTATCCTGCTTCTCCAGTCGCCAGCGCTTGATGGCATCCCGCTGGACGGTAACTGCGCCGGTATAGGGCAGGGCGATACGCACCGACTCCTCGCCGATCTCTTCAATGGTGCCGGTCAGGCGATCGCCGTTGTTCATCCAGAGAATGTCCTTTGCCCACAAGCAGTGGCTGGTCAGGATGAGCACGAGGGGCAGGTATTTCATGGCGTATGACAACTCCGGTATGACTCAGGCTCTGATGGCGTAGCCACTGCTGATCTAGCCGCTGGATAGCTAGCTACTGATAGGCCGGGGCAGGCCATTTTTACTGTCCAGTGCAGCGGAGACTTCATCCTGTGCGACTTCAGGGGCCGCGATAAAGTGCTCTATGGCCGGTGATAGCACCAAAGGGGCCCCATTTTCAAGCTCCTCTTCGGTACGGGAGAGCGGGGAGTGTACCTCCAGCCAGCGTCGCCCATCCGGTTCGATGGCCACCTTGACCGGTTGGTTGATAACCCGCACCGGCGTGCCGATAGGCACCATCTTGAACAGTGCCTCGATATCGTCTGGCCGCAAGCGGATGCAGCCTGCGCTCACCCTCAGACCTACGCCAAAATCCTTGTTGGTGCCGTGGATCAGGTAGTCGCGCTTGCCATAGCCAAGGCGCATGGCGAACTTGCCGAGGGGGTTTTCCGGGCCGGGGGGCACCACGGCGGGCAGGGTGATCCCTTTTTGCTCCAGCCAGGATTTGCGCACCATGGGGCCGGGCACCCAGGTCGGGTCGGGATTCTTCTCGATGACGGTGGTGGTCATCTCCGGCGTTTCGCGGCCAATGTCACCGATCCCGATGGGCAGCACGACCACCTCTGGCTTGCCTTTGGGGAAGTAGTAGAGGCGCAGCTCGGGCAGATTGATGACGATCCCTTCGCGCGGCACATCGGGCAACAGCATCTGGGTAGGCAGCGTCAAACGGGTGCCCGGCTTGGGTAAATAGGGGTCTACACCGGGATTTGCCTCAAGTAGCGCTAAAAAACCAATCTGGGTATGTTTGCCAACCAGCTCCAGATGCTCATCCTGCTGGATGATGTAATCCTCCAGCTCACCGATGAGGCGACTCCCGGCAGGTGGCAGCGGGTAGCGTTTGGCCTCTGCCGGCGCGGCGCAGAGCAGGATCGCTGCCAGTAGCATGGAAAGGGCGGGCGTTAAGGGTAGGGGCTTGAGTTTCGGCAATCGCATAAGAAGATCCATCAGTTCAATCGGGGCGGAACATCATCAACACAGCCGCCAGAATGGCGCGATTGTTCCTCAATCAGCCCATGATTACCAGCTTGCTGCGCACCCGCAATGATGTGGGGATACATAGGAAACCGGCCAAAATCGGCATCACCCATAAATTTGAGCGCCAAGCAGGAAAAAGAGACGCCTGATGGCAATGGGGCAATATCACGATATGGATAATGGCCGGGTGTGCGAGAGGGTTAATGTCGGGTGGATGCAGGGTGGCCTGGCAACGCGAACAGCACGCGCCACATTGTGAGCCTGCTCCCAGATATCTGATTCAGCCATTTGATATCTAAGAAATTTTTATTGCATCCTCGGCCCAGCTTGGGTAAAAATCTCTCCCCACGGAGAGATGCCGGAGTGGCCGAACGGGATTGACTCGAAATCAATTGTGGCAGCAATGCCACCCAGGGTTCGAATCCCTGTCTCTCCGCCACATACCAAGCCCAACCTATTGAATAGGTTGGGCTTTTTCATTATTTTACTTTTGCTGATGTACCATTCAATATGCCATCGGGTATTGACTGGCATAGAACATCACTGAACAGCGTTGGACATTATTTCATTCCAGCTCTTAGTGAAAATTCCTCTACTTTGCTCACCCTCGGGTTCGGGGCTGGTCAGCTTGGACTATCCCAGAGGATGGGAACCAGACACATCTTTGGCATGATCTTCCCGAGGATAACTCATGCCTCTTAGGGGGTTAAATGAGGCCTTTTATGCTGCAAGAGTTTGAACCACTGTGAATTCGATTTGGATCGTTTGGTTACCAGAACGACTGCTTACCGAGCGTTTTGACCTTCTGTAGGCGGTAGTAGGGATAGGTCATGACAATCCAATCTTCCTTATCTTTATGAATGATCTTGGCAATATAGAGAAAGTCATTGTGCATCACCGAATACACATTGCTATGGAGGTCCGGATGTGGTGCTGTTCGAGTCACTCTATTTGCAATGAAAATGACAGTATCACCACGTTTCCCTAACAAGCCTTCATGTTTAAGCACTTCACCCGTGGCCTTGTCATGCACAACGCTCTTGGCATAACCAAACTTGCAGGTTGAGTAGAATGAGAAATCATCGCGCTCATATTGCTGTTGATAATCACATCCGAGCCCATTGATAAAGGGTGTTACAGAGTAAACCAGTAATATAGCGAAACTAATCCATTTTATGGATTTGAAGCTGGCCCAGTTCTTTATCGTATCCATAGAGGTAAGTTCCTGCTGATTCACCAACGGTTTGCTCAATATATGTTATGTCGGCATCACTGAGCTCTGAATAGCCACAGAGATTTGCCTTGTTGATCTTGTTACAGTGTATTGCTGTGTCGAGAGTGGTAATGAATAATGACCATAAAGCAAGAGCCATGAATGCACTGTAAAAAATAATATTGGCGAGAATGGAACCTGGCTTATGGATGTTTCGTTCATGAATATAATCAGAACTTATTGCTTCAATAGAGTTGTCTTGGCTAAATACATCGTCATCTATTGTCGAGTCGAGTTCGATATTTTTATTTTGGTTCACCGCAGGGTGAAATATGTATCCTTTCCGATGACGCGTTTCAATTATGGGGCCATCGGTAATTTCTGCTAACGCTTTTCTGATGTTTTTTATAGCAACGGTCAGTGAGTTTTGCTGTACAACTTTACTTGGCCAGCCTGCCTCTAGCAAAATTTCTTTCTCTACCAGCTCATCAGGCCTCTCCAGCAGACATTGCAAAACCTGAATTTCGCTGGAGCTAAGCTGGGCAATGACTGTGCCATCCCATATTAACTCTCCGCTACTTTCATTTAGCGAAATCATATTTTAGTGCCACCAAATATCAAATTATGCACCCTTTATGCGCCGTTTAACATAATGGCTAGACATAAAATCAGGGCCGTATTGTAGCTTGTGATCACGTTTTTTCGCAATCAACTTGGGGCAATCAGCGGATAATCGCAGGGATTACGGGCTATCAAGTTTGTGAGTAATTACCTTGCTTGATGTGTCGTTGTGCTCATTTTTGCACGACGGAAACTCTGTGGCGGTGCCATTTTCGCCTGCTGCCACCGCGTCAATTGGCGAGTGAAACAGCGCTGAGTGATGGCTTGGAAACGGATGAGAATGTGCTCGCGATAGTGGAGGTCGCTGGCAGCATGGGAGAGTGCTGGGTGAGCAAAGGGTTGGTGAGCACTTACTTGCCAGCGCTTCAACCTCATTTCTCATAATCAGGTCTGGCGCTCTGTATCTGGTCTATGGCGATGGAGGTGGTGATTAATGCTGAAAAGTATGTCTTTTGTGGTTTGTTAATTCACATTTCATAGAAAAATCACACTTATTTCATGGTTTTCTCATGGTTTCGAGTGGAAACGAAAAGAGCCTGTGGCTATATTGCCGCTCGTCGAAGAGACGGGTGATCCAGAGAGACATCATGGGTTGCAACAGCACTCAGACAAGCGAAGAGCGCGTCAGTGTTTCTTGTCTCTGGCGATGAGACTCTGTTCCTGCTCTGGCCCGACAACGGAAAATGTCATTTCCGTGCGGTAGCTATGGCAAATGAAAAGCAACTAGAAAACGTGGCTTGAATGAGATTCGGGAATTGTCATTGCCGTGCGGTAGCTATGGTGTTTTACAAGTAGTTGACAGCCCTGGCATACAGATGATGGCCGCAGGGAAACTCATTGAAAATGAGTGCCACATTCTTATCTATTACCTGAGGTGTTCAAGCCAAACCCAATGTTGATACAAAGACGCAGTCCTGCAGTGGTATTGAAAGATGTCACATTCGGATTATTGATGAGGGAGTTGAAGACCCGCTTTGGAAATTATCGCATGGGGTATGCCTGGGCCTTGCTGGACCCATTGATTACTATCGCTGTATTCTGTGTCATATTCGGCATCAGGCAACGCAATGGTTTCGGTGGTGTTGAGGCGCCGGTGTTTATTGCCAGCGGCTATTTGCCATTTTTGATGTTTCAAAATACTGCCAATCGCCTGATATCAGCCGTCAGCGCGAATAAGGGACTGTTCTGCTATCGTCAGGTCACAGCCTTTGCCACCTTGTTCTCCCGCTTTGTACTGGAATCCATTATCGGCATATTGGTGGCCATCGTATTAATCCTGATTTTGGTCTGGTCTGGTTTTGATGCGATACCCGATGATCCGCTGGCGGTGATCATGGGGTATGGCACCCTGATGATCTTCTCATTGGGCCTCGGTACCCTGCTTTGCATTGTGAGCAGTCTTTCTGCCGAAGTGGACAAGCTAATTCCGATCTTTATGCGTCCTCTACTCTGGATATCTGCGGTCTTTTTTCCATTAGCGGCTGTACCCCAAAATTATCAGCATCTGCTGCTCTGGAACCCGATCGTGCATGCGCTCGAGTTGATTCGCAGTGGCTGGATTGCAGGGTTTCAAACCCAGGGGGGGAGCTGGAATTATCTGTTCGGTACCACCTTGATACTTCTGGCGTTTGCGATGAGTGCCTATCGCTTGAGCCACCGTCGACTGATTGCAAGTTAAAAAATGATAACCCTCGAAAATGTCAGCAAATATTACCCCACCAAATTCGGGCGTAATTATGTATTGAAGGATGTGAACTTCACTCTGCCGGGAGATAAAAATATCGGCATTCTGGGTGCCAACGGGGCAGGCAAATCCACCTTGTTGCGCCTGCTTGGCGGCATGGATATGCCGAGCCGCGGCAAGATCACCCGCCACAGTCGGGTCTCCTGGCCGCTGGCGCTGAGCGGTGGATTTCAGGGCAGCATGACGGGTCGTGAAAATACCCGTTTTATCTGCCGGATCCATGGCATTCATGACACGCGCCGGGTAGAGGAGTGGGTCAAGGGCTTTTCCGAGATAGGCCAGCACTTCGAGCTGCCCATTAAAGGCTATTCAAGCGGGATGAAGTCCAAATTCTCGTTTGCGGTCAGCATGGCGTTTGATTTTGACATCTATCTGACCGACGAGATCACCTCGGTGGGGGATGCCAGATTCAGGCAAAAGTGCATCGATGTCTTCAAGCAGAAACGAGAAACGGCGAGCCTCATCATGGTCTCCCACGATATGAATACCCTGCGCAAGCAGTGTGACATGGGGATTGTGCTGAACAATGCCAGCCTGACCCTCTATCCCGATATTGAAGAGGCCATCGCGGTCTATCAAAAGCTGTAACCACTGTCTTCACACTCATTTTTGTCACGATGCCATGTCGGTTCGCGCGATGCGGGCCACTTGCCATCCTCACTTCGGATAGTCATGAACACCAGTACCATCAAGACCCATATCGGTCGCAAGCTGCGCAAATTCAGGCGCGACCCCAAACGCTTCCTCATCGATTCCAGGGGATATCAGGTTGCCCACTTCTCATGGCAAAAGGCCGTCAGGCTGGGCAGCTTTCTCTGGGTCTTGCTCTGCTTTGGCGTGGCGACCCTCTATTACGTTGCCATCGCCAGTGATCGCTATGTCAGCGAAGCGAGCATCATCGTCAAGCAGGCAGATCAGCTCAAGATGATGCCGGATGCCCTCTCCATGCTGGGGCTGGGTGGCAGCAATCATCAGGATGTGCAGGTGCTGCATGCCCATCTGGGCTCATGGGACATGCTGCAGCGGCTCGACAAGGCGCTCGACCTCAAGGGGCACTATCAGAGTGGTCACGCTGATTGGTTGTCACGACTCCCGCGGGATGCCAGCAATGAAGAGTTTCTTGCCTACTACCGTGACCATCTCACCCTTACCCTCGACGAGCTGTCGGGGATCCTGACCATCCGGCTACAGGCATTCGAGCCCGAGTATGCCCGCGAGGTGGTGGCCCTGATGCTGAAAGAGGGGGAGGGCTTTATCAACCGACTGAGCCATCAGGTCGCCCTCGAGCAGCTCGCCTTCGTCGAAAGCGAGGTGGCCCGTTCCCACGAGCGGTTGCAGGCCGAGCGGGACAAGATGCTGGCGTTCCAGAATCGCCACAAGCTGATGAGCCCGGAGGCCACCAGCAGCGCCATGCTGGGATTGGTCTCGGAGCTGGAGGCCGAGTTGGTGCGCCAGGATACCGAGCTCAAGCGGCTGCAAATCTACATGAATCCCAAAGCGCCTGATGTGGTGGCAGCCAAAGACCGGGTGGACGCGCTGACCCGCCAGTTGGCACAAGAGAAGCGGCGGCTGACCAGCAACGACGAACAGTCCCTTAACGAGGTTAATGCCGACTATCAGGCGGTGCAGGTACAGACCCAGCTGGCGGCCGATATCTACAAAACCGGTCTGGTCAGTCTGGAGCAGGCCCGGGTCGAAGCCTATCGCAAGCTCAAGCACCTGTTGGTGGTAAGCACGCCAAGTGCCGCACAGGAGGCGCATTACCCGCGCCGCCTCTACAACCTCGCCACCATTGGCGTGCTGCTTTGCCTCTTCTATGGCCTGGTGGTAATGGGACTCGCCACCTTGCGTGAACATCAGGATTGATGGCCACTGCTACCCGCCAGCACGGGTAGCAACACCAATTGATACTCGTCCTTTTCAATACCCGATGGCGCAGTGCATAAACTTGCGCCCGGCAGGAGTTTACCTTGATTTCAACTTTGTTCTCACGTACCCGTGACCCCGGACGCAACCGGCAGTTAACGTCTATCCACTGCAATCTCCGCACCACATCACTGGCGCTGGTTGCCGCATTGATGATCCCTCAGGCTTATGGACTGGAGGTCGCCCAGGAGGCGGCGCCGGTGCGCAAGGTGGTGAGCGACACCCAAACCCGTGATCCCGTCTTTGGCAACTGGCTGTTTCGCGGCGAGTTTGCCCGTGAATCGTTCAACGGCTTCAACCCCGATTATCGCATCGCCATCGGCGACAAGCTGCAAGTGCAACTGTGGGGAGGGGTCGAGTTTGAACAGAGCCTGCTGGTGGATCACCAGGGCAATATCTTTCTGCCCAAGGTCGGGCCGGTCAAGGTAGCCGGAGTGCGCAACGAGCAGCTCAATGACACCCTGCTTGGTGCTATCACCCGCGTCTATCAGAAGAACGTCAGCGTCTACGCCACCCTTGATGTGAGCCAGCCGGTCAAGATTTTCGTTACCGGCTTTGTCAATCAACCCGGCCTCTATGCCGGTCAATCGGGAGATTCCATCCTCTATTTCCTCGACAAGGCGGGTGGCATCTCTCCCGAGCGGGGCAGCTATCTGGATGTGGCGCTCAAGCGCGGTGGCAAGACCCTGCGCAATTTCAACCTCTACCAGTTTTTGCTAAACGGCAATCTTCAGCCGACCCAACTGCGCGACGGCGATACCCTGGTGGTGGCGCCGCTGCGCTATCAGAGCACGGTGCGTGGCAAGGTGGCCAATGCCAACAAGTTTGAGATGGCCACCCCCCATATGACCCTGGCCGAGCTACTACAGCTGGCCAGACCCGATGCAGATGCCACCCATATCCGGGTCAGCCGCAATCAGGGGGAAGATATCCGGATGGATAACTATCCCCTCAGTGATACAGCTACTCTGGCTCGGGTAATGGTCAGCAGCGGCGATACCGTAGAGGCCATCGCCGACAAGCGTTATGCCTCCATCGCGGTACGCATTGAGGGGGAGCACGACAGCGAGCAGGAGGTGGTACTGCGCTACGGCGCGCGGTTGGGCGAGGTGCTCAATGGCCTGAAATTGACCCGTGATGCCGATATCAACGCCATTCAGCTCTATCGCGACTCGGTAAAGGTACGCCAGAAAGAGATGCTGGGCTCCTCCCTCAAGGCCTTTGAAGCGAGCATTCTCACCGCCCGCTCCGCCTCCGATGGTGAAGCCAGCTTGCGCAAAAGCGAGGCGGACCTGCTGATGCAGTGGGTTGCGCGGGCCAAAGAGATCGAACCAAGCGGTCAGGTGGTGCTGGCCAACGCCCCCAATCTGGAGGAGGTACGTCTTGAGCCCGGCGACATCATCCGCATTCCGCGCCAGACCAATCTGGTGATGGTGCACGGGGATGTGATGTTCCCGAACGCCATTCTGGCGGATCAGAAACGCACCGTGGCGGACTATATCAATCTGGCCGGTGGTTTTACCCAGAAGGCGAGCAACTCACGCATCCTGCTGCTGCATCGCGACGGCACCTTTAGCCAGATAGAGAAGAGCGAACTTGAAGACCGGAATATTCGCGTCACCCCGGGCGACGAGATTTTTGTCTTGCCGCAGGTTGAAACCAAATCGCTGCAAATTACCAAAGACTTCACCAGCGTGCTTTACCAGATCGCCGTCTCGGCGGGTGTACTGGTGGCGCTCTGATGCCTATTTCTCCATATATTTTTCAACATCAAACCGGGATAAGGTAAATCCATGAAAAGCCAGCCATCAGTGGATATTCGCAGTTTTTATGATGAAGTGCCTTTTGGTGGGGATGTCATCGACAGCATCAAACAGACGTTCAAACAGCAGGGGGAAACCCTGCTTGAGCTTGCCGCCACCTTCAATAAGGCACAATACAAGCTGGCCTTGTCACTGATGATCCAGTGCAAAGGGCATGTGATTATCTGCGGTATGGGAAAATCAGGTCATGTAGGGCGGAAAATATCGGCGACCCTGGCCTCAACCGGTACACCCAGTTTTTTCGTTCACCCTGCCGAAGCGTTTCACGGGGATCTGGGGATGATCACCCCGGATGATGTGGTGGTACTGATCTCCAACAGTGGGGAAACCGATGAAGTATTGAAACTTATTCCATCGCTGAAAAACTTTGGCAACCGGATTATTGCCATTACCGGCGGTATGCCATCCACTTTGGCAAAAAATGCTGATGTCGTGCTGGAAATAAAAATGCAGGGGGAGTCTTGCCCCAACAATCTGGCGCCAACCACCTCGACCACCTTGACCATGGCGATTGGTGATGCGCTTGCATCCGCCTTGATGAATAAACGCAACTTTATGCCCAATGATTTTGCCAGATTCCATCCCGGTGGTAGTTTGGGTCGCCGCTTATTGACTCGTCTTAAAGATATCATGAGCACCAAGTTGACCAAGGTGGCTCCAGAGGTAGCTCTTAAAGAGGTTATCGTTGAGATGACACGAGATCAGCATGGTATCGCGCTGGTGATGGAACAGGATAACCTGCTCGGCGTTATCACTGATGGTGATCTGCGTCGTGCCATGCTGCGTCATGATTTCGATTTAAATACCTTCAAGGCCAAAGATATTATGAGTCTGAATTCCATCACGGCGACTCATAACTCTATGTTAAGCGATGCGGAAGAGTTGATGCGCGAGCAAAAAATTAAGCAATTACTGGTTGTTAATGATGCCGATACCCCTGTAGGTATAGTTGATTTTTATAATTGAGCGCAATACATAGGACGGTTTGAAAATTTCATAAACATAAATTATTTCTCTATAAGAGAAAAAACTGAACAGGTCAGAAATCTCAATGCTATTTAAATAGTGTACTTGCACTCATCTTCCTCAATCACTTATTGATTATTTTAATTCCCATCCTTAATTAAAATATATAAGTCAATCAAAAAGAAGTCATTATGAAAATTTTATATTATATAGAGCCTTGGATTGAAATGAACTGGCCTGGATTCCGTTTCGGTAGCCTAAATGGATATCTAAATGCAGAAATTAATGGCCTTATCTCACAAGGACATGAAGTTTTATTGGTTATCGGTGATGGTCTAGAATTAGAGGCTAAACAAAAAGGGTTTAAATTAGATAAGCTTAATTATAAAACTATTCGACAGAAGCATCTTAGAAAAATATTCTGCGATTATCATAAAGCATCTATGTCATGGTATAAAAATGAATATACCGAAGAACAATTGCAATCTATGGTGACACTTATACATAATGTGCTAGATGGTTATGTTCCAGATGTGATAATGACGTGGGAGTCTCCGATCCCATTTATGTCTGTTGCATTCCCTGATGCTTTAGTCGTATATGAAAACTACGGGGCAATATCTAGGCATCCATTTCCAACAACTCAGGCAATTGATATATTTGGCTTATTCAAGAATTCATATATCGCTCAACTGAAAAGCAACCTTGAAAGTGGCGACATATTAATTCCTGATCTTACAAAAAAACAGTCTTACAATTTATCTAAAATTAGAGAAAAAATTAAAAAGTCATTGAATTTATCAAATCCATTCGCCAATTATGCATTGCATAACAATGGGTTTAAATATGTTGCATTAGTTCCACTCCAAGTGTCCGGATACTATGCTTTTGATGGTAACGTGCCATATAAATCTCAGTTTGATTACTTATGTCATATTCTTGATAACATGTCTTCAGATGTTCTTGTTGTTGTAACTGAACATACAAGCTATCCATCAATTTTTACACCGAGAACATTAAACTATCTCAGAAAAAGATATAGCAATTTTTATTGGCATGAAGAGTTAAATGAAGTAAAGGGAGCCTCACAATATCTATTGCCACTGGTCGATTTTGTTGTAGGAACAACTTCCAGTGTGTTGTTACAGGCAGTAATATTAGACATTCCAGTAAAAGTTATTGGTGACTCTCATGTTTCTATATTCTCATCACCACATGGACTACATAGAGCAGAAAGGATTGTAAATAGGCATCACAAAAATTCATTTGATAAAATCATATACCATTTAATTACAAAATATTGGCATAATCAAGAAGAAAAAGTTCATAACGGAGCATGGCTTTCCAACTATCTTGACAATACCTTAAATAAATTTAGAAATAATAAGCTCAACATTAATTTCTATCTAGATTACAAATTAGATGAGGAGAGAGTGATAAAGGATATTTTAAATGGCATTTCTGTATCAGACCCCATCATAATAAATAAAAAAGCCCCCCAAAAAAGCAATAAATTAAAGCTGCCTTCTTTACATGAGATAGAGTGTAATCATCGCCAGTTAATTGACAGTGCTGAGTGGGTGTCTTTCGATATCTTTGACACACTTGTTCAGAGAGCAACACGTACTCCTAAAGACATTTTTATTTATGTCGGTTTGGCAATGGAGAAAATTATAGGCCTTGAGCCTAGAGTTTTTGCTTCTTTAAGAGTTAAAGCTGAGAAAACTGTCAGAGATAACTCCATTTATGAAGAAGTCACTATATTTGAGATTTATAATGAAATAATCTCTGAGTTGAATTTGTCGTATGATATTGTTCAGAAGTTAGTAAATATTGAACTGGAGGCTGAAGTATCTTTCTCTCTACCTAGAAAAGCAGGTATTGAGCTTCTTTCTTATGCAAAGAAAATGGGGAAGAAAGTTTATTTAATTTCAGACATGTATCTGGAAAAAAGTCATATAATTGAAATTATAAAAAAACACAATATTAACATTCCAGCAGAGGATATTTATGTCTCTAGTAATTTCAGGTTGCAAAAACACAGTGGCAATTTATTTAAAAAGTTCATATCTGATACTAAAGTAAAATCCGAATCTGGATTACATATAGGTGATAATCCAACCGGAGACGTTAAGAGTGCTGAACTGAATGGTATAAAATCATTACACATTCCAAAAGCTTACGATTTGTTTAAAGGAAATGTTTTTTTTCATAAAGAAATATCAAACAAATCATCTTTTAATAGTAGCCTTTATTCAGGTCTTTTAATAAGTAAACTCTATGATAACTCATTAACTCGTGCTGACGGAGTAACATGTGGCAGCAAGTACCTTTTAGGTTATTCTGTAATTGGTCCTCTACTCGTTTCATTTTCACAGTGGCTGGAAAAAAAATGCATTGATAATGGAATTGATGATATTTATTTTCTGGCTAGAGATGGAAAAGTTTTCAAGAAGGCATTTGATAAAACATGTTCCAACTTGAATTTATCCACGCATTATTTATATGCAAGTCGAAGATCTATAAACTTACCGTCTATTACTACAAAGGCTCAGATCAAAGAAATAATGATGGCTCCGTTCAATCCTTGTACGTTGGGTTATCTTATTAAGAATAGACTCGGCCTTACTCCTGAATCAATTGATCCAGCGGTTGCAAAAAAATTTAATTTTGAAAAAGTTGTCACAAGAAATGACCACGACATAGCAAGATTCATTGATGCTGCTGAGTCAAGAATTATTAATAATGCTACAGCAGAAAGAGAAGCTCTTGATGTTTATTTGAAATCAAAAATTACTCACAATAAAAAAATCGCGATTGTTGATATTGGATATAAAGGCTCGATGCAACAGTCCCTTAGTAATCTAGTTGATAATAAAATACTAGGATATTATCTAGTGACAACAGATGAAATTGGCAAGCTTCCATCAGAAGGTTTCCTTGAGAACCGAGTCAACAAAGCAGGCTCATCACCATTCTGGCAAGGAGTTGCGTTAGCTGAATGGCTGACACTTGACGGTGATACTTCCGTTGAAAAGTTTACAGTTTTGGACGGAAAGGCAGAACCATGCTTTAAACAAAAGCAGGCGCATGATATTTCACGACAACTCATCACGAAGCATATTCATGAGGGAGCATTTGATTTTGTTGATGACTGGACCATACATTCTTCCACTTATGACGAAATAGATTTATCTTGTGTAAAGCATAATTATTACTCTCTTTTAGCTACACCATCTTTAACAGACATAAAACTTTTTGAAGAAACACAACTTGAAGACTCCTATGGTGGGCGGGACGACAGATGGCTAGTCGGCCCGCTGAAGCAACACATAACAGATAAAGAATTGCAAAATCTTCACAAATCATATTCATGGAAAGGTGCGGTTAGTATGCTTAATAAAATTTACACTTTACAGCATACTAAAACACCAATAACTAATACATCAGAGACAATTTCTGGCAATTCACGTATCAGAAAGTTCATGGTAATTAAAAAAATTAAAAAATTCACTAAATCACCGACAAGATTCCTGATAGATAGTCAATTTTCTTTATTAAAAATAATAGGAAAAAAAATAAATAATTTTAAAATAAAGCGAGAATTCAGACTATAAGTACAACAACTATGACTGGAAAATACTTTAGAATTTTTTAATGTGATAATTATATATAGACACAGTTATGCATATTTATATAAATGCATTTTCATATAGATAGTAAGCGTATTAACGTAAAGGTACCTCTTGTTACTAGTCTGTTGTTTGAATCGTTGTATTCAGCCTCAGTTTGCTAATTTTGATTCTGCGATGTTCTACCAGTAAAGCGTTTATCACTACACATACATCTTTATTAGACAGCTGGTGTCACCTGAAAAATGCCATACAGCCCCTAAAGTGATATTGCTATCAACATTGGTTTGATAATTATGGTTTGTACAGAATCTACATTTGGAAAAATGTTACATGGTGATTATATGGAAAACAAACTTATCGTAATAACTGCATCAGGTGAGAGACTGATAAAAACTTCAGTCGATGGTCTGCAGGTTTCTTTTTCGGGAACGGGTAATTCAGTTACTGTTTACGAAGGAACAGATTTTCATAAATGCCAAATAATTTGTGGGAGTGGTACAAATATCCACATTGGAAAAACAAGACATCATGTTAAACACATGATTATTGCCGGACGTCGTGCAACAAATGCAGTAGTTCGTATTGGTGACAACTTCTCCTGTGTCGGATGCCAGATTAATATGAATGAATCTGGCAGCGTCTACATAGGTAACGACTGTATGTTTTCATTCGGAATTACCATCTGGACATCTGATGGTCATACCATGTTCGATAATGATACACTAGAGTGCCTAAATCAGGGTAAAGATGTTATCATTGGAAATCATGTTTGGGTTGGTTATCACGTTAATTTAATGAAAGGCTCTGTCGTGTCTGACAATTCGGTTGTTGGCGCTTGCTCTGTAGTCGTTAAGCATTTCAATGATACAAATGTGGCTATTGGTGGAGTACCCGCAAAAGTCCTTAGACACAATATTAACTGGTCGCGACAGAGTCCTGAAAATTATATGAAACGCACTAATGAAATGACATAAGCACTTCCTTGAATATTAAGCTCAAGGCTCTTGTTTCTAGAGCTACATTATTCTAAAAATGCCTTTCATAGCGGCATTAAATTATCAACCTAATTGGTGTTGTTTTTATGTTTTTAATCGCAGGCCCTTGTGTAATTGAATCCGAGCAACTGGTGATGGATGTCGCTGGTCGTATTAAAGAGATCACCGACAAACTGGGTATGGAATATATTTTTAAATCCAGTTTTGATAAGGCCAACCGAAGTTCTACCGGTAGTTTTCGTGGCCCGGGTATGGAGCGTGGTTTACAGATCCTGCAAAAGGTAAAAGAGACCTATGGCTTGCGGGTATTGACTGACGTGCATGAAGATACGCCAGTGGAAGAAGTGGCCAGTATTGTCGATGTGTTGCAAACCCCGGCCTTTTTGGTGCGCCAGACCAATTTTATTCAGCGTGTCGCCCGCTGTGGCAAGCCGGTGAATATCAAGAAAGGGCAATTCCAGGCCCCTTGGGATATGGAACAGGTGGTCAAGAAGTGCCATGAGGTGGGTAATCAGGATATCTGGTTGTGTGATCGTGGTACTTCCTTTGGTTACAACACCCTGATCTCCGATATGCGTGGTTTGCCCGTGATGCGCCGCACAGGTTGCAAAGTGGTATTTGATGCAACCCACTCGGTACAGCAACCGGGCGGACAGGGTGCCACCAGCGGTGGTCAGCGGGAATTTGTTCCCGTGCTGGCTCGCGCCGCGGTTGCGGTGGGGGTGGATGGTCTCTTTATGGAAACCCATCCAGAGCCTGCCAAGGCGCTCAGCGATGGCCCGAATATGCTGCCTCTTTCCGTTATGGAGGAGATGCTGACCGTATTGGCCGAGCTTGACCGTGTTACCCGTGGCCATCGCTTCCTTGAAGACGCGCTGGTCTGAGTTGTCTGATTGATGCCGTGCTGTGCCTTTACTCACGAGATTGCGGTCGTGCGCCGTACTTTGGTGGCAAATGTGAGCCGGTAAACAGGGAGTGCCTTGCGGTACTCCCTTTTGTTTTTCTATTAAATGGTTGGTTCTGTTATGGCCTACAAAATTGTCATTCCTGCCCGATATGGCTCAAGCCGCCTGCCCGGTAAACCCCTTGCCATGATTGGTGCCAAACCCATGGTATGGCATGTCTGGCAGCGAGCACTGGAAACCGGCTGCCCGGCCAGCGATATCTGGGTTGCCACCGATGATCAGCGGATCAGGGATGTGGTCGCAGGTTTCGGCGCCAATGTGGTGATGACCGGCATCCATCACAGTTGTGGATCCGACCGTTTGGCTGAAGTGGCTACCATCCAGGGGTGGGGAGAGGATGAGATTGTGGTGAATGTGCAGGGGGATGAGCCCTTGCTGCCAGCCGGGATGATCGAGCTGGCCGCCACTACGCTGGCGGCTGATGCGGAGTGTGGTATTGCCACCTTGGCATGCCCCATCACCGATATGGCACAGGTCATGGCCGCCCAGTGTGTTAAGGTTGTGACCAACAAGGCTGGTCAGGCTCTCTATTTTTCCCGTGCTCCGGTGCCGTGGGCGAGGGATCATTTCACCTCTTTGCAGCAGGGGAACGTCATGCCAGATAGCCCCTCTACTCACTGGCTGCGGCATATCGGTTTGTATGCCTACCGCGTCAAGACGCTCAAGGCGTTGAGCCATTTACCACCCGCCCCTATGGAGCAGCTGGAATCACTCGAGCAGTTGCGTGCGCTTTGGCACGGTATCCGGATTGCGGTAGCGACTGTGGATCAAGCGCCTCCCCATGGTGTCGATACCCCGGAGGATTTGGCCCGTATTCAACGCCACTTCCTGCATGAGAGGGTGACTGACGTTGATTGAGAGGCTGTAGTTGCTGTGCCGCTCACCTAAAACGGCCAGCCATCCTTTTATCTGCTCACCTGATTGTTCCATACGGGGGCTGTGGCCCTATTCCTCTGGACGATTTATGAAACCTGTTCTTGTTGTGAATCTGATAGCGACCTACCCAACCGGTCGCCACCCTGAAAGCTGTGCCCGCTCTTCGTGGCGAGTGGCCGCAGCTCGGGTGCCCGATATTGATACCGTGGTCGGTGTCTATCAGGGCATGGTGGTAGCGGTGATCCGCGGGTGCTCTCTGGTGCCGAGTACACCCGAGGTGGTGGGGGATGATTGGGATGAGGGTTGCCGGGGGCGCTACTATGCCTTGGGTGGCGAGGCTTTTACTGATCGGGATGTGTCTGTCTGGTCACTGACCCGCTGCCCACAGTTGCTGGTACCCTTGTCGAGCGTACAAGGGATCCGCTATCTCTCGCGTGAGGAGTTCGACAGGATCCCGATGGGAAATGTGCAACTGAAGTGACCCGGATTGGTAATCCCCCTGGTATTGGCTTTAACCGATAGTTTTAAACCTTCCCTCTTTTATCCCCCTTACTGACATCCGAGATTTTTCATGACTCTATGGACACAATCCAGCGGCATTCTGGCGCGCAGGCGGCAGATCTCTGCCTGTCTCGGCCAGCCATTGGCCCGACTTGAGCCCTCCTCTGAGTGCGTGCCACAAGCGGGCGATGTGCTGGTCGGCTGGGGCCAGAAGGCCAATACCGCAGAGATAAAACAGCAAGCGCAGGCGCTGGGGTTGCCCTACTGGCAGCTGGAGGATGGCTTTATCGGTTATATCGGCCACCCCGCCAGGGGGGGCAAGGCGGTGTCGCTGATCGCTGACCCTGTCGGTATCTATTACGATGCCCGCCAGCCGAGTTGGCTTGAGCAGCTGATCGCCACCCCTTGCGAGCCCGGGATGCTGGCCCGTGCCGAGCGGCTGATCAGAGAGTTGGTGCGCTTTGGCATTACCAAATACAACTGCTATGCCACTCGTCCCGATGCACTTGCCCCCCAGGCGCCGTATGGTGAAGAGCAAGGGTTGCCTGCTTCAATGGCCGAGGGGTTGCTGCAAGATGGCAGACCCAGGGTATTGCTGGTCGATCAGGTGGCGGGGGATCTCTCCATCCCGGGGGCACTGGCTAGCGAGGCCGATTTCTTGGTCATGGTGGCGGCGGCACGTCGCAATCATCCTGGAGCCCGTCTGCTGCTGCGCACTCACCCAGACACCCGCTTTGGCAAGAAGCGCGGGGTGCTGGCGCGATTGACGCAAAAGCTCCCTGAGCTGGCAGATCTGGAGATAGTGAGCGAGCCCTGTCATCCCCATCTCCTGCTCAAGAGGGTGGATGCGGTCTATACCGTCTCTTCCCAACTGGGGTTCGAGGCGTTGCTAATTGGCAAGCCGGTCCACTGCTTTGGCATGCCTTTCTACGCTGGTTGGGGCTTGACCCATGACACCAAGCGCTGCGAACGGCGTGTGCTGGCAAGGGCTGATGGGGCGATTTCGCTGTCACAACTGGTGGCGGCGGCGCTGATTTGTTATCCCCGTTATGTCGACCCTGTGCTGGGGGAGCGCTGCGAAGTTGAAGATGTCGTCAAGCTGCTGGCCCGCCAGCAGATGGCACCAGCCCGCTGGCGGCGGCTTTATCTGGTGGGTTTTTCGCTCTGGAAGCGGGCCTTTATGCGCACCTTTTGTGCCCATCTGGCCGATGAACTGCGGTTTGTCAGGCGCCCACCCGGACGGTTGACTGGTGATGAACAGGTGCTGGTATGGGGTAGCCGTTATCCCGAACTGGTCTCGGCCATCCGGGTCGAGGATGGTTTTATCCGCTCGAGTGGCCTTGGCTCCAATCTCTGTAGGCCGTCGTCACTCTCTATCGATCCGGTCGGGATCTACTTCGACAGTCGCCGCCCCAGTGCGCTTGAGCAGCTGCTCAATTACGAGCCAATCGACGAGGCGCTATTGGCTCGGGGCAACAGGCTGCTGGCGTTGCTGCGCCGATCCCGAGTCAGCAAATACAACGTGGGGATGAGCGTGCCATTCCAGCCGCCACAAGATGGCCGCGAGTTGGTGCTGGTGGTGGGGCAGGTTGATGGCGATGCCTCCATTCTCTGCGGCAGCCCGGTGATCCGTAGTAACGAGCAGTTGCTGTGGGCGGTGCGAGCCGCCAAACCGCAGGCGCATATTCTGTTCAAGCCCCACCCGGATGTGGTGTGTGGCAACCGGGAAGGGACCATCTCGGCAAGTTGCCTGGCCGAATGTGTTGATAGTCAGGTGATCCAGTGCGATCTCGCCTCCCTCTATCCCCATATCGACGAGCTGCACACCATGACCTCACTCAGTGGCTTCGAGGCGCTGGTGCAGGGGGTCAAGGTCACAACCTGGGGGCAACCCTTTTACAGCGGTTGGGGCCTGACCCGCGACATCCATCCGCCTGCCAGACGCGAGCGTCCCTTGCCGTTGGCGGCACTGGTTTGTCTGACCCTTGCCGCTTATCCCCGTTATATCGATTGGCAATCAGGTTTGTGGTGCAGCCCCGAACAGTTGATCCGCAAACTGGCGGCACACAAGCCCCTCGCCATGAGCGGTGCGAGCCGTTGGCGACGCTGGCACCTCAAGCTCCGTTTTCTGGTTGATACCCTCAAACCCACTCGCTCTCTGTTCTCCTGATGGATCCTCATTGTATGAATGTGTTGTTGTTACAGGGGCCGCTTGGCCCCTTTTATCAAACCCTGAGCCAGCATCTGGTTCGGGCTGGCCATCAGGTGGTGAAGATCAACTTCAACGGTGGCGACGAGTGCTGGCCCTGTGCCGGGATCTCTATCAGTTATCACGGCGAGCCAGATGGCTGGAATACGTTTCTGCGGCGGATGTTGAAGGAATATTCAATCAATACAGTGCTTTGTTACGGCGATTGCCGTTATTACCACAAGGTGGCGAGCCAGGTGTGTGAGCTCAAGGGATTGTCATTCTGGGCACTGGAGGAGGGGTATCTGCGTCCCGATTTTGTGACCCTTGAGCCGGGCGGCGTCAATGCATTCAGCTCCTGGTATGAAGAGCGCGCCAGATTGCCGCGAGTAGACTGGCCCGCCGAGTTTATTGCACCTCTCAAGGTGGGCAAGACGTTTGCGGCCAGAGCCTGGTATGCCAGCCGCTATCACATCAACAAAGCAATCAAGCAGTCACGTTATCCCCATTTTGTCGATCACCGCCCCTGGACGCTCTGGCAGGAGGCGAGGGGCTGGCTGAGAAGCGGGTGGATCAAATATGGCCATTGGCATCGCGATCGAGCACTACTCCATCGTTTCAAGGAACATGCCGGGCAGCTCTTCCTGGTGCCGCTGCAGGTGAGTGAAGATTTTCAAATAAGAGAGCACTCCGAGTTTGGTGACCTGGAGGCGATGATCTCGGAGGTGGTCAGCTCGTTTGCCCGCCACGCCAATCCGGATGATGTGCTGCTGTTCAAACATCACCCCATGGATCGGGGGTATGTCAGCTACCGTGACTGTATCGATCGACTCATCGCCGAGCATGGTTTGGCGGGGCGGATCTTTTATGGTTATGAATGGCCGCTTCCGGCCCTTTACCCACTGCTCAAGGGGGTGATCACCATCAATAGCACGGTTGGGCTGTCAGCCCTGTTGCATCGGGTACCCACCATCTGCCTTGGCCGTGCGATCTATGACATTAAGGGGTTAACCACCACAGGTCCGCTTTCCTCTTTCTGGCAACATCAGAGCCCGGTTTGTGAAGCGACCTTTCAGCGAGCCAGAAACTCCCTGCTGCACCTCACCCAGCTTAATGCCAGCTTCTATCGCCATCTTGATACGGGGGCTGAGGCGGTGCTCGCAAGGATGCGGCTTGCGGAAACGGCGGTCACTCATGAACCTGCGTTGCACAGAGAGCCAACTCGTTCACGTGGAGCATAGATAAGCAGGGAAATAGATCACCATAGCCCTTCCCCATAGGGACTCCGATATTTTCAACCCACGAATTTCATTCTCTTTCGTAAAAAAATAACCATCAAGGATGCTGATATGAAAACCAAGCCATATATGTTGGCCATTCCGCTATTGTGCTTGCCTGTCGTTTCGAGTGCCGCAGATGATTTTTCAATTTTAATTCATGGCGCAGCAATTCATAGTGATTGCACCAAAGGAAAGGGAAAGAAAAGCAAGAGTTGTGATTTTAATAATTTCAATCCGGGATTAGGGTTGGCCTGGGCTTTTTGGGGCGATAACGACACTGGCAAGCTGGCGGTGCGCGGAGGGGCATATAAGGACTCTTTCAGCGAGACGGCTTTATACGGTGCGCTCTCATATCGCAAGGAGTGGTATTTTACCGAGCATGCCTTTGCTGGCTTGGGGTTTCAGGCCGGTTATCTCAATGGTTCTGGCCTGGATGGCTTTGCTGCCTTGCCGATGGTGACGCTGGGTTACAAATCATTGGCGCTAGAAGTTGGATATGCACCAAAACTTGATTTTGCATTAGGTAGCAAGCATGTCGCCGTGACGACATTCT
This sequence comes from Aeromonas sp. CU5, assembly GCF_002586745.1. Taxonomy (NCBI): domain Bacteria; kingdom Pseudomonadati; phylum Pseudomonadota; class Gammaproteobacteria; order Aeromonadales; family Aeromonadaceae; genus Aeromonas; species Aeromonas sp. CU5. The sequence continues at coordinate 731,978 of NZ_CP023817.1, forward strand.
CTTTACGCTGGACGTTATAGTTACCCATTTTGTTATTTATTCGGCAGTAGTAGTTTCGCGTAAAGTTAAATTAGAGAGCTGTCTTTGTACCTGAACTGCAAATAGTTGTGGGAATTATATTTGTAGAGAGTGATGTACTGATAACTGCAGATGTAAATAGAACAGAGACTCCCAAGGGGATCGGCTCCGCAGGTGCACCCTTTGTGCGGGATCGTGATTCAGAGTTGGCGTTGCGCATCGAGTTCGCCGGTCAGCGTTTGGCATTCTGAGATCTGATGTACAGCACCAGTTATCGTCTGACCACTGCTGCAGAAGGGAGGGGGGGGGGGGCACTTGGCGCCAATTCATGGTCTGTTGCAGTCAAAAATTGAAACCGCTTTCAGAAAACCTTTTCAACTGTGATCTGCTTCATAGCTTTTTCCGTCGCCAGGCTCTAGCATGACGGCACGAATTTGGGGCTCACGCCCTCGATTTTCCCGCTGTGGGAAGTACCGGACAATCCGGCTATTTCCTTCGTTACTTTCGACGGTCATCACGGATGGCCGTTTTTTTTTGAGTTATTTCGCAGTTAAGGGTCGAGCCGCTGACGCTTTACCGTTAAAATTCCGCTTTTGCACCTGCCCGTGAGTCTTGATGTCTGCGTCCACCCTCTCTTCGGATAGTTATGCCCTGCTCAGCACCCTGCAATTGCAGCGCGTCGCCAGTACCCGTTTGCTGCAAGATCAACTGGCGGTTGGCCATGCGCTGATCGATAAACTGACTCCGCTGCAAGAGGCCGGGTTGGTGAGATTGCGCGGAGAGCAGCAGTGGAGCTTGACTGCCGAAGGCACCCTGGCCTTGATCCTCGGGGTGCGTGCCGGACTCTGCCCAGCACCGGACTGGAGCCGGGTGCCCTCGTTGACCGGGCAGGACCTCACCCATGCGGTGGTGCGCGAGCTATGTCGCGGCAAGGCGGGGGAGATCCCGACCTATTTTTCCGCCAGCGATCTGCTGACCCTGCTCGATACCCCGGATGCATACCAACTGTTGGCAGGCTCCAGCCCCGCCTGGCAGCAACTGCTGCTGGAGCACTTCTCGCTGCAACTGCTGCTCGATGCCCCGTATGAAGAGCGCTGGCCGCTGGCCAATGCCCTGGTGCGCTGTACTCCCGAGGTACAGACCCGGGCCAAAGAGTGTGAGGCCGAGTGGCACTGGCTTTGCGGTGATGGTGAGCTGGAGAGCAACAAGGATGCCGCCACCTGCTGGCCTGCGCTGCAGGCGCTGGCCCAGCAGAGCCAGAGTGGCCCGCTCGATGAGCATTTGCTGACGGCGCTGGGTCAGTGGCAGGGCGGTGATGAAGGTAATGCCGGGCAGTGGCCCCGTTCGTTCAGCGCCCTGCTCTGGCTTGGCTGGTTGCAGCAGGCCGATCCGGTCATTGCCAGCGAACAGCGCAAGAAGTGGCAGCGCAGCCTGACCGGCCAGTTCCCGCTGCTTTCTGATCTACTCAGCCAGTGGGCAGGCGATCGCCACGGTCAGGCGGTCGGTCTGTTCGACACCCTGCAACTGCCGGTGGAGGAGCTTCACTGGGGTTATCTCTGGCTCGATCTCTGCGCGCTGGCCCGTCACGGCACCCAGAGTCCGCAAGTGGCCATGCTGCACAAGTGGGATCTTACCCATCTGCTCGATGCCGAGCCCCATCATCGCCTGATGGCGTTTTGTCAGGATCTGCTGCGTATTCTGCTGGGGGAGGGTGCCAAAGGGGCGCCCCTTTGCCAGCTGCGTAGCAGTCATGGCACGGCGGATAGTCAAGCTGATGAGCAAGAAGAGGAGGCCGACGAAGATAACAGTGCGGCCTCTGCCAGCTGGCTCAACTGGTTGCAGGGGTTGGGTCGCTCCAGCGGTGTGCGCAAGCCCCAGGAGCGGCTGGTGTGGCTGCTCCATGCCGAGGGCCCGGAGCTGGAGTGCAAGATCCAGAAACTGAGTACCAAGGGGGAGTGGACCGCCGGTCGTCGGGTCGATCCGTCGCTGCTCTCCACCCAATATGCGGCCATGCTCGATGAGCACGACTGGGCGCTGGTGCGCACCCTGCCACGGGTGATGGGACAGTTGCCACGGGATGTCTGGCCACCGCTGGCCGATCATCCGCGGTTGTTCAATGCCAAGGGGCAAAAGCTGCAACTGGCCATCAGTGCGCCCTTGCTGCAGGTGGTCGCCACCGAGCAGGGAATGAGTGCGGCGCTCTGCCCGGATGCCGCGGCGCGCGGGGCCCATATAGTGCCGCTGGCGCAAGACTTGTGGCAGTTGATCCTCACCCCGCAGCCGCTGCTCGACCGGCTGCCCGCGCTCGAATCTATCCCGCTGTTGCCCGCCGAAGGGCTCGCCGAGCTGCAACGGACTCTGGATGGTATTGCTGAACTCCCTTGGCACAGTCAGGTCGAGGGGCTTAGCGGCAATGCCGAACTGGCCCCCTGGCCGGGTATTCCGTCAGTGCAACTGGATTGGCAGGATGGCCAGCTGTCGGTCAAGCTGGTCACCCGCTTTGACGAGCTGCCGCCCCAGCCCCTCGGCAAGGGGGAGCCCATCGTGCGGCAGGGGATCAAGGCGTATCACTACTGGCTACGTGATCTCGCGGCAGAGAAGGTACAGGCCCAGCTGCTGCGCAATCAATTGCCCATCGGCCTGCCCGGCAGCGAGTGGTTGCTGCAGGGGGAGCAGGCGCTGGCGCTGGTCAATGCCCTGCCCGAGCTGGTGGATGCCGGCGTGGTGATTCACTGGCATCAGGACAGCGCCCGCCTCAAGAGCCTTGATGAAGCGGCCCTGAGCCTGCGCATCGAGCGGCGGCAGGACTGGTTCCAGGTCGAAGGGGCGCTGGCGCTCGATGAGCATCAGATCCTCGACCTGCGCCTTATCTTGCGCCAGATGACCCCGGGCCAGCGCACCGTTCAGCTCGACGAGAAGACCAGCCTGATGCTGAGCGACAAGCTGGTGGAGCGGCTTACCATGCTGGGGGCCATGCTCGATGAAGAGCAGCGCATCAACAACAAGCTGGCCTATCCGCTCACTCGCCTGCTCTCGGTCATTACCACTGAAGGGGATACGGCGTGGCAATCCCTGCAGCAGGAGTGGCAGCAGGAGGTCGCGTGCCCGGACGAGCTGCTCACCGCGCTGCGAGACTACCAGAAGGATGGGGTGCGCTGGCTGGCGACCCTGGCCCATCATGGTTTTGGTGCCTGTCTGGCCGATGACATGGGTCTGGGCAAGACACTGCAGGCGCTGATCGTACTGCGGATGCGCCAGCACTTGGGCCCGGCGCTGGTGGTGGTGCCCAAGTCAGTGGTCACCAACTGGCAGGAAGAGGTGGCTCGCTTCGCCCCCGAACTGGAGGTGGTGGTGTTTGAACATGCGTCCGGGCGCGAAGCGATTATTCGCGAGGCCAAGGCCGGTCAGTTGATCCTCATCAACTACGGCATGCTCGGCAGTCTGGCGGAGGCACTCAAATCCCGCCGCTGGTCGAGCATGGTGCTCGATGAGGCGCAGCAGATCAAAAATGCCGGCACCCAGCGCGCCAAGCTGCTGTTCCAGCTCGACGGTGATTTTCGCCTCGCCCTCTCCGGCACCCCCATCGAGAACCATCTGGGGGAGCTGTGGAGCCTGTTTACCTTTATCAACCCGGGGCTGCTCGGCAGCCTCGGTGAGTTCAAGCGCCGCTTTGGCAAGGCGGTCAAGGATCCCCAGCACATGGCGCTGCTGCGTGCGGTGATCAGCCCCTTCATCCTGCGCCGTCTCAAGCAGCAGGTGCTGACCGAGTTGCCGGACAAGACCGAGATCATCCACCACATCAGCCTCTCCCCCGAAGAGCGTCAGCTCTACGAAGCGACCCGGCGCGAGGTGGTGCAGCAGGTGCAAAGTGCCGATGGCCGCGCCCTGATGCATGTGCTGAGTGGCCTGACCCGGCTGCGTCGGCTCTGTTGCTCGCCGGAGCTGGTGATGCCCGAGTGGTCGCAAACCAGCAGCAAGCTGGATGAGGCGATGGCGCTGCTGGAAGAGGCCATCGATAACGGTCATCGGGTATTGGTGTTCAGCCAGTTTGTCGATCTGCTGAGCCTGCTGCGGGCCCGTATCGAGCAAAAATCGTGGGATTACTGCTATCTGGATGGCGCCTGCTCGGCCAAATCCCGCCAGGAGTCCATCCTGCGTTTTCGCCATGAAGCGGTGCCGCTGTTTCTGATCAGCCTCAAGGCGGGGGGCACCGGCCTCAACCTGACTCAGGCCGATACCGTGCTGCACCTCGATCCCTGGTGGAACCCGGCGGTGGAAGATCAGGCGAGCGATCGGGCCCACCGGATGGGACAGACCCAGCCGGTGACAGTGTACCGGCTGGTGTGCGAGCAGACGGTGGAGGAGAAGATCGTCGCCCTGCACGACGAGAAGCGGGCGCTGGCCGATGGCTTGCTAAGCGGCCAGTCGGAGGTGCGCGGGTTGGACGTAGAGAGCCTGCGGGCCCTGTTGATGGGCTGATTGGCTTAACCGCTTATCCACACCGCCTATTCATACAGAAAAGGGGAGAACATCCAAAGATGTTCTCCCCTTTCTCATTTGGGATGCTGATGTGGGATGTGCCGTTTATCGCGGCAAGGCGGCCCAGTTATCCCTGCTCCAGTCACCCCTGATAGAGATAGAGGTGCAGCCGCTCGATGATAGGCTCGCCGCCAATTTTACGATCTCGCCGCGCCTGTCGGCTCTTGGGGGGTAGTTGCCCAGATGGGTGACCGCTGGCGGGGTATCCGAGCAGAGCAGCAGGGGCAGGCTCGCCTTGATCTGCTGCTTGCGCGGGGTGCGCTCCAGCCAGAGCAGGTTGATCATCGGGTGGGTCTTGACCGGGCGGCGGATCCGCAACTCGGCATCGGCGGGCAGGCGGCGAATGTCATACACCTCCTGATCCACCATCTTGCTCCACTCCTCGTTGTTGGAGAGGGCCGGAATGTAGCGGCGGCTGCGCTCCAGCATCTCCAGCACCTGCTCGCGACTGAGGCGATTGATGGTCTGCTTGTCGGCCCAGGTAAAGCCGAGGGACTGCAGCTCCCCGGCCAGCAGGGTCAGTTTGCGATAGACCTGCAAGGTGATCACCCCGGGCAGGGCGGTGTGCACCAGATCAAACTTCTCGTCCCGTCCGCCCGCCTGCTGCACCAGTGCCTTGAAATCGAGCTTGTGCTGGTTGATTTGGTCTATCAGCGGTTGCAGCAAGGGGGCGGCGGCAGCAGGAAAGCGCAACCAGCCGGGCAGCCGATGAGTCGCCTTGGTGGAGCAGCCGGGGCGGGCACTGTGATCCCGATAGGCTGCGAGGGTGGCCGCCAGCGCCGCTTCACCGTTGAGGTAACCCACCTCAATCTGTTCGATCGGGTCGTGCTCTTCCCCTTGCGGCACCGGAGGAAGGGGGTAGACATGGGCCTCTTGCAGCGTGAGCTGGCCGAGCAGGTCAGTCAGCTGGTGCAAGGAGGCTTCAATGGCTTCCATCTGTTGGCGCAGGGCCGCGGTCGGGGTAAAGGTATCCATCGATGATCCTGTGGTTTCATCCGCCGTTGACGGCATAAGCGATGGCGTCAGGGCGGGCGACTAAACTACTGTATAAATAACCATATCATTGTGTCGGTTGCGCGCCAAGGGTCTCGTTTGCAGGTTGCTGTTCAGCAGGATGTGAGTGAATGACCTGAAGTTTGTTTTATGTATCATTGTGTTAAATGGAGATCACCAAAAGATCTCCTGATTAACAACTGAATGTAATGGTGGGGTTGCCAGCGCTTGGGGGCATATTGGCGAGTGCATAGGCAGGGCGGTAAATTGCATATGTAAGGTGGTGTCATGCAGCACAATATGCTGTGGGCAGTGGATGGCCGAATGGTGATTTAATTACTCTTTATAAATCAAATGATTAAAATTGTATCAGTCAGATTTATGCCATTAGTTTTACTAATGTAATGTATCAAAATTCGTCAATTGAGTCGGATGCTCTCCCTGACTAAGCTTTGCGCATCAAATAAAGCCCAGTGCGCAAACATAATCCAGAGGAGCCACAACATGGCCAACATGACTTATACCGAAACCGGTTACCAGCAGTCCAGCCAATTGAATCTGGTTGCCCGGGTGAAAATGGCCGTTCTGACCTGGCTGGAGCGTAGCCGCAGCCGTCGCCAGCTCTCCGAGCTGCCCGAGTACCTGCTCAAAGACATCGGCCTGAACGAAGCTGACCGTTATCAAGAGACCACCAAGCCGTTCTGGCGTGGTTGATCAGCCGGGCATGGATGCCTTGTTTTTCTGTTGACTCGTTTACTGCTCCGCCCCTGTAGCGCCCTGCTATCAGTCTGGCAATAGTCTGTTTTATCTCCCCTGCTTTCCTCTTGTTGTTCGTTGATCCTCTTTCCTCTCCTCTTTATTTCACATCGCTACTGTCATTGCTGTCATCGTTCGATTGTTATCACAATTGTGTCGTTAATGTTTGAATTTGTTTAAAAAACGATTTTAAGCCGCGATGCCTTGCGTATAATCCGGCCATAGTGATCCAGAGCAAGAGGGTGAGACGGATGATTCCCCAGCACGATTTTTTGGCCCTGACCCGCAGTAATGAGTGGCAGCTTGAGCCCTTTGATTTTGCCTTGCCCGACGGCGCGCGGGTCAGCGTCTGGGATACGGGAGTGCTCTGTCTGGAGCCTGCCAAAGGCGCAGGCGAATTGCCGGGCGGGCGCAAGGATATCGTGCTCTCCTGCGGCATTCACGGCAACGAGACTGCTCCCATCGAGATCTGTAATCAGCTGCTGAGCCGCCTGCTCTCTGGCGAGCTGAGCGCCCGCCATCGGCTGTTGTTCCTGTTTGGCAATCCGGCGGCGATGAACTTGGGGCTGCGGGAGGTAGAAGAGAACATGAATCGGCTCTTTTCCGGTGCCCACAGCAAGGGGGAAGGGCTCTGCAATCGGGAGCGGATCCGCGCCATGCGCCTCGAACAGTATGTGAGCCGCTTCTTTGCCGATCCGGCCCGGCCCCGTTATCACTACGATCTACACACCGCCATTCGCGGCTCCCGCCACGAGAAGTTCGCCGTCTACCCCTTCCCTCACGAGCGGCCCCACTGCCGCGAGCAGGTGCAGTTCCTTGGCGCCTGCGGGGTGCGTACCCTATTGCTGTCTAATGCCCCCACCACCACCTTCAGCTACTACAGCTCCCGCCAGCATGGGGCCCATGCCTTTACGGTGGAGCTGGGCAAGGTTCGGCCGTTTGGCGAGAACGACATGACCCGCTTTATCGAGACGCGGCAAGCGCTGCAAGAGCTGGTGAGTCAGGATGAAGTGGAGCTGGAGCCTTGGCGGGCCGAGGATTTCACCCTGTTTGCCATCGATCGGGTGATCACTAAAAAATCGGCGGACTTTCGCTTCCTGTTTGCCAGCGATGTGGACAACTTCACCGAATTTCCCCAAGGGTTCGTGTTGGCCGAGGATGGCGAGCTGCGCTACACGGTTGAGCAGCCGCGAGAAGCCGTCGTCTTTCCCAATGCCAACGTGGCGGTAGGCCAGCGCACCGTGCTGCTGGTGGTGCCAACAAGGCTCTGGGAATAGCGCTTGAGTTCTTTGCCGGCAGAGTGGTGAGGCGTTCGCAGGCGGCGCCAAGCCCACTGTTTGGGTTGGCGGCTGAAACACAGCGGTTTGTCGCGGGATAAAAAAACGGGGCCAGTCATCTGACTGGCCCCGTTTTGTATCGGGTTCAAGGGGTGGCGCTTAGCTGTTGTTCTTCACAAACAGGGTCAGCTCCTGACCGGGCTTGAGGTACTCCCCTTTATCCAGCTGGTTCCAGCGCATCACATCGTTGATGGCAACCTGGAAGCGGGCTGCGATGGAGGAGACAGAGTCACCGCGGCGTACCTGATACACCATCGATTTACCGCTCTTTTTGCCTGGCTTGGTATAGACCACCAGTTTCATGCCCGGCTTGAGTGCCGACTTGGCATTCAGACCGTTCCACTTGGCCAGTTCGCTATGGGAGACACCATGGGTCTGGCTGATGCTCCACAAGTTGTCACCTGAGCGGACTTTATAGTTGATCTTGTTTTGGCTGCTGCCACGGCTGGCAAGCTGCTGAGGCTTGCTGGCAGGAGTGGCTTTGCTGCTGACCCGACCGTTGTCCGGGATCTCCAGTCGCTGACCACGACGCAGGTTATTGCTGCGCAGATTGTTGGCCAGCTTCAGTTCACTGACGCTGACGCCGTGATTCTGGGCGATCCGTGACAGGGTGTCGCCACTGGTGACCAGATAGGAGCCAGAGCCCGTGGTGGTGCGAGTGCGCTCACTTTGGGGCAGATCGGCCAGCGCCAGCTCCAGGGTATCGGCATACTCTACCGGTACCAGCAGACGGTAAGGGCCACGGGGGGACATCACGCCACGGCTCAAGGCCGGATTGACCTCCTTGAGCTGTGAGGTGCGCAGGCCCGCCAGTTGCGCCGCCACGTTCAGATCGATCCGGCTACCGGTATCTACCACCCGCAGCTGCGGCTGGTTGGCGAGTACCGGCAATTGGACGTTGTACTTGTCGGCATTGCTGATCATGTCCGCCATGGCCAGGATCTTGGGGACATACATCCGGGTTTCGCGGGGCAGGTCCAGCGACCAGTAATCGGTCGGTCGACCGGCGCGCTGGTTGCGTTGAATGGCGCTGCGCACCCGACCTTCACCGGCATTGTAGGCGGCCAGGGTTTGCAGCCAGTCGCCATCAAAGAAGCGGTTGAGGTATTCCAGATAATCGAGCGCCGCATTGGTTGAGGCCATCACATCGCGGCGACCGTCATACCAGTTGTCATGGCGCAGACCGAAGTTTTTGCCCGTGGCGGGCACAAACTGCCACAGACCCACCGCATTGCTGCGGGATCGGGCATGGGGATCAAACATGCTTTCGATCATCGGGACAGTAATAAGCTCCATTGGCAGCTCACGCCGTTCAATCTCCGCCACCATCAAATAGAGGTAGGGTTCAGCCCGGCTGGCAATGGTCGCCAGATGCATATCATTACGCAACAGCAATGCACGTTGTTGACGCACGCGATCATTCTCTGGGGTATCAAGCTGCATGTCATTGCTGATACGTACCCACAGATTGTCGGTATCTTCCATTTCGTCTAGCTGTTCATCGCCAAACAGAAAACCGGAAGCGTGCTTTTTGTGCGCTTTTTTGTTGACTTGGGGGGACTTGATCGACTCGATTGCCGTTAGCGCCCGGTCATCCTGATGGCTCAGGTTTTGGCAGCCGCTGAGCAACAGCGCCGCCAATAAGGCCGTTCGTACCTTCATCTCGCTCCGGTCATTTTTAGGAAAAACAGCGGGCATCATAAGGGGCAATGCCCCTCTGATCAAGGTTTGTTCAAAAAACGTCCTTCCACTGGCGCAGTATGGTGAAGGTATCTACCGGATTTTCCACGCATTTCAGCCCATGTTTTTCAGCAGAAAATTTTACCGAATCCTGCTCGCAGCGCAGAAAAACGTTGAAAGTGCGTTCGTCTGCCAGTCGGGTCGGCAGGCTTGGCAGCCCTTGCTGGCGCAGTTTGCTGATCAGACCGATCTGACGCTGGATCGCCGGGTTGCCTGGTTCGACCGCATAGGCAAACCGCAGGTTGGAGAGGGTGTATTCGTGGGCACAATAAATGAGGGTCTCATCGGGCAGGGCGGCGAGTCGTTGCAGTGAGTGGTACATCTGCTCAGCAGTCCCTTCAAACAGGCGCCCGCACCCGGCCGAGAAGAGGGTGTCACCACAAAACAGCATGCCGTTGCCATGGTAGGCGATGTGACCACGGGTGTGGCCGGGCACATGGAGCACCTCGAGGGCGAGGCCGTGCCAGGTGATCTGATCGCCGTCGTCCAGCCACTGGCCGTGGTGATCCGGCATGGGGTCAAGTTTGGGGCCATAGAGTCTGGCATGGGGGAAGTGGGCGAGCAGTTCAGTGACGCCGCCCACATGATCATGATGATGATGGGTCAGCAAAATGGCATCGAGTTGCAACCCCAGCACTGCGAGCCGCTCCAGCACCGGCGCGGCCTCGCCAGGATCGACCACCAGGCAGTGATTTTCGTGGCGGATCAACCAGATATAGTTGTCATTAAAGGCAGGAACTGTGATGACGGTATACATGAGTTTGCTTCTCTTTAGGGAGGGTATCTTATATAACAGGATGGCGTTCGAAACCCCGAGTTGAGCTCTATTATGCAGGTGGCACATACCGAACAACAAATCGAGATACCGACCAGCTGGTCTGCCCTCCCTATGGGGGATTGGGTAGCCGCAGAAATCCAGGATCGACTCGACAACTGGTGTCCCAATCTGTTTGGTTATCATCTGCTGAAAATTGGCGCCCTGAGTGCCGAACTCTCCTGCAAACGCTCATCCATTCGTCATCAAATAGGGGTGGCGCCCAGCGGGCGCTTGCTCGATATGTATGGCGATCCGCTGGATCTGCCAGTACGTACCGGCAGCGTCGATGCCTGCCTGCTGGCCCACTGCCTCGACTTCTCTGCCGATCCTCATCAGGTATTGCGTGAAGCCGAACGGGTGCTGACCGACGATGGCTGGCTGATCATCAGTGGCTACAATCCCTTGAGTCTGGTCGGGATAGGTCATTGCGTGCCGTTCTTGCGGCGAAAACTGCCCTGGTCGGCACGGATGTTCACCCCTGGACGAGTCACGGACTGGCTCCATCTATTGGGCTGTGAGGTGATGTTTGATGATCGTTTTGGCTACTCGCTCATGGGCAAGCAGAGCTGGCATAGCTGGTGGAGAGAGAGTGTCGGGCGGGATTATTGCAGGGCGTTTGCTTCGGTATACGTGATCGCGGCTCGTAAACGGCGCTTTCCATTGCTCCCGGTGCGGCGGCGCTGGCAGTTGCCAAAGTCGCTTGCCACACCGGGAATGGCACGTCAGGGCTGGTAGCCAGTATCCTCGGCCAGATCCTTGCCGCAGGCGGCGTCACGGGCCAGTTCGTCACAGCGCTCGTTTTCGGGGTGACCCGAATGGCCTTTCACCCAAAGCCATTCGATCTGATGGCGAGCCACTTCCGCATCCAGCTCCTTCCAGAGATCGACATTTTTGACCGGCTGACGGCTGGCGGTGATCCACCCTTTTTTCTTCCAGCCGATGATCCACTGGGTGATCCCCTGGCGGACATACTGGCTGTCGGTGGTGAGACGTACCTTGCACGGTTCGTTGAGGGTGCGCAGGCCCATGATGGCGGCCATCAGCTCCATCCGGTTATTGGTGGTCAGGGTAAAGCCTGCGGAAATCTCTTTACGATGGGTACCGTAGACCATGACGGCGCCGTAACCACCGGGGCCGGGATTACCGAGGCAGGAGCCATCGGTATAGACATCAATGTGTTTTAACATGAGCAATCAATCTGTTTTAGCATGAGGCTTGGGGTAAACTAGCGAGTAAAACCGAAGTTTGACATAGATTGGATCATGAACACACCCCAACTGAATCGCCAGATCATCCTGGATACTGAAACCACGGGTATGAACACCAGTGGCGGCCCTATCTATATGGGTCACCGCATCATCGAAATCGGCTGTGTGGAGGTGATCAACCGCAAGCTGACCGGTAATCACTACCACGTCTATATCAAGCCGGATCGGCTGGTTGACCCGGAAGCCATCCAGGTGCACGGCATTACGGATGCGTATCTGGCTGACAAGCCTCCCTTCAGACAGATAGCTGATGACTTCATCGAGTTTATTCGTGGCGCAGAGCTTATCGCTCACAACGCGCCGTTTGACGTCAGCTTTATGGATTATGAGTTCAGCAAGCTCGGACTCGACTTCAAGACGGCAGATATCTGCAGCATCACAGATACCTTGGCAATGGCCCGGGATATCTTTCCCGGCAAACGTAACAACCTGGATGTGCTGTGTGATCGCTACGGCATAGACAACTCTCACCGGACCTTGCACGGGGCTTTGCTCGATGCGGAGATCCTGGCGGATGTCTATCTGCTGATGACCGGTGGCCAGACCAAGCTGAATCTGGCGAGCGAAAACAGCGAAAATGAAAACAATCAGGACACCAGTATTCGGCGGCTGGAGAGCAACCGTCCCGCGCTCAATATTGTGCGCGCCACTGCCGAGGATCTGGCACTGCACGAGGCCAGACTCGATTTGGTGCAGAAAAAAGGAGGTAGTTGCCTGTGGCGAGAGTGAGCAAGTGGTGGGGCTGCCTGCTGCTGTTAGCCTCGTTGGGCGCAACAGCGACCGAGACTGAGGTGTTTGCACCCTCCGATATTCCGTTGCTGGATAACCGTTTTCGTATTGATTACGGGGTGAAGGAGATCACCTTTATCGTCAAGCGCAAGCCACAAACCCCTTCGGTGATCCTGGTGCGGCCCGATGGTAGCAAGCTCTATGTCGGCAAGGTCAAACCCGATGAGGTTGGCTGGCTGGCACTCCCTGAACATGACCTTATTACCCTGCGCAATCCCATGCCCGGTCCCTGGCAGGCCATTGGCGAGGTCGACCCCGATAATCGGGTGCGCATCCTCTCCGATATCCGGCTCGATATCGCGGCGCTACCGATGCAGCTCTATCAGGGGGAGCTGATCAAGCTCAAGTCATGGCTGTTGATTAATGGTCAGCCGCCAAAGGATAAATATTACCTCTCTGATCTGGGGATGACCGTCAAGCTGCAATCCTTCAGCGATGCCAGCCAGCAAAGGGTGGTGCTGGATGAGGTACTTGGCCACTATCGCGATGATGGCAAGGGGCTCGATGAAGTGCCGGGCGATGGCATCATGACCGCGGAAGTGAGCCTGCAGGATATTCCCGGCGGTAAGTACCGCGCCATGTTCAGCACCGGTAATCAGGTGTTCGTGCGGGCCCGTTATCAGGACATCCTGCTCTATCCCTCTCCGTTTACCTATAGCCTTGCGCCGCCTTCAGAAGAGTTGGGCGCCAAACTTTCACTTCTGATTGATCGTGATGAACTGGATCCTGCCTCTGTGGTGGTTAAAGGCCGTGTGACCAGTAATGCGGGGGGGGATTACGCTTTTAGCGAGATGGCCATTGAGCCCAAATTGGACATTGATCTCTCCATGATCACCGCGGTCGGGCAACATGTGGTGAATGCCACCCTGTATGGCACCACCCTGCAGGGTCGTGAGCTGAAAATCACCTTACCGGCCAAAACCTTCAACATCTTTCCGCCGCCACCACCTCCTGAGCCTGTGGTGGTGAAGCCAGTTGCTTCCAGTGCTGCAGCGACTGATGAAGTACCAAAAAAGCAAGGTATAAGCTGGTTAGTCTGGGTGCTGGCCGGTGGCGGGGTGTTATTGGCCGTCATACTGGGTGGGGTCGGATTTGTGGTGGTGCAAAAACGGCGGGCTCTCAAGCGAGCCCTGGCTGCCGCGCAGGCTGAAAATCAGCAATCGGCGCAACCGGCCGCCAAGCTGGATCTTAACTTGCCAGAGCAGTGATGGATGAGTTGCCGCATCGGTGCGCAACCATCCTGAACCACAAACGGTGACCCACAAATGGTGAACCACAATAGAACACGGGAGGCAGGATCGACTGGTTTATCGCCAGCAGATCCTGCCTCCCGTTTGTTGATATGAGGCGCCATGGCGCCTCATGGTGTTGCTAGCGTGCCGCTTTGACCGCCAAGCCCAGCTGCCACACCGCCATGGCGTAGTGGGTGCTGTGGTTGTAGCGAGTGATGGCGTAGAAGTTGGGCAGGCCATACCAGTATTGGTAGCCGGTGCCCACATCGAGGCGCAGCAGGCTCGACTCGCTGTGGTTGCCCAGGCTGCTGGTGGGGGTCAAACCGGCGCTGCGCAAGGTGGCGACCGGGTAGCGGGTCTGGAAGCCGTGCTCATAGCCGGGCAGTTGCCCCTGACCGCGTACCGCCACCGGTTGGCCTTTCTCCCAGCCGTGGGCCTTGAAGTAGTTGGCGACGCTGCCGATGGCATCCACCGGATCCCACAGGTTGGTGTGGCCGTTGCCGTCAAAGTCCACCGCATAGCGCTGGAAGCTGGAGGGCATGAACTGGCCATAACCCATGGCACCGGCGTAGGAGCCCTTGGGTTCTGCCGGATCCATCCCCTCGTCGCGGGTCATCACCAGGAAGGCTTCCAGCTCGCTGGTGAAGAACTCGGCGCGGCGCGGATAATCAAACGCCAGCGTGGCCAGCGCATCCAGAATCCGGGTCTTGCCCATTACCCGGCCCCAGCGGGTCTCGACCCCGATAATGCCGACGATGATCTCCGGCGGCACCCCATAGATCTGTTCTGCCCGGTTGAGCTCGCTCGCGTATTCACGCCAGAAGTTGACGCCGTTTTGCACGTTGTCGGGGGTGATGAACTTGGCGCGATAGCGGTTCCAGGCACCGGTCGGGCCGGTGGGCTTGGCGGTGGTCGGCGCCTGGGCATCCATCAGGCGGATGATCCAGTCGTAACGCTCTGCCTGTGCCAGCACCTGATGCAGCTGGGCGCTGTCAAAACCGTGCTTCTCAACCATCTTCTGGACGAATCTGTCCACATTGGGGCGATTGGCGAAATCCCCTTTGCTAACCCCTTGTGTGTAAACGGGTTTACTCGATGGCGCCTGATTGATAAAGGCGCTGTTGGGCTGGGGGATGACCACGGGCTTGGGGGCCGGGGCGCTGCTGCAGCCACCGAGCAGGGGGAATAACGACAGAGTGAGAAGAGAGGCAAGGCGACGCATAGGGTTCTCAAAGAGACTGAAAAAAGTGCCGTCATGGTAAAACATTGTCATCCACGTGCAAGTGTTCCGTGTGCCTTGTTGGCTGCCAATTCATCGAGCGATGGATTAGCCCTCCGGTGAGGGCTGCACTGTTCAGCGAGGGGTCAGCGCGGGGTGTGACGTAGGGTGTGGTAGCCGCTCCAGAGTCGGCTCAGGGTGGTGATGGCGCAGAGCAGGGCAAAGCCGTAGGCGAGCGGGGTGAAGGCGGCGGGCCACAGGCACATCAGCACAAAGAGGGCGATGGTCTCGCTCCCCTCGGTGAGGCCGCCCAGATAGTAGAGGGACTTGTGGTGATAGACCGGATTTTCGATCCCCCGCTTGCCCGCCATGATGGCAAACGCCAGAAAGCTCGAGCCGGTGCCCATGAAGGCAAACAGCAGGGTGGCGGCGGGCAGCGCATTGGCGGGGGCGGCAAGGGCAAAGCCCAGCACTACGGCGGCGTAGAAGATGAAATCCAGCGTGATGTCGAGAAAGCCGCCGCAGTCGGTGATGCCGGTTTCCCGCGCCACGGCGCCATCGAGTCCGTCCAGCAGCCGGTTGAGCAGGATGGCCGCGAGCGCCCACTGATAGCAGCCAAAGGCCAGCAGCGGCAACGCCAGCATGCCGATGGCAAAGCCGGTGAGGCTTATCTGGTTGGCGCTGACCCCGGCGCGGCAGAGCGGTTTGGCAAGCTGGCTGAGGGGGCTGCGGATCACGGGGATCAGGTGGCGGTCAAACAAGGTGAACTCCTCGGTTAAAAACAGGATTCGGTGAGATTGAGTATGGTGCCCGGTGCATCCTCTTCGTCGTGGGTCACCAGAATAGCGGGGATGGCCAGCGCCTTGATCTGCGCGAATACCAGCTCGCGAAAGGCGGCCCGCAGCGGCTTGTCGAGGCGGGAGAAGGGCTCGTCCAGCAGCAGGGCATCGGGTTCGGCCAACAGCGCCCGCAGCAGACTGACCCGCGCCCGCTGACCCCCTGATAGCAGTTGCGGCAGCTTGTCAGCCTGATCCGCCAGCGCGACCTGTGCCAATGCGGCCTGCGCCTTTTCCCGCCGCGCGCGTTTTCCCTTGATGGTCGCAGGCATGCCGAACATCAGGTTCTCCGCCACCGTCAGATGGTCAAACAGCAAGTCATCCTGAAACAGCATGCCGATGCGCCGCGCCTGCGGTGGCAAGGCGTTGAGTGGCCGCTCGCCGAGCCTTATCTCCCCCTCCAGCCGGATCGGGCCGCTCCCTGTCAGTGCGCCGGGCAGTACCCCAGCCAGCCCCGCCAGCAGGGAGCTTTTACCACAGCCGCTTGGCCCCATCAGGGTCAACACCTCGCCGGGCGCCACCTGCAGGGCGGGCAGCGAGAGCAGCAGATTTTCATCAAGGTAAAGTCGAAGAGGCGTGGTGCTCAGCATATGGTTTTTTCCATCATGAGAGTTCATCGTGAGCCGCCCCCCTTGAGCGCCGGATTGATCCGCGCTGGCAGCCAGAGCGCCAGCAGATAGATAACGAGCGGCAGCAGCAGTTGCAGCAGGCCGTAGAGCCCCGCCAGCCGCCGGTTGAGGCCGCTGCCGATGGCCACCGCTTCGGTGGTGATGGTGACCACCCTGCCTGCGCCAAACAACAGGGTCGGCAGGTATTGGGTGAGGCTTACAGCGGCCCCTACCGCAAAGGCAAACAGCAGCGGGCGCGCCAGCAGCGGCGCTTTGACCTGCCACCAGGCTCGCCATGGCGTAGCCCCCAGCAGCAGGGCGCTCTGAGTGATCCGCGGATCAAACTGGCGATAGGGGCCGTGCAGGCACAAATAGACATAGGGAAAGACAAACAGCAATTGGCTCCAGAGCACCCAGCCCCAGCCAATACCGCTACTTATCGAGTCATGTGCAAGCCAGTCCAACCCGAGCCGGATGCCAAACAGCAGGCTCGCCTGCGGCAGCAACAGCGGCAGGCAGATAAGCCAGAGCGGCCAGGGGCGGCGCCCGGCCTGCGCCTCCAGACTCAGCACCGCCATCACCAGCGCCAGCAAGCCGCTCGCCAGTGCCAACAGCGCGCTGGTTGCCAGCAGCGGCAGTAGGGTTGGCAGCAGATCCAGCCAGTAGTGGCCGCTCCACTGGCTGGGCCAGAGGGCGGGAAAGGGCCAGCGGCGCGCCAGCGACCAGAGCAGCAGGGCCGCCAGCACCGCCAGATTGAGGGTGATCAGGGTCAATGCAAAGCCTGCTGCGAGCCGATTGGCAAAGGAGTGGGGCGCGGCCCGTTTGCCATCGAGCCAGCAACCTTTGCCCACCTCTTGATGAAGCCACTCCAGTAATCTGAGCAGGGCGATTAGCAGCGCCGTGATGGCGAGCAGCAGCAGGGCGCCGCTGGCGGTGGCGCCGCGCCAGAGCAGATCAGGGTCTTGATACCAGAGCCACAACCGCACCGCCAGCGGGGCGGGGTCGTCGGGCCCGAGCAGTTGGGCCAGATCCACCACCGCCACACCGTAGGCCGCCACCGCATAGATGGGCAGGCGCAGGGCTGGCCAGAGCGCCGGCAGCAGCAGGCGCCACCAGATCTGGGGGGCGCAGAAACCGAGGCTCGCTCCCAGCCACTGCTGGCGTGCCAGCTGGATGGGTTGCTGTGCGGCCATCGCCATCAGCAACAAAAAGGGGGTCTCTTTGAAAACGAGCAGTGCAATCAGCCCGAGCCCCCAAGGGTCGCGAATGGTCTGCCAGTCGGGGGGCAGTTCAAATCCGGTCAGAGCTGGCGAGATGAGCCGCAGCAGCCAGCCGGAGGGGGCGAGCAGAAAGGCAAAGCCGATGGCAAAGGCGACGTGGGGCATGGCCAGCATGGGCGAGAGCAGGCGATGGAGCAGCCCGAATACCCGGCTGCCACTGTGGGCCAGCAGCAGGGCGGTCAACAGCAGAGTGCCGAGGGTCGAGGCGGCGCCAATCCACAGGCTCAGTGCAGCGGAGTGCCAAAGGCCTGGCTGGGCCAGCAGCAAGGCGAGATGAGAGGCGGTCATCCCCTCCGCCAGCAGTTGCCACAGCCCCGCCAGCAGAGGGATGACGAAGAGCGCCAGATAAATGACCGCCATCCCCATATTCATACTGGGGTGGCGTGTCAAGCGGCGCCACGGGGTGGAGCGGGAAAGCGGGTGACCAGCGGCACTCATCAGTGGCCGTAGCGCTCGGCCCAGGCCGCTTCCAGCTTCAGCTGCCAGCTGGGGTGGGGCTCAGCGACGGCCTTGAAGCGCAATGCCGGTTGTCCCTTGGCTGAGTCAGGCAGCGCATCGGCCCGCAGCACGCTGGGATCACCCCAAAACGCCGGATTGGCCTTGCGCGCCTGCGCCGCCGGGCTTAGCAGGAAGTTGGCTACCACCTTGGCCCCCGCACGGGCACTGGCGTTGAAGGGGATGGCGAGAAAATGGCTGTTGGTGAGCGCGCCTTTGCTCATGGCGACCGCCGCCACGCTGGGGGGCAGGGCGCCAATCTGGGTGGCGCTTTGCGCCTCCTGCGGGTTGAAGCTGATGGCCATGGCCAGCTCGCCATCATCGAGCAGCTGGCGGGTTTCGGCGG
Source organism: Aeromonas sp. CU5 (assembly GCF_002586745.1). NCBI lineage: Bacteria > Pseudomonadati > Pseudomonadota > Gammaproteobacteria > Aeromonadales > Aeromonadaceae > Aeromonas > Aeromonas sp. CU5. Next base: position 750,251 of record NZ_CP023817.1, read on the forward strand.
CGCTGGTGGGGAACAGCTTGCCCTTGCGCCAGAGCGCCGGGTGCAGCTCATCGAGCCAGGCCCAGAGCGGGGCTGTGAGCTTGACAAAGTCGCTCTCGGTCGCCTCCCGATAGAGGGGGGCGGGATCCGGGGTCAACTCCAGCAGGATCTGCTTGAGAAAACTGGAGCCATGGAACTGGGGCAGCTTGGGATAGGTGAAGCGACCGGGATGGGCCTTGGCCCAGCCGAGCAGGGCCGCTGCCGAGGTGGGCGGGCTGGTGACCTCTTCGGTATCGACCATCAGATTGAGCTGGCCGATGCCCCAGGGGGCTTCCAGCCCTTCCACCGGCAGGGTGAAGTCCTCACTCACCGGCAGGCTGCTGTCTACCAGCGCCATGTTGGGTAGCTCAGCGGTAAAGGGAGCGCCAAGCAGCCCCTGCTCCTTGAGCGCCTTGAAGTTCTCGCCGTTGACCCAGAGCAGATCGATGGGGCCGCCAGCTTGCTTGTCCGCCTGCTTGTTGGCCAGCAGTTGGCTGACGCTCTGGGCGATGTCATCCACCTTCACCTGCACCAGCTTGACCTGATAGTCGCGCGCCAGCTCCTGCCCGGCCCACACCAGATAGGCGTTGATCTCCGGGCTGCCGCCCCAGGCGTTGAAGTAGACGGTCTCTCCTTTCGCCTCCTCAAGGGTCTGTTGCCAGTTGCCGTCTGGGGTGGCCGCCAGCAGGGGGCCGCTGGCCAGCAGTGGCAGGGCGCACAGCAGGGCGTTTAGCCGCTGCTTGAGTTGAGAGTTCAGGCGTGAGCTGATCTGTGAGAATGGCTTGAGCATAAACGTTTCCCTGGTTGTCAGGCGCCACGGCGCCAGCGGTGATAACGGGCCAGCAGGGTCAGCACCCGGGTGGGCTGGTGGGCCCGTTTCCATTCACCTGCCACATATTTGTTCCCCTCCATCAGGGTGGGATAGGTGTGAATGGTGCCGAGGATCTTGCCAAGGCCGAGGCGGTGACGCATGGCGAGCACAAATTCGGCAATCCGCTCACCGGCGTGAGTGCCCACTATGGTGGCGCCAAGGATAGTATCCTTGCCCGGCACGGTCAGCACCTCGACAAAACCGTGGCGCTCGCCATCGGCGATGGCGCGATCCAGCTCGGCCAGCTCAAAGCGGGTCACCTCGAAGGGAACCCCTTGCACCTCGGCCTCCTTGCGATTGAGGCCGACCCGGGCAATCTCCGGTGTGGTGTAGGTGGCCGCCGGAATGACCCGATAGTCGGCCCGAAAGCGCTTGAACTGGCCAAACAGGGCATTGACCGCTGCATACCAGGCCTGATGGGCGGCGAAGTGGGTGAACTGGTAAGGGCCCGCAACATCCCCCACCGCCAATATGCTGGGGAAGTTGGTGGCAAGGAAGCCATCGACCGCTATGGTGCCGCGGGGGGCAAGCTCCACCCCCAACTCTTCGAGCCCGAAGCCGCTCACATTGGCGACCCGACCCAGTGCCAGCAGCAGCTGATCCCCTTCCACCACCTGCGTCTCATCGCCCCGGCGCAACTGCAGCCGGATGGGTAGATCCCCCTCGACCGCAGGCCGATAGTCGGCTCGCTCGGCGCGCCAGCCGGTGAGTAGCTGCACGCCATCTCGGTTCATCTGCCCAGCCAGCGCATCGGCGACCGCTCGATCTTCGCGGGGCAGCAGTTGCTCGGAGAGCTCTATCAGGGTAACGGGAATGCCGAGCAGGGCGAAGCTTTGGGCCAGCTCGCAGCCAATGGGGCCACCGCCCAGCACCAGCAGGCGGCGCGGCGGGGTGCGCAGTTGCCAGAGGCTATCAGAGGTGAGGTAAGGCACCTGATCCAGCCCCGGCAGGTTGGGCACCAGCGGCCGGGCGCCGGTGGCGATGACGATATGACGGCTGGCAAGGCGCTGGCCGTTCACGTCTACCTCCCAGGGGGAGACCAGCCGCGCTTCTCCTTCGATGCACTCCACCCCAAGCCCCTGATAGCGCTCGATGGAATCGTGGGGCTCGACCTCCTTGATAATCTCAGCCACCCGCTCCATCACCGCAGCAAAATCGGCACGGGAGTGGCTTGGACTAAAGCCCAGCTCGTCGGCCTTGCGCTGCTCTGCGGCAAAACGGGCACTGCGGATCAATGCCTTGGAGGGGACGCAGCCGCTATTGAGGCAATCGCCCCCCATCTTGTGTTTCTCGATGAGCGCCACCTTGGCCTTCACCGCCGCTGCGATATAGCTGGTGACCAGCCCACCGGCGCCCGCACCGATCACCAGCAGGTTGTAGTCATAGCGAGCGGGTTTGCGGTAGGGGGCGATCTGGCGGCGCAGCGCGAGGTGCGCGGTCAATTTCTTGACCAGCCAGGGCATCAGCCCGAGCAGGGTCAACGCCACCATCAGACCGGGGGAGAGGATATTGCCGGTGCTGGTTAACTGGCCAAGCTCGCTGCCCGCCAGCACATAGACGAAGGTGCCGGGCAGCATGCCAAGCTGGCTGACCCAGTAGTAGGTGCTGACTCTGATGGGGGTAAGCCCCATCAGCAGATTGACCAGAAAGAAGGGGAAGATGGGGATGAGGCGCAGGCTCAACAGATAGAAGGCCCCCTCCTTCGCCATGCCGGAGTGAAAGGTGGCCAGCTTGTCGCCAAAGCGTGCGGTGACCCAGTCGCGCAGCAGAAAGCGGGCGCTGAGAAAGGCCAGGGTCGCGCCGATGCTGCTGGCAAAGGAGACCAGCAGCAGCCCCCAGGCGACGCCGAACACCGCGCTGCCACCCAGGGTGAGCAGGCTGGCGCCGGGCAGGGAGAGGGCGGTGCTCAGCACATAGATGAGCACGAACAGCAGGCTGGCCGTGACAAAGTGGCTGTCGACCCATTGCGCCACTGCCGCCTGCTGGGCCTGCAAGGCGCCCAGACTGAGATAGCTGCCAAGATCGAGGGCAAAAAAGGTGCCGATAAGGCTCCCCATCACCAGCAGAAGCAGCAGGCGGGTCCGGTTCATCAGGCGTCCTTGCTGTCTGGCTGGGCGGGACGTTCCGGTTGCACCGGCAGTTGGCAGAAGCCTTGCGGCGCGATATCGAGGGCGGCATTGAACTTGGCCGACATGTTCTGGAAGGCGATAAGGCCGGTGAGCTCTACCATGGCATCGTCGTCAAACCAGGGCTTGAGGCGGGCCGCCTGTTCATCACTCACCCCATCGAGGCCAGTCATCGCTTCGGTGTAGTCGAGCACCGCTTTTTCCCGCTCGTCGAACAAGGGGCTTTCGCGCCAGTTGGCCAGCGCCTCCACCTTCTCGCTGGAGCCCGCCCGTTTGATCAGGGTCATGGCGTTGATGTCGACGCAAAAACGGCACCAGTTGAGCTGGGAGACACGCACCGTCACCAGAGAGCGCAGCACGGGGTCGATGGGAGAGCGTTTGCGGTTGATGACCCCGTAGAGGGTGGCGACAGCGGCAAAGAGGCGCGGCGAGCGGCCCCAGCACTTGCCCGGAATAAGCACCTGACCATAGTTGCGCTTTTGCAGCCAGAAAAAGGGGCGGATAAACCAGGCATATTCCCGGTCGGGTTTGACCTCAACGCGCATCAGTTACCTTCTTGTCGTTTCACACTTACAGTTTCAAATTGGGTTTGTAGGCCTGACCCAGCCGCTCGTTGAGGCGGGTCAGGAAATCCTCGATCCGTGCCCGGTTGGTGCCCAGATCGCTTTTCCCCTGACGGGAGGCCGATCGCATATCAATGCGGGTCTCTTTGGGGCCAGCAAAGACCCGCAGCGCCACATCATCCTGAAAGCCGAACCAGCCGGTGGTGACCACCGCATCAAGACCATCCGGGCTCGGTCGCACCTGCCAGCCCAGCTCCTGCATCAGTTCGTTGGCTTCAATCACCACTTCGACAGGAGAGGCCTTGGTAAAGAGAGGACCGGGTTTTGTCTCAAACGCTTTCAGCGGGGCGCTATTTATTGGCAGATCCTGCGCTGATCTCAGCTCGGCCGCCCAGTGCAGCAGGGGGGGATTATAGGGATCAGTGCTCACATCGTTGATCAGCGGCATGCGTAGAGCCTGCAGCACAAAGAGCAGCGGCAGCAGCAGTGGCAAGGCGCCCAGACTGCTGGCGTAGCGGTTGCGGCTCCAGGGCAGGCGCACTAGCAAGATAAGTGAGACCAGGGCTCCGATGAGACAGATCGTAAAACCCATCCACCAGGGCCAGAGATGAAAGCGGCTGCCGAGGGCGCCAGCGAGCGGGAGTAACCAGGCCAGCAGAGGCCACAAGCAAGAGCGGGGCATAGCACAGGATCCATCGTCGAGAGTGGGCAATGCCGAGAAGGATAAACTTAATGGCCTGATAACGTTAGTAAATTGATGCGAGCTTGGTGTGATTTCAGCCAGGTTTGCGAGGGGGTTGCAGAGCGAGGTGAAGCCCGCCAGATGGGAGCTTCACCGAGACAATGGTCAGTTGCGATGACGTGGCTCGCGTTGATGGCGATATTTAATTGCGATAGAGCACTTTGATCAGATGAAAGCCGAACTTGGTGCGCACCGGCCCCAGCACCTTGAGCAGTTCGCCCTTGAATACCGCATCGTCAAAGGGCTTGACCATATCCCCTTTATTGAACTCCCCCAGATCGCCGCTGCGTTTTGCAGAAGCGCAGGTGGAGAAGCGCTTGGCCATCTGGCCAAAGTCGGCTCCCTTCTCGATCTTCTCCTTGATCTCCAGACACTGCTTTTCGGTCTTGACCAGAATGTGCTGGGCACAGGCTTTTTTCATCGGGGCGCTCCTGGGGGTGATGGCGAAGGTTGTTAACGCCAGGGGTAGTGGCAAATCGGGGCGCAAGAGTACCCCAATTTGCCACCGGCGTCAGCCATCACAGCCCGCCATTTATCGGCGCTCGTCGGCCCTATTATTGGCGAGCACGGGTGGCCAGCACGGCGCGGGGGCGAGCTTGCCAGATGATCTCCAGCCCGAGCAGGGCATAGAGGCTCCAGATGGCCAGCGGATTGAGCCACTCACCCCCCAGTTGCAGGGTCATCAGGGCGCAACCTGCCAGCAGCAAGGTGATCCCCGGCAGTCGCCAGTGGGCGGGCAGGGGGGCCAGCATTGCCATCGCCAGCAGAATACCGAGGCCAAACGGCAGGTTCAGGGCGGTAAAGGCCAGCGCCTGTTGGCCACTCATGCCGGTCAGCAGGGCCAGCAGGGCGCTGCAACAGGCGAGAAAGGTGATGAACTCGAGACGATCGGCAATATAGTCAGCCATCTGTTCGCTACGTGCATGCATGATGTGTCTCCTTCAGTTGATGGTTCAAGTGTGAGGGAGGGGCGCTTGCAAAGGCAGCGGGATAATTCGATTGCGCTGAACGAGCAATTCTTAATCCATATTTTGAATCGTCAAGCGGCAGTGGGCCGGCAAGTGGGATACGTTCGAGATCACCACGGCATCGATGCCGTCAAGCCTTGTCGTGGGGCGAGAGGTTGCTGCGAAGTCTTGGGCCGCAAGGCGCGTGCAGGGCTGACACTGCGGACTGCTCCCCTTAAGGCAGTCAGGGTGGCCTGTGGCAGAGGACTGGGCCACACCATGGTTACCAAAATGTGTGATTTGTAGCCAACCTCCTAAAAGATATGGTGAATTTGCCAATGGTGGCGCGCTGTTGCTGGCCGATGCCTATGTTAGGATAAGGTCCGCCATGTTGTTGGCGTGCATTGTTGGCGCGGATTATTGGCACGGATTGTTGGGCCACGGCTATGTTGCATGGCCTGTTGTGCCGCTTTCGGGTGGAACTCGAAAGGGCGTTGGTTTTCTTCACCACAGATTCAGGAATATTGACCTTTGACAGGATGCTTCTCATCCCTGCTGGCAGGGCGTTCACTGTTCGGCCCTGCGTTACGCCGTGGTCTGCGGGTGCTGGGGTTTGGTTTATTGTTGTCGCTGGTGGCTGCGCCGGTGTTGGCCGCCAAGCTCACCTATCAGATCAAGGGGTTGAAAGGGGACAACAAGGATAACGTCGAAGCCTACCTCAACGCCTTGCCCGTCTATCAGGAGCGGCAATACCGCCCGGCCCGCGCCAAGATCACCGAGAGTGTGCAAAAAGCGCTGCAGGTGTATGGCTACTACCAGCCGAAAATCACCCTGAGCCGCGACAAGAAGACCCCGTCCAAAGTGGTGATTGAGGTGGATAAAGGGGAGCCAGTTATCGTCTCCCGACTGGATGTGTTGCTCGAAGGGGATGCCGGTAGTGATGAGCGATATAGCGAACTGCTGGACAAGTTGCCCCTCAAGGAGGGCGATCCTCTCAATCACGCCAAATATGAATCGATCAAGGCTGATCTGGGTAGCCTCGGGCTGGCCCGGGGTTACTTTGATGGCAAGTTAAGCAAGAGTCAGGTCAAGGTGTTTCCGGACAAGGGCACAGCGGAGATCTTCATTCTGTTCGAGTCGGGCCATCGCTACCGTTTCGGTGAGATCCGCTATGACGCCACCCCGGAAGCGCTGCACCTGATCCGGCCACTCATCTATATTCAGAGCGGTGATCCCTATCTCGCCATCCGCTTGGCCGAGATGTCGCAGGATGTCTCTTCCACCAAGCTATTCCGTCAGGTCGATATCAAACCGGTGCTCAGTGACGCGAGCAACTACCGGGTGCCCATCGCAGTGACCCTGGACAACCGGGTCGATCACGAGATTGAAGCGGGTGTGGGTTACGCCACTGATGTGGGGCCGCGAATGAGCGCTACCTGGGAAAAGCCCTGGGTCAACCGTTATGGCCACCGTCTGTTTGCCACTGCCAAGGTTTCGGCACCGGAGTCCGAACTCAGTTTCGATTACCAGATCCCGGTAGGTAATCCGCTGCGGGACTATTACTCGGTGCAGGCCGGTTATCAGTACAAAGACAACAACGATACCCGCTCCGATCTCACCACCGTCGGTGTCCACCGCTGGACGCGGCGACCGGAGAGCTGGGATCGGGATGTGTTTATCCGGCTGGAGAACGAAATCTATACCCAGGGCGCCGATGAGGGGAACAGCTTGCTGTTGATCCCGGGGATCTCCTGGTCCCGGCTGCGGGTGCGCGGCGGGTTGGTGCCCGATTGGGGGGATCGCCAGCAGGTGACGCTGGAGTTTTCCGACCCGAGATGGGGCTCCGACATCAGCTTTATGCGGGTGTGGGGGCGCAGCAAGTGGCTGCGCACCCTCGGCGATAATCACAGATTCCTGATGCGGGCCGAGCAGGGAGCCATCATAGGTGACAGCTTCTCGCTGGTGCCGCCGTCATTGCGTTTCTTTACCGGTGGCGATCAGACGGTGCGCGGCTTTGATTACGAGACCATCTCCCCCACCGGGCCGGATGGCAAGCTGACCGGTGGTCGCTACACCAGCGTGGCCAGTCTGGAATATAACTATCGTTTCAGCGAGAAGTGGTTGGGGGCCATGTTTGTGGATGGGGGTACCTCGACCATTGACTACAGCGAGCCCTGGAAAATTGGTACCGGGGTCGGTGTGCGCTGGGTCACCCCCATCGGTCAGGTCAGGCTGGATCTGGCGGTCGGGGTATCGGAGGAGGACAAGCCCTTGCGGCTGCATTTCGCATTGGGGCCTGAATTATGATGTTGTCTAAACGCTTTTTTCTTTGGCCGCTGCGGCTCTATCTTGCGCGGGGGTCTGCATTGTGATCTGGCTAAAACGCATTTTTCTCTGGCTGATGGGGCTGGTGTTCCTGCTGCTCATCGGCGTCAGCTTGCTGGGCTTTACCCATCAGGGCAACAAGTGGTTGTGGCAACAGGCCAAGGGGGCGCTGCCCTCCCTCAAGGGGGAGCTGGTGGCCGGTCAGCTTGGCTATGGCTGGACCCTGGAAGGGGTCGGTTGGCAGGATGAGCTGGTGGATGTGACGGTGGATCGCGCCGTGCTCGACTGGGATCTGGGCAAATTGCTGCAGGGCAAGCTCTGGATCAAATCCCTGACGGTGACCCATCCGGTGGTCAAGGTAGCTGACTCCGAGCCGGTACCGGAAGAGCCCTCCGAACCCTTTGTCTGGCGCCCGTTGCCGCTCAAAATTCAGGTCGACAGCCTCAAGGTGGCCGATCTCGATCTGGCGGTGCCCGGTGTGGCTGTGACGCTGGGGTCCCTCGATATCGGCGCCACCCTCAACCGCAAGGGGCTGATTGTACGCGGCCCCGTGCTCGATAACCTGAAGGTGACGCTGGACGACGCGGCACCCGCCAACACAGCCAAATCCGCCAAGCAGCCAGCCACAGCGAACGCCAAGCCAGTTAACGAGCAGACTGTTAGCGGGAAGGCCGCGAATGAGAAACAAGCCGGTGCTGCGGTGGCTCGCACCGACAAGGTCAGCGCCGAGACTGCCAAACAGGGTAAAGGGGCGCCAACTGCAAAAACTGCAAAGGCAGCCCCCATTGTCCTGCCCGCCATTCACCTTCCTTTCCCCATCCAGCTGGAAGGGGTCAGCGCGAATCGGGTGCAATATAAGCAGGGCGAGCTGATTGAAGGGATCGACAAGCTGCTGCTCTCTGCCACCGCCGCTGACGATCGCATCGAGGTGCGCGAGCTCTCGCTGCGCCACGCCATGGCCGATCTGGCGCTCAAGGGCCATATCCAGCTCAGTGACGACTACCCGCTGGCGGTGACGCTGGATGCCAAGGCCCGCAAGGGGCTGCTGGATGGTGAGCTGCAAGGGCAGCAGGCCAAGCTGACGCTGAGCGGTTCGATCGGCAAGCTGGGGTTGGTGTTGTCGGGCAGGGGGCCGGTCGCCGCCAATCTCAAGGGCTCTCTGGCCGCCCTTGATCCGGATCTGCCTTTCGATCTGGCCCTCGACTGGAAGAGCCTCGGCTGGCCATTGCATAAGCCTGCCAAGGAAGAGGCAAGCTATCGGTTGGATAAAGGTAGCCTGACCGCCAAGGGCAAGCTCTCCGGCTACCAGTTTGCCCTCAATACCTCCGGCAAGGGGACCGATGTGCCCCCCTTCAAGCTTGCGCTGGACGGCAAGGGGGATCTGGAACGGCTCAGCAAGATCGCCTTGCAGCTCAACGCTCTCAAGGGGGAGTTGAAGCTCGATGGCAAGCTGGCCTGGAACAAGGGGATCGAGTGGCAGGGGACCACCCTGTTCAAGGGGATCAATCCGGCCGAGCTGGTGCCTGAGCTGAAAGGGACGCTGGCCGGCGAGCTGGAGAGCCGTTTCGTGATGAACGAGGCGGGTCACTGGGAGCTGAAACTGCCCAAGCTCAAGGTGGATGGCAAGCTCAATCAGTACCCGCTGGCTCTAAAAGGGGAGCTCAGCGGCAACGACAAGATGGAGTGGCAGATCCCGGCGCTTTCGCTGCAAAGTGGCCCCAACCAACTGCAGGCCAAGGGCAGTATCAGCAGCGCCCAGTGGCAGCTTGATGCCAACCTGCAGGCTCCCCAGCTGGGGGGCATCTATCCCGGCCTGAAAGGGGATATCAAGGGGCAGGTTAAGGTCAGTGGCAATCAGCAGACACCTAAAGTCGATGCAGATCTCGCCTCCGAGCGGCTCTACTATGCCGGTACCGACCTGAAGGGGATCAGCCTCAAGGGCAATGCGGCGATCGGTGCCAAACCGGCCGGTGAGCTCTCGCTGTTGGTGGCGCAGCTGAAACAGGGTGAGACCAAGCTCAGTCAACTGGCCCTGAACCTCAGCGGCGATATCAGTCAGCATCTGTTGACCCTGACCATGAAGGGTGACCCTGTTGCGGCCAACCTCAAACTGGGTGGCGGTGTGCGCGGGGATCACTGGCGCGGGGCGCTCTCCGAGTTACAGCTGAAAACCCCGTTGCGGCGTTGGGACTTGAGCTCCCCCTGGGCGCTGGATCTCGATCTGCCGCGTCAGCGGCTGGCGATGGGGGATCTCTGCCTCGGCTCCCAGGGGGCCAGCCTCTGCGTCAAGGGGAGTCAGGTTTCCGCTGCGCAAGGCACTCTGGAGTTTGCCCTGAGCGAATTTGATCTCAAGCGGCTGCGCCCCTGGTTGCCGGACAACTTCCGTTGGCAGGCGATGCTCTCAGCCGACGGCCGCGCCAGCTGGCGTGGCAATCAGCCGACCTTGCATGCGGTGGTGCGCACCACGCCGGGCACCTTTGTCGCCGATGGCCTCAAGACTGATTATCAGCAGCTGGCTCTGGCTCTTGATTTCGAGCGGCAGCAGGCGGCTATTCGCCTCGATTTTGCCTCCAAGCAGATAGGCAATATCGATACCGATCTGCTGATCAAGGAGCCTGCCGGTCGTGGTCTTCTCGGCGGTCAGCTCAAGTTTGACGATCTCAAGCTCAATACCTTTGCGCCACTGATCCCTGAGGTGCGCTCCTTGCAAGGGATCATCTCCGCCGATGCCCGTTTCGACGGCACGCTGGCGGCCCCCCTGCTGTTTGGTCAGCTCAACCTGCGTGACGGTGAAGTGCAGACCCACTCCGACATGGTGACCCTGACCAAGCTGGTGACTCGTCTCAAGATCGAGGGCAACCGCGCTGAGCTTGATGGCTCCATGCTGGTGGGCAAGGGACCGCTGGCGTTGGGCGGCTGGCTCAGCTGGGCCAAGATGCCGGTCAGCGGCAGCCTCACCATTCAGGGCAAGGATCTGGAAGCGCAATATCCGGGCATGGGTCGGGTCAGAGTCTCGCCCGATATTGCAGTGTCGCTGGGAGAGGAGACCCGCATTACCGGTCAGGTGGATATTCCCTGGGCGCGCATTCTGGTCAAGAGCCTGCCGGATTCGGCGGTGGCGGTCTCCGACGATGTGACTGTGGTCTATGATGATCTGCCCCCTGCACCCCAGCAGGCCAGTTTACCGCTGGCGATGAAGGTGGCGATCCGGTTGGGCAGTGATGTGAAGATCGATGCCATGGGGCTGAAGACCGATGTCTCTGGCGGGATCAATCTTCGGCAGGATCCTGAGAAGCCACTGGCAGGCAATGGCCAGCTGGTGCTGACCAACGGTCGCTTCAAGGCCTACGGTCAGAACCTCATCATCAAGGAGGGGCGGATCCTCTTCTCCGGTCCGCTGGATCGGCCGTTCCTCAACATCGAAGCCAACCGTGACCCAGCCACCATCGAGGGTCAGGTAACGGTCGGGGTGCGGGTGACCGGCCCTGCCAGCAAGCCGGAGATCAATGTCTATTCCGAGCCGCAGATGGCGCAGTCGGAACAACTCTCCTATCTGCTGCGCGGCAAAGGGTTACAGACCGGCGGTGAGGATGGCGGTTTCAACGGCCTGCTGGTGGCCGGTGCGGTGAGTCAGGCCAACGGCGTGGTGTCGAGCATTGGCGAGTCGCTGGGGATGAGCGATGTCTCCCTCGATACGGCGGGCAGTGGCGACAACACCCAGGTAACCCTGTCGGCTTATCTGCTGCCGGGCTTGCAGTTCCAGTACGGGGTCGGGGTATTCAGCCCTATCGCCGAATTCAAACTGCGCTACGAGGTATTGCCACGGCTCTATCTGCAGGCGATGAGCGGGGTAGCCCAGGCGGTCGATATCTTCTATCGCTTTACCCTGTAACGCTTTGCCCTGTAACAGGGGTGAGATGAGAGTAAACGGGAGGCGCATGCCTCCCGTTTTTTATTGCGCGCTCGGCAGCAGGCAAACGGCGATAAAGGTTGGCAGTGTAGAGGGATGGCGGATTGAGGGTGCCAGAAATGCGAAAACCCGGCACTAGGCCGGGTTTTCTAAATGATGGTGGAGGGAGAAGGATTCGAACCTTCGAAGGCAGAGCCGTCAGATTTACAGTCTGATCCCTTTGGCCGCTCGGGAACCCCTCCACGGGGTATTACTTACATATTGTCGCACTTGAAATGGTGGAGGGAGAAGGATTCGAACCTTCGAAGGCAGAGCCGTCAGATTTACAGTCTGATCCCTTTGGCCACTCGGGAACCCCTCCACAAGTGCGAGGCGCATACTAACAGATCTTCCGCTTTTGGGAACCCCCAAGCAAAATTTTTCTATTAAAAGAATTGGATTTATGGCCGATAACCAATGAAATCGTCATTTTTGAGAGTTATCTCATGCTGCCCAGTTCAATTCGTGATCACTTACTCGTCGATGAGGGGCAGTTGGGGCAACGGCTTAACCGTGACCTGCAACATGGCGACCGGGCGGATTTTCGGCTGCATCTGGCCCTGCTGACCGACGCGGTGGAGGAGCAACCCTGGTTCGATACCAAGCCGACAGCCAGTGCCGATGACCGTGACTGGCGCGCACACTTTGAGCTGAGGCCGAGTGCTGTGCTGGTTGCTGATGGTCAGGAGGGCGATTGCAGCGCCATCAATGAGCGGCTACAGCAGGGGGGGAGCATGATCGATGTGCGGCTCTGGCTAGCGCTGCAAAGACCAGCCCTGATTACGAAACCGCCGTTATTTGATGAGGCAGTCTATGACAACTTGTCGCCGCTGGCGCGGGAGCGGCTGCAAGGCGCTCTGGCGGTGGTGCCGCGTCAAGAGGATCCGCTGGTCATGCTACCGATCCTTGAGCGCTTGCAACAGGGGGTAGATACCCGTCTGCACTGGCTCGGTTGATGGTTGCAGTGGGCGCCACAGATCCGGTCAATCACAGGCAACAAAAAAGGCGGGATATCCCGCCTTTTTGCACGCTGTCCTTTGTTCTTGAGTGCCACCTTCTTGTTACGCGTCAGCTTCATCCGTTTGCGGCTGATCCTTCAGTCCGGCGTTGGCACGACGGGCAATCGGTTTGGCGGTATGACGGTTGAGCTGGCGCTCCAGTTTTTGTCCCAGTTCATTGATGGCGGCGTAGAGATCCTCATGCTCTGCCTGGGCAAACAGTTTGCCGTTGGGGATGCCAGCACTGGCTTCGACAGTGAACATCAGGCGCTCTTTGGAAACAATCACATGGGGAGTGATGAGAGGTACCTGAAGACGTTCGAGCTTTTCAAAACGTGATTCAATGCGCTCGCGGATAGCCGGGGTAATGTCGATGATTTTGCTGGTGATTTCGATTTTCATATTGGCCCCCTTCGGGTCGTCTTGCTTGTGTCTTCACCTTCAGATTACTCATTGGTAAAGATGAAAATGTGATCTGCGTCACGAAGCTTTGCCTTTGCTATTCAGTAACTTATAAATTGTGATCTTTCTCGGTTTCGTGCCAAAAACAGCTTGAGCTGCATGAAACTGGCAGGCAGTATGACGGGAATAGGATCGTTTCTGTCCCTTCTTGGCAGCACTTCGTGTCGACCTCATGTCCGGTTTCCACTGCTTGATATCGCATGTTTGTACTCTTCCCCGCTCACCGTTGGTCTGATGATGGCTTTTGGGGAAGTTGCGGTGCCCGCTTGTCTGGACATCAAACGTGGTTGGTTGTCTGGTTGGAGTGGTAAATGAAGCAGCAAGCCACGCAGGTCATGTGGTTTTTCAATCGGGAACAGGATCAGTGGAGTCTTTCTGATCAGGGTTCCTACCAACAGTGGCAAGGGGAAGGGAAGCATCCCTGGTCCGATCGCCTGCAACCGGAAGATGAAGCTGGCTTTGCCGACTTTCTCGCCCGGCTCCATGAGTCACATCTGCCGGAACAATTTATCGGCCATCTGAACGATGGCAAGGGTGTTATCAATCATGTGCTCTGGAGCGCCCAGTTTGTGCCCCATCAGCAGGTGTGTTGTGGTTGGTTGGCACCCCTCGATTCAGTCAACAACGTGGCGAGTTCGCTCAATATCTCCCTGCCGTTACTGCAAACCACTCTGCTGACCCAGCTTGCCCAGGCGCTCTCTGCCCGCACCGGGCTCGATTTTTTCAGCACCTTGGTGAGTCAACTGGCCCATATCCTCAAGGTGGATGCGGTCTGGGTGGGGGAGCTGTGCGGTGCCGACCGGGTCAGAGTGCTGGCCGCCGACGGACTGGCGCTCAAGGAGTACCCCTTGGCGGGCTCCCCCTGTCAGGAGCTCTACAAACAAGGGGCCATCTGTTTCGAGGTGATCGACGAGTCGCACGACTATCAGCCCTGGCTGGCGGCTGGGCAGACTTATTATGGTCAGCCGCTGTTTGATGCCAGAGGCCAGTTGCTCGGTCATCTGGCGCTGCTCTATTCGGCGCCGGCAGATACCAGCAACCTCACCTCGGTGCTCAATACCTTCTCGGTACGGATGGTGGCCGAGCTGGAACGGTTGCAATCTGATGCCCAAATGCGACTTTCTGCCGTGGCTTTTGAAACTCACGAAGGGATCATCATCACCGATCCCGGGTTCAAGATCCTGCGGGTCAACAATGCTTTTAGCCAGATCACCGGCTTTGACAGCCAGGCGGTGCTGGGCCTGCAGCTGGAAGAGGATCTCTGGCCCAATCTCGGGGGGCTGGGTTACGAGCTCAACACACTCAACCGCTGGCAGGGGGAGACCCAGCGTCGCCACGTCGATGGCCACACCTATCCCCAGTGGGAGATAGTGACCCCGGTGCAGGATGAAAAAGGGGTGATCAGCCACTTTGTCATCTGTTTTGAGGATATTTCCGAGCGCAAGGCGGCCGAGAAACGGATCCAGGATCTTGCCTATTACGATGAGCTGACCGGCCTGCCCAATCGCCGCCAGCTGCACGAAACTCTGTTGCAGACCTTCAATGAGGCGACTCGCAATGGCCTGGTCGGGGCGCTGCTTTTTATCGATCTGGATCACTTCAAGACCATCAACGACTCCCTCGGTCACGCCACTGGCGACTGGCTGCTCAAAGAGGTGGCCACTCGCCTCAAACGACTGGTGCGACAAGGGGATTGTCTGGCGCGCCTCGGCGGAGACGAGTTTGTGCTGCTGCTACCGTCCCTGTCGGCCAGCCCACCGCAAGCCGAGATGCAGGCCGATATCATTGCCGAGCGGCTGATCAGTGAAATTGCGGCCCCCTATACCTACGTGGGGCAGGTACTGCATATTGGCGCCAGCGTTGGCATTACCCTGTTTCCTGATCGGGAGCAGGGGGTTGATGATCTGCTCAAGCAGGCGGATACCGCCATGTATCAGGCCAAATCTGCTGGCCGCAAGACCCGCCGTTTCTTCGATGCGTCGATGCAGCAGCAGGCGGATCGTCGCTTGCTTATTCACAACGAGCTGCGCAATGCCCTCAGTCAGCAGGAGCTGACGCTTTACTATCAACCGCAGCATATGGTTGAGGGGGGCGACATCATTGGCGTCGAGGCGTTGATCCGCTGGCAGCCAGCCGGACGCGCGCTGGTCTCGCCAGCCGAGTTTATCCCCATTGCCGAGGAGACGGATCTGATCGTCGACATCGGTAACTGGGTGCTGCACGAGGCGTGTGCCCAATACGTGCTGTGGGAAGAAAACGGCATCCACATTCCGCAGATCTCGGTCAATGTCAGTGCCAAGCAGTTCCACGCCACCGATTTTGTCGAGCGGATCCACGATGTGCTGGCGCAAACCGGCATGGATCCCGCGTGCCTCAATCTGGAGATCACCGAATCTGTGGTGCTCGGCCACGCCGAAGATACGATTAGCAAAATGACTGAGCTCAAGGGGTTAGGCATCAGCTTTGCCATCGACGATTTTGGCGCCGGTTACTCCTCCCTGAGCTACCTCAAGCGGTTGCCCGCCGACGAGCTCAAGATCGATCGCTCCTTTATTCAGGACATCCCGAAAGATGGCGACAACATGGCAATTGTCGAGGCTGTGATCGCCATGGCCCGCCATATGGGCTTCAACGTCACGGCGGAAGGGGTCGAGTCGCGCCAGCAGCTGGAGTTTCTCAAGGCACAAGGGTGTCATTTCTATCAGGGCTATCTCGCCTCCAAGCCGTTGCCGGTGCCCTATCTGGAGAAATATGTACAGCGGCTGACCAGACCGGAGCAATTGCGCGAAATACAGCTGAGCGATGCAGAAAAATAGTCCCTTCTCCCCGCTGTAGCGCCGCCCGGCAACGGGTAGAATGAGAGGCAGTAGAACCACCGCCGATAGGCGGTGTATTGCCCTCAATGGAGATGCTCAGTGAAAGCTGTATGGGGAATTATGTTAGCGGCACTGTTTGTGCCGAATCTTATGGCACAAACTGCAGACCAGACGCTGTACCGTCAGGCCCATGAGGCTGTACGGGCCAATGATCAGGTCCGCTTTCAGCAAATTCGTGCCCGTTTGACCCATTATCCCCTGTTACCCTATCTCGATTACTATCAGCTTGCCTTTCGCCCGGGGGCTGCCGATTACAGCGACGTGACCCGCTTTATTCGTCAGCACGGCGATACACCGCAATCGAACCGGCTGGAGCGCAGCTATTTGACCTATCTGGCCCAGAGCCAGCAGTGGTCGCAGTTCTTGCGCTTCTATCCGGCCAAACCGAGCTCCACTGACCTGCTCTGCATGCACTATCAAGCCGGTTATTACACCGGCAAGAAACAAGAGGCATTACGGGGGGCGGGTGAGTTGTGGATGAGTGGTCAGTCACGTCCCGATGCCTGTTCCCCGTTGTTCCAGCTATGGCAAGGGGCAGGGCTGCGTACTCAGGAGAAGATCTGGCAACGGATGACGCTGGCGTTCGAGGCAGAAAATCCTAATTTGATCAGTCACCTTGGCGCGACCTTGGGGAGCGGATTGCAGCCCTATGGCGATCAGATGGTGACCCTCTTTGCACAGCCCGCCAAGGTGATGAACCCTGCTTACTTCAGCACCAACCCTTACTCTAAAAAGTTGCTGTCACTGGGCTTGGCCCGTTATGCCAATCAGCAGCCGGAATCGGTGTTGCGGCAATTGGCCTTGTATCGTAGCCAGTTTGGCTTGAGCCAGAGTGAGCAGAAGCCCATCGAGCGTGCCATTGCTCGTCGTCTGCTGCTGGATCGCGCCATTGTCCAGCGCAGCTGGGTCGACAGTACGGTGAAAAAGCTGGCGGATCCCGATATCACCGAGTTGCGTGCCCGGTTGGCTATCTGGGAGCAAGACTGGCGTAGCCTGTCCGGTTGGGTGAAATTGATGCCGATGGCCCGCCAGAAAGAGGATCGCTGGCGTTATTGGGCTGCTCGCTCGCTGGAGGAGCAAGGGCAGAAAAAACCGGCCCATGATCTTTATCTCGAAACTGCCAACCTGCGTGGTTTCTATGGTTTTATGGCGGCGCAGCGTACCGGTATACCCTATCGCATGAAAAACCAGAGCGCCAAGCAAGTGCCTGATTGGCGCAGCGCCAGCCAGCGTTGGCCCTTTTTGCTGCGGGTACGCGAGCTGTTGTCGATGAACGAGATTACGGCGGCACGCTCGGAGTGGATCCACAATATGGATCGCAATCCGGTGGCCCAGCGCATCGAATTTGGCCATATCGCCCTCAATCAGGGTTGGCATGAACTGGCGATTCTCTCCAGCATTCGTGCCGAGGCGTGGGATGCCCTCGAGCTGCGCTTTCCCAAACCCTACCGACAGACCTTCAGCCAGATAGCGCGGGAGCGATCGGTGAATATGAGCTTGTTATACGCCATTTCCCGTCAGGAGAGTGCGCTTTATCCCCTGGCACAATCGCCGGTGGGGGCCCGTGGTCTGATGCAGCTGATGCCCGCAACGGCAAAGGAGACCGCAGGTAAGCTGGGGGTACCTTACCGCAATGAGCAGCAACTGTTTGATCCCGAGCTCAATGTGCGTCTTGGCAGCGCCTATCTCAAGCGGTTGCTGGATGTCTACGATGGCAACCGGATCCTCGCTGCCGCCGCCTACAATGCCGGGCCGGGCAGAGTAAAACGCTGGCGTGACCAGAGTGACAACAAGCCGATGGATGTGTGGGTCGAGAGTATCCCCTACAAGGAGACCCGTAACTACGTTCAGAACGTGTTGTCGTTCGATCTCATCTATCAGCACAAGTTGCAGCAACCGCTGCGCTTTATGTCTGAGCGGGAGCTCAATCACGCCTATTGAGCCGGGTAGTCCTCAATGGCCCCTGTTGTTTTCATCAGGCTGATGTCTGGGACCTCGGGGTAATATTGCGTTACCAAGTGAAACATCTCTAGTGACCTGGCGCAGGTAATTGTGCCAGGGCTCAGGGTATACTCGGGCGTCGGTACCGACAGGTTCCCCCACAATAAAGGAATGGATAGTGGCAACGATTAAAGACGTTTCTCAGCTGGCAAATGTGTCTATCTCCACCGTGTCGCGTGTGATTAACAGCACGGCGCAGGTAGCACCAGACAAGCGTGAGGCCGTATTGGCGGCCATGAAGGAACTGAATTTTCGGCCCAACAGTTTTGCCCAGGCGCTGGTGAGCAAGCGCTCTAACTGCATTGGCGTGCTGGTTGGCGATCTCTGTGGCGGCCCTTTCTTTGCCCAGATGATGCGTGGTATTGAAACCATGGTCGACAAGGCCAACAAGTTCACCATAGTGATGTCCGGTAACCACGATATCGCCCGTGAGCGTCATGCCATTCAGGCACTGTTACAACGTCAGTGTGATGCCTTGATCCTGCATAGCAAGGCGCTTCCGGACGAGGAGCTGCGCGAGTTGGCCGCAGGTTCAACCCCCATCGTCTTTATCAACCGCCAGGTCCCCGGTTTTGAAGAGCGCTGTGTCTGGCTCGATAACCAGGCCGGTATCACCACCGCCTGTCAGCACTTGCTGGATGCCGGGCATCGCAAGATCGCCTTTATTACTTCTGATGACGAGGCGTTTGTCGATGGTCAGCAGCGGATGGCCGGTTATACCCAGACCTTGGCCAACGCAGGCATCGCTGTTGACCCAACCCTGATCAGTCGTGCTTTTGCCGATGAGAACGGTGGCTATGTGGCGATGAGTGAAGTGCTGGCCCGCGGGGTTGAGTTCACCGCTGTGCTCGGGTTTAACGATGGCATGGTGGCCGGCGCTATCTCTTGCCTGCTGGAGCGCGGTTACAAGATCCCGCAGCAGATTTCTGTGGTCGGGTTTGACGATATTCCCTATGCCCGTTACATCTATCCCAAGCTCACCACGGTGCGCTACCCCATCGAGGAGATGGGCAGTTGCGCCGCAGAGCTGGCGCTGCGCCTGCTCGCCCACAAGCCGGTCGATGGCTTGACGCTCAAGTTCGAAGCACAACTGGTCGAGCGTGAGTCAGTCGCCTGACGAGCGTCTAACTGCGAACAACAACGTGGCCCCGGTGGGGCCACGCTTGTTTCTGCCAGCGCTTATAAATCTGCAATTTGCTCGGGCAGTAAAGGGGGCGCAGATCCTTGTTATACGGACATTCCACACTGAATTTCTCCAATCAAATGTGAACATTTTACGGCGTTAAATCTCTAAACTCGCCGAAAATTCAGCTCCTTCGTTACTTTAGAGAAGTTTCTACTGGTCTTACCTGAGTAAATTCCTTTGCTTTTTATTTAACAAGGTATTTACATCTAGGTGTCGCCAGCATCGGTGACGCTCACAACGGCAAGGAGCCAGTTATGACCCATGTCGACATCCCTTTCCTTCGTTATCTCGATGCGGAAGGGTGCCCGGTCGCCACCTTACCGACCTGGCTGGACAAGGCGATACTGCACACCTTCTACCGCAATATGGTGATGGTGCGCAGCTATGA
Source organism: Aeromonas sp. CU5 (assembly GCF_002586745.1). NCBI lineage: Bacteria > Pseudomonadati > Pseudomonadota > Gammaproteobacteria > Aeromonadales > Aeromonadaceae > Aeromonas > Aeromonas sp. CU5. Next base: position 769,703 of record NZ_CP023817.1, read on the forward strand.
CAAAAAAGCGATTGCGCTGCAACGAACCGGCAAACTCGGTACTTTTCCCTCCCATCTCGGCGCAGAAGCCGTGGGGATTGGCATTGGTCTCGCCATGCAGCCGCAGGATGTCTACGTTCCCTACTATCGGGACATGCCCACCCTCTATGTGCGGGGCGTACCGATGGAGAAGAACCTGCAATATTGGGGCGGTGACGAGCGGGGGAGTTATTCTCTCAAACCCGATGGGACTCCCTCTGAAGATCTCCCCATCTGCGTCCCCATCGCCACCCAGATCACTCACGCCTGCGGCATTGCGTCTGCCTTCAAACTGCGTAATCAACCGCGTGTCGCCGTAGTCACTATCGGCGATGGCGGCACCTCCAAGGGGGATTTTCTGGAGGGGCTCAACTGCGCCGGTGTCTGGCACCTGCCGATGGTCATCATCGTCAACAACAACCAGTGGGCCATCTCGGTGCCACGCAAGCTGCAATCGAGCGCTCCTACGCTGGCCCAGAAGGGGATTGGCGCCGGGGTGCGCAGCCTGCAAGTGGATGGCAACGATGTGGTCGCGGTCTACGATGCTGCCCGCAGTGCCGTCGAACGGGCCCGCAGCGGCAAGGGGCCGACCCTGATAGAAGCGGTCAGTTATCGTCTCGGCGATCACACCACGGCCGACGATGCCACTCGCTATCGAGATGGGGCCGAGGTCGAGGCCGCTTGGGCGAAAGAGCCGGTCAAGCGGCTGCGCCAGTTTATGCATAGCAAAGGCTGGTGGGATGAAGAGCAGGAGCAGAGCCTGCTGGCGGAAGCCACCCGGGAGGTAGAGCAGGCGGTCGCCCGCTATGAGGCGATGGCGCCCCAGCCGCCGGAGGCGATGCTCGATTATCACTACGCCAGCCTGCCCGCCGAACTCTTGCCCCAGCGCGAGCGAGTGATTGCCAAGGGGATGAAGCAGGAGGTTGGCCATGAGTGAGATCAGTTTGCTGGAAGCGGTCAACATGGCCCTTCACTACGAGATGGAACACGACCCGGATGTGGTGGTACTGGGCGAGGATGTGGGGGTCAACGGCGGGGTGTTTCGCGCCACCGTGGGCCTGCGCGACAAGTTCGGTTTCAAGCGGGTGATCGACACGCCGCTGGCCGAGGGGCTGATCGCCGGGGTGGCGGTCGGCATGGCCACCCAGGGGCTCAAGCCGGTGGCTGAGTTCCAGTTTCAGGGCTTCATCTTCCCCGGGATGGAGCAGATCATCTGTCAGGCGGCGCGGATGCGAAACCGCACCCGTGGCCGCCTCTCCTGTCCCCTCGTCTATCGCTCCCCGTATGGCGCGGGCATTCATTCGCCTGAACATCACAGCGAGAGCGTCGAGGCGCTGTTTGCCCATATTCCCGGGCTGCGGGTGGTGATCCCCTCCAGCCCGAGACGTGCTTATGGTTTGCTGCTCTCGGCAATCCGCGACCCGGATCCGGTGATGTTTTTCGAACCCGATCGCATCTATCGCTCGATGAAATCAGAGGTAGTCGATGACGGTGTCGGCCTGCCGCTGGATGTCTGTTTCACCCTGCGCCCGGGCCGCGATATTACGGTAGTGGCCTGGGGAGCCTGCATTCAGGAGGTGATGCGGGCAGCGAACCTGCTGGCCGAGCAGGATATCCAGTGTGAAGTGCTGGATCTGGCTACCATCAAGCCGTTGGATATAGAGACCATGCTCACCTCGGTGCGCAAGACCGGCCGGCTGCTGGTGGTGCACGAGGCGTGCGGTAGCTTCGGTGTCGGGGCCGAAATTGTGGCGCGGGTGACCGAGCAGGCACTTCCCTGCCTCAAGGCGCCACCCAAACGGCTGACCGGCGTGGATGCCGCCGTCCCTTACTATCGCAACGAAGCGTATTACCTCATCACCGAGCAGGATATCGCCGATGCCGCTCATCAGCTGATGGAGAACCAGTGGCTATGAAATTTTTCAAATTACCGGATCTGGGTGAAGGGTTGGCTGAAGCCGAGATCGTCGAGTGGAAGGTGAGTGCCGGTGATACCGTTGCGGTCGATCAGGTGCTGTTGTCGGTGGAAACCGCCAAGGCGCTGGTGGATGTGCCCTCTCCGGTGACCGGGGTGATCGCCCGTCTCTGTGGCGCCGAGGGGGATATCCTCCATATCGGTGCGCCGCTGGTGGAGTTTGAGGGCGGCGAGGATGATGGCACCGTGGTGGGCAAGGTCAGCGCTCATCAGCAACATATTGAGGATCACTTCGTGGTGGGGGCCATTGCCCCGGGTGGCGCGCTGGTGCAAGCCATGCCAGCCGTGCGGCTGCTGGCACAAAAACTGGGTCTGGATATCGACCGGCTCAAGGGGAGTGGCAGCGGCGGCATGGTGACCGAACTGGATGTGCAGCAGGCATTCGAGGCCCAGCAGAGCAGTGGCAACGAGTTCCTGAAAGGGTCACGGCGGGCCATGGCCAAGGCGATGGAGCTCTCTCATCAGACGGTGGTGCCGGTCAGCATCACCGACGAGGTGGATTTGCGTCATTGGCGCCCCGATGAAGATGTGACGGTGCGCCTTATCAAGGCCATTGGCGTGGCGTGCCGCGCCGAACCCTCGATGAACGCCTGGTTTGATGGGGAAACCCTGTCAAGGCGGCTGTTCAAAGAGGTCAATGTGGCCATTGCGGTGGATTCCAAACATGGTCTCTATGTGCCGGTGATGGAGAATGTGGCCGAGCGGGAGGGGGCTGATATCCGGCAGGGGCTGGATCGGATGATCGCCGATGTGAAGGCGCGTGCAGTGCCCCGCGAGATGTTGCAGGGGGCGACCATTACGCTCACCAACTTCGGCGCCATCGCAGGCCGCTACGCCAGCCCCATCGTCACGCCGCCGCAAGTGGCCATCATAGGGGCGGGCAAGTTGTTTGAAAAAGTGGTGTTCATTCATGGTGAAGCGCGCCCAGTCAGAACCTTGCCACTGTCGATGACATTTGACCACAGGGCGTGTACTGGCGGTGAGGCGGCTCGTTTTCTCAAGGTGTTGGTGAATGCACTGGAAGCCGCCACGTTATAGACAGTTGTGCCCTGCCATTGGCAGGGCACAAATTTGTTTGCGTAATCGACAAAGCTGCGTATAATTCACTCCAGCTTGAAAGGGCGATAGTTATGTCAATGAATACGATGTTTTACATCCTGTCCTGTTGTTCATAGTCATCCCGTTTTTTAAGCTTTATCCGCTGAAAAGCATAAGTAATTATTTTGAATACAGGTTTAAAGATATGTCTAACATGATCACCGGTACCGTTAAGTTTTTCAACGAAACCAAAGGTTTTGGCTTCATCCAGCAAGAAAACGGCCCGGACGTTTTCGTTCACTTCAGCGCAATTCAAGGTGCCGGCTTCCGCACCCTGGCTGAAGGTCAGCGCGTACAGTTCTCCGTGACCACTGGTCAGAAAGGCCCGCAGGCTGAGAACGTAACTGCTCTGTAATTCTTACAGAATTTAAGAAAGCCGTGGTACCTCTGGTGCCACGGCTTTTTGTTTATCTGGCCCCTGCACTGATTCATAAACTCTTTCATCATGTCGCTATCGTTGCTGCTTATCTCCCTTCTTACCCCGATCTCCGATACGCCGGTACCGGCTCAATCTACGTTGGATGCACAGTTGGTTTGTCAGCAATTTGTGCAGGTCCGTCTTGGGCAAGCGTTACAGCCCGAAGAAATAAAGGCGCGACTGGTACCAAAAAGAGAGAGGGAGTGGCTGGTGGATGGCAAAGTGAAAGGACCCGAAGGTCCTTTGCTGTTTGCTTGCCATCTTCATCAAGGCGAGCGTTGGGAGCTACTTAACTTTTCGCTCTGGGCACCACAGCCGATTAAAGGGGCTTGAGTGCGACCAGCAGGTGCTGCAGGTGTTCCACCATGGTCATGCCGAACGGGGTGAGATAGCCGCCATCTACTGCGCTGATGAGCCCCTGCTGATGCAGACGGGCAGCTGCCTTGCACAGGTCGTCAGACATATCGCTGCGTAATTTAATCCCCAAACTCATGTTGGCCGGATCAAAGCATGCCAGTATTTTCAAATCGTTGACAAATTCGTTAGAAACCTGGTCGATCCCAATCATGGATTCACTCCTTACGCTAAAGATGTATGCAAACTAGCATCCCCGAATCCACTTTAGTGGGCGCTGGTTCAAATTATTGATCTTTGGCTGGATGGTGCGTTTCAAATGCTGTTTTTTTCGGCGGAATCAAATGCTTGGCCAACTGGCTTCACCAAGGGTCTAACCACTGTAAACGTGATAGGATAAGGCACTTTTTTACATAGTGCGGCCCGTTGGCGGCTGTGCGCTTAGTTCAAGGTATCGCTCATGGTCAAGATCACTCTGGTATCCCTGCTGCATTCACTTGGTCCCCGCTTTCCGGTTTACCCCACGTCTTTATTGACGTCACTGCTGGATGCTCATCAGGGTGAGGTGTGGTTGCCTGCGCGCAAGGGAGCCGATATCGCGGTGCTACGCAAGCATGTCAAAGGGGCGGTGGCGCATGAGCTGGCGTTACTCAATTCCGGCTGGTGTGATTTTGCCGCTAGTGACAGCGGTGATACACCCGAGCTGGATGCGCTGGCCAACTACGACACCGAGATGATGGACAACCTGCTGATGTATTGGTACAGCGCGGCCAAGATCAACAGTCCGATCACCGATAACCTGTTCGAGCTGCGCCGTGAGGTAGTCGATGAGGCCCATGGGGCTAAACTCGCTGCCGCGTGGGAGCAACAGCAGCAACTGCGTTTTGAACAGCTGATGGCGATGGCGGCCAACGGCGGTGATCTACTCTGTTTTGTCGAGGTTGAATCGGCTTACTGGTTGCGCCAGAAGCTCAGTGAACAAACCGATATCACGCTTTGCTCGCCCTCAATTGCCTGATGGCAAGGATGGTGGGACTGTTGTTGGCAATCGTAGCCAATGATGCAGGAGAATTGAGGCGATGGGGTCGGGAGACGAGTGTCACCATGACCTGATGACGTCCGCTAATGTCGAGAAAGATGGCCCGTGACGGGCCATCTTTGTTAAGTACAGATCAGAGGATCAGAAGGTGATATTGGTCGAGATCCAGAAGCGGCGGCCTTCCTGATTATTGTTGTATTCGTTGGCATACGCGGTTTTGCCAGCGTCGTTATAGGCGTGATACTGCAAAAAGTCTTCATCCAGCAAGTTGTAGATGGTGCCATTGACGGTGACATTTTCGCTGATCCGGTATGACGCGCCCAGGTGGAACAGGGTAAATGCGTTGTAATCACCAAACGCCTCTTGCTCGGCACCGACCCCGCGCCAACGCTTGCTGCGATACTCACCCTGCAGCCAGGTATTCAGCTGGGCAGTGGTCTGCCAGTTCAGCTTCATGTTGACCATGTGTTTGGGGGTATCGGTCAGCGGCTGGCCCGCTTGCGAGCCCGATTTTTGCTCGCTATCGGTGAAGGTGTAGTTGGCTTTGAGATCCCAATACTCTGCCAGCGGAATGTAAGATCCTACCTCGACCCCCCGGGTAATGGCCTCGTCGATATTGACTGTCTGACCAAACTCTTTGATATCGTTCCAGCTGGTTCCTATATCGACACAGCCCGGCTGATTGGGCGCCTTGCTGTAGTGGCAGTTAGCTACCGGCGTGCCGCTGGCAATCTTGTCGTTGAAGTTATTCTGGAACAGGGTGAGGTTGGCGTTAAAGCCATTATCGGCCTGATAGTAGGCTGCCAGCTCAGAACTGGTGGTGGTCTCGGGTGTCAGGCTGGGGGTGCCGATGAGCGGCAGGGCCCCTTGGCGGCCGAATCCGACGATGCCGCTGGTCAGTTGATCCAGGCGAGGGGTCTTGTAACCCTGGCTGACACCCCCCTTGAAGGTCCAGTTGCTGCTGGCATTCCACACCAGATAACCACGTGGACTGAGCTGGCTACCAAACACACTGTGGTCATCATAACGAGCACCAAGGGTGAGCGCCCAATCAGCCAGGAAGCGCCACTCATCTTCAGCAAACAGTGCCAGTTGCTTATGCTCGAACGGTGCTGTAGCAACCCCGTCGATCATCTCAGCTTTCCACCACTGGCCGCCGACCGAGAGGGTATTGTCACCCAGCACTGTGACTAGCTTGCTGTCGACTATGGTGTTTTCCAGCTCAAGGGTACGGGGAGCTCCTGCCGTTTTTCCCGGAACACCTTTGGGCAGGGTCCGTCCTGCGGTATCGGTTTCACTGCGGGTAATGCTGCTGGAGAGGTTACCAAAACTGAAACGGCCATCGTGGGCCAGCACATATTGATCGCGGGTGTAGCGTTGTTGTTTCTCATAACCGCCGATCTTGGTCGGTGTATCCAGGGTGCCAAGCTGGCCCTCGCTGTTGTCATATTCCTGATTGCCACGATCAATATCCAGCCAGATATCTTGATTGCTGGTGGGGGTGAACGTCACTCTTCCGCCCAAATTCTGAATGTCAGATTTTACGGGGTTTGCCCCCATGATCGGTGTTTTTTCCAGGCCATTGGCGTCCTGATAGCGAATATCAGAGGCACTACGGTCAAATACACTGCCGCGCAGGGTCAGCCCCAATTTGTCTTCGATCAGGGCGCCGCTGGTATAGAAACTGACCGCTGCACTGTTGCCAAATTCCCGGTGCTGCTGTTGGGTATTTTCCAGGGTAAGGGCGCCCATCCACTCTTTGGCCGGTTTGCGGGTAATAATGTTGACGACCCCACCCATTGCATCTGAACCATAGAGGGTGGACATGGGGCCACGGATCACTTCGATACGCTCAATCGCCGCGACTGGCGGCATAAAGCTGTTGGCGGTTTCACCGAAGCCGTTGGGGGTCACGTTCCCCACATTGTTCTGACGGCGACCATCGATCAGGATCAGGGTGTAGTCGCTGGGCATACCCCGCATGCTGATATTCAGGCCACCCGTCTTGCCGACGCTGCCTCCCACATCCACTCCTTCCACATCGCTGAGTGCATCAGCGATGCTCGCCACGCGTTTTTGTTCCAGATCTTCGCGAGTGATAACAGTGATGCTGGCGGGCGCATCGGTTACCTTCTGCTCAAATCCGGATGCCGTGATCACCATGGTTTCATTGACTGCCTGGGCCGAGACTGCGCCGGCAGGCAGCAGAGCCATCGCAATGGCGTAACCAAGTCGGGATGGTTGAGGTATGGGCATGTGAACTCTCCTGTTGTTATTGGAATGCGGCTGACGAGTCAATCCTGCTATTGATAATCATTATCACCCTGTGGCGGCAGCATTCTATGCAAACTCGGGTCGAGCAGAGAGTCATGTTTATGGAACCTGTTGTTCCAAAAAATGGAACTGGCGGGGTGAGGTTGGTTCTCGTCTGGGATGCAATTAATTAATCGAGACTTAATTTAAGTTAAATCAGTTAGTTACTGTTTTTTCTGCAGATAAGGGCGAAGAGAGGCCCGCCATAGCAAAAGCTTTTATTGTCAACTCAATGAATTAAACGGTATTGACAATGATTTGCATTTGCAATACTTTGCCGCGGTTTATGATGACTACCTGCGGGAGCTTTTCTTTACCATGTCGAGCAAGTCTGCCCGTCCCTATCATGTGCCTCGCTGGGTTCGCCCTCTGCATACATACAGCTCCATGCTGATGCTGGTGATCATGCTCTTTTTCACTGTGACCGGATTGACGCTGAACAATCGTCAGTGGCTACCCGCAGCGTCCCCTTTGGTACATCAACGATTGGTATTGCCCGCCCAGTGGGTGGAAACCGGGTTATGGCAACAGGACCCTCTGTTGGCGGGGGCGCAGCTGCTGCACTGGCTCCGTCAGCAAGATGTGCTGGCGGGTGGGGAAGCGGTCATGGAGTGGAATGCCGATGAGCAGCTGCTCACCCTCGACATCAAGCGCCCCGGTGGCTACAGCCTGGTAGAAATTGAACCCGCGCTGGCAGAAGTGAGGATCGAGACTCAGCCAGCGGGTTGGCTGGCCCAGCTCAACGATCTTCATATGGGGCGCTACAGTGGCGAGCTATGGCGATGGTTCATCGACCTGTCAGCGTTGGTCATGTTGCTGTTTACCTTGAGCGGTTTCTGGTTGGTGTTGTCCCAGCGCAAGCGTCGGATTGGCCTGTTTGGTCTCAGTCTGGCGGGCACGACCCTGATGGGCATGTTCTACCTCATTATCCTCTACTACTAAACGGAGTCCTGGATGTTCAAATCCACCACGCTGGCACTCGTGCTGGTGAGTGTGCCAGCTGCCGCTGAGGTGACCTTGTCACTGGAATTACCGCGTCATGAAGGTAGTCAATACCGCCCTTATGTAGCTGTCTGGGTAGAAAATCCCCAGCAACAGGCGGTGGCCACGCTCGCCGTCTGGCGCAAAGAGGCGGACTGGCTCAAGGATATGCGGCGCTGGTGGCGCAAGAGTGGCCGCTATGAGAATGGCCAGCCGGATGGTGTCTCCGGAGCGACCCGTAAACCCGGGGTTTACCAATTGCAGTGGGATGGCCGTGACCAGCAGGGCAATGCCCTGCCGCCGGGGCGTTACACCCTGCATATCGAAGCCGCTCGCGAGCATGGCAGCCGATCTTTGGTCAGCCAGGCGATAGAACTTGGACAAACAACCAGTTACCACCTCGAACCCGTCGCTGAACTGGGCGCGATCACCATCCACACCGGAGTTAAATCATGATTAACCGTTCCTTTGGCTGGGGCCTGCTGGCCCTGGTTGCCACCTCCGCTTCCGCGCATCCGGTCTGGATGCTGCCAAGTGAGTTCAATGTGTCGAGTGATACCGCCCATTGGGTGACAGTGGATGGCACGGCGTCCCACGGGGTATTCAGTTTTGACAAGCCGATAGGGCTGGACAATGTCACTGTCTATGATCCCGCAGGCAACCCCGCCAGGATCGGCCCCTATTACAAAGGGCAACGCCGCAGTGTGTTTGATCTGGCATTGAGCGAGGTGGGCACCTACAAGGTCGAGCTGCGTAATCCGCCTCGTTATGTCACTACCTACACCATTGGCAAGCGCAATACTGAACGGCGGATCATGGCCAACAAGCAGGAGGCTGCCGCTCAGGTGCCAACCAAGGCGCAGGGGGTGACCACCTATGCCATGCAAAACATCAGCGCCTTCTATGTCACCCGCAACACGCCAAGCGATACCGTGCTCAAAAGCAGCGGCCAGGGGCTCGAGCTGCAACCATTGACCCATCCCAGCGATGTGGTGGTGGGTGAGGCCGCCCGTTTCCGCCTGACTTTCGATGGTCAACCGCTGGCTGAGCGCAAAGTAGAAGTAGTGGGGCATGGCACTCAGTGGCGTGATGGGCGCCAGCAGCAGGGTCTGGTGAGCGATCAGGATGGTGTGGTGGCATTCACCCCTGCCCAGCGGGGCCCACACCTGCTGTCTGCCAACATTGAGCAGGTCAGCCGTTCGCCACTGGCTGACAAGGTGGAGATCAACTACCTGCTGACCTTCGAGGTGCTGCCGCAATGACCCTGCTTAGCAAGTTGGCGATCGCTTTGACGTTACTGACGCCGCTGGCCGCCCAAGCCCACTATCCGGTGATGGATTGTGGTCGTGAGGGGGCTGAGCTGGTCTGCAAGGTGGGCTATAGCGATGGCACGTTCGCGACCGGTGCCGAGGTCGTCATGTATAGCTATGACGATGAAGTACTGGCTACCGTCAAGGCCAATGGTCACTCCCAAGCACGTTTCACCGAGCCGAAAGGGGAGTTTTACATCCGCTTCGATGCCGGACATGAAGATCCAGCTGAATTTGATTATGCCGAGTTGCTCTGACATGACCGGTTACCGGGAGCGGGTGGCGCCGGATGATGGTCGTAACGAGAACCGCTGGGTGGCGATCTTCACCATCGCCCTCTTGTTGTGTGGCGTGGTGGGGATCTGGCTGCGCCAGGAGCCTGCCACGCCAGTGGTGCAGACTCTGCAGCTGACCCCGTCCGCGCGCCAGCAACTCACCGAGCTCACCATCGCCTTTGATGAAGCCCGCTTTATGGCCAGTGACGGGCGCTGGCCTGCGCTGGCCGCCATGGCGCAAGCACAGATCCCGCCTTTTCACGAGGGTGGTTGGCAGGAGCTCGCCAATGGCTGCTGGCTGGGGCCTCTCCCTGGTCATGCTGATGGGCGCTGGCTATTGTCGCTGCCTGCCAACGCCATTTTTATGGCTGGCGAGGGGGTATCCGGTACCCCTGATTGCACTACACCTATCCACTGGATTTCGATGACACCATGATGCGTTTCTTTCTGAGCCTGACCTTGCTGCTGACCAGCCTTACGGTGTGGAGCAAACCGCTGACCGTGGGGATCACCCTGCACCCTTATTACAGTTATGTGCACCATATTGTCGGTGATCGGGCCAAGGTCATTCCGCTTATCGAGAGTGGCTTCAATCCCCACAGTTATGAGCTGCAACCGAGCGACCTCAAGCGACTGGCCACCATGGATGCGCTGGTACTCAATGGTATCGGCCATGATGAGTTTGCGGTGCATGCCCTGGATGGTCTGGCGTTGCCCAACCTGACCCGCATTTATGCCAATGCCGATTTGCCGCTGCTCGCCACCGGCAAAGGGAGTTACAACCCCCATACCTTTGTCTCCATTGATGCGGCGGTGCGTCAGGTCTATACCATTGCCCGCGAATTGGGACGGCTCGACCCGGAAAATCGGGATTACTTTCAGCAAAATGCCCTGACCTATGCCCGCAGTTTGCGTGCCATCAAGAATCGTTACCGGGCCGAGTTGCTGGCGCTGGATCTGGCCAGTGTGCGTATTGCCAGTACCCATAATGCCTACGGCTACCTGCTGCAAGAGTTTGGCATCGGCATCGACACCGTCATTGAACCTGCCCATGGGGTTGAGCCGAATGCAACCCAGTTACAACAGACCATAGCGCGGATCAAAGCGGCCAATATTCAGGTGCTGTTTACCGAACTCGATATGGATAACCGCTACGTAGAACTGATCCAGGACGCCACCGGGATCCGGATTTACCACTTCTCCCACATGACCTTTGGTGACTATGACCCGGCCCTGGTGAGCCGGGAGATGGAGCACAACCTCAAGACCCTGGTCAAGGCGCTGTCACTGGCGGCGCAGGCGAGCTGATGGGGCCCTCAATCATCTTGCAAGGGCTGGCCTTGTCACTCAATCGGGTATCTATTCTCAAGCCGATCGATGGCACCTTCGCGGCGGGAAAACTGCATGCCATCGTCGGTCCCAATGGGGCGGGAAAATCCTCTTTGCTCAAGAGCGTGCTCGGCCTGAGACCTCATCTCGGCGAGGTATTCAGAGAGTGGCCGGGGGCGCCGGGGCCGGTGGCCTACGTGCCTCAGCAGAGCCAGTTTGAGCCATCCCTGCCCATTACCATCAACGAATTTCTGCTCGCCACCTTCTCTCGCCGTCCGCTCTGGTTGCCGATGAGCACAGCGGCAAAAAGCCGGATCGAATGCCTGTTGGCGCACGTCGGGCTCAGCGGCAAGGGGCACTTGCGCCTCGGTCAACTCTCTGGGGGTGAACGCCAGCGGTTGCTGTTGGCGCAGGGGCTGGATCAGCAGAGCCAACTCTGGTGTCTGGATGAACCCATGACCGGGCTCGATCAAGAAGGACAAGCGATGGTTAACCGCTTGCTGCTACAACTGCGTGAACAGGGGGTCACCATGCTGGTGGTTCACCATGATATGGCCTGGGTGAGGCGCTATGCCGATCGGGTGTGGCTCATCGATGGTGGTCTGGTTGCGGTCGGCACGTCGGATGAGATATTTGCTCACTCCCCGCAGGAGGTCGCGTGATGGAGGGTTTGCGTCAATGGGTATTTTCCCTCTTTGAAAGCGGCTATTTGCCCGAGATGTTCCAGTATGCCTTTCTGACCAATGCCCTGGTGGCGGCCTTGTTGATGGGACCCTTGCTCGGGGCGCTGGGCCCCTTGGTGGTGGTCAAACGACTGGCGTTTTTCTCCGAAGCGGTCGGACATGGCGCCCTGACTGGGGTCGCGTTAGGGATCTTGCTGGGGGAGCCCGCCACGGCGCCGCTGGTGGCGCTGTTTTGTTTTTGCACCCTGTTTGCCTTGCTGTTGCACTGGGTCAAGAGCCGCACCCAGATCCCCTATGATGCTTTGGTGGGGGTGTTTCTCTCGTTTGCCATCGCCCTGGGGGCGGCCTTGCTGCTCTATGTGGCTAAACGGGTCAACGTACACATTCTGGAGAACGTGCTGTTTGGCTCGATTCTGACGGTCAAGGATCTCGATCTGCTGGTGTTGCTGGTCATTGCCATCCCGGCACTGCTGATGTTGTTGCGAGGCACCAATACCGCCCTGCTGGCAAGTCTGGCCCCTGAACTGGCCCGCAGTCGCGGGGTGTCGGTGCGTCTGTATGACTATCTGTTTGTACTGTTGATTGCGTTGATGACGGTTGCCTCGGTCAAGGTAATTGGCGCCATTCTGGTGGGGGCGCTGCTGCTTATCCCCGCGACCGCAGCCCGACTGGTGAGCCGCAGTGGTGCCCAGTTTTTCTGGCTATCGGTGCTGTTTTCTACCCTCAGCTGTTTATTGGGCATTTTGATACCGATGGCTGGCGCCCTGCCACTCCCTTCCGGGGCGGCCATCGTGATGTTTGCCTCACTCTTTTTTGTGCTTGCCCTCGGCTATCGTCGCTGGAGAACCATTGAATGAAGTTTCTTATCCCTCTGCTGCTTGGCGTGTTGGCGTTACCGCTCTGGGCCGCGCCGACTGTGGTCAGTGCCATACCCGTGCTGCACGGGATCAACCTGTCACTGTTGGCCGATACCGGCATCGAAGCACGTTACCTGCCACCCGCCAGATTGCCCCTTAACCGGATACCCGGCTGGCTGAACAAGGTGGATGTGGCCACCCTGGGACAGGCGGATGCCCTGCTGACCATGGAGTCATTGCAACCCGAGCTGGCGATTTATCCCCTGTTGCGCCAGCGTCAGATCCGCATTGTACCGATCGATGTGGCCCAGGAGTTGGCGCCAGCAGGTGCCAAAGTGACCCTGCGACCGGACGGGGAGGGAGATTACTTCTGGCTCGATTTTGGCAACCTGACCCTGATGGGCAATGTGGCCGCGCGGGATCTGGCGCGGGTGTGGCCAGCCCAGAGCGCGCAGATTGAACGCAACCGCCAGCGACTGCTGCGGGCGGTGCAGGGCAGTGCCATGGCCATCGATAACCTGTTGCTCGAACACAATGTGGCCAGTCTGGCGGTGGCTGATGAGCGTTTGATGCCATTGGCGCTGGCGCTCGGTTTGCCACTGGTGGCTGAACAGGATGCCGATCTGGTGTTGACCAGCCGTCCCGCCAAGGGGGAGGCGCGTCGGATGTGGCAACCAGATCCCTTGCTACGGATGGGGGGGCAATCGATCGAGGTCTGGCTGGCGCAAAACCAGCAGGCGTTGAGTCACCAGCTTGCCCCATCTGCAGATTGAGCACGGTATCTGAATGCTGGATCTGATCGAGATAAAAATATTTTGTGCCGTGGTCGATAGCGGTGGGCTGACGGCTGCCGCCGATACCCTTGGCATGCCGAAATCGACCATGAGTCGGCGCCTTACCCAACTGGAGCGGCGGGTTGGCCAGCCGTTATTACGTCGTCAAAGCAATCGGCTGCAGTTAACCGAAGCCGGTCGGTTATTTGAATCCTATGCCCGGCAAATGTTGCGACTCTCGCAGCAAGGATTGCAGGTGATAGAGGATCTGCGGGAAGAGGTGAGCGGGGAGCTGCAGGTGCGCTGTCATCCCGTCTGTGCCGAGCCATGGTTTGTGGCCGCGCTGGAGTCATTTCTGGATCGCTACCCGGGGGCGCGGATCACCCTCAAAACCGAGGATAAGCTTCCCGTCAATGGTGCCAGCCAGGGTGCTATCTGGTGCTGGTTTGGTGCCGATCCCGAAAGTGACCTGCGATATGAGTCGTTGGTGCAACTGCCTGCGTCACTCTATGCCAGTCCCGAATATCTGGCACAGCAACCGCCGTTGCTGCATCCCGGAGATCTGATCACCCATGACTGGATCGGTGGGGAGCTGTGTGTCAGCGAGGGGGTGCTACTACGGCATCGGCAGCAAGGAGAGTATCTGTGCCAGCCAACCTCTGCCCGTTTGCTGTTTGATGATGTCGGCATGAGGATGAGCGCCATGTGCCGTGGACGCGGTATCGGCATTGTGCCAGATATTCGTGTCCGGGCGTTGAACCAGGCTCATCCGGACAGCCTGGTGTCTTGCTTGCCCGGGTGGCAGGCCGCGCCTTGGCATGTGGGATTGCTCTATCCTTATGGGCGGCAGCCGCGCAAAGTGAGTGCATTACTCGCGCATATTCGTAGTGCGATCCCGCCATCCTGGCGTGGGTGCAAGCTGGACAAGCTGCCGACAAGATGTGAACATGACGCCCTTTATCGAGAGAGAGACTTGGCCAATGAGCTATGAACTGAGTGACACCGAGCGCAATGCCGCGCTGCAACTGAATGCTGACTACCGTTACGAGCACTTCATCAGCAAGCTGGTCGAGCATGAAGAGCTGTTTGTTTTGACCGACGAACATGGCGTCATGATGCTGACCACCGACGATGAAGATTGCATCCCGGTATGGCCGCACCCTGAGTACGCCCAGGCGTGGGCCGAAGGGGAGTGGGCTGAGTGCAAGCCGCAGTCCATCACCCTCAAGGTGTGGCTGGAGCGCTGGGTTGACGGTATGGAGCAGGACGAGCTGTGTGTTGCCGTGTTCCCGACCCCGGATCAGGAAGGCATCGTACTGGAGCCGGGCGACGTGGCTGACGCCATCGCCGAGAAGCAGGCCAAGCGCGCCTGATCACCGCTGCATTCGCAACACCGGTTGCCAACAAAGACCCCGCTATCTAGCGGGGTCTTTTGTTTTAAGGCCTTCTGTCGATGGGCTGATGCACTCAAGGCTGGCGATAGGTGGTGTCAATAATGGGATCGGCCGGGAAGCGCTTGCCGCTCTTGATCGCCGCCTTGGTCTCGGATTTTAACTCTTCATCAATCCACAGCAGGCCGCCATAGCTGTAACCGCTGTTGTCGCCCCCGAGAGGCCAGTAGAGCAACTCGCTCTTGGGGGTTGCAGGTACCTTGGGTAGTTTGATCCAGCGCCAGGCCCCTTCCCGGGTGTAGGGCACCTGATAGGCGGGCACGAAGCTGGCCAGCTCATAGAGCCGCTGCTGGATCTGCCGCGACAGGGCCGCCTTTTTGGCAAAGTCAAACTCCTTGTCGTACTGCTCCACCAAGGTTGTGATGGCCTCGTCATCGATGTTCATGATGTTGTTGGTCTGGGGCTTGTTGGCGTTGACCTTGTGGAAGAACTCCCAATAGGCGGGATAGCGGCCGCCGCTCCAGGCCATCCAGGCGCTCTGATGTTTTTTCTCCAGCATCGATTTGAAACCGGCCGAGGCATCCATCAGATTGAGCTCGAGATTAAGACCCGCCTTCTTGGCCTCTTCCCGCAGCAAAGTGAGCCGCTGGGCATGCTCTGCGGTGGTGTAGGTGATGGCGAGGGTCAGTGACTGCCCCTTGTCGTTTTGCAAAATTCCCTGTGGCCCCGCCTTGTTGAAACCGGCCTTGGCAAAGTATTGCCGTGCCAGTTTGGGATCAAACGGACGAGCCTTGAGTTCGCTGTTGGTAAACTCCCCCTGACCGGAGCCGTAGCTGTTGAGGCGCTGGTAGTCCCCCCGCAGCAGGGTGGTGAGCATCTTGTCGAGGTTGAGGGCATGCTGGACCCCGAGCCGCACATCTAGATTATTCAGCAGCGGATCGGCGGTGTTGAGATAGAGCCCCATTGGCGATTGCGGGGTCTGGTTGTAGAACCAGATACGCCCGATATAACCCTTCTCGAACTCCGCGGTTTTGGTCTTGTCGTGCCACCAGTTGGGCATCACCAGCGGGAAGCTGTCGAGATCGCCGCGCAGGAAGTGCTGCCAGGCGATGTTCAGATCCCTGAGCACCTTGATCTCGATCCGCGCAGGATTGAAGCGATGCTGGAAGTAGCGCTCGTCATCCCCCCACCAGTTTTCAATCCGCTTGAAGGTGACCGATTTACCCTTTTTCACCTGATCGATCTGATAGGGACCGGTGACTGGCAACACCTTCCAGTTGTACTCCTTGACCCAGTTGGCGGTGAGCTTGATGGCGTGGCTCGGCTCCGGGCTGATGGGCAGTGATTCGAGCAGATCCTGGCGGCTCTTTTCGGTGCCGCTGGTGATGGCCAGGGTGTGATCATCAAACTTGGTGATGTCGGCTATCTGGGTGCTGTAGTAGTTGTTGTACCAGGGGTCGTTTATCTCTTTGCTGCGCATCATTTTGAGGGTAAAGAGCCAGTCATCAGCAGTGACCGGTTGGCCGTCTGACCAGCGCGCCTTGGGATTGATGCGAAAATAGAGGGTCTTGTGGTCGGCGCCGAAAGCCCACTCGTTGGCCAGCATCGGCATGGGGTTGCCGGTGACGGGGTGGGTGCTCAGCAGTGGCAGGTTGCTCTCTCTCACGTAACCGGCAAAGCCGCCGTTGGAGTCGGGGCCATATTTGCGCAAGGTCAGGGGGAAGCTGGTCATAAAGGTGCGAAAGGTGCCGCCGCGCTTGGCGGCCGGATCGGCATAGAGAGGATCCGTGTTGTTGCTCTCCCACTTCAAGTCAGCGGGCAGCGTGGCACTCCAGCCAAACGGGCTCCAGCACAGGGTCAGGGTGATGGCGGTGGCGCGAATGATAGGGGGGAGGCTGCGCCCCCCGGCGGTGATGGTCGATGGCATGTCCTTGCTCTCCTGAAAGTCTGCTTCCTGCAGATCACGCTCTGGTGATGTCAGTCCCGATGGGGACTGGCTCATCATGAAAATTTTATCCTGTCAGGTCAATGAAATAGCGCAAATTGGCAGGCGCTCATCATGTCGTACTCTGTGGTTTGAACCAGCGCAGTCGGCTACCTAGCAGATGCACCACAAAGCCGAGCAGCACCAGAGCTGAGCCCAGCCACTGCAAGGCGGTCGGATGTTCATCGAGCAGCAGGGCGGCCGCCACCATGCCGACACAGGGGATCAGCAGGGAGAGCGGCGCCACCTGCGCCACCGGATAGCGCATCAGCAGTCGTCCCCACAGGCCGTAACCCAGCCAGGTCGCGACATACGAGAGATAAAGTACGCACAGCAATCCCTGCCAGCTGAAGTTGAGCAGGCTGCTGGCTATCAGCTCCGGCCCTTCGAACAGCCAGGAGAGGGCGAAAAACGGCACTATCGGCACCAGCCCACCCCAGGCGATCAGGCTGGGCAGGGAGGTGTGATAGCGCAGACCAATCTGGCGATTGATGACGTTGCCAAGGCCCCAACAGGCTGCCGCGCACAGCGTCAGGAGAAACCCGAGCAAGGTCAGGTTGCCTTCACCGTGAGTGGCGATGAGATAGAGGCCGAACCCCGCCAAGGGCAACGCCACCCAGTGGTGGGGTTGCCAGCGCTCCCCCAGCCAGATCATGGCAAACAGCAGGGTGAACACCACCTGGGATTGCAGCACCAGTGAGGCCATGCCTGCCGGCATGCCGAACTTCATGGCACTGAACAGAAATGCGAACTGGCCCAGACTGATGGCGCTGCCATAGGCCAGCAGCCAGCGCCAGGGCATGGCGGGTTTGGGCACCAGCAAGATTGCGGGGAATACCACGCCGATAAAGCGCAGTGCACCCAGCAGCAGGGGGGGAATGCCCTCCAGCCCCCACTTGATGGCGACGAAGTTGAGCCCCCAGCAGAGGATGACCAGCGCGGCCAGACACTTGTCCTTGGTTTGCATGGTTGAAATCCCTGTCATCAGCAGTGCGGCGAGCGGGTGGGTTTACACAGCTCGGCGCGATCGGCAAGAGGGGGAGCATACCCTTGTGCAGGTGGTGAGTGTCAAGGAGAAAGACCCGTTTGGACGTTCCTGGTTGAGGGGCCGGTGGCGGGGTCAGGTGGTAAGGTCAGGGGAGATCAGGCGGCAACGCAGTGCAGAGTGATCCCCTTGGCCGCGATGGCAGCCCGCATGGGGGCGGGCAGGGCATCGTCGGTGACCAGCACCTTGATCTGGCCCGGCGCGCCAAGCTGGCTCGGGTGGATGGCGCCAAATTTGCTGCTGTCGGTGATCACCACATTGGTCATTCCCTTGGCCAGCACGCTGTTGACCACGTCGGCCCGCATCATGTCGCGGCCGGTAAAACCCACCTCTGGGTGAAAACCGTCGACCCCGATAAAGGCCTTGGAGAAGTGCACCTGCTCGATACAGAGGCGAGTCAGAGGCCCCACCACGCTTTCACTCTGATGCTGGAACAGCCCGCCAAGCAGCACCACCTGAGCCGGGGTGTCTTTGAGCAGATGGGCGATATAGCTGCTGATGGTGATGATGGTGACCCGTTTGTGCAGGGCCAGATGGCGCGCCAGCATGGCGTTGGCGCTGCCCCCTTCGATAAAGACAGTCTCGCCATCTTCCACCAGCTGGGCGGCCCGCTCGGCGAGGCGCTCCTTGAGCAGGTAGTTGATGTTCATCCGGGCATCCGGGTCATCGGTCTCCAGCGCCATGGCAGAGCCGTGTACCCGTCTGAGCAGTCCCTGTTTCTCCAGCGCGGTGAGGTCGTTACGCACCGTCACCTCCGACACGCCGGTGTGTTGGGAGAGCTCACTCACGCTCATCTTGCGAGCCTGATGGACCAGAGTGAGGATCAGTTGGTGGCGTGGATTCATGGTGCGCTCGCATGCAAGGTGGTAGATAGCGGCAAGCCACCCGAGGGTGGCTTGCCAATCATATGACGTCACAGGCGCCATGGGGTGCGCCCCGTCAGAGACTGTGCTCGGTACGGGCGATGATATCATCTTGCGCATCCGGGGATAAGGCGGTGAAGAAGGCCGAATAGCCCGCCACCCGCACCACCAGATCCCGGTACTGATCCGGATTGGCCTTGGCCGCCAGCAGGGTCTCCCGCGAGACGATGTTGTACTGCACGTGCCACCCCTTGTGCACCTCGAAGAAGGTGCGCAGCAGGCTCATCAGCTTGGCTTTGTCCCGCTCGTTCTCAAGGCTG
Source organism: Aeromonas sp. CU5 (assembly GCF_002586745.1). Taxonomy (NCBI): domain Bacteria; kingdom Pseudomonadati; phylum Pseudomonadota; class Gammaproteobacteria; order Aeromonadales; family Aeromonadaceae; genus Aeromonas; species Aeromonas sp. CU5. The sequence continues at coordinate 788,729 of NZ_CP023817.1, forward strand.
GCTGGACTCAGCTTCTGGTTGAGCAGCACCCCGCCGAGGATAGCTGCCGTGGGCAGCTTGCCGATGGAGTTGAACACCGCCGTCGGGCCGAGACGATCCGAGCCCGAGGAAGGACTGGCCCCTTCCGCCAGCGGCGTGCGGGCATGGCGGCCATCCGGGGTGGCCAGGGTGGCGGCACCGAACGGTACGTTGGCGGAGATGGAGGAGGTACCGGCGTAGTAGGTACCGCCGATGGGGCCGCGGCCGAAGCGGGTGTTGTGCAGCCCCTTGAGCTCGTCGATGTAGCTCTGGTAAGCCTGCACCAGCAGCAGGTCTACCTCGTCCAGATCGTTACCATATTTGGGGGCTGCATTGGTGAGGCGCTGGCGCAACTGCTCGCCCGCCAGCCCGGCAAAGTCCTGCTCCAGCGCGGCAGCCAGCTCGTGCTGATCCACCACGCCCTGCTCGAACACCAGTTTTTTCAGGGCTGCCAGACTGTTGCCGAGGTTGGCGATCCCCACCTGCAGACCGGAGACCCAGTCATAGACGGCGCCCCCCTCCTTGATGGTTTTGCCGCGCTCGATGCAGTCATCTACCAAAGTGCTGCAGAGGATGTCATGGGCTTGAGCCTCCAGCACGCTGTCGACCACGCAGTCGATCTCGATGGATTTGCGGGTGAAGTAGCGCACCTGCTCGTCCCAGCGTGCCATCACCTCGTCAAAGTTGCCAAAGCTCCCTTCCCGCAGCGACTGGGGCTGGGGCAGGAATACCTTGCCGGTGGTGGCATCGCGGCCACCATCGAGGGAGGCCAGCAGGATGCGGGCGAAGTTGATAAAGCTCATGCCGGTGCAGCGGTAGCCCCACTTGCCGGGCACGGCGGTCTCGATGCAGCCGATGGCGGCGTAGTGGTGGGCATCCTCCACGCTCACTCCGAGCTTGATGAATTCGGGGATCACCACCTCGTCGTTGTTGAAGGCGGGCATGCCAAAGCCGCAGCGGATCACCTGAATGCAGGCGTCGAGGAAATCCTCGCTCATTCCTGCGTGGTAGCGCACCGAGAGGTTGGGCTGGGTGGATCGCAGCTGGCCGCAGGACTCCAGAATCGCGTAGGAGAGGCCGTTGACCGCGTCATGGGCACTGCCATCCCGCCAGTTCTGGCCGCCAATAGTGACGTTCTGATAGAGCGGGCTGCCGGCGGAGGCCTTGGAGTGGGTGCCGGAGCGGATCTTGTTCACCTCCAGCAACTTGAGCCAGCACCCTTGCAGCAGTTCGATGGCGCGCTCACGCGGCAGGGATTCCGACAGCTCTACTTCGCGGCGATACCAGGGGTAGAGGTACTGATCCATCCGGCCAAACGACACCGAGTGGCCGTTGGATTCGATCTGCAGAATGAGCTGGATAAAGTAGCAGAGTTGCAGCGCCTGCCAGAAGGTCTCGGGGGGCTGGTGGGCGATGTGGGCGCAGTTGAGCGAAATGGTCTGCAGCTCGGCTTGACGATCTTGTCGTGATTCCTGCTGGGCCATTTCGCCAGCCAGGATGGCGTAGCGCCCGATATGATCGCTGACCGCCTCCAGGGTGATGGCGACGGCGTGCAGGAACTGCTCGCGCTGCAGGTCGGCCCAATCCGCCAGGTCCAGCCGACTGCGCCGCTCGGCCACCTTGGCCTTGAAGCCATCGAGCCCCAGCGTGAGCAGCTCCTCATAGTTGACCGCGAGGTGGGCATCTCCCGAGGTCATGTTGCCCTCGGCCTTGATGATGCCGCTCTCCAGCAGCGCTTTCTGCTCGTCGGTAAAGAGGCCGAAGCAGCGATCCTGCACCGTCTGGCCGCGCCAGAAGGGGGTGAGGGCGTGGATGATCTCCTTGTCGGTTTCGCTGACCGCAAAACCGGCACCGGGGCGGTCTGCCAGCTCGTCGATCTCCTTCTCAATCCAGCTCACCGTGTATTCGGGAAACAGCGGCGCCGCACGCACCTGACTGGCCTGGTTGCCGACGATCAGCTCCTCGTGCTTGATCCAGATGGAGCGTTCCTTGAGGTGATGTGCCAGCGCCAGAGCGCGGCGCACCGGCAGCGGTCGGGCGAGATGAGCTTGATAGGCTTCGGTGTAGTGGCGGGCACGCTCGGTGCAGACCGGTGGCTGAACGATGTGGATCAGGCTCTCTTTGTGGGCGCGGATCCGCGGGCTGAGGGTATTGAGGTCGAGCTGGGTCATGATCTTATCCTCTGGTCACAGGGGTCAGCCCCTGACGTTGGGCGTATGCGTGGGCAAAGCTGAGTAAATCGGGGTCGTCGAGTGGTGTCTCCGGCGCCTGATAGGGCAGATCCAGCAGGGCATATTTGCCCATCCCCAGCGTGTGGTAGGGGAGGAAGTGGATCTCCTGCACCGTGCCGAGACTGGCGGCGGTGTCGGTGATGGCGGTGATTGATTCGCGGTCGGCATTGAAGCCGGGAATGAGCGGCACCCGGATCTGCATCGGCACGCCGTATTCGACGAGGCGTTTGAGGTTCGCGATGGGCAACTCCACCTTGCCGCGGGTCCAGTTGAAGAAACGTTCCTTGTCCACGTGTTTGAGATCCGCCAGCACCAGATCCAGTGAGGGGAGGCTTGGCTCAATCTGGTGCCAGGGCACATGGAGGCAGCTCTCGACCGCGGTGTGCAGCCCTTCGGCTTTGCAGCGGGCCAGCAGGGACGCGGCAAAGTCGGGCTGCATAAAAGGCTCGCCACCGGAGAGGGTGACGCCACCGCCGCTCCGTTCGAAGAAGGGGCGATCCCGCAAGATGGTGTCCATCAGGGTGTCCAGGGTTTCATCCCGGCCGCACACCTGCAGCGCTTCGCTGGGGCAGAGGCCGCGCAGCCGTTCCATATCTTCGGCCTTGAGGGCTGAACGGGTGAGCTGGATGCCTTCGCTGTCACGCAAGATTGCCGGACAGGTCTGGCTGCAGAGCTGGCATCCCTCGATGCATTGGCGCCGGTCGAGTAGTATGTCCGGCTTGAGAGCGCGGCTTTCCGGGTTTTGACACCACAGGCAAGCTAGCGAGCACCCCTTGAGAAACACCAGGGTGCGAATGCCGGGGCCATCGTGAGTTGAATATCGTTGCAGGTCGAAAATCATACCGCCTCCTTTTGTTTTTTCATTCTATTTGCTTTCATTCGAAAGTTGATTTGATTTCGATCAAGTATTTCGCAGATGTTTTATCGCTAGAATGGCGACATATTAAACATCCCGTTAAGGAGTTAGAGATGGAGCTATATCTCGATACCGCCGATGTGGCGGCAGTGCGTCGCTGGTCACGGATCCTGCCGTTGGCCGGTGTCACCACCAATCCTTCCATTACTGCCGCCGGGGGATTGCCGCTGAGCGAGCTGCTGCCCGCCCTGCGCGACGTACTGGGGCCCAAGGCGCGCTTGTTTGCCCAGGTGATGGCCAAAACCGAAACCGAGATGGTGCGCGAGGCATTTGCCCTGCGTGAGCTGGACCCGGATCTGGTGATCAAGATCCCGGTATGCGCAGAGGGGCTGGCGGCTATCAAGAGCCTGACCGCCAACGGCGTGCCGACCCTGGGTACGGCTGTCTATACCCCGCTGCAAGGCTGGCTGGCGGCGGTGGCGGGGGCGGAATATGTCGCTCCCTACGTTAACCGGCTAGACGCTCAGGGGGGCGATGGCATCGCCACCGTGCAGGAGCTGCAACAGCTGCTTGAGCTGCACGCACCGAACAGCAAGGTGCTGGCGGCGTCATTCCGCACTCCCCGTCAGGCTCTCGACTGCCTGCTGGCCGGTTGCCAATCCATCACATTGCCGCTTGATGTGGCGGAGCAGTTGCTGAATGTGCCTGCGGTGGATGCGGCGCTGGCGAAGTTTGATCAGGATTGGCAGCGCGCTTTCGGTCGCTGATCGCAGTGATAGATGGGGGAGGGTGAAGAGACGCGGGTGATGGGGATTGACCGACTAGACTTGAAACAGGTGGCCACCTTCGCTGGCCGCCTTGCTGTCTACCGGAGGTATCCCATGAGCGACCATCTGCTGCTCCCCCATGGTGAAGATTTGCGTCGTGCGGTGCGCTGGCTCAGTGAACACCACCTGCACGATATCGCCGCCATTGAAGAGGCCAGCCTGCGTTTTGATCTCTCGCCACTGGATGAAGAGTTTCTGATCCAGCACTGGCTCGACAACCAGCGCCAATCCTGAGGTAAGACTTCAGTGCTCTGTCATTGGACGACAGCCCTTGGCAACAGGGCTAAGGCAGTGGGAGTGTGCGGTAGAAGGCGCGACGGGAGCTATGGCCCTGCTGCCACACCGGATGGGTGGCAGCAAGGTGGCAAGTGGAGTTAAGTGGTCTTTTCCAGGTGGTTTTGGTAAATCTGCTGCCACTTGTCCAGTTCGTTTTCATCCCCCTGTTGCTGCCAGAACTCGCAGATGGAACTCGCCATCTCGCATGCCATGGCGTGGTCACCGTCACGGCGACTCATCAGGTATTGCCCCAGCCAGCTTTGATACAGTTTCATTGCACGATCTCCTTATCTCATGTGCCCTTGATGGTGCCTACCTTGACGGGAGCATGTCGGCTCACATTGGGGGTAACATCATCAGGCATGATGGTACAAAATCACGACCCTAGCAGAGAGCCAGATGGGTAATCTGTCGGTGAACGTGACGCTAAATGTCAAAAAATGAGCGCTATTTTGGCGCAAAATGACCAACTTGGGGGAATTGTCGCCACGGATTGCGACGGATCAGCTCCATACCCTTGTTCCCAACACAGAAAACCCGCCGTGATGGCGGGTTTGTTTGTTGCTAAATGCAGGTATATTACCTAGATCCGGGCGCTGGCTAGGTACTTTGCCATCTCTTCGGCGGGCACCATGCCGCCGCCAGTGGCCCACACCAGATGGGTGGCGCGGGCCATGGTTGCCGCGTCCAGTCCCTGCGAGGTTTGCCATGCCGGATCGGCCGCTACGCGCCAAGGGCCAGCCATACCGGCCAGCGCCGAGGGTTCCAGCTTGATCTGCTCATCGCGCGCCAGCAGTCCCAGCAGGTCATACATCTCCTGATCGCTCAAGGTGTAGAAGCCCGCCAGCAGCCGCTCCATGGCGCGGCCGACGAAACCAGAGGCGCGCCCCACCGCGAGGCCGTCGGCGGCGGTGAGGTTGTCGATGCCCAGATCCTGCACCGCAATAGCATCGTGCAATCCGGTGTGGACCCCCAGCAGCATGCAGGGGGAGTGAGTTGGCTCGGCAAACAGACAGTGAACGTGGTCACCGAAGGCGAGCTTGAGGCCAAAGGCCACCCCGCCCGGGCCGCCGCCTACGCCGCAGGGGAGGTAGACGAACAGCGGGTGGTCGGCATCCACCTTGATGCCCATCTCGTCGAACTGCTTTTTCACCCGCTCGCCCGCCACCGAGTAGCCGAGGAACAGGGTGCGGGAGTTCTCGTCATCGATAAAGAAGCAGTTGGGATCGCGCTCGGCCTCTTTGCGCCCCTGCTCCACTGCTACTCCGTAATCTTCGGCATATTCGACCACGATCACCCCATGCTCGCGCAGCTTGCGCTTCTTCCACTCCCGCGCATCGGCCGACATGTGGACGGTGACGGTAAAGCCGAGCTTGGCGCTCATGATGCCGATAGACATGCCGAGGTTGCCGGTGGAGCCCACCGCGATGCTGTACTGGCTGAAGAACTGGCGAAACTCGTCGCTGAACAGTCTGCGGTAGTCATCTTCTTCGCGCAGCAGATCGGCCTTGATCGCCAACTGTTCGGCGTGGGTCAGCACCTCGTAGATACCGCCACGGGCCTTGATGGAGCCGGAGATGGGCAGGTGGCTATCTTTTTTCAGCAGCAGTTTGCCGGTCACTTCGACCCCGTAACGCTCATTGAGGGTACGTTGCATCGCCGGAATGGCGGCGATCTCTGACTCCAGAATGCCGTTGCTGGCGCGGGTCTCGGGGAAAGCTTCGCACATGTAGGGGGCAAAGCGGGCGAGCCGGGCTGAGGCATCCGCCACATTGCGGCTATCGAGCCCGACATAGGGCAGACCGACTGCCAGGGGGGTGGCGTTGGGGTTGAACCAGCTGACCGGCTCGAGCGCGATCAGGGATTGCACCAGTGGAAATTGAGTCGCGAGTTGTTGTACGTCGATGTTTTTCATGGGGTTCTCGGTCTTGTTACACGATACAGGAGAGCAGGAAGGTACCGGCCAGCGCCATCAGGGAGGCGACAAAGGTGGCGGTGGTGTAGTACTTGAGCGTTTCGTTCAGGGTGGCGCCGCAATACTGCTTGACCAGCCAGAACAGGGAGTCGGTCACCATGGTGCAGCCAATGGCGCCGGAGCCGATGGCCAGGGTCATGATCTCCGGGCTGATGTTCGGGTAGTGCACCATGATGGGGGAGACGATGGCAGTGGCGCCCATCATGGCCACGGTGGCCGAGCCCACGGCGGCGTGCAGCACGATGGCAACCAGCCAGGCCAGCAGAATGGGGTGCATATCCAGCTGGGAGAGGATGGTGGCCAGGCTATCGCCCAGGCCGCTTGCCTTGAGTACCCCGTTGAAGGCGCCACCCGCCCCGATGATGAGCAGGATATTGGCGATGGAGGAGAAGCACTCCTCGGTCTTGTTGAGCAGCCCTTCCATCTTCATCTGCTGGCGGATCCCCAGCACGTAGTAGGCGGTGAAGGCGGCGATAAACATGGCGGTGATGGGGTTGCCGATAAACTCCAGCACAACATAGAGGTGGCTTGCGTGATCCATGTTGAGCTCGGCGACTGTCTTGGCCAGCATCAGCAGGATGGGCAGCAGCACAGTGAAGAGCGAGGCTCCCAGGGTCGGGAGGCTTGCCTCATCGCGGGCCTTGATGTCGGCAAAGGCGGCGGGCACCTCTTTGAACGGTACCCGTTTGCCCAGCAGTTTCAGGAACAGCGGGCCGCCCACCAGCGAGGCAAACAGCCCGACCGCCAGACCATAGACGATGACGGAACCGATATCGGCACCCAGCTGATTGGTGACATAGAGGGCGGCCGGGTGAGGCGGCACGATGCAGTGCACTGCCATCAGGGCGGTGCAGAGCGGAATGGCCAGGGTCAGCAATGAGGTTCTGGTTTTGCGGGCGATGGAGAAGGCGAGCGGAATGAGCAGCACCACCCCCACTTCGACAAACAGGGTGATGCCGCACACCAGACCCACCAGCACCATGATGACCTGGGGCGAAAGCCAGCGGCATTGCTGCAGGGCGAGACCGATGCGCTCTGCCGCGCCAGATACTTCCATCATTTTGCCGAGTATGGTGCCAAGGCCGATGACGGCAGCGAGAAAGCCCAGGGTGCCACCAATGCCCTCTTCCATGGCGCTGACCATCTTGAGAGGGTTCATCCCCATCATGGTGCCGACATAGAAGCTTGCCAGCAGCAGGGCGAGGAAAGGATGCACTTTGCCCTTCACGATTGTGACGACAATCAGGATGATGCTAGTCAGCAAGGTACCGACGACCCACACTTCAGAATTCATACTGCGCCTCTAGGGGGTAATGAGTGAAAATTTATGCGCTTATTGAATGAAAATGAGGCGGTGCTGACAAATGATGAAATTGGCCTCTTAGATGAGATGAGTTGATGCAAAAGCGCCATATTGGTCACGTTTTATCGAAATGACATCCTTTGGGTCTTTTTGCTTCATCCTGAAGGTGGCCTGCGGGTGTATCATCGGCGGCCATTACAGAGAGGGGGATGAATGTATAACGGGGATAATTACATATCGCGCAACAAGCTGCTGAGCGGCTACCAGCTGGCCAAGTTGCATACCTTCGAGGCGGCCGCCCGCCACGGATCGTTTGCCATGGCGGCCGATGAGCTGTCGCTGAGCCCCAGTGCCGTGAGCCACCGGATCAGTGCGTTGGAAGAGGAGTTGGGGTTTAAGCTCTTTGAGCGTTTTCACCGCAAGGTGGTACTGACGGCGGAGGGGCAGCGGGTGTTCTGGGCGCTCAAATCCTCGCTGGAGTTCATCAATCAGGAGATCCTGGAGATCAAGAATCAGGAGCTCTCCGGCACTTTGACCATCTATTCGCGCCCTTCCATCGCCCAGTGCTGGCTGGTGCCAAGGCTGGCGGACTTCTCCCGCCTGCATCCGCAGATCGAGCTCAATATCATCACCGGCAACGAGAACATCAACCTGCACGGTTATGGCATTGATTTGACCCTCTATTTCGATGAGAAGAGCCCGGATCGGCTTGCCATCCACCCGCTGATGGATGAGTTCATGCTGCCGGTCTGCAGCCCGGAATATGCCGAGCAGCACGGGCTTATCGGCAGTCCCGCCAACTTGTCCTTGTGCCGTCTGCTCCATGATCGGCAGGCGTGGGGATTTGACTCGGATACCGACGAGTGGAGTTGCTGGGCTCGCCATGCCGGGGTCAGCCTCGAGTCATGCCAGCTGAGCATGGGTTTTGATCGCTCGGATCTCGCCATCATCGCCGCCATGAATCACGCCGGTATTGCCATGGGGCGCAAGAATCTGGTGAGCAAGCGGCTGGCGCGCAACGAGCTGGTGGCCCCTTTCCCCGGGCTGGAGGTCAAGTGCGAGCAGCGTTATTACATGGCGACCCTGCCCAACCGGGCGTGTCCCAAGATCCAGGCCTTTATCGACTGGGCGCAGGGGATGGCTGCCGAGATGAAATGAGCAGAGGTTGGTGCGCAAGAGAGCAACATGAAGTCGGTAACGCGCGAGCTAACGAAGGTTGCGGTTTAACGTAGCGGGAAAATAGGGGGAGAGGGGTCAGCGGATGGCAGCGAGTGGCCTTGCTGCCGACACCAGATGGCTGGCAGCAAGGTGGCAAGTGGAGTTAAGTGGTCTTTTCCAGGTGGTTTTGGTAAATCTGCTGCCACTTGTCCAGTTCGTTTTCATCCCCCTGCTGCTGCCAGAACTCGCAGATGGAACTCGCCATCTCGCATGCCATGGCGTGGTCACCGTCACGGCGACTCATCAGGTATTGCCCCAGCCAGCTTTGATACTGTTTCATTGCACGATCTCCTTATCCATTTAACCTTTGAAATTGCTGCTGTGGGTGGTCCTTCCCGGAGCGCGTTACCACAGCCACTTTCGCCACGCCTGATGGTGATCGGTTGTTTCTATCGCCACACTTACTGTCAATTCTGATAACTGGCGTATGAAAAAATTGCGAAGGTGTTAAAAATTGGCTACCACCTTATCACGAAATGGTGTGAATTGCAGGTTTTGGGGCCAATTGAGTTATAAGCGCAGGGGGCTATAGCCACGACCTGTGCTGGAGGAACCAGTGAGAAGGGGGATAGGAGCTAGGTGACCCGTTACTGGGTCACCCGGCGGGCTTGCCAGTAGCGGCTGTTCCAGTAGACGTTGTCGAGGCGGGAGCGGATAACGCCTTTGCTGGTGGAGGCGTGGATAAACTCCCCTGCACCGGTATAGACCCCCACATGGTATTGCTGCCAGCCGGTCTTGAAAAAGACCAAGTCCCCGTGCTGCAGGCGGTAGCGATCCACCGGCTTACCTATGCTGGCCTGGGACTCGGTGGTTCTTGGCAGGTTGAAGCCGAGTACCTGGTTGTAGGCGAGCTGGGTGAAGGCGGAGCAGTCGAGCCCGGCGCGGCTGGCGCCGCCCATCCGGTAAGGGACACCGCGCCACTGTTGGTAGAAGCCATCAAAGGCACTGCTCTGCCGGGGGGGCGGAGGCGGCTCCGGCGTGCTGGAGCAGGCGGCCAGCAGCAGGGTCAGCAGGAATAGCGACAGCTTGCGATACATCGGGGCTCTCTTCACAGACATGTTTAACCAATAGAAAAGTACATCTACAGCTGTGTTCTACCACCTGGTTGTAGGGCCGGAGGTGGTGATGCGACAACTTTTCCATCATAAACAGGGATCTGGCTCCATACCTAGCAGCGGAGCGGAAAAATGCGGCGGGGGCTCAAAAAAAGCCAGCCCGAGGGCTGGCGTCTGCGTTATGAGGCAGGGGTTATCAACGGTTTGAGCAGTTCCGCCAGCTTGTAGAAGGTCTGCACCCGGGTGGTACTGGGGCGCCATACCAGCCCGATCTCGCGATAGGGGGTCTCCCCCGGCAGCGGGATGGCCACCAGATCGGAGTTGGCGAGAATGCCTGCGTCTATGGCCATTTGTGGCAGGAAGGTGGTGCCAAGACCCGCTTCCACCATCTGCACCAGGGTGTGCAGGCTGGTGGCGGCGAACGGGTTGATCTTGCTCTTGTCCCGCAGGCGGCAGGCGCTCACCGCGTGCTCGGTGAGGCAGTGTTCCCGCTCCAGCAGAAAGATGCTTTGATTCGGCAGCTCTTTATAGTCGAACGGGGTATGCAGACCGGCCGCCATGCTGGCGGGCATCACCATATGGAACGGATCCTGACCAACGGTCTTGCAGTGAAAACCGCCGATCTCGATGGGCAGGGCGAGGATCAGCAGATCGAGCTGCCCCTGCTCCAGCTGCTTGAGCAGATTGCTGGTGGTGTCTTCACGCAGCAACAATTCCAGCTCAGGATAGGTCTTGCTGCACACTTTCAGTAGTTTGCTGAGCAGGAAGGGGGCAATAGTGGGAATACAGCCAAGACGCACGGTTCCCTGCATCACGCCGCCCTGATGTTGTCCGAGCTCCATCAGATCCCGCGCATCGGAGAGTAAATTGCGAGCTCGCTCGACGATTTCCATGCCGACCGGGGTCATAATGAAGCTCTTGTGGTCCCGTTCCACCAGTTGCAGGCTCATCATGTCCTCCAGCGTCTGGATCCCGGTACTCAGGGTCGACTGGCTGACATGGCAGGCCTTGGCGGCGCGATTGAAGTTCTTGTGCTCGTCGAGAGCAACCAGATATTGCAGCTGTTTGAGGCTGGGCCAACGTTGCATAGAAAAACCCGATTAATGCTATCTATTTAATTTGATTTACTAATCTACCATCGGGTCTATAGTTTGTCGCTTGAATTAGATGGACTTGGCTCTAGGTAGCCCAATCCTCACCGGATTGTTCACTTCACATAAAGAGGAATTGAATATGGTATTGGTAGGCCGTCCCGCACCCGATTTTACCGCCGCAGCTGTTCTGGGCAATGGCGAGATCGTTGATTCATTCAACCTGTCATCCCACATCAAAGGCAAAGCTGCCGTTGTCTTCTTCTATCCGCTCGATTTCACCTTCGTCTGCCCGTCCGAGCTGATTGCCTTCGATCACCGCTATGAAGAGTTCCAGAAGCGTGGCGTGGAAGTGATCGGTGTTTCCATCGATTCCCAGTTCTCCCACAACGCATGGCGCAATACCAAAGTGGAAGATGGTGGTATTGGTCAGGTCAAGTACCCGCTGATCGCCGACGTGAAACACGAAATCTGCAAAGCCTATGACGTTGAGCACCCGGAAGCCGGTGTGGCGTTCCGTGGCTCCTTCCTGATCGACAAGAACGGTGTTGTTCGTCATCAGGTGGTCAACGATCTGCCACTGGGCCGCAACATCGACGAGATGCTTCGCATGGTCGATGCCCTGCAATTCCACGAAGAGCACGGCGAAGTGTGCCCGGCTCAGTGGGAAAAAGGCAAAAAAGGCATGACAGCTTCACCGGATGGTGTGGCCAAGTACCTGTCCGAGAATGCCGATTCCCTGTAATGGGGTCGCACTCTGTTTGAAGAACCGGCGCCAAGGCGCCGGTTTTTTTATGTTTGTGATCAGCAGAACCAAGTGATGGCGGCTCAATCAGAGTGGGGTAGCTAGGTTAGGCATAAAAAAACGCGCCAGTTGGCGCGTTTTGCTATCTGCTTGTGGCTACTCGTCAAAGATCCCGAAGTGATCCTTGGCGAAATTGACCCGCTGCTCCACGTTCATCTTCACTTGGCCCAGCTTCTCGATGGTCTTGAGATTGGGCACCAGGCCGCGGCCGTTGGCGATCTGGATGGCAAGACCGGGACGGGCGTTGAGCTCCAGCAGCATGGGGCCACGGAACTTGTCCAGCACCATGTCGGTGCCGATATAGCCCAGACCCGACATTTCGTAGCAGGATGCTGCCAAGGTCAGCAGGGTATCCCAGTGGGGCACCTTGAGATCATAGAGGTCAAGGCCGGTATCCGGGTGGTGGCGCAGTGGATTGCCAAACTGCACTGCCCGCAGGGCACGACCGGTACGCAGGCACAGGCCTACCCCCACGGCGCCTTGGTGCAGGTTCGCCTTGCCGTCCGAGGCGGCGGTGGAGAGGCGCATCATCGCCATCACCGGAAAGCCCTTGAAGATGATCACCCGGGCATCGGGCACCCCTTCGAAGGAGTAGCCATCGAACACATCATCAAAGTTGATGAGGCCTTCGACCAGCGCCACGTCGGGCTTGCCGCCGAGCGAATAGAGCCCTGCCAGAATGTTGGAGACATGACGCTCCAGATCCTGACCGTTGGAGGCACTGCCATTGGGCTTGTAGAAGAGACCATCTTCCTGACGCAAGATCACCAGGATCCCCTTGCCACCAGAGCCGCGGGCCGGTTTGATACAAAACCCTGGCCAATCCTTGACCAGCTTGGTGATCCGCACCACATCGTGCTGGGCACGGATAGTGCCGATCAGCTCAGGTACGGTAACACCGGCATCCAGCGCGATGCGCTTGGTCTGCAGCTTGTCATCCACCAGCGGGTAGAGGCTGCGCGGATTGTAGCGGCTGATGTAGGAGTGGTTACGCTTGTTCATACCGAGGATGCCTGATTGGGACAGGCTCCACGGGGTGGTGTATTTTTCCCAGAACCACATCTGTTACTTGTCCTTACCCGGGGTGGCGCCTGACTTCATCTCGTCCACCAGCGGCTTGAAGCGCTTCAGTTCGCTCAGCTTGTAGCCGGTGTAGTTACCCATCAACAGCACGGTTGCCATCAGCACCAGCTGCAGACCGAGGAAGTTGAAGGTAAGGTGACGGATCAGCTCGTTATCCATGGCCAGATAGGCAATAACGGCGACCAGCAGTGAACCGCCGCCTTGGCGCACCACCTCTTTCGGACCCTCTTCTTCCCACAGGATCGACATACGCTCGATAGTCCAGGAGAGGATGATCATCGGGAAGAAGGTGATCTTCATGCCATCGGTCAGCCCCAGCTTGAAGGCGAATGCCGAGAAGATACCGATCATCGAAATCACCATGATGATGATGGCCGATATTCGGGCAACCAGCAGCAGGTTAAGCCGCGACAGGTAGGAGCGGATGATGAGACCGGTGCCGACAATCAGCAGGAAACCGATGAGACCGGTGACCAGCGAAGTCTGGATAAAGGCGACCGCGATCAGCACCGGCATGAAGGTGCCGGAGGTTTTGATCCCCACCAGTACCCGCAGGAACACCACCATCAGCACGCCGATCGGGATCAGCAGCAAGCCCTTGAACAGGGTCTGTTCTTCCAGCGGCAGGCTATGAATGGAGAAGTTCATCATCTCGGATTTTTCGAACTTCTGGGCCAGGGCCACGTTGACCGGTTGCTCTTGCTCGATCATCGAGAAGCTGACACGGGAGTTGTGACCACCGGTGACATCCAGCAGCGCGCCTGAGTTGTATTCCCACAGTAGCAGGTTGGCAGGACGGCCCTGTTCACCGGTTTGCGGGTTGAACAGTTTGTAGTCGGTCGGGCTGTTGAACACCTGCAGGTAATCCACCAGCTCCTGACGACGGCGGCCATCTTCCAGGTTCAGTGCATGCACCACCCGGGTCGGTACATCGGCATTGTTGAGCAGCTCGGCGATCAGGTTGGCACGGCTCTTGTTCTTTTTGAGCAGCTCGGCATTTTGCTCCTGCTTCTCGATCTCCTTGATGATCTCGCGAGTCAGGGTGTAGCCATCCGCTGAGCGCTCTTGCGCCCGCTCCACGATCTGTTTCATCGCAGTGGCGTAGGGCTCACTCTCGATCTGTTTTTCGATGGCGGGCGGCTGCGGATTGGCAGCCGGTTTGGCATGGGCATCCGCCATCATGTCGACGCGGTAGTAGAGCTCTTGGCGACCGGAAGCGGTGCGAATAGACCACTCGGCGCGGGCATCACCATCTTTCTCGACAAAGGAGAGGCCGTAGCCCGGGCTGGCGGCGTTCTCGTTCATCAGGGTGAAACCGGGCTGGGTGCCCGGAATGGCCAGGGAGGCGATCACCGGATCACCGGTCGCCTCGAACTCCAGCTTGGCTTCGATGGACCAGATCTGGCGCTTTTCACCGGGGGTGAGTGGCACATCCAACGCGATATGGTGGTAGATCGTCATCCCCAGGCCGACAATGTACAGCAGGGCTACCAGCAAATAGAACGGCTTACGGGAAACCATGGATTATTTCACATCCTTGAGCTTGGGTTTGGGTTGGATATATTCGCGGGCCACATCAACCACAGCGATGTCTTTCAAAAATTCACGACCCAGCAGCACAGGGAAGGTCATGTCGCTACGGTCTTTCAGGGTAAATTCGGCTTTCTCGGTCATGTCACCGATCCGTACCGCCAGACGCACCACCGGACGGCGGTCGAGATCATCAGCAGAGGCCTGACGTACCCGCACATGGCGCACCAGCGGGGCTTCGATCTGGATCTTGTCATCAACATCCTGATGACTCAGGAAGAAGCGCACCCAGTTCTTGCCGTTGCGCTCGAAAATGGTGATCTCCTGGGCGCTGATGGAGGAGGTGGTGGCACCGGTGTCCACGCGCGCCTGGAAGGCGTCGTTGGCGGCGTCAACCCAGATCCACTCCGCTTCACCGACCATCAGTTTGCCATCTATGGTGTGGCCCTGAGTGGGGGCCGGGCATTGCTCAGCTGGGAGGGCCATGGGTTTGGGCGGCTCAGCAGGAATCGCGGTGAGCTTGGTATCGAGTTTTTTGACTGACTCTTTCATATTGGTGACATCAGTATTGAGCTGAACCAGCAGGTGCTGTTGCTGCACATAGTGCTTTTGTTGCTGTTCCATGGAGGTTTGCAGGCGCTGCTCGCTCTGGTCGAGTTCGCTACGGAGCTCGGCCAGGGTCAGTACAGGAACCTGAGGCGTTTTTTCCATATTGACACACCCGCCGAGACTAAGCAGGGAGAGCAGGGTCATTCCTTTTAATTTGCTTTTCATGTCATTCATTTAACTGTGCTTCCTGGAATTGGGTCAGTGTAACTTTCTGAATCGCCAGCGGCTAGTCTTTGGCCTTGCGGGCAATCAGGACGGCACGTTTGGGCGCCGGGTGTCCTTCTACCGTGAGTGCCGGATTGTCTGGGTCCAGGTAATCACTCAGGGATTCATTAATCATCCAGTCGGTACGACGTTGTTCGTCGGTGCTGGTCATATTCTCGTCTACTATCCGCACATCGGTGAAACCGCAACGTTCAACCCACAGCTTGAGGGCGTTACTTGAGGGAATAAACCAGACATTGCGCATTTTGCCGTAGCGATCTGTAGGCACCAATACTTCATTGACGTCACCATCAACCACCAGCGTCTCCAGTACCAGTTCACCATCGTCTTTCAGTTGGTTGCGCAGCTGTTCGATGTGCTCGATGGGGGATTTACGGTGATAGAGCACCCCCATGGAGAAGACGGTGTCAAAGGCGCGCAGCTCAGGCAACTCCTGAATGCCGAGCGGCAACAGGTGGGCGCGCTGATCATTGCCTGCGAAGTGGCGAATGGCTTCGAACTGGCATAGGAACAGCGGGCTCGGGTCGATGCCGACCGCCAGCTTGGCCCCTTCACCCACCATGCGCCAGAGGTGATAGCCGCTGCCGCAGCCCACATCCAGTACGTAACGTCCTGCCAACGGGCTGATATGGGGCAGCACCCGATCCCACTTCCAGTCAGAGCGCCATTCGGTATCGATGTGGATGCCGTGCACCGTGAACGGTCCCTTGCGCCAGGGCATGAAGTGGCGCAGCAGGCTCTCGACCTTTTTGCGCTCCCCTTCGCCGAGGCTCTCGGCCGAGCCTATATCGACCCGACTTTTCAGCTCGATGTGTCCGGGGGATACCACCGGCAGCTTGTTGAGGGCGCGGTTCCAGCGCGGCAGATCGCCGTGCTGATTGTCATGTTGCCAGGTGTGCAGCTGGGCGGGCAAGGTATGCAGCCAGTGGCTCAGCCGGTTTTTGGCAATCAGTTGATAGAAGTTGGCAAAGTCGATCATGGCTGTTGGGTTTCACTGGATTTGATGGCAATCATGGAGCCGAAATTGAAGCACTGGAACCAGAGATCCTGATGAACGAAGCCGGCATCCCGCAGGCGATCACGGTGGGTCTGCAGGCTGTCGGTGCGCATCACGTTCTCAAGGGCGGTGCGCTTCTGGCTGATCTCCAGCTCGCTGTAGCCGTTGGCCCGTTTGAAGTCGAGATGAAGCTCGATAAGCAGCTCGTTGACCGGCTCATCTTCAAAGCGGAACTTCTCGCTCAGGATCAGGATCCCGCCCGGGCGCAGACCATCGTGAATGCGCTGGATCAGGGCAGCCCGCTTCTCCGGCTCGACAAATTGCAGGGTGAAGTTGAGCACCACCACAGAGGCGTTTTCGATCTCGATGTCGCAGATATCCGCTTCCACCAGCTCCACCGGTACCTCGGATTTGAAACCGGAGAGGTGGGCGCGGGCGCGCTCGATCATCGGGTGGGAGAGATCCACCGCGGTGATGCGGCAGCCGGGCTGGCTGATATGGCGGCGCATTGCCTGGGTTGCGGCCCCCAGCGAACAGCCGAGGTCATAGAGTCGGCTCATCGGTTGGGCGTAACGGGCGGCCATCATACCGATGGCGGAGATGATGTTGCTGTAACCCGGCACCGAGCGCTGGATCATATCGGGAAATACGTCGACGACCTGTTCGTCAAAACAGAAATCCCCCAATCGGGCGATCGGGGCGGCAAAAATTTGGTCTTTGGTCTGCATGCTGGCGCAACCTGACAGTCGGGGCATAGCCCGGCTGTATTGTTCAATTGAGTCGTTGGGTGACACCCATCAGAGTAGATTAATCACCTGTTTACGAACGGGGTGGCTGGTCATGAAATCCTTTGGACCGACCCTGTTCGTATGGGTCATGTTCCGGACCCTTACTTGGGGCGGTAGTGTAGAGGATTGATGACCATTTGTCTTGACGCCAGGGCTTGCCTCGCCACAAAAAAGCGCTTTTTTTGTCGCAGTTCGATGGCCGCAGAATGGGTTGGCTAAAAGCGCAGCACTCCCTGACGTGCGCGATCGTTTTCCCCCGGCCAGGGGGTCATCTCCTGCTCCAGCAGGCGAGTGATCTGGCGAGCCAGCTCAGGTGCCTGGGCGTTGTCGGCAGTATGTATATAGAGGTAGAGATCCTTGCCCTCCGCGAGCCACTGGCGCCAGTGGGGGAGCCAGCCTGGCAGGAAGGGATGGTTGGCCGCCGGATCCGGCAGGCCGATAAAGCGCACCATGGGGGCGCTGGCAGTCGCCAGCAGATGCACCGGCAGTCGCGGCTTCTTGCCCTGAGCATCGATCAGTGTCGCAGTGGTTGCCGGTACCGAGAAGAGCGGGCGACTGTCGAGCATGATGCGATTTACCCCCTTCTCCATCAGCAGCCGGTTCAATGCCCGCTCGGCCTCCCCCTTGGCGAAGAAGTCGGGGTGGCGTACTTCGAGGGCGTAGGTGAACTGTGCCGGCAGCCGCTCGATGAAGGCGCGCAAGCGAGCCAGTCCGTCGGGTCCGAAGCGGGCGGGCAGTTGCAGGGTGAGCAGGCCCAGCTTGTGGTGCAGCGGGGCGAGCAGGCGGATAAAGTCGGCCACCTGCTTATCTGCGTTCACCAGATCGCTCTGATGGCTGATGGTTTGTGGAAACTTGAAGTTGAAGCGAAAGTGGGCGGGCACCGCATCGGCCCAGCGTTGTACCGTCTCCGCCGTCGGCAGGGCATAGAAGGTGGTGTTACCCTCCACCGAATTGAACACGGTGGCGTAGTGGGCGAGGTGTTCGGCAGGCTTGGCGCCAAGGCCTAGCAACTGGCCGGGCCAGCTGGGGTGGGACCACTGTGGCAGGCCCAAATAGAGGCTCATGGCGGCTATTCTCGTCGGTCTTGGGGCTCGCATGCCCGTTTTTGTCGATTTTTTTGCCACCGAGTGCAAAAAACTGCTGAAAGGAGGCTGCTGGCCATTTTACCCAAAAGGGGGTTTTCCTCTATAATGCCAGCCCTTTTGTTTACCAATTTCTAGTGGCCCATGCCTGTCTACGCAGATCGTTGCGATGTCTGTGGTCCTGAATTGGCAAAACTGCAAAAGCTTTCCGATGCCCCCCTGACCGACTGTCCGGCCTGTAGCAAGCCACATCGGGTCAAGCTGATATCGGCGGCAGGCTTCCGGCTCAAGGGAACCGGATGGTACGAGACTGATTTCAAACCGGGTAAGAAAAGAATCTGGCCAGCTGTGAGACAGACGGTGCTTGCCAGTCGTGCCCGGCGGCCCAAGGTTAACCGTCTCTCTACAATTTCGAAGGAAGAAGTCCATGCGCTCTATCTATTGCGGACAGGTCAATGAGGCCCATGCCGGGCAGACCATTACATTGTGCGGTTGGGTTCATCGTCGTCGTGATCTTGGCGGCCTGATCTTTATCGACATGCGCGACCGGGAAGGGATCGTGCAGGTGTTCTTCGATCCGGACAAGCCGGACGCATTCGCGCTGGCTTCCGAGCTGCGCGGCGAATTCTGCATCCAGGTGTCCGGCGTGGTGCGTACCCGTCCGGACTCCCAGCGCAACAGCGACATGGCAACCGGCGCCATCGAAGTGTTCGCTCACGAGCTCAACATCATCAACCGTGCCGAGCCGTTGCCGCTGGACTTCAATCAGGTCAACAGCGAAGAGCAACGTCTCAAGTTCCGTTATCTGGACTTGCGCCGTCCCGAGATGGCCAAGTATCTGAAGACCCGTGCCAAGGCCAGTGCTTTCGTGCGTCGCTTCATGGATGAGCAGGGCTTCCTCGACATCGAGACCCCGATGCTGACCAAGGCGACCCCGGAAGGTGCCCGTGACTATCTGGTACCGAGCCGCGTGCACAAGGGTAAGTTCTACGCCCTGCCGCAATCTCCCCAGCTGTTCAAGCAGTTGCTGATGATGTCCGGCTTCGACCGTTACTACCAGATCGTCAAGTGCTTCCGTGACGAAGACCTGCGTGCCGACCGTCAGCCAGAATTTACCCAGATCGACGTGGAGACCTCTTTCATGACTGCGCCGCAAGTGCGTGAGCTGATGGAAGAGATGATCCGCAAGCTGTGGCAACACGTGCTGGCCGTCGATCTCGGTGACTTCCCGGTGATGACCTTCGATGAAGCCATGCGTCGCTTTGGCTCCGACAAGCCGGATCTGCGTCTGCCGATGGAGCTGGTCGATGTCGCTGATCTGCTGACTGCGGTTGAGTTTGCTGTGTTCGCCGGCCCTGCCAACGATCCGAAAGGCCGCGTAGCAGCCCTGAAAGTGCCGGGCGGCGCCGAGCTGTCCCGCAAGCAGATCGACGAGTACACCAAGTTTGTCGGCATCTACGGTGCCAAGGGCCTGGCCTGGATGAAGGTCAACGAAGCCGCGAATGGCCTCGAAGGCGTGCAGTCTCCGGTTGCCAAGTTCCTCTCCGACGCCATCGTGCGCGAGATCCTGGCCCGTACCGGTGCCGCTGATGGCGACATCATCTTCTTTGGCGCTGACAGCAAGAAAGTAGTCTGTGATGCCATGGGCGCCCTGCGCCTGAAAGTGGGTCGCGATCTGGGTCTGCTGGAGAACAGCTGGAAGCCGTTGTGGGTCATCGATTTCCCGATGTTTGAAGAAGACAGTGAAGGTGGTCTGGCCGCCATGCACCACCCGTTCACCGCCCCGAGCAACATGGGCCCGGCCGAGCTGAAAGCCAGCCCGCTGAGTGCTTACGCCAACGCCTACGACATGGTGATCAACGGCTATGAAGTGGGTGGCGGTTCTGTCCGTATCCACAACAGCGAGATGCAGGCCACCGTGTTCGACATCCTGGGTATTACCCCGGCCGAGCAGCGCCTGAAGTTTGGCTTCCTGCTGGATGCGCTGAAATACGGTACCCCGCCGCACGCCGGTCTGGCCTTCGGTCTGGATCGTCTCAGCATGCTGCTGACCGGTACTGAAAACATTCGGGACGTGATTGCCTTCCCGAAAACCACTGCGGCTGCCTGTCTGATGACTGACGCCCCCAGCCTTGCCAACGCAGCCCAGCTGGGTGAATTGGCGATTGCAACTACCGTCAAGGGCGACGAGTAAGCCGATACCGGCAGCAAAGGCCGCCACAGGTGGCCTTTCTCTCCCCTTTGGTGAGCAATGAAGTGTGTTACTGACATTTAAAAAATAACGGAGAATCTCTATGGCAGGTCACAGCAAATGGGCCAACATCAAACACCGTAAGGCTGCGCAAGATGCCAAGCGGGGCAAGATCTTCACCAAACTGATCCGGGAAATCACTACTTCCGCCCGGATCGGTGATCCTGACCCGGCCAACAACCCGCGCCTGCGTGCGGCGGTGACTGCCGCCCTGACCAGCAACATGACCCGCGAGACCATCAACCGCGCCATCGCGCGTGGGGCCGGTGGTGGTGATGGTGAGCAGCTGGAAACCATCGTCTATGAAGGTTACGGTCCGGCTGGATCTGCCGTGATGGTCGAGTGCCTGACAGACAACCGGAACCGGACTGTTGCCGAAGTGCGTCATGCCTTCAGCAAGAGTGGCGGCAACCTGGGTACCGACGGCTCCGTCGCCTATCTGTTCAGCAAGAAAGGGCTGCTGACCTTCGTCGGTGCCGATGAAGATGCATTGATGGATGCGGCACTGGAAGCGGGCGCCGATGACGTGGTCACCGAAGAGGATGGTTCCATCGAGGTGTACACCAGCCCGAACGATTTTGGTACCGTGCTGGATGCGCTGGAAGCGGCGGGTTTCAAGGCGGCTAATGCCGAAGTGACCATGATCCCTTCTACCGAAGCCGAGCTGGATGCGGAAACCGCTCCCAAGCTGATGCGTCTGATCGACATGCTGGAAGATCTGGACGATGTGCAAGAGGTGTATCACAACGGCTCCATCTCCGATGAAGTTGCTGCGACCCTCTGATCGCTGAATTGTGCTCTTCCAATGGCAGCCAGATGGCTGCCATTTTTTTATCTTTGCATGGGTGAAACCGCTGACGAGTCGTTTGATTCACCAATGCAACAGATCTCTTCGCTCAATACTTTTCCCGCCTCATCTGCGCCTTACCATTCCACGGATCCTGTTGGCCGGTCAGCCCGACACGCTAGCCGGGTTACGTTACGTGATCATGGTATGGCTCCTCTTATCCTGTTTATCACGCGAGCAGCTCTTTAGGTGGCGTTGACGGCTCGCGCCTGCCAGTAGGCAGATTGCTCCGTGTACAGGATGCCCGAGGTGATTGTCGATGCCCTTGTTGTCACGGTGCGGCAATCAATGCTGAGCCATTGCCTGGATGTTGCTATCGGATGATTGGCTAGACGTTGGGTGTGCTGGTTAGTCGGGAGAGGGGATGGTTTGCACTACAACAACATGGAGGGGGAGTGATGAGTTGCAGATAAAAAAAGCCCGCGCATGGCGCGGGCTTGTGATCTCAGGGCTGGTTATCAGGCCTTGGATTTTTTCTTGGTATCAACCTTGGTTTCAACCGGGGCAGCGGCGGCAGGAGCAGCGGCAGCGCCTTCGGTGAACGGACGACCGTAGTAGGTATCCATCAGGATGGCTTTCAGCTCAGTGATCAGCGGGTAGCGCGGGTTGGCACCGGTGCACTGGTCATCGAAGGCTTCCAGCGCCAGCTGGTCAACCTTGGCCAGGAAGTCAGCTTCGTTCACGCCAGCTTCACGGATGGAAGCCGGGATGCCCAGAGTGGCTTTCAGCTCATCCAGCCAGGCCAGCAGCTTCTCGATCTTGGCAGCAGTACGGTCGCCTGCAGCAGTCAGACCCAGGTGGTCAGCCACTTCGGCATAACGACGGCGAGCTTGCGGACGGTCGTACTGGGAGAACGCAGTCTGCTTGGTCGGGTTGTCGTTGGCGTTGTAACGGATCACGTTGCTGATCAGCAGGGCGTTAGCCAGGCCGTGCGGAATGTGGAATTCAGCACCCAGTTTGTGCGCCATGGAGTGGCAGACCCCCAGGAAGGCGTTGGCGAACGCGATACCGGCGATGGTGGCAGCATTGTGCACCTTCTCGCGAGCAACCGGATCGCTGGCACCATTCTGGTAGCTGGACGGCAGGTACTCTTTCAGCAGCTTCAGCGCTTGCAGTGCCTGGCCATCGGAGTATTCGTTAGCCAGTACGGAAACGTAGGCTTCCATGGCATGAGTGACCGCATCCACACCACCGAAGGCGCACAGGGACTTGGGCATGTTCATGACCAGGTTGGCATCCACGATGGCCATGTTCGGGGTCAGCTCGTAGTCAGCCAGCGGGTACTTCATGCCGGTGGCGTCGTCGGTTACTACCGCAAACGGGGTGACTTCAGAACCGGTACCGGAAGTGGTGGTGATACAGACCAGTTCGGCCTTCACGCCCATTTTCGGGAACTTGTAGATACGCTTGCGGATGTCCATAAAGCGCATGGCCAGATCTTCGAACGCAGTATCCGGGTGCTCGTACATGACCCACATGATCTTGGCCGCATCCATCGGTGAACCACCACCCAGTGCCAGGATAACGTCCGGCTTGAAGGAGTTGGCCATCTCGGCGCCCTTGCGGACGATGGACAGGGTCGGGTCAGCTTCTACTTCGTAGAATACTTCCACTTCCATGTTCAGCTTCTTGAGCAGACGAACCACGTCATCGGCATAGCCGTTGTTGAACAGGAAGCGGTCGGTAACAACCATTGCACGCTTTTTGCCTTCCAGGTCGCCCAAGGCGATCGGCAGGGAGCCACGACGGAAATAGATGGATTTCGGAAGTTTGTGCCACAGCATATTTTCTGCCCGTTTTGCGACTGTCTTCTTGTTGATCAGGTGCTTGGGACCGACGTTCTCGGAGATGGAGTTACCACTCCAGGAGCCGCAACCCAGGGTCAGGGAAGGAGCAAGAGCAAAGTTGTACAGGTCACCGATACCACCCTGGGTGGAAGGGGTGTTGATCAGGATACGAGCGGTCTTCATCTTGTCACCGAAGTATCTGATGCGGTCCTGGTTGCGATCCTGGTCGGTGTACAGACCTGAGGTGTGACCGATACCACCGATGTTGACCATGGTGCAGGCCATCTCGACAGCGTCTTCGAAATTCTTGGCGCGGAACATACCCAGGGTCGGGGAGAGCTTCTCATGAGCGAACTCATCTTCAGCGCACAATTCCAGGCCTTCACCGATCAGGATCTTGGTGGTGGCAGGCACTGTCACACCCGCCATGGCGGCGATCTTGGTGGCTGGCTGACCGACGATATCTGCGTTCAGCGCGCCGTTAATCAGCAGCACCTTACGTACCTTGTCCGCTTCATCTTTGGACAGGATGTAGCCATCGTGGTTGGAGAAACGCTCTTTCACCTGGTTGTAGATGGAGTCAACGACGATAACGGCTTGCTCGGAAGCACAGACCACACCGTTGTCGAAGGTTTTGGACATCAGGATAGAGGCGACAGCACGCTTCACATCGGCAGTTTCGTCGATAACGATTGGCACGTTACCGGCACCTACACCGATAGCAGGCTTACCGGAAGAGTAAGCGGCTTTCACCATGCCCGGGCCACCGGTGGCCAGGATCAGGTTGATGTCGTTGTGCTTCATCAGTGCGTTAGACAGCTCAACAGACGGTTGATCGATCCAGCCGATGATGTCTTTCGGTGCACCGGCGGCAACAGCTGCATCCAGTACCAGCTTGGCAGCGGTATTAGTGGAGTTCTTGGCACGGGGGTGCGGGGAGAAGATGATGGCGTTACGAGTCTTCAGGGAGATCAAAGATTTGAAGATCGCGGTAGCGGTCGGGTTGGTGGTCGGAACGATACCGCAGATGATACCTACCGGCTCGGCGATGATCATGGTGCCCATCTCGTCATCCTGGCTCAGGATGCCGCAGGTCTTCTCATCTTTGTATGCGTTATAGATGTATTCGGAAGCGAAGTGGTTCTTGATAACCTTGTCTTCGATGATACCCATGCCTGATTCAGCCACGGCCATTTGAGCCAGGGGAATACGAGCATTACTGGCGGCCAGGGCGGCTGCACGGAAAACCTTGTCTACCTGCTCTTGCGAGAAGCTGGCGAATTCACGCTGAGCTTCTTTAACGCGGGCGACCATTGCATCCAGTTCAGCCAAGTTGGTTACTGCCATGTTTATCTCCTGATTATTTGAAAACTGTTTAGTAAGACGTTGGCAATGCCCGGCAATTATAGACCCACTGTCAAATAGCGAATGACTATAACGGGGTATTTACATGCCTTACTAAATTGCTTTCCGAGTCGATTATAGAGCTGTGTTGGTCCATAAAAACTTGATCTGGATCATGTGTAACAAAAGAACAAAAGAAATTTTATTTCATCATCCGTGTGCGAGGGATGTTACAGGAGAGTGGATTGTAGCGGAAGTGATATAGCTTGTAATGAAAAGGTTTTTAGGCCTATTAATCATGTGGTTAATGATCTTTTTAAGGGGGGTTTACGGCGGGTTTCTCCCGTTAAAGTTAACCATTTTGATTTTTACAGGGTTGCGATGTCGTGGCGGCGCGCAAATCTCCAACAAGTGTTGCGTAAATGGTTGTTGTTTTAATCCGTGGTAAATTTTGATTGTGATGAAATTGTAATGGGTGTGGTGGTGGCCTTACCTGGTGGGGGGTAGCGAGCAGAATGACCCCTGTATCACCGAGTTCATGACGGTTGTGACTCTCCTCTGTTGGGCAACGCAGAGTCACTCGGTGCAACCAGGCTCGCTGAACCGGGAGGTGCCGGCGGCGCTAGCGGTGGTTGTCAGCAATGTGCCTGTCTTGTTGTTACCTACTCTCTGGCTAAGGCGCATCTTCTTGCCACTTTATTCCGTGTTGATTGCAATCATTAGGTGAACTCACTAACAATCACCCGCATAAGTGTGATGATTTGATTGGTGCCCGCTCTGGCTATGATGTAAATTTACGCACGAAATTAATGGATTGGCCCGACGGGCCCGTAACACTATTGGAAGGCGCCTATGGCAGCAATTGACGTCTCTTTGTATCTGAAGTTTTTTGTCGGTTTGTTCGCAATTATCAATCCGCTTGGTCTGTTGCCGGTGTTTGTCAGCCTGACCAGCCACCATACCCAGGCCGAGCGGATGAAGACCAACACCACCGCCAATATTGCGGTGATGGTGATCCTGCTGGTCTCCATGTACATGGGGCAGCTGATCCTCGATGGTTTTGGCATCTCGCTGGCGTCGTTTCGCATTGCTGGCGGTTCGCTGATCACCCTGATCGCCTGGTCGATGCTGCAGGGCAAGCTGGGCGAGGTAAAGCACAACAAGCAGGAAAAAGGAGAACTGGCGGTGCGTGAATCCATCGCCGTGGTGCCGCTGGCTCTGCCGCTGATGGCGGGCCCTGGTGCCATCTCCTCGGTGATTGTTTATGCCAGCCAGAGCCACTGGCAGCAGCTGCTCGGTATGTCAGTGGTGGTGGTGGTCTTCTCGTTCTGCTCCTGGCTTATCTTCCGTGCCGCGCCCTTGCTGTTCAAGATCATGGGCAATACCGGTATCAACGTGGTGACCCGTATCATGGGTCTTATCATGATGTCCCTCGGTATCGAGATCATGGTGGCCGGTATCAAGGGGGTTTTCCCCAGCTTGATGTGAGCCAGCTCTGTTTTATCAAAGCCGGTCCTCGTGACCGGCTTTTTATTGGTTGCTTTTTGCCCGGTTTTTTCTAGAATCGGTCGTTTGTATAAAAAACGAGCTTTGAGGCGGTGTTTTAATACTGAAAAATAGCGCCCAAGCTGATTTTTTGACCAGAAAAGGCCGATTACCCTGACAATATCTGTTGCATTATCGGAATTGGCAGGGAATTATGCTGGGAGCGGGTTTCGACCCCGTCACTTTAGTAAATGCATGGAATGTTCTTGTTGGAGTAGGGAAATGACTCATAAAAAAACAATTATTAACACAGTTCTGATGGCTGCCCTGTTTGGTGGCATCAATGTGGCACAGGCTGCCGATGTCCCGGCGGGAACCAAGCTGGCGGATGTCCAGCAACTGGTAAAGGGTAATGGCTCTGAGCCTGCCACCCTTGACCCGCACAAGACCGAAGGAACGGTCGAATCAAATATTCTGCGCGACCTGTTCGAAGGTCTCGTTGCTTCTGGCCCGAAAGGGGAAATTCTCCCGGCTGTGGCGGAATCCTGGGAAACCAAGGATAACAAGCACTACGTGTTCCACCTGCGCAAAGATGCCAAGTGGTCCAACGGTGATCCGGTTACTGCCCACGAC
The DNA here is from genome assembly GCF_002586745.1 of Aeromonas sp. CU5. Taxonomy (NCBI): domain Bacteria; kingdom Pseudomonadati; phylum Pseudomonadota; class Gammaproteobacteria; order Aeromonadales; family Aeromonadaceae; genus Aeromonas; species Aeromonas sp. CU5. Next base: position 815,045 of record NZ_CP023817.1, read on the forward strand.
TTCGAATTCGCCTTCAAACGCGCCGTTGATCCGAAAACCGCCTCTCCTTACTCCTGGTATCTGGAGATCCCGACCATCCTCAACGCCAGTGAGATCATTACCGGCAAGAAGCCGTCCGATACCTTGGGTGTGAAGGCGGTTGATGACTACACCTTCGAAGTTCAGCTTGAAAAAGCGATCCCCTATTTCGTCAGTATGCTTTCCCACACCACTACCTATCCGGTACCGAAGAAGGTGATCGAGAAGTTTGGTGACAAGTGGACCCAGCCGGAAAATATGGTGTCCAACGGTGCCTATGCGTTGAAGAGTTGGGTCGTGAACGAGCGCGTCGAAGTGGAGCGCAACAAGCACTACTGGAACGATGGTAAGACAGTGATCAACAAGGTGGTCTATCTGCCGATCCAGTCTACCAACGCCGATCTCAGCCGCTATCTGGCGGGCGAAGTGGACATCACCTATCAGATGCCCATCGAGCGCTTCAAGCAGATGAAGAAAGAGAAGCCGGACGAGCTGAAAGTGACCGGTTATGTCGGCACCTATTACTACCAGTACAACGTCAAGAAGAAGCCGTTTGATGACGTGCGTGTCCGTACCGCGCTCTCCTATGCCATCAACCGTGACGTAATTGCCGACAAGGTGATGGGTCAGGGTCAGACGCCGGGTTATACCTTGGTACCGGACTTCGTCGATGGTTTCAAGCCGGTTGCCCCCGAGTGGTCGAAGATGACTCAGGCCGAGCGCGATGCCAAGGCCAAGGCGCTGCTGGAAGAGGCTGGTTTCGATGCCAGCAAACCGCTGAAGTTCGAGCTGCTCTATAACACCGACGACAACCACAAGAAAGTGGCTGTGGCCGTTGCCTCCATGTGGAAGAAGCTGGGTGTGCAGGTGAGTCTGGTTAACCAGGAGTGGAAAACTTATCTGGAAACCAAGAAACAGGGCCAGTTTGATGTGGGCCGTGCCGGCTGGATTGCCGACTACAACGAAGCCTCTTCCATGCTGGATCTGATGCAGACCACTCACGGTAACAACGATGGCAAGTACTCCAATCCGGAGTTCGACAAGCTGATGGATTCGTCTCGTGATCAGGTTGATGTGACGGCTCGCAACAAGCTCTACGTCCAGGGCGAAGAGATCCTGGCCAAAGACATGCCGATTGCGCCTATCTACCAGTATGTGACGGCTCGGATGGTGAAGCCTTTTGTGGGCGGCTACCCTGCCAACCCGCTGGATAACCTCTACAGCAAAGATATGTACATCATTGCTCACTGATTTAAAGCAACAAGTCGCATAACAAGCAGGGCCCGCCAGACGGCGGGCCTTTATTACAACCGCGACCATTTGGAAGCAGTTCAGGACAGGTAATGTCTATGTTGAAATTCATTTTTAAACGGCTATTGGAAGCGATCCCGACTCTGCTGGTCTTGATCACCGTCTCGTTCTTCATGATGCGTTTCGCCCCGGGTAACCCCTTTACCAGCGAGCGTTCACTGCCTCCCGAAGTCATTGCTAACATCGAGGCCAAATACGGGCTCGACAAACCCATTGGCATGCAATATCTCACCTACCTGGGCAACCTGGTGCAGGGAGATCTGGGGCCCTCTTTCAAATATAAAGATTTCACCGTCAATGATCTGGTGAGCCAGGCACTGCCTGTTTCAGCCAAGATCGGGGCGGCAGCGTTCTTTTTCGCCGTGTTGCTGGGGGTTACCTTAGGTACCATTGCAGCCTTGAAACAGAACACCATTATTGACTATCTGTTGATGTCGTCGGCGATGGCCGGGGTGGTGATCCCGGGCTTTGTGTTGGCGCCTTTGCTGGTGCTGTTTTTCAGTATCTATCTGGGCTGGTTCCCGGCCGGTGGCTGGCAGGGTGGCGGCATCCAGTTTATGGTGTTGCCGGTGTTCGGCATGATGATGTACTACATCTCCGCCATCTCGCGGATCATGCGCGGCAGCATGATCGAAACCATGAATGCCAACTTTATCCGTACCGCCCGCGCCAAGGGATTGCCGCTGCGCCACATCATCCTCAAACACGCGTTGCGTCCGGCCATGCTGCCGGTGGTCTCCTATCTGGGCCCGGCGTTTGTCGGCATCATCACCGGTTCTGTGGTGATCGAGACCATCTTCGGCTTGCCGGGGATTGGCCAGCTGTTCGTCAACGGTGCCCTTAACCGTGATTACTCCATGGTGCTTGGCCTGACCATTCTGGTCGGTGCTCTCACCATCACCTTTAACGCTGTGGTCGATATTCTCTATGCCTTTATCGATCCCAAGATCCGTTACTAATTCGGGAGTTCATCATGGTTGTTTCAACTGAAAAACGCGACGCCGTTGACGCGTTCGCGCAAAAAGTAGAAGTGGTGGAGGGGCGCTCCCTGTGGAAGGATGCCCGCCGCCGTTTCCTGCGTAACAGGGCGGCACTGACCAGCCTGATTATATTGACCATCATCGGGCTGGCCGTCATCTTCGGGCCCTATCTGTCTCAGTACACCTTTGACGATCCGGACTGGAACGCGATGCAGTCACCGCCAGATATGGAGGCGGGTCACTACTTCGGTACCGACAGTCTGGGGCGGGATCTGTTCGTGCGTACCCTGCTCGGTGGCCGTATTTCGCTGATGGTTGGCATCATGGGCGCCGTGGTGGCGGTCATCATCGGCACCTTGTATGGCGCGGCTTCCGGCTTTATCGGTGGTCGGGTCGATAGCCTGATGATGCGCATTCTTGAGATCCTCAACGCCTTCCCCTTCATGTTCTTCGTGATCATGCTGGTCACCTTCTTCGGCCGCAATCTGGCGCTCATCTTTATCGCCATCGGCGCGGTGAGCTGGCTCGACATGGCGCGGATTGTGCGAGGTCAGACCCTGAGCCTCAAGAGCAAGGAGTTTATCGAGGCTGCCCACGTCTGTGGCGTCTCCAAGTGGAAGATCATCACCCGTCACATAGTCCCTAACGTGCTTGGTATCGTGGCCGTTTATGCCACCTTGCTGGTGCCGGGGATGATCATGTTTGAATCCTTCCTCAGTTTCCTGGGCCTTGGGGTTCAGGAACCGATGACCAGCTGGGGTGCCCTGCTGGATGAAGGCTCCAAGTCGATGGAAGTGGCCATCTGGCAACTGCTGTTCCCCGCCTGCTTTATGGTGGTGACCCTGTTTTGCTTCAACTTCCTCGGGGATGGTCTGCGTGACGCCCTCGATCCGAAGGATCGCTAAGAAAGCGGCGAAGGGCCGTTAATCGCGTCCAATGGATCGACAGGAAAGCATCACGAAAGATCGATAAGGAGTTTTTATATGAAGTTACTGGATGTGAAAGATCTGCGGGTCGAGTTCAAGACCCCGGACGGCAATGTGGTGGCGGTCAACGACCTCAACTTCTCTCTCGCGGCGGGCGAGACCCTCGGCATTGTAGGTGAATCCGGCTCTGGCAAGTCCCAGACTGCGTTTGCCATCATGGGGCTGCTGGCCAAAAACGGCATCATCACAGGGTCTGCCAAGTTTCAGGGCGACGAGATCCTCAACCTGCCGGAACACAAGCTCAACAAGATCCGCGCCGAGAAGATCGCCATGATTTTCCAGGACCCCATGACCTCGCTGAACCCCTACATGAAGGTGAAGGATCAGCTGATGGAAGTGCTGATGCTGCACAAAGGGGTGAGCAAGGCGGAAGCGTTCGAAGAGTCGGTGCGGATGCTCGATGCGGTGAAGATCCCCGAAGCGCGCAAGCGGATCGCCATGTATCCCCACGAGTTTTCTGGTGGCATGCGCCAGCGGGTGATGATCGCCATGGCGCTGCTGTGTAGGCCGCAACTGCTGATCGCCGATGAGCCGACTACCGCCCTCGATGTGACCGTGCAGGCCCAGATCATGACCCTGATGAACGAGCTCAAACGCGAGTTCAACACCGCCATCATCATGATCACCCACGACCTGGGTGTGGTCGCCGGTATCTGCAACAAGGTGCTGGTGATGTATGCCGGTCGTACCATGGAGTACGGAAAGGTCGACGATATCTTCTATCGCCCGAGCCACCCCTATACCGAAGGCTTGCTGCGCGCCATTCCCCGCCTCGACACCGAAGGGGAAGAGCTGCCCACCATCCCGGGTAATCCGCCCAACCTGCTGCGTCTGCCCACCGGCTGCCCCTTCCAGGAGCGTTGCCACCGGGTCAGCGAGATTTGCGGCCAGCAATCACCGATCCTGACGCCGTTCAACGACGGCCGCGAGCGGGCTTGTCACTGGGTTTCGGATGCCATCAACAAGGGGGCCAACTAAATGGGTGCCGACAAAAAATTGCTGTTGGAAGTGTCTGACCTCAAGGTCCACTTCAGTATCAAGAGTGGCAAGGCGTGGCCCTGGGCCAAACCGTCCGACCTCAAAGCGGTCGATGGCGTCACCATGCGTCTCTACGAAGGGGAGACCCTGGGGGTGGTGGGTGAATCTGGCTGTGGCAAGTCTACCTTTGCCCGCGCCATCATCGGGCTGGTGCCTGCTACGGCGGGCAAGGTAGTGTGGCTCGGGGATGACTTGACCAAGCTCGATCCCAACGCGCTGCGAGAGAAGCGCAAAGAGATCCAGATGATCTTCCAGGACCCGCTGGCTTCCCTCAACCCGCGCATGACCATCGGCGACATCATCGCTGAACCGCTCATCACCTTTTATCCCAAGCTGTCGCGGGAAGAGGTAAAAGAGAAGGTGCGCGCCATGATGAGCAAGGTGGGGCTGCTGCCCAACCTGGTCAACCGCTATCCTCACGAGTTTTCTGGCGGTCAGTGCCAGCGGATCGGCATTGCCCGGGCGTTGATCCTGGAGCCCAAGATGATCATCTGCGACGAACCGGTTTCGGCGCTGGATGTCTCCATTCAGGCGCAGGTGGTCAACTTGCTCAAAGCCTTGCAAAAGGAGATGGGGCTGTCGCTCATCTTCATCGCCCACGATCTGTCGGTGGTCAAACACATCTCCGATCGGGTGTTGGTGATGTATCTGGGCAATGCCGTTGAGCTGGGGACTCGCAAGGAGATCTTCGCCAACCCCTTGCACCCCTACACCAAGGCGCTGATGTCGGCAGTACCAATCCCGGACCCGGAGCTGGAGCGCAACAAGGTGATCCAGATCCTGGAGGGGGATTTGCCCTCACCGATGAACCCGCCGTCCGGTTGCGTGTTCCGCACCCGCTGCCCGGTGGCTGGCCCCGAGTGCGCCAAGACTCGGCCAGTGCTGGAAGGCAACTTCGATCACGCGGTCTCCTGCCTCAAGGTCGATCCGCTCTGATGGCGAGGTGTTGAACGTATTGCGGGGCTCCTTGATGGGGCCCCGATTTATTTTTAGCGACAGTGAAGATGCCTCTTGGCGTTATCTTTTACCGCTGTTACTATCCGCGCAACAAGGGGAGTAACTTCTCGCCGGTTTGTCGTCATTACGGTGCACCCATATCCTGCAGTGCACCCGGCAGCCGGGCAGTTGATGAAAATCAGCTGTAAGTGAGACCTTGCCGAGAGGCAAGGTGTATCTGCTCTAAACGCAAACCCACGCCTCTCGGACGTGGGTTTTGTCGTTTTTGGGAGAAGTGAAAATGGGTGAATGGTGGATGTGGACCGGTTTCTTCAGCATAGTGCTGGTCCTGTTATGGATAGACATACGCTTTGTCGGTGGCGGCAAGTCACACAAGGTGTCTCTTAAAGAGGCGGGTGTCTGGTCCCTCATCTGGATCAGTGTGGCCCTGCTCTTCAACCTGGCTATCTGGCTCTGGCTGGATCACAGCGCTGGCCGTGAAATTGCCAACCAGAAGGGGTTGGAGTTCCTCACCGGTTACCTTATCGAGAAAGCGCTGGCGGTGGACAACGTCTTCGTCTGGCTGATGCTGTTTGGCTACTTTGCCATTCCGGCCGAGCTGCAGCGTCGGGTGCTGCTGTACGGGGTACTGGGTGCCATCGTGATGCGTGCCGGTATGGTGTTCGCGGGTAGCTGGCTGATCGAGCAGTTCCACTGGATCCTCTATCTGTTCGGCGCCTTCTTGCTGCTGACCGGTGCCAAGATGCTGTGGGCGGCCGACAAGGAGCCAGACCTCGCCAACAACCCGCTGCTGGGCTGGATGCGCCGTCGCTTCAAGGTGACCGAGACGCTGGAAGGGGAGAACTTCTTCGTCTGGCGTGACGGTGTGCGCTATGCCACCCCGCTGCTGCTTATTCTGGTGCTGGTGGAGGTGAGCGATCTCATCTTCGCGGTGGACAGTATCCCGGCCATCTTCGCGGTGACCACGGATCCCTTCATCGTGCTGACCTCCAACATCTTCGCCATCATGGGCCTGCGCGCCATGTACTTCCTGCTGGCGGGCGTAGCTGATCGCTTCGCTCTGCTGAAGTACGGTCTGGCGCTGATCCTGATGTTTATCGGGGTCAAGATGCTGCTGCTGGATATCTTCAAGATCCCGACCGGCATTGCGCTTGGTGTAGTTGCGCTGATCCTGCTGGCCTCTATGGGACTCAGCCTCTTCGTGACTCGTAAAAAGGCCGCCTGAAGGCGCAATGCTATTCACTTAAGAGAATTTGAGTTCCAGCCCACCTAGTATCAGGGCTAAAAAGCGAGGGAGGCATGATGCCTCCCTCTTTCTATTGCAAGCCACGCTGTATTAAGGCTCGAGGAAGATTGACTGAAAACAGCCTTACCCGGCAGTGGCTTCTTCATCCATCTTCAACCACAGCAGCTTTCTCCCGCTGCGGATGGTTCCTTTTCGATACATCGCAACAGCAGCAATCGCGCCGCGATAAACGCCAGCATGACGCACATCCGTGTCAGATTCTCCCTGCTCTGCATCTTTAACCCCTCGCTCCGGATGCCCGCACTCTTCAGATTTTGTGATCATCCTCGATGAGCCAGCGCCGCTCATAGTCGCCGATAATCTCGCTGGCCTGCTCTGATGTCGTCACGGTTTCACTGGTCAGCAGGAGCCATTCCAGCCAGCCAGTCAGCAGCATCGAATGCACAGCCCTCGTGTGCTGACTTCACTGGTACAGATACGTTGGTCGGCAATGCCACCGACCTTGCGCTCGCGCGGCGCGAACGGCTGCACTGAGTGTGGTAGGTTCGCGTGGCCAAACTCCCTTGTGCTGGTTGAGTGAAGGGCATGTTAGAAGTTTGATGAGGCGATGACAGGCTCAGATCACGCAAGGGGGGACAAAGTAAAAAAAATCCCCAAGCGATGCTTGGGGAGTTCGGTATAAGAGACAGCCGTATTGCCCCTTTGTCTGGGGCAGGCGACGTTACTCTTTTTCTGCGTCAGCCTGCTCTTTTTTCTTTTTCTTCTCGGGCAGCGGCTTGCCATCGCGGTGGATCACCTTGCCTGCTTCAAAGCCAATCTGGGCGGCCAGCTCTTCCAGATCTGCCGACTTGGCCTGATCACCGATGGTGTAGCGATAGTTGGCGATGGAGAGTTTGTCAGCCACCGGCGTGCCCGGGACGATAGGCTCGCGCCAGCCCTGGCCGATGTGGGCCACCAGGGTGCCGTTCATCAGCAGCTCGCCGACGATCTCATGGGTCGGATTGCCCTTGCCGTAGGTGAGACCCTGCGGGTGCTTCTTGCCGACCAGTGGCTCGTTGCTGGCGGGGATCAGCTTGGTGCGGATCAGCCACTTGGGCTTTTTGGTGTTGCCCACCGCCTTGCCGGTCTGGTATTCGTTGATCTTGATGGTCTTGATCATCTGGGCCATGAAGTCCTTGGTCAGCGCCTTCTGGGCGTCGCTGGTTTCATCGATGGCGATGGGGGCCACATACCAGGTCTGGGTGGCTTGAGCCTTGGGAGCGGCAGGGGCAGTTTGCGCCATGGCCAGGGGGCTGAGCAGGATGGCAGCCAGCAAGAGTCCTATCTTCTTCATTGTGATTCCGCTTTTGTTTCAACAAGAATTTTGTTTTGCCAGCGACGACTGCGCCAGCGCCAGAACATGGCCAGACCGCGCACCCACTCGTCGCAGGCCAGCGCCAGCCAGATACCGACCAGTCCATAGCCCTGCATGATACCGAGGAAATAGGAGAGTGGCACGGCAATTCCCCACATGGAGAGCAACGCCATGTAGAGGGGAAAACGGGCATCCCCGGTGGCCCGCAGGGCGTTGATCACCACCAGATTGAAGGTGCGGCCGGGTTCGAGGATAAGGCTGATAAGAAACAGCTGCGCCACCTGGGTGATGATGTCGGCATCATCGGTAAAGAGGCTGATGATGGTGCGGCCATTGAGGGCCGCCGCCACGGCGATGACGCAGGTGACCGCCAGCCCCAGTTTGAGGCTTTTGATCAACTGTTGATAGGCGCGATCGAACTGTCTGGCGCCCGCCAGATGGCCGATGATGATCTCGTTGCCAAGGCCGATGGAGAGGCCAAACAGAAGGATAAACAGGCAGATCTGGAAGAAGTAGGATTGGGTCGCCAGCGCCTTGTCACCCAGCAATCCGACAAAGGCTGTCACCACCATAAACTGCAGCATCCAGGAGAGGTTCTCTCCCGCCGCAGGCAGGCCGATATGGAGCACCTTGCCCAGCATCTCCCGGCTGGGGTGGACGATATCGCGCACCACCAGTCGAATGCCGGTCTTGCGGGCCACCAGCCACACCAGCAGCACCACGCCCACCAGTCGGCCAGTGACTGTGCTGATGGCAACACCGGCAACCCCCAGCTGGGGCAGGCCGAACCAGCCGTAGAGCAGCAGCAGGTTGCCGACGAAGGTGATGAGGTTGACGATCAGGGTCACATACATCGCCTGACGGGTGTGGCCGTGGGCGCGCAGGGTGGCCGCCAGACAGAGCGCCGCGGCCTCCGGCAACAGGCAGAGACCGATGATCTGCAAGTAAAGCGTCGCGTCGCTCATCAGGTTGGCGGGCAGGTTCATCAGCGCCAGCATGGTGCTGGCCCCCGCCATCACGCCGATGGCGGCCACCAGCCCGATCAGCAGGTTGAAGCCGATGGCGGTGTGGATCACCACCCGGCTCTTCTCCCGATCGCCCGCGCCCAGATACTGGGTGATCACCACGCTGGTACCGATGCTGACGAAGCTGAACAATGTGATGGCGAGATCGAACACCTGATTGCCGACCGCCAGCGCGGCCACCCCCTGATAGGAGACGTGCCCCACCATGAAAGTGTTGAGGGCGCCGGTCAGAAAGTGCAGGGCGAGATCGATAAAAAGCGGCCAGGTCAGCGCAAAGAGGGTGCCCGGACCGGCGTGGGATTGAGATTGCATGGCATGTCCAACAGCTGGGAGGGCACGGGGGAGTGCCCTCTGGGGGCGCATTTAACACCAAGGTAAAGGCCGGTGCAATCCTTGTGCAGGATTGCCCGGCCAGAGGATCGGGCCAAGGGATCAGGCAGGCGTAGCGCCCGCCTCCTGTTCGCTCGGCAGGGTGAGGCGCGCCGAGTCGGGCAGGGCATCATCCTGCGGCCAGTGGGAGCGGATGGCATCGGTCGTGCTTTCCACCACCTCGTCATCCCTGAACACCGGCTCGCGGTAGCAGCGGGTCATGCGTAGCGCCTGATACATATCCGGGCAGAGGATGATCCCCTCATCGCCCACCCGCACGCCCGCCTGCTTGAGCCAGTGGGTCATCTGGCCGTGGCGGCCCGCCATCACCATATGAATGCCGCGCCGTTTCAGATCCTTATGCAGCTCCCCCACCATGCTCATCACACTGATGTCCTGATGGGTGAAGCAGGCCACCGCGTCGATCACCAGACACTTGGGATTGTGGGGATCCTGCACCAGCAAAGCCAGCACCCGCCGCTTGAAGTAGGGGGCGTTGAAGTAGGTCAGCGGCGAGTTGAAGCGATAGACCAGAATGCCCGGGATCGCCTTGGCCTGTTCGTTGTCTCCCAGGGTGCGCACTACCCCCTCGTCATCCATGCCGAGCAGCTGGTCGGTGGGGCGCATCACATTGCGCAGGAACTGGAACAGCCCCAGCAGCACGGCGAGGGTGATCCCCGGGATCACCCCCATGGTGAGCACGCTGATAAAGGTGATCAGCGCCAGCCAGAAGGCGGAGCGATCGGAGTTGCGCAGCGCCCACAGTCCGCGAAAATCGGTGAGCGACAGGGAGGCCATCACCAGCACCACCCCGAGGGCGGCGGTGGGAATGTATTTGAGCGGCGCCGTCAGATAGAAGGTGATGAGGGCGATCACCGCCGCGGCGATGATGGAGACCAGCTGGCTCTTGCCGCCGTTGGCGTCGTTGACCGCGGTGCGTGAATCCGCCCCGCTGATGGCAAAGCCTTGGGAGACCGCGGAGGCGAGGTTGGCCATGCCGAGGGCTCTAAACTCTTTGTCCGCGTCTATCTCGTAACCGTTTTTGGCGGCAAAGCTGCGGGCGGTCAGCATCATGGAGACGAAGCTCACCATAGCCAGGTTAAGGGCGGGCAGCACCAGTTCCCGCATCAGGCCGGGGGGAAATTCCGGCATCTGGAACGCTGGCAGGCCAGAGCCCACCGCCCCCAGGGTAGCGATATCAAATTGGCCCAGATTGAAGCCCCACACCAGCGCAGCGGTCACCACCATGGCCACCATGGAGGAGGGCCATGCCGGTTTGTAGCGCTTGGCCAGCAGCAGGGTGAGCAGGGCCACCAGACTCATGGCCAGGGTCGGCAGATGGGTTTGGGTGATATAGCTGGCGCCGCTGGCGATCCGCTCGATCAGGTAACGTTCGCTGAAGGTGAAGCCGAAGATCTTGGAGAGCTGGCCCACCATGATGGTGATGGCTACCCCGTTGAGCAGCCCCATCAGGATGGGGCGAGAGAGGAAGTCCGCCAGCACCCCCAGCTTGAAGCGGCTGGCAATCAGGCACCAGAAGCCGGTCATGGCGGTCATGGTCATCACCAGTTGCCAGTGACGGGTCGGATCCCCTGCGGCCAGCGGCGTCACCACGGCGGCAATCACCGCGCAGGTGGCGGCATCGGGGCCGACAATCAGCTGGCGGGAGGTGCCAAACAGGGCGTAGACCAGCATGGGCAGGATGCAGGAGTAGAGACCAACGATGGCCCCCACCCCGGCGAGCTCTGCATAGGCGATGGCGACGGGCAGCGCCACGGCCGCCACGGAGAGTCCAGCGCGAAGGTCTGGCATCAACCAGGCGCGCTGGTATTGCAGCAGGGCGGCGAGGCCCGGTAGCCAGCGTTCGAGAGAGAAGAAGTCGCGCATTATTTAACCCATTGAGTTACAACCAGCTTTTCCCCTAGTGTGCCCAAGGTTATCGAAAGATTGCAATCAGGTTATGGCCAGTTTACCTGAAGGTCAGGCCAGATAGCCTGCCAGCGTTTCTCCTTGATGCGCTGGGTAAAAATCTGTTTGTCCTGGAGACATCTGGGGTTGGCACTCACTTGCAGCGACCAGTTGATGGCAAAGCCGTAGGGGGCGAGCCACTCGAACTCGCCATCCCGGGTGAGGCGCACGCCGATGCAGGTGGGCACTTCGACCCAATGGCTCAGCGCCTCCAGACTGCTGGCAAACGGCGCTACCAGCTGCCGGGTGTGCATGCGGGCCTGATTGCGCACTTCCCACTGCTGGCCGGGCAGCCGTTTGGCGAGCCAGGCTTCATGCGCCGCTTCGGCCAGCCCTTGCGGGTCGCTTTTATCGAGATAGATAAGGTCGATATCGTTGAGCGGGGTGGGCACCGCCTTGTGGTGAAGGTGATCCCAGATGAGATTGCGGATAAAACCGGCTCCCAGCGCCCAGTCGGGCAGATTGAGCTCGGCGGCGGCTTGCAGGCAGGCCATCCGCTGCGGATCGGCCCGCAGCAGGGCTTCTGTTTTGGCTTGGTATTGCTGTTCGAGGGCGGTGTTCAGAGGTTCAGTTGTTGGCATTGCGGCGTAACCAGACATCAATGTAACGGCAGCTCGGCACTATAGTGAGCCCCTCCGCCTGAGTCCAGTTGAAGAAGGCGCGCGCCAGCTGTTCGGCAATCCCCTGCACCCGCAACTCGGGGGGCACGAAGGTGCTGTAGGCGTCGATGGTCTTGGCATCGAGCCGCCGGTAGCGCAGTCTCGACTCTTTCCCCTCCACCATACAGATGAACTGCTGCTGGTTGGCCTGATGAATGATCTCGCTCATGGTGGGCACCTCTGGCATAAAGTTGGGTCTCTCGGGACAACATAACTGTTAGCCAAGGTATAGAACAGATAATGAAAGCCCGTGGCCAATATCATCCGCTTTGGCATTGGTTTATCTGGTTTGAGGGAGGGGAGCTATCGTGATGCTGATTGAAGGTGCCCGACTGACAGTCGGGCACAGGTTCAGTGCCGGGATCAGGCCCAGGCACGCTCCAGCAGGGTAAGTAACTGCTCACGATCGGCATCTTTACGATTGAACAGCATGGCGCCGTCGTTGATCGCCAGATCGCGGATCTCCCCCAGCAGCGAGCGATCGCTCACACCTGCTTCGTTGAGAGTACGTGGCAGCTTGACCGCTTGCCACAAGGTATCGCGCAGGGTGCGGATGGCGGTGATGGTCGCTTCGGCCCGCTGGTGGGCCGGGGTGGCGGCAAAGCGCTCTGCCCCTACCAGCGGCAACAGCAGCCTTGCCAACTCGCTATCCACCTCGGGGCGGTTGTAGTCGAGCACGGTGGGCAAAAAGAGGTTCATGCACAGCCCGTGGGGCAGATGGCAGCGGGCCCCCAGACTGTGGCCGAGGGCGTGTACCAGCCCCACCATGGAGTTGGAGAAGGCCATGCCGGCCAGGGTAGAGCCTTCCGCCAGCTGCAGCCGCAGCTGTTTGTTCTGCGGATCGGTGAGAATTTGCGGCAGGGCGTTGGCGATCTTCTCCACCGCCATCAGTGCCAGTGCATCGCTTACCGGGTTCTTGGCTGTGCCGAGAAAGGCCTCAATGGCGTGGGTCATGGCATCCATGGCGGTGGCGGCGGTGATATTGAGCGGCAGCCCCTGGGTCAGGCGCGGGTCGAGCACTGCCAGCTGAGGCAGCAGAAAGGGGGAGGTGAAGGGCACCTTACGCCCGCTCGCCTCATCCTTGATCACCGCAACCAATGTCACTTCTGATCCTGTACCCGCCGTGGTGGGCACCACCGCCAGCGGCTTGAGTGCATGAGTCAGGCAACCGGCGCCCGAGTAGTCGAGCAGATGCTCTCCTCCCATGGATGCCAGAATATTGACCGCCTTGGCGGTGTCGATCACCGAGCCGCCCCCCAGCGCCACCAGACTGTCGCAGGCAAGCTCGCGGTAGCGTTTGGCGATCCGCTCCACCACGGCGGTGGAAGAGTCGGCCGGGATCTCGTCCCAAATGGCGGCGACCGGCAGCTCCCCCTCGGCCAGCACATTGGCCAACAGGGTGGCAAGGCCAGTGGCATTGACCCCCTTGTCGGTCAGCAGCAGCGGGCGGCGTGCCCCGAGGCTGGCCAGTTCGCTGGCCAGCTGCTCCAGCGCCTGTTCACCGGCCAACAGTTTGACCGGGCAGAAAAAATCGTAGTAGCGGCTCATTTAAAGGCTCCTTGCACGTTAGCCGGTCACCAGACCCAGATAGATGTTGCAGGCCCGACCGAGTTTGTTGGTCGGGGCTGGATAGTCACGCAGCAAAGTGCGCGCGATAAAGGCGGGCAGGATCAGCGCTTGCAACTGTTCCAGCCCCCGCACCAGCTGCATGGCGACGGTTAGGTCCCCCTCCACCAGCAGCCGGTTTTCACTGAATGCCTGATTGACCCCGAGCCGAAAACTGAGGGTGCGAAAAGCGATATTGGGATGCTTGAAGCGCACCCGCAGCGGATGGAGGGTGGCATGAGGGGCGACCGGTGCACCGGGATACCAGCGGCCACCCTGCTTGTGCATGTTCATGGCGTAAGCGATACCGCAGACTTCAAGGCGGATTGCCTGCCCGTCTTGCAGCGGCGCAAGCTCCCGTCGTACCGCCTCGTCGGTGCGGGCGGCGCGGCAGAGGGTGCGACCCACCACCCACAGCAGGGTGGTGATCCAGAGGCTGCGGCCAAGGGCTGCCGCAGATTCAAACTTCCATGTTGGTATGGAAAGGCGCATGGGGATTGGCTCCTGAGATGGCTGACCAGAACAGGGCGAATGCACTGGCTTGCCAGTAGGCATCCTGCCCAAGGTGGGGTTGATCGACAAACAGTGAGGCACAGGCAAGAAATTGCCCCTGACACACTTCCAGCAGTAGTGGTGCGGGAGCGTTCATCAGCTCGCCGCTGGCCTGTCCTTTTGCCAGCAGGGCGGGCAGAAAACGCAACGCCTCGTGCAAGATCTGACTGCGAGCCGGTCTGGCCAGCAGCGGGGAGTGAAAGAAACCCAACACAAATTTGAGCTCGTTGGGGTGGGCCTGCATCCACCCCATCGCCAGTTGCCAATAGTGGCGGGTCTGGTCGTACAGCGGCAGGGTGGGGTCTGCTTCATGGATGGCGGCTCCCATCCGGGTTTTCACATCCTGATAGAGCTGGAGGATCAGTGCCTCCTTGCTTGGGAAGTGGTGGAACAGGGTGCCATTGGCGACCCCGGCCGCTTTGGCGATCCGCGCCGTGGCTGCCCCTTGCAGGCCATCTTCGGCACACAAGGCGAGGGCGGCATCCAGGATCTGGCGACGCTTGTCGGTCATCGGCTGTGACAGCGGTTTCTGCTGCGGGGGTTGACTCATGGCGTGGTTCTCCATCAGCGCAGGAAAAAGGCCATCATCAGCTTCTGGATCCAGCCTTTGTAGGGCGGGTGGATCAGCGAGCCGGTGGTGAACTTGCCGCGGGTCAGCACGGTTTTCGCCTTGGAGAAGGTGAGAAACCCCTCGTGGCCGTGGTAGTGGCCCATGCCGGAGGCGCCGATGCCGCCAAACGGCACATCGTCGGCAGCCACCTGAAACAGACTCTCGTTGATGGCCATGCCGCCGGAGTGGGTCTCCCGGGTCACCCGTGTCTGCAGCTCGGAGTCGAAGCTCATCAGATAGAGCGCCAGTGGGCGGGGCCGCTCGGCCACATAGGCGAGCGCCTCCTCCAGGGTGTCGTAGGGAATGAGCGGCAACAGCGGGCCGAAGATCTCCTGCTGCATCACCTGGCAGCGGTCGGATACTCCAGTGAGCAGGTGCGGGATCAGCAGGCGGCGCTGATCGTCACGGGCCGGGCTGGCACAGGGGTGGATCTGGGCCCCGGCCTGCTCGGCCTCCTCCAGCCAGCTGACGAGGCGCTGATACTGACGGTCGTTGATGATGGCGCCGTAATCGGCACTATTGAGCCCTTGCGGGTAGAGCTTGCTGAAGTGGCTGCGATAGGCAGCGATAAAGTTATCCACCTCGCTGCGGGGCAGCAGTACATAGTCGGGGGCGACGCAGATCTGCCCGGCGTTGAGGCTCTTGCCGAAGATCATCCGCTCGACCGCGGTGGCCACCGGCATGTCGGGGGCGATGAGGCAGGGGCTCTTGCCACCCAGTTCAAGGGTGAGCGGGGTGAGCTGGGGAGCGGCGGCAGCCATCACCAGCTTGCCCACCATGGTGGAGCCGGTAAAGAGCAGGTGATCAAACGGAAGCGAGCTGAACGCCGCCGCCATCTGGGCATCCCCCTCGATGATGGCGATTTCGTGCTCGTCAAACACGCTGGTGAGCAGGCTCTGCAATACGGTGTTGGTGTGGGGAGTGAACTCGGAGAGCTTCAACATCGCTCGGTTACCCGCCGCGATAGCGGTGATAAGGGGGCCGAGGCTCAGCATCACCGGGAAATTCCACGGCACTATGATGCCGACCACCCCGAGCGGCTGGAAGTGCACTTCTACTTTGGCGGGGGCCAGCAGCAGACCCGCATGACGGCGGTGAGGTTGCATCCAGCGCTTGAGCCGCTTCTGGGTGTAGTTGATCTGCATGATGCAGGGCAATACATCGGCGATCAGGCTGTCGTATTCACTGCGCTGGCCATAGTCCTCGGCCAGGGCTTTGCACAGCTGCCCCTTGTTGGCGAGCAGCGCCTGTTTGAGCTTGTTCAGTTGTGCTTTTCGCTCGGCCAGTGTCGGCATGGGGTGGGCCAGACTCGCCCGCTTTAGCCGCGCCAGATGGTCTGGTAAGGATAATTTGATGGCGAGGATATCTTCTGGATTGTGTTGACGCTGCGCCGCACCCATGTTGTTCTCCGAATGAAAAGTGACCGACTGATTAGTCGGTCTGAATTTAGCGCTTTGTTGCAAGAATGTAAAGCTGGCAAGCTGTTTCCCGCTCACCGCGAGGAGGACGCAAGAGAGAACTGTGTGCCCCACCACATTTTTGTGGTTTGCTCATTGGTGACTTATCCAATAAGGGGTAGGTTTTGGTTATTAACCGACAAGGAGAGATCATGATGACCAGGGAACTGAACAGCTTGTTGGCCCGGCTTGACGATGTGGTTGAGCGGATGCCGGATTGCTTCAACACCTATGAATTTGCCCAGAAGCTGGCACTACAATATCAGCCGGAGTTTTTTGCTGCCGGCCACTCTCTGTCCGAACACGAGGGTAAGGTGCTGCGGGTGCTGCACCAGAAGATCGCCGAGGCGCTGGCGGGCAGCGAGGTGGTGATTGAAGGGGCTCTGCTCCCTTGTGTCACTCCCTGGGGGGAGAAGGCGACCTCACCGCGCTGGCATCGCAAGCACTGAGGGGGCAGTCAGGCAGATCAGTGCCAGATAACGAACAATTCTATGGCGCGGCGCTGGCAACAGGGTCGCGCCGTTTTTTTGTGCTGATTGTCGCCAGAGCCCCCTCACAACCGGGGCAAAGGCCCGGTCTGTGATCCCATGCCGGGATAAGGGGCCGTCAGCCGGGTAGACTCTCCCCTTTGTCGCAGGGTTTGTCACCGTAGGAATTTCTCATGACCCATAAAATTATTCTCGATACCGACCCAGGTATCGACGATGCCATGGCCATCCTGTTTGCCGAGGCTCACCCCGCTATCGAGCTGCTCGCCATCACCACCGTTTTTGGCAACGCCACCATCGACAATGGCACCCACAACGCCCTCTGGCTCAAGCAGAAATATGGCATGAAGGCGGATGTGGCCAAAGGCGCTGCTGCCCCGCTGCTGCGCGAACCGGTCGGCCCCACCACCATAGTCCACGGCCCGAGCGGCTTTGGCGACATAGAGGCGGGTGAGGTCACTATCGCGCCGGATCCCCGCCCCGCCTGGCAATACATGGTCGAGGCTGTGAAAGCCGCGCCGGGAGAGATCACCATAGTCACTATCGGCCCGCTCACCAATCTGGCGCTGGCGCTGCAACAGGCGCCCGAGATTGTTTCGCTGGTAAAACAGGTAGTGGTGATGGGGGGCGCCTTTGGCGTCAACGGCCATCGCGGCAATGTCACCCCCTATGCCGAGGCCAATATCCACGACGATCCCGATGCCGCCGACCGGGTCTTTACCGCCGACTGGCCGGTGGTGATCATCGGGCTGGATGTGACCCAGCAGAGCTTCTTCAGCAGCGCCTATCTGGATGATCTCAAGGATAAGGCGGGGGAGCCGGGCCGCTTCCTGTGGGATGTCAGTCGTTTCTACCTGCGTTTTTACTCGGAGCGCATCGGTCTGGATGGCTGCCACGTACACGATCCCTCCGCCATCGCCTACGTGATAGATCCGACTCTCTTTACCCTGCGCGAGGGGCCGGTGCGGGTCATCAACGAGGGGCCTGCCATCGGCCATACCCTGCAAAAATTCGATGGCAAGTCCCATCCCCACGACGGCTGGGCCGACTATCGTGCCCAGCAGGTCGGGGTGGCGGTGCGGGATCAGGCGCTGCTGGCGCTCTATCGCGAGACGCTGGTGGCTTGGGGCAAGGATTGCTGAGGGTGACCTTGTATCGCGCTGACGCGGGGGCTGTGATCGGCGCCAAACAATCGGGGCGCACCGCCGCTTATACTGCCTGATATCAAGACCTTGGGAGGGATGAAGATGGCCTGGATTTCCTTGATAGTGGCGATTGCGCTGATCTGGTGGTTGATGAAGCTGGGGCGTGGTGCCTTGTTCGAGATCCGCCTTGCTCCCGGCAAGGTGGTGGTCAAGCGGGGCAAAGTATCCCCTGCCTTTATTGAGCACGCCAAGCAGATCCTGCGCCACGACATGGTGCGCGGGCGCATTGTGGGGCAGCGCGATGGCGATGGCGTGAAGCTGATCTTCTCCCGCTCCATCCCCGAGCCGGTGGCTCAGCGGTTTCGCAATATCTTCCCTTATGGTGATTACCGCCAGCCGGCGGCACCGCTGCCGGGTCCCAAATCCCGCAAGGGATAAGCACCAGAGCAAGGTTCATCAATAGCAAACGGGCCTCCAGTGGAGGCCCGTTTTTTATGGCACTTGGCCAAGAGAGAGCTGACAGCCCTTACTCCTTGCCGTGCAGCTCGCGCTGGGCCTTGACCACCGCCGCCTTGACGGCGGTGCCTTCATTGCCCCAGGAGGCGCGCAGGGTGTTGACCAGCTCGGCGAGCCGCTCGTCATCCATGGTCCAGCCATAACCCGGCATGTGGTAGCCGAGATGGCCGCGGGTGACCGGAGTTTCGGCACCGTGCAGCAGCACGTTGATCAGGCTCGACGGATCGCCCGCCAGCACGGTACGGTTGTTCACCAGCGAGGGAATGACGTGGTCATTGCCCTGGCCGTTGACCCCGTGACAGGTGGAGCAGTACATGGCGTAGTCCGCCTTGCCGCTGGCACTGGCGTAGGCACGAGCCCCTTTCTCCGCCACCGGCTCATCCTTGAGATCGGTGAGGTAGGTGGCGATGCTGGCCAGATCGGCGTCGCTGAAATATTGGCTGCTGTGAGTGATCACTTCCCCCATGGGGCCCGCGACCGCTTCATGCTGGCTGCGGCCGGTTTTCAGCAGGTCGATCAGCGCCTGCTTGCTGTAACGGCTGCCGCGAATGTCGGGGGCATACCAGCCATCGAGGGCGGCACCGCTCAGGTAGACGGGATCCGCCTCGGTCAGCGCTTTCTCCTGCATCCCCAATCCGCGTGGGGTGTGACAGCTGCCGCAGTGACCGGCACCCTGCACCAGATAGGCGCCGCGGTTCCACTCTTCGCTCTTGCCGGCCACCGGGGTGCAGCGGCTGTCATCGTGATAGAGCCAGTTCCACCCCATCAGCGGCCAGCGCATGTTGAGCGGCCAGGGGATGTCGCTCTCTTTGTTGGCGATGGCCAGCGGCTGCACATCCTGCATCAGGTAGTGATAGAGATCTTCGAGATCTTTATCGCTCATCTTGGCGTAGGCGGTGTAGGGCATGGCCGGATAGAGGCTATGCCCATCGCGGGCCACCCCTTCGCGCATCACCTTGATGAACTCCGGCAGGCTGTAGTTGCCGATACCGTGCGTCTTGTCGGGGGTGATGTTGGTGGCAAATACGGTGCCGAT
The DNA here is from genome assembly GCF_002586745.1 of Aeromonas sp. CU5. NCBI lineage: Bacteria > Pseudomonadati > Pseudomonadota > Gammaproteobacteria > Aeromonadales > Aeromonadaceae > Aeromonas > Aeromonas sp. CU5. Next base: position 834,365 of record NZ_CP023817.1, read on the forward strand.
GGGAGTCGGGAACCCTTTGCCGCCCGCCAGCGGTTTGCTGATCTCGCTAGTGTGACAGGCGGCGCAATCGCCGAGCTTGGCCACGTATTCACCTGCCGACATGGTGGGGGCTGCGTTGGCGGCAAGGGCGGGCAGGGCCAGCAGCAGGGCGCTGGCGGTCAGTGACAGGGCGCGGCTCATTGGGCACCTCCCTTGCTCAGGGCAACCAGCTCGTTGACGGCACGCCACGCTTCGTCGATGGCGGCGTGGGCGTAGGGGCTCCAGCCTGCATCCGAGTTGGCGATGGTGATGTTGCCGATTGGCTGGCGACCCAGCTCAATCCATTTTTCGCACTGTGCTTCGTCATCAAACAGGGTGTTGGTGACATAGGAGTAGCCGTGAGACCAGCGGTTGACCGTGATGGCGAGGATATCCTGCTCATGGTTGAAACCGGCGCTGCCCAGCATCCCCTGCAGCTGTTCGCGGATCATCTGCTCATGCTGTTCGAACGGCATGCCGAGGATCATGGCGCGCCCCTTGCGGGACTGCTCGCGGGCCGAGAGGCCGCTGCCCGGTAGGGTCGGCACATAGACCATGTGCAGGCACATCGGCTGATCCGGGCTCTTGGGATGCTCGTAGCCACCCAGATTGACCGGATAGTCGAGCTTGACCCGGCTGTAAGGGGCGGCCGGGGAGTAGACCTCGTGCACCCCCAGCTTGACGAAGGCTTGCCAGTTCTTGATCACCACCTTGGTGTAGACCAGCGGCGCCTTGGCGTTCTGGCGCAGCGCCTCCTTCTGGGGCTCCGGCATCTCGGGCACCATGTAGGGGATCATCATGTTGTAGCCCGCCATCACTGACTGCTTGGCCCGTACCCGATGCAGTTTCCCCTCCTTGATGTAGGTGACATCCACCGCCAGCTTGCCATCGGCGAGGCGCATGTTTTTGGCCTGCAGCGCCGTGCTGCCAAGGCGCAGCTGCACCTTGTGTTCAGGCAGGTCGAGTTTGCTGTAGTCAAACTTGGCCAGCACCACATCCTGCATGGTGTGGCCCGGCGCCACCTGTGGAATGAGCTTGCGCACCATCAGGCGGGTGAGGCCGGCGTTGCCATCCGGGAAGTGGAAGATGTAGGGGTCGTCCAGCTCTGCCTGCTCCTCGGCATCAAGCGGCGTCAGATTGAGGCCGTCGAAACCCGGCAAGGCGCAGAGGCGCGCATCGGCGCAGGCGGTGGCGTCGATACCGACCGCCTGGAAGTCGTTGGTACGCTGCTGGAAGTAGGTGATGGCTCGTTCGCTCAGGCCCACCTTGTCGCGCAGGAAGGTGGTGTAGCTGTTGCGGGTGATCCACTCATCCTGCTGCTCGCGGGTCATGCCGCTCAGGTAGTCGATCTTCGCTTCGTGCAGCGCCAGCAGGGCGGCCTTGTCGGCATCATCGAGGGGGAAGTCACCGATAAACTCTGCCAGCGGACGGCCATTCAGGCGATCGCGGGGGATGTCGTCCGCCACGTTGTGGCCCGGATCCCCGTTCACTATCTTGTTGACGCCAAAGTGCTTCTCGTCGAAATAGACGCCCCGGCTCAGCCCCAGATCCGGATAGAAGGTCTGCTGGAACCCTTTGGCCAGCGCATCGATGTTGACCTCCAGCGCCTTGAGCAGCCCCAGCGCTACCGGGCTGTAGACCGAACGCGGTGATTGCAGGGATTCGCTGCCGCCGTAACCCAGACGCAGGCCATCGGGGGTGGTGAACTCGTTGCGCTTGGCGTGACCGCCAAAGTCGTCGTGGTTGTCGAGCAGCAGGATCTTCTTATCCGCGCCGAGCAGTTGCTGATAGAAGCAGGCGGCGGCCAGACCGCTGATCCCGGCGCCGACGATCACCAGATCGTACTCCTCCTCGAGGGGAATATTGGCAAAGTCATACTGCTTGCCGTCACGGGCGATGCTGTGGGCCGGTTCGAAAGAGCCCGGATGGTTGCCGCGCAGGCCGGTCAGGGCGGGCGGGTAGGCCAGGGTTTTATCCGCCAGCGTGCTGCCGCCTTCGGCAGCCTTGAGCAGATTGATGGGGGCGATGCCTGCCGCAATGGTGATGGCAACGCCGTTGAGAAAATCTCTGCGTGTAATACTCATGGCTATCCCTGTGTTAGGAGAAGTAATGAATAAGTGGATTCATTATGGGAGGGAGACACAGATCCTGTTCAGGATTGGGCGCCGAATCTACCGTTATCCTCACGCTGAGTCCATACGATTGCTAATGGATTATTAAGCACCATTTTCCTGCTTGTGACGAGAGTGATGCGCTGATGGGGTTGATTTGCTCTGTTGCAGGGGCGCAGATCTCCCGGCTTGGGCCGGTCAATGATTGCCGCAGCTGATTAGTTTGGGAGGCGTTCGGGCATCCCTGTCGACTCGGGGGGATGATCGCGCTAAGATCTTAACTACTTGTTTTATCGACTCTCTTTTTTACTCACTGGCGTGATAGCCATTCTGGAGGCGCAATGAACTGGTATATCTCGGTCCTCAAGCAATATGCGGTATTCAACGGGCGGGCTCGCCGCACCGAATACTGGATGTTCGTGCTGTGCAACGTCATCGTCATGCTGCTGCTCGGCATGGTGGACAAGCTGATTGGCGGCGACAAGGAGCTGATCAGTTCCATCTATTCGCTGGCGGTGCTGCTGCCATCGTTGGCGGTGGCGGCCCGTCGCCTGCACGACACCGACCGCAGCGCTTGGTGGCTGCTGCTCGGGCTCATCCCCATCATCGGCACCCTGGTGCTCATCTACTTTATGGTCTGCAACGGCCAGCAGGGGCCAAACCGCTTCGGTGACGATCCCAAAGCAGCCCCCTCGCAGGGCTTTATGGTCAGTTAAGGAAAGCGGCTGGGCCAATAAAAAGAGAGGGAGGCATCACGCCTCCCTCTCTTTTTTGTTTTGATGGCCGATCAACGCTCCAGCAGGGGGGCGGAGCGGTAACTCCACATGCCGTAGGTGCGCAGGGCGTCGCGGTAGATGCCGAGCAGCTCGCTCTCGCTCGGGGTGGCCAGCTCCTCGAGGGGTTTGTCAGGGTAGCTGACGCTCGCCACCTTGATGTTGGCCGGGCCAATCTGGTCGCAGGCGATTTCCAGCACCGTCTGACCGCGGCGCACATGGCTGGCTGAGCTCACCAGCACCGCATAGTCAATCTGGTGGCGGGCGAGGGCATAGGCGCTGTAGAGGGCGTTATCCACCGTGCTGGTGGCGTAGTTATCTTCAATCAGGCGGCTGCGGTCGATGCCGTGATTGGCCAGCCAGTCGGCCATCAGCTTGCCTTCGGTCTGGCGGTTCTGCGGCACGCCGCCAGTCAGGATGATCAGCGCCTCAGGGTCGGCCTTGGCCAGCGTCAGGGTGGTTTGCAGGCGGCCAAGCAGGATCTTGTCCATGCTGCCGTCGGGATTGAGGGCGTAGCCCAGAGTGACGATGGCGCGCTTGCCCTCCCTGGTGGCCTTGAGCTGATCCCCGGTCAGTTCGGTCTGCAGCGGGGCGGCGGTGATCCGCTGCACCCGGGCGATGATCTCCTCCAGATCGGCGGCGCGGCCGCCGTTGCGATCCGCCACTTTCGCCAGATAGCTGCGGGAGGCCTCCTTGTTGCCCTTCACCAGCTGCCAGATGGCGAGATAGCTGTTGATGTCGAGATCATCGGGAGCGACGGCCTGTGCCTGCTCCAGCAAGGTGATGGCGCGGCTCAGGTTGCCGTTGTAGATCTGGGCGTTGGCCGCCGAGATCAGCAGGTCGGTGCGGTAGGGTTCAAGCTGGTAGGCGGCCAGCAGCCGCTCGGTCACCAGCTCCATATTGCTCGGCATCTTGGCGGTAAAACCGGCATGGGAGATCTTGGCTGGCGACTTGTATATCTGCAGCGCTTCGCTGAGCAGCATGTCCACCGCCTGGCGTTTGCTGACCAGGGTATTGAGGTCGCGCTCCATCTGCATCGAACTCTCGGCCGCTTGCAGGGTGAGGGGAGAGAGCGCCAGCAGGCCGCTGAGGGTCAGGGCAACAAGGGTCTGTTTCATAAAAAGGTCCTCTGTCGGGCTGAATCGCGTTGTGGTGCAGCGGTTTGCGGGCCGATACGCCGAGGCAAATGTGCGTCAATTCAGTCTGTTAGTGCCAAAGAGGGGGCAATATAGCAGCTAACGGCGCGGCAAACTGTGAGTCTGGGCGGGTCGTCGGGTGATGCCACAACCAGTGGTTGCAACGGGTCAGCAGCCATCTGAAAAGGGCAGGGGGAGCGTGATTCCCCCTGCTGCGAGGGGCGCTGGCCCCTCCCTATATCGCGATTCAAGACAGATGGGGTGTCAATCCATCTGTTGGTGAGTGTTCGCGCTCAGTTCCACATCGGGGAGACGCGGGCTTCCAGCGTCTCTTGTTGCTCTTCGGGCATATCGCTGAAGAAGTTGAGCTGGGTCTGCTCTTCCACCTGACGCACCGAGACCCGGTAGTCGGCGATCTGGCTGATGGGCACCTCTTGCTGCGGCATGATAAAGGCGATGGCCTGCAGTTTGGCCGGGTCCATCACGATCTTGTAGTAGGCACTCGGGATCGCCACACCCTGACCGATGGACTCTTCAGAGCCGGTAAAGATTGGGCCGGTGATCACCTGCACATCCTTGCGGGAGACTGCCCACTTGTTCACCTTGTCCTCCTGCACGCGCCACGCTTTCTGGTTGAGCACCCCGATCTGCGGCGTCATGTTGCTCAGCAGGAAGCTCTCTTTCATGGTGTTCTTGTTCGATTTCATGTCCCCCGCCGGGGCCTGATGGCCACGGTCGTAGCCCGAGCCCTTGTAGTCGGAGAGGGTGGCACGATAGGCGACCGGGATCTCCTTGTCCTCGGCGAAGGCATCCTTGCGTGGCACTGTGCCCTGTGCGCTCTGGGCGGTCATCCGGTAGGAGACCCAGTCCGCCACCTTGTAGTCGTAGTTGTAGCCGACCGCATACCCTTCACGGCAGAGCTTCTGATCCGATTCGGAGGGGAGGCCGAAGCGCACGTGCTGGCCGCACTCCCAGTGGGCCGCCAGCAAGGGGGTGGCAGTGAGGGTGAGGGTAACTGCCAGAACCAATTTATTGATTTTTATCATTTTTGTGATGCTCCAGTTTAGTAGGCGGAGCCATTTGACATGAGATCTGACCAGCGCTTCAATTGCTGTTTTTTTACACGTCGCCGTTCTGTGACGGCTCGCCAAGATCCGTGACGTGACTGGTTAATATGTTTTAAATCAGTGGCTTGGTCAGTGGGATGATGTGCGGTTGCTCGGCAGGCAATGAAAAGGGGCCCGTGATGGGCCCCTTGTGATCGGTGGAGTCTGACTGCTATCAGGCGGCGTTGGCCTTGTTGCCCAGGGTGCGGGCCAGCAAACCTTCCGGATTGTGAATCGCCTCTTTGGTCTTCACATCGATGACTTCGATATCGGTGAAGCGTTCGCGGTATTTGATGGCCACATCGTGGGCGAAGATAACGTAGCGAGCGTTGGCGACATCCTTGGCGGTGATGCGGTTGATGATGCCGTTGGCGCCCTGGGTCTCGACCTTGATCTTGATCCCCTGCTTGGCTGCGGCCTTCTGCAGGCTCTTGGCGGCCAGGAAGGTGTGGGCAACACCGGACGGGCAGGCAGTGATGGCCAGCACGTCAGCTTCACCTTCCGCTTCAATGATCTCGAAGCTGGTTTGGGTGGTGGTCACGTCATCTTCTTCGCTCACCGGCTTCTTCAGCAGGTTGACGATAACGGCGGTGGTCAGGGCGCCGAGGACGGTACCCAGGATGTAACCCATCTTGCCTTCTACTACCGGCAGGACAATCCAGCCACCCCAGGGGGCGTGGTTGATACTGTGCATCATGAAGCCGGTGATGTTGCCGACGATACCGCCTGCGACGATGGCCGGGATAACACGCACGGGGTCAGCAGCGGCGAACGGGATGGCACCTTCACTGATACCGATCATGCCCATGATGGCGGCCGCTTTGCCGGATTCACGCTCTTCTTTCTTGTAACGCTTCGGAGACATGAAGGTGGCCAGTGCCATACCCAGTGGCGGTACACAGATGGCGATACCGACACCACCCATCAGCCAGGGCTGGGTGTTGACCTGAGTCTGGGCAAACAGGGTAGCAACCTTGTTGACCGGGCCGCCCATATCGAAGGCGGTCATACCACCCAGAATGGCACCCAACATCACTTTACCGGAGCCCGCCATGCTGGAGAGCCAGTGGTTCATCCCTTCCATCATGGCGGCGATCGGGGCACCGATCCCCCACATCACGATGCCGCACACCAGGAAGGTACCGATCAGCGGATAGATGAAGATGGAGCCGAGGGAGGTCATGGAGTCAGGCAGCTTGATCCGCTTGAGCTGATTGACCACGAAACCGGCGATAAAGCCCACCAGAATGGCGCCGAGGAAACCGGTTTGATAGTGCTGAACGGCAATCCAGGAGCCGATCATGCCCGGGGCCAGGCCCGGTTTGTCAGCCAGTGAGTAGGCGATGTAGCCACCCAGCACAGCGGTAAACAGGGTCAGACCGGCGATACCCATGGTAGCCATGTCTTTGAGGAAGCCCGCTTCCGGCACGGCGCCCTTGCCGCTCAGCATCACCGACAGGGACAGCAGGACACCGCCCGCCACGATGAAGGGGATCATGTGGGAGGTACCAAACAGCAGATGCTGCTTCATGGTATTGAGGCGATCCTTGAAGGTGCGCTCTTCGGGGGCTGCCGGGGCAGTGGCTGCCGGTTTGGCGGCAGGGGCGGGTTTTTCCATTTTCGGGCCTTGCTTGAGCAGGGTCAGTGCTTGCTCAACGGTAGTGGCCGCTTTCATCTGCTCGATAAAACCGGGTTCCAGCAGACGGGTAGAGAGCTCGGCCAGCACTTCGATGTGGTGGTTGGCGCCGCCATCCGGGGAGGCGATCATGAAGATCAGCTGGGTCGGCTTGCCATCTTCGGCGCCGTACTCGATACCTTGGCGGCTGACACCGATGGCAATGGCAGGGCGGCTGACGGCCTTGCTCTTGGCATGGGGCAGGGCGACACCTTGCTCGAAGCCGGTGCAGTCCAGCTGCTCGCGGGCCCAGACATCTTTGACGAACTGCTGTTGATCAGACACAGCGCCATCGCGCGCCAGCATCTGTGCCATCTCGTCGAACAGGGCCTCCTTGCTGGTGGCCTTCAACTCCAGGCAGATGAGTCTGCCGTTGGTCATGGTGGGTAACATCTCACTCTCCTTTCCCGTCAGGGCTAAGTCATGCGTTGCGAATTGGGCTCATTATTGCCCTCACAGGCAGGGTTGGACAGGCGATGAATGTAGCAATAACTGGATTTTTGTTGCATGGTTCTGCCGGTGTGATCCAGCTCGCAAAGTGTTGAGTGGTGACTCAATAGCTGTTTTTGTTTAATTGATGGCGGGATGTGACAGCGGTCAAGGTATGGCAGAAAAACCCTTGCAACGAGGTTTAAGGCCATTTTTTGCGGTTTATTGCCCTATTTAAGGTAGTTTTCAGAAAAAACAGGTTTCCGTTCCTAACTGGAAAATAAAACGGCCCGGCGCTGATTGGATTTTATCAATCCATCTGGCGTGGGCCGTCGGGTATCACAAAGTGACATTTGCGGGTTACGTGCTGAATGTCACTGCAATGCTATGGCTCGTTACTTTTGTGGCGGAGTATCGCTCATCACGAAGTGGAGGTTGCCACCGGGTACAAACTCTTTGTGCTCGAAGAAGAGACCATCCTTGAGCGGTTTGCCATTGATGGTGACCGACTGGACATAGCGGTTCTTCTCACTGTTGTTATCGGCGCTGATGGTGAAGGTTCCTCCCTTGACCGGGATGGTCGCTTTGGCAAACAGCGGACGGCCGATGGTGTAGACGGGATCTGCCGCATTCACCTGATAGAAGCCGAGTGATGACATCACATACCAGGCAGACATGGCGCCCACATCCTCGTTACCTATGATGCCTGCCGGGGTGTTGGTGTACATGGTATGGAGTATGTAATCGACCTTCTCCTGGGTTTTCCACGGCTCCGAGGTCCAGTTATAGAGATAGGGGATATGGTGGGAAGGCTCATTGCCGAAGGCCACCTGCCCCAGCATCCCGGTCATGTCAGCGGTCTCCGAGCCCTGACTCTCGGCGGCGAAGGTTGCATCCAGATTCTGCTTGAAGGCCTTTTCCCCGCCCATCGCGGTTTTTAGCCCCTTGATGTCATGAGGGACAAACCAGGTCCACTGCCAGGCGTTGCCCTCGGTATAGTTGCCGGTCTCATGTTCGGTGCCATAGGGATCAAACGGGGTCATGAAGGAGCCATCGATCATCACCGGACGCATGAAACCGGTCACCCCGTACTGGGCATATTCGGCCGTATTGTGATCGAAGTAGCGCTGGTAGCCGTTCGAACGGGCCAGATAGCGCGCCTCTGCCGCCGGGTTGCCGGCCGCCTTGGCGATCCGGGCGATGGCCCAGTCGTAGAAGGCGTTTTCCAGACCGTAGGAGACCGATTCGAGGGTGTAGTCAGGGAAGACAGGCTGACCATCGATCCGCTGCACCGCCGGGGCAAAGCCGTTCTTCTCGATGTAGTCGATGTGGTTGGTCAGGGTCTTGTCCAGCACATCCTTGTCCCACTCGGTGGCCAGCGCAGGGTAGTTGTCATAGCTGGAGGAGTCGATGGCGGCCCTGAGCGCCAGATTTTTCTCCTGCGCGGTGAAGGCATCGGGGTATTTGGTGATGGCGTCGGCAATCACCACCACCGCTGGATAGCCCACCATGGTGCCGGTCTCATCCCCCAGATGCTCCCACTTGGGCAGCAGGCCGCTCTCCTGATACTTCTGGATCAGGTTCTTGGCATATTGCACAGCGCGGGTGGGTTCGGTGATGGTCTTGAGCGGGTGCAGCGCCCGCTGGGTGTCCCACAGTGAGTAGACCGAGAAGTTGGGCTGCTCTTCGCTCGCCTGACCGTAATAGATTGAGTAGCTGCCTTCCCCCTTGGCCTGCGCCCCTTTGCCCATGCCGCGGAAGCTGCCATCCACATCCTGATGGACGATGGGGGCGATCTTGGTGTGATAGAGGGCGGTGTAGAAGATCTCGTTTTGCTCCTTGCTGCCCCCCTCGATGGTGAAATTGAGGGCATTAGCCCACTTCTCGCGGGCGTTGGTGCGGGCTTCGTCAAACGACACATTGCCTTCAGCCTGGTAGTTGTTCCGGGCGCCGCTGGCATCAACTGCCGAGAGGGCGACTTTGGCGTTCAGCTGGGCAGAATCCCCCTCTTCAAACTCGACGTAGGCGGTGACATCGGCTTTGGATTTTGCTTTGTGCTCGGCGCTCAACCCCTCTACCGGTATACCTCCGGCGAGGATGTAGACCCCTTTGATCTTCTTGTCGAAGGTCGCATAGAAGAAGATCTTCTGGTTTTTCGCCCAGCCGGAGAAATGGGCGGCATCCCGTTCGCCGGTGATGGTGTAGCCATCTTCACTGACGGTGAGTTTGTTGCGAAGCGAACTCGAGCCCCAATCGCTGTTGAGGATCGAGTTCAAGTCGATCTTCAGCCGTTGTGGTTGCCCCTGCGGATAGGTGTAGCGGTGAAAGCCCACCCGCTCGGAGGCGGTCAACTCTGCCTTGATGCCATTGTCGGCGATGCGGACCGCATAATAACCAGGCTCGGCTTGCTCGGACTTTTTGTCCATTTTGACCGAGATGGCTTTGCGGTAATCATCGCTCTGCTCGATGTATTTGGACTTATCTTCGGTAAAGGGCAGGAACAGAATATCCCCGAGCCCCCCCATGCCGGTGCCGGAGAGGTGGGTATGAGAAAAGCCGAACAGGGTATCTTTATCGAAGTGATAGCCAGAGGAGGAGTGCCACCCTATCAGTTCGGTATCCGGCGACAGTTGCACCATCCCTTCCGGTACTACGGGGCCGGGAAAGGTGTGCCCATTAAAACCAGTGCCAACGAATGGATTCACGTATTGCAACACATTGGTTGGCGTTGGCTTTTGATCGTCATTATTGGTGGTGCTGTCATCAGCATCACAGCCAGATAACATGGTGAGCGTGGTGGTCAGGGTAATGGCCAGAATACTTTTCTTGAACATATGGAACGGCTCCATCGGGTAGGGGGTGAGCAGTCATGATCTATTTTTCTGATGCCGGTGTGGTACCTGCGCAATATAAAGGCTCAGCGCTGTTAATCCCGGCTACCGCTATTATTCCCATGCCCCCTGTTTCATCGACAGAGTAAAAAAGTGTCATTCACTAGACTTTTGTGACAAGGCTGTCTGTTTGTGATCCGCGTATCATGTGATACAGAACGTTATATTTTTTGAGTGTTTTTGTGAGCCCAGCAAAAAAGAGGCCCAAAGGAAGCTTTGGGCCTGGGCATATATTGGTAATAAATGATGGTTATTTATTATCTGAGCGGGTTGGTTTTTGCGCCGTCATGATAAATTTCAACTCACCGCCTGCCCGAATATCGCTGTGGTTGAAGGTCAGGTTTTCCCCCAAGGGTTTGCCATTGATGGTGACGGATTCCACATAGATATTTTTGGGGCCATTGTTTTCGGCGATCACGGTGAATTTCCCGCCATCAATATCCATCGTCACCTTGTCAAACAGTGGCCGACCTATGGTGTAGACCGGGAGCCCCGGCGTGACCTGATAGAAGCCGAGGGCGCTCATGATGTACCAGGCGGACATTTGCCCCACGTCCTCATTGCCAATCAGGCCGGTGGTGGTCGGGTGGAAGAAGCTGCGCACCGCCTGATCCACATACTCCTGGGTTTTCCACGGCTCCTTGGTCCAGTTATAAAGATACGGAACATGGTGATCCGGCTCGTTCCCCATCACGAACTGCCCGATATAGCCGGTCATATCCCCCTGCGAGGTGTCGGCGCTGGAGTTGGCGGTGAAGAGGGCATCCAGATTTTTCCGAAAGCCCTCCTCGCCCCCCATCGCCTCTTTGAGCCCCTCGATATCGTGGGGAACAAACCAGCTCCACTGCCAGGTGTTGCCTTCGGTAAAGTCCTGCCCCCGGTGCTCGGCACGATAGGGCCAGAAGGTGTCATAACGGCTGCTGTCGTTGATGTCGCAACCTTGTGGTGGCGTGACCGGGTCGCCGTTTTTGTCGATGGCGCAGGAGGGGTAGTTGTTGACCCAGCTGCCATCGAAATTTTTGGGGCGCATAAAGCCGGTCGCACCATATTTGCCATATTCCGCCGGGTTGTAGTCAAAATAGGCGCGCCAGGTGGTGGCCCGGGCCAGATAGCGGTTCTCGGCGGATTTGTCACCGGCCAGGCGTGCCAGCTGGGCGATGCACCAGTCATAGTAAGCATTCTCGACCCCGTACGAGACGGACTCGTTGACCAGCTCATCGTACTTGTCCTGCGCCATGCCCCCCTCTTCCGGCTTGTATTTGACGTTGGCCGGTACATAGCCGTGCTGCTCGGCATACTGGCCGTGACGGGTCATCACGGTGAAGCGCTTGTCGCCGTTCCAGGGATCCTGATAGGGCACCCAGTTTTTGGTCAGCTCGAGGTCAAAGTTGGCGGAGACGTTGGCCGCCTGCAGCGCCAGCTTTATCTCTTCTGGCGAAAACTCACCCGGATATTTGACGATGACGTCGGCGATGATGGAGACCGCCGGATAGCCGACCATCTCGCCGGTATAGTCGGAGTGCAGCTCCCATTTGGGCATGATGCCGCCGGTTTTATATTTGTTGAGCAGATCGTGCACATAGTCGATGGCGCGATCTTTTTCGATGATGGTCTTCAGCGGGTGGGCGGCGCGGAAGGTGTCCCACATGGAGTAGACCGAGTAGTTGGTAAAGCCCGGCTTGGCCTGATGCACCTTGCCATCCATTCCTCGGTATTGACCATCCACATCCTGATAGACGAAGGGGGCGATATAGGTGCGATAGAGGGAGGTATAAAAGAGCGTCTTGTCGGCATCGCTGCCCCCCTCCAGGTTGAACTTATTGAGCACCTTCGCCCATGCCTGCTTGTTCTCCTGCACAACCTGATCGAAGCGGTAGCCATGTTCATCGGCGCGCAGGTTGGCCATGGCCCCCTCAATGCCGGTGCCCGAGATCGCCATCTTCATGGTGATGGGCTGCTCCCCTTTGGCAAAGTTGAGCTGGGTCACCACATCCCGCACCCGGGGCCGGGTTTCGCCATACCCGATGTAATCGGCCAGCCCCACTTCGGTGTCGCTGCTCAGTTTGCCATCGACATAGAGGGTCTGCTCCACGAAGGGTTCGGAAAATTCGGCGTAGAAAAAGACCGTCTGCCACTGCCCCCACTCGTTGCTGGTTCTGGCCCCGACGATGGCGTTATCGCTGACCCGCTTGAAGTAAATGTTGCGGGAGTGGTTACCGTATTGCTCCAGCAGCTCGTGCTGCAGATCGAGCTGGACTTTGCGATCTTCACCCGCCGGATAGCGGTAACGGTGGAAGGCGACCCGCTGGGTGGCGGTGAGTTCGGCCTTGATGCCGGTCTCTACCAGATCGGCTTTGTAATAGCCCACCTCCGACAGCTCGCTCGGCTTGTTGATGGTGACCGGATCGGTATTGCTGCCGGTGTAGGGCAAGAAGGCAAAGTCATTGAGATCCCCCTTGCCGGCCCCCGAGATATGGGTGCTGCTAAAGCCGGAAAGCTTGGTCAGATGGTGGTGGTAGTCGGAAGGGGAGCCCTTGCCATCCCAGTTGGCCGGGTTCCAGTTATCCGGGCCTGGCTGGATCATCCCTTCCGGCATGACGGGGGCGGGATTGACATTGCCCAGCCCATCGGTGCCGATCAGGGGATCGACATATTGCAGCACCTGCAAGGAGTTGTCGGGGCGCTCATTGTCGGTGGTGGTCTCATCGTTTGCGTTGCAGCCATAAAGACCCAGCAGGGTGGCCACCACTATGGCCAGCTTATGGGGTTTGAACATCTGTTGCTCCTGAATACCTGATATGAACACGCGGCAAGCCGGGTGGCTTGCCGCGGGTGGCGTTACGGGGTTGGTTTCTGGTTGGTCATCACAAAACGCAGTTCACCACCGGGACGGATCTCGCTGTGGGCGAAGGTGTTGTACTGGTTGAGTGGTTTGCCATTGATGGTGACCTCTTTGACATAGAGGTTGTCCGGACCATTGTTCTGCGCCACCACGTTGAACTGACCGTTGGGCAGGTTGATGGTGACCTTGTCAAAGATGGGACGACCGATGGTGTAGGTCGGGTCGCCCGGGGCGATTTGATAAAAGCCCATGGCGCTCATGATGTACCAGGCCGACATCTGGCCGACATCTTCATTGCCGATCAGACCATCCGGGGTGGTTTTGTAGAACTCCTTGTAGACCCGGTCGAGGTACTCCTGCGCTTTCCAGGGCTGGGCGGTGCGGTTGTAGAGATAGATAACGTGGTGGGAGGGCTCGTTGCCGTGGATGTACTGCCCGATATAGCCGGTCATGTCCTGATGTGCATCGCCACCATTCGGGTTGGCGTTGAACAGGTTGTCGAGCTTGTCGTTGAGCCCCTGCTGACCCCCCATGATTTCAGTCAGCTTGTCGAGATCCTGCATGAAGGACCATTGCCACTGCCAGGCGTTACCCTCGGTGTAGTAGAAGGCATCCGACTTGTAGGGATCAAAATCGGCCGCCGCGTATTTCAGGGCGCACGGGTCGCCGTTTTTCAGCTCGGTCGGCACGAAGAAGCCCTTGCCATCGGCATTGCCTGCCTGGGGATCCCAATGCTTGAGCGAGTTGTAGGAGCGCGCCTTGAACTCTTGATAGGTGGTCATGTCGCCCGCGGCTTTCGCCATCTCGGCGATGGTCCAGTCGTAGAAAGAGAACTCCAGCGAGTAGGAGACCGAGTTCCAGTTGGGATAACGGACGCACTGCTCTTTCTCGTGATAGCTGAGCTGACCGGCCATCAGTGCGCTCAGAATGTCATCGTTGATCTGCGGGTAATCTGCCGGTCGGTAGTGGGCCGATTTGACCGAGGCTTGTAGCGCCTCGTCTGCATCTATCAATCCTTTGGTGACCGCGTCGCCGAGAATCGCGGCCGAAGGGTAGCCGATCATGGTGCCGGTTTCCGAACCGTGGCCTTCCCACTTGGGCAGCAGGCCGAACTCCACGTTGGACTTGCGGATCAGATCCTTGGCATAGAGGGTGGCTTGCGGCGGATCCATGATGGTCCACATGGGGTGCACGGCACGGAAGGTATCCCAGGTGGAGTAGATGGAGTAGTTCGGCGTGTCACCCGGCTTGAGGGTGCGCACAGTACCGAGCATGTCAACGTATCGGCCATCCACATCGTAGAACTCGATGGGGGCAATCATCATGTGATAGAGGGCGGTGTAGAAGTTGGTTTTTTCCGTCGAGCTTCCCCCTTCAGCCCGGATCTTGGTCAGCTTTTCGGCCCAGGCGTATTCGGCTTGTGATTTCGCCTTGGCAAAATCAAAGGTGGGGGCTTCAGCCTCCAGGTTCTGCTGTGCCCCTTGCCAGTTTACCGGGGAGATGCCGACCCGGATCTCGATGGCTTGATCGCCCGGACCAAAATCGAGGTAGGCGGTGACATCATCGCCCTGATAAACGCTGTTGTAGCGCATCTCCCGGGTCGGCATCTTGTCTTGTTCCCCCAGCATGGCTCTGGCCACTGGCTGGTTGAACTTGGCGTAGAAAAAGATATCCTGACCCAGGTGATTTTGCCCCTGAAACCAACCGGTTGAGGTTCTGCGGCCACGAATGGTGTATTCATCAAGCACTTCGATCTTGTTGTTCAGTGATTGACCGTTGTTGTTCAGCAAGGTGTGCCCCAGATCGAACTTAACGCTGCGTTCGGCCCCTTTGGCAAAGGTGTATTTGTGCAGCCCCACCCGCTTGGTGGCGGTCAGTTCCACCTCAATACCGCCCTTATTCAGCCTGGTTTTGTAAAAACCGGCGCTGGCTTTTTCATTGGCTTTGTCAAAGCTGTTGAGCTGGGTGTCTGCCATGTCCGAGTAAGGCAGCACCAGAATATCCCCGAGGTCAGTGGCCCCGGTACCGGAGAGGTGGGTGTGGGAAAAACCGTAGAGCGGGACATCGTTCGCGACTATGTCACCGGTCAGGTAATTGGATGAATCCCAGTAACCCGAGGCGGAGTGCCAGGGGTTTTGCCCTGACTCATGACCGCTGTTGGAGCCAATAAAGGTATCTGGCGAGAGCTGCACCATCCCTGCCGGGTGGGTGGCGCCGGGAAAGGTATGGCCGGAGGCCGCTGTGCCGATCATGGGATTGACGTAGTTGAGCACGGAAAGGTCGACAATCGGGGTAACGGGGATCTCGACGGCGGTTGACTGCTCTTCGTCAGTACAGCCAGCAATACCGCCCGTCAGGCCAGCAATAACGGCAAGGGCGATGAAATTACGTTTGAACATGGGCATTCCAATATTGATTGATGGTGGGGGAGGGAACCCTCCCCCCGAACAGATCGTTAACGTGAGCCAGCAGGCATATCACTTTCGTGCAGGAAGGTGCCGATACCTTGCGCGGGCGGCAAATCTTCCGGCTGGCTGGCCCAGTTCTGGTTGGGGCTATCGCCCATGACGAATTCAAGCTTGCCACCACTCAGGATCTCCTCATGGGTGAGGTAGCTGCGATTGAACTCGCTGCCATTGAGGCGAGCGGACTGGATGTAGATGTTGTCGCGGCTGACGTTCTGGGCCGTGACGGTGAACTGCTTGCCAGCCCCCACATCGAGCGAGGCGGTTTCGAACATGGGGGTGCCAATCTCGTAGATGCCGGAGGAGGCATTGACCGGGAAGAAGCCCAACGCCCGGAACACGAACCAGGCAGAAAGGGTGCCAAAGTCATCGTTGCCACAGATGCCGTCAGGGGTGTTCTTGTAGCAGACGTTGGTGGCTGCCGCGATGGCCGCTTGTCCCTTCCAGGGTTGCCCTACGTAGTTGTAGAGGTAGGGAACATGGATATCCGGCTCGTTGCCCTGCACATGCTGACCCACGTTACCGGTGTTGAACACCGGGAACTGGTTGTCGCCGGCGTTGCGATCCGGGTAGGTGGTCCAATACTCGTCCAGCCGCTTGGCAAACAGTTCGCCCCGTTTGGCCTGAGGATTCTGGGTCTGATCGAAACGTGTCATCAGGTCGACCAGACCCTGGATGTCATGCTGCACGCTGAAGGCGTATTGCCAGCCGTTGGACTCGGCGAATGACCAGTTAAACATGTCTGGTCGCCAATCCTTGCCCACTGCCCGGCCGGTTTTCGGGTCTACCCAGTCGGCATCAATGAAGTTGCCGTCGTAGTCGCGGGCCTTGAACCACCCCTTGTACTGCTTGCCGCCAAAGTCAAACTGCGCCTGCCAGTTCTTGGAGCGATCGGCAAACTCTTGATAGCGGGGGTCACTTTCGCCAAACACCGCCTTGATCGATTGGGCGATCGCCCAGTCATCCATGGAGTACTCCAGCGAGTAGGAGGAGGTCCAGGCATCCTTGAACGGGGAGTGTGATTCCCAGTCATTGGTCGGCGGCGTGTCGTGCAACTGGGCGGGCACATAACCTTGTTGCTCGTACTCCTTGATCCAGGCGACCCCCTGGCTGGTGGATGCGCGGGCATCGGTGATCATGGCGGTCACCAGTCGTTCCTTGATCTCCTGACGTTCTGCATCGCCAAAGCCCAGTGCGATCATCCGTCTGTCCAGCGAGCCTTTGGAGAGCACATCGTGGATCACGGTGGTGGAGTGCATCCCCATCATCATGCCAGTCTCGTTGCCCTTGAAGGTCCACTCCGGCAATCTGCCCTTGCGCAGGTTGCCCAGATCGTCCATCCACTCCTCTTCGGCGTAAGAGAGCATGGAGAGCACCACATCGGCGAGGCGATCCGGCTCCAGCAGTGACGAGAGGGGTTGTACTGCGCGGTAGGTGTCCCACAGGGAGAAGGTGTCGTAACGGGTAAAGTCCGCTTTGCCATCCCGGTTGGCATCGGCGGTGCGTACCGACTCCTTGAGGGGGTCGATCTGCTCACCCCACGGCGTGTTGCCATCCGGATAGGCATTGCGCCCCTGATGCACCTGGCGGTAGCGCCCGTCCAGATCGGAGTGGATGGTCTGGCCCAGATAGGTGTGGTAGAGCGCGGTATAGAAGGTCTGTTTGTACTCCTCATCCCCGCTGACCCGGATCTTGCCCAGCTCCTCTTCCCATTTTTTAGTGGCGGCCTGACGCACATCGTCAAACGACATGTTGGCCACTTCGGTCATGTTGAGGGAGGCGCCGGCGTTGCCATCCCGGCCGATCTCGACGTTGGAGAGGGCCACCTTGGCCTCCACGGCCAGGCCCTTATCTGCGGTATCAAACTCCACATAGGCACGAGCATACTGATATTTGCCACGGGTCTCGTTGCCGATCTCGGTGGTGCCTTCCGGCAGATCCAGATAGCGGTTCTGCTCTTTGTCGAAGTAGGCGAAGCGGATATTTTTGATGGGCTGGTCGAACTCCATCACGAAGAACTCTTTCTGACTGGGGGCCCAGCCGTCAGAGAAGCGATGGCCCTCGATCCGGTTGTGGGTTTTGTCCCATTTCAGATAGGAGTCGGAGGTGTAGTCCCAGTTGACCTTGAAGCCGAGGTTGACCACGATTTGTGATTTTTTATCTTGCGGGAAGCTGTAGCGATGAACACCCACCCGATCCGAGGCGGTCAGCTCGGCCTTGATGCCGTAATCCTTCAGGTCGACCTTGTAGTAGCCCGCCGTTGCCTCTTCATCCTTGTGGCTGTAACGGGAGGCCTCCAGATTCAGGGAGGCCGACCCCTCGTTCAGCATGAAATTGGAGCGGGAGTTGATCGGCATCACCAGAATATCGTTGAGATCCCCGGCTCCGGCCCCCGAGAGGTGGGTGTGAGCGAAGCCTGCAAGGCTATTGTCGTGGTAGTAATAGCCGGAGATATATTCCCAGCCATTGGCGCCGTTGTTGGGCGAAAGCTGCACCATGCCGTGCGGGGTGGTTGCGCCGGGATAGGTGTTGCCCAGATTCCCTGTGCCGATAAACGGATTGACGTAACGGGAGACGCTGGTCTCTTTATTGTTATCGCCAGCAGTATCTGAGTCATTTTGACAACCGGATATACCAACCAGGCCAGCCAGTACGGCACACGCAAGTAGGGAACGTTTCAGTTTCATATTTGTCGCCACAGGTTAATGGAAGTAGGGTATTGAACGTATAAAAACCGATAATGCAGTCGCCGGTTCAGCCAATGAATATCTGCCGGACGAGAGGGCTATCTGCATGTATTTCCCCGGCTATCACTGGATATACAGGGTGACAGGGGCAAATATCAGCCAGATAAAATGGATAGTGAAAACGATCTGGCCATACAGGCGGAAAAATAAAAGCGCAGGGAAATAACAGGCATCAATAGCCTGATTTGAAAAGTTGCCTCTTCTATATATTAAATAAATGGCAACGCCGTGTTAAATCTGAAATATATAAATGCTCTTAAATGTTTTTCCTGCTGCCTGTAAATTAACGATTTCTATTATTTCCGTGATTAATATCCGGGGACAGAGGAAAAAAATGGCATTAACTGGATTTTTATGACGTGTGCGGAAGGGTGTGAGCTGGCTCGCATAACCGCAGGGTAGCGTGACCTTGGAGGATAAATGATATTAATCATTATAAGTCAACGTGTTACTCTTTGGCGTTGGGTTAAATGATCGGTTTTGTGAGCGATACCTGCACCCATGTGGTCAGATGAGCTGGAAAAAGGGCCCTGAAGGGCCCTTGAAACAGACGGTTGTGAGCCGATGGCCCACCAGGATCAGCGGTTGCTGGCGCGGGCAAAACGCCCTTCAGCAGTCACTCGATAATCGCCGGTGCTGGCGGGCACAAAAGCAGATTGCCCGATGGTCAGGGTCAGATGCTCATCATGTTGGCCAATGAGGGTGATGGGGCCATCGATGGCAAACAGGATCTCGGCATTGCCGGTGGTCAGGGCATGTTCCCCTGCACCATAGACGCTGAAGGTGAAGTCCGGTACCGGCACGTCGAAGTGCTGTACCGTGCCTTCCATGCGCGGGCTAAGCAGGATCTGGTCATCTGGTTTGGCGACGCAGCGGGTGCAGGCCAGCAGCTCCGGCACATCCATGTATTTGGGGGTCAGACCGGCACGCAGCACGTTGTCGGAGTTGGCCATGATCTCGAGGCCAGTGCCGTGAATGTAGGCGTGAGGGGTCTGGGCATCGAGGAACATCGCCTGACCTGGCTCAAGCGTCACCACATTGAGCAGCAGTGGTGAGAAGAGTCCCACATCCCCCGGGTACTGGTTGGCTAGCTTGCTGATGGTGGCGAAGGTCTCTTCATCCTGATGGGCGGCGGCATAGGCCAGCAGGCCTGCCAGCGCCTCGTCCTTGCGCGCACCGCTGAGGATCAGTAACTGGTGGAAGAAGTGCTGCAGGCCAGCCTCATCCTGTGACTGGCGCAGTGCCGTAGTCAGGTCGGCCAGCGCTGGCAGCGCCATGCGATCGAACAGGGCCAGGATGGCCGGGATGGCGCGAAAGCCGTTCATCGCCTGATAGCGGGTGAGGGCAAAGACCAGCTCCGGCTTGTGGTTCGGGTCCTTGTAATTGCGGTTGCTCGCCTTGATATCGATGCCTGCGGCCTCTTCTTTGGCAAAGCCCGCTTCGGCCTGGGCCTTGCTCGGGTGCACCTGAATGGAGAGCGCTTGCTCGGCGCAGAGCACCTTGAACAGGAAGGGGAGTGAGCCGAAACGAGCCTGGGTGGCTGCGCCCAACATGGCAACGGGGTTGGCTTCAATCAGGCTGGAAAGCTTCACGCTCTCGCACGCCAGCGTCACTTCGGAGCAGCCATTGGGGTGAGCGCCCATCCACAGTTCTGCTTGTGGTTTGCCCTCGGAATTGGCGATGCCAAACAGCTTGGTCAGGGAGTCACGACTGCCCCAGACATAATCCTGGATCGGGTTGCACATTAGAAAAAACGGTGGGTAGCTCATGGATGGCTCCTTGTATCAGAACGATTTTTTGGGAATTTCAGTCTGGCGCGGACTATAGCATGGCAGGGGCAGCGCACCGCAATCGGTTGCTCTCTGCATCTTGATCAGGATCATTCATGAGTATCATCTTTACCCAACTGTTGGACGGTTTCCTAAGTGAAGGGGAGGGCTTTGAGAAGGTCTTGTTTGCCTCTGACAAAGGGGTGCCTCCCTGCTTCAGTTATCAGGTCAACTTCCCGCGTCTCGAGCTGGTATTCAGTGGCCACTATCTCAACCAGATCTGGTCCCCGGAGGGGGATGTGCAGTCGGTACAGATGGGTCAGCGGGAGGCGATGTACATCCCCCCCAACGGCTGGAACAAGCCGGACTGGGATAACGACTGTTCCGTGCTCAGCCTGCTGTTTGGCAAGCGCCAGATAGGGTTCAGTCTGGTGAGCAAACACAAGGGGGACACCGGTTTCTTCGATGTGCAAAAGCACAGTATTCAGGCCGGGGCTGGACGAGCGCTCGATCATATCCTGCTCTCTCTTAATACTCTGGCGCAGGAGCAGGTGAGGGCGCCGATGGACAATCACCTGCTGCAGGCGCTGCTGAGCTATTCACGGCAACTGCTGGTGGAGTCGGAGAGCGGTCGCCCTCGCGGCTCCGATCTCTTCCACGGCATCTGCATCTACATTCAGGAAAATTTCCACCGCCCCATCAGCCGCGAATGCATCGCCGCCCGCTTCAATCTCTCCCCCAGCCACCTCTCCCGCTTGTTCCGCCAGCAGGGGCATATGCGGCTGGCGGACTACATCAGCTGGGTACGGCTGGAGCGTGCCAAGTTCATGCTCAAGAAGTATCGCTTTCGTCTGGAAGAGGTGGCCAATCGCTGCGGTTTTACCGATGTGAACTATTTCTGTCGGGTGTTCAAGTTGAAGACCGGGCTGACCCCTTCCCAGTATCGATCGTTAAGTCAGCCCCAGGCCGTAACCAGCGAGCAAGAGGGATAAATGGCCGGGGTCGGAGAGGAGTTGTGACAACGCACTGGCGGGTGGCTACCTCTTTGGTCTGACATGCTTGCTCGCCATTTTATTATGAAAATGAATGGGCTAAGATGGCCGCGCGCAACAAACAAGTTGATAACAAACGGAAGTTAGGAGATGCCGATGGAAAGCAAAGTAGTAATCCCGACCCAGGGTCAGAAAATCACAGTCGATGCCAACGGCAAGCTGCAGGTTCCCAACCATCCGATCATTCCGTTTATCGAAGGGGATGGCATCGGTGTTGACGTCACCCCGGCCATGTTGAATGTGGTGAATGCTGCGGTCGAGAAAGCCTACAAGGGCGAGCGCAAGATCGCCTGGATGGAGATCTATACCGGCGAGAAATCGACTCATGTTTATGGCGAAGGTGCCTGGCTGCCGGCCGAAACCCTGGATTTCATTCGTGAATATTGCGTGGCCATCAAGGGCCCGCTGACTACTCCGGTCGGTGGCGGTATTCGCTCCCTCAACGTGGCCCTGCGTCAGGAGCTGGATCTCTACATCTGCCTGCGCCCGGTCCGTTACTACGAAGGGACCCCGAGCCCGGTCAAACGTCCGGATCTGACTGACATGGTGATCTTCCGCGAGAACGCCGAAGACATCTACGCCGGTATCGAGTGGAAGGCGGATAGCGAAGAAGCCAAGAAAGTAATCGCCTTCCTGCAAAACGAGATGGGCGTGAAGAAAATTCGCTTCCCCGAGTCTTGCGGTATCGGCATCAAGCCGATGTCCAAGGCCGGTACCGAGCGTCTGGTGCGTGCCGCCATCGAGTATGCCATCGACAACGATCGCGGCTCCGTGACCCTGGTGCACAAGGGCAACATCATGAAGTTCACCGAAGGTGCCTTCAAGGATTGGGGTTATGCTCTGGCCCAGCACGAGTACGGTGCCCAGCTGATTGACGGCGGCCCCTGGTGCTCCTTCAAGAACCCGAAAACCGGCAAGACCATCGTCATCAAGGATGTCATCGCCGATGCTTTCTTGCAGCAGATCCTGCTGCGTCCGGCCGAGTATGACGTCATCGCCTGTATGAACCTCAACGGCGACTACATCTCCGACGCGCTGGCCGCTCAGGTAGGCGGTATCGGTATCGCGCCGGGTGCCAACATCGGCGATGGTGTGGCTCTGTTCGAGGCGACCCACGGCACTGCACCGAAATATGCCGGTCAGGACAAGGTTAACCCGGGCTCGCTGATCCTCTCTGCCGAGATGATGCTGCGCCACATGGGCTGGGTCGAAGCTGCCGATCTCATCATCAAGGGGATGGAAGCGGCTATCGCCAACAAGACCGTCACCTATGACTTCGAGCGTCTGATGGAAGGGGCCACCCTGCGCTCCTGCTCCCAGTTCGCCCAGGACATGATCGACCAAATGTAATGATGGGTTGATGGCCAGAAACGAAGACCTGTGCCATGAGAAAAATGCCAGTCAGTTAAGCCTGACTGGCATTTTTTATTGGCTTTTTTCACTCTGTTTTTCGGTGGCCCTGGCTTCACGCAGCGGGGATAACTTCGCTCCCTTCTTTTCGGCAATACAAAACTGCCCCGCTTGTTTATCCAGGTCTCATCAACAGGGTTTAATCTCTCGTTACTGCAACTCAGGCAATAACCATTTGGCCATCTCGAAGTAGATGATAAGACCGGTACCATCCACCAGGGTCGCAATAAACGGCGCAGAGACCACCGCCGGGTCGATGCGGAAACGACGCAGCACCATGGGGATGATAGAGGCGACCGTGGCACTCCACAGCACGATGGCGATGATGGTAAAGGTCACCACCATGCCGATCTCGGGGCCAACCCCTAAGCTCCAGGCGCGCACCCAGGCGGCCATGGCAATGGCCCCCGAGATCAAGAGGCCGGTGGAGAGCTCCTTTTTCAGCACTGTGCCGAGATTGCGCAGGCTCACCTCTCCGACCGCCATGGCACGTACTATGGTGGTGGTGATCTGGGTGCCGCTGTTACCGCCGGTACCGATCAGCAGGGGGATAAAGAAGGCCAGCGCGATGGCGGCCTCCAGCTGCTCCTCAAATGCCCGCAACACGGTGCCGGTGTAGGCTTCCGCCACAAACAGGATAAGCAGCCAGCCCACCCGCTTGCGCCACAGCTGCCAGGGGGTTGCCTGCAGGTAGGGGGTATCGAGCGGCGATGAGCCCCCCTGCATCTCGGCATCCTCGGTGGATTCGAGCTCCAGAATATCCGCCGCGTCATCGACGTGGAAAATACCGACCAGGCGCCCCTGATCCTCGACCGGCAGGACCGAGAGGTCGCGGTCGATCAGCAGGCGCGCGGCCAACTCCTGATCCGCCCGGGCGTTGATCCGTACCGTCTCCCGATCCATCAGGTTGGCCACATTAGCCAGCGGATCGGCGATCAGCAGCGTCTTGAGAGAGATACTCCCCTGCAGACGACCGTCCCCATTGATCACATAGATGTGGCGAAACAGCTGGGCATTGTCCCAGGCATCGTGGATCAGCTGTTTGGCATGACCGATGGAGTCCTCTTCCCGTACTGCCAGATACTCGTGGCGCATG
This sequence comes from Aeromonas sp. CU5, assembly GCF_002586745.1. NCBI lineage: Bacteria > Pseudomonadati > Pseudomonadota > Gammaproteobacteria > Aeromonadales > Aeromonadaceae > Aeromonas > Aeromonas sp. CU5. Next base: position 857,885 of record NZ_CP023817.1, read on the forward strand.
TTGGCCCCTACCGATTCGGTGGGCCAATCCAGCAAGGCGCAATAGATGGTTTGTGCCTGAGTCGGGAAGCGGGCCAGCAAGATAGTGCGTTCCTGACGGCCCAGTTTGCGCAGGATGGCCACCATCTCGCGACGGGGAATGGCCTCCTGCAACACGCTGACAATGCTGCCATGCAGTCGCTGTAGCAAGCGGGCCGCACTCTCGGCCGAGAGCGAGCCAAGTAGTTCGGCCCCTTGCGAAACGGGCAGGGTATCAAAGATGCAGTTGAGCTCTTCCGGACGCAGGGTCAGCAGTTGATCGGCGCGCTGAACCGGATCCAGGTTATGTTCCAGCCAACCCTGCAGGGCAGCCAGATCGAGCAGTTGATGACGGTTAAGAATGGTATGTGTTTTCTTCATCACAAATGACCTTATGTGATTTCAGGCTAGGCCTGAACACGATCGAATATCCGATCGCAGTCTGAAAGAAAACAGCAATTTGATTGACGAGTAATAGGCAGGAAATGACGCCGTTCGGCGTGTCATCATCCCCACGTACCAGCTTTAGCACTGTATAACGTATCCGGCATGCCGGAAGCCACTTGGGTTTACACCTTAATCCGATGAAAACTGTCCTGATCTTGGGCGTCTCTGGACGTCGTGAGATCAGTGGCCTGTGTTTATACAGGAGCCTCGCCTAACGAGATGCTGCAAATAATCGGCACAACTCTGGGTTGTGCCGGCGGCATGATTATCTAATCCCGTGGGGAGGTCAACCCCGCAGTAACCATTAAATGGGTAACGGCAACAGCTTGTTACAATTGGCTGGTGATGGTACAGAACCTGTTTGCAGATCGGAGATAAAATAAAAGGCCCCAAGCGGGCCTTTTATTAGCGGATATAGTCAAATAGCGTCAAGCGACTTATTTTGCTGAAAGAGAGTTGCGAAGCACTCAGTGCCGCATCCTCTTTTGACAGTGTCGAAATAACCTCATAGAGGTCTGCTTCCGAGACTTTCGCACGAGCACCGGTATTAAGGGTACTTAATCCCTCATTAGAACTCATGACCTGTTCGAGACTATTCATCCGTCCACCCAACTCCCCCAGGCCATGATCTATATTCAAACGGGAATTTTTCATATGAACTGTTGCATCGGCCACGCGGCTCGCAAAGTTCTCTGCTGAAATACTTGGATCACGCAAGGCAGTCATGAAATCGGACATTCCGTTTAGCACGTTGTCATTCTTGGGTGGATTGAGGTCAAACTGCTGCACTGCCCCCCCCGCAGGCTGGTCAAGGGTTAACTCCAGGCCATTGAACGGGATCTTGGTGCCAGGGCTGTAATCACCCGTCTGCAAGGTATTACCACCGCTGTCCTTGATGTCATACGTGTCCGGTGGCCCAATGGTCGTCGATACGGTGTAACTATTGCTGGCCAGTGCCGGGTTATAACTGGATTGATAAAAATTATCAAAATTGCCCTGATCCCCTATGCCAACCTTGATATTGGCACTGACTGCGCTGGCTGTGCGTCTGGTTGTTACAATCTCAAACAAATCCTGACCGGAATCATTAGCGGCGATCTGCACCGTTGAGGAGACCTGAATATTCCGCTGCCCAGTATCACCCTGATAGATGTAATTGCCGTTGGTGTCTTTTACATAAGGCTGGGTTTTACTCTGATTACCACCAAAAATAAATTCACCGGATGAGTTTTTACTATTCATCAAGTCAAACATCTGCTTTTGTAGCCCTTCCAGTTCACTGGCGATGGCTTTGCGGTCATCCAGGCTGATAGAGCCGTTATTGGATTTCTGGATCAGGGTCTGGGCACTTAACATGGCGTTGTTAATTGAAGTCAATACGGTCTCTTCATGCCCCAGACTGTTCTCCAGCAAGCTGCCATTGACCCCATATTGTTTGAAGAGATCGATCTCTTTGGTCAAGGCCATCTTCTGGCTCATACCTGCAGGATCTTCGCCCGCCGTTTGAAATTTATTGCCGGTTTGCAACTGTTGATAGGCGGTATTAAGCCGCTCATTGGCATTGTTGAGGGAATATGTATTCCGGTCGTAGATCATGTTGGTGGTGATGCGCATGACGTTACCTCACGGAAGAGAGCAGTGTATCGAAAATGGTTTTGGCCGTACTGACCACCTGTGCCGAAGCAGCATAAGATTGCTGGAAGCGAATAAGGTTAGCCGCTTCCTCCTCCAGATTGACTCCGGAGACACTTTCATAAATACCCGTGCTCTGAATAAGCTTGGATTCATTGGCCTTAAGCAGTGTTTTGGCTTGGCTGGTATTGTTACCCACCGCCATCACCAATCCGGAATAGGCCTCGTTAAAGGTCATCTTGTCGTTGGTAGTACCGCCATTGGTGCTCTTGCGCACCAGATCCTTGTTCTGCAACTCGGCCAGAGCCAAACCATTGCTGTTATCGGCGAACCCGTTGGTGTTGTAACTGAGCGTGAAGTTATCGTTAGCTTTAGCCGTTCCGGTAATACTGAACTCATAGCCTGGCGTTTGTGTTGGGTTTGCATAGACAGCCGTTCCTGCAGGAAAGGGGTTGACGATAGTCGACATCAAATTTTGCCCCTTGCTGCTCGCAGGCGCAGTGCCGATCAAGGTAGTACCATTGGCTTGGAAGACCTGATAGTTACCACTGGCGTCTATCTTGACCACCTGAGGGGCCGTTGGACTCAGAGCATTGGCACCAAAACCCGACCCGGCACCGGTATTGAACACTCCACCGAGTTTGATGTCGGCGCTACCGACGTTATTGGTGGCCTTCTGGGCTTTCAACGGAGACGCCAGGGCCAAATCTTCCGGCCGGGTGATCAGCTGGCCAAGGCCCGCCGCTGCACTCTTGGTCGGTTGCAGCAACAGTTTATCTCCAGCTGCGGGAGCTCCGGTCAGGTCGATAGAAATACCGTGCCCCGCCAGCTCAAAGGTTGTCGGTGGGGTGGCCCCCGTTGCGATAGAGGTACGATTGCCCGACTTGTCCAGCGAGAACACCTCATAACCGGTGGCGCTGTTGAAATGGACTTCATAATCAAGGGGCATCACTGATGTGCCCTTGCCTGGCACAAAACTGACATTCGCTCCGACTGACCCTGTATTGCTGCCGTAAGGTAAGCCTTTGCTGGTTGGCAAGGTGAAGATATCAGCGCCAATCTCGTTATCCAGGTCCATCCCGAGGCGATTTTGCTGGTTCAGCGCATCGGCCATGGCGATCGCCAGTTGCCCCAGTTCACGCTTGGTCGGCTCCAGATCGGTACGGGCCTTAAACAATCCGCCCACGGCGCCGCCGAAGGTATCATGGTCAATCAATGCCTTGTTGTCCCCCAAGGTCAGCTGCAGCTCCTGATCCCGGGAGTCCGGATCCCCTGCTACCACCTTGAACTGTGCCACGCCGCCATCGAGGATCAGTGAGTGGCCAGTGGTCATATTGACCAGCATGCTGCCATTGGGTTGGGCGACAGTGCGAATATCCATCTTTGCCGATAGCTGTTTGATCGCTTCATCACGCTGATCAAACAGCATCAGGTTCTCTTCTGGCGAACCTTGAGTACGGATAATTGCTTGATTCAAATCATTGATACTGGTGAGTAGGCTGTTCACCTGCTTGGTTTCATCTTCGATACGGGTATTGATGGTGTCACTTTGTTTGTCAAACTGGGACGACAGGGTATGAAAGCGGTTAACCATCCCGCTTAACTCGGTCATGCTGACCTTGCGGCCACCGATATCGGCAGGTGACTCATTGGCGGAGTGAAACGCCTTGAAATAGGAGCTGATCGTCTCGCCGACGCTGTTACTCGCGTCCCCCAGCAAACTGTCAACGCTGGCAAGTTGGTCATAGTGAGTCATGGAGCCGTAGTAGGCAGAGGTGTCACGACGCACCTCACCCTGCATGTAATTGTTAATTACCCGCTCGGTCACGAGATCACCGGTGCCCAGACCAATCGAATTGGTAAACACCAGCGTACGTTCGCGCACATAGCCCTGGCTATTGACGTTCACTATGTTGTTACTGGTGGTCTGCAGCAGGCGCTGTTGCGCCAACACGCCCGATGTACCAATTCCAAGCAGGTCGCTTGCCATACCTTACAGCTCCATCTCGTTGTATTGGGCAATGGCATCACTGCGCAATACCTGTTTCAGTTTACTGGCGTACTGCGGATCAGTGGCATAACCCGCCTGTTGCAACGCCTCGAAGTAGCGATCCGGGCTATCCACCTTCGTCAGGGCTCCCTTGTAACGAGAACCGGAGGTGAGAAAGTCCACATAGTCGTTGAAGCTCTCTTCAAATGACTCATAGGAGCGAAATGCCGCTTTCTGGCGGGAGGCGACGCCCTCTTCATACTCCAGGGTGCTGACCACTGCTTTGGGCCCTTCCCAGCGAGGATCTGCCTTGATGCCAAACAGGTTATGGGTCATCTGGCCGTCACCATCCTTGATCACTCGCTTGCCCCAGCCACTTTCTAATGCCGCTTGGGCGACCAGTACCGCCGGGCTCAATCCCAACTTGTCGGCCGCTTTCTTGGCCAGCGGCATCAGGCGATTGACGAACTCTTCCGGGGTATCAAACTCTTTGCTACCCCTGCCAGGGGCCGTGTCCGCTTCGCTGGCGGGGTGTCCCATTGGCGGTACGCTGCGATGTGGCCGACTGGGCATGGCGAGCCCATGGGGCACAGCCATCTCTTTCTCAGCAAAATCTTTGCCAACTTTTGACGCAGTGATCAATTCATCTGCGGCGGCCTTGGGTGGTTCGTAGGGTTTATAGACCCGCTCGGTGCGCTGCGGCATCTTGAGCACCCGACCATCCTGGTGAGTAAACGCCTCCGGGGAGAATTGCTTGACGACCATCTGGGCCAACCCCAATCCGCCCTTGCTGGACAGGTCGGCTACCCGTTGCTCATCCAGCATCCCTTCATAAAACTGGGTATAACTGCTGTTCATCGGGTTGTCCTGGGTCAGTACCGCATTGGCCTGACGCATGCCCTGAAACAGCATCTGGGTAAAGATTGACTCGAACTGACGTGACGCACTCTGGAGTGCTTCGGCCTGTCCCTCTTTGCTTTGGCTCATCTGGCGCAGACGATCCAGGTTCTTGATGTCCTGCACCATCCCGAGATTCATGCCGCTGTTGGTGTCAAACTCCGCCATTTTGCTTACCTCATTGCCACCCATGGCAATCACTTGCCGCTTGTTACAATATGACCAGTTGTCCTTCGATGGCTCCGGCCTGCTGCAACGCCTCAAGGATCGCCATCAAATCACCGGGGGCCACCCCGACCTGATTCACCGCCCGCACCAGATCATCCAGGGTCGCACCGGTATCAAACTTGAACATCCGCCCCGGCTCCTGTTGCACATTGATCGTCGAGTTGTTGGTGACAGTTGTCTCTCCTCCCGCCAATGGGTTGGGCTGGGAGACCTGCTGGTTTTCGGCGATGGTCACCGTTAGCCCACCATGGCTGATGGCCGCGGGTTTGAGCTTGACCTGACTGCCGATCACTATGGTGCCGGTACGGGAGTTGACGATGATCTTGGCTGCTTCATTGGCCGGGTCGACTTCCAGATTCTCGATAGTGGCCAGATACGCCACCCGCTGGCTCGGATCGCGCGGTGCGTAAACCTTGATCGAGGTGGCGTCGAGTGCCTGCGCCATGTTGGGGCCGATCAGGTCATTGACCACATCAGCCAGACGACGGGCAGTGGTAAAGTCGGGACGATTGAGGTTGAAGGTAATGGTGTCGCCCTGACTGAAGGAGTTGGGCACCTCCCGCTCCACAGTCGCGCCATTGGCGATACGTCCAACTGTCGGCGTATTGACGACCACCTTGGAACCGTCAGCCCCTTCAGCCCCCAAACCACCGACCACCAGACTGCCTTGTGCCACGGCATATACCCGCCCATCAAGCCCCTTCAAAAAGCTTTGCAGCAAGGTACCACCGCGCAGGCTCTTGGCTTCCCCGATGGCAGAAACCGTCACATCGATGGTCTGGCCCGGCTTGGAGAAGGGGGGCAAGTCAGCGTGGATCGCCACCGGTGCCACATCCTTGATCTTGGGCTTGATGTTGTCCGGCACCTTGATGCCAAAGTTGTTGAGCATGGTGCGGAACGTTTGTTCGGTAAAGGCGTTGTTCTTCTCGCCAGTACCGGGCAGACCGACCACCAGACCATAGCCAATCAACTGGTTGTTGCGCACCCCATCAACCGAACTGATGTCCTTGATCCGGGCCGCGTTCGCCGCCCCCAAGGGCAGCAGACAGCAGAGCAGGGTAACGAGACGGAGTGACTTCATAACATCTCCTAGAGCGGCCACCAGGGGCCATTGAAAAAGCTGGTAAGCCACCCTTGCTCCTGGCTATTGGCCAGATCGCCGGTACCACCATAGTAAATTCGGGCATTGGCCACCTTCTGTGACGAGACACTGTTATCCGAGGTCACATCGCCAGGACGGATGAGGCCAGTAATACGGATGTACTCATTACCATTGTTGAGCATGATCCACTTCTCGCCGCGTACTACCAGATTGCCGTTGGGCAGCACCTTGGCCACGCTGACCGAAATATTACCCTGCAGGCTGTTGCTCTGATCCGCCTTGGCTTGGCCCTTGAACGCACTGTTTTGACCAATAGAGGCAGAGAGGTCGTAGGGGCTGGCCGTGACCGGCACGCCACCCAGTGTCACCGGTTCCAGATTGAACTTGTTGTCCTTGCCACTCTGGGTATTGGCTTTTTTGGAAGCGGAGGTCGATTCCGACAGTTCAATGGTGATGATGTCGCCTACCTTGTGCGCCTTGATATCCGAATAGATGCCATTGACCTGATCCGGCTGAAAAATGGCTCCTGTCGGTCGCACCGAGACAGGATCCGACTCCCCGTAGACGGGGGAGAATTCGGGATCATCCGGCCTGGGCGTATTGGGGGTACTGCTACACCCTCCCAGCACCAGCAATCCCAGCATCCATACGGCTTTCATCATGCGCCTCCTAATTAGGTACGCTGGATCAGGAAGGACATCATGCCATCCACTGCCGAGAGAACCTTGGAGTTCATCTCGTACACCCGCTGGGCCTGGATCAGGTTCACCAGCTCTTCGGTCACGTTGACGTTGGAGGTCTCCAGCATCCCCTGCTTGATCACTCCCAGACCATCCGCCCCGGCAACCCCCTGAATCGCGGCGCCACTGGATTGGGTCTCGACAAACATGTTCTCCCCCATCGGCTGCAAGCCGCTGGCGTTGACAAAGTCGGAGATATTGACCTGCCCCACCACCTGTGAGGCGCCGTCTCCTTTGAGCTGCACCGAGACCTGACCATCTTCACCCACCGTGACACTCTGGGCGTTTTCCGGGATCTGGATTTCCGGCTGTAGAGGGTACCCATTACCAGGGGTGACAATGGTGCCTTCATCATTGAGGGTAAACTGGCCGTTACGGGTATAAGCAGCGCTGCCATCGGGCAGCTGAATTTCAAAGTAGCCCCGGCCACTGATCATCAGATCCAGTGAGTTGTCGGTGGTTTGCACGTTGCCCTGACTGTGGTTTTTCTGGGTCGCTACCACCTTGGCTCCCGCACCGAGCATCAAGCCGGAGGGGAGTTCGGTATCGGCAGAGGAGCGGCCACCGGGCTGATTGATGTTCTGATAAAGCAGATCTTCGAAGATGGCCCGCGACTTTTTGAAGCCCACGGTGCTGGCGTTCGCCAGGTTGTTGGAGGTGACCGAAATATTGGTCTGCTGTGCATCCAACCCGGTCTTGCTGATCCAGAGTGCAGGATTCATGGTGTAACTCCTTGATTAGCTGATACGCAGCAGCTGGGTTTGGGCTTCATCATTCTCTTCGGCCGTCTTCATTATTTTGACCTGGGTTTCGAACTGGCGTTGCAACCGGATCAGGTTGGTCATCTCGTCCACCACATTGACGTTGCTCCCTTCAAGAGAGCCGGCAATCAAGCCAACATTGGCTGAGGCGGCCTCATTTTGACCATCCTTGCGGCGAAACAGACCATCCTGTCCCTTCTCCACGGCATCAGCAGCCGGATTGACCAGTTTGATCCGCTGAAAATCTTCCGGCAAGTTGGCGGCTGCCCCTTCGGGGCGGCCACTGATGGTGCCGTCACGATTGATCTCGAGTTTTTCCATCGGCATCGGCAGCACGATAGGCTGGCCACCGTCATCCACCAGGTTCAATCCGGTCGACGTTTGCAAATTGCCGGTCGCATTGACCTGCAAATTCCCCATGCGGGTATAGGCTTCGCCCCCTTTGGGGTCTTGCACCGCAATCCAGCCCGGGCCATCAACTGCCACGTCGAGATCCCGTCCGGTGGTCATCAGCATGCCATGCTGCAGATTTTGACCAGGACGCTCCGCCATGGCGAACACACGAGTCGGCAAGCCCTCGCCAAACGCCTGCATGCTTCTGGCCTGCTCAAAGTCAGACTTGAAACCCGTGGTATTGGCATTGGCGAGGTTGTTACCCCGAACAGCCAGGCTGTTCATGGTCTCTTTGGCCCCGGACATGGCGATATAAAGCAGGTGATCCATGGCATTCTCCGTCAAACAGATGACTCTGACCGGAAGAAAGCAATTAGAATGCCAACAGATGAGTGGAGGAGTGTAATAAGTGGGTTCAGGGGGATTTCGGATGTACGCAAGGATAAAAGGGTGGCGTATCCTGCAGATTGATTCCTGCAAGCAGCTCAAGCAACAGAGGTGATACGCCCTGAACCCTTCTACCCTCACGGCCCAGCAACAATCAGACGGCAAGTCTCGCCAGAGAGGCCGCGCCAGAAGAAATCAGTTAATAAACAATGCATTGCCTATGTCGAAGGCGCCACTCGGCCTTGTTCCCCAATATATGAGGATCGAGTAAGGTCCATACTCGGTCAGAGATATCGTGGCAGTGAGTGCAGGTGTTGTCCTGTAGCTGCACATAGTTACGTTGACGAGGCCGATAGGGTAGTGAAATGGACGACTGCCCCTAGAAGAAGTTGGCGAGGCTGATGCCAAATTCTTTGGGGTCGACGGTGTTTTCGATACTCTCCTGCACACCTGATTTGGCCAAGTCCAGCCACTGCACATCGAGGTAGTGGCGCTGGGTAGCGTGATAGATCACCTTGACCATAGGTTTGAGCGGCTGCTGCTCGTTGCGCTGCATTACGATGGCCAACCGCTGGTTGGAAAGTTGCACCAGCGTTCCCACCGGATAGACCCCCATGCATTTGATGAACTTGGTCACCAGTTCGGCATCGAAGTGCTGATTGATCCCCTTGAGCAGGATGCGGAAGGCTTGGGTTGGCTGCATGCCAGCCTTGTAGACCCGATCTGCGGTGATGGCATCATAGACATCGACGATACCGCTCATGCGGGTATAAAGAGAGAGTTGATCGCCTTTGAGCCGCTGCGGGTAACCGGTGCCATCGAGCCGCTCGTGATGGTTGGCGGCCACCTCCAGCATGGTGGGGGTGATGCCCGGGGTATTGCTGAGGATCTCGTAACTGTGCACCACATGCTGGCGCATGATGGCGAACTCCTCGTCGGTCAGTTTGCCCGGTTTGTTGAGCACCTCGTCCGGGGTCATGATCTTGCCCACGTCGTGCAGCAGGCCCCCCAGGGTCAGCTCTTTGAGCACACTACGCTCCAGCCCCAGATAGCGGCCGAAGTTGGCGAGCAGAATAGCCACGTTCATGGAGTGCTCCATCAGGTAGGCATCCTTGGCGCGAATGCGGGCCAGACAGAGCATGGCATCGCCATGGGTGAACATGGTGTCGACCATCTCCTCGGCCACTGCGGCCAGCGGGGTGATGTCGATGGGTTCACCTGCCTTGAGGTGGCTAATGAATTTGCTCTGTAGCTCGCGTGCCTCCTGATAAAGACGGCGGATCTTCAGCTCTCGCCCTTCGCTGTTGGCACTGGCCCTGCGTCCCACTTGAGCGCTATTGGCATTGAGGTCGGGGGAGGTAATGGCTTCGCTCTCGGCACTGCCCAGTTTGCTGCGGGCCAGATCGATGCGCACCGTCAGCACCCCCTGTCGCACCAGATTGGCAATTTGTGCCACATTCGTCACCATTCCCATCTGGGCGATCTCCATCCCACCGGTCTGGCTGGCGATAGCAATGACATACATGCCGGGTTTCAGCTGGTTGACGGGGATCACGGGATAGGATGCTTGGGACTTCATGGATTTTTCCTGGCGTTTATTATTATGAGCATCGTTCAGATGAGGTATTAGTGATAAGTGTAACATTGGAAGCCCAGATCGTCATGATGGGTAACCCCTTAACAGTGGCGTTGTGGCCGCCGCCCGATATAATGACGCCCCTTTACTTGTTGGACCTGAGGTTGTGAATGCGGCTTGATAAATTTCTTTGCGATTGTTCTGATTTGACCCGCTCGCTTGCCGGCAAACTGATCCGTCAGGGTGAGGTCATGGTGGATGGCATTGTGGTCAAGCAACCCGCTTTTCATATCAATGAGCAGAGCCAGATCGAATTTGACGGTGTCACCTTGATGCTAGAGCAGCGCAACCGCTATTTCATGCTGCACAAACCGGTCGGTTACGTCTGCTCAAATGAAGACCCTGATCACCCGACAGTGTTTTTCCTGATGGATGAGCCAGCGATGGGCAAACTGCATGTGGTTGGGCGACTCGATCTCGACACCACGGGTCTGGTGCTGGTGACCGATGATGGTAAATGGTCCCACCGCATCACATCGCCGCGCCACGAGTGTGCCAAGACTTATCACGTCTGGCTGGCCGACCCGGTGAGCCCGGATGCCATAGATCTGTTTGCCGAAGGAGTATTCCTGCGCAATGAGGATGACAAAACTCGTCCTGCCCAGCTTGAAATTCTCGATGAGTGCGAGGCCAGACTGACCATCCATGAAGGCAAGTACCATCAGGTCAAGCGAATGTTTGCCTCGATCGGCAACAAGGTGGTGGGCCTGCATCGTGAGCAAATTGGTAGCCTGGTGCTCGATGATGCGCTGGCGCCGGGTGACTATCGCGAACTCACTGCTGAGGAGATCGCGCTGTTCTGATTGCGCGTGCCTTATCGGGTTTCAGTGACCGCTGAAACCCAGTACCAGCGCGGTGCCGAGTGTGGCAATCAGGGCTCCAGCCCAGGCGGCAATGGATGGCCGCTCCCCGAGTGCCACCACAACAGCGGCAGCAGTAGCACGGGAGTGGAGGAGGAGAGTATGGCTACCATACCGACTTCGCCCTTACGCAAGGCCATCAGGATCAGGGTCATGCCCAGCCCCATCGCCAGAAAACCGTTGGTGGCAATCATGGCAAGGATCTGGCGATTGACCGGTTTGAGCGGCATGGCTAGAGGCAAGCGCCCCAGCCGCAGGACGCAGTGGGCCAGCAGGGCACTGCCCATCCGGATACCCGATGCACTCACCGCATCCACCTCGCCACTCATCATCACCGGTTTGGCTATAATGGCCCCCAGACTCTGACAAAGCGCCGCCGTCAGGCCAAGGCCAATCCCCAGAGCCAGATTGCCCCGGATCTGCTCCCACTCGTTGCTGCTACTGCGTCTGCCAAACAGGATCGCCAGCATTACGCCGGCAAACACCAGCATGGCCCCCAGCAGTCGCCAATCAGTGAGTGTTTCGTTAAACAGCCAGAGCCCGAGCAGGGCAGAAAACAGCGCATGACAGGAGAAGAGCAGGGCACTGCGTCTTGGCCCCAGCCGATTCATGCAGGCAAACAGCGCCGTATCGCCAACAAAAATGCCGATCAGCCCCGAGATGGCAAGCAAGGGCAGTGCACCGGCAGTGAGTGTTTGCCAGCCACCAGTGAGCAGACTCACGCTGCCGAGCATCAGGCTGACCAAAAACATACGCCAGCGGCTGTAGGCAAATGCCCCCAGATGACGGGCCGGTTTGACCGAAATTAGCGCAGCAACTGCCCATAAACTGGCCGAACCCAGTGCCAGCCACTCATACCCCATAAAAACTCCTGAAAAAAATAGCCCGAAAGACTCCATCTCTCGGGCAAGCCCGATACAATACGGGGCGTTTTCGGGGATAACAAGAGCGGCATCAGGCATTCATCAGGCGCACCCTCGGCCTTCCCCTCCGGCAGTGGTTTTATTCGAGGTTTTATCATGAGGTATGGTTTCTTCCCCAAGCTGGCGCAACGCTGGCTCTCCCCGCTATTGCTTGCCGTGCTGGCAGGGCCCTTGGCCCATGCAACCACAGTCGAGCAGCAGCCTCTGCTTGCCGATCGGCAAACCCTGGTCAAGGGTAATGGTGGTGAGCCGGAGTCGCTGGATCCTGCGCTGGTGCGATCCGGTTTCCCGGGGGAGGCGGTACTGGTCGATCTGTTTGAAGGGCTGGTCAGCGACGATGGGCAAGGGCATATCGTTCCGGCGCAGGCGCAGCGCTGGGAGGTGAGTGAGGATGGACTGGAGTGGCGATTCTTCCTGCGTCCTCAGCTGAGGTGGTCCAATGGCGACCCCTTGGTTGCCGCTGATTTTGTCTATGCCTGGCGCCGTCTGCTCGATCCGGCAATGGGTTCCCCTTCCGCTGAGCTGTTGTTGGCGACTGGCATCAACAACGGCCAATCCATTTATGCGGGAGCACTGGAACTCGATAACCTGGGGATTGAAGCGCAAAGCGATCAGATTCTTAAAATCACCCTGGAACGACCCTCCCCCTATTTCCTGCAGCTTATCAGCCAGCGCCCCTTCGTGCCGGTTAGCCAGAAGGCGATAGCCAAGTTTGGCAAGCAGTGGACGGCGCCAGGCAAACTGGTGAGCAATGGTGCTTACCGATTAATACAATGGGTACCTCATGAGCGGCTTGAAGCTGAGCGTAATATCCAATACTGGGACGATCTCCATAGCCGGATTGCCCGGGTCACCTATCTGCCAATCGCCTCGCAGCATGCGGAACGGCTGCGCTATGAGGCCGGAGAAATCCAGCTCACCAACAAGGTATCGCTCGGCTATTACCAGAAGATGAAGCGCGAATTCCCGGAGCGGCTCTGGGGCTTGCCGCTGTTTGGTACCTATCTCTACGCCTTCAATCTGAAGCGCCCCGAACTGCAGGATGTGCGGGTGCGTCAGGCGCTCTCCATGGCGATTGATCGGCAGCAACTCATTGGATCGGTGAGCGGGCAGGATGAGCTGGCGGCATGGTCGCTGTTGCCGGAGATGCCGGGTTATCCGCGGGTGGTCTTGCCCGTGGCGCTGGAGGATATGCCGACCCGGCAGGCCAAAGCGGCAGCGCTGCTGTCAGCAGCGGGGTATAACAGTGCGAATCCACTCAAGCTGAGCATTACCTACAACACCGCCGAGACCCACAAGAAGATGGCGCAGGCTATCGCGGCCATGTGGCAGAAGCTGGGGGTGCAGGTCACCCTCAACCATCTGGAGTGGGGAGGCTATCAGATGGCCAAGGATAGTGGTGACTTCCAGGTAGCCAGAAGCTTCCTGTTTGGCGATTACGTGGAGCCGTCAGCCATGCTGGGGAGTTTCCGTTGCCAGGACCTGCGCAACGAGAGTGGCTATTGCAATGCCGATTTTGATCTGTTGCTGGAGCAGGCTGCCAATACGCTGGACAGCGCGAGCCGAGTCGAACTCTATCGACATGCCGAGCAATTGCTGCTTGAGGAGGCGCCGATCCTTCCCGTGTATCATTACAATCAGATGAGGCTGGTCGATCCCACACTGCGTGGGCTGCCTAGCGAGAGTTTGAGAGGGACGATTGCCACCAAGGATCTCTATTTCAGCCAGCAGTGAGGAGCATTGAATGAAACTTGCCATTATTTCCGACATCCACGGCAGCATCATTGCGCTGGAGCGGGTGCTGACCCTGCTTGAGCCATGGCAGCCCGATCACTACCTGCTGCTCGGTGATCTGCTCAATCATGGGCCGCGTAACCCTCTGCCTGACGGGTATAACCCGCCAGCCGTGGCCGATCGGCTCAACGAGTTGGCCTCGCAGATCATCGCCGTGCGTGGCAACTGTGATTCTGAAGTGGATCAGATGTTATTGCGTTTCCCCATCACCGCCCCCTACAACCAGCTGCTGGTCGATGAACGGCGCTGGTTTGTCAGTCATGGCCATCTCTATCATCCTGACGAGGTACAACTGCCGCCGGGTAGTCTGTTCCTGAGCGGCCATACCCATGTACCGGTATTGGAGTTGCAGGGGGAGCGAGTATTGATGAATCCGGGTTCAATCTGTTTTCCGCGCGGCGAATTGCCTGCCAGTTATGGTAGCTATGAGGCCGGGGTGCTTCGAGTGAATGCGTGTGAGGATGGACGAGAGTTGCTGCGATTGGCGCTATAAAAAACGGACAGAAAAATGCAAGGCCTGATAAGAGATGTCAGGCCTTGATACCGTAGGAGCGGGTGCCAGAGCGAGTGTTGCCTTTGGCGTCATAGGTCAGGCTGTTGCGATCGCGCAGCTGACTCAGAAAGGTTGCCAGACGACGGTTGGAGACGATGCTCAATTCAAGCAGCCGACCGTTGATATCATTTTGTGCTTGGCATGCATCCAGTTTTTCACGCAGCTGCGTCATCTCATCGGGATAGGCTGCCAGCTGTAGTGCCAGTTCCGGCATCTCTGCCAGCGTCTTGTCCAGGGTTTCTATCGCAGCAAGCAACAGCTGTTTGCGCTCGGTCAGTGCAGGCAGGGCCAGTGCCTGATGCTGCTCGAGCAAGCGGAACTCCTCTTCCAGAATGCCTTGCATCTGGGTGAGGTAATCATCTTGGGTGTGCAGTAACGAAGGTAAGTCCATCATCTAAGAACGTTGTCCAGATTAGCTTCGAAACTGAACATCTTCTTGGCTACTGCATCGCTATTGACCTGATATTCGCCACTCGCGACGGCTTTTTTCAGTTGTTCGACCTTGCTTTCATTACCGGTAGACGCGGTATTGAGGGTCTGTTGCATCTTTTGCAATTGTTGCGCCTCACTGGTCAAGGAGACTGAGTCCAGCTTGACAGTAGCCGCTTTGTTTTCGGGCGATGAGGTGACTGACTTGCTGCCTGTCCCCTGGCTGTTACCGGTATTTTGCAACCGATTATTCGCCAAGTTGTTGATATTGTTGATGGCCATTTTAGTTACCTTCGTCTGCTTTAAGGTTTGCTTACCTGTTTATCGGTGCAGCAGGTCAGAACTTTAGAAAAATTATCGAACATCTGGCATTAGAAAGTGATCGATACAGCACCAACACCACTTACTTTACCCTCAACGGTTTTGCCGGATCGAATATTGACGAGTTTGATGATCTCTCCGAAGCTGCCATCTTGCAAGGCTCGGGCCATGGTTTTGATCTGGAAGTTGTTGTTTTCTGCTGTCAGGGTGACCTGATCCCCTTTGCATACCACACACACCTGGCTCAAACGGATGGGCTGCCCCGGTTTGATTTCGCGTTTGCTACGTACCCCTATGAGTGGGGTGGGGTCGGTCAGATAGTCGCCACGGATCAGGGTTTGATCCTGATAGGCAAGTATAAGTTGCGGCTCGGTCAGCAGATCCCCTTTAGCAATAGGGTTGGCGACGGTGACATAGGGTTTTTGAATGCTAACCCGTACAGGCAAATAGACATCCCAAGGTTTGTCTTCTTCACACTTAAGGTAAACAGTTGTATTTCGACGAATTTCCATTTTAGCGGGTAAGCTGATGGTTAATCGGTCTTCGCAGCGGGTCAGTGGGAGCCGTTCATCCAGCGTTGCCGAGGTGACATCAGCCCTAGCATCCAAGGGCACTTCTAGCTGGCCATAAACGAACTCTTGCGCTTTTTCTTGCAGATAGGTGGTGACGTCCGAGGCATAGCTGGAAGAGATGCTACCTAAAAAGAGGCTGATGAGTAAAAGACGGTTAATCATTTTCGCTCGTTGGTCGATAAGTTGTTCACGCATATCACCATATTTAACTATGATTGCTTCAGAATCTGTTTGTGGTCACATCGATAGTCTGATGCAATCCATTACGCATGCATGATTAATGCCAAGCGTCTTTTAGGGAGTTTTTATGGCCAGTATCCTGGACTCGGTCAACCAACGTACCCAGCTAGTGGGGCAAAACCGGCTGGAGTTATTGTTATTTCGTCTCAATGGACGTCAAAGATTTGGCATTAACGTATTTAAAGTACGTGAGGTGTTGCAATGTCCGCATTTGACTGTGATGCCCAAGTTGAACTCCTGCATTCGCGGGGTTGCCCATATTCGTGGCCAGACTATTTCTGTCATCGACCTCAGCATGGCGGTGGGTAAGCGCCCGATTGAAGATTTGAGCAAGTGCTTCATCATTATCTCCGAGTACAACCGATCTGTTCAGGGTTTTCTGGTGCACTCGGTCGAGCGCATCATCAATATGAACTGGGAATCCATCTTGCCGCCTCCTAAGGGGGCTGGCCGTATCAACTACATGACCGCAGTCACTGAGGTCGATGGTGAGCTGGTAGAGATCCTGGACGTTGAGCGGATCCTCAACGAAATTTCTCCGGTATCTACTGAAGTAAGCCAAGAGTTGGTGGAAGCCAGTTCCGATCATCCAACTTTGGGGCGCCCTGTGCTGGTTGCAGATGACTCGTCTGTCGCGCGTAAACAGGTGCAACGTGCACTTGCAGCGATTGGGGTTGAGTGTGTGCTGGCAAAAGATGGTCGGGAAGCGTTAAACATGCTGCTGGAAATGGCCAAGAATGGCCCTATCAAGGATCAGATTGCGCTGGTGATTTCAGATATCGAAATGCCGGAAATGGATGGCTATACCTTTACTGCCGAGATCCGGAATAATCCAAATCTCAAGGATTTGCATGTTATTCTGCATACATCCCTCAGTGGGGTATTTAACCAGGCAATGGTGCAGAAAGTCGGTGCGAACAACTTCATCGCCAAGTTTCAACCGGATGAGTTGGCCAAAGCCGTACAAAACGCACTCTAATAAAGAAGAATCGCTGCATGAAGACACTTTCGGACGACTTATACAAACAGTTCAGCAACTTTCTGGCGGTACAGAGCGGGATCGTGCTGGGTGATAACAAACAGTATCTGGTGAAGAGCCGTCTTTCACCTTTGATGGCGCAGTTTGGCATCGAGAGTTTGTCTGATCTGGTCACTCGTGCAATGAGTGTACGAGAGCGTGACCTGAAAATGGCGGTGGTTGATGCCATGACCACCAACGAGACCCTTTGGTTTCGTGATACCTATCCGTTTCAGTTACTGACCGATAAAATTTTCCCAGAGTTGGGAAAAAGTGGTCGTCCCATCAAGATCTGGTCTGCTGCGTCATCATCCGGGCAGGAGCCCTACTCGATTGCCATGACCGCCATTGAGCAACAGATGAAAAAACCCGGCACCTTGCCTGGTGGCGTGCAGATTGTGGGAACGGATATTTCGACAACTATGTTGAACCAGTGCAAGGAGGGCGTCTATGACAGCCTGGCCTTGGCTCGGGGGCTGTCACCAGAGCGCAAAAAAATGTTTTTTGAGCCCTATGGTGATAGCAAGATGCGCGTAGTTGAGCGAGTCAGAAAATTGACCACTTTCCGGCCAATAAATCTGCTGGAAAGTTACAGCTTGCTCGGAAAATTTGACATTATTTTTTGTCGTAATGTGCTTATCTACTTTGCTCCGGATGTGAAGTCGAAGATCCTCAACCAGTTTGCCAGCAGCCTTAACCCTGGTGGTTATCTGATGCTGGGCGCGTCAGAATCATTGGCCGGCCTGACCGACAGATTCGAGATGATCCGTTGTAATCCAGGGATCGTTTATAAGGTCAAATAGGCTCGGTAACCGCGCAATCTGAGGGTTGTATCGACTCTTACTGTGATACCCGAGGGAAGCATTCTGCTTCCCTCTTTCTTTATGTTTGACTTCAAAATCACGTCGATACAGGTGGAAAAATAGGATCGGCTCTCCCCGTTATGGGCAGGCTCCTGCGATCTTTTCGCTATATCAGGCGCTGCTATTTCGAACCTCGCTGCCGTGGACGCTCTTCTGGCATACCTATTGCTAGACAAATACCAAGCAGGAGGTGTGCTATGGCTCTTTCATTTGACAAGGTATTTGGTGTGCACCAACACACGATCAGCGTTCGTGCCAAGCGTGCTGAGGTGCTTGCAAGCAATATTGCCAATGCTGATACCCCCGGGTTCAAAGCCAGGGACATCAATTTTGCTCAGGCGCTGCAGGATGCTCAACATCAGCAGGGCTTTGGACTGGCAACGACCAGCGAGAAGCATTTTGCCTTGAATATGGATGCTCCAGGTACTGTGCAATATCGCAATCCGTTACAACCGGACACCGGCGATGGCAATACTGTTGACGTGCAGCAGGAACGTAGTGATTTCCTGCGTAATAGTCTTGAGTATCAAACCTCCCTGGAATTTATGAATGGCAAGATCAGCGGCCTGCTCAAGGCCCTGAAAGGAGAACAGTGATGAGTTTGTTCAAGGTCTTTGACATAGCAGGCTCGGCTATGAGTGCACAGTCGGTGCGGCTCAACACGGTTGCCAGCAATATGGCCAACGCAGACAGTGTCAGCTCCAGTGTGGAAAATACTTACCATGCCCGGCGGCCAATATTTGCCGCTCAGCTTGACCAGGCAATGTCTGATAAACAGGGGGCAGTCGGGGTTGAGGTGAAGGGCATTGTTGAGAGTAAGGCCCCTCTGCTTAAGGAATTTAACCCGAACCACCCGATGGCGGACAAAGATGGCTTCATCTTCAAACCGAACGTCAACATGGTGGAAGAGATGGCTGACATGATCAATGCGTCCCGCAGTTACCAGACTAACGTCCAGGTTGCCGACTCGGCCAAGAGAATGTTGCAGCAGACGCTCCAGCTTGGCAAGTCCTGATAGGAGGGATGCAATATGGTCGATACAACCAACAGTGTGAACGGTATCAGCCGTACCACACCTCAGACGGCAGGCACGACGACAGCCCCCAAAAAAGAGCTGGACCAGGCTTCCTTTTTGAAACTGCTCACTATGCAACTGTCGTATCAGGACCCCTTCAAGCCGGTTGATAACGCCCAGATGCTCTCCCAGATGACGTCAATGTCAACATCGGAGGGGATTAATAGCTTGTCGACCCAGATGGGGAACCTCAATACCCTGATGACCTCCAGCCAGGCACTACAAGCCTCTGCTTTGGTAGGACAGAATGTGTTGCTACCTAGCAATATCGGTTATCTGGAAAAGGATGGCTCCGTCAACGGTGTTGTGGCAGTGGGTGTCGAGAACAAGTACTCGAACGTCAAGATAACAGTGGAAGATGAAAAAGGTCAGGTTATTCAGGAGTTCCCTCTGGAAGGTGATTTGCGGGGCAACGTTGAATTCTCTTGGGATGGGAAAGACAAGTCTGGCAATCCAGCCAAGTCTGGAAAATATGTGATTAAAGCCAACGGCACCATGGATGGAAAGTCTGAGAGCATCTCGGCCCTGACTTATGGCAAGGTCGATAGTGTGGTTCTCGGTAATGGAACCAATCCGACCCAGCTCAACCTGAGAGGTCTCGGCACCACAACGCTTAACAGTATCCTGCAAATTTCAGGGTCTAATCAAAACAAACCAACTACTCAGTCAAAAACCACGTCGACAGCATCGATCTAAGGAGCTGGATATGTCATTTAACAATGCCTTGAGCGGTGTCAACGCGGCACAAAAAGATTTGAACGTTACCGCTAACAACATTGCCAACGTCAACACCATGGGCTTTAAAGAGTCTCGTGCGGAGTTTGCCGATGTTTATGCCAACTCCATCTTTGTCAATGCCAAGACCCAGGTCGGTAATGGTGTGGCAACGGGGGCGGTGGCCCAGCAGTTTCATCAAGGGGCGCTGCAATTTACCAATAACGCACTGGATCTGGCAATCCAGGGAAACGGCTTTTTTGTGACCTCCGACGGTCTGACCAACCTGGATCGTACTTACACCCGTGCCGGGGCCTTCAAGCTCAATGAAAACAGCTATATGGTCAACAATCAGGGCCATTATCTGCAAGGGTATGAGGTGAACGTGGATGGAACGCCAAAAGCGGTGAGCATAAACGCAACCAAGCCTATCCAGATCCCGGATCGGGCAGGGGAGCCGAAACAAACAACCAAGATTGAAGCCAGCTTCAATCTGAAGTCTGATTCAACCCCTTCGGCGGCAGGTAACACTGCTGCAGACGCCTCCATTTTTGACCCGATCAATAATACTAAAAGCTATGCCTCATCTACATCGGTCACTATTTATGATTCATTGGGTTCCCCTCATGTGATCACACAATATTTTGTCAAGGAAGCGGACCCAGCTGATGTGACAAAGCCCGCCAATCCTACAGCTTGGCGTATGTACATGTATGAGGGGGATAAACCCATTGATGTTGCTGGGGGGGTTCCAACAACGATGGCGGCTAGTGTGACCTCTGTCCCGCCGCTTGCCGCACGCATCACCTTTGGTGCTGATGGCAAGATGGTGACGCCCACAACACCGGCAACCATCAAGACAGAGCAATTGGGCGCCGCGCCCCCGGCAGGCGCTGGCATTATCACCAACGGTGCGGATCCCACTCAGCAAGTGGAGATTCAACTCGGTACCGTGACTCAGTATTCTTCTCCGTTTGAAGTCAACAAGTTGACTCAGGATGGCTCTACTGTCGGCCGTTTGACCAAGGTGGAGATCACGCCAGACGGGATTGTCTCTGCTACCTATAGCAATGCCACCACACTCAAGGTCGCTATGGTTGCCATGGCAAAGTTTGCCAACTCGCAAGGATTGACTCAGGTTGGCGATACCTCCTGGCGACAATCCCTGCTCTCTGGCGATGCCTTGCCGGGGACGCCCAACTCAGGGACTTTTGGCACCATCAAGTCATCCTCGCTGGAGCAGTCCAACGTGGATTTGACCTCCGAACTGGTTGACTTGATCACCGCCCAGCGTAACTTCCAGGCAAACTCCCGTTCCCTGGAGGTCAACAGTTCGTTGCAGCAGACCATCTTGCAAATTCGCTAATAGCGCAATTTAGTATCATGAGAGGGGCCGAGGTCCGAATGCCAGTCAGTTAAGCCTGACTGGCATTCTTTATTGGTTTTTTCACACTGTACGGCGGTGGCCTTGGCTTCACGCAGCGGGGAGGGGCCACCGATGGGATGGCCAAGTGCCTGGCCAGTGCTCGGCGCTAGTCAATTTCAGCGTATTTATCAGCAAATAATCCCGCCATCAAGGCGGTTTTTCTGTTTTGGGAACAAGGAGATGGGGCTGAACTGCCGCTAGGTGTGGCGACAATCCCCCCAAGTTGGTCAGTTTGTGCTACCATAGCGCTCGTTTTTTGACATCTCACTTCACGTTCGCCGCCAGATTGCCCATCGGGCTGTCTGCCCGGGTCGTGACTTTGCACCATCATGCCTGATGATGTCACCTCGGATAGCGAGCTAACAAGATACTGTTAGCAACGACACCATCAAGAGCTCATGAGATAAGGAGATCGGGTAATGAAGCAATATCAAAGCTGGCTGGCTGATTATTTAATGAGTCGCCGTGACGGGGACCACGCCATGGCCTCCGAACTTGCCAACTCCATCTGCGCCTTCTGGAAGGATCAGGGAGATGAAGCTGAAACCAGTAAGTGGCAGCAGCGCTACCAGCAACACATAGAGCAGGCGCAGTAAGGCCCACTAGCTCTTCACTCATAAAAAACCGGCGTACATGGCGTAATGCCGATCAGTTAAGGATCTATTGACCGATCCTTCTGAGGTGTGAAAATCCGAAACCTGTTGATTGGTTTCGGATTTTTTATGCGTATCGAACAGGCTCTCGACTTCCTTCACCCAACAAATGCTGCCCAGTTTTAGCCACTATCTGTAGTGGTCAACTAAATCCGACCCCATTCCCTCCGCTGCTTTTGGCCTATTTTTGCGAAAAAACGCGGTTTAGCTCAGCTGAAACAGCAGAGGCCAGCCTTGCTCATTGCAGTAGCGCTGCTCTTTTTCGAGGTTCTGCATCAGCAGGCGATTCTCTTCACTCCAGCTGGCGGGCAGGTTGACCACCAGTTGATCGCCGGCAGCCTGCACGTTCCACTCCGGTAGCAAGTTGTCTTGCCGCTTGTGATGGGCGGCGACCGCGAGGCGCAGAATGCGGATACAGCGCAGCACCGTTTGCAGATCGTGGTTGGGCAGGGCTGGCAGTTCGGAGAGCTTGAGCCCCTTGCGCTGAAAGCGTGCAAGCGCGGCGAGCAACGCCTGATCGTCCTGGTTGAAGCCGGGCAGATCGGTGTGTTGCAGGATATAGGCGGAGTGGCGATGAATGCCGCTGTAGTTGATGGCAAGGCCAATCTCGTGTAACCGCGCCGCCCAGCCGAGGATGGCGCGGTAGGGCTCCATCTCCATCTGCCAGGGCTCTTGCAAGGTATCGAACAGGGTCAACACGCTCTGTTCCACCCGGGCGGCCTGCTTACGGTCCATCCGGTAGTGAGTGCCGAGCGCCTGGGCGGTGCGCTCGCGAATATCGTGGTGCTGCAAGCGCTCCTCGAACTCGTAAAGCAACCCTTCGCGCAGGGCGCCGTCAGAATAGTCGAGTCGCTCAATAGGCAGCGAGGTAAACAGCCCGAGCAGGATAGCCACAGCAGCGGCAAACACCTCTTGTCGTTCTTCGGTGAGCCCTGCCAGCTTGAGGTTATCGACCCGTTTGCGCTCGATCATCACCGCCTTGAGCCGCTCCAGCCCCTCCAGGGTAATGCTGCCGTCAGTCAGTCCTTCACCCTGCAATACATCGCGTACCGTGCGAATGGAGCCGGAGCTGCCAAGGCAGCTCTGCCAGCCCAGCTTGCGATACTGGTTGATGATGGGGGCGAGCTGGTGCTGCGCCTCCAGCACCGCATTGCTGAAGTGTTTGTCGCTCAGCTTGCCGCTGGCAAAAAAGCTCTGGGTAAAGCTGACGCAACCCATCTTGCGGCTGGTGAGAGCCTTGTGATCAAACCCCTCGCCGATGATGAGCTCGGTGCTGCCACCACCGATATCCACGACCAGCACCTGACCTTCAATATGCTGGGTATGGGCGACCCCTTGATAGATGAGGCGCGCCTCCTCCTGACCGCTGATGATTTCAATGGGGTGGTTGAGCACCTTGGCTGCCTCGCTTACGAATTCGCGGGCGTTGCTGGCGCGGCGCAGGGTATAGGTACCGGCAATACGGATCTGATCCGGCTTGATATTGGTGAGGCGCTCGGCAAACAGCGACAGGCAGGCGAGGCCACGGGCCATCGCCTCCGGGCTCATCCGCTTCTGCTCATCCATCCCCTCGGCCAGACGTACTCGCTCCTTGATGCGATCGACGATGCGAAAACGTCCTTCGCTCAGGTGAGCGATCACCATGTGAAAACTGTTGGAGCCGAGATCCACGGCGGCATAGAGACTATTGTCCATTGTTTGACTCGATACGTTTGAGATAGTCGTAAATCGCCACCTGAGAGCGGATCTTGCGGCGGTTGCCCCGCTTCACATACTCGTTCTGCTGGTCGGCATCGATCACCCGCGCCTTGCAGGTATCACTCAGTTGTAGCTCGAGAATGTCCATGATGCGCTGCTTGAGGCGCTCATCATAAATGGGGGTGCCCACCTCGATCCGGCCGTCGATATTGCGGCTCATCCAGTCGGCGCTGGAGATATAGAGTTGGGGGTTGCCCTTGTTGTGGAACACCATCACCCGCGGGTGCTCGAGGAAGCGGTCGATGATGCTGATCACCTTGATGTTGTCACTGAGGCCTGGCACGCCCGGACGCAGGGCGCACATACCACGGATGATCATCTGGATCGGCACCCCCGCCTGACCTGCAGCATAGAGCCGGTTGATGAGATCCTTGTCCACCAGATTGTTGATCTTGAGGATGATGCCGCTCGGCTGGCCCGCCTTGGCGTTGGATAGCTCGTTATCGATGAGGCGATAGAGTTGGCGGCGGCTGTTGATGGGGGAGACCAGCAGGTGGTTGAATTTGTAACGCTTATAGGGGTACTCGATGTATTCAAACACTCCCTCCACCTCGGCAGTGATATCAGGGTGGCGGGTCAGCAACGAGAAATCGGTGTAGATTTTGGCGGTCTTCTCGTTGAAGTTGCCGGTGCCGATATGGGCGTAGCGCACCGCCTCGCCATGTTCGTGGCGGGTGATGAGACAGAGCTTGGAGTGGATCTTGAGGCTCGGCACCCCGAACACCACCTTGACCCCGGCATCGGTGAGGATGTTGGCCCAGTCGATGTTGGCCGCTTCGTCGAAACGGGCGCGCAGCTCGACCACCACGGTCACCTTCTTGCCGTTGTTGGCGGCATCGATGAGGGAGTGGATGATCCGCGACTTCTTGGCGACCCGGTAGATATTGATGCGAATGGCACTCACCGCCGGATCGAACGCCGCTTGACGTACCAGCTCGGTGAAGTGGTGAAACTTGTGGTACGGGTAGTAGAGCAGAATATCCTGCTTGGTAATCGCATCGAAGGCGTTGACGAAGCCGTCAAAATCACGGCAATCGAGGGCCGGTAACTTGGGGTTTTCCAGATAGTCCCGGCCCACGTTGGGGAAGCCGATGAAATCCTTGAAGTTGTGGTAGCGCCCACCCGGCATGATGGCGTCGTAGGAGCTGATCTGCAGCTTGAGTTTTAAGAAGCTGATCATGGCGGCGGGCATCTCCCGCTCGTAGACGAAGCGCACCGGCATGGCGGTAAGGCGCTGCTTTAAGCCATCACTCATTTTGTCGACCAGGCTCAAGTCCAGCTGGTCGGAGAGATCATATTCGGCATCCCGGGTCAGCTTCACCGCATAGGCGGCAATCTCGTCGTAGTCGAAGAAGCCCTTGAAGATCTCGTCGAGACAGAAGCGGATGACGTTATCCAGAATGATGATCTGTTTCTTGCGGCGGGTCCCTTCCGGCGGCAACTGGAAGAAGCGGGGCAGGTCGTCGGTCGGCACTTCCACCAGGGCGTACTGGATCACCTGACCATCTTTTTTCATTTCGACGGCCAGATAAGTGTGTTCGTCCTTGAGAAACTTGACCGGATTGACCTCCTTGTTGAGCAGGATCGGGATGATGTGGCGCAGCACCTTCTCCCGGAAAAAGACCCGCAGCCACTGCTGGATCGACTCGGAGATCTGGCTCTCATTGACCAGAAAAATGTTGTGACGGGCCAGCGCGATCAACAGCTCCTTGTAGGTGTTATCGAACGCTTCGCCAAGGGCCATCACTTTCTGCTGGATGGCGCGCAGCAGCACCTTGGCATCGTCCCCGCCACCGTGAACTTCACTGATGAGGATCCGGCGCTTGACGTCAGATACCCGCACCTTGAAAAACTCATCCTGGTTGGAGGAGAAGATCCCCAAAAAACGGACCCGCTCGATGAGGGGCACTGTTTTGTCCATTGCCTCTTGCAACACCCGTTCATTGAATGAGAGCCAGCTCAGCTCTTTCTCTTCATACTGCTTGTCGGTGCTCATGTTATGCCTCTGTATCAGGTCGCGTCTGCGCGGCAGTTATGGCGTGAGAAGATGTCAGATTGATGACAAGAGAGTTACTCGTGCAACGCCTCATCGATATCAACCACCAGATCGTCGGAGAGGGACTCCAGCGCGGTGATCAGGGTCTCCATCGCCAGTCCGTCAGGCAGGGCAACCAGCGCATGGGCATAGAAGAGTGGGGCGCCGGAGTGAGGGGCCGGTTCGCAGCCAGTGGTAAGGTCGGCCACATTGATCTCGAGCTGGCGCAGGATGCTGGCCACTTCGTGGACGATACCGGGGCGGTCGTTGCCGGTCACCGTCATCATCACCTGATGAGCCGGTTCTGCGGTGGGCGTACCTTCGGCAAAGCTGATGGTGAGCCCGGGTAACAGGGCCAGCGCTTCGCACAGGCTGCGATAGTGATCATCGGGGATAGAGACATGGAGGATACCGGCAAATTGGCCCGCCAGCTCGCTCATGGCACTGCCCAGCCAGTTGCCCTGTTCGCGGCTGATGACGGCAGCCAGACTTTCGACGATACCGGGTTTGTCTGCACCGATCACGGTGACCACCAATTGCTTGTGCATCCTGCTCTCCTTGATATGGGATGTTATGCCTGTTGCCATTGTGCCTGCAGTGGCTGGTCATATGAAGCCCCGCAGACTGACCAATAGATAAAAATCCGGTGCTTTGACATTTTCCTGGTACTTGACTGCTGCCTTGCCCTGTTGCGGCTGTGGTAAAGTGGTGCCCCTTTCGTGTTGTGAACTGGAACGTGCTCTGATGAATACCTTTGTCGTATCGGGATTGCTGTTGTTTGCACTGCTGGTGATCGCGATTTTCTGGCTTCGATTCCGGCCGAAGAAACGTCTTCCCTACGATCTTCGGGAGACCTTGCTCAGCCCTGAAGAGCACGCTTTCCTCAGAGTGCTAGAAATGGCGGTGGGCGACAAGGTTCGGGTATTTGCCAAGGTGCAGGTTGCGGAAGTGCTGACGCCCGAGGCGGGGCTTGGCAAAAGTAAATGGCAACAACACCTCGGCAAGATCAGCGGCAAGCATTTTGACTATTTGCTTTGTCATCCCGCCGACCTCTCTTTTATTTGTGCCATCGAGCTCGGAGACAGCACCCACCGTCATCAGAAACGCAAGGTTCGCGACTCGGTTCTGCAAACAGCCTGCGATAGCGCGGGTCTGCCCCTGCTGCAGATCGCAGAAAGTGGCCACGGTCTTGAGCAAGAACTGCGTGAGCTGATTTTGCCGTTACTGATCAAACGTAGCGAGCCTGTGGTGGATGCGCCGATACCGGGGCAGCGCCGCGAGCCAACCTTCAATCCCCTGTTGCTGGATGGGGTCGATGTTGGCACTGGCAGCCATGGCCGTGCAGCGCCAGAATCGATCGCCACTGCTGGCGCTCAATTACCGGCGGGGTCATCCCGGCACAGTAAGTGGACGGCTGAATTACCTGCGATGGAGGGGGATCTGGCAGAGGGCTTATTCATCGATACGGAGGATGATGAAGAGCAAGAGGTTCACCACTGCCCCCGTTGTGATGCCCCCCTGCTGGAGCGGGAAGCAAAGAAAGGGCCACATGCAGGTCAGCTGTTTTTGGCGTGTAGTCGCTTTCCCGATTGCCGGTATGCGGCGCCCCACCACCGTCACCCCCACTGAGTTTGTCTCACTGTGCTGTATGCTGCCCTCTGACGAGGGCAGTTTGCTTTCTGCCTCTGGCTGTCTTGGTTGCAGAAGAATTGTCGACAAATTCAACTAGTCTCCCGTTTCTGTCGATACACTTAGCCTAACGCGACAGTTTTTGACAATGCGTCGGAATTTTGGCACTTTGTGCACCAGCAACAAAACAGTCAAAACTGTTTGATGAGAAAAAACAATAAATTAGTTCAGGCTATCGCGAGGGATGGATATGGTGGAGATGGGCGTGTTGATTGTTGATGCCGATGGGCAACGACGTCAGCAATTGGGAACTGTGCTCTCGTTTATGGGGATCCCGTGGCAGGAGGTGGCCGAAGGCGATCTGGATGTGGCCATCGAATCCTCAGGTCCGCTGCAAGGGGTGCTGGTGGGCGATCTGGCGGGTCGGGAGTTGCCTGATCTGCTGACAGCCTTCCCGCGAACCCCCTTCCTCTCGCTGGTCACGGCGGAGCTGCCCAACAACAATTTCATCGGGGTAGCGCTCTCTCCTTTTACCTATGAGTCCCTCACCCGCCATCTGCATTTTTGCCAGGCTTTTGTCTCCTTACATCCTCGCCAGCAGACCCATGACAAGGGGCAGGCCTTGCTGCGTTTGCTGGTGGGCAAAGGGAAGGGGATCCAGGAGGTGCGCCGCCTCATCAGCCAGGTGGCCGAGACTGATGCCAACGTGCTGATCCTCGGCGAATCCGGCACCGGTAAAGAGGTGGTGGCCCGTGCCATTCATGAGCTCTCTCCCCGCAGTGCCGGTCCTTTCGTGCCCATCAACTGCGGTGCCATCCCTGCCGAGCTACTTGAGAGCGAGCTGTTTGGTCATGAGAAGGGATCATTTACCGGTGCTGTGGCTGCCCGTCGTGGCCGCTTCGAGTTAGCCCAGGGCGGCACCCTGTTTCTGGACGAAATAGGCGACATGCCGATGCCGATGCAGGTCAAGTTACTGCGGGTGCTGCAGGAGCGGTTGTTCGATCGGGTGGGGGGCAGCAAGCCCATTCAGGCCGATGTGCGGATCATTGCGGCGACCCACCGGGATCTGGAGGCGATGATCCGCACCCAGGGATTTCGTGAAGATCTCTACTATCGCCTCAACGTATTTCCCATTGAGACGCCGCCACTGCGGGATCGCATCAACGATATTCCGCTGCTGCTGCAAGAGCTGCTCAACCGCCATGCCGAGCAGCATCACGGTTTTATCCGGCTGACCCAGCGGGCGATGGAGTCGCTGATGCAGTACCCCTGGCCCGGCAACGTGCGCGAGCTCTCCAATCTGCTGGAGCGGCTGTTGATCCTCTATCCGCACCAGATCGTCGATGTGGCAGACTTGCCGAGCCGTTATCGGCTGCTGCCTTGCGAGCCACGGGATGAGCGGTTGACCGAGATGGATGAACGGGATGCGCTGGCGGCGGTATTTCAACAGCCGATCGAACTGGATCACGCACTGGCCTCGCCCCGCACCATGCAGTTGCCGGAGGAGGGGGTCAACCTCAAAGAGATGCTGGCCGACCTCGAAGTGGAGCTGATCCGTCAGGCGCTGGAGTCGCAGGACGGGGTGGTGGCCCGCGCGGCTGACCTGCTTGGCATGCGCCGTACCACCCTGGTGGAGAAGATGAAAAAATACGGCATGAGCAAAGACGCATAAGGGTCAAAGCCTTGACGCTAGCGCACAATTCTTTGTTTTAATTAAGATATTTTAGTGGCATGGAAATTGAATAACCTGACTCAATAGCCAGTTTGAGGTCAGCTTTATGACAATCCAGCAGCAGGACATGCCACTCCAGTCCCACGAAGTGAGCCAGCTCTATGCCATCTTCAAGGCGCTCCCCACCGGGGTGTTGCTGCTTGATGGGGCAGGGGTGGTCACCCGCGCGAATCCGGCGGCCATCTCCCTGCTGGGTGAGCCATTGGAAGGGGAGCTCTGGCGCCACATCATTGCCCGCTGCTTTGAGCCGCGCGAGGATGATGGCCACGAGATCTCCCTGCGCGACGGGCGCCGGGTGCAACTCTCGACCCAGCCGCTGCCGGATCAGCCCGGCCAGCTGGTGTTTATCAACGACCTGACCGAAACCCGCAAACTGCAAGACCGCATCAACCATATGAAGCGGCTGTCGGCGCTGGGCAATATGGCGGCCTCGCTCGCCCACCAGATCCGCACCCCGCTCTCTGCCGCCATGCTCTATGCCGCCAATCTGGCCAACCGCACCCTCAAGCCGGAATCCCGCACTCAGTTTCAGCAGAAGCTGATGGCCCGTTTGCAGGATCTGGAGAAGCAGATCAACGACATCCTGCTGTTTGCCCGCAACGGCGACAACCAGGTAGTCACCCCCATCTCGGTACAAGGGCTGCTGGCCGAAGTGCAGGCCGGTGCCGAGGCCTTTTGTGCCCAGCAGGGTTGCGAGCTGCACATGGAAGCGCCGGAGCCGGATCTCTGCCTGCTGGCCAACAGCAGCGCGCTGGCGGGCGCCATCAACAACCTGATCGCCAATGCCCAGCAGGCGGGGGCGACGTCGCTGCTGGTCAGTGCGGTGCGCAGCAGCGCCCGGGTGGAGATGCGTATTATCGACAATGGCAAGGGGATCCCCTCTCACCAGCTTGGTCAGGTATTCGAACCCTTCTTTACCACCCGATCCCAAGGCACTGGCCTCGGTCTGGCGGTGGTGCAATCAGTAGTACGTGCCCATCAGGGGGAGGTCGGCGTGGCCTCGGTGCCCGGTGAGGGCACCTGCTTTACTCTGTCGTTCCCCCTGCATCAGCAACCGGTGCAGCTTGGAGGTGTAGCATGACACAGGCCAGAATTCTGGTAGTTGAGGATGACAATGGCCTGCGCGAAGCGCTGGTAGACACCCTGTTGTTGGGTGGCTATGAATGCCGTGAAGCAGACAGCGGCGAGCGGGCTTTGCTGATCCTCTCCCGTCAGCCATTTGACATGGTGATCTCCGATATCCAGATGGGGGGGATGGATGGCCTCACCCTGTTGGCCACCATCCGCCAGCAATATCCGCAAATTCCCGTGTTGCTGATGACCGCCTACGCCAACATCGACGGCGCGGTGCGCGCCATGCGCGAAGGGGCCATCGACTATCTGGCCAAGCCGTTCTCGCCTGAGGTGCTACTCAATCAGGTCAGCCGCTACGTGCCCGCCCAGAAGGTGGAAAAGCGCGCTGTGGTCTACGGGGATCCCAAAACCGCCGAGCTGTTCCAGCTGGCGACCCGGGTGGCAAGAAGCGAAGCGACCGTGATGGTAACCGGCCCGAGCGGGACGGGCAAAGAGGTGCTGGCCCGTTACATTCACGATAACTCCAATCGCGCCGAGCAGACCTTCGTCGCCATCAACTGCGCCGCCATCCCGGAAAACATGCTGGAGGCGACCCTGTTTGGCTATGAGAAGGGGGCGTTTACCGGTGCGGTGCAGGGGTGCCCCGGCAAGTTCGAGCAGGCGCAGGGCGGCACCCTGCTGCTTGACGAGATCACCGAAATGGATCAAGGGCTGCAAGCCAAGTTGCTGCGGGTGTTGCAGGAGAAAGAGGTGGAGCGGCTCGGCAGCCGCAAGATGATCCCGCTCGATGTGCGGGTCATCGCCACCAGCAACCGGGATGTGAAAAAGGCGGTGCAGGATGGGCTGTTTCGCGAAGATCTCTACTATCGCCTCAACGTCTTCCCGCTGCGCTGGTCAGCCTTGAGTGAGCGACCCGGCGACATTCTGCCGCTGGCGGAACACCTGTTGGCGCTCCATGCCAGTCAGCAGGGGTTGCCGACCCCACAGTTGACGGACGCCTCGCGGGAGCGACTGCTGACCCACCCCTGGCCCGGCAACGTGCGGGAGCTGGACAACGTGGTGCAGCGCGCGCTGATCCTGAGCCCGGATGGGGTCATTGATAGTGGCCACCTGATTTTGGAGGAGCTGGACGAGCAGGAGATGGAGTTTGTCAGCGTGGAGCGCAGCTATGGCGGCGATCGCCTCGGCAGCGAGCTCAAGCAGCAGGAGCACCAGATCATCCTCGATACCCTGCAAGATTGTAACGGCAGCCGTAAAGATGTCGCGGATCGGCTTGGCATCAGTCCACGGACCTTGCGTTACAAGCTGGCCCAGATGCGGGAAGCGGGGATCGACCTGCCTGCCTGAGTCCGGTGGCGATAACTGTCATCATGTGGGGGCCGTCATGGTCTTGGCGGCCCCGCTCGATTATCATGGGGCTCTTGGCGTTTGGCGCCTGAGCCCTGTTTTTATTGCTAAAGCAGGGGACCGAGCCTTAAAAAGGGACCCCTATGATCTCTCATCGCAAACTCGAAACTGTACTGAACCATTTGCTCGAACCCCACGCCATCAAGGATTACTGCCCCAACGGCTTGCAAGTAGAGGGGCGCGAGCGCATTCGTAAGGTAGTGACCGGTGTCACCGCCAGTCAGGCGCTCATCGATGCGGCGGTGGCTGCCGGGGCAGATGCTATTCTGGTTCATCACGGCTACTTCTGGAGCGGCGAACCGGCCCAGATCACCGGTATGAAGCAGCGTCGCCTCAAGACCCTGCTGACTCACGATATCAATCTGTTTGCCTACCATCTGCCGCTGGATGTCCATCCCGAGGTGGGTAACAACGCCCAGCTCGCCAAGCTGCTCGACATCAAGGTACGCCGCGGTCTGGAGCCGTGGAACAGCAAGAGCGTCGCCATGGTGGGCAAGTTGGAAGAGCCGATGAGCGGGGCCGACTTTGCCAAGCTGATTGCCGAGCGGCTTGGCCGCGAACCGCTTTATTGTGGTGATACCGGTCCCGAGCTTATCCGCTCGGTGGCCTGGTGTACCGGCGGCGGTCAGAGCTACATCAATCTGGCGGCGGAGCAGGGCATCGATGCCTTTATCTCCGGTGAAGCCTCCGAGCAGACCATTCATACCGCTCGCGAGATGGGGATGCACTTCTACGCCGCTGGCCATCACGCCACCGAGCGTTACGGCGTCAAGGCGCTGGGGGAGTGGCTGGCGACCGTGCACGGGTTGGATGTGACCTTTATCGATATCGACAATCCGGTCTAAACCTGTCCACGATCTGGCTACGAAACCGTGATCAAGGCTCATGTGCTGCTCGCTTATGTGCAGCAAAGAGTGCTCACGTATGCCTATACGCTCCGGTTCCTGAGCGGCTTGTAACCTTGTTGACGGTTTCTCGCTGCAGGTCGTGAACAGGTTTAAGCCTGTGCCTGTGGTGGGAAAATTCAGGAAACCAAAAGGAGGCCATCGGCCTCCTTTTTCACATTTCGACAAGACGTCTGCTTACTCGCTGGCATAACCCGCGGGCCCCAGCAGGGCGCCATCCAGTTGCACGGCGCCATCCACCATCTGCAGTCTGCCTTCGCAGAACCAGCGCACCACCAGCGGGTAGATGCTGTGCTCCTGCGCCTGTACCCGGGCGGCCACCTCATCGGCCTCGTCCCCTTCGAAGATGGGGACGCGGGCTTGCAATATCACCGGGCCCCCATCCAGCTCTTCGGTGACGAAGTGGACGCTGGTGCCATGCTCGCTGTCACCAGCGTCAATGGCCCGCTGGTGGGTGTGCAAGCCTTGATACTTGGGCAGCAGGGAGGGGTGGATATTGAGCATCCGCCCGGCGAAGTGGTGCACCAGTTGGGCGCTCAAAATCCGCATAAAGCCGGCCAGCACCACCAGATCCGGCTGATAGTCCGCCATCAGCGCCAGCAGGGCGGTGTCATACTCCTCCCGGCTGGCAAACTGCTGCTGGGTCAGAATTGACGTCGCCACTCCCGCCTCTTTGGCGCGTACCAAGCCATAGGCGTCAGCCTTGTTGCTGATGACGCCGACCACGTCACCGGCAATCTTGCCGCTGGCGCAGTGGTCGAGGATCGCCTGCAGATTGCTGCCACTGCCGGAGATTAGGACGATGATCCGCATCATTTGATGACGACCTGCTCCTCACCATCGGCGGCCTTGGTGATATGACCGATGTGCCATGCGTTCTCGCCTTCCGCCTTGAGCAGGGTCAGTGCCTTCTCCAGCTGATTGGCAGGCAGGGCGATGATCATGCCGACGCCGCAGTTGAAGGTGCGATACATCTCAAAGCGGGTGACGTTGCCTGCCTGCTGCAGCCAGCTGAACACCGCCGGCCACTGCCAGCTCTGCTCGTCGATCACCGCTTGGGTGTTGGCGGGCAGTACGCGCGGGATGTTCTCCCAGAAGCCGCCACCAGTGATGTGGGACAGGGCGTGGATCTCGCACTCCTTGATGAGTTTGAGTACCGGCTTGACGTAGATGCGGGTCGGCTCCAGCAGGGCGTTGGCCAGGGTGGTGTCACCCAGCGGCTGATGCACGTCGGCTTTGGAGACTTCCAGGATCTTGCGCACCAGCGAGAAGCCGTTGGAGTGGGGGCCGCTGGCGGCCAGCGCGATCAGGGCATCCCCTTCACCGACCTTGGAGCCGTCAATGATTTCGCTCTTCTCCACCACACCAACGCAGAAACCGGCGATGTCGTAGTCTTCCCCTTCATACATGCCCGGCATCTCGGCGGTTTCGCCGCCCACCAGGGCACAGCCTGATTGCTCGCAACCAACGCCGATCCCGGTGACCACAGCGGCAGCGGTGTCCACGTCCAGCTTGCCGGTGGCATAGTAGTCGAGGAAAAACAGTGGCTCGGCACCCTGTACTATCAGGTCATTGACGCACATGGCCACCAGATCGATGCCGACCGTGTCGTGCTTCTTCAGGTCGATGGCCAGCCGCAGCTTGGTGCCCACACCATCGGTACCGGAGACCAGTACCGGCTCCTTGTAGCCCGCAGGAATTTGACACAAGGCCCCAAAGCCGCCAAGACCACCCAGCACTTCAGGACGACGAGTGCGCTTGGATACGCCCTTGATACGTTCAACCAGTGCATTGCCAGCATCAATATCTACGCCAGCATCTTTGTAGCTCAGTGAGGTTTTGTCAGTCACGCGTATTCCCCGTCATGTATCGAAGTGGAGGGTAAAATTCGGGGCATATACTACCAGCGGCAGTGATAAATCAGAAAGGAAATCGTTTGCGCGTTTTTGCGCGGAAAGGCTCTACAAGTGCGGGCTTTTATTGTATGATTCCGCGATTTTTTTGCGGCGAGTTAGAGGAGACAATAATGAAAGTGGTTGAAGTCAAACACCCCCTGGTCAAACACAAGATCGGGCTAATGCGTGAAGGCGATATCAGCACCAAGCGTTTCCGTGAACTGGCCAAAGAAGTGGGCAGTTTGTTGACCTATGAAGCCACCTCTGACTTCGAAACCGAGAAGGTTACCATCGACGGCTGGAACGGGCCAGTGGAAGTTGACCAGATCAAGGGCAAGAAGGTAACTGTAGTGCCGATCCTGCGTGCCGGTCTTGGCATGATGGATGGCGTGCTGGAGCACATGCCAAGCGCCCGCGTCAGCGTGGTCGGTATCTATCGCGATGAAGAGACCCTGCAACCGGTTCCCTATTTCGAGAAGATCGTCAGCAACATCGAAGAGCGTCTGGCACTGGTTATCGATCCCATGCTGGCGACCGGTGGCTCCATGATCGCCACCATCGATCTGCTGAAGAAGAAAGGCTGCCAATCCATCAAGGTGCTGGTACTGGTTGCCGCGCCGGAAGGGATCAAGGCGCTGGAAGCGGCTCACCCCGATGTAGAGCTCTACTGTGCCTCTGTCGATCAGGGCCTGAACGAGAAAGGCTACATAGTGCCGGGTCTGGGCGATGCCGGCGACAAGATCTTCGGTACCAAATAAGTTGATGCTTTAACCTGCTTCCTCATCGGGAGTAGTGATCTGAGCCGGCGTTGTGCCGGCTCTGTTGTTTGTGGCTGCTTGTGCCCGCCTTGCCGCAAGACGTGCCTTGCCGCTACCATAAGCACACGCCCCCATTTCGAGACTCTGTTGATGTTCAAACGTGTTGTGACCGCCCTATGCTGCGGCTTGTCATTCATGGCCTCGGCCGCTCAGGTGGCCGACCTTTATCAGGGCAAGGCACCGACCAGTGGTGACATGGTGGCCGCTCAAGGGCAGGCACTGGGTCAGGTGCTGATCAAGGTAACCGGCAAGCGCGATATCCTCACCCAGCCGGTGGTAGTCAAGGCGCTGGCGGCCCCGGGCGACTATGTCAAAAGCTATGGCTATCAGGATCAGGACGCGGTCAAGTATCTGAAAGCCGAATTCAACAGTGACAAGGTCAACAGTCTGGTCTCCGAGAGCCAGTTTGCCCTGCTGGGGCCGGCGCGCCCCCAGATGGCGATTTGGTTGGTGATGGATCAGGGTGAACGTAGCCTGCTGGCGGATCAGTCGAGCGACGGCTGGGCGCAAGCCTTGCGTGAGCAGGCCCAGATGTTGGGGCTGCCCATCAGTATTCCGCTGATGGATCTTGACGACAGCATGGCGGTCAGCACCACCGATGTGTGGGGCCGTTTTGCCGATCCGATTCTGCAGGCGAGCCAGCGCTATGGCGCCGAGATGGTGGTGCTGGGCAAGCTGACACCGGAAGGTGACAAGTGGATCATCGACTGGGGACTCTACGGGGCCAAAGCAGCTGGCGAAGTGGCCGAGCTGACTCGTGGTAACAGCAGTGGCACCCAGGCCGAGGTGGCACAAGGGTTTGCCGATACCCTGGCGGCCTGGCTGGTGAAAAATTATGGCGCCCGTATCTCGGGCCCGGCAACCAGTCAGACTCTGGTGGTGGATGGGCTCTCAGAGGTGGACAGCATGATCGCCGTGCAGAAAATGCTGCAGGGAATGGCCAGCGTCAGCAAGGTGGCGATCGGCCAGCTGGAGGGGGATCAGGTGACTTTCAACTTCACCCTGCAAGGAGATCCGGCAGAGCTGGGGCGAGCGTTGCAACTCGAGAGCCGACTGCGCCAGGTTGACGATAATGGCAGCGGTTTGCGTTACCAATGGTCGCAGCCCTGATTTTATAAGGCTTTTCCATACCGCCCGGCTTGTCCGGGCGGTTCTCTATCTGCCTTTGCGATGATACACTTAGCCACAAATGTCACAGTCAAAGCCTAACGAGTGAAGCAACCGGCCCAACTGTCTTTAGCCGTACAACTACCGGATGATGAAACCTTCGTCAGTTTTTATCCCGGCAACAATGCTCATCTGATCACCGCCCTCAAGAATGCGGCCATCGGTCAGGGATCGCCTTTCCTCTATTTTTGGGGTGCCAAGGGATCCGGGCGCTCTCATCTGCTCCACGCCACCTGTGCCGAGGTCAATGCCCGCGATGCGGCGGCGGCCTATCTCTCTCTCGATCAGTTCGAACAACTCGATCCCAGTATGCTCGATGCCCTCGAAAGCCTGCCGCTGGTTTGCCTCGACAGTCTCGAGGCGATCGCTGGCAATGCCGTGTGGGAGCGGGCGCTGTTCGACTTCTACAATCGCTGGCAGGAGAAGGGCGAGGGGACGCTGGTGGTCACTGGCTGCAGTGCACCGCGCAAGCTGGGGTTACAGTTGCCGGATCTCGCCTCCCGTCTCGACTGGGGGGTAAGCTTTCATCTCGACGAACTGGATGATGAAGGCAAGCTCAGTGCCCTGCAGCTGCGTGCCGAGCTGCGGGGCTTCAAACTGCCCATCGATGTGGGTCGCTTTCTGCTCAACCGACTTTCCCGCGACATGCGAACCCTGCTCACCACCCTCAATCAGCTCGACAACGCCTCATTTCGCGCCAAGCGCAAGCTGACCATCCCCTTTGTCAAAGAGATCCTCGAGCTCTGATCCTGCCGATGGTGTGCAGTTGCGCGTCTGACCGACGTTTAAATGGTAGAGAAAAAGAAACCCCGGCTTCAGGCCGGGGTTTTGCTATTTCAAGGACTTTCTCAAAGAGTTCTGCCTATCAGTGGAACTGATCTTCTTCGGTGGAGCCGGTCAATGCGGTGACCGAGGATTGGCCACCCTGAATGACGGTGGTCACCTTGTCGAAGTACCCGGTACCGACCTCCTGCTGGTGCGCCACGAAGGTGTAGCCACGGCTGGCGGCAGCAAACTCTGGCTCCTGCACCATTTCGACGTAGTGCTTCATCCCTTCGCCACGGGCGTACTGATAAGCCAGCTCGTACATGTGGAACCACATGTTGTGGATACCCGCCAGGGTAATGAACTGGTACTTGTAACCCATGTCGGACAGTTCCTGCTGGAAGCGGGCGATGGTGGCATCGTCCAGATTCTTTTTCCAGTTGAAGCTGGGTGAGCAGTTATAGGCCAGTATGGTATCCGGGTACTGCGCCTTGATCGCTTCGGCAAACTTGCGCGCTTCGTCCAGATCCGGCTTGGCGGTTTCGCACCACACCATGTCGGCGTAGGGGGCGTAAGCCAGACCACGGGAGATAGCTTGCTCGATGCCTGCCTGCACCTTGTAGAAGCCTTCTGCGGTGCGCTCACCGGTCAGGAAGCCAGCATCATAAGGGTCGGCGTCGGTGGTCAGTAGATCCGCGGCGTTAGCATCGGTACGGGCGATCACCAGAGTGGTGGTGCCGCACACATCGGCTGCCAGACGGGCGGCGACCAGCTTTTGTACCGCTTCCTGGGTCGGCACCAGCACTTTGCCGCCCATATGGCCGCACTTCTTGACGGACGCGAGCTGATCTTCGAAGTGTACGCCAGCGGCACCCGCTTCAATCATCCCCTTCATCAGTTCGAAGGCGTTCAGCACGCCACCGAAACCGGCTTCGGCATCGGCCACGATCGGCAGGAAGTAGTCGATAAAGCCGGCATCTTGCGGACCGACCTTGTTGGCCCACTGGATCTGATCGGCACGGGCGAAGGAGTTGTTGATGCGATCAACTACAGACGGTACCGAGTTTGCCGGGTAGAGGGACTGATCCGGGTACATGGTGGAGGACAAGTTGTTGTCCGCCGCCACTTGCCAGCCTGAGAGGTAGATCGCCTCTATGCCCGCTTTGGCCTGCTGTACCGCCTGGCCGCCAGTCAGGGCGCCGAGACAGTTGACGTAGCCTTTCTTGGCGCTGCCGTGGATCAGCTCCCACAGTTTGTCGGCGCCACGTTGGGCCAGGGTATGTGCAGGCTGCAAGCTGCCACGCAGGTTTACCACGTCTTCGGCGCTGTAGCCGCGCTTGATCCCTTTCCAGCGGGGGTTTTCTGCCCAGTCTTTCTCGATAGCCTGGATCTGTTGTTCACGGGTCAGTGCCATATCAGTTCCCTCTTTCATTGATTTCACGTTTCCATTGACTTGTTATTGGCGAGCCCCGCCCGGGGCCCGTGATTCAGAGCCGCTCGTAGCCGGGCAGCGTCAGAAAATCGATCAGGGTGTCGGCGCAAGTGATCTGCTCCATCAGCTCGCTTGCCTCGGCAAAGCGTCCTGCCTGCCAGCGTTCGGTCCCTACTTCGGCTTTGACCACCTCCTGCTCCTCGGCCAGCAATTGGCGGAATAGCTCCTTGGTCACCACCTTGCCGTTGGCGAGGCTTTTGCCATGGCGGATCCACTGCCAGATGGAGGTGCGGGAGATCTCGGCGGTGGCGGCATCTTCCATCAGACCGTAGATGGGCACGCAGCCGTTGCCGTTGATCCAGGCCTCCAGATATTGCAGAGCAACGCGGATATTGGTGCGCATCCCCGCCTCGGTGCGCTCACCCTCACAGGGGGCCAGCAGGTCGGCGGCGGTGATGGGGGCATCCTGCTCACGCAGCACACCGATCTGGTTCTTGGCGCCAGCCGCGATGGTGGTGTTGAACACCTCCATCGCGGTATCGGCGAGGCCGGGGTGGGCGACCCAGGTACCATCGTGGCCGTTGTTGGCTTCGCGCTCCTTGTCGGCTTTGACCTTGGCAAACACTTGCTCGTTGACGGCGGCATCCTTGGCCGGAATAAAGGCGGCCATGCCCCCCATCGCCAGCGCGCCGCGCTTGTGACAGGTCTTGATCAGCAGCCGCGAGTAGGCGGAGAGGAACGGTTTGTCCATTGTCACCACCTGGCGATCAGGCAGTACCCGATCCGGGTGGTTCTTCAAGGTCTTGATGTAGCTGAAGATGTAGTCCCAGCGGCCGCAGTTGAGAGCGACGATGTGATCCTTCATCTGGTAGAGCAGCTCATCCATCTCGAACACCGCCGGCAGGGTTTCGATCAGTACGGTGGCCTTGATGGTGCCACGGGGCAGACCGAACTTGTCCTCAGTCCAGGCAAACACCTCGCTCCACCAGCGCCCTTCCAGATTGCTCTGCAACTTGGGCACGTAGAAGTAGGGGCCCGAGCCTTTGGCCAGCAGCGCCTGATAGTTGTGCAGGAAATAGAGGGCAAAATCGAACAGGCCGCCGGGGATCGGCTGACCATCGAAGGTGACATGTTTTTCCGGCAGGTGCAGACCGCGCACCCGGCAGATGAGGACGGCCGGATCGGCGTTCAGGGTATAAGCCTTTCCTTCCGGACTGGTGTAGGAGACGGTGCCGTTGACCGCATCGCGCAGGTTGATTTGACCCTCGATCACTTTATTCCAGGCGGGGGCCAGTGAGTCCTCGAAGTCCGCCATGAACACCTTGACGTTGGCGTTGAGGGCGTTGATCACCATCTTGCGCTCGACCGGGCCGGTGATCTCCACACGGCGGTCTTGCAGGTCGGCAGGAATGCCACGAATGGTCCAGCCACCTTCACGGATGTGGGCGGTTTCCGGCAGGAAGTCCGGCAGCTCGCCGCCATCGATACGGGCTTGACGTGCCACACGTTGTTTCAGCAATTCCCCTCTTTGGGGAGCAAAACGTTCCACCAGTTCGGAGACCAGAGCCACCGCGTCCGGCGTCAGAATTTGCGCGTATTCGGGCAGCATCTCGCCCTGGATGCGAAGGCGGGCGCTGCAGTGGGTCTGAGCCGGTGCCGACATAAGGTTCACTCCTTTGAGAATTACATTTTGAACTTACTAACTACGACTAAAGTCGAATCCCTGTTCTTGCAAACTTCCCGTAACACCGGGATAACACGATTGATAAGGTGCGAAATATTGTTGATTACGTCAACAGTTTTTTTTAAACGCTCGTTTTTGACATATGGTTAAGTTGATGTTTTTTATCGATTTATATGGTTGGTATAAAAGCTCTACACAGATGGTTATGCTCCTGCTTTTTCCCATCGGACAACGGCTAATTTGGGCCGTGACCCTGCCCCTCATTTCGTAACTTATTACGTAATAAAATTACAAATGCAAAAACAAATCCCGACCTTACTCCAGGCTTTGCCAAAACAGCCGTATAAAGCGTGTTTGAATATGCCATTTAGGGTTCTGCCTTTACTGATACTGGAGAGTGAACGACTGTTTTAAACTTGCATGGGTGGGGTGGGCTCTGTTGGCTCTAGCTGTTGTAGCGATGGAAAGTGAAGCGCAATAACGTAGGTTTGTATCAGTTGTCGGGGGTAATGGCAGGGAGGTGAGGGGGATGAATGTCAGTCAATAATACTGCCATCCTTGATAGAATTAGCAGTTTGTCGTTTTTTGCTACGTCGTCGCCAAGTGGTGGAAAAAGAGACGTTAAACAGAGGGAGTACTGGAAGATTGCGCGGCCACCTGGCCGGGCTCAATAGTCATCATCCGGCTCAGCCAAGTCGATCACATCCAGCTGGATGACTCGTTCATCGTCGTTTTCGGTGTTGCAAGGGGTGTCGTGAGGAACGGAATAGAGCGGAATGGCGGGTGTGAAATCGGTGGTCTGGTTCATGCCTGGTCCTGTGTTGAACGCAAGCCGGACAGTGATCCCTTCACTGGTGTTTCTACCTCCCTGTGTTGTCTACCGGCAGAAAGGTGCGCATCTTAATGAGTTCGTCAAAAAGATTCAAGTGGTTCTGGCTGTTTTTTGTGCTTGGTGGGAAGGCATTGTCAGGAGGATAAATCAGAGGCAAAAAAATAGCCCAGTCGTTTGACTGGGCTATTCTCGGGGAAAATGGTCGGTGTGAGAGGATTCGAACCTCCGACCCTCTACACCCCATGCAGATGCGCTACCTGGCTGCGCTACACACCGACGGAGTCAGTTCGAGCTGACGGAAGGGAGTCTAATGATATGAATCTGTTGGTGCAACTCCTTTTTTATCAGTGAGATGCCAACTGCTCCTTTATTGTGCAGACAAGATGTGGCTTGGGCCTGAAGGGGAGATTTGGCATAATCGCCGACCCGTCGCAGTCCTGTCATAGTGGCGTCATGTACCGGTTCAGATAACCGCATGGCATGGGCGAGGGATCAGCGAATCAATATCTATAGAGAGGCATGGGCGTGAAACCAGCAGCGGTCACAGAGATACTCAGTCACACAGCACAGGATGAACAGTGGATGCGCCATGCCATGGTATTGGCCGCCCAAGCTGAAGGGATTGGCGAGATCCCGGTCGGCGCCGTGCTGGTGCTGGATGGTCAGGTGGTGGGGGAAGGATGGAACCGCTCCATCAGCGAACACGATGCCTGTGCCCATGCCGAGGTGATGGCGATCCGGGCTGCGGGCAAGCAGCTGGCGAACTACCGGCTGCTCGACACCGTACTCTATGTGACGCTGGAGCCCTGCTGCATGTGTGCCGGTGCGCTGATCCATAGTCGGGTCAAGCGGGTGGTCTATGGCGCCAGAGATCTCAAGACCGGAGCTGCCGGGTCAGTGTTCGAGATTTTGCAGGATCCGCGTCATAACCACAGGATCGAGCTGATTGGCGGGGTGCTGGCCGATGCCTGCTCGGCCCAGTTGTCGGCCTTCTTCAAGCGCCGCCGCGCCGAGAAAAAGGCGGCCAAACTGGCGTTGCAACAATCAAACGATGTCCTTTCCTGAATTACTCAGCGGGCAGTGCTCACTGCCCGCTGATCGCTATTTTAAATATGTGTATATAAACAGTTAGTTAAGTTT
Organism: Aeromonas sp. CU5; assembly: GCF_002586745.1. Lineage (NCBI taxonomy): Bacteria > Pseudomonadati > Pseudomonadota > Gammaproteobacteria > Aeromonadales > Aeromonadaceae > Aeromonas > Aeromonas sp. CU5. The sequence goes on from NZ_CP023817.1 coordinate 899,829, forward strand.
GTCCTTCCTGAGATAAATCCCGCTTTTTGTACCCCGCAATAACCTCTTTCAAACAGGCTCTCATGTAACAAAACTGTCATGTTACTGCCATATAATCCCGCCAAGCCTAGCTTACATTGAGGTTTTGCATGTCATCGGAATCGTTAAATTTGGTTATGGCGGGCAGTAGAAAACGCCGGATCAAGGACAAATTAGCCAAATATGGTGTTACCACAGGCGGAGCCCTGGTACTGGTGGCCCTGTTGCTTATCTTCTTCTATCTGCTTTATGTGGTGAAACCCATCTTCAATGGCGCCACCATGGAGCCGACTGCGTCATTTACGCTGCCCGTTGCAGGCAAGACTGCCTGGCTCGGAATGGAGGAGCAGAACGAGATCGGCTATCGCTTCAGCGATAAAGGGCTGGTCAACTTCTTCGCCCTTCAGGGAGAGGGCAAGGTCAAGATCGGGCAGTCTCTGGGTAATGGCCAGGTCACGGGTGATATCACCACAGTGACCAGTCCGGCGCCGGGCCAGAAGCTTATCGCCTATGGCTTTGCCGATGGCAAGGCGCAAGTTGTCCAACCGGCGTTCAAGGTCTCTTATCCCAACGATGTTCGGGTGATCGAGCCCAGCTTGCAATATCCTTTCGGCGAAGAGCCGGTGGTGATCGACCCGCAAGGCAAGCCGTTGCAGCAGCTGGTGTTCGAAGCCACCAAGGACAAGATGGCCACTGCCGCCGTGACCGAAGATGGTCGTGGCGTGATGACGGTGATGAGCGGTGAGGAGAACTTCCTCTCCGGCGAGGTGGAGTGGAGTTCCCAAAACTACAGCATTCCTGCTTTGCCGCGCCATGTGGATCAGCTGCTGCTGACCCCGAACCTTCGCATCTTGCTGGTGCGCGAAGGCAATCGCCTCTCTGTCTATGACATCCATAATCTCAGCGAAATATCGCTGCGTAACGTGATGGAGATTAACGCTCCCAATGCCAACGTGACCCGGGTTGAGCTGCTTTCTGGCGCCTCCTCCCTGCTAGTGGGCAACGACAATGGCATTATCTCCCAGTGGTTTGAAGTGGCGAAAGATGGCAAACGTCAGTTTACCCAAATCCGTGACTTTAAAGGCGATGGCGCTGTGGATCTGCTGACGCCAGAGCATTACCGCAAAGGCTTCGTCAGTGCCGACAAGGATGGCGCAATCAGCTTCTTCCATGCCACTGGCGAGACCAAGTTGCTGAGTGAGAAGGTCGCGGGCGGTGAGCTGTCTGCGTTGGCGATCTCTCCTCGTCACAACACGCTGCTGATGCAGCAGGGCAATACCTTCACCGTGTTTGCGGTCGAGAACGATCACCCAGAGGTCACCTGGTCTGCCCTGTGGCAAGAGGTGTGGTATGAGGGGTATCCGGAGCCGCAATATGTGTGGCAATCCACCTCTGCCAGCAACGACTTCGAAGCCAAGCTGAGCCTGGTACCGCTGGTGTTCGGCACACTGAAAGCCTCGTTCTACGCCATGGTGTTTGCGGTGCCGCTCGGCGTGGCTGGCGCCATCTACACCGCTTACTTCATGTCGGCGGGGTTGCGCAAATACGTCAAGCCGACCGTCGAGATCATGGCGGCGCTGCCGACCGTTATTCTCGGCTTCCTGGCCGGGCTGTGGTTAGCACCCATCATCGAAGGGGCCTTGCCGGGCGTCATCTTGTTGCTGATATTGCTGCCGATGGGAATGCTGTTGACCGCGTTGCTTTGGCACTATCTGCCGGAGCGTGGCAAGTCATGGTTGCCTGAAGGGTGGCACGCTATCTTGCTGATCCCGGTGCTGCTGTTCATCGGTTGGGGGGCCTTTGCCTTGAGCCCGCTCATCGAGAATGTCTTTATGAACGGCGATTCGCGTATCTGGCTGACCCACGAAATGGGCATCAAGTTTGACCAGCGCAACTCGCTGGTGGTCGGTATCGCCATGGGCTTTGCGGTCATTCCCACCATCTTCTCGATTGCTGAAGATGCGGTCTTCTCGGTGCCCAAGCACCTCACTCAGGGCTCGCTGGCCCTCGGTGCGACCCCGTGGCAGACCTTGAGCCGGGTGGTGATCCTCACCGCCAGTCCCGGTATCTTCTCGGCGGTGATGATGGGCCTTGGCCGCGCGGTGGGCGAGACCATGATCGTACTGATGGCGACCGGCAACACCCCCATCATGGACTTCTCCATGTTCCAGGGATTGCGTACGTTGGCTGCCAACATCGCGGTGGAGATGCCTGAATCGGAAGTGGGCAGTTCTCACTATCGGGTGTTGTTCCTCGCGGCCTTCGTCCTGTTTGTGTTCACCTTTTTCTTCAACACCCTGGCCGAGTTTGTCCGTCAGCGGTTGCGTGAAAAATACAGCTCGATGTAAGGGGCGACTCTGTAATGGACAAGGAATCGACAATGGGTAAGTGGTTTAAATCAGGGGCCCCCTGGATCTGGATGACCGGCGGCGCCGTCAGCCTGAGTCTGGTGGCGGTGCTGGGTCTGCTACTGCTAATCGGCTGGCGTGGTCTGGTCTACTTCTGGCCTCACCCCATCTATGAATGGCAACTTGAAGATGCCAGTGGCAATAAAAGTGTATTGATCGGCGAGATCAACGATCGCGAGCTGGTGCCCGTGGAGCGACTGCGCGCCGCAGGTCTGCCGCTGGAAGGGGAAGAGCGTGAGGTGTTGACCCGCTATCTGGTCAAGACCGGCAACCGCGAGTTCGTCGACCTCGATTTTCGCTGGGTGCTGGAGACCGATATCAAGTCCCAAAGCCAGCCCGCTGAGCTGACCATGGTGGAGCGTGCTACCAATGGTAACTTTTATGGTTACATCGCCTCGGTGAAAGAGGATGGGCGCGAGTTTACCGCGGATCTCCATCCTGCATTGTTGCGGATGCTGGCCCGTGCCAATTCGCTTTCCGAGCAGGCCAACGACCTGCAAAAAGGGGACATTGGCAGTATCAACTATCAGTTGGAGCGGCTGCGGTTGAAAGAGCGCAAGGCCGAGCTGGATGACAAGCTGACCGAGCAGCTCAAAGCCGAACTGGCCAGCGAGCGAAAGACGCTGAACGACCGTTATCAGGTGCTCGAGAAGGAGCTCTTCTCTCTGCGCAGCCAGGCAGACCGCGACTCGATTACCGTCAAGGATATGCGCGGCGAGCTGGTGACCATGCCGATGTCCAAGGTGCTGGATGTGGTGTGGCCCAACGATATGAACCTGATAGCCAAAGTGGGTTACTGGTTCCACCAGATCGGTAAATTCGTCTCGGACGATCCCCGTGAGGCCAATACCGAGGGTGGCGTGTTCCCGGCCATCTTCGGCACCGTGTTCATGGTGATCCTGATGGCGATCATTGTCACGCCGCTGGGAGTGGTGGCTGCGGTTTATCTGCACGAATACGCAGGCAAGAACAGTTTGACCAAGATTATCCGGATCGCGGTGATCAACCTGGCTGGCGTGCCCTCCATCGTCTACGGTGTGTTTGGTCTGGGCTTCTTCGTCTACACGCTGGGTGGTTCACTGGATCAGCTGTTCTACCCGGAGGCGCTGCCGAGCCCGACCTTTGGTTCACCCGGTGTTATCTGGTCGGCACTGACCCTGGCGATCCTGACCCTGCCGGTGGTGATTGTCTCCACTGAAGAGGGACTGTCCCGTATTCCCAGTACCATTCGTCAGGGGTCACTGGCGCTCGGTGCCACCCAGGCAGAAACCCTGTGGCGTATCGTGTTGCCGATGGCGAGCCCGGCCATCATGACCGGCCTTATTCTGGCGATTGCCCGTGCTGCGGGGGAAGTGGCCCCCTTGATGCTGGTCGGTGTGGTGAAACTGGCGCCGACCCTGCCGATGGATGGCAACTTCCCGTACCTGCATGTGGAGCGCAAGTTCATGCACCTTGGCTTCCACATCTATGATGTCGGGTTCCAGAGCCCCAACGTCGAAGCCGCACGGCCGCTGGTGTATGCCACCTCGTTCCTGCTGGTGACGGTGATCGTTGGCCTGAACTTGACGGCTATCGGTATTCGTAACCATCTGCGTGAAAAATTCCGGTCGCTGGAGCATTAATCCAGCCACCCCAGATTGATATAGCGGTAATCGATTGGCGGCAAATGTGCCTGCCGCCATCGTTACCAAGTAGGTATTCAGGTGGTTGGCATCGAGCGGTGCCAGCCACCCCAGACTGATTTGAGGTAACAGATGATCAACGTAATGACCACCGCCACCCAGCACACCGCACTGGACTTGCTGAACCTGAGCCCGCAGCAGACCGCGCTGGAGGTGAAGGATCTCAACCTGTACTACGGCAACAAGCAGGCGCTGTTCAACGTCAACATGAAGATCCCCAAAGGCCAGGTAACCGCCTTTATCGGGCCATCCGGTTGTGGCAAATCGACCCTGCTGCGCTGCATCAACCGGATGAATGATCTGGTGGATATCTGCCGCATCGAAGGGGAAATTCAACTGCATGGTCACAACATCTATGACAAGAGCGTGGATGTCTCCGCCCTGCGCCGTCAGGTGGGCATGGTGTTCCAGCGTCCCAACCCGTTCCCCAAGTCCATCTATGAGAACGTGGTCTATGGCTTGCGCCTGCAAGGGATCAACGATCGCCGTACGCTGGATGAAGCCGCCGAGCGTTCGTTGCGCGGTGCAGCCTTGTGGGAGGAGGTAAAGGATCGTCTGCACGACAACGCGTTTGGTCTTTCTGGTGGTCAGCAGCAGCGTCTGGTGATTGCCCGCGCCATCGCTATCGAGCCGGAAGTATTGTTACTTGATGAGCCGACCTCTGCACTTGACCCGATCTCTACCCTCACCATCGAGGAGCTGATCAACGAGTTGAAAAGCCAGTTCACCGTGGTGATCGTGACCCACAACATGCAGCAGGCGGCACGGGTGTCGGATCAGACCGCCTTTATGTATATGGGCGAGCTTATCGAGTACTCGAATACCAACACCATTTTTACTACCCCGGCCAAGAAAAAGACCGAAGATTACATCACCGGTCGTTACGGCTAAGCCGCTGGTGGCGCAATGAGGGGGATCAGTAACATGAGCATCAATAAACAGATTACCAGCCAGTTCAACGGCTAAGGCATAATCGGAGCATCAAGGATTATTTGTATGGACAATATGAACCTCAATAAACACATCTCCGGTCAGTTCAATGCCGAGCTCGAAAACGTGCGCAATCAGGTGTTGGTGATGGGAGGACTGGTAGAGCAACAACTCACCGATGCCATCGCCGCCATCCACGATCAGGATCTCGATGCAGCGCGCAAAATCGTAGCCAAAGACCATGCGGTCAATGCGATGGAAGTGGCGATCGACGAGGAGTGCACCCGCATCATCGCCAAGCGTCAACCTACCGCCTCCGACCTGCGGCTGGTGATGGCGATCATCAAAACCATCACAGATCTGGAGCGGATCGGTGATGTGGCTGACAAAATTGCCCGCATGCTGACCGATAACGCCAACAAGCCTCAGCCACCCTTGGTCTCTTTGGAGAACATGGGCCGTCGCACCATCAAGATGCTGCACGATGTGCTCGATGCCTTCGCCCGCATGGATCTGGATGCGGCGCTGGCGGTCTACAAGGAAGATGACAAGGTTGATCGGGAGTACGAGTCCATCATTCGTGAACTGATGACCTATATGATGGAAGATCCCCGCACCATCCCTCAGGTTCTCAACGTATTGTGGGCGGCACGTGCAATCGAGCGGGTCGGCGATCGTTGCCAGCACATCTGCGAATACATCGTTTACTACGTGAAAGGCAAGGATGTGCGTCATACCAAGGGAGATGACTTGGGTGCCCTGTTGGGTAAGGACTAAGCTGAAGTGAATAAAAAGGCGCGCCAAGCGCCTTTTTTTGTTGCACCTGTCCGCAGAGTAAGATAAAGCACCCAATACGCTGTTTTCTGGTAGAATAGCGCCCCTGTGTGGGTCCCGGATGGGCTCACGGTCTGGTCTCCCAGGCCCAGTTTACCGTCTTGTGCTAAGACGGGTGTAGCAATAGGTTCATCATGAGTTTTGCCGATAGTGTGTTTTTTTTAATGCTGCTGGTTGGCGGTAGTGTGTTTTTCTCCCTCTCCGAGATCTCTCTCGCCGCCTCTCGCAAGATCAAGTTGCAGGTGATGGCGGACGAAGGTAATCGCCAGGCCGAAAAGGTGCTGGCGCTGCAAGCCCAGCCGGGCAACTTTTTTACCGTGGTACAGATTGGCCTCAATACTGTCGCCATTTTGGGCGGTATTCTGGGTGAGTCAGCCCTGAACCCCGCTATCAAGCTGTTTGTCGCTCGCTTCTATCAAGGCCCCTGGCTCTCCGAGATAAGCTCGATCGTCTCTTTCGTCGTCGTTACCAGCCTGTTTATCCTGATCGCCGACCTGATGCCCAAACGCCTTGCCATGAGTATGCCGGAGCGGGTTGCCGTGGTGGTAGTGCGCCCCATGCTGCTGTGCGTGACCCTGCTGATGCCGCTGGTGTGGTTCTTCAACGGCATGGCGAACGGACTGTTCCGCCTGCTGCGGGTCTCCATGATCCGCAACGACGAGATCACCTCCGACGATATCTATGCGGTGATGGATGCCGGCGCCGAGGCTGGGGTTATCCAGCGCGAGGAGCACCAGCTGATCGAGAATGTGTTCGAGTTGCAGTCCCTTGGCGTAACCTCCGCCATGACGGCCCGCGAGAGCCTGATCTACTTCACTCTGCAAGAGGGCGAAGAGAGCATCAAGGCCAAGATCGCCGAGCACCCCCACAACAAGTTTCTGGTCTGTGACCACAACCTCGATAGCATCAAGGGCTTTGTCGATGCCAAAGAGCTGCTGATCCGCGTTATCGGCGGCCAGAGCATCGATCTCATCGGTGGCAACCTGGTGCAGAACGTCATCATCATCCCCGATACCCTGAACCTCTATGAGGCGATGGAGTACTTCAAGAATCATCGTGGCGACTTTGCCGTGGTGATGAACGAGTACGCGCTGGTGGTGGGGATTGTCACCATGAACGACCTGATGAGTACCGTGATGGGTGAGTGGGCGACCCACGTGGTGGAAGAGCAGATTGTGCAGCGCGACGAAAACTCCTGGCTGGTGGACGGGGTGACCCCCATCTCGGATGTGATGCGATCGTTCGACATAGAGGCATTCCCGGAAAGCCAGAACTACGAAACCATCGCTGGTTTTATTATGTTTATGCTGCGCAAGATCCCCAAGCGTACCGACTCGGTCACCTACGCCGGTTACAAGTTTGAAGTAGTGGATATCGACAGCTACAAGATTGATCAGCTGCTGGTTACCCGGGTTGAGCCGGTGGTGGCCGAGAAGCCAGCTCAGGAATCGTAAAGGAGCGACATAAGAGTCATGAAGATGCAGTCTCATTCCCGAGTGTTTGCCTGTGCCGCGCTCGCCCTGGCACTGGGTGCCTGTAGCCAGAGTGCACCGCGCAAAGCCACAGTGGCAGCCAAGCCGGTTTCTCCCCTGCCCGCCGTGGTGGTGCCGCAGCCGGATCCCGATGCGGTGGTGCAAAGCGGCATGGCAGAGCCGAGCCCGGTGTTCGATGAAGAGTATCACGGCCCGGATCAGGGCTCGCTGGAGTCAGTGACCGCCCTGTTTGCCCGCGGTTACATCGAGTCCGCCATGCGCGAGACCATGCTGGCGGCGGTGCACAACGACTATCCGCTGCTCGGCATGCGGGATGTGCGGCTAACCGATCCTGTCTCCAAATTCCTTACCTCCGAGCATGCAGCCATGACGGCCCATGACTACCTCTATGCGGGTGTGCAGCGCAGGCTGGGTCGTCCGCTCAGCCCTGCCCAGTGGGAGCAGATCTGGCGCGGCTTGCCGCAGCAGGGTCGGGTTTCCGACTGGGTTAAACAGATCAAGCGAGTGCTGGCCGGGCGTTAAGCCGCCAGCGGATCAAGATAGTGATGAGGCCACCTTCGGGTGGCCTCTTGCATTTCTGCGTTTGCCCAGCCGTTTGCATGCTGATTTCTGCTGATACTGATTGCCGCCAATGGTGCTTTGTTTTATCTTGCTTTGGACGTCTAAACGTCCGCATGTTTTTATGGCTGAGTTATAAAGGTGCTTCACCAGGATGAAGCCGGACGATCTGCAGCGATTCAGCGCGAAACCGCAGATCAACAAGACAAACAGATAAACACGCAAATAAACAACGCACATAACAAAGAGACACGACAGATGGAAACCAGGGAATTGTGGGTGCTGGATGGGGGCATGGGGCGCGAATTGGCACGGCGGGGGGCTCCGTTTCGCCAGCCTGAGTGGTCGGCGCTGGCCTTGATGGAGGCGCCAGAGACGGTGCGCGAAGTGCATCAGGCCTATGTGGCGAGTGGAGCCCGGGTCATCACCACCAACAGCTATGCGCTGGTGCCATTTCATATCGGCGATGAACGTTTTTTTGCCGAAGGGGAGGGGCTGGCAGCGCTGGCTGGTCAACTGGCCCGTGAGGTGGCTGACGCGCAGAAGGGCGCTGTGCAGGTGGCGGGTTCCCTGCCACCGCTGTTTGGCTCTTACCGCGCCGATCTGTTCGAGGTTGACAGGGTGAGCGAGCTGGCAATGCCGCTTATCCGGGCGCTGACGCCCCATGTGGATATCTGGCTGGCCGAGACCATGAGCCTCATCGCCGAGCCACTGGCCCTGAGAGCGCTGCTGCCGGAAGATGGCAAGCCGTTCTGGGTCTCTTTCACGCTGGAAGATGAGGCGCCGGGCCACGAGCCTGCGTTGCGTTCCGGCGAGCGGGTGGCCGATGCGGTTACCGCGCTGGTGGCGGCCGGGGTTGATGCCATCCTGTTCAACTGCTGTCAGCCCGAGGTGATTGAGGGTGCCCTCGAGGTTGCCCGCGCCCGATTGCAGGCAGTGGGCCGCGCTGATATTCGCCTCGGTGCCTATGCCAACGCCTTCCCGCCGCAACCCAAAGAGGCCACCGCCAACGATGGGCTGGACGAGATCCGCGGCGATCTGGGGCCGCTGGATTACCTTGGCTGGGCCGAGCGCTGGCGCGCGGCCGGCGCGAATTTGATCGGCGGTTGCTGCGGCATCGGCCCCGAGCATATTCAGGCGCTGAGCAGCCGGTTGCGCTAAGGAGCACCCATGAAAGAGAGCAAGATTGGGCTCTGGTCCCTCACCGCGCTGGTATTCAGCTCCATGGTGGGGGCGGGGATCTTCAGCCTGCCCCAGAACATGGCCGAGGTGGCCGGTGCCCGCGCCGTGCTGATCGGCTGGGGTGTGACCGGGGTGGGCATACTGGCACTCGCCGCGAGTTTTCTCTACCTGTCGCGGCTAAGACCGGATCTCGATGGCGGCATCTACAGCTATGCCCGCGCAGGCTTTGGCGATCTGGTGGGTTTCTTCTCCGCCTGGGGCTACTGGCTGTGCGCCACCATAGGTGTGGTGGGTTACCTGGTGATCGCGTTCGCCGCCCTTGGCAGTTTTGTCGATACCCCTGAACAGATCTGGTTTGGTGACGGCAATACGTTGGCGGCTTTTGTCGGCGAGTCCTGCATCCTCTGGGCGGTGCACCTGCTGGTGGCCCGTGGCGTGCAGCAGGCGGCGCTGTTCAATCTGGTGGCGACCCTGGCCAAGAGCCTGCCGCTGCTGTTGTTTATCCTGTTCGCCTGCTACTGGTTCGACCCGGTCACTTTCGCGGCGGATCAGCAGGGCAGCACCCTGGCGGTACCGGTCTCCGAGCAGGTGCGCAACACCATGCTAATCACCCTCTGGGTCTTCACCGGCATCGAGGGGGCGGCCGTTTTGTCGGCCCGCGCCAGAAACCGGCGGGATGTGGGCACGGCCACCGTGCTTGGGGTGGTGTTGGCGCTGCTGCTCTATGTGCTTATCTCGGTGCTGGCGCTGGGGATATTGAGTCGGCCTGAGCTGGCGGCGCTGCCCAACCCCTCCATGGCGGGGCTGATGGCCCAGATGACGGGATCCTGGGGCAAGCTGCTGATAAGTGTCGGCCTCATTGTCTCGGTGCTCGCCTCCTACGTGAGCTGGACCCTGTTCTCGGCCGAGGTGCCGTTCAGCGCGGCCCGTCATGGTGCCTTTCCCGCCATCTTCCGGCGCCAGAACCGCAACGGCACACCCATCGCCTCGCTCTGGCTCACCAGTCTGACGGTGCAGACATGCCTGCTGCTGGTGTGGCTGCTCGGCAAGGGCTACACCAGTTTGCTGCTTATCTCCACCTCGATGATCCTGGTGCCCTACCTGCTGATCGGTCTGTTTCTGCTCAAACTCTCTTTCAGCAGGAAGGGGGAGTGTGGGCAGGGCCGGAGCCTGATGCTGGCGGTTGCGCTGGTGTCGAGCGGTTACGGCTTCTGGCTGCTCTATGCTGCTGGGGTGGAGTATCTGCTGCTCTCCTTACTGCTCTACGGGCCGGGTCTGCTGCTGTTTCTCTACAGCCGTCGTCAGCTGGGGGCAGATCTGCGCCTGAGCGGCCGCGAGCGATGGTTGGCCGGAGTGACTTTGCTGAGCCTGATCCCCGCCGTCTGGTCGTTCGCCCATCTCTGACACCGAAGATGTGACTGACCATAAAAGAGAGCGCCACAGTGGCGCTCTCTTTGTTATCAGGGACTTGCTATCCGGGAGTTGCTATTCGGGGCGAAGGTTCAGCGACTGGCTGGCCCGGCCGGTTTGCCAAACAGCACGGCGAGTTTTTGTCGCCACGGCAGGCCATGGGTGTCGCGCAGCATGTCACGCCACTCGTGGAAGGTGAGGGTGAGGGGGTTGAAGCTGTGGATCGGTTTGGTGATGCCAAAGCGGCACGGCTCGGCCGGGTCTTCTTCCACAAAGGTGCCAAACAGCCGATCCCAGATGATCAGCACCCCGGCGAAGTTGCGGTCTATGTACTTGGCATTGCTGGCGTGGTGCACCCTGTGGTGGGAGGGGGTGTTGAAGATCCACTCAAGCCGGCCAAGCTTGCCCACCACCTGGGTGTGGACGAAGAACTGAAAGCCCAGGCTCAGCAGCACGGTGGCGACCACCGCCTCGGGCGGGAAGCCGATGACAATCATCGGGATCCAGAACAGCCACATGCCGGAGACCGGATACATCAGGCTCTGGCGAAAGGCGGTGGAGAGGTTGAGTCGCTCCGAGCTGTGATGCACCACGTGGGAGGCCCACAACCAGCGCACATGGTGGCTGGTGAAGTGGAACAGCCAGTAGCAGAGATCCTGCAGCAAGAACAGCAGTAGCACGCTCCAGAAGGTGAGCTCGATATCGAACAGCCGCCAGCCCCAGAGGGTGTCATACAGATAAACGATGGCGATGGCCGCCAGTGCATCGCCCCCCTGATGCATCAGGGCCAGCGCGGCGTTGGCGAACAGATCCCGCCACTGGTAGGTGGCGCTGGGAAAGGCGGCGCCATGTTTGCGCAGGTAGAGCATCTCCCAGCCGATAAAGGCCAGAAAAATCGGGGAGAGATAGAGCAGGAGCAGTTGCACATCCATAAGCGGCCATCCATTCAGAGCAATTGCTCTCCAGCATAAAGGATGCTTTTAATATTTCATTAACATTTTGTCGGCGCGGGTGCTGGTACATGTAGAGGCGCTGGCTGGCGGGTTCACCGTGACTGAAAGTTGCAACAGGTGCTCAGGAAATGACATGGGCTGGCTATGCTTGATGCATGCTGTGTTGCGGGAGTATCGAGCTTATGCGCTTATGGATTTGTTTATTGCTGGTATTTTGTAGCGGCATTCACGCCAAGACCCGGGTCGAGATCTTGGCGGATTCTGCCTATCCTCCTTACTCCTGGCAGGAAGGGGAGGAGGTAAGGGGCATCTATGCCGACATCATCCGCGAGGTGACCTCCTCCATGAGTGACTATGAGGTGGTGCTCAAGCCCATGCCGTGGCGGCGGGGCCTGAGCATGGTGGAGCAGGGCTCTGCTTTTGCCATCTTTCCGCCCTACTATCTGCCTGATGCTCGACCCTATATCTGGCCCTACTCCCAGCCGATGCTGGATGAAGAGCTGGTGGTGATGTGTGGTGCCAGTGTGGCGGCCAATACCCCGCAGGCCAGGTTTCCGCTCGACTATCACGGTTTGCGCTTTGGCATGAATGCCGGATTTGCAATTGGTGGCGATGCCTTCTGGCAGGCGGTGAAGGAGAAGCAGATCGACGTAGAGGAGGTGAAAAGCAATCGGGAGAATCTGCTCAAGATTGTCCGTGGCCGGGTCGATTGCACCGTCAATGACCGCCTCTCCCTGCTCTATGAACTGCTTAACATGATCAAGGGGGATCAGCTGGCGGTGGCCGATATGTCACTGCTCAAACAGGGGCCTGTGCTCAGCAAGGAGCAGGGGTTTCTCGGCTATAGCCGCAAGGGGGAGTATCCCTACAAGCAGGCCTTTATCGAACAGTTTGACAAGGAGCTCTATCAGCTCAAGAAACGTGACGGGGTGAAAGTCATCGTGGAGCGCTACTTGGGAAAGTCCCCGCGCTGAGCCAATGAGATGGGGACTCGGGTTCAGCTGGGTTGAGTCTGCTCCAGCGTGAAGGGCAACAAGAAGAGGGACCATGCGGTCCCTCTTCGTTTATCCAGTAGAGCGTGTTTGCTACAGCACCTGACTTAGGAACTGGCGCAGGCGAGGGGAGGGGGGATTGTCGAAGAAGTCAGCGGGTTTTTCATCCACCAGCAGTTCGCCACTCTCCATAAAGAGCACCCGATCCGCCACCTCGCGGGCAAAACCCATCTCGTGGGTCACCACCACCATGGTCATCCCTTCGCGGGCCAGCCCTTTCATCACATCGAGCACTTCCCCCACCATCTCAGGGTCGAGCGCACTGGTTGGCTCGTCAAACAGCATGATACGCGGCTGCATAGCGAGCGCCCGGGCGATGGCCACCCGCTGCTGCTGACCGCCGGATAGCTGGGAAGGATAGCTGGCCGCTTTCACCGATAACCCTACTTTCAGCAGCAACGCCTTGGCCCGGTCTTCGGCGTCACGGCGCGACAGGCCGCGTACCTTTTGCGGCGCGAGACTGATGTTGTCCAGCACATTGAGGTGTGGGAAGAGGTTGAAGGACTGAAACACCATGCCCACCTCTTCCCGCAGCTTGTTGACGTCGCCCGGTTCGGTCAGGCAGATGCCGTCCACTACTATGTTGCCGTCGTTGATGGTCTCCAGCTGGTTGAGGGTGCGTAGGAAGGTCGATTTGCCCGAGCCGCTGGGGCCGACGATCACCACCACTTCCCCTTCGGCCACCTCGGTACTGACGTTTTTCAGGGCGTGCACCTCGGTGCCGTAGAACTTCTCTACTCCGGTCGCTTTGATGATGGGATCAGTTGCTGCGCGCATATTTCGCCTCCAGAAAACGAACCGGGAAGGCGCGGGGCGTGCCGGTGATGGCAGCACTTCTCGACTTCTGTTGAGCCTTGATAATGGGATCAGTTGCTGCGCGCATATTTCACCTCCAGACGGCGTACCAGGAAAGAGAGGGTGCCGGTGAGCACCAGATAGAGCAGGGCCACGGTAAACCACACTTCGAACGGGCTGAAGGTGGAGCTGACCACCTCGCGCCCCGCCTTGGTCAGATCGGTGATGGAGATGACCGAGACCAGCGAGGAGTCCTTGATCAGGTTGATGAATTGCCCTGCCAGCGGCGGCAGCACCCGCTTGAACGCCTGCGGCAGAATGACGTAGCGCATGGTCTGGGCCGAGGTCATCCCCAGGCTGCGACCTGCCTCCATCTGCCCCTTGTGGATGGAGCTGATACCGGCGCGGACGATCTCCGCCACATAGGCGCCGGTAAAGACCGCCAGCGCGGCGACCCCGGCGGTGAAGCGATCGAGGTTCAGCACGGTGCCGATAAAGAAGTAGACGATGAAGATCTGCACCAGCAGCGGCGTGCCGCGGATCAGCTCCACATAGGTGACCGCCAGATTGCGCAGGGCGGGGTTGGGGGAGAGGCGCGCCAGCCCGGCCAGAGTGCCGAGCAGGATGGCGAAGATGCCCGCCACCAGCGAGAGCTTGACGGTGACCCAGACGCCCCAAGCGATGGGGCCCGCGGTCCAGGTGAGTTCGGTATCCAGGGTGTCGCCCCGAAAGATGGTATCCCCTTCGGCGACTTGTACGCCGGTGCTGGCGATGGCTTGCCGCACATTGGGGTCGAGATCGTCTTGCAGGAACAGCTTGCCCTTCTCAGCCTCGCTGGTGCCTGCAATCACGGTGCCGTCAAATTTGGCCAGATTATTCTGCTCCGCCTGATAGGCGATGTATTGGGGAATGCGTTCCCAGCGCCAGGTGTAATCCACGGACTGGACAGCCTTGTAGATGCCGAATACGGCAACCAGCAGCATCAGCAGAAAGATCCCATGCCAGAGCAGTTGATTGGGCTGTTTTTCCATCTGTCTTGTCGGTTTGGGTGTGTGCACAGTCACAACCTCTTCTCGTTATTGTGTGGGGAGCTGCGTGGTGCAGGGGCGGCATATGCCGCCCCCCGGAGGTTATTTGAGCTGGTTCAGCCAGGCGTTGGATTCGAACCACTTCTTGTAGAGACGGTCGTAGCTGCCATCGCCCTTGATCTGGCGCAGGTAGTTGTTGAACCAGTTGAGGGTGTCCTGATCCCCTTTGCGGATGGCCCAGGCCAGCGGCTCGAAGGTGAACGGCTTGTCGAGGTGCACCACGGCCCCCTGATTCTGGGAGGCGAAGATGGCGTTGTAGGGCAGGTCATAGACGAAGGCATCGACCTTGCCGTTGATCACTTCCAGCTTAGCGTCATCCTGGGTTTCAAACTGCAGCAGGGTGGCTTTGGGGATCAGGCGCTTGACCGCCTGCTCGCCGGTGGTGCCGAGCTTGACCGCGATCTTGTACTTGGGATCGTTGAGGTCGGTGAACGATTTGATTTCGCCCGCCTTCTCTGTGCGCAGCACTATGGTCTGGCCGACCACGATGTAAGGGTCGGCAAAGTTGACCCGCAGGTTGCGCTGGGGAGTGACGGTCATGCCGCCCATGATGACGTCGAACTTGTTGGTCAGCAGCGCCGGAATGATGCCGTCCCAGGCGGTGTTGACGAACTCGACCTTCACGCCCATCTCTTTGGCGACCATCTTGGCGAGATCCACGTCAAAGCCGATGTATTGGCCCTGCTTGTTGGTCATCTCGAAGGGTTGATAGCCCGCATCGAAGCCGACTCGCAGCACGCCGCGTTCGAGCACGGCATCCAGGGTGGACGTAGGGGCTGGGGTCGGGGCCGCCGTGGCGATCCCGCAAAACAGCAGGGTAGAAAGAATCAGTTTTTTGATCATAAGTGACGTCTCTGTCGGTGGTGTGTTCGGCCTTGAACCTGATCCCGTGCGACTCCGTGGCACAAGAGACTGCTGCATCCGGCAACAGGCAAGACAGGATGAATGTCTTGAGCGGGACAAAAGCCCCATATGAGATGCTATGAATAGTGGTTGAGTGAAAAATGTACCAAAAACAGATTGTGTCAGAAGACTCAACAGGTTAGAGACATTTATTGCCCATGGCTTCATTCATAAAATCACACGAAAACAACATATCTATCTAATGGGGTGGGTTCAAGCCCAAATTATGCTTAAGACATTTTGTTACACAGCGAGGGGCTCGCATGTGGCTTTAGTCTGGTTGTTCTCATTAGCGGGTATGAATCGAGCATCTGGTGACGGAATGGCGATAGTGATATGGCAGCGCGAAAACAGGTGAACTGGATGTTTTTATTGTGAAAACGGTCAGGGGCCTCTGGGTCTTGGCAAACGCTTCTCATATACTCAGTTACCCTCTCTGCATGGCTTTGGTATGGACGCCTCACTACTGCTCAAGCTGGATATTTTTACTTTGATGATCATGGCCTTGTGTGGCTATTGTCTCGGTTTCCTCACTCTCACCATCATTCGTGTTACCCACAACGATATTCCCGGCATCGGGGTCTGGTGGTGGTCCAGCCTGTTTGCCATGCTGGGTCAGGCGGGATTTGCCAGTCTGCTACTGACCCCTACCCCCTATGGCTCCTGGATTGGCAATGTCTTCCTGATTTTTCATGTGTTGTTGCTGCTGATCGCCCAACGCTGTTTCTTCCGTCAACTGCCCGGCTGGCGTGCCTGTTGGGGATTTATCCTGCTGTTTGCCATCATCATGACCTGGTCGGTCGCCATCGATGGCAGGATTGCGGTGCGGGTGATGACCAGCAGCACTACCTTCCTCGTGCTCAGTACGCTCATCATCTGGCAGCTCTGGCGTCACGGCCGACCCGATTATCAGGTGGCGGTCTGGGTGCTGATTGGCCTGCATCTGGTGCTGATTGCCATGACCCTGATGCGGATGTTTGCCGTGTGGGGCGAGGTGATCGAAAGCCCGTTCCAGCGCCAGCTGTTCAACGTGTTGCCCTATGTATCCATGTTGGTGGGTAGCTCCATGCTTACTTTCGGGGTGTTACTGCTCTGCAACCAGCACCGGGCGCTGGAGCTTCGCTATCAGGCCAGCCATGACCTGCTGACCGGATTGTTCAATCGCCGTGGTTTTATGGAACGTCTGGCCCGGAGACGGCCTGCACCACAGGGGGCGCTGGTGGTGCTTGATCTGGATGACTTCAAGCAGATCAACGATCGGTATGGCCATGAGGTCGGCGATCGGGTGCTGGAGCGAGTCGGGCTGGTGCTGCGCGAGCGGGAGGGCGTGTTGGCCGGTCGCTTTGGTGGCGAGGAGTTTGTGCTGCTGTTTCGCCATGCCACCGCAGACGAGGCGAGCGCCCATTGCCAGTCACTGCTGGTTCAGCTTGCGGCCAGCGAGGTGGAGGGGATCCATATCACCGTCAGCATGGGGGTCGCCCACTGGCAGGGGGAGTGGCACTTTGACCGCCTGTTTCGCCGCGCGGACGATGCCCTCTATCGGGCCAAGCGGGAAGGGAAGAACCGAGTCTGTCAGGCTGCCTGATGCAGGGATAGATTCAAGGATAAAAGCAGGGCGCGGTGATCCGCGCCCTGCCTGTTTCCGCTTGCCGGATCTGGCTTGCCAGCTGCCACCCGCTACTCTGAATTCGCTTGAGCTGTTCTCGGTGCCTGCGCCTTGAGGAAGGGGAGCAGCAGCAGGGCCGAGACGCCCGCGGCCACCGAGATCACCACGAAGAAGCCGTTCCAGTGCCAGATCTCCATCACCTTGGCCAGCGGATAGCCCGACAGCGCCGCTCCCATGTAGGCAAACAAGCCGACAAAGCCGGTGGCGGCCCCCGCCGAGTTTTTGTGGGAACACTCCGCCGCCGCCATGCCGATCAGCATCTGCGGGCCAAACACGAAGAAGCCGATGGTGAAGAAACAGGCCGCCTGCATCACATAGCTGAAGAAAGGCATCAGCCACAGCGACCCCACCGCCAGCAGGATCCCCACCGCAAAGATCAGGTTCATCGGGCCCCGGTTGCCATTGAACAGCTTGTCCGATCCCCAGCCCGCCACCAGGGCGCCGATAAAGCCCCCCACCTCGAACATGGAGATGGCCGAGTTGGCGCTCATCAGATTGAAGCCGCGCTGCTCGGTCATATAGAGGTTGCCCCAGTCATTGATGGCGGTGCGCACCACATAGACCAGCACGTAACAGCAGGCGAGCAGCCAGATATAGGGGTTGCCCAGCACATATTTACTCAGGATCTGGCGGTGGGAGAGCCCCGCATCCTGGGTCTGCTGGGCCAGCTCCATGGCATCATTTCGCCACACGCCCACTGTCGGCAATCCCATGGCGCTCGGGGTATCCCGCAGCCGCCAGCAGAGGAACAACCCCGCGACGATGGCGATAAGGCCGGGCACTATCATGCCGTAGCGCCAGCCATGCTGCAGAGCGATGGTGCTAACGATGAGGGGGATCAGCGCCCCGCCCACGTTATGGGCTGTGTTCCAGGCCGACCACCAGACCCCGCGCTCGGTGCGCGAATACCAGCTGGTGAGCAGCTTGGAGCAGGGGGGCCAGCCCCAGCCCTGAAAGAAGGCGTTGGCGACCCAGAGGGCGGCAAACATCCAGAGGGCTGACGAGAGGCCGAACAGGATATTGATGACGCCGGTGGCCATCAGTCCGACCCCCATGAAGTAGCGCGGATTGGCGCGGTCACTGATGATGCCGGAGAAAAACTTGGAGCAGCCGTAGGTGAGATAGAACAGGGTCCACAGCATGCCGATGTCGGACTTGTCCAGCATGCCGCTCGCCAGCATGTCCGGCATGGCGAAGTTGAAGCTCTTGCGGGTGAAGTAGAAGACCGCGTAGCCCAAATACATGGTCAGCAGCAGGTGCAGTCGCCAGTGGCGATAGGTGGCGTCGATCTCGGCCTGATCCCGGATAAGGGGTTGGGGCGGCGCGCTTCTCATAAAACTCAGCACAGGCTTGCCCTCTGGTGATGATGGTGATCAGCCATGACTCTCCTCCCGTTTGCGACTGGGCAGGTTGACCGTCAGTTGGGTGCCGTGGATGCAGGATAGTTGCAGACTGCCCCCGAGCGCCTGTACCCGCTCGCGAATCCCGAGCAGGCCATAGCCCTGTTGCGGGCGAATCTGTGGCAGGCCGCGGCCATCATCTTCCAGCACCAGTTGCAACTGTTCGCCACTGGCTCGGGCGCGAATGGTGACCGAGTGGGCGTTGGCATGTTTGACCACGTTGTTGAGCCCCTCCTGACAGACCCGAAACAGGGTGACCCGCTGGGCATCGGAGAGATCCCCATCCGCCAGCTGCCACTCCAGTCGGGTGACGATGCCGTGACGTTCCAGCTCCAGCTCCCGCAGCAGGGCGCGCACCGCCTGCTCCAGGGTCATATCGTCGAGCTGGCGCGGGCGCAGCCGCCCGAGCAGACCGCGCACCGCGTCATAGATCCCGAGCGACAGGGTGTCGATGAGGGCGCTGCTCTGACCTACACCTGCGTTATCGGGGGCGAGGCGGCGCACTATGCCAGCCTGGGTACGAATGGCGGTGATGGTCTGGCCGATATCGTCGTGCAGCTCGCGCGCCACCTCTTTGCGGATGCTCTCCTCGGTCTCCAGCAGCCGCTCGGTGAGCTGGCGATTGTGGGCAAGCTGGCGGGTTAGCGCCTGATTGAGCTCGCGCTGGCGCTGGATCCCGGCGCCGAGCAGCAGGCCGGTGAGGCTCTGGGCCAGCAGGGAGAGCAGCAGGTCGAGGGGGTGATCATGCCAGGCCTGGCTCGCCAGTAGGGCGATGGTGTTCATCAGGGTGGCGAGCAGCGCCCCCTGCCAGCCATAGCGCCATGCCATAGCGATGATGGGAATGGCCAGACAAAACGGGGTAAAGCGTACCAGCGAGTTGGGCAAGCCCAGTTGCAAGCCAAGGCTCAGGCTAAAGAGCAGCAGATACCAGACCAGATGGCGAAAGCGCCAGTCCACCGGCTGATCCACTAGCGCAGGGCCTAGCGGCACCCAGGTGGCGCGGGTGAGGTAGTGCCAGATCAACATGCAGGTTGTGGTGAGGGTCAGGCCGCCGGTGAGGGTGAGCAGCAGGGCCGATAGGCCATCTTCCCCCACCAGATACCAGAGCAGGGCTTGCAGCAGAGCTGCCGCCGTGACGGTGGCCAGCAGCAACAACAGTTGCTGCCAGTCGTTGTATACCTGTTGGCGGCGGGCAATCCACAGGGGCAGCAGGGTGAGCACACTGCCCACAATTAGCCACTGCCAGTGGGGCAGCCCCACCTCCAGATTGAGCCAGTAGAGCAGCAGTCCTTCGCACAATAGCAGTGGCGGCCAGTAGTGGCCGGGGCTTTGCAGCAGCAACCCGAGGCGGAGGCCAAAGGGGAACAGCAGCACCGCCAGCGCCGGGCCACCCGCCAGATGCAGACTGATGCTCCAGAGGCAAAACCAGCCGGCGGCAAAGATGAAGCTGGCCGCCAGGGCGATGGCGACATAGCTGGCCAGACGGGAGATCACCAGCTATCCAGCATGCGGTGGGCCAGCTCGACGTTGTTGCTGACCTTGAGCTTGTCCATCAGGTTGGCGCGATGGACATGCACCGTCTTGGGGGAGAGGCCGAGCTGCTCGGCGATGGCCTTCACCTCCAGCCCCTGCGCCAGTAACTGGGCAATCTCCCGCTCCCGGTTGGTGAGGGGATCCCGGCTGCTGCTGGCGAGTTTCTGGGCGATGTCCGGCGTCAGGTAGCAGCCACCCAGAGCCGCGGTACGCACGGCGGCGATCAGCTCGTCCGGGCTGCAGCGTTTGGAGAGAAACCCCTTGGCGCCGGTTTGCAGCGCCTGCTCGATCAGCGCCGGGCTGTCGTGAACCGAGAGCATCACCACCGCCAGACCGGAGGGGAGCTGCTTGAGCAGCTCCAGCCCCGATTGGTCTGGCATCGAGATGTCGCAGACACAGACCCGTGCCCCGCTGCCGGGCAGACCGGCAAGGGCGTCACTGGCGGAGCCGAATTCGGCGACCACCTGCAGATCGGGCTCCAGATTGAGCAGTTGGGCAAAACCGGATCGGACGATCTGGTGATCGTCGATAAGGGCAATTTTTATCATGATGTCAGCCTGAAATTCGGTGCGTCATGACCATGACGCGGCCAACAAGATACCTGCCCCCCGAGTCAGGCTCAAGCAGCAGCAGGAAAAGGGGCTAAAAACCGGGGGGCAAGGTGAGCAAAGCTTGATCGGGATCAGCTGGTAAGGGTGGTCAACCGGGCTGATCAACAAGGGGATGACCAGCCCGGGGGGACTCAGCGGTGCAGCTCGCCGGCGCGCTCCGGCTGATAGACCACCTCCAGGATCTCCACCTCGATGGTGCGACCGGCCGGGCCTGGCCAGGCGATGCCGTCGCCTACTTTCAGGCCAAGCAGGGCGCTGCCTACCGGGGCCAGTATCGAAATGTTGCTCTCGTCGCCTTTGGCATCGCGCGGGTAGACCAGGGTGAGGCAGAACTCGTTGCCGCTGCTTGGCATCTTGAAGCGCACCTTGCTGTTCATGGTGACCACGTCCGGCGGCATGTCGGCCGGTTCGCGGATCTCGGCGCGGTTCAGCTCCTCTTGCAGGGCCAGGTGCTGCGGGTGGTTGCCGAGCAGTTGTTCGATACGGTCCAGATCAAGGTTGGAGATAACCAGATGAGGTTGTTTCATAAGATATTCCTTATCAATAGCGCAGAGGGCCAGGCTGACTTGGGCAGACTGACCATCACACTGGGTGTCACAAAAATGGATTCAACAGGTTCAATCGATTGAAAATGCCATGCCCCCAAGCGACTCGCGGCCGAAGGAGCGAGGCGGGGGCTCAGCAGGGTGTGAGCAAATGCGAAGAAATAGCGAGTATTTTCATGGGGCTACCATAACCATTCTGGTCAGCCTTGGCAACCGCGATTGAGTGACTACTCAGGAAGCTGATAGTTGTACTGGCGGATGATCCGCGCCAGCGAGCCATCACGGCGCATCCCCTCGATGGCGGCTTGCCAGCGCTGCGCCTCCTTGAAGGGGAATGCCTTGTTTGCGGCCAGAAACAGCTGGGTGTTCATCAGCACTTCCCCGCGAACCAGCTGTTGTGACGATAGCTTGTCCTGTTGTTGGGCATACAGGATGACATTCCACGCGGCGACCCAGGCATCAATGCGACCACGATGGAGTTTATGAGCGTTCAGTTGCTCATCTGCTACCGTTTCACCCTGGATCCCGACGCGCTGCTTGAGCAGATGTTGACCAAATGAGTAGCGCAGCACGCCCACATCAAGGGTGCGTAAATCGCTGCTCTTCAGCTGCGTTGGGTGAAATCGGCGATCGCTGACGATAAGAAATTGCTCATCCAGGATTGGGGTAACCCACTGGTAGAGGTGTTCTCGTTGACTGCTGCGAACGGGCGGTATCATCAACACATCCTGGCGATGAATGGTTTGGGTCAGGGCTCGTGGCAATGGCATCAGCTCGATAGTGAGCGGTTCCCCCAGTCGGCGGGCGGCTTCTTCCATGATCTCGATGGCTATGCCGCTTGGCTTACCATGGACGGACTGAATGACGTAAGGGGGCAGGTCGGCAGCTACCAGCACAATAGCCTGGACTCCGGAGTTCACCAGCATTAGCAGTAGGGTAAGCAAGGGCAGGCAGAGAGCGCGCATCAAGGTCATTAGCCAGAGTTGAATGTTCAGAGTGTAACATTCCTGTCAGCGATGTCTGTCCGCCTGCAGAGGGGTTGGGATCTCAGTCGAAGAAATCCCGCAGATCGCGCACTTCGTAATCAGCGAGTTGCTGCCAGGGGCGCTGCGCGGGCAGCTTGCGCAGGGTCACCTCCATCCGGTAGCTGCGATAGCCGTCAAGACTGGCCGATTCGACCACCAGCGGGATCTGCCACTGACTCGACCAGAGAATCCGGGTTCGTTGCCGACCTTCGCGTTTTTCATACCAGCTTGCCTGCTCGGGAGCAGCTTCATCCAGCGGTGTCATCCCCTCCAGCAGCGCCGGGTTGACGAGATGGCGGATCCGCGGCCAGTCGGGTTTGAAGGCCACCTGGCCATACTCTTCCACCGGCACCTCCACCAGTTGGTTGTGCCAGCTGTCGGCATAGCGCAACTGAAGTTCACCCTCATCACTGCGACTGACCCAGCGGGCGGCCATCTGGTGGGTAAAGTGCTTGTGGCCGGGGGTGGCGTCGTGAGTGGCGTGATAGGCACGGGCAAGGGGGAGGGGAATGAGCCGCTGGCTCCACACCTGATTGCCTACTCGCAGCCACTTCTCTTGCCAGACGCTCTCTCTGGCGATGCCATCGCTGCCGGTGACCCGGTCGTGATAGCTGATCCGGGCCGCGAGATCCGGGGGGGAATCGTCGGCATGGAGGGGGAAGGCGAGGGTGCTGCCAAGCAGCCATAACGAAAGTAAAAGTCGCATCATCATCTGTCGCTCGAAAGAGCTGGGGCCCGGGCCGCTGAGCCGATTGCTCAGATGCACCCGGGCCCCCGCTGCTTACAGGCCGAGCGCCTCCCGCAGTTTGCCAAATACCTTGGTGTTATCCAGCGTGCCTTTGAAACGGTTGCTGCCGGCGCCATCGGCAAACAGCATCACATCGCCTCCGCCGTGGGTTTCCGACGCTAGCTTGACGCCGGTCTCCTGCAGATAGTCATTGGCCATCACCTGATCGCTGGTGAGGACGGGGCGCACGTTTGCACGGTTGGGGCCGTTACCGAATACCAGGGTGGTGAAGGGCTTGCCATCCACATCATTCTGGGTCGAGCCATCGCCATTTTTCACCAGATCCAGCACCGGATTGCCCTTGGCGGAGTAGCCGTTAATGGTCATGGTGTGGTCATGGTCGGCGGTGACCACGATCAGGGTATTGCTGAGGTCCACTTTACCGAGCGCCGTCTTGACCGCTTCATCCAGCGCCACCGCATCGGTGAGAGATCGTTTGGCGTTGGTGGCGTGCAGGGCGTGATCGATCCGGCCACCCTCGACCATCAGGAAGTAGCCCTGGCTGTTCTGGCTCAGCAGATCGATCGCCTTGGCGGTCATCTCGGAGAGCGACGGCTGGGTATTGGCCGACCCCTTGGCAACCCGATCCAGCTCGTAGTCGAGGTGGGATTTGCTGCTGAACAGACCGAGCACCTTGCCGCTGGTGACCTGGGCCAGTTCACTTTGGGTGGTGACATAGCTGTACCCCTGCGCCTTCATCTCGGCGGTCAGGTCGCGGTTGTCATTGCGACCGCCCTTGTTGCTGGCGCTGTAGGGCGTCCAGTGGTTGGCACCACCGCCCATCAGCACATCGACCCCATCCCCCAGCGCCTGGTTGAAACCAGCGCCTCCCGGAACGGCCTGCGCGGCGATGTCATAGGCGGCATCCCGATGGCAGATGTGGGAGTAGGTGGCCGCCGGGGTGGCGTGGGTCAGCTCGGTGGTGGTGACGGCGCCGACCGATTTGCCTGCCGCCTTGGCCAGCTCCAGGATGGTGGGCACCGGCTTGCCGTTATCGCTGCTGCAATTGTCGATGGTTTTGTTGCCGTTGCTGTCTTTGCCGGGGGCGACGGCTTTGGTGTCGCTGCTCATGGCGATCACCTCGTTGTTCATCTTGACCCCGGTGGTGTAGGCCGCCATGGAGGGGGCAGAGTCGGTGGTCTGGGCATCGTTGGAGAAGGTCTTGATGCGGGCACTGCGCGGCAGTTTCATCATCTCCAGATTGCCCTCTTCTCCCACCTTGAACAGGCGGGTAGCGGTGAGCACGGTGGGGCCCATGCCATCACCGATAAAGAGGATGACGTTTTTGGCATCACCGGCTTGTGCCTGGGAGGTTGCGCCCAGCGCACTGAACAGGGCGGCGCAGACCAGCGTGTGCTTGATGGATGTGTTCATCTGTTTGCTCATGAAAGTGCTCCTTACAGCTTGGCCGCAGCCTTGATCTTGCCGAACACGGCGGTGTTATCGAGTGAGCCATGGAAGCTGTCAGCCCCCTTGCCGATGGCGCCAAGGAAAACATCGGTGCCGCCGTGGGTCTCGGTGCCGATCTCGCCCACCTTGACCACTACCTCTTGGCGATAGTCATTGGCAGAGACGGTGGCATCGTCGAGCGGGGCGACGCTGCTGCGCGGGCCATCCACCCGGTTGTAGCCGTTGCCAAAACCTATGATGGTGTAGGGCATGCCCTCGCTATCCTTGCTGGGATCCCCTGTCTCGTAGTTTTTCACCAACCCCAGAACCCCCGGATTATTGGCGGTGGTCTTGCCGGTACGTTTGGCATAGCCGTTCAGCACTAGCGTATGGTCATGGTCGGCAGTGACCACGATCAGGGTGTTTTTCAGCTCGGGGTCGCTCTTTTTCACCTCGTCGATGGCGGCCTTGATGGCGTTGTCGAAGGCGAGGGTATCTTGCAGCGCCCGCTTGGCGTTGGTGTCGTGTAGGGCGTGATCGATGCGGCCCCCTTCCACCATCAGGAAGTAACCCTTCTCCTTGCCCTTGAGTTGCTTGATGGCGGCCAGGGTCATCTGGACCAGTGACGGCTCGCTGGCGGGGCGGTCCAGGTCATATTTCATGTGGCTGGAACCAAACAGGCCCAGCAGCGGCTTGCCCGCATCGGCCTTGTTCAGCTCATCCAGATTGCTGGCAAACTGGTAGCCTTTGGCCTGCATTTCGCTAATGAGGTTGCGGCCATCCTCCCGCTTGCCCTTGTCGGCTTTGGGTAGGAAGAAGCTGCTGCCGCCACCGAGCACCACATCCAGCCCCTCCTTGAGGGCGCTGTTGTAGCCTTTGCCGCCCGGTACCAGTTGGGTGGCGATATCCGCCTCCAGATCCCGATTGCAGATATGGGCATAGGTGGCCGCCGGGGTGGCGTGGGTCACCCGGGTGCTGGTTACCACGCCGGTACCGCGACCATCGGCCTTGGCCAGCTCCAGCAGGGTAGTCACCGGCTTGCCGGCACTCTTGCTGCAGTCGCTTTCATAGGTGGCATCGCCGTCCATGCTGATGACGCCATTGTTGCTCTTGACCCCGGTCATGTAGGCCGCCATGGAGGGGGCCGAGTCAGTGACCTGGGAGTCGTGGGAGAAGGTCTTGATAAAGGCCGTCTCTGGCAGGGTATCGATGGTCAGATCACCCTCTTCGCCGACACCGTAGATACGGGCCGCCGTCAGGGTGTTGAGGCCCATGCCATCACCGAGGAAGAAGATGACGTTGGTGGGCTGGTCGGCGGGCTTGGTCGCCACCGTGTCATTGTCTGATTTGCAGCCGGCGGCCAGGGCGGCGCCGATCATCACTGCAAGTCCTGCCATTTTTCTCATTGGGGTTCGCTCCTTGTAAAACCTGAGCGCAGCCTAGAGGTCGCAGATGACACTTTTACTGACTATCGGTGACGGTTGTGTGAAAAGATGATAAAAATGTTACATCATATCAATATGTTATCTATCAGTTGCCCTGACTTAACGGATCTTTTCCGGCCCGGGCGCCCCGTCATGGCGGTTTGCTGATTTGATGGCGTGATGGTTAGAATGACCTGTCAAAATGCGGCTGCAGCAGGTAAAATGCGCCCCCTTCGTTCTATGCCTGCCACCGAGCGGCCGTAGTTCCTTACGCGCCCCCATAGTCCACAGAGAGTAACGCGAATGTCCATCAACTGGTTCCCCGGTCACATGCACAAGGCCCGCAAAGAGATTGCCGAGGTCATGCCCCAGGTCGATGTCATCATCGAGATGCTCGATGCCCGCATCCCCTTCTCCAGCGAAAACCCGCTGGTGCCCGAGCTGCGTGGTGATACCCCGGTGATCAAGGTGCTGAACAAGGCGGACCTCGCCGACCCGGCGATCACCGAACTGTGGGTGGCACACATGGAAAAAGAGAAGGGGATCAAAGCGCTGCCGCTGACGCAACAAGAGCCGGAGAAGATCAAGCAACTGCTGAGCCTCTGTCACGAGATGCTACCGGAACGCAACTTTGAGCTGCGTGGCGTGCGGGCGATGATCATGGGGATCCCCAACGTGGGCAAGTCCACCCTGATCAATACCCTGGCGGGGCGCATCATCGCCCGTACCGGCAACGAGGCGGGGGTGACCAAGTCCCAGCAGCGGATCAAGCTGGAAAACAACGTCATCCTGACCGATACCCCGGGTTTCCTCTGGCCCAAGCTCAACCCGCCCTCCTGCGGCTATCGTCTGGCGATCACTGCAGCCATCAAGGATACGGTGTTCGACTATGCCGATATCGCCATGTTTGCGGCCGACTACTTTATCAAGGCCTATCCGGAGCGGATCAAGGCGCGCTACCAGATAACCGATCTGCCCGAGACCGAGATCGAGCTGCTGGAGATGATCGCCCGCCAACGGGCCTTCGTGCGCAAAGGCGGTCTGGCCGATCTGCACAAGGCGTCCGAGATCCTGATCAACGAGTTCCGCTCCGGCCTGCTTGGCCGCATCTCGCTGGAAACCCCGGAGATGGTGAGCGTCGAAATCGTTACCGCAGCGGAAGAAGCGGCGCAAAAAGCCAGTGAGAAAGCAGAGCGGGAGGAAGAGCGCCAGGCCAGAGCCCGTCGCAAGTACGCCCGCAAGCGTCAAAAGTAGTGAGCGGCCACGCATCCCGTTTCGCCCGCTAACCGTTGGCAAAACCCGGACGAGTCAGCGTTAGCACATTGACGAAGCTGGAAGAGGCGACCCCAAGGGTCGCCTCTTCTGTTTTATGGCATTTGTTGTATGGCATTTTTTATGGCATTGCACGGTGGCCATGTTGGTGTGTCTGGCAAGAGGGGTCTGCGCCACAGCGTTGGCTCGCCGCCTCGGGTAGCAGAGGGGGGATTGAAAATGTGCAGCGACATGGCGCTGTTCTTCCGCGTAAAGCAGCACTGTTTGTAGATGAAATTCGTACAGTAAAGTGCGAAAACAAGGTGAGGCGTGATGACACTGCTGGATATGGAAAAGGGGAGCTCGGCTCCCCTTTTGCTATACAAACATCTCAGTACTGACACCCCTGTAGAGAGATATCAGCCCAGCTTATTGCTGCTGGATAACCCAGATCTGGAAGGCTTTGCGGGTTTCCGCATCCGCCTTGTTGTACCAGTTTTGCAGCTGGGTCAGGGCTTCTGGATTGCTCTGGGCCTTGCTCGGGGCAGCAGCAACTGGCGCGCTGGCAGCAGCCATCACGGCAGCGGTAGAGACGGCTACTGTGGTCGGCTGGTTGAAAGCCTTGCCCATGTTGATCAGCTCTTGCTGATAGTCACGGGTCAGCTGGAAGCCTTCTACTTTCGGCATCACAAACTTTTCGCTGCTCACTTGCTGGCCAGTGACCTTGTCTTTCAGCGCCACTTGCTGATCTTTGACAAACTGCTTGGCCTCGGTTTCGTTGCGGGGCTTTTTGTAGTCCAGCACCAGCTTCTGGTTATCGGCGGCAGTGAAGTTGAGCACCAGCGGCTCGGCGGTCACCAGCTTGATCTCGCTGCGGTTGGAGAAGTTGCCTTCAAAGGCGATGACCAACTGGTGTTTGCCGGCAGTGAGGGGGAAGGTACTGGTTTTGTCGAGCAGCTTGGGGTTGATGGATTGGCCATCGATCAGCTGGACGACATAGGGATTGGACACTTCCAATTGAGCATTAGCCAGGGCGCTACCCGCCCACAACAGACCAGCCAGCGCCGGTACCAGAACAGTCAGTTTCATTTCATCTCCTTGAACAGTCAGGCGATTGCCCACTGAAAACAGGGGCTCATTTTTGCAGGTTTGGCCCACTGCGGCAATGGCTCTTTCTGGTGCGCATCGTTCACTCTATTGTCTGCTTTTATATCAATAACGGAGGGGCAGACCTCACTCGATCCGTCGAGTGAAGGGGGGGAGTGCGTCGAGCAATCCTTTGCCATAGCGTTTGGTTAACAGCCGCCGGTCGAGAATGGTGACCCGGCCCCGATCGGCCTCTTTGCGAATGAGGCGGCCACAGGCCTGAATGAGTTTGCGGGAGGCTTCCGGCACCGTCAGTTGCAGGAACGGATTCCCCCCCCGCTGCTCGACCCACTCGGCGGTAGCCTCTTCGACCGGTGAGTTGGGCACCGCGAAGGGGAGCTTGGTGATCACCAGATTGGTAAGGTAGTGGCCCGGCAGATCCAGCCCCTCAGAGAAGCTACCGGTACCAAACAGAATGCTGGCCTGACCGCCATCGCATTTTTGCTTGTGCAAGGTGAGTAGGGCGTTGCGAGAGGCTTCCCCCTGCACCAGCAGAGAGAGCCCCTTGGCGCGCAGTCCCGCCACCACTTCATTCATCTGTCGATAGGAGGAGAAGAGCACCAGGCTTGCCTCCTTGCCCGCCAGAATACGAGGCAGCACGCTGATCAGCTCGCTGGTAAAGGCCGGCGAGTTGGGTTCGTGCTCCATTTTGGGCAGGTAGAGTTCGGCCTTCTGGTATTCAAAGGGGGAACGCAAGCGCAGGTAACGGGTGCCGTCGTGCTCCTTGAGCCCTACCTGATGGCGAAAATAGCTAAATGAAGAGAGGGCGGTGAGGGTCGCGGAGACCAGCACGGCACCCAGACACTTGGACCACAGCCACTCTTCCAGCAGATAACCCACCTCGATTGGGGAGGCGTGCAACCAGATATCGCCATCGTCACTCTTGGCCATCCAGCGGGCGAGTGGGGTCTTGCCGGTCGGTACATGGCGCCCCAGCATCTCCCACAATGCGCAGAAACTCTCCAGCCGCTGCAAGTGAAAACCACTCTCGGCCAGCAGGGGCTCGGCCTCTTTGCGACGGATCTCGCCATCTTTCAGCGCTTCACCGATGGCGCTCTGCATCCGATCCAGAGCCCGCAACGCCTTCTTGCTCGATTCCTTGAGGTTTTCCGCCAGCATCGGCAGGGGATCCGGTAATACCCCTTCCGCGAAGCGGTAGTGGGGTTCACTGCCAAACAGCCGATCGTTGGCGCTGAGCCACTGCTCGACCGCTTTCAGGTCGGGCTGGATGGAGGCCAGCGCATCCTGCAGTTTGAGTTGCGGGTCGATCAGGCTCTCTTTATTGAGCGCCCGCGCCAGTTTGCCCGCACTCTGTACCAGCTTCTCCAGCCAGCGACGGGAGCCTTTGACGCTGGCCGATGCAGCGCCGTGATCCCGGGCTATGGTGGGCAGGTGATGGGCCTCATCGAGTACATAGATACACTCATCGGGGGGCGGCAGTATGATGCCACCGCCCATGGTGAGATCGGAGAGCAGCAGCGCATGGTTGACCACCAGTACATCGGCACTGTCCATGTCGTTGCGGGCCCGATGAAAGGGGCAGTGTTGATGGTGGCTGAGGGCCTTGTTACAGGTGTGGCGGTCGGCGGCGATATGCTGCCAGCAGGCGTCTGATATGGGTTCTGGCCAGTTATCTCGATCCCCGTCCCACTTGCCATCGGTATAGGCCTGCCACAGGCGGGCAAAACGATCCTTGTCGCTATCTGACGGCTTGTGCTTGCTCAAGGTACCAAAGTCGATTTCGAAGTTGGCCATCTCGACGCCACTGGCCGCTTGCTCCAGCAGGTGCTCGCAGCAATAGCGCTGGCGTCCCTTGACCAGCATAAAGCGAAATGGCAGCTCGCTGTGGCGGTGGTAAAAAGGGAGGTCCTTGTGGATCAGCTGCTCTTGCAGGGCCACGGTGGCGGTGGAGATCACCAGCTTTTTCTGGGTCAGTCGGGCCACCGGAATAGCCCCCTGAGCGTAGGAGAGGGATTTGCCGATCCCGGTACCCGCTTCGGCAACCAGGATCCGGCGCTGTTTGTCGTACTCCCCAGTCAGGGTTTTGGCTATCTCGGCCACCAGAAAGTTCTGCTCTTTGCGCGGCACAAAACCGGGCAGTCCATCCGAAATCTGGCGATAGGTTTGACGAATGGTAGCTTTGAGGCGAGTCGAGAGCATGCAGGAATGGCCATTGAGGGAGTTAACAGAAGGGTAAGGATACCTGTAACCCCTCCTTGAGGTCGAGGTTACTGCGATTATCACGGCAAGGTTACGCGCAGCAGACCAGGTTGGTGATTTATCAGGTGGTCAGCCCCTTTAGCCTGTAAAACAGGCTGTTTGAGTCCGTTTTTTCAGCGAAATGGTTTGTAAACGTTTTCCCTTTGCTGGATGACGAGGTGAGATCTGGCTCACACTTTCGCTTTGCTGACTATGATTTCCATAAAAAGTTCCAAGTTTTTTCATTGCGGTTCAAAAAGTCCGGTGCTAGTCTCGGCGGCATAGTGATGCAAAGAACATCGCTAACACAGGGAATAACAACAACTTAGTGTTTAATTACAGTAGGCATTGGAAACTATGAAAAAGACAATTCTGGCTATTGCTATCCCGGCTCTGTTTGCATCCGCCGCTAACGCCGCAGTGATCTATGACAAAGACGGTACCAACTTTGACGTTTACGGCCGTGTACAGGCTAACTACTACGGTGAGCACGATGACACCGATGGTGAGATCATTGGTGCTTCCCGTCTGGGTTGGTCTGGCAAAGTTGCGCTGAACAACACCTGGTCCGGTATTGCTAAAACTGAGTGGCAAGTTGCTGCAGAAAACTCAGATAATAAAGACGGTGGCAAGTTCAAGGCTCGTCATATTTATGCTGGCTTTGATGGCACTCAATACGGTCAGGTTATCTTTGGTCAAACTGACACTGCCTTCTACGATGCTATCGCTGCAACCGATATCTTCAACGAGTGGGGTAGCCGTGGTAACTTCTACGACGGTCGTCAAGAAGGCCAGGTTATTTACTCCAATAAATTCGGTGGTTTGACCGGTAAGCTCTCTTATCAAACCCACGATGACAAATTTGAAGTCTCCAGCGATGCTGGTGGCGATATCAAGTCTGTGGTGATCGGTGATGTTGCTCGTGATGCTGCCTATGCAGCCACTCTTGGCTATGCCTTTGATTTCGGCTTGGGCCTGAATGCTGGTTACGCTTACTCTGACCTGGAAGGTCAAAAGACTAATGCTGGCCAAAACGGTGAGAAGTCTGAGTGGGCTGTTAGTGCTAACTACGGCATTGCAGGCTTCTATTTCGCCGGTATGTATACCGATGGCGAAATCAAAAACAAAACCACTGGTACCAAAGTTGAAGGTAAAGGCTACGAATTGGCTGCGTCTTACAACGTTGATGCGTGGACCTTCCTGGCCGGTTACAACTTTGCTGAATCTAAGCATTCTGGCGTAGACAAAGACCTCGTTAAAGATACTTTGCTGGGTGTTCAGTATGCTTTCACTTCCAAGCTGAAAGCCTACACCGAGTACAAGATCGAAGGTCTTGATAAGAAAGACGACCAGTGGACTGTTGCTCTGCAGTACAACTTCTAATAAGTGGAACAAGAGTAATATCCTGGCTTGAGCCTTTGACCAAGCTACGAATGGCCGAGATGAACTCTCGGCCATTTTTCTTTTTGGCGGTATCGCTGCTTCGTATTGGCGCCATGGTGAATCGCCGGATTGCTGTTTCATGGTGATATTTGGCGAACCGTCTGTTTCGGCTAATCTATCCTGCTTCCTGCTTCCTGCTTCCTGCTTCCTGCTTCCTGCTTCCTGCTTCCTGCTTCCTGCTTCCTGCTTCCTGCTTCCTGCTTATCTCTTTGATTGGGTTTATTGTTCTCTTTTGCGAAGTGAACTGAACGGCTCTGTGTAGCTTGGTTTGACCCGTGGCTATCAGGCACCCCTTGCAAGGGGATGCGGCGCTATCTGCGCTGATATGGATGGGAGCACCATGCTGGATGGTTGTGTATGGAAAGCTCGGGAGGAGGGAATTGAAGCCAGTCAGAGTTGGGCACTCGACGTGCAGCCGAGCGAGGTGGAAGCCCATGTTTAAATCAGTAACAAATAAAAAGGGAAGATGCTCAGGCACCTTCCCTTTTACCGTTTGTTTGGGCTCCGATGCCCCTATTGGCGGGATCAGCCGTGCTGGCGGCGGTCGTTGGCCTGGGCCAGCAGCATGCGGCTTTCACGCAGGAACTGGTCGGCATGTTCGCCAAAGAAACCGGAAACTTGCGAGAAGGCGTCGATAAATCCGGCTCTGTCTCCCCGCTCCAGCAGTCCCAGCGCTTCGCCAAAGTTTTGGTAGTAACGGCGGATCATCGCCAGATTCTGCGGTGACGACAAAATGATGTCGGCATAGAGGTGGGGATCCTGGGCAAACAGCCGCCCAACCATGGCGAGCTCCAGCCGGTAGATGGGTGAGCTCAAACTCAGCAGGCGATCCAGATTGGCCTGCTCCCGGGAGAGGTGCCAGCCATAGGCAAAGGTGGCGAAGTGGCGCAACGCCTGGATGAGGGTCATCGCCTCATCGTGGGCCTTGGCTTCCACCTGTTGCAAACGGGCGCCCCAGATGGTCATCTGATCCAGCAACCACTGGCTGGCGGCGGGGTCACGGCCCTGACAGCAGACAATTACCTGCTTGGCTAGACTCGCCACATCCGGTCCGAACATGGGGTGCAGCCCCAGCACTGGCCCTTGATGCACCGCCAACATGTGTTCGAGCGGCGCCGCCTTCACGCTGGTGACATCCACCAGCAGGCAGTCGGTGGGCAAGTTGCCGAGCCGGTCGATGATCTGACAGGTGATATCGATGGGTACTGCCACCATCACCAGACCGGCACCGGCGAGTATCTCGTCAGCGCGTGGCCAGTCGGCTTGTTCCAGCGTCTCGACCCGATAGCCGGAGAGGCCGAACATCTGGCCGAACAGCCTTCCCAGCTGGCCCTGACCGCCAATGATGACAATCTTGCCAAGATCCGGCTTCATGCATTTGAAGTGGTGTTCTTTTTCGCTGGCCGATTCGAGAATATAGGATTCGCGCATCACCCGGCGCAGCACATCCTCGATGAGATCGCCGGGTACGCCCAGCAGTTCGGCCTCGGCGCGGCGGCGGGCCAGCATGCTTGCCTCCCGATCCGGTGCATAGATGGGCAGACCGTGGCGGCTCTTCACCTCACCCACTTCTCCCACCAGCGCCAGACGGGCGGCCAGCAGATCAATCAGCTGCTTGTCCACCACATCAATTTTGTCCCTGAGGGCATTCAACTCTTCAGCCATATCCAGTCCCTGCTGGTACCGCGGGTAGTGGCACCTGGTGATTCAAGATGCAACTTGTGTATCACTGCGTGTTACAGCCAGTGATACCCAGGTTGTTCAATAGGTTACGACAAGATAGCACGACTTATCGTGCAGTTCTGCTGTTGAGCGGGGTGGCCAGCTCCCGATGGCATCGATCCAGCAGCGCGGCTGTGGTGTCCCAGTCGATGCAGGCATCGGTGATGGAGACCCCGTAGCGCATCTGTTCCTTGGGCTGCTCGCTGGACTGGCTACCCTCGAACAGGTTGGATTCGAGCATCACCCCGATGATGGAGCGGTTGCCCTCCTGGATCTGGTGGATGACGTTGTCGGCCACCTTGGGCTGCAAACGGTGATCCTTGCTGGAGTTGCCGTGGCTGCAATCCACCACCAGACCGGGTAGCAGGCCCGCTTTTTCCAGCGCCTCTTCCGCCAGCGACACATTGACCGAGTCGTAGTTGGGATGCTTGCCGCCGCGCAGGATCACGTGGCCATCCGGGTTGCCCTGGGTCTGCAGCAGCGCGACCTGACCCTGCTGGTTGATCCCCATAAAAGCGTGAGGAGAAGAGGCGGATTGCAGCGCGTTGATGGCGGTACCCAGGTTGCCGTCGGTGCCGTTCTTGAAACCGACCGGCATGGAGAGACCGGAGGCCATTTCCCGGTGGGTCTGGGATTCGGTGGTACGGGCGCCGATGGCAGACCAGGAGAAGAGCTCCGCCAGGTATTGCGGGCTGATAGGATCGAGCGCTTCGGTCGCCAGCGGCAATTCCAGCTCTGCCAGCCAGCAGAGCAGTTCGCGGGCACGGTGCAGCCCCAGCTCTACATCGAAGGTGCCATCCAGATTCGGGTCGTTGATAAAGCCTTTCCAGCCGACCGTGGTGCGTGGCTTTTCAAAGTAGACCCGCATGACAATGTAGAGCGAGTCCTGATAGGCGTCATGCAGCGCTTTGAGTCTGGTTGCGTACTCCTTGGCGGCGTCCATGTCGTGGATGGAGCAGGGGCCACAGATCACCAGCAAGCGGTGATCGCGGCGGTGAATGATGTCGGCGATCGTCGCTCGTGCCCCTTGCACGAAGGCCAGCGCCTGGTCGGAGATGGGTAATTTCTCCTTGAGCTGGGCAGGGGTGATCATCACTTGTTCAGACTGGATATGGATGTTGTTCAGGGGATCTCGTTGCATTGCTGGGTACCTCGCCAGCGGCGCGGCTGGTCAGTGTGTGTAATTAAAAATTTACGGTGGTGCGAATTCGTTGCACGAGGCCACAAGATACCAATTCACCCTCGATATTCAAGTGTAAATGTTGATAAGTAATCATTTTTAGCTGTTTTTATATGGTTATCCCATCATTCAGGGAGTGGAGAGTGCGATGCTTACCTTTCTATGAACATGGTTTGTATCGTTTTGTTTACGATTTGGCGCTTGTGTCAGCCGCATCTTCGCTGAGCGGCTACGGGGGATGTCGGTATGGGGGGGGAGCGCTATGGGCAAAAAAATGCGGGAGCCAGCATCTGGCTCCCGCAGTGTGATGAGAAGGGTTGGCTGGCGTTATGCCGAGACCGGCTGCTTGGCATCGGTAATGCTGTCGCTGGCCTGCTCCTGTTTAGCCAGTGCATCCAGCATGGGCTTAGTGACCAGCACGATCCCCTGTTCGGAGCGGTGGAAGCGACGGGCGTCTTCATCGGCATTTTCACCGATCACCATGCCTTCCGGCAGTTTGCATCCCTTGTCGATCACCACCCGGCGCAGTCGGCAACCGGCACCTATCTCCACACCCGGGAAGATCACTGCCTGATCCAGGGTGCAGAAGGACTCGACCCGCACATTGGTAAAGAGCACCGAACTCAGGATGAAGGAGCCGCAGACGATGGTGCCGCCAGAGAACATGGAGTTGATGGTCATGCCGTGCTGGCCGTTTTTGTCCTGCACGAACTTGGCGGAAGGGGTCATGTTCTGACTGGTCCAGATGGGCCAATCCTGATCGTAGATATCCAGCTCCGGGGTGACGGAAGCGAGATCCATGTTGGCTTCCCAGAAGGAGTCAACGGTGCCCACATCGCGCCAGTAGGGCTTGCGATCCGGGCTGCAGCCAACGCAAGACATCCCGAACGGATGAGCGTAGGCGGTGCCTTCACTGACCACCCGCGGGATCACATCCATGCCGAAATCGTGGTGAGATTGCGCGTTGGCAAGGTCCTCTTCCAGCAGTTGGTAGAGATACTCGGCATCGAAGATATAGACGCCCATGGAAGCCAGCGCAGTGTCAGCTTTACCCGGCATTGCCGGTGGGTTGGCCGGTTTTTCGACGAAAGCATTGATCTTGCGATCAGTGTCTACCGCCATCACCCCGAAGGCGCTTGCTTCACTGCGTGGCACCTCGATACAGGCGACGGTCACCTTGGCACCCATGTTGACGTGATCCAGCAACATGGCGGCGTAATCCATCTTGTAGATGTGATCGCCAGCCAGCACCACCACATATTTGGGGGCGTGATCGCGGATGATATCCAGATTCTGGTAAACCGCATCTGCGGTACCACGGTACCAGCTCACTTCGTCAACCCGCTGCTGGGCAGGCAACAGGTCAATAAACTCGTTCATCTGATAGCGTAAAAAAGACCAGCCAGATTGCAGGTGGCGCAGCAGGCTGTGGGATTTGTACTGGGTCACGACGCCAACGCGACGAATGCCGGAGTTGATGCAATTGGAGAGTACGAAATCGATGATGCGGAATTTACCTCCGAAATGAACAGCAGGCTTCGCGCGGTTATCGGTCAATTGCTTGAGGCGACTGCCCCGCCCTCCGGCGAGAACCAAAGCCATGGTCTCGTTCAGCAACTGTCTTGATTTTGCTGTATTGGCAGGTTGTAACAACATCTCATATCCCTTTGTAGATAAATCACTACAATGTTGCCTCTTTTGAGCCCTCAAGAAAGTGCTTTCAGTCACAAAATTGCGGCTTTCTCCGTAATAAAATGACCTTTTTGTTATTAAAAATGACGGGTTGAACCGTAATTGCTTTCAATATGGTCAGTTGTCAATTGAGGCGAGCCGAGCGGTAAAGGGGCGGCGAGAGATTGGCGGGCGAGATGGAAAAAAGCCCCTGCCAATGGTTGGCAGGGGCTCGGTTCGTTGAGGCCCAATGAGCTGGGCCTGATTAGCCAGGGTCAGGCCGCGTTGGCCAGTGGCTCCTCGCTCTTCTTCTGGTAGGCCTGCGGGGTGAGGCCCAGCAGCTCCTGCACGGTCGAGGCGACGGTGATGGAGGAGACGGTGCCCACCAGAATGCCGGCAAACAGGGTGAAGGAGAAACCGTAGAGGGCGTCACCACCAAACAACAGCAGGGCACCCACGGTAAACAGAGTGGTGCCCGAGGTGATCATAGTGCGACTGAAGGTTGCCTTGATGGCCACATCAGAGCACTCGTGGATCCCCATCTGGGTGCGCGAGCTCAGCAGATCCCGCAGTCGGTCCGAGATGACGATGCTGTCGTTGAGGGAGTAGCCGATCACCGCCATCAAACCGGCGATGATGTTGAGGTCAAACTCGATCTGGCACAGGGAGAGCAGCCCCAGCGCTACGATGGCGTCATGGACTACCGAGAGCAGGATGCCGATGGCCTGACGCCACTCGAAGCGAAACGCCAGATAGGCCGACATGGCCAATGAGGCCACCAGCACCGCCAGCATCCCCTGCTGGAACAGCTCGGCGCCCACCTGCGGGCCGACGATGGTGGTGCGCAGCAGCTCGACCGGCATCCCCAGTTGCTGGGTCAGCATGGTGGCGAGATCCGCCGCGGGCCAGGGCAGCTCATGGGGGGGCAGCTTGATCAGCCATTCGCCCGGTACACCGGCAGAGCTGAGTTCTACGGCCCCCGCCAGCGGGGAGACCAGCATGGCATTGAGATCATGGGCCTCTTTCAGGGTCTGGATATTGAACTCCAGCAGGATCCCGCCGGTAAAGTCGAGCCCCAGAGTCAGGCCATTCACCAGCAAGATGGCGATGCTGGCCACAGTCAGGGCGATAGAGGCCCACAGGCCGATATAACGCCAACGAGTCAATCCCATTGCAACGATCATTCTCAACATAATTCTCTCCTTGGCCAGCCAGCATGAGGCTGTTGGCCTATCACGACGTGTCGCAACACGTCGGGGAACATGGTTCTGCTCCGGCACGCCCCGGCCATATCCATGGCCGATGGTGCAGCCAAAGCCGCTCATCAGAGGGACAGCTGTCCCGTTACACCTTCAGGGTGCGTTCGCTGCTGCGTCCCCACAGGGGGTTGATGATGGCGCGCGTCCCCCAGATCCCGGTGATCATGCTGGAGAGCAGACCCAGAATAAGGGTGACCGAGAAGCCTTGCAGCGGACCGGAGCCGATGGAGTAGAGCACCACGGCGCAGATGAGGGTGGTGATGTTGGCATCGAAAATGGTGTGGAAGGCCGAGCGATAGCCAAAGTCGATGGCGTTGGCCAGTGAGCCGCCCTCTCGCAGACGATCCTTGATCCGCTCGAAGATCAGCACATGGGTATCCACCGCCATGCCCACCGTCAGCACCAGACCGGCGATCCCCGGCAGGGTCAGCACGGCCCCCGGCAGCACCGCCAGCATCCCCACCTGCATCAACAGGTTGGCGACCAGCGCCGTGATGGCAACCCAGCCGAATTTGCGGTACCAGGCCATCATAAACAGCATCATGCCCGCCATGCCGAAGGCCAGCGCGGTGAAACCCGCCTCGATATTCTGCATCCCCAACGTGGGGCCTATGCTGCGCTCCTCCAGGATCTTGAGGGGAGCAGTGAGGGCGCCGGCACGCAGCAGCATGGCCAGCTCTTGCGCTTCTGGCAGACTGCCAATGCCGGTGATGCGGAACTGGTTGCCAAGGGCGGTCTGGATGGTGGCGACGTTGATCACTTCGCTCTGGGCTCGCAGCTTGCCCTGGGTATTGGTCTTGTATTCGGTGAAGACGGTCGCCATCGGCTTGCCCACATGCTGGCGGCTGAACTGGTTCATCTTGCTGCCACCCAGGGTGTCGAGCACGATATTGACCTGAGGCTGGCCCATCTCGCCCATGTTGGCGCGGGCATCGACGATGTGTTCGCCGGTCAGTACCGGCTTGCGTGCCATGCCAATGGCCTGGCCGCTGCGATCGGCGATATAGAAGTGGCTGTCTGCTTTGGCTTCATAGAAGGCCAGCGATGCGGTGGCACCGATCACCTCTTTTGCCTGCTTGGGGTTATGGACGCCGGGCAGTTCGATGCGGATACCATCTTGCCCCTGACGCACCACCGAGGCTTCGACAATGCCGAGCTCGTTGATCCGTTTCTTGAGGATCGACAGGTTTTGGGTCACGGCGTTGTTGACCAGCAGGGTGCGTTCCGCGTCACTCAGCACCAGCTTCAGGTCATTGCCGGAGCGGGTCAGCTTCCACTGATCCTGACGGGTACCGGCACTCTCCTTGATGATAGAGAGCCAGCTCTCCTGTTCGGCGACATCCGGCAGGGTCACGGCCACTGCGCCCTGTGCGCTGCGTATGACGCTGGCGCCGCGCAGGTTGGCTTCACGGAAGCGAGTACGCAGGGTATCCACCAGATTCTTGGTCTGGGTATCGATGACAAAGTCCACGTCCACCCCAATCAGCAGCTGGGAGCCGCCGCGCAGGTCCAGCCCCAGCTTGATGGGATCGGCACCGAGGCGGGTGATCCAGCCCGGCGCGTTGGAGTGGAACTCAAGGGTCAGCGCCGCGCTGTCGAGGCCCTGCTGCTCCAGCAACTGTTTGGCGCGCTGCTGTTCACCCTGGCTGGCAAAGACCAGCTCGACCCGTTCAGACTGCTCGATCACCTTGACCGGCGTCAGGTGCTTGTCGGTCAGCAGCATCTGCTGCTGGGAGGTCAGACTCTGCTGTCCGTGCAGGCCGAGGGAGGGCTGCTCACCGAAGAAGGTGGGCAGGGAGTAAAAGGTAAAGGTCAACAGCATCAACAGCAGCAGCGCGTACTGCCACTTGCTCATGCGATTGAGAACGGTGCGATTGGTTTTTCTCATGCCAAATAGCCTCTGTCAGGAGAATGGAGCGCAGGCCCGTGTCATAACGGCTCGGCCGGGCGCAAAAAGAAAGATGCGTTCAGGGCGGGATGGCACAGAAGTGCAGCCCGTAACAGAAGAGGAGGTGTGCGAGAAATAGCTGCCAAACCCCTCGGGGTCAGGCGGCCAGAACGCTCTGACTGAAGCGGTATTGCAGATGTTGGCGGTGCAGGCGGTGTCGATGGATGGTGCAAAAGCGATCGCGAAAGCTGCGCTGGTGATACATCTGGGCGGCCAGTATCAGCCAGCCGAGCAACAGCAACAGGATGGCCTGAGTAGACCAGCTCTGGATCAGCTCGTAAACCACCTCTTTGGGCTGGTCGTCACTGCGCAGGGATTGTTCCAGCCGCAGCAGGTGATTCTGATGGCTGGCGACAAACTTGATGATGCCCTCGTCGCTGTCGCTAGCCTGATTGAACACCAGAGTTTGTTGCGGTTCACTGTGCGAAAAGGTGGGTAGCAGTGAGCCTTCCATCCGGGTGATGGAACAAAGCAGGGTGAGGGCGATAACCAGCGTTATCAGCACCAGTTTGGCTTTGTCGATAAGGCGCAAGCAGTGAATTCCACAAAAAGAGAGCAGGCAAGCTACCACACTCATCGGGCCAGAACAAGGTTGTGGCCCGATGAGTCCTTGATGGATGAGGCGGTTCAGCGGCCGGTCATCTGGTCAAAATCGCGGGCGTAGCCCTTGAGCAGACTGTAAAGATGAGTTCGCTGGGCGAGATCCAGTGACTGACTCATGTCGCTCAACCAGTTGACGGTACGTTGACGCGACTGCTCGGTATAGCCGGTAAAGCGGCCATCCATCAGGCCATCCCCCTCGGCCAGCAGATCGGTCAGCTCACGGGTAAAGTCGGGACTCTGGCGCTGCTTCATCAGCCTGTCCAGCTCCCGGGTCCAGGACTCCTGAAAATCGAGCCAGGGGGGCATCAGCTCGTATTGCCACTCGGCCCACTGTGCCACCAGCGGCGCCTGTGCCGGTTTCACCTCGCCAATCCAGAACACCAGCCGCTTGTTCATCTTGTCGCGAAACTCCGCCAGCATCTGCTCTTTGGGCTGGGTGGCAAAGTCGTGTTGCCGCTCCTGTTGCCGCTTGACCCGATCGGTCATGAAGCGGGCGACCTGATCGTCGCTCAGGGTGCGCGCCAGCCTGACCGCGCGGGGAATGGTGTTCTCCAGAGTGCGGGTCAGACTCTGCTGCACCGCATCCAGATTGGTCGAGATCTGCGCCGGGGTCATAGGGCTGGCAATGGCTTTGGCCAGCGCGTCGAGATCCCTAGCATAGCGGGGCAGCTCATGCTGGCGATGCCAGGCCATCAGCCCTTTCACTTCGCGGCTGAGCAGATCCTTTTGCGAGTAGGAGAGGGCAAAGTAGTCATCCAGCTGCCAGATGATGGCGGTATCGAGCCAGTAGTAGATCACCCGGGTGGAGCAACCGGTCAGCAGCAGGCCGATCAGCAGCAGACCCCAGGTTTTCGGCTTGTGCCAGCGCACCTTGTTTATCATCTGTTACTCCAGTCGTTGCCGGTTGATGGCGATCAGGGTGTCATAGTCGTGTGAATCGTCGGGTGAGGCCTGTTGCTCGGCCATCAGCAGGGCCCAGAGCAGGCCGATGTAGTCGACCCAGGGTAAAAATGCCTCGCTCTGAAAATCGGGCCACTGGTGGCGCGGCAGGGCCTGCAGATAGTGCGCCTCCAGCGCTTCGCGCCGCTCGGCGGGCCACTCATGGGTGCGCTGGATGCTGGCCAGCTCAAAGCCGGGATGCCCTGCTGCGCCATACTCCCAGTCGATGACCCAGGGTTTGCTTCCCAACAAGTTAGCCGGATTGAGATCATGGTGGCAAGGTCGCCAGCAATCATGGGGTTCACGGCTGGCGAGCAAGCCCCGCTCCAGCCCGGGTAGCCAGGGGGGGATGTGGGCCAGTCGAGCGCGATAGCCCGCCGCGTGGGCACGCACCGCCATCACCACGGCGGGCAGCGGCAGGCGGTGTAGCTTGCGCAGCACCTCTGCCAGCAGGCGGGGCTGATCGGCTGCCGCTGGCGCCGCGTGCGCCCAGTTGGGCTCATCGCTCCACACCAGCAGCATCAGGCCGCTGGCGAGATCGCCATAGTGGCAGGGCAGCGCCAGCCCTTCGGCCATCGCCCCCTGATAAAGCTGCCACTCGGTGACGCGATCGATGCCAAGACGTACCGGATCGGGGTGGCCCTGACGCAAAAAGTAACTGCGCCCCGAGGGGAGGCGCAGTCGATAGTTGCTGTTGGTGAGGCCGGTCCCGAGGGGCTCCAGCAGCCCGTCCCGCCAGGGAGCGGGCAGGCTGGCCAGCAGGGAATCAGGGCCGTGGCTCAGCGGGAGCCTGTTACCAGCCAAAGGTGGATTTCTTCGCCTGTTTGCGGATCTCTTTCTGATCGGCCCACAGCAGTTCGCCGTTTTGCAGATCCATCAGGTTCATGGTCATCTGGTAGTAGACATCCTTCACCTTGCCATTGTCCTTGACGATGCTGGAGAGGTTGCCATAAACCATGTAGCGGGCACCGGTCTGCTTGCCCAGCCGCACCATGGAGGCTGGGTCTACCATGCCGCTGCTCTGCTGGTATTCGAGTTGCTGTTTGACGGCGGTCACCTTGCTCATGTCGACGAAGCGGAAGGTGCCAGATCGCAGCAACTTGGTGCGGATAGTGTCAGTGATGGCTTCGGTATCGATGTGCTCGGAGGTCTTGTTGCGGATAGAGTCCATAAACATCACCGGACGACCGCCTGCGGTGATCTCGCGGGTGGCCGGAGAGGCGAGCATGGAGTCCGCCATCTTGTCGGCGATGGCCTGCAGATCGCTTGAACCGTAATCGACGGTGACGGTTTCGGTTTCAGTGGGATCGCCATAACTGACGGTGGTGCTGGAGCAGCCCCCCAGCAGCAGGGTGCCGGTCAGGATCAGCAGGGCGTGATTCATTTTCATCAGTTGGATTCCTCAATCACTTCACGTACGTAAATCCGGTAACCCTGCGCCGCCGGGCTAGGTGCCAGGGCAGAGAGGGTGCGGGTCTGATAGCCATGCAGCTTGATGGGGGTCCAGCCGCGGCCATCGCTGGCGACCTCCTGACCGGCCTCATCATACCAATAGAACATGTATTGCAGCTTGTTATCGCCGCGCTGGGTGCTGGCGGCGGCCACATTGACCTGCAGCAGGCCGTTTTGCTGGCGGCGGCTCAGCTCAGTCAGAGTGACATTGACATTCTGGTGCTGCTCCAGCGTGGGTGCGCCGCCCGCCGGGCCATAGAGCGCAATGCCGGAGGTATTGGTGGCGCAGCCGCTGAGCAGTAGCGCGAGCCCGAGGGCCAACCCGTATGCTTTCATCTTGCTCTCCTTAATCGGGGTGAGTGGGGTAGCGTTTGAGCTTGCCCGTTAATCGTCTCGTTTATCTGCTTTGGCCCTTTGTTCAAAGGGGCATCACCCGGGTGGTCAGACCGGCCCCGAGGCGCTGTACCCACACCAGGGTGGTGCGTCCCTTGTGGATGGTGAGCGGCAATTGCCGCTGCGCCGCCCCCGCGCCCAAGGTGAGCTGAACGCTGCCTGCCGGCAACATTCCCTGCCAGCTGGCGGCCTGTGCCGGCAGCGTCAGCCAGCTGCGGGTATCGGCCCGCTCCGAGAGGGTGTTGAAGATCCCCACCAGAATATTGCCCACATCGCCCCCCTCTTTGGCGGCGGTGTGGCGCATCTGCTCCTTGGCCACCAGTCGCAGCGCCTGACGGGTCAGCATGCCCGGCAGCCGCTCTTGCAGATCTTTGGCCGCCAGCGCTTCCAGTCGCACCAGCTCGCTGGTCTGCTCGACCCGTTTTCCGACTTCCACC
Organism: Aeromonas sp. CU5; assembly: GCF_002586745.1. Taxonomy (NCBI): domain Bacteria; kingdom Pseudomonadati; phylum Pseudomonadota; class Gammaproteobacteria; order Aeromonadales; family Aeromonadaceae; genus Aeromonas; species Aeromonas sp. CU5. The sequence goes on from NZ_CP023817.1 coordinate 943,158, forward strand.
GTCAGCGGTCCGGTGTCACTGGCCCGATTATCGTAATAAGGGATGGCGACGGTAAAGGTGCGAAAATCACCGCGAGAGGTGGAGATGGGCAGCGGCAGGAACAGCTCGCGCCGCGCCGGGATCAAACCATCCTCAAACAGCACCACCAGCTGGCCTTGATCTTTCGCAAGCGGCGGCGCCTTGCGGCCCACCTTTTTTTCGGTCGCGCGGATCTCGTCCGGTGAGCCACGTAGCCGCGCCAGTCGCAGCAAGGCATCTTGCAGGCTGCGGTTGTCCGGCGCTATCTGGTAGCCGCGCTGATAGTCGACCCAGGCATCGTTGAGATCTCCGGCCGCCTCATAGAGCACGGCTGAAAAATAGAAGGTGTAGGCGTTCTGAAAACCGTTTTTGACCTTGCCGATCAGCCGGTCGAGATCCGGTGCGCCGCGCGACATCAGCTGGCGCATCTCGCCTTCTGCCTCGGCCTCTTCGCTCTCATCTTTCGCCTTGCGCACCTCGTCGGCTCGCCGTTTCAGGGCTTGTTCCTGCACCTGATTGGCGCGGCGCACCTCCACCAGGGCGCCATCAGCATCGCCTCGTTGCAGGTAGTTGAGGGCCAGATAGTGGTGCAGCATGGTGCGTTCGTAATCGGGGGTACGGTAGGCCATCGACTGATCGTTGGTGAGCAGACTGCCCACTTGATCCAGCCCCTGGCTCAGCCGATATTCGGCTTGGCTATCCTCCCATGACAGACGATTGTCGGCGGCGGCGAGCGCCTGCTTGCTGCCCGCATCCTGCCCGGCGAGCCAGGCGATGCGCCCCTGTTCCAGACGATCCAGTACAAAGGTGTCATCCCCGAGGGTGGAGTCACGCACCTCTGGCAGTGCCTCGGCGGCATGGCCCAGCAACAGCTGGTTGCGCAGGGGCACCATCTGATCGGAGTAGGAGACGAACATATCCTGCCAGCGGGAGGCACAGCCCCCCAGCAACAGCAGGGCGCCGCAGAGCAACAGGGCGCTGCGGCAGGTTGCGAGGTGGCGCTTCATTACAGGCTGAGCAGCGGCCCCAGCGGCTGGCCGCCGACCAGATGCATGTGGATGTGGTAGACCTCCTGCCCGCCGTGGCGGTTGCAGTTCATGATGAGGCGGTAGCCATCTTCGGCGATGCCCGCATCGCTTGCCAGCTTGCGGGCCACGGTGAACATCCGGCCAAGAGCCAGCTCATGTTCAGCTTCCACGTCGTTGACGGTGGGGATCAGGATGTTGGGGATGATCAGGATATGGGTTTTGGCCTTGGGCTGGATATCCCGGAATGCGGTGACCAGATCGTCTTGATAAAGGATGTCGGCGGGGATCTCTTTGCGGATAATTTTGCTGAAAATGGTTTCATTCGCCATTGCTAACTCCCTTATATGAAAAAGAAAATTGAATTTTAGCCCCGAGAGGCTCCCGACAGGAGGCGAGTCGCTCAGCAAGTGTGACACAAGCCGACATTTGACACCGCCAATGCCTAATTCCCTTCAGTTACTGTTAAAAATACCGATAGCCGGAGGGACGTCATCTGCACTGCCTGTTCAGGGTGGTCTGCAGGGTATCAAAAGGACGGGGTACTCAGGCAAGGGACTTTTGCATATACAGCGGGACAATAATGAAACAAACCATGTCAAATCTCTCCATTTTGCAGCGCGTCTATCTGGGCTTCGCTATTTTAGTGGCCGTGATGGTGGCCAGTTCACTGCTCACATTTCGTAGTCAGCAGACCCTGGGGAATGCGCTGGATCAGGTCACCCAGCAGTCGATGCCGCTGGTGATCGCCAGCAGTCAGACCCAGATCGCCCTGCTCAGCGCCAACAAGTGGCTGGGGGATGTGCTCACCGAGCAGGATCCCAAGCTGTTGCCCACCGAGGTGGCGGAGTTAAAACAGGCCAAGGCCGAGGTCGACAAGATACTAGGCACCCTGCGCCAGCAGCTGGCTCATCATCCTGAGTTGCAGGGGGAGATGGGGGCCCTGGGCCAACAGGTCGACCGCTATTTGCAACTGACCGACACCCTGCCCGGTGAACACGAGGCGTTGCTGGCCCGACTGCACAAGGTCAATCTGGCCAAGGGGCAGTTTCAGGTCAGCTTGCCCCAGTTCAAGAAGAATCTGGGTGACATGATGATCACCATCGACGACAGCTTCATCAAAATGCTCTCCGAGACCCTGACTACCAAGCTTTCCGCCATCGAACTCTCCACCATGGATGCTCTCAACCAAAGCATTCCGGCACCCATTGAAGGGGCGCTCAAGCGCAACAAGATGCAGATCGAAGGGTTCAACAGCACCATCAAGGATCTGCAAGGGGAGCTCAAGAACTTCGACAACGACATGGGCCACTATGTTCACGGCTTTGTGCGTGACACCACCGCCAGCGAAGGGGTGCTCTCCCAATATCTGGCACTGATGAAGCAGCAAGAGCAGATGCGGGAGAAGAGCAAGCAGGCCAGTGCCCTGATCGTCGAGATCCAGAACCGGCTTGAGCGGATCACTGGCCAGAGCCAGCAGTTGATGGGCCAGAGCATTGCGCACGCCAGAGCGGTGCAGAGCCAGAGCACCCTGACCCAGGGTGCCAGCATTGCTGTTGCCATCCTGATCGCCATGCTGGTGGCCTACACCCTGGGCAAGGCCATTCGCCGTCCGCTCAAAGAGCTGCTGCAGGTACTGACCTGTGTGACCCGGGGCGATATGACCCAGCGCATCGGTTTTCGCAGCAACAACGAATTTGGTCAGTTGGCTAGCCAGATCAACCTGCTGATCGCCCAGATGGGGGAGGTGCTGGCCCAGCTTTCACAGGCATCGACCCAGCTCAACGATGCCGCTCATGGCAACCGTCACACCACCGAATTGGTGCGGGCGGATCTGGAGAAACAGCGGCAGGAGACTGCCTCGGTCGCCGCGGCCATGACCCAGATGGAGGCCTCGGTGCGTGAAGTGGCGCAGGCGGCCAACCAGACCCTGGAGCGGGTGCAGGATGTGGAGAAGGCCTCCGAGATGGGACGCAAGGTGATGGCGGGTAACATCACCACCACCCATCAACTGGCGGGCAAGTTGCAGCAGACTGGCAAGGTGATTGGCGATGTGAGCGCCATGAGCAGCCAGATCGGCAATATCCTCGATGTTATTCGCGGCATCGCCGAGCAGACCAATCTGCTGGCCCTCAACGCCGCCATCGAAGCGGCGCGGGCCGGCGAGCAGGGGCGCGGCTTTGCGGTGGTGGCGGACGAGGTGCGCAGTCTGGCGGGTCGCACCGCGCAATCCACCAGCGAGATCCAGACCATGATCGAGAACCTGCAGCAGGGGGTTGCCAAGGCGGTGACCGTGATGCAAGAGTGCTCCCGCGAGATGGACAGCTGTGTGGATCAGAGCTCTCATGCCAACAACGCCATGGAGGAGGTGCAGGGGATCGTGGTGCTGATCAGCGACATGTCGAGCCAGATCGCCTCTGCGGCCGAGCAGCAGCAGGCCACCAGCGCCGATATCGCCACCAACCTCAACCGCATCTCCGATATCTCGGATCTCAACTATCAGGGGATTGAGCGGGTGGCCGCGACCAGCCAGCAGCTGGACTCCCTGGCCGAGCAGCAGGAGAGCCTGGTCAAGCGCTTTCGCCTCATCGCCTGATGAGTCGGAACTTAAAAAACAAGGCCCCGCAGATGCGGGGCCTTGTTGTTAATGGGGTTAGCTGAGCGCTTATGCGTAGGCGATAGCGCCTTTGCCGACCCCTTCATAGGCGACAATTTTGACGAATTTATCGCCCACCATCTGCTTCACTTCGCGGGCGATGTAGCAGGCCAGCAGCTCGACCGTGGTGTCGGTGTCGATCATCTCCACCTCGGCGGCGGGAATGGCCAGCTGGAACAGCCCTTGCGGTGCCACATATTTGAAACCCAGATGGTGATCACCCAGCTGAGTATTGGCGCGAGGGCTCAACGCCAGCTCGGTCAGCGCCACCTTGTCCTCTTCGGTGCCGAGGTAGATATCGCTCCAGCGTTCGGCCCAGTTGAGTTCCAGTTCATCATCGCGCTCACCATCCACGTGGATCTCGATGGGAGAGCGGTGGCCGTGGGCGATGCGCTGGCAGTTGCCATCGTGCTTTTTCAGGCCGTGGCTGTAGTGGTAGAAGGCACCGGTGATCACCTCCTGACGCAGGGTCAGAGAGAGATCCTTGATATTGTCCGGCAGCCGTTTGGCCAGTACCGCCAGCAGGTAGCGGGTTACCGACTCTTTATCGACCTGGGGGGCTTCAATAAAGGCAAAGCCCTGGGTCGGGCAGCGCAGGTGGATGGAGCGCTCCGGGCGCAGCAGATCCACCGTGCTTTCGTCACCGTCCAGAGTCTCGATGTGGATCAGCGGGCACTCGGTCGGCACCAGCAGCTTGTGATCCACCTCTTCATCGATGATCGACTTGATCAGCTTCTTTACCCGGCCAAAGTCCAGCAGCATGCTCATTTCGTTGAGCTCACCGCTCATTTCGATATCTACCAGCCAGCTCTCGCCCACCATGCCGCGGCGTTCGCACAGGTAGCTGGAGTCGATCACGGTCAAATCTCTTACAAATAACTTCATCAGTCAGGCCTTGCTATAGCGAAAGGGCAGTTTGCGATATTATGACTCGCGATTATCGGCAAAGGAACTGGAACCCCCCATGAACAAACTGCTTATCAAGAATGCCACCCTGGTCAACGAAGGCCGCATCTATGCCTCCGACGTGTTGATCGAGGGGGAACGGATTGCCCGCATTGCACCCGATATCGAGGCGCCGGATGCGCTGGTCATCGATGCCGCAGGGCGTCACCTTATCCCCGGAATGATCGATGATCAGGTCCACTTTCGGGAGCCGGGATTGACCCACAAGGGCACCATCGCCAGTGAATCCCGGGCCGCCGTCGCTGGTGGCACCACCAGTTTCATGGAAATGCCCAACGTTAATCCCCAGACCACGACCCTTGATGCCCTCGAAGCCAAATACCAGATCGCTGCCAACTCCTCTGCGGCCAACTACAGCTTCTATCTCGGCGCCACCAACGACAACCTTGAAGAGATCAAACGGCTCGATCCCAAGCAGTCCTGCGGGGTCAAGGTGTTCATGGGCTCCTCGACCGGCAACATGCTGGTGGATAATCAGGAGACCCTGGCGGCTATCTTCCGCGACTGTCCGGTGATGATCGTCACCCATTGCGAAGACACCCCGACCATCGCCAAGGCCGAAGAGGCAGCGCGGGCCAAGTGGGGCGAGGATGTGCCGATGGGCGAGCATGGCCGCATTCGCAGTGACGAGGCGTGCTACAAATCCTCCAGCATGGCGGTGGCGCTGGCCAAGCAGTACGGCGCCAAGCTGCACGTGCTGCATCTGACCTCCGCCAAGGAGCTGTCGCTGTTTACCGCCAGCCACGATCTGAGCGAGCTGAAAGACAAGAACATCACCGCCGAGGTGTGTGTCCATCATCTGTTCTTTAACGACACCGATTACGACACCCTGGGCAGCCAGATCAAGTGCAACCCGGCGGTGAAGAGTACCGCCGATCAACACGCGCTGCTCGATGCGGTGCGCAATGATGTGCTCGATATCATCGCCACCGACCACGCCCCCCACACCTGGGAAGAGAAGCAGAACAGCTACTTCAAGGCGCCGTCTGGCATTCCGCTGGTGCAGCACTCCCTGCAGGCACTGCTGGAGCTCTATCACAACGGCGTGTTCAGTCTGGAGACCATCGTCAAGAAGACCTCCCACGCGGTGGCCGAGCGCTTCCAGGTCGAGGATCGCGGTTATATCCGCGAGGGTTATTTCGCCGATCTGGTGCTGCTGGATCTGGGTAAGCCATTTGTGGTCAACGATGACAACATCCTCTACCACTGTGGCTGGTCGCCCTTCAACGGCTACCGCTTCCATAGCACGGTGGAGATGACTCTGGTGAACGGCCAGATCGCCTGGCAGAACGGTCAGGTCAGTGACGGGATTTTAGGCAAGCGGCTGACCTTTAACCGCTGATCGTTCGTAAAGCAAGCGAACGCACCATAGACGGGGTTTTGCTCTCTTTTCCTTGTTGACAGGGCGGGGTCATCTCCATAAACTCTGCCCCCGTCAGCCGAGCTGACTCCGTCGGTGTGTAGCGCAGCCAGGTAGCGCATCTGCATGGGGTGTAGAGGGTCGGAGGTTCGAATCCTCTCACACCGACCAAATTCCCCGGTAAAGGCCTTGTCAAACGACAAGGCCTTTTCTTTTGCGCGCAATTTGGCGCCTGTGTGGCCCAGACAGGTGCAGACAAGCGAGGCAGGAGCGGCGGGTCGAGTCGAGCAGACGAGTAGAGGAAACAGATAGAGGATACGGGCAGAGGAAACTGGCACTGTGATTGTGCCGTCACCGGGGTTTGTGCTGTAGTAACGGCTCCGTTGCCCACATCCCAGCCGAGGTCCTCTGTGCCTGCTCTCCTGTCAAAAGCCGTTTGTCTGCTGATGCTCACCCTGTTGCTGGGGGGCTGCGCCACCCCTTACCAGAGTGAAAAGTCGTTCTGGAATGGCCAGACCGGTTTCTCTCAGACCCGGCTTGGCTCGGACAAGTGGCAGCTGGAGTTTGTTGGCAACGATCTGGTGGACAGAGAGACCGCCCGCAAATATGTGCTCAAGCGGGCAGGGGAGCTGGCGCTGGCAGAGGGCTACTCCTGGCTCAAGGTCGATGAGCTGACTATTACCCGTGATGCCGTCAGCGTGACGCCGTCACGGCCGGTCTTCGGTTTTGACGAGGATGAGCCTGATCTCTTTATGGCCCAGATGCAGGTGCAGCACCGCATCTCGGCGCTGCTCACTTTCCGTCTGTTGCCACAGGCTGTCGATCAGCAGAGTCTGTCTGCTAAATATCTCGCAGAAATAAAAACAAGCAGTGATTAATAGTGGCTTTTTGCAAGATCCATATCACATACACCTAATGACAGCATAAAATTCTAGTGAAGCCTCTGGATTTAGCCCCTGCTTTTAGGCATTCTCCCAGCATACCGGCCGCCAGGAATCAACGGCCCGGATCACAAAAACGGACTGTAGTGGCTCCCACGCCATTGTTTACGGCTTGCACCAATCAAACCCGGGACTCCCCCATGAAAATGAATAAACTGACGGTTGCCATCCTCATCGCCATGATGTTTGGCATCCTAACCGGCCAGGGCTATCGCATGTTTGCCGCAGATCAGGCGGCGGATTTTGCCAATAACATCACCATCCTCACCGATATCTTCCTGCGACTGATCAAGATGATCATCGCCCCGCTGGTGTTCACCACCCTGGTGGTCGGCATCGCCAAGATGGGCGATACCCGCACTGTCGGTCGCATCGGCGCAAAGACCCTCGGCTGGTTCATGCTGGCCTCCCTGATGTCCCTGAGCCTGGGTCTGGTGATGGTGACCCTGATGCAGCCGGGCGTGGGCCTCTCCCTCTCCCTGCCCAATGACACCGCCAGCTCGGGCATTGCTGCCGGTGCTATTACCCTGAAAGATTTTGTGACCCACGCCATCCCCAAGAGCGTGGTCGAGGCGATGGCCACCAACGAGATCCTGCAGATCGTGGTGTTCTCGCTGTTCTTCGGTCTCGCTGCCGCTGCGCTGGGCGATCTGGCCAAGCCGGTGGTGGTGCTGATGGCCAGCGCCGCCGAGATCATGTTGAAAGTGACCGGTTACGTGATGAACTTTGCGCCGTTCGCGGTATTCGGTGCTATCGCCGCCATGGTGGCCAAAGAGGGGCTGGGTATCCTGGTGACCTACGGCAGCTTTATGGCCCAGTTCTACATCGCGCTGGCTTGCCTCTGGCTGCTGCTGATCGCCATGGGCAGCATTTTCCTGCGTGGTCGCGTCATCAAGCTGCTGGCGATGATCCGCGAACCCATCCTGCTGGCATTCTCTACCGCCAGTTCTGAAGCTGCCTATCCGAAGACCCTGGATCGTCTGGAGAAGTTTGGTTGTGACAAGCGTATCGCCAGCTTCGTGCTGCCGATGGGTTACTCCTTCAACCTCGACGGTTCCATGATGTACTGCACCTTCGCGGTGATGTTCATCGCCCAGGCTTATGGCATCGAGCTCTCTATGGCCCAGCAGATCACCATGCTGCTGCTGCTGATGGTCACCTCCAAGGGGATGGCCGGGGTACCGCGGGCCTCTCTGGTAGTGATTGCCGCCACCCTTAACCAGTTCCATATTCCGGAAGCGGGCATCCTGCTGTTGCTGGGTATCGACCACTTCCTCGACATGGGCCGCTCTGCTACCAACGTGCTGGGTAACGCCATCGCCGCCAGCGTGGTTGCCAAGACCGAAGACAGTTTGGGTGAGACCGAAGATCTGGGTGACAGTGAACCGGTCAAGGCCTGATCACAAAGCCATGAAAAATATACAACAACGGCCCGCCAATGCGGGCCGTTGTTGTATATGGCTCGTCTACACTGCTAGAGAGTTTCCATCTGGAGTGTACGGTTATGAATATCGCTCGCCGACTGCAACTGATAGCCCTGCTGGTTATCCTTGCACTCATTTTTCTCAGCTGGTTCAGTATCAACCGCCTCGATTCGGCCAACCGGGATTTAGGCTATGTGACGGACAATACGGTGCCGAGTATTTCGCTGATCAAGGAGGTACAGGCCGATTTCTATGAATTGCACTCGCTGGTGCAGACACATGTGCTCAATACCGACACCGGCAAGATGCAGCAGATCGAAACGGGTATTACCGAGATACGGGGACAGATCAATTCACTGCTCGACAAATACAAAGCCGAGCTGCTCTCCAATGATGAAGATCGGCGCCTGACCGACGATGATCAACGTATTGTCGCGCAATATTATCAGGAGATAGACAAGGTTCTGCAGCTCTCCCGCCAAAACAAAAATGATGAAGCAAGAGACATGCTGGCGGGAGAGGCATACGGACTGTTCCAGCAGTTTGCCAAGGCGATTGAGCTTCACGTTACCTTCAATATTGATTTGGGATTGGAACTGAAGGCGCAAGGCAAGGAAAACTACGACAACAGCATGCAAACACTGCTGTTTATCGCCGGTGCTACCACAGTGCTGACGTTGGGACTGTTTGTCTGGTTGTTCAATCAGGTAGCCAACCCCCTTCGCACCGCCATGGATACCCTGACCCGGATCCAGCGCGACCTCAACTTTACCCTCAGAGCGGATGTCAGACAGCAGGATGAGATTGGCCTGACCCTCAATGCGGTCAACCGGCTGCTCGATACGTTGCAACAGACATTTACCGAATTTTCCGTCGGCAGCTTGCAGATCAAGAGCACCGCCGAATCCCTCTCCCAGGCGGCGCAACACTTGGCCAGCTCGGCCAGTCAGGCCAGTCAGGCCAATGATGCCACCAGTCTGATCGCCGCTGGTGTTGAAGAGATGACGGTCAGTATCACTGACATCTCCCAGCGCACTCAGGAGACGAGCCGTATCACCAACGAGTCAGGACAGTTGGCGACTGAAGGGGGCAGGACCATCGATCGTACCGTCCATGCCATCAACGAGATTGCCGACTCGATCAGGCAGGCCTCGGCCGAGGTGAGTGCGCTGGGGGAAGGCATTTCGCGCATTGGCGGTGTGGTCAGCGTGATCCGCGATGTCGCGGGGCAGACCAACTTGCTGGCCTTGAACGCGGCCATTGAGGCGGCGAGGGCTGGGGAGTCAGGCCGCGGATTTGCGGTGGTGGCGGATGAGGTGCGCAAGCTGGCGGAGCGTACGGCGCAATCCACTCAGGAGATATCGGCCACGGTGGAGGCCATTCAGCAGGAGTCCAACAATACGGTCTCTCGCATGAATCTGGTGGAGGAGAAGGTGAGTCAGGGGGTCGCCATGGCGACAGAGAGCGGCGCCATCATTTCCGAGATCCGCAGTGCTTCGCACCGGGTCATGGATCAGGTGGGTGAGATCACCAACGCTATTCGCGAGCAGAGCGCGGCCGCCGAGTCGATTGCTCATCAGGTGGAGCAGATAGCTCAAGTCGTGCAGCAGACCAGTAGCACAGCGGAAGAGACCTCGGCTGCGGCCGAGGAGCTCAATGTCACTACTGATAGCATCCACCAGCAGATATCACGCTACCGCATTCAGTAACGCCGACTATTGTTGTCCATCTGCTCTCCCCGCCAGCCATCTGGCGGGGATTTTTTATATGGCGGGTGTCAGAAGCCGGAGCCCGGTTGCTGCAAAAATGCCACCTCTTCCGGCGTGCTGGTGCGACCCAGTATGTCGTTGCGGTGGGGGAAGCGGCCAAAGCGCTCGATGATCACCTGATGGCGGCGGGCAAAGTCGGCAAATCCGGCGAAAGTCGCTTGCGCCGGTGTGCCAGCCTGCTCCGCTGCCAGCGCCTCGAACAGCGCCACGCTTCTGGCTTGCTGTTCACGGGATTCGGCATGTTCCAGCGGCAGATAGAAGAAGACCCGCGCCAGTGGCGAGAGGGATTGGTCAGCCCCGATGGACAATCCTTTCAGGCAGAGATCCCGTGCCAGCGGATCCTGGGCAAAGGCCGCAGGTGTGCCGCGATGGATATTGCGCGGCAGCTGGTCGAGCAGCAGGATCAGCGCCAGCCGGCCGCTGGGTATATCGGCCCAGTGGGCGAGGCTGCCTTCGGCCGCGGCCTTTGCCAGCTCGCCGAAGCGGCTGGCCAGCAGGGCATCCGTTTCGCTGCTTTTTCCCCACCAGAGAGGGGCTTGCCGGGTGGCCCGGAGTACGTCATCGGCCTCGTTGCCAAACCAGAGATCGAGCAGAGGTTGCCAGGGTTGCATGGGAACTCCTTGAGGTGATTCAGAGGGAACCAAGATCAAATGGCTCAGGGGTGCTGCCGAAACGGCGGCTTCTCGTTACACTGTGCCATCTTTTGCCCGAAAGACGTAACCCCCGATGGCGAGCGCCCGATTCTTGGCGCGGCCGATGATGGCCTGCGCTCGCCATGAGGTGGCCCTGTTGCCCCCGGTGGTTATCGGGGGGGGATGTACACCTCTCTCCCGGGTTGTTCTCACTGATATAAGGAAGCTTTGATATGGCCGGAACCAGTTTGTTGGCCCTGCTCGATGATATCGCCAGCGTGCTCGATGATATGGCGCCGATGACCAAGGTCGTGGTGAACAAGCGCGAGACATTTTTCGGGAAGACGTTTCTCACTGATACAAGGGATCTTTGATATGGCCGGAACCAGTTTGTTGGCCCTGTTCGATGATATCGCCAGCGTGCTCGATGATGTGGCGCCGATGACCAAGGTCGTGGTGAACAAGCGCGAGACATTTTTCGGGAAGACGTTTCTCACTGATATAAGGAATTTCTGATATGGCCGGAACCAGTCTGTTGGCCCTGCTCGATGATATCGCCAGCGTGCTCGATGATGTGGCACTGATGACCAAGATGGCGGCGAAGAAGACCGCCGGGGTGCTGGGGGACGATCTCGCCCTCAACGCGGAGCAGGTCTCCGGGGTGCGCGCCGAGCGGGAGCTGCCGGTGGTGTGGGCGGTGGCCAAGGGCTCATTTCGCAACAAGCTGATCCTAGTGCCCGCCGCCATCGCCATCAGTGCGCTGGTGCCTTGGCTGATTACGCCGCTCTTGATGCTGGGGGGCGCCTACCTCTGCTTTGAGGGGGCCGAGAAGCTGGCGCACAAATTCCTGCCCCATGAGGCGAACGAGGGGGAGGCACACACAGCCCCCATTCCCGATGATTTGGCCGCGTTTGAGCAGCAGAAGGTGAAAGGGGCGATCCGCACCGATTTTATTCTCTCTGCCGAGATCATCGTCATCGCCCTTGGCACGGTTCAGGGGGCGAGCCTCGCCCTGCAGCTCTCGGTGGTGGCGGGCATCGCCCTGCTGATGACGGTGGGTGTATACGGGCTGGTGGGGCTGATCGTCAAGCTCGACGATATCGGCCTGCACCTGCTGCAAAAGCCCGATGGCAGCGCCCTGCGCCGCGCAGTGGGGCAGGGGCTGCTGGTGACGGCGCCGCGCCTGATGCACCTGCTGGCACTGGTCGGCACCATCGCCATGTTTATGGTGGGGGGCGGCATTCTGGTGCATGGCTGGCCTTTTGCCCATCACCTGATCGAAGGGGCTGCCGCTGTCGTTGCCACCCTGCCGACCGTGGGGGCCGTACTGGCGGCGGTGACGCCGACCCTGCTCAACGCCGTGGCCGGTGTGGTGGCGGGTCTGCTGCTGGTTGCGGTGATGACGCTGGTGAGCCGTCTTGCCCCGGCCAAGGGATAAGGGAGCTTGCGGGCTATTTTCTCTTTTTTTCCTCTCTTCATTTTTTGGCCTGCGGGACGCTCGGTCTCGGGCTTGCTGCCCGCAGGCCTGTTGCGCCTCCCGATGAAGGCCTTTGCGAGAAGCTATGTATCAACAACAGTGGAATAACGACCATATCTACCCAGGCCTCGACAGCCCCGAGCTGGAAGCGGACATGCGCGCCGCCCGCCACGCGCTGGAAGAGCTGGCCAGCTATATGGCGGGTCTGGACGGGGTGCGCGGCGATGACGCTGCGCTGCAGGATTTTTTGCGGGAAGTGCGGCTGCGCGCCCGTGATATTCGCCATATTGGCTGGAACGTCGCCATTCTGGCGGCGTGTCGCGGCAGTCAGGATGCGCGGGATCCGCAGGCCAAACAGCTGGCGTCCCGTGCCCGCGCCCTCAACGCCGATCTGTTCAAGACCCTGGCGCCGGTGGACGATCTGATGCTGGCACTGCCGGAAGAGCAATTCGCCGCGCTGATGAGGGATCCGCTGCTTGGTGAGGAGGCGTACCGCCTGCGCCATGAGCGTCGTTTACAGGATCAGCGCCTGCCGGTGGCGGCGGAGCAACTGGTGATCGGCCTTGGCACCGATGGCTTGCACGCTTGGGGCAACCTCTACAACGATCTGGTGGGCAAGATCCGCTTAACCATTGATGGCCGCGAGATGGGGCTGGCCGAGGCGAGCAATCTGCTCTCCAGCCCGGTGGGGGCCCTGCGTCTGGAAGCCTTTGATGCCATCAGCGCCGGTTGGGAAGGGGAGCAGGAGACGGTTGCCGCCATCCTCAATGCCCTCAACGGCTGGCGGCTGGAGCTGGCCCGTCAGCGCGGCAAAACCCGTGTGCTCGATGCGCTGGATCTCTCCTGCCACCAGAGCCATATCGAGCGCGCCACCCTCGATGCCCTGATGAGCGAAACCTGGCGGGCCCGTGGGCTGGGTCAGCGCGCCCTGGGGCTGATGGCTGCGCGGCTCGGACTCGACGAGCTGGGGCCGGAGGATCTGTTTGCACCGCCTCCGGCCGCCAGCAGCCGCGAGATCCCGTTCGAGGAGGCGATCGAGTTGATTGCCGATGCCTTTAGCCGTTTCGATCCCGAGATGGGGGCGTTTGCCCGCATGATGGCCGAGAAGGGGTGGATTGATGCGGCGCCCACGCCAAATCGCCGCACCGGTGCCTACTGCACCAAGTTTGCCGCGCCGGTGGAGCCGCGGGTCTTTGTCACCTATGCCGGTACCATGGACAACGTCATCACCCTGGCGCACGAGCTGGGCCACGCCTGGCACAACTGGGTCATTCGCGATCTGCCGATGAGCCAGCGCAGCTACCCCATGACGCTGGCGGAGACCGCCTCCATCTTTGCCGAAACCCTGGTGTGCAGCGCCCTGTTCGAGCAGGCGCAAAGCCCGGAAGAGCAGCTGGCCATCGCCTGGGCGGAAGCCGATGGCGCCGCCACCTTCCTGGTCAATATCCCGGCCCGCTTCGATTTCGAGCAGGCCTTGGTGGCCGAGCGGGTGCAGGGCTATGTGCCGGCAGAGCGGCTCAAGGCGTTGACCGACGAGGCGTGGGGGCGCTGGTATGAGGGGAGCCTGACCCGCTATCACCCCATGTTCTGGGCGGCCAAGGCGCACTTCTCCATCGCGGGGCTGGGTTTTTACAACTACCCCTATCTGTTTGGCTATCTGTTCAGCCTCGGGGTCTATCAGCAGTTGATGAGCCGCAAAGCTGCAGGGGAAGAGGGGGTGGCCGAGGCGTATCGCGCCTTGCTGCGCGATACCGGCCGGATGAGCGCCGAAGAGCTGGTGGCCAAGCATCTGGGGCAGGATATTCGTGAGGCTGCCTTCTGGCAGGGGAGTCTGGCACAGGTGGCGCAGGCGGTAGAACGCTTCGAGCAGCTGCCCGCCTGATTGGCTGAGCTGTGATGTGAGTAACAGGCCCCCGGACCGCGAGAGTGTCCGGGGGCCTGTTTGTTATGCCTGCTCCTGCTCCGGTTTGACCGGACCGACCAGCAATGGCTTGGTCTGGTGAGTCAGGTCCGGTTGGTAGCCGTTGAAGAAGAGGTTGAGCACCACTGAACTGATGGTAGCTAGCAGGATGCCGCTATGGACCAGTGGTTGCAGCGCTGCCGGAAAGTGCTGGAAGAAGTTCCCCGAGACCGTCGGGATCATGCCAAGACCGAGGCTGATAGCGACAATGTAAAGGTTGTGGCGGTTGCTGTTGTAATCAGCACGGGCAAGGATGCGAATGCCGGTCGCCAGCACCATGCCAAACATCACTATGCCAGCGCCGCCCAGAACGAAAGGAGGGATGGAGGCAACCATCAATGACATTTTTGGGATCAGGCCAAAGGCGAGCAGGATCCCCCCCGACATCACGCAGACCCAGCGGCTCGACACCCCGGTCACGCTCACCAGCCCGATATTCTGGGAAAACGAGGTGTGGGGGAAGCTGTTGAAGACCCCGCCGACGATGGTGCCGATGGCATCGACCCGCAGCCCGCGCACTATGTCGCCGCGACTGGCCGGATGGCCAACGATGTCACCAAGGGCCAGAAACATTCCCATCGACTCGATAAAGGTGATCAGCATGATCACCGTCAGGGTGGCGATGGAGATGGGGTCGAAGGTGGGCCAACCAAAGGCGAACGGCACTATGGGAGCAAACCAGGCCGCGTCGCCGAGACCGTCGAGGCTCACTTCGCCCATACCGATGGCCACCACGAAGCCGAAGATGATCCCGAGCAGCACCGAGATATTGCTGAAAAAGCCCTTGGTGAAGCGGGTCACCAGCAAGATGAAGGCGAGCACCGCAAAGCTGGTGCCGATATAGCGCAGGCTGCCATATTCCGGATTGCCCTTGCCCCCCGCCATCCAGTCGATCCCCACCTGCATGATGCTGATCCCGATGGAGGTGATGACCACCCCGGTCACCACTGTGGGGAAGAGCGGCATCAGTCGGCCGATCAGCGGCACCAACAGGGTGGAGATGATACCGGCGGCGATGGTGGCGCCAAAGATGCCGGTCAGCCCCAGATCCGGGTTGGCACCGATGGCCAGCATCGGCATCACGGCGGCAAAGGTGACCGACATGATGACCGGCAGCCGGATCCCGGCAAAGCGGCCAATCCCGACACATTGCAGCAGGGTGACGATGCCACAGCAGAAGAGATCTGAACTGATGAGATAGGATATTTGATCTTTGGGCAGCCCCAGACTGCCGCCAATCACCAGTGGCACCGCCACGGCGCCGGCATACATCACCAGCACATGTTGCAGGCCCAGGGTAAAGAGCTGGCCCATGGGGAGCATGCGCTCCACTTCATCCACCGGGTACTTGCGCGCACCCGGTCGGGGGGAGGGGGGATTGGTCTCGTTCATGAACACAGCACTCCTTGAAGCCTGTACAACAGGCACAGGCAAGATAGTGAAAGTCGCAGCTTTCCCGGTCATTGATAGCGAGCATGGTCTGACGTACCCGATCCATCTGCAGGTGTGATGAGGGGATCTGGTGCTGGTGTGGGTCAGTGCACAAAACATGCACAACGCCGGTCATGAGCGAAAACGTTTGGCTGTAACGCTTTGTTTTTGTGGGGTGAGTCACATCCCGATCCGATAAATGACCCTGGTCAGGGGGCGGCGTTCGCAGCGGCATCTCAGATTGGTAAGCGTTTTATCATTATCGATCTGGCGATCTCACTTTGATAGCTGCGCCGGGGAAAGAGCCTGATGGCGCCCCCTTGCCCCAGTGCGTAATCAGGGGGCGGGCGTGATCCAAAGCAAGAAAGTGCGATGTTTTGGTGGCGCACGGGGCTGCCGCTGGGGTAGTTTCGATAAAACCGACACAGATCTTGAGGTCTTATCCATGATCATCTATCTGCATGGCTTTGATGCCACCAGCCCCGGCAATCACGAGAAAGTGCTGCAGTTGCAGTTTATTGATGATGATGTGCGTTTCGTGCACTACAGCACGGTTCACCCCCGTCATGATATGAGCCACCTGCTTAAGGAAGTGAAGAAACAGCTCGACATGAGTACCGATCCCAAGCCGCTGATCTGCGGTGTGGGGCTCGGTGGTTACTGGAGTGAGCGGATCGGCTTTCTGTGCGGCATTCGTCAGGTGATTTTCAACCCCAACCTCCATCCGGCAGAGACCATGCAGGGCAAGATCGACCGGCCAGAGGAATATGACGATATAGGCACCAAGTGTGTAACTGAATTTCGTAATAAAAATTCAGGAAACTGCCTGTGCATCCTTTCCGTTCAGGATGAAGTGCGCGATAATCGGGACACTGAACGTGAATTGAAGAACTATTACGACATTGTGTGGGATGAGCGCGAGACCCATAAATTCAAGAATATCTCGCACCATCTGCAGCGGATGAAGGCCTTCAAAGAAGCTTGAATCATCACGTCGACCGATTTCGTTTTAGGGAGCCACTGGCTCCCTTTCGTTTTGAGGAACCAAGGAAAAATCATCATGATGAATATTGTCGTTGTCGGCGGCGGCGCCGGTGGTCTGGAGCTGGCCACCAGTCTGGGTCGCAAGCTGGGCAAAAAGAACAAGGCCAAGATCACTCTGGTTGATCGTAACCGTACCCACCTGTGGAAGCCGTTGCTGCATGAAGTGGCCACCGGCTCAATGGACGCGGGCATCGATGCCCTGAGCTACCAGTCCCATGCCAAGAACCACGGGTTTGATTTCCAGCTCGGCACCCTGACCGACATCCTGCGCGACGAAAAGCGCATCGTGCTGGCGCCGATCCATGACGAAAATGGCGAGATCGTGGTCAATGAGCGCGCCCTGCCTTATGACATGCTGGTGATGGCCATCGGCTCTGTTTCCAACGATTTCAACACCAAGGGGATCAAGGATCACTGCATCTTCCTTGACAGCCCTTCCCAGGCCCATCGTTTCCACAACAGCATGATGAACCGCTTCCTGCAGTTCGCTACTGAATACAAACCGGGTGACAAGGTGAAAATCGCCATCGTCGGCGGTGGTGCGACCGGTGTTGAACTCTCTGCCGAGCTCTACAACGCGGTTGAGCAGCTTTATGCCTACGGCTTCAAAAACCTCACGGCCGATAGTTTGAAAGTGACTCTGGTGGAAGCGGGTCCCCGCATTCTGCCGGCCCTGCCGGAGCGTATCAGCGGCGCCGCCCATCAGGAGCTGGTCAAGCTGGGGGTCGATGTACGTACCGCCACCATGATCACCGAAGCGACCAGCGAAGGTCTGCACACCAAGGATGGCGAGCTGATTGAAGCGGATCTGATGGTGTGGGCGGCCGGTATCAAGGCGCCGGACTTCATGAAGGATATCGCTGGCCTTGAGAGCAACCGCATCAACCAGCTGGTGGTGAAAGAGACCCTGCAGACCACCCGTGACGAGAACATCTTCGTGATCGGTGACTGCGCCGCCTGCCCGCAGCCGGATGGCAAGTTTGTGCCACCGCGCGCTCAGTCTGCCCACCAGATGGCCAGCCAGGCGTTCAAGAACATTCTGGCCAAGATGAACGGTGGCGAGATGAAGCCCTACCTCTACCATGACCACGGTTCGCTGGTGTCCCTGAGCCGCTTCTCCACCGTGGGCAGCCTGATGGGTAACCTGATGCGTGGCTCCATGATGGTGGAAGGCTACATGGCGCGTATGGTCTACATCTCGCTGTACCGGATGCACCAGGTCGCCCTGCACGGCTACGTCAAGACCGGCCTCATCATGCTGGTGGGCCGCATCAACCGGGTGCTGCGCCCGACCCTGAAGCTGCACTAAGCCTGTAGCTGGCACAGTTCAGAACGTAACAAGGAGAGACCATGGTCTCTCCTTTTTTATGAGCCCTTGTCAGGGAAAATGCTGGCTAATGGCCCAGATAGGTGCGGTCGAAGAAGGTGTTGACCCAGTGGGGACGGTAGATGGCAAGCACCGTCATCGCCATGCCGTTGAGTAGGGCTTCGGGGAACAGCAGCAGTGGCCAGATGGAGAGGTAATCCGCCGTGATAGTGTGCCAGGGGTAGCTGTCGCTCAGCCCCATCAGCAGCGCGCTGGCCGCCACCTTGACCGAGATGGTGATGGCGCCGCCGAGAAACGCCGCCACGAAGATATAGACAAAGAGATGGCGCGGCAGCCAGGCCCAGCTGGCCAGAAACAGCAGCCAGCTGGTGGCCACTGGCAGGGCGATACCAACCAGTGCTTGCCAGCCAAAGTCAGCCAGATTGGTGACCCCGAAGTAGCCGAGTACCAACAGGGTCAGGCAGGGGGCGAGCAGCGCCAGTCGCCAGCCCAGCAACAGGGTGAGGGTGGTGAGCCCGAGAAAATGCACTTCCAGCCCCTCATGCAGACCGGCCCGTAACGTCCAGAGTGGTACCAGAGCGATGGCACTGCCCAGCAACAGGTGCTGATAGAGTGGGGTGTCATGGAGGGTTTGCCACAAAGAGCGGCGCAGGCTAAAGGCCAGTAGTACCAGCCAGATCAGGAGGGCGGCGAGTTGTCCTTCACTCATCTTGTCGTCCAGTCATGAAGTAGGGGTGAGTCCGGGCGGCCTTCCTGACCGGCCCATAGCAAAACAGGCTGACGAGTCAGCCTGTTTTCACCATCAATATTTGACGTTGTCGTGGTACTTGCCGAGGATGCCCTTGACCCGTTCCATGACCTCTTTACTGGGGGGCTTGATCCCGCTCAGCTCGTAAGGGTCGCCCAACACATCCCACTTGTGTTTGCCCAGCTCGTGGTAGGGGAGCAGTTCGATCTTCTCAACGCTCTCTCCCAGCTCGGCGATGAACTGGCCGAGCCCTTCGGCGCTCTCGTCATCGTCGCTCCAGGTCGGTACTACCACGTAGCGGATCCAGATAGTCTTGCCTTTGGCGGCCAGATAGCGGGCAAACTCCAGGGTATAGCGATTGCTGACGTGGGTCAGTGGAATGTGTTTCTCGTCATCGATCTGCTTGATGTCGAGCAGTACCAGATCGGTCTGTTCGAGCAGTTTGTCGACCTGTTCATCGAGATGACGGACGAAGCCGTTGGTGTCGAGGCAGGTGTGAATACCCTGCTCTTTACAGGCGGCAAACAGTTCGGTGATGAAGGCCGGTTGCAGCATGGCTTCACCGCCGGAGGCGGTCACACCGCCGCCAGAAGCATTCATGAAGTGACGATAGCTGGTGATGTCCTTCATCAACTCCGGCACTGTCACTTCACGACCACCCTGGGTATCCCAAGTATCGCGATTATGGCAGTACTTGCAGCGCATCAGGCAGCCTTGCATGAATACGATAAAGCGTATTCCCGGACCATCGACAGTGCCGCAGGTTTCAACGGAATGGATCCGGCCAAGGGTGCCTTGAGATGCGGCCGGTTGGCTGATTTCAACGGCGGGGATCCGATTAATGACAGTCATAGACAACTCCAACGATTCGAGCAGGACGTTATTTTATTACATAAACCCCTATTGATCCTACACCTTTAGTCTGGCGCCCGACTGCCTAGCAGCTGCTCAAGGGCCTTGACGGTGAGCGGGCGGCTGGTGAGGTATCCCTGATAATGCTGGCATCCCAGCGCTTTGAGGATGGCCAACTGTGCCTCCTCTTCCACCCCTTCGGCGGTGACGGTAAAGCGGAATACCTGAGCCAGGTCGAGGATCGCCTTGACGATGGCGCGGTCCTGTTCGCTGTTAACCAGGGTCTGAATGAAGCTTCTGTCGAGCTTCACCTCATCGGCGGGCAGATCCCGCAGATAGGCCAGTGACGAGTAGCCGGTGCCAAAGTCATCGATGGAGATGAGGATGCCGAGCTCCTTCAATTGGCGCATTCTGGCGATGCTCTCGAGCCGATTCTCCAGCACCACCGATTCGGTCACCTCCAGCAGCAGGCGGGAGGGGGGCACGCCGGTGTCGCGCAAAATGTACTCCACCTGCTGCACGAAGCCCTGGGTGTGGAACTGGCGGGCGCTGACGTTGACCGACAGATGGGGGATCTGCAGGCCGCGGTTGAGCCAGAAGCTGTATTGGGCGCAGGCGGTTTTCATCACCCAGTAGCCTATCTCGAGGATCAGGCTGGTCTCCTCGGCGATGGGGATGAACTCGGCGGGCGGCACCATGGTGCCATCGCTACGCTGCCAGCGCAGCAGTGCCTCGATGCCCGACAGCGAGCCATTATCGACCCGGTATTGCGGCTGGTAGTGCAATTGCAGCTCGTGATGACGCAATGCGTCGCGCAGCTCATTGGTGAGGGTCAGCCGGTTCTTCTCGTGCTGGGCCATCGCTTCGGTGAAGAAGACATAGTTGCCCTGACCGGCTCGCTTGGCCATGTGGGTCGCGGTGTCGGCCTGTTGCATCAGAATCAGATGATCCTTCTCGTTGCTGGAAAAGAGGCTGATCCCCACCGAGGCGCTGCAGTGCAGCTTGTGATCACCGATGTCGAACGGGGTGCGAAACAGCCCCATCAGCTCGCGGGCAAAGTGCTCGGCCAAAATTTTGGCGGTGACTTCCCCCTGCCCAAGCTGGGTAAAGAGCAGGGCAAATTCATCCCCTGAAATACGCGCCTGCACCAGATTGTCCTGGGGAAGATCCTGGAAACGCAGCACCACTGCCTGCAGCAGCTGATCGCCACAGGCGTGGCCGAGGGAGTCGTTGATCGACTTGAAGTTATCGAGATCCACCAGCAGCAGGGCTCCCCACTGGCCACTGGGTTCGCTCAGGGTTTGCTGCAAAATCGTATTGAGGCTGCGCCGATTACGCAGGCCGCAAAGCTCGTCATAGTAGGCAAGCTGCTCGATGTGCCTGGCCGCCTCTTTCTCTTGGGTGATGTCGTAGAAGCTGCAGATGAAATGGCTCAGCTCCCCCAGATCATTGTTGACGCCACTGACCATCAACCGGATTGGCAACAGGTGGCCATCCCGGTGCAGGCAGCGCTCTTCCCCGAGCCAGAATGCCTGTTCGGTGACGGTACGGCTGACATCTGCCCTCAGGTTATCCCCGTAGTAGGTGGGGCGCAGTTTGCGAATGGAGTGACCGATCACCTCAACGTCACTGAATCCGGTGATCCGGCTGAAGGAGTGGTTAACCTTGAGAACGATGCCGCTGTGATCCATCACCAGCAGACCATCGTGGGTATTGAAGGCCACTTCCGCCAGCCGCAGGGCGTCATCGGCTGCCAGACGCTGTAGCTCGATAGCGGCCCGCTCGTGCTGGCTGCTCAGCAAGTCGAGCAAGGTGTCAGGATCGCTCAGCGGCGTGTCTAGTAGCAGAGTGAGCTGCCCGATAGGAGTACTATCCGGGCCATGTAGTGGAATGCCTATATAAGCGCTGGCATTGAGGGCCAGTAAGCGGGGCGCTTTGGGGTAGCGCAATGGCAGATCTTCCACATAGATAGCCTTGCCATGCTGGAACAGTTCCATGGCAGGACCGGGATCTAGTTGGATGGGTTTGCGGGGGGGTAATGCCTCTTCGTTACAGACGTAGCGGGGAATAATCCACAGTTCCTGGCCGCGGGGCTGAAACTCGCCGACCCAGCCAATCCGAGCACCGCTGGTCGCCATGGCCCAGTGAACCAGGGTTTCGCAATAACGGATCCCGGTCAGGTGATTGAGCTCGGCAGGTAATGCCAGTTCAGGATCCTGCTGTCTGGGCTGCCAGTTGCCGAGCAACTGGGCACAGTGGCGAACCAGTAGCAACATATCGTCACTGAATGGCGTGGGATCGAGATACTCCAGACTCAACACCCCGAACAGCTTGTCCTGCTCCAGCAGGGCGCCATCAAGGCGTGAGCGAACACCGGCACTGGTCAGATAGAGGTGATTACTCAGCATTGGCTGATGGGCAGCTTCCGAGAAGCTCAAGGATTTGCGGGTGCGCAGGGCGCGGATATAGCGGCTGTCACCGCGAATGGGGTAGAGCGCCTCGACCCCCAGGGTGAACACCGGGGTGAGCTGCTCGCAGCCCAGATCGCCATTGGCCTGATAGTGCCAGAGGATGAGCCGATCGGCCCCCAAACTCTCTTTAAGGGCCTCGAGCAGCAGCGCATACTGCTGCTGGCTCGCCATCTGGCTGAGCCGCGGCAGTTGCAGGGCCAGATCTGCGATGGGCTCCTGGCGAAGGTTCTGCAGACAGATGAGCCAGAAGCCATCCTGCTCGTGGGCGAGGGCGATGTGCCACCGCTGGTTGGCAAAGCGCACGGTGATCTTGCCGCCATGGCCATTGGCCAGCAGTTGTTCGATGGGCAGGCGCAGGGCATCGGGGAGCTGGGCAGGCCAGGGGGCGCGCGGCTCGTCGAGCCAGTAGATCGGGGTTTGCATCACGTCGGTCAGGGCGACCAGCCGTTGACTGCGCAGATCCAGCCGGAAAAAGAGCGGCGTCTGGAGGGCAGGAGGAAGATGACTCAGTGCGGTAGACGACATGAACAAACAACATCCTGTTAAACAACCGTCGGGGTTGCAAGAATACTGCAAAATTGTGTGAAACAAAATTTCATTGAATTCTAAATTAGAAAAGTCTAATTTATTGCTCATTATCATGTATGAGGAGTCTTGCAGATGAAACGGATCCTGATTATCGGTGGTGTCGCGGGGGGGGCATCGGCGGCGGCTCGCGCTCGTCGTTTGAGTGAAGAGGCAGAGATCGTGATGTTCGAGCGGGGCGAATTTGTCAGCTTCGCCAACTGCGGTCTGCCCTACCACATCGGGGGCGATATCCCCAATCGGGATGCCTTGCTGCTGCAGACTCCCCAGAGTTTCAAGCGCCGTTTCAACGTCGATGTGCGGGTGTTCCACGATGTGATCGAAATCGACAAGGCGGGCAAGACCTTGCTGGTGCGCAACCTGCAAACCGGTGAAGAGCAGCGCGAGCATTACGATGTGCTGCTGCTGAGCCCGGGGGCGGCGCCGATCCGTCCGCCTTTCCCCGGCATCGACAGCCCCCATGTCTATACCCTGCGCAATATTCCGGACATGGATCGCATTCTGGCGGCCCTGCACCACGATCAGCCACGCCACGTCACCGTGGTGGGCGGCGGCTTTATCGGGCTGGAGATGATGGAAGCGCTGCATCAGCGCAAGCTGGATGTCACCCTGCTGGAGCTGGCCGATCAGGTGATGGCGCCGGTGGACAAGGAGATGGCCAACATGCTCCATGCCCGCATCCGCGAAGAAGGGATCGACCTGCGCCTGCGCACCGGCCTCACCGCCATCGAGAGTCTGGATCTGCCTGCCGAGAAGACCGCTGCCGTGCCGACCGCCAACAGCGGTGGCCTGCGCCTGACCCTCAATGATGGTTCACACCTCGACACCGGCCTGCTGATCCTCGCCATCGGCGTCAAACCGGAAACCCTGCTCGCCGCCAAGGCGGGGCTGGAACTGGGCCCACGGGGCGGCATCAAGGTGGATGCCGGCATGCGTACCTCGGATCCCTTCATCTATGCGGTGGGGGATGCGGTGGAAGAGATTGACTTCGTCACCGGCGAATCTGTGCTGATCCCGCTGGCGGGCCCGGCCAACCGGCAGGGGCGCATCGCCGCCGACAATATGCTGGGCCGAAGCGAAACCTACAAGAAGACCCAAGGGACCGCCATCTGCAAGCTGTTCGATCTGGCGGTGGCCAGCACCGGCCTCAACGAAAAACGGCTGGTGCAGCTGGGGCTGCCATTCGAGAAGGTCTATGTCCACCCGGGCAGCCATGCCGGTTACTACCCGGGCGCCCATCCGGTCAGCCTCAAGCTGCTGTTTGCCCCGGATGGCAAGATTTATGGCGCCCAGGCCATCGGCAAGGATGGCATCGACAAGCGCATCGACGTGCTGGCGGTAGCCCAGCGCGCTGGACTGACCGTGTTCGATCTGCAGGATCTGGAGCTCACCTATGCGCCGCCGTTCGGGTCGGCCAAGGATGTGATCAACATGGCGGGCTTTGTGGCGAGCAACCACCTGAAGGGGGATACCCTGCTCTGCCATGTGGCCGAGGTGCAGGCTCGCCATCCCCATCAGCTGGTGGTGGATGTGCGCAATGGCCCCGAACTCGACAAGCTGGGCCACATTCCGGGAGCGCTGCATATCCCCCTCGACGAATTGCGTGGTCGCCTCCATGAGTTGCCCAAAGATAAAGAGCTGCTTATCAGCTGTCAGGTCGGGCTGCGCGGCCATGTCGCCTGCCGCCTGCTGAGCCAGCACGGCTTTAAAGTGAAGAACCTCTCCGGCGGCTTCAAAACCTGGCAGATGGCCACCGCCGAGTAACCGTTTTATTTCTGTGCCTGTTTGCCCCTCTCCCTTGTGCGTGCAAGATGAGGGGCTTTTTGTCTCTGCTGTTCGCCCTCCTTGCATCCCCCCTTGTTACAGCAATATTTCGACACACTTTTTTTCCTGTGCTGGGCAAAATTAACGTTTTGTTCAGGGGATGGGTGCTATAACCCCTGCCTCGTTCATGATGAACCGTGTAGTAGGGAGAGTGACATGCTGGATATGCTGATGGCCATTTGGCATCAGGATTTTGACGCCCTGGTTCAGATGCAGGCGGTGCCCCTGCTGATCAGTTGCCTGCTGCTGGAGTCCGCATTCGTCTTCCTGCCCCTGCCGGGGGACAGTCTGGTGCTGCTGGCCGGCGGGTTGGTGGGCATGGGGGTGTTTGGCCCCGAAGTGACCCTCTGTCTTCTGCCGCTGGCGGCGGGGCTGGGATCCGTGTTGGCGTACTGGCAGGGACGGGCCCTGCAGCGCACCTGTTTTATGGATCATATCGAGCGGATGCTGCCCCCTGACAGCCTGCCCAAAGCGACCCGGCTGCTGAAAAAGTACGGTTTTCTGGCGATGTTCTCCTCCCGTTTCATCCCGTTTGTGCGGGTGTTGACCCCCATGTTGATGGGGATTGGTCGCCTGAGCGTGCTACGGATGTGCGTGGCCAGCTTTGCCAGTGCCTTTATGTGGGCGCTCTGCCTTAGCCTGGTGGGCAAGCTGGCGATGAATACTCCCTTCTTCCTCCACCACAGCGAGCTGTTGACCCGGGCGCTTTTGATCACTTCGCTGGTGCTGTTTCTGGCGGCCGTCATGGCCATCCTGTTTCGCTGGTTCAAAGGCGGGGCAAAAAACCAGACCACCCACGACTAGATGACAACCCTTGCCGCACTAAACATGAGTGGGCAAGGGGGTTATCGTGCGGCAGGGGCGCTCAATTGTGCCCATCCGGGTAATGAGCTTTGTGTCGGGTGAGCAGGATGCCTTATCCTGTTTGCTGCCACGCTGCGCTTGCAGCGCTCCAACTCGGGATGGAACCTATGCGCCTCTTCGACTCTCCCCCTGCTTCTCACAGATCTATTGCTGGAACCGGCTTGCGCCACCGCTGGTCGGCCCTGCTGCTCTGCGGGTTGGCCGGTTTGCTGCTGGCCGGTTGCGGCCCTGACAAGCCGGTTGCCAATTCGCCGACCACGCAGCCCGCAGCCCAGCAGGAGTCTGGTGCGCCAAGCTCTGTGGTGCAGGCCAATGCCCGCCAATATCGCGATGCGCCAGCGCTGGCGCTGGTCTTCTCCGGCCCCCTGGCGCCCAAGGCAAATTGGCAGAGTTGGCTCGGGGTCAGTGAAGGTGGCAAGCAGGTGCAGGGGGAGTGGATCCTCGCCGAAGATGGCCGCACCCTCTATTTTCCGAATGTTCAGCCTGACAAAAACTACGAGGTGAGCCTCAAGTCGGGGCTGGGCCCATCCCCCCAGAGTTGGACCCTCAAGACCCGCCCGCTGGAGGCGGGGGCATCCTTTACCGCCAGCGGCATGGTATTGCCGCTGCGCGATGAGCTGCGCCTGCCCATCAGCGCGGTCAACGTGGACGAGGTCAATATCGACTTCTTCAGGGTCGATGCGGAATATCTGCCCCGTTTTTTGGCGGAGTATCGCCCCGGTGCTGGCATGGGCAACTGGGAGCTTGAGCAGATCACCCAGCGGGCCAAGCGGGTGTTCAGCGGCCGCTACGCCCTGGAGCTCGATGCCAACCGGCGCGAGACCCGCCTTATTAACGTGAAAGAGCCGCAGCTGGCCGAGGCCGGTGTCTACTTTGCGGTGATGTCGCCCCTTGGCAACTACGACTGGCGCAAGGAGACCACCTATTTCGCGGTAAGCGACATGGGGCTCAGTGCCCGTCGTTACCGCGATCAGTTGGAGGTGTTCGTCAGCTCGCTGGCCAGCGCCGACCCCCTCAAGGATGTGCAGCTCTCCCTGCTCGACGAGAAGGGCAACCGGCTGCAGGTGCAAAATACCGATCCGCAAGGCCATCGCCGCTTCGAACAGGTGCAAGGGGCTCGTCTGCTACTGGCCGAGCAGGGCAAGCATCTGGCGGTGCTGCGCCTCGACGGGGCGGCGCTCGATCTCTCCACTTTCGATCTCGGCACCCAACCCTGGCAGGCCCAGCAGCTTTATCTCTTTAGCGGGCGCGACCTCTATCGCCCCGGCGAGCGGCTCGACAGCGAGATCCTGCTTAAAGGGCAAGATGGCCAGTTGCTGCCGGGGATGGCGGTGGAGCTGGAGGTGAAACAGCCGGATGGCCAGCTGCTCGAACAAAAACGACTTTTACCCGATAGCCTGGGTGCCGCCCACTACGGCCTACGCCTGCCGGACGATGCGCCGCTGGGGCGCTGGACCATCAACCTCAAGACTGCCGCTGGCAGCCGCTTCGAGTGGCCCTTTTTGGTGGAGGAGTTTCTGCCAGAGCGCTTGAAACTGCAGCTTGGCAAGGGGCCGGATGGGGAATTGCTGACCCAGCAACAGGCACTCACCCTGCCGCTGCAAGGGGACTATCTCTACGGCGCGCCAGCCAGTGCCACCAAGGCGAAGGCGGAGGTGAAGATCAGCCGCGCCACCATGCCCTTTACCCAGTGGCAGGAGTTCACGCTGGGTGACGTGCTGCTCGCCGAGCAGGCCAAGGATCTCGAGGCGCGGAATCTCACCCTCGATGCGCAGGGACAGGGGACTTTTTCACTGCAAGATGAGCTCGATGGGGTGCGAGCCCTCGGGCCGCTGGAGGTGGCTTATCGGGTTTCCTTGTCCGAGCCCGGCGGCCGCGCTGTCAATCGCAGCCGCACCCAGTATGGCTGGCCCGCGGGCAGCCAGTGGCCGGCGCTCAAGGCCGACTTCGTGGCTGATCGGGTGGAAGGGGGCAAGCCGCTGCCCTTCCAGATCCTCAACCTCGATGAGCAAGGTCAACCGGTGGCGGGGTCAGTGAAGGTGCGCCTCATCAACGAGTACCGCGACTACTACTGGCACTACGCCGATGGCGAGGGGTGGAAGTACGAGTTCAACAGCCAGCCCTATCTGGAGCAGGAGCAGACCCTGCAGCTGGATGGCAAGGGGCCGACCCCGCTCACGCTGCAACTGGCGGCGGGCTGGTATCGGTTGGAGGTGGAGAACAGTCAGGGCCATCAATCCAGCCTGCGGGTGGAGATCGGCAGTTACGCCTGGGGCGGCGGTGGCGAGCAGGCAAGGCCCGACAAGATTGCCATCACCCTCGACAAGCGCGCCTATCTGGCGGGCGACAAAGCCAAAGTGACTGTGGTGGCCCCGCGCCCCGGCAAGGGCTTGCTGATGGTGGAGGATGGCGACGGCCTGCGCTGGTGGCAGCGCATCGAGCTCAAGGGGGCCGGTGGCGATGCCAAAGATGCCCGCGGCGAATTCGAGATCCCGGTTAGCCCCGAGTGGCAGCGTCACGATCTGCATATTTCGGCCCAGATCGCCGCGCCAGACAGCGACTCCAAGCCGGTGAGCCAAAAGAGTGTGCAGAGCCTGCGCTCAGTCGGGCTGGTGCCGCTCACGCTGGATCGGGAAGCGCGCCGTCTGCCGCTCACCCTGAGCGCGCCTGATAAAGCGGTGCCGCTCACCCGGCTGGAAGTGACCGCGACCTCCACCCCCAACAGTCAGGGACGGGTGGTGCTGGCGGCGGTGGATCGGGGTGTGCTCAATATCAGTGACTACCAGCCCCTCGACCCGTTCGAGATCTTCTTTGGTCGCAAGCGCTTCGCACAGGATTTGTTCGACAACTATGGCCAGGTGATCCCGCCGCAAGATGGCAAGTTGGCACGCCTCAACTACGGGGGCGACCGGGCACCGCTGAAAAAAGGTGGCGCGCTGGAGAGCCGGGTCGAGATTGCTGCGCTCTGGAGCGGCGAGGTGAGTTTTGACCAGCAAGGCAGGGCGGTGATCCCGCTCGAACTGCCCAACTTCAATGGCGAGCTGGCGCTGATGGCGCTGGCCTGGAATGAACAGCAAGTCGGTGAGGCCGAGCGCGCCGTCAAGGTGGTGGCGCCCTTGGTGGCCGAAATTGGCTGGCCGCGCTTTGGCGCCAGAGGGGATGAGACCCGGGCGCTGGTGCAGCTGCGCAACATGAGTGGCGAGGATCAGACCCTCTCCCTTGCCTGGACCCTCAATGGCGGGCTCAAGGCAAACGGCGAGCTGCCCAGCACGCTGTCTCTTAAAAACGGCGAGGAGCAGTGGCTGACCCTGCCGCTCACTGTGACCGGGGCGAGCGGTGTGGCAAGCCTGCAGTTGGCGGCCAGCGGCAAGGATTTTTCGATAAGTCGCGACTGGTCTCTGCCGCTGCGCGCCCCCTGGCCTGCCGAGACTCGCCAGCGCTACCAGATGCTGGCCCCGGGTCAGCAGATGAGCTTTGCACCGGGCGAGCTGGCCGGGCTGGATCCCACCAACCTGCAGGGGCTGCTCAGCCTCTCCGGCACCCCGCCCTGGGATCCGGCAGCCCAGTGGCAGGCGCTGGCCGACTACCCCTACGCCTGTCTGGAGCAGACCTTGTCCCGTGCCTGGCCCTATCTGCTGACCACGGCCGATGAGCGGGCATCTTGGACCAAACCCGCAGAGGGCAAGAAACCGGCGAGCGAGGCGGATGTGCAGCGCGCCCTGCTGCAACGGCTGCAGCGGTTGCAACTGCCAAGCGGCGGCTTTGGCCTCTGGGATGGTCGCTCCGACGAGGAGCAGTGGCTCACCGCCTATGCCGCCGACTACCTGCTGGCCCGCAAGGAGGCGGGCGACGCAGTGCCGGAGGCGATGCTCAATCAGGCGCTAAATCGGCTGCAAAGCTATCTCACCGACAGCCAGTACGGCGAGCGCTGGAGCAGTGCCCCCGAGCACAGTCGGTTGGCCTATCAGGCCTACAGCGCCTATGTGCTGGCCCGGGTGGGCAAGGCGCCGCTCGCTACCCTGCGCCTTATCTGGGAGCAGCAGGCCGATCACGCCAGATCCGGTTTGCCGCTCTTGCACCTCTCGCTGGCCCTCTCGGCCATGGGGGATGAGCAGAACGCCGCCAAGGCCCTCAGCCGGGCGCTAGGGACCGAGCGTGGTGACGCCTACTTGGGGGATTACGGTTCACCGCTGCGCGATGAAGCCCTTGAGCTCTCCTTGCTGCGCCAGCACAAGCTGGCTTTGGATCGCTGGCCAGCTCTCAGTGCCAAGGTGGCCGACACCCTGGCTCATCGTCAGTGGCTCAGCACCCAGGAGCGGCTCGCCCTGTTGCGACTCGCCCGTTTCGACCCGGCTATCGACTGGCAGGCCAAGGTTGCCTCATCCTTTGGTAGCGAATCCCTGAGCGGTTCGGCCCCGTTGCAGCTGGGCGCCCCCGAGGCGCTGGCGGCCAGCGCGGTTACCAACGAGGGCAAGGGCTCGCTCTATGTGCAGCGCACTCTGATTGGCTACCCCGAGCAAGCGCCAGCACGGATTAGCAAAGGGATGAGCGTGACCCGTAGCTGGTTCAACAGCGACGGTCAGCGTTTTGACCCGACCAAAGTGAAGGTGGGCGATCTGGTGGTGGTGCGACTCAACGTCAGCAGCGAATCGGCGGTGCCCGATGCCCTGCTGGTGGAGATGGTGCCAGCCGGTTTTGAGCTGGAGAATCCGGCCCTTGGCAACAGCATCAAGCTCGAAGAGCTCTCCATTGAGGGGAAACCGGCGTGGCAGAGCGAGTGGAACGACTATCTCAAGCATCAGGAGTTTCGTGACGACCGCTATACGGCGGCGCTGGATCTGAGCGAGGGGAGCAACCAGCAGCTGGTCTACCTGATGCGGGCGGTGACGCCGGGTCGCTATCAGGTGCCGCCGACTCAGGTGGAGGATATGTACCGCCCCGAGCTGCGGGCCGTGGGTGAGGATATTCACGAGGTCGTTATCTCTGAGTAGCTGGCGCTTTATGAGTCGCAGACGCCCTCTGAGCAACGTTCCCTCCCTTGAGCGGGTCCGCCCGCTCACTTTCTGGCAGCGCGGTTGGCTGAGGCTTCGCCACAGTTGCCGCGCCTGTCGGCGTTGGCTTGGCGGTCTGCCGCGCTGGCTGCGCTTCTCGCTGCTGGGGGTTGTTGTCCTGATCCTGTCGCTGCTGGCGCTGGATCGTATTTTCCCGCCACCACCACTCGACCCGGCCTATGCCCGGGTGGTGCTCGACATGAAGGGGCGGCCGCTGCGTGCCTTTGCCGACACCAGCGGTGTGTGGCGCTATCCAGTCACGCTGGAGCAGGTCTCCCCCCGCTATATCGAGGCGCTGCTGGGCTACGAGGATCGCTACTTCTGGCGCCATCCCGGGGTCAATCCGCTGGCCATGGTGCGCGGGGTTTGGCAGTGGCTGCGCTACGGGCGGGCCGTGTCGGGCGGCTCGACCCTCACCATGCAGGTAGCCCGCCTGATCGAGCCCTACCACAGAAGCGTACCCGGCAAGCTGCGCCAGATGGCCCGCGCGCTGCAGCTGGAGTGGCACTACGACAAGCGCACTCTGCTCACCGTCTACCTCAACCGGGCGCCGTTTGGCGGTAATCTGGAGGGGGTTCAGGCGGCAAGTTTTGCCTATCTCGGCAAGAGCGCGGCCAAGCTGACCTATGCCGAGGCGGCGCTGCTGGCGGTGCTGCCACAGGCCCCCAGCCGCAACCGGCCGGATCGCCACCCCGAGCGAGCCCGCGCCGCCCGCGACAAAGTGATGCTGCGACTGGTGGCGCAAGGGGTATGGCCCGAGCCGGTGTGGCAGGAGGGACGCATCGAGCCGGTGCTAGCCCGCGGCCACTTCACGCCGATGGAGGCGCCGCTGTTTGCTCGCCTTGCCGCCGACAGCCAGCCGGGCGCCCTGGTGCACACCACCATAGACGGCGATCTGCAGCGCTGGCTGGAGACGCGGGTGGCGAGTTATATCCGCCGCTTCCCCGAACAGACCTCTGCCGCCCTACTACTGGTAGACAACAAAACCATGGCCGTGCGTGCCTATGTGGGCAGCGCCGAATATGGCAACCTGCGCCGCCACGGTTACCTCGACATGGTGCAGGCGATCCGCTCTCCCGGCTCCACCCTCAAGCCATTTATCTACGGCCTGGCGATGGACGAGGGGTTGGTGCACTCGGCCTCTCTGCTCTCCGATGCGCCAAGAGTGGGCTCGGATTATCGCCCCGCTAACTTTTCCGGTGCCTTTCAGGGGCCGGTGACCCTCGCTCAGGCGCTGCAGCAATCCCTCAACGTGCCTGCGGTGCAGGTGCTGGAGGCGCTCGGGCCCGACAAGCTGGTCAGCCGCCTCGACAACGCCGGGGTGCGGCTGGCGCTCTCCGACAAACCCAATCCGGCCATTGCGCTGGGGGCGGCGGGGATCCGGCTCGAGCAGCTGGTGGCGCTTTACAGCGCGCTGGCCCGTGAGGGGCAGGTGGCGATGCCGGTCTGGCTGGCGGGGCAACAGGCGGTGCCCCGCCCCTTACTGAGCCCGGGGGCGGCCTGGATCATCTGGCAGATATTGAGCGCCCAGGGACGGGCGGATCAGCCCTTTGCCAGCGAGGCGACCGGTCGGGTCAACCGACTGGCCTGGAAGACCGGCACCAGCTACGGCTATCGCGACAGCTGGGCGATGGGGGTCTCCGGTCGTTGGACCATCGGCGTCTGGTTGGGGCGCCCCGACGGCACCCCCTTGCCGGGTTTTTACGGCCAGAGTGCGGCAGTGCCGCTGCTGCTCTCTGTCTACTCGCGGCTGGCCGACAACAGCCCCTTGCCGGTGCAGCCCAACACGGTAAGCGAGGCCGAGATCTGCTGGCCGCTGGGGCGCAAGGCAAGCGCGACCCTGCCTGAGGCCTGTCTGCAACGCCAGAGCGCCTGGTTGCTGGAGGCGCGGGATCCCCCCACCTTGCCAGACCCCATGGATGGGCCCTCGCCGCTGCGCCAAGTTGCACTGACTGCCGAAGGCAAGCCGACCCTGGCCCGCTGTCAGGATGCGGCGCAATCCGGCTTTCGGGCGCTCTGGCCGCTGTCACTGGAACCATGGCGGGCGCCCGGCGAGCGCAGACAGGCGCTGCTGGCAAGCGGTTGTAAAGGTGAAAGGCAGAGCGCCGAACTGCAGGCCCCGATCCGCATCGTGGCGCTGGGGGAGGGCAATCTTATCCGCAGTCAGCGCTACCGGTTGCAGCCCAAGGTGCTGGGCGGTGTCGGCAAGCCGTTCTGGTTTCTCAACGGTCAGCGGCTGCGCTGGGACGGGGATCAGGTGCTGAGTGTGGCGGGACGCTATCAGCTGGTGGTGGTGGACGAGGCGGGCAACAGCGATCGTATCGAGTTTCGCGTGGTGGATCCTGACAGTGAGGCCGGCACCATCACCCGTTGAGCGTTTTGCCGACAGCCATTGAGGTGAATGTAAATAAGCCTTTGAAATGCATCAATATTTGATTGGGTGAATTAATTCATGAATAATTACGAGCTCATTCAAATCCAATCGGGAGTTCCCTTTTGCTACGTGTTTTGTGTCCCTTGCTGGTGCTGATGAGTTCGGGCTGTGCCACTACCAATCATGGTGATCACCATGTTTCTCCCGAACGTACCGGGTTCTATTCACCTTTCGAGCCTGGCTCAGAAAGCTTTGTACGCTGTTACGAGAAACAGTTTGCCTGTACCAGTGAGGGTATCCGCCGCGACAACGCGATGGAGGCCCGTAGGCAGGCTCAAGAGCGGGCCAATCACCGTGGTGATGACTGGTAGGCCGCAAATAAAGATTGGTAGGCCGCAGATAACGAGAGGGGTTGGCAGATGCCAACCCCTTTTTAATTCCGCCGATTCAGCCCGGTTGGCGCAGATGGCCGAGCCGGGTGAAGAAATGCTGGCTCTTACGCTGGTGAAAGTGGCTCTTCTTGATGGGATGGAAGATGAGATTGCTGTCGGGATGACTTGCCTTTAACTGATGGATCATCGCCATGGCGGGCAGGCTGGTGCTGACCAGCGTGGTGAGCGGCATGCTGAGGGTCTCGGGCCCCAGCAGTTGATTGAGACCTTGCTGGGCTTGCTCGAAGCGGGTCAGAACCGCCGGGTCGGCATAGCCGCTACCCAGCATGGCGAGCAGATGGTCGAGGGCCTGATGAAATTCGGCCAGTTGCTGGCGAAAGCCGCTGCGCCCGCGCAGGGCAATCAGCGCTGCAAACGGAATGTCGGCCAAGTGAGTGGGCACTTGCAACGGGATCTCGAGGTGGAAGCAATCCTGACCACCCCGGTTGTGGTAGCGGGATTCCAGCAGGTGAAGCAGGCGGTCGAGATAGTCGTGATCGGTAATGAGCGCCCCGTCATTGGCGAGTGCCCACTCACGGGCGAGGCGCATGGAGAGCAGGTTGGCAAAGCGCCGCGCCATTTTGATCCCCCCCTCATCCCGGGTCGCAAAGCCGTGGGTCAGGCAAAAACCGTGCAGTCGCTCCAGTCCGGCCTGAGCCGGGCAGAAGCAGTCATGGTTGGCACGCTGGCGCCAGCGATCAATCAGCTCCTTGTTGCCAAACACCTTGTGGCGCACGAAATCGGGGGCAACAAGGCCACTGATCTGGTTCTCTAGCTGAGGGGTGATGGCTGCGAAGAAGGCGGGATCCGGACGTTCGGCCAGCAGATCGGTCTGATCTTCAAGCGTGCCCAACAAGGCGGTGAGGCCACTTTTTTCACTGACGGTGAAGACGAAGGCGAGTCGCTCCAGATAGAGCAGGGCAAATTTGAGCCAACGCTCGTCGCGTACCTCCATGCCGGGGTAGTAGATATAGGTCTTCATCGGATCAGTCTGTTGTCAAAAATCTGGCGAGGCGCAGGCTCGGGAATATACGCAAGATTGCGGGCGGGCGGCAAACATTGCATGGCGTAATGTGAGCAAGCGCTCATTCAGTAGCCGCTTGCCACAAAGTTCTGATATAATCCGCGCCCTTAAATCAAGGCCACCCGAGTCAAAACCATGAAGTTCATTATCAAGCTGTTCCCGGAAATCACCATCAAGAGCAAATCAGTTCGCCAGCGCTTCACCAAGATGTTGCAGGGCAACATTCGCAACGTGTTGCGTCGCTTCGACGAGGATGCCCGCGTACGGATGGATTGGGACAAGCTGGTAGTGAGCTCCCGCAACGATCAGTTCCACGCCCAGTATCTCGAGACCCTAGCCTGTATCCCTGGCATTCAGTACTTCCTCGAAGTGAAACTGAGCAACTTTACCGACCTGCACGACATCTTCGAACAGACCCGCGCCGTCTGGGGCGATCGCCTGAAAGGCAAGACCTTCTGCGTCCGTGCCCGCCGTGTCGGCAAACACGACTTTAGCTCGCTGGAGCTGGAGCGTTATGTGGGCGGTGGCCTCAACCAGCATTGTGAAACCGCTGGGGTG
This sequence comes from Aeromonas sp. CU5, assembly GCF_002586745.1. Classification (NCBI taxonomy): domain Bacteria; kingdom Pseudomonadati; phylum Pseudomonadota; class Gammaproteobacteria; order Aeromonadales; family Aeromonadaceae; genus Aeromonas; species Aeromonas sp. CU5. The sequence goes on from NZ_CP023817.1 coordinate 977,970, forward strand.
CGCCTGAAAAAGCCGGACATCCAGGTCAATCTGGAAGTGGAAAATGACGAGCTCTACATCATCAGTGCGGTGCACCACGGCATGGGCGGTTTCCCTATGGCCACTCAGGAAGATGTACTGAGCTTGCTCTCCGGTGGTTTCGACTCCGGTGTCGCCTCCTACCAGTTCATCAAACGCGGCTGCCGGGTGCACTACTGCTTCTTCAATCTGGGTGGTGCTGCCCACGAGATCGGGGTCAAGCAGGTCGCCTATTACCTGTGGAACAAGTTTGGCGCCTCCCACAAGGTGCGTTTCACCGCCATCGACTTTGAACCTGTGGTGGCCGAGATCCTCGAAAAAGTGGATAACGGTCAGATGGGCGTAGTGCTCAAGCGAATGATGATGCGTGCCGCAGGTCAGGTTGCCGACTACTTCCAGATCCCGGCACTGGTGACCGGCGAGTGCGTGGGTCAGGTCTCCAGCCAGACGCTGACCAACCTCAACGTCATCGATCGGGTGATCGACAAGGTGATCCTGCGCCCGCTCATCACTTGGGACAAGCCGGATATCATCAGCGAAGCGCGCCGCATCGGCACTCTGGAGTTTGCCGAGACCATGCCGGAGTATTGCGGCGTCATCTCCAAGAAGCCGACCGTGAAAGCCGAGCTCTCCCGCATTGAAGCAGAAGAGGCCAACTTCGACTTCGCCATTCTGGACAAGGTGGTCTCCGAGGCCCGTTACCTCGATATCCGCCGTATCGGTGAAGAGACAGCCGCGGAAGTGCAAGAGGTCGAAACCACTCAAGTGCTGGGCGCTGACGAGGTGATCCTGGATATCCGCTCTGCCGACGAACACGACGAGAAGCCGCTGGTGGTGGAAGGTCGTGAAGTGCTGCACCTCCCCTTCTTCAAGCTGGCCACCGCCTTTGGCGATCTGCCCAAAGAGATGACCTATCTGCTCTATTGCGATCGCGGCGTGATGAGCAAGCTGCAGGCGCTCTATCTGAAAGAGAAGGGCTTTGACAACGTCAAGGTGTACCGCCCGTAAGCGTGCTTTCACCTCCAATAAAAAATCCGGCCACTGTGCCGGATTTTTTTATTTCACAGAGTCAGCCATGACCATCAGGGGCAGGGGACCGGGGTGAAGGAGTCTTGCCCCTGGCAACGCCAGCCCATTTCCGCCTCCCGCATCTGCCACAGGTTGTCGTTGCGATAGAGGGTCAGGATGTAGATCATGTCGCTCTTGCTGCCATTGAGGGCGACCGAGAGCACCAGATCATTGTCCAGCTGCTGGGCGTGGATGCGACTGGGTATGTCGCCATGGCCAACGAATCGTAGTGCTACCTCACGGTAGTCATTGACCCAGTGCTGCTGTTGATGGCTGGCCTGACGTATCTGCTGGTTGAACTGCTGCACCGGCGCCGAGGCCAGGCGTCCAAATACCGCTTGTGCTTCGGCGTGGGCTACTGTCACGTTCGCCAGGATAAGAGTGGTAAGCATACCGATTTTGCGCATGAGAAGTTCCGGCTAACAACGACTGTTTCTATGACAACAGAAAAGCCGATTTGGTTCAACGCAAGGCCCACAGCGACATGATGGCGCTGTGGGCCTGCTCTCAATTGCGTTGCAGCGAGAAGGTTGGCAGCGACAGGTGCCAGTAGATAGCGGCAACCCGCAGGCCAAACACGGCTGTCATGCAGATGAGCATGGCGGTTACCCTGTCCATATTCGCCTCCAGCGCCAGGGTATAGAGAATGCCGCCAAGGATACAGGCGGTGGCATAGATCTCTTTTTGCAGCACCATGGGCACTTCTCGCGCCAGCACATCGCGGATCATGCCGCCGGCTACCCCGGTCATGGTGCCCATGATCACGGCAATCAGCCCCGGGGTGCCGAAGTTGAGGGCCTTCTGGGCGCCAATCACGGTAAAGAGGGCCAGTCCGAAGGCATCTGCTACTGGCAGCACATACCAGGGCATCCTGCGGGGCAGTTTGACCATCCACATACCGATCAGCGCCGTCGCGATGACGACCCAGATATAGAGCGGATCGCGTACCCAGAACACGGGGGTTGCCCCCAGGATCATGTCACGGATAGTGCCGCCGCCGATGGCGGTGACCGCCGCCAAAACCATGACGCCAAACCCGTCCATTCTGAGCCGGCCAGCCACCAATACCCCTGAAAACGCGAATACCGCAGTACCAAACATGTCGCTGATGTAAACAATCTGCTCAACCAGTGTCTGCATGGAGAACAACTCACGCCAAATTGTTGATGGGGCCGCGATTTTAGGGGCTGGCGAGCCCAATCGCCAACTGTGCTCGACAAAATTGAGAGTCGGCCGTGATTTTTTCTCGCTGCCCGAACCGGGAGAGTCTCGTGTGTGCCCGCTTGCCCCCGCCGTTGGCGGGGTTCAGGACGTTGCTGCTATCGCGTGTTTTGGCCCGTTTTTTTCCTTAAGTTTCCCCCTGACCCGCCGATATATAAGGTAAGCGGCGTTAATGCGATGAAGCGTTGAAAAAAATGCTAAAGACATCCAAAAACGAGCCGTTAAATAAGACGCATCGGGCACAGAAAATAATAAAGCCTGAGCAAATAGAAGAGTAATTTTAATAGCTTAGGAGAATAGTCATGGCCATGTATATCAACACTAACGTTTCGTCACTCAACGCTCAGCGTAATATGACAAACTCGACCAAATCATTGGATACTTCGTATACTCGCTTGGCATCTGGCCTGCGCATCAACAGCGCCAAGGATGACGCCGCAGGTCTGCAAATATCCAACCGTCTGACCTCCCAGATCAATGGTCTGGACCAAGGTAACCGTAACGCTAACGATGGCATCTCCCTGGCCCAGACTGCCGAAGGGGCCATGGATGAAGTGACCGGTATGTTGCAGCGCATGCGCACACTGGCACAACAATCAGCAAACGGCTCCAACTCTACCAAGGATCGAGAAGCCTTGCAAAAAGAGGTGGATCAACTCGGTGCCGAGATCAACCGTGTTTCCAGTGCGACGACGTTTGCGGGTACCAAACTGTTGGATGGGACCTTCGGTGGCAGCTTTCAAGTCGGTGCGGATGCGTATCAGACTATCGGTTTCAGTCTGTCTCAGACCGATGGCTTCAGTATCTCTGGCATTGCTGTAGCTGCGGGAACCTCGATTAGTGCCATCACCGGTCCAGCGGGGAGTATAGTGACAACGGTTGCAGTATCCCTTATTTTCACTGGTGGCGGCTCTGGCGGTATCAAGATTGGTACCCAGAGTGATGCCCAAAGTGTTATGGCTGCAGCGGATGCTATGTTGGGAGTCGTCGATGGCAAGCGTGCCGAGCTGGGCGCAGTGCAGAATCGGTTGGATTCGACCATTCGCAACCAGGCCAATATCTCGGAGAACGTATCAGCGGCTCGCTCTCGTATTCGTGATGCGGACTTTGCCACCGAGACCGCCAATATGACCAAGCAGAACATTCTGCAGCAGGCTGCATCTAGCGTTCTGTCGCAAGCCAACCAGCGCCCGCAGGCCGCACTCCAACTGTTGCAGGGCTAACAAAAGAAAACAGGGCGGTTGTTCAGGCCGCCCTGGTCAAGAGATGGAACAAAGGGGTGTTCGGGTTAGCACTCTGTTCTATCGGGAGAGAATACATTCTCTACTAGTGATGCCAAGGGTTGTCCAGATGTTCAGTTCTGTCACCCTTGGTCATATTCTCCTGAGCATATGCTCAACTTTAGGCCGGTTTACCGGCCTCTTTTTATTGTGTCGTCAAATTGACGTCACTCCTTCTTGATTCAGCACAAAACGTGCCAAGACTATCTTGCCCTGCGAATACACCACCATGCCGACCGAGCATAATGTGGTGCCTCTTTTGAACGTTGTCATTTGCCGCTTGCCGGATAAAAATTGCCGCTTTCGGCAAGGATTTTCCTAAAGTTTGTCGTCCTGCGGCCGTTAAATAAATTGAAGCAATCGAGGGGTGTTCGGAATCCAACGTTTGCACTACTGCGGGTGGCCTGTTCGTTCAAACAGACACCCGCCAGAAGAGACAGGCATGTTCAACCTGCTCTTCTAACGGTGGGACGTCGCTTTGGCGGCGCAACCCGCAGTCGCATGTTCTTCGGGAGAATAAATTATGGCCATGTTTATCAATACCAACGTTTCATCATTGAACGCCCAGCGTAACTTGATGAATACCGGCAAGTCCTTGGATACCTCATATACCCGCTTGGCATCTGGCCTGCGTATCAACAGCGCCAAGGATGATGCCGCAGGTCTGCAGATTTCCAACCGTTTGACCTCTCAGGTTAACGGGCTGGATCAAGGTAACCGTAATGCCAACGATGGCATTTCACTGGCGCAAACAGCAGAAGGGGCGATGGATGAAGTGACTGGCATGTTGCAGCGCATGCGTACTTTGGCTCAGCAATCATCTAATGGCTCAAACTCTACCAAGGATCGTGAGGCCCTGCAAAAGGAAGTGGATCAGTTGGGGTCTGAGATTAACCGGATCTCCAAAGACACCACTTTTGCGGGTACCAAACTGTTGGATGGGACCTTCGGTGGCAGCTTTCAAGTCGGTGCGGATGCGTATCAGACTATCGGTTTCAGTCTGTCTCAGACCGATGGCTTCAGTATCTCTGGCATTGCTGTAGCTGCGGGAACCTCGATTAGTGCCATCACCGGTCCAGCGGGGAGTATAGTGACAACGGTTGCAGTATCCCTTATTTTCACTGGTGGCGGCTCTGGCGGTATCAAGATTGGTACCCAGAGTGATGCCCAAAGTGTTATGGCTGCAGCGGATGCTATGTTGGGAGTCGTCGATGGCAAGCGTGCCGAGCTGGGCGCAGTGCAGAATCGGTTGGATTCGACCATTCGCAACCAGGCCAATATCTCGGAGAACGTATCAGCGGCTCGCTCTCGTATTCGTGATGCGGACTTTGCCACCGAGACCGCCAATATGACCAAGCAGAACATTCTGCAGCAGGCAGCGTCGAGTGTCCTGGCGCAAGCTAATCAGCGGCCGCAGTCGGCACTATCTCTGCTTGGGTAACAATGGGTAGTCTGGCTGATTGAGATGGGAGAAGTAAGATGACAACTGAACTCAGTAATCTGTCATCTGCCAATGGCGCTTCCTTACAGCTAAGTGACAAGAGCGGCCAAGTGGCCGCTCAACTGCTTCCTGGCTCAGTGGAGGATCCTGGTATTGCACTGCGGAAGAATCAAGATTCAAAAAATGTTGATCCCCCGCGGGGACAGAACCAAGCAGATTTTGAAAAACAGGTACAAAGTTTGCAAGAATATAGCCAACTACAAGGGTGGACGGTTAATTTCAGTTTGGAGCAAGACTTGGGCCAGGTAGTGATCAAGGTAATGGATTCTGATACCAGATCGGTTATACGCCAAATCCCGAGTGAAGAGCTGCTCGCAATTCACAAACGGATCCAAGCTCTGCACCATGGAGAGGCTGGGGCCAATCCCAAACTAGGTCTGTTGCTTGATCGTGAGATATAAATCGAGAAATGAGGAGAAGATAACATGGCAATTACCTCTGCTGGTGCAGGTTCTGGACTCGATCTCGAGAGTGTGATTGCGGCCAGTGTTGCTGCTAAAAAGGCGCAGCTACAACAACCGATCATCAAAAAACAAAATAGCACTCAAATAGCTCTCTCTGGCATTGGTCAACTCAAGTCATCCCTCACTACCTTTACTGATATTCTCGATACATTGAGTAAACCAGGTGCTTTCAACAAACGGACTGTCAACATTACCCAAGATAAAGATAACCCGGTGATGACAGTAGAAAGCAAAAGTGGTGGCTCAAATGGCCAGTACAATATTACTGTCAATAAATTGGCGACGACTAGTCGCCAAGAGGGCATCTTTGACAGCTCAACGACGTCGCTTATAACTCAAGATGGTCAACTGACTTTCAAAGCGGGTGCGAAAGAGTTCAAAGTTGATGTCAAAGTGGGGGATACCCTGCAAGATATTCGCAAGAGTATTAACAGTAATAGTGATAATTTTGGATTAAGTGCAAATATCGTTAACACCGCAGATGGTAAGGCAAAGCTAATTATTGACTCTGGTATATCAGGGGATGGTAAAGACTTGAGTATTACCGGCAATACGTCTGAGCTCGGTATGTTCTCAATTGGAGAACCTGGTAGCGTAATGAATCAGACTCAGTCGGCGAGTGGTGCTGAAATTCTGGTTGATGGTAATATTCTCAAAAGTGATACCAACGTTTTCAATGATTCAATCCAAGATCTTAAACTTACCGTGCTACGAGTATCTGATAAAGATACTAATGGTGACCTCAAATCCAACAAAGTAGATATTACGACAGATAAATCATCCATTCAGGATATGGTTAAGCAATTTGTGGATGGATATAACGCACTTCAAGATAAGATGGGTGCACTTGGAAAGCGTAACAGCATTGTTGGTGGTGTCAGACAGGATGATGGCGGTGCTCTTGCTGGCGATGCAAGTACGAGAACAATTAACAGTTTCATGGCAAACACGATCACTGGTAAGACTGGCTCAAGTACAACTTATTCAAGTATCTTCGAAGTTGGTATAAAGATGGACAATAAGGGCAAGCTATCTCTAGATAAAGAGAAGTTTGGCCAAGCTGTTGATAAAAACTTCGATCAAGTTGTTGCACTGTTTGGTGGTGATGATGGTTTGGCCGCCACTTTGAATAATGGCCTAAAGGAGTATACCAAATCAGGAGGCATGTTGGCAGAACGCTCCGACACGCTTAATGCTGACTTGCGCAGTTTGAGTGAAAAACAGGCTACGTCAAATGCCCAGCTAATTAAATATGAAGCTTCCTTGCGAGCTCAATACGGTAGTCTGGATGCTTTATTAGTTAAAATGAACAACTCAGCCTCAGCGCTGCAGTCGTTGAGAATCAATAGTTATAATAAGTGATAACTATCTTTAGAGGTTTCATATCATGTACCATCGTAATCTGAACGCATATAAAGCAACCAGTATAGCAGCTGATCTTGCTGTTGCGGATCCACATCGTGTTATTCAACTCATGATGCAAGGCTTTTTAGAGCGGTTGGCTCAATCTAAAGGCGCGATAGAGCGCGGTGATATGGAAGCAAAGTCTATCGCTGTTTCAAAAGCTCAAGGGCTATTACATGGATTGCAGGATGCGCTTGATATGAGCCAGGGTTCTATTGCGGAAGAATTATATGCTCTCTATGCCTACATGGATACGCGGATTTGGGATGCCAGTCTGGCACGGGATGTCGCGCCCCTTGACGAGGTTATGGCTCTGATGGTTACGATCAAGTCTGCTTGGGATCAATTGCCGGAAGCCGAAAAGCAGCGTGGCTATCAGATGCGACAAAAGTTGGGTGAGCTGTGAGGGTCACTCTTACCTCCCTCAATGAGGCATTACAGGATAATCTCCACTTGATAGAGGGCCTATTGCAACAACAGCAATATGATGAGGCCGTGCTGTGCATGGATAACCGATTGGCCTTAATAGATCAGTTGGTGCAACTGGCCAAAGAGTGCCCGATACAACAGCAGGCGGTGGCGGAATTGGCTGCAACGCTGTCTATTCAAGAAGAAAGGTTGAAAGTATTAACTGTCAGCCATCATAAAATTGTTTTTAAAAAGCTGGTTCAAGTCGGGAAAGGTAACAAGGCTGGACAGGCCTATAACCTGAATAGCAAGGAGTTCTGATGTCGCTCAATATTGATGTGGTTCTGGTAAAAGCTGAGCAGGAAATGCGAAGACTGCAACAACAAGCAGAGCAAGAAGCGGCCATGATGGTAGCATTGCCACTTCGTTTTACACAGAATATAGAGGCATTTCGTCAATATATCCCTCACATTGCAGATATGTATGAGACTTATCTGCCTACCCGTCCGTTTAGGTTTTTCTGTAGTGAAAATGGTCAGCCAAATCTTAAATGGCTTGACGATGACGTCGCCGTTTATGGGGCTGAGCCCTATCTCATCTGTGAGACACTTGTGGCTGAATTCATGGATAAGGGGGCATTGTCAAAATTTTCCTTCCGCCAGGAAGCGAATCCAATGGGTTCTATTCATGTTGAACACCTCAACAATCTTAATATTTATAAGGATGAAATATCATCACAAGCAGAACGCCTCGTTAAAGTACCAGATCAAGTTCCCTGCGCATTGATCTTTGGGGTTGGTTTGGGTTATCACCTTGGTTATCTTTATGAGCGTTGCAAAGTCAGCTCGTTATTCTTATTTGAGCCAGATCTGGATTTGTTCTACGCTTCATTATTCTGCTTCGACTGGGCTCCACTGCTAGCCTATTTGTATCAGGAGAATCTGGGATTGCACATTCTTTTAGGACAGGATGAGCAGACTATAGTCAGTGATTTTTCATCGGCTGTTGGTTGTCGAGGTGCTTTTTTGGTTGCAAACTCTTTCATTATGTGGGGGTATCAAAATGATAAAATAAAGAAGCTTATGACAAAGGTACGGCAGCAATATTATTTGTTAGTGATGGGGTGGGGTTTTTTTGATGATGGTCTGATCGCACTATCCCATTCTATGCGTAATATCGAACGTGGCGTGCCATTTTTTAAGAAAAATAAGAAAATTTCGCAAAAACACCAAAGAGTGCCGGTATTTGTCATTGGCAGCGGTCCATCGCTAGATGATTCACTACCCATTATTAAAGCGAATAAAGAGCGGGCTATATTGATATCTTGTGGTAGTGCGATATCTGCTTTGCATAAGCATGGGATCAAGCCAGATATAGAAGTTCAAATTGAACGTACCAAATCAATCTATGATTTCATGGTTAATCTGGATGACCCTGAATACTTACAGGATATTTTGTTTTTGAGCACTGATGTCGTTCATCCAGACTGTGCAACTCTGTTCAAGAAAACGGTTCTTGCGTTTAAGAGCAGTGAACCAGGGGTGATGATGTGTCAGACATATTTCTCTGTCGCCAAAGATTTTTCCGCTTGGCCGGCTGTTAATCCCTTTGTTGGAAATATAGGGGTTCATGCACCTATTCAACTTGGATTTAAAAATATATATCTGTTTGGTTTGGATAATGGTTATAAGGATAAAAATCACCACCACGCTAAGTCTAGTGCATATTATAATAATGAAATAAATGCTAAACTCTTGACTGAGTTGGTATGTAGCGACAATGAACGGCAATGTGAGGGTAATTTTGGTGGTGTTGTCATAAGTAATGCGATGTACGATACTTCGAGATATGTTATTGAAGGTGTATTAGCCATCAATAAAGATGTACATTGTGCCAACTGTAGTGATGGTGCCAAAATATTGGGGGCTAGACCTGTTCCCGCCAATGACATCGGACTACATCAGCCTATTGACAAGTCAGCTATCCTGCATGAAATAACAAACCGTCTCTGTGCCCCATTGGTGCTACCATTGCAGGATTTTAATACATTGCTTGATGTTGATTTTTTCAATCATGTTGCTGAGAAGATAACAGATGAATGGCAACGTGATTTTTCATCTAGAAATGAGATTAATCAATTGATGCTGAAGCACTTCGGTTATCTTTCTCAGATATCCACAACCAAAAATAAAATTATAGCACAACTTTTGCACGGCTCGATGAATCATATGTTTGCTATACTGAGTTCCATTCTTTACTTGTTTAAAGAGGAAGAAAAAGCATTGGCCATGATGAAACCCGCAATCGAAATTTGGTTAGATTTTATGAGAAAAGCAAAAGAGATGTATCCCAATGCCCTTAACAGCATAGATACAGTTGATGATGAAACAATAAATTTGTTTAAGAAATAAAAAAGCCGACCTTTAGGTCGGTTTTCTATTTTTAATAAACTCGGATAGATATAAATCAAATGCATCATCGATGTCTATAGATGCGCTTTTTTCCATAATATAAGCAAAAGAGTTATTAGAGTAAATATCTGATAATGATCCTATATATTGTTTGTCAAAAATATAAATTGCACCATTCACTCGATAATAACATTCTAGTTCTTGGCTACGTCGATTTGCAATATTTGGAATAAAACCTGCCATACATAAATTGTCTGGTAATCTATTACAATATTGAATTGGATGTTCGAGTTCGCATATAGAGATGACTGCAGACGCATTTTTCATATCATAAAGAGCCATGGCTTCTTTAATATGATTTGCATTCCGCAATGGAGATGTTGGTTGTAGTAGTGTGACTCTGGCTACTTCTCCATATTGCGATTCAACCCACTTAACCATGTGGCTGATGACATCATTAGTGGTAGCCGTATCAGTTGCCAATTCGGCGGGTCGTAGATATGGCACAACTGCACCAGAATTGGCAGAGATGTTAGCAATATCTTGAGAGTCAGTGCTTACAAGAACCAAATCAAAAAGTTGGCTTTCGAGAGCTGCTTCGATGGTCCAGGTTATTAATGGTTTTCCTGCTAATGGTAATTTGTTTTTATTAGGAAGACGTTTACTCCCCCCCGCGCAGGGATGATTGCAATATTGAGAGACATTATGAAAGGTCCTTGATATCGATTTGTGCTTTATTAAAGTCATCAATTCTGCCAATGTCAAGCCAATATTCATTGATTGGAAACATTAATACATCCGCTTGCTTTGCTATTTGTTGTTCAAGTAGGGTTGGCATATCAATATGCTCTTGTTTAGGAACGCTCATAAATAAATCAGGACTTACTACGTAGATCCCTGCATTTACTAGATATTGTAGGATTGGTTTTTCCTGCATATTTATAATATGATGACCATCACCATTGATAACGCCATATGGAATTTGATAATCATATTCACGTACACACATAGTTGCTGTTGGTTGATATTTGTTGTGGAAATCGAGTAGTCGATTGAAATCCACCGTTGTTAGCACATCACCATTGATCATTATAAGTGGTAAGGAGGGGGTATCTGCAGGAAGTAGACCTAATGCTCCGGCTGTCCCTAGTGGCGTATCTTCATGTACATATTGGATCTTGGCTCCCCAAGAAGACCCATCGCCAAAATAACTAGTGATCTGTTCAGGCATATAATGGGTGGATATATAAATGTTCATGAATCCGGCTTTGAGAAACTGATTAAGCAAGATTTCTAAAAGCGGTTTTCCTCCCACTTTCAACATTGGCTTTGGACAGAGATTGGTGAGAGGCCTTAATCTAGTTCCAAGACCTCCTGCCATAATGAAAATCGGATTATCGTATGTTGGTTTGCTTAATAATCCTTGGATTGTTTCCAATCCGACTACTTGACCATTTTCAAGTAGTGGAATGGATAAAATACATTTTGATTCCATAAGTGAGATCAGTTCTTCACGCTTGAGACTGACCTCTGCTGTTGTTGGGCTTGTATTCATAATTTTAATGACAGTATCATGTAGCGATAAGCCATTGAGCAAGCCACGACGAACATCACCATCGGTTACAACTCCGACAAGATGACAGTCTGCATCTACAACTAATGCAACCTTTAGGGCTTCTTTATTAATAACATCTAGAGCTTCTAAGATCGTTGAAGACGGTGTGATTAGTACATTTTTCCAGTTATGACTCATGGTTATCACCATCAGATGTTACATTTGTAAAGATTGGATGGAATCCTTGGAGTAAAGGTACATCAGCAAGGATGTTGATATACACAACATAATTATATTTTTAAAAACCCAAAAAGTCTATTTTATTTTATAATTCACTTTCTATTTCATGTTCGATTAAGTGAGTTTAAAAGTATTTATATTAAACCTAGTGCAAACTGTCCTGCACTAGGTTTGGTATCGTTGAATGGTTATATTTTGCTGCACAGGATTAAAAATTCAGAGACTGTATTTTTCATGTTGTTTTCAGTTCTAGTTATTTTTTCAATGGAGTCGACATTGTAATTTTTTATTAATTCATATATATCCTCTAATGAGCTAAATCTATTTTGGCCCTTACCTTTTAGTGGCCCTTCTGTACAAACCCAGCGATTATAACCAGTATGCTCGCCACAACCATCACCCCAAGAGCCTGATGAAAATGTCCTTGAGTATAATTTTCCATTATACTTAGTTACTCGCCATGCCTCATTATATGTATCTATTGCAGTTTTGAAATCTAAACAATAAATGCATTCATTATCAATGACGGCATCAAATGATTCACTAGCATATGGTAGGTCATTTACATTCCCAACAATTAATTCGCTGTGTTGTCGCCAGTTTGGAAATTCTTTATCAAGGCGCAAGCTTGCCTGCTCAATAGCTGTGCTTGAAAAATCAACGCCACAGAAAGAAAACCCTTCCCTAGCAAGAAACCATATATTAGCGCCAGGGCCGCATCCAAGCTCGAGAATTTTAACATCTCGCCTGTTTTTAATCGAATAAAAATTTCTTGCAATAAATCTTATTAAGTCCTCACTGGGATACTTTCCCCACTCTTGGTTTGTGAATACAGCATTCCAAATTTCATCGTTTGACATAAATGCCTCTCCTTTTAATAGATGTTTTGCTTTTATTGATGCTCTAAATTTACATAAAGGCCACCAAGGTCGCCTTTATGTAAAGTAAATTTTGTATGGAATTTGTTTTTAAATTAATAAAAAACAAATTCCATTCTAGTATGGCTACTGGATTTATATCTTCTCAAATCATTAAATAATTATGGTTCATAAGTTGCATTCCTTTGTGGTGAAATTATTTATTTTAATATCCAAATTACTTTTGTTGCGCTATGTTCATCTCTACGTGGAAAATTTCCTCTAAAAATAAACAATAATAATTCTTCCTAATATGTTTTTTATGTTAAATAGCATCACAGAGCAATAAATATTGCTCAATTCAGAAATCAAACAAAAAAATTATTCAGAGTATAAGATTTTTTAGCTGAAAAGTTAATGCATTGTTCTTCATTTTTCAACTCTTTTTATAATATCACACATACGCTCAATGTCTTCTTTAGTATATCTGGAATCTAAAGGTAGTGACAATAGTTTGTCAGATAGATGATTTTTTGATTGTTCAATTGCGGGCCAATGAATAGCTAGATAAATAGAGTCTCTCATCAGCTCACGCCTTACTTCATCTCGTTTATTTAAAAGCAAAGGCAAAAAACTAGGAAAGGTAGGGGTAATTTTAATAAAATGAATGTCACTCAATATAGTTGTAGCAAAAGTTAAGTTTTGCAGGCGGATTTTTAAATCTTCTTTGAAAAAAGAATAAAAACACCCCATCAAATAAATACTTCTGTCCTCTGATTCAAAAATATTTTTATTTTCATCGATTATAGATTCTGCATTTGAAAAATATTTTAAGTATGTTGCCTCACGACCTTGTGATGAGTGTAAAAATTTGTACTTAGCTTCTTTTGCTTGATATTTTTTTTCCGAAAACGATGATATTCTTACTTTATTGATTATGAACAAAGGCTTATTAGAAACAATCTGACTAAAATCAGCTACGACAGTTATTTTTCGCAAACTATTAAAATAACACCAATGAGCTGGTGTATTGATCTCCGGCAGCTGAACATCGAATACGCAATCTATAATCAGGGGTAATGTAGAATCATTTATCGCGCGTTTAAAAGTTGCTGATTCATGTCCAAAATATTTTACTATATATAGTGCATCGTAATCATCCAAACACTCGGGTAGAGAAAACTCAAAGTTTTCTTTTACATTGTAGAAATCTACATGAATTTTATATTCATGTAGAACATCAACAACAACTTGACAAACAAAGTCAGGTACTAAAACTCGCTTGCCTTGCAACCCCATAGAGAGTAACACCCATCTTAAAGATGAGCGACCACTGTTTGTTGTTCCGTAAAACAGACCATCGTGAGCAATTTCTTGCTCACCACCTATCGGTTTGTGGTTAGAATTTAACATCATAGAAACGCTTTATCTTTAAGCTGTCCAAATCCACTATCCTCAATATATTTAATACCTTCTGAGAGCTATTACCCTGCCCATATGGATTAGTGGTTTTTTCCAAAACTTCTTTAAATTCTGATGTGTAAATATGCTGTATCGAGTCAAATATTTTTTTTGTATCCACATCAACATCTAAAACACTAGCAGCTTTAACACGTCCTTTTTGACGGTTACCTATATTAATTGTAGCAAGTTTGAATGAGGGTGCTTCGACAATACCGCTAGAAGAGTTACCCACAATGGCATCTACATATTGTAACGCAGATAAATATCTTAGCTGTCCTAATGAAGTAAACGCAATTGCCTTGTATTGATTATGAGCAGTATAATCATCAATCATGTTGTTTATCAATCGCCCACCAACATCAGCATTGGCTTTGGTGAATATTAATAATGTATCTTCTAACGTATCTAAGACTTTTAGTATTTTTGAAAAATCATTTTTTATTTCAGTAACATCTTTAGTTGTTTCTGGGTGATAAGTAAAGAGGATATTTCGTGCTTTAAGATTGCACCCAATTGAAAGTTCAAACTCTGAGCGGGACATTAGTTTCATGCGCATTAAATTGTCTAAGCCAACTTCACCAACAGTGAATACTCTGTTTGGCTGCTCACCCATCTGTATCACTCGGTGAGTGTACTCATCCATAGCTGTAAAGTGAAGTTGTGACAACTTAGTAATGGCATGGCGAATCGTTTCATCTATACACCCTTCAGTTAGCTCACCCCCGCTCAAGTGTGCAACAGGAATACGAGCAATGCTCGCAGCCGAGACTATAGGGATAAGCTCATAGCGATCCCCTAATACTACTATAATATCTGGCTTTAACTCATCAAATGCTTCAGCAAAACTAATTTGAGCCAACCCCATACTTTTACTGACACCTATAGGTGTGTCTGACGATAAGAGTACTTCAATTTTCTTGTTAACAGCAAAACCATCTCCTTCAATTTGCTGATTCGTCAAACCAAATTCTGGAGAAAGGTGGGCGCCGGTAGATATGATTTGTAATTCAAGATCACAATCAGCTTGGATATCCTCTAGCAGGCACTTAAGTAACCCGTATTCCGCCCGAGTGGCAGTTACTACACAGATTTTACGCATTAGATCAGCTCCCCCTCACGATAATTTTTTTTCGCTATCGACCCAACGACTTCATCCCAACGAGTTGGTGAGATACCATTACCTGGGCGTTTTATTTTCAATATATCTGGTGAAAGTAGTGTGCCGACTGGAATATTTCGTCCTGCGACAATGCTTTTTCTAACAATATCGCGGTTTAATTTCTCCGCATCAGTTGGCATTTTCCAACCATGACCCAAGGCCTGATCAATATTTCGAATTGCTTCTACCATTTTTTTCAGCTCCCCTGGTGTCAAACTTGCTTTATGGTCAGGGCCCACCATTGTTTTATCTAAAGTAAAATGTTTTTCAATAATTCTTGCACCAAGGGCGACTGCTGCAATAGATACCTCGATGCCTAATGTATGATCAGAATAACCTATCGCAACTCCAGGGAATGCATGCGATATTGTAGTCATTGCCCGCAGATTCACATCACAAGGTGCAGTAGGGTAATCTGTTGTTGCATGAAGTACTGTAATATTGGACAAATTCATACCAGCTTTAGTCAGAGTAAATAATGCATACTCTATTTCAGATAGATTCCCCATACCAGTAGAGAGAATTATTGGTTTGCCAAAGCTAGCAATGTGTCGAAGATATGGAGTGTTAGTTAGTTCACCAGAGCCAATTTTAAATATGCTTTGCAAATTATTTAGAAATGTTGCACTTTGCTCTTCATCGGGCGTAGACATAAAAATAATATTTTTTTCATCACAATATTCTTTAAGCAAGATGAAATCGGAGTAACTTAGTTCCAACCGTTTCAGCATTTGAAACTGAGTTTCCTCTCGCTGGGTATTTTCAATCTGGTAGTTCGCCATTCTTGCGTCTTCAGTTACCAGTAATTCAGTTTTCCATGTTTGAAATTTTACAGCATCAACGCCAGCATCAAATGCTACATCGATCAATTTTTTTGCTAAGTTGATGTCACCATTATGGTTCACTCCAGCCTCTGCAATAATAAAAGTATTGCTCATCATGTGTTCCTCTCAGCTCTGTATAGCTGGAATAATTTCGGAGGTTGTACACCTTGATTTTGTTCACACCAAATTTGGTTTAACATCTGGCGTTTTTTGGGCATAAAATCCAAGCCTGCAATATAAAATGGAGCGATTAGTGGCGAGAACTTAGACTTAAATAGAAACAAGTTATCATCTGAAGACGACGTCCTTCCTCCCCCTAACATCATATATTTGCATCCCTGCTTTTTCGCAAACTCAAATGCAGCATCAAGCAGCAGATAATTACCATTTTCTTTAACAAACTCTGGGTTATTGGCTGAAAGATGATAATGAGCAAGTTCTTTACTACACATAAAAAAACCAATAGATGCGTAAATGTTTTCTTTTTTAATAGCGAGGAGGGATACTCCCGATAAATTCATCAACTCTTTGAAGTAATCTTCTTTAAAGTAGAAAAAATTGCTCGCGGTATTTTTTTTCATAGTCAGGTAATACATACCAATGAAGTCATTAAGGTTTACACCTTCAGTTTCGACTAACAAGTTTTTTTCTGCTTTTCTTACAATGTTTCTTGTCGTTTTTGAATATAGATTGCGACGCTCTGTTATCGTTTTTTTTAAATCAACAATAACTACTTGTCGCTCAGGAAAGTGCATATCAAACAGCATGCTTTTATCAGCCATACTGTTAAATGGATGAAAGCGGATAAATTCACATATAATGTGATGCTGCTTACAGTATTCTCTGTATGCAGTGAAGGCATTTTGTAAAAATTGCTCATCCATACAGTTAGAGATAGGACCACCATACCCATAAGGCGTTTCTAAATCATACAGCTCCTCATCTATTTTTACTCCTGCAACATTCATTATTCGGCGTTTCAACGCACTAAATTTTACGGAGTGACATCCTTCTTCATAGAGAAAGTGAAAGTAAGCACTGGCTCCCTCATACAATGCCGAATAAGCTCGCTGGTAGTAGATATCTGACGATAGATCACAGTTATTTTGTGTAACCATTGTCTTATCCTCGAATTACTGGCGTACTCGGTAAATTTACCAAATGGGCTTCAATGAATTCTGATTGACTTAAGTCTCCCCGCAGGGCATTGGAGAACATGGGCAGGTGGTGCATCAGCTTCCATACAGGTCGGATCATGACGCCCGCTTTATTCAGCTCGGTCAACAGGGTATCCCGCTGGCTTTGATCTTCACAGACAATCGCATTGAGCCAGTAGTTGGAACGCCCGTAGGACGGTTCAGTGACAAACTGGCACGCCTGATCTTTGAAGAACTCGGCATAGTGCATGGCAAGTGCTCGCTTCTGTGCCAGGAACTGAGGCAAGGCCTCCATCTGGGCACACCCCAAGGCCGCATTCAGATTGGGCATGCGGTAGTTAAAGCCCGGTTCATCGTGATAAAACTCGAACGGGTGAGGCACCTTTGCCGTGGTGGTGATGTGCTTGGTGCGTGCGCCCTGTTCGGCATTCTGGCAGAGCACCATGCCACCGCCACCCGTGGTGATGATCTTGTTGCCATTGAAGCTCAGGGCAGAAAATGCGCTCAGCGTCCCCGTGTGTTTGCCTTTGTAGTAGGAACCAAGGCTTTCAGCTGCATCTTCCACCAGTGCTATGCCCCAGCCCTGGCACAGGGCCTGAAGCGCATCGAGTTCAACCGGATGACCAAAGGTATGCATGGGCACAACGGCTTTCAGGCGGCGCCTGCTTGCCTTGTGAATGGCACCTGTCTCGGTGCGAGAGGCATGCTCTTCCAGCCAGTTGGCTAGGGCAATAGGGCACAGACCTAGGCTCTGGCGTGATATATCGACGAACACGGGCTCTGCGCCCATGTGATACAAGGCATTGCAGGTCGCCACGAAGGTCAGGGGCTGGGTGATCACCAAATCGCCTGCCTGCACCCCTGCCATATAGAGCGCGATATGCAGCGCCGCCGTGCCATTCATGGTAGCAACTGCACGGGCAGAACCGGTAAAGGTGGCTATTTGCTGTTCGAACTGCTCAACATAGGCACCGACACTGGAAACGAAGGTGCTTTCCAGTGTATCGAGCACATATTGACGTTCATTGCCGGCAAAGGTCGGGGCATGAAGAGGGATGAAGTCATCGGTTTTGTAGGTATCACGAATAAAACGTATCAATTGAGTATGCATACCGATTCCTTACATCTTGCCGTCGAGATATTTGCCCGTTTCTTTGTGACCAAAATCCGGGAGCATGGCGAAGAACAGCTCGACGAGCTCTTTCTTGTCCCAAGCACGTTTTGTTTTCATGGCCGCAATGGTCTGCTCAAAATGGTTGAGCAGGTCATTCTGATAGGCGTGTCCATTCTTGATGATGCCCAGGTTTTCAAACCTATCCATGTCCAGCACTTCTTTATCAGTGAAGAACTCTTCGAAGTCTTTTTCACCCGTAGTGTCGCTCTCGGTAAAGAGGCAAGGCCACATCCCCTGCTCAGGTAGGCTCGCCATCAGGGTTCTGGCTTCATCCTCATCTTTGCACAGATACGGCTTGTAACCATGCTGCTCAAGATACTTCACGGCGATTTCGGCAAAGGTAATCAGGTGCAGGGATTCGCTGAGCTTGGGGAAGAAGATATCCCTGTTCTCACCGAAGATGCAGGACATCAGGCACAGCTGACCGGACTCCTGGGGGGTCACGAAGTAGCGTTTGATGTCGTTGGGGGCGACGATGGGCTGACGCTTTTTCAAGCGCTGGTTGAAACCATACAGCAAGGACCCATCGGAGAAGGCCACGTTGGCAAAGCGCGCGGTTGAAATGGCAATCTGCTCGCTGCGACGCATCAGGAACATCTCCATGATGCGCTTGGAAGCCCCCATCATGTTGACCGGATTGGCCGCCTTGTCCGTCGAAACACAGAAATACTTTTTCACGCCCATGTCGATGGAGTGCTGGATGGTTTTATCTGTGTTGAACACGTTGACGTCGATCATGCGCATCAACGTAAAGGGGTCTTTCTCGCTGCGTACATGCTTGAGCGCAGAAAGATTGAGCACGTAATCATAGGCGCCGTCGGCTTTGATAAAGGCGTCATATTCAATGGAACCAATATCCAGCGCGAACGTCTGGAAATCACCATCGATATACCCGAACGAGCTGCGGATATCGCGCACCAGCTCGACCATGTTGTTCTCGCTGATATCTACAATATGCAGCTTACGGGGATTTCTCTTGAATATTTCCTTGCTCACAGCTTGGCCGATTGAGCCTGCTCCACCCAATACCAAAAATCGGGAATTCGTCACTGTCTGACAGATAGTTGTATCCACTTGTTGGACATCTCGATCAAACAATGAAATGTTACGACCAATCAGTGCAAGTATCTCGTCGTTCATTTTGTATCACCAGGGCAAGGCAAAAGAATGAAGGTCATTACCATGAAGATTTCATCATATCGATAATTGAATATGATGCTGATAGGTCATGGTTCAATCCTCTGTTACAAGCAATTTTTGGGCCATAATAAATATGATGTCCATTCAAGGATGGCCAGGTTTGATAGCCTGACACAGTTGCTCCACCGCATTGAGGGCTCTCGGGGTGAAGCGGTGCAGCTCATCCGAGTTGATCAAATCGAGTCGCTGATGTTGCACGGCGTCCAGATTGGGCCACTTCTGCCAGTGACGCAGGGCGTCAGGATCTTGACTCCCTGCCAGGATCAGCGATGGGTTGGCTCTGATCACCTGTTCCATGTCCACTTGAGGGTAAGGGGTCTTGGCATTCGCCATGATGTTGATCCCACCGCAGAGTTCGATGGCCTGAGCCGGCCAGGCATTGCCACTGACGCTGGTGAGCGGCGGGTACCAGAGTTGGTAGAACACCTTGACGCCGGTTGGTTGGCCATAGCGCTGTTGCAGCTCATTCAGGCGTGCCAGATAGCGATCGGCGGCTTCGTTGGCACTCTTCTCCACTCCAAGCAATTTGCCCAGCGCCCGCATTTCGGTGGCCAGCGAGGCAAAATCGGTGGGCTCAGAGTAGAAAACCGGGATTCCCAGCCGTTCCAGCGGGGCCAGCATGCGAGACTGGGCCGAGCGCCAGCCCAGGATCAGGTCCGGTTTTTGCGCCAGCAGCGCCTCGACATTGATGCTGCGATAATTGGCCACCTTGGGCTTGTTTTTCACTTCTGCGGGATAGTCGGAGGCATCGTCGATGGCCACCAGTTTGTCGCCGGCACCGATGTCGTAAAGCAGCTCGGTAAGATGGGGAACCACGCTCACCACCCGGTTCGGAGTCGCGGCCAGCAGCGCAGCGGGCAACCAGGCAAGCAACACGCAGGGCAGCCAGATAGGCAATCGCAACCATCTAACCATGAAATAACCCCGCCACCGTGACAAGCAGCGCCAGTATCAACCAGCCCCAGCCCATTGCTTGCAGAATATTGAGTACCTTGCGCGGTGACTCGCTATCGGGGTCATTACCGCTGCCAAGTACCGGCCAGCGTTGCAGGGCTCCCTGATAGTAGCGAGGGCCACCAAGGCGGATCCTGCACTTATCAGCAAGTAGCGTCAGCAGTATCCCGATAGCAGGGGAGGGCCAGATCGCGCCACTTCGAAGCAGTTGAATGGCCTGCTTGAGGCGGGGAAACAGGAGCGGCAGCCCCAGCAGCAGAATGGTGGGGGCATTGAGCCCCTGATAGAGGGCGCTGGCAGCACGGCCAAAATAGCCAAACGCGGGATCCTTCATGCTCCAGCCCTGGTTCATCAGCTGGGTCAGCCGCCAGAGCAGGGCTCCCTGTACCCCAGCGAGGGCGTACCCCAGCAGCGGGCCAGCCCATTGGCCGACCAGACGCAGGGCGCAGCTCTCCGTCACCGCTTTGGCGAGCCCCATGGCCGAGAGTTTGCCGGTCTCCCGTTTGAGACAGGGGGCAGACTGCAATCTTGCCAGCGGCAGGGTCTCCTGCGTGGCGAGCGAGCGGGTGGCATGGGCGAGTTCGCGCAGCGGGCGGGATTCGATTATCAAGAGCAGGAACAGCAGGTCAAACAGCGGCTCGCTCAGGGCCAGATTGCGCAGTGACCAGAGCCCGGCTGCGCAGGGGAGCCAGACTACCAGCATTGCCAACAGGCCGGCTTGCATTTGCTGGCCGGGTGAACCATCGGGTCTGTGTACCTTGTGCCCCAGCCGGGTCAGTAGGGGCGTGACGGCCGAAAGACGCAGATGGGATGGCCACGGGATCACCGCCTCCAGCAGGGCAGCACCTACCAGAATGGCCGCCGTCGTCGAAAGGAGGGCGTCGGCCATCAAATCAAGCGAGCCGGTTTCGATCACAGTTTGCCGAGCATCTTGATGATCACTTCGGCGGAGTGCTTGCCGGCCACCTCGATGAAAGCATCGAAGGATTCAACCTGTTCCTTACCGGCGATATCGGACATGGCGCGCACCACCAGATAGGGCACTTTGAACATGTGGCACACCTGACCGATGGCGGCACCTTCCATCTCGACCGCCAGCATCTGCGGGAAGTCGGCGCGAGCTTTGGCGATGGCGTCCGGTTTGCACATGAACTGATCGCCGGTGCAGATAAGGCCGACCTTGGTCTGGTGCTTGCCTTGCTCGGCGATGCAATCCTGGGCGACCGCGATAAGCTTCTCGTCGCAGGGGAAGGCGGCTGGTTGCTGTGCCATCTGGCCCATCTCGTAGCCAAAGGCGGTCACGTCCACATCGTGGAAACGCATCTCGCTGGCGATCACCACATCACCGATGTGCAGATCCTGGGCAAAGCCGCCCGCAGAGCCGGTATTGATGACGCAGTCGGGGGCGAATTTCTCCAGCAGCAGGCTGGTGGCCACGCTGGCGGCGACTTTACCGATGCCGGAGCGGGTCAGGATCACCTCTTTGCCTGCCAGCATCCCCTGATAGAACTCACAGCCGCCCAGTTGCAGGGTGGTGGGGGTGCTCATCTGGCTGCGCAGCAGGGCTACTTCTTGCTCCATGGCGCCGATAATACCTACTTTCATTGCTGACCTCGTCTTGCTAGCCGTGTGGCTGAGTTTAAGTTGCTGTAGATCATAACAAAAGATGGCGTCTGCGCCGAGAGGCACAACGAAAGGAGAGATGAATGCCGCACACCTTACCAACTCGGTTGTCGTTTGTTGATCACAACATGCCGACTAGCCTCATCGGGGAAGCAGGACTTAAAGAAGGCTGGTATAAGCTGTGATCCTTCTCACGAATTGTGTTTTATTAGCTTGTTTTTAAATTTTCAAGAAAAGTAAGGATGTGGTCGCCTTGTGCTAGAGTGCGCGCTTTTGCGGAATGCCAGCTTCCCGGCGTTCTGTTTATGTTTCCCGTCAGGAAGATCCGGGTATCAGCTCATAGGGATGTGATCGCCACACTCCATTCGCCTGTCAGCAGTAGAGGATCACCAGCCACTATGTTTTACAAGAATCTCTCCATAGGCAAAAAAATTGCCGTGGTCTTTGCGGTCATTGCCGCCGTCAACGTGATATTCGGTATCTTTCTCTCCAGCGAATTACGTGGCGTGCGTGATCGGGTGTTGAACTTTACCGACTCTACGCTACCTAGTGTCCTGTCGGTCGAAACCCTGCTCTACGACATCTCCTATGTTCGTCGGTCCCAGTTTGCTCTGCTCGTGCTGAGCAATGATTCCGAGTTGCAGATGCGCCGCAGTAGCCTCCAGAACAGCATCCGCAAAATAGACACGGCTTTTCATGCCTATGAGGCGACCGTTGGCGCTGATCACGAGCGTCAGGTGTTTAATCAGGCGAAACAACAGTGGCTCAGTTATCAGCGTTCAGTGAACGACTTTGATCAAATGCTGATTCAAGGGCAGCCAGAACAAGCCAAAACACAGCTGTTTACCTCTTCAACCGCCTTCAGTTCATTGGAGCTGGCGATTAACGGTCTGGTAGATGTGAATCTCGGCTTTGTGAAAGAGAACCGCACCAGCCTGTTGGACAGTGTCAGCATGGTGATCTCGTTTGCCATGGTGAGCATCGGGAGCCTGCTGCTGTTTATGATGGCGATGACTTGGTTCCTTACCCGCCAAATTTGTCTGCCACTGCAGGCGGTGGTGGCGCAGGCCAATGCCATTGCCGCTGGCGATTTGACCCACCAGTTAGAGCGCCAGCATATCGGTCGCGACGAACTGGGAGCACTGGCGAAGGCATCTCTCAAGATGCAAGATAACCTGCGTGGCCTGATTGAAGAGGTGGTAGCTGCGGTTACCCAGCTGGGCGCTGCGATTGAAGAAGTGAGCGCGGTTTCCGAGCAGTCCGCCAAAGGGATCCAGAGTCAGCAGCAAGAGATCTCTCTGGTGGCGACGGCCATGGCCCAGATGAAGGCGACCGTTGCCGATGTGGCGGGCAATACCGAGAGTGCCTCCGAATCAGCCAGCTCTGCCAATGCGCTGGCCCGTAGCGGCAATCAGGATGTGCAGAGCTCGTTGGTAGCAATCTCCCGTGTGGCCGAAGAGATTGAGCAGGCTGGCACGCTAGTGGCCGATCTGGAGCGCGAGTCTGCCCAGATCAATGTGGTGGTCGATGTCATTCGTGGCATTGCCGATCAGACCAATCTGCTGGCCCTCAATGCTGCCATCGAAGCAGCCCGTGCCGGTGAACAGGGCCGCGGCTTTGCGGTGGTCGCTGATGAGGTGCGCACTTTGGCTGGACGCACCCAGGCCTCTACTGGCGAGATCGTTGCCATCATCGAAACCCTACAGTCTCGCGCCAATCAGGCGAAAGAGGTGACCGGAGTGAGCTGTGACATGATCCGCCAGTGTGTGACCCAGAGCGAGCAGACTGGTACCGGGATCCAGCAGATCGAAGAGGCGGTGGCGCAGATCGCCGATATGGCGATCCAGATTGCCAGTGCCTGTGGTGAGCAGGATGCGGTGTCTGACGAGCTGGGCCGCAACGTCGAGCGGATCAACGAATCCGCCAATGAGGTGGCACAGGGGGCTGATCATACTGCCCGCGCGTGTCTGGAATTGAGTCAGCTGGCTGTTGGCCTGAAACAGACGATAGGGCGCTTCCGTCTCGCCTGAAGAGTTGGTTGATACATATAATCCAAGCACCCGGCTATATGCCGGGTGTTTTTTATCTCTCTGTTGGCGATCAATCGGGCTGGCTTGCATCTGTATCAGCGGAATAAGTACTGGGCAGGTAAGAAGGAGGACATAGTGGTGGCATCCCTGCATGGTCTCTTGGGAACGAAGTTTGGGTCACTGTGCATTTGATAAAGAGAGATAGCCGACAACTTGGATTGGGAGTCTGGTAATCAGGGGGATATGAAATGCGAAAATGTGGGGTAAGGAGAGGGCGTTATCATTGGTGTCGTGTGGGCTGCACAATATGGCACTGCTGAGATAAATTGCAGAGACAAAAAACCGGCTTGCGCCGGTTTTTTGGGTTGCTGAGCAAACTGGCTTATTTAGCCAGAGACTCCGGCAGTTCGTCACGAATTTTGGCGAGCATCTCTTTCAATACGCGCGGGTTAGCTACGACAGTGTTACCTGAGTTCTCGTAGTTATGACCACCCACGAAATCGGTCATGATGGCACCGGCTTCTTTGGCCAGCAGCTCACCAGCGGCAGTTTCCCAAGGCTTGAGGCCGATTTCCCAGAAACCGTCGATGCGACCGGCGGCAACGTAGGCCAGATCCAGTGCGACAGAACCAGAGCGACGAATGTCAGCACACTCGATAAACATGCTCTGGAACATTTTCAGGTAGGGGGCAATGTGGTGCTTCTGCTTATATGGGAAACCAGTTGCCAGTACGGTACCAGCCATCTCACGGGCTTTGCCCACACGGATGCGGTAGCCGTTCAGCTGTGCGCCGTTACCACGGGTAGAGGTAAATAGCTCATCACGGATGGGATCATAAACGACCGCTTGTTCAGTTTTGCCTTTCACGCGCAGGGCGATGGAAACAGCAAAGTGTGGAATGCCTTTAACAAGGTTGGTCGTGCCATCCAGTGGGTCAATGATCCATTGGTAGTCCGGATTGGTACCGGCAATCTCACCAGACTCTTCAGCAATAATGCTGTGCTCAGGGTAAGATTTTTTGATGGTGTGAATGATGGCCGCTTCGGCTTCACGGTCAACGTTGGTCACGAAGTCATTGCTGCCTTTTTGGATAGCCTCAATGTTCTCGGGCTGGGAGAAGGCTTTTACTACAACTTGACCGGCGTTGCGCGCAGCGCGCACGGCGATATTCAGCATCGGATGCATAGGTTCACCACTGGATGTTAAAGAACGGGGGATAAAAGGACGGCGTATGATACCAGTATTTTTATCGATGGCAACTGTAATCCCCCTACGACCAATTGATTACCACTGCCAGATTTGACGGCTCCAATATAGACCAGATCTGCGCTAGTCTTATCCCAGCAGCCGGATACAGGCTGTCATGAGCATAGGGATATGAGCCATGAATTTGTCATTAGTGAGTCAGAACATGTCAGCGGCCAGTGAGGGACTGTTGGCCATCTTGCGGTCATCACCCGAGTATGGTGATCACTTTGCCCACATTACAGTGACCCCCCTTGCCCAGTGGCAACCGGCCAAGACGGAGGCGGCGATCCTGCTGATCGACGGAGCTGATCCTTGGCAGGATGCCGGATTTACCCGGGGAGAGGACGAGACGATAGGCTTGCCGGTCTTGCCGCTGCTGATCCGCAAGGGGGACAAGGAGCTGACGGTCTGCGGGCCGGATGTGCGTGACCCCCGTTTCTATTTTGTCTCAAACGGCATCGTGCTGGATGAGTCAGAGCTGGCCGAGCCTGCCTGCAGCCGGGTGTTGCTGCGCAAGCTGGAGTCCTACTTCCCGCTGCTTTCCCGCCTGATCATGCTGCGCCAGCGCAAGCCGGTCGCCCTGCTCAACTAGCATTTACCATTGCCAGAGCGCACAAGCGGCGCACCGCATGCCATTTTTGGCCAGCGGTGCGCCGCTTTTTAATGGTCTGGAGCCAGTCACTTGTTGCAAGATGAGGCGGCTATGGTGTTGCACCCTGTTAACACTGTGCAATCTGGCTATGACCAACAAGGAGTGAATCATGATCGACTTTTACACCGCCGCGACCCCCAATGGTTTCAAGGTAGCGATTGCCCTTGAAGAGCTGGGCTTGCCCTATCGGGTCATTCCCCTCGACTTGTCGGCGCTGGATCAGAAACAGCCCGAATTTCTTGCCATCAACCCCAATGGCCGCATTCCGGCCATTGTCGACCGGGATAACGACGATTTCGCGGTATTCGAATCAGGCGCCATCCTCATCTATCTGGCGGAGAAAGCTGGCAAGTTGCTGCCGGTCGATCCCAAATGCCGCTCTCAGGCTCTCCAGTGGTTGATGTTTCAGATGGGGGGCGTCGGCCCCATGATGGGGCAGGCCAATGTCTTCTACCGCTACTTCCCGGAGAAGATCCCCGCCGCCATCGAGCGTTATCAGAAAGAGGGACGTCGCCTGTTCGAGGTACTCGACAGCCATCTGGCCCACCACGAATATCTGGCAGACGAGTACAGCATTGCCGACATTGCCACCTGGCCCTGGGTGCGTATTTATGACTGGAGCGGTATCTCTATTGAGGGACTGCCTCATCTGCAAGCCTGGATGGCCCGCATGGCAGAGAAGCCTGCCTGCCAGAAGGGGATCACCATTCCGCCACGCAAAGAGCAGCCAGATGAGCTGATCAAGCAGGCGCAGCAGATGGTAACGCGTTGATTTTTAACTGCGGACGGGGCGCTACGCCCCGTAATATTAGAAAAACTAAGGCAAGCCGATTATAAAGATTCGTTCGTTTTTTGTGAGCTGAATCACTATGATGCCCCCATTCCACCACACGTTCTGTGCGGTGGCCTGGCGGGCTCCCCGCCTACTGTTTCCAGCACTTTTTTATGATGGCATCACAGCCTCTGTGATCAGATCTCTCTGGGCATATTACCCCGGAGAGGCGGCAGCATTTTTACGATTTAGCGGGACTGATATGGATCGGCACAGTTTTTATCCTTTATTTTTATTGACCATCCTGATGGTCGCTGTGGGCCAGATGACCCAGACCCTGTATGTACCGTCGATTCCCATGATGGCGGGGGATTTTAATGTTGCCTCGAGTCAGTTGCAGGCGGTGATGGCCTGTTACCTCATTCCTTATGGCCTCTCGCAATTTGTCTACGGGCCGTTGTCGGATCGCATCGGCCGTCGTCCTGTGCTGATCGTCGGCATGATGGTGTTTCTGGTGGGGACCCTGATCATTCAGCTCATTCCACACTTCACCGCCCTGCTGGTGGGAAGCTTCATTCAAGGGCTGGGGACCGGTTCTGGTGGCGCTATGAGCCGCACCGTAATGCGCGATCGCTATAACGGGGCCGAGCTCAATCGTGCCAACAGTCTGGTGAGCATGGGGGTGATCTTCTCCCCGCTGCTGGCGCCGGTGCTCGGTGGTTGGCTGACCGAGTTGTTCAACTGGCGTGCCGGTTACTGGTTTCTGTTCGGCTTTGGTGCGGTAACGACCCTGGCGCTGCTGGCCTGGTTTGGTGAAACGCTGCCGGTGGCGGCACGTCAACAGCCACTGCGGGTTAGCGCGGCTTATCGTCATGTGCTGAGTAATCCACGCTTTCAGGGCAATCTGCTCTGCCTGATGGCAACTTTCGCCGGTCTGGCGGTGTTTGAAGCGGCTGCCGGTGTGCTGCTTGGCGATGTGCTGAAACTGAGCGCCCGCACCGTGAGCGTATTGTTCGTATTGCCGCTGCCTGGCTATCTGTTTGGCGCCTGGCTCTCTGCCAAGCTCAGTTTTCGCCTGAGCCAAGGCAAGTTGATGCGTCTGGGCATTGTTTTTTTGGCGCTCGGTTCTCTGATCATTCTGCTGCCAGGGTTGTTCGGTATCGTGAGTGCCGCCTCGCTGGTTGGCGGCGCGGCGGTTTACTTCATCGGTAGCGGCATCCTCTATCCGACCGCCACCTCCTGCGCCATTGAGCCATTCCCCGGTCAGGCTGGCACAGCCGGTGCGATTCTCGGCGGGATGCAAAATCTGGGGGCCGGCATAGTGACGCTGCTGGCGGCTGGTTTCCCGATGACAGGGCAGGTGACCTTGGGCGCTATCATGACCCTGATGGTCTTGCTGGTTGCCCTGAGCTTTGCCTGGTTGCGCCACCATGGTTCCCCCCACGAGCAGATGGCGATCTGATCTATGGGATCAACCTCGATAAGCCCACCGTTACTGGTGGGCTTTTGTTTGCCAGAAAGAGTGCACATCACTGCGCTACTGCAGCTTGATAGAGCGGGGCGCCATGACCGTTTATGCGAGGAAAAAGAAAAAGCCCGTCACCTTGGTGACGGGCTTTTTGCTATTGGTACCCCGAGATGCCGTTGCCGGTTTGGGCCCTTGAACCGTAGGTTCAAGGCGGGAATCGAATCTGACCGCAGGCTTCTCGGTCGTGCCGAGCATGCGCAATAGCCAGAAGGCCGATCCCCTGTTGGGTATGATTATCGGCTCGGGGACTTGAACCGGCTGACAAACATCCCAGGGAATTTTAAAACGGTTTGCGATTAGGGCTGCGGCCCCTCTTCGCTGGAATCACCATACTGACCATGCTCAATCAAGGCTGCTTCGATGGTGCGTTGCAGCATCTTGATCCGCTTGTCCATGGTTTCAGAGTATTGGTGATTCTTATCTTTTTCAAGGCAGAGCTCATGACAGAAGTTAAGCGCCGCCATGATCGCCAATTGCTCATTGCTCGAAACTTTGGAGCGTTGACGCAGGTCGATCAGCTTGTCGGTCAGCTGCTCGGCGGCCTGGCGCAGGGCATCCTGCTGTCCCAAGGGACAGGATACCTTGTAGGGACGTCCCAAAATGACGATTTCTACGGCCTCTGTGCTCATGCCTTCCTCAATACGGCGGAGCTGATTTCCGCCTTTATCCACGTGGACAACTGGGCGGGACTATATAGCGCAGATGCATAAGTTTCAAGGCCTTGCTGGCTCAGGAAGAGGGAGAATGCTAGGATCCTGGCCATTAATTCTGCAAATTTGACTGAACTTTGAGCGGATCCTCGATGAGCAAAACGAACCCCCTTGAATATACCGCCGTATCTGACCTCATGGAGCAACATGAGTTGATGGCAACGGCAGTAGAAGCCCACGGCGTGATCTGTGGTCTGGTATGTGGTGGCGTGGCCCTGGATGACAAGAGCTGGCTGCCTCCTTTTAACGATCTGGTGAACGACGGTTTCGGCTTGCCAGCCCCGGTGCGCCAGGTGATGACCGATCTTTATCACAATGTGGTCGAGAGCCTGATGGCCCAGAAGGGCGTCGAGTTGCTGCTGCCAAGCGACGATGCCCCCCTTGATGAGCGCATCGATTCGCTGGTGGATTGGTCACAGGCATTTCTGGCCGGTTTCGGCGTGGTGCAACAGGAGCTCTCCCGCGCCTCGGAAGAGCTGCAGGAGATGATCCAGGATATCGCCAGCATCACTCAGGTCTCTGCCGAGTTCGATCAGGAAGATGACGAGAACGAAGCCTCCTTCCTGGTGCTCTATGAACACGTCAAACTGGGGGTGATGATGACCTTCGAAGAGTTTGGCAAGCGCCCCGAGACCCCGAACACGCCGCCGACCCTCCACTAAGGAGCGAGCCGCCGCGACCATTACTGATCTGCAAGAGCGCCTGATGGCGCTCTTTTTTATGGCGCTGTTGTGGCTAACCCTGTGAGGCGCAACCGGTTTTTTGCCAGTGACCTCGCATTCGGCTTGCGGCTTTGTGATAGCATGAGGCCACCTTTTTCACTTCTTCCTCTCTGCTTATGTCTCAATCTGATGTGCGACAGGTCGATGTCACCCTGGTCGGCGGTGGAATGAGCGGTGCCGTGCTGGCGCTCTCGCTGGCGGCCCTGCGCAGAGCCGATGGCTCCCCCCTCGAGATCCTGCTGCTGGAGGCGAGCGTCCCCGAACAGCACACCCATTCAGGGTTTGACGCCCGCGCCATTGCGCTCTCGGCCGGTACCTGCGATGCGCTGTCGCGGCGCGGACTCTGGCCGCTGTTTGCCCCCCACTGCGCTCCCATTACCCATATTCATGTCTCGGATCGGGGCCACTCTGGTCAGGCTCGCCTGTCGGCGGCCGAATATGGTCTGCCCGCGTTGGGTCAGGTGATCGAGCTTGCTGCTGCTGGTCATGAGCTGCAACGGGCGATGGCAACCGCCACCAATATCAGGGTCTGCTGTCCGGCCCGGGTGTGCGAGATTGCGCCTGATGAGGAGAAGGTGACCCTCACCCTCGAGAGCGGTGAACAGATTGAGACCCGCCTGCTGGTGGCGGCAGACGGGGGCAACTCGTTTGTGCGTCAGCACTTCAAGTTGCCGGTGACCCGCCATGACTTTGAGCAGCACGCCATCATTGCCACCGTCAAAACAGCGCAAGACCCTGAAGGACGCGCCTTCGAGCGCTTTACCGAAGGGGGCCCGCTGGCCCTGCTGCCGATGCAGCAGGGGCTCTCCTCGCTGGTGTGGAGCGTCGGGCAGCATGAGGTGGATGAACTGATGGCCCTCGATGAAGGGGCTTTTCTCGCCTGTCTGCAGCAGGCTTTCGGTTGGCGGCTCGGCCGCTTCGAGCGATGTGGCGTGCGTAACGTCTATCCGCTCATTCTGACCGCCTGCGACTATCCGCTGGCCCAGCGTACCGTGCTGGTGGGCAATGCCGCCCACGCCCTGCACCCCATCGCCGGACAGGGCTTCAACCTCGGGATGCGGGATCTCGACCTGCTCACAGGGGCGGTGGCCAAGGCGCTGGCAGAGGGGAAGGATATCGGCAGCTTCAAGGTGCTGAGTGGTTACTGGCAACAGCGCCAGCGCGATCAGGCGCAGACCGTCTGGCTCACCTCCTCGCTGGCCCAGCTCTTCTCCAATGGTCACGATCCGCTGGTGGCGGGGCGCAATCTGGCGCTCACCCTGATGGGGCGGCTCCCGTGCCTCAAGGCGCCGCTCGCCTCGCGCACTCTGGGTTTTGTCACCGATGTGTGCGGCAACTAGCCCGCGCTTGTTGAGCGGAACATGTTGAGCGGAACCTGTTGACCGGAAGATAGTGACCGCCATTCGTTGATCAAAACGTGTTGAATAAAGAGGCGATGCCTGCGGGCGTTCCCTCGCTGGCCAGCCGGTCAGCCCTGAAAGGATGAGATGATGCAGATGCAAAATGTGGATGTGGTGATTGTCGGTGGCGGCATGGTGGGGCTGGGGCTCGCTGCGGCCCTTAAACATAGCGCCCTCAAGGTGCTGGTGGTGGAGGGGCAACTGCCCGACCCGCAGCTGGGGGAGGTGGCCGACAACCGGGTCAGCGCCCTGAGCCTGGCCAGCCAGCAGATCCTGCGCCATGTCGGCGCTTGGGATGGCATTGAAGCGCGCCGCCTGCAGCCCTACGACAAGATGGCGGTGTGGGAGCAAGACAGTTTCGGCCATATCGACTTCGATGCCGCCAGCCTGCGTCAGGCCAACCTCGGCCATATCGTCGAAAATCGGGTGATCCAGCTGGCACTGCTCGAAGCGATTCTCGCTGACGGGACGCGGGGGGCCAACAACATCCAGTTGCTGACCCCAGCCCGAGCCAAGAGCCTGCAGAGCGGCCCGGCGGGCGCCTTGCTGCTCCTTGAAGATGGTCAGGCCATCTCGGCCAGACTGGTAGTGGCGGCTGATGGCGCTCACTCCTGGGTACGCCGTCAGGCCGATATCCCGCTTACCAGCTGGGATTATGGTCATCACGCACTGGTGGCGACCGTGCGCTGTGCCGAGCCCCACGAGGCGGTAGCGCGCCAGATCTTCACTCCGGATGGCCCGCTCGCCTTTTTGCCACTGTGGCAGGAGAACTTCTGCTCCATCGTCTGGTCGCTGCCTGCGGCCCGTGCCGAGGCGCTCTGTGCCTGTGATGACGAGCAGTTCAACCGCCAGCTTACCGCCGCCTTCGATGCCCGGCTTGGTCTGTGCAAGGTGGAAGGGGCGCGCAGCGCCATTCCGCTCACCGCCCGCTATGCCCGCGACTTTGCTCGCGAGCGGCTGGTGCTGGTGGGGGATGCCGCTCATACCATCCACCCGCTGGCGGGGCAGGGGGTCAACCTCGGCCTGCTGGATGCCGCTGCGCTGGCGGAGCAAATCCTGCACAACCATGCTGCGGGCGAGGATATCGGCCTGCTCGCCAACCTGCGTAGCTACGAGCGCTGGCGCAAGAGCGAGGCAGCCCGCATGTTGGCGGCGATGGAAGGGCTCAAGCGGCTGTTCAGCGGCGCCAACCCGCTCAAGAAGCTGGTGCGGGGTGTCGGATTGCGGGCGGCCAATCTGCTGACGCCCTTCAAGGAGGGGGTGATCCGCGCCGCCATGGGGCTGGAGGGAGAGTTGCCCGCATTGGCCCGTCCTGACTGGGCTGTTGCTGCGACCAAGGGGAGTGCCATGCAGGCCAAGGGTGAAAAAAACTAATATTACTCGCCGTTTTTGACAACAAAAGTAATCCGACAAGGCTGATGACCCGTTTTGGGTGTCAGCCTTTAATTTTGCTCTGGAGCGAAACGTTTTTCTGCAAATTGTGACGAAACGGTAAAAATCAAAATTTAATCTCGCCTGAGTCGGCTTATAGCTGTTTTTATCACTGCATTTATCTTAGTGTCTGGAGTCAGTTTTACGGGAGGGGATTAGTTTTTTTTGAGCGGCACGCTCGCCTGCTTGTCATATAATCCGCTCCGTTCAAGGAATCCCTCTTGCCTGGCAAGGGCAGGAGCGAGCACACACTTTTGGATCCGGTCGCTTTTTGCTGCGCGCAGTGCAGTCAGATCGGTGGCGCGGGTCGCAAGGGTGGTCGCTACAGCGAAAAGGCTTTTTGCTAAGGAAAGAATGCGATGATCCAGACTACTGTACTGCATCCCAAACACCTGGAAGCCGGCGCCAAGATGGTGGACTTCCACGGTTGGGAAATGCCCATCAACTACGGCTCCCAGCTGGAAGAGCACCACGCGGTGCGCAGCGATGCCGGTATGTTCGATGTCTCCCACATGACCATCGTCGATTTGACCGGCGAACGGGTCAAAGCCTTTCTGCAACACCTGCTGGCCAACGACGTGGCCAAACTCACCGTCTCCGGCAAGGCCCTCTACAGCGGCATGCTCAATCCGGAAGGGGGCGTGATCGATGACCTCATCACCTATTACTTGACCGATACCTTCTACCGGCTGGTGGTCAACTCCGCCACCCGTGAAAAAGATCTGGCCTGGATCCGCCATCACGCCATCGATTTCGACGTCAGCGTGACCGAGCGTCCCGAGCTGGCGATGATCGCGGTGCAGGGCCCCAACGCCAAGGTCAAGGCGGCTGCGGTGCTGAGCGCCGCCCAGCGCACTGCTGTGGTGGGGATGAAACCCTTCTTCGGCGTGCAGGCTGGCGATCTCTTTATCGCCACCACCGGCTACACCGGCGAAGATGGCTACGAGATCGTGGTGCCGCAAGAGAAAGCCTGCGAGCTGTGGCAAGCGCTGCTGGATAACGGCGTCGCCCCGTGCGGCCTCGGTGCCCGCGATACCCTGCGCCTCGAAGCGGGGATGAATCTCTACGGTCAGGACATGGACGAGTCAATCTCTCCGCTGGCCGCCAACATGGCCTGGACCATCGCCTGGGAGCCGAGCGAGCGCAACTTCATCGGCCGCGACGTGCTGGAAGCGCAGAAAGCGGCGGGCAACCAGCCCAAGCTGGTGGGTTTGGTGATGGAAGAGAAAGGGGTGCTGCGTGCCGGTATGCCGGTCACCTTCACCGCGGCAAACGGTGAGAAGCGGGAAGGTGTGATCACCTCCGGCTCTTTCTCCCCCACCCTGGGCTACAGTATTGCCCTGGCGCGGGTGCCCCGTGATATCGGCGAACTGGCCGAGGTGGAGATCCGCAAGAAGCTGGTCACAGTGAAGGTCAGCAAGCCCGCTTTCGTCCGTAACGGCCAGAAGCTGGTTTAACACAATGTCGGGGAAGGGCAGTGCCTTCCCCGCGCTTTTCATATTCGTTTTTAAACGCGACTCAAAGATCAAAGGAAGCACAAATGAGCCATATCCCGAGCGAACTGAAATATGCCACTTCCCACGAGTGGATCCGTGTTGAAGCCAACGGCGAGGCCGTGGTCGGTATCACCGAGCACGCCCAGGAGCTGCTGGGTGACATGGTGTTTGTCGAGCTGCCGGAAGTGGGCAAGCAGGTCAGTGCCGGTGACGACTGCGCCGTAGCCGAGTCGGTCAAGGCCGCCTCCGACATCTACAGCCCGGTGAGCGGCGAGATCATCGCCGTCAACGAAGAGCTGGAAGGGAGCCCCGAGCTGGTCAACTCAGATCCTTACGATGCCGGTTGGTTGTTCCGCATCAAGCTCGATGACGAAAGCGAGCTGGCCAATCTGCTGGATGCCGAAGGCTACCAGAACGTGGTGGACGAATAGTAATGCCCCGGGCCCTGCACCAACGTGCGGGGCCCTTTTGTATGGCTGCCGACAGGGTCGACAGCAGGGTGAAGTCACTCGTATCTGGCGTGTTGGGGTTTAGCCAGCGCGCGGTTTACAGGGTGATCCCCGGGGTGCCAGCGAGCATCCGGTGCCGAGCTCTCTTGGCTGCGGCATAGCGAACATGAGTGGAGCCGCAAGTCCGGCTATCAGGATTTATTTATCAGGACTTTTTATCAGGAATAGGGAAATGACCCAGTCACTGTTTGAACTCGAGCAAAAAACCGATTTTGTCCGCCGCCATATCGGCCCGGGCGAAGAAGAGCTGCGCCAACTGCTGGCGACCGTTGGGGCTGAAAGCCTGGACGATCTGATTGCCCAGACCGTGCCTGCCGCTATTCGCCTGCCGGGCCCGCTGGGGATCGGTGCCGGCATGACCGAAGTGGAGGCACTGGCCAAGCTCAGGGGCTATGCCGCCCAGAACAAGATTGCCAAGAGCTATATCGGCATGGGTTATCACGATACCCATGTGCCCCACGTCATTTTGCGCAACGTGCTGGAAAACCCGGGCTGGTATACCGCCTACACCCCGTACCAGCCCGAGCTGGCGCAGGGCCGTCTCGAAGCTCTGCTCAACTTCCAGCAGCTGACCCTGGATCTCACCGGCATGGATCTGGCCAGTGCCTCCCTGCTGGATGAAGCGACCGCCGCCGCCGAGGCGATGGCGCTGGCCAAGCGGATGGCCAAGTCCAAGTCCAACCTCTTCTTTGTGGCTGACGATGTGCACCCGCAGGTGATCGACGTGGTCAAGGAGCGCGCGGTTCACTTCGGTTTTGATGTGGCGGTTGGCGCCGCGAGCGATGCTGTGAGCGAAGAGGTGTTTGGTGCCCTGTTCCAGTACCCCACCACCACAGGTGAGGTGAAAGATCTGCGCGCCCTCATCGCCGCGGTACAGGCTCAGAAAGGGCTGGCCTGCGTCAGCGCCGATCTGCTCTCCCTGCTGCTGCTCAAATCCCCGGGCGAGCTGGGTGCCGACGTGGTGTTGGGCTCCGCCCAGCGCTTTGGCGTGCCCATGGGTTACGGTGGCCCCCACGCCGCCTTCTTCGCTACCCGCGATGCCTACAAGCGCTCCATGCCGGGCCGCATCATCGGCGTCTCCAAGGATGCCCGCGGCAAGAGTGCCTTGCGCATGGCGATGCAGACCCGCGAGCAGCATATCCGCCGCGAGAAGGCCAACTCCAACATCTGTACCGCTCAGGTGCTACTGGCCAACATGGCTAGCTTCTACGCCGTCTACCACGGCCCGGTAGGGCTGAAAACCATCGCCTCCCGCGTGCACCGTCTCACCACCATTCTGGCGCTCGGCCTCAAGGCCAAGGGCGTGGCCCTCACGCATGCCAGCTGGTTTGATACGATCACAGTGCAGACTGCTGACAAGGCTACGCTGATCGCCAAGGCCGAAGGGCTCGGCATCAACCTGCGTGCGGATCTCGACGGTGCGGTAGGGGTCTCCCTCTCTGAAACCACCACTCGCGGTGATGTGGCAGAGCTGTTCGAACTGTTCCTAGGGGCAGGCCACGGCTTGGACATCGAGGCCCTCGACAAGGCGGCTCAGGCCCATCACGCCATTCCGCAGGATCTGCTGCGCACCGATGCCGTGCTGACCCACGAGGTGTTCAACAAGTACCACTCCGAAACCGAGATGTTGCGTTATATCCATCGTCTCGAAGCCAAGGATCTGGCGCTCAACTACGCCATGATTTCGCTCGGCTCCTGCACCATGAAGCTCAACGCCACCGCCGAGATGATCCCGGTGACCTGGCCCGAGTTTGGCAAGTTGCACCCGTTCGCGCCGCTGGCGCAGGCCAAGGGCTACCAGTTGCTACTGGCCGATCTCGAAAACTGGCTGGTGAAAGTGACCGGTTACGATGCGGTCTGCATGCAGCCCAACTCAGGTGCCCAGGGGGAGTACGCGGGTCTCTTGGCCATCAAAAAGTACCACGAGTCTCGTGGCGAAGGGCATCGCGATATCTGCCTCATTCCGGCCTCTGCTCACGGCACCAACCCGGCCTCTGCCCAGATGGCGGGGCTCAAGGTGATCGTCACCGCCTGTGACAAATCCGGCAACGTGGATCTCGACGACCTGCGTGCCAAGGCGGCCGAGGCGGGGGAGCAGCTCTCCTGTCTGATGGTGACCTACCCCTCCACCCACGGGGTGTATGAGGAGACCATCAAGGAGGTGTGCGACATCGTTCACCAGCACGGTGGTCAGGTCTACCTCGACGGCGCCAACATGAACGCTCAGGTGGGCCTCACTGCGCCGGGCTTTATCGGGGCGGACGTCTCCCACCTCAACCTGCACAAGACCTTCGCCATTCCTCACGGCGGTGGCGGCCCGGGCATGGGCCCCATCGGCGTGAAGCAACACCTGGCGCCGTTCGTGGCCGGTCACGCCGTGGTCAAGACCGACAAGGAGAGCCGTGACAACGGCGCCGTGTCGGCGGCTCCGTTCGGTTCGGCCAGCATCCTGCCCATCAGCTGGATGTATATCGCCATGCTGGGTGACGAGGGGCTGAAGAAATCCACTCAGGTAGCGATCCTCAATGCCAACTATCTGGCCAAGAAGCTGGGTGAATCCTTCCCGGTGCTCTACTCCGGGCGCAACGGTCGGGTAGCCCACGAGTGCATTCTGGATATCCGTCCGCTGAAAGAAGCCTCCGGCATCAGCGAGATGGACGTGGCCAAACGGTTGATGGACTACGGCTTCCACGCGCCGACCATGAGCTTCCCGGTAGCAGGCACCCTGATGGTCGAGCCGACCGAGTCGGAATCCAAGCGCGAGCTGGATCGCTTCGTCGAGGCGATGACTTCCATCCGTGCCGAGATAGCCAAGGTGCAGGAGGGGCAGTGGAGCCTCACAGACAACCCGCTGGTACACGCCCCGCACACCCAGGACGACGTGATGGATGCAGAGTGGTCCCGTGGCTACAGCCGCGCCGAGGCGGTGTTCCCGTCCGACGCCGTGCGCGCCGCCAAACTGTGGCCGTCGGTCAACCGCATCGATGACGTCTACGGCGATCGCAACCTGTTCTGCGCCTGTATCCCGACCGAGGATTACGCCAAGTAAGTGGCCTGATGATCACGGCCATTTAAGTTGGAAACCGTGACATTGAAGTTGGAAACCGACAATTGAGTTGGAAACTCAAAGGCCCTGCAACAGCAGGGCCTTTTTATTTTTTGCGGTGATTAACTGTAATTAAATTACAAAAATGACCTCGGTTGGTGAGCAGGGACATTTAAGTTGGAAACTGAAAGACACTGCATCGCAGGGTCTTTCTATTTGCGCGGTGCATGAAGTGAGCAACAGCCGGGCGTTGATTGGGCAATATAAGTGACGTGACCCGCGTCGATGCTCCGCTCGCCGTTGGATCTTTATAGCGATCATAACGATAGAGGCAAAATGCGAGCTGGCACGCTTGACGCACCTGCGCCAGTTGCGACAGACTGCCGCCGCATCATCGGCGATAACGCGATATGTTGTGAACGTGCCGCCGCTTGCCACCCTCAGTGTCGGGCCTCTCCCGCGCGGCCTGCTGGCTTGAACGATGAATACTGCATCCCGCTCAAGCATCCGCGCTTTCCCGTTTATCCGGCTACTGCCCAAGGAATTGTGACTTATGACTACCTCGATAAACCAGGACGATATCAACAAGGCTCTCTGGTCTGCCTGCGACACCTTCCGTGGCACTGTCAGCCCTGATACCTATAAAGATTTTGTGCTCACCATGCTGTTCCTGAAATACATCTCCGATGTCTGGCAGGATCACTACGATGGCTACAAGGCCGAATATGGCGATGAGCCGGAGCTCATTGAAGAGATGCTCAAAAACGAGCGCTTCGTGTTGCCCAAACAGGCCAGTTTCTACAGCCTGTTCGAGCGTCGTCACGAGCCGGGCAACGGCGAGCGGATCGATCAGGCGCTGCACGCCATCGAAGAGGCCAATGGCACCAAGCTCAAAGACGCGGGCAAGAGCGTGTTTCAGGACATCAGCTTCAACACCGACCGCCTCGGCGAAGAGAAGCAGAAGAACACCATACTGCGCCATTTGATGGAAGACTTTGCCAAGGATGAGCTCAACCTCAAACCGAGCCGGGTCGGCACCCTGGATGTGATCGGCAACGCCTACGAGTATCTCATCAAGAACTTCGCCGCCAGCGGCGGCCAGAAGGCGGGGGAGTTCTATACCCCGCCCGAAGTTTCCGATCTTATCGCCGAGTTGCTGGAGCCGATGCCGGGCGACACCATCTGCGATCCGGCCTGTGGCTCGGGGTCACTGTTGATGAAGTGCGGCCGCAAGGTGGTGGCAAACCATGGCGAGAAGCACTACGCCCTCTACGGTCAAGAGGCTATTGGCTCTACTTGGTCGCTGGCCAAGATGAACATGTTCCTGCACGGGGAAGACAACCACAAGATTGAGTGGGGCGATACCATCCGCAACCCCAAGCTACTGGATAAAAACGGCGATCTGATGCGCTTCGATATCGTGACTGCCAACCCGCCGTTTTCGCTGGATAAATGGGGTTATGAGGAGGCGGGGAACGATAAGTTCGGTCGCTTCAAGCGCGGGCTGCCGCCCAAGACCAAGGGGGATTATGCCTTTATCCTCCATATGATTGAGACCCTCAAACCCAAGACTGGTCGCATGGGGGTAGTGGTGCCTCACGGCGTGTTATTCCGGGGTTCCAGCGAGGGGAAAATTCGCCAGCAGCTGATCGATGAAAACCTGCTCGATGCAGTGATCGGCCTGCCGGAGAAGCTCTTCTACGGCACCGGCATCCCCGCCGCCATTCTGATCTTTAAAAAGCAGAAGGTGGACGACAATGTGCTGTTTATCGACGCCAGTCACGAGTTCAAGGCGGGTAAAAACCAGAACCTGTTGAGTGCGGACAATATCGCCAAAATCGTCGCCACCTATCGCAATGGCGGCAATGTCGATAAATACGCCTATCTTGCCTCGCTCAAAGAAATTAAAGAGAACGACTACAACCTCAATATTCCCCGTTATGTGGATACCTTCGAGGAGGAAGAGGAGATCGATCTGCTGGCGGTGCGTGCCGAGCGCGCACAACTGAAAACCCAACTGGCCGAGCTGGAAACCGAGATGGCCAATTATCTGGAGGAGTTGGGTTATGGTGCCTAAGGGGTGGGAAATGAAGAAATTGGAGGAACTTTGCACTCCTGATGCACCAATAACTTATGGTGTGCTGAAGCCGGGCGAATATTTTTCAGAGGGCATACCATTATTTCAAATTAAAGATCTTCGTGATGGCTATGTGTTAACGCAAGATTTGCATCTTATTTCTCCTGAATTAGATTGTGAATACAGACGTTCTCGGGTAATTAAAGACGACATACTTATATCACTTATTGGTACTATAGGTAGGGTTGCGAAATACAGAAGTGAATTAGATGCTAATATCCATCGTAATATTGGTAGGCTTAGAAGTGAAAACCATGAATACCTTTATCACTATTTAAGGTCGAGTTTTGCACAGAATGAGATGTGTAACGCATCATCAGGAAGTTCACAGGCAGCACTAAATCTTTCAACTCTTAGATGTATGAAAGTTCTCACTCCTCCACTTCTTGAACAAAAGAGAATCGCCAAAATCCTTTCCACCTGGGATGAGGCTATCACTACAACCGAGCAACTGTTGGCCAATAGCCAGCAGCAGAAAAAGGCGCTGATGCAGCAACTGCTGACCGGCAAAAAACGCCTGCTGGATGACAAGGGGGTGAGATTTAATGGTGAATGGAAACTAGCCAAGATATCAAGAATATTTGAAAGAGTGACAACCAAAAATGATGGTAAAAGTACCAATGTTGTCACTATTTCTGGACAGCAGGGCTTAATCCGTCAAGAGGATTTCTTTAAAAAATCAGTCGCATCTGACATCCTTGATGGTTACTTCTTGCTAATGAAAGGGCAGTTTGCATACAACAAAAGCTATTCAAATGGTTATCCTATGGGGGCGATTAAGCGTCTCAATCGCTACGCCGATGGTGTTGTAACCACCTTGTATATCTGCTTTGAAATATCTGAGCAAACCAAGGCAAATGGTGATTTTTGGGAGCACTATTTTGAATCTGGATTGCTAAATAAGGGGCTCTCACAAATTGCACATGAGGGTGGCCGAGCTCATGGCCTACTTAATGTAAAACCAACAGATTTTTTCTCACTGAAAGTACCTTTGCCATCACTAGATGAACAACAAAAAATCGCCGCAGTGCTGACCGTTGCTGATCAGGAAATAACCATCTTGCAACAAAAACTCGCAGCCCTAAAGCAAGAGAAACAGGCCCTGATGCAACAACTGCTGACCGGCAAACTGCGGGTCAAGGTCTAGGAGGCCGCATGAAAAAAGTGACCCTTCACCCCATGACCGAGGCTGACGTTGAGTGGCTGGAGCAGCGGTTGATGGAGTATGGCAATGACGACTCGATGCTGAGTCTGTCGGCACTCGACGGCTTTCTTACTGGCGTGCTCTCCGGTCCCGAGCTGGTATCACCGAGCCAGTGGTGGCCGGTACTCTGGGGCGGCATACCCCCCGAGTGGTCATCCGAGCGGGAGATGAAACGGGCGCTGGACCTTATCATCGGCCATATGAATATTCTGGCCCACACCCTCTGTTATCAGCCCGAGCACTTTATCCCTGTGTTGATGGTCAATCTTTTCGAAGAACAAGAGATCTGCAACGCCGAAGAGTGGTGCTTTGGCTATCTGCGTGGCATGGCGCTGGGGAACTGGCCAGCGCTGCCAGAGGAGCTGGATACCTGGCTTGAGGTGATCCGCCTGCATGGCAGCGATGACCAATTGCCACTGCTTGCCAGCCTGTCGCTGCCGGAACATCAACAGAGCGTGGCCGAAGTGGGCCCAGCCGCGTTGAAATTGCACGCCTATTTTCTCGCCCAACGGGGGCCAAACAGGGGGCCTGTCGCGGTACCATCGGTGAAACCGGCCAAGGCCCCTGCCAAGGTCGGGCGCAACGAGCCATGTCCCTGTGGCAGCGGCAAGAAGTTCAAGCAGTGCTGTTTGCACTGATCAGATGCTCGGCCTGTGGCCATCCCCCTCCCCCTCAGTGAGGGTGACGGCCAAGCGAATGGCGAGCATTGGTTGCATCGCATCACCATAAAAATTAAATAAGATAAACAGCTAGTTAGGGATAAACATGAAACTACAACAGCGGATGGAACGGCTGGTCAACGCGGTATGTGAAGGGATGTTTGAGCGGGAGGAGGTGATCTCGGTGGCGCTGCTGGGTGCCTTGTGTGGTCAGAATACCTTTCTTTACGGCCCACCCGGCACGGCCAAAAGCCTGATCTCCCGTCGCATCGCCTGTGCCTTTGCCAATCCGGCCTACTTCGAGTACCTGATGAACCGGTTCAGTACCCCCGAGGAGGTCTTTGGCCCCATCTCGATCAAGGCTCTCAAAGAGGATCGGTATGTTCGTAAAACCGAGCATTATCTGCCACAGGCCGATTTTGCATTTCTGGACGAGATATGGAAATCGAGCCCGGCGATCCTCAATACCCTGCTGACACTTATCAATGAGCACACCTTTCGTAACGGCGAACAGATCGAGCAGGCCCCACTGAAAGCCTTGGTGGCTGCGTCGAATGAAACGCCCGATGCCAATCAGGGGCTGGATGCGCTGTATGATCGCTTTATCATCCGCCTGATGGTCGGGCCCATTGAGCAGTCTGATAATTTTGAACGATTGCTGGCGTGCAAACCGACCGAGGCGGCTATCAGGGTTGATGACTCGCTTATTGTGAAGGCCGATGAGTGGGCTAAATGGCGAGAGCAACTGCATGAGGTGAGTTTGTCACCGGAAACCCTGACCATTATTCGCCTGATCCGCAGTGAACTCGCCACCAGATATGACAAACTGAAGGTCTATGTTTCCGACCGCCGCTGGCAGCGGGCGACCCAACTGCTCAAGGCCGCTGCCCTCTTTAATGGCCGCAGCGAAACCAATCACAGTGATGCCTTGCTATTGCGGCACTGCTTGTGGACCCATGAAGATAACCGTGTTGCCGTTAACGATATCGTTGAGCAAGCTGTCAAAAATAGCGGTTTTGACAGTGGTATTAATCTCGCGCAGATTGATGCCGAAAAAGAATCATTGGAGAAAGAGATCCATAATGAACTTTTCAGTGCCACTGATATTTACGATACACAGATTATTAATGGGCACGCTTTTTTCAAAGTGAAGAACGACTTTGATAATACTAGGATTGGTTCTTACATTTTTATTCCATTGGATAACCTTAAGAACACACATGAATTCCACCCGACAAGTGAAACGGGTAATGAACTAAATTATATTGTCTGTCAATTTGATGGCCAGGGTACTTGTCGGATATCAATGAAGAGCCGATATGGCAGTTTTAATTTCAAACCAGAAGTTCTCTTCCATAAAGGTGACAAGAAACCAAATATTAACAAGCGGCTTATCACCTCATTGGCTGAGTCGGTGGCAAAAACCAGAGAACAGCTTATAGCCACTCTGAATAAGATAGAAAAACAGTGCCAAGGCTATGAGAAAAAATTGGCATCCATTTTCGTTCCTGCCCAGCAGAGCGCATTGGCCATTGATGGCATTACCGAACAGATAGCGCGGCTCAAATTGCGTATCAAAGATTGTGAACGGCTGGAAGCCTTATGCAAATAAGCCAGGTGGAGAGTGCTTCGCTTCTCACTCACAGAGAACTCCGCGACAGCTATGGTGGATTGCTGGCTCACTCCAGCTCGCTGACCAGCCAGGTCACGCAGCACATAGAGGAGTGGAAGAGAGATGCTGAGGCCGCGTTGACCAACGAGTGTCCATTCGCCGTGCATGCCCACAAGCTGAACCATTGGCGAAGAGAGAGTGCGCTTGGCGATATATCCAAAGCCTCTTTTCAAGGGGCGGTGGACGATTATCTCGCGCTCTGTAAAGCCAGCCAGCACCCGGTGGACCCGCCATTTTGGCAAAAGCAGGTTGCCGATAGTTTCTGTCAGGACGTAGAGCCGCCGAGTGCGGATAAGGTCGTCAGTTGCCAACTGCTGGCCACTGAATGGCAAAAGGTGCTGGATAAAGCCCGCAATAGTTGGGAGCTGACCCGGATCGAGCAGTTGCGTCGCCAGTTAATGGAACGATTGGAGAGCATGCTCAAGCTGTTGCAGCAGTTGCAACCGCTGCTTGATGCGTTGGGGCTGGATCCGGGGCGACTGGTTGATCTCTCCAATGGCCAGCTCTCTACCCAAGATCTGGCCCAGTTCCAGAAGTGGGCAAGCTATCTGGCAAACGACAAGGGGCTGCATGCGTTATGCGACTTGCTCGGCAAGATCCGGCAGCTTGAACTCTCCGAAAAGATTGAGCGGGTGAAGGTCAACCACGCTCTGGCTCTCTGTCTGCCTGATATCAATTCCCGAGAGGAGATAGTGGGTATTCGGTTGGGGCGAGATCTGGAACATGTATTACCCAGCGAGAAAGCCCTGTTGGCTGATGACGAGACCGCGTTGCTGTTTGATCTGAAGTTCGTCGAGTCACGACTGATGAGCTTTGATATGGCAGGGATGCAGACTCAACATCTGCATGTTGAAAGGGAAGAGGAGAGGCAGGTCAACGAAGAGGAGAAGCGCGGCCCCATGATCCTCTGCGTTGATACC
This sequence comes from Aeromonas sp. CU5, assembly GCF_002586745.1. Taxonomy (NCBI): domain Bacteria; kingdom Pseudomonadati; phylum Pseudomonadota; class Gammaproteobacteria; order Aeromonadales; family Aeromonadaceae; genus Aeromonas; species Aeromonas sp. CU5. The sequence goes on from NZ_CP023817.1 coordinate 1,022,089, forward strand.
AGTGGCTCGATGAGCGGTGCGCCCGAGACGATCGCCAAAGCGATGACGCTATTTCTGGCAACCAAAGCGAGAGAGGAGCAACGCCCCTGTTACCTGATTAACTTCTCTACGGGTATCAAGACCCTGGAGTTGAGTGGAAAATGGGGCCTTGCGTCGATAATCGACTTTCTGAAAATGTCGTTTCATGGCGGTACTGATGCGGCACCAGCCCTTGGCCATGCGCTGGAAACCATGGCCGCAGAGACCTACCAAAAGGCCGACCTGTTGATGATTTCTGACTTCATCATGGCTGATCTGCCACCGGCGACCCTGGCAAATATCGAGCAGCAGCGTGGTAAGGGTAACCGCTTTTACTCTCTGGTGGTCGGCTCTGCCTATATGGTTCAGCGGCTAAAGAGCCTCTTTGATCATGAGTGGGTGTATAACCCGACGACGAGTACCATTCATGAGTTGATCGGCTTTCAGCAAAAAATTGACAACCAGTTTGAGGCATCCCCGCTATGAAGGCCTTGCCGAAATTTCAAGAAGAGTACAGCGCCAAGATCCCGGCCCTGACCCTGTTGACCCAGCTGGGCTGGACTTTCCTCTCCCCCGAACAGGCGCTTATCGCAAGGGATAACAAGGCCGATCAGGTGGTGCTCCGTCAACAGCTACGCAACGTACTGGCCGAGCGCACCTTTGTGTTTGCGGGCAAGACCTATTCGCTTTCCCCTAAGTCAGTGGACAATCTGGTGAGCGAGCTGTGTAGTCCGGCCCTGAATGAAGGGTTGCAGGCGGCCAACGAGCGGCTCTATAACCACCTTCTCTATGGCATGTCGGTGACCGAATTTGTCGATGGCAAGAAGGTGAGCCCCACCATCCCCCTGATTGACTGGCACAATCCGCACAATAACCGCTTTACCTTTACCGAAGAGTTTCGGGTCACCCGCGCAGGGGGCATCGAGTCGCGTCGCCCGGATATCGTCTGTTTCGTCAATGGCTTGCCCTTGGTGGTGATCGAGGCCAAGCGCCCGGATGGCAACGCCAAAAAAGGGCCGACCATCAAGGAGGGGATCTCCCAGAGCCTGCGCAACCAGCGCCCCGACGAGATCCCGCTGCTGTTTGCCTACAGCCAGTTGCTGCTCTCCATCAACGGTATCGAGGGACGATATGGCACCAGCGGTACGCCGGAGAAGTTCTGGGCCGCCTGGCGTGAGGAGGACATCGGTGATGGTGAGATGACAGCCATCAAGAATCAGCCGCTCTCATCCGAACAACTCTCTGCCCTGTTTAGCCACAGGTCTGCCGCCGATCTGGACTGGTATCAGTCTCTGGTTGCGGCGGGCGAACTGGCTGTCAGTGATCAGGATCGGCTGCTCATCAGCCTGCTCTCCCCGGATCGGCTGCTGGAGATGACCCGGCTGTTCACCCTGTTCGACAAGAAGGCGGGCAAGATAGTCGCCCGCTACCAGCAGGTGTTTGGCATCAAGCGGTTAATCGAGCGTATCAACCAGAAACGCCCAGATGGCGGGAGAGAAGGTGGGGTGATCTGGCATACCACCGGCTCGGGCAAGTCGTTCACCATGGTGTTCCTCAGCAAGGCGCTGATCCTGCACGATAGTTTGAAACAGTGTCGCCTGCTGGTGGTGACCGACCGGGTGGATCTTGAGAGCCAGCTCAGCAAGACCTTCGCCTCCAGCGGCGAACTCGCGGGCAAGAAAGATAAAGAAGCGGCCATGGCCACCTCGGGCAAGCGGCTGGCCGAGCAGATCGGCAAGGGCTGCGAGCGGATCATCTTCTCGCTTATTCAGAAGTTCAACTCAGCGACCAAGTTGCCGGAGTGCATCAACAAGAGCCCGGATCTCATCGTGCTGATCGATGAGGGCCACCGCAGCCAGGGGGGCGAGAACCATGTCCGCATGAAGCTGGCATTGCCCAACGCCGCGTTTGTGGCTTTTACCGGCACGCCGCTTCTCAAGGATGACAAGACCACCAATAAGTTTGGCCCCATCGTCCATGCCTACACCATGCAGCGGGCGGTCGAGGACAAGACGGTGACGCCGTTGCTCTACGAGGAGCGCATTCCCGATCTGGAGGTCAACGAGCGGGCTATCGACAGCTGGTTTGAGCGCATCACCCAGGGGTTAAACGAGCAGCAGCAGGCCGATCTGAAACGCAAATTTTCCCGCAAGGGCGAGATCTACAGCGCGGAGGATCGCATCAAGCTGATTGCGTTCGATATCGCCAGTCACTTTTCAAACCACATTGTCGAGGGGCTTAAGGGCCAGCTAGCCTGCGATAGCAAGGCCTCGGCGGTGCTCTATAAAAAGTACCTCGACGAGGCGGGGCTGTTCGAGTCGGCGGTGGTGATGAGCCCGCCCGACAGCCGGGAAGGCAACACCGAGGTGGATGAATCGACCACACCGCTGGTCACTCAGTGGTGGAAGGATAATGTCGGCACTCAGGATGAGCAGGTCTATTCCAAAGCGCTTATCGAACGCTTTGCTGATGAGAATGATCCCCTCAAGTTGCTGGTCGTGGTGGACAAGTTGCTGACCGGCTTCGATGAGCCAAAGAACACCGTGCTCTATATCGACAAGGCACTCAAAGAGCACAACCTGATCCAGGCGATTGCGCGGGTCAACCGGCTGCACCCGAAGAAGAAATTTGGTCTGCTTATCGACTATCGCGGCATCTTATCCGAGCTGGATACCACCATCGGCAAGTATCAGGATCTCGCTTCCCGCACCCAAGGCGGCTATGACGTTGACGATCTCAAAGGCCTCTACAACCAGATGGGCACCGAGTACAAGCGGCTGCCACAGCTCTATCAGGCCCTGTGGGGCATCTTCGCCGGGGTAAAGAACAAGCAGGATATCGAGCAACTGCGTCAAGTGCTGGTGCCCAAGATGGAGGAACTGGACGGCGAACTGGTGGATGTGCACCTCAAGGTGCGAGAAGACTTCTACGAGGCGCTCACGGCGTTTGCCAGTTGCCTGAAAGTGGCGTTGCAGTCGGCCTCTTTCTTCGAGGACAGCGCCTTTAGCGAGGCGGATCGTCGCCACTACAAAGAGACGGTGAAACAGCTCTCCAGCCTGCGCCAACTGGTGCAACAGGATGCAGGTGAGAAGATTGACTACGACGAATATGCCGAACAGGTGAAGAAGCTGCTGGATAAGCATGTGGTCGGTGTAGAGGTTAAAGAGCCTGGTGGCGTCTATGAAGTCGGCAAGATGGGCCAAAAGCAGCCAGAAGAGTGGAGCGAGAACAAGACCCGCAACGAGACCGACATCATCAAGACTCGCGTCACCCGCATGATTGAGCAGGAGCTACGTGATGACCCTTACGCCCAGGAAGCCTTCTCCAAGCTGCTGCGCCAAGCTATCGAGGAGGCAGAGAAGCTGTTCGATCACCCGCTCAAGCAGTACATGCTGTTTCGTGAGTTCGAAGAGCAGGTGCAGGAGCGCCGCCTGAGTGACATTCCTGACGCCTTTGCTGGGCATCGCCACGCTCAGGCCTACTTTGGGGTGTTCAAGAAGGTGCTGCCTGAGGTGTTTGCCATCACCGACAGCCAGGTACAGGACAAATGGATAAAGCTGGCCTTCGAGATCGATACGGTCGTGGATGCGTCTGTGGCCGAGCACTCCATCAACCCGCAGAACATCGAGGCGGGTATTCGCAAGCAACTGTTGCCACGCATGTTCCAGGAGTGCAAAAACATCGGCAGTGGTATGGAGCAGGCCAAGAAGATCGTCGAGATGGTCGTGCAGATCACCCGAGTCGGCTTGAGCGGAGTCTGATCAGATGAATGTGCCTATTCGGGCCAAGGGCGATGCTCAGGCCCAGGCTCCAGCTCCATCCTTTCGCTATGGCGATGAGCTGATCGCCTTCGAGCGGGTGCAACGGAGACAGGCTAGCGGCAAGGTGCTTATCAAGGTGCATCCCGATTGCCGCGTCGTGGTCTCGGCCCCGCGTGAGGCGGCTGATGATGCGGTTCTTGCAGCGGTCAAGCAGCGCGGACGCTGGATCTACGAACAGTTACGCGACTTTCGCCAGCAGTTGGAGCACGTCACCCCACGCCAGTACATCAGTGGGGAAAGTCACTATTACCTCGGCAAGCAGTACCTGCTCAAGGTGATAGCGGCACCTGATGCTGTGCAGGGGGTCAAAATGCTGCGTGGCAAGTTGGAGGTGTCGGTCAGGAGCCTAGTCACTGATAGCGCAAAGAGAGCCGAGAAAGTCCAGGCTCTGCTCGCTGACTGGTACAAGGCTCGTGCCAGGGAGGTGTTTGCCAGACGACTCAATGCCATGCTCGATCAGGCCATCTGGGTCACCGAGCGTCCGCCCCTGCGCATCCTGACCATGCAGACCCAGTGGGGCAGTTGTTCCCCCAATGGCCGGATCACGCTTAACCCGCATCTGGTCAAAGCGCCCCGCGAGTGTATCGATTACGTGATCCTGCACGAGCTCTGCCATATTGCCGAGCACAACCACAGCGAGCACTTTTACCGGCTGATGGGTCAGGTGATGCCCGGTTGGGAAAAGACCAAAGCGAAGCTGGATGGCATGGCTAACCGCTTGTTGACGTGAGTTATCAGCTCGTCAGTCACCCACAGCCCGGCAGGCCACCCTTGCCGGGCTGAATTTTTTGGTATGGATGCATTGATTACTCTTCGCATGGAGCCTTTTGTAGCCCAAAATGGACATTTTTTCTGAGCGGAATCATCAATCGCCTCAGAATAATGTTCTATATCCGCCACCCTCTTATGTCAAAAAAGAAATAAAAAACATTTACTTATTATTTATAAAAATAAATATTCGTGATTATGTATGCTTATGTGATTTTTTATAACTGTATGTTTTTTAAGATAAAAAATGAAATTTTGTTGAGTGTGGCATTTTTGCCATGATAGCATCGATAGTTATTATTTATAAAAATAAATAAGTAAAAACAACGCCTTACGTGCGATATTGCGGTTGACGACCCCCTGCCCAGTTACTAGGTTGTATGCAGGTCAGGTAGGAGTAGTCATGCAGCAAAAAACGGTTCAGCAGCCCATCGTCACCGATGCGGAGATCGCAAAAACAGCACGGTACAACCGAGACATCAAAGCTTCGGGGTATCGCCCCTGGGTCACGGTGCGGCAGTCCCACACCTACGGCCAGGGGCAGATTGTATTTAGCCACAAAACGGGTCGTGAGCATCATCTTCTCAGCCGTGGCGAGCGGCTCCCATTTTTTGCATTTGAACACGATGCTAGCGTCATCGACATTCTGGAGCAATATCCGCTACCGCTGCATCAAACTCTAGAAATTGCTGCCTCTCTGAACGTTGTCCATCCAGGTAATTATCAAGAACGAGGTAATCATGGTGGCCGGATCCCTGCTAAAACAATGACCCAGGATTATGTCGTGCTGAGGCAATCCGATAGTGGCAAAGCGCGATTGACAGCATACAGCTTTAAATATTCTGATGCACTGGATCCTGCGATCACAAGTCCCCGAGTCGTTAATCGAACACGAGCAAAAGAGAAAATTGCCCTTGAGTATTGGCGTACTCAAAATGTCGATCATGTGCTGGTAACTGAGAAAGATTTTGATGCAACATTTATCTACAATTTAGAGTTTTTGCGGGAATGTTATGATTCAAAAAATCTTCTCCAGGTTTCAGCGGATTTTTATGACAATGTGATTGTACAATTTAAATCCCACATGATGACGGCTCCCTTATCCACTCTGCGAATGTTAATCCAGCAGGTCGCTCACGAGATAAATATCGATGAATTGCAGGTTGCTTGCTTGTTCCAGCATGCTGTATATACCGGTCGTATTGATATAGATTTGACACAGCGTATCGAGTTATATCACCCTCTTCCGGCATTGCGGGGGTCTCGTGCGGATTAACCAAAAAATTGTATCAAAAACAAAAAACCAGTCAGAACTGCTTATCGTTGATATCTGTCTGGATAACAGATTAATAGCCGTATCAGACCTGTTGGCTGACTCACCTAAGCGCCCATTTGTCATTTCATTGGAACATGTCGAGTCTGATATAAATGCGGCTAGGGTTTCTATTGCAGATCATGATTTTCCAGAGATATTCTATCAGCCTGATTCAGTTTTTGATCCAAAATGGATTGAGAAAAGAGAACAATGTCTTGCTACTATCAAACCACTGATAGTAGATCCAGATCTTAAACATCGTTATCTCTATGGTGAATCAAATGGTATATTGAATCAACTCATCGCTCAGTCAGGACGTAGTAAAAAATATGTAAGCAGTTGTTTGAATCGTTATTTTAAATGTGGAGGAATGCCAAATTCACTATTGCCACGATATTACGAGTGTGGTTTGAATCATCAACTGCCAACTAAAAGTCTTGAGTTAGACGACGGAAAAATCTGCCTAGCCTCAAAAAGAGGACGTGAAACTAATTACGGTAATCCTTATCGGGGTATCACCCAGCAGGACATTAAAAACATAGAGTTATTCTCAAGGTCGATTCGTTCTGGAGAGGAGGTTGTTCTCTCTAAATTATATTTAGACTATTGTATGACCTATGCATCTGTAGAGATGAGTCCAAAAAATGTTGGAGATGGTGAAATATCAGAGTCAGTGAAAATATCACTGCCAAAAGAGCACTTGATTTCTCCTCGTTCATTCAAACGACAATTAATGAAATGTATCGACAAACTAACATTTATCAAAAAACGAGTTGGTAGCATTAATTATGCGCGAGATCATGCGGCTAAACCTGGTGTGGCTAAAAAAGGGCTGCGTGGACCGACTTATCGCTATGAAATAGATAGTACCATCGCCGATATTTATATTCGTGACGCATACTCTCAGGATGAATTAGTGAGTATTGGACGACCTACAATATATCTAGTTGTTGATACGTACAGTACCATGATTGTTGGAATTCATGTGGGGTTTGGCAGTCCCTGCTGGCATGGTGCCAGTCAGGCTCTTTGTAATGCCATGAGTAATAAAATTGATTTCTGTCGGGAGTATGGCGTTGATATAAAGGAGTCTGAATGGCCCTGCCAAGAAGTTTGTCGTGAATTAACGATGGATCGGGGATCTGAAAATTCGGATAGCAATATTACTGCAATACTGCAAGGCCAAATCGGTATCAAGGTCGCAAATTTAAATGCACTCCACCGTGGAGATATGAAAGGTACGGTCGAAAAAAGCTTCCATTTACTGCAAGAAATGGCAATACCGCCTCATGCAGGCAAAGTGATGAAGGTGCCGAAAAAAGAGGACCAGCATCCGTCGCGTAAACCATTGTATAGTTACAATGAGTTTGTGAATCGCTTGATAAATGCCATTCTCTTTTTGAATAATAATCGCGCTAGTATTAATAATCAAAATTTTGAAATGTCGCGAGATGGTATTGGTTTTACTCCTCGTGATGTCTGGAATTGGGGGCTCAAGCAGGCTGTCATAGGCTCCAGAGTGTCCGCAGATAAGCTGCGTTTTGCATTATTGCCCGAAGCCGAGGCAACGGTTATGTCACAAGGCATTTATTTTAGAAACTTATACTATAGTTGTAATGAAATTGTTCGTAGGAGCTATCTGGATAAAGCCAAAAATTTTGGCAGGTTTAAAATTAAAATTCGCTACTCAGATGTCACCACCAATTATATATGGCTTAAAGATGAGGTGTTGGGTGATGTTATTCAGTTGGATATTACTGACCGGAGTGAGGCCTATAAAAATCAGATTTGGGAAAATGTCATGCGACAGCAGGAAATCACAAAAAAACGTCTTGCAAATTTGAAGGAACGCGAATTCAGTGAGCGAGTAGCGCTTGTACAAAAATTCGATAAACAGGATAAGCAAATACAGGCCAGCATTAGAAAACATAGCAAAAGTAATGCCAAGAGCATTCAAGGCGGCATGAAAAATCGCAAAATGATAGATGCTGCCATGCAACGACATCAGGAGGGGCAGTCCATTGTTGCCGATTTGGTTCCTGTGGCTCAGGAAAATACATATCCTCGACCATTATCGGCGATAAGCCAGCAAGATCTCACTGATCCGACAATTTTCAGTGTTGAGGAGAAATGACCATGGCCGCACCTCAATATTTTCCACACCCCAATTCCAAATATCGGGGCAATCCCTATATCGAGGGGCTTGGCTTGCCGCTCTCAACGGCACAATTTTATGCGAACTGTGAGATCCCTTTTCAGTGTGATCTGGATCTTGCAGGGGTGGATGAATCGCTGCATTCATATTTTATCCGCACTGCCATAGATCAACTGGCGGACGTGTATACCTCTCCAGATGAGGCGTACCGTTTATATGACCAAATACGACGAATGATCGAGGCCGGGTATACTCGACGCAATCCAGTGGGGGCAGATGTGCGCCGGCTATTAGCTGCAATTGATCGTGACAAAGCCGAGCCATGGAAAGCCACTCATGTACTGAGTCTTGGGTTGTCTGTTCAGTATAGCCTGTTACTGCTAGGGCTCAGCGGACGTGGGAAGAGCACGATGGTTAGGCAAATTTGCCAACAGATACCACAAACGATAGAGCATGATCGCTATACGGACCTGCATGGTCACGAAATTATTGTGAGTCGAGTGCAGGTGACCTATCTGTACATTGAAATTCATGATCGCCGTGGCCAAAAAGCACTTTTGCTGAACTTGTTAGAATCACTCGACGCTGTCACTGGTGAGAGTTATAGCCATACCCATAGGAACCGCTCTGTTAATGAGTTGATTTCGGTAGTGCAAAAATCGTTTATCGGCCATGGGGTTGGTTTGCTGATCCTTGATGAAGCGCAGAACCTGGCCAGGTCTGCCAAGAATGAAGTGATCAGTAACAACGAGAAAACCACCATGAAATTTTTAGAGGAACTATTAAATCGAGTGGGGATCCCGTTGATGTTTGTCGGAACATTGGCCACGATGAAATTGTTTGATAGCGAAATGACGCTAACCCGCCGAGCAACTAAAAATGGATTTATGCAGTTGGTTAGCTGCGATATAAATAGCTCATTTTGGCTGCGTTTTATCCGCCTGATATGTCAAACCAGATTTCTGAAAAACCAGAAAACATCAGAGGATGTGTTACGCCAACATATACATTATTTGAGTGCCGGTATCCCGGCTATTGCAACCAGTCTAGTTCGCGCCACGCTATCATATCTAACCCTGCTGAAACCAACAGATCAAGATCTCTCGATCGCAGCATTGGACCTATGTTTCAATCGCGAATTTAAAATCCTCCAGCCTGCGTTGAGTGCTCTGCGTAAAGGTGATTACTACCAATTTGAGGACTTATCGCCGATGTTACTGCTCGAATCAGTGGGAAATAGTCAGGTTGTTGATGGAGACGCATATTCAGCAGAAGGAGAAATCCTGCTGCAAGGCGAGGTTAAAATCACCAAAAAGCTGCCAAAAACAGAGGAAAAGAAGCTAAAAACTTTAGAGCAATTATCCCCGGATTCATTGCTGGGGCAACTCGGTTACTCTGTAGATAAGGGGTCGTGGAAATGATCCTCCATCGGCTGGAGTTGCTACCTGGTGAGCATTTAGGGGCGGTAGTTGGCCGGATGCATGTGCTGAGCACGCACGGGACGTTTACTGCAACGGCCCAGGTGCTGGGGCTGAGCAGCCCACAAATCCGTCCCCATCGTTTATGTCATCCCGACGATCCTGTCCTCGATACCCAATTTCGGGCCCGACACGTTCAACGTGCGTGGCAGGATCACTCTGTCGGCAATTATTTAGCTTCTTTTTTGACTCCGGATGAGCAGAGGATAGTGACATCAGCACTGGCGGGCCGTTCTCAGCTTCGGTTACGGGTGACTGGCCTGCACAATGTACAACACCAATATTGGCGCTGGTGCGCAGACTGTATTGCCGAGGATTATGAGCTCCATGGTATGCCCTACTACCACCGAGATCATCAACTACCAGGAGTGTTCCATTGTTATCGGCATCAATGCGGTTTGTCTGGTCACTGCGCAGGCTGTGGTTTTTCTGCCAAATTATTGTCGGAACAACTGATCCCACCATACGAGGGCCTCTGCCCCCATTGTGGGCACTGGATGGGGGGATACGATGGTCATTTTTCCGAGCGGATGAAAGAGATTGAGTTGGCGTCGCTGGCATTAGCCCAGTCCGCGAGTGCTTTCACCCTGTGTGCGCTAACTCAGCTGGTGACTGATTCGATGGGCATCTCGGGCGAGGCGATGCGCACGGTCAAAAGTATCAAAACGATCAATGCGTGGTTTCAGCAGATGGACTCGCAATGTGATCCCCTGGCACTTACTGCGTATTTCACCAATAGTGGGGGGCCAGGTCAGGTATGGCAATTACCCCCACAGCTGCGCAATGCACGGGGCTACCATGAGAAGTCAGCCCGAGATCCGTTGCACCCTCTGGCCCATCTAATGATGTTGCAGCATGCAGGCGTCGATCTGGTGGGGCTCTTGGGATCTGAGGGGTGATCAGTGTTGACCTCGGTGATCCCCACCTATATTCCTGGCGAGTCGGCCTACAGCTGGGTCAGCCAGTATTTTGTTCATTCGGCATACAGTGATCGAAACCATTTTTGTAACCAGCTATTCCACTGTCCTGCTGTTCGGTTGCATCCGGCATTACCAGGCCATATTAAGGCGGCTGCCCAGGCGGCGGGGGTGGATCCGCAATACCTGCTGCACCACGGCTCGGCCTTCCCATTGTTCGCCCTGACGCTGAACAATAAGCACCAAGTCCACGCCCTGGCTGCCGCCATGCTGGGTGAGGGGAGGGGAATAATGGCCCTGTCAGGACAAGCCGCCAGCAAACTAAGGGTCGGTGGCGCTTGCCTGAAATGGTGTCCGGCCTGTCTTCTAGAAGATGAAAAGCAGTTCGGGTGTGGGTATTGGCATACGGTACACCAGTTGTATGGGGTCACGGCCTGTGCCAAGCATGAGCTACGATTGCAAACCCTGGCGGCCAGTGCGGGAGGTATTGATCGGCGACTGCTAATACCGGATCCCGAGATACCCTGTGAACCATCGCGTCCATCTGAACAGGAAATCAAACTTTCTACATATATCACCGCTATGCATCGGTATCTGTGCGTCCAGTCGCCAACGGAGTCGCTAGCTGAGCTGTACCAGCGATGGCTCGGGCAACAGGGCTATCTGACGGCCAGAGGCCATCTGCGTAGCCAGCCCCTGTTGCAGGCCATGACGGAGTTCTGGCAGGGGTTGTTTGCCGATATAACGCCAATAGTGCCGCCGGGGCTGGCCAACTATCGATACGTCTCGGGGCTGGTGCACGGTGACCGCAGTCACCACTACCTGAAACATGTGATGCTGATGGCGTTTGTGAGTCGCAGCCCAGCGGAGTTCTTCTCCATCGAGGTGCAGCAGGTGTTGCCTGTGCCGCCAGCGCGTGACGCGCAAGCCGTCGAGCGAGCAGTGCTAAGGTGGTTGGCAGAGCCGCTCTCCATGCGTCAGGTCGCCCGCCAGACCGGTTACAGTGTCGGTTATATCAAGCAACTCGCGTTGCGACACAACCACCCCGTCGAACACCGAGCCCAGCGCATCACTGCGGCGGTGGCGCGGGGAATATGGCGGCAGGCGTTCATGGGGGTAAGCCGACAGCAGATCGCCCATTGCCATGGCGTCTCAGTCGGTGCGGTCGAAGGCATCATTCAGAGCCATCAGGGGTTGTCTGATTGGCGACGGCATTTGAGAAGGGTTAACCGTCTACGTGAGCACCGTGTAACGGTGGCTGCATATTTGGCACAGCATGCCGATGTCAGTCGAGGCTGTGTCGAACAGGTGTGTAGAACCGCAGTTACTTGGCTCTATAAACATGATCGTGCCTGGTTGTATCAACAGTTACCTGCCGCCAAGCGAGCAGTTCACCATCCCAGTGTGGATTGGGAAGAACGGGATAGGAAACTGGCTGAGCAACTGGGGCTGCTGGCCGAGCAGGCAAGCTCTCTATCTGCATTGGAACGGGCAGTCGATAGGCCAGACTGCCTGAGGAAGTACAAAACACGTCTACCGCTCAGTTACGCATTGGCTGTGCGGCTGGTTGCGGCGTATGCCGATCAACATCCTATGCCCTGATGTTCGCCGTCGATACCTATACAGGTTCTGATATCAGGCATCATAACGAGGAGTATTGCCATGAAGGTCGAAGCAATCGTTCCTACCACACAGGTCGTCGATATTTTGTGCGATGTCTGTGGTGCTAGTACTACTAAATCGCTCGGTACGCAGGAATTCGGCACGCTGGAGGCTTGCTGGGGTTATGGTTCGCAGCACGATGGTGAACGATATCAGGTACACCTATGTGAAGGCTGCTTTTTTGGGGCGCTGGCCAACCTGAGACAGGAGCATCGGTTGATGAATATGTTTTCGGATGATTATCAACCCGCAGACCCTGATCAATTTGGGAAAATTGAAGGCAATCGAGAGCTTATCTAACCACTATTTGAGTGGTTGTGTTGATCGGCTCATCAAGTGAGCCGATTGGTCGAGGTGATCGGCTCATCAAGTGAGCCGATTGGTCGAGGTGATCGGCTCATCAAATGAGCCGATTGGTCGGGGTGATCGGCTCACCAAATGAGCCTATTGTTGGTGCTTTATGGTCACGTATGAACTGTTAATCAACAGGGGATGCCATGCCTAATCCGGCCGACAAGATCGATAACTGCCTGCGCTCCCATAGGCGTAGTAATCACATCGGCCGGTTTTTCACCACCTAATCCCCACGCAGAGCGGGTGAGCCATCTCATCGTTTTAGCAGTATCTCCCCGGTGTAGGGATATGGCTGCGTCCACTGCTAAGGCTGCCCAGTAAACGCGATCTCCCTGAGCTGTCGATAAGCGATTGCCCCGTTTGATTTGGCGATTCAGTGTGTCTCGGCTAATGCCAATCATCTGGCAAATTGTTCGGGTATTAGACCCCAATAGCTTGCTCAGTTTGACGACGATCTCAGGAGATACACCAGACACTATGTGCTGATGGGCGGCTAGCCAGTTACGTGGTAGACCGAGCGACTCCAGAACAGATAGATTGCTGGTTGGGGGAGATTGCTCTACATGAGTCATTATGAGTCTGCGCCTCCGTCTGGGGGTTGTTGATGGCAGCCCAATGCGAATCATCACTCAGGAGTTCATTGGGTCATCATCTAGTTTGGGGTATTCGTGAGCGGTTGACCACAACATCAGTTTTTTTAATAAAAATCATTTAATAACAAATGGTTATTGTTTTTTCGGCGGTTGGTTTCGTCATTTTTCAACGCAGGTGTGTGCCAACTGGCGAATGATTTCCATATGAGGCATTTTCGTTAATAACATCCCTTTTTGACTACTTTCGCGGTAAACCGTACCTGCCTATCTGTGGCCCTGCCTACCCCCCCTTCACTTGTAAACAGCAATTAACTTTCAATCCCCTTCGAATGGTTATGAGCCCCTCGTTAGGGGGAGAAATGGGCGTTAAACCCATTATGGGGTGCAAAATATCGACTGCATTATCCTCAATATGTCAAATAGAGTGATTTTGATTAAAAACACATTTATTGGAGTTGATATACTGCATCTCTCAAAATCGGGAGTCATGCATGAATTTCACCTTGTTGTTCGACTGGCTTAAGCACCTTGAGCCAAGCTCTGTCCCTACCCTTGTGTTCTGCCTGGTAGTTTTGTTTTCCGCATTTTTTTGTGTGTTTTATCTTGGGCCATCATTTTTGGTGGCGAACAAGTTGAAGCAGGCTAGCAAGGGATTAGAAATACAGCGTGAACTACCTGCTTCTGAAAAGTTAGAACAGGCTACAGCAATGTTTGCTGAGCCCAAATATCGGGCCATGAATCATGCTTGGAAAGAATACGCTGACACTCTGCACAGACAGAGTGAATTGGTTGAGGGAGAGAGTCGATTAGTCGCTGTGCGAGCCACCTCCCTATCTGCCACTTTCTTCTCAGTGCCTAGTATTGTAGAGACGCCTCTCCGCACCGAGGTTTTCAAACACCTGCCAGGTGTACTGACAGGGTTAGGTATCGTAGGCACCTTCCTGGGTTTGATGTCGGGTTTGATGCATTTTGATGTGTCGGATCCTGCCAAGGTTACCGAAAGTGTCTCTCGCTTGCTCAATGACGTGCTTTTTGCTTTTGTTGGGTCTTCGATCGCAATCTTTGCATCCATCGTGGTGACTGGATTGGAAAAATGGCGTTGGGGACGTTGCCTCCAGTTACTGGAAAAGTTGACCGAATCCATTGATGAACTCTTCAAGGGCGGTGTGGGTGAGGAATATTTAGCCGACTTGGTTAAGGCCAGCAATGAAAGTGCAGTTAATGCCCGACAACTGAAAGACAGCTTGGTCAGTGATCTACGCACCATGATGCAAAATCTGGTTGATGCCCAAGTTCAGGAAAATCTCAAACTGGCCAACACCCTCTCAACCTCTTATCAAGAGGTTGGCACATCTTTGGCTACCCAGATCGGTCGCTCCATCGAAGATAGTCTTAAAGATCCCTTGGAAAAAATTGCTGGTTCAGTGAAGCAGGCAAGTGGTGATCAGTCGGGCCAAGTGCAGCATCTATTGACTGATGTACTGAGTGCTTTTATGAGCAAATTGGATGCCTCCTTCGGCCAACAGTTCAGCGGATTGCACGAGATGCTCGGTCAGTCGGTGACGGCAATGCAGTCCATGCAGCAAGGCTTTGTGGCATTGGTGGACGATATGCGGCGAGCTGGCGAGTCCTCTTCTCAGCAAAGTGCCACAGTCATAGCACAACTGCTTACAGACATGCAGGCTGGTCAAGCCAGTATGCAGAATGGCATGAACGAGATGTTGTCAAAAATGCAGACGGCGGTAGAGCGAATGGGAAGCTCGGGCGAGGATGCCAGTGAACGCATAGCTCACCAATTGGAGAGATTGTTTGCCGAGAGTGAGGCCCGTCAGCAACAGATAGCCGAACACCTGAATAGCTTTATTGAACAGAGCCAGCGGAGTATTGGCCAAGGGCAAGAAGAGGTCATGACCAACATGTCCACAAACTTGACTCAGCTGGGCTCACAGCTCAATCAGATGTTCCAGACCTTTAACGCTAACCAAGAAGGAATGGATGCACAGCATCGCTTGGCACAGGCGGATATCAGGAATACAACTGAAACGGTTATTGGTGGGTTGGATAAGCAGCTTAGAGAGACGCTGCAATTGGTCGAGCAGCAGCGCAAAGAGGCACAGGAAGTCATTGAACTCCTTGGCTTGCAAACTAGAGAGCACTTGCAGCAAATGGCACAAGGGGCAGACAAGATGCGCCTTGCTGCTGATCGATTCGACACCGCGGGCAGCAGTGTGGTGCAAGCGGGTGAGACAACCGCCAAAGTATTGGTGTCAGTGCAGCAAGTTGGTGGAGAGTTGGCGGTAGCCTCCCGTGAGCTCACAACAATTATTGGTGAGTACCGCACTCATCGAGAGTCTGCGGCCAAAGTTTTGGCTACCATCGAGTCCGTAGTCGCTGGGGCACAGAGCGAACAAAGCCAGCGAGCACAACTAATTAACGATCTCAGGCAACACGGTGAGCGGATGCGTGACCTTAATCGTGAGGCCACAGAATATTTGGACCAGATCGGCAATGCCCTAGCGAAAGGGTTCAATGAGTTTGCCGATGGGTTGAATCGTAATCTGGTCAAGACCATGGGAAGTCTCGATAGTGAGCTAGACAAAGCGGTGAAGGGGCTTGCTGGTGGTATCGATGATATGAAGGAAGGAATTGAGGATCTTTCCGAGTTGTTTGAGTCTATCAAGGTGCGGCGCTAAGGGGCTAACGTATGTTCGGGATGAAAGGCGCTCCGGCCTCGCGTCGCAACGATGAGGCGGAAAAGCCGTTTTGGATTTCTTATGCCGATCTGATGACTGCCATGATGGTGTTGTTCTTGGTTGTCATGGTTGCTTCACTTGCGTCTGTGACCCAGCGTATTCGCGAAGTTGAGGCTGGAGAAAAGCAAAGAGGGCAGGATATTACCCGTATCTGTCAAAGCTTGGAGATACTGGCGCGAAAGAAGAGCAACACCATTAAAGTTGACTGTCGTGACAACCGGATTAGCTTTGGGGAGGCCGGGCGCTTTGGTCACAACCAATATTTTCTAGACCCACAGGGTCAGCAGGCATTGCAGGACGTGGTGCCGTTGATCCTGGATGTTACCGATAGCCCAGAGGGGCAACGTTGGATGAAACAGGTGGTGGTTGAAGGTTTTACCGATACGGATGGTTCTTACCTCTATAACCTCCACTTGTCGCTACAGCGTTCCGAGTGGGTAATGTGTGCACTGCTTGACGGACGGAGCCAGTTGCAGCAATCCCTTTCTGCCGAACACCAGCAGCAGATCCGTAGCCTGTTTTTGGCTGGAGGTGTTTCTTTTAACAATGCCAAGGACAGCAAAGAGGCAAGTCGTCGAGTGGAGCTGCGCATGCAGTTTTATGGGCTCAAGGAAGACAAGCAGCAGGCGGCGGAGAGCGCACCTCAGTTTTCTGGTCTGATGACGGCTGAACGTTGTCAGTTGGAGATGCGCTGATGGTGGATGCAATTTCCCGTCTTACGGCGATCTTGGAGTCCAGTGTGGAGCGGGTCAATGGTCGCTATCAGGAGAGGACTCTGCATTCCTTTTCGGTTTTGCAGAGAGCTAGATCTGAGGTTGAGGCTAGGTTTGACCAAGCGGAGGCAGCTCCAGAACCACCGAAGGAGAAGCGTCATGCCGCTCTGGCGGCCTTCCTGCGTAATGAACCGCTCACCCGGCGGCAGTGGCGGTTGGTATATGCAGGGCTTGTTGACTGCGTTGAAGCAGGCAAGCAGTTGCTAGATGATGAAAAGGTCTTTCCACGAGTGAGTAGGCATGTATCTGCTCACATCGATAGCCGTGAGTTGGTTCGCCGGGATTGGACTGCTCTCTGCTTCAGCTATTTTGGTTATGAGGCAATAGAGCCTGAGAAGAGCCAAAACTGGCAACAACTGCGCACTTATATCCGGGATGGTTATCGTGTACTCCGGAATCCGGAGAAGCTTAAAGCTTGGATGCGGGTAGTTGATGAGCATCAAGAGCTTTTTCAGAGTGAAGCTGGCTTGCGGTTAGGGCAGCAGATATTCGAGGGAACAGTAACAGACCTCACTCAGCTACAGACTCTTGCCCAGATCCCGACAGAAAGTTGGTTGTGGCATCAAATTGTTGCCGTTGTGCAGAAAAGGATTGCTGAACTTGATGAAGCGCCATTTTTAGCTCGGTTACCGGCATTGCTGGCGCTGATGACTATCAATAATAGGCGTCATTCCGACGAGATCATGGCTGCTTGTCTCACTCGGTATCATGGTTGTAGCTGTCATGTTCAGCCACAAGCCAACCTGATACAAGCAGGTCTGGAGATCTGGGGGAACCCCCAGTTGAAATCCGATCAAAATCGCTGGCGTCACCATGTGGCTAAACCGGTATGTGACATGGTGGGGGCATGGCTTGCCAAGCAGGATTTACAGCACTTTTTTAGTTTGCTGAAAGGTGAAGGCGAGGTTGATCAGGCGCGTCTCTTCTATTGGCTCCGTTTTGCCGATCAGATGAGTTATACCCGTATCGTGATGGGACGTGATGCTCAATTAAACCGAGATGGAGAGTTTGTCCGTTTTCGTGATCAAAATAAGGGCCGCCTAGGAGATTTATCTGGGGGCTCGCCAGCTGATAACGCAGTAATCATGCAGATTGGCGATTACATCTTTGTCGAGTTTTCGCACACAGGAAACGCCTGTTATGTATATCGAGCTAACTCCTGCGGATTTAATCCTGATGCCAGTGCATTGCACTTAACTCATGATTTGAAACAAAAAAACCTCGCGAAGGGGCGTTGGATACATGTTCCCAAACCATTAAAGCCCGATGCGATGGAGGGGTGGCAGCAAAAATATGATGATGAGTTACGGTTGCTTGGTATTGTTCCAAACCCACAGGGAGCCAATCAATTATGGAATCGTGTAGTTAAACCAAAAATTGTCAAACCAAGCGTTCCATCATTTCAAGCTCCCCTTGGCAACAATTCTGAATCAAAGAGCCAAGTTGTGAACACACCTGCTGATCGGACCGTTGTGATTCATTCAGGCGGTAAGGGGAAAGTTGATTTTGCTCTGTTGCTCGAACAGTTAGGCGAAAACCTGCGACATTATACGGATCATCGTGAAAAGGGCGGTGCTTTCCATATAGAGATCAAGCAGCGCAATACAGATGACATTTTGCTTCTGAGGCGCAATGGTTTTGTGGTCAAAACTGGCAGCCCGTTTATGTTTTGGAAAAAATGATGCTTGGACGTTGGTTTAGCAAATTTGGGAAAAATAAGCATGATCCGGTTGATCTCAGCCCATGTTGGCAGGCGGATGAGAGAGGGATCGTGTTTGCCGAACGTATACAGAGCGAGCCTGAGCGATGGGCCTTGGTTGCCTATCTGGAGCAGCTTGCCGAGGAGGAGTACGTTGCGGTGCTTAGCGACCGCTGGCTCCTGACATGGCGTGATATGTATCGATTAATGGCCGACGCCGATCATGAAAGTAGTCTGGCGTTGTTGTCGCTGCCTCACTGTACTGATCTACGCCCCAAATTGGAATGCAGAGGCAGCTTGGTCGATCCTCAGTTCACCGTTGCGATTACTCACTGGAGTGATGAAGTAACGGGAGAACATGTCGAGTTAAAACGTCAGGGGGCGTTGGTAACAACGAAGAAGGGACAACGTCTACTGAACGAAGCCAGCTGGCAGCTCTGTGAGTCTCTGCGTGACCTTGCTCGTTGTCAGAGGGATGAGCCGGGTGAGGCGACCAACTATGAAGGGTGGGCCGTTATTCGCAGTGTTGCCAAAGCGGCTAATGCCGACATGGATGGTTTTCTTGCCAAGACAGTGGTCGTTAAACCTCAGCGACTGGCTTTGCGACCACGTAAGGCAGAGATCGACTCTTGTCCTGTCATTGAGGTTGGCGTTGATTTTCCTGAACAACCAGTTGGGTTCCTTTCCTCATTTGATGCTACCCAACGGGTACAGGACAGATACCGTATCACGCAACCAGATGGCACCATCGCTCATGTGTTGATAGAGCCTGAGATCAAGCAAGTACTCGAAGCCATCAAGGCGATACCGGGGAGAAGGGTGGCTGGGGATTCGGCGTTGTCCCTGTTGCGCAATCCCTATGCCCTGCTGGGAGAAGTGACCAGCGTGGTACTCGATCCAGAGCAGCACGAGCAATCGCTTGTCGATGCGGGGATCTATTTTCATCACTTTCGTCTGGAACCTAAATGCGAGGCCGAAAGTGGGAAGATCGCCACCGTATTGCTGCATCTCTCCCCTATAAGCCGAGAGCCACTCCCTGATGAAACACTGAGTTTCAATTCACCTGGAATATTTGCGCCTTTTGTACAGGAGCTGCGCTTTAAGCTGGCTGCTGGTATGAGCGCAGGTTTCTGGCAGGGTTTTGAGCTGGAGTTAGGCGACTTTGACGAGCAGCAATTGTTGGACATCGAAAAGTTGCTAGATCGCTGGCAACGAGAGGTGTCCGGAGAGTTGTTCGATTCTTTGTTTGAACTCTCTCGCTATGGTGATCGCATTATCGGTCTCGGCGAGGTAGTGCCAGTATCATCTCCTTTCCTGACCCGAACAACCGGTCAGGATTGGCTTTCGAGCGAATCGAATGGAATTGAGGAGTCAGTGGGTGATGTTGTCGCACAGATCAATTTTGACGATGCTGCGGCGCTGGATGAGTTATCAAAGCGTATTGACGAGGCGTTTGCAGAGGGAGCAGGGCATCTTTGTTTGCCAGGATCTGAGCAACCCGTGCCATTGCGCTTGGCTGAGCAGATACAAAAGGAATGGCGAAAGCAGATCCGGAGCGAAGAGCCAACAGTTCAAGAATCCATGAGGAAAAACAGCATTGGTTTGCTGGTGGAAGAAAATATCGACGAGGTGGGTTATGCCAAGTGGCGACAAGATGCGATTCAACAGGCGCGTCTTTCCTCCCCGTCATTACCGGAGAGGCTTAAGCCAGAAATCTCGCTGCGTGAGCACCAATTACACGGTGTGGCATGGTTACAGCATCTGTTCGAGCTGTCACCAGAACATGTATCGGGTTGCCTCTTAGCTGATGACATGGGTTTAGGAAAAACGATCCAATTGCTTACCTTTGTGGTTGATTATCTGGAACGTCAACCAAGTGGTGATCCTGTACTTATCGTAGCCCCGGTTTCGTTATTGGATAACTGGGAAGCAGAATTGCGAAAATTCTTCTATGCCGATGACATTGCAGTCATGCGGCTCTACGGTGATGCTCTATCAGAGGCAAAGTTTCGCAGCTATGAAATCCCAGAATCATTGCGTCAGCAGGGTGTAACAAATCTGTTGCGTCCCGGTTGGTTACAGGAGGCTCGTATCGTGTTAACCACATACGAGACGCTGCGTTCCCAAGAGATCTCCTTGGGTCGTCAGTCATGGGCCATGGTGATCTGTGATGAAGCCCAAAAAATCAAAAATCCAGCAGCTATGGTGACTAGGGCTATTAAAGCCATGAAGTCCAAGTTTCGCATTGCTTGTACTGGTACTCCAGTAGAAAACACCTTGATCGATCTCTGGAGCCTGTTTGATTTTGTCCAGCCAGGTTTGCTTGGGGCCTTAAACCAGTTTGGTCGTGAATACCAAAAACCAATTGAAGAGGGGGAGTGCAAGGATCTAGAAGCTCTGGCTCGATTACGTTCCTTGATTGAGCCCCAGACCTTGCGGCGGACCAAGCAGGATGTGGCTAAGGATTTGCCTTCCAAGATAGAAGATCGCACTTGCCGCAATCTGACCATGGTTAGTCGGCAGCGTTCCCTCTATAACCAGCAGATTGGTGAATATCGACAGCGACAATTGGTGCAGGAGGCCGCAGGGAGTAAAGAGAGTTTCATCCTTCCTGTGTTGCATAAACTCAAGCTGGTCTGTGCTCACCCCTATTGTGTGGAGCCTGACCTTTGGTTACGTGAACATTCCCCTAAGATGAGGTGGCTGCTAGAACAACTGGATAACATCCGTCGCAGCGGGGATAAAGTTATCATCTTCACCGAACTACGGGATGTTCAGCGTGAAGTACAGCACGCGGTTAAGGTCCGTTTCGATATATCCCCAACAATCATTAATGGGGACACCAGTACAAGTAGCGATAGCCTGAATAGTCGCCAACGTCTGATTGATCGTTTCCAGGCAGTGTCCGGCTTTAATGTGATTATTCTTTCCACCGTGGCGGTGGGGTTTGGTGTCAATGTGCAGGGAGCAAACCATGTGATCCATTTCACCCGGTGCTGGAATCCGGCCAAAGAAGATCAGGCGACCGATCGAGCATACCGTATCGGCCAGACCAAGGATGTATTTGTCTATTATCCAACTATACGCGATGCTGACATTCAGACCTTCGAGGCAACGCTCGATGATTTACTGGACCAGCGTAGATCGTTAGCGAGCGATATGTTGCAGGGGAAAAATGACTTACAACTGTCGGAGTTTGATGGTGTGCTTAACAAATGATGTCATTACAAGGGGAGCAGCTAGGCTGACTTCCCGTGGTGTCATATACCTACAGCCACACCTTTCAACACCAGCATGTAGCCTCTCTGCTAACTGCGGACAAATGACATGCGTCTGCCTGCCACTGCTCATAAGAGGTAATTAGCTGTTTTGTAATTTAGTTACATGGTCACTATCATGGCAAACAGAGCTTGGTTTCCAACTTAAATGTCCTGCTTGTTCGTTGAGCAGGCGGAGGATCGCTATTGAGTTTCCAACTTAAATGTCACTTGTGGTGTCGCTAAGTTACTGAATCGTTTGTTCTGCTAGTTTCCAACTTAAATGGTCATGATCACCTGATGTTTCGTCAATGAGCAAAGGCCTTGTCTTGGACAAGGCCTTTTTTGATCTCCAGCGGCATGATGGGTATCGATCAGTGCTCATTCGTGCTGAAGAAGGTATGCTGTGGGCTGGTTTGTTGCTGATGGAATAGAAGCAGGCCGTCAGTTTTATGGAATAAATCATCGATAGCCATGGATGGAGTTATGAATACTCAAACTGAATTTTTACCGAGCGTTAAATATGGCAAAGTATTGCTAATTGATTTGGAGAACTGTCCAAGTCAGATCAACGTCCTGAATGAAACGTTAAATGAGTATGCGCAGGTTGTTATTTGCTATGCGCAGACTGGCGCCAAAATCCCTTTGGATTGGTTGATGCCCCTCAATGAAATTATAAATTCAGGGCGACTTAAAATATTTAAAATGGCTAATGCAGGGAAAAACTCTGCTGATTTTGGCATCAGTTTCTATGCTGGGGTGCTGATGCAGCAACTCCCTGCAGATGCTCACTTTGTCATTATGTCAAATGACACAGGTCTCGAGCATGTAGTAAGCCTGTTACGCAACCAACATCGAGTGGCAGAGCGCATCGGTACTAAAAAGGATGAAAGTAGGCTAACTGCCACGAGTGGTGTTGACACATTGGCGTTAAAGAAAATTTGCTCGCATCTACTTACCTATAAAAATAACAGGCCGGCCAATAAAGGAAGTTTATTAAATAGTATTAATAGCAAATTTAAAGAGATGCCATCTATTGGAGGCAGCATTCTTCTGGCATTGGAAAAAACAGGCGTTGTATCGTTGCAGGATGATAAAGTCATTTATAATGAAAAAAAGATGCTGGAGCTGTCACTATTAAATAGTCAGATTTGAACGTCAATTTTTTCTGAGTAGCACTGGCTATAACAAAACGTCGATCATCCGATCGGCGTTTTGTCTATTCAAAGCCTGGTGGCTTAAAGCATTGGTAGTTTAAAACAGCTGCAGCGTCAGATAGTCCATCAAGATCGCCATGCCGAGGATCACGGTAAGGAAGGCCGCAATCATCGGGGGTTCTGAACATCGATTTGAGCAGGATCACCTCGGTCAGACTGGCACCAGCGCTGCCGATGATCAGCGCCATGACGGCGCCTATCCCTATCCCTATCCCTATCCCTATCCCTTTGCCCAGCAGTACAGACGTGAGCGGGATCAACGCCTCGGCCCGAATATAGAGCGGGATCCCGACGATGGTGCTGAAGAGGATGGCCAACGGGTTGTCGGCGCCAGCATGGGCAGCGATCCACTCGGCAGGAATAAAGCCGTAGATAAACGAGCCGACGAGCACCCCCAGCAGCAGGAAGGGCAATACCGCTTTGAACTGCTGCCAGGCATCGATGCGAGCCTTGACCCAGGCAGTGGGGATCTGTGGTGCACTGGTCAGGACTGCCGTGCCATCGCTGCAGCAGGAGAGGGGGGCTTGTTCGGCCATCTCTGGTTGCGCTGCTGCGCAGCATGCCGCCCCGTTGAGCGGTTTGATTGAGCGAATGGCGCCGCGTTGGTTGTCACTGCAATTTGCTTGAGTTGTGGTGTGGGTCGCCGGGCCACAACCACTACTGCTGCAGGAGGGGGTGGCCTCTTTGGGGTCGATGACATGGCGCTCGAACCCCAATCTGTCGAGCAGCATGCTCGCCATGACTGAGACGCTGGCGGCGATCACGGCGTAGAGCAGGCTCACTTTCCAGCCGAAGGTGGCCCACATCAAGCCGACGATGATGGGGTTCAAGAGCGGAGAGATAAACAGGAAGGTGAGGGTGGTGCCAAATCCAGCCTTGGCCGAGAGCAGTCCTCTTGGCATGGGGATGGTGGAGCAGCTGCAAAAGCAGTTGGCGATCCCCGTTTCCACCCTCAGCCACCATATCGCGGCGCTGGTCTCGGTGGGGCTGGTCAAGCAAAACCGGGAGAGCCGCACCCTCCTTTGCGTTTCTCAATATGAGGTGCTGGAAGAGATCATCGCTTTTTTCCGTGAAGAGTGCTGCGTGAACAACCCAGGCAGCTGAACAGATCCGTGACTTGGTTGAGGTGACTTGTTCATTTCAATAATTCTTGTATAGTTGTAACTATGAAATGAGATGAAGAGGTTCCCATGAATAAAGATACAGCCACTAAAGTGTTCGAGTCTCTTGCATCCGGGATCCGTCTCGATGTCTGGCGGCTGCTGGTCAAGGCCGGGTTGGAAGGCAAGGTTGCTGGCCAGTTGGCCAGTGAACTGGATATCGCCCCGAACACACTGTCATTTCATCTGAAAGCCATGCTGCATGCCGACCTGTTGTCGGTGGAGCAAGAAGGTCGTTTTTTACGTTACCGGGCCAACATTCCCCTGATGCTGGATCTTATCGGCTACCTCACGGAAGAGTGTTGCGCCGGGCATCCCGAAGCGTGCGGGATGATGCGCGCCGAGTCGAGCTGTTCGCCCCATGTGTTGCCCGAGCAATCTTGCTGCAATAAGGAGTAATGCCATGTCTGTTATCCAGATTTTTGATCCGGCACTGTGCTGTGCCAGCGGTGTATGCGGTACCGAGGTAGAGCAGCGGTTGGTGAACTTTGCGGCCGATGTGGCGTGGGCCAAGGGGCAGGGGGTGGCCATCGAGCGCTTCAATCTGGCTCAGCAGCCGATGGTGTTTGCCGAGACCCCAGCGGTCAGTGCCTTCTTGATGCACGCAGGGGAGGCGGGGTTGCCGCTGGTGCTGGTGGATGGTCAGGTGGTGCTCACCGGCCGTTATCCCGACCGCAGTGAGCTGGCCCGTTATGCCGGTTTGCCCGCGCCGCAAGCGGCCATCAAAGGGATCGCCAAGAGCGGCGGCTGTTGTGGCAGCAGTGGTTGCTGCTAACCCCTGAGTGTTGCTGACCACATCCCTGCCGCCTGCGCGGTGAATTGCCTTGTTTTGCCTGATTGGAGCCGCTTATGTCCTCGTCTTTGAGTAACGCGTTGCTGAGCTATTCGTTTGTGACTGATGCCCCGCCGTTTCTCTTTTTCACCGGCAAGGGGGGCGTGGGTAAAACCTCGCTAGCCTGCGCCAGTGCAGTTGCCTTGTGTGACAGTGGCAAACGGGTGCTGCTGGTCAGCACGGATCCGGCTTCAAACGTCGGTCAGGTATTTGACACAGCCATCGGCAATACGATCACCGCCATCGCGGCCGTCAGCGGCTTGTCAGCACTGGAGATAGACCCGCAAGCGGCGGCGCAAGCGTATCGGGAACGGATTGTCGGCCCGGTGCGTGGCAAGTTGCCCGAGAGCGTGGTGCGCAGCATTGAAGAGCAACTCTCCGGCGCCTGCACCACAGAGATTGCCACCTTTGACGAGTTCACCGCCCTGCTGATAGACCGCCAGCTGGTGGAACAGTATGACCATATCGTATTTGACACGGCCCCCACCGGTCACACCATCCGTCTGCTGCAACTGCCGGGGGCATGGAGCGAGTTTCTGGAGCAAGGCAAGGGGGATGCCTCTTGTCTGGGGCCATTGGCCGGGCTGGAAAAACAGCGCAGCCAATACGCCGAGGCGGTCGCTGCCTTGTCCGATGGGTTGAAAACCCGGCTTATTCTGGTGGCCCGAGCGCAAGCTTCTACCTTGCGGGAAGTTGCGCGCACTCATGATGAACTGGCGGCCATAGGTCTTGCCAATCAGCAGCTGGTGATCAATGGCATCTTCCCGCAACGGGAGCTGGCGGATGACCCCTTGGCCTGCGCCGTGTGGCAGCGGGAGCAGCAGGCGTTGGCACAGATGCCCGCGCTGCTGGCAAGCTTGCCACAAGACAGAATACCGCTGCTGGCGACCAATCTGGTGGGTGTAGAGAGCCTGCGTCAGTTACTGGGCACAGTGTCTGCCGATGGTGCTGATCGTGCTGATGGTGCTGACGATAGTGCCGATGCGGTCGAACGCACCACCGCCGAGCCGCACCCCGGGTTGCAGCAACTGGTCGATGAACTGGCCAGCGATGGCCACGGGCTCATCATGCTGATGGGCAAGGGCGGGGTGGGGAAAACGACTCTGGCGGCGGCCGTGGCGGTGGAGCTCGCCAGTCGCGGGCTGCCGGTGCATCTTACTACCTCAGATCCCGCCGCCCATCTGGGGGAGACGCTGGCCGGGGCCTTGCCCAGTCTGGAGGTGAGCCGCATCGATCCCCACGCCGAGACCGAGCGTTACCGTGCTCAGGTGCTGGCCACCAAGGGGGCGAGTCTCGATGCCCAGGGCCGCGCCCTGTTGGAAGAAGACCTGCGTTCCCCCTGCACCGAAGAGATCGCCGTATTTCAGGCCTTTTCGCGGATCATTCGTGAGGCCGGCAAGCGCTTCGTGGTGATGGACACGGCGCCGACCGGCCATACCCTGCTGCTGCTCGATGCCACCGGCGCCTATCACAGGGAGATTGCCCGCCAGATGGGCAACAAGGGCCTGCACTTCACTACCCCCATGATGCAGTTGCAAGACCCGAAACAGACCAAGGTGATGATCGTCACCCTGCCAGAGCCGACTCCGGTGCAGGAGGCTGCCAACCTGCAAGCCGATCTGCGCCGTGCCGGTATCGAGCCCTGGGCCTGGGTGGTGAATCACCTGCTTTCCCCTGCCAGCGTTACCTCGCCACTGCTGGCCCAGCGCGCCTGTTGCCAGCAACCCCATATCGCTGCAGTCAAAGAGCGCCATACCAAGCGTTATGCGGTGGTGCCCTTGCAGGCCGTCGAGCCGGTGGGAGTGGCCGCATTGCAAGGGTTATGTCACCCGATCTATCAGGAGGCGTGAGATAGCGCCCCACGATATTCCCGTGAAGGCACCATCAACCGCGGCCTGTGTTCGCGTTGAGCCTTTCATCTCACCCAATGCTTTTGGAGTCTTTTGATGAGTACCAATGATTGCTGCGATCTGCCCGTCAGCAAAAAAATGAGTTTTCTCGACCGTAATCTCACCCTCTGGATCTTTGTCGCCATGGCCATCGGGGTGGGGATTGGCTATCTGTTCCCTCAGGTAGCCCAGTGGAACGAGGCGATGTCGGTCGGCACCACCAATATCCCGCTGGCCATTGGTCTGATCCTGATGATGTATCCGCCGCTGGCCAAGGTGAATTACGCCACCATGGGCACCATGACCCGCGACCGGCAGGCGATAACCCTCTCCTTGGTGATGAACTGGCTGGTCGGCCCCATCCTGATGTTTGTGATTGCCCTGGTGTTTTTACATGACCACCCGGACTACATGGTGGGCCTGATCCTGATCGGTCTGGCGCGCTGCATCGCCATGGTGCTGGTGTGGAACGACCTTGGCGGTGGCAACAAGGAGTACGGTGCCGGTCTGGTGGCGCTCAATAGCGGATTTCAGATCCTCACCTACAGCTTTATGGCCTGGTTGTTTATTACCGTCCTGCCGCCGCTGTTTGGTTTGCAGGGGTTTGCAGTGGATATCACCATGCTGGATATCGCCCAAAGCGTGCTGATCTATCTGGGCATTCCCTTCCTCGCTGGTTTCCTGAGCCGTCACTATCTGGTCAAGGCCAAGGGGGAGCAGTGGTACACCGAGCGCTTTATTCCGGCGATTTCCCCCATCACCCTGATCGCCCTGCTGGCCACTATCGTGCTGATGTTCAGCCTCAAGGGGGAGATGATCGTCGAATTGCCGATGGATGTGGTGCGGGTCGCCATTCCGCTGGTGGTCTATTTTGTGCTGATGTTTTTCACCAGCTTTCTGGTCGGCAAGAAGCTCGGGATCCCCTATGACAAGAATGCGTCAATCGCGTTTACTTCCACCGGTAATAACTTCGAGCTGGCCATTGCGGTCTCTATCGCGGTATTTGGTCTGAACTCGGATCAAGCATTCGCCGGGGTGATAGGCCCGCTGGTGGAGGTGCCGGTGCTGATCGCTCTGGTCAATGTGGCCCTTAGAATGAAACGCAACTATCTCAACGCAGAGGCTTAATCATGAATAACACTCCAATCACCATTTATCACAATCCGGCCTGCGGCACCTCGCGCAATACCCTGGAGCTCATCCGTAACGCCGGCGTTGAGCCGACCGTTATCCACTATCTGGAAACCCCGCCGAGCCGCGCGACACTGGTCGCGCTGATTGCGGCCATGGGAATGCCGGTGCGCGACCTGCTGCGCAAGAACGTGCCGCCTTTTGAGGAACTTGGACTGGCTGAGGAGCGCTTCAGCGACGACGAACTTGTCGATGCCATGCTGGCGCACCCTATTTTGATCAACCGTCCCATAGTGGTGACGCCCCTTGGCACCAAGCTGTGTCGTCCATCCGAAGTGGTGCTGGATATTCTGCCGAGCCCTCAGCAAGGTGCCTTCAGCAAAGAAGATGGGGAGCCGGTGGTGGATGCACAAGGAAAACGGATCAAGTGATCTGCACTACCGTGTGGTTTATGAGTGATGGCAAGAGCAGCTGAAGTAGCCAGATAAAAAAACGCCGATCATCCGATCGGCGTTTTGCATTGATGTCGTCAGCTGCGGGCATTAACCCAGATTGGCTGCGACCTTGCTTTGGGCTTGTCCTTTGCGCTTGATGACAAAGCCAATACCCAGTACCACCAGCCAGGCGGGGATCAGCTCGACCGAGATCCGAAAATCGGGGGTCATGTACATGATCACCAGAATACCGGCCATGAACGCGAGGCAGAGATAGTTGCCGAAGGGGTACCAGAACGCCTTGAACTTGGGCTGGACACCTTCTGCGACCTTGGCCTTGCGGAACTTGAGGTGCGCCAGGCTGATCATCGCCCAGTTGATCACCAGTGCGGAGACCACCAGCGCCATCAGCAGGCCAAACGCCTTGCCCGGCATCAGGTAGTTGATCAGCACGCAGAGCAGGGTAGCGATTGCCGAGACCGAGAGGGCCACCAGCGGTACGCCGCTCTTGTTGGTCTTGAGCAGGGCTTTCGGGCCGTTGCCCTGCTTGGCCAGACCGAACAGCATCCGGCTGTTGCAGTAGACGCAGCTGTTGTAGACCGACAGTGCCGCCGTCAGCACCACGATATTGAGCACGGTGGCGACCAGATTGCTGTCCAGTGCGTGGAAGATCATCACGAACGGGCTGCCGCCTTCCACCACTTTACCCCAGGGGTAGAGGGACATCAGGATAGCCAGGGCGCCGATGTAGAAGATCAGGATGCGGTAGATCACCTGATTGGTGGCCTTGGGAATGCTCTTCTCGGGGTTGTCCGCTTCCGCAGCGGTAATGCCCACCAGCTCCAGACCGCCAAAGGAGAACATGATCACCGCCATCGCCATCACCAGACCGCTAATGCCGTTGGGGAAGAAGCCGCCTTGTGCCCACAGGTTGGTGACGCTCGCCTCGGGGCCGCCGGTGCCAGAGATGAGCAGATAGCCACCGAAGCCAATCATGCCGATGATGGCAACCACCTTGATGATGGCGAACCAGAACTCCATCTCGCCAAACGCTTTGACGTTGGAGAGGTTTATGGCGTTGATCAGCACGAAGAAGACCGCTGCCGACATCCAGGTCGGGATTTCGGGCCACCAGTACTGGACATAGATGCCCACCGCGGTCAGCTCGGCCATGCTCACCAGCACGTAGAGCACCCAGTAGTTCCAGCCGGACGCAAAACCGGCAAACTCGCCCCAGTATTTGTAGGCAAAGTGGCTGAATGAACCGGCTACCGGCTCTTCCACCACCATTTCACCGAGCTGGCGCATGATCAGGAAGGCGATAAAGCCGCCGATGGCGTAGCCCAGCAGGACCGAGGGGCCTGCCATCTTGATGGTTTGGGCAATGCCCAGAAAGAGGCCGGTGCCGATGGCGCCGCCCAAAGCAATCAACTGAATGTGGCGGTTTTTAAGGCCGCGCTTCAGCTCCTCACCGTCTTGTTTCAAATCCATGGGTCTGTCCTTACGTCTCTGTTGTCTCTTGTCGGTGTTGGGCTCATCCTGAGCAGGCCGCAGTGCGTAGCCAAAACCTGACGAAAGCTGTATTTATTTCGTTACGTCGCGCCATTTTCAATTTTTGTCATTGGCTGGCAACCGAAGCAGAATAGTGATAATCCGCCATGAATGCACCTATTTTCCATGCTAGATGGCCGTGTTTTGTACCAAAGGCAGCGTTTTTATGATCTTGAGAGGCTGGATGGTGGTGCTTGGTTGATATTTGCGCAATCGAATTCTGTTTTGTTGACATTTGGCTCTGTCGGTGGGCTTTTGTGGTGCTGAGTCATAGATGGATGCAAATGATGCCAAACAAGCGAGAGTGCAGGGAAGAGTGCGGGGAGTTGGAGCACAGGGAGAGTGAAAGCGTGCTGCAACAAGGGGTGGCCCGGGGGCTGCTGGTGGCGCTCTGGCTGGCAATTGCCGCCAGTCCGCTGCTGTTGCTGGTGGTCGCGACCATGCTGCTGGGCTGGCTGTTGCTCGGTGATCAGGGATTGCTGCACTACTGGCAGCCGCTGCTGCTGGTTGGCGGGGTAACGGGTGCTGTTGCTGGCGGCTGGCTGGCAGAGCGGGTTCGTCTGCGCCACGGCTTGCTGGCCTTCTATGCCCGGTTGATGAACAACCCTGAGCTCAATCGTTAGTTAACTCTGGCTGTGCGCAGAGCAGAGCAGAGCTGCGACTGACGGGCTTCAGGTGACAAGCGCAACGACAAGGTTGGCAAGAGAAGGGATAAGCATTTATGGTGCTTATCCCTTTTTCATCCACGCTTTTCACTGTCATCTACTCAAACCACAGCTCACAGCGCCTGACTTTTACAGTGTACGTGTGATTTTTATCTTTTGTTGATGCCAGTAGCTGTCAAGCTGACTTAACAGAGCTGGCGGCGCAGACCGGTCGCCTCGAGGACCTTGGCGCTGATCTCCTCCACCGAGTGGGAGCTGGTATCGAGAAAGCGGATCGCCTCCTGGCGAAACAGTCGTTCCACGCAGGCCAGCTCCTGCTCGCACTGTTCGATGGAGGAGTAGCGGCTGTTGGCACGGCGCTGGTTGCGGATCTCGTGCAGCCGCTGCGGCGCTATGGTTAGGCCAAACAGCTTGTGACGGTTGGCCTTGAGGGGCGCGGGCAGCTCCAGCATGCCCATGTCCTGCTCGATAAAGGGGTAGTTGGCGGCGCGAATGCCGAACTGCAGCGCCAGATAGAGGCTGGTAGGGGTCTTGCCGCAGCGGGAGACCCCGATCAGGATGATGTCCGCCTCATCGTACTCCCTGGTGGTGATGCCATCGTCGTTGGCCAGTGCGAAGTTGACTGCCTCGATGCGATCGTCATAGAGCTTGCGGTTCTCCATGCCATGGGTGCGGTGGAGGCGGGGCTCGGCTTTCACTCCCAGCTCCTGCTCCAGCGGGCTGACGAAGGTGTTGAGAAAGTCATGGCCGCACGCTTCCGATTTGAGCACCTCTTCCCGTACCAGCGGGTCGACGATGGTGTGAAACAGGATGGGGCGCACCCCGGTCTGGCGGAACTGTTCATCGATCCGCATCCGCACCTGACGGGCTTTTTCCTGGGTCTCCACAAAGGGGATAGTGATCTGCTCGAAGGCCAGCGGAAACTGACTCAGTACCGCGTGGCCGAACACTTCTGCAGTGATAGCGGTGCCGTCTGAAACATAAAATACGGTGTGCACGTGGGGCTCCTGTGATACCGGCGGGTGGGGCCGCATGGGGTAAAGGGTGAGAAGTATCTCTCGAAACCATACCAGTTTTGTCAACCGGTCTGCTGTGCCCAAGTTGTGACGTGGCTTGCAAACCTGAGTCGTTATCTTTTTGTGTCGCCATTGTAGAATGTTCCGGTCGTTCGACCATCCCCAACCCTTGTTCGGGGATTTTTTTGAAAACCAGTAGAAAACGTTTTCATGGTCGTTGGCAACAAAAGAAACAGACAATAACGCACCTGACTTACCCATAACCTCATCGATTAAATCGGGCGCACGCGGTGCCATGGCATCGGTGCCCACCAATCTGGAGACATCCAAGTGCAACAGTACGTGCTCTGGTACGAACAGCTCGGAATGCAGGACGTAGAACGAGTTGGCGGCAAGAACGCATCCCTTGGCGAGATGATCAGCAACCTCTCTGGCGCCGGTGTATCCGTGCCGGGGGGCTTTGCCACCACCGCCTTTGCGTTTAACGAGTTTCTGGAGTCCAGCGGCCTCAACGGCAAGATCCACCATCTGCTCGACAATCTGGACGTGGACGATATCGCCGCCCTCAACCGGGCCGGTCAGCAGATCCGCGACTGG
Source organism: Aeromonas sp. CU5 (assembly GCF_002586745.1). Classification (NCBI taxonomy): domain Bacteria; kingdom Pseudomonadati; phylum Pseudomonadota; class Gammaproteobacteria; order Aeromonadales; family Aeromonadaceae; genus Aeromonas; species Aeromonas sp. CU5. The sequence goes on from NZ_CP023817.1 coordinate 1,054,144, forward strand.
GTGATCGAAGCCCCGTTCCAGCCCGAGCTGGAGCAGGCGATCCGGGTTGCCTATGAGAAGTTGAGTGCCGGTGTCGAGGCCTCGTTTGCGGTGCGCTCCTCCGCCACCGCCGAGGATATGCCGGACGCCTCCTTTGCCGGCCAGCAGGAGACCTTCCTCAATGTACGTGGCATCGATGCCGTCATGACGGCGGTCAAGCATGTGTTTGCGTCACTGTTCAACGATCGCGCCATCTCCTATCGGGTGCATCAGGGCTATGACCACAAGGGCGTAGCCCTCTCGGCCGGGGTGCAGCGGATGGTGCGTTCGGATCTCGCCGCCTCCGGCGTGATGTTTACCCTGGATACCGAGTCCGGCTTCAACGACGTGGTCTTTATCACCGGCAGTCAGGGGCTGGGGGAGATGGTGGTGCAGGGGGCTGTCAACCCGGACGAGTTCTACGTGCACAAGCCGACCCTCAGGGGAGGTCGCCCGGCGGTGGTGCGCAAGACCCTCGGCTCCAAGCTTATCAAGATGACCTATTCGGACGATGCCGGTCACGGCCGTCAGGTGAAGATTGTCGACACCGATGAGGCCGAGCGCAGCCGCTTCTGCATCACCGATGAGGAGGTGATGGCGCTGGCGAAACAGGCCCTCATCATCGAGCAGCACTATGGCCGCCCGATGGATATCGAGTGGGCCAAGGATGGGCAGGATGGCCAGCTCTATATCGTGCAGGCGCGCCCGGAAACCGTGCGCAGTCGGCAGGAGGCCAATACCCTCGAGCGTTTTGCCCTCAAGCAAGCGGGCAAGGTGCTGATCGAAGGGCGCGCCATCGGCCACAAGATTGGCGCAGGCCCGGCGCGGGTCATCTCCTCCATCAGCCAGATGGACGAGGTACAGCCCGGCGACGTGCTGGTGACCGACATGACCGACCCGGACTGGGAGCCCATCATGAAGCGGGCCTCCGCCATCGTCACCAACCGGGGCGGTCGTACCTGTCACGCCGCCATTATCGCCCGCGAGCTGGGTATTCCGGCGGTGGTCGGCTGTGGCAACGCCACCGACCATATTCAGCCGGGTCAGCGGATCACCGTCTCCTGCGCGGAAGGGGATACCGGTTTTATCTATGACGGCGAGCTGGACTTTGACGTGGCGGTGACCGAGGTGGGCAACATGCCACGGTTGCCCATCAAGATCATGATGAACGTCGGCAACCCGGATCGGGCCTTCGACTTTGCCCAGCTGCCGAACGCCGGTGTCGGGCTGGCGCGCCTCGAGTTCATCATCAACCGGATGATCGGCGTGCACCCCAAGGCGCTGCTGGAGTTTGACCAGCAAACCCCAGAGCTGCGGGCCACCATCGCTAAGATGATCGCCGGTTACGACAGCCCGCGGGAATATTATGTTGCCAAGCTGACCGAGGGGATCGCCACCCTGGGGGCGGCGTTCTGGCCGGAGCGGGTGATCGTGCGGATGTCGGACTTCAAGTCCAACGAGTACGCCAATCTGGTGGGGGGTCGTGGCTACGAGCCCCACGAGGAGAACCCGATGATCGGTTTTCGTGGCGCATCCCGCTACATCGCCGACAGCTTCCGCCCCTGCTTTGCCCTCGAGTGCGAGGCGATCAAGCGGGTGCGTGATGTGATGGGGCTGACCAACGTCGAGGTGATGATCCCCTTCGTGCGCACTGTGGGCGAGGCGGAGCAGGTGATCGACATCCTGGCCGAGAACGGTCTGCGCCGTGGCGAGCGGGGGCTCAAGGTGATCATGATGTGCGAGATCCCGAGCAATGCCCTCTTGGCAGACAAGTTCCTCGAGCACGTGGACGGCTTCTCCATCGGCTCCAATGACATGACCCAGCTCGCGCTCGGACTGGATCGGGATTCCGGGCTGATTGCCCACCTGTTCGACGAGCGCGACGAGGCGGTCAAGGCGCTGCTGTCGATGGCGATCCAGGCTGCGCGCAAGGCGGGCAAGTACGTGGGGATCTGCGGTCAGGGGCCATCCGATCACCCGGACTTCGCCGCCTGGCTGGTGGAGCAGGGGATCGATTCACTATCCCTCAACCCGGATACAGTGGTCGATACCTGGCTCTATCTGGCGGAGCAGCATGGCCGCAAGTAAGCCACTGCCACAATGAGCAGCACAGAAAGGGGGCCATGATGGCCCCCTTTGTTATGGCTATGTCCCAATTACGTATTGCATGGGTTGCCCCAGCGCCTCATGCAAACACGCTTTGATATTCACACCCTTCCCATAACGCTCCAGCATCCTGCGCCAACCCAGATAATTCCTCAGGTAGTGCGTCGCCACGCCATGGAAGCGCTCCATCCACTCTTTCAACCGACGGTGATAGCCGTTCACATGCTGAATGTGATACGCGCCGGCCACTCGCTCACCCTGACGATTGCGCACTACTTGATGAGTCACTCCCTGCTCTTTGCTGAAACTGGCATATACGCCCGCACCATCGCTACACAGCACTGCATCCGGTGACACCAGCGGCTTCAACACCGCGATAACTGTTTCGGCATTCATCTTTTCCAACTGAAAATCTGCATGATGGCCAGCACGGTCCTGCACCACCATCACCGGGATGTAATCCGGCCCGGTTCCCCGGGTTCGCCCTTTACCTCCACGATGTCGTGCCGGACGCGGCAGTCCCCGTTGCCCCTTGAACGATTCGAGGAAGAAGGTCTCATCGACCTCAACGATACCCTCTTCTCGTGTGGCTTGATGGGCGGCCATCGCACGCAAGAAGCGGTGACGCCAAAGGAACGCGGTGTTCTTGCTGACTCCACAACGCAGCGCTGCCCGGCGGACAGTGAGTCCTTCAATGAGGGCTTGCGCATAGTCTTCCCAGCACTGCGCTTTACGTAATCTGGCCAAGGGGGTCTTGGTCAGCACAGAGCTGGTACGCAGACACAGTTTGCAACGGTAGCGACGCAGTCCGCGACTCCATCCCCAGGGAGCCAGCTGATTGGCATCGGCCTGACAATGTGGGCAACCGCGGCATGCAGGTAGCTGGGTATTGAGTGAGGTAATGGTGTGGGGCGCCATGAGCTCCTGCCGGGCAACACGGCGTTGGCGCAGGGTAAGCTGTGGAAAGAGAGACAACAGGTGTTGAAAGGCTGGGGTATCCATGATGGTAGACCTCAAGGTGATGGCCTACTTCAAGCTTAGCCTTTCAACACATAATTGGGACAGAGCCTTTGTTATCTGTGTGGTGCGGTCTATTTCGGCTGCTGTTCGGCCCCCGACAGCTCGATCTGTACCTTCATCCCTTCGCTCTTGAGTTGGGTGGCGATGGCGTTGAGATCGGTGCCCGGTTTGGCCTCCAACAGGGCGATACCGCCACTGCTCTGTTTGAAGCTCAGGCCGTGGCGGCTTGCCAGTGCGGTGGCGCTGGCATCGTCAGCTTCCACCAGCAGGGTGCCGCTGGCATCGTCAGCTTCCACCAGCAGGGTGCCGCTGACGGTGAGCTCCGGGCTGGCGGCCCCTTGCATCAACACGTCGCCGCGGCGCAGGGTCTGCTGCGGGACCTTGCTGTCAAGACTGCGGGCGACCCGCTTCTTGCTGCCGTTGTCGGGAATAAGGTAGGTCTGGCCGTTCACCTCTATGGTGCTGTACTGCTTGCCATCCATGGTGACGGACTCCTCGGCGCAGAGCTGCCCCGAGAGGGGGGCCAGCAGGGTTGCCAGCAGCAAGGTAACAGGTTTGTTCATGGTAATACTCCTAGCGTGTTAGCTGCGGTTGGCATCGTGACCCAGGATCCGCAGGGACCATGAGATCAGCTTGCCCGGTTGGCGATTGTTGCGCTCGATCAGGGTGGTGCGCTCCCTGGTCTCGCGATTGAGCAGAGAGACCTGGCGGGTACCGTTGGCGACGTCGGTCACCTCCAGTCGCCACTCGCCCTCGGCCGCTTCACCGTAGAACTTGTGGGAGAGCATGCGCATGTCCCGTAGCCCTTTGGTGCGCACATATCCCAGTTTTTGCTGATCAAGGGATTGGCCGATCAGGCTGTTGAAGGGGGTCAGCAGTATGCTGCGGGTGCCAGCGGGGGAGACCAGTTCGATCAGCAGGTCGGGCAGGCGCTGATGATCCAGACTCACCATCACCTGAACCGCTTCCACCGTCAATGGTGTCGCGATGCGGGTGGTGGAACTGGTCGGGCTGTTGCCTGCATCCGCAATGGATGCGGCGCTGCCGGTGACGCTGCTCTTCTGCCAGGGCAGTTGCACCAGGGGCGGTAGCGGCTGGTGGCTGGCTGCCAGCGCAAGGGCCTTGTTGACGTCGATCAGGCCAAAGCCGTAAGTGGGGCTGAACCACATGCCAGCGGCATTGCGCTCCCACCCTTCCAGTCCTTTCACGTCGCGTACCTTGCCGGTGCTGCTGGTGTAGCTGACCATCACGGGTTGATGCTTGGCATCGACCCGGGTAGCGCTGCGGGCCAGCAGATCCCGCAGATCCCGCACCGACAGATCCGGGTAGGCAGACATCAGCAGCGCCATGGCGCCGGAGGTGCTGGGGGTGGCGGAAGAGGTGCCGTTCATCACGCCGTTGTAGTCGCAGCTGGCATCCAGTTGCGGATTGCCGTGCAGCCGGTTGGTGCTGGGATCATTGGTGCGGTTGTAGCCCATGTCGCAGCCGGGCAGATCCGTGGTCACCATCGCCGGAGAGTCGGTACCATATTCGCCGCCGGTTGCGCTCAGGAAGACGTTACTGCCGATGCTGGAGTAAGACGATCTGACCCCATCGGCGTTGAGGGCGCTCACTACCAGGTTCCAGAAGTTGCTGTTGGAGGGGTCGAGGTTGCTGTTTTCAAACGGCAATTTGGGGCCGTTGCCGGTGCGGTTGAGGATATAGCCGCCAGCCGCTATCTTGCTGAAGCCATTGCCGGCGGCCTTGATATAGGCTGCGCCCTGTTCTTTGAGGGTCTGCTGTTCGAACAGGCGGTCAAGCTGGGATTGATCCAGATCGTTGGCGGGGCGGGGATCCACCACACTCATGCCGTAGCTCTGGTTGAACACCCGGTTGTCGCGGCTGGCATCGCTGTCGCCAAGGGCGTAGAGCCAATCTTTCTGCAGTTGCTGGCTGTTGTCATCCAGCAGGTTGAACCCCTGCAGCTGGGCTCGCGGGGCGATCCCCTTGGTGCCGATGACGTTGTCCACCGCCGCAATAATGCCGGAGACCGAGGTGCCATGCGCCGTATCCGGATCGGTCGGGGTCGGGTCATCGCTGCCGGTCACCACGTTTTTTGAACCCGGACGCACGTTGTCCGCCAGATCCGGGTGGGCGATGGCCAAGCCATCATCGACGACCGCGACGTTGACTCCCTGTCCCAATATCCCGCTGCGATGAGCCCACCAGAGGTTGAGATCATTGCCCGCTACCCCGCCACGGGCACTGAACCCATCCTGCCCGCTGTTGAGCAGATACCATTGCTGATCCTGCAGGGGATTGGCACCTGGCAGACAGCGTTCGGTGCTGCTGCGTCCGATATCCACGCCACTCTCCTTGCCGGTGAGCGGCGCACAACCTTCATTTGCCTGAACGAGCGCACTGGGTAGGGTCGACAGCAGTGCTGTGATCGCCAGTGCTAACGATGTTTGCTTCATTATTTTTTAAACTCCATCTTGGATCGCACCATCCTGGGTGCGATGGAAATCTATACACGGGCGATTGAGATTCAAAAAGAGCCTTTTTCAAAAACATCTACGAGCTTCAAAGAAATCCGATTCTGTTTGTGGTAGGTATTCCAATGGCGCTGTTTATGTGTTTTATTGAGAATGGATCTCATTTTTTGTTACTGATCTTTTTGTCTGTAATTCCCCCTCTCGTTACTCTCCTTCGCAGCATCCATCTCGATACGGGGCAATCCGAGGGCGCGTCGTGTGCTCTTTAAAGTGAACGGCATGGTTGTATGTGTAGGCGCGAGTGGAGGTATGCGTGCGGGAGTCAGTGCAAGGGCGATGAGGTGGGGTTTGTGCCACCACTTTATTGCTTGGCGGTGGTGGATGGCTCTGTTATGGTAATTGAATTAGCCGTTTGGATGGCTAGATTTCTGCGGTGTGAGATGCGTTGCCTCTGGGGGCACCCCGCCGCAGGCCCATATCTTGATGCGTACCTGACAGGGAGTCCCTATGCCGTTTCGTTCCTTCTTACCTTCTTCTTTCACTGCTTCCTTGCGTGCCACTGCTGGCGCCAGCACCTTTATTGCTGCGATGGCGGTAGGGAGCCTCTCTTTTTCCGCAATTGCCGCCGATGCCCCCTTGCCGACCAAACAGGAGATCGTGATTGGCACCACGGTGGGAGATTTTGCCGACATGGTGACCGACTCCATCAAGCCGCAGCTGGAGGCCAAGGGGTACAAGGTCAAGCTGGTGGAGTTCACCGACTATGTGACTCCGAATATTGCCCTGGCCGATGGATCACTGGATGTGAACTGTTTCCAGCACAAACCCTATCTTGAGAGTTTTGCCAAAGACCGCGGCTTGTCACTGGCACCCATTACCCAGGTGCCAACCGGTCCGATGGGGCTCTATTCCGGTAAGCTGGCTGCACTCGACAAGGTAAAAGAGGGGAGTACGGTGGCCATCCCCAACGATCCCAGCAATCAGGCGCGGGCGCTGCTGATACTGCAGGATCTCGGTTGGCTCACCCTCAAGGAGGGGATCAACCCGCTCAAGGCGAGCGAGTTTGATGTGGTGAACAACCCGCACAATCTCAAGCTGGTGCTGCTGGAGGCCGCGCAACTGCCCCGTTCGCGGGAGGATGTGGATTTCTCGGTGATCAACGGTAATTTCGCCGCCTCCAGTGGCATCCCGTTTAGCGAAGGGTTGTTTCTGGAGCGCAGCTACGACTTCATCAACTGGGTGGTGGTGAAAAGCGCGGATGCGGATCAGCAGTTTGCCAAAGATGTGGCGGCAGCCTACAACTCCCCAGCGTTCAAAGCCTATGCGGCAACCCGTTTCGCCGGGTACAAGTACCCCCAAGGGTGGGGGAGTTAACTCACCTCCCGCAGCAGATGGTTGATTCATATAACGTAAAACGCCCCCGAATTCGGGGGCGTTTTTATGGGGCGTTGCTCTGATCAGGGGTGGCGATAGAAGCGATTGAGCTCGTTCATTACCTGGATCATGGCGCCCATATCGGGGGTGCCGTGCTTGATCGGGCGGTAACTGTTGCGCTCCAGCAGCTCGAAGTCACCCTGCTTGTTGAAGTGGGTAATGGTGTCGCCCTGATAGATGGCAAAGTCGTTCTGATCCCCCGCCAGCAGCCAGGGGCGTGGCGCGGTATCAAACAGATTGCGACCAATGCTGTAATCCCGAGCCTGATTGCGCACCCCCAGCATCCCCTGCATCAGGGTCGGGGCCAGATCAAGATGGCTACTGGGCTGATCCAGGCTCTGACTGTCACGGCCTGGCCAGGCCAGCACCAGTGGCACCTGCACCTGATAGGGTGAGTAGTTGCTGCCGGCGCCCCAGCTGTTGCTGCGGGTGTCGTTGAACTCCTGACCGTGGTTGGCGGTGATCACGACGATGGTGTTGCTATCCATCCCTTGCGACTGCAATTTGGTCAGCATCTGCTCAAGCAACTGGTCGGTATAGAAGACCGAGTTTTTGTAGCGGTTCTCCAGTTTTTGCAGATTCTCCGCCCGATAGGCGGTCGCCGGATTGAAGTTGGCGAGCTCTGGCTGGAATGGCCCTTTCATCGAGGCAGGTAACTGATAATCACCCGGGCTAGAGAGATAGACCAGTGAGAACCAGGGGCGCTCCGCTGTGCGTTTTTCTAGCCACAACTGCCAGTCGCTCAGCAGTTGGCCATCGTCGATTTGCTCGGAGACAAATACCTGTTTGCGCAGGCCAGCCAGAATGCTCTTGCGATACTTCTGGGCATCTTCCATCGCGCCAAACAGCCCGAACTGGTAATCCTGGCGTAGCATCTCGTCGAACAGCACCGGCGGACGCTTGTCGCTGCTGATGTCCTTGTAATAGTGACCCGGCAACCCGTAGAACAGGCTGAACATCCCCATCAGGTCATCGTTGCCGCCACTCAAGTGATTGCGAAACGTGATGTGCTGATCGGCATAACGTTGCAAATTGGGCATGTTGATGTTGTTGAGCATGTCAAAGCGCAGGGAGTCGAGTACCACGATCAACAGATTATTGTGGCTGGCGGGCGCATTGACGTTTAGCGGGCGTAGCGGATAGATCATCCGGCTGTCGCTATTTTCGTGCAGGGATGCCGCTTGCTTTTGGTACTGATCCAGATCCAGCCAACCATGTTTGGCCAGGAAGGAGCGGGCCGTCATCGGGTAGGAGAGGGGGAAGTTGGCTCTCTGCATGGTGATGGGCTGATAGAGGGTGGCATCCGCCCAGCTGTTGACCACGTGGGTCAGCATAAAGCAGACCAGCAGGGCCAGCCCTACCTGATTACCGTACTGGCGGCGCTTGCGCTTGTTGATCTTGCGCCAGACATAGGCCGACAGCAGCAGTTGCAGCAGGAAAATGGTGGGCACGGCGACGAAGATGATGCTCCAGATTGAGCCCTCTTCGGTTTGTGCCTGATCCAGCAGCAACTGCCATACCTGACTGTTGAGGTGGAACTTGAACAGCCGGAATACCTGGGTGTCGATCAGCAGCAACACCAGCGCCAGCGTGGCGATGATGGCAGAGATGAACCGCAACGATTTCTCCTTGGGCAGCACGAAGCTGAGCGGAAAGATCGTCAACAGGTAGGTGACAAAACTCAGGAACGAGAAGTGGCCAATCCAGCTTACAACGAGATAGATCACGCCAAGCGTGGTCGATGGCCAGCTGATGGCACCCAGATAGCGGGTAGCGATGAGCATGGCCAGGATAATGTTGAAGAAGGAGAACCAATGCCCCCAGGTGATCAGGCGAGAGACATTATCACGATAGGGGTTACCGGTTTCGACCATAGTGATCCATCTGCGTTGAGAAACGTCAAATCAACAGAGTCGGGGACTCAGTGTGCGTCGTGGCGATTATCGACCGATGCGGTCAGGGCCTGGACAAATTTTTCAGTGATGGCGTGGCGCTGGGCCGGTGCCATACCGTTGATGATATTGGTGGTCAGGTTGCCAAGCACCATCAGGCTGAGATCCACCGGCGCTTTATGTTTTTCCAGCGCGGTGATCAGGTCGTTCATCAGGGCGTCAAACTGCTCGTTCTTGTACTTTGATACGATGGGCATAATCTTCAGTTCATCTCGGTTCAAAGCGCCTTATAATACTTCACCCTTTCGGCTAACACTATGGCTTTGTGACATGAGTCTCGATATCGACAAGATCATTCTTCACTCCTTGCGCCAGGGCGGCGATGGTCAACCCCACGCCGACACTCGCAGTCAGACCCTCCCTGCTGATGAGGCAGTACAGGGGCTGATGGCGGAACTGCATCGTATCTATAACGGCAAGGGGGGCAAGGGCTTTGGCTTCTTTGCTGACCCCGAAACGGCTGTCGCCGAGCTGGCTGACGGTGAAGAGGCTCCCAAGCAGCCTTCACCTGCATTTCGTATCGCCCTTGAGCAACTGCTGGCCGAACAGACGGAATTTGTCCCTTTTTCGATCACCGTGACCCAGATGCTGGTGAAGCAGCTGGTGGAACACGCCCTCGATGAGCAAGGGGTACTGCTGTTTGCCAAATATAACTACGTCGGGGTCGACTATCTGCTGATTGCCCTGCTGGAGGGCAAGGAGAGCGTCACCGTCAGCGAAGCGCTGGAGTTGCGCCATATCCAGTACCTGGATATCGGCAAACTCAATCTGGTGGCCCGCATTGATCTGACCGAATGGAAAACCCAGGCCGATTCACGCCGCTATATCACCTTCAGCAAGGGACGCATCGGTCGCAAACTGGGCGACTTCTTTATGGATCTGCTGGGTGCCCGCGAGGGCATGGATGCCAAGGTGCAAAATAAAGGCTTGCTGCAGGCGGTGGAAGATTACTGCGACAGTCAGCAGCTCGAGGCAACCGAGCGCAATGATTACAAAAAACAGGTCTTTAAATATTGCACCGAACAGGCCAGTGCCGGTGAAGAGATCGAAATCAAGGAGCTCTCTGCCGAATTGCCTGGCGACGGCGACCTCGATTTTTACAGCTTTATCGGTCAGGAGTATCAGCTGGAAGAGCGCTTTCCGGCGGACCGTTCTACCCTGCGCGGTCTGACCAAGTTTGTCGGCTCCGGCGGCGGCCTGACCCTGAGCTTTGAGCAGAAGCTGTTGAACAGTCGCATATTTTATGACCCCCAGACCGACACCCTGACCATCAAGGGAGTGCCGCCCAATCTCAAGGATCAGCTGCTGCGCCAGTCGTAGTGTGGCTTGTAGTGTGATCAAGTCGTGATTTCTTGCAAAAAGAGACTCCGCCCCGGCGGGGTCTCTTTTTTTATTGCACCGCGGCAGACCCCGAAACTGGCGCGGTACTTTGTTAACAAATCAAACAAAATAAATCACCTGAAAGGGTTTTCATTGAAGTGAAAACCCTTTCATTGCGGTAATAAGTTTTCATTTTGGTAATTATATTTCCTTGCTTGTACTGAAATAAGCCAATAATTGGGGCTAATTACCCATTTTAAGAAAATGTTTTCAGAACTTTCTGGAAGGAAATACGTAATTGCATTTCAAAAATGCGAGTTGCGTCATGTGAGCCGTTTGCCGCTTGGGATAATATCCATCTCGCACACAATGCTCTTACAGCGCGGAACTAATACAAGGAAAGGCTCATGAAAAAGAAATTGCTGTCATCCCTGATCGGTCTGGCCACTCTTGGCGTCGCTTGCTCTGCCACTGCCGCCATCGATGAAGGCCAGCTGACCATCTGGATCAACGGTGACAAGGGATACAACGGTCTGGCCGAAGTGGGCAAAAAATTTGAAGCAGAAACCGGCATCAAGGTAACTGTGGCTCACCCGGATCAGGTTGAAGTGAAATTCCAGCAAGCCGCCGCCACTGGCAACGGTCCGGACATCTTCTTCTGGGCTCACGACCGTTACGGTGAGTGGGTCAAAGCCGGTTTGCTGGTTCCGGTTAGTCCGAATGCCGAGACCAAAGGTAAATTTGAACAGCTGGCATGGGATGCCATGACTGTTGATGGCAAAACCTATGGCTACCCGGTTGCCATGGAAGCGGTCAGCCTGATTTATAACAAAGACCTGCTGCCTGAGCCGCCGAAAACCTTCGAAGAGATCGCCAAGATTGACGAGACTCTGAAGAAAAATGGCAAGCGCGCCATCATGTGGGCTTATGACACCCCGTACTTCAGCTATCCGCTGGTGGCTGCCAACGGTGGCTACGCCTTCAAGAAAACCGCGACCGGTTATGACGTCAAAGATACCGGCGTGAACAACGCGGGCGCCAAGATGGGCGTGGGCTATATCTCCGAGATGATCAAGTCAGGTCACCTGGAAAAAGGCATCGACTACGGTGTGATGGACGCCAAGTTCAACAAGGGCGAAGTGGCCATGATGATCAACGGTCCCTGGGCCTGGAGCAACCTGGACAAGAGCGGCATCAAGTACGGCGTAGCGCCGCTGCCGACCCTGAATGGCAAGCCGGCCAAAGCCTTCGTTGGCGTACTGGGTGCCACCATCAACGCCGCCAGCCCGAACAAGGATCTGGCCATCGAGTTCCTGGAAAACTACCTGCTGACTGATGCCGGTCTGGCACCGGTTAACGCCGACAAGCCGCTGGGCGCCGTTGCGCTGAAATCGTTCCAGAAAACCCTGGAATCCGATGCGAACATCAAGGCCACCATGCAAAACGCCCAGGCCGGTGAGCCGATGCCGTCCGTTCCCGAAATGAGCCGTTTCTGGTCTTCCTTCGAAACTGCCCTCAAGAACGTGACCTCCGGTCGTCAGGGTGTTGACGAAGCACTGGATACCGCTGCCAAGCGTATCGTTCAGTAAGCACGCACTACCCGGGAGGCCGCCATGGCCTCCCACTCTCTCAAATCTCTCTTGGCGTTATAAAGGTTAATTGGCATGGAAGTAGTACCTTCTGTTGAGTCCTATGCCGGTCCGAAGGATAAGCACACCTGGCTTAAGTGGACCATAGCGGCCCTGGTCGCCATCCTCAACGGCTACGCTGCCGTGATGATGTACGCCAGTGGCGAGTGGGTATTCGCGCTGCTGGATCTGGTGGTGGTATCCGTCGGTCTGTATGTCTTCATGAACAAGAAGACCTATGCCCATCGCTACATCTTTCCGGGTGTTGCGGGCATGGTTGTATTTATCATCTTTCCTCTCGCCTACACGATTGGTATCGCCTTCACCAACTATTCGGGGGCCAACTTGCTCTCCGTGGAGCAGGCGCGAGATTACCATCTGAAGAAAAGCTACAAGGTGGCGGGCGGTGAATTCGATTTTACCCTGCTGGGTGGCGACAATGGCCAGTTCCAGCTGCTGCTGACCCAGGATGATCACTCCTTTATCAGCCAACCTGTTTCCCTGATGACCAACAAGGCCCGTGAGCTGGCGTCCCGCGAGGGCCGGGTGCAGAACACCCAGCAAGTGGTCGAGCTGCAGCCCTTCACTGGCGAAACCGCCAGCAAGGCCGCGCCGATCCGCGCCATTGTTGAGCATCGTACTCACCTGAGTGACCTGGATCTGGTGCTACCGGATGGCGGAACTCATCTTACCCTGAGCAGTCTGCGCAAGTTTGCCGCCCAGAAGCAGCAGTACACCCGTTTGCTGGATGGCATCAAACTAGAGTCTGGCGTGGTGATCAAAGACAGCAACCTGCTGCGTGACACCCAGAACGGCGAGCTGATGCTGCCTAACGGTGAGACCGGCTTCTATCAATACATTGATCAGCAGGGTGAGTTTGTCGGCAAGGGCGTGGCGCCGGGCTTTGTGGTGAGCGTGGGCTGGAAGAACTTCGCGCGCATCGTGAATGATCCGGGCATCCAGTCGCCGTTCCTGCAGATCTTCATCTGGACCGTGATCTTCTCCAGCTGCTCCGTGGCGCTGACACTGGCTATCGGCATGGTGTTGGCCAGTCTGGTGCAGTGGGAATCCCTCAAGGGGCGCGGTTTCTATCGGGTCATGCTGATCCTGCCCTATGCGATTCCGGCGTTTATCTCCATCCTGGTGTTCAAGGGCTTGTTCAACCAGAACTTCGGTGAGATCAACATGTTCCTGGAGGCGGCGTTTGGCATCAAGCCGGACTGGTATACCAACCCCTTCCTGGCCAAGGTGATGATCCTGATCGTCAATACCTGGCTCGGCTATCCCTACATGTTGATCCTCTGCATGGGCTTGCTCAAAGCCATTCCGGAAGATCTCTATGAAGCGTCCGCCATGGACGGTGCCGGTCCCGTGCAGAACTTCTTCAAGATCACCGTGCCGCTGCTGATGAAGCCGCTGACACCGCTGTTGATTGCCTCGTTCGCCTTTAACTTCAACAACTTTGTGCTTATCCAGTTGTTGACCAACGGCGCACCGGACATCATAGGTGCCACCACCCCGGCCGGTACCACCGACTTGCTGGTGAGCTACACCTACCGGATTGCGTTCCAGGGATCGGGCGGTCAGGACTACGGTCTGGCCAGTGCCATCGCTACTGCCATCTTCCTCATCGTCGGTGCGCTGGCGCTGCTTAACCTGAAATTGTCCAAAGCCGACAAGCAACTGTAAGGAGGCGTCAATATGGCAATCGTACAACCCAAATCAGTCAAATACCGGGTGTGGGCAACCCACCTGGTCATGTGGGGCTTTCTGGCGCTGATCATCTTCCCGTTGATCATGGTTATCGCCATTTCACTGCGCAGCGGCAACTTCTCGGTCGGGGAGATCATTCCCACCAATCCGACCCTGGATCACTGGCGCCTTGCCTTGGGCATGACGGTCACCAACGCCGATGGCAGTCTGACGCCGCCGCCGTTCCCGGTGCTGACCTGGTTGTGGAACTCCATCAAGATCGCCGGCATCACAGCCCTGATGATCGTGGTGCTCTCCACCACCTGTGCCTACGCCTTTGCCCGCCTGCGTTTTCGTGGCAAGTCCACCATCTTGCAAGGCATGCTGATTTTCCAGATGTTCCCGGCGGTACTGGCGCTGGTGGCTATCTACGCGCTCTTTAACAAGATTGGTGACTACATCCCCTGGCTGGGTCTCAATACCCACGGTGGCTTGATCCTGGCGTACATGGGCGGTATTGCCCTGCACGTCTGGACCATCAAGGGCTACTTCGAGACCATCGACTCCTCTTTGGAGGAGGCTGCAGCCATCGACGGAGCCACCCCATGGCAGGCATTCCGGCTGATCCTGCTGCCCCTGTCGGTGCCCATTCTGGCGGTGGTGTTCATTCTGGCCTTTATCGGCACCATCACCGAGGTGCCCATGGCCTCCATCCTGCTGCAGGATGTGAACAATCTGACCCTGGCGGTCGGGGCTCAGCAGTACCTCTATCCGCAGAACTACCTGTGGGGTGATTTTGCTGCGGCAGCCGTGCTCTCCGGCTTCCCCATTACAGTGGTGTTCCTGATGGCGCAACGCTGGTTAGTTGGTGGTCTCACCGCTGGTGGGGTGAAAGGTTAGGTGGCGCCACACAGCCAGCACCAAGGTGTTCCTGATGGTCAATTACAGGGCTGGCTAGTCGGTGGTCTCACCGCTGGCGGTGTGAAAGGCTAAATGCGCGTGCCGTGAGCGATTGGCTCGCGGCACCCTGCGGAAAAGTTAAGGTTTATGGCCGGGGGAGCTGACTCCCCCCGCTATCACGATTTGCAAAGATTCAAGAGCGGAGCTCGTCATGGCTGAAGTAGTACTCAACAACGTTCGCAAAAATTACGATCCGACTGTTCACAAGGACACCCTGCGCAACATCAACCTCTCCATCAAGGAAGGGGAGTTCATCGTCTTCGTCGGCCCGTCCGGTTGCGGTAAATCCACTCTGCTGCGGATGATCGCGGGTCTGGAAGATATCACCAGCGGTGAGCTGACCATCGGTGGTCGTTACATGAACGACGTGCCGCCGGTAGAGCGCAACGTCGGCATGGTGTTCCAGTCCTACGCCCTCTATCCCCACATGAACATCTACGAGAACATGGCCTTTGGCCTCAAGCTCAAGAAGATGGACAAGGAGAACATCCACAAGCGGGTGATGCGTGCCGCCGAGATCCTCGGTCTCGAGCCGCTGCTGGACCGAAAGCCCAAGGCGCTCTCCGGCGGTCAGCGTCAGCGGGTCGCCATCGGTCGCTCCATCGTACAGCAGCCGCAGGTGTTCCTGTTTGACGAACCGCTCTCCAACCTGGATGCCGCGCTGCGGGTCAAGATGCGTATCGAGATCGCCAAGCTGCACAAAGAGCTCAACTCCACCATCATCTACGTGACCCACGATCAAGTGGAAGCGATGACCCTGGCCGACAAGATAGTGGTGCTGAGTCCGCTTAAAGCCGATGCGACCACCAACCTGGAGCAGTTCGGTTCACCGCTGGATCTCTACCACAATCCGGACAACAAGTTCGTGGCGGGCTTTATCGGCTCACCCAAGATGAACTTCCTGACCGGCGAGTTGCTGGAGATTGGTGAGCAGGAGTGCGTGGTCAAGCTGACCTCTGGCGATACCGTGCGTGCCCGGGTCGATGCCCGCAGTGGCGCGGTCGGTGACAAGGTGGAGCTGGGGATCCGTCCCGAGCATCTGTTCCCGCTCACGCACCCCCATGCACATAGCAAGGTGAGCGGCATCGTGCAGGTGGCCGAACACCTTGGCGCCGAGTCTTTTGTCTATATGGATGTGGATGGTCACGACTTTACCGTCAAGGCCACCTCGGATGTGGATGTGGTCACCGGCCAGACCTACAGCGTGGGTATTCCGGCAGAGGCCTGCTACCTGTTCGATGCCAAGGAGCAGGCGTTCCCCCGTACCGCCAAATATATCCGTACCTGATCGTTTTGTTGTGCTGGTTTTCCTGGTATTCAATGCCTTTTTGCCGGTCGTCAGACCGGCTTTTTATTGTCTGATATTCAGTGCCTGCCGTGCGGTAAAACCGGCAGGGTTCAGGCCTCGAGCTCGGCAGTAATATCGGGCACAAAGGTCTGGCTGGTCAGCGGTGGTCGCTCATAGCCTTCGGTATGGATGGGCGGTAGCTTGATGGGCTCGTAGTGGATCGCCTGATAGGGCACCTTGCCGAGCAGGTGGGCGATGCAGTTGAGGCGGGCACGGCGCTTATCGTCGGCTTCCACCACAAACCAGGGGCAATCCTCGGTGTCGGTATAAGTGAACATGTCATCCTTGGCTCGGGAGTATTCGACCCAGCGCGAGCGGGATTGCAAGTCCATCGGGCTGAACTTCCAGCGTTTGATCGGGGTATTAATGCGTTCCTTGAAGCGCTTCTCCTGCTCCTCGTCACTGACCGAGAACCAGTATTTGATCAACGTAATGCCCGAGCGGATCAGCATTCGCTCGAACTCGGGGCAGGCGCGCAGAAACTCGCGATATTCCGCGTCACTGCAAAATCCCATCACCCGCTCGACCCCGGCCCGGTTGTACCAGGAGCGATCAAACAGCACCATCTCGCCAGCGGCAGGCAACTGGGCCGCATAGCGCTGAAAATACCACTGGGAGCGCTCCCGATCCGACGGCGCGGGCAGTGCACTGATCCGGCAGACCCGGGGGTTGAGGGGCTCGGTGATCGCCTTGATGACGCCCCCTTTACCTGCCGCATCCCGTCCTTCGAACAGCACCACCACCTTCAGCCCCTCCTGCTTGACCCACTCCTGCAGCTTGACCAGCTCCTCCTGCAGATGGGCGAGGTGGTGCTCGTAGCACTTCTTGTCCAGACGCGGCCGCTTCTTGCTCTTCTCCTTCGCCATGCGCTTCTCCTTTTGGCATCCTTTCAGGGGTGACTTCTTTGAGTCACTTCCAGCTTGCACCAGGGAGGCGCCACTGCCAAGGGGGACGTGATACACTGCCGCCCCATCAACAGTTGGCAACAGAAACAGAAGAAAACATGAGGTAATTATGGCGATTTATCCTGCCGCCTCATCAGCCGCTGGCAATAGAAAAAACATGAAGCCATTTATGGCATTTTGCACTGCCGCCTCATCATCAGCAGCTGGCAACAGGAGATAACATGAAGCATTTTATGGAGATAGCGGGCCGCCGGATGGCCTATCTGGATGAAGGGCAGGGCCCGGTGCTGCTGTTTGGCCACAGTTACCTGTGGGACAGCGCCATGTGGGCGCCACAAATCGAGGCGCTCAAGGGCAGCTATCGCTGCATAGTGCCCGAGCTGTGGGGCCACGGTGATTCCGACGTGCTTCCTGACGGTGGCTGCACCCTAGCAACCCTGGCTCGCGATCACCTGGCGCTGCTCGATGCCCTCGGCATTGAGGAGTATGTGCTGGTGGGCCTCTCCATCGGCGGCATGTGGGGGGGGGAACTGGCCAGAATGGCGCCAAACCGCATCAAGGGCCTGGTGTTGATGGACAGTTTTGTCGGCCTCGAGCCCCAGATCACCTGTGAGCGCTATCTCGGCATGCTGGCGATGATCGAGCAGCACGGCACTGTGCCGGCGCCCATCATCGAACAGGTGGCCCCGATCTTCTTTGCCAACCAGCCCGATGCCACCTTGTTGGCGGATTTCAAGGCGCGCTTGGCTACCTGGCCTGCGGAGAAGATTGCCGCCATGGTGGCGGTGGGTCGCAGCTTTGTCACCCGTGAGGATCGCATCGAGTGGCTGGAAGAGATCACCGTGCCTGCGCTGGTGATGACCGGTTGCGAGGACAAGGCCCGTCCGGTGCTGGAGGGCTATCTGATGGCCGAGGTGCTGGCTTGCCGGTTTAAAGAGATCCCGGCTGCCGGTCATATCTCGACCCTGGAAAATCCCGCCTTCGTCAATCAGGCGCTGGCCGAGTTTCTGAGCGCGCTGTAAGTCAGACGCAAGGGATGAAAAAGGGAGCCAATGGCTCCCTTTTTGCTCTTTTGCTTTAGGTGCTGCGTTGGCCTGCTCAGAGCGGCGCGCCGGTCAGCTGACATGGCGTTACCAGATATAGCCCAGCGCAAAACCGGCATAGAGCTCGCCATCGTGCTGGACGATGGGGCTGTTTTTGATGTCCCGATCATACAATTCGTAGTTCATGGCAAACATGCCAATCCAGTTGGGGCTGAAGCGGTAGCTGGTGATCAGCGCCGCCATCGGAGAGAGGGTGGTGCCGGTATCCCAAGCGGGTCGCTGGGCGGTCGCTTCGCTCCCGGATATGCCGCCGAAGTAGTAGTTGGCCATCTTGTCGCTGCGCAGCATCAGTCCCATGCCCGGCATGATCAGCAGATTGTCGCGCAGGATGGGGAAATCGGCCCACAGCAGCAGCTCCTGCCCCTTGCTGCGGCCGGTGACGTCACTGTTGGCGCGGATGGTCAGCAGAGCATAGGGGGTGACGATATTGCCGCCAATCCCCCCTTCCAGCTGCCACTTGCGTTGCTCCATGCCGCTGAAGGCGGGTGAGTCTTCGGGATCCAGATTGCCAAAACGCACCCGGCCATAGCCATAGAGGGCGACCTTCTCATCCTTGTGGAAGTAGTAGCGTGCCCGATCCCCGAGAAACATGAAGTCGTCGCCGAAGTAGATAAAGCCGGGGATAGCGTAGATGGCATTGTCCTGCGCCTCGTAGCGGGCCTGGCCGCCGAGCAGGGTGGCGCCCACCACCAGCCCTTGCGGCACCGGACTGGTTGGGCTGTCACTGGCCAGCATATCGACCGAGCCGAGGTTGATCTCGGCCTGTGCCGGGGCCACGGTGGCGAGCAGCAGGGCCATAAGCCCGCCAAGGGTGATGGGACGTGAAAGGGTCATGAGCGATCTCGTATCAGTGGCTGAGTCAGTGGTTTGTATCGTCGATCATTTAACGGCATGGGCGCTATCTTCCCGCTTTGGCCAGGCGTTGATCACCGCCTTGACCAGGGTGGCGAGGGGAATGGCGAAGAAGACCCCCCAGAATCCCCACAAGCCGCCAAACACCAGCACCGCGATGATGATGGCCACCGGATGGAGGTTGACCGCCTCCGAGAAGAGTACCGGCACCAGCAGGTTGCCGTCGAGGGCCTGGATCACCAGATAGGCCACCATCAGCCAGGCGAACTCGGGGGTGAGCCCCCACTGGAACAGGGCCACCATGGCCACCGGCACTGTCACCACGGCGGCACCGATATAGGGGATCAGCACCGAGAAGCCGACGGCCACGGCCAGCAGCACCGAGTAGCGCAGTCCCATCAGGGCGAAGGGGATATAAGTGGCAATCCCGACGATGAGGATCTCGATCACCTTGCCACGGATGTAGTTGATGATCTGGTTATTCATCTCTACCCACACCCGGTTGACCAGGGTGCGGTTGCGCGGCAGAAAGCGGCGCAGGCTGCCCATCAGTACCCGCTTGTCTTTGAGCATAAAGAAGACCATCAGCGGCACCAGGATCAGGTAGATCATGATGGCGACCACGTTGACCAGCGAGCTGAGGGAGGCGCTCACCAGATGCTCGCCGCCACTGAGGATGCGCTGGCGGATATTGTCGATGACGGTCTCCACCAGACTGACATCAATCAGTTCGGGATATTTGTCCGGCAGGGTGCGCACATAATCCTGGGCATGGGTCAGCATGGCCGGCGCCTCTTTGGCCAGATTAATCCCCTGACTTACCAGCGTCGGAATAAGACCCAGCAAGGAGGCCACCGCCACCGCAATAAAGAGCAGCAGCACCAGACTGGTGGCCGGAGTGCGCGACAGACCCGCTTTTTGCAGCCGGGCGACCGGCCACTCCAGCAGATAGGCCATCACCAGCGCCACCAGCAGGGGGGCCAACAGATCGCCAAACAGCCAGATGATGGTGAAGCAGAACACCAGCAACAGGAAAAGGGTAACGGCATCGGGATCGGAGAAACGGGTCTGATACCAGCGCTTCAATACTTCTAACATGACTGCATCCTTACATCACTGGGGCTTAAGATGGCTGTTTTGCCCCGACAACCAACTGCAAAGAGAGGGTATTGTCCGCTTCTTGCTGCATTTCGACATGGTGGCCCTGACGCTGTAGATAGACCGGAATATCCTGCCGGGAGCCCGCATCGGCCAGCCGGATGGTGACGGTTTGACCGCTTTTGGCATCCTTTAACCAGAGCTTGAGCCGGATCAGCGGCTCGGGGCAACGCCAGGGGGTCAGGTCGAGAACTTCCATGGGGACTCCATCAGGCAGGTGGCCGCTATTATGGCCGTGATAAGAGCGTGAAACAACGCTTGTAGCCCTTGATAGGCAAGGGTATTCTGCCGAGGCCCTTTCTGATGGAGATAGAGATAACGTGGCACGCTTTTCCCCCCTGATGGCATCGCTTCCCCTGCTGGCTTCCCTGATGGGCGCCACCTTTCATGCCGAGGCTAACAACCAGCTTCCCGATATCGGCACGGCCGGGGTCTCTGCCCTGCCTATCGAGCAGGAAGTGCGTTACGGCAACGCCTTCATGCGCTTTGCCCGGGCGGGCCTGCCGATCATCGATGATCCTGTGCTCAGCCAATACATCGACGATCTGGGTCAGCGACTGCTGACCAACGCCGATGGGGTGCGTTTCCCGTTTACCTTTTTCCTGATCAACGATCCCACCATCAACGCGGCCGCCTTCCTCGGCGGGCGGGTCAAGGTGCACACCGGCCTGTTCCTCTACGCCGACAGCGAGAGCGAGCTGGCGTCGGTGTTGGCTCACGAAATCACCCACGTGACCCAGCGCCACATTGCCCGTTACATGGAGGCCCAGGCGAGCAGCTCGGCGATAACCCTGGCCGGTCTGGTGGGCTCCATCGCGCTGGCGGTGATCAACCCCACCGCCGGTATCGCCGCATTGCAGACCACGCTGGGCCTCTCCATGCAGTCCGCCATCAACTACACCCGCGACAACGAATACGAAGCGGATCGCATCGGCATGAAGACCCTCTATGATGCCGGTTTCGACCCCATGGGGATGGCCAACTTCTTCCAGAAACTGGCTGCTGAATACCGTTACGCCAGCAAGCCGCCGGAAATGCTGCTGACTCACCCGCTGCCGGAGACCCGGATCAGCGAGGCCCGCGCCCGTGCCGGCAGCTATGGCCGCCGCGACTTGCCGCCCAGCCTCGACTTTTGGCTGGCCAAGGTGCGTATTCAGGTTCGTTTTGGCACCGATACCCCGCAGGGGCTGCTGAGCTACTTCGATACCCGGATCCAGAAGGGGGATTACCCGCTCAAGGATGCCGCTATTTATGGCAAGGCGCTGGCGCTGATCCAGCTCAAGCGCACCGACGAGGCCGACACTCTGATGCAGGAGCTGGCTGCCCGTCATCCGGAAGATCTCTTTATCGTCGATGCCCTGACCGACATCGATCTGGCCAAGGGACGCAGCGCCCAGGCCATCGCTCGCCTCGAGAAGTTCCGCAGCCGGATGCCGGACAACGAAGTGGTGGTGGTCAACCTTGGCAACGCCTACCTCGAGAGCGGCAACTACAAGAAGTCCATCGCCATCCTCGACCCTTATGCCCGTGCCAATGAAGAGAACAACCTGGCCTGGAATCTGCTGGCTGATGCCTATCGCAAGGCTGGCCGGATGACCGATCTGCATATGGCGCGCGCCGAGATGCTCGCGCTGCGCGGGGATTATCAGGCGGCCATCGACGAGCTGATCGTGGCGCGCGGCACCACCAGCGACCGGATGACTCTGGCTCGTCTGGAGGCGCGGATCACCGAGCTGGAGCGGGCCAAGAAGGATCTCGACAGCCTAAAGGGCTAACGACACCGGGCATTGGCCAAGCAAATAAGGGCGCACTGTTGTGCGCCCTTATTGTTTATGGCGGTAACGTTGATGTCGGTGAGGTTGATGCTGGTGAGGTTGATAGCTGCAACGGGCTAGTGACTCAGGCTGCTGGTGGTCGCCTTGAGCATCTCGATGTTCGACGGGTCCAGTTCACCGACCAGCGTCTGCTTGAGTTTGCCCTCACTATCGAGCAGATAGCTGGTGGGCAGGGCACCCGGGCGAGGGAAGGGGAGGCTGGCCTCCGCATTGGCAATCAGCAGTGGCACCTTGATCTCGTAGCGGGTTGCCAGCTGGCCCAGCTCTGCCGGGGTGGTCGGGTCGTAGTTGATCGCTACCACGGTGATCTGGCCCTCCGCCGCCAGTCCGTTGAGGCGTGGCATCTCCCGCAGGCAGGGGGCGCACCAGGGGGCGAAGTAGTTGACCAGCAACGGCTTGCCGGCAAAGTGGCGCAAGCTGACCGGTTGCCCTGTGGCATCGGTAAATTCAGGGGCGGGCGTGCAGGCGCCCAGCAGGCCAGCCACAATCAGCCAACAAATTCGTTTCAATTCCTTTCCACTGCCGCTTACCCTGACCATCACTTTCCCCTACAATAGCGCCGTTTCTAGTCCCATCTTGCGATTAATCAGGGAGTTACCATGAGCGAGACCCAAATCTACCACAATCCGCGCTGCTCCAAGAGTCGCGAAACCCTGGCCCTGCTGGAACAGCACGGGATCGCCCCTGATGTGGTGCTCTATCTGGAGCAGGCCCCGAGCGAAGATGAGATCCACACCCTGCTCTCTCAGCTCGGTTTTAGCGATCCGCGCCAGCTGATGCGCACCAAGGAGGATCTCTACAAGGAGTTGGGATTGGCCGATGTCAGCGGTGATGCCCTCATTCGCGCCATGCATCAGCATCCCAAGCTCATCGAGCGCCCCATCGTCATCAAGAATGGTCAGGCCCGCATTGGTCGCCCGCCGGAGCTGGTGCTGGAGATCCTCCAGTGAGTACCCGCTTCGCGCGTTGGCTGACCCTGGTCGGCTTCTTTGGTCTGCTGGGCTGGGTGCTACTGTGGCACCTGTGGCTCTCTCCCCACCCGGATCTCAATCCCTGGCTGCTGCCGGTGATCTGGACGGTGCCGCTGTTGTTCCCGCTCAAGGGGATAGTGCAGGGCAGCCCCTACACCCACGCCTGGGGCAACTTCGTGCTGATGCCCTATTTCTTGCACGCCCTCACCCTGATCACCACGGATGAGGGGGAGCGGTGGCTGGCGGTGGTGGAGCTGCTGTTCACCACCCTCGCCTTTGTCGGCACCATCTACTACGCCCGACTGCGTGGCCGGGAACTAGGCCTCAGCATTCGCAAGAAGAAAGATGAAGCCAACTGATGGCAAACGCCCCGCGAGGGGCGTTTTTTATGGCGAAGGGGCGCAATCCGCAGGGATTACTCAGCCCCTTGCGGGGCGCGAAAAAGGGCTAGCTGCTGCTCGCTAAACGCCATCAGCGCGGGATAGAAGCGCAGAAACCCCGCCTCGCATTTTTGCCACTGCGACTCATCGAGGGTAAGCAGTGCCTCTCCCAGCGGTACCGGGCGGCGCAGCCGGCGGCCGATGCCGTTGAGGGCTTGCCCCAGCCCCTCCCTGTGACGATAGGAGGCGATCCAGTTCTGCTCGGCCATCCGCTTGAGGGGCAATGGCAGTCCGTCCGGCAGATGTGGGTGATCGGCCAATAACTGGTCATAACTGTGTTGCAAGAAGTGGGGCAGGGGCTTTGCACTGAACTGCTCCCAGTGCTGGCTCAGCCAGTGGTCGTAGATCATATCCACTACAATGCCGCCCAAACGGCGCCAGGGGGCCTCGAAACAGGCGACGGCCGCCTTGTGCTCGGGGTGGCTGTCGGTGAAGCCGTCAATTTTGCGGTGCAGCCAGATCCCCTCATCGAAGTGGGCTGCAAGACCGGTGGGCAGCGGCCCCTTGACGAAATCCCCCAGCAGGTTGCCGGTGAGAGAGCTGCGGGTATGGGCCGCTAAATGGAGATGAGCCAGAAAATTCATGGTGGTTCTGCCTATCTGGGGCGCTTAGATCGCCAGAAAGCCCAGAATAAAAATAGGGCCGAGCAGGCTCAGGATAAAGCCGGAGACGATGGCCACCGGCACCACCTGAATGCCGCCCGATTTCTGGATGACCGGCAGGGTGAAGTCGAGGGCGGTGGCGCCGCCGTAACCGATGGCGGCCGAGGGGTGGCGACGCATCAAGACCGGGATGATCAGGATGGCGATAAGCTCGCGCCCCAGATCGTTGATAAAGGCGGCCGAGCCCAGCACCGGCCCCAGTTTGTCGGCCACCAGAATGCCCGACAGGGAGTACCAGCCGAAGCTGGAACTGAGGGCCAGCCCGTGGCTCAGTGGCATGCCCAGCAGCTGGGCCGCCAGCAGGCTGCCAATCCAGCTGCTGATGATGACGGTGAAGGCGATCTTCATCCCCCAGGGATTGAGCAGGATCTGGCGCAGCCGCATGCCGGAGTTGCGCATCTGCACCCCGATGAGAAACAGCAGCAGCATCAGCGCCCACTCGCTCCATTTGTCGATGGGCAGGGCGCGCAGATCCACCAGCAGCCCGAGCAGCACACCGCCGAGCACCACAAAGCAGAGCTGCAGGGACTCCCACAACAGGTGCAGCTTGCTCGGCATCCTGGCATCGTTCGCCTCGTGGGTCGGCGGCGTGCGCTTGTCGAGCCACCAGAGGGCCAGCAGGTTGCAGAAGGTAATCGCCGCCAGCATCACCCCGGCGACCTTGAAGATCACCGTCAGATTGCTGCCAAGGTTCTCCACATAGGCAAGCCCGAGCCCCATCAGAAACAGGATGAGGTAGACCATCTTGCCCAGACTCTGGTTGACCAGCTTGATCAGTCGGGCAGAGGAGAGGGGAACCAGATAGCCGATTGCCAGTGGCAACAGGATCAGCAACACATTGAGCAACATCGAGGCCTCGATCACAAAAACTGATAAAAATACCACCTTATCATTACTTATTGGCTCTGTGTCACATATCTCTCGCTTTCATGGCCAAAAACAGCCCTTTTTGGGGAGGATTGTTACTTTTTTGCCACAATCCGTCTGTTTGTTAAGGTTCTGTGCGAGCCCGAGTGAACCAATGAAATCAAGTTGATCCGATCGGGGGGCTGATATTTCGCTCTGCAAGGGGGTGCATAAAGCCATTTTGGTGCCGGTTTGGCACACATCACGCTTTTCTCTTGCCACTGATATGATTGGGGTATAAAAAGGCGGTATCTGAGCGGCCATTGAAACGGCTGTTTATGCAAACAAAGTGCTGAAAAATACGCAAAGAGCGAATAAAAATAGAGCGAATCCCCTGCAGAGCCTCGTTCTGTATTGTTTTTTCACTATCCGGGTGATATTTTCGCTGAAGGTTGCCATCGGTTAACTTTTTGTTAAATGGACGATGGTTGAGTCACGCCCCTGCGGCGTCTAGGGACAGACAAGGTTGTAATGGATGAGCGACGTTGCCGCACTGGAAGTACGTGATCTGCACAAATATTTTGGCACCCACGAAGTGCTCAAGGGCATCGACATGACCGCCCACAAGGGGGATGTGATCTCCCTTATCGGCTCCTCCGGCTCGGGGAAGTCGACCTTTCTTCGCTGCATCAATCTGCTCGAAACCCCCTCATCCGGCACCGTCTCGCTCCATGGCGAGCTGATCGCCATGAAAACCAACCGGGCCGGTGAGCGGCAGCCACAAGACATGCGCCAGGTGGAGCGGATCCGCAGCCGGCTGGCCATGGTGTTTCAAAGTTTCAACCTCTGGTCACACATGACCATCATGCAGAACATCATCGAAGTGCCGATCCAGGTGCTCAAGGTGCCCCGTGCCGAGGCGATCGCCAGAGCCGAGCATCTGCTCAACCGTGTCGGGCTGTGGGAGCGGCGCGACTACTATCCCGGGCATCTTTCCGGTGGTCAGCAGCAGCGGGCCGCCATTGCCCGTGCGCTGGCGGTGGAGCCCGAGGTGATGCTGTTTGATGAACCCACCTCGGCGCTGGATCCCGAGCTGGTGGGGGAGGTGCTCGGCCTGATGCGCGAGCTGGCCGAAGAGGGGCGCACCATGCTGGTGGTGACCCATGAGATGTCGTTTGCCCGTGATGTATCGAACAAGGTGATGTTTCTGCATCAGGGGCGGGTGGAAGAGGAGGGCAACCCCAAGGAGATTTTTGCCCATCCCAAGTCTGAACGGTTCAAGCAATTTATCTCCTCCATCTACTGATGGCGGGATGCCGACTTATCCAATCAACTGTTTTATCAAGGAGAGATACATGAACAAGCTGATGCTGGCCACTGCCGTAGTCACTGCCCTCGCGTCCGGTAGCCTGATGGCCAAGGAGTGGAAAGAGGTGCGGATCGGGGTTGAGGGTGCCTATCCCCCCTTCTCCTGGACCGAGCCCAGTGGCGAGGTGAAAGGCTTTGATATCGACATCGCCAACGCCCTGTGCGAAGAGATGAAGGTGAAGTGCACTCTGGTCAAACAGGATTGGGACGGCATCATTCCGGCGCTGCTGTCGCGCAAGTTTGACGCCATCATTGCCACCATGGACATCACCGCAGAGCGCAAGAAGAAGGTGGACTTCTCCCAGAAGTACCAGCACATTCCGGCCCGTTTCGCCGCCAAGAAGGGCACTGACGTGCAGCTCGACAAAGCCTTTATGGAAGGCAAGTCCGTCGCGGTGCAGCGTGCGACCTCCATGGATACCTTTATTACCGACAATTTCCCTAACGCCAGCATCAAGCGTTATGGCACTGCCGATGAAGCTTATCTCGATCTGAAATCCGGTCGTGTGGACT
The DNA here is from genome assembly GCF_002586745.1 of Aeromonas sp. CU5. Taxonomy (NCBI): domain Bacteria; kingdom Pseudomonadati; phylum Pseudomonadota; class Gammaproteobacteria; order Aeromonadales; family Aeromonadaceae; genus Aeromonas; species Aeromonas sp. CU5. Next base: position 1,080,749 of record NZ_CP023817.1, read on the forward strand.
ATGTGTTGGCCGACTCCGCCGCCATCACCGACGGCTTGCTGAAGAAAGAGGGCGGTGAGGCCTTCGAATTTGTCGGCCCGAAACTGACCGATCCCAAATGGTTTGGCGAGGGTGCCGGTATTGCGGTGCGCAAGGCTGACAAGGATCTGAAAGAGAAATTCAACGCCGCCATTCTGGCGCTGCGTGCCAACGGCAAGTACAAGGAAATCAACGACAAGTACTTCGAGTTCGACGTATACGGCGAGTAAAAGCAGGAGCCGTATACGGTGAGTCATTCGCAACATCGATAGCGAATAACAGGCCGTTCGGCTCACCTCGTCAGTCGTCATCGGGCCCGTTCTCTCCGTGTGGAGCGATGGGCCCTATTAATTGCAATGGAGCTGCATCTGGCTGTGTTGAAAGATGTGGGTTCTCTTGTTGTTCAGAGGCATCAGCCCACTCGATAAGTTGCAATGGAGCTGCATATGTTTGATTTGAAAGGATACGAAGCCTCGCTGCTGGAGGGCGCCTGGGTCACCCTGGAAGTGGCGCTGGCCTCCCTGCTGCTGGCGTTGCTGCTGGGGATGCTGGGGGCGCTGGCCAAACTCTCTCCCTATAAATGGGCCCGGGCCATCGCCACCGGCTACACCACCATCATTCGCGGTATCCCCGATCTGGTGCTGATGATGCTGCTCTTCTTTGGCGGCCAGGTGCTGATCAACGGCATCTGCAGCTGGGTCAACGAGACTTACAACAGCTGGTTGCTGGAGAGCAATCCCAATCAGGAGTGGGTCTCTCTGCTCCCCGACTATATCGATATCAGCCCCTTTGTGGCCGGGGTGGCGACCATCGGCTTTATCTTTGGCGCCTACATGACCGAGACCTTTCGCGGCGCCATTCTGGCGGTGGACAAGGGCGAGCTGGAGGCTGCCCGTGCCTTTGGCATGCGGGCAACCCAGGTGTTTGTGCGGATCCTCTTCCCCCAGATGATGCGCCACGCCCTGCCGGGGTTTGGCAACAACTGGCTGGTGCTGCTGAAAACCACCGCGCTGGTCTCCATCATCGGCCTTGATGACATGGTGCGCAAAGCCTCCTTAGCGGCGGGATCGACCCAGCAGCCCTTCACCTTCTACATGGCGGTGGCGCTGATCTTTCTGATCTTCACTGCAGTCTCCACCTCGGCGCTCAAGTGGGCCGAGCGTCATTACGCCATCAAGACGAGGTAAGCCATGTCGTACTCAATGCGGTCATCCGTTTACTGTGATCGTCGCGGTGCCACTGCCGAGCGTCACTACATCACGATGAAGACGAGGTAAGCCATGGATTTCTCAATCATTCTCCAAGAGTGGCCCACCTATTGGGAGGGGCTCTATACCACCGTCTGGCTGGTGGCGGTCTCGCTGATCCTTGGACTGATGCTGGCGGTGCCGATGGGCATCTTGCGCAATAGTCGCAACTGGCTGATCAAAGGGCCGATCTGGGCCTATATCTACTTCTTTCGCGGCACTCCGCTGCTGGTGCAGCTCTTTATCATCTACTACGGCGCTGCCCAGTGGGAGTGGCTGAAGAACAGTGCCGCCTGGTCGCTGTTTGCGGAGGCGTGGTTCTGTGCCCTGCTGGCCTTTACCCTCAACACCGGCGCCTACACTGCCGAGATTGTGCGCGGGGCGGTACACAATATGCCGCGCGGCCAGATTGAGGCAGCCAACGCCTTTGGCATGAGCCGCTGGCAGACCCTGACCCGGATCATTTTGCCCAACTCGTTTCGCCGAGCTCTGCCTGCGTATAGCAACGAGGTGATCTTCATGCTGCAGGGGTCGGCGGTGGCAGGCATCATCACCATCGTCGATTTGACCGGCGCGGCGCGGATCATCAACTCCCGCTACTACAGTCCGTTCGAGGCATTTTTGACTGCCGGGCTGCTCTATATGCTGCTCACCTTTGTCATTGTCTGGCTGTTCAAGAAGTGGGAAGCGCGCTGGCACGCCCACCTGCGCCCGCGCAATGTGTAAGGGTTGATCTGCCAAGATGACCGAAAATGGCCCCGCCTGTTGCAGGCGGGGCCATTTTTCATCTTCTTCGGCTTTTTTCATCTTCTTCGGCTGCCCGCCCGGTTTGCCAAATGGCGGCCGAGCAGGGAGAATGCAGCACTCCCGAGCACAGCCAGCCGTTGGCTGCGTGCCTTATCCCCCAGTTCCCGAGGTTTTATGTACCGGATATTGTTTGAGCATCCCGCTTTCCTGGTTATCGACAAGCAGCCCGGCATCGGCATGCATGACGAGAAGGGCGACGGGGAGGCGGTCAATCCGGGACTGGTCAATCGCGTGAAGGCCGATACAGGGCTGACCCTCTATCCGGTGCACCGGCTCGACAAGATGACCTCCGGGTTGGTGCTGCTGGCCCGCACCACAGAGGCGAATCGCGAGCTGAGCATGGCCTTTGCGGCCCGCGAGGTGAGCAAGCAGTATCTGGCGCTCTCCGATCGCAAACCCAAGAAGAAGCAGGGCTGGGTGAAGGGGGATATGCAAAAGGGGCGAGGTGGCAGCTGGTTGCTGGCGCGTACGCTGGAAAACCCCGCCATCAGCTGGTTCGATTCGGTGTCGGTGCGCGAGGGGCTGCGGCTCTATCGCATCAAGCCGCAGACCGGCAAGACCCACCAGATCCGGGTTGCCCTCAAAAGCATCGGCGCCCCCATTCTCGGGGATGAGCGCTATGGCGGCACGCCAGCCGATCGCGGCTATCTGCACGCCTGGCGGCTCAGCTTCACCCTGGCAGGGGCGCCGTTCGATTTTGTCTGCCCGCCTGATGTGGGGAGCGAATTTGTCACCCCCGAGCTCACGGCAGCCATCGCTACCCTTGCGCCCTGATGCTTATGCGCCCAGCACCTGACACCATGATCCATTCAGCGAAAGAGCGTGATGCATCCGGTGTGTCTGATGGACGTGCGCCGCGCTGGATCCTGGCCGACTTTGACGACACCCTGGCCCCCGGCGACAGCCACGCCGGTCTGCTGCGTTATATCCTGCACCGCCGGGTCTGGCCGCTGCTGCTGTTGCCGGTGATTGCGCTGGGTGGTTTGGTCTACCTTGTTCCCAGCCAGCGGCGGCGCGGTATCTCCCTTATCTGGTGGGCCATCACGTTGGGGCTCTCTCCCCTCGGCTGGCGCAAGCTGGTGCGCGCCTACTGCCGCACCAGGCCGGGACTGTTTTGTCAGGCTCGCGATCTGCTGCAACACGAGGGGGCGCGCTGCTGGGTGATCTCCGCCAGTCCCTGCGCGCTGGTGCGGGCCCAGCTCTATCAGCAACTGCCCTGCCAGTTGCCCCACCGGATCATTGGCTCGCAGATGCACTACCGTTTTGGCAGCCTGATGCCGCGCTTCTATTGCCACGGCCAGCACAAGCTGCTGCCGGAGATTTGCGCCCTCGATGCCGAGCTGGCCTTGAGCGACAGCCTGCACGATCTGCCGCTGCTGGGGTTGGGGAAAGAGGCGTGGCTGATCAATCCAACGCCCACGCGACTGCAAAAAGCCCGGGCCTGCTTGCCCCATCTGATGATCAAAAACTGGCAACTGTAATGCAAAGCTGACAGTCCTGCGGGTCGTTACCGTTTGATCCGCAAGGCTGCGGCTTGAATGTCACAATCCATTTACATTCTTTGCTGCCAGCTGCGAGAAACTATCTGCAACCCGCCTCTTTTCTTCCTGCTACGCCCTGCTTCTAATGAAACAAGTTGTTAACACTTGCCGCACCGCCGGGTGCCGCAATCCGTTTTAACCGAATCAAGAGCAAGGATCGCCCGATGAATGCCACCTCTTCCGCCACCCATACCATCAATCCGTTAGGCACAGACGGTTTCGAGTTTGTCGAGTACACGGCCCCCGATGCCAAAGGAATTGCCGCCCTCAAGAGCCTGTTTGTTTCGCTCGGGTTTGCCGAGGTCGCCAAGCACAAACACAAGCAGTGCTGGCTCTACCGGCAGGGGGATATCAACTTCGTGGTCAATGCCGAGCCCCACTCCCAGGCGGAGCAGTTTGCCAGCCTGCACGGGCCGAGTGTTTGCGGCATGGCATTTCGGGTGAGCGATGCGGGCAAAGCCCAGCAGTACGCCATCGCCAAGGGGGCCAAGCCCTTTGTCGGCAAGATTGGCCCCATGGAGCTCAATATTCCCGCCATCTACGGTATCGGCGAGAGCACGCTCTCCTTTGTCGATCGCTATGGCGACAAGGGCTCCATCTATGACGTGGATTTTGTCTTTTACCCCGACTGGCAGTCCCGGATGGCAGAGGTAGATGCCGGTCTTATGGAGATCGATCACCTGACCCACAACGTCCATCGCGGCAATATGGATGTCTGGTCCAATTTCTACGAGCGGATCGGCAATTTCCGCGAAATTCGCTACTTCGATATCGAGGGCAAGCTGACTGGACTGCACTCACGTGCCATGACCGCCCCCTGCGGCAAGATCCGCATCCCCATCAACGAGTCGGCGGATGACAAGTCCCAGATCGAGGAGTATCTGCGCCAGTACAAGGGGGAGGGGATCCAGCATATCGCCATGGCCTCCAGCGATATCTACCAGACCATCCGCACCCTGCGCAGCCGCGGTACCGGCTTTATGCCGACGCCGGACACCTACTATGAGCAGGTGAACAGCCGGGTCGAGGGGCATCAGGAGGATCTGGCGGCCCTGAAAGAGCTGCGCATCCTCATCGACGGCTCCCCCACCAAGGATGGCATTCTGCTGCAGATCTTTACCGACACCGTGATAGGCCCGGTGTTCTTCGAGATCATCCAGCGCAAGGGCAACGAAGGGTTTGGCGAGGGTAATTTCAAGGCGCTGTTTGAATCAATTGAGCTGGACCAGATCCGCCGTGGCGTGCTGGATGGTGGCGAGGATGGAAATGGCAAACGTACGGGAAAAGTGAACGGAGAGCCGAGCGATGCGTAACTGGATAAGCTTCCCCCACCGGGAGGGAACCCACTCCCGACAGGCCCATGCCGATCTGCCCGAACAGGCCATCTATGAGCGCGAGCTGGGTCGTAGCGGCTTTTTCGGCCCCGCCACCCATATGCACCACAAGCATGCCCCCACCGACTGGAGCAGTTGGGAAGGGCCGCTGCGGCCACGGCTGTTTGACCTCAATGCCCTGCAAGAGGAGGTGAGTTCACTTTCTCCTTGGGTGGCCCCCGACATTCTCAGCAACCCCCACTGCCGCTACCGCATCTGGCGGCTCTCCGAGGCGATGCCGTTTCTGGTGCGCAACGCCGACGGCGACGAGCTGCTGTTTATCCACGAGGGGGGCGGTGAGTTCTTCTGCGACTACGGCCACCTGACCCTGCGGGATGGTGACTACGTGGTGATCCCCCGTGGCACCATGTGGCGCATCGAACCCCGCGCGCCGATGTTCATCCTGATGATCGAGGCGACCAACGACAGCTATCAGCTGCCGGACAAGGGGCTGGTGGGCAATCACGCCATCTTCGACCCGGCGGCGCTCGATGTGCCCGCCATCAACGCGCGCTTTTTGGCTCAGCAGGATGAGAACTCCTGGTCGCTGCAGGTGAAGCGCCATGATCAGGTGTCGGTCATCACCTGGCCTTTTAATCCGCTTGATGCGCAAGGATGGCACGGGGACTTGTGCGTGGTGCGCCTCAACTGGCGGGATATCCGCCCGCTGATGAGCCACCGCTACCATCTGCCGCCGTCGGCCCACTCCACCTTTGTGGCGAGCCGCTTTGTGATCTGCACCTTCGTGCCGCGCCCCATCGAGAGCGATCCCGGCGCCCTCAAGGTGCCCTTCTATCACAGCAATGACGATTACGACGAAGTGCTCTTCTACCACGCCGGGGATTTCTTCAGCCGGGACAATATCGAGCGGGGCATGGTTACCTTCCACCCCGCCGGTTTCACCCACGGCCCCCATCCCAAGGCGTTTGCGGCGGGGCAAGCTTATGCCAAGAAGTTCACCGACGAGGTGGCGGTGATGCTCGACACCCGCGATGCGCTGAACGTCGGCAGCTTGTGCGAAGGGATCGAGAATACCCGTTATGTCTCCAGTTGGCAGCGTCCGGACGCTGCTGGCAAATAAGGAATCGCTTATGAAATTGGCAACATTGAATAATGGCAAGCGCGATGGCGCTTTGGTGGTGGTGAGCCGGGATCTGAGCCGGGCGGTGCAGGTGAGCGAGATTGCCCCAACTTTGCAGGCCGCCCTCGACGAGTGGGCCGAGGTTGCCCCCAGGCTTGAGGCTGTCTATCAGCAGCTTAGCGAGGGCCGTGCGGTAGAGGCGTTTCCCTTTGACGAAGCGTCTTGCCTCTCTCCGCTGCCGCGCGCCTACCAGTGGGCCGATGGCAGTGCCTACGTCAACCATGTGGAGCTGGTGCGCAAGGCGCGTGGCGCCGAGATGCCGGAGAGCTTCTGGCACGATCCCCTGATGTATCAGGGGGGCTCCGACAGCTTTTTGGCTCCTCGTGGCCCGATTGTCATGGGATCGGAGGAGTGGGGGATCGATTTCGAGTCGGAAGTGGCCATTATCACCGACGATGTACCGATGGGGGTGAGCCCGCAAGGGGCCGCCAGCCACGTCAAGCTGCTGATGCTGGTCAACGACGTGAGCCTGCGCAACCTGATTCCGGGGGAGCTGGCCAAGGGCTTTGGCTTCTTCCAGTCCAAGCCGTCGAGCGCCTTCTCGCCGGTGGCCATCACCCCGGATGAGCTGGGCGATGACTGGCGTGATGGCAAGGTGCTGCTGCCCCTGCGCACCCATCTGAATGGCGCCCTGTTTGGTGCACCGGACGCCGGGGTGGACATGACCTTCAGCTTCTTCGAACTGATTGCCCACGCCGCTAAGACAAGACCGCTCGGGGCGGGTTGCATCATCGGCTCCGGCACCGTCTCCAATTACGATCGCAGCGCCGGTTCATCCTGCATTGCCGAGCGCCGCATGTTGGAAATTCTTGATTGTGATCAAGCGACAACCCCCTATTTGCAGTTTGGTGATAGAGTGTCGATCGCGATGGAAGGTCGCTCTGGCCAAAACCTGTTTGGCACCATCTCTCAACAGGTGGTGCCAGCGAGCGGTCAGGGAGGATGATGGCCAGCGCCGGTTGGCGGCAAGGATGTTCGGATCACGACGAGCCCTCAACCGGTGCCGGATACACAAGGAGGCAGGTGGCGAGCACCTGCCGGGCTTCGGGCCCAGATAAAAAGCAGGGACAGATTATGTTGCAGTTGTTTGGCTATTGGCGTTCGTCGGCAAGTTTTCGGGTGCGGATCGTGTTGCAGCTCAAGGGGCTCGCCTACGAGCAGCATCCCATCAATTTGCGGCAAGGCGAGCAGAGCGAGAAGGCCTATCGCCGGATCAATCCGCAAGGGCTGGTGCCGTTTCTGGTGGATGGTGATGTGCAGATCGGTCAGTCGGTCGCCATCATGGAGTACCTTGACGAGACCTATCCCGCCTACTCTCTGATGCCCTCTTCCCCCGACGCGCGGGCCCGGGTGCGCCAGATCGTCAACATGATCGCCTGTGATATTCACCCGCTCAACAATCTGCGGGTACTCAACTATCTGGAAGAGCACTTCAGGGCCAACAACGAGCAGGAGGCCCGCTGGTATCGCCACTGGATTGACGAGACTTTCACTGCCCTCGAACAGCTGTTGATGACCACCGCCGGTGTCTACTGTGTTGGCAACGAAGTGACCCTGGCCGACTGCATGCTGGTGCCTCAGGTCTACAACGCCCGCCGCTATGACATGACCCTGGACGATTACCCCACTATCCGCCGCATCGTCGCCAACTGCGAACAGTTGCAGGCCTTTATCAAGGCTGCTCCCGCCAGTCAGCCAGACGCGCAGTGACAACCTGACTTAACGAACATCGCGGTATGGCGTCAGCACGCCATCCCGCCGCATCTCTTCATTTCTCCCCGCTCTATGCTCCTTGCGTATATCTTGTTGACGACGGGATGTCGCCAAGAATCCTGCGCTTGTCACACTTATCAATATTTTGCGTTGGTTTTGGCTGTCCGATTGGTGTTTTGAGTTATTAATCACAAATATGTCAGTTGATTGGGCCTAGTATCGCCACGCCTGCGGAACAGGCGAAAGGGGCGATGCGAACAGGTCGCATATCAGGGGTTCCGAAGTCTCTGTCGACTGTCCACGATCTGTCCGCACCTCTCTTCTTTTCATGTTTACGGTTTGATGGCCTGCGCTGCCTGGCCCGTGTCACTGCGGTGATCCCTTGCTGCAGGAGCTGGTTGACTGGCGAGCCATCGTTCATTTGCAACACACTCTGTGCAACAAGGAGATATCATGCATTCCTTCAAAAAGTGCGTCGTCGCACTCTCCATCAACCTTGCCCTCTTCTCGTCGGCGTTCGCCTGCACCACCTTGCTGGTTGGCAGCGAGGCCAGCGCCGATGGCTCCATGATGGTGGCCCGCAGCGCCGACAGCGATGCCCTGAAAGCCCAGCATTTCGTGATCCATCCGGCCAAACAGGGGCAGAGCGGTGTTCACAGCTCCAAAGCCCATAATGGCGCCAATGATTTCAGTTACCCCTTGCCGAAAAACTCCCTGCGCTATACCACGGTGCCGAACTGGAAGACCCAGCTACACGGCGCCACCGGGTTCAATGAGAAGGGGGTAGGGGTGAGCGGCACCGAGTCGATTTTCGCCTCACCCGAAGCGCTCGCCGTCGACCCCTATGTGGAGGACAAGGGGATCACCGAGGATGACATTCCCGATGTGCTGCTGTCGCGCGCCACGTCCGCCCGCGAGGCGGTCGCCCTGCTGGGCAACATCATCGAGACAATCGGCGCGGGGGAGGGATTTGGCGTTGCCGTGGTGGATGACAACGAGCTCTGGTATCTGGAAACCGCCACCGGCCATCACTGGATGGCGCAGCGTTTGCCGAACAATCACTACTTTGCCACCGGCAATCAGGGCCGCCTGCAGCAGTACGATCCGGCCAGTGCCGACATGATGGGCTCGAAAAATCTGATTGAATTTGCCACCGAGAAGGGGCTCTACCATCCGCAAAAGGAGGGGGTGTTCAACTTCTCGAAAGCCTATACCCGCGATGACGAGCGGGATCGCAGCTATAACGATCCGCGAGTCTGGACCATCCAGCAGATGTTCAACCCCTCGCTCAAGCAGGCGGTGGATGCCGGTCGCCAGTTCCCTGTCACCCTGTCCCCCGAGAAGAAGATGACGCTGGAGGAGGTCAAGGCGGTGCTGCGCAATCACTATGACGGCACCGAACACGATCCCTACAGCAAGGGGTTGAATGGTCAGGAGCAGTGGCGCCCTGTCAGTGTGTTCCGCACCTACGAGTCCCATGTGATGCAGGTACGCCCCTGGATGCCGCGCGAAGTGGGGGAGGTGACCTATGTGGGCCTCGGCATGGCGGATCTGACCGCTTTCGTTCCCTACTACAGCGGTCTGGAAGCCTATCCGGCGCACTATGCCATGGGCAGCGACAAGGCCGACAGCGACTCCATCTACTGGAAATATCGCAAGCTGCAGACTCTGGTGATGACCGATTACCCCAAATTGGCACCCATGGTGAAGCAGGCGTACCAGAGCTGGGAGGCGAAGATCGCCAAAGAGCAGAAAGAGATGGAAGCCAACTATCTGAAAACGGTCAAAACCGACAAGGCCGCCGCCAACAGCATGCTCAACGACTTCAATCTGCGGGTGATGCAGGAGGCCGAAACGCTGACCGACGATCTGACCAACCAGATCTTCACGGTACGCACTCAGGATATTCAGGCCGATATCTTCTTCGCCAACAAGGCGAAAAAGGATTAACCGCGACGCACTTATCATGCAGAAGGGGGGGCGGTCGATTTGAGCCGCCGCCGGGCTGACCAGTTCCCCTGCTCACTTTTCCTCTCTCGATGCCGGAGCCTGTGCTCCGGCATTTTTTCTCTATGAGATCCCGCCAATGTGTCTGGCCTGGGTAGTGGATTGCGCTACCAAATACGAAAGTGGATGCTTTCATTCAGGTTTTTATTTCGCCTTTCGGTATATCAGTCATGTGATCAACTACCCATTTTTGGCTATTTGGTGGGTTTTATGCATCTTTCCTGTGTTATTTGTCACTACCAGTCGCATCAGTTGCGCTGGGCATTATCTTTATCCAGCTCATTTTTCTCGTTAATCCAGATTGTTATCGCAATGTTGTGCGATAGGCCGTCGGATCTCATCACTGAATTACATGAGTAACTACTCACAGGGCTACCGCAATGCATATTGTCGACAGATTTTTGGGATACACCGCCATCAATACCACCACCAACCGTGAAGCGGGCGCCGCCGGGGTAATGCCCTCCTCCCCGGGGCAGCGGGTGCTGGCTGACAAGGTGGCGCAGGAGCTGATCGCCCTGGGGCTGACCGTGGAGGTGGCGGACAACGCCATCCTGACCGCCACTCTGCCCGCCAATGTGATGGGAGATCTGCCCACCGTGGCCTTCTTTGCCCATCTCGATACCAGTGCCGAGCACACCGCCGATACCCATGCCCAAGTGGTGAGCTATGAAGGGGGGGATATCTGCCTCAATGCACAGCTGCAGATCACCCTGCGCCAGAGCGAGTTCCCGGAGCTTGCCAATTACGTCGGTGATCAGATCATCGTGACCGATGGCACCAGTCTGTTGGGGGCCGATGACAAGGCGGCCATCGCCGCCATCGTCAATGCAGTGGCCTATCTGCAGGCGCATCCGGAGATCCCCCATGGCACCATCAAAATTGGTCTGGTGCCTGATGAGGAGCAGGGTCTGCGCGGGGCCAAGGCGTTTGATACCGAACGTTTTGGCGCTGACTTTGCCTACACCCTCGACTGCTGCGGCATTGGCGAGCTGGTCTATGAGAACTGGAATGCGGGGGATGCGGAGTTTGTCTTTCACGGCGCCTCGGCTCACCCCATGTCGGCCAAGGGCAAGCTGAAGAACTCCCTGCTGATGGCCCACAAGTTCATCGCCATGCTGCCGGGGGGCGAGGCGCCGGAATATACCGAAGGGCGTGAGGGCTACTACTGGGTCAAGCAGATGCAGGGCAACAGCGCCAACACAGTGCTCAAGCTGGATGTGCGCGACTTCACCGAGCAGGGGTATCAGCAGCGAATGACCCTGCTCGACACCCTTGGCAAGAGCTGTCAGGCCCTCTGGGGTGAACAGAGCGTGAGTTACAGTTTGAGCGATCGCTACAGCAATGTATTCAACAGCCTACAGGGGGAGAACCGCTATCCCATCGAGCTGGCGCTGGCCGCTTACGAGACGCTGGGGATCACCCCCAAGCCCATCCCGATGCGCGGCGGTTATGACGGCGCCGTGCTCTCCCAGAAGGGGTTGCCCTGCCCGAACCTTTTCACTGGTGCCCACAACTTCCACTCCATCTACGAGTATCTGCCGGTCAAATCTCTGGAAGCGGCCAGTGCCGTGGTGATCGAGGTTATCAAGCTCACCCACGCCCGTTTCAGCCGCTAAGGAGTCGTCATGTTTCAGGTAGTTATTGCCGTACTGGTCATAGTTCTGGTGGCCAGACTGATCCTCAAAGGCTATCGGGCCGAGCCGGTGCTGTTTGCCGCCGGTCTGGTGCTGATGGTGGCAAGCCAGCTGGCAGGGTGGGGCAGTGTGTTGCCCAAAGGGGTCGAGAGCACCGGCATTGCCCTGTTTGATCCCTTCGAGGTGATGCGGGATCTCTTCAGTTCGCGGGCGGCGGATCTGGGTCTGATGATCATGGCGCTGATGGGCTTTGCCCATTACATGGATCATATCGGTGCCAATGATGCGGTGGTGCGGATTGCCATCCGTCCCCTGCGCCGGTTGCGCTCCCCCTATGTGTTGCTCTTCTTCTCCTATCTGCTGGCCAGCGCGCTGCAACTGGCGATCCCCTCGGCGACCGGTCTGGCGGTGCTGTTGATGGCGACGCTGTTCCCCATCATGGTGGGGCTGGGGCTCTCTGCGGCCTCGTCGGCCGGGGTGATTGCCACCTCCCTCGGGGTGGCCTATACCCCGACCGCCATCGACGCCATCCGGGCGACCGAGGCGGTGGGTATGGGCCATAACGTGATCGAGTATGTCTACACCTATCAGGGCCCCGCTGCGCTGGCGACCGTGCTGGTGGTGGGCTTGATGCACATATTCTGGCAGCGGCGCTGCGATCGGCTCGATGGGCACCAGCATCAGGGGGCCGCTGTGGTGGATGAGTCGGCGAAAGAGGTCGGTGTACCGGGTTTTTATGCCATCTTGCCGATGTTGCCCATCATCATGGCGGTGGGGTTCTCCTCCCTGTTTGTTGATCACATCAGGCTCAACGTCACCACCATAGTGATGATCTCGATGTTTATCAGCATGGTGGTGGAGGCAGCCAGAACCCGTGACATGAAGCAGGTGTGCGGTGGTTTCAGCCACTTCCTCAATGGCATGGGATCCGCGTTCAGCAACGTGGTGGGGCTGCTGGTGGCGGCGGGTATCTTCGCCCACGGCATCAAGGTGCTGGGGGTGATCGATATCATGATTGTCGGCGCCGAGCATGTGGGGCTGCCTGCATTTGCCATGGCTATCGTCTTCGCGCTGGTCACCCTGGCGGCAGCCATCATCATGGGTTCCGGCAATGCCCCTTTCCTTGCCTTTGTCGAGCTGATCCCGCAGATCGCGGCCAGCATGGGGGTCAACACAGCCGCGATGATCCTGCCGATGCAGCAGGCCTCCCACATGGGGCGCGCCATGTCGCCAGTTTCCGGGGTGATTATCGCCGTCGCCAGCGGTGCCAAGCTGACGCCGTTTGCGGTGATCAAGCGTACCTCTGTGCCGCTGATGGCGGGCTTTGTCTTCCATACCCTGATCGTGGGGATCTTCTATCTGTAACGATTGATAGTGTGCACATGACGAAAAGCCTTCACGAAAGTGAAGGCTTTTTTTTGTCTAACGGTTTCGATAACGGTTGAGCCTGCTTGGCTAAAAACGGTACTCGATATGGAGGGTATGGCTGTCCAGCCCCGGGTTCTTGTCATACATATAGGCGTTGGACATGTGCTCATACTGATAGCCGACCAGCCAATTTTTGGTGATGGCGTAACCGAGGCCGATACCCAGTGTGAACTGGAAGGGGCCGCCGTAATCCTTGTAGCCGTGGCCGCGAGTACCAAATTGATGCTGATCGAGCCAGACCATCTCGCCGGGGAGCCAGGTCACCCAGTTACCCCATTGGCATTCAATACGGGCTCCGCCTCCCAGTCTGGCGGTCTCTTCATCTTCTACTCTGAGGATACCGCCACGTACCCCCAGCCCAAATTGGCAGCCTGAGTCTCCCCAACGCCAAAACATATGGTGGAACTTGGCGTCGGCGATTTTAATATCGAGCTTTTCATTGCTGAAGGCGTTGCCAAGCTGCAGCACCACTATATTGTCGTTGGCCATCACTGCCGGGCTGGTAAGCAATGCTGCCAGCAGGCCAATCCTTGAAAGAGTGTTAGCGTCCATGCTCCCTCCCGCTCCTTGTTGTCATCGTGGTGTTCCTGTTGAACACCCTTCAGGCATAGTTAATCGAAGCACACTCTGTCAATGCATGGTCACTAGGTAAAAAAATTAAATATTTATGAAAAATCAACTATCTGCGGTGGTCTGATGTGGTTTGGCGGGCGTGGCAGCGGGGAGATGAAAAAGCCCTTCACCATGGTGAAGGGCTTTTTGCTATCTGGCGTTATCCGCTCTGGTTGACCGTTCGGGCTTAGTAGCCTTGCTGGTGCACGTCCATCACGGCGCGGCCGGACGGGTCAGCCATCTCCTTGAACTTGGCATCCCACTCAAGGGCTGTCGGGGTGGAGCAGGCGACCGACTTGCCGTAGGGCACGGTGCGGGCGGCGGCTTCCAGCGGGAAGTGCTCGTCGAAGATGGCGCGGTAGAAGTAGGCCTCCTTGGTGAGTGGGGTGTTGATGGGGAAGCGGAATGCGGCCGCTTCGAACATCTGATCCGTCACTTCGGTTTCGACCATCGCCTTCAGGCTGTCGATCCACGAATAACCTACGCCGTCGGAGAACTGCTCCTTCTGGCGCCATGCCACTTCGTGGGGCAGCAGATCCTCGAACGCTTCGCGCAGGATGTGCTTCTCGATCTTGCCCTTGCCGCACATCTTGTCGGCGGGTTGCAGGCGCATCGCCACGTCCATGAACTCCTTGTCGAGGAAGGGCACGCGACCTTCCACGCCCCAGGCGGCCATCGACTTGTTGGCCCGCAGGCAGTCATAGAGGTGCAAGGAGGCGAGCTTGCGCACGTTCTCTTCGTGGAACTCTTTAGCGTTGGGCGCCTTGTGGAAGTAGAGGTAGCCACCGAACAGCTCGTCAGAGCCTTCACCGGAGAGCACCATCTTGATCCCCATCGCCTTGATGTAACGGGCCATCAGGTACATCGGCGTGGAGGCGCGGATGGTGGTGACGTCATAGGTCTCGAGGTGATAGATGACATCCCGCAGGGCATCCAGCCCCTCTTGCACGGTGAAGTGGATCTGGTGGTGGATGGTGCCCAGATGATCGGCCACCTTGCGGGCGGCGGCCAAGTCTGGCGAGCCTTCGAGGCCGACGGCGAAGGAGTGCAGCTGCGGCCACCAGGCTTCGCTCTTGCCATCGTCTTCCACCCGACGGGCGGCGTAGATCTTGGTGATGGCGGAGATCACCGACGAATCGAGACCACCTGAGAGCAGCACGCCATAAGGGACGTCGCACATCAGCTGGCGTCTGACAGCCGCTTCCAGCGCTGCTTTCAGTTCGGCCTTGTCACTGACGTTGTGCTCGACCGCGCCGTACTCCATCCAGTCACGCTGGTACCACTGTTTGAGTTCGCCATCCTTGCTCCACAGGTAGTGTCCCGGCGGGAAGGTTTCGACGATCTTGCAGACCGGCACCAGCGCTTTCATCTCGGAGGCGACATAGAAGTTGCCGTGTTCGTCGCGACCGGTATAGAGGGGGATGATCCCCATGTGGTCACGACCAATCAGGTAGGCATCCTGCTCGGCGTCATAGAGGATAAAGGCGAAGATGCCGTTGAGATCGTCAAGAAACGCCGGGCCCTTCTCCTTATAGAGGGCCAGCAGCACTTCACAGTCGGAATGGGTCTGGAACTGGAAGTCGACCTTGAGGTTCTTCTCCAGCTCTTTGTGGTTGTAGATCTCGCCGTTGACGGCCAATACGTGAGTGCGCTCGGGGTTGTAGAGCGGCTGGGCGCCATTGCCCGGATCGACGATGGCCAGGCGCTCGTGCACCAGAATCGCTTTGTCAGAGCTATAGACGCCGGACCAGTCAGGCCCGCGGTGACGCAGTCGCTTGGACATCTCCAGCGCCGATTTGCGCAATAGAGCCGGGTCGGTTTTGATGTCCAGAATGCCGAAAATAGAACACATTGGCGGTAATCCTCTAGATTTTTATATGAGCCCCCCACGTCCGGGCTCGAAATTCCATTTACATTCCTCGTCAGACACAATGCCTAGCGGAAAAACCTTTTGCAAGCGGGAAAACCGCAGAAAATCATGCCGTAAGCGTCAAGCAGATCAACAGGATAAGGGCTGCTGCAACAGGGCAGGGTGACGTGAACGTCAAGCCGAGGCGGGTTCGAAGATCACATAGACCTTGCGACAGGAAGTGAGGGTCTCCCACTCTCCGACAAAGCCGGCGGGAATGACAAATTGATCGCCGGGTTTGAGGGCAAGCTGGCCGCCCTGACGGTCGTGGATCACCACATCCCCTTCCAGTAGCTGGCAATACTCGTGCTCGGTGTAGTGGATGGCCCAGCGGCCGGGCTCGCAAGCCCAGAAGCCGATGTGAAACTGCTGGCTTGGGTCGGAGTAGTGGTTCCACACCGTCTGACTCGGATGGCCTGCTTTAATGCGCTCGGGGGCGGGCATCAGCGGGGTGGGGGTCGCCTCATGGCGATCGAGCAGGATCCAGTCGTTAAGGGACTTCATGGTGCCTCCCTGGCAATGAGATATAAAAGCGGGGCCATCCCGGCCCCGCGTTTGTGCGTTTTATGAAACGAGGTTGTGTATAACTTAAACGATGCTTCTCTCCTTGCCAAGTGTCCTTGCCAAGCCCCCGATGCCAGTGCTCAGCGCGGCTGCAAGCGGCGGATCACATGGCGGGCAAAGCCGCTGCCCGCTTCGTTGTAGACGTTAAACACCGCATCCACCCCCTGCTCCTGCAGGGAGGCGATATCATCCTCGAAGCGGACGATGGCGGCGATCTTGCCGCTAAATCCGTGGCTGCGCAGCTTCTCGATGGCGTAGAGATTACCCGAGTGGTGGGGCATCGCCAGCAGCACCAGATTGACCTGATTGGAGAGCAGCACCTTGTCCCAGAAGTCGGTATCGGTGGCATCCCCTTCGATGACGTTCATCCCCTGTTCGCGCAGGGTGGGCAGCTTCTCGCTGTCGTTCTCCACTCCAAGGATGACGTTGCCGTACTTATTCTCCAGCTCGAAGTAGGCTCCCTGACCAATTCGCCCCATGCCGAGGATGATCACCTCCGCATCGCCCAGTTCGATGGGCCTGTCTTCCGGATGGAGGTTGCTCGCCTGCAATCCCCTTAGCCAATGGCCGATGCGGTGGTAAATGCGCTCGCTCTGGGCATTGAGGGGGGCCGAGATCATAAAGCTCGCCGCCAGCGCCAGCGAGACCGCCACCAGCCACTCGTGGGAGATCCAGCCCGCCTTGGCAGCGATGGCCGCGACGATCAGGCCAAACTCCGAGAAGTTGCTGAGCGCCAGGGTGGAGAGCAGGGCGGTACGCACTCGCAGGTGGGCGCCGCTGTAGACCAGATAGTAGAGGGCGCTTTTCAGCGGCAGGGCCAGCACCAGCGCCAGTGCCAGCAACATGGTGTCGTGGGTCGGCAGGCCGTTGAGACCGATGGTGAGAAAGAAGCAGACTAGAAAGAGGTCTTTGAGGTTAAACAGCGCCTTGGCCAATCCCGCTGCCGCCGGATGGGAGGCGAGCAGCATGCCGACGATCAGCGCCCCGAGATCCGGCTTGAGCCCGACCACTTCAAAACCGGCGGCCCCCACTACCAGCGCCAGAAACACCCCGAACAGCACCTGCAACTCGCCGTGACCGGCCCGCTCCAGCAGCTTGAACAGCAGCGGGCGCAGCAGCGGCAATCCCAGCACCCAGAGCGCCCAGATGCTGGGCCACTTGCCGCTGGAGAAGGCCAGAAAGGCCACGGCGAACACGTCTTGCATCACCAGCACCCCGATGGCGATGCGGGCGTAGAGGGCATTCATGTCGCTGCGATCTTCCAGCACCTTGACCGCAAAGACGGTGCTGGAGAAGGAGAGGGCAAAGCCCAGCAGCAGCGCCAGCTTCCAGTCCAGCGACAGGGCGAGGTGGAGCCCCAGCCCCTTGCAGACCAGCAGCACCACGGTAAAGAGCAGGGTGGAGAGCAGCAGGTGCAGGCTGGTGGTGCCCCATACATCGCGCCGCATCAGGGTTTTGATATTGAGCTTTAGGCCGATGGTGAACAGCAGCAGGGTGACCCCGAGATCGGCCACCTCGCTCAGGGCGGGGGTATTTTCATATCCCATGCCGTTGAGGATAAAACCGGCGGCCAGAAAGCCGAGCAGAGGGGGCAATCCGATGAGATTAACCAGCATGCCGCAGCCAAAGGCCACGGCGATCAGAATGGGTTCCATAACAGATCCTGCAAGGGCAGGAGAGACCTGCCCTGTTTAACGCTTGGGTGGTGATTAGACGATATCGATGTCGACCACTGAGTCGAAAATATGGTTCGGCCTGAACGGCATGCGGTCGATATCCGCCACCTTGCTCACCCCGGAGAGCACCAGCACCGTCTCGAGACCGGCCTGAAAGCCCGCCAGAATGTCGGTGCGCAGGTTGTCGCCGATGATGATGGTGTCGTCGGAGTGGGCCTCCATTCGGTTGAGGGCCGCACGGATGATCCAGGCGCTCGGCTTGCCGACATAGAACGGCTTCTTGCCGGTCATCCGCTCGATGGGGGCACACAGAGCGCCGCAGGCCGGGTGCATCATGGGGCCGTGGGTATCCGGGTTGGTGGCGATAAAGCGGGCCCCCTGATCGACGAACTTGGCGCCCAGCTGCATCATGGTCCAGTTGTAGTTGCGGGTTTCCCCTACCACCACGAAGTCCGGGTCGATGTCGGTGATGGTGAAACCGGCCTTGTAGAGCTCGTGGGTCAGGGCCCCTTCACCAATCACATAGGCCTTCTTGCCATCCTGACGCTTGAGGAAGTCGGCGGTACCCATGGCGGAGGTATAAAAGCACTCCTCCGGCACTTCGATCCCGGCGGAGCGGAAGCGGTTTTGCAGATCTTTCTGGGTCTGGGCCGGGTAGTTGGTGAGGAACAAGAGCTTGCTACCCTGCTCCAGCAGGCGGTGGACGAAAAGGTCGGCACCGGGGATGAGATCGTTATTGTGCAGGATGACACCGTCGATATCGCAGATGACGTTCTTCTTCATGAAAACTCCTTGTCAGGGCGCAGGCGAGCCGCCAATCGTTAAGATGTTCAATCATTTATGATTTTTGTGACGCCATTATAAGTATGTTTGATGACAAGTCTCCCCTGTCTCGCCACTTCGGTGCACAATAAAGCTGCCGTCGGGTCAGTCTGGTGGAGGGGCTGACGCCGGATCACTTTGCTGATGGAGCAGTCGCCATGGACACCCCAATTCCCAAGCCAGTCACAACCGAACACCTCACCGCCGCGCAATTTATCGCCGGACTGCCGAAACTGGAGCTGCACCTGCATATCGAGGGCAGCCTCGAACCCGAGCTGATGTTTGAGCTGGGCCACCGCAACGGTGTGCCGCTGCCCTGGCCCGATGTCGCCAGCGTGCGCGCCGCCTATGACTTTGACTGCCTGCAATCCTTTCTCGACCTCTACTATCGCGGTGCCAGCGTGCTGGTGACCGAGCAGGACTTCTTCGACCTCACCTGGGCCTATTTGGCGCGCTGCGCCGCTGACAAGGTGGTGCATGTGGAGATCTTCTTCGACCCGCAGACCCACACCGCTCGCGGCGTCTCTTTTGCCACTGTGCTCGGCGGCATCGAGCGGGCGCTGCAGACCGGGGAGAAGGAGTTTGGCATCAGCTGGCGCCTTATCATGAGCTTTTTGCGCCACCTCAGTGAGGAGGAGGCCTTTGCTACCTTGGCAGAGGCGGAGCCGTTTCTCGCTCGCATTCACGGCATTGGCCTCGACTCGGGGGAGAGGGGCAACCCGCCCAGCAAGTTTGCCCGGGTCTTTGCCCGCTGCCGCGAGCTGGGGCTGCCGGTAGTGGCCCACGCCGGTGAAGAGGGGCCTGCCGAGTACATCTGGCAGGCGATCAACGAGCTGCAGGTGCGGCGTATCGATCACGGGGTGCGCTCGGCAGAGGATCCCGAGCTGCTGCGTTATCTGGCCGATACTCGCTTGCCGCTCACCGTCTGCCCCCTTTCCAACACTCGGCTCAAGGTGTTTGGCAATATGGCCCAGCACAACGTGTTGCGGCTGCTGGAGCAGGGGCTCTGCGTCACCATCAACTCGGACGATCCCGCCTACTTCGGCGGCTACATGGGGGCCAACTTTGCGGCGCTGGCCGATGGCCTTGGTGCGACCATGAGTCAGCTCTGCCGCTTGTCGCTCAATGCCGTTGAGGCGAGCTGGCTCTCTCTGGCCGACAAGGCGCGGCTGACCCGGGAGATCCGCAGTTATGCCGAGATCCACGGGGTGATCCTGCACTGAGTCAGGCGCCAATGAAGTCGAGATGACATGCAGTAGATATAAAGAGAGGCCCGCCATTACTGGCGGGCCTCTCTCGTTTCAATGGCTGGTGTTGCTGCTTGGGGAGGTCAGCGTTACGCCACTCGCACCAGAAACTTCTCGCCCTGTCCTTCGCGCTTGAAGCGGTCGAGCAGGGTGGGCAGCTCCTCGAAATTGCCGACCACCAGCGGCGGCAGGGTCAGCTCGCCGCTTGCCATCTGCGCCATCATGGCGACACCGGCAGCCACCAGTCGGCTCCACTGCTTGTCGGTGCCAAAGGCATGTTGAGCGCCTAGTGCAATCTCGTGTAATGAGAGGCAGTGGGCAAAGGCGGGCTGCTGATTGTGGGGGATGCGCCCGAGCACAGTCACCATATGGCCGTAGTAGCCAAGGGCAGGCAACAAGCTTTCTGCCTGCTGGCTGGAGACCAGATCGATGATCCCCTCGAACGGCTCGTTGCCGTTGGCCACCTGCAAGGCGGCCAGCCAGTCGGGATCCCGATAATCGGCTACACCCTGCACACCTATCTGTTTGAGCCACTGATGGTGGCGTGGCTGGCGCTGGCAAAGACCCGAGCTCCCTGCTGGAGGGCCAATTGCACCGCAAAGCGGCCGACACTGCTGCCGGCACCGGTGATGAGCAGCGCTTCCCCGTGCAGGCGCGGCAACTTGGCCAGTGCCTGCCAGGCGGTGAGGCCGGGACAGGGCAGGGCGGCGGCCGCCTCGTCACTCAGGGCATCGGGCACCGGCAGCAGGGCGCGGGCCGGTACCCGGGTGTGGCGGGCAAAGCTGCCGTGGTGGCGCAGGTCGGTGTGGTAGGCGACCCGGGCGCCGAGGCGCAGATGGCTGACGTTGGCACCGAGTTCCACGATAGTGCCCATGCCATCGACGCCGGGCACCTGACCGTCCTGCCAGTTGCCATGACCATATTCGATCAGCTTCCAGTCCACCGGGTTGAAGGCGATGACCCGGTTAGCCACCAGCACCTCATCGGGGGCGAGCGGCGAGAGCGGCAGGTCGGCGAGGGTAAGCTGGGTCGGTTCACCGGGGGCGTGCCAGCACCAGGCTTGGGTGTGATTCATGAGGACTCCTTGCGAAACAGTGGGAGAGCTTAACGAGATGATTGCAACAGTAAGACAGTCATAACTATCACTGTTGCGAGTGCGCAACAAGACAGCAGGCCCCAACCAGTGGGGCCTGCTTAAGTGGCCTGCTGGCCATTGGCAATCAGCGGCTGGTGGTTGCGTCATCGGCCTGATAGACGAGGTAGTCGGTCAGCCCCTTCTCGCCGCCGCCAAACAGGGTGGCCGGATCGTGGGGGGCCAGCGGATAGCCGTGGCGCAGCCGGTTCGGCAGATCCGGGTTGGCGACGAAGGGGCGGCCAAAGCCAATCATGTCGGCCCAGCCCGCGTCGAGGGCGGCGCGCGCGCGATCACCATCATATTTACCGGCATAGATCAGGGTGTTGGGGAAGGCATCCCGCAGACCCTGCTTGAAGTTCTCCGGCATCAGGGGGGCATCGTCCCAGTCCGCTTCGGCAATGTGCAGGTAGGTGACATTGAGCTGGCCCAGCAGGCGGGCAGCCGCCAGATAGGTCTGCTGCGGGTTGGCATCGACGGTGCCGTTGAGGGTGGTGAGCGGCGCAAGACGCACCCCAACCCGATCGGCGCCGATTTCGCTACTGACAGCTTCGGTCACCTCTTTGAGGAAGCGCAGCCGGTTCTCCAGTGAGCCGCCGTAACTGTCGGTGCGGGCATTGGACTCGGAGTCGAGGAACTGGTTGATCAGATAACCGTTGGCGGCGTGCAGCTCAATGCCATCAAAACCAGCGCTGATGGCGTTGCGGGCTGCCTGACGGAACTGGCCGATCACCTGCTCGATATCGCTCTGGGTCATGGCGCGCGGGGTGACGGTCTCGACAAAACCCGGCCCATCGCTACCGTTATCGACGAACACCTTGACCCCCACGGCAGCAATGGCTGACGAAGAGATAGGCTGGGCGCCGCCGATGTTGTCCGGATGGGTGACCCGGCCGACGTGCCAGAGCTGGGCGAACATGGTGCCGCCCTTGGCGTGCACGGCATCGGTCACCCCCTTCCAGCCGGCGATCTGCTCGGCGCTGTAGATCCCCGGCGTCCAGGCGTAGCCCTTGCCCATGGGGTCGATTTGGGTGCCTTCGCTGATGATCAGCCCCGCGTCGGCGCGCTGGGCGTAGTAGCTCGCCATCATGGCGTTGGCCACGTCACCGGGCTGACTGGCACGGGAGCGGGTCATGGGGGGCATGACGATGCGGTTGGCAAGGTGCAGCTGGCCGAGGCGCAGCGGGCAGAACAGGTGATCGTGGCTCATCTTGAGTTCCTCATAGTGGAAGTGATGCCACTCTATGCCTGCATCTTGTTGTGAAAAAGAGGGGTAATTGCATAATTGAATTGCGAAAAATGCAGCAATCAGCCCAACCGGCTTTTAAACAGGGAGGCTATCTATTTCGGGCCGGATCCAGAGGCAAAAAAAGAGGGCCGTGTGGCCCTCTTGTCATGATGGTGGGCAGCTTACACTGCCAGCGGGATCACCCGCACCCGCTCGATGCGCCGCTCGCTCACCTCGACGACCTCGAAGCTGAGTTGCTGCAGTTGCAACTGCTGGCCCGTGCTGGGCAGGATGCCAAAGTGGGAAAGCAGCATGCCCGCCAGGGTCACATATTCGTCGTTGTCACTTACCAGACCCTCGTGCTCCAGTACCTGCTCCACATGGTGGATGTTGGTACTGCCGTTGATCAGCCACCCTTCGCCATCGCGCACGATATCCGGGGTTTCGTCCTCGTCCGGCAGTTCGCCGACGATGGCCTCCAGCAGATCGTGGGTGGTGACCAACCCCTGAATGACGCCAAACTCGTCGGAGACCAGAATAAGGCTCCCCTTGGCTTTGCGCAGCTCTGCCAGCAGGCGGATCACGTTGATGGTCTGCGGCACGATAATGGGGTCGTTCTGCTTGGCCAATTCGCTTAAGGATTGCCCCTCGTTGAGGGCAAACAGCAGATCGCGGGCTTTAAGTACCCCGATCACCTCATCGAGATCCCCGTCGCAGATAGGGAACAGGCTGTGTGGCTCTCGCTGCAGCAGGGCGCGGATCTCGTCGTTGGAGTCGTTGATATCGATCCAGGCCATGTCTGAACGTGGGGTCATGATGGTGCGAATGGAACGCTCGGCCAGCGACAGCACACCGGTCACCATATAACGCTCCTCTTCCCCAAAGCTCAGCGGCGCAGGCGCTGGTGCATCCAGATCATCGTCCGGCTGATCCTGGTAGGCCTTGCTGCCCATCAGTTTGAAGATGGCGGCGGTAGTGCGCTCGCGCAGGGGCTGTTTTAATTCATGACGTTCGGCGCTGCGCTGGGACAGTTGGTTGAAAAACTCGATCAGCACCGAGAAGCCGATGGCCGCGTAGAGGTAACCCTTGGGAATGTGGAAGCCGAAGCCTTCCGCCACCAGGCTGAAACCGATCATCAGCAGGAAGCTCAGGCAGAGCACCACCACGGTCGGGTGGGCGTTGACGAAGCGGGTCAGCGGCTTGGAGGCGAGCACCATCACCACCATGGCGATGGTGACGGCGGCCATCATGACGCCAAGGTGTTCCACCATGCCGACGGCGGTGATGATGGAGTCGAGCGAGAAGACCGCATCGAGCACCAGGATCTGGGTGATCACTACCCCAAAGCTGGCATAGGCGCCGACCGGGCCGTCATCCTGGGGTTTGGCTTCCAGCCGCTCGTGCAGCTCGGAGGTGGCCTTGAACAGCAGGAACAGGCCACCGCCCATCAGGATCAGGTCCCGACCGGAGAAGGGGTGATCCCACAGATGTAAAATCGGGGTGGTCAGGGTAACCAGCCATGACATGACGCTCAACAGCGCGAGTCGCATCAGCAAGGCGAGGGAGAGACCGATGACGCGGGCTTTGTCCCGTTGGGCGGGGGGCAGTTTTTTCACCAGGATGGCGATAAAGACCAGATTGTCGATCCCCAGCACGATTTCCAGAATGATCAGGGTAAACAGACCAACCCAGATATGGGGATCCAGCAGCAATTCCATTATGACGACCTCAATAAAAACAGACAGAGCAAACAGTGATCACGGCGCGCGGTGGCCGCAGTAACAGCAAGGCAATGGCGTTATTCAGAGGCGCGGATTAAGCAGATAAAGAGAGTGCGTGAAGGGAATGAACGAAGAGCAACTTCGGGGATTGTCCATGATGGGCAATAAAACCTCGGGTGAAAAATGAGCCCTGATGATAACGATTGGCGCCAATTTGGCAAGCATAGCGTCAGCGGGACATGATGGGGTAGTAGCAAGACTGGGGGAGGCGGCCAAGCCGCACTCCCCCTGCGGTTGTTACAACCAGCGCTTTTCGCGGGTGAAACAGACCGAGAGCCAGGCATCACCCAGGGTATCGCCAAGGCGAGACCAGAGCTCATGGCGCAAGGCATCCTGGCGATCCACCGACCACTCTTGATCTGGTGCAATCAGGATATTGAGCTCGAGATCAAAGCGCCGACCGCTCTTGGCCAGATGGCTGTAGCACTCGATGCCGTGGCGTTGGCGCAGCGCCTCGATTTCCCGCTCGACTTGGCGGGGCACATCCCCCTTGGGGGCGATCTTCAACACTTCCCGCAGGTTGCGACTGAGCACCTTGATGGGAATGAGGGTGGCACACAGGGCCAGCAGCGAGACCAGCACCGGGTCGATGTAACGGTTGTATTGGCCATAGCCGATGGTATCTAGCCCCATCGCGACCAAAAAACCCACCAGCAGGGTGGCACTCAGTATGGTATCAACCAGCCACTCCTCTGAATCGACCCGCACCAGTTCGGAGTTGAACTGCTTGGCCAACCGCGCTTCGACCAGATAAAACAGGGAGCATAAAAAGGTGGAAATAGCGGCGCAGATCAGCGCGTGGCCGAGGTCAATGTCACGGCCGCCCGCCAGCAGGGTGGTGATGCCGCTATAAAGCGCCCCCAGACAGAGCAGTAAAATGATGACCCCGTTGATCACATTGGCAATGGGTTCGAAATGGGCGTAGCCGTACTGGAAGCGGGCATCGGAGGGGCGGGTAACGAGGTAGGCGGTGATCAGGCCAAGGCCGGTCATGCCCATACTGAACAGGCTAAAAAGACCGTCGAGCATAATCGCGTGGGATCCCACCAGCAGGCCATAGCCGATGCCGAAGATGGCAAACCCTATGCTGCCGAACAGCGACAGGGTCAAAGCCTGCTTTTCGGTGGTGATAAACGTACTGATAACATGGCGATAGTGAGCCATAAAAGTCCTCCATTCAAATGGTGAATATTGCCAAGGGCAAGCGGTTTTCTTGCTGATATACTGCCCGCTCACATGTGAGCGGACTGGTCTGATTGCCATTGATAGGCGGCTGGCCAGTCGTTGTCGCCGGCGTGCCGGCATCAAGCAAAGGATGGGAACAAGGATTCATGATCCCGAGACTCGATTACCAGGACAGTTTGTCACCCGCAACCCTGCAGTTTCTTGAGTTGCTAGAGCGCAGCGCATTTCGTGGTGATATCGAAAAGTCTTATGCAAGCCGGTTGGCGATGGCGACGGATAACAGCGTCTATCAGGTAGTACCCCAGGCGGTTCTCTATCCGCGCAGTGCGGACGACATAGCAGCAATGCTCAAGCTGGCCGCGGAGCCGGCGTTCGCTTCCTTGAGTTTTTTCCCTCGTGGTGGCGGTACCGGCACCAATGGTCAGTCATTGGGCGGCGGCATTATCGTCGATCTCTCCCGTTATATGAACCAGATCATGGAAATTAATCTGGAAGAGGGGTGGGTGCGTGCCCAAGCCGGGGTGGTAAAAGACCAGCTCAACGCCTGGCTCAAGCCCCATGGCTACTTCTTCTCGCCAGATCTTTCCACCTCCAACCGCGCCACCCTGGGCGGCATGATCAACACCGACGCCTCGGGGCAGGGGTCCCTCGTGTACGGCAAAACCTCGGATCATGTGCTGGGGCTCAAAGCGGTGCTGGAGAACGGCGACATCATGGCCACCGAGCCGCTGACCGGTGAGCGACTGGCTGACAAGCTGGCGCTGGAGAGTCGGGAAGGGGAGATCTATCGCACCCTCTATCGCATCGGCAAGGAGCGCCGCGCCGACATCGAAGCCATCTTCCCCAAGCTCAACCGCTTTCTGACTGGCTACGATCTCAAGCACCTCTATCAACCCGATAGCGACACCCTGGATGTGAGTCGGGTGCTGTGCGGCTCGGAAGGATCCTTGGGCTTTATCACCGAAGCCAAGCTCAACATCACTCTCATCCCGCGCTACCGCACCCTGGTCAACGTCAAGTACGACAGCTTCCCCTCGGCCCTGCGCAACGCCCCCTTTATGGTGCCGGCGCAAGCTCTGTCGGTGGAGACGGTGGACTCCCGGGTGCTGGGGTTGGCCCGCGCCGACATCATCTGGCATTCGGTGAAAAACCTTATTCAGGATGTGCCCGGCAAGGATCTGCAGGGGCTCAATATCGTCGAGTTTGCCGACACCGACGA
Organism: Aeromonas sp. CU5; assembly: GCF_002586745.1. Taxonomy (NCBI): domain Bacteria; kingdom Pseudomonadati; phylum Pseudomonadota; class Gammaproteobacteria; order Aeromonadales; family Aeromonadaceae; genus Aeromonas; species Aeromonas sp. CU5. The sequence continues at coordinate 1,107,036 of NZ_CP023817.1, forward strand.
GGCAGAACACAAGGCCAAGGTGACGGAGCTGTGCCGCCGTATCGACGACCTGCTGGCCAAGGGGGAAGCCGGGATCATCGGCTATCAGGTGTGTGACCACCTGCCGAGCATCGAGACCATCTACACCATGCGCAAGAAGTCGGTGGGGCTGCTGGGCAACGCCGAAGGGCGCAAGAAGCCGGTGGCCTTCACTGAAGATACCGCCGTGCCGCCAGAGTCGCTGGCCGATTTCATCATGGAATTTCGCGCTCTGCTCGATGGCCACGGCCTCGATTACGGCATGTTTGGCCACGTCGATGCCGGTGTGCTGCACGTGCGCCCGGCGCTGGATCTCTGTGATCCGGAGCAGGAGGTGCTGCTGCGCCGCATCTCCGATCAGGTGGTGGCGCTCACCGCCAAATATGGCGGTCTGATGTGGGGGGAGCACGGCAAGGGTTTTCGTTCCGAATACAGCCCGGCCTTCTTTGGCGAGCTGTGGGAAGAGCTGCAGCGGGTCAAGGGGGCGTTCGACCCGGCTAACCGTATCAACCCGGGCAAAATCTGCATCCCCTATGGCAGCGGCGCCGAGCTGGTGTCGGTGGATGGCCCCAAGCGCGGCAAGTTTGATCGCCAGATCCCGCTCGCGGTGCGTACCAGCTACACCCGCGCCATGGATTGCAACGGCAACGGCCTCTGTTTCACCTTCGAGACCGACTCCCCCATGTGCCCCTCGGTCAAGATCAGCCGCGATCGCCGCCACTCCCCCAAGGGGCGGGCGGGCCTGATGCGCGAATGGCTGCGCCAGCTGGCGGAACAGGGCTTCGATCCGTTGGCGGAAGAGGTGGCGCTGCAATCCGGTGGCGTGCGCTTCAAACAGCTGGTGGACAAGGTGCGCAACAGCTGGGCCAAACAGCGCGGCGAGTATGACTTCTCCCACGAGGTGATGGAGGCGATGGCGGGCTGTCTGGCCTGCAAGGCCTGCACCAGCCAGTGCCCGATCAAGGTGGATGTGCCCGATTTTCGCGCCCGCTTTATGCAGCTTTACCACGGCCGCTACCTCCGTGCGCCGAAGGATTACTTCGTCGGCACCGTCGAAAGCTATGCGCCGCTGCTCGCCAAAGCGCCGAAACTGGTCAACTTCTTCCTGGAAAAAGAGTGGGCCCAGAAGGCGACCGAGAAGAGCATCGGCATGGTCGATGTGCCGCTGCTCTCGGTGCCGACCCTGGCCGAGAGCCTGCACGACAACCGTGCCCGCTATTTTGACCTGCCGGGGCTGGAGCGGATGAGCGCCGAGCAACGCCAGCAGGTGGTGCTGATCGTGCAGGATCCCTTCACCAGCTATTACGATGCTCCAGTGGTGCGCGACCTGGTGAAACTCGCCAGCAAGCTCGGGTTTCAGCCCTACCTGCTGCCCTTCAAACCCAACGGCAAACCCCAGCATATCAAGGGGTTCCTGCGAGCCTTTGCCCGCACCGCCGCCAACAGTGCCCAGTTCTTCAACAAGGTGGCTGCGCTCGGCATCCCCATGGTGGGGGTGGATCCGGCCATGGTGCTCTGCTATCGCGACGAATATACCAAGGCGCTGGGTTCGGCCCGCGGTGATTTTCAGGTGCTGCTGCCGCAGGAGTGGTTGCTCTCGCTGCCGGCAGATCAGCTGCCCGTTAGCGCCAACAAGGCAAAGAACGAGGAGGGGAGCGAACCCGAACCCTGGTATCTGTTTGCCCACTGCACCGAGAAGACCGCCAAACCCTCGACTCACGGCGACTGGAGCACCCTGTTTGGCCGCTTCGGGGCCAGCTTGCAGCCGGTCGCTGTGGGTTGTTGTGGCATGGCGGGTACCTATGGCCACGATGTCAAACAGGTCGAGAACTCCAAGGGCATCTATGGGCTGAGCTGGGCCGAGCCACTTGCCCGTCTGCCCAAGGGACGCTGTCTGGCCACCGGCTATTCGTGCCGCAGTCAGGTCAAACGAATGGAGGGGGAGAAGCTCAAACATCCATTGCAAGCCCTGCTGGAGCTGCTCTGATGCTGCGTTTTCCCAAGCGGTTTAGGGTGCCGAAGGCCTATCGGCACCCGCGTTTCTTGTTGTTGCCTGCCACCCCCGCTCAGGCGGTGGTGGAGTTTGTCGCCATGTTGCGCGAGCGCGAGCAGCTCCATCAGCTGTTTCGCCCGAACGATATCTGGCCCTCCGCCAACTTCAGCTTGAGCCAGCACCAAGGGGATCTGGAGTGGCAGCAGTCAGAGTTTCTGGCCAAGCGTTCCTTTGCCTATGGCCTATGGAGCTCAGCTCGAGAGCCGCAATTTTGGGGCGGGGTTTATCTCTATCCTTCGGTGCTACCGGAGGTGGCGGTGGAGCTCTTCTTCTGGAAGGTGGCCGAGGCGCCCATCACGGATGAGGAGTTGGAGGCGCTGCTGCGCGACTGGCTCGCCAACGTCTGGCAGTGGCCTGAGCCTCGGCTGCCGGGGCGGCAAGAGTCTTGGGACGAGTGGCCAGGGGTGACTTATCCCTGGTGACATCCCGGTTGCTGTTATCACTTATCAAGCGGCCCCTTGCTCGGGGCCGTTTGTTTTCTGACCCGGTTGGCCGATGCTGGGTGTGTCACCCCATCGGCACCAATCCATTACTGATTTAAGGAGTTGCTTGCCATGAGTCACGATATTGCCCCCATCTGGCGTAAACCCATGAGTCTGGACGGGCTCAATGCCACCTCTCGCAACACCCTGATGGCCCATCTCGACATCGTCTATACCGCCTTTGGCCCCGATTGGCTGGAAGCGACCATGCCGGTGGATCATCGCACCCACCAGCCCCTTGGCATGCTGCATGGCGGCGCGTCTGTGGTATTGGCGGAAACCTTGGGATCGATTGCCGCCAACATGGCGGTGGGGCCAGATAGCTATTGCGTGGGACTGGAGGTGAATGCCAACCATCTGCGGGCCAAACGGGAAGGGGTGGTCAGCGGGCGTTGCTCACCGCTGCATCTGGGGGCGACGACTCAGGTGTGGCAGATTGAAATTCGGGATGAACGTGAGCGTTTATTGTGCACCAGCCGACTGACCATGGCGGTGCTCAAACACAAGCGGGGCAAGGACTCCAGCGAGGAGTGATCTGCAATAACGCCCTAAGGGTGCAAAATAAGCAAGCTATAGTCGCCAGATCCCTCTATAATTGCCAACGTCTTGAGAGGCTTATCACATTTTTCAAGACAGCAGAACAAAGTGGCGCTATAATCGCCGCCTTTTTGCTATTCCGCGGTGTTTAGCCGCCTGCCTTAATCTGGAAGAATCTATGTCTGATACCGAACAACTGCCCCTTTTTAGTGAGCTTGGACTGGCCGCGCCTGTATTGAAAGCGCTGCAGGACGTGGGCTATGAGCGCCCGTCACCGATCCAGGCCGCAGCAATTCCCCACCTGATGGCGGGACACGATCTGCTGGGGCAGGCGCAAACCGGTACAGGGAAGACCGCTGCTTTTGCCTTGCCTCTTTTATCTCGTCTGGAAGCTGGTAACCGCAACACCCAGGTTTTGGTGTTGGCACCTACCCGTGAACTGGCGCTGCAAGTTGCTGAGGCGTGCCAACGTTACGCCAAGCACATGCCTGATTTCCACGTTCTGCCTATCTACGGCGGTTCCTCTTACGAAACCCAGACCCGCGCACTGCGTCGTGGCGCTCAGGTTGTTGTAGGTACTCCTGGCCGTGTGATGGACTTGATCCGTCGCAAGAACCTGGACCTCTCCGGCCTGAAAGCCCTGGTTCTGGACGAAGCTGATGAAATGCTGCGTATGGGCTTCATCGACGACGTTGACTGGATCATGGACCAGTGCCCGAGCACCCGTCAGGTTGCCCTGTTCTCTGCCACCATGCCGGACCAGATCCGTCGTGTTGCCCAGAAGCACCTGAAGCAGCCGAAAGAGATCAAGATTGTCTCCAAAACCTCCACTGCCCCGACCATTCGTCAGCGCTACTGGCAGGTAACCGGTCTGCACAAGCTGGACGCTATGACCCGTCTGCTTGAAGTAGAGCCGTACGAAGCAGTACTGGTTTTTGTGCGTACCAAGAATGCTGCCGAAGAGCTGGCTGGCAAGCTGGCCGCTCGTGGCCACGCTTGTGAAGCGCTGCACGGTGACATCCCGCAGAAGTTGCGTGAGCGTACCGTTGACAAGCTGCGTCAAGGTCAACTGGACATCCTGATCGCGACCGACGTAGTTGCCCGTGGTCTGGACGTTGAGCGTATCACCCACGTGGTGAACTACGACATCCCTTACGATACCGAATCCTACGTTCACCGTATCGGCCGTACCGGTCGTGCTGGCCGTAAGGGCGAAGCCATTCTGTTTGTGGCTCCCCGTGAGCGTCGTATGCTGCGTGCCATCGAGCAAGCAACTCGTCAGGCCATCGAGCCGATGAAGATGCCGAGCACCGAAGACATCAACCAGCACCGTATGACCAAGTTCAAAGAGCGCATTCGTGAAACCATGATGGGCGAAGAGCTTGAGATCTATCACAACCTGGTGAACGAGCTGATCGAAGAAGATTCTGCCGATCCGCTGGAACTGGCTGCCGCACTGGCCAAGCTGGTTCAGGGTGACCAACCGCTGCTGCTGGATGACTCCATCCCTGATCCGCTGCTGAACGCCAGCAATGATCGCGGTGGTCGTGACTTTGAGCGTCGTGATGGTGGCCGTGATTTTGGTGGTCGTGACTTCGCTGACCGTGGCGATCGTCCTGCCCGTCGTATGCCTTCCCTCGAGCCGCGTCCGTTGAAGGACAACCCGGATGTCGAGATGGAGCGCTATCGCGTAGACGTGGGTGCTAACCACGGCGTCAAGCCGGGCCAGATCGTTGGCGCTATCGCTAACGAAGCGAACATCGAGAGCCGTTTCATCGGTAACATCGACATCGCTGATGACTTCTCCACCGTTGATCTGCCGAAGGGTATGACCGGCGACGTGCTGGAAGTGATCAAGAAAGCTCGCGTTTGCCAGCGTCCGCTGCAGATCAGCCGCTACACCGAAGTACCTGCCGGTAGCAACACTGCCAGCCGTCCGCCGCGCAGCGATCGTCCTTTCAACAAGGATCGTCGTCCGAGTGGTGACCGCCCGTTCAATAAGGGTGGGGATCGCCGTGAAGGTGGTGCTGACAAGCGTAAATTTGGTGGCAAGCGCCGCGAAGGTTAATTGCTGACCCAGTGATAAAAAGGCCGCTCATCGAGCGGCTTTTTTTATGGCTGCAGTTTGCCCCGTGTTAGCACAACACCATCAAACGGGCCATGGCTTTAGCCGATGGCTACCGCGTTCGGAGGTGTTGTGTCGGTCTATATAAGCCCTGTTTCAGGGCGATTGTGGTGCTATCTGGGGTAAACAGTCGTTCTGCTACCGAGGCTACTGGGCTGCGGTTGTTCTTATTATCGAGAGCCCTGAGAGTGGGGAGTGTGCGAAGAGCAGCGACATCTGTCATATGGGCAACCAGAAGAAAAGAGAAGAGCAATATCTATGGTTTTCAGCTCAGGCTGTGGAATGCCTTGTTCAAGCGATTGCTGAACAGCGCGCGGGGCAACTTGGGAGATCGGGATCAGTGGCGGTGAGCTGATGGCTTCGATGTCATATCTGACCGACGGCTCTTGTCACGGTTGCGCTTGGCCATTGGTTAGCGCGAATGAAGAAGGCGACCCTGAGGTCGCCTTCGTTTTATGCATAGTGCCTTGGTCAGATATACGGGTCAGAGCACCATGGCTGCCACCCAGCCGAACAGGATGAGCGGGATGTTGTAGTGAATAAAGGTGGGCACCACGCTGTCCCAAATATGGTCGTGCTGGCCATCGGCGTTAAGGCCGGAGGTGGGGCCCAGGGTCGAGTCGGAGGCCGGTGAACCGGCATCCCCCAGCGCGCCTGCGGTACCGACCAGTGCGATGATTGCCATCGGGGAGAAGCCGAGCTGCAGACAGAGCGGCACATAGATGGTGGCGATGATGGGCACGGTGGAGAAGGAAGAACCGATCCCCATGGTGATCAGCAGGCCTACCAGCAGCATCAGGAAGGCGGCGATGCCCTTGTGCTGGCCGATGCCGGAGGCGACTACCTCGACCAGACTATCGACCCCGTGGGTCGCCTTCATCACGGCAGCAAAGCCGGCGGCGGAGATCATGATGAAGCCGATCAGCGACATCATGCGCACCCCCTGGGTGAAGGCATCCTGGCTTTCGCGAAACTTGATGACGCCGCCGCAGGTGAAGATGACAAAACCGGCCAGCGCACCCAGTACGATGCTGTTGGTCATCAGTTGCAACCCGAGGGCAACGCCAATGGCCAGCAGGGCGACCCAGATATGGGTGAGATTGAGTTCAACGGTCTCTGGTTCGGCTTCCAGGATCTTGGCCAGATCATATTGGCGCGGTTTGCGATAGCTGATGAACACCGCGATGAGCAGACCCAGCAGCATGCCGCAGACCGGAATGGCCATGGCCAGCGGGATCTGGCCGGAGGTGATCGGCACGCCGTTATCGATCAAGTTCTTGGCCAGAATATTGTTCAGGAAGATGCCGCCAAAGCCAACCGGCAGCACCATATAGGTGGCGGTCAGGCCAAAGGTGAGGACACAGGCGACCTGACGACGGTCGATCTGCATCTGCGCCATCACATGCAACAGCGGCGGGATCAGAATGGGGATAAAGGCGATATGAACCGGGATCAGGTTTTGGGACGAGATGGCCACGGCCAGCACGGAAGAGAGCAGCAGGGTTTTGACCCACATGATGCGGGTCGAGCTGGCATCTTTGCCCAATTGGCTGATCACCTTGCGGGCCAGCAGGTCGGTGATCCCGGAGCGAGAGATGGCAACCGCAAAGGCGCCCAGCATGGCGTAGGAGAGGGCAATCTCGGCGCCACCGCCCAGGCCACCACTGAAGGTGGTGAGGGTCTCTGTCAACGACAGCCCACCGACCAGGCCGCCCGCAATGGCGCCCAGCGCCAGCGAGACCACCACATTGATCCGCAGCAGACTGAGCACCAGCATCAGTCCGACTGCGATAACAACTGGATTCATTTGATTTCCTTATAGTTTGTTATTGCTGTCTGTCATGTGAAGGGGAGTTAGTTTGCGAAAAATGTGACAAATGTCGAGAAAAAAATCAGTCAAACCCCTCATATCGCAGCAGCAGGTGGCGCAAGGTTGATCAACATGAGGGTTTGTGACCTGTTTGTCTCCGTGCATCGCGCGCACAGCGGTTGATAGTGAGGTGATGGTGAGGTTGATAGTGATTTCCGGTGAGCCGTGCGATCAATTACATCCCCGAAAAAACGAAGGCTGCCAGTGGCAGCCTTCGTCCGTTTATTCCTGCCCCTCATGGTCGGCAGGGGTATCCGGCGTGTTGTCATCCGGATGGGCTGGCGGCCAGCCCCCCATGCTCTTCCAGCGGTTGACGATATGACAGAACAGCTCGGTGGTGCGTTCGGTGTCATAGAGGGCAGAGTGCGCCTCTTTATTGTCAAACGGGATGCGGGCGCTCTGGCACGCCTTGGCCAGCACGGTCTGACCCAGTGCCAGCCCGGAGAGAGCGGCGGTGTCGAAGGTGGCAAACGGGTGGAACGGATTGCGCTTGAGGCCAGCCCGTTCGGCGGCGGCCATCACAAAGCCGTGATCGAAGGTGGCGTTGTGGGCCACTATGATGGCGCGGCCGCAATCCTGCTCCTTCATCCCTTTGCGGATCCCCTTGAAGATCTCGGTCAGGGCCTCTTTTTCCGAGACAGCGCCACGCAATGGGTTGTAGGGATCGATGCCGGTGAACTCCAGCGCGGCCTTTTCCAGGTTGGCCCCTTCGAAGGGCTCGACATGAAAGTGGAATACCTGATCGGGAACGAGCCAGCCCTGCTCATCCATTTTCAGGGTGTAAGCCGCGATTTCGAGCAGGGCATCGGTCTTGGCATTGAACCCGGCTGTTTCAACATCGATGACGACGGGGTAAAAACCACGGAAACGGCCCTTGAGGGTATGAACTGCGTCGGTCATGGGATCTCGGTCGGGATAAAATGAGGCGGCATTATGGCAAAAAAGCAGAGGCTTGTCCTCCCATCCCACGCAGGATGCCGCGCCAAGATGGCGCCCGATTCAATATCTGTGCAGCCACCAGCGGGCGGCGATCAGCGCGGTGAGCGTGCCAAGCAGGGCGCTGGCCAGTACATCCACTGGCCAGTGCATCCCCATCACCATGCGCGACATGCCAACCCCCAAGGCCCACAGTGGCAACAGCCAGACCCCAGTGGGGGCGCGGGCCAGCCAGATGAGGCCAAAAAATTGGGCCAGGCTGATGGCGGCGATACTGTGGCCAGAAGGGAAGGCGTAATTCACCTCCTTTTGCCAGTGGTGGCCGAGCCACTCGGGCAGGGCCAGCAACTGGCTGGCGGCGTGAACCTGTTCGCTGCGCACATCGACACTACTGGCGTAGAAGCTCTTGATGGCCGGGATCAGCGCCTGACTCTCCAGCCAGAGCAGGTAGGGTCTGGGCTCTTCGGTCAGGTGCTTGATCAGGCTCTTGAGCACCCAGTCGCTGGCAAGCAGGGCCGCCAGTGCACACCCCAGCGCAATAAAGGGCGCCAGCTCCAGTTTGAGTTTGTAGCGGGTCAGCAGCAGCAAGAGGGCGCCACTGACCCCGATCCCGGGAATATCGACCATGCGGGTGAGGGCGTATGACCACCATAACCAGCCAGATTGCAGGGAGCCGGTCAGAAAAGGCTGCCAGGGCAGCGTGGCGAGTAGCAGCAGGGGCAGGGTTAGCAGGGCTGTGAAGCCGAGCACCTGGCTGCGAGAGAGTGACGTGGTGCAAGGAGGCATGGTCGTTGGGCGCTAGTGAGAAAGTGGCGCATTGTGCCATTAGCCGATCTACGGGCAAAGTCGGGCGGATGATTTGTTACCTCTGCTTACATATTTGCGACCCGATCCCGAGCCCGGAGCGGGTTATCTGCTGCTTGTGGCGCTGCGATGAGGGAATGTCGCGCCCTTTCACCGCTGATTGCATCACAGGCTGAAATCTCGGGCGGCTTTGCGCTAGAATGGCGCCCCCGTGGCGGTTGTGACCAAAGAGAGCCCGATGAAGATAGTCGTTGATGAGAATATGCCCCATGCTGTCGAGCTGTTTGCCGAATTTGGCGAGGTGGTCGCCTTGCCCGGACGGCAGATGCAGGCCCGCGATCTGCTGGATGCCGATGTGCTGCTGGTGCGTTCGGTCACCCGCGTCAACGGCGATTTGCTGGCGACCAGCCCTAAACTCGGGTTTGTCGGCACCGCCACCATAGGTACCGACCATGTGGACAAGGCCCTGCTGGCGAGCCGCAATATTCCCTTCTTCAGCGCCCCCGGTTGCAACAAGTATTCGGTGGGGGATTATGTGCTCTCCGCCCTGCTGGTGCTGGCTGAGCGCTATGAACTTGACCTCTCGGCCATCTCCCTGGCGGTGGTTGGCGCGGGTAATACCGGTGAGTGCGTGGCTGGCAAGGCCCAAGCGCTCGGCATGCGGGTGCTGCGCTGCGATCCCCCCAAGGCGCGGGATAATCCCGCCGGCGGCTTTGTCGATTATCACACTGCGCTTAAGGCCGACATCGTCAGCTTTCACGTGCCCATCACTCGTGAGGGCGCTGATGCCACTTATCACTTGCTCGATGAGCAGGCGATTGCCGCGCGTCCTGCCGGACAGATCCTGATCAATGCCTCACGGGGCGAGGTGTGGGATAACCGGGCCCTGTTGGCGCGGCAGTTGAGCGATGAGCCTTTGCGACTGGTGATGGATGTGTGGGAAAACGAGCCCGAGCCACTGGCAGAGCTGGTACCCCATACCGAGATTGCCACCCCCCATATCGCCGGTTACAGCCTGGAGGGGAAGGCGCGCGGCACCTGGATGCTCTATCAGGCGCTCTGCCAGCAGCTGGGGCGCCAGCCGCGTCAGGATTTGAGTCAGTTGTTGCCTGCCCCCGATGTGCAGGCGGTGGTGCCGGGCCGCGCGCCGGATCAGGCGCTGATCAAGCAGCTGGTGCATCTGGTCTATGACGTGCGCCGTGATGATGCCCGTTTCCGGGCCCGACTCGGCCTGCCTGGCAGCTTTGACGAGCAGCGCAAACACTATCCAGAGCGCCGTGAACTATCCTCCCTGCAGGTTGAGGGGGCGTTTGCCAACCAAGGGCTGGGCGAGCTGGGATTTGCGCTATCACGCCCCTGAGTCGGGGCTTTTATGATTTGAAAGATAACTGGCAGGTGTGAGCTGTTCGTGCCACATCGCCGCCATTTTTACTGTTCCGGCGCAGCGTCTTCTGCGCCGGAACAGCCATCTCAGGCGAGGGCGTCTCGATCCAGGAGGCCCTGCCGACCATGGCGCCAGCCGGTGCCATTGCAGCATTATCAGAGGAGAACAGAATGAGCCAGCAGTTTAACGTAGCGGTATTGGGTGCCAGCGGCGCCGTGGGTCAGGCGATGATCGAGATCCTGGAAGAGCGCGAATTTCCGGTAGCGACCCTCTATCCGCTGGCTTCCAGCCGCAGCGCCGGTGATACCGTGCGTTTTGGCGGCAAGAACCTCGAGATCCTCGATGTCGAGGAGTTTGACTGGAGCCAGGTGCAGATCGCGCTGTTCTCCGCCGGTGCCGAGGTCTCTGCCAAGTGGGCGCCGATTGCTGCCGAGCACGGCTGCATCGTCATCGACAACACCTCTTGCTTCCGTTACGACGAAGATATCCCGTTGGTGATCCCGGAAGTTAACCCGGGCGCCCTGGCCGATTTTCGCAATCGCAACATCATCGCCAACCCTAACTGCTCTACCATCCAGATGCTGGTGGCCCTGAAGCCGCTGCACGACGAAGTGGGTATTGCCCGCATCAACGTGGCGACTTATCAGTCCGTGTCAGGCTCCGGTAAAGAGGGGGTTAGCGAGCTGGCAGGCCAGACCGCCCATCTGCTCAACGGCCGTCCGGTAGAGCCGACCATCTATCCGCATCAGATTGCCTTCAACCTGATCCCGCAGATCGACAGCTTTACCGACAACGGTTACACCCGTGAAGAGATGAAGATGGTGTGGGAAACCCAGAAGATTCTGGGTGATTCCAGCATTGCTGTGAACCCTACCTGCGTACGGGTGCCGGTCTTTTATGGTCACGCCGAGGCGGTACATGTCGAGCTGCACCAGCCGCTTGATGCCGAACAGGCCAAAGATCTGCTGCGCAATGCGCCAGGTGTGACCCTGTTTGATGACGAAGGGGATTATCCGACTCCGGTTCGCGATGGGACTGGCAAGGATGAGGTGCTGGTGGGACGGGTGCGTCAGGATATTTCTCACCCGAGCGGTATCAATATGTGGATCGTGGCCGATAACGTTCGTAAGGGCGCGGCAACCAACAGCGTGCAGATTGCCGAGTTGCTGGTTCGCGACTATCTGTAAGGCCAGATAGCCTTGGTAAAGGCGCAGCAAGGAGTGCTGCGCCTTCACAGTAACAGCGGGGCGTCTGTGACCTGAGCCGCACTCTACTGCATCCAGATTCTGTTGGGATATCAACTGATTAAGTTTTTTCCTACACTCAGTGGCACATTCAGTGACACATCGGGTGCTAAATGTGTCGGACAGCTGGCTTGCCAGGCGAGCCTGATTTATATTGAACCGACTGTTTTGGGGTAACTATCCAGATTTTTCAATGTGATAGGGCCGTCATACGAAGGAACGAATATGGGACATTCCCGCATAACATTGGCAACACTACTCGCATTGGGTCTGCTGGGCACCGTCCAGGCTGAAGACTCGGCGCGGGAGCCTTTTTTTGTCGAGCTAAAAGGCCCTGACGAGCCGGCACCTCCTGCCGTTAATCGTCAGCCACTGGTCCAGCCACAAGCAAGACCCGTGGCGCAACCGGTACGCGCAACCGCCCAGCCGGTGGTGCGTCAGGCCACTGCCAATGCCGGTAGCTATGGCCCTGTTCGTCCTACCGACACCCTCTGGAGTCTGGCGAGCAAATATCGCCCCGCCAGCGGTGTCAGCGTCTACCAGACCATGGTGGCGATTTACGAGAAAAATCCCCGCAGTTTTGCCGATGGCAATATCAACCACATTCTGGTGGGATCTCGGATTTTGCTGCCCAGTGCAGCAGAAGCTAGTGTGATAACCGATGCTCAGGCCCGTCAGCGTTTTAACAGTGACAACGCCAGCTGGAAGGGGCTGAGCCCCAAATATCTGGCTGACAAGCAGGCCCACACGGCCAAACCGGTAGCAGCCAAACCCGCGAAAGTTGAGGCGGCCAAGACCGAGCCGGTGAAAGCCGCCCCGGCACCGCTGCCAGTGGCGAAAGCTGCACCTATTCCAGTCCCTGTGGTGGCACCGCAACCGGCTGCCGAAACCAAAGAAGTGGCCAAGGTCAGCGAACCGGCGCCAAAAGAGGCGGTGGCTCCCGCTGCTGTGGCAAGTGCAGCACAGAGCACCACGCCCGCACCGCTGCCATCTGACCTGGATAAGCCGATTGGCAAACCGGCTACCGAGATGGCGCTGGCGCTGGAAGATGCCAATGCCCAGCTCGGTCAGGTCACCGAGATGAACCACAGGCTCAAGCTGCGTCTGCAATCACTGACCGAAGAGGTGGAAACACTCAAGGCCCAACTGCAGGACCAAACCTCGCTGCAAAAAGAGATTGCCGAGCTCAAAACACAGCCAGTTGCGCCGGTGGCAGCCGCCCCTGAACCAGAAAAAAACTGGTTGATGGATCTGCTCGCCTCACCGCTCAACCTCGCCATGATCATCTTGCTGCCGGTGCTGCTGGTATTGGCGCTGGTGACCCTGTGGTTGCGTGCCCGTGCCCGTCGCGAGCTGGAAGAGCAAGAGAAGAGTCTCTCCGAATCCACCGCCATGATGATGGATCAGGAGCAGAGCGAGTTTGACGATCTGCTCAGCATCGATGTGACCGATAATGAGCCTGTGCGTCCGGTAGCGGATCTCAATACCCCTGATGGCTTTATGCCGGTTGAGCCTGATTCACCGCAGCGGCCAGATGTGGATCTGGTGTTCAGCGATGATGGTGAGGTGGCGCTGGAGGGTTTCGAGCCCGAGCGGATGCCCGCCCAGTCCGCCAGCCGGGATCCGGATTTGGTGCCTGATCTGGATCTTATCCATGACGAACCGAAGGCGCAGCTCAAGCAACCGGCCATGGACTTGGCCAGCGAGTACAAGCCCAAGGCGAGCAACGAGGTAATGAGCGAAGAGGAGCTACAGGCGGCCCTGTTTGCCGAGCTTGATGCTGATCTCTCTGCCGATCTCGACCCCGATTTGAGCTCCATTGACGAGGTTGGCGCTGCTGACGACGATCTGGCCAGCTTCGATCTCAGCGATTTCGAAAATGCCCTCGATGAGCCAACTGCTGGCAAAAAAGGCGATGATCACGCCATTGATCTCAGTGCCGCAGACGGTGCGGACGAGAGCGCGGATGCGATGCTGGCCGAGCTGGGTCTCGAACCCACCAAGGTCAAGGAGGCCGAGCTGGATCTGGAGTGGGATCCTAACGAGTTGGCGCTCTCTGATTTTGAGGATGCCTTTGCCGAGGTGGAGTCCCATCAGGGGGATGTGAAACCGCGTGAACAGGCTAACGAAGGCGGTTATGTCGAGATCGACAAGCTGCTGGCTGAAGCGGATGCGACTGCGTCGGAACCTGAGCCTTATCAGGGCTTCTCGCTGGATGTGGGGCTGGATGGCTTCCCCGAGGTGCTGCCCAAATCCACCGGCTTTGACGTCGATGCCGATGACGGTGGCGTGGGGGCCAAGCTGGATCTGGCCCGTGCATACCTCGAGATTGATGACAAGGATAGCGCCCGCGAGCTGCTGCAGGAGGCGGCAGAGCAGGGCAGTGATCACCAGCGCGCCGAAGCCGAGAAGTTGCTCAAGCGGTTGGCGTGAGTCATGGTCCAGTAACCGATTAACACAAGAAGGGCAGCCAGCAGGCTGCCCTCTTCTTTTGGCGAGTGGCTATGTGGGGGGCAGGTGCCTCAGAGGTTGGCCATTCTGGTCAATTGCGCACGTGGTGGGACTTTTCGGGCTGAGCGCGTATAATCCGCCCCGTTTCTTTCATCGCTTACTTTCACTACAAGATACGTTTATCCATGCGAATTGCCCTTGGCATTGAATATGACGGCAGCCGGTATTTCGGTTGGCAGCGTCAACGAGAAGTGATCAGCGTACAGGCTGAACTGGAAAAGGCCCTGAGCCGGATTGCCAACCACCCTGTCTCCATCCAGTGCGCCGGACGCACCGATGCCGGGGTCCATGCAACCGGTCAGGTGATCCACTTTGATACCGACGCAAACCGCGGCGAAGGGGCCTGGACCCTGGGGCTGAACTCCAACTTGCCACCGGATATCGCGGTGCGCTGGGTCAAGGAGGTGGATGAGTCGTTCCACGCCCGTTTTAGCGCCACCGCCCGTCGCTACCGTTATGTCATCTACAACCATAACTACCGTCCGGCGATCCTTGGCAGTGGGGTTAGCCACTACCATGAGACCATCGATGCTGAATTGATGCATCAGGCGGGCCAGAGCCTGATTGGGGAGCATGACTTCACCACATTCAGGGCCATTGCCTGTCAGTCCAACACCCCGTGGCGCAATGTGACTCACCTCTGCGTCAGTCGCCAAGGCCCTTATATTGTGCTGGATATCTGTGCCAACGCCTTTTTGCACCATATGGTGCGCAATATCACCGGCTCGCTGCTGCTGGTGGGGCAGGGGCTCAAACCGGTGGAGTGGATTGCCGAGGTGCTGGCGGCCAAGGATCGCAACCTGGCCGGGCCGACTGCCAAGGCCGGTGGCCTCTATCTGGTGGATGTCGATTACCCGGCCGAGTTTGCCCTGCCCCAGTTGCCGCTTGGCCCGCTGTGGCTGCCGGACTCGGCACCGGGTACGACCAGTTTTTAGTAACTGCGCCCAAAAAATTGTGGTTTAATGACCCGTCATTTGTTGCCATCGAGCTAGTAAGTCATTGAACAATCTAGTCTCGATGCGTATTGTCAGGCACAAAAGCATTAAGGAATTCCATGAGCTGGCTTGAGAAGATTCTTCCCAAGAGCAAGATCACTGCGCCCCGTCGTCACAACATTCCGGAAGGGGTGTGGACCAAGTGCAGTGCTTGTGAACAGGTGCTCTACCGGGCAGAGTTGGAGCGCAACCTCGAAGTGTGCCCCAAGTGTGATCATCATATGCGCATCAGCGCCCGTGCCCGTCTCGAGAGTTTCCTCGATGAGCAGGGTCGTACCGAGATCGGTGCCGAGCTGGAGCCGCAGGATGTATTGAAATTCAAGGATTCCAAGCGCTACAAGGATCGTTTGTCTGCCGCTCAGAAAGAGACGGCTGAAAAAGATGCGCTGGTGGTGATGAAAGGGACCCTCAAAGGGGTACCGGTTGTCGCCTGTTCGTTCGAATTCTCCTTCATGGGCGGCTCCATGGCCTCCGTGGTCGGTGCCCGTTTCGTGCGCGCCGTCGAGGAGTGCATCAAGGATGGCCGCGGTCTGGTCTGCTTCTCCACTTCCGGTGGTGCTCGCATGCAGGAAGCCCTGTTCTCCCTGATGCAGATGGCCAAGACCAGCGCGGCGCTGGACAGACTTACCAAGGCGGGTCTGCCCTATATCTCTGTGCTGACCGACCCCACCATGGGTGGTGTTTCCGCCAGCCTGGCGATGCTGGGTGACATCAACGTGGGTGAACCCAAGGCGCTGATCGGCTTTGCCGGCCCGCGTGTCATCGAGCAGACCGTGCGCGAGAAACTGCCGGAGGGCTTCCAGCGCTCCGAGTTCCTGCTGGAGAAAGGCGCTATCGATTTGATTATCGATCGCCGCGAGATGCGTAATCGTCTGGCCAGCTTGCTCGCCAAAATGCTGAATACTCACATCATCGAAGAGTGAAGATGAGTTCAAACATGCAACAATCCCAAAGCCGGTCGCTTGTCGACTGGCTTTCTTATTTGGAGCAGATCCACCCGGTCAATATCGACATGGGGCTGGATCGGGTCGGTGCCGTTGCCCGGCGTATGGGTCTCACCCAGCTGCCGTTCAAGGTGATCACAGTGGCCGGTACTAACGGCAAGGGCTCCAGCTGTGCCATGGCGGCCAGCATTCTGATGGCGGCTGGCTATCAGGTTGGGATCTACTCCTCTCCCCATCTGCTGCGGTTTACTGAGCGGGTGCGGGTCAATGGGCAAGAGCTGGCCGATAGCGAGCACTGCGCGGCGTTTGCCGAAGTGGAAACGGCCCGCGGTGAGATTGCGCTCACCTTCTTCGAGTTCGCCACCCTGGCGGGGTTGTGGCTCTTCTGCCGCGCCGCGCCGGATGTGCTGCTGCTGGAAGTGGGACTGGGCGGTCGGCTCGACGCCACCAATGTGGTGGAGTCCGATGTGGCGATGATCACCTCCATTGCCCTCGATCACTGCGACTGGCTGGGTGATACCCGCGAGGCGGTGGCGGTGGAGAAAGCCGGCGTGTATCGCGTTGGCAAACCCGCCATCAGCGGTGAGCCCAATCCGCCAGCGACCATCGCCAGCGAGGCGCTGCGCCTCGGTGCCTCCTTGCGTCAGGTGGGGATCGACTTCTCTGGCAAAGAGCACGAGACCAGCTGGGATTACCACGGCCTCAACCAGTGGCGGGATCTGCCAAAGCCCGCTTTGCCGCTGATGAATGCGGTGACCGTGCTGGCGGCGCTGGAGTCGCTGGGCTTGCCGCTGCCGGAGTCTGCCATTCGTGACGGGCTGGCCAATGCCCGACTGGCTGGCCGGATGCAGCGGCTGCAAAGCGCGCCGCTGGTCATCGTCGATGTGGCCCACAATCCCCATTCGGCGGCCTATTTGGCGGCCCAATTGCGCCAAATGCCCTGCGCAGGTGTGCGCCGTGCCGTGGTCGGCATGCTCAAAGACAAGGACATGGCGGGATCGCTTGCTGAACTCGATGGCCTGATTGGCCAGTGGTATCTGGCCAGCCTCACCGGCCCGCGCGCCGCCACGGCCACGCAGCTTGCTGCAGCGCTGGGGGAGGGCAAGGGGCCTGTGCACTGTTTTGATGAGGTGAGCGGCGCTTATCAGACCGCGTTGGCCGCTTCGACTCCGGACGATATGGTCATTGTGTTTGGTTCGTTTTACACTGTCGCCGACATTCTGGCGGGTGTCGCCATCTAGGCCACACCCCGGCTCCCCGGCCCTCGGGCGGGGAGCCAAATCGCATATTGAGTTACGTAAAGGTAGGATTCAACTTGGCCTCGAAGTTTCAAAACCGTCTGGTGGGCACCGTCATCCTGGTGGCCCTGGTTGTTATTTTCCTGCCGGACTTGCTGGATGGTCACAAGCTGGCGCAAAAGGAGGAGGCCTTTGCCAAGATCCCGCTGCGCCCTGATTTGGAGCCTGCCAAGCCTGCGTTGCAGGTGTCGGCGGCGACCAGTTTGCCCGCCGAGCATCTGGCTAGTCAGCAACAGGCCTCGGCGGCCCAACAGTGGCAAGTGGAAGAGGTGGCCGATCCCATGACTCTGGCGAGTCAAGGGCAGGGCAATTCTGCTGCGCAGCCGGTTACCCCAGCGGTCAAACCCCAGCCCAAACCGGAGGTGGTGGCCAAGAAACCGGTTGAGCAACCGAAGCCTGCCCCTAAGCCGGTGCCCAAGCCTGTGCCAACCAAACCGGTTGAGGTCGCCAAAGCGCCTGCACCTGCGCCAGCCAAGCCGCAGGCGGGTCAGATCAAATCCCTCGACGATCTGATTGAGAGCAAGATGACGCAGCCGACCAAGCCTGCGCCAGCTGCTGCCGCGCCAGCTCAAGGCAGCTGGATCCTGCAGCTCGGTGCGTTCAAAAACGTCGACAGCGTCAATGCGCTGGTGGGCAAGCTGCGGGCAGCCGGCTATTCGGCCCACACCTCGCCACGCACACCGGTGCAGGGGCAGATCAACCGGGTCTTTATCGGTCCTGATGTCTCCAAGGACAAGCTGCAAGGCATACAGGGGCGGGTTTCCCAGATGACCGGGCTGAGCGGTTCAGTGGTCGTTTACAATCCGTGATGGTTGGTCTGAGCTAATGCGTTGCCAAAAAAGCCCCCTCGTTGCACCAGGGGGCTTTCGTTATCTGCAGGGGCACCGATAGGGTGCCCCTTCTTTATCTGCGGCTCAGTCTATCTCGATATCCACTGGCGCTATGATGGGATTGGCGACCGGCAGGTGGTGAAACAGTTGACGGAAATGGCGCTGGACTCGCCCTATGTCGATCAGCGACATGCCGGACGAAAAACCGAACCAGACGTAGAGCCCGGTGAGATCACGAAACATCGGCGGCAGGTAGCGGGGGGCAGCAATCAGTCCTTCCAGATAGTGCTGATAGAGCACTGGAATATCATCCAGCGTCACCTTGCCGACAAACAGCATCGGCAGGATCTCCGGCACCCCCTCCAGCACCGCGCTGCGGATGAAGTTGACCGTCTCCACATAGCCACGTACGTAGGAGAGATCCTTGGTAAAGCAGGCGCCGCCGCCCACCATGCCGCCCCGAAACACCCGCTGGGTGATTTTGTAGGCATCGTGCTCGCTGGCCCCCTGTTGCACGAAGTGCTGAAATACTTCGATAAAGTTGGCGCCGCGCTCGGCCATGTCGATGGCCATCACCCGATCGGAGATTCGCTTGGCCCGGTCCGGAAAGGAGCTGAAGGTGAGCGTCTCAATCAATACCGCCAGCCCTTCCTGACAGGCGGTGATGCGCGGCGAGCCAGCGCTCAGCCAGGTGGCATAGGGCTGCTGACGGCCATTGAGGGTGGTGCCGACATGTACCCACCCTTCGTGTACCTCCAGTACCTGCAGATCCAGTTCGGAGAAGCAGGCGTGGGAGTTGAGCTTGATGTAATCACCACCGGCAGCCGCATCGGAGACAATCCCGTCGCTCAGCTTCACCTGCACTGTGCCATCACTGAAATAGGTCGATAGCTTGTTTTGCAACTTGGCAACGGCCGCTTCCCCTGAAAATGCCTTGGGGTAGGGGCGCACCAGATGACGGGCGCCAGGCAGGGAGAAGATATCGCACAGGCGGGAGCCCAACTCCTTGAGGGTTTTGCGATCCCCGCGCAGGTGATCGCTGGCAGAGCCATACAGTAGCTGGCTATAGCGCAAAAAATCCGGTTGCCCGCGCTGGCGCAGCATCTCGCTCACCACCATGTACTGGTCGACGGTTTCTTGCAAAATGCGACCCAAATCATCCTGTGGCCCCAACTTTCTGCGGATCCTGTCGCGAAGTTCCTTTAGCTCCAGATACTTGTTGCGCGGGTCGAAACCAAGGGAGAGGGTATCGTAGAAATGGTGATCAATAGCGGGCAGTTCTCGCCCCCCTTTGGCCAGAAAATCAGCCTGCAGGTGGCGTGGCCACTTGATGGCATCCAGAATGCGGATCGGTTTTTGCAGGGCAAGCAGCTCATCCGAGAGAGACTTCAGATGCAGGCGGTACTTTTCTTGGATGGTCATGGGGCCCCCTGTGGGGCAAGCGTAGACGTGGATTGGGCTGAGTATATGCATAGTGCTTGCCAAAAAGAAGCGGGCGGCAGGGTTATCGGGCTGGTGTGCTTTTGGTTGATAGAGAATTGGTTTAGACTGCGCCCCTTGATCCAAATCTTGTCGTGGAAATGATGAATATCCCCAGCTCCGAAATGGTAATGCGTTGGTTGCAACAGGCTCGTATCGAACACTATGTCTGCGACCAGTGTCATGGTATCCACATTGTCTCTTTGCAATCGGTAGATGGTATTCAGGAGAGTCGAATTTTTGTCGAAGAGGAGGGACTGCTGTTCTCCTCCGAGCTGGAAGTACGCCCTTCCGCTATGCTGCCGCTGGTGGCTGATCTGGGTCGACTCAATATGCAGTACCCTTCGCTCAAGGTGTTCCTCGATATTATCGATGACAACCTGCCGCGACTGGTGGTTGGTCATACCATCTTTACCAATGCCGGACTGACGGTTGAACAGTTCCTGCTGTTCGTCCAGAGCACCATAGCCGCGACCCATGAACTGGTTGCAGAGTGCGAGCGCTCAGGTTTCCTCAACCTCGCAGACATTCAGGTATCACCGGAATCTGTGCATTAAGCGCGCAAACAAACCGGTAATTGAAAAAAGCCGTTGACGAAGGAGGGGCTTTCTCCTACATTACGCCCCGTTCCAGCGCAACAGCGCAGTGAACTCCGTGTTGGCTGAACACGTAAAACTACAGACCAAAATTTGGTGAGGTGTCCGAGTGGCTGAAGGAGCACGCCTGGAAAGTGTGTATACGGCAACGTATCGAGGGTTCGAATCCCTCCCTCACCGCCAAATTAAAAAAACCGACCTCAGGGTCGGTTTTTTGCTTTCTGGCAAACCAGGAAACCAGTTAGAGCTATTGATGTGGGAGAGTGAGCCCCTTTACCGGGTTATTTGCCGACAATCTGAATTTAAACAATATCCCTTCCTGCATTTCAACTCCCCAATTCTCTCCGTTGATCAGGCTATCGACGTTTTTGAATGTAGACAGTCATCAGCCAATAACCGGCTGTGGCGATCTTGTCGCGCCGAATGGCCATATGCGTCAGTCATGGGGGCTAGGTTGGGGGTGACTCGGTCTGCATCATCATTATTGCCTCTTGTTGATAGTGGCGTAGCAGGGTTAGAAAGGCCTCTGGTTGCCGGTCCAGGCTGTCAATGGGGATCAGCAGGTCATAGCCGAGCAACTGGCGTAAACGGCTCATCCGCTGCGCCAGCATGGCAATGGCCCCGTCATAGTGTTGCCCTTCGTGGGAGCGAAATCGTCCCTCTTCCAGCAGATCGCCTCCCAGCAGGGGATCGCCGCAACTGCCGCTCAGGCAGCCCGGCTGTTCGCTTTGCATTGCGTGCAACAGCACACTGCGCTGCTCGGTCAGCAGATGAACCGCCAGCCGCGGGGTGATCAGGGGTAAAAACTCGTCATACCGTTTGATTTTGAAGCCAATGTAGGGAAGGGGATGCAGATCCCAACCCACATGAACCCGCGGTTGATCAACTCGCACAATGTTGTTCCATTTAATCGCCCAGCCACCATACCTGTGGTGGTAGTGCAGATAATCCCGGCACAGGGAGAGGCTGACCGCAGGCTCGTTGAGCTTGAGCCAGCCGATAAAGGTCATCATCAGGCCGGTCAGTAGTAGCGCATAAGCCGGGATCAGGGGATCGCTGGCAAGTCGCCAGATCAGCAATAACATCAGGCTGGTGATGAGCACACCGGAGCAGAGCAGGGTCAATCCGTTACGGCGGTTCAAGGGCTTCAAGTGGCGTGTTTTCATCGGTTAGCTCCTCTCCTGACGGTTGGCGCGGCAATGATGCAAATGGCCATCTGTGGCCAAGTATAAGGGGCGCCCTTTTTTGAAAGCCAGCCACCCCGGTTGATGGATGAGTGCTGGCGGGCCGGAAAGCTGATGGCAGCGACGCGCCTGCTCGGGTATAGTCCTGCGCCAATAGCGTGATCCAGTTCAGCTGACCTGTCGCGGCCCTGAGGGGGGCGGCAGATCGGCCCGGTGTAAGGAGTGTTATGAAGTTCAGTCCCCTGCTTGATGAGATGATGAAAGCCCTGCAGGTATTGCCTGGGGTGGGGCCCAAGTCTGCCCAACGGATGGCGTTTACCCTGCTTGAGCGCGAGCGCAGTGGTGGCTTGCGACTGGCGCAGTTGCTTAGTCGGGCGCTGATCGAGATTGGCCACTGCAGCCACTGCCGCACCTTTACCGAGAACGATCTTTGCGAGATCTGCGCCAATCCCAAGCGTGAAGAGAGTGGCCTGCTCTGCGTCGTTGAGAGCCCGGCTGATGTGGCGGCGATCGAGCA
This sequence comes from Aeromonas sp. CU5, assembly GCF_002586745.1. NCBI lineage: Bacteria > Pseudomonadati > Pseudomonadota > Gammaproteobacteria > Aeromonadales > Aeromonadaceae > Aeromonas > Aeromonas sp. CU5. Next base: position 1,128,843 of record NZ_CP023817.1, read on the forward strand.
TACCGGTCAGTTCTCGGGTCGTTATTTTGTGCTGATGGGGCACCTGTCACCCCTTGATGGCATTGGCCCGGAAGAGTTGGGGCTGGAGATCCTGGAGCGACGTTTGCAAACGGAGTCGATCGGTGAGCTGATTTTGGCCACTAACCCCACTATCGAAGGGGATGCAACCGCTTGGTATATCGCCGATATGGCCCGCGCAGCCGGTATCAAGGTCAGCCGCATTGCTCATGGTGTACCGGTGGGCGGCGAGCTGGAGCTGGTAGATGGCACTACGCTTTCTCATTCGCTGATGGGGCGTCAGCCGCTGAATTGAGTCTGCCTCGGCTTCCTCTGAACGGTACTCTTCATCACAGCTTAACCCGCCAAGGCGGGTTTTTTTTTGACTGAATAGGTGGCCTTTGGCGTTTTTTGGCGCAAAAAACGCCATCTGCACTGCCAAGATTTTTTTCCCCCTTGAAATGAGTCGTCACGGCCCCATCTTGTATCAGGAATATGTTCAACCCGAATTGCCTGAGGATAGTGTCGATGACCCAAAGCGTTCATGCCGAAACCCACGGGTTTCAGACTGAAGTCAAACAACTGCTGAGCCTGATGGCCCACAGCCTCTACTCCAACAAAGAAGTGTTCCTGCGCGAGCTGATCTCCAACGCCTCCGATGCGGCGGACAAGCTGCGTTTCAAGGCGCTTTCCGATGCCTCTTTGTTTGAAAACGACGGCCAGTTGCGCGTTCGCCTGGTGGTTGATAAAGAACAACGGACCCTGACCATCTCTGATAACGGCATTGGTATGAGCCGGGATCAGGTGATCGAGCATCTGGGCACCATCGCCAAGTCCGGTACCGCCGACTTTTTCAAGAACCTCTCCGGTGATCAAGGCCGCGACTCCCAGCTGATCGGTCAGTTCGGGGTCGGTTTCTACTCCGCTTTTATCGTTGCTGACAAGGTGACCGTGGTGTCCCGCGCTGCGGGTACCGAACAAGGTCAGGGCGTGCAGTGGGAATCGGAAGGGGAAGGCTCCTTCACCGTGGCTGATGTGACCAAAGCCGGTCGCGGTACCGACGTGATCCTGCACCTGCGTGAAGAAGAGGGCGAGTTCCTCGATGACTGGCGTCTGCGCAGCGTGGTTGCCAAGTATTCCGACCACATCAGTGTGCCGGTCGAGATGTACAAAGAGGGCACCCCGGATCGCGAAGAAGAGGGTGAGACCATCGTCGGTACCCCTGGCGAGTGGGAGCAGGTCAACCGTGCCACCGCACTGTGGACGCGCAGCCCGAAAGAGATCAAGGATGAGGAGTATCAGGAGTTCTACAAGCACGTCGCCCACGATTTTGAAGATCCCATGCTGTGGGGCCACAACCGGGTAGAAGGGGCGCAAGAGTATACCAGCCTGCTCTATATCCCGGCCCGGGCGCCGTTTGATCTTTACAACCGCGAACAGAAGCATGGTCTGAAGCTCTACGTGCAGCGCGTCTTTATCATGGACGACGCAGAGCAGTTTATGCCGACCTACCTGCGTTTCGTCAAAGGGGTGCTGGACTCCAACGATCTGCCGCTCAACGTCAGCCGCGAAATTTTGCAAGACAACAAGGTGACCGTCTCCCTGCGCAAGGCATGCTCCAAGCGGGTGCTGACCATGCTGGCCAAACTGGCCAAGGATGACAGCGAGAAGTACGCGACCTTCTGGAACGAGTTCGGTAACGTGCTCAAAGAGGGGCCGGCCGAGGATCACGCCAACCGTGAAGAGATTGCCAAGCTGCTGCGTTTTGCCAGCACGGCGGGCGAGGGCGAAGCCCAGACTGTCTCCCTCGAGGATTATGTTGGCCGGATGAAGGAAGGCCAGCAGAAGATTTATTTCATCACGGCTGATAGCTTCGCTGCTGCCAAAAACAGCCCGCATCTCGAGATCTTCCGCAAGAAGGGTGTCGAAGTGCTGCTGATGTCCGAGCGGGTCGATGAGTGGCTGATGAGCCACCTGACCGAGTTCGACGGCAAGCAGCTGGTCTCCGTCACCCGTGGCGAACTGGATCTGGGTGATCTGGAAGATGAGGCATCCAAGCAGGCGCAGGAAGAGGCCGAGAAAGCCAATGCCGGTCTGGTGGAGCGTGCCAAGCAGAGTTTGGGCGAAGCGGTAAAAGAGGTGCGTGTGACTCACCGTCTGACCGACTCTCCCTCCTGCATCGTCACTGATGCTTATGGCATGAGCACCCAGATGATCAAGCTGATGCGTGCGGCTGGCCAGCCGGTACCGGAGCAGAAGTACATTCTGGAGCTCAACCCCGACCACGCGCTGGTGAAGAAGCTCGACACCATCCAGGATGAGGCGCTGTTTGGCGAGTGGGTCACCCTGCTGCACGAACAGGCTCAACTGGCCGATCAGGGTGGTCTTAATGACCCGGCGAGCTTTGTCTCCCGCATTAACCGGTTGCTGCTGCAAGCCTGATAACTCTTTGTGCTAACAGCAAAAGGCCACTGCATCTGCAGTGGCCTTTTTTGATCTGCGGTCGTCCCGATCTCGCTTGGACGCAGCCGTTACGCTTATCTGCGGTATTCGTTGTTGTAGTTCTGGATCAGCCGGCGGGTGATATCGTGCTGGGGATCGGCAAACACCCGCAAGGTCTTGCCGCGCTCCACCACCCGACCCTCATGCATTACCAGCACTTCGTCACTGATATGGCTGACGATGCCCAGATCGTTGGCCACCAGCACATAGCTCAGCCCCATGGTCTCCTGCATCTCTAGCAGTAGATTGATGATCTGGGAGCGCACCGAGATGTCGAGGGTAGAGAGCGCTTCGTCAGCCACCACGATTTTCGGATTGAGGATCAGCGCGCGAGCCAGCGCCACCCGCTGCTGTTGACCCGCAGAGAGCATCTGGGGATAGAACAGGGCGTGATCCGGTAGCATGCCGACCATGCGCAGGGTCTGGATCACTTTCTCATTGCGCTCCTCATTACTCATCCCGGTATTGAGACGCAAAGGGGTCTCCAGGATCTGGCCAACCCTGATCTTGCGGTTGAGCGAGGTGTTGGGATCTTGAAAAATCATCCGCAGCAGTTTGCAGCGGGTCTGGTAATCCCCGTGCACCATCAGCTGGCCGTCGATGGCGATATCGCCGCTGGTGGGTTCGATCATCCCGGCCAGAATGCGGGCGAGGGTACTCTTGCCAGAACCCGCCTCGCCGACGATGGCGAGGGTCTGGCCCACTTCGAGATCGAACGAGAGGGGCTTGATCGCCTCCACCGCCTGACGACGGAACAGACCGGTGCGGTTCTGGTAGGTTTTGCTAAGGCCTCTGACCTGCAACAGGGATGGCTCGATCACAAGCGGGGCTCCTTCATGGGGGCATTAACAATCATCATTTTTTCGGCTCCTCCATATTCAGCGGGAAGTGGCAGCTGAACTGATGACCTTTGATCTTTTGCATCAGCGGGGTCTGCACGCACTGCTTCTGGGCATAGGGACAACGTGGCCCCAGCCGGCAGCCGATGGGCAAGTGTTGCAACGGGGGAATAATCCCGGGCAGGGTGTCGAGTCGTGACTTGTGACGCACCAGCTTGTCAAAGTCAGGGATCGACTTGAGCAGGGCGTCGGTATAGGGGTGGCGCGGGCTTTCCAGGATCTGCTCCCGGGTGCCCACCTCGACCATTTGACCGCAATACATGATGTTGATGGTATCGGTCAGGTTGGCGATGGCGGCGATGTCGTTACTGATGATCAGGATGGTGGTGTTACCCAGCTTGTTCATCTTGTCCAGCAGTCGCAGGATCTGGGAGTGAGTGGTCGATTCCATGGCGCTGGTGGGCTCGTCGGCTACCAGCAAACGCGGTTTGTTGGCAATGGCCATGGCGATCATCACCTTTTGGCACATACCGTCAGAGAGCTCGTGGGGATAGGCGCTCATCACCTTGCGATGATCCTTGACCCCGACCCGGTGCAGCAGGGCGATGGCCTTCTTTTTGCGCCACTGGAAGCGCTGCCAGAACTTCCCTTCGTACGAATCGGTCGGGATCGCCTCTTCCAGCTGGGTGCCAATCTCTTCGGAAGGGTCGAGGCAACTGATGGGGTCTTGAAAGATCATGGCGATTTCGCGGCCCATGATACGGCGCCGCTCCTTGGGGACCATGGTCAGCAGATCCATGTCGTTGAAGCGCATCCGATCGGCGCGCACCGTCCAGTTGTCCTTTTCGATGCCAACGATCACCTTGGCGATCAGACTCTTGCCTGAGCCTGATTCACCTACCAGCCCACGGATCTCCCCCTCGGTCAGGGTCAGGCTCACCTTGTCTACCGCCTTGACCTTGCCTTGCGGGGTATCAATCTCGATGGTGAGATTACGAATATCGAGCAAGGGCATCAGCGGCACTCCTCATTGCGGTGTGGCACAGGGGGTTGTATCAGCGCGATGCCGATAGAGCGGGTTTCGAATAAGGGCATCATCAGTCATTGCCCTCTTTAAGTGCTTCACGGATCCCTTCACCCACCACGTTGGTGACCAACACACTAAACAGGATGGCGATGCCCGGCAGAGTCACTGTCCAGGGGGCGAGGTAGATAAGATCGCTCGAATCGGCCAGCATGGCGCCCCATTCCGGCTGGGGTGACTGAGCGCCGAGGCCAAGAAATCCTACCGCCGAGATATCGAGGATGGCCGCCGACAGGGTGCGGGTGGTTTGGGCCACCAGGGTCTCGACGATATTGGGCAAAATAGCCAGGCGCATGATCCGGAAGGGGGGAGAGCCATCGAGTCGGCTGGCGGTGATGTACTCCTTCTGCATTTCGGTGTGCACCGCATTATAGGTGGCGCGGATAAAGGGCGGGATCAACGCCAGGGTAATGGCAATCAGAGTATTGCCAAGGCCCGGTCCCAGGATCGCGACCATGATGATGGCCATCAGCAGGGAGGGGATGGAGAGCAGGGTATCGAGCAGGTGGTGTAGCACGCTCGATTTGAGCCCCTTGCTCATGCCGCCAAGGATGCCGATAGCAGAGCCCACCACCATGGCAATCACCACCACCACCAGCGCATAGCCAAAGGTGAGGCGAGCCCCGACCACCAGCCGGGAGAGCATGTCGCGCCCCAGGTCATCGGTGCCGAGAAAGTAGTCGATGTTGCCGGTTGCCGCCCAGGAGGGGGCAAGCAACAAGTGCGCTGCATGCTGTTCATCGATACCGTAAGGCACCACCAGCGGTCCAACCAGGGTGATTAGCAGCAGCAGTAAAAAGCACCAGAGTCCTGCCATGGCGAGCGGGTTGCGGCTGTAGGAAGCCCACGTCTGCTCAAGGGGCGAGAGGATCTTGAGCTCGGGATAGATGTTCGATTTATCTTGCATAGGATACCTGGCTCCTGGTCACGCCATGAGCGCGTTCAATCTTGTTTGGCATACAACTCTTTGCGCCGTGCCGGATAGATAAGGGTGGTCAGCAACTCGGTGCTGACGCTGATCAGGATCACAAAACTGGCGACCACCAGGGTTGCACCGCGAATGGCGGCATAATCCTGCAGGGCGATGCTGCTGATGAGCCAGCGGCCGATCCCGTGCCACTCGAACACCACCTCGGTGATCATGGCGGAGGTGAGCACGCTGCCCAGTTGCAGACCCAGCAGCGGCAGCACCGGTGGCAGGGCATTTTTCAGGCCGTGGCGCCAGACGATCTGCCATTTGGAGAGGCCGCGGCTCGCCGCCGCCTTGATGTAGTTTTGCTTCATCACATCGATGAGGGAACTGCGCACATGGCGGATCACCTCGGTGGTGGGCACCACGGCCAGCACCAGTGACGGGAGGATCAGGTGGCGCAGGGCATCGTGCAGCGCCGCTTGCCGCCAGGGTTCGTTGCTCAGTAGCACATCAATCACCGCGATACCGGTGATCGACGGGACATCGTAGAGCAGGCTGAGTTGCCCCGAGGACGGCAACCAGCCGAGATCGAGGGAGAAGAGCATCACCGCCAGTAGCGCCAGCCAGAACACCGGCACCGCGTAGCCGATGAGGCCTGCCGTCATGATGGAGATATCCAGCGTCTTGCCCTGTGACAGGGCGGCCAGGGTGCCGAGGGGAATACCCACCAGCAGCGAGATGGCAAAAGCGGCCAGACAGAGGATCAGGGTCGCCGGGAAATAGTGGCGGATCTCGTCCAGCACCGGTAGCCCAGAGACGCTGGAGAGCCCCAGATCACCGGCGAAAATGCGGCGCAGGAAGTCGGGATAACCGCTCCAAAAGCTGAGTTGATTGCCGATCAGCCGATAGTCCAGCAGATAGGCGACGAAGGTCAGCGCCAGCAGGGTGATGAGCAGCAGGTTGAGACGGCGCAAGGTGTATAAAAGCATGCTTACTCCCTGTGAGCCTGGTTGAAGTAGGTGCCACCGAAGGGCATCAGCATCAGCCCCTCGATGTCGCTGCGGCTGACCTGAGTGCGCAAGGCGTGGGCCAGCGGAATAAGGGGCAGCTGTTCGTTGAGCAGGGTCTGGGCGTAATAGTAGTTGCGCAGTCGGAAGGCGAGCTGGGGCGTGGTGACTGCATCATCCAGCAGTTGATCAAAGGCCGGGCTGCACCAGCGGCTGTAGTTGTTGCCGCGCTCTACGGCGGAGCAGCTCAGCAGCTGGCGGAAGAAGTTATCAGGATCGGCGTTGTCGGCAATCCAGCCGGAGAGCAGACTGTCGTACTGCCCCTGAGTGAGGCGACCTTCGATCACCTGCCACTCCCGTTGCACAATTTTGAGCTTGATGCCGACTTTGGCCAGATCACTGCGGATCAGCTGGGCGGTTTTGACCGCATCCGGGTTGTAGGGGCGGGCGTCCGGTTGCACCAGCACCTGCATCTCGAACCCATTCTCCAGTCCCGCCTCCTTGAGCAGCTGGCGCGCCCGTTTCAGATCAGGCTTGCGCTCGGGCAGGCTGGGGTTGTACCCCCAGGATAGGGGTGGCAGCAGGCTGTTGGCGGGTAGACCGGTATCGAAATAGACCGCCTGCAACAGGTTGTCGGTATTGATGGCGCTGGCAATGGCCTGGCGCACCTTGATGTTGTTGAACGGCGGTTTGCGGGTATTGAGGGCCAAAAAGGCGACGTTCATCCCCGACTGGACCGAGAGGTTGAGAGCCGGATGCTGCTTGATCACCGAGAGCTGGCTGGCAGACGGGGTGCTCATCACGTCACACTCGCCGGTCAACAGCTTGGCCAACCGCTTGGAGGATTTTGGGGCTATGTCGTAGACCAGCTGTTCAATCTTGGCATCGCCGCCCCAGTAACCCGGATGGCGCAGATAGCGAATGAGCTCGTTGTGGCGATACTCCTTGAAACTGAACGGGCCGGTGCCGATGGGGCGGGTGTCCAGCAGGGCTGGCGTGCCGGCCTTGAGCATCTGTTCGGCGTATTCGGCGGAGAGGATCACCGCATAGTCGCTGGCCAGGGTGGCGAGGAAGGAGGCGTTCGGTTGGTTCAGCTCGAACACCACCGTCTGTGGCCCCTTCTTGCTCACCCGCTTGATCAGCAAATCCTGCCCCAAGCTGTAGAAGTAGGGGTAATCGCCGCCAGAGACGTTGTGATAGGGGTGCTGTTCGTCAAGCTGGCGGGCATAGGTGAAGACCACGTCATCGGCATTGAAGGTGCGGGTGGGCTTGAACCAGGGGGTATGGTGAAAGGTCACCCCCTTGCGCAGAGTCAGGGTATAGGTGAGCCCATCCTCGCTGATACGCCAATCGGTGGCCAGTGCCGGTTCCAGCGCCAGGGTGTTGGGGTTCACCTCCAGCAGGCGGTCGTAGAGCGGACGGGCAGTGGCATCCAGCGTCACCCCGGAGTTGGAAACATGGGGATTGAAGGAGAGGGGAGATCCCTCAGCACAATAGATGAGTCCGGTTTTGGAGGCCTCGGGTTGCTTCTGGCAGCCGGTGACCAGCACCAGCAGGCCGAGTAGCAAGGGGGTGAGCATTCTCATTGTTGAACCATGTTCTTATACGATGTGGGTACGCACGTTTTGATACAAATGTGCCAGCGCAAAGGCTGGCGTGTTGCGGGAGTCGTCATAAATCGGACTCCTTTTGCTCTTGTTCTGCCTCGTTATCATCATTGAGCAGCTGATACTTGCGTAGCATGCCACGGAACTGGTGATAGCTTAGGGCCAGCAGTTGAGCGGCTTTGCGCTGATTATACTGGGATTGCTGCATCGCTTGCTTGAGTAAATTAATCTCGAACTCCGCCACCGCCTGTTTCAGCTCAAGCGGCAAGCTCATCGCCGTGGCGATTGGCGCCTCACCCGACCCCTCTGGCAACTGCAGGTTACTCTTGGCACCGGGGCGCCAGGGGGAATCAAACGGGTTGATCACCAGGGTCGAGAGCGGCAGTTGGGGATTGCCCTGACGGTAGATACTGCGCTCCACCACGTTTTTCAGCTCCCGCACGTTGCCCGGCCAGTGGTAATCCTGCAGCAGCTGGGTTGCCTTGCGCGAGAACCCGGCAAACAGCGGATAACCCAGCTCCCGAGTCATGCTGTGGGCGAAGTGCTCCGCCAGCATCAGGATATCTTCTCGCCGCTCCCGCAAGGGGGGGAGGGTGATCACATCAAACGCGAGCCGGTCGAGCAGATCGTGGCGAAACTGCCCCCTGTCGGCCAGCGCAGGGAGATCTTCGTTGGTGGCGCAGACCAGCCGCACATCCACCTTGAGAGGCTTGGCCCCACCCACCCGCTCGAACTCGCCATACTCGATGACCCGCAGCAGCTTCTCCTGTACCCGGGCGCTGGTGGTGGCCAGCTCGTCAAGGAACAGGGTGCCGCCATCGGCCCGCTCGAAGCGGCCCTGATGGCGTTTGGCCGCACCGGTAAAGGAGCCCGCCTCGTGACCAAACAGCTCGGTCTCCAGCAGGCTCTCGCTCAAGGTGGCGCAGTTGATGGTGACAAAGCTTTGATCCCAGCGCGCCGAGAGATAATGTAGGCGGTGAGCGATCAGCTCCTTGCCCGTCCCCCGCTCACCGATGATCAGCACGGGTTTGCGCAGCGGGGCGAGCCGTGAGGTCTGCTCAATGATCTCGAGAAATGCGTTGGATTCCCCCAGCAGGCTTTCCGTGGCCGTGGTCATAGTGATCCCTGTCGGTTGTTAAAGCTGGTCAATCTTACCAAAAGTTGGTGAATCTTATCATCACTTGCACCAGGCATCTTGTAATTCGGTCTTTCAGCCCCATATAAATCAACAAGTTAAATTTCATTCCAGATTGGCACACAAGTTGCCATTGTCAATGGAGAAACAACGCCATGCCAACAACAGGAGTGCAACCATGAGTATTTTTTCCCGTCTGGCCGACATCATCAATTCCAACCTGACGTCCCTGCTCGACAAGGCCGAAGATCCCCAGAAGATGGTGCGCCTGATCATCCAGGAGATGGAAGATGAGCTGGTCAAGGAGCGTTCCAATCTGGCCCGTTTCCTCGCCAGCCAGAAAGAGATTGGCCGTCAGGTCACCCGTCATCAGGAGCGGGTTGACGAGTGGCAAGCCAAGGCCGAGCTGGCTCTGACCAAGGGGCGTGAAGATCTGGCCCGCGCTGCCCTTATCGAGAAGAAGAAACAGACCGAGTTGTCAGAGACTCTCTACCGCGAACAGCAAGCGGTCGACAGCGGCATCGAGAAGCTGGGCGAGGAGATCCGCCAGCTCGAAGCCAAGCTGGAAGATGCCCGCGCTCGTCAAAAGGCGATGGCGATCCGCACCGAAGCGGCTAGCAGCCGTCTCAACGTGCAGAGCCAGGTAGCCCGTGGCGAGAGCCAGGCGGTGGTAAGCAAGTTCGAGCGGATGGAGCGTCGCATCGACGAAATGGAAGCCCGCGCCGATCTGGGTCAGTCCGACAAGGCACTGGCGCAGCAGTTTGCCGAGTTGGAAGTTGACGACCAGATCAGCCGCGAGCTGGAAGCGATGCGCCAGAAGCTGGGTCAGAGTGAGCACAAAAGCGAAGGCAAACAGGGGGAGTAACAGATGGAAGATCTGCTGGGTGTATTGATGGTTCCCATGGTGGTCTTCATGGTGGTGGTGGCCCCCATCTGGCTGGTGCTGCACTACCGTGCCAAGGGGCGGATTGGCGCCGGTCTCGCCGATAGCGAGCGGGAACAGCTGCAAGGGTTGCTCGGCCGTGCCGAGAAGATGCAGGAGCGAGTCGGCGCGTTGGAGTCGATCCTGGATGCCGAGGTTCCTGGTTGGAGAAACAAGGTATGACGGTTTTCAATGAGAGATGCCATGACCGTGGCGGAAAGCCGGAGCGGGTCGGCACAGTATTGGAGTCGACTCTGGATGCGGAAGTGCCCGGTTGGAGGAACAAGGTATGAGCAATGTGAGTCGTGACGGGCGTAACCTGTACCGTGATCCCCAGCGCGGCAAGATAGCCGGGGTCTGTGCCGGTTTGGCAGAGTACTTCGGGGTGGAGACCTGGATCGTGCGGCTGTTGGCCATCAGTGGCCTTATCTTCGCCGGTTTCATCACCTTCACCGCCTATATCGCCGCCTGGTTCTTGCTCGACAAAAAGCCGGTCACCCTCTATTCGCAAGAGGATGCCGACTTTACCGAGGTGCGGATGAAAGCGCGCAGCTGGCAGGCGGGGGTCACTCCTCATCAGGCGCTGGGCCGTATTGCGCAGGAACTTGACGCGCTGGAGCCCAGAGTTCAGCGGATCGAAAAGCTGGTGACCTCCAAGGAGTTCACCCTGCAGCGGGAATTCAGCAAGCTGTAGTAGCCATCGTCAGTATTCATCGTCGATGGTGGAGCCTCCTGTGATGCTCCATCATTGACGCCACTCAGGCAGATTGACCATTCCGATGCGGATAGCCAGTCAGCCTTATCGCACGGTCGATCACGCCAGATGCAACCACCAAGGGAGAACGGGTCAAGCCTTGATACTCAATAAACTGGAACAGAAGTTGACTCGCCTGCAAAGCAAGGCGAACGACGTGGTGAACCGGGTGCGGGATCGCCATATCCGGCTGGCGGTGACCGGCCTCTCTCGCAGCGGCAAAACCGCCTTTATCACGGCGCTGGTCAACCAGCTGGAACACGCGGCCATCGATGGCCGTTTGCCGTTGTGGGATGCCCTGCGCCAGGGGCGCATCCTCGGTGCCCGCCGGGTGCCGCAGCTCAATGCCCACATTCCCACCTTTGCCTACGAGCGCGGCCTCGATTCCCTGTTTGGCGATCCACCGGCCTGGCCCGAGCCCACCCGCGGGGTGGCCGAGGTACGCATCGAAATTCGCTATCGCACCCGCCATCCGCTGCGCAAGCATCTGGGGGAGATCTCTACCCTCTACGTAGATCTGGTAGATTACCCTGGGGAGTGGCTACTCGACTTGCCGCTGTTGGAGATGAGTTACGAGCAGTGGAGCGAACAGGTGCGCGAGCAGCTGCGCCGCGCCGAGCTGCAAGCACTCGCCGCCAGCTGGCTGACACCCGGGTGGCAGGCCGATCAGCGCTTCGAAGAACGACCGGTGGCTGAGCTGGCCGAGCGCTACACCGCCTACCTGCATGCCTGCAAACAAGAGTTGGGGCTGCACCTGATCCAGCCCGGCCGTTTCGTCTTGCCGGGTGAGTATGCCGGTGCCCCCATGCTGCAATTTGTCCCCTGGGTGTGGGCGATGCCCGCCAGCGAGCCTGCCGATGGCACCCTCTACGCCACTCTCAGGCAGCGCTTCGAGCAGTACAAACAGCATCTGGTGCAGGGCTTCTACGAGCAGCACTTTGCCGGTTTTGATCGCCAGATCGTGCTGGTGGATTGCCTGCAGCCTCTCAATGCCGGGGCGGCCAGCTTTGGCGACATGCAGCAGGCCATCGCCCGTATCATGGAGAGCTTTGCCTACGGCAAGAGCAACTGGTGGCGGCGACTATTCTCGCCCCGTATCGACAAGCTGCTGTTTGTGGCGAGCAAGGCCGATCACGTCACCCCCGAACAGCATGCCCCCATGGTCTCCCTGCTTCAGCATCTGGTGCGCAGCGGCCGCGGGCAGGCCCGTTTTGAGGGGATCACCACCGAGTGTCTGGCGCTCGCCGCCATCAAGGCGACCGAAGTGGGCAAGGGGGTGGCCAATGGCCGCGAGTTCCCCGCCATCCGCGGCACCAGCCTGAGCGGTGAGCCGCTGCTGCTGTTCCCGGGTGAAGTTCCACCCCATATTCCGCCTGCCCAATGGTGGAATAAACAGGGGGGGAACAGTCAGGGCTTTGATTTTCAGGCGTTTCGCCCCATGCCCATGAGCGCCCATCAGGCGCTGCCCCATATCCGGCTCGATGCGGCGCTGGAGTTTCTGCTCGGGGATCACCTCGAATAACGGTGTGCGGCCCGGGTTTGTTTCCTGCGCCGCACTCAGGAGAGCAATGCGATGAACGATCAGATAAAAGAGCGGCCGCCGCTGCAGGGCAAGGTGATCCTTGAGCCTGCCTTGACGGTGGCCAGTGACGAGCGACCGCCCGCGCCAGCCCAGCGGCTGGAGGAGGCGAGTTTCGAGCGCCTCGACGAGCTTGATGATCTCACCGAGGTGGAGAGCGCCCTCGTCAGCAAACCGCGCCGCCGCCATCGGCTGTTGGCTTGGGGGCTGGGGGCGGTCGGTCTGCTCTCGTTGGGCCAGTATGGCGCCTTCCTTTACGAGCAATTCTTCACCACTCCGCTCTGGGGCAGTGCCTGGCTGGCAGCCTCGGCGCTGGTGGCGGCGGGCACCTCCAGTGTGGTGGGGCGCGAGTGGCTGCGACTGCGCACCCTCAAGCGGCGTCAGGATGTGCGCTCGCGCGCCGAAGATCTGTTGGCCCATCAGGGGGTAGGGCAGGGGCAGGCCTTCTGCGAAGGGTTGGCGGTCAAAAGTGGCGACAAGGGGCGCGAGGGGTATCAAACCTGGCTGGCCCAGCTCGATGAGAGCCACAGCGATCGGGAAGTGCTGACCCTCTACAGTCAGCTGGTACTGAGCGAACGCGACAAGCTGGCGCAGGCGCGGGTCGCCAAGTGGTCGGGGGAGGCCGCCGTGCTGGTGGCCCTGAGCCCGCTTGCCACCGTCGACATGATGCTGATGCTGTGGCGCAACCTGCGGATGATCGAGGATATCGCCGATGTCTATGCCATCGAGCTGGGCTACTGGAGCCGCATTCGTCTCATCCGTCAGGTGTTTCGCAACATGCTCTACGCCGGTGCCACCGAGCTGGTGACCGAGGTGGGGATGGATCTGCTGGGTGCCGAGCTCACCGCCAAGCTCTCCGCCCGCGCCGCACAGGGTGTCGGAGCCGGGCTGCTCACTGCCCGCCTGGGCCTGCGCACCATAGAAGCGTGCCGCCCGCTGCCCTGGTGTGCGGACGAGAAACCCAAACTCGGCGAGCTGCGCAAGCGGCTGATCGGCCAGCTGGCGGGGTATCTCAACAAATCCTGATAGCCCTATCTGCACCTTGCTGCGATGACCCATGCCCCTGTCGTGATCGCCAAGCCGCAGGGGCATGGTTTTAATCGGCAGATCATTGAGTTGGCAGCAGTGCCCGGTTTTGGCGAGGCGCCCGTTTACGGTTAAGCTGGCAGTCAATCGTATCAATCACACCAATCGTACCAATCGGCAAGGATGCCCGATGAACTTTACCTTTCGCCAGATCCGTTATTTCGTGGCCGTGGCCGACAGCTTTTCAGTGAGCCGCGCCGCCGCCGAGCTGCATATCTCCCAGTCGGCGGTCACCAGCGCCATTCGCGAGCTGGAGACCGAACTGGGCGCCCCGCTATTCGAGCGCAACCCGCGCGGCGTCACTCTCACCACTCAGGGCCACCAGTTTTTGCTTCACGCCCGCCGTATTCTCGGCGCCATGACCGAGGCGAGCCACTCCCTCAAAGCGGTGGCCCAGCAGGATCAGGGGCGACTCACCATCGGCGTGACCACCCTGGTGGCGGGTTACTACCTCTCAGAGGCGCTCGGCCGCTTTCGCCGTGCCTTTCCGGCGGTACAGATCGAGGTGAAGGAGGATGAACAGCCTTTCCTTGAGCACCAGATCGTCAACGGCGAGGTGGATGTGGGGATCCTGATGACCAACCGCACCATCCGGCAAGAGGCATTTGATACCGAGTTGCTGACCCGCTCGCCACTGCGGCTCTGGCTGGCGGCCAACCACCCGCTCTGTGCCGAGTCGACCCTCTCCCTGACGGCGTTGGGGGAGGAGCCGATGATCTCGCTGACTGCCGATCAGCTCGATCAAATCATCGGTGGCGGCCTGCGCCGCTACGGCATCTCCCCCCGCATCGTACTGCGCACCGCGTCGGTGGAGGCGGTGCGCAGTCTGGTAGCCAGCCAGCTCGGGGTCGCCCTGTTGCCCGATTTTGCCTATCGCCCCTGGTCGCTGGAGCAGGAGCGGGTCGAGGCGCGCACCATCAAGGAGCCCATTCCCGCCATCGATATCGGGCTGGTGTGGCGCCGTGGTTCTCGGCTGGATTGGACGGCGCGGGAATTTATCGATATCGCGCGGGATCAGAGCCGGTTGCGTGCCCGTCAGGCGCTTCCTCGCTAGCCATCTCTTGCGGGGTTGCCACTAAAATTCAGATTCATCTGCACTCGATATCGATTTAGCTGATACCTGAGCCACCAAAAATTGAAATATTCATCGTATTGCCACTCCCCTAAGCTCATTGCTGGTTAACAGGATGTTAACGCCCATGGCGGCGTTCCTTCACCTGATGCAAGTCAACACAATGCAAGGAGTGCATGATGAAATTGACCCCTCTGATGCTGGCTCTTGTCCCGGCGCTGCTGGCAGGCCAGACCCAGGCTGCCCCGACCGAGCTCGGCAAGGGTGAAGGCCAGCTCAATATCGTGGCCTGGGCTGGTTACGTCGAACGTGGCGAGACCGACAAGAACTACGACTGGGTGACCGGATTCGAAAAAGAGACTGGCTGCAAGGTGAGCGTCAAGACGGCGGCCACCTCGGACGAGATGGTGGCGCTGATGAACGAGGGGGGCTTCGATCTTGTGACCGCCTCCGGCGATGCCAGCCTCCGTCTGATTGCCGGTGGCAAGGTGCAGCCGCTCAATCTGGCGCTCATCCCGAGCTACAGCAAGATTGATCCCCGGCTGCAGAATGCCCCCTGGCACACAGTGGATGGCAAGCACTACGGCGTGCCCTACCAGTGGGGTGGCAATATCCTGATGTACAACACCAAGGTGTTCCCCAAGGCGCCGGACTCCTGGAACGTGGTGTTCGAGGAGCAGACCCTGGCGGATGGCAAGTCCAACAAGGGGCGGGTGCAGGCCTTTGATGGCCCGATCCACATCGCAGATGCAGCCCTCTATCTGATGACCCATCAGCCTGCCCTTGGCATCAAAGACCCTTACGAGTTGAACGAGGATCAGTACAAGGCCTCCCTCGATCTGCTGCGCAAGCAGCGCCAGCTGGTGGGACGCTACTGGCATGATGCCTTCGTTCAAATCGATGACTTCAAGAATGAAGGGGTGGTTGCCTCCGGCTCCTGGCCGTTCCAGGCCAATACCCTGATCGCCGACAAGCAGCCCATCGCCACCACTGTGCCTAAAGAGGGCGTCACCGGTTGGGCCGATACCAGCATGGTGCACAGCGATGCCAAGAACCTCACCTGCGCTTACAAGTGGCTGGAGCACTCCCTGAACAACAAGCTGCAGGGGGATCTCGCCTCCTGGTTTGGCTCGGTGCCTGTGGTACCTGCCGCCTGTGAGGGTAATGCCCTGCTTGGCCCGAAAGGGTGCAAAACCAACGGTATCGACAACTTCGATCGGGTTCGCTTCTGGCGCACTCCGGTCTCCCAGTGCAAGAGCCAGGGAACCTGTGTGCCCTATTACCGCTGGGTTTCCGACTATATCGCCATTCTGGGCGGTCGCTAAGGCGGTGTGAACAAGGTGGTCGGAACCGCTGCTACCTTGCCAACAGCAGGGGAGCTGCGCCACCTCTGCACAGCCGCTTAAACCGGATAATCAAGCGGGCCGGACAGGAGTCCGGCCCATCCCTGCACAGACAAGGACGCCCCATGAACGCCGTACAATTTGACCGGGTCAGTCGCCACTATGGCGAGGTGAAGGCGGTCGACGACATCTCTTTCCAGATCCCCTCCGGGGAATTTTTTACCCTGCTGGGTCCGAGCGGTTCCGGCAAGACCACCTGCCTGCGGATGATCGCAGGCTTCGAATACCCGAGCGGCGGGGAGATCCGCCTGTTTGGCGAACCCTGCTCCACTGTGCCGCCCTATGATCGCAACCTCAACACCGTGTTTCAGGACTATGCCCTGTTTCCCAACATGGATGTGCGCGACAACATCGGCTATGGCCTGATGCTCAAGGGGGTCGCCAAGGCGGAGCGCTACCGCAAGGTAGACGAGATGCTGGAGCTGGTGCGATTGCCCGGGGTCGGCAAGCGCCGCCCAAGCCAGCTTTCCGGCGGCCAGCGCCAGCGCATCGCCATCGCCCGGGCCCTCATCAACCAGCCGCGCATCCTGCTGCTGGATGAGCCGCTGGGGGCCCTCGATCTCAAGCTGCGCGAGCAGATGCAGCTTGAGCTCAAGGCGTTGCAACGCCAGCTTGGCATCACTTTTATCTTCGTCACCCACGATCAGCAGGAGGCGCTCTCCATGAGCGACCGGATCTGCATCTTCAGTCAAGGCAAGATCGAGCAGATCGCCGCCCCCGATACCATCTACGACGCTCCGGCGACGCCGTTTGTGGCCCGCTTCGTCGGTACCGTCAATCTGTTCGAAGGAGAGCAGGCCAGACGGCTGTGCGGCGACGGCAGCCAGATGATGGTGCGCCCAGAGCGGATCCGGCTCAGTGAGGCAGGCGCGCCGGGCTGGTCGGGGGAGATCCGCGAGGTGGAGTATCTGGGTCCTTTCGTCCGTTATCGGGTCGATCTCGGGGAGCAGCTCGAGATCATCGTCAATCACCCCAATGAGGGGCAGGCCCGTCTGGCCCGTGGCAGCAGGGTCAGCCTCAGCTGGCCGGAGCAGGCCATCCATCGCCTGAGCGCCGCTCATCAAGGGGCGCAGCCATGAGTGCCCCTCACAGTGCGAGTCTTGCCATGAACCATCAGCCCGAACCTGCCCGTTTCAGGCCGCTGCGGCGCCTCTCGACCCTGCTCTATGGTCGACCCGGCCTGCTGCTGGCGATCCTGCTGGGGCCGCCGTTGCTGTGGCTCGGCATCATCTATGTCGGCTCCTTGCTGATGCTGCTCTCCAACTCCCTGTTCGGGCTGGACGAGTTCAGCGGTCAGGTGCGCCACGAACTGGGGCTGCAAAACTTCGTTGCCCTGTTGCGGCCGGAGAATCTGGATGTGATCGCCCGCACCGTCGGCATGTCGCTGCTGGTGACCCTGGCTTGCGCCCTGCTCGGTTTTCCGGTTGCCTACTACATGGCGCGCTACACCAGTGGCAAGACCCGGGCGCTGTTCTATGTGGGGATCATGCTGCCGCTCTGGTCCAGCTATCTGGTGCGGGTCTATGCCTGGAAGCTGATTTTGGCCAAGGAGGGGGTGGTGAGCTGGCTGGCCGACAGCATGGGGCTGGAGTGGCTGCTCGATGCCATCCTCTCCCTGCCGGTGATAGGTGGCCCGTCGCTCTCCTTTTCGCGGCTCGGCACCTTTATCGTGTTCGTCTACGTCTGGCTGCCCTTCATGATCCTGCCCATTCAGGCGGCGGTGGAGCGTATTCCGCGCTCCCTCCTGGAGGCGAGCAGCGATCTGGGGGCGACACCTGCCCAGACTTTTCGCAACCTGATCCTGCCGCTGGCGTTGCCCGGTGTGGTGGCGGGCTCCATCTTCACCTTCTCGCTGACCCTCGGCGATTACATCATCCCCGGCATTATCGGCAACTCGACCATGTATATCGGCCAGGTGGTCTACATGCAGCAGGGAACTGCGGGCAATCTGCCCTTTGCCGCCGCCTTCTCGCTGGTGCCAATCCTCATCATCGCCATCTATCTGGCGATTGCGAAACGACTGGGGGCGTTCGATGCACTCTGACCATCTCGCTTTGAACCGGCAGCAAGGAGGCCGTCATGTCAGCTAGCTCAGTGATCAGTCAGGGAGAGCGCCCTTCGGGCCTGCTCAAGTACGCCGCCATTGGTGGGCTCTTGTTCCTGCACTTTCCCATTCTGTTTATCTTCCTCTACGCCTTCACCAGCGAGAGCAAGAGTTACCAGTTTCCGCCCCCTGGGCTCACCCTCAAGTGGTTCGAGGTGACCCTCAATCGCCCCGATGTGTGGCGCGCCATCCAGCTGTCGCTGGAGGTAGCGGGATTGGCGACGCTGGTGGCCATGATCCTCGGCACTCTGGCGGCAGGGGCCATTGCCCGCAGCCGTTTCTTCGGTCAGGAGGTGGTGTCACTGCTGCTGGTGCTGCCCATCGCGCTGCCCGGCATCGTCACCGGTATCGCGCTGCGCTCGGCCTACGGCTTGATGGAGATCCCGTTCAGCTTCTGGACCATCGTTATCGGCCACGCCACCTTTTGCGTGGTGGTGGTCTACAACAATGCGCTGGCCCGTTTTCGCCGTACCAACCAGTCGCTGATCGAAGCATCGATGGATCTCGGGGCCGACGGCTTCCAGACCCTGCGCTACGTGATCCTGCCCAATCTGGCCACGGCGCTGCTGGCGGGGGGCATGCTGGCCTTTGCCCTGAGCTTTGACGAAGTGATCGTCACCACCTTCACGGCGGGCCAGCAGACCACGTTGCCCATCTGGATGTATCAGGAGCTGATCCGCCCCCGAGACAGGCCAGTCACCAACGTGGTGGCCCTCATCATAGTGGCCTTCACCACTATCCCCATTTTGCTTGCCTACTACCTCACTCGCGACACCCATGATGTCGCTGGCAGTGGCAAATGATGACTCAACGCGTGCGCAAGGATGCAACCATGAAACTCTCTACCCAACTCTTGATTGATGGCCAGTTTGTGACCGGCGAGGGGCAGGCCGAACCCATTCTCAACCCGGCCAACGGCGAGCAGATCGCCGCCGTACCCGAAGCTTCGTTCGAACAGGTGAACCGGGCGGTGAACGGTGCCCAGCGCGCCTTCGCCCAGTGGAGCCGCACCACCCCGGCCCAGCGCAGCAACCTGCTGCTGCGTCTGGCGGATCTCATCGAGCGCCACGCCGAGGAGTTTGCGGCGCTGGAATCCCTCAACTGCGGCAAACCCTATCTGGCGGTGCTCAACGACGAGCTGCCTGCGGTGGTGGACTGCTTCCGCTTCTTTGCCGGGGCGGCCCGTTGCCTGCAAGGGCCGCTGGCGGGGGAGTATATCGAGGGGCACACCAGCATGATTCGCCGCGATCCCATCGGGGTGGTAGGCAGTATCGCCCCCTGGAACTACCCGCTGATGATGGCGGCCTGGAAGATGGCGCCGGTGCTGGCGGCGGGCAATACGGTGGTGCTCAAACCCTCCGAGCAGACCCCGCTCACCGCTTTGCGCCTTGCCGAGCTGGCCAGCGAGGTCTTCCCGCGCGGCGTCATCAACGTCATCTGCGGGCGAGGCGAGAGCGTGGGGGCGCCGCTGGTGGAGCACCCGCTGGTGCGTATGGTGTCGCTCACCGGCGATATCGCCACCGGCCAGAAGATCCTGCAGAGCGCCGCCCGTACCATGAAGCGCACCCACCTTGAGCTGGGGGGCAAGGCACCGGTGATCATTTTCGACGATGCGGATCTGGAGGCGGTGGTAGCGGGCATTCGCACCTTCGGCTTCTACAACGCCGGCCAGGATTGTACCGCCGCCTGCCGTATCTATGCCCAGGGCAAGATCTACGACAAGTTCGTCGCTGCCATGACCGATGCGGTGGCCTCCATCAAGGTGGGCAGCCAGTACGAGGAGGGTGTGGAGATGGGGCCGCTTATCTCGGACAGACAGCGCAACCGGGTCGCCAGCTTTGTCGAGCGGGCCCAGAGCAGTGGTCATGTGGAGGTGACGGCAGGGGGCAAGATCCGTCCCGGCAACGGCTTCTTCTTCGAGCCGACCCTGATTGTCGGGGCCCGTCAGGAGGATGAGATCGTGCGGCGTGAGGTGTTTGGCCCCGTGGTGTCGGTGACCCGTTTCAATGATGCCGAGCAGGTGGTGCAGTGGGCCAATGACTCGGACTATGGTCTGGCCTCGTCGGTCTGGACCAAGGATTTGAGCCTCGCCAGCAAGGTGGCCAGTCACCTGCAATATGGCTGCACCTGGATCAACACCCACTTCATGCTCACCTCCGAGATGCCCCACGGCGGCATGAAGATGTCGGGCTATGGCAAGGATCTATCCCTCTATGCGCTGGAGGATTACACGGTGCCGCGCCATATCATGGTCAAGCTGTAGTGGGGATTGGTTAGCTGGTTGTCACAATTTATTTACAACTGTTTCAGGCAGCCGACACATGGGTCGGCTGCTTTTTTTGTTGCCATTTCGTTACAGTGAAACCGTGATGAAACGGCAAGGCGCCTTGATGTGGCGCCAGAGGATGGAACAGCTATGGCAACCTTTTACACCGCACACCAGCCGGATGCTGACGGGGTGATCCACTACAGCAACGAAGAGCACGGCACCTGGCAGATCCTGATTGAACGCCAGTTCGCTGCTCTCGAGGGCAAGGGGGGTGACGAGTATCTGGCTGGCCTCGACCGGCTGGGGCTGCCCCGTGATCGCATCCCCCAGCTGGCCGAGATCAACGCCGTCTTGCAGCCTGCTACCGGCTGGTCGGTGGCGGCGGTGCCTGCGCTTATCTCGTTCGATCGCTTCTTCGCCCTGCTGGCCAATCGCCAGTTTCCGGTGGCGACCTTTATCCGGCGGCGGGACGAGCTCGACTACCTGCAAGAGCCCGATATCTTTCACGAGATCTTCGGCCATTGCGCCATGCTGACCAATCCGGCCTTTGCCCACTTTACCCACCTCTACGGCCAGCTTGGCCAGCAGGCGAGCAAGGAGCAGCGGGTCTTTCTGGCGCGGCTCTACTGGTTTACCGTGGAGTTTGGCCTCTTGGCCACGGCGGATGGGCTGCGCATCTATGGCGGCGGCATTCTCTCCTCCATCGGTGAGACCGCCTATGCCCTCTCCGGCAAGCCGCTGCTGCAACCTTTCGATCTGCTGACCGTGCTGCGCACTCCCTATCGCATCGACATCATGCAGCCCACCTATTTTGTGCTGCCGAGTCTCGATCATCTCTACCAGCTGACCGGGGAGGAGATCATGGCTGCTCTGGCCGAGGCCAGTCGGCTTGGCCTCTATCCGCCGCGCTTTGAGGTTGTCGCTGGCAAGCAGGCGAGCTGACCGCAGGCAAATAACCCTATTTCATTTTCATTAATTTTTCATTAATTCAAGCAGGAGTAACCCATGTCCGAACTGGCCTGCCAGCAGTGTGAAGCGTGCCGCGCCGATGCCCCCAAGGTGAGTGATGAGGAGCTGCGCGAGCTGATGCAGCTTATTCCCGACTGGCAGCCGCTGGTGGTGGAGGGGGCGTTGCAACTGCGGCGGGAATTCCCCTTTCGCAACTTCAAGGAGGCGCTCGCCTTCACCAACCGCCTGGGGGAACTGGCGGAGGCGGAGTTTCACCATCCCGCCATCCTGACCGAGTGGGGAAAGGTGACCGTCAGCTGGTGGACCCACAAGATCGGCGGCTTGCACCGCAACGACTTCATCATGGCGGCGCGAACCGATCAGTTGCTCCGATAATCTCATCACACACCAGCGTCATCGGTTGACCCGGGCCTGCCTGCGAAAGCAGCGTAGGCCCGCATTTTTATGGGCTGGCGCTCGCACTGGGGGGATCGAGACTGTATTATCCGCTCATTCATAGAGTTAGCTAGGAAGTGTGTCCCGAATGCGTCTTGAAGTCAGCTGTGAAGACCGCCTGGGCCTGACCCGGGAACTGCTCGACCGTCTGGTGGAGCACAATATCGATCTGCGCGGCATCGAAATCGATACCTCAGGCATCATCTATCTCAACTTTCCCGAGCTGGAGTTCAGCGATTTTCAGCACCTGATGCCGGAGATCCGCCGCATTCCCGGTGTCTACGACGTCAAGACTATCCCCTACATGCCTTCCGAGCGTGAGCACCACGAGATTGAGGCGTTGCTCAAGGCGCTGCCGGATCTGGTCTTCTCCCTCGACAGCAAGGGCAAGGTGACCCAGGCCAACCAGTCGGCCCTCACCACCCTCGGCTTGCCGGTGGAGGAGGTGCGCGGCGTGGCGCTCGGTTCGCTGGTCAAGGGCTTCTCTTTCACCCGCTGGCTGGAAGCGAGCGAGATCAAGCCGCAGACCTGCAAGCTCAGCTTCAATGGCGAAGAGTATCTGGCAGATCTGATGCCGCTGTTCGTGGCGGAAGCTCGCGGCAAACAGGCGCTGGCTGGTGCCGTGGTGGTACTCAAGTCGGCCCGCCGGGTTGGCATGCACTTCAGCGCGCTCCATGCGGTGGAAGTGGAGGGCTTCGAGCACCTGCAGGCCGAGAGCCTCAAAATGAAAGAGGTGCTAGGTCAGGCTCGCAAACTGGCGATGCAGGATGCACCTTTGCTCATCGTCGGCGAGACCGGCACCGGCAAGGAGCTGCTGGCCCGCGCCTGCCATGCTGCCAGCCTGCGCTCCAGCCACCCCTTTATGGCGCTTAACTGCGCCGCCATGCCGGATAACGTGGCCGAGAGCGAGCTGTTTGGTTATGCCCCCGGCGCCTTTGGCAACAACACAGAGGGTAAGCGCGGTGTGCTGGAGCTGGCGAGCGGCGGCACCCTGATGCTGGACGAGATCGGCGACATGTCACCTCATCTGCAGACCAAGTTTTTGCGGGTGTTGCAGGATGGGGTGTTCCGCAGGGTCGGTGACGAGCAGGAGGTGAAGGTCAACGTCCGTTTCATCTGCACCACCCAGAAGCAGTTGCTGGATCTGGTGCACGAGGGGACCTTCCGTGAAGATCTCTACTACCGCCTCAACGTGCTGAGTCTGGCGCTGCCCCCCCTGCGCGAGCGCAAGGCGGACATCATGGTGCTGGCCCAGCAGTTTGTCTCCCGCTTTGCCAGCGAATTGCAGCGGCCTCGCCCGCGCTTTACCCGCAACATGGCCGACTACCTGACCGCCTACCGCTGGCCGGGCAACGTGCGCCAGCTGCGCAACTGCCTCTATCGTGCCATGACGTTGCTGGAAGGGGATGAGCTGGGGCCGGAGCAGATTGACCTGCCGGTCACCGCCGACACAGTGCCGCTGATTGACGAGTGGTTCGAAGGGGACCTGGACGATGCGGTCAAGCGCTTCGAAAGCCAGTTGCTGGCAAGACTCTACCCCTCCTTTCCGTCAACCCGTCAGCTGGCCAAGCGCCTGGGTGTGTCGCACACAGCTATCGCCAATAAACTGCGAGAATACGGTATCAGCAAGAAGTGATCTGCGCCTTGATGCCCGCCACCAAAGAGCCCGTCGCCAGACGGGCTCTTTCGTTTATTTATACGGCGGTGAGTAATGACAACAGAGGGAGCCTTGTCAGGCCATCACTCGCCAACTTACTATCAGCGTCTATATATCCGAGCCGCAGTGCAGTTGCAGCGGTGTTGTTAAGGCGGCCAGTTTCTGATCATGTTGTTACGCTATTGCCCCCGTATCATTGCTTGTCTGGTGCCCGTGCTGGTAGCACTCGGGCTGCTGCTGCCCCGTGGCGGGTTGGCGGAAACAGTGCAGCCGGAAACAGTGCAGTCGGAAACCGCAGCGGAGAGCCGGGCAACGGCGGTCAGGGAATTAGTGCTCGATCTACTGAGCTACACCCGCTGGCCCGCCGAGCCTGCGGTGCTGCGCATGTGCGTGGCGGCGCCGACCGAATATGCCGGCCACCTTTTTACCATCAACCGTCAAGCTAATGGCCGCCGGGTACAGGTCAATCGCTACGAGGCGAACGATCCGGCTATCAGCAGTAACTGCGATGTGCTCTATCTGGGGGTACTCGACGAGCCGACCCGGATTGCGCTGTTTGCCCGCCTGCAGGGACACCCCGTGCTCAGCATCAGCGAATACAACCACGACTGCACCAGCAGTTCGGTGTTCTGCCTGCAGACCTCTCAAGACCAAGAGCGGATACGTTTTAAAGTTAATCTTGATGCGTTGGCGTTAAGTGGTGTGAAGGTGCACCCCGCTGTGCTCAAGTTGGCCCATGCCGGCCAGGAGGCCCCATGAGTCGACCGCCGATCGTGGCTTCCCGCCGTCTGACCCTGCGTCAGAGCCTGGGGCGCACCCATCTGGTGGCGGCCATCACCGCCGTCAGCGTAGCGGGACTGTTTTTGACTCTTGTTACCTTGCTGGTGGTGCGGTTGTACGCCGATCACAATCTGGAACTGGTGGCTCGCGCTATCAGCTACAGCGCCGAAGCGGCGGTAGTGTTCCACGATGAGGAGGCGGCGAGCGAGGCGCTGAGCGGCATTGTTGCCCATGAAGAAGTGGCCGAGGCCACCATCTTTCTGAACAATGGTCAGCAGTTTGCCAACTGGGTGCGTCCAAGAAGCAACCCGCTGGTGACACTGGAGGACTATCTGGCCCAACTGCTGATGCCGGGGCCGGTCAAGATCCCCATGTTGCGAGGGGGCGAGCAGATCGCCACCATCGAGCTGCGCGGTCATGGCGAGTATCTGTTGCTGTTCTTGCTCTCGGTGGTGCTGGTGATGGCGCTCTGTCTCGCCCTGAGTGCCATGTTGGCACTCCATGTGGCCGGGCGGATGCAGGTCACCATCACGTCACCCCTGCGCCAACTGGCGCTGGTGGCCCACTCGGTGCGCCGTCAACGCACCCTGGGGATGCGTGTGCCGCCGGCCGATATCGTCGAACTCAACGAGCTGGGGGATGACTTCAATGCCCTGCTGGATGAGCTGCAGGATTGGCAGGCCCATCAGGCCCGCGAAAATGCCAGCCTGCTCCATCAGGCGACCCACGATGCCCTGACCGGACTGCCCAATCGCGCCCTGTTTGAAGCGCGGCTCGGGCAGGCGATATCTGCGGGCGAGCAAGGGGGATTTGCGCTGCTCTATCTCGACTGCGATCGCTTCAAGCAGATCAACGATACCTTCGGCCACAATGGTGGCGACGATGTGCTGATCGCCCTCTCAAGACGGGTGCAACATCAGTTGCGTCCGGACGATCTGGTGTTTCGCCTCGGTGGCGACGAGTTTGCGGTGTTGGTTGGCCCACTTCAGCGTCAGCATGAGGTGGAAGAGGTGATTGGCCGCATCCAGCAGGCGATGAGCGAACCGGTAGCGCTGCGTGATGGTCGCCAGTTGGTAGCCGGGGTGAGTATCGGCTTTGCCGTCTATCAGGTTGGCATGAGTGCCAGCGTGCTGTGTGATCAGGCCGATGCCGCCATGTATCTGGCGAAACGGGCGCGCCGCAGCGAACAGCAAACCATCGCCTGACTGGCAAGAATAACAACATAAACAAGGAGCAAACCATGAAGATCACCCACCTGTTGAAAGTCACCCTGCTGGGGTTGATGTTGTCGCTGCTGGCTGGTTGCCAGAGCGCGCCCAAGGGGTTGACCCCGGAGCAGATCGCCGTGCTCAAGGAGCAGGGTTTTTATCTGAGCGATGAGGGCTGGACACTGGATCTTGCTAATCGGGTGCTGTTTGCCAACAACGTGGGTGAGCTGACCCCTCAGACTCGTCAGGTGGTCGAAAAGTTGGGCAACACCCTGCTGGGCGTAGGGCTGGACAAGGCGCGGGTGGATGGCCACACCGACAACACCGGCGAGAGCAGCTACAATCAGCAGCTCTCTTTGACGCGAGCTCAGTCAGTGGCGGATGTGCTGATCTCTGTGGGCATGAAGCCCGCCAATCTGGAGATCCATGGCCGCGGGGCGACCATGCCGATCGCCGATAACCACACCAGAGACGGCCGCGCCACCAATCGTCGGGTCGCTATCGTGATCAGCGATCAATAAACACAGCTCTATACAGTCAACCATGACAAAAGAGCGCCTGAATAGGCGCTCTTTTGGATCGCGATAATCGCTATCGCACATTCATCCGGCTTGGAATTATTGTGAACGCGGTTGACCGTTATTGTCGTGATGGCTGCGCAGACGGATGTTGATCATCTCGACCAGCAGTGAGAAGGCCATGGCGAAGTAGATGTAGCCCTTCGGAATATGCAGATCCATCCCCTCAGCCATCAGGGCAAAGCCCACCAGCGTCAGGAATGAGAGAGCCAGCATCTTGATGGTGGGGTGGGTATCCACAAAATCGCCGATGGACTTGGCGGCAAACATCATGATGAAGACGGCGATCATGATGGCCAGCACCATGACCGGCACGTGATCGGCCATGCCGACCGCGGTGATCACCGAGTCGAGGCTGAATACGATATCCAGAATGGCGATCTGGATCAGGGTGCTGATAAAGCCTGAGGCCGCTTTGCTGACACTCTCCGGCTCGGCTGCCCCTTCCAGGGTGACGTGGATCTCGTGGGCACTCTTGCCGATGAGGAACAGGCCACCCAGCAGCAGGATCAGGTCGCGACCGGAGATGGCTTCACCCAGCACGGTGAAGAGCGGCGCGGTGAGGCGCATCACCCAGGCGAGCGAGAGCAGCAGCAGGATCCGGGTACCCATTGCGAGCCCCAGACCCAGAACCCGCGCTTTTTGGCGCTGGGCCTCCGGCAGGCGACCCACCAGGATGGAGATAAAGATGATGTTGTCGATGCCCAGCACGATCTCGAGCAGGGTAAGGGTGGCGAGAGCGACCCAGGCAGAGGGATCAAGAACCCATTCCAGCATGATTGAACCTTGGTTGAAAATTGGTTGAAAAATTGAAGCAGCGCATTCTAGCAGGGGGGCGGCGGCTTGTCCCTCTGGTGTAAAAAGATAAAAATGCCAACATCGCAAGGGAGGTAGGCATGTTTCGATTAGGGTTCATCATTAATCCGGTCGCCGGGATTGGCGGCGCAGTGGGCCTCAAGGGTAGTGACGGCGTGGTTGCCGAGGCGCTGGCCCGTGGCGCAGAGCCCAAAGCGCAGGAGCGGGCGCGGCAAGCCTTGTTGCCACTGTGCGAGCTGAGCGCTCCGTTCGAACTGCTGACGGTGGCGGGAGAGATGGGGGAGACAGTAGCCCGTTCCTTGGGGCTGCCCTGTCGGGTCATCTATCGTCCGACCGCAGAGATGACCTCAGCCGATGACACCCGCCATGCGGCCGAGCTGATGCGCGAAGCCGGGGTCGATCTGCTGCTGTTTGCCGGTGGTGATGGTACGGCGCGGGATATCTGCGCCGCGGTGGGGGAGTCCTGCCATGTGCTCGGCATTCCGGCGGGGTGCAAGATCCACTCCGGGGTCTACGGGGTGACCCCCGGGGCCAGCGGGCGGGTGGTGGCACGGATGATCGCAGGGGAATTGCTCAGCCTGATCGATGCCGAGGTGCGTGACATCGACGAGGAGGCGTTTCGTGCCGGCAAGGTGCGGGCCCGCCACTACGGCCAGCTGAAGGTGCCCGGCGATCTGCGTTATGTGCAGGCGGTCAAACAGGGGGGCAGGGAGTCTGAAGAGCTGGTGCTGGCCGACTTGGCCGCCGGTGTGGTGGAGCAGATGGAGCCCGATACTCTCTATCTGATGGGCTCCGGCAGCACGGTGGCGGCCTGCATGGCTGAGCTGGGTCTGGAAAATAGCTTGCTCGGTGTGGATCTGGTGGAAAATGGCCGACTTATCGGGCAGGATCTCAGCGCCGTCGAGATCCTGACCCGGATCCGTGGCCGTCGCTGCCGACTGATCATTACCCTGATCGGCGGACAGGGACATCTGTTCGGGCGCGGAAATCAGCAATTGAGTCCTGAGGTGATTCGGTGTGTCGGGCTGGACAATATCCAGGTGCTGGCAACCAAAGCCAAGCTGGCTGCCCTCGCGGGCAGGCCGCTGCTGGTGGACACCGATGATCTGCAATTGAACCGGGCGTTGCGTGGTTATCTGCAAATAACCACGGGATACAAGGATCAGGTCATCTACCCGGTGGCCAACCCGGAATAGGACGCCAAGGACGCTGCTGGCCTGGCGCCAGAGAGCCGCAGTCACCCGAATTGCGGTTCCATACCCCGAATTATTTTCCCGGCAATTTTTTTGCCAGCCACTCTGGAAATGAGGCTGCGTTACATGACAATTCACGATTTTGAGCACAAGTTGTTGGGACTGATCGACAGCATGGTTGCCACCGCAACCGAAGATGAGCTGTTTGCCGGTGGTTACTTGCGAGGTCATATCTCGTTGGCAGTTGCCCGGGCTGAACTGGAAGGCAAGACGCTGGTACGAGATATCAAAAGTTATGTATTGCGCAGCCTCAACGAGGCGATCTTGCAAGGGGAGCTATCCGAAGAGGATGAGAAATTGGTGCAGGCGATGTGGATTCGTTTGCAACAAGACGCAGAAGCTTGATCGGATACACATTTCAAACAGAAGTTTGAGTTTATCCTTCCCTGAAGTTAGTGAAACGTTAATAATAAGTTTCGCCTTTTGTTTCAGGGATTAAACTATGGCCTCCTCTTCACGTATTGCCAATAAACTGCCGCTCGAGATGCTCTATCACTGGGAGCGGCAGTGTCCTGATCGAACCTACCTGCGTCAAACCATCAACCGCGAATATGTCGACTTCACTTGGGGTGAAGTGGCCGATGAAGCGCGGCGAATGGTGACAGCCTTGCGTCACCTCGGTCTGGTGGCTGGTGACAAGGTGGCGCTACTCTCCAAGAACTGCGCCCAGTGGTTTATCGCCGATCTGGCGATGCAGATGGGGCAGTATGTGAGCGTGCCCATCTATCCGACCGCCAACGTCGACACCATCGAATACGTGCTGCGCCACAGCGAGGCCAAGGCCATTTTCATTGGCAAGCTGGATGACTGGAAGAGTCAGGAGGCCGGCGTCCCTGCCGATCTGCTGCGCATCGCCTTCCCCTACGACACCATGCCAGCCAGCCATCAGTGGGATGACCTGCTGGAAGCCCACGAACCTATTTCTGACAGCCCGGTGCAGGCCCCTGACTCTCTGCTGAGTCTGGTCTACACCTCCGGCAGTACCGGCAAGCCGAAAGGGGCCATGCTGAGCGTCGAGCGCTACGCCTGGTCTTGCGAGAAGCTGGTGGAAACGGTGGGATTGTGCGCCACTGATCGCGGCTTCTCCTACCTGCCGCTGGCCCATATTACCGAGCGGGTCTATGTCTACGGCGGCAGCTTGTATGGTTGCGCCGAAATCGCCTTCCCCGAATCCCTCGACACCTTTATCGAAGACGTCAAACGCTGCCGTCCCACCGTCTTTATCTCGGTGCCGCGGCTGTGGGCGATGTTTCGCATCAAGATCCACGAGAAGCTGCCTCAGCAGAAACTGGAGTTGCTGCTCAAGATCCCGTTCATCTCTGGCCTCATCAAACGCAAGCTGCAGAAGGGGCTGGGGCTGGATCAGGCCCGGGTGCTCGGTTGCGGCTCTGCGCCGGTCTCCCCTGCGCTGTTGCAGTGGTACCTGAGCATCGGCCTCAAGGTGACCGAAGCCTGGGGCATGACCGAGAACCACGCTTACTCCACCATCAACTACCCGTTCCGCGCCGACAAGATCGGCACCGTCGGCAAGGCGGGGCTCGGGGTGAACATCAAGATCTCCGACGAGGGGGAGATCCTCTGTCGCTGCGAAGGGATGATGCTGGGTTACTACAAGGATCCCGAGCACAGCGCTGAGGCCATCGATGCGGAAGGGTGGCTGCACACCGGCGATATGGGCAAGCTGGACCGAGAGGGTTACCTCACCATCACTGGCCGGATGAAGGACGTGTTCAAGACCGCCAAGGGTAAGTATGTAGCGCCGGTGCCCATCGAAGGGCTGCTGGGGCAAGAGCCCATCATAGAGCAGCTTTGCGTGATTGGTTATGGCATGCCCCAGCCCATCGCACTGGTACAGCTGGCCGAGAGCGCCATGAAGGGCAATCGGGAAGAGGTGAATGCCAAGTTGGAGGCGGCGCGGGTGCGGGTCAACGATCAGCTGGAATCCCATGCCAAAATTCGCGGAATCCTGGTGGTGAAGAGCCCCTGGAATATCGAGAACGGCGTGCTGACCCCGACCATGAAGATCAAGCGTCACCTGTTGGAGCATAAATATGCTCGACTGGGGGATGACTGGTCATCCTCCCACGCAGTGGTCTGGGAGGAGTAAGGTTCCCTTTACTGCCGATAACAGCATCAAACAACCGCGGCCCGTTATGGGCCGCGGTTGTTGTTGGGGATTGTCACTCGCCGCTGTTTTGCGGGCGTGTGACAAGTGCCCCTTGGCTAGATCAGCGCTAGCGCGGCGGCCAGATCGGCGATCAGATCGTCGGCATCTTCCACCCCGATGCTGAAGCGGATCAGATCGTCATTGACCCCGGCGGCGAGACGGCTCACCTTGTCCATGGCCGCGTGGGTGGTACTGGCCGGATGGCAGGCCAGACTCTCCAGATCGCCCAAGCTCACCGCCTGCACGAACAGCTGCAGGTTGTCGAGCAGGGTGGCGCAGCGGGCAAACCCCCCTTCCAGCTCGATGCTCACCATGCCACCAAAGCCGCTGGCGAAGGCGCCGAGGGCATCGTGACCCGGGTGGTTGGCAAGGCCCGGGTAGATCACCTTTTTCACCGCCGGATGGGCTGCCAGAAACTCGGCCACCTTTTGTGCATTGTGCAGGTGGGCATCCATCCGCAGCGGCAGGGTCTTGACCCCCCGTTGAAGCAGGTAGGCCTCCTGCGGGCCTATGGGTGAGCCGATATGCTTGAGGGCCACGGTGCGGATAGATTTCATCAGGGCGTGAGAGCCCGCCACCACCCCGGCAATGATGTCGCCGTGGCCGCCCAGATACTTGGTGCCGCTGTGCATCACTACGTCGATACCCAGCTCCAGCGGGCGCAGCAGGTAGGGGGTAAGGAAGGTGTTGTCACACACCGTAATGGCGCCCACCTTGCGGGCCGCCTCGACCACGATCCGCGGATCCACCACCTTGAGGGTGGGGTTGGTCAGGGTTTCGAACAGTACCACCTTGGTGGCGGGGCGGATATTGGCCAGCAGACCCTGATCGCTCTCGTAGGCGGTGACCTTGATACCAGCTCGGCTGAAAGTCTGCTTGAGGAAGGCATCGGTGCCGCCATAGAGCGGGCCGATATAGGCCACTTCATCGCCACTGTCGGCCAGTGCATACATGATGGCGCTCACCGCCGCCATGCCGCTCGCTACCACCAGCGCTTCATCGGCACCCTCTAGCGCAGCCAGTTTCTGCTCCAGCTCGGCGGTGGTGGGGTTGCCAAAGCGGCTGTAGATAAAACCGGGGGCCTGACCGGCAAAGCGATCCTTGCCCGCCTGGGCGTTGAAGTAGCTGAAGGTGCTGCTCTGGTAGAGCGGGGTGGTGAGGGCGCCGGTCTGGGGATCGATCCGCTGGCCACTGTGTACGCTCATGGTCTTGAATTTCATCGTATTACTCCGTTCTGGCCAGCTGCTGGCCCTAATGTTCCGCGTTTAAAATTGATATGAAGGGGCGCAACTGGCGTCCCTTCCGGTGACATATTCGTTCGGGCGATGTCCAGCATTCCGCTGGTTCAGGCGGGCTCCCGCTCCCGCTGCTCCCTCGGCTGCGATGGCGCGGCACCGTGGCTGACATAGTGATCGGCATCCTGAGCGGTATAGTGACGCGCCGCCACATCTGGGTGCGAGCGCAGCCGCCCCTTGAGCACGTTTTCCCCCACCTGATAGAAGAGTGGGTTGGCCGGGTCACTCTCCGGCCCTTGCGCCTGCGCTGCCAGCGCGGGGGAGAGGGTGAGCAGCGGCACGGTGGCATCGAGCCGCGCCGCCATAAAGAAGGCGCAAGAGAGGCGCGAGACGCCAGACGGCGGGCTCACCACCCGATGCAGGGTCGCCTTGAGATAAGCGTTGGAGGCAAGCTCCAGCAGCTCGCCGATATTGACCACCAGTGCCCCCGGCAGGGGCGGTGCGGAGATCCAGCCGTCGGCTGTTTCTACCTCAAGCCCGGATTGTTCATCTTGCATTACCAGGGTCAGATAGCCGGGATCCTTATGGGCGCCGACCCCCTGACTGCTGCTGCCAGCCTCTTGCCCCGGGTAGTGAATGAGCTTCATGTGCTGGTAGGGGGCACCGCGAATGCTGGCGTCAAACACTCCGGCCGGTTGCTCCAGCACCTCGGCAAAGGCGGCGAGCAGGGTGAGGGTGATACCGCTCAGCCGCTCTTGCCACGCCAGCAGGTGAGATTTCATCTCGGGCAGGGCGCTCGGCCACTGGTTGGGGCCGATCAGCCGCTGCCAGGGTTCACGGATCTGCGCCGACGACAGGGCCTGCGCCTCGTTCATGATATCGAACTGCTCCCGCAGATCCGGCCGTTGGCGAGTCAGCTCGGCGCCGACCCGGTTGTAGCCGCGAAAGTGGGGGCTGTTGACCATCTGCACCACCAGCTTCTCCTGCTCCGGCAGGGCAAAGAAGCGCTCTGCCAGCGCCAGGGTCTCCCGCTGCTCGGCGTCACTCAGGCCATGTCCTGTCAGATAGAAAAAGCCCACCTCGCGGGCAGCTGCCGCCAGTTTGGCCAGCATAGGGCGACGCGTGTCGGGCGCCCCGTTGAGGGCGGCCAGATCGATGATCGGCAGTGGTGAATGTTCCATGTGCACCTCCTTACTCTTTCGTTATCTCTGGCGCCATCTCTTGCCCTGCCGCCACTTATTGGCAGGCCTGATAAGCGGCAAATGGGGTGGCGCGACAGCGTGGCATAGTGAGCCCGGGTGATTGCGCCATTTGGATGAGGGGGATGCTACTGTGCGGTTTAGAAAGACGGAAACAACAAATTATTCTTAGTTATATACAAAATTCGAAATTGAATTCGGGATTGAATTCGGAATTGCGTGGCCATGCTGTCTGTTAGACAAGGGCATGCCGTGTGAGTCGCAGCGGGGAGCCGTAGCCAACCCGCAGGAGCATCCCACACGGAAAAAGGGGGGGGATAATACCAATCACATTAGAGATGCTTTCACCCCCAAACGAGGGCAGGAGTTCGACAGCTCGGCAACCCATCCTTTGACGGGGTGGGGCAAGCGCATGGCATCCATACCTTTGTGGGGCAGCTGACATGGATGGCGGCCATCACGCTGGGTTACCTGATCAGTATCGGTGCCCATGTGTGGATCAATCAGGGGAGGGTCTAAGCGATAGGGAGGTTGGCCCGGTGATGTTCCGGGCCAGCCGCGTTACTCACTGGGCGTTTTCAATACCCAGTAGCTCAGGGCCGATCCCACGCCACAGCAGGCGATGGCGATGGCCATGGGCAGTGGCGATTGGGGGGGATTGAGGTTAACCAGAATGCCGACCAGGGCGCCGATGCCAAAGCGCAAGGTGCCCGCCAGCGCGGAAGCTGTGCCCGCTGACTGGGGGAACTGCCCCATCAGTCCGGTCATGGCATTGGCGCCCACCAGACTGATATGGCCGATAAAGAGCACCACCGGAATCACTATGCCCCACAGGCCGCCGGTCTGGCTCCAGGCGTTGTAGATCAGCAGGGCGCCTGCACAGGGCAGCACCAGCAGGCCGTATTGCAGCATCCGCTCAGAACCCACCCCTTTCACCAGTCGGCTATTGACGAAGGTGACCACCATCATCAGCAGGATATTGAGGCCAAACAGCCAGCCGTAGTGCTCGGTCGGCACCTTGAAGTATTCGATATAGACGTAGGGTGAGGCGCTGAGAAAAGCGAACATGCCTGAGCTGGAGAGGGCACCGCACAGTACATAGCCCATGGCGCCGCGATGGGAGAGCACTCCCCAGTAGTTCTTGAGGATCTGGCCCAGATTAAGAGGCTGGCGGTGTTCGGGCTTGAGGGTCTCCTGAATTTTCCACTGCATCACCAAGGACACCAGCAGGCTGATCCCCACCAGCAGCCAGAAGATCACTCGCCAGCTGGTATGGGCGCTGATATAGCCGCCAATCACAGGGGCGACCAGCGGTGCCAGCGTCATCACCAGAATGACGAATGACATGGCGCGGGAAAACGCATCCTTCTCGAAAAGGTCGCGCAGCAGCGCATTCACCACCACAGATCCTGCTGCGCCGCCAGCCGCCTGCAACATCCGATAAGCCAGCAGTTCCGGCAGTGAGTCTGCCATGGCGCAACCCACCGATGCGATGGCAAACATGGTGAGCCCGATCAGGATCACCGGCTTGCGGCCATAGCTGTCAGCCAGCGGGCCGTAGAAGAGTTGGCCGATGGCAAAGCCGCCTAAAAAGGCGCTGATGGTGAGCTGGGCCCCATCAATGCTGGTGGCCAAGTCCCGGGCAATGGCCGGGATAGCGGGCAGGTACATGTCCACCGCCAGCGGAGTCAGGCCTGCCAACGCGCCAAGCAGAATAAATAGAAAGCGGGGTGAGAGAGGGAGGGGATGTCTGTGGGGCATAAGTTATCCGGTCGTGAACCATGGCGGCAGAAGAAGAGCGGGAATTCTATCAGCTTTAGCGTCGTCGGGCATGGCGTTCCTGCCCCCTCACCGGAGGGGGCAGGTGCTAGCTTTGGCGCTGGCGCCGTAGGGTGCGGATCTGACTGGCCAGCAGCAGGCTCCAGATCAACCAGGCGATGAGAGAGAGGCCGTAACCGAGCCGCTCCGGCCAGCGGGCGGTCAGGGTGAAGGTAACCTGATGGCGACCAGCAGGCACCCACACCTGTATCAGCCCATTGCGAGTGCTGCTGATGGTCAGTGGCAAGGTGTCATCCAGCTTGGCTTGCCAGCCCGGGTAGTCAAACTGGTGCAGGATCAGTTTGGCAGGGGCTGGCGCATCGACAGTCAGGACGATCTGCCGTGGCTGCCAGTTGAGGATCTGCCACGAGATCCCTTGCTGTTCTGTGGTGATTGCGGGTTGAAATTCATCTTTCCAGGCCAGCAGGGTCGGGGCAAACATGCCTTTTGGCACCTGCTTTGGCCGGTATTCGCGGGCGCTGCGTTTGCTGTCAAATTCCCCGTCCAGCGCGCTCTTTTGCGGCGCCTGGGTGAGCGGCGATTCATGCACATAAACCGCCTGCGAGAACAGGGTGATGGCCAGCACCGTCCACCAGAGCCATTGCCAGGGGTGATAGGTGGGGACGCCCAGCGCCACTACCGCGACGGTGGCAATCACCAGCAGCAGATTGAGCCGCCAGGGAAACTGCACCAGCTGTAGTGGAGGTAGCAGGTGCCAGAGTGGCTCGCTTGGGGGCAGCATCATCAAAAAGCTCAGGGTGCCAATGACTCCCCAGATCAGCAGTTCCGGATGGCGTGGCTCACGTGCCGTGGCCCATGCTACCAGTAGCAGGACGAGGGTGAGCAGAGTCAGCCAGGCCAGATGGCCGCGAAAACGCCAGTCACTACTGGTTTCGGGCAGACGGTCAAGGAAATTGCGGTGAAACTCGAACATGCCAATGCGCATCTGATCCATGGAGATCCCCCCCTGATCCAGCAAGGCTGGCAGCAGCAGGCTGGCCATCGCCAGTCCCCAGAGTTGGCCCAGCAGGGTGGGCCAGAGGTGCAGGGTTATCTTGCTGCGCCAGGCCAACAGCAGGCTGCGCACGGTGAGCAACCCCAAAATGAGTAGGGTGCTCGGCAGATGGGAGAGGGTCAGCAAGGCGACAGCCAGTGCGAGCAGTAACAGGGCAAAGGGGGCTCGGCGGTAGAGGCGATCTTGAGCCAGTAGCGCCAGCGGTGCCCAGACAAAGGCCCAGCTTTCGGCCAGCGCAAAGCGGGCATAGATATCGATCGCCAGATGATAGGGCAGTGCCATGTAGAGCAGGCTGGCGGCCAGCGCGCGCCCTGACGTGGCAAAGGGGCGCAGCCAGAGATAGGCAAACAGCCCGGATAAACCGAGCGCCAGAGTGCTGCTCCAAAGCAGGGGGATCATGGCGTGATGGGCGAGGGGCTCGGGGCCAGCGAACAGGGCACTCACATAGTAGGGGAGTGGGGGATAGAAGAAGAATGCCGGGCTGCCGAAGGCGCCGTTCATCTCCATCAGCCAGCGGGGATAGATCTCCCCTTGCCACAGTTGCACCGCAAAAAAGTGGCCAGATAGCAGATGGTGAAACAGATCGTGACCCTGACTGCCCCCACGTAGCCAAAACGGCAGCAATAGCAGGGCGGTCGCTGTCATCAGTGCCAATAGAACCCATAGCCACTCTCTGGTCATACGCATAAGGAGACCCAGTTGTTATGGATGCGCAGTGAGTGTAACCGAGTCGCAACCCTCTTTTTGAGTCATTTGGGTGAGTTTTGCGCTCTTTTTATGTTGTTTGTCATTGGTGATTCCACGGTCACCGGTGAGAGGGGATGGCAAGCCAGAGTCCGGGCTCTGCGGCAAAGCGCGGGGCAACCCAGTGCTGCTGCACTGCGGTGGGCATCTCGTTCGCGGCGATGGGGCGACGACTGAGGCGGCAGGCCCCTTGGGTCAGCGCGAGGCTTGCATCCCCCTTGTACCAGCCATCGGTCACCGGTAGGGTCGTGGTCTCCCGCAGCAGCCTCACCCCCCACTGGGTCACCAGCGCAGGGCAGCTTTTTTCTGCCGCCCTGGCCGCCTGTACCATGGCGGGCGGACGGGGCAGGGTGAAGGTCGCTGCGAGCAGCAGCAATCCGGCCACCGCGACCAGCACCTCGCCACGGCGTGGCAGCCAACCTGCCAGCAGCACGATGCCGAGCAGGGTGAGAGGGGCTAGATGGCGGGGGTTGTCGGGATTCTGGCCAAACAGGGTCCAGAGCAGCAGGGCGAGCCAGTAGAGCGTCCAGAGGGAGAATAGGGCGGCAGCTTGGTCTTTTGATCTTGGCCAGAGAGGCTGTGCCAGCAAGACCCCGACAGCCAAGGGCCAAAGCGGGGTGAGCTGATCGTTGAAGGTGTGCGCCCAGCTTAGCATCCGATCGCCGTGGGCCGCCGCCGTGTTGCCCCAGAGGGTAAAGTGGCCGTCGGTAAAGCGTCGCCCCTCGCTGAAATAGGCCCAGCCATCGGCCTGCCAGACAAACAGCAGGCTTATCAGTCCTACCAAGGCGATGGGGAGCACAAACCTGAACCTTGATCCCTGCTGCGCCAGCCCGAGCCACAGGGGCAGCAGCGCCAGCACAAAATAGGAGGGGCGCAGCGCCAGCATAAGGCCCAGTAACAGACCCGCCAGTGCAATTCTGCGCTGCTGCAAGGCCAAGAGCGACCCGAGCCAGGCGGCGAGCGCCGGCCCGTCCGAGAGGCCGGAGAGCGCCAGCGTCGGGGTGAGCGGCAGTGCCAGCACCAGCAACCAAACCGGCGCCAGCAGGCTTGGCCGTTGCCACAATCTCACCGCCAACAAGGCGGCGAGCGGCGCCAGCAAACTGCTACCGAGCAGGCTTGCCCACTGCACCGCGCGGGCTGGATCGTCAACCGCCAGATTGATCAGCCGCGCTAGCCAGATAAAGGCGGGGTAGCCCGGAAAGTGGGGGGAGAACTCCAGCACGCTAAAGCGCGTTACCCCGTGGGCGAAATTGAGGGCATCGTCGGAATCGAGCGCCACCGGGAAGGCCAGCAGCAAGCCGAGCCAGGCCAGTTGCAGCAGGATCAGCAAGTAGGGTCGATTAGCAAAGCGTAATCGGCCGTGGTGAGGTCCCCCTTCTCCCCTTGCGGGAGAAGGGCCGGGGATGAGGGGGGCCGTCGTCCTCAATGAGAGGCCATCAAAGCGGCGCCAGCACGGCCATCAGCGCTTTTTCTGCATCGCTAAAGGCGGTGGCATCGGCGGGCTTGGCACCCACCCCGAATACCCCCGGGTTGCCGATGGCATCGAGCACCCTGGCCAGCGCCTGTTCGGCCGCCTTGCGATCCCCTTCGCTAAGGGAGGGGAGGATCAAATCCAAGAAGCGCTTGCTCTTGACCACCAGCACCTTGGCGGTCTGGTAGTCGCCAAGATTCTGGCTGGCCCCTTCGAGGCGGCGCTCGATCTCCGCCTTGTAGGCGCGGTTGAGCAGGGCAGCGGTGGCGGCGGTATCCTCGGCCTTGATGGCGGCGGCCAGCGGCCCTTGTAGTTCCACCTTGTGGTGCTGCTCCAAATAGGTCAGCTCGTCGGCAATCTCGCTCAAGGTTGCGCTGGCATCCTTGCCGTCAGTGGCGGCGCCAAGCAGCGCTTCGCGGGCGTCGATCAGCGGCTCCTTGCCGGCGGCGGCGTAGGAGTAAGCCTGTGCCTGCCCGCTCAGGGTCAGCAGCAGGGTGAGGGCGAGTAAACCCGGGCGGATGGTCATCCTGTTCTCCTTACTTATGCCAATGGCGCGGCACTCAGGCCACGCTCTGGGTTTCGATCACGGTGTTTTCGTTGCGATGGTTAAAGGTGTTGTGGCGTCTATCTACCGGTTGGACACCGACAATCCTCACGCCACGCTCTGGGTTTCAATCACGGTATTTTCGTTGCGATGATTGAAGATGGCGTGGCGTCTGTCCACCCCGTCGATCACCATGTCGGCGGCCATCATCCCCATCTCCATGGCGGTGTCGGTGAAGATGTAGCGGAATGTCCCCTGACGGCCGGTCATGATGAGGTTACTGATCGGCATCAGCGCCTTGATGGCTTCGTTGCGGCGAGTCTGATAGCCAAGATCCATCAGCGGATAGGCGTATTCGCTGCGGGCTTCGAAGGTCTCATCGCCAAGCTTGGCGGTATCGACTCCAAGGCTGGCGAGATCGGCGGTAACCCGACCGCGCAGATCAGAGAGCGGCGCCTGCCAGGTGGCATCCCCCGGATTGCAGGGGATCTCCAGCATCACCGAGGTCTGGCCCTGGGGCGCCATAAAGGGGCTGCGGCGGCGCGGCTCCTGCAGGCGGGTGGCCAGGATATGGGGATCGGATAGGTACTGCCAGGTGTTGTCTGACAGGTTCTCCTGCTTGAGGGGCATATTGACGAAGCGAAGCGACCGGTAGTGCAGATCGCACGGCAAGCCAAGATGCTGGCAGGTGAGTGGCAGCGGCAGTGTGGAGATCACTTGATCAAATTGCTCGCTCTGCTCAACGTTATCTTGTTTCCAATAAACCCGTTCAATGCGGCCATTAGCCTGCTCAAGGTGGGTGATGGTGGCGCCGGTTTTCAGCAGGGCCCCCTCGGCCACCAGCCGCTCCCCCAGAGTGGTGAAGATCTGGCCGAAGCCATATTTGGGGTAGCGGTACTTGCGGGCATAGGTGCGTACCGAGAGGTTGCCGTTGCGTCTTGGCAGCAGGCGGCGCGCCACGTCTTTGAGGTCGATCAGGCTGATGCGCTGCCCGGCCCAGTCGGCGGAGAGCTGGTCCGGATTGATGCCCCACAGCTTGCCGGTGTAGCCCTCGAAGAACTGGCGATAGAGGGTGCGGCCGAAGTGACTCTGGATCCACTCGGCAAAGCTCGCCTTGGCAAAATCATCCGGCTTCTTGCTAAAGGGCAACAGCAGCAAGTCTTTGACCGCACCGGCCATGAGGGCGAGCGGCGCCGTCTTGAGCAGGTTGGGCAGGTTCAGGGGGTAGTCATAGGTGCGCCCGCCAAAGCGGATCACGCTCTTGCGCTCGGCGTGGAGCAGCTCGTCCCCCATCAGTTCGTCGATAAAGGCGAGCAGCTCGGGGTTCTTGGTGATAAAGCGGTGACCGCCGTAGTCAAAGCGATACTCCCCATCGCGCCCCTTGAAGGTCTGGGTGGCGCACATGCCGCCGACCACCGGCTCCTGCTCGAACAGGGTGACTGCAAAACCGGCGCGGCGCAGGCGCCAGGCGGCCATCAAACCGGCTGGGCCAGCACCCAGCACCGCAATGTGCTTCTTGTTGTTATCGCTCATGACCTATTCCGAAACTGCTTGATAGATAAGAGAACCGCACCAAAGTGCGGCCCCCGAATAGTGTTGTTACCCCGTGCCCTTGTTGCCACTGGGCG
The DNA here is from genome assembly GCF_002586745.1 of Aeromonas sp. CU5. Lineage (NCBI taxonomy): Bacteria > Pseudomonadati > Pseudomonadota > Gammaproteobacteria > Aeromonadales > Aeromonadaceae > Aeromonas > Aeromonas sp. CU5. The sequence goes on from NZ_CP023817.1 coordinate 1,168,633, forward strand.
AGTTGGCTCAGCCCTTGCCGGTTGCGGCGCTCACCTGCGGGCGGTAGCTGCGCTGCCAGAGGGTAACGAAGATCGCCAGATAGAGGGCCCAGGTCAGCAGCTGCAAGCCAGCGGGTGAGGCATTGTAGCCAAACAGAGCGCGCAGGAAGGTACCAAATACCCCCTGATCGTCGAGAATGTGGCTGATGTCGAACACCGGCGTGGTCCAGAAGGTGATGACGTCCGCCGCCTGCAACATGTTGACGGCAGACGACAACAGGCCTGCGGCGATGATGATGATAAGTAGGCCGGTCCAGCGGAAGAAGGGGGCCAGCGCCACCTTGCGGGTGGAGCGCAGCAGCCCCCACACCAGCACGATGGAGACCAGCAGTCCTGCCAGCGCGCCTATCAGGCCGGATTGCAGATCGACCCCTTGGCCCGAATAGAGCAGGGCGGAGAAGAACAGCACGGTTTCAAACCCTTCGCGCATCACCGCCAGAAAGGCGAGCAGCACTAGCCCAAACAGGTTGCCGCCATCGATGGCCGCATCAATGCGCGCCGTCATGGCTCCCACCTGGGATTTGGCCTGCTTTTGCATCCAGATCGCCATATAGGTGAGCACCAGAGTGGCGAAGATCAGGATCCCCGCCATCAACAGGTGGTTGTAGCGCTCACTCTCGAACTGGCTCACCACCACCTGGAACAGGAAGGCGACGACAAGGGAGGCGACCAGACCCAGCCCCACCCCCAGATAGATGAACTTGTTGTAGCGGCTCGCCCCCAGCTTAGCGAGGTAGGAGAGGCAGATGCCGACCAGCAGGAAGGCTTCCAGCCCCTCGCGAAGGGTAATGAGAAAACTTGCAAACATCAGGATTGAGGCTCCGTAGCGGGCGTGACGGGGAGAGGCTGCAGGGTAAGTTGCAGCCGATTGAGTTGTAGACGCGTGAGCTGCACTATGGGTGGCTCCGGCAAGCTGGGCTCGGCGGCGCGCACCGCATCATTGACCCACTTGGGGTAGGTGCGGAAATTGAGTTTGATATCGGCCTTGAAGGGCCCTTGGGCATCTGCGGGCAGCGGCCAGGCTTCATCGCGCCAGCCATCGGCCGGAATGCGGGTATCTTCCAGCAGCTTGGCGTAACGCCAGAATTTGAGCCCTACCGGTTTGCCCTCGGCATCGCCGAACACTTTTCTAAATAGCCGCGCATCGTCGGGCACAGCGCCATCCACCGGCTGGCCGCTGGCAAGCACTACCTTGCCGGTGGCGTCGGTGACGGTCAGCTCCAGCCAGAGTTCACGGAAATCGGCCACCCCGGTGGGCAGGGCATGGCCCGCGCCGGTATTGGCGACCCGCACCACTAGATGCTGACTATCGGCAGCCTGTTCGATACGGGCGGAGAGGGTAGCGCTGGAGCGCAAGAGCGCCAGGCTCTCCTGTTCAAGGTCTGGATTGCGCAGCCCCACCAGCTGGTGCTGGGCGCCGGTAAAGTTGTGGCGATAGAGCTGCGCTTTCATGGTGCCGTTTTCAGTGGATTGGCCCGCCACCGGTGCGCCGCCATTGCCCGGCTCCGGGTTCATATGGCAGTCGATGCAGGTACGCCGTTTGGCAGGATCCTCCGCATTCGCGAAGCTGGAGTTTTCCCACTCGTCCCAGGTGTTGACGATATTGGCGCCGGTGCCTGGGGCAAACTCGTTGTGGCACGACTTGCACAGGGCGGCGTCGCGGTAGAAATCCTTTTGATAGGAGGCTTTGTGGGCCGCCGGGCGGGCGTTGATCTGCCGCTCGGCCAGCCAGTGCTGGAGGCTGCCGCCCGGGGCATCCTCGAACACATAGCTCTCGCGGTCTTTCAAATTCACGGTAAAGGCGCTGTTGCCGCCCGCATCTTCTACCTTGGTGATGCGATGGCAGAGCACACAGCCGGTCCCTTCCTCAACCACAGGTTCGCCAGCCTTGTGGGTGGCAATCAGCGAGGCGCCACCCTGCTCGAACATGTGGGAGCCCTTGGGCAGATCCATCTGGCCGGTCATCACCTGCTGGGGCATATGGCAGCCCTGACACCACTGGCCGAACGCTTCCCCTTCGGTTTCGCGGGCCAGCGCCTGCACCACCTTGTAGTAGGGGTGGGAGCTGCCCATCAGTCGGTGGTTGCTCTCGCTCCAATCCTTGAACGCTTGGCTGTGGCAGTTCTGGCAGGAGGCGGAGTTGAGCCACTCTTTTGGGTGAGTGGTCGGCGCCTTGGCGGGATCCGTGCGCGGGGCATCGAGCCGCAGCCAGTTGGCAAGATAGGGGAGGTTGCCATCGGCGGTGACGAAGGCGTGCAGATCTTCCATCATCGCTTTCACCTCGGGTTGCGGCTTGGCGGGATCAACCGCCTCGGCGCCATCGCGGGTGTCATGGCCCATGCCGCCCTGGGTCTGCTGGGTCATGCGCAGGTATTCGCCGACAAAATCCCCCGCCACCATGTTGGTGAGGTTGGCATGGCCGTTGATGGCGTTGTCGCCGCTCTGCTGGCGATGGGCCGCCATCAGATAGCGGTTGGTGAAGTTGAACCCGTCCAGATGGCAGGAGTTGCAGCTCATCCAGTTGTCCCCCGCCATGGGGAAGCGTGAGTTTGCGGCGGTGTTACCAAGGTTGAACAGCCGCTCGCCGCGCTGAAGCGGCTCGGGGCGGGGATCCGTCTCTACCAGTTTGGCGAAGTGGGGCAGATCGACGGTGACTCGGGCAAACGGGCCGCTGCCGCCGCTATTGAGGCGGGTGAGATCCTGCCCCATAGCGTTGTGCACCAGAATATGGTCGCCATCGATCAGCAGATCCCGCGGATTCTGGCCCGGCAGGTGACGCAAGAGCTGGGTCGCTTTGGCGCCCCCCTGAAACTTCTTGCGGCGATGGCGGTTGTTGTTGGATTTGCCGCTGCGGGAGAGGTCGAACACCAGCAGATCTTCCGAGCCCGCCAGGGTCAGATAAACCCGCTTGCCGTCGGCGGCGAAGCGCGCAGCAAAGGGGTTGGAGACGATCTGGCTGCGGTTGCCGACGCTTGGCAGATTGATCTGCAAAAATAGCTGCTTTCTTTCATCAACCCGTTCTTTCTCTTCATCCAGATCGATGATGGAAACCGCCGGAAAGACGGTGCTCTGAAACTGGAAGGGGTGGCTGAAGCTCCATAGCACGTGGGGCAACCAGGCTTCGCTGCCATCGGGGGAGAGGGCGATGCCATCGAGCAGGCGCGGCAATCCCTGCGAGTCGCTTGCCGTATCGCTGTGGGTCTCGGCCAGGGTAATGAGTGTGGGCTTGGGCAGGATGGTCTCGGGCAGTGAGGAGCCCTTGGCTATGTTGCCAAGTTTGGTGAGATCATAGATGGCGAGCTGGCCGGTCATGGCGTGGGTCAGCAGCAGGCGATCGTCGTCGGTCAAGGCCAGTCCGCGCGGGGTCTCGGCTGTTTTGGTATCCAGCTGAAGGTCGCCTGCGGTGTCGTAGGCTTGCAGGCAACCGGCCTCAAACAGCGTGACCCAGAACCACTGTCGCTTGGGATCGAAGATGACCCCATAGGGACGATGGCCGGTGGGGATCGTCTTTTCCAGATCGAGATCATCATCCAGCAGCAGCAGGCGATCGCCGCTGTAGTCGGTGACCAGCAGGGTGCCGTCGTCAGCGCGGGCCAGCTGGCGCAGATCGCCCCCCAGCTGTACCTCGTTGAGCCGCTTGCCGCTATCGCGCTCAAGCAGGGTGATCGAGCCTGCGTTCAGGTTGGCGGTGACGAGGCGCGGAGCGCTCCCCGCCTCATAGGCGAGCATTCCGGCACCCATTTGCTGGGCAAACGCGAAGGGGCTGGCCAGCAGCAGGACGAGGGCCAGCAGGGGTGACAAACATGCACAGAGAGATGACTTCAACATGGGATCAGGAGCGCCATTTCAAGATGGTCCAGCGCCAGGCGTGGCGCAGCACCAGAGGAGTTAACGCCAAGGCGCTCAGCCAGTGGGCCCAGCTGGCGAGGCTGCCCATGGCATCGCCCGGAGTGCCGTGCAGCACCAGCAGCAGGCCGCTGGCCAGACAGATCAGCAGCAGGGCTTCGATGATGCGCCCCGTGGTGCGCAAAAAGGGTTTGTTGCTGCGGTTCAACAAGCTGCGATGGGAGAGCCAAAAGGCGCCAAACAGCAGCGGGAACAGGGTGAGTGAGAGCATCACATGGAAAAACAGATTCCAGCGAGCCAGCGACCAGAGCGGGGTCAGCGGCTCCCACAGCAGCAGGCCGGAGAAGAACATCAGATAGAGGGTGCCCTCGGCGGCCTGATGGTGATAGGCCAGCCACTGCCAGAACTGTCGGGGTGAGAGGGAAAGGCTTGTCATAAAGGCTCCAACGCCCGGGCGGTGCCGCCCGGGGGGAGCAAGTTTATAACGCAGTAAGGGTAATGAAAAGAGTTATCAATTGTATTGCTGGTGAATCAAGGCTGAACAAGCACAGTGATCAAGCCCGACTATTTATGATCCGCCATCCGTTCGGTTACGGCATAGATGAGTGCGGCGACCGAGAAGGCGAGAAAGACGATGACTGACCACTTCATCTCCACTTCATTGGTGATGCCATCTTCGAGGAAGGCTTTGAGCACCTCTACCCCGGCGATGGTGACCAGCGAGTTGATGACAATGAGCTTGAGGGAGGCAAAGTTGATCTTGCTGAGCCAGTTGTCGCCGATGGCTTCGCGCTGCTCCTGAGTCTGGATAAATTGCACATAGCCGCAGACCGCCACCAGGATCAGCATCTGGGCCACCAGCACAAAGTCCACCAGAGTCAGCACGCCGGTGATGAGGTCCATATAGTGGATCTCGATGATGTTGATGCAGAGCAGATAGAGCTGCATGGCAAACTTCACCATCAGCAGGGCCACGCACACCAGAATGCAGACGTAGAAGGGGAACATCATCAACCGGCTGCCATTGAGCATGAAATTGAATCGACGCATGAGAACTCCGATGTTGGAAAAAGTGTGAGTATGACGTGAACAGCCAGCGAGGGATCACGCTTGTGGCGGCTCATTATGGCGGTAGCATCCTGCTTGCGCCCATAAAAAGTAAACGGGTTACCAATAAAAAGAGGGAGGCATAATGCCTCCCTCACTGTTGAGCCCTGATCCCGCTTGGGGGACTCACATGTTCTTAACTGACCTGGATCAGATTAAGAGGCTTATTCCCACTCGATGGTAGCGGGTGGCTTGCCGGAGATGTCGTACACCACGCGAGAGATACCGCTGATCTCGTTGATGATGCGGTTTGACACATGACCGAGGAAGTCATAGGGCAGATGGGCCCAGTGAGCGGTCATAAAGTCGATGGTCTCAACGGCGCGCAGGGCAATCACCCAGTCATATTTGCGGCCATCGCCCATCACGCCAACGGAGCGCACCGGCAGGAACACCGCAAATGCCTGGCTGACCTGATTGTACAGGTCGGCCTTGCGCAGCTCTTCGATGAAGACGGCATCGGCACGGCGCAGGATATCGCAGTACTCTTTCTTCACTTCACCGAGCACGCGAACACCCAGACCCGGGCCCGGGAACGGATGACGGTAGAGCATGTCGTAGGGCAGGCCCAGCTCCAGACCAACGCGGCGCACTTCATCTTTGAACAGCTCGCGCAACGGCTCGACCAGACCCATCTTCATCTCTGCCGGCAGGCCGCCGACGTTGTGGTGAGACTTGATGACGTGGGCCTTGCCGGTGGCACTGGCGGCAGATTCGATCACATCCGGGTAGATGGTGCCTTGTGCCAGCCAGCGGGCATTTTTCAGCTTCTTGGCTTCGTCGTCGAACACTTCCACGAACACGCGACCGATGATCTTGCGCTTGGCTTCCGGCTCGGCTTCACCAGCCAGGGCAGAGAGGAAGCGCTCTTCAGCGGCAACCTTGATGATGTTGAGACCGAAGTGATCACCGAACATCTCCATCACCTGCTCACCTTCGTTCAGGCGCAGCAGACCGTTGTCAACGAACACACAGGTGAGGCGATCACCGATGGCACGATGCACCAGCATGGCGACCACGGAGGAGTCGACACCACCGGAGAGGCCGAGGATCACCTCATCGTCACCCACCTGCTCGCGGATGCGGGCAACGGCATCGTCGATGATGGTGGCCGGGGTCCAGAGGCATTCACAACCGCAGATATCTTTGACGAAGTGCTCCAGCATGCGGGCACCCTGACGGGTGTGGGTCACTTCCGGGTGGAACTGCACGCCGTAGAAACGCTTGGCTTCATTGGCCATGGCCGCATGGGGGCAGGTCGGGGTGCTGGCGATGGTGGCGAAGTCAGCCGGAATGTCGGTGACCTTGTCACCGTGGCTCATCCACACATCCAGCAGGGCGTTGCCGTTGTCAGCGATGGCATCTTCGATGTTGCGCAGCAGGGCGCTGGTCTTGCCAGAGTCGCCCAGCACTTCCACCTTGGCGTAACCGAATTCACGCTCGGTGGAGGATTGCACCTTGCCACCCAGCTGCTCGGCCATGGTCTGCATGCCGTAGCAGATGCCAAATACCGGTACACCGGCGTTGAACACATACTCGGGGGCGCGCGGGCTGCCCGCTTCGGTCACGGATTCCGGGCCGCCGGAGAGGATGATGCCGTTGGGATTGAATTCGCGGATCTGCGCTTCAGTGACATCCCAAGCCCACAGCTCGCAGTAAACGCCGATTTCACGGACACGGCGGGCGATAAGCTGGGTGTACTGAGAACCGAAATCCAGGATAAGGATACGGTGTTCGTGAATATTTTTAATCATGTTATTCCTGCATCAGGCGGATGTTTAACAAAAATCACGGGGATAAAAACGGTGACAAAACGGGGCCGTAGCCCCGTCTTGATCAGCCCATCCGATAGTTGGGGGCTTCTTTGGTAATGGTCACATCGTGGACGTGGGACTCTTTCATCCCGGCGCCGGAGATGCGCACGAACTCAGCCTTGGTGCGCATGTCGTCGATGGTGGCACAGCCGGTCAAACCCATGGAGGAGCGCAGGCCGCCCATCTGCTGGTGGATGATCTCTTTGAGGCGGCCCTTGTACGGCACGCGACCTTCGATCCCTTCCGGCACCAGCTTGTCAGCGGCGTTATCGGTCTGGAAGTAGCGGTCGCTGGAGCCCTTGGACATGGCGCCCAGGGAGCCCATGCCACGGTAGGATTTGAAGGAGCGACCCTGATAGAGCTCGATTTCGCCCGGCGCTTCTTCAGTACCGGCAAACATGGAGCCCACCATGACGCAGCTGGCGCCAGCGGCGATGGCCTTGGCCACGTCACCAGAGAAACGGATGCCACCATCGGCAATCACCGGAATACCGGTGCCTTCCAACGCTTCAACGGCATCGGAGATTGCGGTGATCTGCGGCACACCCACACCGGTGACGATACGGGTAGTACAGATGGAGCCCGGGCCGATACCGACCTTGACCGCATTGACGCCAGCCGCGACCAGCGCAAGTGCGCCAGAGGCCGTGGCGACGTTGCCACCGATGATCTGCAGCTCAGGATAGGCATCGCGGGTTGCCTTGATGCGGTCCAGCACGCCCTGGGAGTGGCCATGAGAGGAGTCAATCAGCAGCACATCCACACCGGCTTCCACCAGCGCAGCAACGCGCTCTTCGTTACCTGCACCAGCACCCACAGCAGCACCCACCCGCAGACGACCCTTGTCGTCTTTACAGGCGTGCGGCTTGCGCTCGGCTTTCTGGAAGTCTTTAACGGTGATCATGCCCTTGAGTTTGAAGTCGGCGTTCACCACCAGCACTTTTTCGATACGGTGCTTTTGCATCAGGGCAACCACCTCTTCGCGAGGGGCTCCTTCACGCACGGTGACCAGGCGATCTTTCTGGGTCATGATCTGTTCGACGGTCTGGGAGAGATCAATCACGAAGCGCACGTCACGGCCGGTGATGATACCGACCAGCAAGTTGCCTTCGGTCACCACAGGGTAACCGGCGAAGCCGTTCTTGTGGCTCAGCTCCTTGACCTGGGCGATGGTCATGTCAGGGCGTACGGTGACGGGGTCAGAGACCACGCCACTCTCGTACTTCTTGACCTTGCGCACTTCGGCAGCCTGCTGCTCGATGGACATGTTCTTGTGGATAAAGCCGATACCGCCTTCCTGGGCCAGTGCGATAGCCAGACGGGCATCGGTCACTGTGTCCATGGCAGCGGAAATCATAGGGATATTCAAGCTGATAGAGGAGGTCAGCTGGGTACGCAGATCGGCAGTATTGGGAAGAACATCGGAGTGGGCGGGAACCAACAATACATCATCGAAGGTCAACGCTTCTTTGGTAATCCTGAGCATGGCAATATCTCACCGTTGAGGAAGTGGGGGTGTAAAATATTGCCGACGAAGTTTACTGACCGATCGGGTGTTGGTAAAGAAGTTTTTTTGATTTTTTATGGTCTAGCCGCCCTTTAGGTCGCCAACAGGCTAAAAACCCAAGATTATCCCTCCTGAAATGGCCGTTTTGATGCAAAAGAGTGAAGCAGCTGCTGTTTTATACAACATTGACATCGTCAGCAGGCATCCGCTAAACGTGTCCCGCCCCGAGGTCTACGCCATCACATCCCCGGCCATCGGCATGGCACCATCGCCCCAACTGCGCTGGGTTGGCACAGATCCAGGCCACTCAGATGCAGCTTGCTATCGCGGCTGGATGACTGTGCTCAGATCACATTTTCAACCCGTAATTTGACCATAAAACGACCACCTTCAGGTGGTCATACCACCAAAGCACCTCTGACCGGTGATCCGTGGCATTTTTTGGGTTCAGTGGTGGTTCCGTGATACGGGCTGTGCATTTGCCGTCAGGCACATCATCAACCAGATCAACGGTCTGGCAAGCCTGTGCCATCAGCGCTGCCGCCATCTCCCCATAACCCATCAATCGACAGTCACGGCGCACGCCAAGGTCTGTCACTTGTGCAAAAAATGTAAAAATACGCCATTACCGATACTTTTTTGCGTTCAATCGTTTGCGTGAAAATTTACGTTTAACAGTGAGGGCTTGATGTCGTCTCTGACTCGCTGTTCTCGATCGGGGAAATCGATATGTTGCTCATTGATAGCAGTGACGGGTGCTCTGTCTGAAAGGTGGGGATCCCAATTCAGGCCTCTGAAAAATAGAGGTGAAGCTCTACCAATGGATATTTCCAGCCGCAACAGGGATTACCATTTTTTATGATTTTCGACCGACCATCCGCAGCAAGGTGTTATCTCTATCCAGTAGGTGATGTTTTAACGCCCCGACAATATGCACCAGCAACAATGCCAGCATGATATATGGCAAATAGACATGAAGGGTGTGAGCAATATCCCTGATGGACTCACTGTATGGGATCACATTGTCTGGATCATTGAGATCTGGATTCATCGGAATAATAAACCAGCCAAATATCGCAACACCTCGTCCAGCCGCCGCAGAATAACAGAGACCGGAAATCGGGATCAGCAGGGTTGAAATAAGCAATCCCCAGTGGATCGCCCTGGCTGCCAACGCCTCGTACACGGGATATTGGCGCACCGGCGCTGGCCACCCTTTGCCAAGGCGGATCATGGCGCGTGGCAGGATCAAGACCAGTGCAATGACCCCCAGAGGTTTATGCAGGGCGTAGAGACCCCATATTTCAAATTTCACCATCAGATAACCCAGCAGGGTCAAGGCGATTATCAGCAAGGCGACCGACCAGTGCAGCAAACGGGTCGTCAGACTTAACGGGGTTGAGGGATCCATGATCTACTCCAAATAGGGGGTGAGCAAAAGGAATCAAGTCGTGGCGCCCTGAGTATCGAGGGTCATCAACGACATTGAGGCAGGTCGCAAGATGACCCGATGCGGGCAATCGCGAACTATATTGTCTGCCACCATTGTGCCTGCCCAGCGGAGTAGCCGCGTTTCCAATCTTGCTTTTCCCGTGCTGCCCCAGATAAGCCATGCATCCCTTTTCCTCGGCGTGCCGGAATATGCAGGAGCCTCCTGTTTCGCTCCCTCCCTTCTTTGCGCTTCACCAGCACGGCCATATTTCTTGGCTTGTAGTGGCTCGCAGAGTGAGGCAAAAAATTCCTCTGAACATCAGATGGTCTGCGTAGCGCTGGCTACGACAGCGGCTTCGGTGATGGTCGTGGTGAAACCAGTTGTTCATGGCATCGGCATCTATCCAGAAGGTGAGTGCGCCACGGTTAATCAGAGACTGTTGTATTGAGGCCAGTTGGTGATGGGGGGAAGCGATTTTCCCATGATGCAGATTTGAAGGGGGGAGGATCAGATCACCGGCTCCGAGTTCCATTAAAGCGGCATCGATTTGGGAAACGATGCCGCTTTAATGGCTTTTATCGGTTACGGCGCGGACTCCTTGACGATCCCCTCGACCCGCACCTGCAGGCTCCCTTGCGCCAGGGTGGTGAGGAGCTGGTCGCCACTGTTGACCTGATCGGCGCAGCTTATCACTTCACCACGCGCGGTGCGGGTGATGGAGTAACCGCGCCCCAAGGTGGCAAGCGGGCTCACCCCGTCGAGGCGAGCGGTGAGCATGGCGAGGCGGTGGCTAGCAAGGTCTTGGCGCTTGGCAATCAGGGCATGAAGCCGCTCCTCGGCCAGCTGGTGGCGGCGCTTGCCGGCGGCAAGCAATCGCTCCGGGCTCTTGCCCTGCAGGCGCAGTTCTAGATTGGCGAGCCGCCGCTCTCCCTGATGCAACCGCTGGCGCAATAGCTGCTGCAAACGGGTGGAGAGTTCGTCGAGGCGCTGGGACTGTTGCTCCAGTCGCCGTTTCGGATCCTGATGGTCTAGCCGCTTTTGCAGCAGGATGAAATCGTGGCGGGCGGCGGTTTGCTGGCGGCTCATCGCCTGCAGCAGTCGCTGTTTGAGGTGGGCGAGGCGCTGGATGCGGGCCTGATTGTCTGGCGCCACCAGCTCGGCGGCGGCCGACGGGGTAGGGGCGCGCAAGTCGGCGGCAAAGTCGCTGATGGTGACATCCACCTCGTGGCCCACCGCGCTGATAACGGGGATGGCGGAGTGGGCAATGGCGCGCGCCACCGCCTCTTCGTTAAAGCACCAGAGATCTTCGAGCGAGCCGCCGCCGCGCCCGACGATCAGCACATCCACCTCGGCGCGCTGGTTCGCTTTGGCGATCGCCGCGACGATCTGGCTGATGGCGGCGCTCCCTTGCACCTGGGTCGGGTAGATAAAGACCGGCAGATCCGGTGCGCGCCGTTTCAGTACCGTCAGCATATCGTGCAAAGCCGCGCCGGTGGCGGAGGTGATGAGACCCACTGCCCGCGGTTCGCGGGGCAGCGGCCGTTTGCGGCTCTCGTCAAACAACCCCTCGGCGCCGAGACGGCGCTTGAGCTCTTCAAAACGCAGCGCTAACACGCCGTCGCCTGCGGGCTGCATCGATTCGATGATCAGCTGGTAGTCGCCGCGCGGCTCATAGAGAGAGACCCGCGCCTGCACCAGCACCTGCATGCCATCCTGCGGGCGGAAGGACACCCGCCGGTTGTTGCCCTTGAACATGGCGCAGCGCACCTGCGCTGACATGTCCTTGAGGGAGAAGTACCAGTGGCCGGAGCTTGGCATCGCCAGATTGGAGAGCTCGCCAGTCAGCCACACCAGCCCCAGATCTTGCTCCAGGATCATGCGCACGGCGCTGTTGAGGCGGGTGACGGTAAAGACCTGCTGCTCGCGGCCGTTCGCCGCACTGGATGGGGTAAATCGGTTCAATGGCGTACCTGTGGTCTGCCGCGGCGGGTCGCCGAGGGGGAAACAATGGTCGTTATCTTAACCTGAAACAGGGGCGGGGGTTAAGGTGCGTGGGCATGCACTGGGTGCGCTATGTCCTAGGTGCTCGATGTCCCAGATGCGTCATGTACCAAGCGCAGCATGACGGGGGCATTGGCGATGACCAGCGTTGCCGCTGAGCGTGCAGGGTATTGGCATCCTGTGGCTGATCTCGCAGTTTGATCAGGATGCCCGTTTCCCAGATTTATCCCGAGCTTATCAGCGTCGGCGATAGAGACCCGGCTCCACCTCTTCATAGTGGCTGGTCAGGTATTGATAGAAGGCGAGATGGGAGGGGGAGCTGGGTTTTTTAAGCTCCTCGCTCACCCGATCCTGCTTGGCGATGATGAACTTGGGAGTCTGGCGCTGGAGATCGGCCAGCACTCGCTCGCGCACGTCATAGGGCGGATTGACGTTGGCAAAGAAGAGGTAGGCGGACGCTGGCTGGCGATCGGTCCAGAGATAATATTGCGGTTGGATGCCATCGACCCAGATCTTGTCGCTCGGGGTGGTTTCGGCCTTGATGCGATCGATCCGTACCTGCGCGGCCGGATTGAAGGGGCGCCCTTTGAGGGTCCCTTCCCAAGCGTTGTTGATCATCAGCAGCAGCATGGCCAGCGTCGCCAGCCAGGGGGTGGCACTGCGCACATCCCAGGCCCGCCAGAGGGGGATGAGGATCAGCACCGGCAGCGCCCACAGCAGGCTGGTGCCGAGCACCTCGTTGACCCGCTCGAGGGACCACTCCTTGGTGCTCCAGCCAAAGGCGAGTTGCTGGGCCAGCAGCCAGCTGGCGGTGAGCACGACCAGCGAGATGCAGAGCAGGCCGATGGCATCTGCCTGCTGTTCGCTGCGATCCAGCAATACCGCCAGCGGTAGCACCGCCAGTTGCAGATAGAGCACGTCGTAGTGATCGAACACATGGCCGGAGACCGAGTTGGCGATCAGGGTAAACAGCACGCCAAACAGGGTCGCCAGCAGGGCGGGCAGATACCACTCCTGACGGCGGCTCAGCATCAGAATGATGAAGGCGGGCAGCAGCATGATGAGGCCGGTGCGCAGCAGGCCCACCGCACCCACCATGGGGGAGAAGCCGTTGCCGTAGCTCCCTTCGAAGAAGATGTCGAAGGCGTAGTATTTGAAGGCCGCCAGCATATCATGCTGCTGGAAGTAGGCATAAAGCGGGCCGCCAATCAGTGCCAGCCCCAGCAGGCTGGAGATGAGCAGCAGAATGGCGTCACGCCACTTCTCGTGCAGACACCAGTGGCAGAACAGCACCAGATACCAGGCGCCCCAGAAGGCGCCGTTGTTGGTGCGCATCCAGGCGACGATGGCAAAGGTGAGGGCTGCCACCAGCGCGGGCCACCAGCGAAATCCCTTGTCCAGCAGCAGGGTGATAAAGGCCCACTGGGCGATGAGCGCGAGGTGGAAGGTCCAGTCCTCGGTCATGTTGCCGTAGTAGTAACGGGTGCCGTAGAGGGCCAGCACCGCCAGCATGGCGCCGAGGCGCGCCTTGAACGAAAGACCGAGCTGGGCAAAGGCTTGCCAGCTGGCCAGCAGTCCGAGCCAGCAGAGCACCCACTCCAGCGCCCAGATCCCGACAAATCCCCCCAGACCATACCCCACTGCATCAAGGGCGAAGATCATCGGCCCCTTGATGTCGATCATGTCGCGATAGAGCACACCCCCTTCGCTCCACATCTTGCCCATCACCGCGAACAGCGAGGCATCAAAGCCCGGCGCCATGGCATGGAAGAGCGGGTTGCGCAGACAGAAGAGCAGCGCCAGCAGGGCGGTCAGCAGCACGATGGCTGGCTTGATGCCCGGGTTGACGCGAGGAGGGGTGAAACGGATGGAGTGATTCATGAAGTCGCCTGTTCCTGCAGCTGGTCTTGAAAGCGGGCCTATCTTGCCGAGCTAGTGAGTGCGATGCAATGGGGCGGGCCCGTGTGGGGCAAAAATTGTCGAAAAAGCCCGGTTCTTGAAGGGAACCGGGCGCTTGCTGCGGCAATATTGGCCGTCAGGGGCATGTGGCAACAGCCATCCACCTCCTACATCAGCCGATGTACTCAATCAGGGGCGGCTGTGCTTCCAGCGTGGGCAGATGACGAGCCCAGCGGATAAAGGCGTCGGCCAGGGTGATACCGAGCTCCTGATTGTGCTGGGTCAGGGTACGTGCCAGCGCGGTGTAACCCTCCTTGCCGGAGGCGGTATAGGCACTGGATACCCCGCGATAGATCTGCTCGGCATTGACCGCTTGCCACTGGCCGGGGGAGGCTTCCCACTCCAGCCGGGTGATGCGCTGACCCTTGGGCCGATCGGCCTGATAGGTGAAGCGCACCCCCGCGGTGTAGGGGAAGCTGCCGTTGCCATTACCGATCACGCCGTTGTTGGTGGCGTTGTCGATAGCATTCTCCAGCGCTTCCGCCAGCTCGTGACCGTGCACCCGATAGAGGGTCAGCGGAATGGCAAACGGCAGCAGGCGACCGGCGATATCCGCTTCGCTCAAGGGGCCCGGCTCCAGCGAGCAGCGCACGCCACCGGCGTTGTGCAGGGCAAAGTCTACCTCGCCCACCTGTTCGCGGGCGGCGGTCAGCATGGCGTGGGCCACCAGCGGGGCGAGTTGGCTGCCGTGGGGCAGGTTGGCATCCGGCAGCCGCTGATGGGGCAACGGTGCCTCCAGTCGGGTGACGATGCGCTGACTCATGGTTTCAATTTCCGGCCGATAGCGTTTGGCCAGATGTTGTTCAAGCTGTGGGTCCGGCTCGCAGAAGGTAAGCCCAGCGGGCGGCGTGGCGGCGAACGGCCAGGGCTGCCAGGGGAGCCACTCCAGCTGGCCCTGACTCTGCACGACGCGGCCCGCCTCATCGAAGGTGAGCTCGCATACGCCGAGACAGAGGGCACTGTGGCCGGCGTGCAGAATGGCCACCCCGTTGTTCATCAGCGGATAGCTGCCTTCGCTTGGCAGACCGAGGGGCGTGAGATCCCCCAGCAGGCTGTGGGTATGGCCGCCGATGATGAGGCTGAGTTCGGGGAAACGCTCGGCCAGCAGCTTGTCCTGATCCAGCCCGAGGTGGCTCAGCAGCACGATATGCTGGATCCCTTCGCTCTTGATCTCCCGCAGCACCCGGGTGAGGGTGTCGGCCACTGCGTGGAAACGGGTGTGGGGATCCGGGTTGGCGATGGCAGCCATCTGGGCGAGGGTGATGCCGAGCAGCGCAAAGGGAACCCCGTCGATCAGCCGGCGATGCCAGGGCTGATGAGCGTCGTAGAGGTGGGGGATATCCCACAGCCCCAGCGGCGTGTCGGCTGGCTCCTGGCTGTTATCCAGATTGGCAGCCAGTACCGGAAAATCGAGCTGGCGCAAGAACTCCACCAACGGGCCGTTGCCCAGATCGAACTCGTGGTTGCCGAGCACCATGGCATCGGGGGCCAGCATGGCGAGCAGGTCGGCGTTGGCGCGCCCTTTGAAGCGGTTGAAATAGAGAGAGCCCTGAAAGGAGTCACCACCGTGCAGAAACAGAAAACGCTGGCCGGCCGCTGCAGCTTTGGCGCGCAGTTGGGTCAGTCGGGTCAGGATCCGGGCATAACCGCCGCACTGGGTACGCCACTGCTCTTCACCGACAGGGGAGAAGCTCATCGGCGCGCCATCGAAGTGGGAGTGGCAATCACTGAAATGGGCAAGTTGAACCGTAATACTCATCTCGGTCCTCCTTAGGGGGAAAATGAGCACCGAGTCTACTGCAAAGGGGGGGAGGATACCAGCCCGGCAGGGTGCCGGGCTGGTCAGCGATCAGGCGGGCACCATGATCTGGGTGGCAATGATCACCACCAGCAGGCCGACGCCCACCGGCAGGGAGGTACGTTTAACCACCTCGAACGGCGAAAGTTTGCCCATCCCCGCACAGGCGACCACCACACCGGAGACCGGCGAAATGGTGCGACCCAGGTTGGAGGCTTGCAGCATCGGGATCACCAGATAGGCCGGGTTGATGCCAAGGCTGCTGGCCAGGTTGGGGATCAGCTCCACGAAGGCGTAGAAGGGGGCGTTGCCCGAGCCGGTGGTGAAGGCGGCCAGGGTGGTGATCACCACCAGTGACAGCATCATGATCATGCCGCCCGAGCCGAGATCCTGGGCGTGGGTCAGCAAGGTGTCGATAAAGCCGATGGTCATCAGACCCTGAGCGAAGACACCGGCACCGACCAGCAGCATGACCACACCGGCAAAGGCATCCGCCATGTGACGCCAGCAGACCTGCAGCCCGTCGAGCAGCTCCTTGCCGTTGCGGATGCGGACAAGCTCCAGCAGGCTGGCCAGCACCATGCACATCACTATGATGGTGACGATATCCAGTTGCGGGCCCCATTTACCGTCAAATACCAGCACCCCGATGATGGGGGTAAACGGCAGGATGGCGTAGAAGGCGGGGGCTGTGGTGACCAGATCACCCGGGGCGACCGGCTCATTGTGCTCGCCAGACTTCTGATCCAGATAGCGCTGCCAGAAGAAGTGAGTCACTGCCATGCAGGCGATGGCAATCAGCGAGATGGGCAGGGTCAGCTTGAAGGCAAAATCCAGCAGCGGCATGTTGGCGGCTTGGGCAGCCATCACCACGTCACCGGAGGTCGGTGCCAGAATGATGGCGGCTGGCGAGGCGCACACTGCCGCAGCCGCGCCACGGGAGATCCCCATGTTGACCATCAGCGGGAACAGGGTGGCCATCAACAGCACGCCGAGGCCAGTGGCAGAGCTCACCGCCAGCGACATGGCACAGGCAACCAGATAGGCGGCAACCAGCAGGATGTAGGGGGACTTGATGATGCCGAGCGGTTTGCTGGCCAGCTTGACCAGAATGGTGTTGGCGCCGATATGGCTCATGTAGCCGGCGAAGCCGCACAGCACCATGATCAGCATCCCAAGTCCACCGCCACGGTCATTGAGCAGGAAGCGGATGTATTCGAAGATATCGGTCGCGATGTAACCGGTGCTGACCACCTTGCTCGGCAGTACCGGCTTGCCCATCATGGCGGTGATGACCAGCAGCAGCAAGCCGCCGCTCAGCAGCACCCCGGTCGCGGAGTATCCTTTGAAAATGGCACGGCCCACCACCAGGGTGACCAGGGTGCCAACGATGAGTTCCAGCATACGTTGCCTTCTGATTGGATGAGAGTGGGGGGAGTCTATTCCGATAGGGGTAGACTGGCGACTGGCAACCGGATGTTGTGTGAGCTAAATCAACGTTTAACCCCGTGAACAGCATTAAAGAAAGGTAAAGGCCCTTTACCCAGCGGGTTTGGCTACCTACCCTTGCCAGCCTTGGTTGTCTTTTGAGGCTTTTATATGGCGATTGGTGATGTTACAGGCGTTAAACGCTGCCTTTTTCTGCTTGCGCTGCTATTTTCACCTACTTGCGTGTTTGCGGTGACCAATGACGGTTTTCATCAAACCGGTCCTCATCAGGCGGTCGCCATGCGGCGTCTCATGGCGCCCCACTCTTACGGCGTAGTGGTTGTAGCCGAGGGGAACACACCCCGTTTTGCTGCGTTGGCATCCAAAACCACCGAAGCAAACTGCCTGGCCCGTCACGCCATCCGCGTAGATGGGGTCGCGCTGCTGGTCACTCCGCGATTCTATGCCAAAGAGGGAAAACGGGGTCTTTGCGAGCTGTGGCTCAACGAGGGCGCAGATCAGGACTTTTTTGCCAACCGTCTTAAAAATGATCATTTTATTCAGATAGATGGTCATGACATCAATGTGAAAAACTACCACCTCGATTGGCAGCGCATCAGCCGTCATGCTCAATAAAAATACAGTTTTGGCCTTGTGCCATACTCTGCTCACGCAACCTGTGAGCGTGCTCTGATTTCTGGGCGCATCATGGTATTGCGCCGCCTTGTCGTCACACATAGGCTATACCCGTCATCTGTGTGGCGGTGGGTTTCACCAAGGTTGGTACTCCGCCCGTGCAATCAAGGAAGGTAGTCTGGCATGGTCAGCAAGGTTTATGGAGTAGTGGGGGTCGGGTTGTTGCTGTTGCCCCTGATGAGTCAGGCTCAGCCGAGCCGACCGCAAGTGGTGCCAGAGTCCCGCATCAATGTCCGTTTTTATGAGGTCAATGCAACCAGCCCTGATCAGCTTGCCCGTGCGATCGCCCAGAGTGCCCCCAAGGTGAATGGCAAACCTGTGCTCGGTAAGGCGAGTTATCAGGTGGATTGGCAGCTGGATACCGAGCAGTTGCCGGGGCGCTGCCAGCTCAATCGGGTGACGGTGACCACCAACGCTACCGTGTTGCTGCCCCGCTGGCGTCAGAGCACGGACAGTAACGATCCTGCCCGTCAGCGCTGGGGACGGTTGCTTTCCAGCATGTTTGACTACGAATCCCGCTTCAAGGAGATGGTGCTGCAGGGGGCCAATCAGGTGGGCGGTGCGATTGCGGCGTTACCGGGCCATGGGGATTGTCAGGCGCTGCGCTATGCTGCGTGGGCGGCGGGCAGTGGCGAGCTGAACAAGGTCAAGGGACGGCTCGACGGATTCCAGCGTCAGACGGGTTACGGCGAACAGCTAGGGGTGCATTGGCCCAAGTGAGCCGTGTTTCGAGGCGCTGTTCCTGCCAAACCACCGCGATATAGCAAGAGTGAACCCATAAAACAATGCCAGTCAGTTAAGCCTGACTGGCATTGTTTTATGGGCTTTTGTCACTCTGTACAGCTGTTGTGGTGAGCAACCGGTGACTTAAAGGTGCTAATCCTCTACACCCGGCAAGGGGAGGTGTGTAAGAGGAGGCGGGAGTGATCCCGCCTCCTCCTCGATTAGGAGAGCGCAGGATCAGTTGTCACACAAATCACTGGGCATATCCTGCCGCAAGCGGGTCCACAGCTTGCCAGATTCGATACCGTACTGACGTACTGTCATAAACACGGCATCGTGATCTTTGGTCTCTGCCAGATTCAGTAGAGCCTTATAATAGGCGTCCGCGGTTTCTCTGGTCTGCTTGTCAGAGAAGTAGTAACTGCCTACCCGGCTATACAATCCCTTGAAACCGTTGAGGATCAAGGCGTAGATCGGGTTACCGGAAGCAAATGCCAGCTGGTGATGCAGACGATAATCGAACTCGGCATAGGCTTGCGCGTTTTTATCAACCGAGCCGGCACCACGCAGGATCTCTGCTGCCTGCTCCGGGTTATGACGGATCGCACCCCGAATGAAGATAGTGCAGATATGGGTACGAGCAGAGAGCAACTGTGCGACCAGCTCAGGTACCTTGTCTTGATCCAGACGGGCAAGGGTCTCCAGAATATTGAGACCAGAGGTTTCCCAAAAATTGTTTACCTTGGTTGGTTTGCCATGCTGGATGGTCAACCAGCCATCACGGGCCAACCGCTGCAACACTTCACGCAACGTAGTGCGAGTCACCCCGATCAACTCGGATAATTCACGCTCGGCGGGCAGAATTGATCCGGGAGGAAAGCGATTGTTCCAGATGGACTCGATGATGTATTCCTCGGCAAACCCTGCTGGGCTCTGCGCTTTTATGACCATGGATTAACTCTGTTGTAGTACGCAAAAAGGCGGCTGAATCATATCAAAGCAAGGAAGTGTGGCAAGTATAAGGTCAGTCCTCTGCTCACATATGCCAAATATAGTGTGATGGCAGTGCTGTTTATCCCATAACAGAAGCCAGATGACCCCGCCCTGCGGTGGTCGCAAAACAACCACATGAAGAAATATTCATCCACTATTATTTATAAACAGCCCCTTTTTTGATTAAAATCACGAGGAATCAGATAGATAAAAGCCAATATCGAGCGGAACAGGCGACACTATCCTTCACTGCATAGAAGCAGATCCTAACAACAGAGTTGAGACCCATCATCATGCCAATAAGCCTAGGGCAGGCATTCGCCAAGAACTTCTTGGGCAATGCACCACAGTGGTATAAAAACGCCATTTTGCTATTTCTGCTAATCAATCCGATCGCTTTTCACCTCGATCCTTTCATGGCCGGCTGGCTACTGGTTGTTGAATTTATCTTCACTCTGGCCATGGCCCTGAAATGTTACCCTTTGCAACCCGGTGGCCTGCTGGCGATTGAAGCCGTGCTGATCGGCATGACCTCGGCAGAGCAAGTCAAACATGAACTGGTGGCTAACATTGAAGTGCTACTGCTGCTGGTCTTCATGGTGGCTGGCATCTACTTCATGAAGCAGTTGCTGCTTTATGTCTTTACCAAGCTGCTGGTCGGGGTTCGTTCAAAAATCCTGCTCTCCCTCTCCTTCTGTCTGGTATCTGCCTTTCTGTCAGCCTTCCTTGATGCCCTGACGGTCATTGCCGTGGTGATCAGCGTCGCGACCGGCTTCTACGCCATCTACCACAGGGTGTCATCCGGCAAGGGTTTTGGTCATGAACATGACCACACCCATGACCAAGAGGTGGAAGAGGATCAGTATCAGACCCTCGAACAATTTCGTGCCTTTCTGCGCAGTCTGATGATGCATGCTGCCGTTGGTACCGCACTGGGTGGCGTCTGCACCCTGGTCGGTGAGCCGCAAAACCTGATCATCGGCGAACAGGCTGGTTGGCACTTTGGTGAGTTTGCCATTCGCATGGCCCCCGTTTCTGTGCCTGTCTTTATTTGTGGCCTGCTGACCTGCGTACTGGTGGAGAAGATGCAGTGGTTCGGCTATGGCGCCAAATTGCCCGACTCGGTACGCAAGATCATGGAGGAGTACAACCGCCATGAGAATGCCAAGCGCACACCGCAAGACAAAGCCAAGTTGATGGTACAAGCCTTGATCGCGGTCTGGCTGATCGTCGGTCTGGCGCTCCATCTTGCCGCCGTGGGTTTGATTGGTTTATCAGTGATAGTGCTGGCGACCTCGCTCACAGGTATTACCGAAGAGCATGCCTTGGGTAAGGCCTTTGAAGAGGCTCTCCCCTTTACGGCGCTGTTGGCGGTGTTTTTTAGCATAGTGGCAGTCATTATCGATCAACAGTTATTCAAACCGGTGATCCACTGGGTCCTGTCGGCCGAGCGGGATCAACAATTGGCGCTCTTCTATGTGGCGAACGGTCTGCTCTCCATGGTCAGTGACAACGTCTTCGTCGGCACCGTCTATATCAACGAAGTGAAAACCGCGCTGCTCAATGGTGCCATCGATCGCGCCCAGTTCGATCTGCTGGCGGTCGCCATTAATACAGGTACCAACTTGCCCTCCGTCGCCACCCCCAATGGCCAAGCTGCTTTCCTGTTCATGCTCACCTCGGCACTGGCACCGCTGCTGCGCCTCTCCTATGGCCGCATGGTCTGGATGGCTCTGCCCTACACCTTGGTACTGGGGGTGGTCGGGTTCTTCGCCGTTGAATTGCTGCTCGCCCCAACCACCGAGTGGTTCTATCAGCACGGATGGCTGGTGATGGAAAGTGCCCTGCCAGCGGTGCAGCCAGCGCTTCATTAATCCCATGCAACACAGCTCAAGGGCCCTCAGGGCCCTTTTTACTGATGACAACCCCCTGGCCGCCGATCCCGGGGGTTGACCTTGATGCACCGTTGGGGCCCTTTTCTTTTCGGTCATGCTCTGCTCTAATTCAGCCACTATTTTTTCTGTGAGATCAATCAGATGATCGAGTTTCTCCGCCGTTTAGCAGCCAATCGACTGGCCTGGGGTCTGCTGGCAGCCTCCGCCCTGTTCCTTGAGCTGTGCGCCCTCTTCTTCCAGCATGTATTAGGCTTGCATCCTTGCGTGATGTGCGTGTACGAGCGGCTGGCAACACTGGGTGTGCTGGCGGCAGGTCTGCTCGGCATGGTGGCGCCAGAGAAGTGGTATGTTCGCTGGAGTGCCCTGCTGCTTTGGGGCTATAGCGCATTCCGTGGCCTGCAGCTGGCGCTACAGCATGTGGATTATCAGGTTAATCCCTCACCCTTTAATGTGTGCAGCCCTTATGCCGACTTTCCGAGTTGGGCACCGCTTGATCAGTGGATCCCCTGGTTGTTTATGCCACAAGGGGATTGCGCTGAAGTGACCTGGCAATTCTTGACGCTCTCCATGCCCCAGTGGCTCGTGATCATCTTTGCCGCCTACCTGTTGGTGTTTACCGTGGTAGCCATAGGTAATCTGGTGAAAGGACGCTGCTGCAACTGATCATCACTGCCGCCTGAATACAGAAAGGGGTGCCATCTCGGCTAATGCCGAGCAGGTAAGGCGCCATTGAACGAGCCTTGTGATGTGTGAAAATCCGACACCCAGTAATGGGTGTCGGATTTTTTTATGTGTATCGAACTATCC
This sequence comes from Aeromonas sp. CU5, assembly GCF_002586745.1. Lineage (NCBI taxonomy): Bacteria > Pseudomonadati > Pseudomonadota > Gammaproteobacteria > Aeromonadales > Aeromonadaceae > Aeromonas > Aeromonas sp. CU5. Next base: position 1,190,678 of record NZ_CP023817.1, read on the forward strand.
CCGGGGTCGCATGCATCTGCCAGATGGCGGCGAGCCTGAAAGGGGACACGGCGGGTCATCTTTGGCAAGCATGGATAATGGATTGAATGGTGCAAAGAGAGGGCAAAACGTTGATCCAGCGCAAATGAACCCTGCATTTATCACTTTGGTGGCATAGGACCCAACCGCTTATTGAGTTCAAATAGTGGCATCAAGAGCGGAGCCAATATCCGCCAGAAGGAACACACCTTTCACCGGATGAAGGACAGAAAATGAGTTTTCTTGAACACACCATCTGGACAGTACTGGGATATGGGGTGATGCCCTTTATCTTTCTGAGCGGATTTGTGGCGGTGGCAGTAACCTGCTGTGTGCTGCTCAATGCGTTCGGGGTGCAGTCCGCCGAGAAGTGAGTCGCTTCTCATGACCGCCAAATGCCAGTCTTCGGACTGGCATTTGTTTTTTGAGTCTTTTAAAGCACTTATCTGCGCTGAGGTAGGGGAAACTTTGGCTGAGATGGTCGAACCTGACCGCTATTTTGATTACACTGGCGGCCGTATTTTCCATTCACACGTTTTTACTCAGGTGTTCAAGGTTATCTATGGCGCTCAAGGCTACCGTATTCAAGGCCCAAATCAGCTTGTCTGATATGGACCGCAATGTGTATCAGGATTTTTCGCTCACGCTGGCCCGCCACCCTTCCGAAACCGATGAGCGGATGATGATCCGTCTCGCTGCCTTTGCCTGGCATGCGGCCGAACGACTGGAGTTTACCAAAGGGCTGAGTGCTGATGATGAGCCCGAGCTCTGGCACAAGAATTACACCGACGAAATTGAACTTTGGATCGAGCTGGGGCAGCCCGATGAGAAGCGCCTCAAAAAGGCCTGCAACCGGTCCCGTCACGTGGTGCTCTATCTCTACGGCGGCCGTGGTACAGCCGTCTGGTGGAAGCAGAACCAGGGCAAACTGAGCCAGCACGACAACCTCAGCATCATCGAGCTGTCAGATAGCCAGACCTTGCCGTTGACCGCCATGGTTGAGCGCACCATGCACCTGACCTGCACCATCTCTGAAGGCCAACTGTGGGTCAGCAATGGCACACTGGATGTGACGCTTGATCCGGTCGTGCTGATGGGCAAGCCGGCTCACGAGCTATAACGGAGTCTGGTCATGTTCAGCGCCCTGCTCAATATCGTCATTCCGGTGTTCGGGGTCGTGATGCTCGGGGCACTGTATGGGCGATGGCGACCGGGGGCTGCGCTCGGTTACGTCAATCTGGCCAATATCGAGTTGTTTACCCCGGCGCTGGTCTTCTCCGCGCTGGTCAAGTATCCACTGGCGCTGGGGGCTCATCTGCCGCTGATTGCGGCGGGGGCGCTGGTTATTCTGTTACCCGGTCTGCTGCTTTCCCTGCTCAGGTTCAAGGGGATTGAGCGGGCGGCGCTGATCCTGCCCGCCATGTTCCGCAATACCGGCAACCTCGGTATTCCCCTGATGGTGCTTGCCTTTGGTGAGCAGCAGCTCGGGGCCATCGTGATCCTGTTTGTGCTCTCCAACCTGCTCCACTTCTCGGTCGGCATGTTTATCCTCTCGGCCAACACCTCCCGCTGGCTCTGGTTGCGCAGTCCGGTGCTGTGGGCCGCGCTGGCCGGTTTGCTGGTGGCCAACCTGCATATCACGCTGCCGGAGTATGTGGTGACCACGGCCTCCTTGCTTGGCCAGATCTCGGTGCCCTTGATGCTGTTTGCGTTAGGCATTCGCCTGATGGAAGGGAAGCTCGATCACCTTGGTCTTGCACTCAAGTGCAACCTGCTCTATCTGCTGGCGGGTGGATTGTCGCTGCTGCTGGCGATCTGGTTGTTGCCGCTCAAGACAGAGTGGATCCCGCTGTTGATGTTGTCGGTCTCGCTGCCGCCAGCCGTGCTTAATTACATGCTCTGTGAGCAGTACCACTGTCAGCCGGATAAGGTGGCCAGTATCGTGCTTGGCGGCAATGCCCTCTCGGTGCTGGTGATCCCGCTGGCGGTCTGGCTAGCGCTCCATTTGCCACTATAGATTTGAAATTATCTTCTATTGCCCTGTTTTCATTGGTTTTATTCCCACATCTTAACCCGTAGTAAATGCGGGTGATTTTCCCTTTTCGTGATCCCCCCCGAAGTAGTTGCTCCTGATATCCCTTAGTATCTGGCCAGCATGACTCCCCTTAGAGGGAGCTCAATAAGAAAAGGAATGATGGATGAGCTCCGTGAGCAACCAATGTTTGTTGATGCAGATCCAGCCGACCATCTTGCGTTTTGCCAAGATGCTGGCGAGTGTGCTGCAGCTTGAGGTCGAGATTGTGGATGCCGATATGGTGCGGGTGGCTGGCACCGGGCCCTATGGAAAGTTCTTCGGTCGTCAGCTGGAGGGGGATTCCCGCCTGCTGCGCTATGTGATTGATAACCAGCGGGAGAAGATCGTTACCCATACCAGCGATGATCCGGTGTGTGACGGTTGTACCTGCAAGGAGAGCTGCCGTGAGCGCGCTTTCCTCGGAGTGCCGATCATGGTGGACGAGCGCTGCATCGGGGTGATCAGTCTGGTGGCGTTCAACGCCGAGCAGCAGGCCCGCCTTAACAACAATTTGCAGGATGTGTGCGACTATGTGCGCCATATCTCGGCCATCTTCGTGGCCAAGCTACTCGATTCGCGCGGGCTGTCGGACGGGGTCAACAAGGTGTTCCTCAATCTGATGACCAACATGGATCAGGGTTGCCTGCTGCTCGATGACAAGAGTCAGCTGCTCTACGCCAACGAGGCGGCGCTCCATCATCTTGGTTGCCAGCAGGAGCAACTGCAGGGGCGCGAGCTGGGGATCCGTTCGCTCACCTTCTCCCAGCAGGGGCTGAGCGGCCATCTGCAGCACATCATCACCTTTGAAGATCGTCAGGAGCTGATCATCGGCCAGTTGCACCATGTGCAAGGCCAGCAGCTCTTTCTGATGGCCTTTCACCAGTCCCACTCCGGTCTGGTTCCTGAGCCTGATCCGGATACGCGGATTGATCAGCTCATCGGCGAGAGCAAGCCGATCCGCACCCTCAAGCGATTGCTGCACCGCATCGCCCTGAGTCCCTCCAGCGTGCTTATTTGCGGCGAGAGCGGCACCGGTAAAGAGGTGGTAGCCCGCGCCGTCCATCGCTTGAGCCCGCGTCAGGACAAGCCATTCATCGCCATCAACTGCGCCGCCATTCCTGAACAACTGCTGGAGAGCGAGCTGTTTGGCTACGTCAAGGGATCGTTTACCGGCGCCTCCAGTGGCGGCAAGCAGGGCCTTATTCAGGCTGCTCATCAGGGCACCCTGTTCCTCGACGAGATTGGCGATATGCCACTCACCATGCAGGCCAAGCTGCTGCGGGTGCTGGAACTGCGGGAGGTGACCCCCATCGGGGCCAGCCGACCGGTGCCGGTGGATATTCGCATCATTGCCGCCACCCATCAGCATCTTGAGCAGTGCATCGCCGAAGGGAAGTTTCGTGAAGACCTGTTTTATCGCATCAACGTTATCCCGCTCAACCTGCCGCCGCTGCGGGAGCGGGAAGGGGACGTGGAGCTGCTAACCCACTACTTCCTCAACCTCCACACCAGCCGGATCGGCATTGTTTATCCCGGTCTGGCGCCCGAGGTAATGGCATTGCTCAAGGGGTATCGCTGGCCGGGCAACGTGCGCGAGCTCAGCAACCTCATCGAATATCTGGTCAACGTCAGTCAGGCGGGCGAGGTGATTGACGCTAGCCTGCTGCCCCCCAATATCATCCGCAATCAAGAGCCCCATCCCGTGATGGCCCAGTCGATCCCGCTAACCAATCTGGATGCTGCATTCAATGTGCCTACTACAGCAACGCTCGCGGAGATGCCGGAGAAGCTGCCTGAACCCGTTCCGGGTGAGAGTGGCCTTGAGAGCATGGAGAAACAGATGATTGAAGAGACTCTGCAGCGGCTGGGTAACAAAAAACTGGCCGCCCAGGCACTGGGGATTGGGATTGCTACCCTCTATCGCAAGATAAAGAAGTACGAGATTGCCGTGCAGAGCTGAGGATCTGGCGGCGTGTATCCGGCCCGTGTGATGTGAGTGATGACACGGGCTTTTTCTTGGTGTTCGGGGTGACCCGTCATGGCCTGCGATCTGAGGATTTGTAGTGGGTGAAGTACCTTCGTCACTATCTGCAACGTGATCGAAGTGGCTCATTTTCGCAGGTAAAAGCAGAGCTGTGAGCGATGCGTTCGAGCTCTGCGGGAGAGAGGAGTTGAGTGAGATAGTGGTTGGCACCAGCCATGGCTTCGTGCGTGGCAGTTTTGTTTGGCGATAAAATCAGGTCACAAACGAAGCTTTTTCATATCTATTTCAATCGGTTGCAGCTAAAAATCCTGCATGTAGTGAGAGATAACAGTTTGGCGTTAAGGAAGCCACTCTGCGATGAACTGCTCGATGGGGATCGGGCGACTGAACAAGTATCCCTGCAACAGATCTACCCCTTGTGAGCGCAAGTAGTCGCGCTGTGCTTCAGTTTCTATCCCTTCTGCGACAAGTCGCATATTCAGTGATTTGCTGAGGGTAATCAGCATGTCGAGAATGGGCGCCGAGACGGAATCAGAGTTGATCATAGAGACGAAACGCTGATCAATTTTCAGAAAATCAAAGTTGAATTGCTGAATATACGCCAGGCTGGATTGACCTGTACCAAAATCATCCAGTGCCAATGGGATGCCCATCTTCTTTATTGTATGGAAGAATGCCTGATTGGCATCGGTATCTTCCAATAACACGCGTTCGGTCAGTTCCAATAGCAAAATGCTATTGCTGGATGGAAAACTGTCAATAAATGAAAGACAGTCAGCAATTAATGTGTCGTCCGAACATTGTTGTGCACTGATATTAAAACCAAAATGAAAGTTATCCGGCAGCTGGGAGGCGTATGGTTGCATCTTTTTCGCTACCTGCTGCATCAAGCTGGTGGTGATAGGTGCGATCAAGTGCGACTCTTCCGCGATAGAAATAAAGGCGTCAGGAGGGATCATCCCGAGTTCAGGATGTTGCCAGCGCACCAGCACTTCTGCACCAAGCATGCGTCCAGATTGGCTATCTATCAAGGGTTGCAAATAGGGCACCAGTTCATTGTTTTTCAGTGCCCGTGACAACTCAGACAAGAGCGATTTTGGCTTGCGCACCATAAACCAGGTATAAATGGTCGCGAGAAGGGATAGCATAATGACAAACCCAGCCAAAATAGGCTTTTTCATAAAAAGAGTTGCCGTACGGTCAACATTGACATAGCCAGAGTAGACAATATAGGGGTATTTTTCCGATTCAATAGTATAGCCACCCGTTTTTTCTAGCACCGGCGCACGCTTCATTAACATGCCATTTGAGTCAACCCAGATATCTCCTACCTTCATATATAGGTCATTATTGTATTTTGCCATGCCGAATAATATTTTTAAATATAACCCATCAATGACACTGAGTGCTGCACTTTTCGCGATATTGTTTCTGACGATCAATCCACCTCTGGTTGGCATGATTGGGGTGCCAGTGACAAGTTTTAATGTGTAATTGCCAGGGCTATAAATAAATGTATCACCAGAGAATGAGGTGCAATACAGGAAGTTGTCTTTAACTAAATTAAGGGTGCGGACATATGGTGTGGATGCAACATATTTTTTTAGCGTCTTGCTTATATCCGAACAGCTTTTGTCATTTAACGAAATGATTTTTTCGTTGGTTTGACTCGAGTAGTCAATGGCGTTGTCTAACAGTTCAATAGTGTGCTGTGCAGAGCGTTGTGACTGCATAGTCAGATCATGGATCTGTTGCATTGAGATGGCAGCTATACCAAAGATAAGACAAGTGACTCCGGTGAGCAGCGGAAATATGAGTTGCTTATAGTGCCATGACTCTTTGCGAGCAGAGAAAAGGGGGGCTGCATTTTTAGTATGCCCGTTGGTCGTTCGATCATCAGATAGCGTCATATAGGTGCATTATCTTCAATGTTTTAATAGGGATTGATTTCTATATTCAACACTAAGCTATAAATGAGAGGGTTTTTTGACTCAATGTGCGGGATTCTTGTTAAATGGCGAATGGCGCCATTTGGTAGCAAGCAAGATAGCCATAACTTACTGATTTAACTTTGTTTATTTTGACAAGACAAAATGGTTATAACTAAACATTGAATGGCCGTTTGTTTTTTCGCAAAAAATCAAAATACTCGTGCGTATTAACAAGTTTTGTTCTATCGGCTCCATATAATGGCGGCTGTGGTGGTTTAGCCTTGCTATGAAATCTTGATGGCACATCTTGTTGGTGCCGTATGGTAGTGATGATGATAAGCAAGAGTCGTTAGCCAAATCTTATGACATATATCTGCGCGATGATGTACCTGTTTTATACAGCAGAAGTAACACCATCATAAATGCATGAATGACATATGGTTTTGTTGATGCTGACGTAAAAAGTCAAAACACAGTCGCATTTTGTAAAGAACCACACAGTGAATTCAATAGAATAGCGACATGAAAAATGATGTCTTTGAATCACATTTTTCAGTGCATCGATTGAATGCAAAAAAATTATATACACCAAGAGGAATAAAAATGAAAAAGAGCATGATTGTTATGGCTTCCGGCCTGGTATTGATGTCTGCTGCAGCCAATGCTGCCCTGCCTACCACTCAGGCTGCTGAGACCCTGACCTGGAAAGGTCTGGTGCCGTTCTCTGTTGCCACTGATGACCTCATGATTACCGGTGATCTGGGCGGCCCGATCCGTGCAGGTTTCCTGAACGTTGAGAAAGATGGCACCTTCAGCTCTACCGCCATCAACGTAGAAGCGCATGACAACACTGGTGATGCGGCAAGTCCAGCGGCTGGTGATCCCATTGCGGGTGATGTTGTATGGGGTCTGGCTTCCTATTCCATCGATGCCTCCACTACCGATATGAGTGGCGCCAATGTCAAGTTTGTTGCCGATGGCAGTGCTCTGGATATCGGTACTCCGCTGACTGAAGATTATGCACTGGCTGTCAACGTCTCCAATGATGCTGCTATCACCGATATTGCTCCGGGTGAGCGCATCCAGGTTAGTGCCGTTGTGACTGCTGAACTGCCAATTCTGCCGTAATTAGCAGATAACAGTCCAAGTTTGATGTATTTATCACGCCTTCATATGAAGGCGTGATGTTCATAATGAAGAGGATTTTTATGCGATGGTTAATCCAGGTTGTGAGTCTATTATCATCCTGTTCCGTGTGTGCAGTAGGGATTAATCATGACTTCAGGCCATTAACACATCTGAATAAGCTGGCATTTTATGACTACACGATCACTCGATTTGAGTTTGATGAAAACTTTATCGTTCTTGATTTTGATAAAGTGGAACAAAAATTCAAAGATAAATCTGTTAACTTGGTAATTGAAACCAATATTCCTGAAGCAGAAACAGATGTCGGTTATAAATTAAGTATTGATAGCAATGAATCTATCTGTAAGCGAGATGGTGTCGTCATGCAGCAAGATTTTATCGATGTACTGATTGATGATAAACCTTTTGTTAAAAATAAAATGACGTTTGATTCATTTCCATCGGTCACCGATGATGGGTATTTGAAGAGTAGTAATGTGATGACATTGACTAGCCAAACTATCAATCATCAAGGTTTATTGTGTCAGGGAAGTTTGACATTACTTGCGGAGTTGAGTTTATGAAGTTGTCTGCCATTGCTGTTGCTATTTCTTTGGCTATCGTGAGCAGTCATGGCCTGGCCGCAGCTTCCGATATCAAACCACCTGCTGGTTTTGAAGATCTGTATGAAAGACAGTCGATGATCACCAAGTTCTATATGAATGACAGCGATTTTATCGAGTTGGTGACCGAAGGTACTTTTGATGAAATTTTCTTGGATACCGATGAACAGGAGAAACTGATAGATTTTTTGAAAATGCATTTTGTTGATGAAAACAACGCCAATGAATTTGCAAAAAATCTGGTTGGTGGTATGCAATCATCGGATAGATGTATTGGCAATGTGGAGTCGTGCCAGTTTGTCAGTCAGAAATTCGATGTTGTTTATAGTCAGGAAGATCGCTTTGTCAGGATGTTTTTCGCACCTGATTTGATGAATAGCCAGAATGGGAAAAAGCAATACATCTCCAACAAAGTTGGTCGTTCGGCGCTGATCTCAAGCAGTGATCTCTATGCAACTGTTGACAGCGAAGCAAATAGCAGTTTGTCATGGAATAACATCAGTACACTGCATATGTTGGGTGGTCAATTTAACAGCGATATCTCTACTGCAACTACTGGTGAAGACAAGTTTGATTATAATGAATTGAGCTATACCTATGCCATGCCTGCAACGAATATCCAGCTTGGCTATTTCAATGATACCAAACCCTATTCATTCAATAGTACCGACATTCTTGCTGATGACAGTAACTATAGTGAGATTGCATTTCGTATTGGTTCATCGAGTGACCTGGAAAAGGTAAACAAAGAGAACAGCAAGCGCTTGTATTTTTCATCTCCTGCTGCTGGGCGAGTTCAAATCATCAAGGATGATAAAATTGTTTTGAGTGAAAATGCACAATCCGGGCAAAATTTCATTCCTTACTATAAATTACCAAAAGGTAATTACGATGCCATTATCCGGGTTTACAACGGTGAGCAGATAGCATTCGAAGAGCACCGGAAAATTTTCAACTCGGATAAGCACAACCTGGCAGTTGGCGATATGGACTACCAGTTTTCACTGGGCAAGTTTATGGAGCTGAATCATGAATCATTTTCAGATGAAGCCATTAACAGCCTTAGTAGGGAATTTGATGAGCAGATGTTTGCTCGCTCTGAACTCTCATACAAGGCCATTGATGAGTTGACCTTGGCGGCAGGGGTGTTGAATACCAAAGATTCCTGGTATGCCAAAACAGCTGTCAATTTTGATTTCAGCGACCAGATATCCACTCGGTTGCTCTATGGAAAATTTAGTAATCAGAGTGATTATCGTCAATTTGGTGTGACGCTGTTTAATGCCTCTGTCGACTGGTCAAGATACAATGACCGTGGTGACAACACCAAGGATGAACTGGATGACTATCTTTTTGGCTTTGGTTCCTATACTGATCTGTCAGTAAGTTATTATCAGCAAATTGGAGTAGGTAATGCCTATGTCAGCTACTCGAAAGGGCGTGATGTTTCCACTGAGGATTATATTTTCTCCAGTGATGAAGGCCTGCTGAAAAGTTATGAGAATTACAGTGCCGGTTACACGTTTCCATGGCTATATGACAGCATCATTGATGTTAACCTTGGCTATAACAAAAATGAAGATGTTGACAGTGACTACACGGTTGGCATCAATATTTCGGTGCCATTGAGCATTAATGATTCTGTCACTGTGAGCTCATACACTGATAATCCTGGCAAAACATCATTGAGAACGGCTTATGGGCGTGATGATCTGCTCTCGAGCAAAAATGGCTCTCTCTCTGGTGAAGTCGGTGTCGGATATGATGGCTATCAGGATCAAACCATGTCTGCTGATCTCACCATGAGTGGCACTTATAGCAACGATGCATTCAGCAGTAGTGCCTATGCTCATGTGGATAGTCGGGGTGATATGGGGCTGAATGGCAGCCTGCATACGACACAAGTGGTGACATCGGATGATATCTATTCCACACCGACCCGTGCAGACTCCTATTTGGTGGTGAGCAATAAATCTGAAGATTCGTCATTGGCCGAACAGCGGAGCGATATCTTTAACTCAACGGTCAAGGTCAAGCGAAATGGTGATCCAGAGCGAGACCTTACCATTGATGATGATGTCAAACTTTATCCATTGAAGCGTTACAAGGAGTATCAGGTGACGTTGGATGTCGATAGCTCTGATTACTATAACAATGGTAGTAATGGCGCCATCGCCAGCAGTTATCCCGGTACTGTGGTTGACTTGAATGTCGATCTGCATGAAGTACGCTCATATATCTCGATCTTTAATGATTTGGATGGCCGGGCTATTGATGCCGTGACCTGCCGTGGTATTGGCTGTGTCAGTGTCGAAGAGTTGTCAGATGGGGTATTCAAGTTCAAGGTTCGTATGGGAATGCCTTACGAGTTGCAAGCGTACAATCAACGTTGTTTGATCCCGAATTTGAACAGTATCGAGAATCGTAACCTGGGTGAAAACTTCTGTATGCCGCAGTTTGATATTGATGATGATGGTTATCAAATTGCTAAAGGGGCACATGGCACAGATAAAAATCTTTACTATGTGGGGGAATTTGATGACACCGCCATGATGAAGAAGCTCATTGACAGCACCAAGGATGAACCATTCGAGTTCATCAATAAAACGGTGGGCAAGCGAGAGTTTCTCTTTATCAAACTGGATGGTTTCTTGACTGCTGAGCAGGGCTCAAAGCTCGATGCGATGAAGGCGTATGCCGTCGAGTCCAGAACCACAGAAACATATGTTAGTAACTAAGAGGTTTTCATGAAAATTAAACTGATATCTACCCTGTTTACGCTGCTGGCTTGCAGCCAGGCACATGCATTCGCCATCAGTGACATGATGCTGGTGGGTAACAAGGATGGTAATGGTGTGTTCACCCTGTCCAATAATGATAACCGTGAGCCTATTTTTGTGCTGGCCAACGTCAGTCAGGTAAAAATCAGCAATAACAAATTGCAAAAGGTGCCGCTGACCAAGGCTAACTTCCCGCTGTGGGATCTGGCCGTTAGCCCGGGTAGAACGGTACTGAAGTCCAATGAGTCAAAAAACTTTGCTATCAAAAATTTGTGCGAAAAAAATTGTGATGTAGCAGTTGATAAGGTGTATCAGGTCAATTTTATTCCTCAGCCTTATACTCGTAAGGATGCAGACAAAGAGCAGGAGAACAAAGTAAACTTCTTGTTCGGTTTTTCACCTTACTACATCATTCCGGCGACCGTATCCAATGTGAAATATGACATTGATTATCGCGGTGGAAAGATTCATGTGAAAAATGAGGGTAATACCTTCCTGAAGTTGCATATCGATCGTTGCAATTTCGTTTCCAACAAGAAAGATTGCCGCATCACCAATTATGCTCTTGCGGGTGTTGATCGGGAATTTGCGTTGCCGGCAACGTTGGCAACCGAGTCAATCAAACTGTTGGTGGTCAATCATGACGAGAGCTATCGCAAGGAGATAACACTGCATGATGGCACTAAAAAGTAAGCGGATTCTGCTGCTGGCAACCCTGTTTGTTGCCAGCTATGCCCAGGCTTTTACCCTGAATGGCAATTTGAAAGGGGATACGCTGCGCTGGCGAAATGGCATTACACAGGGTGATTATTTAACCACCAGCTATTGGCAGCCGATCAGTAATCTGACGCCCACCAGTGGCTGGATCCCGGGTTTATTTCGTGGGGCAACCCCTGACAAAATCACCCTGACCAGCAGGGCAGGGGAGTCCGTCACCGTGGCACTGTCGGTTGAGGGGATGGAATATAATCTTGGCTCCTCAAGCACCCTGTTTGACGCCAAGCCCAAACCCTCCTGGATCGGTTATGGCAGCTGTTTGACCCAGCAGATGGGCAGTGTGGTCCGTTTGTTGAAGTCGGGTAGTGGTTTCTGTGTCTCAGACACGGCTTTTTACAGCAGTGGTGCCAGTTCTACGCCATTCAGCTTTTTACGGCCGATCATCAAGTTGCCTGATCTGGTGGCAGCCTTTACCGCTGCCGATGTGGCTGAGGGGACTTACCGTGGCGGGGTGATGGTTAACGGTGTCTATGGCTATTTAAGTCCGTCCGGTAGTGTGACTTATCGCAATGGCATGGTGCCGCTGGATGTCGAGATCCAATATAACCCTGCCAAATTGACTTCGATCACCGTCGATGGCACTGGATATATCAAGCCGGTATATGACAAAAGCGCACTTACTGTCTCTGGTACGACTCGCTATACGGTGACCGCCAATGGGTATTTCAGCAATGGCCTGCATATGGTGTTTGATAACCACTCTACCGATGACGACTATTATCTGGAACAACTTGATGGCAGTGCCCGTATCCCGTATTCGATCGAGTGCCCTGATTGTACGATTACCAGCATCGTTGATACGGGGAGTCTGAAGGCAAAAGAAAACAATGTGCCCGGAAAATCGGTCAATGCGATAGTGTTTGATCTCAACGTCGGATATAACAATATTTCTGCTGATGATATTGAAACGGGAAGTTATACCGATGTATTTACTGTAATGTTCGAGCCAAATCTATGAATAAGTTTATATTGCGAGTTCTTAGCGGCATATGTGGTCTGATATCATTAGTGGCTCATGCTGACACATGGTCATTATCGCCAACCATATATACAAATCAGGAAACAGCGATTGGTTTGACAGTGCAATATCAAGCAGAAGAGAGTCTGTTATGGTGGGGGGCTGGCATCCGCACCCTCTCGGAAGAACATGATGACGCCAACCCTGTCCTTGATCTTTCACTGTCTCGCGCATTCAACATTACCGATAGCATTGCTTTTGTCATGAGTGGTGGCGTCAGTGATTTTAACCCCTTTGTAGAGTACGCCTCATCGCTGGCGCTAACACCAACCAGTGCCATCATGCTGGGTGGGCGAACGACTTTCTTCGATAGTCATAATAAAAATGAATTGCTGGTGAGTTTTAAAAAAACACTGTAGCAATCATACGATAAATGGCTGTAATCAGAATGCCTGGCAATGGCCGTTAATTTCCTATGTGTGATAGACGGAAGTTGATTCTGGGTGATTTCAGCTATTTATTGAAATAAGCAGATCAGCAATAGCTAAAGCCGAATTTATCGCACAGTAGCAAACTGCTTACCCCGCTCTCGCTCGATCCCATCGAGCGTGTCAATTGCGCCTCGTTTCGCCAAATGTCAATTCTTGTTCGTGATGAGGCGCGCATGCTTTTCAGTATTGCTGCATCATCACATCACTCAATTAACATCTTTTTATTGTACGTCATGCAAGAGAATACAAAGGCGTATTCCCTTGCATATGCACGTTTCTTCAATGCGGTGTTGTGTCAATTCACAATGGTATGGATGTAGGATCAAACACTTTATGAAATATCGTGTCTTCTTATTATTGACATTGTCACTCTTGCTATCTGCCTGTGGTGGCGGTGGTGATGGTGACAGCTCAGATGGCGGCAGTGCCCCGGCCACTGCCGAGGTATTGGCTCCCCAGGCACGGGATAGCTATGACCAGTTGCTAACCGCGAATCAGCCTAATGCCAGCAATGATGTCTCTTTGCGCGATCGCGTTAGCGATCCGCAAGGGTTGGCGCTGCGACTGTTGTCGGTTCAGCCCTTGACCAGCCAGTGTCAACCACCGGTGGTCAACAGCGAGGCGCTCTCGTTTCGGGTGGATAACGGCAGCGCAGATGCCTGTACCTACGCCTATACCATTGAGAACGTGCCGACCAATGGGGCCACCCCCAAGCGGACCCAGGCCACCAGTTATGTGGTGGTCTCTGCCGCCTCTTCTCCGGCCATGTTGCCCATTCTCTCCCACACCGCAGTGGTTAACGAGACGATCGCCATCGATCTGGCCAGCGAGCTGGGGGGTTACTTCCCGGTGGGCTTTACCCTGCAACCCGAAGTGATTGTGCTCGGCAGCGGCACGGCACTGGCCGATCCCGCCAGCAACACCATCAGCTACACGGCAGCGGCAGTACCCGGCATCACTCGCCTGATCTACAGCTACCTCAGTGCAGATGGCACCGAGGTGCGTGCCGGTGCCATTGATGTCTCTGTTTCCAAGTTGGCCGATGGCATGCCGCTGGCCGAGAACTTCCCCGGGCCGGAAGATGTATTGCCGGGCGCCGTGGTGACCGTTGATGTCAAAGACCATATCAGCGATCCGAACGGGGATCCGCTGCAGCTGACCGATGCCTACGCCTTCGATGCGACCGTGTCGGCGACGGATGCCACCTCACTGACCAACACCCGTTTTGACTTTGTCGCTGACAAGCCGGGCAGCTATGACGTTTCCTACTATGTGACCGATCATAACGGGGGCTATGCCATCGGGGTGGTGCGCATTACCGTCAAGGCAAAGAGCCTGTGGAGCGACATCGTTTTAAGCGATGGCACCCGCTATACCGCCCCCTGGGAGAAGAACCTGGCCGATGGTCTCGGCATTCCCTATCAGGATTTCTATGAAGAGACCAACGCCACCGGCACCTATCAGGTTGCGCTGTTTAACTATGAAGCGGCACTGACCCTGTGTGCCGCCCGGGGCATGGTGTTGCCCAGCATTGCCGAGATGAACCAGTTTCACGGTGAAAAACCGGATCCCTCTGGCAGTGACAACTGGCCGGTGGAACAACCCTACTGGACAGGGGAGGCGCTGGACAGCTCAAACAATGGTCAGGTCTACGATCTGGTGTCGGGCAGTTCCGCCCTCAATCCGATGATGACGCCTGCGGGGGTGACCTGTGTTTACTCTGGCCTGCTGGCGGGGTTGGAGACCACAGTGGATAACCAGTATCTGAGCGGCGGCCCGACCAGCAGCACTCACGATGAAGTGGAGGCGCTGGTGACAAGCGGAAATGGCAGTCCGCTGGCCTTGAAGAATGTCTACTTCTACTCAAGCGATGCCAATCTGAGTTTTAGCCAGAAGCAGGTGATGACGGATGCCGATGGCAAGGCAAAGATCAGCGTGGATTCACCGGTTGCGGGCACTTTTACGGTCTACGCCAACTACCTGAGCCAAACCCTCAACACGGCGGTGACCTTTATTGAAAACCTGGTCAGCAACCTGACCATCACCGGGGCCAATGAAGTGCGGATGGGGGATAGCATCAACCTGACCGCGTCCGCCACCTATGACTCGAGCGATGTGGTCGATGTGAGCGCGGAAGCGAGCTGGACCTCGTCAGAGCCAGCCACGGCAACTGTTGCCTCCGGCGTGGTGACCGGTGTTGTTCCCGGCAGTGTTGATATCACTGCCAGCTTCTCTGGCGCAGATGCCGCCGCCCATCCGGTGACGGTGTTTTCCGGGCTGAAGAGTCTGGAGGTCACACCTGACAGCGCCTTGCTGGAGGTCGGCGACACCCAGGATCTGACGGCGACCGCTCACTATGATGACGGCGCGAGTGAGGACGTCACCACGACGGCCAGCTGGACATCGAGCAACGGGACGGTGGCGAGTGTGGTGGCTGGCAAGGTCACGGCCAATGCCAGTGGCTCGGCGACGATCCAGGCAAGCTATACCGACAGCCACGGGATCAGCCAGGTGGATAGCGCGGCGATCACTGTGGGCAAGGTGGTGGATCATACCGCGATAACCCCTTCATCGAAGACATTCGATGTGGCTGCTTCGGTCGAGCATTTCTATAACAGGGTCTATTACACGGATGGTACCAATATGGATGTGACCACGAGCTCGGACTGGACATCATCCAACACGACGGTGGCAACGGTAATAAATTCGGGTAGTAGTTCGGGTCTCGTGAATCCAAACGCGGTGGGTAGCACTACCATCACGGCCAAATATACCGAGAATGGCACCACCTATACGTCGACCTCCGCGGTGACCGTGACAGGTGCCAGCTTGACCAGTGTAACGGTAACCCCAACCAGTACTTCTGTCGGTGTCAATGGCACTGCTCAGATTGCGGTGACCGCCCATTACAGTGACAGTAGCAGCAAGGTTGTCACCTCAAGCTCGACTTACAGTAGCTCCAACACCGGGGTTGCCACGGTCAGCTCCACGGGTCTGATTACGGGTAAAGCTGGCGGCAGTGCCACCATTACCTCTAGCTACAAAGATGGCTCTGTGACCAAAACCGCGACAACGGCGGTTACCGTTACGACGAGCCCGACCTATGTTGGTGGCACTTTCCGGGTTAGTCCCAACGTTGTGACCGATTTGAAAGTGGGTGAAACACGAGCCTTCAAATTCTATGTTACAAGTAAAAGGTCCGATGGTTCGACTTATGAGTCAGAAGTTACAAGCCATAATCCAAATGGGGTTAACTGTTTGCAGCCATCGCCACTGCCATCGCCGTTAACCTGGCAGTTGATTAGCTCGACATCAGTCCCTCTTTATAGTGCCAAGGGGCTGGCCACTGGACCAACTTATGAAATGGAGTGTAGTTATTTTTCTCAGGGAACAAGGCGAGACATGGCTACGGTGCATATCACTGTGATACCGTAGCAATAATGTCTAACTGAAAGGCGACGTGCATCTGCACGTCGCCTTTTTATATGTGACCCTAATTGCAAACAGTCAAATTTATAGGTGAGCAAACCTATTGGTTGATATTATCAATAACGGTTTCATGAATGTTCAATGGCTGTGATTGCCGATACAGTAGTGATATCTGGTGCATTCCATCGAGTCTCTCTTTGGTATTTTATTAATCTCACTTCGTGAAATGTCAGTTTTTATTCGCAATATGGCGCGCACATTCTTCCGCGTTGTAGCATTTTCGCATCACTCATTTAACATCCATTAATTGTATCCATACAGGGAACAGGAATTCTTATATCACTGATATTTGAAATCTTCTTCAATTCGGTGTGGTGTCAACCATTGCCACCCAGTATGGATTCAGGATCAAACACTTTATGAAATATCGAGTCTTATTATTGACATTGTCACTCTTGCTATCCGCTTGCGGTGGTGGTGATGGTGACAGTTCAAATGGCGGCAGTGCCCCGGCTGCTGCCGAGGTATTGGCGCCTCAGGCACGGGATAGTTACGACCAGTTGCTGACCGCCAATCAGCCCAATGCCAGCAATGATGTCTCTTTGCGCGATCGCGTTAGCGATCCGCAAGGGTTGGCGCTGCGACTGCTGTCGGTGCAACCCTTGACCAGCCAGTGTCAACCTCCGCTGGTCAATAGCGAGGCGCTCTCGTTTCGGGTGGATAACGGCAGCGCGGATGCCTGTACTTATGCCTATACCATCGAGAACGTGCCAACCAATGGGGCCACCCCCAAGCGGACTCAGGCCACCAGTTATGTGGTGGTCTCTGCTGCTGCTTCTCCGGCCATGTTGCCCATTCTCTCCCACACCGCAGTGGTCAACGAGACGATCGCCATCGATCTGGCCAGCGAGCTGGGGGGTTACTTCCCGGCGGGCTTTACCCTGCAACCCGATGTGATTGTGCTCGGTAGCGGCACGGCACTGGCCGATCCTGTCAGCAACACCATCAACTACATGGCAGCAGCAGTGCCCGGCATCACTCGCCTGATCTACAGCTACCTCAGTGCAGATGGCACCGAGGTGCGTGCCGGTGCCATTGATGTCTCTGTTTCCAAGTCGGCCGATGGCATGCCGCTGGCCGAGAGCTTCCCCGGGCCGGAAGATGTGCTGCCGGGGGCCGTGGTGACGGTGGATGTCAAAGACCATATCAGTGACCCTGATGGCGACCCGCTGCAGCTCACCTATGCCTACGCCTTCGATGCGACCGTGTCTGCCACGGATGCCACATCATCGAACACCCGCTTTGACTTTGTTGCTGACAAGCCGGGCAACTATGACGTCTCTTACTATGTGACCGATCACAACGGGGGTTATGCCATCGGGGTGGTGCGTATTACCGTCAAGGCAAAGAGCCTGTGGAGCGACATCGTTCTAAGCGATGGCACCCGCTACACCGCTCCCTGGGAGAAGAACCTGGCCGATGGTCTCGGCATTCCCTATCAGGATTTCTATGAAGAGACCAACGCCACCGGCACCTATCAGGTGGCGCTGTTCAATTATGAAGCGGCGCTGACCTTGTGCTCCGTCAGAGGCATGGTGTTGCCCAGCATTGCCGAGATGAACAAGCTGCACGGTGAGAAGCCCGATCCCTCTGGCAGTGATAACTGGCCAGTCGCGCGCCCCTACTGGACAGGGGCTGCGCTGGACAGCTCAAACAATGGTCAGGTCTACGATCTGGTGTCAGGCAGCAGTGCTCTCAATCCGATAATGGTATCTGCGGGGGTGACCTGTGTTTACTCTGGCCTGCTGGCGGGGCTAGAGACCACAGTGGATAACCAGTATGTGAGCGGCGGCCCGACCAGCAGCACCCTCGATGAGGTGGAGGCGCTGGTGACGAGTGGTGACGGCAGCCCGCTGTCCTTGAGGAATGTCTATTTCTACTCAAGCGATGCCAATCTGAGTTTTAGCCAGAAGCAGGTGATGACGGATGCCGATGGCAAGGCCAAAGTCACCGTTGATTCACCGGTTGCGGGCACCTTTACGGTTTACGCCAACTACTTGAGCCAAACCCTGAGTACGGCGGTGACCTTTATTGAAAACCTGGTCAGTAACCTGACCATCACCGGGGCCAATGAAGTGCGGATGGGGCAGCGCATCAACCTGACCGCGTCCGCCACCTATGACTCGAGCGATGTGGTCGATGTGAGCGCGGAAGCGAACTGGGCCTCGTCAGAGCCGGCAATGGCCACTGTTGCCTCCGGCGTGGTGACCGGTGTTGCTCCCGGCAGTGTCGATATCAGCGCCAGCTTCTCTGGCGCAGATGCCGCCGCCCATCCGGTGACGGTGTTTTCCGGGCTGAAGAGTCTGGTGGTGACACCTGGCAGCGCAGCAATGGAGATCGGCGATACCCGGGATTTGACGGCGACCGCTCACTATGATGACGGCGTGAGTGAGGATGTCACCACGACGGCCAGCTGGTCATCGACCGATGCTGCGGTGGCGAGTGTGGTGGCTGGCAAGGTCACGGCCAATGCCAGTGGCTCGGCGACGATCCAGGCAAGCTATACCGACAGCCACGGGATCAGCCAGGTGGATAGTGCGGCGATCAGTGTGGGCAAGGTAGTGGATCATACCGCGATCTCGCCTTCCTCAAAGACGTTCGATGCTGCTGATGCAGGTATGTATTTCAAAAACACCGTCTATTACAAGGATGGTACCAATAAGGATGTATCTTCACCCTCAACCTGGACATCATCCAACTCGAGCGTTGCATCGGTCACAACAAGCGGCTATGTGAATCCTGGTGCAGTGGGCACCACCACCATCACGGCCAAATATAGTGAGAATGGGACCACCTATACCGCGACGTCTGCGGTAACGGTTAAAAAGGCATTGACCAGTCTCTCCGTGTCGCCCACAACAGCCAGCCTGAGTGTCAATGGTACCCAGCAAATGGTGGTGACCGCCCATTACAGCGACAGTACCAGCAAGGTTGTCACTACCGCAGGGGCAACCTATGCCAGCTCTAATACCGGGGTGGCAACGGTGAGCACCACAGGTCTGGTGACGGCGAAAGCGACGGGGTCCAGCTCGGTGACGGCCACTTACAGTGAAGCGGGGGTGACCAAGTCGGCATCCAT
Source organism: Aeromonas sp. CU5 (assembly GCF_002586745.1). Lineage (NCBI taxonomy): Bacteria > Pseudomonadati > Pseudomonadota > Gammaproteobacteria > Aeromonadales > Aeromonadaceae > Aeromonas > Aeromonas sp. CU5. The sequence continues at coordinate 1,210,010 of NZ_CP023817.1, forward strand.
GGCGGTGACGGTAAGCAAGTCCCTGACCAGTGTCACAGTGTCACCCACAACTGCCAGCCTGAGTGTCAATGGCACTGAGCAAATGGTGGTGACCGCCCATTACAGCGACAGTTCCAGCAAGGTTGTCACTACCGCAGGGGCAACCTATGCCAGCTCTAATACCGGGGTGGCAACGGTGAGCACCACAGGTCTGGTGACGGCGAAAGCGACGGGGTCCAGCTCGGTGACGGCCACTTACAGTGAAGCGGGGGTGACCAAGTCGGCATCCATGGCGGTGACGGTAAGCAAGTCCCTGACCAGTGTCACAGTGTCACCCACAACTGCCAGCCTGAGTGTCAATGGCACTGAGCAAATGGTGGTGACGGCCCATTACAGTGACAGTTCCAGCCAGATAGTCACTACGACCGGAGCAACCTATGTGAGTGCCAATACGGCGGTGGCGACTGTGACTGCTACTGGCCTGGTGACGGCGAAAGCGACGGGGTCCAGCTCGGTGACGGCCACTTACAGTGAAGCGGGGGTGACCAAGTCGGCATCCATGGCGGTGACGGTAAGCAAGTCCCTGACCAGTGTCACAGTGTCACCCACAACTGCCAGCCTGAGTGTCAATGGCACTGAGCAAATGGTGGTGACGGCCCATTACAGTGACAGTTCCAGCCAGATAGTCACTACGACCGGAGCAACCTATGTGAGTGCCAATACGGCGGTGGCGACTGTGACTGCTACTGGCCTGGTGACGGCAAAAGCCATCGGTTCTACATCGGTGACGGCCACTTACAGTGAGGCGGGGGTGACCAAGTCGGCATCCATGTCGGTGACGGTGAGTAAAGCATTGACATCAATCACAGTTTCACCGGGTTCTGGCTCGGTGTTCAAAGGTTCGTCATACAACCTGGCTGTCACGGCAAATTACTCTGATTCATCAAAATCAACAGTGACATCAAGTGCTGTGTATACCAGTCAAAATAGTAATATTGCGACAGTCGATGCGACGGGTAAGGTGACGGGTATAAACACAGGTTCAACCAAAATAGATGTCACATATACAGAAGGTGGAGTTACAAAAAGTGCGGTAGCAAATGTGACTGTACTCAGTGGTGCTATTCATCATTGTACGCTTTCACCACCGTCTACGACTCAATCGTTAAGTACTGGGTATTATTTTGGTTTTGAATTTATTTGCACATATGAGGGGGGATCGACTACCAATAGGACTGATTACAGTACCTGGTCGTCATCGGACACATCTGTTGCAACGGTGAATACCACTGGTGATGTTCATATGTTGAAAACAGGTGTGACGACAATCTCAGCGAGTTATCATGACCCTGTGTCAGGGAAAACATTTGCTGATACAAGTGATTTTAATGTGATTAACTAATAACATTATTGGGTAATAAAATAAGAGAACCCTCAAAGCATCAAGTTGCTTTGGGGGTTTTTTATTTATTTGTAAGATAGGGTGTTGATGCGTTTGGAGTATCTGGGCTTCTAACAATTTACATTGTTAATGTTCGTGAATGATTGGTTTTTATTCGTGACCAAACAGGTCACTGGTTAAATTAACTTGTATGATTAAAAATGAGCTATCCGATTAAACTTTCAGAATGGGTCGGTTTTTTGCACAAAAAGAGTGCGATATTTAATATTTGGTTAGTGAGTGAACTTGACTATGTACTTAGTAAGCAATGTGGCTTTGACAGGATATGAGCAACTTGTCCATGAACTTGGCGGACATTCTGAAAAAATATTTGTCCAGGTTGGACTACAACCAATCAATATTTCCGATCCCGCAGGATTTATTTCATATCCCCGTTATGGAGATTTGCTGGAGGCAACTGCAAAGACCTTGAACAAGGCGCTATTTGGCCTGAAGTTAGCCGGTCGTCATGGCCCGGAATTGCTGGGGCCGCTGTCGCTGGGGTTTCGTTTGCAAGAAAACGTCAAGCAGGCGCTCGATTATCTGCTGTCCCATGTTTATCTGTTTGCCTATGGTCAGGTCCTGACCGTGACACAGGTGAACGACCGGGTTCAGGTGGGGATCGAATATGAGTTTGGTGGTGAAAATCCATTGACTCAATTGCGACAATCATCCTGCCAGCATCTCTATAACTATCTGACCTCGGTTCAGGTAGATAATATTGGCGCCATGAAGATCCATCTGCGCCAACCCAGACCGCCAGTTCATGAACGGCATTACAACCATGTCTGTTTTTCAGCGGATTTTGACGGGGTCAGTTTTCCTGCCGCGTGGCTAACAGCCTCTTTATCGGCAGGGCGAGAGCAGATGCTGCAATTTGTCGATAAATACATGGATGAGTTGACCAGCAATTTTCCGCACTCTTATTCCGAACAGGTTTCATCTGTGGTTCACCGCCTGTTGCGAGAAGGGCAATGTACCATGACCAGAGTCGCGAGTGTGTTGGGCTGCGGGGTACGTTCACTGCAACTGAAATTGCAGGAGGAGGGGCGATCGTACAGCCTGATCTTGCAGGAGTGTCGGGTCGCGCTGGCCTATCAATTGTTGCGAAGAAAGCATATGCGAGTAACCGATGTGGCCTTTGAGCTGGGGTTCTCGGATGTGTCGACCTTTAGTCGAAAATTCAAAAGCTGGACTGGTGTTTCCCCCTTGCAGTGGCAAAAAGAGCAACAGGAGTCATGGTAAACAGCGCCGCGAATATTCGACAAATATGCAGTGTGAGATGAGTGTGTAAGTCATGCCAAGATACCTCAGGGTTGCTCAATGGTTATATGAACAACAGGCATTTATGAGTGCCCGGGAGCTGGCTCCGTTGTTCAATGTAGAGGCCAAACGGATCACTGATGACTTCGCGCGTATCCGCAAGCATCACCATATTTTCAAGACAGAAGAGCAGAAGATCCCGATCCAGGGGGGGTACAAGTATCGGGTACGAGTCTTGTATATTGCCCCCTACCGTATGGATGGCCGTAATTTCCCGATATTGCTTAAAAATTATACAGAGCAGGGGGCGATTCGGCCCAGCCAGATGATCACCTGGGCCGATCTGCTCTCATCCCGTTGGCGGGATCTTGGGTGTCGGATTAATAGCTACTGATATTGCCATCCTGACTGTTTTCAGATTTCTTCCATTGGGTGGGGGAGAATCCGGTCCACTCTTTGAAATTACGACTAAAGGTCGATACATCAGAATAGCCAAGGCGCAAGGCCATATCCGTCATGCTGGTGTTTTGTTCCTTGAGATAGTTCAAGGCCAGTTGCAGACGGCTCTCTTTCAGAATGGCGTTATAGCTGGTGTTCAGCTCTTTGAGCTTGAGCTGCAATACCCGTGGGTGCATATCGAGGATCTTGGCGATGCGTTCGACGCTGCACTCGCCACTGGGTAACAGCTCGCTGATGAGATGAGAGGTAATCGTGATCAGATTATCCGGGTATGCCTGTTTCAAGCCATTTAGCTGTGCGTCGATAAATTTGAGCACATGTTGCCGCTCGAATTTGAACTCGGCATTAAGCCAGGCAAGAGGGAAGGAAACACCATTGAATTCGGCATTGAATTTGATGTGCTTCATGGCCGCATACGCCTCATTGGGCGCTGATTGGGTCAAATGCATGGTCACTTTGTTGGCATCACCAGACAGTTTCGCTGCGATCAGGTCATGGATCCGTTGCGTCGCCAGCTGACAAATCTGCTTATATGTCCCCTCTTTATTGAATTGGTGGGTGAGGGAGAGTTGTTGACGGCCATCCTGTTCACTGGCGATAAAAAAGGTGCCATTGGCATGGAGATAAAAATTGGCTTTTATAAATTCGATAGCATCCCTGACCGTGGGTTGTAAAAAGATGGCCAGTTCCAGCGCGCCCAGTTCATTGGGGGATTTTTCTTTTGCCAGTTTAAAGCCAAATGCAGCCTCGTTCGTTACCTCGGCACTGTATTCAAGCAGCTGACATACGCTCTCGTGGGACAAGTAGCCGTTACCATCACGGATCTGTGCGGAGCTCATCCCTTGAGCCTGCAGGGCGTGCTGTGGGTTGCCATTGAGGGATCTCATCAGCGTCTCGTAGCCAAAGAGAATGGTACTGCGAACTATGTACATTGACACGGGATCATCCTTGTTGTTTGAGCAGGCGTTGTGATCTTATGTGAGAAATTTCTCTCACGCCATCCGTCGGCGAGCGTCCTGCATATGAGCAAGTTGACATGGATACAAGGTGAACTCAACACGGAAGAGATTTCTATCAGCTGCCAAGGCGCTCTTGGTGAAAATGACGAAATCTAATCAATGACTGATGATAATGCAATTATTGCAGGGTGAAAATTTTAATTTACTTTAGATTATGTGATAGAAATGCATTTTTGCGCAATTTGTCCATTTGTTTTCGCGTGAGGTCAATTTTACTGGGGCGAAATAAATTACCATGTGTCTGAATCAACAGGTATGTGCAGTATGTTGATTTATTTTTCATTATTGCTTGTAGTAATTTGCTCTTGAATGTAAACGCATGAGTCCTGTGTATCAGTAGATCCCATAGCAGTGGGTGATTGCCGAATGTTACGCTGTAGCATTCGGCTTTTTTAAAATGAAGTGGATCGCTTTCGTTTGACCATTCGGGAGAAGGCTCATTGTAGATGTTTGTCTGGAGGAGTGATGAACGATAAGCCGGCATTAAATTCTGTTGGTGCTGCATTATATCGATATGCCTATTTTATGACTCAGAGCCAAGACTTGTCAGAAAGTATGGTTTTTCTGGTTCAGGATCGAGCCAGAATGATGTTGTCACATACTCGGCATCAGATGCCCCTTGTCTGGTTGGTAAAAATGCTGAGGGAATATTGCCTTCATCTTCAGCTTGATGAGGGGGTTAATGCAGAGAGAAGAGGGGATGGTTATTTCACGGAGAGTGATCTGAATACACCAGTCAATCATCTGATTGAAAAAGTGAGGGATGAGATCATTCAATTACCCCTTTACCTGAGAGAACCGCTGGTATTGCAAATTGTTTTTGGCATGAGTATTCGAGATATCGCATGGTTATTGGGGGTGACGGCCCTGAATATTGAGAAGCGAGTATTTGATGCTAAAAGCATAATTTTCTATAAAAGCGTAGCAACACATTAATTTAGGCATATCGTGGGTTTTATTTATTTTTTTTAGAAAATACCGTGTTATATATGCAGTGGCCGTTACGCGGAATGTCATTAGTTGTGCGTGATTAATCAAGATGTAGACAGGAATATTTGTATCATATGTAGCGTTGCTACATATGAGTAAACAGAGGAAGAGAAATGAAGAAAAGAACAATTGTAATGTCATCTCTGCTGCTGGCTATGTCTGCCGGTGCCCACGCCGCACTGCCTGCGACTCAAGCTGCCGAGACCCTGACCTGGAAAGGGCTGGTTCCTTTTTCCGTAGCCAGCGATGATATCGTTATTACCGGCGATTTGGGTGGCCCCATCCGTGCCGGTTTTTTGAACGTTAAAACCGATGGTACTTTTACTTCAACAGCGATCAATGTTGAAGCCCATGACAATACTGGTGTTGCTGCGGCTCCTGTCATTGGTGATCCTATTTCCGGCAACGTGAAGTGGGGGCTGGCTTCCTACGCGGTTGATGCTTCTACTACCGATATGAGCGGTGCCAATATGAAGTTTGTTGCTGATGGTCAGCCATTGGAAATTGGCTCCACGCTGAAGGAAGACTATGCACTGGCTGTCAATGTCTCCAATGATCAAGTCATTACCGATATTGCCCCAGGTGAGCGTATTCAGGTCAGTGCGGTGATTACTGCTGAGTTGGGTGGCGTTTTCCCTTAAATCTCTATCAAGATATTGTTAATAAAAAGCCGGACAAGGTTTCATCCTGTCCGGCTTCTTTTTATCAGTCGCTGATTTTTTGTATTCACAACAAGATCTGTGATGGCCAGTGTTAGATGTTTTCCGATAGGGAAGTGTTGGTTTTTTTCTTGTTAAAAACTTTCTAAAAGGAAATTTTATATACCAGGAGAGTATTATTGAGATATATTTTTCGTCATTGGTGCTATAAATTGCCATTCTGTTTATGGCATGACGTTGGTTCACTACGATGTTCATCTAATATCATTAATCGGGGGCAAGATGTCCGCCGGTACCTTTGGGAATGGGCTATATTTCAACGTAATGAATTTATTGTAAAACATGATGCGGCTGTCGAACGTATCGATAGCCACATCAAGTCCTCGTTACTTATCTTCTTTTTTCAGCATATCTTTTTTGTCTTTTGACAAAACATCCTCTTTTTTATCATTAACATTTTTTACCTTCTCATCTATTTTAGTACCGTCAGTGACGGTATCCTTGATAGCTTCAGATGTGGAGCATCGACCATTAACACCGATAGTCGCATTCATCGCCGCCCCTTTGACTACCTTTTCTGCGTTACAATCAGGGTTAATAACACCAGCATGGGCTGTCATTGCGAAAAAAATGGATGCAATCGCGATAGCTTTCATCATATACCTCATAAAGTTGATTTGTTTTAAATAGTTATAAAAATGATTATAGTCATGTTTATGGTGTAAGGGCAAGTAAGTGAAAATTTAACAGTTATCGCTAAGATAGTGATTTAGTGGAGAGGCCTTTTTAATAAAAGGCATGATGACGTTTTTAACGTGCATGAACACTACTCTTGTGGTATTTTTTTTGCATTTATTATCTTAATTCACAATAGCATGATACCAATATCAGACAATCTCATCGACCCGTAGCTCAAGGGCGACTTCCGCCCTGAAAGATATACTCGGCGAAAGTAATTTGCTCAAGTTGTTGACCAAGCGTATTGCCGAACGTGTTTTTTGCTCAAGACATGCCTGCAGATATAGCCGTTGGCTGAGTTGAATCCACCGTTAAACATGCAATTAATTACTCGCTTCTAATTACCCGTGTCGTTCTCTGCTCGCATAACACGCAGCCCCAAGTTTCGTGAGACTTGGGGCTGCGTTATTGCATCATGTAACCAGTATGTCGTGGCAGCCTAATCAGTCACTGCGGGTGGACAGGTCTACTCTGGCTCGACCTGGCCTTTTTGACGATAGCAATGTCCATGCATAGGCAATGGCCACAGCCTTGGCAGGGCCTGCGTTAGGGGGACGCGCTTTTTTGCTAGAGCAGCAGGTTAGGTGAAGGCTGGCAGCAGCGCATGGCGCTCTTTAGAGTTCGTGGGCGTGGAATCCCTTGCGATAGCGGGTTTCGCAGCGCGGGCAGCGTTGCAGGGTTGGATCCTGCTCCAGCTGTTCGATGGCCAGTTGCTCTTCACAATCGGAGCAGAGGCCATAGAGGCCGAGATCCATCTGGCAGAGTGCCGCGTCGATCCGCTTGAGCCGTACCACGCTCAACTCGACCTTGGGCAGATCCAGCCGACTGGTGAGTTCAACCAGCTGATCGGGTTCGCAGTGATCCACTTTTTCTGCCCAATCGTCATGGCGAGAGGCTTTGAGCTGACCGATCAGCGTTTCTCGTACTTGTGCCCAGTCGAACAGCAGGCGATTACGCCAGACTGCCAACTGTGCTTGCGTCATTTCACACACATTATCCCCCAGAGACAAACCACAGATGCGAGGCAGTATAGGGAAGCGATAAGATTATCAGGATGATATGCGTCAAGTTAAACGTGGTTAGCCATGGCTTTTGGCTGCTTGCAGCAGGGCATCACGGATGGGCGCCGTCTCTTTGAGTATCCGCAGATCCTGAAATAACAGATCCGCTTCGGGATATTCCCGTTTGAGATAGCTGAACCACTGTTTGATGCGGCTGGGGTAGTAGTCAGCCTTCTCACTGGCCAGATCCTGCTCGGTGTAGCTCACCATCAGCTGCAGCACTTCGGCCCAGCTCATGTGCGCGCAGCCGGTTTTCATCACGTTGGCCAAATTGGGCAGGGAGATAGCGCCACGCCCGACCATCAGGGCATCGCAGCCGGAGACGCTGGCACAGGCGAGGGCATCTTTATGATCCCAGATCTCGCCGTTGGCGGTGACGGGAATGGGCAGGGCGCGGCGGATGGCGTCTACATACTCCCAGTGAGCAGGAGCCTTGTACCCTTCACGCTTGGTGCGGGCATGGACGGCCAGCTCGTTGGCGCCCCCCTGAAAGACCGCCTGGGCGTTTTCCAGATAGAGCTCCTTGTCATCGTAACCGAGGCGGATTTTGGCGCTCACCGGCAGGTGGGCGGGCACCGCCTCGCGCACCGCCTTGACGATGCGATAGATGGTCTCGGGCTCTTTGAGCAGCACGGCGCCGCCCTTGCTTTTATTGACCGTGGGGGCGGGGCAGCCGAAGTTGAGATCGACGCCGGGGGAGCCGAGCTCGATGGCGCGCACGGCGTTTTCGGCCAGCCACTCGGGGTGCTGACCCAGCAGTTGAACCCGTACCGGGGTGCCTGCACGGGTCTTGCCATCCTGCTTGAGCTCGGGGCAGAGGCGGTAGAACACCTTGGCAGGCAGCAGCTGATCGACCACCCGAATAAACTCGCTCACGCAGAGATCGTACTCATTGACGGAGGTGAGTACCTCCCGCATCAGGTGATCCAGCACCCCCTGCATAGGGGCCAAAATTACGCGCATAACTGCTTCCGAAGACAAGGGTAAAAAAGAGCGCAGATTGTAGTGGGATTGATGCCCGCTGTCAGCTATCACCCAAATGCTGTTACGCTATGTGAAGACCCATAAAGCGAGGTTCGGCAGTGAAGCGTTGGTTTTTGATGGCTCTCGGGTGGTTGGCATTTGCCACCGGTATCGTTGGTATTGTGTTGCCGCTACTGCCGACCACCCCCTTTATGTTGCTGGCTGCCGCCCTGTTTGCCCGCTCATCCCCGCGTTTTCATCGCTGGTTGCTGACCCATCCCTGGTTCGGCCCGCCCATTGTCGATTGGCAGCAATATCGCGGCATTCGTCGCCATGCCCGGCGACGCGCCATTATCTTCATTCTGCTCACATTTTCGGTATCGCTGGCGGTGGTGCCCCTGCTGTGGGTCAAGGGGCTGCTGGTGGTCATAATGGTGATCCTGCTCACTTGGTTAATGCGTCTGCCGGTGCTGGAGCCGGTTGCAATGGAGAAGTGAAGTCCCTAAGCTATTGCAGCAATAATGCTATGGAGTCGGCCTGTCATTTTTGCGTGACAGGCTTTTTTATTTCCCGCAGAAGGGAATTGAGAAAAATGGCCACCCCTGGGTCAAAAAAATAAGCGGTCAACACATGAATCCGGAAACCCTGAAGTTTATTGAAGCGAGCATCAAGACCATTCCCGACTATCCGAAGCCGGGTATTTTGTTTCGCGACATCACCAGCCTGATCGAGAACGCAGAGGCTTTCAAAGCCACCATCGATCTGCTGGCAGAGCATTACCGTGGTCAAGGGATCACCAAAATTGTCGGCACCGAGGCCCGTGGCTTCATTTTCGGTGCGCCAGTCGCCTTCGCCATGGGACTGGGCTTCGTGCCGGTACGCAAACCGGGTAAGCTGCCGCGCGCAGTGATCGAGGAGTCCTATGCCCTCGAGTACGGTACCGACACCCTGCAACTGCATACCGATGCCATCGTGCCCGGTGACAAGGTGCTGGTAGTTGACGATCTGCTGGCGACCGGCGGTACCGTCGATGCGACCGTCAAGCTGATCCGCCGTGCCGGTGGTGACGTGGCTGACGCTGCGTTCATTATCTCCCTGCCGTCTCTGGGTGGTGATGCTCGTTTGACCGCTGCAGGCATCAAGGTGCTCTCACTGGTCGAATTGGCTGGCGAGTAATGCCTCTTCGGCCCGATCCTCTGCATCGGGCCTGCGTTGAACCGGTGCCCTTGCGGGCATCGGTTTGAAAATCAAGCGATCCCTCCGACCCTGACCGATAGCCGATACAGCCCGCTCGCCATTTGTGTTAGCATCCGGCCTCAATGCCCTGTCTTCCCTGCATGATGGATTTATGAGCTATCAGGTTCTGGCGCGTAAATGGCGCCCCCATACGTTTGAACAAGTGGTAGGCCAGCACCATGTGCTGACCGCCTTGACCAACGCCCTGGATCAGGGACGGCTGCATCACGCCTATCTGCTGAGCGGTACCCGCGGGGTCGGCAAAACCACCATCGCCCGCATTCTGGCCAAGAGCCTTAACTGCGAGCAGGGGATCAGCAGCCACCCGTGCGGCGTCTGCGATACCTGCCGCGAGATCGATCAGGGCAACTTTGTCGACCTGCTGGAGATTGACGCGGCGTCCCGCACCAAGGTGGAAGATACCCGCGAGCTGCTCGACAACGTGCAGTACCGTCCGGCCCGTGGCCGCTTCAAGGTCTACCTCATCGATGAAGTGCACATGTTGTCGCGCCACAGCTTCAACGCGCTGCTGAAAACCCTGGAAGAGCCCCCCCCCTATGTGAAGTTTCTGCTGGCCACCACGGATCCACAGAAGCTGCCCATTACCATCCTCTCGCGCTGCCTGCAGTTTCATCTGAAGAGTCTGGATCAGACCCAGATCGCCAAGCAGCTCGAATGGGTGCTGGATCAGGAGGGTCAGCCCTTCGAGCCGCGCGCCCTGCTGGCACTGGCCAAAGCCGCCGACGGCAGTATGCGCGATGCCCTGAGCCTGACCGATCAGGCGCTGGCCCACGGCAACGGCAGCGTGCGCCTCGAGAGCGTGCTGGCGATGCTGGGGACGCTCGATCACCGCCATCTGCACCAGTTGCTGGAAGCCATTTTGCGGCAGGATGCCCCCGCGACCATGGCCAAGATCACCGAGATTGCCACCCTGGGCCCCGATTTTGATCAGCTCCACGCCGAGCTGGAAGGCTTGCTCCATCGCATCGCTATGGCGCAGCTGCTGCCTGCCAGTGTGCAGGAGCAGGGGGCGGATGCCGATTCCCTGCTGCAACTGGCCAAGGTGATGAGCCCGGAAGAGGTGCAGCTCTGCTACCAGATTGTGCTGGGTGGTCGTAAAGATCTGCCCTGGGCCCCCGATGGCCGTACCGCGCTGGAGATGACCTGCCTGCGGATGCTCGCCTTCTCGCCAAGGCGCGATGCCCTGCATCCGGCCAGCCTCACCGCACTGCCCCCGTCCATGACGAGCAGTGCCATGCCGGTAGCCTCCTTGCCGGGAAAGCGCCCGGCCGCTGAATCGACCGCACTGGCACCGATCAGCGGCGCCGTACTCGCACCGTTAGCCCGCCCGCCAGTTGCCAATACGTCTGCGACTGATGCTGCCCGTTCTGCTATTGCGGAGGAGACCGGCAACACCGCCGACAGCGAGGAGGCGGTACAAGCCGCCGAGCTGTTCAGCCAGCAGGATGAGCTGTTGCGTGAAGCCGCGGGCATGGGATATCAACCAGAGCCAACCCTCTCTGCTGCGCAGCCTGATATGTCAGCGCACTCTGCCATGCTGCCCGCTGATGATGGCGCGCATGCTGCAGCCGATGCGGACTATTCCCGTAGCGAGCCGCTGACCGCCTCCTTCGAGCCAGCGCTCGAACCGATAGCCGAACCGACAGTTGAGCCGACAGCCGAGCTGGTTGCCGCTGCTGAAGCCGTTTCTGCGGTATCGAGCATGCAGAGCCTGCTTGGCAAGCGAAACATGCTGCGTAGCCGTCAGCGTGGTCAGGATGCCCCGGTGGCGCCCGCGCCGCGCGCGGTGCCGGTTGCGCCAGCGCGTCCTGTAGCGCCCGCCGCCGCACTGGTCGTCGCTCCACAACCTGCGCCGTTCAGCCAACCAGTCGGGCAGGGGATGGCGGAGATGGGTCACTATGATGATCTGCCGCCGCAGGATCTCTATGGCGACGGTGATGAGCTACAGGGTGACAACGGGGAATACGAAGAGTACCTCAATCAGGGCTTTGTCGAGCAGGCTCCGGCCATGAGCCACGCCCCGGTCACGGCTCCGGCCCAGTCAACCGATCTGCCCCCCTGGGATCTGGAGGGGCAGCCGAGCTATCGGCCCGGTGAGCGTGCCGCCGTGGCTCCTGTTGTTGCGCCAGCGTCAGCGCCGCAGTCTGTTGCTGCTGTGCCGGTAGCCGCTATGGTGAGCGCCACGGTGGTGGAGAGCCTCCCTTCTCAACCGGTGCTGGAGACCATCGACTGGGATGAGATTGAGAGCGACGAGGAACCGCAAGAGGGTGAAGTGAGCCGTCTGATGCCCTCATCCCTGCTCAACAACTGTGGTGATGCCTGGTCTGAGCTGATTGCCCATACCCAGGTTGGCGGGCGACTGCGCCAGCTTGCCATCAACTCGGTGATGAAACAGGAAGGGGATAAGGTGTTGCTGACCCTCAAGCCGGAGCAACGCCATCTGGTGAGCGACAAGGCGCGCGCCGATCTGGCGGAGATCATCGGCCCGGCACTCGGGCAACCGGTGCAGGTGGAGGTGACCCTCGGCGTGGTGCCAGATCAGGAGACCCCCCTTGAGATCGAACACCGCCTCTATATTGGGGTGCGCGAACAGGTAGCGCGGGATCTGGATCAGGATCCTAACGTACAGTTTTTAGTTCAGCGGTTTGGTGCCGTGCTTCATCACGAGAGCATCGAGCCCCTCAACCGCTAAATTCCGTGGCCGGGAGTTCGCTCCCGGTTGAAAAGCAGTTTGGCTGTCCCCATCTAGGACAGACAAGCCCACAGCCCGGCGCTGGATGCCGGATTTCAAGACGAGAGACGACATATGTTTGGTAAAGGTGGAATGGGAAACCTGATGAAACAGGCCCAACAGATGCAAGAGCGCATGCAGAAGGCGCAAGAGCAACTGGCGCAGATGGAAGTGACCGGTGAAGCTGGCGCAGGTATGGTCAAGGTCACCATGACCGGTAGCCACAGCGTCCGTCGTATCGAGATCGATCCTTCGCTGATGGAAGATGACAAGGAGCTGCTGGAAGATCTGGTTGCCGCTGCTTGTAACGATGCCGTACGTCGTGTGGAAGAGCAGAACAAGACCAAGATGGGTGAATTGACCGGCGGCATGCAGTTGCCACCGGGCTTCAAGATGCCGTTCTAAGGCGCCTCTCTTCGCGCATTCTTGATCCCTTTGTGCAGGCCGTTCGGGCCAACTTGAGAGGGATGGCAGAGAGACAAAAAACGCAGTTGCTATCGCCCAGGCGATGCAGCTGCGTTTTTATTTATGCCCCGTTATCTGTCTGACTGGCCTGCTTTTCCTCACATACCGGCGACCTTGCCGGAAAAACCTGTCCACTTCATGTTCTCTTCACATCGGGGTGGAGAATGGGTGACTCGTTCAAGATGAAACAAAGGTGTGCGCGATAATGATGACAATGATGATGCGTATCGGGGCCGTGCTGGCTGCCATGGGCTTGGCCTGTTTTGTGGCCTTCGAGCTGATTGGCTCGACGGTGGATGAGAACGGCCTGCTGCATGAACCCTTTGCCCTGATCCCCATCGGTTTTCTGTGTGTGGCCGTGGGTGTCTTGCTGGCGCTGCCGGGATTGATCCGCACTCTTGTGAGTCGCTGTCGCCACAGGGCGGGCAAATAGCGCCATTAATCACTGGGCCTCGGGGAAGACCGCCGCTATTTGTCGATACCCGCTATCGGATATCCCGGTTTGGTGTGGACGGGCGGGATCGGCATAATGGCGGCTTGCCGTATTGAGGAGATTGTATGAAATATATCGGAGCCCACGTCAGTGCGGCCGGCGGGGTGGAGAATACCATCGCCCGCGCCCAGGCCATCGGGGCCAACGCGTTTGCCCTCTTTACCAAGAATCAGCGTCAGTGGCAGGCGGCCCCTTTGTCGGATGCCACCATCCGCGCCTTCAAGGCTGCCTGTGACAAGGCCGGTTTTCTGCCAGAGCAGATCCTGCCCCACGACAGTTACCTGATCAATTTGGGCCATCCTGACCCTGATGGTCTGGCCAAATCCCGTGACGCGTTTCTAGATGAGATGAAACGCTGCGAGCAGTTGGGGCTTTGCTATCTGAACTTCCACCCCGGTAGCCATCTCAAGCAAATTCCCGAAGCGGCCAGCCTCAAGCTGGTGAGCGAGTCCATCAACTGGGCGCTGGAGCGCAGTGCAGGGGTGACGGCGGTGATCGAGAACACCGCAGGGCAGGGGACCAACCTCGGCTGGTCGTTCGAGCAGCTCGCCACCATCATCGAGGGGGTGGAGGACAAGAGCCGGGTCGGGATCTGTTTCGATACCTGCCACGCCTTTGCCGCTGGCTACGATCTGCGCACCGCCGAGAGCTGCGCCGCCGTGTTTGCCGAGTTCGACCGCACGGTGGGTTTCCAGTATCTCAAGGGGATGCATATCAACGGCGCCAAGTGCACCTTCGGTAGCCGGGTCGATCGCCACCACAGCCTGCGGGAGGGCAATCTGGGGGAGGCGGTATTCCACCACATCATGAATGATGATCGCTTCGATCGCATTCCGTTGATCCTCGAGACCATTGACGAGGCCATCTGGGGCGAGGAGATCAGCTGGTTGCGCAGCCTGGCGAAGTGATAGCCAGCGAGCGAGTCAAAGAGAGGGAGCCGTGGCTCCCTCTCTGCTTTTTGCGTTTCTGCCGTTGGCGTGCTGCTCTGCCATCGACGAGTTGGCCGGGCGTTACTCCGGGCTGATCACCTCTGCATCGTTCACCTGAGCCCGGCAGAAGTTAATAAAGTGACGCAGGGAGGCGGAGTGATACTTCTGTTTGTGCCAGATCAGGGAGAGCTGGCGCGGGAAACGGCGGGTGAGGGGCAGGGCGACCAGCCGGCCATCTGCCAGGCGATCCGAGGCTGCAAGGCGGGAGATAAAGGAGATCCCCAGCCCCTTCTCCACGGCCAGCATCACCGCCTCCAGGGTATTGAGCTCAAGCCCCGCCTGCCAGTTGGGCAGCTCGGGCTGCACCTGCTGGATAAACTGCTCACGGCTACCCGATTGTGGTTCACGCAGTACCCAGGTTTCGCCCCCCAGTCGAGAGAGGGGGATCGCCACCTGATTGGCAAGGGGATGGCCGGGCTGGGCCACCACCAGCATCTCGTCTTGCAGCCAGTTCTCGCTGATGAGGTCGGGGTGGTGGTTTTCCCCTTCGATCAGTGCCAAATCCAGTTCGAAGTTGGCCAACGCATGGCAAAGCAGGTGGGTGTTGGTAATGGTCACCTTGGGGGGCAGCCCCAGCTCCTGCTTGCTGCTGGCGAGCAGAGTCGGCAGCAGATAGTTGCCAATGGTCTGACTGGCTCCCAGGCGCAGTTGACCACTTGGCTCGGCATCGGGGCTAAACAGGTTCTCGATATCCTGGATCCGGGTCAGCAGCTCTTCGGCTGCAGGCTGTAGCAGCCGCCCTTCGTTGTTGAGCTGCAATCTGGGGTGAATGCGGTCAAACAGCGGGGTGGCGAGCTGGCGCTCCAGCTCCTGCAACGACTGGGAGACGGCCCCTTTACTCAGGAATAGCTCGTTGGCAGCAAGACCGAGGTTGCCGTAGCGGGCAATGGTGGCGAACACTTTTAACTGCTGCAGAGTCAGTTTCATGGTGTTTGGTATTCCTGAATGATTGATTTAATTCATTTAGATATCGTAAACGATAAGGGGCCATTATCCTATCGCCATAGTCATCAATAGAAAGGTGTCATCATGATCGCAAGAACCCGTAAATCACTGGCTGCCGCCCCGACTCCCATGGCGGGTCTGGCCCTTGGCATCGCCAGTCTCGGTTGGTGTTGGGAGAATGCCGGTCACTTCGATGGCCGCATGCAACTGCTGGGCGCCGCTGTTGCGGCCGTGCTGCTGGTGATCCTGACCTTCAAGTTTTTGCTGCACCCCCGCCTGCTGTTGCAGGATCTTGCTCACCCTGTGGTGGGCAGTGTAGTGCCGACCTATGCCATGGGCACCATGGTGGTCTCAAAAGCGCTGGGTATGATTGCACCGCAAGCGGGCGAGGCTCTCTGGCTGTTCGCCGTGGCGGTTCACCTGCTGTTTCTGGCCACCTTTATCTGGCATCGCGCCAAAGAGTTTGAAATCCACCACATGGTGCCGAGCTGGTTCGTCCCGCCGGTGGGGATCATAGTGGCTGATGTTGCCTTCCCGGGTGGTCAGTTTGCCGCGCTGGCCAACGGTCTGCTCTGGTTCGGGATCATCTGCTACGGCCTGATGTTGCCGCTGATGCTCTATCGCCTGATCTTCAGCCATGAAGTGCCGGATGCCGCCAAACCGACCATCGCCATTCTGGCGGCCCCTGCCAGCCTCTCTCTGGCCGGTTACCTGACCGTCAGTCTGGACCCTTCCTTGTTGCTGGTGGCTGTGCTGCTGGGGATCGCTCTGCTGATGACCGGTATTATCTATCTGGCTTTCATTAAACTGCTGCGTCTGCCCTTTTCACCGGGTTATGCCGCCTTTACCTTCCCGCTGGTGATTGGTGCCACCGCTCTGTTCAAAGTGGCCCATCTGGTTGAAGGCTTCGAGCAAGCTGCCCACTATGTGGAGCAGATCAGACTGTTGGCCCACTTCGAGCTGGGGGTCGCTACCGTCATCGTCGGTTATGTGGCACTGCGTTACCTGATGTTTTTTCTGCCGCAGCGTGACAGCGCAATGAACAACGGCATGGCAGGCCAGGGTGCTCACCGGTAAATCTGAAATGGTGAAACCGGGAAATGGTTAAGCAGTGCGCTCAGAGAGCGACGGGATAAGCGACCAGTCATATGATGGATGGACAAAGAGCCACCACCCTGGTTGTGTAACGAGCAAAATGCCCCACAGTGTGGGGCATTTTTTATGGTTTCTTGATGTGGCGCCGGTGTTGGGTCGCTTGCCATGGAATTAACTGGTATTACCTGTCAGGACGACTACAATACAGCACCACTTTTTTCGCTCGATCCTGAATCATGTCTGCCCAAGACCCCGTATTTGACTCCTCCTTTGAAGCCCGCTTTTTACATCCCCGTTACTGGTTTAGCTGGCTGGCCCTCGGCGTGCTGATGTTGCTGGCGTTTGTGCCGGTCCGGTTGCGTGACCGTCTGGCAGATATGCTGGCACCGCTGGTGTTTCGCCTTTCGAAAAAGCAGGTCTACATCGCCAGAACCAATCTGGAGATCTGCTTCCCACAGAAGAGTCCGGAGGAGCGGGATGCCATTGCGTTGACCTCGATCCGCGTTGGCCTCAAGAGTCTGCTGGGGTTTGGCGAGTTCACCATGCGTAGCCAGCGTTATCTGATGAGCCGGATGCAGGTGAGCGGTTGGGAACACATCGAGGTGGAGCGGGCAGCTGGTCGTCCGGTGATCCTGGTGGTGCCCCACACCTGGCCGGTGGATGCTGCCGGTTACTGCTTCACCCAGCGCGGGGTGCCTATGTGCACCATGATGAAGCGGGCACGCAATCCGGTATTTGACTGGCACCTCAACCGGGCTCGGGCCAAAAATGGCTGCCGCGTCTATGAGCGCAGCGCCGGGATCAAAGCGGTGATCAAGACCATCCGTCGAGGCCGCAGTTTCTTCTACCTGCCTGATCAGGACCATGGCCGCGAGAAGAGCATCTTTGCTCCCTTCTTTGATTGCCAAAAAGCAACCTTGCCTGCCTTGCCCCGTCTGGTGCAGGTCAGCGGTGTCAAGGCGGTGCCATTGCTCGCTTGCTACGATGAAGAGCATCACTGCTACCGGCTGGAGATTGATCCCCCGTTTGACAACTATCCCACCGATGATGTGATGGCAGACACTTGCCGGATGAATGACATGGTGCAGCAACAGCTGACTCGCCATCCGGGTCAGTACATGTGGTTCCTCAAGATCTTTGATACCCGTGAAGATCAAGAGGGGTCGGATGGCCGTTACGAAGAGGGTATCCGCCGGATCCGCCAGGGGTTGCCACCACAGGGCTAATCCGTGCACTGTGCTATCTGACATGGCCCCCAGCGGGCCATTTCTTATGATAACTAGTCTGATCAGTGCCTTGCAGGTCAGCGGCCAGCCTCCTCAGGGTAGAAAAAAATGTCAGAATAATTACAATATCCGTTTGTTTTTTGATGACGTGATGGCCGTTATGTCTGCATTCGATCCGCTATTTGATACCTCCTTTCATACCCGCCTGCTGCATCCCAAATGGTGGGGCAGCTGGTGTGCCTTGGGCCTCTTGTCCCTGTTAGCGTTCACTCCAGCCCGCTTAAGGGATCGCTTTGCTGATCTGGTCTCACCGACTGTGCTGCGATTTTCGAAAAAGCAGGCCTACATCATCGATACCAATCTCAAGATCTGTTTTCCCGAGCTGGATGCGGCTGATAGGCAGGTATTGCTGCTCAAATCGATCAGGGTCGGTCTCAAGACCTTTATGGGCTTTGGCGAGCTGAGTTGGCGCAGCAAGGCGCGTCTGACCCGCCGCATCAAGGTGAGCGGTTGGGAGCATATACAAGCAGAGCAGGAGGCGGGTCGTCCCCTGATTCTGGTGGTACCTCACACCTGGGCGGTTGATATGATAGGCCGCTATTTTTCCATGATGGGCATAGAGATGTGCACCATGATGAAGAGCCCGAAGGATCAGGTGTTTGACTGGTACATCAACCGTGAACGGGCCAAGGGCGGCAAGGTGTACGAGCGCAGTGTCGGCATCAAGCCGGCGATCCAGGCGATCCGCCGTGGCGCCAGTTTTTTCTACCTGCCGGACCAGGATCATGGTCGCGAGGCGAGCGTCTTTGTGCCATTTTTTACGCGTCCGAAAGCGACCCTGCCTGCCTTGCCCAAACTGGTGAAGCTGACCGGAGCCAAAGCCGTGCCTATTTTTGCCAGTTATGACGAGGATGAGGGGTGTTACCTGCTGGAGATAGAGCCGCCGTTTGACCCGTATCCCACCACGGATCTGCTGGCTGATATCAATGAAATGAACCGCATGGTGGAGCGACAGGTTGCGCGCCATCCAGAGCAGTACATGTGGTTTTTGAAAATTTTCGAAACGCTGGAGCATCCGCACGGGGATAACGGTCTCTATGAAGAGGGGATCCAGCGGATCCGCCAGGGGCTTCCCCCTGAGCCGTGAGCCAGTGGCTGCAAGCTGATCGTGACGTGATCGATCGCGGGACGATGGTGGGTTGGCACAGGTAGCTCGATGTGATGTTTTTTTAGGCGTGCGGGTGGACAAAAATAGGGCAAACAGGGGATAAAAGGGTGTCATATGAAAGGGATAGGCAGGTGAGCGTGCGCGGAGCTATCTTCCGGAGCGGAAATAGGGTAAAAGGGCGGCCATGAAAATTCCAAATCGAATCCAACCTCTGGTTGATGACGGCCTGGTCGATGAGGTCGTCAGCCGGTTGATGAGCGGCAAAGAAGCCGACGTCTATGTGGTGCGCTGCGGCGATGCGATCCGCTGCGCCAAAGTTTATAAAGAGGCCTCCAAGCGCAGCTTCAAACAGGCGGTGGTCTATCAGGAGGGGCGCAAGGTGCGCAACAGCCGTAGCGCCCGCGCCATGGAGAAGGGCTCCAAGTACGGTCGCAAGCAGCATGAAGAGGTGTGGCAGAACACCGAGGTTGATGCCCTGTTCAAGCTGGCCGCGGCCGGTGTACGGGTGCCACAGCCTTATGTCTGCCTCGACGGCGTTCTGCTGATGGAGCTTATCACCGATGAGGATGGCAATGTTGCGCCGCGCCTCAACGATGTGGCGCTCTCCCCCGAGCAGGCGGTTATCGATCACCACAAGGTGATCCGCTACGTAGTACGGATGCTCTGCGCCGGCCTTATCCACGGCGATCTCTCCGAGTTCAACGTGCTGGTGGACGAGCATGGCCCCGTCATCATCGACCTGCCTCAGGTAGTGGATGCTGCCGCCAACAACCAGGCCAAGGCGATGCTGGAGCGGGATGTCAACAACATGCGCAACTACTACGGCATGTATGCCCCCGAGCTGCTCAAGACCCGTTACGCCAAGGAGATGTGGGCGCTGTTTGAAGATGGCAATCTCACCCCTGAAACCGAGTTGACCGGCCTGTTTGAAGAGAGCACCGAAGCGGTCGATATCGATGCCGTGCTGCACGAAATCGAGAGCGCCGAAGAAGAGGCCTATGCCCGTCAGGCCCGGATGAACGCCGAACAGGAAGACAGCTACTAACAGCTTCTCTTCCCCATAAAAAGAGCGCCTTCGAGGCGCTTTTTTTATTGCTATATCGGCTGTGGTGGCTGTGGTCGGCTGGTGCCGTCATACCTGCAACTGATCGCTTGTTGCTGTTGCCAATAGATCTGCGGCTGTCGGGCGGGGCAGGGGATCTATCCGGTACATTTCCAGCCAGCGGCGATCCCCCGGATGGTAGCGCCGCCCCAGCCATTCCCCGCCTGCTGCTGCAATCACCTTGCGGGAGGCCAGATTCTCTTCGCCACAGCTGATCAGCACCGGCGCGCTCAGCGCTTGTTGTATCCAGCACAGCAAGGCGGAGGCGGCCCCTTCGCCACGGCGTGAGGGGCGGGTCTCGTAACCGATATGGCCCAACCATTGCCGGGTTGCCTCATTGTCACCGTGACGCAGGCGCAAGGTGGCGAGGATCTCCTCTCCATCAAGGGCAAAATAAGTGGTGGTAGGCAGGTATCCGCTGGGCAAGTTGCGCCCTTCGGCGTGGTCCAGCAGGCTCTGTAGCCAGCCATCCGGGTCAAATTGCGCCACCTGATAGAGTGGCATCCCCGCGTCGGCACACTCGAGCACATATCGGTGATAGGCCGGGGCATCCGCCAGTCGGGCCTTGCGGCATTCGAAACGGGTCGGCTCCGGCTGGTCTGACGCCTTGATGGTGAAGTCGGTCATTCAAGCGGCTGCTACGACCGGTAGTGCCATCACAGTGGCTTGCCGCCCGAGATGGGTTAATAGACGGCGCACGTCGTCGAGGCGGATGATCAGGGTGGCGGTGTTGACCAGCGGGTGGCACTGCACCTGCTCGGCTTGCCAGATAGTCTCATCCACCACCAACTCCACAGCCTGTTCGCTATCGCGCACCATGGCGAGCAGAGTCACCGAGCCCGGGGTGAGACCGAGCACCGCATCGAGCCGCTCGGGGGAGCCAAAGCTCAGCCGTTTGACCCCGAGTTTTGCCGCTAGCGCCTTGAGATCGACTCGGCTCTCTTCCGGACTTACCACCAGAAACAGTCGCTCACTTTTCGGGTCGCGCAGAAAGAGGTTCTTGGTCTTGGCGGCGGGCAGATCTGGCAGCAGCTTGCTCGCCTCCTCGCAGGTGAAAACGGGGGGATGGTCGATACGCTGGTAGGGAATGGCCAGCTGATCCAGCAGGGAATAGATTGCCACAAAGACTCCTATCGTCGGCAAAGTGAAGTAAGAAGCGCAGTAATGGAGCGAAATAGCACGGTCATAACCGGGTGGACGGGAATGACGACGGCATCGAGCTTACCAGTTTGACGCGCGTCCCGCAGCCTGCCTGCGTGACGATTGCGAGCGGGTACTGTATGAACGTACAATAGTCCCATTCTCGGACAGCCCCTTACTCTTCATGACTGCGACCCAGCCCACCGTACCCGCTACCCCGCCGCTCGACGGTTTTATCCTGACCCGCTACGGTCGGGACGTGCGCGGCCGCAACGGGCACGCCGCCACCACCGAAATCGTGATGTGGCTCTGGAGTGCGCAGGGGCCGGTGCGGGTGGTGGTGCCGGGGCAGGAGCCGGTGTTCTTTTTGCCGCAGAGCCACATGGCAGAAGCCGCCGAGCTGTTCAAAGGCGCCGGGGTGAGCGGGCGGTTTCGCCGCCTGCCGATGCACACCTTCGACGGTCGCCCCGTGGTGGGTTGCTATTTCGCTACCCTGAGCGCCTTTCACCGCGCCATCGAGCTGTTGCTCATTCGCGGGCTCGAGCACTTCGAGGCGGATATCCGGCTGCCGGAGCGCTTCCTGATGGAGCGCTTCATCACCGCTGGCGTGCGCTTCGATGGCCGGGCGGTGAAGAGGGGGGGCAAGCAGGGCTATTGGGAAGTAAACGAGGCACGCTGCGCACCGCAGGCGGTGACGCCCACCCTCTCCTGGGTATCGCTGGACGTGGAGTGCGCCATGGACGGGGCGCTCTTCTCGGTCGGCCTTTACAGCGAGCAGGATGCGCGGGTCATCATGATCGGCACGCCGGAAGCGGATGCCGAAAGCTGGGGAACCAAGGTCGAGTGGGTGGTGGACGAAAGCGCCCTGCTCGGCGCGCTGGAGAGCTGGTTCAGCCTGCACGACCCCGATCTGGTGATTGGCTGGAACGTGGTCAATTTTGACTTTCGTCTGCTGCTGCGCCGCGCCGAGCTCAACAAGCGGCGGCTGCGGCTTGGGCGGGGGCGCGAGCTCTGCTTCTGGCGCTCGTCACGAAACGATCCCCAGACCGGTAACGTTATTATTCCCGGGCGAATGGTGCTCGACGGCATCGACACCCTCAAAAGCGCCACCTGGCAGTTTGCCAGCTACAGCCTGGATGCGGTGGCGAGCGAACTGCTTGGCCGTGGCAAGGATATCGAGGATGTGGCCAATCGGGGGGAGAAGATCACCGAACTGTTCCACTCCGACAAGGAGGCGCTGGCCCGTTACAACCTGGAAGATTGCAAGCTGGTGTGGGAGATCTTCGACTATTGCCACCTTATCCCCTTTGCCATCGAGCGCGCCTCACTCACTGGCTTGGAGCTGGACAGGGTGGGGGGCTCGGTGGCGGCCTTTACCAACCTCTATCTGCCGCGGCTCCACCGCGGCGGCTACGTGGCCCCCAATCTGCCTGCCGATGGGGGGCTGGCGAGCCCCGGCGGCTATGTGATGGACTCCAAACCCGGTCTCTATCGCCATGTGCTGGTGCTCGATTTCAAGAGCCTCTATCCCAGCATCATCCGCACCTTCTGCATCGACCCCATGGGGCTGGTGGAGGGGTTGCAACATCCCGACCACGCCATTCCCGGCTTTCGCGGCGCCCTGTTCTCCCGCGAGCGGCACTTCTTGCCGGATCTCATCGCTACCCTGTGGGCGGCGCGGGATCGGGCCAAGGCGGCCAGCAACAAGGCGCTCTCCCAGGCCATCAAGATCATCATGAACTCCTTCTATGGCGTGCTGGGGTCGGGGGGCTGTCGCTTCTACGATCCCAGGCTTGCCTCATCCATCACCCTGCGTGGCCACAGCATCATGCAGCAGACCCGCGAGTGGATTGAGGCGAAGGGATTCGAGGTGATCTATGGCGATACTGATTCCACCTTTGTCCATCTGGGCAGGGAGACCAACCCGCAGCAGGCCGAGCAGATTGGCCGCGAGCTGGCTGCCATGATCAACGACAACTGGACGGCGCTGATCAAGGGCGAGTTCGACTTGCCGAGCTATCTGGAGATCGAATACGAGACCCACTATCGCCGCTTTCTGATGCCCACCATCCGCGGCTTGGAGAAGGGGAGCAAGAAGCGTTATGCCGGGCTGGTAGGAGAGGGAGAAAGGGCACATCTGGTGTTCAAAGGGCTGGAGACGGTGCGCACCGACTGGACCATGCTGGCCAAGCAGTTTCAGACCCGCCTCTACGAGCTGGTGTTTCACGATGAAGACCCCAGCGGCTATGTGCGCACCATGGTGGATGAGACCCGTGCCGGTCGTCACGATGATCTGCTCATCTACCGCAAACGGCTGCGGCAAAAACTCGAGGAGTATCAGAAGAATGTGCCACCCCATGTGCGAGCGGCGCGGCTGGCCGATGAGGAGAATCTGCGCCGAGGTTTGCCCCAGCGCTATCAGCATCGGGGTACCATCGCCTATCTGATGACGCTGGGCGGCCCGGAACCGCTGGAGTACCGGCGCAGTGCCATCGACTACGAGCACTACATCGACAAGCAGTTGCGGCCCATCGCCGACGCCATACTGCCCTTTATCGGCGAGTCATTCGACCGGATCTGCGGTCAGCAGCTGGATCTTTTCTGATTGGATCATGATGCCCCTTTACTTCTCTTTAATACTGGATAAAAATACAGTTATAAATCATGGAGAAGTACCCTATGCGTCTTGAAATCATCATCGATAGAAAACACCAGATCCCGACCTTGACCATGGAGGCGCTGCGTCAGGAGCTGCTCAAGCAGCTTGGTGAGAAGTTTCCCGACATCCACGTGCGGGTTGCCCCCGGCAGCGCCATGGCCCTGACCGTCAGCCGTGCCAGCAAAGAAGACAAAGA
This sequence comes from Aeromonas sp. CU5, assembly GCF_002586745.1. Lineage (NCBI taxonomy): Bacteria > Pseudomonadati > Pseudomonadota > Gammaproteobacteria > Aeromonadales > Aeromonadaceae > Aeromonas > Aeromonas sp. CU5. The sequence goes on from NZ_CP023817.1 coordinate 1,234,048, forward strand.
GCTGGCTGAAGCCATGGTGCAGGAAGTGTGGGAGAACGCCGAGAGCTGGATGCCGGAAGAGAACGTCCCATCCTGATGCAGGTGGCGCCTGAGCGCAGATGAGGGTTGTTACTCCATCATGCGGCTTAGGCGCCATTTTTTGCTGCGAGATTTGCCAAGATACCTCCCGGTTGCCTATTTAGGGCAGGAGTTAAAAAGGCAAATACAGAAAAACCGGCACAAGGCCGGTTTCAAATTGTGCAATCACTGCACGCTGTCAGTCAGGCTGACGGTCTGGACGAGGTTAGAAAAGGGATGGCTAACCACGAAACAGATAATAATGGGGTGGCTGATGGGGCTCGAACCCACGACAACCGGAATCACAATCCGGGACTCTACCAACTGAGCTACAGCCACCACTGAACTTTTTTACCATTTGTGTTTATCAGGGAGATCGTGGCAATAAATAACGAGTGCGTGATAAGTCACGGTATCCGTCGTTATTGCACTGATTTCAAACACATTTCAAATGGTGCGCCCTGCAGGATTCGAACCTGCGACCCACGGCTTAGAAGGCCGTTGCTCTATCCGACTGAGCTAAGGGCGCTCTGTATCGACCCGCTGCAGCAGCAAGTCGATGAACATGGTCGGTGATAAAGGATTCGAACCTTTGACCCTCTGGTCCCAAACCAGATGCGCTACCGGACTGCGCTAATCACCGAAAAACCCTGACCGGCATATCCACAAGAGATGTACTGGACAACGGGCGGGCATCATAGCCAAGCGTACCGGCTAGCGTCAATGACTTTTTCCCCTAGTAAATTCAAGTGCCTACTTATTGCCCGCTACAGGCCTGACGAGCGTCTGCCGCTAACATCCAGGCTAAAAAAATGCGACAATGCGCGGCAGTTGAACAGAGGGTGAGTGGAGAACGATGTCTGCCAAAATCATAGATGGAAAACAGGTTGCGCAAACGATTCGCAGCCAGGTCGCGGCGCAAGTGCAACAGCGGCTGGCGGCAGGGAAACGGGCTCCCGGGCTGGCAGTCATTCTGGTGGGGGCTGACCCCGCCTCTCAGGTCTATGTCGGCAGCAAACGCCGGGCGTGTGAAGAGGTTGGTTTTCTCTCCCGCTCTTATGATCTGAGTGCGGCCGCGAGTCAGGAAGATCTGCTGGCGTTGATCGATAAGCTGAATGCCGACAGCCAGGTAGACGGCATTCTGGTTCAGTTGCCGTTACCGGGTCACTTCGATACCACTCAAGTGCTGGAGCGGATCAATCCTGACAAGGATGTTGACGGTTTCCACCCTTATAATGTGGGTCGGCTGGCTCAGCGTATTCCAGCGCTGCGCCCCTGTACTCCGAAAGGGATCATGACGCTCATTGAGACGACCGGCGTGAAGACCCATGGCCTGCATGCGGTCGTGGTGGGCGCTTCCAATATAGTTGGGCGCCCCATGACCCTGGAGTTGTTGTTGGCGGGCTGTACTACCACGACTTGTCACCGCTTTACCCGGGATCTGGAAGATCAGGTGCGCCGTGCCGATCTGCTGGTTGTCGCGGTCGGCAAGCCCAACTTCATTCCGGGCGAGTGGGTAAAGCCGGGGGCGTTGGTGATCGATGTGGGTATCAACCGTCTGGCGGATGGTTCTTTGGTTGGCGATGTGGAGTTTGAGACGGCCCGCAGCCATGCCTCCTTCATCACACCGGTACCCGGTGGCGTGGGCCCCATGACAGTGGCTAGCCTGATGGAAAACACCCTGATTGCCTGCAGCGAATATCACGACTGATCATGGCTGGCGATAACCCTGTGATCCCGTGAGGATGCAGGATGCGCCAGAAATCTGACAATAAAAAACCGGTTGCTCAAAGAGGAACCGGTTTTTTATTTATCCAACGGGAGTTATTTACATATTTTGTGCTTCGTTTGGCACAATAAGAGAGGCGTGATTCCCTTTCGGCCCTTGTTGCAGCTCAAAATTGACGGCCTGACCTGCTTTCAAGGTCTTGTAGCCCTCCATCTTAATGGTGGAGTAGTGAGCGAAGATATCTTCACCGCCTCCTTCCGGACAGATAAACCCAAATCCTTTTGCGTTGTTAAACCACTTAACTGTGCCGGTTGCCATACTTCTACATCCTTTTATTGATTACCCAGAAGTCGTTGAGTAACCTGCGCCAGCCCATTATAACTAAGGACATGAGCCCGTAGCAGACGGGCACAGATTAGCAAGTAATCAATTTAGTCTAAGTTTTGAGCGAGTCAAGGAGTTGTTAACAGCTGATGTGATCTGGTTAACAAGTCTATTGACAACCTTGTGTTAGACGGTAGTAATCTAGAGGTACCAAAGCGCGATTATGAGCAAGCAGAAAGAACTCTTTGCTAATGAAGAACTAGCAGAGGCAGAGAAAACCAAACTGCAGCCGCCATCCATGTATAAAGTTGTGTTAAACAACGATGACTATACGCCAATGGAATTTGTGGTAGAGGTGCTGCAAAAGTTCTTTGGTATGGATTTGGACAAGGCGACTCAGGTCATGCTGAGCGTGCATTATAGTGGTAAAGGGGTCTGTGGCATGTTTACTGCAGAAATAGCTGAAACCAAGGTAGTCCAAGTCAACACCTATTCACGTAACAACGAACATCCACTGCTATGTACTATGGAAAAGGCTTGAATTCGATGAGTTGATGGCGAGTGTGACACCACATTGCTGCTGTACTAGGGGAGGTGCCTATGTTGAATAAAGATCTAGAAAAGACGCTGAACGAGGCTTTCAAACTGGCCCGTGATGAGCGCCATGAATTCATGACTGTCGAGCACCTGTTGTTAGCCCTTCTGGATAACAGTTCAGCTCATGAAGCGCTGAGCTCCTGTGGTGCCGATATCGAGCTGATGCGCAAGGAGATCCGCGCATTCATCACCCAAACAACCCCGCTTATCCCTCGCGATGACGAAGATCGTGAAACTCAGCCAACCCTGGGCTTTCAGCGTGTGCTGCAACGCGCAGTGTTCCATGTGCAATCGTCTGGCAATACCGAAGTCAGCGGCGCCAACGTGTTGGTCGCCATCTTCAGTGAGCAAGAGTCTCAAGCTGCCTATTTTCTGAAAAAATCCGAGATAAGCCGCCTTGATGTGGTCAATTTCCTCTCCCATGGGGTGCGCAAGGATAGCAAACCGGATATCAGCAGTAACAATAATCCCGAGTCTGATGACGATGTCTCGGCTGCCCAGATAGAAAGCTTTGCCACCAACCTCAACCAGCTGGTGTTGGAGGGACGCATTGATCCGCTGATTGGTCGTGATCAGGAACTCAGCCGGACTATCCAGGTGCTCTGCCGTCGCCGCAAGAACAACCCACTGCTGGTGGGTGAAGCTGGCGTGGGCAAGACTGCCATTGCCGAAGGGTTGGCCTACCGGATCGTCAAGGGCGATGTGCCCGAGGTGATAGCCGGTAGCACCATCTATTCGCTGGATATGGGTTCTCTGCTAGCTGGCACCAAGTATCGCGGCGACTTCGAGAAGCGCCTCAAGGTACTGCTCAAGCAGATTGAGCGTCAGGAAGGTGCCATTCTCTTCATTGACGAGATCCATACCATCATTGGTGCCGGAGCGGCATCCGGTGGGCAGTTGGATGCGGCTAACCTTATCAAGCCGTTACTTTCCAATGGTTTGCTGCGCTGTGTAGGGTCAACCACTTATCAGGAATATGCTCAGGTCTTTGAAAAAGATCGTGCATTAGCGCGTCGCTTCCAGAAGATCGATGTTGTCGAGCCGACGGTGGATGACACCACCCGCATTCTGATGGGCCTTAAAAGTCGCTATGAAGCACACCATGGGGTGCGTTACACCGCCAAGGCGATCCGTGCGGCTGCCGAGCTTTCCGCCAAGTACATTAACGATCGCCACCTGCCTGACAAAGCGATCGATGTGATCGATGAGGCCGGCGCTGGCCAACGGTTACTGCCAGCGAGCAAACGCAAGAAAGTGATCAATGTGCAGGAGATTGAGTCCATTGTGGCCAAGATTGCCCGCATTCCAGAGAAATCAGTCTCCTCCTCTGACAAAGAGGTGCTGAAACACCTGGAGCGTAACCTCAAAATGGTGGTCTTTGGTCAGGACAAGGCTATCGAAGTGCTGGCTGACGCGATCCGCTTGTCACGCTCGGGTCTTGGCAATGAACGTCGTCCGGTAGGTTGCTTCCTGTTTGCAGGCCCTACCGGTGTCGGTAAAACAGAGGTGACCCAACAGTTGGGCAAAGCATTGGGTGTCGAGATGCTGCGCTTTGATATGTCCGAGTACATGGAGCGTCATACTGTTTCACGACTGATCGGTGCGCCACCCGGCTACGTCGGTTTTGAGCAGGGTGGTTTGCTGACCGATGCGGTGATCAAGCATCCCCATTCGGTGGTGTTGCTCGACGAAATTGAGAAAGCACACCCCGATGTATTTAACCTGCTGCTGCAGGTGATGGACAACGGCACCCTGACCGATAACAACGGGCGCAAGGCGGATTTCCGTAACGTCATTCTGGTGATGACCACTAACGCCGGTGTGCAGGAGACCCAGCGCAAATCGATAGGCTTCCAGCAACAGGATTTGAGCCACGATGCCATGGCGGTGATCAACAAGACATTCAGTCCGGAGTTTCGTAACCGGCTTGATCACACTATCTGGTTTAACCACCTGGATATGGCGGTGATCCACCAAGTGGTCGACAAGTTCATTGTTGAGTTGCAGGTGCAGCTGGATGCGAAGGGGGTATCTCTCGAGGTGTCTGAGCGAGCCCGTCATTGGTTGGCAGAGAAGGGATATGACAGAGCCATGGGCGCCAGACCGATGGGTCGGGTTATCCAAGAGCACCTCAAGAAACCCCTGGCCAACGAGATCCTGTTCGGTTCATTAGTTGACGGGGGGATTGTGAAGGTTGAGTTGGTAAATGACAGCCTCAGCTTTGATTTTCAGGTCAATGTTGAAGCTGTTTCCCACTAAGCGTCAGTGATCAGAAAACGACAAAAAACCCCAACCGATAAGGTTGGGGTTTTTTGCTGAATTCCTGGCTTAGCGAGAGCGGAAAACAATACGTCCCTTGGAGAGATCGTAGGGTGTCAGTGCTACCGTTACTTTGTCTCCAGTCAGGATACGAATGTAGTTTTTGCGCATCTTGCCTGAAATATGAGCGATAACCACGTGACCATTCTCCAGTTCCACACGGAACATGGTATTGGGCAGGGTTTCGAGAATAGTGCCCTGCATCTCAATACTGTCTTCTTTAGCCATTGAATCCTCTTGATAAGCCACAACAAAAAACCGCTGGATCATGCCGGATTTAAGGCTATGTGTAAAGTTTACTCGGGCTTGGTGTCGATATTTTTCCATTCCCCCTGAATTAACAGCTCGTGTGGCAGGTAATTACGCTTGTAATTCATCTTGCGGCACGCCTCCACCAGATAGCCGAGATAGAGCCAGCTCCGTCCGGTACGCCTGGCCAGATCGAGCTGACAGAGGATGGCAAAGGTGCCCAAGGAGCGATCGGCGTAGTCCGGGTCGAAGAAGGTGTACATGGCGCTCATGGAGTGGGGCAGCAAATCTGTGGTGGCCACGCCGATCAGGCGGCCCTCCTTGCGCATCTCCAGATAGAGTGGTGGCATCCAGTCACAATGGAGAAAGCCGCGGTACTGGTTGCGGTTGGGGGGATACATGCTGCCATCATGGTGGCGTTCGCGAATATAGCGTTCGTAGAGCTGGTAATACACGGGCTTGTCATCGTAACTCAGGACAAGTTCGATATCTCTGTTGAGCTGGCGGATCCGCTTCTGGCCGCGGCTCGGGCGAAATTGTTCGCTGTGAATACGCAGAGATTGGCATGCGTGACATGCGGAACAGTGGGGACGATAGATGTCGTTGCCACTGCGGCGAAAACCGGCAGTCAATAAGCGCTCGTAGCCGTTGGCATTGAGCAGGTTGTGATCCATGAGCACTAGCAACTGCTCCTGTTCATGGTCCAGATAACTGCAGGGATGCTTGGGGGTCAGCCCTACTTTGAGGATCACTTCTTCAGTCATAAGCTGATCTCTCCCTCTTGCCAGCAGGAAGCCAATAGTGGTTGCTGGCCAAGGCGTGCCAGCTCGGCCAGAAAGCGCGACCTTGGCCACTCCTCGATACCCAGGGTGGCCAGAAACGGGTTCTGAATCTGGCAATCGATGAGGGCACCTCGATGGCGGGCAAAGTGGCGGCAGAGTGCCACCATCGCCAGCTTGGCGCCGTTATCAATCCGGCTGAACATGGATTCCCCGCAAAACAGCCGGCCGATAGAGAGGCCATACAGTCCCGCTTGCAGCTCTCCCTCCTGCCAGATCTCGATAGAGTGGGCATGACCCAGCCGGTGCAATTGTTGATAGGCGTCGATCATGGGTTGGCTGATCCAGGTGCCATCAGCGGTGCGACGAGGGGCGGCGCAGGCGGTGATGACTTCATTAAAGGCGCGATTGACGGAAATATCGAATGGGGTGCGGCGGATAATCTTCTGCAATGTCCGTCCCACATGGAGTTGGTCGGGGCGGATCACCCCGCGGGGATCCGGTGACCACCACAGGGTCGGCTGGTGGGGTTCATTCCACGGGAAGATCCCCTTGTGGTAAGCTGCCAGCAATCTGGCCGGGGAGAGATCTCCGCCGATCGCCAGCAAGCCGTTGGGCTCTTCCAGCGCATGGCTGGGGTCGGGAAACCAGCAAAGCTCATCATCCAGTTGGGTAAGATAGCGAGACATAAGGCAACGAGGTTCATAGATGAAGGCCATTATCCTGATAGTATCCAGCTTGCTCTGCTTTGTCACGGCGCCCGCCGGGGCGGAAGTTTACCAGCGCAATACCGCGCGGCCGGTCAATCAGGTGGTGTTTGGCCAGGTCGAAACGGTGCGCAATATTACCCAGCGCCAGATCCTGGAGTCCGAGCACTCTGGTTGGAAGACGTTGGGCGGTGCTGTGCTCGGTGGTCTGCTTGGCAACCAGTTTGGCGGCGGCCATGGCCGTGAAATTGCCACTGCCGTCGGGGCGCTCGCGGGGGCTGCGGCCGCGCAGCAATACCAGTCAGGGGGAACCGTGGTGGAAAACAAGCTGGTGGAGTTGCTGATCCGCAACGAGCAAAATGCCCTTATCAACGTGATCCAGGATTATGATCCCGCCATGGTCTTTGCCAATGGAGACAAGGTGCGCATTCTCTATTTCGATGATGGGGTGCGAGTCGACAAGACTTACTGAGTTTCGACAGTCATTGCGAGTGGGGAGACTGTGGCAGGAAATGAACCCGCAGACTCTCCTGCTGGAAAGTCTGTCGGGCGGTAATACACGGGACTGATGCCCTGAGGGTTCAGATAGCCGTCTCTTGAGAGACTATCTTGTCGCGACCGGTGTTCTTTGCCTGATAAAGCAGCCGGTCCGCTTCGCTCAGCGCCTCGTCCATGGATACCCGCCCAACGTTGATCACACCGTAACTGGCGCGAACAAATAGCAGGATCTCCGGTGACAGGGGTTGCTGGCGCAACTGCTGACGCAGCCCTTCAAGACGTTTGATCAACACGGGCACGGTACAGTGCGGCACCATCATGGCAAACTCCTCTCCGCCAAACCGGGCGATCATGGCATCGGGGAAGAACTGGGTCAGTAGCCGGGTCAGGTGGCAGAGCAGTTGATCGCCAATGGCATGGCCCCAGTGATCGTTGACCTGCTTGAAGTGATCCACATCGAGCACACAGAGTGCAAGGGGCGTCTGTTGACGCAGATGCTCTTCAAACCACTTCTGCCCTTCGTTGAACCAGTAGCGCCGGTTGTAGAGACCGGTCAGGTAGTCACGATTGGCTGACTCCTGAATGCTGTTGAACTGCTCGAGCGCCTCCAGATTGTGGCTGACCCGACACTGCAGCTCTTCCGGTTCGAACGGCTGGTTGAGAAAGTCGTTGGCGCCTTGCTTGAGGTAGCGAGCAGAGAGACCGCGCTTGTCCGAGACCGAGATCCCGATAATCGCGAGCTGCTGCTTGCTGTAACGCTCTCTCAGCATCCGCACCAGACTGATGCCATCGATATCCGGCATGTAGTAGTCGACCAGTGCCAGTCGAATGGCCGGGTGCTGTTCCAGCATCGCCATCGCTTCACGGGCATGACTTGCCTCATGCACCTGCAACAGCTGTTTGCGCAACTGAGCCATGGTACGGTGACGGGAGGTGCGCGAATCATCGACCACCAGTACTTTGATGGACTGGTTGAGATAGAGGCGGTGCACCAGACTGACGGCATATTGCAGCGAGTGGCGCGAATCCTTCATCACATAGTCCAGCACGCCGGTTTCCAGCCAGGCGGCACGTTTATCCTCGCTGATGTCGGCAGTGAGGATCACCACCGACAAACCTCGAGCCAGCAGCTCGTTCACCGCCTCGCCACGGGGGGCATCCGGCAGGGTGAGATCGACCAGCGCGACCACATACTCCTCTCCCCGGCAGTGACGGGCTCCTTCGAGGGTATCGAAGGCGTCAATTTCGAGGCCAGTCTGCTGGGCAATGGCCTGAGTCAACATACGGCGAATGGTCAGGCTATCTTCGACAATCAATATCTTCTGTTTCATTAGACTCCTTAAATGAAAAAAGGCATACCGACTGGTATGCCTTATATCACATCTGCGCTGGTTTATTGCGCGTCGAGGTAGCGTTCGGCATCGAGGGCTGCCATGCAGCCAGTACCGGCAGAGGTGATGGCCTGACGGTAGTTGTGATCGGCCACGTCACCGGCGGCAAACACCCCTTCAATACTGGTCTGGGTAGCAAAACCATCCAGTCCGCCACGAACGATCAGATAGCCGTTTTTCATCTCCAGCTGACCGTCGAAGATCTGGGTGTTGGGCTGATGACCGATGGCGATGAAAACCCCCATCAATGGCAGCTCGCTGGTGCTGTTGTCCTGAGTGCTGCGCAGACGTACACCGGTGACGCCCATCTGGTCGCCCAGCACTTCATCCAGGGTCTGGTGGGTGTGCAACACGATGTTGCCGCTCTCGACCTTGTCGTGCAGACGCTTGATCAGGATCTTCTCGGCACGGAACTCGTCGCGGCGGTGAATGAGGTGCACTTTCTTGGCGATGTTGGCCAGGTACAGCGCCTCTTCGACAGCGGTGTTGCCGCCGCCGATCACTGCCACTTCCTGATTGCGGTAGAAGAAACCGTCACAGGTGGCACAGGCAGAAACACCGCGGCCCTTGAATGCCTCTTCTGAAGGCAGTCCCAGATACTTGGCAGAGGCGCCGGTGGCGATGATCAGCGCATCACAGGTGTATTCGGCGCTGTCGCCCTTGAGGCGGAACGGACGCTGGGTCAGTTCGACACTGTTGATGTGATCAAACAGTATGCGGGTATCGAACTTCTCTGCATGGGCTTTCATGCGCTCCATCAGCGCCGGACCGGTCAGGCCTTCCGGATCGCCGGGCCAGTTTTCCACTTCGGTGGTGGTGGTCAGCTGACCACCTTGCTGCATGCCAGTGATGAGCAGCGGGTTGAGGTTGGCGCGGGCGGCGTAGACGGCTGCAGTGTAACCGGCCGGGCCGGAGCCCAGGATCAGCAATTTGCTGTGAGTGACTTGGCTCATGATGTAATTTCCGGGATGTGATGAGTTTGCGCGATTGTAGGTAATTCGTGATCCGGGGTCAAAGGCTGGCGAGTCGATTGCATTAATCGTGTACATGAAGGGAGGCGGGGCAAATTCAAGGGATAAAAAACCGCCCATCGCGGGCGGATTTTTACTCATCAATACTGGCGCAGGCCAGCAGAGATCAGTTCAACAGGGTCAGTGCATCCGTATAGGCAAGGCCATGTGCCACGGCAACCTCCTTGCAGGTCAGCTTGCCATCCATCACGTTGAGACCATGGCGCAAATGTTCGTCTGACAGCAGCGCGTCGCGGTAGCCTTGCTGAGCCAGTTTAATGATGAAGGGGAGGGTGGCATTGTTGAGGGCCACGGTCGAGGTACGGGCAACCGCCCCTGGCATGTTGGCGACACAGTAGTGCACCACCTCATCGACGATATAAGTGGGATCCTGATGGGTGGTGGCGTGGGAGGTCTCCACACAGCCGCCCTGATCGATGGCCACATCGACGATGGCAGAGCCCGGCTTCATGCGCGCAATGTGGTCACGGCTGACAAGTTTTGGCGCAGTGGCGCCTGGCACCAATACACCGCCGATGACCAGATCCGCTGCCAGCAGATGGCGCTCCAGGGTCTCGCTATTGGAGTAGACCACCTTGGCTGCTCCCTGAAACTCGTTGTCGAGACGACGCAGTGTATCGATGTTGTTGTCGAGGATGGTGACATCCGCGCGCAGGCCGATGGCCATGCGGGCCGCATTGGAGCCGACCACCCCGCCGCCGATGATCACCACCTTGGCCGGTTCGACACCGGGTACGCCGCCGAGTAACACGCCGCTTCCGCCGCGGGATTTTTCCAGTGCCTGGGCGCCAGCCTGAATAGACATGCGTCCAGCTACTTCTGACATCGGAGCCAGCAGGGGCAGGCCGCCACGGCTGTCAGTGACGGTTTCATAGGCGATACAGATAGCGCCGCTTTGCAGCAGGGCTTCGGTCTGGGGCAAGTCTGGCGCCAGATGCAGGTAGGTGAACAGGGTTTGACCCGGACGCAGCATGGCACATTCGACCGGCTGAGGTTCCTTGACCTTGACGATCATCTCGGCTTTGGCGAAAACCTCTGCGGCAGAGGCCAAAATTTCGGCACCAACAGCAATATAATCTGTATCGCTGAAGCCAATGCCGTTTCCGGCACCGCTTTGGACGAAAACAGTATGGTTTCGTGCTGTCAGTTCACGTACACTGGCCGGAACCATGCCTACGCGGTATTCATGGTTTTTTATCTCTTTAGGTACACCGATAATCATGCTATCCCTCGTCTATCGATTGGTGTTTCATGTTGCCAAAATGTTAATCAACATTTGCGCCTAGTATATTCAGGTATTGACAGGATTTGTGACCATAATTATAAAATGACTGGTGATTCTTACCAAAAAATAGCCAAAGGATGGAATAAAATGATGGAAGCTAAGAGTCGGCTAAAGGATTTGGACAGGATTGACCGCAACATTCTCAATGAACTGCAAAAGGATGGCAGGATTTCGAATGTTGAGTTGTCCAAACGAGTTGGCCTAAGTCCTACACCGTGTCTGGAACGGGTTCGTCGCCTTGAGCGACAAGGTTATATCGAAGGATATGCCGCTATTCTGAACCCTCATTATCTGGATGCATCTCTGCTGGTGTTTGTCGAGATAACCCTTAATCGCGGGGCGCCCGATGTATTTGAACAGTTTAACAAGGCTGTTCAGGTGCTCGAAGAGATCCAGGAGTGTCATCTGGTCTCCGGTGATTTCGACTATCTGCTCAAGACCCGAGTCAGCGACATGTCGGCCTACCGACGCCTGTTGGGTGAAACCCTGCTGCGTCTGCCCGGTGTCAACGACACCCGCACCTATGTGGTGATGGAAGAGGTCAAGCAGAGCTGTCGTCTGGTGATCAGCACCCGATAAAGCAGGTTATGCCGTGGTGTATTGTCCATATGAGGCACCATGACAGTCAGAAACGAGCGGCCGGTCCGCTCGTTTCTTCTTGTAAAGAGAAGTGCAAATATAGCCCCGTCCCATCAGGCATTGGCTGACAATCGGTGGGCTTTTCGGGGATACTAGGCCCCCTATTTCCTGCATTACATGTTTTCAGAAAGGAGCCGGAGTTTGGCCGATAAAAAGCTGTTTACTCCTTTATCAGGTACACAACGGATCTTCGAAGCCGTCTTGATCGCCATCACCCTGATGGCCGCGTATCTTCTGCTTGCCCTGTTGTCCTATCATCCCGCCGATCCCGGCTGGTCCCAGACCTCCTGGCAGGGGGAGGTGAAGAACCTCTCCGGCAGCGCCGGAGCCTGGCTCGCCGACATCACCATGTTCACCTTCGGTGCTTTTTCCTATCTGGTGCCGCCGCTGGTGGTATTGCTGGGCTGGAGCTTGTTCTGGCGCCCCAGCCGCTTGCTTGAGGTGGATTACCTCACCCTGGGGGTGCGGATCATCGGCTTTATCCTGACCGTGCTCGGCATGTCGGCCATTGCCAGCATGAACTTCAACGATATGCAGAATTTCTCCGCCGGTGGTCTGGTGGGGGATGTGATCGCCTCTGCGGTGGTGCCGCTGTTTGGCGGTGTCGGGGCCAACCTGATGCTGCTCTGCTTCGTGGCAACCGGCATTACCCTGTTTACCGGCTGGTCCTGGCTCACCATTGTCGAGCGGATCGGTGCGACCTGCACTGGTTCGGTCAGCGCGATTTACCACTTCCCGACCACCCTCGGCCGCTGGTTGACTGGCGGCTGGCGTCAACCCCGCAACGAGGGGCCGGATCCCTTGCTGGAAGGCGGGGTAGGGACCATCGAGTTTGATGACGAGGAAGATGAGCCCCACAGCAGCTGGACTCGTCGACCCAAGGCCAAGGATCAGAAGGCGGTCGCTGAAGAGTGGTTGCCGGAGCTGGACGACGATACCTTCGAGTTCGATCCGCAATTTGATGATGAAGATGACGAGCCAGCCCCTGCTGCCAGGCCCAAGCGCGCGGTGGCTGCCGCTAATGGTCGCCGTCAGCCGGTACTGGCTGTGGCCGATGATGACGATGAGGATGAGCTGGATCTGCCCTGGGCAGAGGGGCACGAAGATGTCCCTGCACCCGCCGCCGTCACACCGGGCAAACCCAAGCGCCGCCCTCAGCCTGCCATGGCTCCTTTGCCAAGCATTGAGCTGCTCGATCGCCCGCCTGCCAAGACCCAGATGATGAGCAAGGACGAGCTGGATCGTATGGCTCGTCTGGTTGAGGCCAAGCTGGCCGATTACAACGTGCAGGCCAAGGTGGTCGGCGTCTATCCAGGCCCGGTCATCACCCGTTTCGAGCTGGACTTGGCGCCGGGCATGAAGGCGAGCAAGATCACCAACCTGTCGCGGGATCTGGCCCGTTCCCTCTCGGCCAGCAGTGTGCGGGTGGTGGAAGTGATCCCGGGCAAGACCTTCGTCGGTATCGAACTGCCCAACCGGGTGCGCCAGACGGTTTACCTGCGCGAAACCCTCGATTGCGATGCATTTCACGATAGCCATCACCCTCTTTCCATGGGTCTGGGTCAGGACATCGCAGGGGAGCCGGTGGTGGTGAACTTGGCCAAGATGCCACACCTGCTGGTGGCCGGTACCACAGGTTCCGGTAAGTCGGTGGGGGTCAACACCATGATCATCTCGATGCTCTACAAGTCATCCCCCGATGATCTGCGCTTTATCATGATCGATCCCAAGATGCTGGAACTGTCGGTCTACGAAGGGATCCCGCATCTCCTGACCGAGGTGGTGACCGACATGAAGGACGCCGCCAACGCCCTGCGCTGGTGTGTGGGCGAGATGGAGCGTCGCTACAAGCTGATGTCGGCAGTCGGGGTGCGTAACCTCAAGGGCTACAACGACAAGGTGTTGGCAGCGGCCGCCGCAGGTGAGCCTTTGCGTGATCCGCTGTGGCGTCCGGGTGACTCCATGGATCAGATAGCGCCGGAGCTGGAGAAGCTGCCCCACATCGTGGTGGTGGTGGACGAATTTGCCGACATGATGATGATCGTCGGCAAGAAGGTGGAAGAGCTGATTGCCCGGATTGCCCAGAAGGCACGAGCGGCCGGTATTCACCTTATTCTGGCGACCCAGCGCCCGTCGGTGGATGTCATTACCGGTCTTATCAAGGCCAACATCCCGACCCGCATCTCGTTCCAGGTATCGAGCAAGATCGATTCCCGCACCATTATCGATCAGGGCGGTGCTGAATCTCTGCTCGGTATGGGTGACATGCTCTACATGCCAGCCGGTACCTCCAACCCGACCCGGGTGCACGGCGCCTTTGTCGATGATCACGAGGTGCACAAGGTGGTGGCAGACTGGAAACTGCGCGGCGAGCCAAATTATATCGAAGAGATCCTCGCCGGTGAAAGCAGTGATGGTGGCAGCAGCGAGTTTGGCGGCGGTGGCGATGAAGAGCTTGATCCCTTGTTCGACGAAGCGGTCGCCTTTGTGGTGGAGTCCCGCCGTGGCTCGACCTCCAGCGTCCAGCGCAAGTTCAAAATAGGTTACAACCGGGCGGCTCGTCTCATCGAGCAGATGGAGAATCAGGGCATCGTCAGCTCACCGGGTGGCAATGGTCAGCGCGACGTGCTGGCACCGCCGCCGGTGCGGGACTAAGCCTCACCGTTTCATACAATCCCTGGCCATGCCCTCCACGGGCGTGGCCTTTTATCGAGAGCGTCTTTATGAAGAGCGTGATGAAAAAACAACTGTTGATGGGTACCGTGCTGCTGATGGCCAGTAGCCAGGTGTGGGCCGATGCGGCCAGCGATCTCAAGCAAAAGCTGGCAGATGTCAGCCTCTTCTCCGCCAAGTTTGCCCAGACCGTCTATGACAGCAAGGGCAAGGAGCTGCAAAAGGCCAGCGGCGATCTGCTGGTACAGCGTCCCAATCGTTTCAACTGGCACACAACCTCACCGGACGAGAGCCTGATCGTGGCCGATGGTCAGGATGTGTGGGTTTATGATCCCTTCGTCGAGCAGGTTACCGCTCTCAAGCTGAAGGATGCGGTACTCAATACCCCCTTCATTCTGATTGCCGGTAATGACGACAAGTTTTGGAAGAACTATGACGTGACCCAGCAAGGGGATGTCTATACCGTCACCAGCCGCAACAAGGACGAGCTGATCGCCTCCTTCCGCGTCACCTTCGATCGGGCCAACAACATCAGCCGTTTCGATGTGAAAGAGGCGCAAGGGCAGTGGAGCGAATTCACCCTGAGCAGCTTCAACCGCAAGCCTGTGCTCAAGGGCAACGAATTTGTGTTCAAGATCCCGAAGGGGGTTGAGCTGGACGACCAGCGCTAATGAGCACGCGGTCGTTGGATTGCTCGCCACTGCGTCTGTCAAAGACGGGTGGCGTGACGCTGGGTGGTCAATACAGATGAGTAACCTCTTATTGGATTTCTCGTCGGACCGTTTTTCCATGGCGGTATCCATGATACGGAACGGTCAATACAGATGAGCAACTTGTCGCTGGATTTCTCATCGGACTTTCGTCCGCTGGCGGCCCGGATGCGGCCGCAAAACCTCGACCAGTATATCGGTCAGCAACATATCCTGGGGGCTGACAAGCCCCTGCGCAAAGCGATCCTGGCGGGGCACTGCCACTCAATGATCCTGTGGGGGCCGCCCGGCACCGGCAAGACCACCCTGGCGGAGCTGATGGCTCACTACTGCCAAGCGGAAGTGGAGCGGCTCTCTGCGGTCACCTCCGGCATCAAGGAGATCCGCGCCGCCATCGACAAGGCGAAGGAGAACAGCTGGCGCGGGGTGCGCACCATACTGTTCGTGGATGAAGTGCACCGCTTCAACAAGAGCCAGCAGGATGTGTTCCTGCCTCACATCGAAGATGGCACCATCACCTTTATCGGTGCCACCACTGAAAATCCCTCGTTCGAACTCAATAACGCGCTGCTCTCCCGGGCCCGGGCCTATCTGCTCAAGCGGCTGGAGGAGCGCGACATTCTCGCCATGATCGATCAGGCGATGCAGGACCCCCGTGGTCTCAATGATCCGGCGCTCGCCTTTGCCCCCGGCGTCAAAGAGGCGCTGGCCAAGGCGGTGGATGGGGATGGGCGCAAATCCCTCAACTATCTGGAGCTGTTGGCCGATATGGCCGAGCAAGATAGCAGCGGTCACAAGCAAATTGACAGTGCCCTGCTCGCCGCCGTGGTGGGGGAGCATGTGGCCCGCTTCGACAAGGGGGGGGATCACTTCTACGACCTCATCTCGGCGGTGCACAAGTCCATTCGCGGCTCGGCGCCGGATGCGGCGCTCTACTGGTATGCCCGCATGGTGAGTGCCGGTTGCGATCCGCTCTATATTGCCCGCCGCTTGCTGGCGATTGCCTCGGAAGATGTGGGCAATGCCGATCCGCGCGCCATGCAGGTGGCCCTGTCGGCCTGGGATTGCTTCCATCGGATCGGTCCGGCGGAAGGGGAGCGCGCCATCGCCCAGGCGATCGTCTATCTCGCCTGCGCGCCGAAAAGCAATGCGGTCTATACCGCCTGGAAGGCGGCACTTAATGATGCCAAAAACCTGCCGGACTTCGAGGTGCCACCCCATCTTCGCAACGCGCCCACCAAGCTGATGAGCGAGCTGGGCTACGGCGCCGAGTACCGCTATGCCCATGACGAACCGGGCGCCTATGCCGCGGGCGAGGACTATCTCCCACCAGAACTGGCTGGCAAGCAGTACTACCAGCCGACCGATCGCGGCCTTGAAAAGCAGATCGGCCAGAAGCTCGATTATCTTCATGAGCTGGATCGGCAGAGCCCGCAGCAACGGGGCAAATAGCCCCTTTGTTACCTCGCATGGCTGAAAATTGGTCAGGCGTTTGAATATGCAGGGCGGTGTGCGTGCCAACGTCGGTAAAAACGACACAAATAGTCCCTGTTCGGGCGGGGGGGCGGTCTGCTACACTGCCCATCCGACCCCGTTTGTCTTGGCCTTGCGCCATCTTCCTGATTTCGAAGGCCTGATTGTTAAGGCCCGATCCTGAAGACGATTGGGGTGCGCCAACCGATGTTAACTTCCGGATCTGTTTCCCAGCCCGTCATGATGACTCAGGCCCAGATCCCATTTTAAAAAAAGTAGGTAAACCATGCTGGATCCCAAATATCTGCGCAGCGATATCGAAGAGGCTGCCGCTCGTCTGGCGACACGTGGCTACGTTCTGGACGTAGTGGCTGTCAATGCTCTGGAAGAGAAACGCAAGGATCTGCAGTCCCGCACTCAGGAGCTGCAGGCTGAGCGCAACGCCCGCTCCAAATCCATCGGTGAAGCTGCCCGTCGTGGTGAAGATGTTGCCCCGCTCAAGGCCATCGTTTCCAAGATCAACGACGAGCTGGAGACCAGCAAGGTCGAGCTGGATACCCTGCTGGCCCAGCTGAAAGCCATTGCCGATGCGATCCCGAACCTGCCGAGCGAGACCACCCCGGTTGGCCGTGACGAGAATGACAACGTGGAAGCACGTCGCTGGGGTACCCCGCGCGAGTTCAGCTTCCCGGTACGCGACCATATCGATCTGGGCGAAGCGGCCAAGGGCGTTGACTTCAAGAACGGCGTCAAGCTCTCCGGTACCCGTTTCGTGGTGATGAAGGGTCAGATTGCCCGTCTGCACCGCGCCCTGGCCCAGTTCATGCTGGACCTGCACACTCTGCAGCACGGCTACACCGAGTGCTACGTGCCTTATCTGGTGAACCCGGACAGCCTCTATGGCACTGGTCAGTTGCCAAAATTTGCTCAAGACCTGTTTAACACCGGTATCGAGGGCGAAGGGGAAGAAGAGGGCAAGGTGCGCAAGTTCTCGCTGATCCCGACCTCTGAAGTACCGCTCACCAACATGGCCCGTGACGAGATTTTTGACGCGCAAGAGCTGCCGATCAAGATGACCGCTCACAGCCCCTGCTTCCGTTCTGAAGCCGGTTCCTACGGTCGTGATACCCGTGGCCTGATCCGTATGCACCAGTTCGACAAGGTCGAGATGGTTCAGCTGGTTCACCCGGAGCAATCCTGGGAAGCGCTGGAAGAGATGGTCGGCCACGCCGAGAAGGTACTGCAACTGCTGGAGCTGCCGTATCGCGTGATGGCGCTCTCCACTGGTGACATGGGCTTCTGCGCCTCCAAGACCTACGATCTGGAAGTGTGGCTGCCGGCCCAGAACACCTACCGCGAGATCTCCTCTGTCTCCAACTGCACCGACTTCCAGGCGCGCCGCATGCAGGCTCGCGTGCGCATCGACGGCAAGCCGCAGCTGCTGCACACCTTGAACGGTTCCGGTCTGGCGGTGGGTCGTACTCTGGTTGCCGTGATGGAGAACTACCAGCAGGAAGATGGCCGCATCGCCATCCCAGCTGCGCTGCAATCCTACATGGGTGGCCTGACCCACATCGGGTAAGCTCACGCTGCTGACCACAACGCCATGGCATTGCCATGGCGTTGTGCATTCTGGCGCCGGCCACCTGTTTTAGTGGTCAAAAAAATCGGCTGTTCGGCACCGCTTTGAACAGTTAACACAATTTTATCAAGCAATGCGCAATCGTTTTTGTTAGACTGCGCCGCAATTTCGCAGGACATCTTTTTCTATGGTCTGGATTGATTACACCATCATCGGCATCGTCGGTTTTTCTGCTCTCATCAGCCTGGTGCGCGGCTTCGTCAAGGAGGCCATGTCTCTTGTCACCTGGTTTATCGCCTTCTTTATTGCCAGCCATTTCTATCCCGATCTCGCCGTCTATTTCACTTCGTTCTCCGATGCCATGGTGCGCAATGGGCTGGCTATTGCGGCCTTGTTCGTCGCGACCCTGATCCTGGGGGGAGTGGTGAACTACGTAGTGGGGTTGCTGGTTGAAAAAACCGGGCTCTCTGGCACCGATCGGGTGCTGGGGGTCTGCTTCGGTGCAATTCGCGGGGTACTGATTGTCAGTGCCCTGTTGTTTTTTATGGATACCTTCACCAGCCTCTCCCAGAGCGACTGGTGGGTGGCGTCCAAACTGGTGCCGGAGTTCAAACCGGTGATCCAGTGGTTTTTCGGGTTCATGTTGAACTCATCAAGCTTTCTTCAACAGGTACAGTGACTTCGAGGTAGCAAAGACATGTGCGGTATTGTCGGTATAGTTGGCACCACCCCCGTCAATCAGGCCCTCTACGACGCCTTGACGGTGTTGCAGCACAGGGGACAGGATGCCGCCGGGATCGTGACCATTGATAGTGGAAACTTCCGGCAACGCAAGGCCAATGGCCTGGTGAAGGATGTGTTTGAAGTGCGTCATATGCAGCGTCTGCAGGGGAACATTGGCATAGGTCATGTCAGATACCCCACCGCAGGCAGTTCCAGTGCCGCGGAAGCCCAACCTTTTTATGTGAACTCTCCCTATGGCATGGTACTGGCCCATAACGGCAACCTCACCAACGCCAAGGATCTCAAAGAGCAGCAGTTCAAGGTTGCCCGCCGTCACATCAATACCACCTCTGATTCGGAAGTGTTGTTGAATGTGCTGGCCCACGAGCTGGATCTTTGCGACAAGATGGCCCTGCGTCCCGAAGATATCTTCGCTGCGGTGCGCAGAACCCATCAGCAGATCCGCGGCGCTTATGCGGTGGTCTCGCTGGTGATTGGTCATGGCCTGATTGGTTTTCGCGATCCCAACGGCATCCGCCCGCTGATCCTCGGTCGTCGTCAGGACGAGCAAGGGCATCTGGAGTACATGCTGGCCTCCGAGAGCGTGGCACTCGATGCCATCGGTTTCGAGACGGTGCGGGATATTGCACCGGGTGAAGCCATCTACATCACCGAGCAGGGCCAGCTCTTCTCCGAGCAGTGTGCGGAGAATCCGCAGATGAGTACCTGCATCTTCGAATATGTCTACTTTGCTCGTCCTGACTCGTGCATCGACAAGGTGTCAGTGTATGCCGCTCGTCTCAACATGGGTCGCAAGCTGGGTCAGAAGATTGCCCGCGAATGGGAAGATCTCGACGTCGATGTGGTTATCCCCATCCCCGAGACCTCCTGTGACGTGGCACTGGAAATAGCCCACACCCTCAACCTGCCATACCGTCAGGGCTTCGTGAAGAACCGCTACATCGGCCGTACCTTCATTATGCCGGGCCAGACCCAGCGCAAGAAGTCGGTACGTCGCAAGCTCAATGCCATTGGTTCCGAATTCAAGGGCAAGAAGGTATTGCTGGTGGATGACTCCATCGTACGTGGTACCACCTCCGAGCAGATCATCCAGATGGCCCGTGAAGCGGGTGCCGCCAAGGTCTACTTCGCCTCGGCCGCGCCGGAGATCCGTTTCCCCAACGTCTACGGTATCGACATGCCCACCGCCAACGAGCTGATCGCCCATGGCCGTGAAGTGGAAGAGGTGTGCGCGCTGATTGGTGCCGATGGCCTGATTTTCCAGGATCTGGAAGATCTGGAAGAGGCGGTGCGAGAGCTCAACCCGGATCTGCGTCACTTCGAAACCTCGGTGTTCAACGGCCATTACGTCACCTCCGACGTGGACCAATCCTATCTGGATCACCTCAATGCCCTGCGCAACGATGACACCAAAGCGGTGCGTGAGTGGCAGGAAGGCACCAGCAATCTGGAAATTTTTAACGAAGGAAGTTAAACGTTTTCGCTGGCGGTGCTTGAGATGGGGGCTAAGGCCCCCATTGTTATGTCTGCTCGGGGGGATGGCAAAAGTAGTGCACATGAGATTGAAAAGTAAGCACTTATTTTGTTGGATATGGGCATGTCAGGCCGGATCCGTTAGCATAGAGGCCAACCTGTATGACCGATACGCTTTTAACCGACGAGAGTTGTGATGGACGATCTGCTAGCCCCTGTGCGCCAGTTTCTGCAGTGCGAGACCCCGGATGAGTGGGTCGAGATGGCGCGGGATCCTGCCCGTTTGCCGACCCTGCTCATCGATCACGCCAACTGCGAGACCAAGGCCGCGCTCACTGCCCACAGTCTGGTGCGCCGCTACTGCCTGCCCAAGGGCAAGCGTCATCTGCTGCCCAAACTGGAGTTCTATCGCGAGCTGGATGCCATCCCGGAGAAGGCCGAGATCCTGGGCAAACGCAGCATGGGGGAGTCTGATCGCACCGTCTTTGCCGAGCTGGAACGCAACCCGCTGCTGTTTCCCATGGTGCGGCTCATTCAGGAGGAGCTGCATCATTTCGAGCAGGTGCTGGAGATCATGCAGGCCCGCGGCATCGAATACGGGCCGGTGACGGCCTCCCGTTATGCCCGCCAATTGATGCAGCATGTGCGCACCCATGAACCGGCCACCATTGTCGACAAGATGATCATCGGCGCCTACATCGAGGCGCGCTCCTGCGAGCGGTTTGCCAAGCTGGCGCCCCATCTGGATGAAGAGCTGAGCCGCTTCTATATCTCTTTACTGCGCTCCGAGGCGCGCCACTATCAGGATTACCTGAACCTGGCCGAACAGTATGCGGGAGAGGATATCAGCGAGCGGGTGGCGTTCTTTGGCAAGCTGGAAGCCGAGCTTATCTGCTCGCCGGATCCGCAGTTCCGGTTCCATAGCGGCCTCCCTGTCACATCTGACAGTTGTTGACGCACAGGGGGCAAACTACGATTGCTCTGTTCCTACTACGAGCGACAAGTAGTTATTTTTGAGCGCAATTCCCGGCCCTGAGCCGGGATTTTTTTATCGCGAGCCTGCTGACAGCCAATTGGCTCACTCTGCGTAAACCCTCATTATTTTTGCGCATCTTCCTGACGGTGAAATCCTGGTCGGTCAGCGGACAATAATGGTGAGAAACTGCTCACTCAGGCGGCTCGAGCTTGTAGAAACGGGCGAAACCGTGTACTTTTTTGCCTTCGCAATATTTGAATAACCAATCAATAGGAGCGTGTATGCGCATTGTTCTGTTGGGGGCTCCGGGCGCCGGCAAAGGTACTCAGGCTCAGTTCATCATGGAAAACCACGGTATTCCCCAGATCTCCACCGGCGACATGCTGCGTGCAGCAATCAAGGCGGGCACCGAGCTTGGTCTGAAAGCCAAAGCTGTGATGGACGCAGGTCAGCTGGTCTCTGACGACATTATCATTGGTCTGGTCAAAGAGCGTATTGCTCAAGCAGATTGCGTGAAAGGCTTCCTGTTGGACGGTTTCCCGCGCACCATTCCCCAGGCGCAAGCCATGAAGGATGCCGGTGTCGTGGTTGATTTCGTGCTGGAGTTTGCTGTGCCGGACGAAGAGATCGTCAAGCGCATGAGCGGCCGTCGCGTTCACTCCGGCTCCGGCCGTACCTACCACGTGGTGTTCAACCCGCCGAAAGTGGAAGGCAAGGATGACGTGACCGGCGAAGATCTGGTGATCCGCGCCGACGACGAAGAGACCACAGTGCGCAAGCGTCTGGATGTATACCATCAGCAGACCGCGCCGCTGATCGGTTTCTACGGCAAAGAGGCTGAAGCAGGCCACACCCGTTACGTCAAGATCGACGGCACCCAGCCGGTTGATCTGGTCAGCAAGCAGCTTGCCACCATTCTGGGCTGATCTTTGCTGTCGGTACAGCGTCTCTGTGCCATCAGGTAAATGAAGAAAAGGCCCCCTCGGGGCCTTTTTTGGTTAATGACAGATAGACAGGAAGCCAATGTGACCACGAAAACCGGAATATTGCTGGTCAATCTGGGTACCCCAGCCGCGCCGACCACTGCCGCCGTTAAAGCGTTCCTCAGCCAGTTCCTGCACGATCCCCGGGTGGTGGACTTGCCCCGTTACCTCTGGTGCCCGCTGCTGCACTTCATCATCTTGCCGACGCGCTCCCCCAAAGTGGCCAAGCTCTATCAGCAGGTGTGGACCGAGCAGGGCTCACCGCTGATGGTGATCAGCAAGCAGCAGCGCACCGCGCTGGAGCAGGAGCTCAAGCGGGAAGGGCTCGAGGTGCCGGTGGAGCTGGCCATGACCTATGGTTCCCCGTCAGTGAATGATGGCTGGCAAGCTCTCAAGGCCAAGGGGGTCAACCGGGTGATCCTGTTGCCGCTCTATCCGCAATATTCGGTTAGCACCACGGCATCGGTGTTTGATGCGTGGGGGCGGGCGATGAAGAAAGAACGCAATCTGCCGGTAGTGCGGCTGATCCGTGATTATCACGCCCATCCTGAATACATTCAGGCGCTGGCCATGAGCGTGCGCCGTCACTGGGAGCAACACGGCCAGGGTGAGCATCTGCTGATGTCATTCCACGGTATTCCCGAGCGTTATGAGAACGAAGGCGACCCCTATGGCCACCAGTGCCGCAGTACCGCAGCCCTGCTGGCCGAGGCGCTCGGGCTGGCGGCGGGGCAATGGACAGCCAGCTTCCAGTCCCGCTTTGGCAAGGAGGAGTGGCTCAAGCCTTACACCGATGTGACCATCGAAGGGTTGCCTGCGAGTGGGATCAAGCGGCTCGATGTGATCTGCCCGGCGTTTTCCGCTGATTGCCTGGAAACCCTGGAAGAGATCCAGGTGCAGAACCGGGAGATTTTCATGGAAGCGGGTGGCGAACAATTTGAATATATTCCGGCACTCAACAGCGATCAGGCCCATATCAGGATGATGGTCTCTCTGATCTGCCGCGAGCTGGCCTGAGTGAACCTTGCAATAGCAGGAGTGACAAGATGATCCATATCACGCTGATTTATGCAGGCCTGCTGGGGTTGCTGTTTTTGGGACTCTCTTTTTGGGTGGTCAGACGCCGCGCCCAGTTCGGGGTGATGATAGGGCAGGGGGAGGCTCCTGAGCTGCTGGCTGCGATCCGTGCTCACGGCAACTTCGCCGAGTATGTGCCGCTGACCCTGCTGCTGATGGCGCTGTGTGAGCTTGCCGGTGCGGATGCGCTCTGGTTGCATGCCGGTGGTACCATGTTGCTGGTCGGCCGTATCCTCCATGCCATCGGTATCCAGATCCCGAAAGCGCCCAATGTCCCCCGTTTTCTGGGGACCTTGCTGTTTTGGCTCGCCCTCGGGCTTTTCTCGGTGCTGGCCCTGTTGCAAGGCGTTGTGGCAGCCTGAAAACCGATGCTTTTTTGTGCGTGAGAACCACCCCGTGCGGGGTGGTTTTTTTATGGTGAAAAGACAAACGTTTTCTCTGATAGCCCTTGGCTATACTGACCCCATAATTTAATCAGGGCGACTTTTCGGGGCGGCGGATTGTGTTAAAATCCCGCCCCTCTTTCCCCCAGAGCACAGAACATTGCCATGAAATTTCCCGGTCAGCGCAAGTCCAAACACTATTTCCCTGTCGACAGACGTGATCCGCTGGTATCGCACAATCCGCTGTTGACCGAATTGGGCAAAGCCTATGTGGTCGGGATCGATCAGACCCTGGTAGATATCGAAGCCCATGTGGATGAAGACTTTCTGACCCGTTATGGTTTGAGCAAAGGTCATTCTGTGGTGATCAAGGATGACGTGGCTGAACGGATTTATGATGAGCTCAAAGCCAACAATATGGTGGTGAGCGAGTTTGCCGGTGGCACCATCGGCAACACGGTTCACAACTACTCGGTGCTGGCGGATTCTCACTCCATCCTGCTGGGTGTGATGAGTCAGGATATTCGCATCGGCTGCTACGCCTACCGCTATCTGTGCAACACCTCTTCCCGCGTCAATCTCGACTATTTGCAGCCGGTCGATGGCCCCATCGGTCGCTGTTTTACCTTCATCACCGAGTGCGGTGAGCGCAGCTTTGGTATCAACGCCGGCAAGATGAACCAGCTGGATGTCAATCATATCCCTGCAGAGGTGATCAAAGGTGCTTCGGCCCTGGTGATCACCGCCTATCTGGTGCGTGGTGATGATGGTGATCCGATGAAAGAGGCCGCGATGGCCGCCGTTCGCCATGCTCGCGAGGCCGGGGTGCCGGTCATCTTGACCTTGGGTACCCGCTTTGTCATCGACGAAAACCCCCAGTGGTGGCGTGACTTCATTGCCGAGAACGTGACCGTGCTGGCGATGAACGAAGATGAAGGTGAGGCCCTTACCGGGATCAAAGATCCACTCGGTGCTGCAGACAAGGCGCTCGACTGGGCCGACATGGTGCTCTGCACCGCGGGCCCCATTGGCCTCTATATGGCGAGCTACACCGACGAAGATTACAAGCGCGAAACCACCCATACCCTGTTGCCTGGCGTTATCCCCGAGTTCAACATGTATGAGTTCAGCCGCCCGATGGCCCGCGCTAAGTGCCGCAAGCCTGCCCGGATCTACTCCCACATCTCCCCGTACATGGGTGGCCCGGAGAAGATCAAGAACACCAACGGGGCAGGGGATGGCGCCCTCTCTGCCGTGCTGCACGACATGGTGGCAAACTCCTATCACCGGATGAATGTGCCCAACTCCGCCAAGCATATCTCCGAGTTCCTGACCTACTCCTCTTTGGCTCAGGTGTGCAAGTACGCCAACCGAGTCAGCTATGAAGTGCTGGCCCAGAGCAGCCCTCGTCTTTCTCGCGGCTTGCCGGAGAAAGAGGACAGCCTGGAAGAGGTTTACTGGGAGCGTTGATCTCAGGTTGTTATCACGCGCCTCCCCTGGGAGGCGCTTTTGCAGGCAAATGGCGGTTATCCCGGCTTTTTTCCATCAATAACCCCAATATGCTTGAGTCCATGTCACTTTTACGACACCATTTGGCCATCGTATTGTCGCCCGACAATGCCGCAGCACCCGAAAGAAAGAGAGAGCCCCATGAGCATGCTTAACGACAACCTTGACGCCAATTTCCAACTGTTTATCGAACAAGTCCGCGAGTCGGGTCAGGTGTGGGGTTTGCGCTATGGGGAAGACTGGGTCGTCTGCCGTTCCGCCGAATTTGAAGATGCCGACGTGATGCCGCTCTGGTCTGCCGAAGAAGATGCCCGTCTGCACTGTGTGGACGAGTGGGCTGACTATGAGCCGGAAGTGATCGAGCTGGAAGAGTTCCTTGATATCTGGATCAACGATCTGGATGAAGACGATGTACTGGTCGGCCCGAACTGGAACGCCGATCTGGAAGGCCAGGAGCTTGAACCCATCGAGCTGGCCAAGGCACTGGTAGAACTGAACGCCTGAAAGCACCTCCATTGATGGCCTGACAAGATCGGCCCATCCTTGGTTAAAGACCGGTATCTGCGAGGATACCGGTCTTTTTTATGGTCGATTGGGCCCAATGATGGCTTTAACGACGATTTGCCTTTGCACCTGCCTGGGGTATGGTCCATCATCAACCTTTTGCCAAAGGGGGCGCGCCATGTTTGTATTCGACGTAACAGGAGTGGCGGGAGGACGAGCCGAGATCCGGCTGCAGGCGCTTGACTGGGCGCAAGCTGGGCCTGTGACCTTCCAGTGTGACGACGATGAATTGGCGGTGATACTCTTGAGCGGCTGCCGTTGCGATGCGGTGGGGTTTTTCAGTCTGCTGGCGGGCTGCAAGCCACTGTATCTCGAGCAGTGGCTGAGCTATCTGCAGGAGAGCGGTCGTATCGGCAAGTGGAGCCACCAGACCGAGAGTCCGGCCGATACCCAATATCTGTCCCGAGCCGGTCTGGCGCATGATGAGCTCAATACCCTGTTGGGGCAGGTCTATCAGGTGGCGGGGTTCAACCGGTTGCAGATCAACCGTTACCTCAAAAATCGCCATAACCCCACCACGCTGGCGACCCGCTACGATCAGAAGGAGCTGGAACGTTACCGCCAGCTCAACGACATCATTCTGACTCTGTTGAAGTTGAAACATCCTCAGTAAACAGTCCGATCTGGCTGATATCCGGTCGCAACGGTTGCGGCCGGGCGATCAGATAGCCCTGCAAGCCATCCACATACATCCCCTGCAGCAGCTGTTTCTGGCCAAGCTGCTCTACTCCTTCTGCAATCACCTGGCATCCCATCCGGTGTGACACATCAACGATCATCCGCACGAACTGCTGATTGGTCTGATCTTGCTCCAGCCCGGTGATCAGGGCCGGATCCAGCTTGATATAGTCGGGTTTGAGTTCGCGAAACAGGGTGAAGGAGCCGATCCCCTTGCCGAAGTTGGCGATGGCCGAGCGACTGCCGTTGCGGCGCAGTAGCTCAAACACCCGCTTGGCACCGGTCAGGTTGCGCTCAAGGTTTTCTTCATCCAGTTCGAATACCAGATTGGCACTGGTGTTGGGATCCTTGATCAACTGGCGGTCGAGCCAGATCAAAAAGGCACTGTTTTGCAGCAGGTTGGGGGAGAGGTTGATCCCCCAACGGCTCTGATTCGCACCAAAAGCCCGGTACTGACGCATGATGTGGGTAATGACCAGTTGTTCCAGGCGCATCACCAGATCGAGTCGCTGTGCCATGGCAAACAGGGTGTCAGTGGGCAGGGCTGTACCATCGTTGCCACTGAAGCGAGTGTAGATCTCGTTGTAGGCCAGCATGCTGCGATGCAGTGGCTGGATCGGCTGATAGGTAAAGCTGAGGCGCTCCTGTGCCAGTACCTCGGTCAGCACTTCGCGCCAGTGATGCTGTCCTTGCAGGTCAGAAACATTGTCATCTTGCTGAATAGCCCAACCATTGATGGTCTCGGTCTGGGCGCGTGCCAGCGCCAGATCGGCTCTGGCCAGCACAGCTTCGATCTTCTGGCCGCTGTTGAGTTTGGTCAGCCCCGAGTAGGCTGTGCTCTCCAGTTCATGTTGATCCTGATAGTGATCGAAGGCCATCTTCAAATCCTGCCCCAGCAAATGGGGCGGGATATTGGCGACCGGCTGGACCAGTACGGCGAAGTCGGCTCCCGAGATGCGATAGACCTGATTGCCCGGGAAGCGGCTCACGACTCGCTTGATCAGGGTTGCCATGTCCTTGATGTAGGCATCACCGGACTGGAAGCCACGCTGGGCATTGATCTTGCCAAGCTCGGTGGCGCGGATCAACACCAGGGTGGCGGTTTGGGTATCCTGATCCCGCTGCAGTAGCTCGGTCATGTCGCGGCGAAACGCATGGCGGTTGAGTAGCTGGGTCAGTTCGTCGGTGGTAGCCAGATTGCTCAGTTCGGTCAGTTGGCGATGGGCACTCTGTTCGGCACTGTCAAACTGCTCCAGCAGCTGTTGCAGCACCTCTTGTGAGGCGGGCTCATCGAGTTGTGCGGGATCCCGGCCCCTGATCGCCTTGACCCAGGTGAGCTCCTGATGCTGGAGCATGCCATCCATGGTGCGAATGGCCAGCGTCAGCAGCAAGATCATGCCGAGCAGTGTGGTGGCCAGAATAATGGCCATGGTGAGCGGTGTGCTCTGAAGGGCCAACCAAACTGCTTGCAGGAGTAGCAGGGGTATGGTCACTATGATAGCGATCAGAAAGAGGGGGCGTCCGAGCTTGTGAACCATCTTGTCATCCTTGAAGTGGCTGCTTTTATGGGGGAATTTTAACCAAGCTTGCAGATCAAATCATGCTATTCCTCGCAACTCGGTTAAAAGGGTCAATTGAGATCGGTTAAATGTGAGTGAAACCACTTTCAGCATCATCTAAACCAGCGAAGATAGGTTGAAAACAGATCAAACAGGGCAGAGGTAAATCATGTTGCTAGAGCCAGAAAATAGTGCCAAAGCACGACAATTGTTAAATCAGAGTATGGCACTGGTGCTGGCGGGTGGACGTGGCAGTCGCTTGCAGCAGTTGACCGCTAATCGTGCCAAGCCTGCCGTCCATTTCGGTGGCCAATTCCGGATCATTGATTTTGTGCTATCCAACTGTATCAACTCGGGGATCCGCCGGGTGGGTGTAGTGACACAGTACAAATCTCACAGCCTGCTGCGTCACCTGCAATCGGGCTGGTCCTTCTTGCGTTATCAGATGAACGAGTTCATCGATTTGCTGCCTGCCCAGCAAAGAGTGGACGAAGTGCACTGGTATCGCGGTACCGCCGATGCCATTTATCAGAACGTCGATATCATTCGTGACTACGGCCCCAAATACATAGTGGTGCTGGCGGGGGATCACATCTACAAGATGGACTACGCCGCCATGCTGCTCGACCATGTGCGCCTTGGCGCCAAGGTGACGGTGGCCTGTATCGAAGTGCCACGAGCCGAGGCGTCAGCCTTCGGGGTCATGGATATTGATGAGCAGCGCAAGATCCGCGCCTTTGTAGAGAAACCGGCTAATCCGCCCGCCATGCCGGGTCGGGATGACCGCTCCCTCGCCTCCATGGGGATCTATATCTTCGAGGCCGAGTATCTCTATCAACTGCTGGAAGATGACATTCTCAATCAGGACTCCAAACACGACTTCGGGATGGACTTGATCCCCCGTATCGTTGAGGAAGGCAAGGCCTATGCCCATCCCTTCAATATGTCTTGTGTGGGTGCCCGTGAGGGGCAAGCGCCTTACTGGCGTGATGTAGGGACCCTGGATTCATTCTGGGAGGCGAACATGGATCTCGCCTCTGTGGTGCCCGAACTCGATATCTATGATGAAAACTGGCCTATCTGGACCAGCCAGACCCTGACGCCACCGGCCAAGTTTGTGCAGGACCGCAACGGTCAGCACGGCATGACCATCAACTCGATGTTTGCTGGCGGCGCCATCGTCAGTGGCTCCTTCGTGCTCAATTCGGTGATCTTTACCAATGTGCGGGTCCACTCTTTTTGTACCCTGGATCAGGCGATCATTTTCCCGGGGGTTGAAGTGGGGGCTGGTTGCCGTCTGCGCCGGGTGGTGGTGGATAAGGGATGTGTCCTGCCCGATGGGTTGGTGGTGGGCGAGAATGCCGATGAGGATATCCGCCGCTTCTACCGCTCCGAGCAGGGGATCGTGCTGGTGACCAAGGAGATGCTGGACAAGCTGGTTTAGCCGGGTTGTGAAAAAAGTACCTTGAAACTGTGTCAGACGCTGTAATGCAAAGGGAGCCAAATTGGCTCCCTTTTACATGTGGGTGAATGGCGATGATTATTCGCTGACCACCGCTTTGGCGGCCATCACCATGGCGGTGCCGTGCTTGCCACCGGCGGCAGTCACTTGCGGTACCCCATCTTCATCGGTGTCGCTGCCGGCACCTTCGATGATGTTCTCGCCGGAGTCACCGATCCACTCGGCCATCTGCATGCCACCGTTGACGGTGCCACGAAACCAGCTGACATACTGACCGGTCAGCTTGGCCAGCTCCAGCTCGGGCGCCTGCTCGGCCCCTTCGTTGCGCAGGTTCAGCATGGCAGAGCGTAGGGCGCCGGAGATGGCAGCCTGGGTCCAGGGGGTGTATGCATCCTGTTTACCAGCCAGCCAGGTACCTGCTTTGGCATTGAAGTAGGCCTTGTCGGCGGCGATGAACAACTCGCGGGCGGCGGTGCGGTACTTGGCATCGGAGGTGGCGAGGAACGCGGCAGTCAGGCCACGGATGGCCGCGAACTGCGCATCGATGGAGTGGCCTGCATCGAGCTTGCCACCCAGCGTGACGCCGTCATGCACCAGACCATTTTTGCCCTTGAGATTGGCAAGGATGAAATCGGCCTGTTTGCGGATCAAGTCGAGCGCCTGCTGACCCTGCTGGGTCTTGAGGTTCAGCTCACCATTGTCACCGGCGGCGTAACCGACCGGCAGCGCATCCTGAGCGCGCTGGAAGATCTGCAGGGCGACCAGAGCGTAAGCTGCGTCAAAGGTGGTGACGTGCTTGCCCTGTTTGCCTGCCTGCCAGCTATCGACCAGGGTGCCAGCCTTGGTATCAAAGTGCAGGGCGGCCAGGTTCTTGAAGGTGAGGTTGGAGAGATTGATCGCCAGCGAGAAGGCATCGCTGCCAGCGACGGCCTTGCCCAAGTCATTGGCCTGGTTGGCAGCCGGTGCGGCGGCAAACGGCGCGCCGTCAAACACAGCGTGGAAGGCCGGGTTCTGGTTGGTATTGGCAGTGCGTTGATCGCTGAAGGCATAGAACTCGGAGAGCGGCCACAGCATCATCCAGGCATCGCGCAGCTGGGCAGAGCTATCCACCACCTCCAGCTTGCCGATGGCACCGGCATCGTTGCTGCTGGTTTCGGTCACTTTCACCTGATGGGGGAAGTAGACAACGCCCTTGGCCGGATCGTACTGCGGGATGATCTTGGCGCCCAGTTGCTTGCCATCGAAGCCGAGTTGGTTCTGCATGATGGCCAGCTTGTCGATGGATTGTTCAGTCAGCATCATGCCGTTGAAGCCGTCAGCGGCAGAGACGCCCAGCTTGTGCTTGCCATCCTGATCCATGGTGGTGGAGGCCGCTTCTACCTCTTCATCAGTTTCGGCCACGTGCATGCCACCGAGGAAGTCTTGCGACCACATCACCTCTTTGAGCAGGATGCCGCCCACGGCTGCGGGCACCAGCAGGTTGTCACTGCCGCTCCAGCGCAGGGTGCTGTAGTCACGGAAGTAGGCGGGCACCTGGGTCTTGACGGTTTTTTCGGTACCTTTGGCGGTCTTGATGGTGATCTGGTCGCCATTGACCGGGGTGGCGTTGACCGCCTGGGCAAACTCCGGATTGGTAGAGGCATAGGGCAGGGAGAGGGGATACATGCCCTGCGGCACTTCATCAGCCGGGAAGCCAACAGCTTCGGCCATGGCCAGCACCCGTTTGCCGAGATCGGCCATGGTGCCGCCACGGGCCAGGTTTTGCGGCCCGTTCACCAGATGGGGGCCCATGCCGGATTGGTAGTTGAGGGCGTACATCGCCTCTTCGGAGTATTCGTAAGATTCGATGCCAGCGGCGAAGTCGAACGGGGTCGGCTCATCGGCACGGTTGGCATCCAGCACATCCAGATCCAGCCCCAGCGCTTCGGCCAGCGGCTCACCGGAGAGCTCGAATTCGGTATAGGCCAGCATGTTGGCGGCAGTATTGAATGTTTTGTCTTCGACCTTGACGGCAGTGTGCGCGGCGCCGCTGATCAGTGCGCAGGCGATCGCCTGAACCAGTACGGTTTTTCTCATGTCCCTTCTCACCATTGGTTTTATTATTGACGCTTCTCATGACGAATCTAAATGAGAATGGTCTGCATTATGCTGTGTTGGAGTGGACTTGAGAAGTAAAAAACCGCCCCGATCGGCAGCACGTTAAACCGGATGCGTGCTGTCGAAGAGGACGGTTATCTGCTGATCGCGATAAAAGTGCCAGTGCGGCGGGGATCAGAGCAGCTTGAACGGGATGACCAGGCGGCCCGGCTCTACCTTGAGGGCTTCGACCTTATCCTTGATCCTGGCTTCGTTCTTGCGGCTGCTGTCGAGGCGGTAGACCGGGGTCTGCGACAGGAACAGGGAGAGCGACTGATTGAAGGTGGGCAGCAGCGGGGTGAGGGCGGCCCCGATATCGGCCGGCTCGGTCTTGACCGAGACCAGCTCAAGGTCGCGCAAATAGATGGCACCCTGGTCGGCCACATAGTCCGGGCGGGCACTCAGGGCAAAGCGGATCTTCATCTGCTGGCTGCCAAGGGGACTGCTCACCTGCAGGTCGCCAGCGGCATCCAGCTCGATGCGATCCGCTTGCTTGCGGCCGATACGGCTCTGCATCTCGTCCAGACGGATCTTGCTCGACATGATGCCGGGGATCCCCAGCTGTTTTTCAAAAGAGACCTGATCTTTGAGGTACTGGTTGATTTCGGCCTCGCTGACGTTGTACTGGGTCAGGGAGCAGGCCCCCAGCAGCAGGGCGAGGGGGAGTAACAACAGCTGTTTCAACATGATGGATTCCGCTTGGGCAAATATGATGGCGCTATCTTACGCGATAATGGGCGTGGAATGAGAGCCTCATACCGTGGGAAATCACGGGGTTGCTGCATTCCCGGTTGTTTTTTGGCAACCGTCGGGTTCATCATCGACGGGTTAACTGAGCAGGGCAGAGCTGTTGGCAACGGGCGTTGGCCCACGCCTGAGCAGATCGTGAGTAGAGCACAAGAAGAGAGCGAGGAGAGCGCAATGGAGCGGATGGGCAAGGTTGGCCGCAGGGTGCTGCTGTGGCTTGGCTGCATGATGGGACTCTGGAGCCCGTTGCTGTGGGCCGAGGTGAAAGTGATTCCGGTCTTCGAGGCGCAGGCAGCGGTGCAGACCCTCAAGGAGATCTATCCCCAGCTTGGGGTGAGTGCCATGGGCAATCAGCTGGTGCTGAGCGGAACGCCAGCCCAGCTGCAGGAGGCCGAAGCCACGTTGGCCCAGATCAACCAGCCGCCGCAAAGCCTGCTTATCGAGTGGCGGGTGGATGGGGCCGCCAGCGGTCAGCAACTGGGGGGCTCAATCAGTCGCGACGAGGCCAAAAGGCAGTGGCTGCTCGATGGCAATGCCGAGCAGTATCAGCGCAGCCAGAACGACAGCTGGCAGGTGCGTGGGCTTTCGGGTCGTCCCGTGTTGCTGCAGATGGGCTCCTATCAGCCGGTGACCTTCTATCAGTGGAACGGGGGCGCCGTGGTGGGGATGATGCCGCTGATCAACGGCCTCTATGCCACGGCCACCTTGATTGGCGATCGGGTGCAGATTGCGCTGAGCAGCGAGCAGGCGAGGCTGGATCAGGGCACCATCAATCGTGGGCAGAGTGCCACCGAGGTCAGCGGGGCTCCGGGCCAGTGGCTGACGGTGGGGGAGCTCTCGACCAGTTCTGCGGATCAAGGGAGCAGCCTCGGTACCCAGCTACAGGGCGGGCGAGGCAGCCAGAGCGAGCGCCAGACCCTGCAGATCCGGGTCACTCGCCAATAGGGTGTCAGGTCTGCTAGTGGGGCTGGTCTGCGGCATATTCCCGCAGCTGGCGGCTGCGCAGCAGATACCAGAGGGACCAGAGGCTGGCGACCAGCACCAGCGCGGTGGGCCAGCTGAACGACCACTTCTGCAGATTGAGGCTGTGCAGTTGCATCAGCAGGCCGCTGACGGCAGAGCAGAGCAGCAGCAGCGGGCTGTGGCGCCGGAGTCTGGCGCGAATGCTGTGGGTCTGCTGATAGGTGCCCCCGCAGGCGAGCAGCGCCAGCATGGCGGGCACGTCGGTCAGCAGGCTGATATAGAGGGTGATCTTGTCCGGATAGAAGAGGGTCAGGATCTCGCTGCCGCTCTCGCGGGTGACCCCAGCCATCAGAAACAGCCAGACCGAGCGGGTCAGCAGCAGGGCGATGGGCCAGAACCAGAGGGGCGGGCGTAACTGGCCGTGATCGTCATATCGGTGTTCGGGGTAGAAGGTCATGGTTGCCCGTTATCCACGTGAATGGAGTGATAGAGGGGATATGGGGCGACGAAGAGCCCTTTGCAAGGCGTTGGGAGCTGCGTGAATTAATCGGGGGGCCATGCCCCCCAATCTGTTTCTTCAGATATCGCCGTGCACGGCGTGCGCGTTACAGCCAGCCCTTGCGCTTGAAGAAGAGGCCGGTGCCGAGTGATGACATCACCATCAGCACCAGCGACATGGGGTAACCATACTCCCAGGCGAGCTCCGGCATGCGGCCGAAGTTCATGCCGTAGATACTGGCGATCAGGGTCGGCGGCAGGAAGATCACCGCAGCAACCGAGAAGATCTTGATCACCTTGTTCTGCTCCAGATTGGTGACCCCCATGGAGGCCTCCAGCTGGAAGTTGATCTTGTCGAACAGGAACTGGGTGTGGGGCAAGAGAGATTCCACGTCATGCAGCATCTCGTCGATCCACTTGTTCTGCTCCAGGCTCATGCGCTGGCGCAGGCTGCGTTTGAGGAAACGCAGGGCGCGGCGGGTATCGTGCAGGGAGAGACGGATCTGGCCGTTGGCCTCTTCCTGCGCCATCAGCTCCTTGAGCATGGAATTGATTTGGTCAGGCTCGAAGATTTGATCCGCGGTGTTTTCCAACGTCTTGTAACCATCTTCGATGAGATCCGAGAGGTACTCTACCTTGAGGTTTTGCACCTCGAGCAACACATCGAGGGCATCTTCCACCTCCAGCCGATCCTGGCGCATATAGTGGCGTAGCAGGCGCACCAGCCCGATATCATCTTCACGAATACTGATCAGCAGGTTGTTGCGCAGGGTAAAGGAGACGTGGACACCCTTGGTGTCACGGCCGATCCGCTGGGGAAACAGAGAGTGAATGTGCAGACCATCGGTATCCCAGTAAAAACGGGCAGATGCTTCGATATCGTCAAGCTCTTCCTTGTCGGGAACCTCTTCCAGAAACAGGCCCGTCAACCATTCTCGCTCTGCCGTGTCTGGTTTGTAGGCATCCAGCCAGATCGTGTTGTCAGGCACTATGTCGTCAGGCCCGAGCGTGACTATGTCCAGCACCTTGTTATTGAGAATGTAGGCGGTGATCATCTGTCCCCCCTTAAAAAGTCATGGGTCATCAGGGATGGTTGCACAGGTCATGCGGCCTAGATCGCACAGAAAGCGATCCCGTGGATAAGCAAAACGGGCCGATGGAAAACCTGAATGCGGCGAACTATACAGGGGCGGGCCGCGCTTGTCAGGGCCAATTCATAGGGGGTCTGGCGTGTTTGTTTAAAAAAGCAGCGAGGTCGGATCACCTGAGCGGCCGTGCGGGGTCGAGCCCGCACCAAGCAGGGGGGATGGATATCAGGAACAGGGCGTTGATATCGCCTTGCTTCATTACATATTGGGATAGTTGGGCCCGGAGCCCCCCTGTGGCGGCGTCCATATGATGTTTTGGGGCTGAGTATCTTTGATGTCACCGCATCTTGGTATCGCCGTGTTCCATCACATATTCGGATAATTCGGCCCGGAGCCTCCCTGTGGCGGTGTCCAGACGATGTTTTGACTGGGATCTTTAATGTCACAGGTCTTGCAGTGAATACAGTTGGCTGCGTTGATTTGCAGTTTGGCCGCGCCTTCCATTTCCAGCACTTCAAACACCCCGGCCGGGCAGTAGCGTTGGGCGGGTTCGGCCCAGGTGGGCAGATTGACCTCCACCGGAATGCGCTCGTCCTGCAGCTTGAGGTGGCAAGGCTGATCCTCGTCGTGACTGGTGTTGGCGAGATACACAGACGAGAGCTTGTCAAAGCTCAGCTTGCCATCGGGTTTGGGATAATGGATGGGCTCGCAGCGGCTGGCCACGCGCAGCTGACGGTAGTCGTGAGCCTTATCGAGCAGCTTGAAGGGCGAGTTTGTGCCAAACAGCCGTTGCTCCAGCCAGTTGAAGGCACCGCCCAACCAGGGACCATAGTTGTGAAGAGCCGCGCCAAAGTTGCGCGCCGCCTTGAGCTCGCGGGCCAGCCAGCTCTGTTGCAGCTCGTCACCATACTGGGCCAGATCCCGTCCCCCCCGCAGTGCCATCGCGACGGTTTTTGCCGCCAGCATCCCAGATTTCATGGCGGTGTGGATCCCCTTGATGCGGGAAAAATCCAGTGTGCCCGCATCACAACCGATCAGCAGGCCGCCCGGGAAGTGCATGCGGGGCAGGGCGTGCCAGCCCCCTTTGGTGATGGCGCGAGCACCGTAGCTGATGCGCTCTCCCCCTTGCAGCAGGTCGGCGATGAGCGGGTGATGCTTGAGGCGCTGGAATTCGTCGAACGGGCTGAGCCAGGGATTCTGGTAGTTGAGATCGACAATCAGCCCGACCGCGACCTGATCCCCTTCCATTTGATAGAGATAGAAACCACCGTGGCTATCGTCGCCGCCCTGCTTGCCAAGGGGCCAGCCACTGCCGTGCAGCACCTGTCCTGCTTTCCCCCGACCTGCTGGCAGTTGCCACAGCTCCTTGAAGCCGATGGCATAGTGCTGGGGCTGGGCAGGATTTGCCAGATTGAAGTCGGCGATCAGCTGCTTGCCGAGATGGCCGCGAGCCCCTTCGGCAAAGAGGGTGTAGCGGCCGAGCAGCGCCATGCCGGGCACATGATCCGCTTTCGGGTTGCCTGCCCGATCCAGCCCCAGATCGCCGGTGATAACCCCCTTGACCCGGCCCGCTTCCATGATAAGTTCGCTGGCGGTAAACCCCGGGTATATTTCGACTCCCAGTTTTTCCGCCTGCTGGCCGAGCCAGCGGCAAAGGTTGCCGAGGCTGACGATGTGACAGCCCTCATTGTGCATCCGGGGTGGCACCGCCCAGGCGGGCAGTTGCAGGGAGCGTTGCTCGCTTTGCAGCAGATGTACCTGATCGTCGCTGACCGGCACGCCAAGCGGCGCTTGCTGCCAGCAATCCGGCAGCAGCTCTTGCAAGGCGACGGGATCAAACAGCGCGCCGGAGAGCAGGTGGGCGCCAATTTCGGCCCCTTTCTCCAGCAGACAGACAGATAGAGTGGCATCCTGCTGTTTCAGGGCGATGGCTGCAGTGAGCCCCGCCGGACCGCCGCCGACGATGACGACATCAAATTCCATTGCTTCCCGTTCCATCTTGCCTCTGCGCTCTGGTTGGCCTAGGGTAATGCTGGTAGTTTACGTAAACGTAAAGCGGTTGTAAGCAAAACTGAGCAAGAAAAAGCAAAAAATCAGGCAAAGGCGTACTGCAACAAGTGCAGAGGCAATCTAATGAATTCAATCCAAACAGACGAGGCATGACCCCATGAAGCTGCTGGTCGCGATCAAACGGGTAGTCGACTACAACGTCAAGATCCGGGTGAAGGGAGACGGCTCCGACGTGGAGCTCGCCAATGTGAAGATGGGGATCAACCCCTTTTGTGAAATTGCGGTGGAGGAGGGGGTCAGGCTGCGGGAAGCGGGTATTGCCAGCGAGCTGGTGGTGGTGACCTTCGGCCCTGACGCGGCGGCCGAGCAACTGCGCCATGCGCTGGCGCTGGGGGCGGATCGGGCGCTGCATTATGTCACCGATGAGACACTCACCCCGCTGACTGTCGCCCGTGCCTTGCACAAGGTGTGTGAGCAGGAGCAGCCGGGTCTGGTGCTGCTCGGCAAGCAGTCCATCGATTCTGACAACAATCAGGTGGCCCAGATGCTGGCTGCCCTCAATGATTGGCCACTGGCGACCTGCGCGTCCGCCCTCAAGGTGGAAGCTGCTGAGCTGCTGGTGACTCGCGAAATTGACGGTGGCCTCGAGACCCTGGGCATGCCGCTGCCTGCGGTGGTGAGCGCCGATCTGCGTTTGAATGAACCGCGCTTTGCCTCGCTGCCCAACATCATGAAGGCCAAGCGCAAGCCGCTGGATAGCGCCCCGTTCTCGACACTTGCCGTTGAGGTGGCTAACCAGACCCGCCTGCTCGGGGTGATGACGCCGCCAGCCCGCAGCGCCGGGGTCAAGGTGGGCTCGGTGGACGAGCTGGTGGACAAACTCAAACACGAAGCGAAGGTGCTGCCATGAGCGTGCTGATCATTGCCGAACATCATCAGGGCCATCTGGCCGACAACGTGGCACAACTGGTCACCGCTGCCATCTCCATCGGCGGTCAGGTCGATCTGCTGTTGCTGGGGCAGGGGCTGACCGAGGCGGGTGAACAGGCGGCTGCCCTCGGCGGTGTCGACAAGGTACTGCTTGCCGAACATCCACGGCTGGCCGACGGGCTTCTGGATGGGGTCGACAAGCTGCTGGCCAGCTGGTGCGAAGGTTACAGCCACTGCCTGATGGCGGCGAGCGCCATGGGCAAGGCGCTGCTGCCACAGGTGGCGGCCCGGCTCGGGGTGGAGATGCTCTCCGAGGTGATCGGCATCGAGAGCAGCGACACCTTCCTGCGCCCCATCTATGCGGGCAATGCCATCGCCAGAGTGGCGAGCTCTGCATCGGTCAAGGTGATGACGGTGCGGGCCACCGCTTTTGCCAAGGCGGCGACGGGCGGGCAGGCTCTCATCGAGCGCTTGGCCGTACCCGAGTTTGTTGGTCGTACCCGGTTGGTCGAGCGCCGCGCGGTGCGCTCCAGCAGACCAGATTTGACTGCCGCTCGGGTGGTGGTCTCCGGTGGCCGAGCCCTTGGCTCCAAGGCGCAGTTTGCTTTGATAGAAGCGCTGGCCGACAAGCTGGGTGGCGCGGTGGGGGCATCGCGGGCCGCCGTTGATGCGGGATATGTGGCCAACGATCTGCAAGTGGGGCAGACCGGCAAGGTGGTGGCGCCCGAGCTCTATATCGCGGTCGGTATTTCGGGTGCCATTCAGCATCTGGCGGGGATGAAGGAGTCGAAGGTGATCGTGGCCATCAACAAGGACAGCGAGGCCCCCATCTTTCAGGTGGCGGACTACGGGCTGGTGGGGGATCTCTTCACCCTGCTGCCGGAGCTCACCGCCAAACTGTAAATTTGTCAGAAATGACTGAGCAGTGGTCGTTTATGCGCTCTGCCCGCCATTTCTGTGCATGTTCCCTGCAAGCCCTGACCCGTTCAGGGCTTTTTCTGCTGCAAGGGGGATGAAGAGTGACGGTAAAAGGTTGAGCCAGCTCCCAAAAAGCCTTTGATCCGCTGGCTGCTCTTGTGTAAAACCTGACAAGTCATCGATTCCTCTCATCCACTCACGGAAAGCGTCATGAGCAAACAGATTTACAACTTCTGCGCCGGCCCCGCCATGCTGCCGGTTGAAGTCATGGAGCGCGCCCAGCGCGAATTTTGTAATTTTCAGGGGCTGGGAGCCTCGGTCATGGAGCTTTCCCATCGTGGCAAGCCCTACATGGCGGTGGCCGAGAAGGCCGAAGCCGATCTGCGCGAGCTGCTGGCGGTGCCGGATAACTACAAGGTGCTGTTCATGCACGGTGGTGGTCGCGGCCAGTTCTCCGCCGTGCCCATGAACCTGCTGGGCGGGGCCAACAAGAAGGCTGACTTCTTGCTGACCGGCGTCTGGTCCCAGAGTGCGGTGGATGAAGCCAAAAAGTATGGCGATATCCAGACCTTCCAGGGCGTTGCCAAGAACGCGCAGGGGATCTCTCACCTGCTGCCGACCCCGGCGTTTCGCGCCGATGCGGCCTATGTTCACTACTGCCCGAACGAAACCATCGACGGCATCGAGATGTTCGACATCCCGGCCACCGGTGAGGTGCCGCTGGTGGCGGATCTCTCCTCCACCATTCTCTCCCGTCCTATCGACGTGAGCCGCTTTGGCATCATCTATGCTGGTGCCCAGAAGAATATCGGGCCGTCCGGGCTTGCCATCGCCATCGTGCGCGATGACTTGCTGGATCAGGCGAGAGCCGATGTGCCCTCGATTTTCGACTACAAGCTCACCGCCAAGAACGACTCCATGTTCAACACGCCGCCCACCTACGCCTGGTATCTGGCCGGTCTGGTGTTCGAGTGGCTCAAAGAACAGGGTGGCCTCGAGGCGATGGAGGCGCGCAACAAGGAGAAGGCCGACTTCCTGTATGACTATCTCGATCAGTCGAGCTTCTACGGCAATCAGGTGGATGTCAGCTGCCGTTCGCGGATGAATATCCCGTTCCAGCTGAAAAATGCCGAGCTGGACAAGCAGTTCCTGGCCGAATCTGAAGCCGCTGGCCTGCTGGCCCTCAAAGGGCACCGCATTGTCGGTGGTATGCGTGCCAGCCTCTATAACGCCATGCCGCTGGAAGGGGTGAAGGCCCTGGTGAGCTTTATGGACGGTTTTGCCAAGCGCCACGGCTGAGAAGAGAGCACTCATCTGTTTGCTGGCGGCTTCTTGTGACAACCCATGAGCCGCTTCCAGCTATTGCAGTGATTCAAGACGCCGGGGAGACCCGGCGTCTTTTTTTCAACAGAACCAGAGTGCTGGCGTTCGCCGTGGGATTTCCCCTGAAAGTGCCCTTGCCGAGTGGGACGCAGGCTGTTAACGTCCGGACAGGCGTTTATTTTGAGATAGCACAGGAAGTCTATGAATTCGTTGCGTTTGGAACCCATTTCTCGTGTGGCCGGTGAGGTCAATCTGCCAGGCTCCAAGAGTGTCTCTAACCGTGCGCTGCTGCTGGCGGCGCTGGCCCGTGGCACCACCCGTCTGACCAACCTGCTCGACAGCGATGACATTCGTCATATGCTGGCTGCGCTGACCCAGCTTGGGGTCAAGTACAAGCTCTCCGCCGACAAGACCGAGTGCACCGTGCACGGTCTGGGTCGCAGTTTTGCGGTGAAAGAGCCGGTCAATCTGTTCCTCGGCAACGCCGGTACCGCCATGCGTCCGCTCTGCGCCGCGCTGTGCCTCGGCTCCGGTGAATATACCCTGGGTGGCGAGCCGCGCATGGAAGAGCGTCCCATCGGCCATCTGGTGGATGCCCTGCGTGAAGCGGGTGCCCATATCCAGTACCTGAAAAAAGATGGCTATCCGCCGCTGGTGGTGGATGCCAAGGGGCTGTGGGGCGGCGATGTGCACGTCGATGGCTCTGTCTCCAGCCAGTTCCTGACCGCATTTTTGATGGCGGCGCCGATGGCGGCCGGTGATACCCGGATCCACATCAAGGGGGAGCTGGTCTCCAAGCCCTACATCGACATCACCCTGCACATCATGAAGCAGTTCGGGGTGGTCATCGAGCACGACAACTACAAGCTGTTCTACATCAAGGGCAACCAGACTTACATCAGCCCGGGTGATTTTCTGGTGGAAGGGGATGCCTCCAGCGCCTCCTACTTCCTCGCGGCGGGTGCCATCAAGGGCAAGGTGCGGGTCACCGGTATCGGCAAGCACAGCATTCAGGGTGATATCCACTTCGCCGACGTGCTGGAGAAGATGGGCGCGCGCATCACCTGGGGCGATGACTTCATCGAGGCGGAGCAGGCACCGCTGCACGGAGTGGATATGGACATGAACCATATTCCCGATGCGGCCATGACCATCGCCGTTGCCGCGCTGTTTGCCGAGGGGCCGACCTCCATTCGCAATATCTACAACTGGCGGGTGAAGGAGACCGATCGTCTGCACGCCATGGCGACCGAACTGCGCAAGTTGGGTGTTGAGGTAGATGAGGGGCGGGACTTCATTACCGTGACCCCGCCGACCCAGCTCAAGCACGCCGAGATCGATACCTACAACGATCACCGTATCGCTATGTGCTTCTCGCTGGTAGCGCTGTCGGATACCCCGGTCACCATCAATGATCCCAAGTGCACCTCGAAGACCTTCCCGGATTACTTCGACAAGCTGGCCAGTATCAGCCAGCGTGGCTGATCACTGACAAACCCGTCATCCTCGACTCTTCTGGCCCGCGCTGAGCGGGCCTTTTTACCTTCCCCACCCGTATCGCCACCTCGCTTAGCATCATTTCAATAACTTGCAAGATTGCCACGCAAAATAGTTTTGCTATTGCTGTAATTTCCTATTTACACATGCCCTGTCGCGGGCTATGTTGAGATTTCTTAATCGCAGTCATCTAGCAGGAAGCCTTGTCATGCAGCATCAAACCGACGACGTTCGTATCAGTGAAATCAAAGAGTTATTACCCCCGGTTGCGGTGCTTGAGAAGTTTCCGGCTACCGAGACCGCATCAAATACGGTCTTTGAATCCCGTCAGGCCATTCATCGGATCCTGACCGGTGAAGATGAGCGTCTGCTGGTGGTGATTGGCCCTTGCTCCATCCACGATCCGGTGGCCGCGCTGGAGTACGGCAAGCGCCTCAAGGCGTTGCGCGACGAGCTGAAAGGTCAGCTGGAGATCGTGATGCGGGTCTACTTCGAAAAACCGCGCACCACAGTGGGCTGGAAGGGGCTGATCAACGACCCGTACCTCGACAACAGCTGCAAGATCAACGACGGTCTGCGTATTGGCCGCAAGCTGCTGCTGGATCTCAACGACATGGGGCTGCCGACCGCCTCCGAGTTCCTCGACATGATCACCCCGCAATATGTGGCGGATCTGATGAGCTGGGGCGCTATCGGTGCCCGTACCACCGAATCCCAGGTACACCGCGAGCTGGCCTCCGGTCTCTCTTGTCCAGTGGGGTTCAAGAACGGCACTGACGGCACCATCAAGGTCGCCATCGATGCCATTGGTGCCGCCAGTGCGCCGCACCACTTCTTGTCGGTCACCAAATATGGTCACTCCGCCATTGTGGCGACCCGCGGCAACCCGGATTGTCACATCATCCTGCGCGGTGGCCGTGAGCCGAACTACAGCGCGGCCCATGTCAGCGAGGTGGTGAAGGGGCTGGAGAAGGCCGGTCTGCCGCAAAAGGTGATGATCGACTTTAGCCACGCCAACAGCAGCAAGCAGTTCAAGAACCAGATGGCGGTGGCGGAAGACGTAGCCGATCAGCTGCGTGCCGGTAGCAAGGCGGTGTTTGGCGTGATGGTGGAGAGCCATCTGGTGGAAGGTCGTCAGGATCTGGTGGAAGGGTGTGAACTCACCGTCGGCCAGAGCATCACCGATGCCTGTATCGGCTGGGCCGACACCGAAGTGCTGCTGCGCAATTTGGCAGATGGTGTCGCCACCCGCAATGTCGTTTAACTGAGTCACAGGCTTCTTGCGTCATCGGAAGCCTTGTAGAACAGCTGCCATGCTGGCAACATGCTGTTTACACAAACTCATCGGATCAGTTCGCATATGGATTTGCAACGCTTCAAAGCCAATCTGGCGCTTCGGCTATTTGCCTGGCGCTACATTCCCGTCATCGGATTTTGCGCCCCGGTCATCGAACAGATGAACGCCAAAGCGCTGCGCATTCGCATTCCCCTTGGTTGGCGTACCCGCAACCACCTTGGCAGCATGTACTTTGGTGCGCTGGCGACCGGCGCCGATCTGGTGGGCGGCCTGCTGGTGATGGAAAAGGGGCGGCAGCGGCGCAAGAAGGTGCACTTCGCCTTCAAGGATGTGCAGGGGGAATTTCTGAAGCGTCCGGAAGGGGATGTGCAGTTTGACTGCGCAGCGGGGGAGGAGATCGATGCCATGATCGACGAGTCGCTGGCGACCGGTCAGCGCATCAACCGCCCCATCCAGGTGGTGGCCACCTGTCCGTCATTGAACGGGGATGAGGCGATGGCGCGCTTTGTACTGACCTTGTCGATCAAGGCCAGCTAGCGAGTTGTCAGAGGCAGACCCCTGACTCGGGGCGTTAGCCAATCTCCGGGCTGATGCCCTCTTTGACCACCACTTTCATGCCGTTGAAGTTGACTACTTGCTCCGCCACGATTTTGCAGCGTTTGCGGGTTTCGATTTGGCCGTCTACTTCTACCAGACCTTCGGCGATCAGCGCCTTGGATGCGCCACCACAGTCGGCCCAACCCTGATGTTTGATAAGGTCACACAAGGCAACGAAGGGGTGGCCTTCGAGCAAAAACGTCTCCATGGAAAATCCTCTAGATGGATAAATGCCGATTACAGCAGGGCGGCTATTTTAGGCAGTTAAGTGAGGCAATGAAAGGAAAGGCCGGTATGTCAGGCGAAAAAGTGCCAGATAGTGCTGATCCTTGTGCCAATCCGCCAAAAATCGCGGGATACCGCCGTTGGCGGCCGTGACGTATCGTGACGCACCTCGTCCCCGCTGGTGTGCCCACACTCTCCCCTGACTGTTAGGATCGGGTCACTCTCAATGGCCCAAGGAACTTCCCATGACATTTTCACGACAGCAACTGGCACGCCTGCTACTGGCGTGCTGCGCCCTTACCCTGTGTGGTGTCGCGCAGGCCAGTACACCGGTGCAGATTTCGCTGCCCGGGGTCAATTTGCCCGCCTCCCATCAGGTAGAGGGGGCACGCGCCTCGCTGCTCTATGGCCGCACCGGTCAGGTGAAGGGCATT
Source organism: Aeromonas sp. CU5 (assembly GCF_002586745.1). Lineage (NCBI taxonomy): Bacteria > Pseudomonadati > Pseudomonadota > Gammaproteobacteria > Aeromonadales > Aeromonadaceae > Aeromonas > Aeromonas sp. CU5. The sequence continues at coordinate 1,278,162 of NZ_CP023817.1, forward strand.
GATCTGCCGATCTTCGCGCTGTCTGATGTGGATCAGTTCAGCGGTCTGCAACTCGGGATCTTCCTCGGCGCTGGGCGGGTACGCCACCAGTTTAACGGGGTCGCCATCAACGCCATCAACTGGCACGAAGGGCAGGATACCGGCGTTAATCTGGGGCTGGTCAACCTGACCAACAACGTGCATGGCCTCAACTGGGGTGCGGTCAACATCGCCAAGGGCAACGCGCTGGCCAACGTCGGTCTGATCAACTATGCCGAGCGCACCACCTTCCAGATTGGCTTTATCAATGCCACCCAGCATCTCGATGGGTTGCAGATCGGGCTCGCCAACTACGCCGCCAACGGTGTTTTCCCCATTCTGCCGCTGGTGAACTTCCAGAAATCGTTCTGACAAGGCGGTTCGCTTTGCGTTAAGGGCGTCTGCTGATTACCCTGTGCCCCTTGCAACGTGTGACAGGCAAAATGAGGTAATTGATGACGGCAGGGCAGATGAGTGCAATCGGGATCGGCTGGGATGTGCGTGGCTGGCAGGGCAGCGCCCAGGCGGTGGCCGTGGTGGGCTGGCAGGCTGATTCAAACAGCCTGCACTGGCTCGGGGTGTCGCCACTGTTTCGCCTGAGCTCGCGGGTGGCGCCAGATCTGGCGGCCCTGCTGCGTCCGGCCCTGCAAAATGAGGCCGCGTTGGCGCAGGTCGAGGCCTGCCCGCAACTGGCGCTCGGCATCGATGCGCCGCTCGCCTTTCCCCGCGCTTTGCGCGATCTGCTCAACGGCCAGCCACATAGCTGCGCCGCCCCCGAGCGGGAGATAGACAACCCCTACGCCTATCGCGACTGCGAACGCTGGCTTTATCAGCAGTACGGCAAGAAGCCCCTCTCGGCCACCTTCGACCGGCTCGGCAACAACGCCACCCTGGCGCTCTCCATGCTGCCGCAGTTCTCGGATCTGCAACTGGTGCCCAAGGTGCAGGAGCAGGCCAGCCGCGCCGTGCTGGAGGTCTATCCGGCACTGGCCAAAGTCGGCGGCAAGGCATCTCCGGCACGCCCCGAGCTGGCTGCCTTGCTGCCCGATGATCTGGTGGTTGGCACCGATCGCTACGATGCGGCGCTCTGCGCCCTGATGGCGCTGCAATATGCTGCTGGTGGCAAGGTGGCTGCGTTGCCCGCACTGGTGCAACCGCCAAGTGACATGCCTCGTGACGAGGGGTGGGTCTATCACTTTGCCCGCTAGTATGGTGTTAAGCGCAATGAGATATGACGGACGGGGGCACGGCGCATCATGGCGCCGCTCACTGTTCCGAACTTGGCTAAATGGCGCAAAAACCTGTCTTTAGTCAGGAAATTGCCTGTTCATCCCGCGCCAAGGTGGCGCATCGTTATCTTCATCCGATATATTGCCCACCTTGCTGATCCTTTGTTGTGGTATTCCCGATGAAATCCGTTCTCTCTATTCAGTCCCACGTGGTCTTTGGCTGTGCCGGTAACAGTGCGGCCGTCTTCCCCATGCGCCGCCTTGGTATGGATGTATGGCCCATCAACACGGTGCAGTTTTCCAACCATACCCAATATGCCCAGGGGTGGCAGGGGATGGCGATGCCAGCTGGCCATATCAGCGCGTTGGTTGAGGGATTGGGCAATATCGAGGTGCTCGGTGGCTGTGACGCCGTGCTGAGCGGATACCTTGGCTCCGCCGAGCAGGGGGACGAGATCCTGACCGTGGTCAAGGCCGTCAAGGCCGCCAACCCCGATGCCATCTATTTTTGTGACCCCGTGATGGGCCATCCGGAGAAGGGGTGTATCGTTGCCCCCGGCGTCACCCGATTCCTGACCGAGCAGGCATTGCCGGTAGCCGACATGATGGCCCCCAACCTGCTGGAGCTGGAGACCCTCTGCGATACCCATCTGGCGGATCTGGCCCAGACCCGCACCGCCGCCCATCAGCTGCTGGCCCGCGGCGTCAAGCTGGTGCTGGTCAAACATCTCGGCCGTGCGGCGCAGGACTCCAGCCGCTTCGAGATGCTGCTGGCGACCCCGCAAGGGGATTACCTGATTGCCCGTCCGCTCTACGACTTTGCCCGCCAGCCGGTGGGGGTTGGCGATCTCATCAGCGCCCTGATGCTGGCCAATTTGCTGGCTGGCCACGATGCGGTCAGCGCATTCGAGCGCACCAACGCCTCGGTGGATGCGGTGCTGCAAGAGACCTGGCGCCAGCAGGCTTACGAGCTGCAGCTGATCGCCGCGCAAGACGCCTTTGCCCTGCCAGAGGTTCAGGCGCGGGCCATCAAGCTGCCGTGAGGCAGATAGATCCCGTTGCCGCGTCATAGCAATAAGCAGGGCCGCTCACCAGAGCGGCCCTGCTGTTTTCGATTGGGAGATAGGTGACCTTCAGCGCTGTTTGTAGAAGATGACGGTCGCAGCAAGCTCGCCATCGGCGCCGAGCGCAAAGCCCGGGATTTGGCCCGCTTCCTGATAGCCGAGCTGGCGATAGAGGTGGGAAGCTACGTCACCGGTACGGGTATCCAGCACCAGCAAGGAGCGGCCAGCCTCACGGGCGCCTTGTTCCATCGCCTGCATCAGCGCACGGCCAACGCCGTTGCCTCTCGCCGTTTGCAGCACCATCAGTTTTTCCACTTCGCCCCGGTGGCGGCCGTTGGCCTTGCCGCAGAGCGCGAGCTGAACGGCCCCCACGATCTGTTGCTGCCCAAGGGCAAGCCACACTTTTCGGCTGCCTGCCGCCAGATCCGCTTCCACCCCTTGCCAGTAGCGTGCACTTTCCTCAATAGACAGCGGCGGTAAAAAACCGACCGAGGCGCCGCTATCGACACAATCTTGCAGTAGGGCGATGAGTCCGCTCTGGTAGGGCTCTGTACTGTCAACGTCAACAATTTCCATCTGACCTCCTTGTCGTTATGTTTTGGACCGGGTGCAAACGTGCGGGAAGCTGCTGTTTGCTTAATGGGTCTCTGATTGCGCTGCCCGCCAGTGGTTGGCGTGAGAGCTATGTATCAACGGATCAACCCCTGCTCAACCAGCCAGGCAAACAGCAGGCGGGAGACGGGGGAGAGCTCATCAAGATGAGTGCTGTCGAGCCAGCGCAGCTCGGCGATCTCGGCTGAGGCGACCGGGGTGCCGCTGGCTTTGCCGGTGTAGCAGCGTAGTCGCACTTCGAGCCCTGCAGGTTTGCCATCGGCCTGGGCGCTGAATTCGCAGGCAAAGCGCAGGGTATCGGGTTGCAGGGTGACGGCCAGCTCCTCCTCAATCTCGCGGATAAGGGCCGCCTCATCACTTTCGCCCGGTTCGCGCTTGCCGCCGGGAATGTAGTAGATCGCCTTGCCGTGGGAGCGGGCGCAGAGCAGTTGCTGATCTTTAAAGGTGAGCCAAGCGAGTTTGTCGATCATCCGTTTTCTCTCCGATGGTGTTGCCGTGATGAGCCGGGGCGCAGTCAAGCGCGCCGCAGTTTTGCATGCTGGCAGCCTAACAAAGATGAAGTTGAGTCCCAAGGGGAAAGAGGGGAAAGGCTGGAAACAGTGCGCAAGTGCAGGCGCCTCGTTCCTAAAAAAGCGGACTGGCGCACACCACAGCAGGCCCGGACTGGGCGAAGGTGGGGGCCTTGTGGTTTAATCTTGCCACTTTAGCGGTAGTGGGCGATGGGCCTGCTACCTTGCGTGGGCAAGATGCAGGTGAGCAAGATGCAGATAGCAGCAGAGAGCAAGTTTATCGGACTCGGGGTAGCGGGCAATTTCGCCGGTCATCTGGAGCAGGCGGGCGAAGCGTCAGATTTCGTGGCGGTGGTGGTGCGTGATACCACGGCGCCCAAGGCACTGTTCCCCTTCTTCGTGCCGGGCCACCCGGGCCAGCTTGGGGTGTTCCCCTTAAGCGACAAGGCAGTGTTCCTGCCGGAAGCGGCGGTCAGTGGTGACGAGAAGGTGCAGATTGAGCCGGAAGTGGCCCTCTGGTGTGAGCTGGAGTATGCGGGCAAGCAGGTGGTGGCGATCCATCCCCGTGCCTTTGGCGCCTACAACGACTGCTCCATCCGCCGTCCCAACGCCAAGAAGATCAGCGAGAAGAAGAACTGGGGCGAAGAGAGCAAGGGGCTGGCGGCCAAGCTGCTGCCGCTCTCCGGTTTTGCCGCCGGTTGCGAACTCGATGACTATCGCATCGCCTGCTATCTGGAGCGGGATGGTGAGCTGCACGCCTATGGGGTAGACAGCGCCGCCATCGATTACAGCTACTTCCACGGTCAGTTGCTCGACTGGGCCATCGACAAGTTCAACCATCAACAGGATGAAGGTCCGGCGGAGCACATTCAGGGGCTGCTGGCGCAGGCGGGACACCCTCCCCACGCGCTGATCAGTATCGGTGCCACCCGCTATACCCCGTTTGGCGAGAGCCACTTCCTCAAACCGGGCGACACGGCCTGCGTGGTGGTCTACCCGGGCAGCCGTTATAGCGAAGTGGATATCTGCGAGGCGATCCGCACCCGCAGCTTTGGCGCCGACGTTTCAGTATTACTGCAGGCGGTGCAGGCTCGCTAATCACCTTTGCCAGCGGGGAGGTGTCTCTTCCCGCTGGTTATCATATCGAGTCATTTAATGAAGATTGTTCCTGTATCCCGAGCCGATTATCCGGCGCTGATCAAGCTGTGGGAGGCCTCGGTGCGGGCAACCCACCACTTCCTGCCCGAGGCCGAGATCCTGGCCCTCAAACCCCTTATTCTCGAACACTATTTCGATGCGGTGACACTGCACTGTGCCCGCACAGAAGAGGGGAGCATTGCTGGCTTTAGCGGATCGCACGAGGGCAAGCTGGAGATGCTGTTTGTCGCCCCCGAGGCGCGCGGCGGCGGTGTGGGTCGTCTGCTGGTGGAACATGCCATCGATCAGGGTGGCGTGACGCAGGTTGACGTCAACGAGCAGAACGAACAGGCGGTGGGCTTCTATCTAAAGATGGGGTTCACCGTGACGGGCCGCTCAGCGCTGGATGGTCAGGGCAAGCCCTATCCGCTGCTGCATATGGCGTTGGCGATGTGCTAGTCGCTCCTGATGAGGCGTTGTACCCATAAACGAACGGGGGATGGCGTCTGCCATCCCCCGTTTTTTGATCCCGCCTGTTACTTGCTGGCGACCTTGCTCACCACCTTGATCAGCTGATAGCGCAGGGACGAGGCATCGGCTGGCACATCGGTGAGCTGCTCCGTGCTGACGCTGAGCTGGTACTGGTAGCCCGGCTCGAACTGGAAGCCCTCAATCTGCTCATAGAAGAAGGTCCAGGGTTGCTGTTCGTCACTGCGCACCTGCATGCACTGCATCGGGCCAACCCCGACGCAATCGACCAGCTGGCTGTTGATATAGAGGGTCTCCCCCTGTGACGGTGCGGGTGCGCTCTGGCAGGCGGTCAGCAGCAAGGCGGCGCTGATAAACAGTGGTTTCATGATGGACTCCTTCAACGCGAAAGGGGGCATTAGAGCGGCAAACAAAAAGGCGGTCAATGACCGCCTTTGTAACAAATTATGTTGATTCAGCCTGTTAGCGCTGCTCGAGCGGAACGAATTCCCGCTGTGGCTGGCCGATATAGAGCTGACGTGGACGACCGATCTTCTGATCCGGATCCGAGTGCATTTCGTTCCAGTGGGCAATCCAGCCAATGGTCCGAGAGATGGCGAAGATCACGGTGAACATGCTCATCGGGATACCGATCGCCTTCATGATGATGCCGGAGTAGAAGTCGACGTTCGGGTAGAGCTTCTTCTCGACGAAGTAGGGGTCGGAGAGCGCAATGCGCTCCAGTTCCATGGCGACATCCAGCAGCGGATCTTTGATCTGCAATTCGGTCAGCACTTCGTGACATGTTTGACGCATCACCTGGGCACGGGGGTCGTGGTTCTTGTAGACCCGGTGACCGAAGCCCATCAGACGGAACGGATCGTTCTTGTCTTTGGCTTTAGCGATGAACTCGGGAATGCGATCCACCGAGCCGATCTCTTCCAGCATGCGCAGGCAGGCTTCGTTGGCGCCGCCGTGAGCCGGGCCCCACAGGGAGGCGATCCCCGCAGCAATACAGGCAAACGGGTTGGCACCGGAAGAGCCAGCCAGACGGACGGTGGAGGTGGAGGCATTCTGCTCGTGATCAGCATGGAGGGTAAAAATACGATCCATGGCCCGTTCGACGGTGGGGTTGACCTTGTACTCTTCGGTCGGCACGCCAAACATCATGTGCAGGAAGTTGCCCGCATAGGAGAGGGCGTTACGTGGCTGCATAAACGGCTGGCCGATGGAGTACTTGTAACACATGGCGGCCAGGGTCGGCATCTTGGAGAGCAGACGGAAGGCGCAGATCTCGCGGTGCTGCTCGTTGTTGATATCGAGGGCATCGTGATAGAAGGCGGAGAGGGCGCTGACCACACCGCACATGATGGCCATGGGGTGGGAGTCACGACGAAAACCGCGGAAGAAGAAGGCGATCTGCTCGTGCACCATGGTGTGACGGGTCACCAGTCGGTGGAACTCGGCATATTGCGCCTTGGTCGGTGCTTCGCCATAGAGCAGGATGTAGCAGACTTCGAGGTAGCTCGATTGCATCGCCAGTTGGGCGATGGGGAAACCACGGTGCAGCAAGACACCCTGATCTCCGTCGATGTAGGTAATAGCGGATTTGCAAGAACCGGTGGCCATAAAACCGGGGTCGAAGGTGAAATACCCTTGAGCGCCTAATTTTCTGACATCGATGACATCCGGTCCGATCGTACCAGAGAGGATAGGCAGTTCGACCGGATCTTTTCCGGGTAGGTGTAGGGTGGCTATTTTATCAGCCATAGCACGTCTCCTTTGCTCTTTATAATTTGGTTCCAGTCCTACTCTATTACGACTTTCATGACGCTGGCAAAGGTTGTTACCCATACCGAGGCGGCTGGAGCGCCTTATTTGAAACAGAGTTCCTTATCAATGTCAATTTTGCTGGGACCCCATTAATGACATTAATGAAATGTTAAATTAAATATGCGATCCAGTTTGCGGTTTTGTGTTTTCTTTGTAGCTGTTTGATTGTCTTCGGTTAAAGCCGCCGATATACTGCGCCACGTGGGTCATGGCTGTGGGCGTTTGAAACGCGTTGGCAAAGCCTGATGTGAAACCGAAAACTGGATTTTTGGCTTTTTCAGCGTGTTTTGGTAACAAATAACCAACAATCACCATCCCGTGCCCTCAAGTGTGAGTTAAAACAATAACTAACGTGCTCAATGGAGCTGAGTGGGCAAGCGTGAAAAACAAACAGAGACCGGTCAACCTCGACCTACAGACGATCAGCTTTCCTGTCACTGCCATTGCATCCATCTTGCACCGTGTTTCAGGGGTTATCACCTTTGTCGCACTGGGCATCTTGCTGTGGATGCTTGGTACTTCACTCGCCTCTCCCGAAGGGTTTGCCACCGTAGTTGCCATCATGGACAACTTCCTGGTCAAACTCGTGCTGTGGGGGATCCTGACTGCGCTGGCATACCACATTGTGGGCGGCTTGCGTCATCTGGTCATGGATATGGGCTATTGGGAAGAGCTGGAATCCGGTAATCAGAGTGCCCGTGTGGCCTTTGTGATCACCGCGATCCTGGCGGTATTGGCGGGAGTGCTTGTATGGTAACCAATTCTGCAACCTTCGGGCGCAGCGGCGTTCACGATTACATCCTGATCCGCGCCACCGCCCTCATCATGACCTGTTACGTGCTCTATCTGGTGGGATTTGTCGCGTTCAACGACATCACCTACGAGGTGTGGGCAGGCTTCTTCGCCAAAACATTCACCAAAGTATTCACCCTGTTGACCCTGCTCTGCGTACTGATCCACGCCTGGATTGGTCTGTGGCAGGTGCTGACTGACTATATCAAGCCGGTAGGGTTGCGTGGGGCGCTGCAATTTGCCCTGGTCGTGGTGCTGTTTGTCTATCTGATGACGGGTTTCGTCGTGCTGTGGGGTGTGTAAGGTGACTATTCCAACTCGTGAATTTGATGCTGTGGTGATTGGTGCCGGTGGTGCCGGTATGCGCGCCGCGCTCTCGATTGCCCAGTCCGGCAAGAGCTGCGCTCTGTTGTCCAAGGTCTTTCCAACCCGTTCCCACACGGTTTCCGCTCAGGGCGGGATCACGGTTGCGCTGGGCAATGCCCACGACGACAACTGGCAGTGGCACATGTATGACACCGTCAAAGGCTCCGACTATATCGGTGACCAGGAGGCCATCGAGTACATGTGCAAGACGGGCCCCGAGGCCATCTACGAGCTGGAGAACATGGGCCTGCCCTTCTCCCGCTTTGAAAACGGTTCTGTCTACCAGCGTCCGTTTGGTGGTCAGTCCAAGAATTTTGGTGGTGAGCAGGCTGCTCGCACCGCGGCGGCCGCTGACCGTACCGGTCACGCCCTGCTGCACACCCTTTATCAGCAGAACGTCAAGAGCAAGACCACTGTCTTCTCCGAGTGGTATGCGCTGGATCTGGTGAAGAACCAGGACGGTCACATCGTTGGCTGTACCGCCATCGATATGGAGAGCGGCGAAGTGGTCTACTTCAAGGCCAAGGCGACCGTGCTGGCCACTGGCGGTGCCGGTCGTATCTACCAGTCCACCACCAATGCCCACATCAACACCGGCGACGGTGTCGGCATGGCGTTGCGCGCCGGGGTAGGGGTGCAGGACATGGAGTTCTGGCAGTTCCACCCGACCGGCATCGCCGGGGCAGGGGTATTGGTGACCGAAGGGTGCCGTGGTGAAGGCGGTTATCTGCTTAACAAAGATGGCGAGCGCTTCATGGAGCGTTACGCCCCCAACGCCAAGGATCTGGCCGGTCGCGACGTGGTGGCCCGCTCCATCATGATCGAGATCCGCGAAGGCCGTGGTTGTGACGGCCCCTGGGGCCCGCACATCAAGCTCAAGCTGGATCACCTCGGCAAAGAGGTGCTGGAATCCCGTCTGCCGGGTATCTGCGAGCTGTCGCGCACCTTCGCCCACGTGGATCCGGTCAAAGAACCTATTCCGATCATCCCGACCTGCCACTACATGATGGGCGGCGTGCCGACCAACGTGAATGGCCAGTGTCTGGCACAAGACAAAGATGGCAATGACGTACCTGTGGTCGGCCTGTTTGCGGTGGGCGAGATTGCCTGCGTTTCTGTGCACGGCGCCAACCGCCTGGGTGGTAACTCCTTGCTGGATCTGGTGGTGTTCGGTCGTGCCGCTGGCATGTATCTGGTCAACACCCTGGGCGAGATGGAGCACGGCCGCGAAGCGTCAGAGTCCGACATCGACGCCGCTATGGCCCGCTTCAACCGCTGGGAAAATTGCCGTGACGGCGAAGACCCGGTGCAGATCCGCAAGGACCTGCAGACCTGCATGCAGAATAACTTCTCGGTGTTCCGTGAAGGTGATGCCATGGCAGAAGGGCTGGCCGAGCTGAAACTCATTCGCGAGCGCCTCAAGCGTGCCCGGCTGGATGACACCTCCAAGGAGTTCAACACCCAGCGCATCGAGTGCCTGGAGCTGGACAACCTGATGGAGACGGCGTTTGCCACCGCGGTGGCGGCCAACTTCCGTACCGAGAGTCGCGGTGCGCATAGCCGCTTTGACTTCCCGGATCGGGACGACGAGAGCTGGTTGTGCCACAGCCTCTATCATCCGGACTCCGAGTCCATGACCCGTCGCGCGGTCAACATGTCTCCGAAAACCCGTGAAGCGTTCCCACCCAAGGTGCGGACTTACTGATTACGGAGACAAGCACAATGAAGGTCACATGCCCGGTATGTCGCGACATCTGCCGGTCTGTGAACAGAGGGGAGGAACACCCCTCCCTCTTATCCAACGTGCGGTATTACTGATTGCGGAGCCAAGCCCTATGAACGTCACATTCTCTGTCTACAGATACAATCCGGATGTTGATAACGTCCCCCATATGAAGGAATATCGTCTTGATATTCCTGAAGGTTCCGACATGATGGTGCTCGATGCACTGATCCAGTTGAAAGAGCTGGACCCCACCCTTTCCTTCCGCCGCTCTTGCCGCGAAGGGGTCTGTGGATCTGACGGTCTCAACATGAATGGCAAGAACGGTCTTGCCTGTATCACCCCGCTCTCTGATCTGCTGAAGAAGGGCAATAACGTGGTGCTGCGTCCCTTGCCCGGGCTGCCGGTGATCCGCGATCTGGTGATCGACATGACCCAGTTCTACACCCAGTGGGAGAAGGTCAAACCCTTCCTCATCAACGATGACAAGTTGCCGCCGGTGCATGAGCACCTGCAATCCCCCGAAGAGCGCGCCAAGCTTGACGGCCTGTACGAGTGCATTCTCTGTGCCTGCTGCTCCACTTCGTGCCCCTCCTTCTGGTGGAACCCTGACAAGTTCATCGGTCCGGCCGGGCTGCTCGCAGCCTACCGTTGGCTGGCAGACAGCCGCGACACCGCGACCACCGAGCGATTGGGTAATCTGGACGACGCCTTTAGCGTGTTCCGCTGCCACGGCATCATGAACTGCGTGAACGTCTGTCCGAAAGGCTTGAACCCGACCAAGGCGATTGGCCAGATCAAGTCGATGTTGCTCAATCGGGCCGTTTAGTTTTTGGGCTAGCCCAACGTCTGGAGAGCCATCCCACCCGTGGCAGGATGGCTTTTTGAACCCTACAAGCTGCGCAGCAGTAACAAGATGTACAAGGGATAGAAATGCATAACGGCGTGATGAAGGCCTGGTTGGAGTCATCTCACCTGGCTGGTGCGAATGCTAGCTATATCGAGGATCTTTACGAATCCTTTCTGGAAAATCCTGACTCCGTGTCCGACGAGTGGCGCAGCCTGTTTAGCGAGCTGCCCCAGGTCAATGGCCACGTGGTTGAACAACCTCACTCCCAGGTCCGCGATTATTTCCGTCGTCTGGCCAAGGATCCTTCCCGTTACAGCGCCCCTGTTACCGATCCCCAAGTGGATGCCAAGCAGGTACGGGTGCTGCAGCTGATCAATGCCTTCCGTTTCCGTGGTCACCAGAATGCCAATCTGGACCCGCTGGGCCTGTGGCAGCGTGAAACCGTTGCCGAACTGGATCCCGCATTCCACAACCTGCAGGGCGCAGACATGGAGGCCACCTTCAATGTGGGCTCCTACGCCATCGGTCGCGAGACCATGGTACTTGGTGATCTGTACGCCTCGCTGAAAAAGACCTACTGCAGCAGCATAGGTGCCGACTACATGCACCTCACCTCCACGGAAGAGAAGCGCTGGCTGCAACAGCGTCTCGAATCCATTGAAGGGAAGGGGAGCTACACCCTCGAAGAGAAGACCCGTTTCCTCGAGAGCCTGACCGCCGCCGAAGGGCTGGAGAAATATCTGGGCGCCAAATTCCCGGGGGCCAAGCGCTTCTCGCTGGAAGGTGGCGACGCCATGATCCCCATGCTCAAGGAGCTGATCCGTCGCGCCGGTGAGCAGGGCTGCAAAGAGGCCGTCATCGGTATGGCCCACCGTGGCCGCCTCAACGTGCTGATCAACGTGCTTGGCAAACGCGCACAAGACTTGTTCGACGAGTTCGCCGGCAAGCATGGGGAGTCCTGGGGCACCGGCGATGTGAAGTACCACATGGGCTTCTCCTCCGACTTCGCGACCCCGGGTGGCAACGTGCATCTGGCGCTGGCATTCAACCCGTCCCACCTCGAGATCGTCAACCCTGTTGTCATCGGTTCGGTGCGCGCGCGGATGGATCGCCATGGCGACAAGGATGGCGCAAGCGTGTTGCCCATCACCATTCACGGTGACTCGGCTATGTCCGGTCAGGGCGTAGTGGCCGAGACCTTCAACATGTCCCAGACCCGTGCTTATGGCGTGGGTGGGACGGTGCGCATTGTCATCAACAACCAGGTTGGTTTCACCACCTCTTACCATCGTGATCTGCGCTCCACCGAATATTGCACCGACATCGCCAAGGCGGTACAGGCGCCAGTGCTGCACGTTAACGGCGATGATCCACAAGCCGTGGTGCTGGTGACCCAGATTGCACTGGATTACCGCAATACCTTCAAGCGCGACGTGGTGATCGAGCTGGTCTGCTACCGTCGTCATGGTCACAACGAAGCTGATGAGCCGAGTGCGACCCAGCCCTTGATGTACCAGCAGATCAAACAGCACCCGACCCCGCGCAAGATCTACGCCGATCAGCTGGTGGCCGAGGGCGCTGTCAGTCAGGAGCTGGCCACCACCCTGGTCAACGACTATCGCGACACCCTGGATCGCGGTGAGCGGGTGAGCAAAGAGTGGCGGCCGATGGAGCTGCACTCCGTCGACTGGACCCCCTATCTGGGTCACGACTGGGCGATGCACTATGACAGCACCTTGCCGCTGGATTACCTCAAATCCCTCGGCGATCGGGTGAGCCAGTATCCGGCGACCCATGTGCTGCAGCGTCAGGTTGAGAAAATTTACGAAGACCGTCGTCTGATGGCGGCGGGTGAGAAGTTGCTGGATTGGGGCTTTGCCGAGACTTTGGCCTATGCCACTTTGGTGGACAAGGGCTCCCGCATCCGCTTCACCGGTGAGGACTCCGGCCGTGGCACCTTCTTCCACCGCCACGCCGTGGTCCACAATCAGACCGATGCCAGCACCTACACCCCGCTGTGCAACCTGCACGACGAGCAGGGGCCGTTCGAGATTTACGACTCGGTGCTGACCGAGAACGCGGTACTGGCCTTTGAATATGGCTACGCCAGCGCCGAGCCGGCTGGCCTCACCATCTGGGAAGCCCAGTTTGGTGACTTCGCCAACTGTGCCCAAGTGGTGGTGGATCAGTTCCTCTCCTCCGGCGAGCAGAAGTGGGGCCGGATGTGCGGCCTGACCATGCTGCTGCCGCACGGTTACGAGGGGCAGGGCCCGGAGCACTCCTCCGCCCGTCTCGAGCGTTTCTTGCAGATGTGTGCCCAGCACAACATGCAGGTGTGCGTGCCCTCTACCCCGGCGCAGGTATTCCACATGCTGCGTCGTCAGGTGATCCGTCCGATGCGCCGTCCGCTGATCGTGATGACGCCCAAATCCCTGCTGCGCCACCCACTGGCGGTGAGCAAGCTCGAAGAGCTGGCGGAAGGCACCTTCCAGAATGCCATCGGCGAGATCGATGCGCTGGATCCTAAAGCGGTCAAGCGCGTGGTGTTCTGCTCCGGCAAGGTCTATTACGACCTGCTCGATGCTCGTCGCAAGGCCGAGCAGCAGGATGTGGCACTGGTGCGGATTGAGCAGCTCTACCCCTTCCCGGAAGAGGAAGTGCGCGCCATTCTGGCCCACTACAGCCATGTCACCGACTTTGTCTGGTGTCAGGAAGAGCCCCAGAATCAGGGCGCCTGGTACTGCACCCGTCACCACTACGATGGGGTGCTGCCGGTCGGTGCCACCCTGCGTTATGCCGGTCGCCCCGCGTCAGCCTCGCCGGCCGTTGGTTATATGTCTGTCCACACCAAGCAGCAAAAAGCCTTGGTGGAAGATGCCCTTACCCTGTAAAGCCTCTGGCATAGAAGTAAAAGGAACTGATTAGATGACTATCGAGATCAAGGTACCGGACCTGCCGGAATCAGTGGCCGATGCCACTATCGCCACCTGGCACAAGAAGCCCGGTGATCTGGTCGCCCGTGACGAAGTGCTGGTCGACATCGAAACTGACAAAGTAGTGCTGGAAGTGCCGGCACCGCAAGCCGGTGTGCTGGGGGAGATCCTGCAAGGGGAAGGGGCGACCGTGTTGTCCCGTCAGCTGATTGCCATCCTCAACGCGGCCCCGGTGGCGGGTGAAGAGACCAAAGAGAAACCGGCAGAAGCGGTGGCCGATGACGGCGCCGATGGCTTGAGCCCCTCGGTGCGCCGCCTGATTGGCGAGCATGACATCGATGTGAGCAAGGTAACTGGCACCGGCAAAGGCGGTCGCATCAGCAAGGAAGATGTGGAGGCTTACATCAAAGCGAAGAGCCAGCCTGCAGCTGCCGCGCCCGTCGCTGCTGCCCCTGCGGCCAAAGTGGCGCCGCTCAGCGGTCGTAGTGACAAGCGGGTGCCGATGACCCGTCTGCGCAAACGCATTGCCGAGCGTCTGCTGGAAGCGAAAAACACCACCGCCATGCTGACCACCTTCAACGAGGTCAACATGAAGCCGATCATGGATCTGCGCAAGCAGTACGGCGAGATCTTCGAGAAGAAGCACGGCATCAAGCTCGGCTTCATGTCCTTCTACGTGAAAGCGGTGGTCGAATCCCTCAAGCGCTATCCGGAAGTGAATGCCGCACTGGATGGCGATGAAGTGGTTTACCACAACTACTTCGATGTCAGCATCGCCGTCTCCACCCCGCGCGGGCTGGTGACCCCGGTATTGCGCGACTGCGACAACATGAGCCTGTCGGACATCGAGAAGGCCATCAAGGATCTGGCGGGCAAGGGCCGTGACGGCAAGCTGACCGTGGATGAACTGACTGGCGGCAACTTCACCATCACCAACGGTGGCGTGTTTGGCTCCCTGATGTCCACCCCGATCATCAACCCGCCCCAGAGCGCCATTCTGGGGATGCACAAGATCCAGGATCGCCCGATGGCGGTCAACGGCAAGGTCGAGATCCTGCCGATGATGTACCTGGCACTCTCCTACGATCACCGTCTCATCGACGGACGTGAATCGGTCGGCTTCCTGGTCTCCGTCAAGGAGCTGCTGGAAGATCCAACCCGTCTGTTGCTGGACGTCTGAGCACTGTAATACCCGAGTGAGCGAAAGATAACGAGGGGCCGCCCAGGCCCCCATTCATAGGGGATTGAGAAACACCAACCCCGGACGGAAATACCTACAACACGGATAGAGCATCTATGAATCTGCATGAATATCAGGCAAAAAAGCTGTTTGCCGAGTATGGCCTGCCGGTCTCCGAAGGTTATGCCTGTGCTACCCCACAAGAAGCGGCCGAAGCGGCTGACAAGATTGGCGGCAATATCTGGGTCGTCAAATGCCAGGTGCACGCCGGTGGTCGCGGTAAAGCGGGCGGCGTGAAAGTGGCCAAGAGCAAGGATGAGATCCGTGCTTTCGCCCAGAACTGGCTTGGCAAAAATCTGGTGACCTACCAGACAGATGCGGGCGGCCAGCCGGTCACCAAGATCCTGGTTGAATCTTGCACCGACATCGCCAAAGAGCTCTACCTGGGTGCCGTGGTTGACCGTGGCTCACGCCGCGTGGTCTTCATGGCCTCTACCGAAGGTGGCGTGGATATCGAGAAGATTGCCCACGAAACCCCCCATTTGATCCACAAGGCGGCCATCGATCCGCTGGTGGGTCCGCAGGCCTATCAGGCCCGCGAACTGGCCTTCAAGCTGGGTCTGGTCGGCGATCAGATCAAGCAGTTCACCAAGATCTTCTTAGGCTTGGGCAAGATGTTCCTCGACTGCGACTTCGCACTGCTGGAGATCAACCCGCTGGTGATCACCAAGCAGGGCAACCTGCACTGCCTGGATGGCAAGATCAACATCGACGCCAACGCCCTCTATCGTCAGCCCAAGCTGCGCGAGATGCACGACCCGTCACAGGATGACCCCCGCGAAGCGCACGCCGCCCAGTGGGAGCTCAACTATGTGGCCCTCGATGGCAACATCGGCTGCATGGTCAACGGCGCCGGTCTGGCCATGGGTACCATGGATATCGTCAACCTGCACGGCGGCAAGCCCGCTAACTTCCTTGACGTCGGCGGTGGCGCCACCAAGGAGCGCGTAACCGAGGCGTTCAAGATCATCCTCTCCGACAGCAACGTCAAAGCGGTGCTGGTCAACATCTTCGGCGGCATCGTGCGCTGCGACATGATCGCAGAAGGCATTATCGGTGCGGTCAAGGAAGTGGGGGTCAAGGTGCCCGTGGTTGTGCGTCTGGAAGGCAACAATGCCGAGCTGGGTGGTATCAAGCTGGCCGAAAGCGGCCTCAACATCATTGCGGCCAAGAGTCTGACCGATGCCGCGCAGCAAGTCGTCAAAGCAGCGGAGGCCAACTGATGAGCGTACTGATTAACAAGGAAACCCGAGTCATCTGCCAGGGCTTTACCGGCGGTCAGGGTACTTTCCACTCCGAGCAGGCGCTCTCTTACGGCACCCAGCTGGTGGGCGGCGTTTCTCCGGGCAAGGGCGGCACCACCCATCTGGGCCTGCCGGTGTTCAACACCGTCCGTGACGCGGTTGAAGCGACCGGCGCCACTGCCTCCGTCATCTATGTGCCGGCGCCGTTCTGCAAGGACGCGATCCTGGAAGCGATCGATGCGGGCATCAAGCTGATTGTCACCATCACCGAAGGCATCCCGACTCTGGATATGCTGGATGTGAAAGTGAAGCTGCAAGAGACCGGCGTGCGGATGATCGGCCCCAACTGCCCCGGTGTTATCACTCCGGGTGAGTGCAAGATCGGCATCATGCCGGGCCACATTCACAAACCGGGCAAGGTGGGCATCGTCTCCCGTTCCGGCACCCTGACCTACGAAGCGGTCAAGCAGACCACTGATGAGGGCTTTGGCCAGTCCACCTGCGTCGGTATCGGTGGCGACCCCATCCCGGGCTCCAACTTTATCGACATTCTGGAGATGTTCCAGAACGACCCGCAGACCGAAGCGATCGTGATGATCGGCGAGATCGGCGGCAACGCCGAGGAAGACGCGGCCGCCTATATCAAGGCCCACGTCACCAAGCCGGTGGTCTCCTATATCGCCGGTGTTACCGCGCCTCCCGGCAAGCGGATGGGCCACGCTGGCGCCATCATCTCCGGTGGCAAGGGTACCGCCGCCGACAAGTTTGCCGCGCTGGAAGATGCTGGCGTGAAAACCGTCCGCTCCCTGGCCGATATCGGCAAGGCCCTGCGCGAAGTGACCGGCTGGTAATTCCTTATCGCCCGTTATCTCTAATAAAAATGCCGCCCAATGGGCGGCTTTTTTTATTGATGTTGGTTTATATACATGGTAGTTAAAGTAAATGTGTATTATTTTAATGTGCTAGCTGTAAATATAGGCCAGTTTTCTATGTCAAAGTTATCTCCCCGGTACATACAGCGGTTGACCAAGGCTTCAATCTCTCTTTCCACATCTATTTTTGGTGGTCTTGTAAAAATATGACTTTCATTTTCGTAAGATAAAAACTTCTCTGTGAAATTATGCTCTTTCACATACAACTTCATTTCTCTAGACAAATCCATCGCTATAGATGATAGCGTGTCTATACTTTCATCTACGGTTTTAAAAAAACATTCCGAGAGCCTAATGAAATTTATTATGTCATGGAATGTCTTTTTTCCAAAAAAATAACTTGGTTCAAAGCTAATGTTGTATGATTGAGACGCACCTATCTTACTTTCATACAATGTAGTTATTAATCGATCACTCATGGCTTTTTTTTCTTTCATTAGTGCCAATATATCATTATATTGACCAATTGCTATTTGAATAAAAACTGGATTGCTTGCTGTGAAATGAAAGACGATTTTTTCTTTTGGTTTTACTAAAAAGCTTAGAGATGCAGCATCAATAGATACTGCTGTTAGTTCACCGTACACTAAGTTCATCGATCTAAAGGAGCGTTGTATGCTAGTTTGATTTTCAATTTTCCTCATATAAACATGTTTAATGGACTTCAGTTGCTCTATACAGCCCGCGATCGTTATTAATATTTTTGACGCACTTTCTATATTTTTTTCATGTTCTTTTTTTAAGTCGTCACGCTTTTGTTTGTCCAATGCATAAAAATAGGATAGAAGTGTTGATCCAAATATTCCTGCAATAGCACCAAACCATGCGGGTATATTTCTCATTCCTGCTCTCAATATGTCAAAAATAGAGTTAGGTTTGTTAAATATTTCAGGCGAAATGAAAAGGCTTATACTGATGCCCACCAGCATTAGCAATGTCATTAATAAAATAATTCTTTGTAGCATTTTAAATCCATTTTAAATATTGGTTAAGGTGGTTGGTGTAGAAGTAGTTTATTTTTTATGGTTGTGAATATCAATGGTTGATTGTTTTGAGATCATGCGAGGAGATTTGGAGCATCTATCTTAGCTATCACATCTACAATCAGATTATCGTTTTATAACCTGCCCCTGACCTATGAATCTCGTATGTTGGGCTTCGCTACGTTCTGCGCCAACCTACCAATTACGCTATCGCCCTGAGTGACAACCCGTGGGATCGAATAGCGAAGCGTATTCGGACAATCGGGGAGTTAGTATGCCACAGCCATTGCCTGCGGCCAGAATCGAGTAGCCCAAGATTGTTACGCTGTTGCAACCAAGTTGGTTGATGCTGTTTCGTTGGTGAATCAATCCTGCCGCTGCTTGGGGCAGCTAGCTGGCCATGCTGGTTGCCAATGCCCCGCCGATTTGGGTTAAAGAGCCAAGCCGAACGCGGGCTAACTCCCGCTTATTGACCTTTGTGTAGCTTCCATCGCAATCAGTTCTGGCTATCACTCTCGGAAGTAAAAATGCCGACCCAAAGGTCGGCATTTTGCTTTTACAAGGTACCGGGCTGGCGGCATATGCGCTTAGCTCACCGCTGACGAGATCCTCACACTCGCCATTTCGCCTGAGCCTATTGGCTAAAGACCGTCTGCCCGCGAAAGACGGTGCGGGTGACTTTGGTATCGGCGATCTGCTCTGGTTTGCCGCTGGCGACCAACTGGTAAAGATCCCGGTCGAGCACGATAAAGTCAGCCGATTTGCCCGCTTCGATGGAGCCGCTGACGGCCTGCTGGCGCACCGCTCGGGCGCCGTTGATGGTGTAGGCATCCAGCATCTGATCGAGGGTGATGCGCTGGCTCGCCCGAAAGTCATCGCCGCTTTGGGGGGCATGGTTGACCCCGGCGGCCATATTGACGAAGGGGCGCGGATCGCGGCTGTCGACCGGTGCATCGCTGCCGGCCACCAGAATGGCTCCCGCCTTGCGCGAGCTGGCCACCGGATAGAGGGCCTGCTTGAGATACCCCTTGGGATCGTACATCGCCTCATGCAGGGATTGCCCCTTGCGGGTTGGCTGGATAAAGGGGGTGACCAGCATGTCGTATTCGGGCTGGGGGTTGGTCCAGGCGTAGGTGAAGGTAAGGTAGAGGCCAAGCTGGCCGAGCCGCTGCTGATCGTCCGGATGTACCACCTGCAGATGGGCGAGGGTGTGGGGAATACCGTGATCGCCGTTGCTGGTGCGGGCTGCTTCCAGTGCATCGAGGGCCATGCGGGTAGTGCGATCGCCGATGCTGTGCATATGGATGCCAAAGCCCGCCTTGTCGAGTTCCCCTACGTAGCGGGTGAGATCGGCGGCGCGGTAGTTGACCAGCCCATTGCTGCCGGCATCCTCGCTGTTGGCGGTGATGGTGACCTGCTCGCCTGCCTCATCCATGGCGAGGTGGGGCGTCTGGTAGTTGGCCAGCATGCCTGCGTTGGGCAGGAAGGGGGGCGTGCTGAAGGGATCCCCTTCCAATACCCCGTCGAGGAAGATCTTGACCGCATCGGCCTTGATCAGCGGATCGCTGACGAACTGGTCGCGCACCCGGTTGGCCTTGGCCAGATGGCCGCTGATGTCGAGCTTGCCGCTGTAGTCATCCTCGTGAAAACAGGTGGCGGCGGTGACCCGCATATTGAGCAGCCCCTTATCTTCCATCTCCCGCAGGCGATCGCGGATAAAGTCGGTGGCACAGGCATCCTGAATACTGGTGATGCCGCGCGAGGCCATCAGGGTCGAGACGGCGGGCAGGATCTGGCGATACTGGCTTGCCGCCTGCTCGTCATGGGCGCTGAGCAGGCCGCTGTCGGGGGCGGGGATGGCGCTGCGGGCCCCTTCGCGGATGACGCCGCTATCGAGATCCACATAGGGTTTGAAGGGGGCAAAGAGGCCGCCCGGCGCCAGCGTGGCGGCGGTGAAGCCTATCTGTTTGCCGCTCTGGTTGGTTGCCTGCGCCAATGCTCGCGAGTTGTAGGCGCTGGCGTGGCCATCGACCCCGGCCAGCACCACCGGATTGTCGGGGGCGGCGGCATCGAGGGCCGCCAGTACGGTTTTATAAGCGGCGGTGGGGGTGTTGCCCTCGTAGGGGGACCACTGATTGATCACCAGCCAGTCGCCAGCCTTGGGGGCGTAGCGGGGCAGGCAGCGCTTCACCTTGGCCGCCAGCTCGCCGAGATTGACCGGCTTGCCGTCGAGATCGCACATATCGAGCGCCACCGTGCCAAACAGGTGGATATGGTTGTCGTGCAGCCCCGGCAGCACCATCTTCCCCTGCAGATCCACCACCTGGGTGTCGGGGGGGCTGAGCGCCTCGGCCCCTTGCCTGTTTCCCACATAGAGGAACTGGTCGCCGCTCACCACCATGGCCTCTGCCACCTGGCGCAGGCCATCCTGGGTGTGGATCTTGCCGTTGAGGTAGAGGGTGCGCGCGGCGGTGGGCGGTTGCGTTTGCTGGCAGCCCGCCAGCGTGGCCGCCAGCAGCGGGGCGAGCAGCAACAATGTGCAGGAAAGGGAGTGGTGTGGTGCCTTGCAATCCATGCAGTGATCTCCTTGAAGGTCGGGTTTTGTGCAGCGTTTACTGCAAATAGCGCGATCTCTTTATGGCTGCCCGGTCAAAAAATGCCAGCAATTGCTGCAAATATTTAACGTTTTGTTTACTATGTCACATCAATCGGTGGCGAGCGGTGCGCAGTGCCCGTTTTGCTGATGTACCAAGATGTACAACCAGAGCGCCTTGCCGATGGGCCAACAACCGGGAGGAGTGATGTCAGAGGAGTCAGTGACCGAGGGGCCGTTACCCCAAGTGCTGGCCATGCGCCGCCAACCCAAACAGCAGCGCAGTCAGGCGGTGGCCAGCCGTATCGAGGAGGCGACCCTGAGCCTGTTGCAGGAGCAGGGTTTTACTGCCCTCAATACCAATGCCATTGCCGATCGGGCGGGGGTGGGGATCAAGTCGCTCTACCATCTCTATCCCAACAAGGAGGCGATCATCTGCCGCCTTGCCATGGGGTGGCTGGCGGCGGTCTGCGAGGCGCAGCAGGCGATCCGGCTGCAGGCGACCAGCTGGCCACAGGCGCTGGTGCTGCTCGACGAGGCATTGGAGGCGCTGGAGCGCCGCTTTGTCGGCTATGGCGCCTTGTGGCACGCCATGGATCTCATCCCCGATCTTCAAATTGTCGAGCAGCAACATGAGCGGGGACAGGTGCTGTTCTGGTCAGCCTTGTTGCGTGATTTTGGCTGCCGCTGGCCCGAGCCAGAGCTCACGAGTCTGGTGCGCTATTTCTATCGCACCGCCGATGTCACCAAGCAGTGCACCCGGGCCGACGGGGATCTCGGCCAGCAGATGTGGCTGCTGCACCGCCACTGGAGCGAGCAGCTGATCGCTGCCGCCATTGTCGAGCCCGACCCCGAACGGGTGTGGCAGGCAAGGCCAGCCCTGCTGCTGGGCACAGCGGTGCAGGCCAAGGTGGCGCCATAACAGGCACCGCAAGGTGTGCGGGCAGGCGCTCTTTGCCATGATCGGCTGGCATCTATCTGGCAAGATATCTCTGCGAGGTGGGAAATCAGGGAAATCTGGGACACCTATCTTTTTGACAGCAACCCCATCGCGGTGGAGGTGCGGCTGGTTGGTTGCCACCAACTGCGATCTGCTCTCCATGATCAAGAACAAGCGCTTTAGAAGCGGCCTCTACTACTAAAAGATCGCTGTCCACACTCCTCCGCTATCTGTGCCGTAGCGGTCGGCCGGATGGCGCCATTCTGGTGACCAGCTGCGCCAGCTTAGAGATGGGGCAAAAGTTTGCCAGCGCAGGTGGGAGATTTTGCTCGCCATCTCCGTCGCCACTGAATTGGCGGTCGAGCGGGCCGAGCAGACCGGGCTGACGCTGGTGGGTTTTTGCCGCCTCGGACGGGCCGAGATCTACAGCGGTTGTCAGCGGATCTTGCTTAAGTGATGGAAAGCTACAGGCCCACTCATCAGGCAAAGACGACTGACTAAAAAACAAGCAATAAAAAGGCGGGGAGTGTGACTCCCCGCCCTTGTTTTTTCTGCTTCTGTAGCGAATTAGCGCGCCAGCAGGATACGCAGCATGCGGCGCAGCGGCTCGGCGGCGCCCCACAGCAGCTGGTCACCCACGGTAAAGGCGGCCAGATACTCAGGGCCCATATTGAGTTTGCGCAGACGACCCACCGGAATGCTGAGGGTGCCGGTGACGGCCGCCGGAGTCAGCTCGCGGGCGGTGATGTCGCGATCGTTGGGGATCACTTTCACCCAGTCGTTGTGGGCAGCCAGCAGCGCTTCGATCTCCGCCAGCGGCACATCCTTTTTCAGCTTGATGGTGAAGGCCTGGCTGTGGCAGCGCAGGGCGCCGATCCGCACACAGAGACCATCCACCGGAATGACGGCGTTTTCGATACCCAAAATCTTGTTGGTCTCGGCCTGACCCTTCCACTCTTCGCGGCTCTGGCCGTTGTCGAGCTTGGTGTCGATCCAGGGAATGAGGCCACCGGCCAGCGGCACGCCGAAGTTGTCCACCGGCAGGGTGCCGGAGCGGGTCTTCTCGGTGATCTTGCGCTCGATGTCGAGGATGGCGGAGGCAGGATCGGCCAGCTCGACCGCCACTTCATCGCGCAGCATGCCCATCTGGGTGACCAGCTCGCGCATATGGCGGGCACCGCCACCGGAGGCTGCCTGATAGGTGGCCACGCTGACCCACTCCACCAGATCGGCCTTGAACAGGCCGCCGAGGGCCAGCAGCATCAGGCTGACGGTGCAGTTGCCGCCAACGAAGGTCTTGATGCCGTCGTTCAGGGCTTGCTCGATCACGTCGCCGTTGACCGGATCCAGAATGATGACGGCATCTTTCTCCATCCGCAGGGAGGAGGCGGCGTCAATCCAGTAACCCTGCCAGCCAGCGGCTTTCAGACGCGGATAGACATCCTTGGTGTAGTCGCCGCCTTGGGCGGTGATGATGATATCCTGCTTGGCCAGCGCCGCGATATCGAAGGCGTCCTGCAGGGTACCGGCATCGACGCCAAAGTTGGGTGCGGCCTCACCGGCCTGGGAGGTGGTGAAGAATGTGGGTTGAATATGGGCGAAATCCTGCTCTTCCTGCATCCGGCTCATCAGAACCGATCCCACCATGCCACGCCAACCGACCAAACCTACTTTTTTCATAGTGTCCTACCCTGGATTGCTGCTAAAGAAACTCGCGATGACACCCGTAACCCCTTGTCTGGCGACGCCTGTTTACAAGCGGTTTACAGGCCATTTAAAAAATATGCGCTGCGAAAAATGCGTCTATCCACATTACGGATTGTGGCGGCTTGCGCAAGTCGAATTGCGCAATATTCTGTGCCGTTTGCTGCATTAACCGGCAGGGACCGCGTAGCTGCGACAGGCGGGTGGGGGAGAGGTCAATATCAGACGAAAAGGCCACCGGTTATGGCGGTGGCCTGTCAATAAAATGGCAAGTGAAACAGCCCGACAGCGTGGGCGCTTAGCCGTAACGGGCGAGGGTCAGCCCCTCATCGCTGATGGCGGGTTCGCTGCCGCTGATCAGATCGCACAACAGCTGACCCGAACCGGCCGCCATGGTCCAGCCCAGGGTGCCGTGGCCGGTATTGAGCCAGATACCGGGAATGGGGCTCGGCCCCACCAGCGGGGTGCCGTCCGGCGTCATGGGGCGCAGGCCGGTCCAGAACTCGGCCTTGCTGATATCACCCCCCTCGGGGAAGAGATCGCCCACCACCATCGCCAGAGTGTCGTGGCGTCTCGGGTTGAGGGCAAGATTGTAGCCCGACAGCTCCGCCATGCCGCCGACCCGGATCCGCTCGTCAAAACGGGTGATGGCCACCTTGTAGGTTTCATCGAGCACGGTACTGCGCGGCGCGGCCTCGGCGTTGATCATCGGCAGGGTGAGGGAGTAGCCCTTGACCGGATAGACCGGCAGCTCCAGCCCGAGCGGGCGCAGCAGCGGCCGCAAAAAGCCGGTGGCATAGCTGCCGAGCGCACAGACGATGGCATCGGCGCGATAGCGCTGCTCGCCCGCCCGCACCGCCACGGCGCGGCCACGGGCTTGCTCAATCTCGTCGATGTCGCAGTTGAAGACGAACTTGACCCCGAGCTTCTCGGCTTCAAGGGCAAGGGCCTTGGTGAAGCGGAAGCAGTCGCCGGTCTCGTCGCCGGGCAGACGCAGGCCGCCGACGATTTTGCCACGCACCCGCGCCAGCGCAGGCTCTGCCGCTTCGCAGCCGCTGGCATCGAGGGACTGGTAGGGGACGCCATACTCCTCCAGCACCTCGATATCGCGCTGGCTGGCATCGAGCTGGGATTGGCTTCTAAACAGCTGCAGGGTGCCGAGCTGGCGCCCTTCGTAATCGATGCTCAGCTCGTCGCGCAGCAGCTTCATGCAGTCGCGGCTGTATTCGGCCAGACGCACCATGCGCCCCTTGTTGGTGGCATAGGCGGTCGGGGTGCAGTTGGCGAGCATTCTGAGCATCCAGCGCAGCTGGAAGGGGTCGGCGGTAGGGCGCACCGTGAAGGGGGCATGCTTTTGCAGCATCCATTTGGCGGCCTTGAGCGGGATGCCAGGGGCCGCCCAGGGGGCCGCATAGCCGGGGGATATCTGCCCGGCGTTGGCATGGCTGGTTTCAAGGGCGACGCCACTCTGCCGCTCCAGCAGGGTCACCTTGTGACCCGCTTTGGCTAGATACCAGGCGCTGGTTACCCCAATCACGCCGCCACCGAGTATGACAATCTTCATACCGTCTTTCCTTGACTGATGTTCTGATGTGGCCACCACCTTAATCAGCCGCCACAGGATATTCAACCGCTCTGCGCAGGATTGGGATCTTCATCTGCCGCTATCGAACTGGCTGGTGTTTGTGGTGCTAAAAGGGCGATGCCCCAGTTACATGTTGTGTGTGACTTAATCTGGCCAAGGGGCCTGTGGTATGTCATTTGCTGGAGCGTGGGGAAATCACTGCCAGCAGGGTGGGGAGGCAAGTCTGGCAGTGCCAGGTTAGCTAAGCAAGGTATTGGCAGGCGGGTGTATTTTGATGGTGGTTCCCAAGTCGATTGCAGACTGGTCTTCCAACACGTTGTGGTGACAGTGCCTGCTTTATCGGGGCTATGAGGTAAAAGCGGCTTTTGTTGACTAACTTAATATTTAAGAGGGTGTAAATCGACTCATTCTATTCAGCATAACGTAGAAAATAGCACCGCATGGGATGTGGATCATGAACAATGAGCATGCAGGGACGAGCACAATTTCGTTGCAGGTAGATCTTCGGCAGGTGGTGTATGCCCTGTCGGCGTCACTTGATTTGGTGGGGATCGGTGATGTGGCTCATGGTAAGCGGGTCGGGATTATGGCTGCAGAATGTAGCCGTAACTTGGGAATGGATGATGTTGAACGCTGCTTGTTGTTCGAGTTAGGGGTGCTGCACGACATCGGTGTCTCTTCAACTATTACTCACCATCACCTTGTTAGCGAGTTCGATTGGGAGTCGTCCCAGCGCCACTGTGAGGTGGGATATCAACTACTCAAGGACTTTCGACCGCTGGCCCCTCTGGCTCTGCCCATCCGTTATCATCACACCCACTGGTATCAGCTGTGCAAGCTGCGTGAAGTCGACGCCAAGGTCGCTCTTCAGGCGAACCTTATCTTTCTGGTGGATCGCTGTGATGCGCTGGCAGCACCCTATTATGGTGATGGCACACTGTTGCTGCATACCAGTGACATTCGCGCAAAATTGCAGTCATGTAGCGGCGAGTTTTTTGCCCCTGAGCTGGTGGATGCCTTTTTGGACACCTCCCGTGCGGAAGCGTTCTGGCTGCAACTGGAAGCTAGAGCCATCAATGATTACATGTTGGAAATGTTGCGGGAGCGGGAACCTTGCTTGACCTCCAATGGAGAACTGAAAGCGCTGGCGCGGATCTTTTCCGGCATTGTTGATGCCAAGAGCCCCTTTACCATGGCTCACTCCCTGGGGGTTGCCCGTGTGTCACGTTTGCTAGCCGAAGATATGGGGGTCAGTAGGACTCATTGCGATATGCTCGAAATCGCGGGATTATTGCACGATCTGGGCAAGCTCAGGGTGCCGGACGAAATTTTGGATAAACCCGGCCGTCTGACGGGGGCCGAGCGTGCCGTTATCAATACCCACAGCTTCGAAACTTACCAGATTTTGCGCCATATCGAGGGATTTGAAGAGATCGCCTGTTGGGCTGCTTATCACCACGAAGAGCCTGATGGAGAGGGCTACCCATTCCACCTGCCCGCCTCTGCTATGGCATTGGAGGCGCGCATTTTACGGGTAGCGGATATTTTTCAGGCGATGGTGCAGGATCGGCCTTATCGGTGCGGTCTGCCCACCGGTGAGGTGCTTGCCTTTATGATGCAACTGGCAGGTCAGGGGCGAGTCGATCCTGCAGTGGTTGCGGTCCTCGCTGATAATCTGCCAGCCATGATGCAGGCGGCCATTCCGGTTGCCAAAGCGGTTGATTTATATGGCCACTAACGTGCGGGTGGCGGCGCACATCTAACCGCGAGCCAGCTATGCTTGCAATAAGCGGTGCATAGCGCTTGCCGGAATAAGCGCATGAGGCCAGCGTTACTGACCACAATAGGGGAGTCGATATGGAATCGCTAAAAGCCCAAGATTATATGCAAAGCAGGCCCATTACCTTCACTGCCGACATGATGGTGCAGTCTGCGGTCGAAAAATTTTTGAACAGTCATCAATTGGGCGGCCCGGTGGTGGATGAGAAGGGGCATTTGATCGGCTGGATCTCGGAGCAGGATTGTATTGCTGTGATGCTCAAGGAGGCCTATCACTGCGAGCAAATAGCGCAGGTCAAGGATGTGATGCGCAACGAGGTGCTGACGGTCGGACCCGATACCAGCATTCTGGCACTGGCAGAGATGATGATGGGGCAAAAGCCGAAGATCTATCCGGTGGTGCAGGATGGACGGCTGCTCGGGGTGATCAACCGTCACAACGTGATGCAGGCCATTCACGCCCAGCTTACCAGTTGTTTTGTCCACCATTCCCACGGCTGATCCCCAGATATTCTCTTCCCCAAAGCAGGCTTCGGCCTGCTTTGACTATGTTGGGGCATCAATTAGCGATGATGTATGCCATCACAAAAAATGTCCCAATTCGTTCGCTGATCATCAGTGGCACATCCCGGCCGCTTGGCTTGCATGATGTTAGGGCTTGCACCTGTGTCACTCGCTCTTTAGGATCTGCCGCAGCTTATCGATATGGCCCCTTGTCGGGCTCTCATTTAAGGAATTCGTACCTTGTCTCTCTCTATCGAGGCGCTGCGCCGCCGCCTTTCCGCCTGCATGAACCTCGACGCCCGTCGTCTCTCCAGCCGTCTGCACGGGGTCAAGAAACTGCCGGAGGCTAAGCAGACTGCTGTGCTTGAGACCATTGCCGCTGATCTGGATGCCGCGCAAGCGCGCTATCAGTCGCGTCTGGCCGGCGTGCCCAAGGTCACCTATCCAGCCAACCTGCCGGTCAGCCAGAAGCAGGGGGAGATCGCCAAAGCGATCAGTGAACATCAGGTGGTGATCATCGCCGGGGAAACCGGTTCGGGCAAAACCACCCAGATCCCCAAGATTTGTCTGGCCCTCGGGCGCGGGGTGAAGGGCTTTATCGGTCACACCCAGCCGCGACGTCTGGCGGCCCGAACCGTTGCTGCGCGTATTGCCGAGGAGATGGAGTCCGAGCTGGGTCAATATGTGGGTTACAAGGTGCGCTTTACCGATCAGGTGAGCGAGCAGACCCACATCAAGCTGATGACAGACGGTATTTTGCTGGCAGAGATCCAGAATGACCGGATGCTCACCCAGTACGACACCATCATCATCGATGAAGCCCACGAGCGCAGCCTCAACATCGACTTCATTCTGGGTTACCTCAAGCAACTGCTGCCACGGCGCCCGGACCTCAAGGTGATCATCACCTCGGCCACTATTGATCCGCAGCGTTTCTCTCGCCATTTCAACAAGGCGCCGGTGATCGAGGTCTCCGGCAGGACTTATCCCGTTGATGTGCGTTATCGCCCCCTTGCCAGTGATAAAAGTGAAGGGCTGGAGGAGCGCGACGAGCTGCAGGGGATCTTCGACGCGGTAGAAGAACTGGCCCGTGAAGGGCTGGGGGACATCCTGATCTTCATGAACGGTGAGCGGGAGATCCGTGATACCGCCGATGCCTTGCGCAAACTCAATCTGCGCGATACCGAGGTGTTGCCGCTCTACGCCCGTCTCTCCAACGCCGAGCAGAACAAGGTGTTCCAGCAGCATGCAGGACGGCGTATCGTGCTCGCCACCAACGTGGCAGAGACCTCACTCACAGTGCCGGGCATCCGCTATGTCATCGATCCGGGTACAGCCCGGATCAGCCGTTACTCCTGGCGTACCAAGGTGCAGCGCCTGCCCATCGAGCCGGTCTCTCAGGCCAGTGCCAACCAGCGTAAAGGGCGTTGTGGCCGAGTGGCGGACGGTATCTGTATCCGGCTTTACTCGGAGGAGGATTTCAACGGCCGTCCGGCCTTTACCGATCCCGAGATCTTGCGCACCAACCTGGCGTCGGTCATCTTGCAGATGCTGGCGCTGGGGCTTGGCAATATGGAAGCCTTCCCCTTCGTTGAGCCACCCGAGTCGCGTCATATCAAGGATGGCCTGACGCTGCTCATAGAGCTGGGAGCGGTACGTGAACTGCCGGCCCGTGAATCACAAGGGCAGGAGCTGGAAGCCAAACTGCAACTGACCGATACCGGTCGTCAGCTGTCGCGCATCCCCCTTGATCCCCGTCTGGCGAAGATGGTGATCACCGCAGCGCAAACCGGTTGTTTGAGTGAGGTGATGGTGATCACCGCCGGTCTCAGTATCCAGGACCCTCGCGAGCGGCCGATGGAGAAAAAGCAGGCCGCCGACGAGCAGCACCGACGCTTTGAAGACAAAGACTCGGATTTTCTCGCCTTCGTCAATCTGTGGAACTACCTCAAAGAGCAGCAGGATCTGCTGGGCAGCAACCCGTTCCGCCGGATGTGTCAGAAGGAGTTTCTCTCCTCCCTGCGGGTACGCGAATGGCAGGATATCCACTTCCAGTTGCGCCAGACGGTAAAAGAGCTCGGTTTTAAAGCCAACCATGAACCGGCAGACTTCAAGACGGTGCACTGTGCGCTGTTGACCGGGTTGCTCAGCCATATCGGTAACAAGGATCTGGAAAAACCTGAGTTTCTCGGCGCCCGCAACGGTCGTTTCCACCTCTTCCCGGCGTCTGGTCTGTTCAAGAAGCCGCCCAAGTGGGTGATGGCCGCCGAGTTGGTGGAGACCTCACGGCTCTACGCCCGGGTCAACGCTAAGATCGAACCCGAATGGGTGGAGCCGCTGGCAGCGCATCTGATTAAATTGCACCACAGTGACCCCCATTGGTCGAAGAAAAATGGTGCCGTGATGGCCAAGGAGAAGGTGACCCTCTACGGTCTGACCCTGGTCAATGAGCGGACCATCAACTTCAGCACCCTGGATCCGGCCCTGTGCCGTGAGCTGTTTATCCGCCGCGCGCTGGTGGAGGGGGATTTCGAGACCCGTCATCGCTTCTTTGGCGAAAACCGCAAATTGTTGGCCGAGGTGGAAGCGCTGGAGCACAAATCCCGTCGCCGCGACATTCTGGTGGATGACGAGGATCTGTTCCGCTTCTACGATGCCCGTTTGCCGGAGGAGGTGATATCAAGCCGCCACTTCGACAAATGGTGGAAGGAGGCCCACAAGCAGGATCCCGAACTGCTCAACTTCGAGAAAGAGATGTTGATGAAGGGGGATGCGGCCCACATCAGTGATCTTGATTATCCCAACTTCTGGCAGCAGGGGCGGCTCAAGCTCAAGTTGAGCTATCAGTTTGAACCGGGGGAGGCTGCCGATGGCGTCACCCTGCATATTCCGTTGCCGCTACTGAATCAGGTAGACGTGCAGGGGTTCGAGTGGCTGATCCCCGGGCTGCGCCACGAGCTGTTGGTCGCGCTGATCAAGTCGATGCCAAAGCCGATGCGCAAAAACTTCGTACCGGCGCCCAACTATGCCGATGCGCTGCTGGCCAGCCTTAATCCCGAGCAGGGGCCGTTGTTGGACGAGATGGAGCGTCAGCTGCGGCGGATGACAGGGGTCACCGTGCCTCGCGAGTCGTGGGACTGGAATGCGGTGCCCGATCACCTGAAGCTCACCTTTCGGGTAGTGGATGACAAGCACAAGCAGGTGGCGGAAGGGAAAGATCTGGACGCGCTGAAAGAATCCCTGCGTGGCAAGGTGCAGGAGACCTTGTCGCAAGTGGCTGATGACGATATCGAACAATCCGGCCTGACCCTCTGGAGCTTTGGCGAGTTGCCGCAGGAGTACAGCCAGAAGCGGGGCGGTTTCGAAGTGAAGGCTTATCCGGCGCTGGTGGATGAGAAAGACTCGGTCTCCATCCAGCTGGTGGAGAGTCCGGTGGCCCAGCAGCAACTGATGTGGGCGGGTCAGCGCCGGCTGGTGCTGCTCAACGTGCCTTCTCCCATCAAGTACCTGCAAGAGAAGCTACCCAATAAAGCCAAGCTGGGGCTCTACTTCAATCCCTTTGGCAAGGTGGCCGAGCTGATTGATGACTGCATCGCCTGCGGTTGCGACAAGCTGATCGCCCAGCATGGTGGATTGGCATGGGATGAGGCCGGTTTTGAGGGGCTCAAAGAGTTTGTCCGGGCCGAGCTCAACGATGCGGTGGTGGAGGTGGCCAAGCAGGTAGAGGCGGTGTTGACCCTCTCCCATGAGATCAAGAAGCGGCTCAAGGGCAAGATGCAGCTCGATACCGCGTTCGCCATGTCAGATATTCAGCTCCAGCTCGACAAACTGATCCATAAAGGCTTTGTGACCGAGACCGGCTGGCAGCGGCTGCCGGACTTGTTGCGTTACTTGCGTGCCATTGAGCGGCGCATGGAGAAGTTGGCTATCGACCCCAACCGGGATCGGGTCTACATGCTCAAGGTGCAGAGCGTGGAAAGCGATTACAAGGGGCTGTTGGCCAAGATCCCCAAATCCCAGCTGGTACCGACCGAGGTGGCTAATATCCGCTGGATGATCGAGGAGCTGCGGGTGTCATTTTTTGCCCAGAATCTGGGGACCCCCTATCCGGTTTCAGATAAACGGGTGCTTAACGCCATTGCGCAGTGCTAAGCTGCTATCTGTCTGTTTTAACAGCGTGATATAGAGAATGAGAAGGGGCTGCTGTGTGGCGGCTCCCTTCCTCTGGGGATCAGGAGGCAAGGATGCTGGGGATCTGGTTAGGGGTCGCACAGGTGATGATCAGCGGCTATCAACCCATTGCGGAACACACATGGGTGCAATTAAACCCGGAATACTACCCATTGGCGCGTACCCCGCCTGCGATGTTTGTTGCCTGGCGCGGCAATCAGTTTCCGCCTTTGGCTCAAAAGCAGAAACAGGGTCGCTGGCAGATCCTGTTTCCTGCCAGATTAGTGCCCCCCTTTGATCTGTTCGAGGGGGAGGCGCAGCTTTCTAAAACCTATCTGGCAAGGCTGCGGCGTATCGATGAGATGGCCTATGGGGTCGCGTCTGGCCAGGCCGTTGCCGTGATGCAGCAGGGGAGTCGTTCGCCGGTTGATGTTGATACTGCGCAGTCTGTGATCCCTTTTATCGCCGAGTTTCATATCCCCCAAGGGGCGTTTGGCGGCACTGATATGCCCATTCCCGCGGACAACAGCGAACCCCTGCTGGCAAAGCTTGGGCTGACGCCGCGTGCAGCGGGAATGCTGTCCACCAAAGGGATGAAGCCTGCCGATATGACGCTGGCCAGTCGCGTGGCTGAGTCATCAGTGAGCAGCGATACCATGCTCACCCTCTCTGCTCCGGCAGCGGGTACGCAGCATACGGTGTGCCATCAGGTCGCCGCGGGTGAGACCCTGTGGCGCATTGCCAACCAGTTATCCAGTGCCCGGGGGGCGGATACCTATAGCTATTTACTGGCGCTGGTAGCCGAAAATCAGGGGCGGCTCGGTAACAGCATCAACGTCAGGACGGGGGATGGACTTTATTGCCCTCGCGCCGAGACACTGGCGCAGTTCGATGCTTTGAGTGCGGCCCAGCGCCAGCAGCAATTTGCCCGCCTGGAGCAGGGGCAGCGGAGGTAAGGGGCATCTACCTTGTATCCCTATTTAGCCCGTGGTAGTATTCGCGCTCGTTTTGCGAGGTGTTGACCGGTCGCAGTTAACACCATAAATTCATCTTAAAAGAGATACACACTATGTCTTTCGTATTCCAAGCTGAAGTCCGTACTGACCTGGGGAAAGGTGCGAGCCGCCGCCTGCGTCACGCTGACCAAGTTCCTGCCATCATCTACGGTGCTGGTAAAGAAGCACTGTCCATCGCTGTTGACCACAAGAAAATTGTTCTGGCTCAAGAGAAGCCGGAATTCTATGAGTCTGTACTGACCATGGTTATCAATGGCGAAGAAGTTAACGTAAAAGTGAAAGCTATCCAGCGTCACCCTGTACGTTACAAGCTGGTTCACCTGGACTTCGTTCGCGTTTAATCGCGAGCTATTCAGTTGAAGAAAAAGCCACTCTCAGGAGTGGCTTTTTGCTATCTGGTATTTAATAAAGCCAGCCAGCAGCGACCCGAAGCATGAGATGCCGGGCGGTGCTAGTTGATCCAGGCTATCTCAATTGACCGAGTGCTTGCTGGCAACGCTGTTCGGCTGCATCCAGTTCCAGCAGTACCATCCTGATATCTTCCATCTGCTGTTGCAGTGTCTCCCGCTTCTCTGCGACCAGCCCCAGCATGGTCTGCAGCTGGCTGCGGCTGCTCTTGTCGGCATCGTAGAGATCAAACAATTCGCGGATCTCCGCCAGACTAAAACCAAGCCGTTTGCCACGCAAGGTGAGCTTGAGACGCACCCGATCCTGCTTGCTGTAGATCCGGGTCTGACCCTCTCTGCTTGGATCCAGCAGACCCTGATCTTCATAGAAGCGAATGCTGCGCGTTGTAATATCAAATTCCCGGGCCAGCTCACTGATGCTGTAGCGCCGTTTATCATCCTTGCTTTTGTTCATACAGGCTTCTTGGCGAACGTTCCTGATGGGCACCTTACCTAAACGTAAACGGCACTGCAACTCTTGTTCCATCGCGCCAGACCGCCTATGTTATTGCCATGTAACAAGGAGGGATTCGCAGATGGATATTGTGATTGTGGCGGCAAAGCGTACCCCCATGGGGGCATTTCAGGGGGCATTGGCAGCGATGACGGCCCCTGAGTTGGGCGCTTGCGCCATTGCGGCGGCACTGACTCAAAGCGGGCTTGATCCTGCACAGATCGATGAAGGGTTCATGGGTAACGTGCTGGCTGCAGGGATGGGCCAAGCACCTGCCAGACAGGCGCTGTTGAAGGCGGGGCTGCCTGATAGTGTACCCGCCACCACGGTCAACAAGGTGTGCGGTTCAGGCATGAAGGCGGTGATGCTGGCGGCAGACTCCATTCGATTGGGAGATAACCGGGTGGTGGTGGCGGGCGGAATGGAGAGCATGAGCCGCGCCCCCTATCTGCTGGAGAATGCCCGCAGCGGCTTTCGGATGGGTCATCAACAGGTGCTGGACCACCTCTTTCTTGATGGCTTGCAGGATGCCTATGATGGCCAGCTGATGGGCGTACATGCCCAGCACAGTGCGGATCATGCCGGGCTAACCCGTAGCGCCATGGATGCGTTTGCTCTGGCATCGTTGCAACGGGCTCGTCAGGCGCAACAAGCGGGCTCTTTTGCCATGGAGCTGGCGCCATGTTATCGCGATGGCCAGCTGTTGCTGGCCGAAGATGAACAGCCGGGCAAGGGGCGACCGGATAAAATACCTACCTTGAAACCGGCGTTTGGCAAGGGCGGAACCATCACCGCTGCCAATTCGAGCTCAATCTCGGATGGCGCGGCGGCGCTGATCTTGATGGATGGCGCCACCGCGCGCGCGTGGCAGATACCGGTGCTGGCACGGATTGTCGGTTATCAGAGCCATGCTGCGTTGCCCGCCGAGTTTACCTCTGCACCTATTGGCGCAATATCACGCTTGCTTGAACGGTTGGCCTGGTCGGTGGACGAGGTGGACCTGTTCGAGATCAACGAGGCCTTTGCCATGGTCACCATGTTGGCCATGAGCGGTTGTGGCATTCCTCATCACAAGGTCAATGTGCATGGCGGGGCTTGTGCGCTGGGGCATCCGCTGGGGGCGAGCGGCGCGCGCATTCTGGTGACGCTGATCACTGCGTTGAGACAAGGGGGCTTGCGTCGGGGGGTGGCTACCCTCTGTATCGGTGGCGGGGAGGCGACCGCCATCGCAGTCGAAGTCATTTAACCGGGGCCGTCATTGCTTGCCACTGTTCATTGACCCAGGCGGTTGCCGTCAGGTAGAGGTGACTCACTTTGTCCTCATTGAGCCCTAACTGTGCTGTCTTGGCGGTGATCCGCGACCAGTTGGCATTTTCATAATCTTCACAAAACGCGAGATAAAAACCGAGGTTGCCTTGGCGTTTCAGCAACGCCAGCCGGATATCTTCGACTAAGGGGATAGTCCCCAGTAGTTTGTCCATGGGTTGTTCCATCAACACATCCAGCAAAGAGAAAAGGCCGGTAATAAAGGCTTGTTGTGACTGCTGGGCCGGGGCATGGGCATGGGCGAGCAGCTCGCAGAAACGAGCTCTGATCAGCGACATCTGGTAGAGCTCGGCGCTCTTACCCTTACCTGCACTGGTGGTGGCGATCAGCGAAACAAAACGTTTTAGCTGGGTATCGCCGAGGTAGATGGCTGCCTGGCGAAACGAGGAGATAGGGTTGCTCTGTCCTTTGAGGTGGTTGACGTAGCGTAGCAGCTTGAGGGAGAGGGACACATCCTGGCTCAATAACTGTTCAATCCGGTTAAAGTCCGGATCGGCTTCGTTGACCACATTGAGCAACTGCATCACCACGACCTGGGCTGGTGCCATGGTGGCCTGCTTGACCATCTCTGGGCGGCTAAAGAAAAAGCCCTGGAACAGCTGGATCCCCATGTTTTTGACCCGTTCGAACTCGGCCTTGTCCTCCACTTTTTCTGCCAGATAGGTTAATCCAAGTGATGTATGACGCTGGATAAACACCTTGATCATCAGCAACGACGTGGCCCGCAAATCAAACTTGATGATATGGATAAAGGGGAGAAAACGCTCCCAATCCGGCGACATGGTGAAGTCATCGAGCGCCAGCTGATAACCCAGTTTGTGCAGCTGTTTCACCTTTTCCAGCAACGCATCATCCGGCGGCGAGTCTTCCAGAATTTCGATCACTACTTTTTCGGGCGGCAGGCACTCTGCCAAGCCTTCCAACAGCAGTGAGTGAGGGAAGTTGATAAAGCAGGGCAGGCCACCCAGCAGCTGATCGATGTTCTGTTGCAGGAATTGTTCGACCACCAGACGCGAAGTCGCCTGCTGGGAGGAGATACCAGGGAAGACGTTATTCAGACTATCGCGAAAGAGCAGCTCATAGGCATAAGTATTGAGGTCTCTATCGAGTATTGGCTGTCTTGCTACGTAGGAATACATGCCTTGCTCCAGTATGGGTACTGGGTTGAGTTTATGGTGTAGCAGAACACTATGCCAGTGCTCACCTTATGGAGTAAGGCAATAATTGGCATAGTGTTTTTCTGCAGGGAAGGAATTTAGAAGAGATAGCTCAATTGTGCACCAGCCAGCCAGGCGTCCCCTTCGGAAGTGCCCTGGAAGGTAGATGTGATACCTGGTAGCAGCTCCATTTTTTCAGTGACATCCACCTTTTTGCCATCGATCAGGGTCAGCCCCAGATCCACGGTCAGGTTGGGTGTGAACTGATACCCCATCCCCAGGCTGTACCAGATCCGATCGGCGTCCGGGATGGAGATGGTGCGACGATCGGTTGGCACCGGACTTGCGTCATAGGCCACACCGGATCGCAGTTGCCACTTGGGCGTGACCTGATAGGTCATACCGACGGCATAGCGCCAGCTATCTTCCCAGTGCTCATCCTTGATGTGCATGCTCTGCAAATTGTTAAGATCAGCTTCCAACTGAACGAATTTGCTCCAGTTGGTCCAGTTCAGACTGCCGTGGAGAGCCAGCTTGTCAGTCAGCTGATGGAAAGCCGCCAATTCTGCCGTCGCGGGCAATGGTAGATCCAGACTGCCGGTATCTCTGAGCTCGGTAACGGAGCCGTCAGCATTGGGCCGGCCTACAATAGCGTTCCCCGAGAGCGTCAAAGTGACATCGTGACGGTAGGAGAGGCCGATCCGGGTTTGCTCGGACAACTCCAGCAAGGTGCCGACATTCCAGCCCCATGCCCAGCCATCACCTTGTAGATGTTTCGCGATCAGGTTACGGGAGGGGAAGGTGCCACCCACCTCGCCTTCGCCCTGAATGGCCGAAATTCCGGCCCCCACCGACCACATCTCATTAATGCGATAGGCGAGTGAGGTACCCAGATCCATGGTCTTGATATCAGAGACATTGCCAAAGTGGCCGGCGCTGTAGTTATCCGGCATCTTGACGCCAAGACCATAGTAAGAAGTAGCCGAGAAGCCGAGGCGCCACTGCTCATTGAGTGGAATGATGAGATAGGCGTTGGGAACCCAGGCCGCGGCGGCTATATCATGTGCACTTGCATCGGAAGTGACGATGCCGGTTTTTGTCGGCAAGCGGGTGTTGCCTTCAATATTGACGTCAGGACTGACATAGATGGCACCGCCAGACAGCGCCATCTGATCGAAGCGGGTCATGGCAGCCGCATTGCGGGAGAGCACGCTGGCGTTATCCGCAATGGCGGCCTCACCGGCAAAGGCGCGTCCCAGACCTGTAGCGGACTGTTCAGCCAGCTGGAACCCGGCGGCATGGGTCTGACCCGCGATCACCAGCAGGGCGATTGCGGACGGTTTGATGATGGGATGCATGGCAAAATCCTTGCTGTTACCCGAAGGTTCAATAGGTCATATGAATGGAGGCAGGATTTTATATGGTATGACCAGTAAGGCAACGGTAATGGCCGGTATCTGGATAAAACAAGATTTAATGCTGGGATGATGCACTCTAATAGCTTGATTAAAAAAGAAAAATAAACACGTGTGTGCTACATGTGTGCGCTGAAATGGGTTTTGCGGATAAAAAAAGAGCGCCTGGCGGCGCTCTTTCAAATCGGTCAATCATCAGAACTTCATGTTGAAGCCAACAGAAGCTAGGTAGGCATCACCATGGGAAGTACCTTTCCAGCGAAGAGGACTGTTATGAGTTGGGATACCTTCGTTAACATCCACCTCTTTCCCATCGATATATGTCATACCAAAGTCCAGACTCATATCTTGGTTGAAATGGTAGGTGGCACCAGCGCTATACCAGATACGGTCTGAGTCGGGAATACTCAAGCTACGGTACTCAGCTTCGATCGGGCTGTTGTCATAGGCAAAGCCCAGACGCGCTTCCCAAGCTGGATTGATATACCAAGTACCACCGATGGAGTAACGCATCGCGTCTTTGAATTTCTCATCTTTTTGCAGGCACTGACCTAGTGTGCCGTCATTACAAGCACCACTGGTGGCTTTCAGCTCTTGAAATGCGCTCCAGTCGGTCCAGTTGACTGAGTAATGGACGGCAAACTGCTGGTTCAGACGATGATAACCGGCAAACTCAGCCTGAGCTGGCAGATCCAGTTTCAAATTGCCATCAACGGTTTTAAATACAGGCTTACCATTTTGGATTGTCTGAAGACCGGCCGCAGAACCTTGGAAGTCACCATCAAAGCTCAGATCAACCTGAGAGCGATAGGTCAGGGCAAAGCGATTATTTTCGTTAATTTCATACAGAGTACCAACGTTCCAACCAAAGCCCCATGTGTCCCCTTTCAGGCTACTGATGTTGGTGTCATAACCAATACCCGGAACTTTATTTAACGGGGGCTGAGTAGATAGCACGCCAGCATAACGATTCAATTCTGCTTGTGCGTAAACAGCATTAATACCTGCACCAATGCTAAATTGCTCATTAATACGATATGCAATGTTAGGGTTGATGTTGAACGTCATCAACTCGGTATCGCCGGCACCGGCACCGGCTGGGAAGGTTTTGGAGTACTCGGTGGAGAGACCGTAGTTGGAGAAGAGGCCAATACCCCAAGCCCACTGGTCATTCAGCGGCTGAATAAAGTAGGAGGCGGGAACGAAGGCTGCTGGAGCAATGCCACTTTCGCTTGCCGGCGCCGCTTTGTTAGGGCCTGCGTATAGGGCTCCATCCACATCCACATCCGGCTTGATATAGGTGCCGGAGACGGAGACCGCCATTTTGTCAAACGTCATCATGGCTGCCGGGTTACGGGCCAGCACGGAGGCGTTATCGGCGATGGCTGCTTCGCCTGCATAGGCGCGACCCAGACCGGAGGCTGAGTGCTCGTTCAACTGGAATGCCGCAGCATGGACTTGACCGGTGGCCAGTGCGATGGTGGCGGCAATCAGGCTCTTCTTGAAAATAGTTGTCGTCATGGAGTTCTCTCTTGTAGGCAGATTTTTTTGCCAATGAAGGCTGCACGTCCGGTGCAGATCACGGCAAAATCCGTTTTTATTTCAGCTTCTTCTTGTCAATTCTGGTTCGATTCTATGGATCTGGTAGGAGGTAAGAAATCAGACCAGTGACAGCAGAATACATAAAAGTGACTAATGTGTTAATCATTTGTTTTAACTTGCTGTTTAATTCATCACTTTCAAGGGGTAACGGGGGATTATTGACCGAGATAACCGATCCTAGTCACAAAAATAATTTTACTGATTTTTCGAAATTTTGAGGCAAATCAGCGGTAAAGGGGTGTAAGGGGAGATAACAGGCAGCGGCTTACCACCGCCACCTGTCATTCAGGGGCTGTCAAGCTTTGTTAAATGGCCCAGTGCAAGCGTGACTGCAGTGCCGTGGCAACAGGTTCGAGGGACTCTTTCATCTCGCCAATCAGCACCATGTTGGCCCCTTTGAGTTGGACGATTTCCCCTTTGAGGGTGCCATCTTCAAAGCTGGCCTGTTGCAGGGTGAGGGGGACATGTTTGGGCACCAAGAACAGGGTAATGGGCCCCATCTTCCCCTGGATCACCATGTGTAAGGCCGGCCCCTGGTAAAACGAGCAGTGATTGGCATAGGTGACGTTAAGTCCATTCATCTCGCTCAGTGTTGCCCCGTATTTTTCCATCTTGCTGTTGATGCTGTACAAGTTGACCCTCTCATCCGTTCCCTGGATAAAGGGCGCTTCCTCATAGACATGGGCCATGGCCACTTGTGCGAGGGATCGGGCGGTGGGGGGCGCTTCTGGCAGGCTGATCCAGCGAGTGCTCATCCCCAACAAGAAGGCCACCGATGCCGCCATGGCGATCTGGCGCCAGGGGGACGGCGTCCGATCGCTGGCTAATGTTTTGGCGCTGTTCAGGGGATGAATATTGTCATCGGGCGTATCTTGCAACATGGCTTGTTTGAGCAGGATCCGCTCGGCCAATCCGGCGGGGACGTCTACCTGCATGGCACCCTTGAGGGCGCGGTCGAACTGCTTCATCTCGTCGAGGTAGTGGCGATTGGCCTGGCTGGCATCGGCAGTCTTGAGAAAGTCCGGCTGTTGATCGTTGGGCTGGATCATGGCGTTGCGGCGAAATTCGAGTTCATCCATGTCCGTGTCCTCTTGCTTGGTTCTTCTGCTCCATCGCCTCCTTGATCTGGTTGCGGGCGCGAAACAGTCTGGTCATGACAGTATTTTTGTTCAGGCCGAGCATCTTGGCGATCTCCTCACCACTGAATCCCCCTACGACTTGCAGCAGGAGTGGCTCCTGATATTCCTCTGGCAGGCGGGTGATGTGACGGCGCAGCCATTCGTTTTCCATCTCCTGCTCGCTGTGTAAGGCGTCAGGATCACTTTGCGGGAAATCATCGAGATCGACCAAATCGAACTGCTTGCGTTCAAAGCGGCGGGCGTTCTCCCGTCTGAGAATGGTGATCAACCACCCCTTGGCCGCCTTGTCATCCTGCAGGGTGTCGATCGCCTTCCAGGCGCGCAGGAAGGTCTCTTGCACCAGATCTTCCGCCACGCTGGGATCCCGGGTCAGCCAGTAGCCATACCGGTAGAGATCCCCGTGCAGCGCATGGACCAGAGCTTCAAATTTGGTTTGTTTGTCAGCCATAGGAGTAGAGACCGGCGCAGTGGCCGGATCATTTCCACCCATATGCTGTTGAGCGCGTTTTTTGCTAAAAAACAGCAGAGCCATGGGGTAATCCTTGTCAGGGGGCGTGGCGGCGGGAGCGGGAACCCCTGTACGCCAGCAGGGAAATCAGGTGCGCAATACCAGCGGTTTCATGAGCCCTGAGGGTATGCGCCAGAGCGCACCACTCGATGGGCTCGCCAGAAGAGGGTGGTGAAAAACAGGCTCGCTCGAGTTCGCCGAGCGCGTTGCTGATCCGATTATGCCCAGCTCCGGGCAACTGGCCTAATTGATAATAGGGAACCTGCCAGCGCAAGGTAGCCCAGTGGATCAGCGCCTTGCGGCTTGCCTCTGGTTGACGCCGGGCCAGTGCCCGTTGCAGTCGATAGAAGGCGT
The DNA here is from genome assembly GCF_002586745.1 of Aeromonas sp. CU5. NCBI lineage: Bacteria > Pseudomonadati > Pseudomonadota > Gammaproteobacteria > Aeromonadales > Aeromonadaceae > Aeromonas > Aeromonas sp. CU5. Next base: position 1,318,787 of record NZ_CP023817.1, read on the forward strand.
ACCAGCGTGGTCCGTGGCGCTGGACGGCACGAAGGGCTAGCGCTAGCAGCACCCACCAGAGGCTCTCTGGTCTAGGGATCTGTGGCGGCTGACTGTCTGGCTGTGGGCGAGCCGTCGCGAGGACAGTCAGGTCGATAGCCGGCAGACTGGCCTGCTCAATCCGGCCACTTTGGGTGCTGAACCAGGGCACCGCAATGGGGGGGAGCTGATACTTGCCGCTGTTCTCTGCGACCAGAGTTTGACGCCACTCCCGTTCAAACAGCAGTGTTCCCTCGCGATAGCGTTCCTGTTGCTGCTCGCCATCGGGATGGGCCTGCACCCCGGTTGGCAGCTGATGAGCCATCAGTTGGGCAAGCTGGAGTTGGCTGCCATCGCCATTTTCCATAGTCAGGGTCAGGATCCGGATCTGCGGCTCCCCCACCTCTGTGGAGGTGCCGGGTTCCAGTCGTTGTGTCAGGGTGAGGCGGGATGCCACCGCAGTGGCGGGGGCCTTGTCTACCCGTATCGCAAGAGGTGCCGCTCTGGCTGAGAGTCGCTGTGGGTTGCTCCCTTGCTGTATCAGCTGGCCTTGCAAGCGGGGGGAGTCGATATGCCAGAGCCCCGCTGCTTTTGCCTGAACGAGCCAGCTGCGGGTGAGCCTGCCGGGCAGTCCAGCCTGAGCGGGGGCGATCCACTCATCACTGCCGAGGCGACGGATGGTGAAGTGGGTGGAGCTCAGCTCGCTCAGTCCCGGGTTTTGCATGCTGATGGGCAGCCAGAGGATCAGCCGATAGATCACCGGCTGGCCGGGATAGAGCGGGCCCTGATGGTCAAGGCTTGCCTGCATCTCGAGGGGCGAGGGGGCTGCGGGCTGCGGCAGTGCCGCTGCACTCGCCTGACGCATGGGCAGGGTGAGCGAAGGGGTGAACTCATTTCCCAGTTTGAGCGGGGCAATCACCACCCCTGTATTGGCAGGTGAACCGCTCTGGTGCAGCGGGATCTGCCAGCGAGTCAGTTGTTGTACCGGGGTAGTGACCCGGCTCATGGTCACTCTGCCCACCGCAAACTGGCGCAGCAAGGGTGTGATCTCCAGCTCGCTGCTCTGGCGCTCGCCATCCGCTTCGATGATCAGCAGCCAATCGCTGGGGTCGGCCCCCGGCAGCAGCTCTGCCCGGGGGGGCAGGGCCCAGCCAAGCGGACTCGCCAGTGCGAGCAACAGTCCCCATCCTGCCCGCGTCACCAGGGCTCCTCCACCTTGATCAGATCCCGGCGCAGCGCCTCTTTGCGCAGTCGCTGTTCCAGCAGCAACACCGGGGGAGAGGGTGGCAGGGGCATTGCCGTTGCCTGCTGATCAGCTGATGGTTCGGGTTGCTTGCTGCTGTTGGTATCGGGAGCGGCGGCCGCTCCGCCTTGTAACAGAGAGAGGTTATAGAGCGCATCTTCATGGCCGGGTTCCAGCGCCAGGGCGGCCAGATAGGCCTCCTTGGCTGCGGCAAACTCCCCCAGTTGCAGCAGGGCATTGCCGCGGTTGTAGTGGGCGGTGGCGCTCGTTGCTTGCTGATAGGCTGCGATGGCTTGCCGGTAGGCTCCGGCCCGATACCAGGCGTTGCCGCGCCAGATCGGATCGTCGAAAGTGCGGGCGGCCTGTTGAAAATTCCCCTGTTGATAATCCTGCATCGCTTGCTGCTCGCCCCTCTCAACTGCTTGCAGATCTTGCGGCGCAAGCAGTTGCCATCCCAGCATCAGCGCCACCATCAGCCGGGCGCCGACTCTGGCCAGCAAGGCCAGCGGTAACAAGGGGATCAGCAGCCAGGGGCCCAAATCGAGTGGCGCCGGGGTGAGGGCCGAGCTAGTGGCGGGCAGCGGCGCAAAGCGCGGCGCGTCGCTGCCAAGCCACTGCAGCTCACCGCCGAGGCGATTGGCCAGCGCGGCTATGGCCTGACGATCGGGGGCAGGCAGTTGTGCGGGCAAGCGGGTAGCAAACCCCAGCTCATTGGCTGGAATGGCGGGCACGGAGGCCGCTTGGCCGCTGCTGGCGAGCAGAATATCGAGGCGAGCCGGTTGAGTGTCGCGGCAAAGCAGGCGCTGTTGGCAGGGCCACAAGGCGCTAATTTGTTCCATCTGGTTCGTGGTGAGGTCGTCGGTGATCAGCAGCAGACGCGCCTGCTCACCGGCGGCCAGCTGCTTCATGGCAAGTTCAATGGCCCGTGCCGGGTTGCTGCCCTGCAGCGGCATGATATCGGGGCGCAAGTCGGGCAGCAGTAACGCGAGGGCCTGATGATCCCGGGTGGGCGGCATGGCGAGGTAGGCATCACCGGCGTAGAGGATCAGCGCAATGCGTTCGCCCTGAGCGCGGCTCAGCAGTTGCTGCAACTGCCATCTGACCCGGGTCGCCCGATCCGGTTTGAGATCGGTGGCGGTCATCGATCGTGACAAGTCCAGCAGCCAGATATCGAGCGGCGCTGCAGGCTGCTGTTGCAACTCACCGCGCAGTGCCGGTCCGCTCAGGGCCAAAATGACGGGCAGGGTTGCCAACCAAAGCCAGGGGCGTTGAGGGCGGGATGCTGGCAGCAGATAAGCGTGCATGGCTGGCGCGAGCAGAGGAGGCTGGCGACGACGGCGCCACCCTTGCCAGAGCCAGGGGATGACTGCGATTAGCCACAGGGGCCGCAACAAGATCAGCTCCATCTGCGCGCGCCTCGGGCCAGCCAGCTACGTACCTTGCGCAACTCCAGCCTGCCACGCCCTGCCGGCAGAAGCAGCAAGCCACCAAGCAGTGTCAGCGGCCAAGGGTAGAGCTCGATCACCGGCTGGTAGTGGGCAACGGGCATGGGGGCAGGTTCAAGGGTATTGAGGGTCGCGTTGATGGTATCGAGATCGCTCTGGGTGCGTGCCCGAAAGTAATGCCCCTTGCCGATCTGCGCCAGCTCTTTAAGCAGCGGCTCGTCCAGTTCGCTGCTGGGATCGGCCTGACCACTGCCCGCCTCATCGTAGGGCTGGATAAAGGTATCGGGATCAGCCCCAACCCCCAGCGTATAGATCCGTATTCCCTGCGCTGCGGCGAGTTTGGCCTCCTGCTGCGGGTCGGCATTGCCTGCAGTATTGCGGCCATCGGTCACCAGTAGCAGAGCGGTCGGGCGACCAGGGTCTCCATGCTGGCGTGCCAGCAAAATGGCCTCACCAAGGGCGGTGGTGCGGCCGACCAGATCAAAATCGAGCTCGTCGCTCAAGGTCAGCAGCGCCGGGATCTCTTGAGTAAGGGGAGAGAGCAGGTAGGCGTGATCGGCAAAGACGATAATGCCCACCCTGTCACCGGCCCGTTTGGCGATCAATGCCTTGATCTGCTGGCGCACCGCTGTCAGCCGCGCTTGCTGCTCGCCGTTGTCGAGCATATCCGGGGTGCGCATGCTGTCGGAGAGATCCACCGCGATCAGCAGATCCCGGCTCCCTTCATATCTGATAACCGGTTCTCCCCACCACTGGGGGCGGCAGAGGGCGAAGATGAGGGCACACCAGAGCAGCATGGCGCGCCAGAGCGGCAATCCGGCGTGAGGGCGCAACAGGGCAAACCCGGGGTGAGTCAGATAACCACGGCGCAGGGGCGGCAAGCCGAAGCGCACCAGCAAGGGCAGCACCAGTGCCGGTGCGAACCAAGGCCAGGCCAGGATCATGGATGTCTCCGCGCGGCTTTACGCCCTGAGCGGGGAGAGCGCTGCAAGAAGAGGGTTTGGCCCCAGCGGCGATAATCTTGCCGCAGCAGTTCGCACTGTTCGCGAGTCGGGCTCTGGCTGCCATAGAGCCAACTGCTCCAGTGATGGGAAAACTGGCTGAAATCGCTGCCGCCGTGACGATCGACGAAGGCGAGCCACGCCTCTCCCTGCAACTGGCGCGCCTCGGGCCAGCGTTGCAGCGCTTCATGGCGCAGGGCCTCCTGTATGTGTGGCACCAGTAGCGCCGGATCCCCCTCCAGCTGGCGGCACCAGCGGCGGTAACGTATTACCCTCTGGGCAATCAGGACGATCAGCAGGAGAATAAAACCGGTGATCAGGAGCCACAATAACGCCTGTATTCTGGGGTCCAGACTTTGCTCAATCAGATCAGGTCCCGGGTGAATGTCCCGCATCAGGGCGGCCAACTGCGCGGTCATGGCCTCGGAGGCGGGACTGGCACTGTCGAGATCCGTTGGCGCGATCACCCCTGATGACATAACCCCTCCTGCCACTGTTGTTGCAGCGTCTGACTGTTATCCAGCAGATAGAGGCGCTGTACCAGCGGCAACAACTGCTGCTTGCCGTGGGCCAGCTGCTGTTCGGCGGCTTGCTGGTAGCGGCGGGAGAAACCGGCATGGCCCCCATCCAGCCAGCCCTGATAGTGCTGCCCGGGCCGATCGATGGTCACTGGCAGCTGGCCGTCAGGGGGAAGGGCTGCCTCAAGGGGATCGCGGATCTGCCAATAGTGGATATCGTGGCGCCGCGAGAGCAGCTGCAACTGCTGACATAGCGCCGACTCGCAGGGTCTGTGGTCGGTGATCAGCGTCAGTTTGGCACCATGGGGCAGCTTCACGCTAGCCAAGGTGTCGGCCAGCGAGTGAGAGAGTGCCCGTCGTGCCAGCCCTTGCTGATAGTGATGGCAGAGAGATTCGAGCAGGGGAAGCACGCTGCCGCGTTGGCTCTGGCGATGTGAAACAAGTCCGTGGCAGATCAGGGTGTTGTGCTGCTTTTCCCCTTGCCAGATCAGGGCTGCCGCCAGCTCGCATGCGAGACGCGCCTTGAGCTGCAGCGTGGAGCCGAAATACATGGCGGGAGAGAGATCGAGCAGCAGCCAGTGCGCCTGATCCAGCTCCTCGCTATAGAGGCGGGTATAGGGGCGCCCGAGGCGTGCGGTCACCCGCCAGTCGATATGGCGTACCTCGTCACCCGCCTGATAGGCACGCAGCTCCCGAAACGTGAGCCCGGGGGAACGGCCCGGTTTGCCGCGTTCGCTGCTGCTTTTGCCTGCTCTTGGTCTGGTCCTCGCGTTGGCCCAGAGTCGGATATTGAGCAGCCGTGGCAGCGACAGGGCGATGTCGGGATGCTGGTTGGGATCTAGGGGCATGGCACCTGATCCAGCAGTTGGGCGATCAGGATATCGTTATCCAGATTGTCAGCCAGTGCCTGATAGCTGGGAATAAGGCGGTGGCGCAGCACCGGATAGGCCTGCAGCTGGATATCTTCCGGCAGCACATAGTCACGCCCGGCAAGCCAGGCACGGGCGCGGGCTGAGCGGGCCAGCCCCAGCGTTGCCCGAGGGCTGGCCCCCACGGCAATCAGCGGCTCAAGGGCAGGGCACAGACCACTGCCCGGGCGGGTGGCACAGACCAGCTCCACCAGATAGTGCTCCAGTCTGCTCTGCATGGTGACCGTCAGCACTTCGCTGCGGGCACCTTGCAAGGTGGCCTGGCTCAGGGTCACCGGCGCAGCGCCAAGCTGTTCACCGCTGGCGTTGAGTTGCAAGATGGCCAGCTCCATGGCGGGGCTCGGGTAATCCACCATCAGCTTGAGCAGAAAACGGTCGAGCTGCGCTTCCGGCAGGGGATAGGTCCCCTCCTGCTCGATGGGGTTCTGGGTGGCGGCCACCATAAAGAGGGGCGGTAGCCGCCAGCTCTTTTTGCCTACGGTGATCTGGTGCTCGGCCATGGCTTCCAGCAGTGCTGATTGCACCTTGGCCGGTGCCCGGTTGATTTCGTCCGCCAGCACCAGATGGTTGAACAGGGGGCCGGGCTGGAATACAAAACTGGCATCTTGCGGGTGAAACACTTCGCTGCCGGTGAGATCGGCGGGGAGCAGGTCGGGGGTAAACTGGATACGGGCAAAGCGCCCCTCGACGGCGCCAGCGAGTGCCTTGACGGCGCGGGTTTTGGCAAGCCCGGGAGCCCCTTCGATTAACACATGTCCTTCACATAACAGGGCGATCAGCAGCCCTTCGATGAGCTCCTCCTGCCCCAGAATCTGACTGCCAAGATAGTCCCTAAGCGCGCTGAATTCTGCCGCTGCCATGCGATAAACCCGTTGTTTTTATGGAAGTTGATCTTTTTATACTCCAGATGTACCCCAAGGGCGAGCAAAGGGGCCTTGCCGCGCTTAATTTAGTTTCAATCAGTCGTATGAAACTTGTGATTGGATTGTTAAGATATGGCGCAATGAGGTCAGACCTCTGCCTTTTAATCTTTGCGTTTAACCAAGGAGCCAGGATGAAACAGCCATTGAAACTGACGACTCGCCAGGGCGAACGGATTGCCGTCGTGGCGGGGCTGCGCACCCCCTTTGCCAAGCAGGCCACCGCCTTTCATGGCGTGCCTGCAGTCGATCTCGGCAAACTGGTGGTGAGCGAGCTGCTCGCCCGTACCGATCTCGATCCCAAGCTTATCGACCAGCTGGTGTTTGGCCAAGTGGTGCAGATGCCGGAAGCTCCCAACATTGCCCGCGAGATCGTGCTCGGCACTGGCATGAGCATTGCCACTGATGCCTATAGCGTCTCCCGCGCTTGCGCCACCAGTTTTCAGGCGGTGGCCAACGTCACCGAATCCATCATGGCCGGTACGGTGGATATCGCCATCGCCGGCGGCGCCGACTCCTCTTCCGTGCTGCCCATCGGGGTGAGCAAGACGCTGGCTCGCGCCCTGGTGGATCTCAACAAGGCGCGCAATCTGCAACAGCGCTTCAATATTTTGCGTCAACTGCGAGTCAAGGATCTGCTGCCGGTGCCGCCTGCCGTGGCGGAATACTCCACTGGCCTCTCCATGGGGCAGACGGCCGAACAGATGGCCAAGAGCCACCATATCAGTCGCGAGGCGCAAGATGCGCTGGCCCATCGCTCCCACACCCTGGCCGCGCAGGCTTGGGCTGATGGCAAGCTGAATGGCGAGGTGTTTACCGCTCATGTACCGCCTTACAAGTCACCGCTGGAGCGGGACAACAATATCCGTGAAAGCTCGGATCTCGCGAGCTACGCCAAGCTCAAACCGGTGTTTGACCGGGTTCATGGCACAGTCACTGCTGCCAATGCCACCCCGCTCACTGACGGCGCCGCTGCCGTGCTGTTGATGCGGGAAGGTCGGGCGAAAGAGCTGGGCCTCGAACCGCTTGGCTATATCCGCAGCTTCGCCTTCTCGGCCATCGATGTGTGGCAAGACATGCTGATGGGCCCCTCCTATGCCACGCCGCTGGCGCTGGACAGAGCCGGTATCACGCTCAGCGATCTGACTCTGATCGACATGCACGAAGCCTTTGCCGCCCAGACTCTGGCCAACCTCAAAATGTTTGCAAGCACCGAGTTTGCCCGTGACAAGCTGGGCCGCGATCAGGCCATCGGCGAGGTAGACATGGAGAAGTTCAACGTCCTCGGCGGTTCGCTGGCCTATGGCCACCCCTTTGCCGCGACCGGTGCGCGGATGATCACCCAGACCCTGCACGAGCTGCGTCGTCGCGGTGGGGGATTGGGGCTCAACACCGCCTGTGCGGCGGGTGGATTGGGCGTGGCTATGGTGTTGGAGGTTGAATGATGAGCGCTAAGACTTTTTCCCTGGATGTTCGCAAAGATGGCATCGGCATCCTCACCATGGATGTGCCGGGCGAGAGCATGAATACCCTCAAGGCTGCCTTTGTGGAGGAGATCCGCACCGTGCTGGCCGAGGTGAAACGCAACAAGGATCTGATCGGTCTGGTGATCACCTCCGGCAAGAAGGACTCCTTCATTGCCGGTGCCGATATCACCATGCTGGCCGCCTGCACTAGTGCCAAGGATGCCGAGACCCTGTCACGGGAAGGGCAGGAAATCTTTGCCGAGATCGAGGGGCTGACCATTCCGGTGATCGCCGCCATTCACGGCCCCTGCCTCGGTGGCGGGCTGGAGCTTGCGCTGGCCTGTCATGGCCGGGTGGTGACCGATCACGGCAAAACCGTGCTGGGTTTGCCGGAAGTACAGCTCGGTCTGTTGCCGGGCTCTGGCGGTACCCAACGTCTGCCACGTCTGATCGGGGTGGCCAAGGCGCTGGATCTGATGCTGACCGGCAAGCAGGTGCGTGCCAAACAAGCCAAGAAATTGGGGCTGGTGGACGATGTGGTGTCGCCCTCCATCCTGCTGGATGCTGCCATCAAGCTGGCCAAGAAGGGCAAACCGCGCCATCAGTTGAAGCGGGATCTGCAGGGCAAGGTGCTGGAGACCAACAAGCTGGGTCGCAAGGTGCTGTTCGATCAGGCCAGCAAGGGGGTGAAAGCCAAGACCCGTGGCAACTACCCGGCGCCGGAGCGGATCCTGGACGTTGTGCGCATCGGCGTAGAGGAGGGGATGAAGGCCGGTCTGGCCGCCGAATCCCGCCACTTTGGCGAGCTGGTGATGACGGCGGAATCTGCCGCTCTGCGCTCTATCTTCTTTGCCACCACCGAGATGAAAAAAGAGGTTACCTATCAGGGGGCCGAGCCGCGCAAGGTGGCCCATGCCGCCGTGCTGGGCGGTGGGCTGATGGGGGGCGGCATTGCGTTCGTCACCGCCACCAAGGCGGGCGTGCCGGTGCGGATCAAGGATGTGGCAAGCGCCGGTGTCGGCAATGCCATGCGCTACAGCTACGACATTCTGGCCAAGAAGCTCAAGCGTCGTCACATCCTGCGCAGCGAACTGGAAAAGCAGATGAGCCTGCTGACCGGTACCCTCGACTACTCCGGTTTTCACCGGGTCGATATGGTGGTGGAGGCGGTGTTTGAAGATCTCGCGCTCAAGCACCAGATGGTGAAGGATGTGGAGCGCGAGTGCGGTGAGCACACCGTGTTTGCCTCCAACACCTCCTCCCTGCCCATCAACCAGATTGCGGCAGAGGCGGCGCACCCGGAGCGGATCGTGGGGCTGCACTACTTCAGCCCGGTCGACAAGATGCCGCTGGCGGAGATCATCCCCCACGCCGGCACCAGTGCCGAGACGGTCGCGACCACGCTGGCTTTTGCCCGCGCCCAAGGCAAAACGCCGATCGTGGTGAAAGATGAAGCCGGTTTTTACGTCAACCGCATACTCGCGCCCTACATGAATGAAGCGGCGCGACTGGTGCTGGAAGGGGAGCCGGTGGAGGTGTTGGACAGCGCACTGCTGGACTTTGGCTTCCCGGTTGGCCCCATCACATTGCTCGATGAAGTGGGGATCGATGTGGGTGCCAAGATCTCCCCCATTCTCGAAAAAGAGCTGGGCGGCGAACAGTTCCAGGCACCCAAGGCGTTCGACAAGTTGCTGCAAAACGATCGCAAGGGGCGCAAGAACGGCAAGGGTTTCTACCTCTACGGCAAGGCGGCTCCGCGTAACCGCCTCACCGGCAAAGAGGGCAAGAAGACGGTGGATGAGAGCGTCTATGACGTGCTCGGCATCAAACCTTCCGCCAAGCTGGCCCGTCAGGAGATCGCCGAGCGCTGTGTGCTGCTGATGCTCAACGAAGCCGCCATGGCGCTGGACAGTGGTGTGGTGGCCTCGGCCCGTGATGGCGATATTGGAGCCATCTTCGGCATCGGTTTCCCACCTTTCCTCGGCGGCCCGTTCCGCTACATGGACACGCTCGGGATCGATCATCTGGTCGGCCGTCTGGAGTATTACCAGAAGCGCCACGGCGACCGGTTTGCTCCCTGTGCCCGCCTCAAGGCGATGGCCGCAGAGCAGCAAACCTTCTACTGATAGCTGCTGCAGATTGATCGCAAGGCAAAGAGGCCCGCATACAGTGCGGGCCTCTTTCTATTGCATGTGTGGTGTCGGCGGCCGTGATCTGAGCAGAGAAAACACGCAAGGTGGTGGAGAGCAGATAAAAAACGGCCCACCGAAGTGAGCCGTTGAGAGATCAGATAACCGGTCAGATCCCCGGTTTTCGCTCCGGGCAGCGGCCGATGATATCCGCAGGCAGATCACCGTTATCCTGCTCCAGCACCACATCGAATCCCCACAGTTGATGCAGGTGCTTGAGCACCTCATGGCGCGAGTCGCCAAGGGGGATACGGTTGTGGGGCACGTAGCGCAGGGTGAGGGAGCGATCACCCTTCACAGCCACGTTGTAGACCTGAATATTGGGCTCCAGATTACTGAGGTTGTACTGGGCCGACAGGGTATTGCGCACCTGACGGTACCCCTCGTCATTGTGAATGGCAGAGACCTTCAGATAGTTCTTCAGGTCGTCGTCATCGATGGCGAACAGCTTCAGATCTCGCATTACCTTCGGGCTTAAGAACTGGCTGATAAAGCTCTCGTCCTTGAAGTTCTGCATCGCAAAATGGAGGGTTTCGACCCAGTTGCTGCCGGCATAATCGGGGAACCAGTATCTGTCCTCCTCGGTCGGGTTCTCGCAGATGCGGCGCAGGTCGGTAAACATGGCAAATCCCAGCGCATAGGGGTTGATCCCCGAGTAGTAGCGGCTGTTGTAGGCCGGTTGATAGACCACGTTGGTGTGGCTGTGCAGCACCTCCATCATGAAGCTATCGCTCAGCTTGCCCTCGTCATAGAGGTGGTTGAGGATGGTGTAGTGCCAGAAGGTAGCCCACCCCTCGTTCATCACCTGGGTCTGCTTTTGCGGATAAAAATATTGGCTGATCTTGCGTACGATGCGCACCACTTCCCGCTGCCAGGGCTCCAGCAAGGGGGCATTCTTCTCGATGAAGTAGAGAATGTTCTCTTGGGGCTCGGCAGGGTAGCGTCTGTCCTCGACCCCCGCCGCTTTATGCTGCTTGGGCAGGGTGCGCCATAGCTCGTTGACCTGGGTTTGCAGGTAATCTTCCCGTGCTTTTTGGCGCCGTTTTTCCTCTGCCATCGAGATCTTCTGGGGCCGCTTGTATCGATCCACCCCGTAGTTCATCAGGGCATGACAGGAGTCCAGCAACCGCTCTACTGCATCAATACCGTGTTTTTCTTCACACTCGGTAATGTATTTTTTGGCAAACAGCAGGTAGTCGATGATCGAGGAGGCATCGGTCCACGCCTTGAACAGATAGTTGTTCTTGAAGAAGGAGTTGTGGCCGTAGCAAGCGTGGGCCATCACCAGCGCCTGCATTGGCATGGTGTTCTCCTCCATCAGATAGGCGATGCAGGGATCCGAGTTGATGACGATCTCGTAGGCCAGCCCCATCTGGCCACGCTTATAGTTGCGCTCGGTATGGATAAAGCGTTTGCCAAATGACCAGTGTTGGTAACCCAGCGGCATACCGACACTGGAGTAGGCATCCATCATCTGTTCGGCGGTGATCACCTCGATCTGATTAGGATAGGTGTCGAGCTTGTAAGATCGGGCGACCCGGGCAATCTCCTGGTGGTAGGTTTCCAGCAGTTCAAAGTTCCAGTCTGGTCCGTCATCCAGTGGCGCAACTCTTTTTTCGGTTTCGATCATAGAACCTCCTCACGCCGCTTGTTTCTTGAACAGTTCACGGAACACCGGATAGATATCCTCAACCTTGCGAATGTGTTCCATCGCAAAGTGGGGGAACTGGCTGGCCACCGACTCATACTCGTGCCACAGGGTCTGGTGGGCGCGGGTGGTTATCTCGATGTAGGAGTAGTACCGCACTCGCGGCATGATGTCCCGTGCCAGGATCTCCTTGCATTGTGGTGAGTCATCGGCCCAGTTGTCCCCATCGGATGCCTGCGCCGCATAGATGTTCCACTGATTGGCCGGATAACGCTCGTTGATGATGTCGTTCATCATCTTTAGCGCACTGGAGACGATGGTGCCGCCGGTCTCCTGGGAGTAGAAGAACTCGTGTTCGTCCACCTCCTTGGCCTGGGTGTGGTGGCGGATATAGACCACCTCGACGTTCTTGTAGGTCCGGCTCAGGAACAGATAGAGCAGGATATAGAAACGCTTGGCCATCTCCTTGGTGGCCTGATCCATGGAACCCGAGACGTCCATCAGACAGAACATCACCGCCTGGCTGGAGGGAACCGGCCGCTTGACGAAGTTGTTGAACTTCAGATCGAAGGTGTCGATAAACGGCACCGCATTGATCCGCCGTTTCAGCTCTCTGATCTCCTTCTCAAGCTGGGCGATTTCGGCAAAGTGTTCGTTGGGATCGGTGGCCAGCAGGGCCAGCCGATCTTCCAGCTCATGGAGCTGACGTTTCTTGCCCGCTTGCAACGCCATGCGGCGTGCCAGCGAATTTTGCAGGGAACGCACCACGTTGATGTTGGCGGGTACGCCATTGGAGGTGTAGCCAGCCCGGTAGGTTTTCATCTCCATCAGCTGGTTGAGCTGGGTTTTCTGCAGTCGTGGCAGTTCCAGATCTTCAAACAGCAGATCGAGGTACTCATCCTTGGAGATCTGGAACACGAAATCATCGGCCCCTTCCCCCTGATTGGATGCCTGTCCCTCGCCGGAACCCTGTCCGCCACCCCCTCCTTTGGGGCGGTCAATCTTGTCGCCGGAGACGAATTGATCATTGCCGGGATGCACCATCTCCCGTTTACCGCCTTGCCCCTGATGGAAATGGGGTTCACCGATATCCTTGGTCGGGATGCTGATGCTCTCGCCTTTGTCTACGTCCTGAATGCTGCGCTTGGAGACAGCATCCGAGACCGCTTGTTTTATCTGCTTCTTGTAGCGGCGAATGAAGCGCTGCCGATTGACAGCGCTTTTGTTTTTGCCGTTGAGCCTGCGGTCGATAAAATGCGCCATAACTCCCCCTTGAACCACGGCAGGGTCAGGATGACTTGCGTACCCTGAGATACCATTCGGAGAGCAGTCGCACCTGTTTGCGGGTGTAGCCTTTCTCCATCATCCGTTCGACAAAGTTATCGTGCTTCTTCTGCTCCTCGGCTGAGGTTTTGCTGTTGAAGGAGATAACTGGCAGCAGCTCTTCCGTGTTGGAGAACATCTTCTTCTCGATCACGGTGCGCAGCTTCTCGTAACTGGTCCAGTTGGGGTTACGGCCTGCATTGTTGGCCCGGGCACGCAGCACGAAGTTGACGATTTCGTTACGGAAATCTTTCGGGTTGCTGATCCCGGCCGGTTTTTCAATTTTTTCCAGCTCGCTGTTGAGCGACGAACGGTCAAACAGCTGGCCGGTTTCGGGGTCACGGTACTCCTGATCCTGGATCCAGAAATCGGCGTAGGTGACATAGCGATCGAAAATGTTCTGACCGTATTCTGAATACGACTCGAGATAGGCGGTCTGGATCTCTTTGCCGATAAATTCCACATAGCGTGGGGTCAGATAGCCCTTGATGAACTCCAGATAGCGATCGTGCAGCTCTTGCGGGAACTGCTCACGCTCAATCTGCTGCTCCAGTACATAGAAGAGATGCACCGGGTTGGCCGCTACTTCAGCGTGGTCAAAGTTGAAGACGCGAGAGAGGATCTTGAATGCAAAACGGGTCGACAGACCATGCATCCCTTCATCCACACCGGCGTAGTCACGGTACTCCTGATAGCTCTTGGCCTTGGGATCGGTGTCTTTGAGACTTTCGCCATCATAGACCCGCATCTTGGAGTAGAGGCTGGAGTTTTCCGGCTCTTTAAGCCGTGACAGTACCGAGAACTGGCCCAATAGTTCGAGGGTGCCCGGCGCACATTTGGCCTCGGTCAGCTCGCTGTTGATCAGCAGTTTTTCGTAGATCTTCACCTCTTCCGACACGCGCAGGCAGTAAGGCACCTTGACGATGTAGACCCGGTCGAGGAAGGCTTCGTTGTTCTTGTTGTTGCGGAACTGCTGCCATTCGGACTCGTTGGAGTGGGCCAGCAGAATGCCGTCAAAGGGGAGGGCGGAGAGCCCTTCGGTGCCGTTGTAGTTCCCCTCCTGGGTGGCGGTCAGCAGCGGGTGCAGCACCTTGATGGGCGCCTTGAACATCTCGACAAACTCCATCACCCCCTGGTTCGCTTTGCACAGCGCACCGGAGTAAGAGTAAGCATCGGCATCATCCTGGGCGAAGTGCTCCAGCATGCGGATGTCCACCTTGCCGACCAGCGAGGAGATATCCTGGTTGTTATCATCACCCGGTTCAGTTTTGGCGATGGCGATCTGATCGAGGATGGAAGGATTGACCTTCTCCACTTTGAATTGGGTAATGTCGCCACCAAACTCGTGCAGCCGTTTTGCTGCCCAGGGGGACATGATGGGGCGCAGGTAGCGGCGCGGGATGCCGTACTCTTTTTCGAGGATCTCGCCATCCTCTTCAATGTCGAACAGGCAGAAGGGATGGTCATTAACCGGTGAGCCCTTGATGCGGTAGATAGGTACCTTTTGCATCAGTGATTTGAGCTTCTCTGCCAGCGAGGATTTACCGCCGCCAACGGGACCCAGCAGATAGAGGATCTGCTTCTTCTCTTCCAGCCCCTGAGCGGAGTGTTTGAGGTAGGAGACAATCTGTTCGATGGCCTCTTCCATCCCGTAAAAATCCTTGAATGCGGGATAGCGTGCCACGACACGGTTGGAGAACAGGCGGCTCAGTCGGTGGTTGGCAGAGGTATCTACCATCTCAGGTTCACCGATGGCGGTCAGCAGACGTTCTGCTGCGGAGGTATAGCAGGCTTTGTCCTGCTTGCACATATCCAGGAACTCCTGAATGGTGTACTCCTCTTCCCTTGCTTTCTCATATCGCTGTTGGTAATGCTCGAATATGCCCATAACTTTGCCCTCGTTATAGTCGCTTACCCTGAAAAAGTGGAACACTGTTGTTGTGTGGTGCCTAGTTAAAGACTAGTCAACGGCACCCAGTAGTCCATCACGGTGGATTGGTTAAATTCTGAAGAAACCAGCTCGTTCCTTGTGCGGGCCGGGTCAGTCAACAACACCGCTATGTTACTGACTGTTAAATTATTTTTGCCACGATAGTGAGGTAAATGTCAAAGACATAAAAAATAAATGTTTATCAGGGAGTGGAAACTTGTTGCGTGAGTGAGACGGCGAGAAGGGAAAATCAGTGGGGACAACGGCTAACGCCATTATGAACAAAATCATCATTACGTGCACGTTAACGTCAATTGATCTGTTTGGTGTTAAAGCTCTATTTTTTACATTGACGCTACATTTTGAGTGTCCTAGATTGGCAACGTGTGATCAGCAAGACCCTTTAGCAAGAGAGTTGACTGTTGTCACACCAAGCTCTGTTTAAGCACGTTTCCGTTGGCTTGACCCTCGCAACCACGAGGGTCTTCTTTTTCCTGCGTCTGCAGAAGTGAATTTCTGCTGGTGGGTGTTGAGGCCGCCAGCGCTCACCGATCAAGGGTAGGCTTGTTGCACTGCCGCCAGGACGCGGGCAAACGGGTGTGCGGCCAACTGACCAGATCCTGCCAGTGATTTGGCCTTGACCCGGCTGGTCAGCGGTGTAGCGATACCACACAGGAAACGGGCCAGCACCCTGCCATCCACCGAGCCGGTCTTGGCAATGAGCGGATCGCACCAGGCGCGGATCCCAGCCTCGTTTGGCATGGCCAGTTGGGGCAAGGGAGGCAGATACGCTACCTCGCCGCGACAGACCGAACAGTGGCCACAGTGAACCGGCGCCGCTTCATCGGCGAAATAGCGGGCGAGGCGATGGCTCAGGCACTCCCGAGAGGTGAAAAAGTCGAGCATGGCTTGCAGTCTGGCCAGCTCGCTCTGCTCTTTTTGCAAGAACAGGGCGTGCAGGGCGGTTGCTTCCTGCTCGTTGTCCCACCCTTGACGGGTTATGCGGTATACCTCGGTCATCTGCTTGCTTTCAAGCTCGATTAGGCCCTGCTGTTGCAGGTAGTCCAGCGCCGCAACGGCCCGCTGCCGCTCCCCCTGATAGCCCTGCCAGAGGGCGTCAAAGTCCATGGTGCACCAGCTGCGTGCTTGTGGGGCGCAGGCGAACAGCTGCTCCAGAAACTGGCGTCGATCCGGATTGAAACGACTCAATATATCGCCTTTATCCAGCACGAACTTGAAGCGATAGTCGGCGTAGTAGCTGTAGGCCGGGGTGATGATGCCCGCCATCTCCAGATAGACCAGCAGGGTTTTCAGTGGCAGTTGGCGAATATTGGTCTCATTGGCGAGGCGCAGCAGAGTGAATTCCCATTCGGCCCCGCTCTGGCCGATGATGGCAAGCAGCTGAAGGATGGCACTCAAGTCCGGCGTATCGCCGTAGACGAAGTTCTCCAGTACCGGCAGCTGGCTCTGGTTGGCCAGCACGATGCAGCGTGATGGCTGGCCATCCCGCCCGGCACGGCCAATCTCCTGGCTGTAGTTCTCGATGGATTTGGGCAGATCGTAGTGAATGACTCGCCGGATATCCGCTTTGTCGATCCCCATGCCAAAGGCGATGGTGGCGACGATGCAAGCCACCTTGCCTGCCATGAAGTCGTGCTGGATCTGACTGCGCAGCGCCGAGTCGAGTCCGGCATGGTAGGCGCGGGCATTGATCCCTTGCCTAATGAGTTGCTCGGCGCAGGCTTCGGCGGTGTGCTGCAAGGTGACATAGACAATGGTGGGGGCCGCCGGATCTTGCATCAGCGTTTGCGCGAGCCAGCCATCCCGCGCGTCAGGCGCCAGTGGCATGACCGCCAGATCAAGGTTAGCGCGATAGAAACCGGTGACCACCACTCCCTCCGGCTCGATGCCGAATTTGGCCTGCATATCCTGAATAACCGCCGGGGTGGCGGTGGCGGTCAGTAGTAACACCTGCGGGATCTTCAGGTCATGGCGATAGCTTGGCAGCTTGAGGTAGTCGGGACGAAAGTTGTGGCCCCACTCAGAGATACAGTGGGCCTCGTCGACGACCAGCAGTGACAGGGGAACTTGCTCGATAAAGCGGCGAAAGCGCTCGTTTTTGAGCCGTTCCACCGAGATCATCAGGATCTTGAGCTGACCATCCAGCGCGTGTTGCATCACCCTGCGACTCTCTTCCGGGCTCTGGCTTGAGTCGAGGGTCGCGGCGCTGATCCCCTTGCTTTTAAGGAAGGCGAGCTGATCATGCATCAGCGCAATCAGTGGCGAAATAACCAGGGTCAGGTGGGGCAGGGCAAGGGCAGGCAGCTGGTAACAGAGGGACTTGCCGGAGCCGGTGGGAAAGATGGCGGCGGCACTCTGGCCAGCCAGCACCCGGCTGATGACCTGTTCCTGACCTGGCCTGAGTTCGGAGAAACCAAAATATTGGTTGAGCAGGGATGGGATCATGGCAGGGCTCCGCAGCAAATGGGGGATGATAGCACAGCCGTTCCCATCCCGGATGAGACGGGGAATGGCTGCCGATGACGCAAGCAGAGAGTGCTGATAAAACGTACAAAAATAGGTGGTTGCGCCATGGTTGAGTTTTTGTTACGGATTTTTGTGATGAAAGCAGGATATTTTTTGGTGCCTCTCTGGAAAAAAAAGATGGCGAATGGGATATTCCGTCATGCAATCCGGTGACTGGCGGATCGGCCCGACAGAAGGCTGGCCGCAGGCACCACACTCGGGCGACAGGGGTTTCTCGGGTGCAAGATTGCTGACAGGACTCATGATTCATGCACTACGGTGCTTAGGGACTTTTTTGATGACACAACAACACCCCCTCCTTCGGCTGGTCAATAGCACCAGTCTGGTCAGCCAGATCCTGGTTGGTCTGGTATTTGGTATCTTGCTGGCACTGTTTGCGCCCGAGTGGGCGAAAACGGCAGGTCTGCTCGGCAGCCTGTTCGTTGGCGCACTGAAAGCGGTGGCGCCGCTGCTGGTATTCGTACTGGTCATGGCGGCCATCATTGGTCACAAGCAGGGTCAGAAGAGCAACATGCGACCGATCTTGCTGCTCTATCTGTTTGGCACCTTCTCTGCGGCCGTGGTCGCGGTGATCGCCAGCTTCCTGTTTCCCTCCAACCTGCATCTGGTGGCCAACACCGCCGAGATCACCCCGCCGGGGGGGATCACCGAGGTGCTGCAGACCCTGCTGTTCAACGTGGTGACCAACCCGGTCAAGGCGCTGATGGATGCCAACTATATCGGGATCCTGGCGTGGGCCATCGGTCTGGGTATCGCCATGCGCCATGCCAACGAGAGCACCAAGGCGCTGATCACCGATCTGTCTCACGGTGTCTCGACCATAGTGAAAGCGGTGATCCGCTGCGCCCCGCTCGGTATTCTGGGTCTGGTTGCCTCGACCCTGGCCGAGACCGGCTTCGACGCCCTGTTTGGCTATGCCCAACTGTTGATGGTACTGATCGGCTGCATGCTGTTTATCGCCTTCGTGGTCAACCCGCTGATCGTGTTCTGGAAGATCAAGCGCAACCCCTATCCGCTGGTGCTGACCTGCCTCAAAGAGAGCGGTGTGACCGCCTTCTTTACCCGCAGCTCTGCCGCCAACATTCCGGTCAACATGACTCTGTGTGAAAAACTGCGTCTGCCGGAAGATACCTATGCGGTCTCCATCCCGCTGGGTGCCACCATCAATATGGCCGGTGCTGCCATCACCATTACCGTGCTCTCCATGGCGGCGGTACATACCCTGGGGATGGAAGTGGATCTGGCGACGGCCGTGCTGCTCTCCGTGGTTGCCACCATCAGTGCCTGTGGTGCGTCCGGCGTAGCCGGTGGCTCCTTGCTGCTGATCCCGCTGGCGTGCAGCCTGTTTGGTATCGGCAACGACATCGCCATGCAGGTGGTGGCCGTCGGCTTTATCATCGGCGTGCTGCAGGATTCTGCCGAGACAGCGCTTAACAGCTCCACCGACGTGCTGTTCACCGCCGCGGCTTGCATGGCCGAAGATGAAACCCTGCTGGAGCCTGCCGCGCTGCCCAGCAGCGAAGGGTGATCAGGTAGCTTGCCTATTCGCTTCAGCCCCTCTCTGTGAGGGGCTTTTTATATCAGCTGGCCGAGATTTGTTGAGGGGAGGTATGCGCAAGAGAACATCTATTTTGATGAAATGTTTGGTTACAAATGGCAGGCAGACGGGGGTGATCCTCCCCCGCTAAAATAGCCCCGGTAGTTATAAGATTCAGGCTAAAAAAGAGATTCAATAATGAAGAAAACAACACTTTGGTTGGCAATGGTAGGGGCATTGGGGTTAGCCGGTTGTGGCGGCGGTGGTGGGGATAGTGGCGGCGGCGGTACCACGCCACCGGAGCCGCAACCGAGGGCGTTGCCGCAGGCCGGTGTCTATCTCCCCGTCCTGATGGACGCTCAGGGGCAGTTAATCAACCGTCCGGTCAACGACAGCTATCGTGCGGTGGGTTTTGTCTATCCGGCGTCTACAGAGGGCACTGGTTGGGCGATGAACATTGCTGAGAAAAGAAGTTCCACAGTCAGCACTTATACCTTCCCTCAAGGTTTTTCTTCTCTGAACAAAGGTGAGGGCTACCCCCTGACGTTGTCGCTGCTGGTGAGCAAAAGCCAGCCCAGTGTCTTTGACTCGGCGGAGCAAAGGTCCAATACCAATGTCGATGGGTTGGTCAAGGTGGCGTCGGTGCCAGATGCGGCGGGAAGCAGCCAGTCACTCTGGGTGCTCGATTATCGACCCGTCAAAGCCAAAATCGATTCAGCGCTCACTATTCAGAATTGGGGCGGCCAAGTGGCATTGCAGCCGATGGTAACCGCGCCTATCAACGCTGACTCTTGGTACAACCTTGGGGAGAGCGCACTGTTTCAGGATTTCAAAACCGAGCGCAGCAACAATGGCTCGGGAGTCAAGCTGACCATCCTGTTTAAAGAGGGGTGTTCTGTCAGCGGTGAGACAGAGGCCAACACTAAAGGTCTGAACAAGCTGACGCTGACCGGTTGGAATAATCGCTCATGCAGCTTCAATACCTTAAAAGGGTCTGCTGATATCAAAGACGGAAAAATTTATGAGGGGCTTTGGGAAACAAAGATGCGCGATTTTGCCAATCGTAACGCCAGTGTCACCGCTTATCTGACCATGAAGCCGGGTAACAGCAATGGCCAGAAAGATACGCTGATGATCGGCATTCCTGAAATCACCGGTATCACGCCATTCGTTGTGGAAGTGCAGCCACTCTAAGCCAGAGATTGTCAGTGTTCCGCAAGAGATGCCAGTCGCTGACCCGACTGGCATTTTTGTTGGCTGAGGTTCGCAGCAGCTTACTGACAACATCATGATGCTGTTACCGGATAAGGGCTGTGTCCCAGGTCGCTGCGTGAGTTCGGATTACGTAACCGCAATAACCGCATGATGAGGTGTCAAACATATTCAGGGCAGGACAAACGCAATAAAAAAAGCCAGCCGGTTAACCGGCTGGCTTTTTGCTATCTGCGGCAGGTGGGGGGGATTAACCAACCAGCTGGAACAGAATGGCGGAGATAGCGATCATCCCCATCACAGCAACAAATACGTTGCTGATATGGCCCTGATATTTCGCCATGGCCGGTACACGTTTGATGGCGTACATCGGCATGATGAACAGGATGGTGGCAATGATCGGGCCGCCCAAGGATTCAATCATGCCCAGGATGGAGGGGTTGGCAATGGCGGTGCCCCACAGGGTCAGGATGAAGAAGGCGATGATGAACATCTCGACTTTCTTGGCATTCGGCTCTTTGCCGGATTTGCGCATGTTCTGCACTATCATCCCTTTCAGACCTTCACGGGCACCCAAATAGTGACCGAAGAAGGAGGAGACGATGGCCACAAAGGCAACCAGCGGACCGAAGTAGGAGATGATGGGGCTCGCATGCTGGTTGGCCAGATAGGAGAGCACGGCGATGTTCTGGGACTTGGCTTCAGCCAGCTGGGCAGGCGTCAGGCTCATCACACAGGAGAACACGAAGAACATCACGAAGCAGAGCAGTACGCCAGCGGTGCGCTTGAGGATGGCATCAGATTTCTGGACCGCCTGATCACCGTAGTCGCGGCGCTGGGCCACCGCAAAGCTGGAAATAGCCGGGCTGTGGTTGAAAGAGAACACCAGTACCGGAATGGTCAGCCACAGGGTAGAGGCGAAATCCTTGGCAGAGGGCACTTGCGCCAGCGCGGCACCGGTCCAGTCCGGGATCAGATACAAAGAGATACCGGCCAGAATGGCAATGAGCGGATAGACCAGCAGCTCGGTCACTTTCAGCATCAGCTTCTCACCGGCCAGCATCACCGACATCATGCCCAGGATCAGCACGATAGAGAGGATCCAGCGCGGTGGTGCACTCATCTGCAGCTGGTTGACCATAAAGCTTTCGACGGTGTTGGTAATACCAACGCCGTAGATCAGCACGATGGGATAGATGGCGAAGAAGTAGAGCAGGGTGATTAATTTACCGGCCCCCACGCCGAAGTGCTCTTCTACCACTTCAGTGATGTCAGCATTGGGCTTGTTGGAGGAGAGTACGAAGCGAGCCAGACCACGGTGGGCCAGATAGGTCATGGGGCCAACCAGCAGCGCCATCACTACCAGCGGCCAGAAACCGCCCATGCCTGCGTTGATCGGCAGGAACAGGATACCCGCGCCGACCGCGGTGCCGAACAGGCTGATGACCCAGGTAGAGTCACGTTTTTGCCAACCAGTGGATTGAGTGAAGCCGGTTTGTGGCTTCGTTGCAGTCGCAGCATCTTGCGTGCCAGTGACAGTATTAGACATCTATCTCACCCCGAATGTGTGGTTCTTATTAAGTCGGCGCAAGGATACGGTTTTTTTAATCAAAAATGTTGATCAGATTCATTATTTAAAGGCTAAAAACCCTACTTTTTTATGGAAATGTGAGCGAAATACTAAAAATTCAATTTTTGTTTACCATCTGGCACGTTAGTTTAGTGTTAATGATTAAATTCCACTCAGTCAAATGTGTGTAAATTGTTATTTTGTCAGGTGTTGGGCAAGTTGGCAGATCATGCTGGCGGTGGCCCCCCAGATAAAGTGCTGTTGCCAGGGGATCCAGTAGAGGGTGTGCTGTTTTCCCCCTCTGGTAATGGTCAGGGGGATGTGGTTGCGCCGATCCAGCAGATGGGTCAGCGGCACTTCGAAGGCGTGATCCACTTCATCTGGACTCAGGATGAGGGGGTAGTTGCCATCGAGCAGCCCCAGCACCGGCAGCACTTCGAATCGTGACACCGTATTGAGCGGGTTAAGGGTGCCGATCACTTCAATCAGCCGCGCCGGAATGCCGAGCTCCTCTTCGGTTTCCCGCAGCGCCGTGGCAATCAGGTTCTCATCGCCCGGATCCTGCCGCCCGCCGGGGAAGCTGATCTGCCCCCCATGATGACGCAGCTGGGGGCTGCGCCGGGTCAATAACACGCTGAGCCCCTCGTCGCGCATCACCACCGGGATCAACACCGCAGCCGGACTGAGCCCGCCAATGGCGAGGCGATGGGCCGGCGCAGGTTGCTGCAACTGGAAGCGGGTCAACAGTTCGTGGCGATCCATGGCGGGTGCTCTCTCCTGTGCGGTGGCCTGACAATGGGGACGGTTACAGCGCCGAGAGCGGCGGCAGGATGCGGGCGACCTTGTCATAGGTCTCCTGATATTCGCTGTCGGCATCGGAATCGGCGATGATGCCGCCACCAGCCCAGCAGTGCAGGCGACCCGCTTCGGCGATCAGGGTGCGAATGCAGATGCTGGTGTCTATCCGGCCGTGTTGGCTGAGATAGCCGATACTGCCGCAATAGGCATTGCGCCGCTGGGGCTCCAGCTCCTCGATGATCGCCATGGCGCGGATCTTGGGGGCGCCGGTGATGGAGCCCCCCGGGAAACAGGCGCGCAGCAGATCGACCCCTTGCCAGCGCGCATCGAGCTCCCCGTGGATGGTGGAGACCAGATGATGTACCGCCGGAAACGACTCCACCATAAAGAGATGAGGCACGCTGACCGAGCCCGGCCGGCTGACCCGACCGATGTCGTTGCGCAGCAGATCCACGATCATCAGATTCTCTGATCTGTCCTTGTCGGCTTGTGCCAGCTCCCGCGCTACTTGCTGATCGGTGGCCGGATCAGGGTGGCGAGGGCGAGTCCCCTTGATGGGCTTGGTTTCGATATGGCGGCCATCGAGCAGCAGGAACCGCTCGGGAGAGAGGCTGAGCAGCGCGCTGTCCGGCAGACGGATAAAGGCAGAGAAAGGGGCCTTGTTGGCGTTTGCCAGCAGGCAATAGGCCTGCCACTCATCCCCCTGATAGGGGGCGCTGAAACGCTGGGTCAGGTTGATCTGGTAGCAATCCCCCGCGGCGAGGTATTCCTGAATGCGGGTAAATTTCTCGCCATACTCGGCGCGGCTCATATTGCTCTGCCACGCCCCCTGCAAGGCAAAAGCGGGGGCCGGTGTGGCCTGTTGCTGCTCAAGCCAAGCCAGCCGTTTGGCAAGGCCCGCTTCATCCCCCCAGTGCACCAGCTGCCATTCACCGGTCGCTACATTGCGCAGCAGCGCCCAGTCGTAGATGCCCACCGCCATGTCCGGCACCGCGATATCGGCAGTGGCCTGCACCGGCAACCGTTCGAAGCGGCGGCCCAGATCATAGCCAAACAGACCGAGGGCACCGCCAATAAAGGGGAGGCGAGTAGCGCACAGGTCCAGCTCCCCCAGCAGCTGTTGCTGGGTATGGGCCAGCAGGGCGAGGGGATCCTCATGGTGTTCGCTGCTCTCGCCATGCCGGGTGATAGTGGTGATCTGGTCACGGGTCTCGAGGGTCGCCAGCGGATCGGCGCTGATGATATCAAAGCCGTTATCGGCGCCGAGTGGCCCCGCCGATTCCAGCAACATGGCCCACGGCTGATGTTGCAGGTGGGCAAAAAGCTGATGGAGTTCAGCGCTATGGTCTAGATGATGGATATGAAGTGTTGGCGTCATTTTATGTTACACAGGCAACAGTTTAGTTCCCGAACCCTAGTCGGTGCTGGTGGGCAAGCGTATCATAGGTGTCGGTGACTTAAGAAAAAACTGCCGTGTCGTTCGTTTTTTGCTGGTTGATAGTTTTTAGCCAGCACGTCAGCACGGCCCATCATATGGAAGCCCTTGCTCTGCCCTCTGGCAGGGAAAAGGACCAGTGAGGATGATATGAGCATTATAAAAAAACAGGATTTCATCGATTCTATCGCAGATGCCCTCCAGTACATCTCCTATTACCACCCGTTGGATTTTGTTCAGGCTGCCAAAGCGGCGTATGACCGTGAGGCCAACCCGGCCGCCAAAGATGCGCTGGCCCAGATCCTGATCAACTCCCGCATGTCCGCCGAAGGTCATCGTCCGCTCTGCCAGGACACCGGCATCGTGACCTGTTTCGTCAAGATTGGCATGCAAGTCCAGTGGGACAGTGACATGACAGTGCAGGAGATGGTGGACGAAGGTACCCGCCGTGCCTACACCAATCCTGACAACCCGCTGCGCGCCTCCGTGCTGGCCGATCCGGCAGGCAGTCGCAAGAACACCAAAGACAATACCCCTGCCGTGGTGCATATCGACATGATCCCCGGCAACAAGGTAGAAGTGAGCATCGCGGCCAAAGGCGGCGGCTCCGAGAACAAATCCAAGATGGCGATGCTCAACCCCTCTGACGATATCGTCGAGTGGGTGCTGAAAACCGTGCCGACCATGGGGGCAGGCTGGTGCCCGCCCGGCATGCTGGGCATCGGCATCGGCGGTACCGCCGAGAAAGCGGCGGTGCTGGCTAAAGAGGCCCTGATGGAGCACATCGATATTCAGGAGCTGATCGCCCGTGGTCCCAAGACCACCGAAGAGAAGCTGCGGGTCGAGCTCTACGACAAGGTCAACAAGCTGGGGATCGGTGCCCAGGGTCTGGGCGGCCTCACCACAGTGCTGGATGTGAAGGTCAAATCCGCGCCGACTCACGCCGCCTCCAAGCCGGTGGTGATGATCCCCAACTGCGCGGCGACCCGTCACGTTCACTTCGAACTGGATGGTTCTGGCCCCGCCGAACTGACCCCGCCGAAACTGAGCGACTGGCCGGAGATCACCCGTGAAGCGGGCGCTAACGTGCGCCGCGTCAACGTCGATGGCATCACCAAGGCAGAGCTGGCCAGCTGGAAGAGCGGTGATACCGTGCTGCTGTCCGGTAAGATCCTCACCGGTCGTGACGCAGCCCATAAGCGCATCGCCGACATGCTGAAAAATGGCGAAGGGCTGCCGGAAGGGGTCGATTTCACCAACCGCTTCATCTATTACGTTGGCCCGGTCGATGCGGTCCGTGACGAAGTAGTTGGCCCGGCGGGCCCCACCACCTCCACCCGGATGGACAAGTTCACTGACATGATGCTGGGTGACACCGGTCTTATCGGCATGATCGGCAAATCCGAGCGTGGCCCGAAAACCGTCGAAAGCATCAAGCAGCACAAGGCCGTCTATCTGATGGCGGTGGGCGGCGCCGCCTATCTGGTGGCCAAGGCCATCAAGAAGGCGCGGGTAGTCGCCTTTGCCGATCTCGGCATGGAAGCGATCTACGAGTTTGAAGTGGAAGATATGCCGGTGACCGTTGCGGTCGACTCCGAAGGCAACAATATCCACGAAACCGGCCCGGCCTACTGGTCTGCCAAAATTGCAGAGCTGGACGGCAAACTCTCCTCCTGAGTGACCGTCCCGGCTGCCGGTTAACGGCAGTGGTAATGTAAAAAAGGCGCATCCATCCGGATGCGCCTTTTTACTTTGGCTGGCCTGTTATGGGCTCAAGTTGGCCGTTTGTGGCAAGCGGGCATAAAAAAGGATGGCGTGACGCCATCCTTTTTCGTTGTGCTTGTGCTCTGGCTGCAGACAGCAGAGCAATCGCCCTTGGCTTAGGCCTTTTTCAGGTAGGCAGCGACCAGTACGATCTGCACGCCGTTGACCTTGCCTTCGATATGGAGCGGGTTGTTGGTCAGACGGATGCCCTTGACCAGGGTGCCGCGCTTGGCGGTGAAACCGCCGCCTTTTACTTCCAGATCCTTGATCAGGGTGACGGAATCGCCCTCTTGCAGCACGGCGCCGTTGGAGTCAACGGTCGGTACGCTGTCGTCATCTTCGTCAGCCATACCTGCTTCGGCCCAGGCCTTGGCTTCGTCTTCCATGTACATCATGTCCAGCAGATCCTGAGCCCACACCTCACCTTTGCCGGAGAGTGCTTTCAGCTGGCGCCATGCCATCACCTGTACCGCAGGCACCTGGCTCCACATGCTGTCACTCAGGCCACGCCAGTGGTTGACCACCAGGGTATCTGGTTGTTCCAGCTGACCACGGCAGGTGTCACAGATAGCAATGCTGTGATCATCGTCGCTGGCGGGGGAGTGAGGTACCACGAAGGCGGTCAGCGCCTGCTCGGCGCTGCACAGTTCACACTTGGCGCCCGCGCGCGCTTGCAGGATGGCGTTGATGGTCATGTTGTTGGTCCCATAGCTAGTGGTAAAGCGACCCGCGAGGGGCGGGGCGCGTGAAAGAGGGGGCGGAATATAGCATAAACCCCCCTACTTTGTCAGGTCACCCAGGTTGATGGCTGCGAGTGAAAGCTGCGCCGCTTGCTTTTAACGGTGGATTTACCGGGTATTGAGGGTGCATTTTGAAGCGGGATCGCTAGAATGAGCCTCTTTTTTGACTGCAAGGCAGGGGCGCGCGTGCTGGCTCAACGTTTTCAACAACTGGATCGACTGCTCACCCGCTACCGGCGCTGGTGGCAATATCAGCCATACCATCATTTGGCGATGGCCTTTGCTGATGAGGCCCCTGATCTGGCAGCCCTGCTCAATGGGTTGACCCTGACCCAGCTGGCCGAGTTTGATGGGGATATGGACGCCCTCAGTTGCTTACTGGCGCCCTGGATTGCCGAAGGTGCCGAGCTGCAACAACTTAGCCAGCTTGCCCTGTTTCCCCCTGAACCCATCACCTGCAGCAAAGCAATGGCATTGAACATGCCGGGGCGCAAACAGGCCCAGATCGAGTCATTCACTGCCTGCTTGCCCGCCCATCAGGGCCCCTATCTGGAGTGGTGTGCTGGCAAGGGCCACCTCGGGCGGCTGGTGTCGCTCCACCGACAGGCTCCTATTCTGAGTCTGGAGCTGCAACCGCAGCTCTGCGACGAAGGGCGGCTGCTGGCCGAGCGCGACGGCGCCAATATGACCTTTACCTGCGCCGATGCCTTTGCCCCCGAGTCGGCGGCGCTGATTGCCCCCGAGCACCACGCCATGGCACTTCATGCCTGCGGCGAGCTGCATACCCATCTGCTGGAGCGGGTGGTCGAGCGCAGTGCCAGCGGGGTGACTATCTCTCCCTGTTGTTATCACCTGATCCGCACCAGCCACTATCGCCCGTTGTCTGCGGCGGCAAAGGCCAGCGCGCTGATGTTGAGCAAGGCCGATCTCAAGCTGCCGCTGCAGGAGACGGTGACCGGCGGCGCGCGGATCGCCCGCTTGCGGGAGCTGGAGGTGATATGGCGGCTCGGATTTGACTGCTTGCAGCGGCAGGTGCGCGGGGTGGATGAGTATCTGCCGGTGCCCAATATGCAAAAGAGCCTGCTGACTGGCAGTTTCGAGGCATTTTGCGTGTGGGCGGCAGAGCGCAAGGGGATTGTGTTGCCTGCCGAGCTCGACTATCCCGCATTGCTGGCGCAAGGGGAGCGCCGCTTTGGTGATGTTGCCCGTATGGAGCTGGTGCGCCACCTGTTTCGCCGTCCCCTCGAGATCTGGCTGGCACTGGATCGCGCGCTCTTTTTGCAAGAGCAGGGCTATCGAGTCGAGGTGGGGGAGTTCTGTGCCAAACCCATGACCCCGCGCAATATTCTGATCCGTGCCGTGCGCGCCTGACGCCGGGCTCTCTTGAGCATTCTTCTTGAGCATTGATGATGGCTGACAGGCTGAGCGTGTCAGCCATTTTTTTGCCTCTCGAATAATGAGCCGGTAACCGTTCATCTGACCGTCTCACCCTTCCAAAAACTGGCGATAGATCACGTTTCTGTGTTTTCGTTTGAGTTCTCTTTCCTTGTTTTAGTTGCGCTGAATATCACAAGGTGAAATGGCTCACAAATTCCGCTTATTTCTTAATTCTCATCGTGAATTTAGTTGTTGAAACACCTACTCTTGGAGCGCGTTATTCCCAAACAAGGACGGTACACATGTTCAAACCCAAGCGTTGCGCCTGGCTGATCGCTGCTGCCTGCGCATTGCCAAGCTATGCCGCAATGAGTGCAGCCATGAATATTCAACCCGATCCGCAAAATGCGGGAGGATATGTGATTGCGGCACCGGATCTGGCCGCCGTGGAAAAAGCCAAGACGGCCAATCCCATGTATGCAATATGGGCCAAGGCATTAGCCACCCGGTCAAATAAAATAGTCGATGCCATTGAACCGGGTCTGGCAAGCAATCCTGACAACGTAAAGCGGGTTGAACGGGTGTTTCCCCAATCTGAATGGGAATATTTAACCCAGATGGCGGCGCCTGAATATACCTATGTCCGCTTCTTGCGGGCCATCGGTAAATTTCCGGCGTTCTGCGGAGAATATACCGACGGGCGTGATGCCGATGCCATCTGTAAAAAATCCATTGTGACCGCATTTGCTCATTTTTCGCAGGAGACCGGCGGCCATATCGCCAAGGAGAACGTCTCTGATAACCCGCAGGGGTTGGAAGAGTGGCAGCAGGCGCTGGTGCATGTTCGGGAGATGGGCTGGTCAGAGGGACAGACCGGCTACACCACCGGCTGCGGCCAGAACGACTGGCAGAACAAGAAGTGGCCCTGCAGCACCGGCCAGGGATACTTCGGCCGCGGCGCCAAGCAGCTCTCCTACCACTTTAACTACGGCGCCTTCTCCGAGGCGATGTTTGATGGCGATGCCTCGGTGCTGCTTAACAACCCGGGGTTGGTGGCAGACTCCTGGCTTAACCTCGCTTCGGCTATCTGGTTCTTCCTGACCCCGCAGGCTCCGAAACCGGCCATGCTGCACGTGATTGACCGCACCTGGGTACCCTCCACGCGGGAAACTGACGCTGGTATCGGTTATGGCTTTGGCACCACCATTAACGTCATCAACGGTGGCATAGAGTGCGGCGAGCAGAACAAGGACAAGGGGCAACCGGTCAATCGCATCCGCTACTGGGAAGGGCTGGCCAAGCACTACCAGATCCCGGTCAAGGGGGATGAGAAGAACACCTGCTGGCAGCAGACCCCTTATGGCAGCCTTAATCTCAACGGTGCCACCGATGTGCTCTACACCAACTGGGATGGTAACTGGAAATACTACCCGGATCGCCCGGGCGGTTACTCCTTTGAGTGCGAGCTGGTGGGTTTCCAGACAGCTTACTCCGCGCTGGTGCCGGGTGATTACGAGAAGTGCGTGACCAATTTTTATGGATCTCACGCCAGTTGGCCTAAAGTGCGGATCGTCGCCAAGCTTGATCCTGCACCGATAGATCCGGTCGATCCGCCCATTAATGGCAATGCGGCCTGGGATGCCAGCAAGGTCTATACCGCTGGCAGCAAGGTGAGCTACAAGGGAGCTGTTTATCAGGCCAAATGGTGGACGCAGGGGGATGATCCCGCCAAAGGTGGTCCATGGGCGTTGGTCACTGCCAAATAAAGAGATAGTTCATTCGTTGATGGGCTAAGGAGAGGGGGCTTGGCCCCCTTTTTTACATATTTGATCTATGGGAGATAATATTCTGCCGCTCTTGAAAAAACATCTATCAATGTGGCAGGTTAGCTGTGGTGTAGCTGTATTTATCAACCAACGTTACTTTTCTCATTTAAATTTACGTAAAGTGGCGAGTGTCAAATAACCTTGATGGTTAATAGCTATATTTCATGTTTATTTCTGCTGCTAAGTGATGTTTGAGTAATTCTTGTGTGACCTTTCGCTAAACGATATGGCCGGAGAGTGCATCCATTACGCCCTCCTTTTCGTATTTATGATTTAAGTGTTTATTATTTTCATCTATCCATGCAGTGCCATCGCCTTGTTTGCAATTTATTTAACAGAAACAGACCGTGAAAATACTGGGTGTAAAAATTTCATGTATCCATTTCTTGACGGAAGATGATGCGTAATCCAGTGGATGTTATTTTGAGTGCGAGCGGGGTAATCTTGCGTGATTGCCAATTATCAATGAGGTACGCGATATGGATGGGGGTTGTCATTGTGGTGCTATCCGCTACAAGGTGCTGGCGGCACCTTTTGCTGCTGATTTCTGCCACTGCCGGGATTGCCAGCGCACTATAGGGGCGCCGGTCGGGGCCTGGATGGATTTTCGGGTAGAGCAGGTGCAGTGGCTGTGCGGTAAACCGACCGAGTATGCGTCTTCGGAGACTATTCGCCGCGGTTTTTGCGCGAAGTGTGGCTCTACTCTCAGTTATCGCAGTACCCAATATCCCGAATACCTGACTCTGGCCATCGCTTCTCTTGAGAATCCGGAGAGTGTCTCGCCGACTTATCACATCCATACCGCCAGCCAGATGTCATGGTTGCCGATACGGGACGATTATCCCCGTTATCCGAAAGGGAAGTAGCTTGCGGCTTTAACCAAGAAACAGAAAACAAAAAACAGGATAGAGGAGTGCACCATGGAACTGGTGGTGATCCGCCACACAGAGACGCAGGCCAATGCCGAGGGGCGTTATCAGGGGGCGCTGGATATCGGGCTCAATGACGATGGCGTGCGCCAGATCTCCCGCCTGGCTGAGCAGGTAGCAGCGACACTGCCGCCGTTTGATCGGTTGCTGGCGTCACCCCTGCTGCGAACAAGGGAGAGCGCGGCCATCTTGTCTCGCCAGTTGGGATTGCCTGTGGAGCTTGCACCAGCTTTTCGTGAGCGGAATGTCGGCCTGTTTGAAGGGCTGACGCAGGCAGAGGCGAGGGCGAGCTATCCCGAACTGTGGGCGTGCAATATCACCCGGCGCTGGGCGGAAGCACCTCCCGGTGGTGAAACCTTGGACGAGACGATTGTCCGGGTCTCGCAGGGATTAACGGCACTGGCTTCGACCATGCAGGAGGAGCGGGTACTGCTGGTGGCGCACGGTGTGGTCGCCAAAGTGATCCGCGCCGTAACGACAGCTGGATTTGATGACTTCTTCGAGTGGCAATTGCTCAACGGCGGCATGCTGTCGGTGAGGCTCTCTCTGACTAATGGTGGGCCGCTGCACTTTAGCCGTCCCCTTGGTGATTGAAGTATGTAACGGGCCGGATGGAGCAGAGAGATCTCACAGCCTTCCTATAGGAGTGAGGCCCGATAGCCTCTATTTGCGGTGATATGTCGCCGTGTTGTGTCGAGGTGACAGGCAGTGAAGAGGCCGGGCATTTTGCGGTTGTGCCAAAGAATAGAGCCAAAAAGCAGCGCTACCGAAGAGGGTTGCGCTGCTTTTTGTTTTCGTTGCGGTTGGTTATCTCTGAAGGCACTGGTCAGCTGTGTCACCAAAGGGCAGGGGGGGCCATCAGGTCGGGTCCGGCTCCTCTTTGCGGCAGCAGTTACGGCCCTGTTTTTTGGCCAGATAGAGGGCGGTATCGGCCCGGGTGATCATCTGTTCGACGCTGTCGAGGGGACCCTTGCTGGTGCTGATCCCGATACTGATGGTGAGGGTTACCTCGAGGGAGCCCGCCAGTGGATGAATAGTCGATTCGACCGCTAACCTGATCCGCTCGGCGCTGGCCCAGGCAAGTTCCAGTGAGGTTTCCGGCAATAATACGATAAATTCCTCACCGCCCCAGCGGCCCAGCATGTCCACCTCCCGCAGCTGTTTGCCGATCCTGTTAACCAGACTTAACAATGCTTGATCCCCCTGCTGGTGGCCATAGGTGTCGTTGATCTGTTTGAAGTGGTCGATGTCGATCATCAGCAGACTCATCGGATGGTCAAAGCGTTGGCAGCGCTGCATTTCGGCATTGACCAGTTCACCGAAACGGCGCCGGTTGGCAATACCGGTAAGCGGATCCGTGGTGGCGGCCACTTTTAACTCTTCTACCAACCGAGCTCGTTCGGAGATATCCCGCAAGATGGCGGTCATTTCGGTAGATTGCCCCAGGTGGATCTTTGCAATGGTCACTTCAAGCGGGAATTCGCTGCCATCGCGGCGTAGCCCCATGACCGAGGCGCGGGCATGCATGGGGCGAGAGGTGATAGGGGAGTTGCTGAAGGCTTTGAAATAGCTCTCGTGGTTCGCCCGAAAACGTTGTGGCAACAGGGTTTCCAACCGTTTGCCAAGATAACTTTGATCGACGCCAAACATCTCGCAGGCGGCGGTATTAATCAGCTCGATGCGTGATTCGCTGCTGACGCTAATGATGCCGTCATAGGCGGAGTTGACCACCGCCTCGAAGCGACTGCGACTGGTTTTGAGCGCCTCTTCCAGCTGCTTTTTGGCGGTGATGTCGATGGCGGTGACGATTATGCGGGTGATCCTGGCTTGCTCGGGCATGATGGGAGAGAGCACAAAGCGCCACCAACTGGTGCGAGAGAGGGTATCGATGGGCAGCTCGCTCTCGATCCCCGTCTGTTGACTGACGCACTCGTGCATTGGCTGTTCGATGGTATTGGTGATGTAGCGGGGGAACAGCTCGCTTAGCTGCTTGCCAATGCAGCCAAGCACCTCCAGCTCGAAGGCATTGGCGAAGGTATCGTTGGCCGAGACCAGCACAAAGTGGTCATCTTTATCGAGACTGAACACTGCCACGGCGGCGCCAATGGCATCGAGAGATGCCTTGATGTCGGCATGGGAGCCTTGTGTAAACATGCGACCTCCACTGTCAATAACCTATTGATAGTCAGTATAGGGCGCATGGATGGCCAACTACTCTTCGATATCGAGTAATACCAGAATGGCGCTGTCGCCACCCCATTCACGGGGGGACTGATGGAAGGCGCGGACATTGGGGTGCTGGGCCAGCCAGCTGGGAATACGCTGTTTGAGAATATGTTTGCCGATGCCGTGCATCACAGATGCAACGTGAATGTTCTCTTTTTGGCAGAGGGTGAGCAGGGCGGCCAGCTCCTGTTTCGCTTGTTGCTGGTTCATGCCGTGCAGATCGAGATAGATCTCCGGCGGATAAATGCCCCGCTTGAGCTTTTTCAGCTCAAATTTTGACACATCCTCCCGCACGTAACGGGTCGGCCCATCCTCGTCAAGATGGGGCTGATACTCATCGCTGAAATAGTGGTCAACCCCAAGCTTTTCGCGGGTTTCACGCAATTCGCGTTTCTGCTTGACCGGGCGTAACTCGGCCCTTATGGTATCTTGCTTGATTTTCCGGGTACCTTTTATCGCATCGCGGAACAGCAGGGTTTCCTCTTCTGTCTGTGAGGGCGTTTTTTTCATCAGATGCTCAATTTTTTATTAGGTATGCGTCGTGCCCGCTATGCAGTGGGTGCTCGGGCCGGATATTACTCGACTTGGAGGTGGATTTGGACAAGATATTTATCGATGAGGTGGTTGCCGAGATGCACACCATCCAGGACATGTTGCGTTGGGCCATGAGTCGTTTCAACGACGCCGGGATTTTCTACGGACACGGAACCGACAACGCCTGGGATGAGGCTGTGCAATTGGTACTGCCCGCGTTACATCTGCCACCGGATGTAGACCCGGCCATGCGCCACTCCCGTTTGACCAGCAGCGAGCGCCATCGTTTGGCGGAGCTGATCATTCGTCGGGTACAGGAGCGGGTGCCTGCCGCTTACCTGACCAACAAGGCTTGGTACGCCGGCTGGGAGTTTTATGTCGATGAACGGGTGCTGATCCCGCGCTCGCCGATTTCCGAAATGGTGGCTAACCGTTTCGCACCGTTCCTCAAGCATGAGCCGACCCGGATCATGGACTTGTGCACCGGCTCCGGTTGCATTGCCATCATCATGGCCCACGAGTTCCCGGAAGCCGAAGTGGATGCCATCGACATCAGCATCGATGCGTTGAACGTGGCCGAGCGCAATATTGACGATCATGGGGTGGAGCAGCAGGTTATTCCTATCCGCTCCGATCTGTTCCGCGATCTGCCAGCCGGTGACAAGTACGATTTGATTGTCTCCAACCCGCCTTATGTGGACTCCGAAGATATGTCGGATCTGCCGGAGGAGTTCCGTCACGAGCCTGAATTGGCACTGGCGTCGGGCTCTGACGGCCTGAAACTGACCAAGCGCATGCTGGCCCATGCCGCCGACTTCCTCAAGGATAACGGCGTGTTGGTGGTCGAAGTGGGCAACAGCATGATCCATCTGGAAGCCCAGTTCCCCGAGATCCCCTTTACCTGGGTTGAATTCGAGAACGGCGGTCACGGGGTGTTCGTGATGACCCGTGAAGAGCTGGTGCAGTATCAGGATCATTTCGCCATCTACAAGAACTAAGCAGGAGCACGCATGGCAGGGAACAGTTTTGGTCTTCTCTTTCGGGTCACCACCTTTGGCGAGAGCCACGGTCTGGCGCTGGGCGCCGTGGTCGATGGCTGCCCACCGGGGCTGGAGATAAGCGAAGCGGATCTGCAGGGGGACTTGGATCGGCGCAAGCCGGGCACCTCCCGCTACACCACGCCGCGGCGCGAGCCGGACGAGGTGAAGATCCTCTCCGGGGTGTTCGAGGGCAAGACCACCGGCACCTCCATTGGGCTGCTCATCGAAAACACCGATCAGCGCTCCAAGGATTACTCCGACATCAAGGATCTGTTCCGGCCCGGCCATGCGGACTACACCTATCACCAGAAGTACGGCCAGCGCGACTATCGTGGCGGCGGTCGATCTTCTGCCCGTGAGACCGCGATGCGGGTGGCGGCGGGCGCCATTGCCAAGAAGTACCTGAAACAGGTGCATGGCATCGAGATCACCGGTTTCCTCTCCCAGCTTGGCCCCATCAAGGCCGAGGCGTTCGACGCGGCGCAGATTGAACAGAACCCCTTCTTCTTCCCCGATGCGGGCAAGCTGGAGGAGCTCGATCAATACATGCGCGACCTGAAAAAAGAGGGCAACAGCATAGGTGCCAAGGTGCAGGTCATTGCGCGCCATGTGCCGGTGGGCCTCGGTGAGCCGGTGTTCGATCGTCTCGACGCCGATATCGCCCACGCCATGATGGGCATCAATGCGGTGAAAGGGGTGGAGATCGGTGACGGCTTCGCGGTGGTGGAGCAAAAAGGCTCCGAGCATCGCGACGAAATGACCCCGGCAGGCTTTGCCAGCAACCATGCGGGCGGCATTCTGGGGGGGATCTCCTCTGGTCAGGATATCGTGGTAAGCATGGCGCTCAAGCCCACCTCCAGCATCACGGTGCCGGGCAAGACCATCAATACCGAAGGCGAGGCTATCGAGATGATCACCAAGGGTCGCCATGATCCTTGCGTCGGTATCCGTGCTGTCCCCATCGCCGAAGCCATGCTGGCGCTGGTGTTGATGGATCACCTGCTGCGCCATCGCGCCCAGAATCAGGGGGTGTTGACCCATACCCCGCAGTTGCGCTGATCGGTGCTGCTGCCTATCGGCTGATCACCCCATGCTCAGGGGTCAGGTGCGATAACTAACACAAAGGCGACCTCCGGGTCGCCTTTGCTATTTCAGGGGGACGGCTCAACCCGTCAATGTTTGCGGAGGGTACGGGTCAGCAGATCCGCCGCCCCCGGATCGGCATTGAGGCGACAGGTGGGGGACGAGAACTTGCTGTGGGGTTTGGGCAAGGTGTGGATGGCCTCGTTGACTTTAAGGATCTGCGCTTCGCTCACGCTGTTTTTGGCAAACATCAGGCTGACCGGTTGGTGGTGCAACAACAGTTGGCAGCTGATAAACCGCTCGGCCCCCAGTTGGGAGAGCCGGTAGTGGGCATATTGCCACTCCATGATGACGCCATCGAGACGACGGGCCAGCAGCAGATCGATCAGTCGGTCATCGGCATTGTATTCGGTCGCCATTTTAAGCGCCGGGCAGCTATCCATCTGATGCATGGGACGGGTACCCCGCAACTTGCCGATCTTGAGCCCTTTCTCGTTGCACAACGCGGGCAGATTATCGAGTGTTGCCCAGCGATCCTGATGGCCGGGGATAGGGTCATTGCTCAGCAGCACATAAGCGCTCTGGCGGTAGGGTGCCGAGAAGCGGGCATAGCTCTGGCGCTCCGGCAGTGGTAGGGCGGCCATCGCCACATCCAGCTGGCTGTGCTCCACCATATGCAGGGCTCGCGCCCAGGGGAGCTCACGAAATTTGGGGGTAAAGCCCGCCCGTTGCAAAATCTGGCGGGTCAGGCTGACATCCAGGCCATCGAGCTGCCCTTTGTCATCTATCTGGCTGAAGGGGGGCCAGTGACTCCAGGCCACCGTCAGGGATGGATCGGCCTGCAGCGTCGGGGCCAGTAGTAGTAACAGGCTCATCAGGGTAAGCCTGCGACCATGGGGAAGACATCGCGTGGTCATCGCTAAACCTCGTTATTTTGTTTTGTTATCCCGAGCCTCTGCCTGCCGCTCGCCATGCTTGCGGGGGCAGATATTAAGTTGTCAGTTAATAGTGTGGTGCTTGTGCCACCGGTTAACGGGATTATTCGGGGGGCAGGAGGAGGCTTTTCTGTTCGTGCTGGGAGGAATGTCACATTTTTCTCGTTTATCCCGGGCAACTCCGTTAGACTGCGCCTCTATTCTTTCCCCTTTGCTCTGCTCCCCGGGGAAATCGTTGTTTTCTCAATAGGCCCAGACTTGTGAGATGGCATCGGCTCAGCAGAGGAGCCCCACCACAATGTTATCCGGCGCCACTATCCCTAGCAGGTATCTATGAGTTTTACTTCCCTCGGTCTGTCCGAACCCTTGTTGCGTGCTGTTGCCGAGCAAGGCTACGACACCCCGTCTCCCATTCAGTTGCAAGCGATCCCTGCCGTTCTGGCTGGTCGTGACCTGATGGCGGCGGCCCAAACCGGGACCGGCAAGACCGCAGGCTTTACCCTGCCGATGCTGCAACGTCTGATGGAGAGCAAGCGCCGGGTTTCGCCCAACCGCATTCGTGCGCTGGTGCTGACTCCGACTCGCGAGCTGGCTGCCCAAGTGGGCGAGAGCGTGCGTAACTACGGCAAACACTTGCCGATGCGCAGCCACGTTGTCTTTGGCGGCGTTAGCATCAACCCGCAGATGATGGCAACTCGCCGTGGTCTGGACGTGCTGGTTGCCTGCCCTGGCCGCCTGATGGACCTCTACAACCAGAACGCCGTCAAGTTCGACGAAGTCGAGATCCTGGTACTGGACGAAGCGGACCGCATGCTCGACATGGGCTTTATCCGCGACATCCGCAAGATCCTGGCACTGATGCCGAAACAGCGTCAGAACCTGCTGTTCTCCGCGACCTTTGCCGAAGAGATCCGCGAGCTGGCCACTGGCCTGCTCAACAACCCGGCGGTGATCGAAGTCGCCCCGCGCAACAGCACTGCCGAGCGTATCGAGCAGCTGGTACACCCGTGCGACAAGGCTAACAAGATCGGCCTGCTGAGCCATCTGGTCACCAGCAACGATTGGCAGCAGGTACTGGTGTTCACCCGTACCAAGCACATGGCCAACCGCGTTGCCGAGACCCTCGACAAGACCGGTGTCAGTGCTGCCGCCATCCACGGCAACAAGAGCCAGGGTGCCCGTACTCGCGCGCTGGCCGGTTTCAAAGATGGTAGCGTCAAGGTGCTGGTGGCGACTGACATCGCCGCCAGAGGTCTCGATATCGACAAGTTGCCGCAAGTGGTCAACTTCGAGCTGCCCAACGTGGCAGAAGACTACGTTCACCGTATCGGTCGTACTGGCCGTGCCGGTGCTGCCGGTCACGCCATCTCCCTGGTCGCGGCCGATGAAGGGAAGCTGATCAAGGCGATCGAGCGTCTGACCAAGCAGAACATCCCGTGTGAACAGGTGGCTGGTTTTGAAGCCTCCCGCGAGACCCTGGACAACATCGCTCGTGGTATCGGCGCGCCGCTGCGCAAAGAGCCTCGTGATCCCAGTGAAGAGCGTCGTGCGCCCCGTCCGCAAGGTCAGCGTCAGGGTGCAGGTCGTACCTCTTCCGGTGCTAACGCCGGTGGCGCGCGTACCGGTAACGGTGGCAAGCCCAAGCCGCAAGGTGGCCAGCGTCCGGCTGATGGTGCTGGTAAACCGGCCCAAGCCCGTCGCCCTCGTCGCTCCACTCACAACCAGTAAGCGGCTCGGGAGCCTGGCTCCACCGCTGTTCGGTTGATGTAAAAAGCCCTGCCAATCTGGCAGGGCTTTTTGTTTTTGTCGCACATCAGCTGTTGGTCAGTGGTATCCGCCCTGCATATGGCAGCAGCCTTGCTACACCTGCGGTCCGCTTCCTTCTCTTCTCGTCTCGCGGGAGAAGGGGTGGGGATGAGTGGTGAAGCATCCCCGTGCCTAACCGCAAAGAGAGAGGGAGGCCAAAGCCTCCCTCTCTCTTTTGCTAGCGTTCTTTAGGCCATCAAAAATGCCATCAGATATCCACCTGCGAGCCTAGTTCGATCACTCGATTGGGCGGGATCTGAAACTGATCCGGGGCGCGCAGGGCGTTGCGTTGCAGCAGCATAAAGAGCTTGCCGCGCAGGTAGAGGTACCAGGGGCGCTCCTTCATGATCAGCGACTCGTGGGCCATAAAGAACGAGGTCTCCAGCATCCGGCAGCTCAGCCCCTCGGCGTTGCAGCGCAGGAAGATATCCTCCACGTTGGGTGTCTCGCGCCAGCCGTAGCTCGCCACCACCCGCCAGAAGGTGGGGGAGAGCTGCTCGATGCAGACCCGCCGCACATTGTGGACGTAAGGCACCTCTTCCACCCGCAGGGTAAGCAGGATGATCCGCTCATGCAGCACCTTGTTGTGCTTGAGGTTGTGGAGCAGCGCATGGGGGATCACATTGACCACCCGCGACATATAGACCGCAGTGCCCGCCACCCGGGTCGGTGGGGATTTTTCCAGCGAGGCGATCATCGGCTCAAGGGAGTTGCCGTGCTCGTTCAGGCGGCGAATAAGCTGAAAACGCTCGCTCTTCCAGCTGGTCATCAGGGTGAACATCACCGCGCCCAGGGTGAGCGGCAGCCAGCCACCGGACCAGATCTTCGCCACGTTGGCGGCAAACAGCGGCACATCGATGGCCAGCAGCGCGGCGAGCAGGGCCGCCACCAGATAGCCGCTCCAGCCCCAGCTGTTTTTGGCCACCGAGCAGAACAGGATCGAGGTGAGCACCATGGTGCCGGTCACCGCGATGCCATAAGCGGCCGCCAGATTGCTGGATTGCTCGAAGCTCATGATGACGATCACCACCGAGATATAGAGCAGCCAGTTGATCACCGGAATATAGATCTGGCCAGATTCCAGTTCGGAGGTGTGAACGATGCGAATGGGTGAGAGATAACCGAGCCGCACCGCCTGTCGGGTGAGGGAAAATACCCCGGAGATCACCGCCTGCGAAGCAATCACCGTCGCCAT
The DNA here is from genome assembly GCF_002586745.1 of Aeromonas sp. CU5. NCBI lineage: Bacteria > Pseudomonadati > Pseudomonadota > Gammaproteobacteria > Aeromonadales > Aeromonadaceae > Aeromonas > Aeromonas sp. CU5. The sequence continues at coordinate 1,357,971 of NZ_CP023817.1, forward strand.
GGTCGCCAGCACCAGCAGCGGCAGCAGCGCCCATTTTGGCGCGAGCAGGAAGAAGGGGTTGGCAATGGCGGCGGGGTTATCGAGCAGCAGTGCCCCTTGCCCGAAGTAGTTGAGCACCAGTGAGGGCAGCACCACCATAAACCAGGCGAGCCGGATCGGCTTTTTGCCAAAGTGACCCATATCGGCGTAGAGCGCCTCCACTCCGGTGATGGCCAGCACCACGGCGCCGAGGGCAAAGAAAGAGGCGCCCTGATAGGTCATAAAGAAGCGCACCGCCCAGACGGGGTTGAGCGCCGCCAGCACCTCGGGGTTGTGAAGGATGCTGCGCAGGCCCAGCAGCGCTAGGGTGGCAAACCAGATCAGCATGATGGGGGCAAACAGCTTGCCCACCATGGCAGTACCGTGTTTTTGAATGGCAAACAGCAGGGTCAGCACCAAGACCGAGAGCGGCACGATATAAGGGTCGAGGGAGGGGGCGACCAGCCGCAGCCCCTCGATGGCCGACATCACCGACATCGCCGGGGTGATCACCACCTCCCCATAGAAGAAGCTGCCGCCAATCAGCCCGAGGATGATCAGCAAGGGGACCAGCTTCTCTGGCGTATTGCGGGTGGCCAGCGACATCAGGGTGAGAATGCCCCCTTCACCGGCGTTGTCGGCTCGCATCACAAAAGAGAGGTACTTGACCGACACCACCAGGATCAGCAGCCAGAAGATCAGCGAAAGAAAACCGAGAATGGAGGCGGGTTCAACGCCAAACCCGAATTGTCCTGACAGGCACTCGCGCAAGGTATAAAGCGGGCTGGTGCCGATATCGCCATAGACCACGCCAATCGCCGCCAGCATCACGCCGGACATGGCTTGTTGTTTATCACAGTTCATGAGTTCATCTTGTCAGTTTGATGTTTACACGTTTGCCAACGCACAGGGGCCCGACATATCAGCAAAATAGTGATATTTAATCGGGATAGAATTAATGGCTTGCGATGGGAAAGGGGACTAACCGAATGGTGATCTGCTTGTCATGGAACACAGTCTGTTCATCTGTTGTTAAGCTTATAATGACACACACTCTGCGGGACTATGCTCAGTTATAAATAATCAAAATTTCAATTTGAGTAAGATTATTAATTATCCGGCGATTGAAACAGACCACGACAATGCGGATAACCGTTTGCTTTATCTGCGGATCTTTTTTAGCCGCTATTTTTTATCGAAGCGGCTGAAAAACAGACGATAAAATGCTGACCAATAAATGGATGGTACTGTGGATAAAGAGGCATAAATGGGGTGGCAATGGAGTCTTTTTTTGGGGGGGGATATGACCGCCGTAACGGCGGTCATTAATGAACATTTATGATTCTAATGCATGAATTTCCAGTTCGGATGAATGTGAATATATTCCAGCATGAGTACCTGCTTCAATATCTAATAATGATGTTCTTAATCGTGCATATTTTGGGTTTTTTGAAAAATCTGGTGAGGTGATATGTTGAAATAAATTATATGGTTTGTCTTTTTGAGGGGACTCATCAAGATAATACCCCTCAAAATCAGGAATATGAACCAAAGTTTTTACTCTACCTTGAGTTTCATCTGCAGCGAGCCTGATTTTTTCGTTTATAGTCCACATTGCATTCTTGTTTCCATTATTTAGATATTTCGTATCAAGGTCATGGATAGCGATAGCTTTTGCACCAAACTGATTAAATATTTTAATAAATGTTGGGATGTTAGCCTTTCCTCGGCAATTAATGACGCAGTGTGTCATCGAGAGATTATGAGTTTTTATTTGATCTTGATAAGCCAAATATTCAGTATCACCTTCAACAAGTAATGATGTGTCATAAAAGAAAAATTCATTAACTGTTGGACAGCAGCGGTTTAGTATTTTTAAATTATCTTTTTCCTCTGGGGAAAAACATGATTTATCTGTTTGGTAATAAAGAATTTCTGAATTGGTGTTTGATACTTTGATTAGAGTAGTATGATCTTTCGTTAAGTCTATAAAAATTGGAGAGTGAGTTGTACAGATAACCTGCCAGCCATCTAAACTAGCTAAGGAATATATTGCTTCGCAAGCAGACCTTATTACTGCTGGATGCATATTTATTTCTGGCTCATCAATTAGCAGTACTTTTGGTCTTTCGGCTGGTATCGGTGTTCTGCCATTTTTAAGTAGACCTTGAGAGCTTAATGTTTTTATTGCAGCCCAAAGAAATGAACGTTGCACTCCGGATCCTTGATTTGATAAAGGCGCTGAACTTCCATTGTTTTCAAATATGAAGCGACTTCCTTCTTTAATTGCTTTCTCTGGGTCAAATTTACCAACACCGGTTTCGAAGACAACGTTCATTCCAGTAAACATTGTATCTACTTCAGCTTGGATACTAGAGCTTATCTTTGATATATCATTTGATAATTCACTTTCGACCTCTTTAGCTAGAACATCAATTTCTGCCAGTATCCTGGCAACCTTTGATTTATCTTGCTTTATTTTTGATGCAGCGCTTTTAGAAATTAGTTCTTTCACTATCAGTTCTAGTGCATCAGTTGTATCGGTTGGGTTTATTCGTATAGGCATTGGAAGTCTACTACTCAAAATTGAGTTAAAACCACCAGATCCTCCGGCCTTAAAATCCTCAATCTTATTACTAAAGCTATATTTTTTGGCTTTTTCATCTGCTTTTTCCCAAACGAATTTAACCTTAGTACAATCCCCAAATTCGACATCGTCTTTTATAAGCCATTCTTGTCCGATACTCTCAATATCATCAGTTGAAATATCGTTAAAAATACCAGTTATAGAGATTGGTAATGAATCATTTTGATTGTGAAAGTAATCAAGAGAAAGTTCAGCACCAACAGAGTAGTATGCCTCATATGCATCTAAAACAGTAGACTTTCTACAGTTATTGGGGCCGATTAAAACCACAACATTATCTATGAGGATTTTAACTTCAGACCTAATGCCTTTGAAATTTTCAATTAGTAAAGCAGCTAGTTTCATTATATATTCCCATGTTGGATCTAAATATTGATAAAATAAAATCTGATCAAGTTGGCAGCGATATATCTTGTGGGGTTAAATTAGATAGATTATAAATATCCATTATAAGATCCCACTCTGCTAATCTACCCAAGCACCAAATTAAAAAACTCGGCTCACAAGATGTATTAATAAGCTCCTCTGCAGAGACTGATGGTAATTTAAAATTCAATTTCCATAAGCAATAGCAATATGCATCACTATTAATAAGTCGTAACTCGCTTAAAAGATCTGGATATGCTTTTCCTAACTTTATATAAAGTTTTGATATAAGCCATCCTCCATTGCATTTGCTGATTAAATCGTGACGAAAGTGGAATAATGATACGGCATCAAGCTGCTCAATCATAAGACGACAGCATTCTAATTCTTGATGACTTTGCCAAGATTGTATTAATATGTTTTTGTAATCATCATGATAGTGTTCAAGCATAAGTTTATATGCTTTCCGTCTAAATAATACTCTGTCTGAATTTGCGAGAAAACTTAGTATGCTAAGCTGCATTTTTGTTTTTAAAGATGAGAATAAAATACTTAAGCTAATAAGTGCGCTTAGAGCGATAGGGTGTTTAGATATCTTTGCTATATGTAACAGCTCACTTGCCACATTTTGATATAAAAGACCCTTTCCATCTTTTATATCAAATTCAATTTTTCTATTTATTAAGTCGCGAAGGTATAGATTATGTGATACAGAGTAAATTAGAAGTCTAGAAGTATTATTTTCATCTAGAGTACCAATGAATGCTCTTAAAAATGGTGCTTTTGATTCGACCGAAAAACTAGATTCTTCTAGTAAGTTTAAAATAAACTCAATTTTATCAACCACATCTTACCTCTACAATTATCCTGTTCATTGCTAGTTTGAAATAGAACGCTATGAATTATTTTTCCTATCTAGCGGCTTTAAATTACGTAGCTGTATCAGGAACACGACCCCAACGAAGCTGGTTGCCAAGTGAGCCATAGTAACCGGACAGGTGAAAAACAGAAGGGGCAGGTGCCTAAAACCCGCTCTGGTTCAATAAAATTGTCACTAAAGGGCGATTTATCGTTCGGTTTGGCTTGATGCAGCTGGGCTGGCTCGATAGTAAAACCAAACAATAAGCCATTCCGGCATCCTCTTTGATGGTGTTGTTTATCCTCCCGTTCATCACGTGGGGCAGGGGCGTGTCAGCCGGTGTCGAGCTCGTCACTTTTGTCGTGTCGATCACAGTTCTGCGAGGCGGTCGTCATCGTCACTGGCCAGAAAACTCTGGCTGCCAATCCTGATTACTTATTTAATTTCAGTGTCTTGCGAATTTTATTTCGCTCATTCCCGTTTTTGGTCTGATAAATGCTTTGTGGGTGAGCCGGCTGTATCGTCGCTGTGCGAGTGTGGGCCCCCCGGGGTTGGCACTTGGCCACGCCGGGCGATGCCAGTGCGGCAGTAACGAAACATTTAGGATCCCTCTCTATGAACAGCTTCGTGATTGCAGATCCCAGTCTTTGTATTGGGTGTCGTACCTGTGAGGTGGCCTGCGCCGTTTCACACCAGTCAACGTCCTGCACGGGTACCGTTGAGCGGGAGGGCGGCCTGCGTCTTGCCATCGAGGATGGACATCTGGTCTCCAAGGACAGCTATTTCCAGCCGCGTCTGAAGGTGATCGTCGGCAGCAAGGTGACCACGCCGGTGCTGTGCCGCCAGTGTGAAGACAAGCCGTGCGCCGTGGCCTGCCCCAACAATGCCATCGTGACCGAAGATGGTTGCATCAAGGTGTTGCAGGAGCTCTGCATCGGCTGCAAATCCTGCGTGGTGGCCTGTCCTTACGGTGCCATGGCGGTGGTGGTGAAAGAGGTGGCGCCCGCTGCCGATGCGCTGTTCAAGCGCCCGCAGACCAAGGCGCAAGCCTTGAAGTGCGATCTCTGCCGTCACCGTGAAGCGGGCCCGGCCTGCGTTGAGGTGTGCCCGACCCAGGCGCTGCGTCTGGTGACCCCGGAATCCCTCGGCGAGTTGAATCGCCAGAAGCAGCTGGCCAGTGCCGAGGCGATGGCGGTCTGCCAGCGCCAGCCGCTGTTGGCACAGGGTTGAGGCATCAGAGTGGCGTGCGCATTTGGCCCTTACTGGCTGGGCGCCGTCTCTCGGCCGTTTTTTGTTAAAGGCCTTTTAGCGTTAACCGCCTTTTACCGTTAACAAACAAGAGTGTGAGTCATGAAAAAAGTCATTACCGTCTGCCCCTATTGCGGCACCGGTTGCAAGATCAACCTGCTGGTTGAAAACGACAAGGTGGTGGGGGCCGAAGGCGCCAACGGCCGGACCAACGAGGGGCAGCTCTGCCTCAAGGGTTATTACGGTTGGGATTTCCTCAACGACACCAACCTGCTGACCCCCCGTCTCAAGAGCCCGATGATCCGCCGCGAGCGTGGTGGCAAGCTCGAATCCGTCTCTTGGGATGAGGCGATCGACTTTGCCAGCAGCCGTCTGGCGGCCATCAAGGCGACCTACGGTGCCGACGCTATCATGACCACCGGCTCGGCCCGTGGCCCTGGCAACGAAGCCAACTATGTGATGCAGAAATTTGCCCGCGCAGTGCTGGGGACGAACAACGTCGACCACTGCGCGAGGGTGTGACACGCACCCTCAGTCTCCGGTCTGGAGACAACTGTAGGCAACGGCGCCATGAGCAACGCCATTCCCGAAATTCAAGAGACCAAGTGCCTGCTGGTGTTTGGTTACAACGCTGCTGACTCTCACCCCATCGTCGCCCGCCATATCCTCAAGGCGAAGGCAAACGGGGCCAAGGTGATTGTGTGTGATCCCCGCATGGTGGAGACCGCCCGCATCGCCGATCAGTGGCTGCCGCTCAAAAACGGTTCCAACATGGCGCTGGTTAACGCCTTCGCCAACGTGTTGATCAGTGAAGGGCTCTATAACAAGGAGTTCGTCGCCAACTACACCGAAGGGTTTGACACCTTCAAGGCCACGGTCGCCAAGTACACCCCGGAATATGTCGAGGGGATCACTGGCCTCAAAGCCGCCGATATCCGCGCCGCCATTCGCACCTATGCCGCGTCGCCTGCTTCCATGATCCTGTGGGGCATGGGGGTGACCCAGTACGGTCAGGCAGTGGATGTGGTCAAAGGGCTGGCGGGACTTGCGCTGCTGACTGGCAACTTCGGTCGCCGTGGCACCGGTTGTGGTCCGGTGCGTGGGCAGAACAACGTGCAGGGCACCTGCGACATGGGGATGCTGCCGCACCAGTTCCCGGGCTATCAGTCGGTGAGCGATCCCGAGATCAGCGCCAAGTTCGCCAAGGCGTGGGGCGTGCCAGCGCTGTCCCAAAAGCCCGGCTACCGTCTGACCGAGCTGAGTCACAAGGTGGAGGAGGGCAAGTGCAAAGCCTTCTATATCTTCGGTGAAGATCCGGCGCAGACAGAGGCCGATCTGGCCCAGTTCCGCCGCACCTTGGGCGGCATGGATCTGGTGATCGTGCAGGATATCTTCATGACCCAGACCGCCGAGATGGCGGATGTCATTTTGCCCGCCACCAGTTGGGGCGAGCACGAGGGGGTTTACAGCTCGGCAGATCGCGGTTTCCAACGCTTCTACAAGGCGGTGACACCGCCCGAGAACGTCAAGCCAGACTGGGCAATCTTCTCGCTGATGGCCACCGCCATGGGGTATCCCATGGAGTATCGCGATACCCAACAGATCTGGGACGAGATGCGCGCCCTTTGCCCGCTCTATACCGGGGTCAGCTACGACAAGATAGCGGATCTCAAGAGCGTGCAGTGGCCTTGCCCAACCGAGGATCACCCGGGTACCAGCACCCTGTTCGAGGGGAATGTGTTCACTACCCCGAGTGGCAAGGGTCAGCTGATCGCATCCGAGTGGCGGGCGCCGCTGGAGCAGCCCTGTGCCGAGTATCCGCTGGTGCTCTCCACCGTGCGGGAGGTAGGGCACTACTCCTGCCGCTCCATGACCGGTAACTGTTCGGCGCTGCAAACCCTGGCCGATGAGCCGGGTTATGTGCAGATCCACCCGAGCGATGCGCAAAAGCTTGGGGTGAAGGATCAGGCGCTGGTGTGGATCTCGTCGCGGCGCGGCAAGGTGATCACCCGAGCCAACTACAACGATCGGGTCAACGCCGGTGTGGTCTACATGACCTACCAGTGGTGGATCGGGGCCTGTAACGAGCTGACCATCGAGCACCTTGATCCGGTCTCCTACACCCCTGAGTACAAGTACTGTGCGGTGAAGATTGAGCGTATTGAAGGTCAGGCTGAGGCGGAAGTGTACGTCCAGACTGAATACAGTGCGCTCAAGGCGAAATTGCGCAGCGCTGCCAAAGGGTAATCATCGTTAAATAAAGTGGATCCAGGCTCTGTTTACAGGGCCTGGATCCCCTCATCCTTTTTTCAGCTGGCAGGTGTCCACCATGAGCCGTGAATTAACTATCTCGTTCGGGATTTTTTATGTTTCAGCCTATTTGCTGGCAATGTTATTGGGGATGGGGTGTTACCTCTGGTACGACGAATTGATATTTCTGCTGGGCTTTGGTTTCTTCGGCTGTTTCATCGCCGCGCGCATCGCCATGGGCGCCGTGCTGGCGGCCCTGAGCGTGCAGTTGGCCTGGCTCGTTGCCTTCCTCTCCACCACGCTGGTGAATACCCTGCTGCTGGGCCTTTGTGCCCTGGTGGTCTATCTGACCAATCAGGCGGTGTCGGCAGATATATCACAACATATCAGTTGGTTATTGGTGGCTTTTCAGCTGCTATCCGCTGGCTTTATTTTCGGTGGACTCAAGTTTCATCCGGGCAATATTGGAAAATCAATTTTCGAACAAATCGGTAGTAAGGAGTCAAATATATGAAACGTATTGAAGAGCAAGCGCAACTGCTGGATCTGGAGTATCAGGGCATCGCCCTGCTGTTTGACCAGTTTTGCCAGCGGGCGGGAACACTCGCCAAGCAATACAAGTTCTTCAATTGGCCCGATTACGAGGATTCCCCACCACTGTGTCGGGCTTTCACCCTGTTGGGGGAGATGCGCGAGCTCAGACTCTCTTGTCAGTCAGGCGAGCGGGGAGAACTCAACGGTATCATCCAGATCGTCGATGAAACCGGGCAGGTGCAGGCCAGCCAGGCTTATCGGGCCGATGGCCGTTTGCTGCAGGCAACGGGCCGATTTCTCGATAATCCGCCCGAGCTGCTACTCAAATTGATGCTTGACGCCGTCTGGCAGCACAGCCCTGTCGCAGGGCAACAACTCATCGCCAATGAGTGCCACTGACAACATCAACGCGATGATGCCGATATGCACCTTGTTGCAGGGATGGCACGGGATCTCGTTAGCCAGAGGAGCTGTCATCGGGTTCGGGAGACTCAAGACCCGCATTCGGACTAAGGATGGCGTATTCATGGCGGAATATCAGATGGTTGGCTTGGTGCGGGCTCGCGACAACCCGTGACAAAAGGTGGCTGAAAAACGACAGCCCACTGGCGATAACGGATCTGCGCTGAGTGGATCGGCGAATAAACGTGTGGAAGGAATCTACCCGCAGCCATAAGCCCACTTATTTGCCCCCATGGTTGTATTGAAAATAGGGCTACCTTATGATTCAACGCTCAATACAATGCTATTCCAATGAGTATTGATTTTTATGATTAAACGTTAATGGACTACGTGTTTTATTGCGACATCTGACGGAGCGCCCCGTCCTTGCTGATGTTTTTCCTGCCTAGCTGTAACGTGAGACCAGAATGCTAAATGTGAGTGCCATTCCTCTGGACGACATCTCTCCCATCTGGGACGACGGTTTCCTCCTGCTCTCCAAATCCCTCTTGTCGGCCGTGACGCTCGATGATTTTATCAACAAACTCAATAAGATAGATGCCAGTTTCGGCGGCGTGACCCGGGTCAATCTGATCCTCAATATGGGCACGAGCGAGGAGGCCACGTTCTGTTTTATGGGGGCGATCGGCCCAACGCATCTGGTCTGCCCCAAGGCAGAGCTGCACGTCTCCCCCCGTCCGACCAAGGAAACCCCGGAACAGGCCATCATTCTCTCTGCCGCCCGCTTTGAGAATCGTTGCTCGGCCCTCGATGCCGAAGGGGTCTACGCGGGGCTGCGCTCCTACTGCCAGCTCCCTATTACCACTGCCCGCAGCCATCTTGGTGGGGTCGAGTTTATCAACACCCGGCTCGACAACTTCACCATGGAGACGCTGGCAAAACTGACCCAGCTGGCGGCCATCGTGGCCATTGCGCTGGAAAACGTGCTCGACAAGGAGCGCACCCTGGAGCAGGCCAACTCCCTGCGCCTTGAACGGGACAGCTGCAAAATTCTGGTGGATGTCACCAATGCGGTGATCAAACTGGTGCGCATCGCCGAGCTGCCCAAGAGTCTCTTTACCATCCTGCAGCACCACTTCGCCATCAGCAGCTTGTGTCTGGCCGAGTACAACGCTACCTCCGACAGTTTCAAAAGCTATCTGGCTAACAGCGAGCACAGTGAGCAGCCGGGTATCATCGATCACTCCTGTTTCGAGCAGAAGTGCCTGCAAGGGGCGCTCGGCCACAGCGAGCCATTTTTTGTCTATCGCGATCACGGCCACGGCTGCAGCAATCGCTGCCGCTTTACCTCCCAGATCCTGCCGCCGGAAGCCGAGAGCTCCTGCATCTTGCCGCTGCGCTATCGGGGCAACCTGCTGGGGGTGTTGATCCTCTCCCACCCGAACGCCGATTTCTTTGCCGATATCGATATCTCCTTGCTGGAGCAGGTGGCGGCGCGCACGGCGATTGCCATGAACAACGTGCAGGCGCAGCAGGAGATCTCTAACACCAACGGTGCCAAAGAGAAGACCATTCGCATCAACGAGCCGCAGATGCAGGGGGAGTTCCCCCATATCATCTACCAGAGCGCGGTGATGGAGAGCGTGCTGGAGAAACTGCGGCTGGTGGCCGAGAGCGACAGTACCGTGTTGATCCTTGGCGAGACCGGCACCGGCAAGGAGCTGATCGCTCAGGCCATTCATCAACTGAGCGACCGCCGCGACCACGAGATGGTGAAGGTGAACTGCGCCGCCATTCCCACCGGTCTTATCGAGAGCGATCTGTTTGGCCACGAGAAGGGGGCCTTTACCGGCGCCCTGACCCAGCGCATCGGTCGCTTCGAGCGGGCCCACAAGGGCACTCTGTTCCTCGACGAAGTGGGGGATATGCCGCTGGATCTGCAGCCCAAACTGCTGCGGGTATTGCAGGAGCACGAGCTGGAGCGGGTGGGTAACAGCAACCCCATCGCGGTGGATGTGCGGCTGGTGGCCGCCACCAACTGCGATCTGCTCTCCATGGTCAAGAACAAGCGCTTTAGAAGCGACCTTTACTACCGCCTCAACGTCTTTCCCATCGAGCTGCCGCCCCTGCGCGAGCGGCGCGAAGACATTCCGCTACTGGTCAATTTCTTTATCAAGAAGATTGCCAAGCGGATGCGCCGCACCATCACTTCGATCCCCGCCGATGCCATGAAGATGCTGGTGTCGCTGCCCTGGTACGGCAATATCCGCGAGCTGGAGAACGTCATCGAACGCGCCGTGGTGATGACCCGTGGCCATGTGCTCAACCTCTCGCCGGACGAGCTGATGCCCCTCAAGGGCTACCACAAGATTGAGACCCTGGTCTATGACGAGCCCACCTCGTCGCTGTTTGCCAACGAGGCCCCCCATGATGAACGCGAGGCGATCATCGCCGCCCTGCGCGACTGCAACGGCATCGTCGCCGGTGAGCGGGGGGCCGCTGCGCGCCTTGGAATGAAGCGCACCACATTGCTCTCCAAGATGAAGCGGCTTGGCATCTCGGCCCGGGATCCCGAGATCATCGATGGGGTCACGCCATGAGGGGAGCAGCAGATGCCGCCCTGCCGGAGTTGAAGCCTGAGCAGAGCGAGCTGGCCCGCTGCGCTATCCACCGCGAGGTGGTGCACTACCGCGCCGATACGGTAACCAGTGACAGCGAGATGGAGCTGCCCTCCGAGACGCCGGTGGTGCTGGTCTATAACGGCATCGCTCACAGTGTGATGATGTGCTCGGCCTCCGATCTGGAGGATTTCGCCATCGGCTTTTCTCTTTCGGAGGGGATCATCGACAGCCTGCTCGATATTCACGACATCGATCAGATTGACGGCTGTCAGGGGATTGAGCTGCATATCACCCTGGCCAATCGCTGCGTTCATCGCCTCAAAGAGAAGCGGCGCACCATGGCGGGCCGTACCGGTTGTGGTATCTGCGGCAGCGAGAGTCTGGATCAGGTGATCCGCAGCCAGCCAAGGCTGCCCGACAGCCAGCGTCTGGCGGTGGGCCATATCGACAAGGTGCTGACCGCGCTGCGCCCGCTTCAACTATTGGGGCAGCGCACCGGCGCCACCCATGCGGCGGTACATCTGGATGGGGAGGGCAACATTCTCGCCATCCGTGAGGATGTAGGGCGCCATATTGCGCTGGACAAGCTGGTAGGGCATCTGCAGCGCAGCGGTCGGCGGGATGGCGCCATTCTGGTGACCAGCCGCGCCAGCTTCGAGATGGTGCAAAAGTGCGCCAGCGCCGGGGTAGAGATCTTGCTCGCTATCTCGGCGGCCACTGAACTGGCGGTCGAGCGGGCCGAGCAGACCGGGCTGACCCTGGTGGGCTTTTGCCGCCCCGGGCGGGCCGAGATCTACAGCGGCTGCCAACGTATTGTGCTGGCGTGACTGTCGGGGGCGCATAGTAAGGGCGCGGCGGGCTCGATATGCCCGCCGCGCAGTGAGCGTCAGTTGGCCATCCGGTCATGACCACCCGGCGCGAGTCAGGAAAAGAGAATGCAAAAAGCCCGCTCAATTGAGCGCAATGCTGATCAGTTAAGGATCCATTGACCGATCCTTCTGCTGTAGGACAATCCGGAACCAATCATTGGTTCCGGATTTTTTTATGTCTATTGCAAACGACCTGAGCGATGTTATTGAAGCATCTGGCGACATGCTGGCCCGGTTGGCAATTTTTGCCGACCATATTCCCGACGAATGGATTACTGCCGCTGCCGCCTTGTCTGAAAAGGCCACTATCCGCCGACGCCGCTTACCTGCTGATATGGTCTTGTGGCTCGTCGTGGGGATGGCCTTTTTTCGCAATGAGCCCATCTCCGAGGTCGCTCGGCGCCTCAACATCTGTGCCGAAGGTTTGGCAAATGATGCCTTGCTCGCTGACAGTGCCCTGTCTCAAGCCCGTCAGCGACTCGGCAAACAGCCGCTCGAGTGGCTATTCAAGCAGTGTGCTGATGTGTGGGGGCGGGAACGTTATCCTGAAGACCAGTTGCACGGCTTACAAGTCTTTGCTATCGATGGCGCCCTGTTCCGAACCTAGGATATGCCTGAACTCAGAGCGCATTTCGGCTCGGGTAACACCTCAACCAACCGGCAAACCCCCTACCCGATGCTGCGGTTGGTCACGCTGATGAATGTCCGTTCGCATGTCATTGCCAACGCGGCCATCAGCCCGTACCGCAAAGGGGAAATCCCCCTGGCCAGCGAGTTCATTCAATCATTGCCGGACAATTCGGTAACCCTGCTGGATAAAGGTTTCTTCGGTGCCGACCTGTTGCTGCGTATTCAGGCCGAAGACACCCATCGTCACTGGCTCATCCCGGAGCGCAAGGGGCTGGTGTATACAGAACTTGAACGCTATGGCGACGGTGACCGTCTGTTGCAAATGAAGGTCTCACCTCAGGCACGCAAGAAAAACCCGGCGTTGCCGACGCACTGGCAAGTTCGTGCAGTGACCTATGAGGTGGCAGGCAAGGAGAAAACGGTATTTACCTCACTGCCCGTGGCGCGATTCAGCGCAGCGCAGGTGGCGACCCTGTACCACGAGCGCTGGGAAATCGAGCTGGGATACCGGGATATCAAAAGCTCAATGCAGCACAATTCCATCACGCTGAGAAGCAAGAAAGTGGACTTGGTCTATCAGGAGCTGTGGGGTTTGCTGCTTGGATACAATCTGGTCAGGCGGGAGGCGAGCCAGGCAGCGGTAGTCCATCAGCGAGCACCCAATGAGGTGAGCTTCAAATTTGCCTGTCAGTTCATAGCGAACCAGATGGCGGTGATGGCTGGCGCGCTATCGCCAGCGCATACGCCGCGGAGATTGGCGGAGTTGCGGGGCAGCATAGGCGTCATGTTCATAGAAAAACGCCCCAGGCCATCGAGACCCAGGGCGGTGAAGATATCAAAGACCCGTTTTCCGGTAGATCGCAATGCGGCTCCGCTTAAGTGAACAGCATTGCGCTCAATTGAGCGGGCTTTTTAGAATTTGGTGCGTCCTAGTGGATTCGAACCACCGACCCCCACCATGTCAAGGTGATGCTCTAACCAGCTGAGCTAAGGACGCAGGGTGCGCAATGCGACTTTTATTTCTTTATGCAGAAGTGGTGGGTTTAATTGGATTCGAACCAACGACCCCTACCATGTCAAGGTAGTGCTCTAACCAACTGAGCTATAAACCCACATCTGGAATATCTGCAAAGTTTTGAAACTGAATGGTGCGTCCTAGTGGATTCGAACCACCGACCCCCACCATGTCAAGATGACCCCGCTATAGTATCCACTTCATTCATAAACGTCAATATCAATCGTCTATTTCAACATATTTCAAGCAGTTACAGATAAATTTACTTGGACTCACATGCAAATTTCAGCTGTTTATGGTCAAGCACGTTTCCATTTTGGGCACAAAATAGGCACAATTATAGTGTTTCTTAAATGACCACCACCTTGTTGAGGTGGGTATGCATATGAAGCCCAGTGATTACTCGAATTTTTGTGACCGGTTGCTAGAAAGTGGTCGGTATGAGCAGGTCAGTGTTTCGAGTTTGAGGCTGGATCGGGTCTGTCAAACGGTGCTGGATGGGGCCTCATTTGTAGCCTCGTTGCGGGGGGGGGCCACTACAATTTACGCAGGCTGATCATGGGGCCGCGATACTCGATAGTGTCCAAAATCCGATCATGGCGTACCGCCCAAAAGGCAGTGATCACATTTCGATTGTCAGTGGGGTGTTCTCATACCATCGTCTTCTGCAACAACAGGCAACGAGCAGGCCAGTAGAAGTCGTTCCCGTATTTCTGCTTGATAAACCACCAAAACCAGACATTCGGGAATTACTAGTTTTACACGAACTCACTCACAGCCTATTGCGCCAATGTTTTACTCACTCATCAGCGACGATCGCGGATTTTCTCTATTGCTGGTTCGATTGCGACCATGACAGCAGTCTGTTTTCAATGGATAAATGGCAGATACTGTTCCCCCAGTTGACGACAAAAACCGATCTTTGTCACTGGCTGGCACTGAGCTCCAAAACATTTATTCCTAGCGGTGGCCATCGCAATGATCCAGTTTGAGTTGCTGCCGAAACTGATCGCCCATTTTCGTCTCTATTCAGATCATGTCTGCTTGGATCTCGAGGAGTTTGAGATCGAAGAGGTACTCATCCCATGGTTGGAGAAAATTCAGGCGCCCGCCTCGCTGCGAGGTCTAGGGCGAGTTTGCCACGCCCTTCATCGGCTGTCTCAGGATTCGGTGGTAAAACAGCGGCTCGAACACATATTTGGTGTACCAGATTGGTTTTTACCTGGGCTAGGTTTTTCAATTAATTTTTCAGATCCAAAACGTGAAGCCGAGTTTCTGAATATCAAAATGGGGAGTGGGTGGTGTGAGGATGCTCCATTTTATGCGTGGCTGTTTCGCCTCACAAATTACAACAAAAACCCAATAGCCGTAGAGCTGCAGATCGTGTTTCTCGAACACTATTTCAAAACCCTGGTTGAGTTGAACGACCCACACCTCAGCGCGGGCAGCAAGACAAGAGAACAGGAGGTGTGCAGTGCTACGCGGTTAGTTTTTGATGAGCGCAATCAAGATTTTGAAATACTGTTAAATCAATTGGTTCCTAATGATCTCGATTGCGTCAAAAAACTAGCCTTTCAAGTCGAGCTGTTCTGCAAAAATCAGCAGATCCGAATTGAGGTGAAAAATCGCAACTATTTACGCGCATTTGTTCATTTTTTGTTAGGTAACTGGGGTGTAGGGCGTCATCGAGGAAGGCAAGGACTGACCAGAATGATTGCCCGTCGTTATAACAAAACGCAAACCTCGTTTATCCAGGGTCAAGATGCCTCTATCCAAGAAATTCTCCCAAGCCTCCCTTATGAATTGGATAAGGATGGTGTGGACGTGGATGACTTTTACCCACAGCAACTATATGTTTCGCTGGATAGCGATTGTACTGAAGAGCGAGATGCGAAGGAGTTGTCTGCGGTAGAGCGAATTTTGATCCCGTATTGATTAGAAATAAAAGTATTGATGTCACCCATAAGGTCAGGCGTGGCCAGAATGTTGTCCTGCAAAATACTGAATTACTAAAGTCAGGTGATCTGGTCCGATTTATTGGTTTCTTGCAACGACCAGCGACCAAAGAGCACCAACTCATGGCGTTGGCATATTGGTCGATGCTGCTGATTGGAAAGTCTCCCGCTGATTTGGCAAATTTGTTTGTTTTTGATGATTTGCGGATGCTCAGAGCGGGTCTTTATGTGGATCCTGATGGGGATGGATGGTGGTGTTTTCCAATCAACTATTCAGCAAAGCCTAGGCTGGGTGATGAGAAACGAGGACTAATAGTAACGTCAGACCATGCGTTTACCCCATGTCATGGTTTCTATATGGAACTGTTTCGCAAGCATTATGGCGGAGGGTTTGTACCGCTGATCGCTTCGGATATCACAACCGCATCGTTGGCCAAGCACCTTAAAAAATACTCTGATCACCTGCCAAGTGGCCAGCGAGTCAGTTTGGATAAGATCTATTCATTTATCGAACGATTTTGTTTTGCAGCGAGCTCAATTGACCCTGTTGTGCTTGATTTTAGCTATCACTTAGCTTTGAGTCGTACACGTGTGACACGTAGCTATGTATGCATTGATGATCAACACCGGCTGAGCGCGTTGAGCAAGCTATGGTGCGATATTACCCAATATGCACGATCGGCAGACCCTTCCCTACAGTGCCCCACATTTTTTGAGCCACGTCCTTGGCATCAGCGGCAACACCTAGGTTCGACCTTTACCCCATCTCAGGCAGCATGCATTGCGTGGGTCAGTCACCTGCGCACGTCGCTCAATGAATCTGCTCCCTCGGGGATATACCCTTTACCTCAGGTTATTCAGTATCACAATGCCTATGCTGCCTACACAGCATTTCTGTTGATGTTCGCCACAGGGTATCGGGCGGTGCATAACCCATTACCTTCGCTGGCCCTGCACCTGCGAGCCTACCGCTTGCTTGGGATCAGTGATAAAGACGATGCAGATTTTACCCATGCCAGATTAGTGTGCATGCCGGAGCTGTTAGATCGGCAATTGAGGCATTACAACAAGCACCTGCAGATACTGGCACAGATGCTGCGGTGTCGGGTGCCGACATTAGCAGCCACTGTTGATTGTTTGTTAACCATGGATGAGCAGCTATTGTCACTGGGGATCGTGGATGCTAGCCAGTGGTATAAAACCGTACGCAATTCTAGACGAGAGCTTGGCCCGCTATTCCATTTCAAATCGGTGAATCGACAGTGGCAGGCGGTAAATTTGTTCCCCAAGGCACTATCGGATTTTCTACCGCTTGAGCTCAGACTGCCGTCAAATGCGGGTCGGCATTGGATGAAGTCTCAACTTATTCAACGCAGTGTTGATCCTGAGTTGATTGATTGGCAGATGGGTCATTGGATGACGGGTCATGCCCCATTGGGATATTACTCTGCATTGAGCCACGTTGAGGTCAGTCGCTACCTTGCTCCCATACTCGATGAAATGCTCCAGGAGGTCGGATGGGAAGCGTTGCCATCGAAGATTATTTGAATCTACTCACCAAGCCAGAACATTATGAGAAGTTTTGCCAGTTGCTTCATGCTCAACTGAGTCAGTTTGTAGTGGTCTAATCATCCCGGACACCATTTTAGGTGGTACAGTCGCCACCATGACCTGAGGTGTTCAATGACAAGATTACGTCGCTCATTTACTGCTGAATTCAAACTCGAAGCCGCATCCCTGGTGCTCGACCAGGGATATTCTGTCACCGAAGCCAGCCGTTCACTGGATGTCGGTGAAACCGTACTGCGCCGCTGGGTTCAGCAACTGCAATCCGAACGAACCGGCACAACCCCTATCAGTAAAGCGCTGACTCCGGAGCAGCAAAAAATCCAGGAGCTGGAAGCTCGCATCAACCGGCTCGAGCGCGAAAAGGACATTCTAAAAAAGGCTACGGCTCTCTTGATGACGGACGAGTTCACACGTACGCGCTGATAGACCAATTAAGAGAGCAAGCCCCCATAACCCTGGTCTGCTGCGCTTTCGATGTTCCAACATCCTGTTTTTACGACTATCTGGCTCGCAAGCGGACGATTAACCGTGAGCGGATACAGCAACGCAGCGAGTTGCGCCGGTTGTTCAAAGAGAGCAGGAGCTCGGCAGGCAGCCGCGCCTTGATGTTGATGATGCGGGAGTTGGGGCATCAAATTGGTCGATTCAAAGTACGTAACCTGATGAAGGAAGCCGGGCTGGCATCCAAACAGCCGGGCGCACACCGTTATAAGGTTGGCCAATCTGAACGACCGGATATTCCCAATCTGCTGGCCCGTGAATTTGATGTTCCGCAACCTAACCATGTGTGGTGTGGCGATATCACCTACGTCTGGGCCGGTGGTCGTTGGCATTACCTGGCCGCAGTGCTCGACCTGTATACCCGGCGGGTCGTGGGCTGGGCGATGTCTGACAAACCTGATGCAGAATTGGCAATAAAAGCACTGGAAATGGCCTATCAGCAACGAGGGTGCCCATCTGGCGTGCTGTTTCACTCTGACCAGGGTAGCCAATACGGCAGCCGGGCATTTCGGCAACGACTGTGGCGCTATCGCATGACCCAGAGCATGAGTCGGCGTGGTAACTGCTGGGATAACGCCCCGATGGAGCGGTTGTTTAGAAGTCTTAAAAAAGAGTGGGTACCGGCAACGGGATACATGAGCGTGCAGGAGGCAAAGCGGGATATCAGTTATTACCTGATGGATTACTACAACTGGCGGCGTCCACATCGCCACAATGACGGGACACCGCCAGCAAAAGCCGAGGTTCGGCCTAACCAAGTGTCCGGATTTAGTTGACCACTACAATCCCTTCAGGCTTCTGTCATAGACCAGCCCCTCTGGGGCGTAGTGAGTCAGGTAGTGGTTGATATCCCGTGACGCCTGTTGGCGGCCGATATTGAAGGCGGTCATCAAATGATTGGTAGTCAGCCGTCCTTCCCACTGCAACACGATTTCCAGCAGACGAAAACGCAGGGTTTGATCCCAGGTGAGCTCCTTGGGTGTCATATGTGCTCCAAAATGCGACATGTGTATGTAACCAGTATCGGCATGAGTATACAGGCTACATATAATGAGGCCATCGAAATGAGCGCCAAAGGAGCATGTCATGAACGGGAAGCTGGACAGTGCATACAGCCATCATGCCGCGTGCCGGATGTAGCAGCGTGGCATTGCTTCCGAGCTGGTGGAGCTATTTTTGAGCATCGGGCGCTCTGCTTATCACCAGGGGCGCGAACTGGTTTATCTCGATCGCAAAGGGTTGGTCATGCTGCAAGCCGAGTGCGGATTGCCAGCGGAATACTGCCAGCGTCTGCGCCGTCACTATCTGGTACTGCAAGACGGAGAGATTGTCACCGTCGGTCATAAAACCACTCATTTCAAACGCGATCGTCACTGAGGCGCTATGAACTCAAATCTGTTATCGGGTCAGGCGGCCATGCCCCTGATCAAGGGGATCTGTTGCCTGTTGTCAGCCGAGCGAGTCACCGAGCTGACATCTTTGCTTAGCAAAGGAGCGTCTCACCAAGAGGATGAAACGTCACCGTTGGCAGTCATGACGGCGTTGGCGATCCATATCGAGCAACATCGGTTGGATCGTACGTCACAGCCCATCTATCTGGGGCGTGAGCAACTGATGGCCGGTGCTGCCGACTTGCTGGGAGGAGATGCCTGTTTTGAAGATCAGGATGCGTTTCGCTTGCTGGCGTTGCTACTCGATAAATTGCTGCGGGGAGGGCGTGGTAGTCGTCAGGCCAAGTTGGATGGACTCACGCCAAGCGTGATGGAGCTGCGGGGGCTGGCGGCCAGCGCACCGAATAGCGGTGCCGTGATGCGCGGCAGCTGGCGACGCAAGTCACGCAATCAGCTGGGCCATGCCAGCTGGCTGGATGTGGTTGAAGCAGCCCTCTGGTGCTTCTGGCATAGTGACTCCCTGGCCAGCGGTGAAGTATTGCTCGGTGTACTGCTGGGCCGGGATGAGCGGGTGCGGTTGGTTTATGGTCTACTGTCTGGCGCTTTCTATCTGTCAGATCGGGCGGATTGAAGAGGCCGGGCAGTCGTTACCCCGCCATCTTGCGGCTGATTAACCAGCCAGCTCAACTAGCGGATAACAGGCATCACCCCACAGGGTATCGGGATGGGCCATCATCAACTCGATAATCACCGGTACCAGTTTGCCGAGCAGGTTGGCACAATCCTTCAGTTGTTTGCGATTGACCGAGCTGTTCCAGGTCGCACCGCCATGGATCAGCTGGTTGCGCAGGGTATAGAGACGGTTAAAGACCACGCCCAGCAACTGCGGTGTGTTGCCGCTGGCAAGCGCCAGGGTCGCCATCTTCTTGCCCTTTGCCAGCCGCTCTTTCCACTGGGCTTCGCTTATCTTACCGCTGTGATAATCCCAGAAGCTTTGCAGCACAAAAGGGGTGTCCAGCAGCATGCGGATACTGCCCGAGAACTCCTGCCAGACCAGCTGCTCGATCTGCTTGTGCTCATCCAGGTCGCACAATTTTTCCAGAAAACCTTTGAAGGTCTCCTGCTCGGAGAGGCGACGATCGTCATCGATTTCAGTGGCATAAGCCGCATTGAACGCAATCCAGAGAAAGATAAAGCGACCATCTTCATCTTCGGCCATTTCGGCGCGCTGCAGCCAGCTTAAGGCACGATGAACCCGCAGGTTGAGGTTGCCGGGGGAGTGTTCACGCAGTGTGCGGTGACGGGTTTTCAACTGTTCAAAGTTCAACGACGATCTCCTTTTCTATCGGATGGATAGCTGGCATCTGCGGCTACGCAATCAGCTTACGGTATGGCTTCGGGCTAATGTGCATGTGGCGAATCAGCTTGAGTGGCCATCTGCTCATGATGGTCACTTCCCAACTACATCCCTGAGCTTTGCCATTGCTAGCTCAACCATGGTGGCTGGTTTTTTTTCCAGTGACGAATGACTGCACTCGGGACAGACCTCAAACCAGTTGTAGCCTCGTACCATTACGTCACTCTTGGGGGCGACCGTCTTGTGCCAGCCACATTTGGGGCAGTGAAAGGTAGAAGGGGGCGGGGGAATAGGCATAGGATCCTCAACAAGTTCCGTTTTGGTCCAATTTACCACAGTGCCGGCTTGTTGAGTGAAGCTGTTTTCTGCATGTTGCATCGAACATCCCCGTTCTTTCAGAACGGGATTAGGTCAAATAAGGTTCTTGATGGCTATGTCCCAATGATGTGTTGAAAGGCTCATATTCAAGTAGGCCATCAGAGATTACAGCGTTCTTCGGGTTGAACAACGGGATGGGGATATCCGGGGTTATATGGCTGGCAAGGGGAGGTAACGGGGTGGTATGACAGGATGAGCAGCTGTTGGGGTGATACGAATAGAGGCCAATAAAAAATCCGAAACCAACTCACGTGGTTTCGGATTTTTTCAGATCTGGAGGACCGATAAAAAGATCCCAAGCTGATGGTGATTACGCCCGGAGGCGCGTTTTATATCACCCGGGTATCAGCCTTTGAACTTGCTGAACACCAGAGAGGCGTTGGTACCGCCAAAGCCAAAGCTGTTGGACATGATGGTATTGAGCTCGGCCTCTTCGTACTCGCGTACGATGGGCAGACCTTCAGCCTTCTCGTCCAGGGTCTCGATGTTGATGCTGGGGGCAATAAAGCCGTGTTCCATCATCAGCAGGGAGTAGACAGCCTCATGCACGCCTGCGGCGCCCAGCGCATGGCCGGTCATCGCCTTGGTGGCGGAGATCTTGGGGCCCTTGGTGCCAAACAGTGTCTGGATAGCTTCCAGTTCTTTGGTATCACCAACCGGAGTGGAGGTGCCGTGGGTGTTGATGTAATCAACAGTGCCAACACCTTGCATCGCCATCTTCATGCAACGCACCGCGCCTTCACCGCTCGGGGCAACCATGTCGTAGCCATCGGAGGTGGCACCGTAACCGGTCAGTTCGGCATAGATGTGAGCACCACGGGCCAGCGCATGTTCCAGCTCTTCAACGACCAGAATGCCACCGCCACCGGAGATAACGAAACCGTCGCGGTTCGCATCATAGGTACGGGAGGCTTTTTCCGGGGTGTCGTTGTACTTGGTGGAGAGGGCGCCCATGGCGTCAAACTGGATGGTAGAGGACCAGTCCAGCTCTTCACCGCCGCCAGCGAAGACCACATCCTGTTTGCCAAGCTGGATCAGCTCCATGGCGTGACCGATGCAGTGAGCAGAGGTGGCGCAGGCAGAGCTGATGGAGTAGTTGACACCCTTGATCTGGAACGGGGTCGCGAGGCAGGCAGAGGTGGTGGAAGACATGGTGCGCGGCACCATGTAAGGACCCACACGCTTGACCCCTTTCTCACGGGCGATGTCCACAGATTCTGAGGTGTTTTTGCCGGAGGCTCCACCTGAACCGACCACCAGGCCGGTACGCTCGTTGGAAACCTGATCTTCCGCCAGACCGGCATCTTCAATGGCCTGCTGCATGGAGAGGTAGGCGTAGGCCGCAGCGTCACCCATGAAACGCATGACTTTACGGTCGATCAGTTCAGACGGCTCGAGTTTGATGTTACCCCAGACACGGCTGCGCAGGCTGTGCTGCTCGAACTGCTCGGAATAGGTGATGCCGGATTTACCTGCTTTCAGGGAGGCCAGCACTTCTTCCTTGTTGTTGCCGATACTGGAGATGACGCCGATACCGGTGATCACTGCTCTTCTCATTAATTCATCTCGTCTGGAAAAACTGGCACCAAGTCTACCCGCTTTCAGCTGCCAAACTGGTCTGCTTTCACTTAGTAGGTAGAGAAGGTGTGCTTATGGTGAGTGCGAGAGCTTATCACGCTGCCTATCAGGTGTCAGTAACGGGAGAGCTCATCCATCTGTCGTGGCAGAGTGAACGCTTGGTGGTCTCAATCAACCTGGTAGCCTGGTGTAGCTGCGGGCCTGCGACGGTGAACAACCGCTGCAACCCCCAGGCAAGCACGGGGAACTGCGCTATTGCGTCATGCCTCGCCCCAACGTGATGAGCGCAGTTGTGCTGAAGATGAAAGGTTATGGCAGGACGGCGTTGACCTTGGGGCTGTCTCCCGAGGCCCGGGATATATAGCGCAGATATCAACGCACGCTGTTGAATTATCATAATGATAATGGCCAGCCAGATTATATCATTTCAACCCCTGTAGAACGGGCTGAATGATAATTCTCACCCCCATCGGGCGAGACAATTTATTTATGATTATCTGGGGGGTAATGCG
Organism: Aeromonas sp. CU5; assembly: GCF_002586745.1. NCBI lineage: Bacteria > Pseudomonadati > Pseudomonadota > Gammaproteobacteria > Aeromonadales > Aeromonadaceae > Aeromonas > Aeromonas sp. CU5. The sequence continues at coordinate 1,380,671 of NZ_CP023817.1, forward strand.
TTGGTCAGATGTATCTGGCGTTTCATGGAATAAATCGCTGAAATAGCAGCTGTTTTTGTGGGTGGTATCACATACTTTCGCCATTTATTAATATCTGCCAGCATTTTATTAGCTTGGCATGGTTATTGATTGCCTTACATCGACGCTAACCGATGAGCTCACCCACAACCGGGATGCTGGTGACATCGTGAGTGAAAGGGGAGCTATCCATATCTCATCCAATGATTGGGGCGAACGATGAAAGCAGTTAACGAATTAATCAAAGAGATCAGAGCACTCAAATCCAACCTGCATGAAAAAGATTTTCTGCTGACCTGGGAGCAAACTCCTCAGGAGCTGGAGCTGGTATTGAAACTGGCCGAATCCCTCAAGACCCTGCGCGCCGAAAATATCTGCACCAAACTGTTTAACAGCGGGCTCGGTATCTCGGTTTTCCGCGATAACTCCACCCGAACCCGCTTCTCTTACGCCTCTGCGCTGAACCTGCTCGGTCTGGCCCAGCAGGATCTGGATGAGGGCAAATCCCAGATCGCCCATGGCGAAACCGTCCGTGAAACCGCCAACATGATCTCGTTTTGCGCCGATGCCATCGGGATCCGTGACGACATGTTCCTCGGTGCCGGTAACGCCTATATGCGCGAAGTGGGCGCCGCATTGGATGAAGGATTCGAGAAGGGCGTGCTGCCCCAGCGTCCGGCGCTGGTCAACCTGCAGTGCGACATTGATCACCCGACCCAGTCGATGGCTGATCTCGCCTGGTTGCAGGAGCACTTCGGCAGCCTGGAGAGCCTCAAGGGCAAGAAGATTGCCATGACCTGGGCCTACTCCCCGAGCTACGGCAAGCCGCTCTCCGTGCCCCAGGGCATCATCGGCCTGATGACCCGTTTCGGCATGGATGTGACCCTGGCCCACCCGGAAGGGTATGACCTGATCCCGGACGTGATCGAAGTGGCCAAAGAGAATGCCAAGGCCTCCGGCGGCAGCTTCCGTCAGGTTACCTCCATGGAAGAGGCGTTCAAGGACGCCGATATCGTCTATCCCAAGTCCTGGGCCCCCTACAAGGTGATGGAGCAGCGCACCGAGCTGCTGCGTGCCAATGATCACGCTGGCCTCAAGGAGCTGGAGAAACATTGTCTGGAGCAGAACGCCAAGCACAAGGATTGGCACTGCACCGAGGAGATGATGAAACTCACCAAGAGGGGCGAAGCGCTCTATATGCACTGCCTGCCAGCAGATATTTCCGGTGTCTCCTGCAAAGAGGGTGAAGTGACTGAGGGGGTATTCGAGAAATACCGTATCGCCACTTACAAAGAGGCGAGCTGGAAGCCCTATATTATCGCCGCCATGATCATGGCCCGTAAATTCTCCGCTCCGGCCGAAACCCTGGAAAATCTGCTTAAAGAGGCGCAGAAACGGGTGAAATAAATAACAGCAGGGCAGGGTGAATATTCATCCTGCCCACGCTGTCGAACCCATTATTTCGAGTTTTCTCCCCGTGGCATCTGAATAACGGATCTCCCGGCGAGGCAGCTCTTTGTCAGGTAACGCCTAGTGAGGTAAGCATGTCCCAATTTTCTTTGAAGATGGATATTGCCGATAACCGCTTTTTTACCGCCGAGCCATCACCGCTGTTTTCCCGTGTTGAAGCACAAAAGGCTCGTGCCTTTCATAAAAAACTGGCCGGTTATGAGCCGACCCCCCTGTGCGACCTTATCGATCTGGCCGCCTATATCGGGGTGAAAAATATATTGGTCAAGGACGAGTCAAAGCGCTTTGGCCTCAATGCCTTCAAGATGCTGGGTGGCGTTTATGCCATCGCCAACCTGCTCTGTGAAAAATATGGGGTGGCTATCGAGGATTTCTCCTTTGATCTCATCAAACGCACCATCAAGGAGCCGATGACCTTCGCCACCACCACAGATGGCAACCATGGTCGCGGCGTTGCCTGGGCTGCCAAGCAGGTGGGCCAGCATGCGGTGGTCTACATGCCCAAGGGCTCAGCCCAGGAGCGGGTGGATCACATCCTCAACCTCGGTGCCGAGTGCATCGTTACCGACATGAACTATGACGACACCGTGCGCCTGACCATGAAGATGGCCGAAGAGCGCGGCTGGCACATAGTGCAGGACACCGCCTGGGAGGGTTACACCAAGATCCCTACTTGGATCATGCAGGGTTACTCCACCCTGGCCGACGAAGCGGTCGAGCAGATGCAGGATATGGGCATCAAGCAGCCCACTCACGTGCTGCTGCAGGCCGGGGTAGGGGCGCTGGCGGGCGGGGTGCTCGGTTATCTGGTTGACTGCTTCGGGGCAAAAAACCTGCACAGCATAGTGGTCGAGCCGGATCAGGCCGACTGCATCTACCGCTCCGGCGTGGCGGGGGAGATGGTCAACGTGGGGGGCGACATGCGCACCATCATGGCCGGTCTCGCCTGTGGCGAACCCAACCCCCTCGGCTGGCCACTGCTCAGAAGCTGCACCACCCAGTTCATCTCCTGTGACGACAAGGTGTCGGCGCTGGGCATGCGGGTGCTGGGCAACCCCCTTGGCAATGACCCCCGCATTATTTCCGGCGAATCCGGCTCGGTCGGCACCGGTGTGTTGGCGGCAGTACGTCACCACCCGGATCGCGCGGCGCTGATGGTGCGTCTCGGGCTGGATAGCAACTCGGTGGTACTGATCATCAACACCGAAGGGGATACCGATGTGACCCACTACCGGGAAGTGGTGTGGGAAGGCAAGCATCCAGCCTGCGAGTAATTCCGGCTGCGAGTCACTCCCTGCAAGAGCAGAGACACGAATTAAAGAACAGATCGCGCCTCGCCAACGGGGCGCGGTAACGGGCACAGGGCGCTGCCGACGAACAGGCCGCGCACTCTCAGTTGTTATGGAGAATCACAATGAGCAAGCAAATTCCGTTTGAAATGGTGTTGGAGAAGGCCTACCAGTACAAGGCCGAGATGAGTCAGTTCCTGCGCGACATGATCGCCATCCCGAGCGAGAGCTGCGATGAAGAGCGGGTGGTACTGCGCATCAAGCAGGAGATGGAGAAGGTTGGCTTTGACAAGGTCGAGATCGACCCCATGGGCAACGTGCTGGGCTATATCGGCCACGGCCCGCACCTGATCGCCATGGATGCCCACATCGATACCGTCGGTGTTGGCAACCGCGCCAACTGGACCTTCGACCCCTATGAGGGGATGGAAGATCACGAGATCATCGGCGGCCGTGGCGCCTCCGATCAGGAAGGGGGCATGGCCTCCATGGTTTATGCCGGCAAGATCATCAAGGATCTGGGGCTGGAAGATAAATACACCCTGCTGGTGACCGGTACTGTGCAGGAGGAGGACTGCGACGGTCTGTGCTGGCAGTACATCATCGAGCAGAGCAAGATCCGCCCCGAGTTTGTGGTCAGTACCGAACCGACCGACTGCCAGATCTACCGAGGCCAGCGTGGCCGCATGGAGATCCGCGTCGAGGTGCAGGGTGTCAGTTGCCACGGCTCCGCGCCGGAGCGCGGTGACAACGCCATCTTCAAGATGGGCCCCATCCTCGGCGAATTGCAGGAGCTCAGCCACAACCTTGGCAATGACGACTTCCTCGGCAAGGGCACCCTGACCGTCTCCGAGATCTTCTTCACTTCACCAAGCCGCTGCGCCGTGGCGGACAGCTGCGCCGTCTCCATCGACCGCCGTCTCACCTGGGGCGAGAGCTGGCAAGGTGCGCTGGACGAGATCCGCGCCCTGCCTGCGGTGCAAGCCGCCGGTGCCGAGGTCTCCATGTACCAGTACGATCGTCCGGCCTACACAGGTCTGGTCTATCCGACCGAGTGCTACTTCCCGACCTGGAAAGTGGAAGAGGATCACATCACAGTCCGGACCCTCTCCAAGGCCTATCGCGAGCTGTTCCGCAAAGAGCCGGTGGTGGACAAGTGGACCTTCTCTACCAACGGGGTCTCCATCATGGGTCGTCACGGTATTCCGGTCATCGGCTTTGGCCCGGGTAAAGAGCCGGAAGCCCACGCGCCGAACGAGAAGACCTGGAAAGAGCATCTGGTCAAGTGCGCTGCCATGTACGCCGTGATCCCCATGCTCTATCTGGCCGAGCTGGACAAATAAGGAGTCTGCCGGGGGGTGACCGCTATCGCCGCCCGGCTGTTGCAAGTGCCCCGTCTGTGGCAGGCGGGGCCTTGGTGTTTGAAGCGATGGGAGGTGCGAGGTGGTGGGGATGAAACGGCTGATAAAAAACGGTGTGCTGGTCGATCCACAAGGGGAGTATCGTCAGGATCTGCTGATCGATAACGGGGTGATCCGCGCCCGTGCTGCTGATATCCAGCCCGATGGCGAGACCGAGCTGATCGATGCTAGCGGCTGCTACGTGATGCCGGGCGGCATCGACGTCCATACCCACTTCAACATCGACGTCGGCATCGCCCGCAGTTGCGATGATTTTTTCAGCGGTACTCGTGCCGCCGCTTGTGGTGGTACTACTTCCATCATCGACCACATGGGATTTGGCCCGGCGGGGTGCAATTTGCATCACCAGCTGGCCCGCTATCACGACTACGCCGCCGATCAGGCGGTGATCGACTACAGCTTTCATGGCGTGATCCAGCATGTGGATGACGCCATCCTTAATGAGATGGCCGCCATGGTGCAGGAGGAGGGGATCAGCAGCTTCAAGCTCTACCTCACCTACCAGTACAAGCTGGGGGACCATGACGTGCTGCGCGCGCTGGCTCGCCTCAAAGAGGTGGGGGCGCTCGCCACCGTCCATCCCGAGAACGATGCCGCCATCGCGACGCGCCGTGCGGCCCTGTTGGCCGCTGGCCACCATGAGCCCTGGTATCACCCGCAAAGCCGTCCGCTGGAGTGCGAGGCGGAGGCGATCGCCCGGATGATCAATCTGGCGGGTCTCGCGGGCAATGCGCCGCTCTATATCGTCCACCTCTCCAACGGACTGGGGCTGGAGTACCTCAAGCTGGCTCGCCGTCAGGGTCAGCCGGTCTGGGTCGAGACCTGTCCGCAGTATCTGCTGCTCGATGACGCCTGCTACTACCGCGAAGACGGGGTCGACTTCCTGTTGAGCCCGCCGCTGCGCGGGCGCAGCGAGCAGGACAAGCTGTGGGTCGGCATAGCTACGGGCGATATCGACACGGTAGCAACCGATCACTGCAACTTCTCCCACGCCCAGCGCATGACCCTCTCGGGCGGCGATTTCAGCCGCTGCCCCAACGGCTTGCCCGGGGTCGAGAACCGGATGTTGCTGCTTTTCGCTCATGGGGTGCTAAGTGGGCGCATCTCGCCGTCGCGCTTCGTGGCGCTCACCAGCGCCAATTCGGCGCGCCTGTTTGGCCTCTGGCCGCGCAAGGGCAATTTGCAGCCGGGGGCCGACGCCGATCTGGTGTTGATGGATCCCCGTGGCGAGACCCAGATCCGCCACGCTGCGCTGCATGACAACGGCGACTACAGCCCCTACGAGGGGATGCGCTGTCCCGGTCAGATCAGGATGACCCTTAGTCGCGGCGAGATCGTGGCCCGCGATGGCGAGTTTACCGGACAACGGGGTCATGGCCGCTTTCTGGCCCGGGCACCGTTTGATCCGGTACTTGGCGCGACGGTCGGTTCGCAAAAGTATTCACCCGAGAATTTAATGGCCCGTTGAGGCGGATCTCTGCGGCTTTCGCCGCAGCAACACAACGACAGGCAGAACAACTACAGGGAGCCGGTATGGCGCCGGTTTGTCCCATCATTGGAGATAACAAGATGAAACAGCGTATCGTACTGGCCCTGGGGGGCAACGCTCTGGGTAACAACTTGCCAGAACAGATGAAAGCGGTGCAGAGCACGGCGCACACCATCGCCGACCTGATCGCCGAGGGTCATGAGGTGGTGGTCACCCACGGCAACGGCCCGCAGGTGGGGATGATCCAGCAGGCATTCGAGGTGGCGGCCCGCTATGAGCCGAAATCCCCCCATCTACCGATGTCGGTCTGCGTGGCTCTGAGTCAGGGCTACATCGGTTATGACCTGCAAAACGCCCTGCGCGAAGCCTTGCTGGAGCGCGGCATCCACAAGCCGGTCGCTACTCTGGTGACGCAAGTTGAGGTGGATAAAAACGATCCCGCCTTCCTCGATCCCAGCAAACCCATCGGCGGTTTCTTCAGCAAGGAGGAGGCCGAGGTACTGATGGCGCAGGGTGAGCACCTCAAGGAGGATGCCGGTCGTGGTTATCGCCGGGTGGTGGCATCTCCCAAGCCCATTAACATTATCGAAAAAGAGACAGTCACCGCCATGCTGGCCGCCGGTCAGGTGGTGATCACCGTCGGGGGGGGCGGTATTCCGGTGCTGCGGGAGGGCAACCACCTGCGTGGTGCCAGCGCAGTGATCGACAAGGATTGGGCCAGTGCCAAGCTGGCGGAACTGATTGATGCCGACATGCTGATCATCCTCACTGCGGTGGAGAAAGTCGCCATCAACTTCGGCAAGCCCGATGTGCAGTGGCTCGATACCCTGAGCGTGGCCGATGCCAACAGCTTTATCGCCCAGGGGCAGTTTGCCAAGGGCTCCATGTTGCCCAAGGTGGAGGCAGCGCTTTCCTTTGCCACCTCCCTGCCGGGGCGCAAATCCCTCATCACCTTGCTGGAGAAAGCCGCCGAGGGGATCGCTGGCAAGACCGGCACCCTGATCAGCCAGTAACTGGCGTCTCTACGGTTGATATATGCGCAGGGGGCCTTGGCCCCCTGCTGTTTTTTGGCAAGGGCGCCACTTTGGCTGAGCTCGATTTGCCCACGGGCAATTTGTCCGTAGGCTATTTGCCACGTAGATCGTGGGCAGCCCGCCAGCACAGGGGTAAGATGGCCACCCCGAGAAGGGGTGACCAACCAGAATAAAAGGCGAAAGGCAGAGCAATGCGTGGTACGAAATGAGCACAAAGATCAATATGGCGGCGCTGGGGGGGTTAGTCCTGCTCACCGCCATCTGGAGTTACAGCTGGATCGTGATGAAGCAGGTGATGCTCTACGCGGGGGCCTTCGAGTTCACCGCCCTGCGCTGCCTGTGCGGTTCCCTGGTGTTATTGCTGGTGCAGGCCCTGCGCGGCCGCCGTTACCTCAAACCCACCCCGTTTCGCTATACCCTCGCCATCGCCCTGTTCCAGACCTGCGGCATGGTGGGGCTGGCCCAGTGGGCCCTGATCAGCGGCGGGGCGGGCAAGGTGGCCATTTTGAGTTACACCATGCCGTTCTGGGTGGTGATCTTCGCGGCGCTCTTTTTGGGGGAGCGGTTGCGCAAGTTGCACTATCTGGCGGTCGGGGTGGCCGCCTGCGGGCTGCTGTTGGTGATCCAGCCCTGGCTGCTGCACCTTGAATCCCTCAAGAGCGCGCTGCTGGGGATTGCCTCCGGCATCTGCTGGGGGATCAGCGCTATCATCGCCAAGCGGATGTATGCCCGCCACCCCGGAGTGGATCTGATGTCCCTCACCACCTGGCAGATGATCTACGCCACTATCGTGATGACGTTGGTGGCGGCGCTGGTGCCAGAGCGGCCCATCGACTGGCAGCCCTATGTGATGGGGGCGCTGGCCTATAGCGCCATCTTCGCCACCGCCATTGCCTGGAGTCTCTGGCTGTTTGTGCTGAAAAAACTGCCGGCAGGGGTAGCCAGCCTCAGCACCCTGGCGGTGCCGGTGACTGGCGTGCTGCTCTCCTGGTGGCTGCTTGGGGAAAATCCGGGGCCGGTAGAGGGGAGCGGTATTGGCCTTATCGTGCTGGCGCTGTTGGTGATCAGCCGCAAGGGCAAGCGCTCCGTGGTGTCGGTGGCGGGTGAGACCCGTATCAAGCACGGTTGAGCGGTTAGCGATCCGGCGCTGGGGTTAGTTTGGCGTGGTTCAAGGCGCTCTTAAAAGAGCCCGCGACAGCAGAGCAACCTCTCGTTACTATGTCGTTACATAGCTGCGTTGGAACGCAGGTATATGATTCAATGTAATTATTTCAACGAACGTAACGGCAAGGATGAAACCGTATGATGACGCTGATGTGGTTGGCCATAGGCCTGGTGTGTCTGGTGGTGGGGGCTGAATCTCTGGTGCGAGGGGCATCGCGCCTCGCCACCATGATGGGTATCTCCCCGCTGGTGGTGGGATTGACCATAGTCGCTTTTGGGACCAGTGCCCCTGAACTGGCGGTGAGCATTCAGTCTGGCCTCGAGGGACAGGCGGGTATCGCGGTGGGTAACGTGGTCGGCAGCAATATCTTCAACGTGCTGTTTATTCTCGGCGTCTCGGCCTTGATTGTGCCGTTGGTAGTTTCGCAGCAGCTGGTGCGTTTCGATGTGCCGTTGATGATCGCCATTTCAGTGCTGGTGCTGCTGTTTGGTTGGGATGGCCGGATCTCAGCCTTCGAAGGGGCGCTGCTGTTTGCTGGTGTCGTCGCCTATACCGTGTTTCTGTTTGTCCAGAGTCGCCGTGAAACCAAGGCGGTACAGGCGGAATATGAGCAGGAGTTTGGCCAGAAGGAGCCCGAGACGCCCCACAGCTTGCCCCGCAATCTGCTCTTTATCGTGGCGGGATTGGGGATGTTGATCCTTGGCTCCCGCCTGCTGGTCAGCAGCGCGGTGGAGATTGCCCACTACTTCGGGGTGAGCGATCTGGTGATTGGCCTCACTATAGTGGCCGTCGGCACCTCACTGCCGGAGGTAGTGACCTCCATCGTCGCCGCCTTGCGCGGGGAGCGGGATATCGCGGTGGGCAACGTGGTAGGCAGCAACATTTTCAATATTCTCTGCGTGCTGGGGCTCACCTCCATGGTGACGCCGGGAGGGCTCGAGGTGTCGGCCACCGCCCTGCAGTTCGATATTCCGGTGATGATTGCGGTGGCGCTCGCCTGCTTGCCCATCTTCTTCACCGGTTACACCATCGCCCGTTGGGAAGGGGCGCTGTTTCTGGCCTTTTACATCGGCTACACCACCTGGCTGATCCTGCACGCCACATCTAATCCGCTGCAAAGCCAGTTCAGTGCGGCGCTGACCGGTTTCGTGCTGCCGCTGACCGCTATCACTCTGGTGGTGCTGTCGGTGCGTGCCTGGCGTTTGCAACGAACCCCGTCGTGATGCAGACCTCCCTGAGGTAAAGGGAGCGGCATAACCCGACAGATCGAAAAAAGCCCCACCATCACGGTGGGGCTTTTTCTTGGTGAGGGGGACGCGCTGTGCCCTTATCTGCGCTTGGCCAGGTGCATCATGGCTTCCAGCACTGCGCCACCAATAGCGCGGGCCTTGTCAGAGACGGTGGTGGCATCGGCGCGCTCGCCTCTGGGGTCGATATCGCCAATCTTGAAGCCGACTGGTACTTCGATGCCATCGCTCAGCAACCCCCGCACCATGCCAGAGAGCGGCGCGATAATGGGAGCATCCCCCACATGGGCAATCACATCCCCCTCCTGCACCAGATCGCCGAGCTTGATCAGGCTCTTCATCACCCCGGGGGCGGGGGCGCGCACCACCCGGCGGGCGGAGTGACCCTCGATCACCCCGGGAATGCCTGTGTTGGGCTGGGCGGGGCCCTGATAGATAACTCGGCCCAGATGATGGCCGCGGTTGGTTTCGATCACCGCATCGCAGTCGCGTCCTGCCTCAAAGCCCGGGCCAAGGGCCACCGTGATGGGGGCCATCTCCTTGTGGGTGCCGAGGTTCTGCTTGGCGAGGATGGCATCCACCAGATAGCGCGGTTTGAGCTCGGCGAGGGTGGCGCACTCGGGGTCAACCAGCAGCGGAATGATGCCCCGATCCAGCTGCTCGAACGCCTGCTCGACACTCTCGACCCGCTTGGCGCGCACCCCCTCGACGCTTGTTTCGCCGTCGAACATCCCCTGGGCGAAGGCGACGGTGCGACGGATCACCGTGGGTTTGTCGAGATCCAGCATCACCACCTTGAAGCCAGCATTGTGCAGCCGCAACGCGACGCCGGTGGCGATATCGCCGGAGCCGCGCATCACCACCAGTTGATCCCGCTTGAGGCGCACATCGTCTTGCATCAGGCCACCCGCCTTGCCGTTTTTCACCTGCAGCAGCTCGGCGAGGATGCTGATGGCGATCTCCTCGGGAGTCTCGGCACCTATGTTGTAGCCGATGGGAGCGTGCAGCCGCTGCAGTTGGGTCTGGCTTATCCCTTGCTGGCGCAGGGCCTGGGTGAAGGTCTGCACCTTGCGCTTGCTGGCGAGCAGCCCCAGATAGGCGAGGGGACGGCTGATCAGCCGATCCAGCGCCTCCTTGTCCTGATGGTTGGTGGCGATGATGACGAAGTTGGCAGGCTCGATGGCCAGCGCCTCGATCACCGTGCTGATGGTATCGGCCTGCTTGAGGTGAGTACCGGCGGGGAAGTGATCGGGGTTGAGGCTCCCTTCAAAACAGTCGCCCACATGGATATCAAAACCCAGCGGCGCGGCGGCATGGGCCAGCGCCCGGTTGACGTGACCTGCGCCGATCAGTACCAGACGGGGGCGCAGGCCATAGACATCGATATAGACCGACATGGCGCCACCGCAGTCCGACCCCACCGCATGTTCGCCGTTGCGGGCCATCCGCCCGTGGAAGATGCGGGGCTTGCGCTCACCAATGGCCGCCACCGCCTCTTCGATCACCAGCCGTTCAATCATGCCGCCGCCGATGGTGCCGAGGATCTGGCCATCGGCCATCACCAGCATCTGGGCCTGATGGCGGGGAGTGGAGCCGCGGCTCTCGATGATCTGGGCAATGGCGAACGGAGTGTTCTCCTGTTCCAGTCGGGCTGCGTGTGAAAAAAGATTCATAAGGTACCTCTTCTTATCCTTAAACCATCATGGGCGAGGCGGCTGAGCCTCATCCTGGGCGAAGTAGCCGAGTGCGTGGCGAATGGGCTGTGGCTCGCGTACTGCCCCCTGCCAGATGGCGTGGAGCTCGGGATGCCGGGCCAGCAGGTTTATCAATGGCTGCTGCCATGACGCCTCATTTTGATAATCGCCATTGATAAACCAGATCCGGCGTGCCTTGGCCGGGGTGCCCTTGAACATCCCTTGAGGGTGGCAGATCAGCTGGTGAAACAGCATCCAGTCGAGGGGGGCACCGGCCTCTATCCCGCACAGGGCCTGGAGTTCGGCCCAGCGGTGGATCTGCTGCGGGTCCGCCTTGGCCCCCACCATGGCGCCGCCCGTCAGGGCGATCACCCAATCACTGCTCTGGGGAATGCAAGGTTCGTGCAAAGCGGGCACTTTCAATAACTTGTGATTGGCGCCATCCGCTTCGACCAGGATGAGATCGAAGCGCTGCTGCCCCTTGATGAGATCAACCTGCTGGGGCGTGGGGCCCGCCACCTTGCCGCTGGCCTGATCGATATGGCTGAACAGGGCGACCAGGGTCGGTTCATCGGGCAGTTGTTGGCAGCGGGTCAGCTGGCGGACGGGGTCGGCTTCCAGGATCAATTCCCGATAGTGTGACGGGGCAGGCAGAAACATCCGGGTGGTGGTGGTAATTAGCACCCTCTTACCCTGTTTATAAAAATATTCCGCCAGCCAGAACAGGGTGCTGGTTTTTCCACCGGCCCCGCAGAGGCTAATTAAGGTGGTATGGCTATCAATATTTTTGGTGAGCGGGTTTAATAGCAGTTCTATATCTGGAAATGCGACAGCAACAGCGTGTGGTAGCGACATAATGACGACCAAAATAAATATCGAAGGGAGTGGAAAACAACGTTGCCAGGAACAAGTGCAGTGTGACTGTATAATAACGGCGGCGGGTTTATCTTCCCGAATGGGTACCTGGAAAATGATGCTACCTTATTGCCAGGGAACAATGCTTGATGCAAGTCTCAAAAATGCCCTGGCCTTTTGTCAGCGGGTTATTCTGGTGGTGGGCCATCGTGGCGAGGAGCTTCAAGCGCGCTATCTTGAGCGGCCGGATATTGTTGTCGTCCACAACCCCGACTATCAGCAGGGGCTGGGCAGTTCGATCCGCTGCGCCCTGGCGGCCAGTGACGCAGATTACCTCTTTATCAGCCACGGGGATCTCCCCTGTATCCCGCGCGATATCTATCAACAGCTATGGTTGGAACGGGGCCGGGAGGCGCTCTTTCCCACCTGGCATGGGGAGGCGGGCCATCCGGTGTTGCTGCCAAAATCCCTTGCCCGCGAGCTGGCAGCAGCCCCGGTGCAGCCGTCGGTACGGCGCTGGTTGCAAGGGCATTCCCACCGTCTGGTACCGGTCGACAGCCCCGCCATCCTGTTTGATGTGGATACCCCGGAGCGTTATCAGGCGCTGCTGGGCGGTGCGCTGGAAAATGAGCGTGAGCGCGCGAAATAACCCCGTTTTAAAAAGATAACGGGGAGATAAATGGCGTATCAAAGTGATATTTCTCGCGCTTTAGTTGATAGGGCGAGCTCTTGTTAAGCCGCTGGCTGAATAAATTCTTGAGTGATTGATAACTACTCGCAACACCCATAATGGTGGCTTCGTAAATTCTCCCCATTAATTGAAGCTGTCTCACGCTTTTACCCTAAAAAATAGCTTTGTAGCTAGTTTTGTAACTGTAGTGGCCTGATAGTTGCTCCTCTCCTTGCCAAGGGGTAAAGCCCGTGCGGGATACCCCATTTATTCATGCTGCCAATGGGCAGAACAGCTGCAAGGAGATAGCCATGGGCGATATTATGCGACCCGTTCCGTTCAAGAACCTGCTGACCCGTATTTTCGCGGAATATAAAGAGAGTCAGAGCATTTTCGGTATTCCCGCCGCGCAATTTTATCGCAAGCAGGACGAGCGCAAGATCAAGGTGTTCGGTGAAACCTGCGAGACCCCCATTGGCCCGGCGGCTGGCCCCCATACCCAGTTGGCCCAGAACATCGTCACCTCCTGGCTGACCGGCGGGCGCTTTATCGAGCTCAAGACGGTGCAGATCCTGGACCGTCTTGAACTGGCAAAGCCCTGTATCGACGCCGAGGATGAGTGCTTCAACACCGAGTGGTCCACCGAGTTCACCCTGCCCAAGGCGTTTGACGAGTATCTGAAAGCCTGGTTTGCCCTCTACCTGCTGGAGGAGGTGTTTGACCCGCGCCTCGATGGAGAGGCCAAGTCCTTCATCTTCAACATGAGCGTGGGGTACAACCTCGATGGCATCAAACAGCCGCCGATGCAGCAGTTCATCCACAGCCTGAAGGATGCAAGCACCAGTCCGAAGTTTGCCGAGTACCAGCAAGTGCTGCGCGAACTGGTGGCCGACGAGCAGTTTATCGCCGAGCTGGGATTGGGTGCCCGCCGCGATCGTCTGCAACAACTGGCGGATCGCATTCCAGCCGATATGGTTCACGGCCTCACCCTCTCCACCATGCACGGCTGCCCGCCCAACGAGATCGAGGCCATCTGCCGCTACATGCTGGAAGAGAAGGGGCTCAACACCTTCGTTAAACTCAACCCGACCCTGCTGGGCTACCCGCGGGTGCGCGAGATCCTCGACACCTGCGGCTTTGATTACATTGGTCTGAGCGAAGAGTCGTTCGATCACGACCTCAAGCTGGATCAGGCCAAGGCCATGCTGGCCCGCCTGATGGCGCTGGGGGCCGAGAAGGGGCTCACCTTCGGGGTCAAGCTCACCAACACCCTCGGCACCATCAACCGTAAAGGGGCGCTGCCGGGGGATGAGATGTATATGTCCGGCCGGGCGCTGTTCCCGCTCTCCATCAACGTGGCGGCCGTGCTGTCCCGCGCCTTCGATGGCAAGCTGCCCATCTCCTACTCCGGTGGTGCCAGCAAGTTCAACATCGCCGAGATCTTCGAAACCGGCATTCGTCCCATCACCATGGCGACCGACCTGCTGAAACCGGGTGGTTACCTGCGCCAGATTGAGTGCCTCAAAGAGATCGACGCCTCCGACAGCTGGGGCATGAGTCAGGTAGATGTGGCCAAGCTGGAAGCGCTGGCCGCCAAGGCCCTCACCATGGATTACACCCAGAAGGAGTGGAAGTCCGACGATCGTATCGAAGTGGGCGGCGGTCTGCCGATGACCGACTGCTACGTCGCGCCGTGTGTGACCGCGTGCGCCGTGCATCAGGATATCCCCGAGTACATTCGCCTGATGGGCGAGGGTGAATACGTGGCGGCCCTTGAACTGATTTATCAGCGCAACGCCTTGCCCGCCATCACCGGCCATATCTGTGATCACCAGTGCCAGTACAACTGTACTCGTCTGGATTACGACAGCCCGCTCAATATCCGCGAGCTGAAAAAAGTGGCGCTGGAGCGCGGCTGGGAAGGGTACAAGGCTCGCTGGCACAAGCCGGCAGGCAGTGGTGACAAGCATCCGGTTGCGGTGATTGGCGCCGGCCCGGCCGGTCTCTCCGCCGGTTATTTCCTGGCCCGCGCCGGTCACCCGGTCACCGTGTTCGAGCGCGAAGCGGATGCCGGTGGCGTGGTCAAGCACATCATCCCCGAGTTCCGCATTCCGGCCGAGCTTATCCAGCACGATATCGACTTTGTCGCCGCTCACGGGGTCAAGTTCGAGTTTGGTTGCGATCCGGCGCTCACGGTCGACAAGCTGCACGCCCAGGGCTTTACCTATGTCTTCGTCGGCATCGGCGCCGACAAGAATGGCGGCATGCGTCTCGAAGGGGGTCATGATCGGGTCTACAAGTCCTTCAATTTCCTGCGCAGCTTCAATCAGGGCAAGCCGCTGCCGCTGGGCCGCCATGTGGCGGTGATCGGCGCCGGTAACACCGCCATGGACTGTGCCCGCGCCGCTCTCAAGGTGTCGGGTGTCAGCGATGTGACCGTGATCTACCGTCGCAGCGAAAAAGAGATGCCTGCTTACCGTGAGGAGTATCTGGAAGCGGTGGAGGATGGGGTGCGTTTTTGCTTCCTCACCAATCCGGAGCGCTTTGACAAAGATGGCAAGCTCACCGTGCGGATGATGGCGTTGGGGGATCCTGACGAGAAAGGCCGCCGCCGTCCGGTGCCCACCGAGCAGACCGAAGTGATGCAGATGGATGCGCTGATCACCGCCATCGGCGAGCAGCCAGATTGCGAAGTACTGAAAGCCATGGGCATTCCCCTGGGTAGTGATGGCTGGCCCGAGGTGGATGGCCAGACCGGTGAAACCAGCCGTCGCAACGTCTTCCTCATTGGTGACGTGCAGAGCGGCCCGTCCTCCATCGTCGGTGCCATCGGCGGTGCCCGCCGTGCCGCGGATCTGGTGCTCTCTCGCGAGCATATCGCTGGCAGTCAGGCCGAGGTCTCAATCCAGCCGTCGGGCAAGGACGAGATCTACCGTCGCAAGGGAAGCATCGCCGTCACCATGGTTGACAAGAACGAGCGGGAGGCCTTCGTGGCGCAAGAGGCGCACCGCTGCCTCGAGTGCAACTACCTCTGCAGCAAGTGCGTGGATGTCTGCCCCAACCGGGCCAACGTTGCCATCGCGGTGCCGGGCTTCAAGGATCAGTTCCAGACCCTGCACCTGGATGCCTACTGCAACGAGTGCGGCAACTGCGCCCAGTTCTGCCCGTGGCAGGGCAAGCCCTATCAGGACAAGGTCACCATCTTCAGCCTGCCGCAGGATTTCGATAACAGCCGCAACCCCGGTTTCTATCTGGCCCAAACCGGCGAAGGGTGTGGTGATCTGCAGGTGCGTCAGGATGGCGAGACCTATCGCCTGACCATAGACGCCCAGAGCCGGATCAAGGACGCGCCAGCGGCCCTTGGCGACATGTGCCGCATCATCAGCCATGTCCACGCCCATCACCACTACCTGCTGGGGGCCGTCGAGGCCTGAGCGAATAACGAATAAGCGAAGGAGCACACCATGTTTATTCTGAAAAACGTCACCGCCGTCCAGCTGGAGCCGACCCGGGTACTGGAAGGGGTGGATATCGCCATCGAAGGATCGTTTATCAAAGCGGTGGGGCCCAATCTGCGGGCCCTCTACCCGGAGGCCAACTATCGGGAGATGGGCGGCAAGCTGGTGATGCCGGGCATCGTCTGTGCCCACAACCACTTCTACTCCGGCCTGTCGCGGGGGATCATGGCCAATATCGCCCCCTGCCCGGACTTTATCTCCACCCTGAAAAACCTCTGGTGGCGGCTCGATCGGGCGCTTGATGAGGAGTCCCTCTACTACAGCGGTCTCATCTGCTCGCTGGAGGCAATCAAGAGCGGCTGCAGCGCGGTGATCGACCACCACGCCTCTCCCAATTTCATCAAGGGCTCCCTGAACGTGCTGCGCAAAGGGTTTATGGAGGCGGGTCTGCGCGGCATGACCTGCTTCGAGACCACGGATCGCAACGGCGGCCTCGCCGAGCTGCAGGCTGGGGTGGAGGAGAACATCCTGTTCGCCCAACAGATCGATGCGGCCAAGGCCAAGGGGAACGAACCCTATCTGGTGGAGGCCCATATTGGCGCCCACGCCCCCTTCACCGTGCCCGACGAGGGGCTGGCCATGCTGCGCGAAGCGGTGCAGGTCACCGGTCGCGGTCTGCATATCCATGTGGCGGAAGACCGCTACGACATGGCCCACGGCCATCACCACTATGGCAAGGAGCCCATCGCCCGGCTGGATGAGTTTGGCCTTATCGACAGCAAGACCCTGATCGCCCACGGTATCTTCCTGAGCCCGGCCGACATCGAGCTGCTCAACAGCCGCGATGCCTTCCTGGTGCACAACGCCCGCTCCAACATGAACAACCACGTGGGCTACAACATGCATCTACCGGAGTATCGCAATCTGGCGCTCGGCACCGACGGCATCGGCTCCGACATGCTCGAAGAGCTCAAGTTTGCCTACTTCAAGCACAAGGATGCCGGCGGCGCGCTGTGGCCCGACAGCTTTGCCCGCTTCCTGTGGAACGGCAACACCCTGCTGGAGCGCAACTTCGGCGCCAAGTTTGGCCGCCTGGAGCCTGGCTACAAAGCCGACCTCACCATCTGCGACTACGACGCACCGACCCCGCTGGCGCCACGCAACCTCGGTGGCCATCTCGCCTTCGGCATGGGTTCTGCCAGCGTCAACAGCGTGATGGTGGAGGGGCGCATGGTCTATCAGGACCGCGAGTTCCCGTTCGATGTCGCGCCCATTTATGAGCAGGCCCGCAAGGTGGCGAGCCGCCTGTGGCAACGGATGGATCAGCTGGCCTAAGGCCACCTTCCGCAGTTTTTGGACCGGATTGCCCGCCCAGTGGATTCGCCCCGGCGGCGGGCAGCAAGAGTAAGGACGACACATGATTGAGCAATTCTTCCGACCCGAGCAACTGGGTCAGGCTTTGGAACTCAAGGCCAGCTTCGGCAACGACGCCGTCTACATGGGGGGCGGCAGCAAGCTTAACGCCGCCCCGACCCGCACCGACAAGAAGGTCGCCATCTCACTGGACAAGCTGGGGCTTGACCAGATTGAGCAGCAGCACGGCCAGCTCCATATCGGCGCCACCGTCACCCTGCAGACCCTGAAAGAGGATCCCCGTACCCCGGCCGCCCTGTGCGAGGCGCTGGGGTTTGTCTACTCCCGCCATCTGCGCAATCAGGCCACCATTGGTGGCGAACTTGCCTGTCAGCAGCAGGACTCCCCCTTGCTGCCGGTTCTGCTGGTACTCGAAGCGGTAGTGGTGCTGGAAAACAACCTGCTGCAACCCATCGACGCCTATCTGGCGGGGCAGCGCAATGCCCTGGTGCTGGGGATTGTGCTGCCGGAGCCTGAACTGCGCTGCACCACCCGTCGTATCAGCCGCAACGCCGATGGCTTGGCGGTGATGACCGCCGCGGTGGCCCTCGACAGCATTGGCGAGATGCGGGTGGCCGTTGCTGGCGTCACGCCGCAGCCGATGCGTTTGCGGGATCTGGAGCGCCGCGATCTGCACGATGCCGCACTGGAGGCCGCCGTGAGCGAGCTGATTGCGCCCCGTGAGGATCTGGCGGGCAGCATAAGTTACAAGCGGTATATCACCGGCGTGGTGGTGGCGGATCTGCTGGTGGACTGCCAGCAGCAGGAGGTGCAAGCATGATGGAACTCAACTTTACCCTGAACGGTGCCCTGCGTACCGTCATCTGCAAGGCCGGTGATAACGCTCAAATGGTGCTGTTCAACCAGTGCCGGATGCACTCGGTGCGCAACAGCGACGACGGCTTCGGTTTCGCTGGCTCCGATGCCATTTTCTTCAACGGCAAGGTGATCAACGCTTCCCTGCTGATCGCCGCCCAGCTGGATGGATCAGACGTGCGCACCGCCGAGTCGCTGGGCAGCTGGAACCAGCTCAGTCTGGTGCAGCAGGCCATGGTGGATGTAGGTGTGGTGCAGTCCGGTTACAACGATCCGGCCGCCGCGCTCATCGTCACCGACCTGCTTGATCGCCATCCCGAGCCCACCCGTGATCAAATCGACGATGCCCTCTCGGGCCTGTTTCACCGCGATGGCGGTTACCAGCAGTTCTATCAGGCCATCGAGCTGGCCTGCTCGCGGATGAAGAACCCGGATTATCTGTGCCAGATCGCCCCGGAGTTTCGCGATGATCTGCGCCATATCGGTAAGAGCTGCCCGAAAGTGGACGCTGCCAAGATGGTACAGGCCAAGCCCTGCTACGTGGAGGATCGGGTTACCGAGGATGCGCTGATCATCAAGATGCTGCGCAGCCCCCATCCCCATGCGGTGATCACCAAGCTCGATGTGAGCCGCGCGCAAGCGCTGCCGGGTGTGGTGCACGTCATTACCCATCTCAACTGCCCGGATGTGTTTTACACCCCGGGTGGCCAGAGTGCCCCCGAGCCGTCACCGCTCGATCGCCGCATGTTTAGCCGCAAGGTACGTCACGTGGGTGACCGGGTCGCCGCCGTGGTGGCCGAGAGCGAAGCGGTCGCGCTGGCTGCCCTGAAACTCATCGAGGTCGAGTATCAGGTGCTGCCGGCGGTCATGAACATCGATGAGGCGATGGCCCCCAATGCCCCGCTGGTGCACGACGAGCCCATCATCTACATGGCCGGTGCGCCTGCAGATCTTGAGCAGCAGAACGTCTGCTCGGTGCGTCGCGGCGACGAGCACATGATCATCAACTTCCCCATCGGTTCCCGCCCGCACGAGAACCTGGCCGCCAGCGTCCATGGCCAGATTGGTGACGTGGCAAAAGGGTTTGCCGAGGCGGACGAGATTGTCGAGCGCACCTACGAATCGACCCAGGCCCAGCAGTGCCCGACCGAACCGCACATCTGTTTTACCTACATGGATGGGGATCGTCTGGTGATCCACGCCTCCACTCAGGTGCCGTGGCACGTGCGCCGTCAGGTGGCGCGCATCGTCGGCCTCAAGCAGCATCAGGTGCACGTGATCAAGGAGCGGGTAGGGGGCGGCTTTGGCTCCAAGCAGGATATTCTGCTGGAAGAGGTGTGCGCCTGGGCGACCAAGGTCACCGGCCGTCCGGTCACCTTCCGCTACACCCGTGAAGAGGAGTTCATCAGCAACACCTCCCGCCACGTGGCCAAGGTGAAGGTGAAAGTGGGGGCCAAAAAAGATGGCACCATTACCGCCATCGAGATGGATTTTCGTGCCAACACCGGCCCTTACGGCAACCACTCCCTGACGGTGCCGAGCAATGGCCCGGCGCTCTCTCTGCCGCTCTACCCGTGCGACAACGTGCGCTTTACCGTCAACACCTACTACAGCAACATCTGCCCGACCGGCGCCTATCAGGGTTACGGTGCGCCCAAGGGCAACTTCGCGCTGACCATGGCGATTGCCGAACTGGCCGAGAAACTGGGGATCGACCAGCTCGACATGGTGGAGCACAACCGGGTGCACGAAGGGGACATCCTCAAGGTGTTGGGGGCCATCGGCGAGGGCAAGATGCCTACTTCTGTGCCCCACGCCGCCAGCTGCGCACTCGAGCCCATCCTCAAGCAGGGTCGCGAGCTCATCGCTTGGGATAGCCCCAAACCCGCTGAAGGTGATTGGCGCATCGGTCGTGGCGTCGCCATCATCATGCAAAAATCGGGGATCCCCGATATCGATCAGGCCAACTGCATGGTCAAGCTGGAATCGGACGGCACCTTTATCGTCCACTCAGGTGGCGCCGATATCGGTACAGGTCTGGATACCGTGGTGGCCAAGCTGACCGCCGAAGTGCTGGGTTGCCCGCTCAGCGATGTGCATGTGATTTCGGGCGACACCGATCACGCCCTGTTCGACAAGGGGGCCTATGCCTCGTCCGGTACCTGCTTTTCCGGCAACGCGGCCAAGATGGCGGCCGAGAACCTCAAGGCGAAGATCCTGCTGCACGGCGCCGCCATGCTGGGCGAGCCGGTAGAAGATGTGGAGCTGGAGTTCCCGGGCCTGGTGCGTGGCAAGCTGGGGGAGGTCTCTCTTGCCAAGATTGCCCACAAGTCAGAGACCGGCACCGGTTTTGGCATTCTGGTGGGCACCGCCAGCTACATCACCTCGGAGCTCGCCTTTCCGTATGGGGCCAACTTCGCTGAGGTGGCGGTCAACGTCAGAACCGGCGAGATCCGCCTCGACAAGTTCTACGCCCTGCTCGACTGCGGCACCCCCATTAACCCCGAGCTGGCCCTCGGCCAGATCTACGGGGCGACCATGCGGGCCATCGGCCACACCATGACCGAGGAGATTTGCTACGACAGCAAGGGCATCCCGCTCACCCGGGATCTTAAGAGCTATGGCGCGCCCAAGATTGGCGATATTCCCCGCGACTTCCGGGCCTTCCTGGTACCGAGTGACGACAAGGTCGGCCCCTACGGCGCCAAGTCCATCTCGGAGATCGGGGTGAACGGTGCCGCGCCTGCCATCGCTACCGCCATCCACGACGCCTGCGGTGTCTGGCTGCGCAAGTGGCACTTCACGCCGGAGCAGATCCTGCGGGAACTGGGCAAGCTGTAGTCACAACAGAGGCAGAGACCGGCAGGGGGAGCAAGCTCTCCCTGCCGGATCAACCCGGGTCACTGTGGGGTGTGATGCGCCGGGGTTATTGGATCGTTTTCGATACGCCGGGAGTAATGAAGGATGTCTAAGAAATCGCGCAAGGACTCTGATCTTATCTACGCCTTGGAAGATAAGCCCCCCTTTGGCCAGTCGCTGGTCGGGGCTGTGACCCATCTACTGGCCATACTGGTTCCTATGGTTGCTCCGGCCCTGATCGTCGGGGCCGCCCTTAATCTTTCCCAAGAGATCACCACCTATCTGGTCTCGATGTCGATGATCGCCTCTGGCATCGGCACCTGGTTGCAAGTTCATCGTTACGGGCCAATTGGCTCGGGCCTCCTTTCCATTCAGTCGGTCAACTTCTCGTTCGTCACCGTGATGATCTCGATCGGGACCGCCATGGGGAAGGAGGGGATCGACGAAGCCCAGATCATCTCCTCGTTGATGGGGATCTCCTTCGTCGGAGCCTTTCTGGTGATGGGGGCCTCCTTTGTGCTGCCCTATCTGACCCGGGTTATCACCCCCACAGTGAGCGGTATCGTGGTGCTGATGATCGGTCTGTGTCTCATCAAGGTCGGCATCATCGACTTTGCCGGCGGTATGGCGGCCAAGAGCAGCGGTACCTTCGGTAACTATGAAAATCTCGGTGTCGGTTTGCTGGTGTTGGCAGTCGTCATCGGTTTTAACTGCTGCAAGAGCCCCCTGCTGCGCATGGGGGGGATCGCCATCGGCTTGCTGGTGGGCTATCTGGTCTCCATGATGCTGGGGATGGTGGACTTTTCTGTCTTGCAGGGGTTGCCCCTGATCACCGTGCCCATGTTGTTCAAATATGGTTTCTCCTTTGATTTCGGTGCCTTTCTGGTGGCGGGCACCATCTATCTGCTGAGCGTGCTGGAAGCGGTCGGGGCGCTGACCGCCACCGCCATGGTCTCTCATCGTCCGGTGGAGGGGGAGGAGTACACCCGCCGCCTCTCCGGTGGGGTGCTGGCCGATGGCTTGGTATCTGTGATCGCCTCGGCGCTGGGTTCCCTGCCGCTCACTACCTTCTCCCAGAACAACGGGGTGATCCAGATGACCGGGGTTGCCTCCCGTCATGTGGGCAAATTTATCGCCATGATCCTGGTGATCATGGGCATCTTCCCGGTGGTGGGTCGCTTCTTTACCACCATTCCATCACCCGTCCTCGGCGGGGCCATGACGCTGATGTTCTCCATGATCGCCATTGCGGGGTGCCGGATCATCATGACCCACGGCATGGATCGGCGGGAGACCCTGATTGTGGCCACCTCTCTCGGGCTTGGGCTCGGTGTCTCCTATGACCCGAGTGTTTTCAGGGTGCTGCCCGATGCCCTCTATGTCTTGGTGGAAAACCCCATCTGCGCCGGCGGCATCACCGCCATCATCATGAATCTGGTGTTGCCGCAAAGCCGCAAGCGCAAGGCGGCCGTCAAGGATGCCGAGGCGGTGGAGGTTATCCAGCTAAGCGACAAACCGGATGTGATCTTTACCGCCCGCAGCGCGGGCCAACCATCGGCCAGCAAGGGTGAGCCACAGGGTTCACCAGAGCACGTGCCCGGGCAAGCGGTGGCGCCACAAGTGGAACGGATCTGACGGTTAAACCGGCAAAAAACGTCAACAGAACAAGAGAAACAGGGAAACGGTTATGAAAAACGACAACTCTGTCAAAGCGGTGCGCGGCAGTTTCTTCGATATCACCCGGGTGGTAGATCAGCCCGAGGAGATTGAGGCCAATGCCCGTCTTATCGAGGATGGTCTGCTGATCATTCGCAACGGTTGCATCGACTGGTTCGGTGAGTGGGAGGAGGGCAAGGCGCGCATTCCGGCCGAGGTGCGGGTGCGGGATTATCGCGGCAAGATGATAGTGCCGGGCTTTGTCGATACCCACATTCACTACCCGCAAAGCGAGATGGTGGGGGCCTATGGCGAGCAATTGCTGGAGTGGCTCAACAGTCACACCTTCCCGGCCGAGCGGCGCTACAACGATCTCGAGTATGCCCGCGAGATGTCCACCTTCTTTATCAAGCAGTTGCTGCGCAACGGCACCACCACGGCGCTGGTGTTCGGCACCGTTCACCCCGAGTCGGTGGACGCCCTGTTCGAGGCGGCCAGCCGCATCAATATGCGGATGATCGCCGGCAAGGTGATGATGGATCGCAACGCCCCCGACTATCTGCTCGATACCGCCGAGAGCAGCTATGTGCAGAGCAAGGCGCTTATCGAGCGTTGGCACGGCAACGGCCGCCTGCTCTATGCCATCACACCACGATTTGCACCCACCTCGACACCCGAGCAGCTGACGATGGCGCGGCGACTGCGCGAAGAGTTTCCCACCACCTATCTGCACACCCATCTGTGCGAGAACAAGGATGAGATCGCCTGGGTCAAATCCCTTTTCCCAGCGCACAAGGGCTATCTCGATGTCTATCACCAGCACGGCCTCACCGGCCACAACTGCGTCTTTGCCCACTGCGTCCATCTGGAAGAGCAGGAGTGGGATTGCCTGAAGGAGACCGGCTCCACCATCGCCTTCTGCCCCACCTCGAATCTTTATCTCGGCAGTGGCCTGTTCAAGCTGCACAAGGCGTGGCGCAAGCAGATAAAGGTGGGGATGGGCACCGACATCGGTGCGGGCACCACCTTCAACATGCTGCAGACCCTCAACGAGGCTTACAAGGTGATGCAGTTGCAGGGCGAGCGGCTCTCCGCCTATCAGGCCTTCTATCTGGCGACCCTGGGCGGCGCTCATTCGCTGGGGCTGGACGAGAAGATCGGCAGCTTTGCGGTGGGCAAGGAGGCGGATTTCGTGGTGCTCGACCCGGTCGCCACCCCGCTGCAGCAGCTGCGTTATGACAACTCCACCACCCTGCGGGACAAGCTCTTTGTGCTGTTGACCCTGGGGGATGACAGATCCATCTACCGCACCTATGTGGATGGCCAACTGGTACACGAGCGGGGGTAGGGGCTGGAGGGGGCTGCCGCGGCGCAGCCCCAACGAATACGGCGGCTGGCGTACCCCACGGGGCGCCAGTTATGCCGCACGACAGGGGATCTCCCCGCAATAGAACCTGAAATGGCCCGGTTTTTTTGACCAGCAAGGCAAACGTTTGAGTCAAGGCTGCCTGCCCTGGTCTGTCTGTCGCACTCTCTGCCGCCATCGCCTGTTTTTCACCAGACTGGCGCTCGGCAGACCCGCAGATCCTGTCGCCATTTCGTCATGGAACATTCAGGCGCGTGTGAAAGGAGTTGGGTATGACCCAAGCAAACAGCAGGACAAACAGCGTGGAACAGCTGGCCAATGATGACGCCAGCAACAGCGCACCAAAGCAACAACCGCTCACGGCTCTTGATCGCTACTTTATGATCAGCGAGCGGGGCAGCAATATCAGGCAGGAGGTACTGGCAGGCCTCACCACCTTCCTTGCCATGGTCTACTCGGTGATCGTGGTGCCGAGCATGCTCGGCAAGGCGGGCTTTCCTCCCGCTGCCGTTTTTGTCGCCACCTGTCTGGTGGCAGGTTTTGGTTCGCTGCTGATGGGGCTCTGGGCCAAGTTGCCGATGGCCATCGGCTGCGCCATCTCGCTGACCGCCTTTACCGCCTTCAGTCTGGTGCTGGGGCAGCAGATCCCCATTCCAGTGGCCCTCGGCGCCGTCTTCCTGATGGGGGCGATCTTTACCGCCATCTCGGTGACCGGGGTGCGTAGCTGGATCCTCGACAACCTGCCGATGGGGATTGCCCACGGCACCGGCATCGGGATCGGTCTCTTCTTGCTGCTCATTGCCGCCAACGGGGTGGGGCTGGTGATCAAGAACCCGCTGGAGGGGCTGCCGGTAGCGCTGGGGGCATTTACCTCCATGCCGGTCATCATGTCCCTGATCGGTCTTGCGGTGATCTTCGGGCTGGAGAAGCTGAAAGTACCGGGGGGGATCCTGCTGGTGATCATCGCCATCTCTATCTTCGGCCTTATCTTCGATCCGGCGGTGAAGTATCAGGGGCTGTTCGCTCTGCCTAGCCTCTCGGACGAGCAGGGCAAGTCCCTCATCTTCACTCTGGATATCATGGGGGCCCTCTCGCCGCTGGTGCTGCCAAGTGTGCTGGCGCTGGTGATGACGGCGGTGTTTGATGCCACCGGCACCATCCGTGCCGTAGCGGGGCAGGCCAACCTGCTGGATAAAGATGGGCACATCATCAATAGCGGCAAGGCGCTCAGTGCCGACTCGGTCAGCAGCATCTTCTCCAGTCTGGTGGGGGCGGCGCCTGCTGCCGTCTATATCGAATCGGCAGCGGGCACGGCGGCGGGGGGCAAAACCGGCCTGACCGCGACTGTGGTGGGCGGCCTGTTCCTGCTGATGCTGTTCCTCTCGCCGCTCTCCTATCTGGTGCCGGCCTATGCCACCGCACCGGCCCTGATGTATGTGGGGCTGTTGATGCTGAGCAACGTCACCAAGCTCGACTTCGATGACTTTGTCGGGGCCATGTCCGGGTTGGTGTGTGCGGTCTTTATCGTGCTCACCTGCAACATCGTGACCGGTATCATGCTCGGCTTCAGCTCGCTGGTGATCGGCCGCATCTGCTCGAAGGAGTGGCACAAGCTTAATCTGGGCACCGTCATCATCGCCCTGGCGCTGGTGCTCTTTTATGCTGGGGGCTGGGCTATTTAGGGATAACCCGCCCGCTTGGGGCCGCGCTGGCGGCCCCATTTTTTATGCTTGTTGTTTTTTTATGTCTGCGGCGCTCAGCCCGCCCACGCTGGCTATCACGTCTCGGCCGCCTGTAGTTGAGTGGTGCCATGGCTATACCATTTTGATAAATCCCCCTACCAGATTGATAGGCTCTCGCCCTCGCAGCTCCCATCCTGCCGCTTTTTTCACCGTCGATGTGTCCCGTTTGCTCAGGGGCGGGTCTGCTTTTGTCGCTGCGGGTTGGCAAAGGGGAGCTAGACGGGATCCCCTTCACACTTCTCCCCATTCTCCTGGCAATGGTGGGAAACAGGCGCATATCTTGCTGTTTTTTATGTCGGTTCCAGATTTTTCCCTTCGAAAAAGGACTTGCATATGTCCATAGGATTACCGCTCAAGCGGGTGGATGCCGAGGCCAAGGTGACCGGCAGCGCCCGCTATACCGATGACAACATCATGCTCGGGATGCGCCACGCCAAGTACGTGCGAAGCAATATCGCCCACGGTAAGGTGCTCGCCATCGATGCCACCGAGGCGCTGGCCCTGCACGGGGTCGAAGCCGTGTTTACCCATGCAGATGTGCCCACCACCTGTTTTCGTACCGCCGGTCACGCTTGGTCCCTTGATGAGACCAAACGGGATGTGAAAGACAGGCGCCTGCTCACCGACCATGTGCGCCATTTCGGTGATGGGGTCGCCATCGTGGTGGCGCGCGATCCGCTGGTGGCTGAAAAAGCGGCCTCGCTAGTCAAGGTGACCTACGAGCCGTTGCCGGTGATGACA
Organism: Aeromonas sp. CU5; assembly: GCF_002586745.1. Lineage (NCBI taxonomy): Bacteria > Pseudomonadati > Pseudomonadota > Gammaproteobacteria > Aeromonadales > Aeromonadaceae > Aeromonas > Aeromonas sp. CU5. The sequence continues at coordinate 1,407,074 of NZ_CP023817.1, forward strand.
GATGCTGCAAGCGCACTGGCGGAGGGGGCTTATCCTATTCACCCGAGCGGCAATCTGCTGCGCCAAAGCCAACTCAGAGCCAATGAACCAGAGCAGGCCATTGCTGCCGCCGATCTGCAGTTTCAGGCGCACTACCGGACCCCTGTGGTGCAGCACTGCCATCTGGAGACGGTGACCTGCTACGCCTACATGGATCAACCCGACCACATCATAGTGGTCACCAGTACCCAGATCCCCCAGATTGTGCGCAGCCGGGTGGCCAAATCCCTCGGCCTGCCCTGGTCCAGCGTGCGGGTGATCAAGCCCTATATGGGGGGTGGTTTTGGCAACAAGCAGGATGTGCTGGAAGAGCCGATGGCGGCGTTTTTGAGCTACAAACTGGGCGGCGTGCCGGTCAAGGTGACCTTGAGCCGGGAAGAGTGCTTCTTCGCCTCCCGCACCCGCCACGGCTTTGCCATCGACGGCAAGATGGGCCTCAACCGCGACGGCACCCTCAAGGGCTATCAGCTCGACGTGCTCTCCAACACAGGCGGGTATGCCTCCCACGGCCACTCCATCGCCAGCGCCGGTGGCAACAAGATAAGCTACCTCTATCCGCGCAGTGCCTTTGGCTACGATGCCAAGACCTTCTACAGCAACCTGCCCACCGCTGGCGCCATGCGCGGTTACGGCGCGCCCCAGGTGATTTTTGCCCTCGAGTGCATGCTGGATGACGCCTGCGCCGAGCTGGGTCTGGATCCGCTCGCCGTGCGTATCGCCAACGTGGCGCGCGAAGGCGACGTCAATCAGGTCAACCAGAAGACCATCTACAGCGCCGGCTTGCCCGAGTGTCTGCGCCGGGGTGGCGAACAGTTCGAGTGGGAACGGCTCAAGGCCGAGTGTCTGGGGCAGGATCCGGCGAGCCGGATGCGGCGTGGCATCGGCGTAGCTTGCTTCAGCTACGGCTCCAACACCTATCCGGTGGGGGTCGAAATCGCCGGGGCCCGCATGCTGCTCAATCAGGATGGCACAGTCAATCTGCAGATCGGCGCCACCGAGATAGGGCAGGGGTCGGACACCGTCTTTGCCCAGATGGCGGCCCAGACCCTGGGGATTCCGTTTGAGCAGATCCGGGTCATCTCGACCCAGGATACCGACATCACCGCCTATGATCCGGGCTCGTTCGCCTCGCGCCAGAGCTATGTGGCGGCCCCCGCCATCCATCAGGCGGCGCTGCAACTGAGGGCGCGCATTCTGTCGCTGGCGGCCCAGCTCTGCCATCAGGATGTGGGGTCGCTGACCCTGATCGACGGTTACGTGGTGCTGGCCGGTGCGCCGGACAAGGTGCTGATCAGCGTGGCCGAGGTGTCAATCAACGCCTACTACCACCTCACCATAGGCGGCCAGATCACCGCCGAGGTTTCTCACAAGACCACCACCAACCCGCCGAGTTTCGGCTGCACCTTTGTCGATCTCAGCGTCGACATCGATCTCTGCAAGGTGACCATCAATCGCATCATGAACCTGCACGATGCGGGTAAGATCCTCAATCCGCAGTTGGCGGAGGGGCAGGTGCACGGCGGCATGGGGATGGGGATCGGCTGGTCCCTGTTCGAGGAGATGATCATAGACCCCAAGACCGGCGTGGTGCGCAACCCCAACCTGCTCGACTACAAGTTCCCCACCATGCTGGATCTGCCCGAGCTTGAATGCGACTTCGTGCAGACCTACGAGCCCCAGTCTGTCTATGGCCACAAATCCCTGGGGGAACCGCCCATCATCTCCCCCGGCCCGGCGATTCGTAACGCCATTCGCATGGCCACCGGGGTTGCCATCAACGAGCTGCCCATCACCCCCAAGACCCTGTTCCGGGAGTTTGTCGCCGCGGGTCTGATTACCGAGGGATCACGGGAGGAGCAACACCATGTTTGATATTGCCCGTTACTACAAGGCGCACAGTGTGGCCGAAGCGGTCGCCCTGCGTCAGGCCGACCCCGAGGCGCGCTTGCTGGCCGGTGGCACCGATGTGATGATCCAGCTTCATCACCTCAACCCTGCCTATCGCCATATCGTCGATATTCACGACTTGCCCGAGCTCAAAGGGGTGAGCGAGCTGGCTGATGGATCGATCCGCATCGGCTCTGGCACCACCTTTACCGAGCTCATCGAAAACGAACTGGTGCAGCGCCGCCTGCCGATGCTGGCCGAAGCGGCTGCCACCATTGCGGGGCCGCAGATCCGCAACGTCGCCACCTATGGCGGCAACATCTGCAACGGTGCCACCAGTGCCGACTCGGCAGCGTCCACAGTGGCACTGGAAGCAGAGCTGGAAATTGCCGGCCCGGGTGGCACACGCCGCATCCCCATCACCGGTTTTCACACCGGCCCGGGCAAGGTGGCGCTACAACCGGCGGAGATCCTGGTGGCGTTTCATTTCGCCCCTGATCCCCATCCCCATGTGGGATCCCACTACTTCAAGTACGCCATGCGGGGGGCCATGGATATTGCCACCATCGGCTGCGCCGCTTACTGCCAGATTGAGAATGGCCACTTCAAGGGGCTGCGGCTGGCCTACGGGGTGGCGGCCCCGACCCCGATCCGAACGCCGCATGCAGAGGCTGCAGCTGAAGGACAGCCCCTGACTCGCGCGACACTCGCGGCCATTGCCGAGGCTGTGGTGGCCGACGTGGCGCCGCGCTCCTCCTGGCGGGCGGAAAAAGAGTTTCGCCTGCACCTTATCAAAACCTTGGCGCAGCGGGTGGTCGCCTGCGCCGTCGAACGTGCCGGAGGCAAGATCCTATGATGCAACCGCAAAGCTGTCCCGCCGTGGAGATCCAGTGCGAGATCAACGGCAAGCCTTACTCCTATGCGGTGTCGCCCACCATGTCGCTGCTCTACTTCCTGCGTGGGCAGGGGCTGATCAGCGTGAAAGAGGGGTGCAGCGTTGGCGAGTGCGGCGCCTGTACCGTGCGGGTGGATGGCACCGCCATCGACAGCTGTCTTTATCTCGCGGTATGGGCCGATGGCAAATCCATTCGCACCGTGGAGGGAGAGCGCAAAGGCAATGAGCTTTCCGATGTGCAACAGGCCTTTATCGACGAGGGGGCGGTGCAGTGCGGTTTTTGCACCCCGGGTCTGGTGATGGCGAGCGCGGCACTGCTCGACAAGACCGAGCGCCGTCCGCTGACCGATACGGAGATCCGCCGCGGCCTCTCGGGCAACCTCTGTCGTTGTACCGGCTACCAGAACGTGGTGCGGGCGGTGAAGAAGTGCTGCAAGGGGTAACAGCCTGAGCGCAATGACCGTGAGTGCAGTTGTTTGGAACAACGGGAAACAAGCCGCCCCAAAAAACACAGGCCCGCCCCGAAAGAGGCGGGCCTGTTGCTGAATGGCACCAAGGGGATCACACTTTTGGCTGGTCGATCACCAGTTTGCCATCCTTGATCGGGATGGTGGCACCCGGGGCTTGCTTCATGCGGATCACCCCCTCCTGGCCAGCGAGGCGGTAGGTCACGTCATAACCTATGGTGTTGACGCTGCTCTGTTGCACTGTTTTGCAGCGCTGCTCGGTGGTGGTGTAGGTGTCGCTTGCCTGCATATTGCCCTGCACCTGATTACCGGCATATCCCCCTGCCACAGCTCCGGCAGCAGTCGCCACTTTTTTGCCGCTGCCACCGCCAAACTGGTGGCCAACCACCCCTCCCAGCGCAGCACCCACCACTGAACCCAGGATCTTGTGTTCATCCTGTACCGGCTTGCGGTGGGTCACAGTGACGTTGCTGCACTCCTGCTTCGGGGTCTTGATGGTCTCGGTGATCGGCTTGCTGGCGATCACCTCAGCAAAGGTGGGCTCCGGTGTGAAGAGGGAGCCGCTGGCAGCTGCCGAGAGCGCCAGGGCCGAGGCGATGCCAATGCCGATACCTGCCATCATGGACGTGTTCATGTTGTTCTCCTGCCGTGTATAGGGTGCTCATCGAGCTTGGCGTCATCTTGTCATAACCGGTTGGTTGGACAAGGTCAGGCGTGCGGGTCTGCGACAGTCGCTGACAAGGTCAAAAAATAGCCACCCTGAAAAAGTGTCTGGCTTTGGCGACAACGATGTAAAAGTGACCAGATTCTGACACTTGGCGGCTCCTGATCCTGAAATAAGCAAGGTGTGAGTCGCATTTTGCAATGAAAGACGCGGGGGAAAAGCAAGAGTGGCAAGGTGTTGACGGCGGTCGGTCAAGGGGTGGCGATGGTGGTGGTGCTCTGCCCTTCGATATGGCCCGCAAGTGGTTGATAAATAGCTATAGCCCCATTAGATGTTGGCCGATAAGAGATCACGGCAAGCATTTTGCTTTGGTTAGGTGGCAGACAGAGGGTGAACGGGTCGGCAGGGGCAGAGGAAGTGTGACAGCCACGTAAGACCTGAAATGGATGTGTTCACCCGAGGTCACCGGATCAATAAGGGGGATATATGTCAATGTTACCCAGCTGGATCACCCCGGCCATCCAGGCCGACATCATCACGGTGCAGCAGGCCGAACGTCTGCTCTCATCGCTCTACCAGCCTCTTGCCGAACAGGGGGAGGAGCTACCCGCCGATATCGCCGACATCAGCCTCAAACTCTACTGCTTCCGCCAGCAGAGCCGGGTACGTCATTAAGGCTGAATAACAACACCCCGCGTCAGGGCGCGGGGTGTTGTTACCAACGCATCAAGCGTCAGCCAATCAGGCCAGCATCACTTGCACTACCAGCATCAGGGCGCCAAATCCCAGCACAAAGCCCACCATGGGCAGCACGAACTTGACCCACTTGTTGAACTGGATGCCGAGCATCTGCAGAGTGACCAGCACCAGTCCGGTGGGGGCCAGGAACAGCATGGCGTATTGCCCCCAGTTGTAGGCCGAGACCACGATATAGCGGGGAATCATCACGGTATCTGCCAGCGGCGCCATGATGGGCATGGAGAGCACCGCCAGCCCGGATGAGGAGGGCACTACCAGCCCCAGCAGGGCGAATACCAACATCTGCGACACCGCGAATACGGCGCCGTGCATGCCGGAGACCAGATCGGAGGCGTAGGCTAGAATGGTGTCCGAGATCATCCCCTGATCCAGCACCAGATTGACCCCCCGTGCCAGCCCGATGATGAGCGAGACCGCAACCAGTTCCGACGCCCCCTGAGTGAAGGCCTCGACCGCCTCTTTCTCTTTGAGACCCGAGATGAAAATGATGATGATGGCGATGGTCAGGAAGGAGGCCGCCATCTGCGGGAACCACCAACCGGCCATGGAGACGCCCCACACCATCAGCGGAAAGGCAAGGATAAACAGGGTCAAAATGATCTTGCGGCGTAGGGTGAAGGGCACCCCTTCGTCCATGGACCCCTCTTTGAGAAAACGGGCGCGAAAGCTGTCGCGATCCTCATAGGTGTAGGAGAAGGCCGGGTTGGCCTTGATCTTCTTGCAGTACCAATAGAGATAACCGATCACTACTAGCGTTCCGACCAGACAGCCGACGACACGAAAGATCAGCCCCTCGGTAAAGGGAATGCCGGCGGTATTGGAGGCGATCACCACCGAGAAGGGGTTGATGGTGGAGAAGGTAGTGCCCATGGAGGCGGCGAGGAAGATGGCCCCCACGCAGACGATGGAGTCATACCCGAGCGCCAGAAAGATAGGCACCAGTATGGGGTAGAAGGCGACAGCCTCTTCCTCCAGTCCGCAAGTGGTGCCTCCCAGCGCCATCACGAAGCAGACCAGCGCCACAAACAGGAACTCGTTGCCCCGGGTCTTGCGCGATAGCGCCACCAGCCCCGCACTGAAGGCGCCGGTCTTGTTGATGACACCGATCAGCCCCCCGAGCACCAGAATAAAGACGATGATATCCGCCCCCTCGATGGTGCCCTTGACCATGCTGACCGCCACGTCACCGAGCCCCTTGGGTGTCTGCTCCAACCGGGCATAGGTGCCGGGAATGGCGATGGGTTTACGAATGGTGCCGTTGGTAAATTGCTCCACCGCAATATTGATATTGAGTTTTGCCAACGCATCCTGAGTGGCGGGTATGCGGCTAATGTCACCTTGTGGGCTATTGACCATCAGAGTTGCACTGGCCTGATTATAAGAGAGCTTGGAGTAGGCGCCCGCCGGAATTATCCACGTTAGCGCAATGGCCAGCAACATAATAAAAAACAGAATGGTAAACGCAGTGGGGAATTGTCTGCGTGGTGTGGTATTCGGCACGGCACACATAAAATGCTCCTTGATAAAGCAGGTTTGGGCTCGGCGGAATATCGGGTCGATAGGGTTTCTGCGTCATACATCTCGAGTACGCAAATTCACTGTGGATCGCGTAGTGATTGGCGAGAAATCTGGCCTGATATTGAACATCCGGTAGATTGTTTCACGCTGTAACCGTAACCCGTACGCAGCTGGATGAACATGGCGCAGTGCTCGCTTTATGGGATGGCTCACAGAATTTATTTGTCACGGATTTAATGACTGGTATGAAATAAACAGCATTATGCAATAACTATTTCAGTCTTAGTGCAACGTGACTTGCCTTAAATAAAAATCATGAAAATAGTGGGCGCTGAGATGAATGGAATATCAGATAAAGCGATTTTGACTAAACAATATTCAGCCATCGTCAACTTTAGTTATGCCCCAAAAAATAGAGCGTGAAAAAATCGGCACTATTTCTCGTAACGAAAATAGATTTCCGCAATTAAAATAGATCGCCTCGTTGGCAGGAGGCAGCTCCTCTAAGACGTTTTGCTAATACCTGCCGCCGTAGGCTCACTGTTAGGCTGTCATCCCCATAAGAGACCAGCGATGGGCAGGATGCCCATATCGCTCGTTGATCCCGGAACTGCCCGTTTTGTGCCACCTGTGAGGAAGGAATCCGATGACAGAGCAGAACATCTATGAGCGCGACCTTGCCAAAACTGCCGCCAATTTCGAGCCCCTGACCCCCATTAGCTTTTTGGGGCGGGCGGATCGGGTCTATCCCGACTATCCGGCGCTGATCCACGGCCCGCTGCGCCAGAGCTGGGGCGAGACTGCCCGCCGTTGCCGCCAGCTTGCCTCGGCCCTGCGGCTTGGCGGCATCGGGGAGGGGGATACCGTCTCCATCGTCGCGCCCAATATCCCGGCGATGTTTGAAGCGCACTTCGGGGTGCCCATGAGCGGCGCTGTGCTCAACACCATCAATACCCGGCTTGACGCAGAGTCGATGGCCTTTATCTTCCAGCATGCCCAGAGCAAGGTGGTGCTGGTGGACAGGGAGTTCGGCGCCGTGGTGCGCAAGGCGCTGGAGCTGCTGGAGAGCCAACCGCTGGTCATCGCCATCGACGATCCCCTCTACCGGGAAGGGGCGCTTATCAGTGACCTCGACTATGAACAGTTCCTTGCGCAAGGGAGTGGCGATGAGCCCGGCTGGTTGCCAGAAGATGAGTGGCAGGCTATTTCGCTCAACTATACCTCGGGCACCACCGGCAATCCCAAAGGGGTGGTCTATCACCATCGCGGTGCTCACCTCAACGCCATCAACAATGTGCTCTCCTGGGAGCTGCCCAAACACCCGGTCTATCTCTGGACCCTGCCGATGTTTCACTGCAACGGCTGGTGCTTCCCCTGGACGCTGGCGGCTACCGCCGGAGTGAGCGTCTGTCTGCGCCATGTGCAGGCCACCGCCATTTATGACGCGCTGCACGAGCACAAGGTGAGCCACTTTTGCGCGGCGCCTATCGTGCTCAATATGCTCAACAATGCCGATCAGGCGCTCAAGCAGGGGCTGGATCACCCCATCAAGGTGATGACCGCCGGCGCTGCGCCCCCCGCCACCGTGATCGCCGGGATGGAGGCGATGGGGATCGCTGTGACCCACGTCTATGGCCTCACTGAAACCTATGGCCCCTGCGTGTTGTGCGAACCACAAAGAAGCTGGCAAGGGCAGGACGCCACGGCGCTCTCCCGCCTCAAGGCGCGGCAGGGGGTTGCGTCACCGCTGCAGGGGGAGATGCGGGTGGTCCATCCGGTCAGCGGCGAGCCGGTGGCCAAAGATGGCAAAACCATGGGGGAGATAGTGCTGCGGGGCAATGTGGTGATGAAGGGCTATCTGAAAAATCCTGCGGCCAGCGCCGAGGCGATGGCGGAGGGGTGGTTTCGGAGCGGCGATCTGGCGGTGTGGCACCCGGATGGCTATGTGGAGATCAAGGACAGATCCAAGGACATCATCATCTCTGGTGGCGAGAATATCTCCAGTCTGGAGGTGGAAGATGTGCTCTATCGTCATCCCGATGTGGACGAAGCGGCGGTGATCGCCATGCCCGATGAGACGTGGGGGGAGGTGCCCTGCGCCTTCGTGAAACTGAAAGAGGGGCGAGAGACCACCCAGGCGGAGCTTATCGCCTTTTGCCGCGAGCAGATGGCCCACTTCAAGGCCCCCAAGCGCATCATCTTCACCCCGTTGCCCAAGACTTCAACCGGTAAGGTGCAGAAATTTGTGCTGCGCAAACAGCTGGGATAGCGATCAACAAGCTCCGTGACTGCGCCAGCGTGGGCCATCAATCTGAGGGACAACAGAAGGAGAGTGGAGGGTCGCAGGCCCCCGTTGTTTAGCTAGTCTGCTTTGCACACCACGCAATTGCGGCCAGCCTGTTTGGCTTGATAGAGCATCTGGTCGGCGCGGGCGTAGAGGCTTTCCATCAATTCGCCCTCACTATTTTCCACCAACCCTGCGCTGATGGTGATGATGAGTTCATCGCCATCGTGCAGGCCTAACGGACTTTGCATCACCTGTTGGCACAGCCTTTCGGCCAGCGACGAAGCCGCCGACACCCTGGTGTTGGGCAGTAAAATGGCAAATTCGTCGCCGCCGATGCGGGCTAGCACATCTTCGCTGCGCAGCACCGATTGCATCACCCTGCCCAGATGAATCAGCGCCCTGTCCCCCAAGGGGTGACCATAGCGATCGTTGATGCACTTGAACTGATCCACGTCCAGTACCATCAGTACCGATTTGACGTGGTGGCGGGCATTCAAACTCAGGTTCTTTTCGCATACCTCAAAGAAGAAACGGCGATTATAGAGGCCGGTGAGGCCATCTTGCACCGACTGCTTATGCAGTTGTTCCTTGAGTTGATGCAGCTCGGTGATATCGGAGGAGATGCCGATCAGGGTCGGGGTGCCATCGGCCAGTAAAAAGGGCACCTTGACGGACCAGTAGTATTGCTGATTGCCCTCAATATCGGTCAATGACTCTTCCCCGGCTTGCAGCTCGCCCGTTTCGAATACCCGGTTGTCCAGCCGCCACAGCTGGCAGGCGCTGGCCGCAGGGATCACCTCGTCATCGCGCCGGTTGATGATCTGTTCGGCAGGCAAGCCAAGCAGTTCGGCGACCTTCTGATTGACATACAGAAAGCGGTGCTGGCTGTCTTTCATATAGATATGGGCATCCACGTTGGCGAGGATAATTTCCAGCAATTGATGCTGCTCTGCCAGATGGGCCTCGATCTGCTTCTTCTCGGTGATATCGGTAGAGATGCCGCACAGGCCAATCAGTGCGCCATCCCTGCCATACATGGGCTTTTTTACGCTCCAGTAGATGCGTTTCTCACCGGTCTCTTTGAGGTAGTTGATCTCCTCCTGACAAATCTCGATCTGCTGTGTCAGTACCTGACGATCATGACGTTGCAGGGTATCCGAGTGGTCGAGGTCAAAAAAAGCACTGTCATCCTGGCCCTGCAACTCGGCCAGGGTGCAACCAAAGAGATCCAGCACGGCCTGATTGGCATAGACGTAGCGGCCATCCAGATCTTTGGTAAAGAGATAGGCACCGATCTCGTTGAAGATCGATTTGAGGTGATCCAGCTCATATTCTAATCGGGTGGATAAGGGGGCATCCTTCATGGGGTTGGCCATCCTTGGTCATTACAATGCGAGCGTTGTATACCGATGCAATGGGTATCAACTGCTTTAAATTAAGCACGGATCCCGAGATCATTCACGATTATTCCCGCAAGATCAGCGCCATATCACAAAGCATCTGTTGTGGGTGACGTGGCGGGATTTATAAGAGCCCTTTGCGAAGGCAGCCAGCACCTGTGGCGCCGGGGTGAGTGGCCATTATTGACGAGATCGACCGGATCGATGTAGTTACCCCTGCGGTATTCTGACCCCTTTATCAAGATAGAGGCTGCTGTAGTGAGAGCGATGGGTGACGAACATCACCTGATGACGGCTACCGTCGGAGAGGATAATAAAGTCGCCCGTCATGGCGGGGCTCTGCAGGGTGATCTCCTGCTCCGGGGTGGTCAGGCGATCGACATCTTCTTTGAAGGTGAGGGTGTAAGAGTACATATGGCGCTCCACTGCTGGCTCATATCAAACACTCTGTTGAAGGTAGCTGCTGGCAAGGCCATACGCGGCGCCCGAATGGCGCCGTTAGAGCAAAAAGCAGGATAATCGGGTTGAACCGGGTTTTGGGGGGGAGCCGCAACCTGGTTAACCCAGGCCACTGATGTGCAAAACCGCCAGCTTAAGGTGGCCAACATATCGGGCTCACTTCACGCAGGCGGTTTTTGTTATTGAGGTATGTTCAGCCGCTATTTCAGGGCTTTTTTCAGTTTCTTGATCTTGCCTTCATGTTTGGCAATTTTCTCAAGACGTGCGGCGATCTTCTTCTTGATCTCTTTTTTGTTCACTTTGGCCATAGGTGGCGCTCCTTTGCTATGGGGACACACAAGGTGTCATGGTGGTCTGTCCTTCGACAACCCAGCCTGCCACAGGCGCCCGCTCTGGGCCAGCACTCTGTTGTATTAATAGACAGTTTTCGCTGGGGTGACCATATACCAGGCCGTCGAGAATTCAGACAGATCAGTGACACAGCGGTAGGCAGATCTGCAGGCAGGCATAGTACTTTTCGGCGTTGTGTCCACCGGTTGCCACATTCACGATGCCATTAGCATCGCCCCCTGGCGGACGAATAAGAGGTGTCGCCGACCCCTTGTTGGTAGGCCGACCCTTATGCCTTATGCGGGGCAAGCCACTGCAGCAGTTGTTGGCCAACTTGCGGGCTGGCGAGCAGCGCCATATGGCTGGTGCGATAGGCAATCATGGTATGAGAAGGGGGGAAGGCCAGCTGGTGGCGCGCCTCGTTGTGTTGGCCGAGGGCGCTACGCAAGGGGACCAGCCCATCGCCAATCAATCTGTCTGCCAGCAGACTGCGTTTGGCGGCGGTGGTGGCCGCGATGGCAAAGCAGTTCACCCCGGCAGGCAGGGGCAGTGGCGTGCGCGGATCCCGCAAGGGCGTGGAATGGTCGGGCGCTGCGAGCGGCTCGATCACCTTGCCGTGGCGCAGATCCTTGATCCCGATGCTGCGCACCCTTGCCAGCCTGACAAAGGGCTCTGTGTAAGTGGTAGCGGGCAACAGTTGCTCTAGCCAATGGCCGGCATGTTCCAGCGGCGCACCATGGTGGGGGGTGCCGATAAAGAGTAGGTTACCTAGGTGTGCGGGCCAGGTGAGATCGTCGTGGCTGGCATAATGACAAGCGCTGCGGGCAACCAGCCCTCCCATGCTGTAGCCCAGCACGTTGATCTCCTTGAGTTGCCCCGGCCAGTGGTTGGTCAACTGTTCCAGCAACAGGGCCAGCTGTTGGCCATTTTGGGCAATGGGCAGCCCCGAGTTGTAGCGCAGATAGAGGGGCACATAACCAAGGGTATTAGCCAGCTGCTCCCCATGATTGACTGGCTGGTCCTGATAGCGGGTTTGCCACTGCAGATCATTCATGCACAGGCCATGGACCATCAACAGTATCCGTCCTTCGGGGGGAAGATCTGCGGGCATCGCCTGCCAATCAAGAGGCTTGCCTTGATAGCGCAGGGTCATGGGGGTGGCGAGGGCATTGTCGCTCTCGACCAGCTTGTCCCCCATTATCCCGTTGAGGGTGGCGATCAGGGCGGCGCGTTTGGGGGTCTCGGGAATGTGGTGCAACGGCGGGGTCGGCGGCAGGTGCGTCAGCAGCCCATTAATGCCATGGCTCAAGGTGTTGGCCGCCCCATGCACACCTTTGTAAACCAGCCCGGTGATCCCCCCAGTCTTCCCTTTGTCCCGCCCCTTAAACCCCATGCCGCCCAATATCGCTTGATGCACAGCTTCGGTCATCTGTACTGCGGCGGGCAGGGCCAGGGTAAGCAACTGCGCCAGCTCGCGGAGATCCGAAACATGCCATGAGGAGGGTTGTGGTTTGTCTGTCGACTGGGTCATGGGAAGCCCTTGTGAAAGCGGGTATCGCGTTGTCGGCCCGTGCCGTACATTGGCGGCGTATCTCTCTATCAAACCAGCTTGCGCCGTTTGTGGCGGGTTTACCAGTAACGAGCCGGGCATGGAGGCTCTGATGAGAACCGCTTGCGAAGCTGGTCACAGTAATGACAGGGAAAATCACCTCTACTTCGTCATATGAAGCCATGTGGGGAGGTGAGGATGTCGCTGTTTGATGAAGTCCGGGTACAGGAGTTGTGTGCACGGTTGCTCGATAGCCAGAACGAGAAGGGCTACTCCCTTGAGAGCCGGCATGGTCGGGAGTTGAAGGAGTTGTTGCAGACGCATTGTGGCTTAAGACCTGTCGGTCGCAGTGCCCGTCATGTATTGACGGAGGCGGGACGCGCTTATCTGATCGGACAGTTAGCGCAGGTGCAGCCCCCCGAACCGGACAAGGGAGAGCGGTTGCAAAGCCTGGGGATAGCGTTGCCGTCACGGCTCAATCAGGCCAGCTTTCATGCGCTCTGGCACGGGGATAGCAAACATCCGCGCGTCGGGGGCAACGCCAACCCACAGTGTGTGAACATGACCTTGACGCAGGATGAGGTGATCCGCCTGCGCACGCTGGATCCGCTCTCATTGGTCGATAAGCATGGCCAGCCGCAGGATATGACGGCGGTGATAACGCTACTGGGTGAGCTGGTCTTGCCTGAGCGGGCGCTGGTCACCCTGGCGGCTATCTGGTGGCAAGGGCATCAGGTCATCACGGTGGAGAACAAGGGCGCCTTTGTTGACTACCCGCTCCAGCCCGGGCAACTGCTGCTGTTTGCCCCCGGGCGTAATACCACCCTTGCTAAACGGCTTATCCCGCTATTGCCGCAGGGGGTGCAGTGGGCTCACTTTGGCGATCTCGATCAACGGGGTATTGATATCGCCATCGAGCTGGCGCGCGACCTTGATCGTCCTGCGCTGCTCTGGCTACCTTGCGATCTGCGGACCTATCTGGGTCATTACGCCCGGCCTGTGGGCTCCTTCACCGCTGGCTGTGGCAAGATCCCCTGGCGTGCGCTGCCGTTGACTGAGGATGAAGGGGGAACGGAAGTGCTCCCCTGGCTGGATGTGCTGAAGAGTCAGGCCCAGTGGCTCGAGCAGGAGGTATTGATTACCGCGTCAGCTTGGCGGTGCTGGCCATTGGCAAGGTCGAGTTGAACTCATCAGGGCATCACTCATCTGCAGAATAGTGGTGATGCTATCGTGATGTCAGAGTGAATCTTCGGGTGGCAACTATTATCATCTTGCCATGATGAGGGAGGTATAAATATTCCAGTATGGCCATTGAATAAGAGCTTTTATCATTATCGTGGTGTGTTCATGTCCATTTACGTGTTGGTTAATTACGTGAGGTGACGTTAAGGTAAATATTGTGCTGTTTAACAATGTAACTTGTATATTAACGAACAACTCATCAACAATAACGACATTACCAATATGTTAATGGCGCGGTACTGGCGTTTTTTGGAGCACCACGAAATGTGAATCACCATTCATTTTTGTGCGTAAATTTCGCCATTTGAGAAAATTTTTCCTATCGGATAAGCAGGGCGGTTGTAGGGGCTGTTTTTCCATTGATAGCGTGGTGGGTGCCAGCAAGGGGAACGCAATGGGCCTGACGCAAGCCTGACCCGCTACCCGCCAGTGCTGCCGGTGCAGGCGCATCAGGCAAGGGAGCCAGGCATCCAGTCCGATAGGGGGCAGCAAAGGGGGCGACAGAAATATGCGACATGGTGCATGAAGATATATCCAGCGGAGCATTTATGGCGACGTATCCGGTTTGTGAAATTAAGAATGTGCCCAAGTCGCCGCCCATATTAATTTAACCATTTGGTAAAGATTGGTCTGTTGTGCGATTAATTATTTGGCATCCAATTAAATTCATTAAATTTACGCGGTAGCTGGTATCTCTTTAGGGGTAAATAATTTTATTTGTGATGTAGCTCGCCTCGAAAATAGGGGTAAGCCTGTCGAAATTGATAGAGATCAATACTGCAGGGTGGGTGAGTCCTTAGCATTTCCGCTATTAAGCATTTACCAAACAAGTGCTCACTACGGGAATAAGAAGAATGGTCGAGGATAATTTTTTATCGGCTCATGGGATTAATCGCCGTGATTTTATGAAATTGTGTGCCGGGATGGCCGCAACCCTGGGATTAAGTCAGAATGCCGTCGCCAAGATGGCCACCGCGCTCACCAGCCCCGAGCGGCCGCCGGTGATCTGGATTGGGGCGCAGGAGTGTACCGGTTGTACCGAGTCACTGCTGCGGGCAACTCACCCCACCATCGAGAACCTGATCCTCAATACCATTTCGCTGGAGTACCACGAGGTACTCTCGGCTGCGTTTGGTCATCAGGCGGAAGAGAACAAGCACAACGCCATCAAGCGCTATAAAGGCAAGTATCTGCTGGTGGTGGATGGTTCCATTCCGCTGAAAGATGGTGGCGTCTACTGCATGGTGGCCGGTGAGCCCATCGTCGACCATATTCGCCGTGCCGCCGTCGATGCGGCTGCCGTCATTGCAATCGGCTCCTGCTCCGCCTGGGGCGGTGTGCCCGCCAGCGGTAGCAACCCGACCGGCGCCGTCAGCCTGGAAGAGGCCCTCGGTAATATCGGCACCCCGATCATCAATATCCCGGGTTGCCCGCCCAATCCCCACAACTTCCTCACCACGGTTGCCTACTACATCACTTACGGCAAGCTGCCAGCGCTGGATAGCAAGAAGCGCCCGTTGTTTGCCTACGAGCGCCTGATCCATGAGAACTGCGAGCGTCGTCCGCACTTCGACGCAGGGCGTTTTGCCAAGGAGTTTGGTGATGAGGGTCACCGTCAGGGCTGGTGTCTCTACCATCTGGGCTGTAAAGGACCGGAGACCTATGGCAACTGCTCGACCCTGGAGTTCTGCGATGTGGGCGGCGGCATCTGGCCGGTCGGCATTGGCCACCCCTGCTATGGCTGCAACGAGCAGGGGGTCGGTTTTAGCAAGGGGATCTTCCAGCTCGCCAAGGTCGAGAACCCGACCCCGCGGGTGGATAAACCCGATGTGAAGATCCAGGAGGGGGGCTATACCTCGCCCACCGCGACCGGCCTTATCGGTGGTGCCCTCGGGGTGCTGGTGGGGGTGAGTCTGATGACGGTGCGTGAACTCGGTCGCCAGCAGAAGCGCCACGAAGCCGGGCAGCACCCATCACGGGAGGAGTAACCGTGAACAGACGCAATTTCCTCAAATTCGCCTCTGCCAGCGCGCTGGCGGCAGGGGCTGCCGTGCCCGGCACTGCACTGGCGGCGGCAAAGAACAAGCCGCCCATTCCCGGGTCGCTTGGCATGTTGTATGACTCCACCCTCTGCGTCGGCTGTCAGGCCTGTGTGGCGGAGTGTCAGCGTTTGAATGGCAACCCGTCCAATCCGGAGGGAGCACAGACCTGGTCCACCAACGACAAGCTGACCCCCTACACCAACAACATCATTCAGGTGTGGAAGAGCGGCACGGGTGAGCATAAGGATCAGCTGGTGGATGGCTACGCCTACATTAAAAAGCAGTGCATGCACTGCGTCGATCCCAACTGCGTCTCGGTCTGTCCGGTGCAGGCCCTTAAAAAAGATCCCAAGACCGGCATCGTTCACTACGACCCAAGCGTCTGCACCGGCTGCCGCTACTGCATGGTGGGCTGCCCGTTCGATGTGCCCAAATATGATTACGACAACCCGCTGGGGGCGATCCACAAGTGCGAGCTCTGCAACCAGAAAGGGCTTGAACGGATTGATCAGGGCAAACTGCCTGGCTGTGTCGAGGTGTGCCCCACCGGCGCCGTGATTTTCGGCACCCGCGAGGAGCTGATGGCCGAGGCCAAGCGCCGCCTGCTGGCGAGCCCGGGCAGCGAA
Organism: Aeromonas sp. CU5; assembly: GCF_002586745.1. Classification (NCBI taxonomy): domain Bacteria; kingdom Pseudomonadati; phylum Pseudomonadota; class Gammaproteobacteria; order Aeromonadales; family Aeromonadaceae; genus Aeromonas; species Aeromonas sp. CU5. Next base: position 1,423,238 of record NZ_CP023817.1, read on the forward strand.
TATGCCTATCCGCGCCAGACCCTCTCCGCCAACGACCCCTACCTGCACGAAGTGCCCAACTACCAGCCTTACGTCTATGGCGAGAAGGAAGGGGGCGGCACTCAGGTGCTGGTGCTGGCCGGGGTGCCCTATATCAAGCTCGATATGCCCGACCTGCCGGAGCTCTCCTCCGGTGCCCGCTCCGAGCATATCCAGCACACCCTCTACAAGGGGATGGTGCTACCCATGGTGGTGCTGACCGGCCTCTCGGTGCTGATCCGCCGCAATACCAAGAAGAACGGTCACGATCACCATCATGACGATGATCATGATCAGGGGAGTGCGCAGATCAAGGATCAGGACGCAACAAAGGGAGGCAAGGATCATGAGTAACCATAAGGCTCATCCCCTCGGCGGCAAGCTGGTCAGCTGGCCGGTGCTGGTGCTGGCACCTTTTGCCGTGCTGTGCGGCATGCTGATCCTCAAACGTCTCGTCTTCGGTCTGGGCTCGGTCACCGATCTCAACGGTGGCTATCCCTGGGGGCTGTGGATCTCCTTTGACCTCTTGATCGGGACCGGTTTCGCCTGTGGCGGCTGGGCACTGGCCTGGGCGGTCTATGTGTTCAACCGCGGCGAGTATCACCCGCTGGTGCGACCGGCTCTGCTGGCGAGCCTGTTTGGCTACTCGCTGGGTGGCCTCTCCATCACCATCGATGTGGGGCGTTACTGGAACCTGCCGTACTTCTACCTGCCCGGCCACTTCAATACCTCCTCGGTTCTGTTCGAGACGGCGGTCTGCATGACCATCTATATCGGGGTGATGGCGCTGGAGTTCGCGCCGGTATTGCTGGAGAAGTTTGGCTGGAAGGCGTCACTCATTCGCCTCAACAAGATCATGTTCTTCGTACTGGCGCTGGGGGCACTGCTGCCCACCATGCACCAATCCTCCATGGGCTCCCTGATGATAGTGGCGGGGGAGAAGATCCATCCGCTCTGGCAAAGCTACGAGCTGTTGCCGGTCTTCTCGCTGTTGACCGCCTTTATCATGGGCTTTTCCATCGTGGTGTTTGAGGGCTCTTTGGTACAGGCGGGACTGGCGGGACGTGGCCCCAACGAGAAGTCGCTGTTCTACAAGTTGACCCAGGTGATCGATATCTTCCTGATCCTGTTTGTGGCGCTGCGCTTTGCCGAGATCGTCATCAATGACAAGTCGGCCTATCTCTCCGAGTTCAACCGCTTCTCCATCATGTTCTGGAGCGAGATTGCGCTGATGATCTTCCCGCTGCTGGTGTTCCACTGGGACAAGAGCCGCCGCGATTCGCGCATGTTGTTCCTGGGGGCCCTCAGCATGCTGCTGGGCGCAGCCCTCTGGCGACTGGATTACTCCCTGCTCGCCTTCAACCCCGGCAATGGCTACCACTACTTCCCCTCCGCGGAGGAGGTGCTGATCTCCGTTGGCTTCGTGGCCATCGAGGTGTGTGCCTATTTACTGCTGATCCGGCTGTTGCCGGTACTGCCATCACTTGAACGTGTTCACCAAGATTATCAGGCCCGAGGGAAAGTCAACGTATGAGCCAACGAATCACCATAGACCCCATCACCCGTATTGAGGGGCACCTGCGTATCGACTGCGAAATCGAAGGCGGCAAAGTCACCAAAGCCTGGTCGTCCGGCACCATGTGGCGCGGGATGGAGGAGATTGTCAAAGGGCAAGACCCACGGGATGCCTGGATGATAGTGCAGCGGATCTGCGGGGTATGTACCTCCATTCACGCCATCGCCTCGGTGCGGGCGGTGGAGAATGCGATCGGCGCCAAGGTGCCGGTCAATGCCCAGTTTATCCGCAACCTCATCATCGCGGCCCACAACATCCACGATCACATCGTCCACTTCTACCAGCTCTCGGCGCTGGACTGGGTGGACATCACGGCCGCGCTGCAGGCCAATCCGCAAAAAGCGGCGGATATCCTCAAGGGGGTCTCTACCTGGTCCCTCAACAGCGCCGAAGAGTTGACCAAGGTGCAAGACAAGATCCGCGCCCTGGTGGCCAGTGGCCAGCTCGGCATCTTTGCCAACGGCTACTGGGGTCACAAGGAGATGAAGCTGAGCCCGGAGGTGAACCTCATCGCCGTGGCCCACTACCTGCAGGCACTGGAATGCCAGCGCGATGCCAACCGCATCGTCGCCATTCTGGGTGGCAAGACCCCGCACATTCAAAACCTGGCGGTGGGCGGGGTTGCCAACCCCATCAATCTGGATGCACCGAGCGTGCTCAACCTTGAGCGGCTGCTCTATGTGAAGAGCTTTATCGACCGGCTCGGCGAGTTTATCGAGCAGGTCTACAAGGTGGATGCCGCCATCATCGCCGCTCACTACCCCGAGTGGCTGAGTCTGGGGCAGGGGGCCAAGCACTACCTGAGCGTGCCGGAGCTCCCCACCGACGCCAACGGCGGCAGCTTCCTGATGCCGGGTGGCTACATTGAGAACGGCAATCTGGCGGGTTATCGCCCCATCGAGAGCCATCAGGATGGCTGGTTGATGGACGGTATTGCGGAGAGCAACAAGCACGCCTGGTACAAGGATGACGAGCCCCTCAAGCCGTGGGAGGGCAAAACTGAGCCCAACTACACCGGCTGGCAGGATGATGGCAAATACTCCTGGGTCAAATCCCCCACCTTCTACGGCAAGGTGGTGGAGGTGGGGCCGCTCGCAGACTTGCTGGTGAAACTGGCTGCCAAACACCCGGAAACGGTGGCGCACTTCGACCAGCTGAACGGCATCTATAAGGCGCTCACCGGCTCGGCTATCAAGACCGAACAGCTGCACTCCACCATGGGCCGCATCATCGGCCGCGCGGTGCGCTGCTGTGTGCTCAAAGATACCCTGGCGCACCAGTGGAAGGCGCTTGTCGACAACATTGGCAAGGGGGATACCACCGCCTACATCAAGGCCGAGATCCCGGCAGACAAAGAGTTTCGCGGGGTGGGCTTTGAAGAGGCGCCGCGCGGCATGCTCTCCCACTGGATCGTGATCAAGGGTGGCAAGATCGAGAACTATCAGGCGGTGGTGCCATCGACCTGGAACTCGGGCCCGAGAAACTTCAATGATGAGCCTGGCCCTTATGAGCAGGCGCTGGTGGGCACCCCGGTGGCGGATCCGGCCAAACCGCTGGAGGTGGTGCGTACCATCCACTCGTTCGACCCCTGCATGTCCTGTGCGGTTCACGTGGTGGATACCCAAAATGGCGAAACGACTCAGGTGAAGGTGCTGTGATGAACACCCTGATCCTGGGCGTAGGCAATCTGCTGTTGAGCGATGAAGCCGTCGGCGTGCGTATCGTCGAGGCGCTGGGGCGCGAATACCGTTTCGCCCCCGGTATCGAGCTGCTCGATGGCGGCACCGCCGGTATGGAGCTGCTCGAAGCCATGGCCAGTCGCGACCACATCATTCTGGCGGATGCAGTGCGCAGCGGTAATCCACCGGGCACCGTGGTGACCCTGAAAGATGAGGAGGTCCCGACCCTGTTTGGCCGCAAGATCTCCCCGCACCAGCTTGGGCTGGCGGATGTGCTCTCGGCGCTGTACATGACGGATGAGTCGCCAACGCGGCTCACCCTGATCGGCATAGAACCCGAATCCCTCGAACCGCGCATCGGGCTCACCCCAGTGGTGGCAGCCGCCATGGGGGAGGCGACGGATCGGATTTTGACCCTGTTGGCCAGTGTTGGCGCCCCCGCCATCCCGCTCTCTGAGCAGGAGAAAGCTGAACAAGCTCGGGAGGGCTTATGGCGCAGTCCCATTTAAGCGAGGCAGATGCCATGCAGGAACGCGTGCAGAAGTTCACCGGTTTTGCCAGCAATCCCGCGCCGTTACTGGTAGCCCAGTATGAGCGGATCGCCCGAGAGGAGATGCAAGGGCTGCCCTTCTATCACGCCACCATGCCCATCGTGGCCGAGTGCGTGCTGTTTGAAGAGCAGTGGCTCGGCTGCGTGCTCACCCCCTGGATGCTGAGCGTGGTGGTGTTGCCGGGGCCGGATCAACTGTGGCCGGTGCGCAGCAGCAGCGATCGCCTCGCCCTGCAGCTCCCCTGCGGCAATATGACCTTTATGGTGGGTGAACTGCCCGAAAGTGGTCAGCTGCTGGCCTGCTCCCTGATGTCGCCGCTCGAACCCCATCTCGGGGCCGAGCAGGGGCGCTCACTGGTGAGCAGCACCCTCAAGATGTTGCACTCCTTGCCGGTGCAGCAAGGGGCTGGCGGTGTGGATCTGGGGCGCAGGCGGCTATTCGGTGCACGGCGTGGCTAACCGGCATAGTCGCTAGGTTTCACGCGAAATCAAGTTTAGAATAGGGGGCCACTTTGGCCCCTCACTCGCATTTACCTGCACGCATTCAACCTCTTCTTTCAGAGATAAAGAGTGAGTGGAACCATAAAAAGGATCCCCATGACGATTCCACGCAATTGCCTTCGCCATTACGTCGGCCCCAGTGCTGCCGCCCTGTTGACTCTGCTGCTGGGCACCGCCTCTCATACTGCGCTGGCCGCCGCCCAACCTGTGCCTGCCGAACTCAAGCTTGCCATCGGCGCTGAACCCACCGAAGGGTTTGACCCCCTGCTCGGCTGGAGCCACGGCAGCTATCTGCTGCTGCACAGCCCGCTGCTTAAACAAAACGCCGATCTCGGCTGGCAGGATCTGCTCACCCAATCGGTGACCCCGAACAAGGACGGCAAGGGGTGGCTGATTACCCTCAAGCCTGATCTGAAATTCTCCAACGGCGCACCGCTCACCGCCGAAGACGTCGCCTTTACCTACAACAGCGCGGCCAAGGGCGGCGGCAAGATCGATATGGGCAACTTCGTGAAGGCCGAGGTGGTGTCGCCTACCGAGGTTGCCATTGTCTTAAGTGCCCCCCAGAGCACCTTCGTCAACGTGCTGGGCTCCTTGGGGATAGTGTCGAAGAGGGATTACGACGCAAAAGCGTACGCCCAAAAGCCGGTCGGTGCCGGCCCTTACCGGCTGGTGAGCTTCCTGCCCGGTCAGCAACTGGTGGTGGAAGCGAACCCCTATTACGCCGGCGGCAACAATGATTTCAAACGGCTGGTGTTTGTCTTTATCGATGAAGAGAGCGCCTATGCCGCCGCCCAGAGCAGCCAGCTCGATCTGGTGCGCATCCCCCCGTCGCTGGCGCCCACCGTACCTGCCTCCCTCAAGCTGTGGGTGCGGCCGAGCGTGGAGAACCGCGGCATTGTCTTCCCGATCCCGCCTGCGGGCGGCAAGGATGCCAAGGGTTATCCCATCGGCAACGACGTGACCTCGGATGTGGCGGTGCGCCGCGCCATCAACTATGCCATCGATCGCAAGCTGCTGGCGGATCAGTTGCTGGAAGGGCACGCCATCCCCGCCTATAGCGCGGTGGAAGGGTTGCCCTGGCTGAACAAGGCCACCGCCTTCAAGGATGGGGATACCGCCCATGCCAACTCCCTGCTCGACGAGGCGGGCTGGAAGAGGGATAGTGACGGCATTCGCCACAAGGGGGATCTGCGCGCCGCCTTTACCCTCTGGTACACCAGTGGCGACAGCACCCGCCGGGATCTGGCGGAAGCGGTGCGCGCCATGCTCAAACCCATCGGTCTTGAGGTGAGCCTCAAGTCCGGCAGCTGGGAGCAGGTAGAGCGGGAGATGCACGCCAATCCGGTGCTGATGGGGTGGGGGAGTCTGGATCCCATGGAGCTCTATCACCACTACCAGAGTGGTTCGGGCGGCGTTGAGTTCTACAACCCGGGCTACTACAGCAATCCTGTGGTGGATGGCCACCTCAAGCAGGCGCTGGATGCCCCGAACTGGCAGGCGGCAGTGCCGTTCTGGCAGCAGGTGGAGTGGGATGGCAAGAGCGGCGCCGGGGTGCAGGGGGATGCGGCCTGGGCCTGGCTGCTCAATGTGCAGCACACTTATCTTGCCAACAGTTGCATCGACCTTGGCAAGGGTGCGCCAGAGATCCACGGTAGCTGGTCTTTGCTCAACAACCTGCAGGATTGGCGGTGGACGTGCCGTTAAGTTCGCCCTTTAGCTCTTCCGGTTACATTCTGGTAAAAGCCCTGCTGCGTCTGGCAGGGCTGTTGTGTCTGGTCTCGGTCGCCACCTTTGTGCTGCTGAGTTACTCCCCCATTGATCCCATTAAGGCCTATATCGGCAACGATCTGCTCCATGTGCCTCCGGAACAGTACGCCCGCATTGCCGCTCGCTGGGGGCTGGATCAGCCGCTCTGGCTGCGCTACTGGCACTGGTTTACCCAGGTGCTGCAGGGGGATCTCGGTTACTCCATGCTCTACAACGCGCCGGTGGGTGAGGTGATAGGCCAGCGCTTTGCTGCCTCCTTCCTGCTGCTGGCGGGGGCCTGGCTGCTCTCCGGCTTTTTCGGCATTTTGCTGGGACTATGCGCCGGTCGCTATCTCAACCGCTGGCCCGATCGTTTTATTTGCCGCTTTGCTTACTTGCTCGCCTCCCTCCCTACCTTCTGGGTTGGCCTGCTGTTGCTCGCGCTGTTTGCGGTGCACTGGCCGCTACTGCCGGTCTGCTGCGCCTGGACGCCGGGCCTCGCTGCCGATGAGGCGGACTGGTTGATGCGATTGCGCCATCTGTTGCTGCCGGTGACCACCTTGGCGCTGCTCGGGGTGGGCAACATTGCCCTGCATACCCGAGGGCGGGTGGCCGAGGTGCTGGAGAGCGACTTTATCCGCTACGCCCGCGCCCAGGGGGATGGTGGCTGGCCCATGCTGCGCTTTCATGTGCTGCGCCACGCCTTGACTCCGGCGCTCTGCCTGCAGTTTGCCTCCCTCGGTGAGTTGATTGGCGGATCCCTGTTGGCGGAGAAGGTCTTCTCCTATCCGGGGCTTGGACAGGCCACCGTGGATGCGGGGCTGCGGGGAGATATCCCCTTGCTGATGGGCATAGTGCTGTTCTGCACCCTGCTGGTCTTTATTGGCAATACGGTGGCCAGTTTGCTGCTGGCTCGCATCAACCGGGGCTGGGAGGGTGAGCATGCTGTTTAATCCGTTCCCCTCCATGCTGCGGCTGGGTTTTGCCCTGATCGGATTGGCGCTGCTGGCTGCTTACGGCTGGACCCTCTCTCATCAGGATGTACCTATGGATCTGCTGGCGCGCCAGCAACCCCCCTCGCTGGCCCACTGGTTCGGCACCGATCAGATGGGGCGGGATCTCTGGCTGCGGGCTTTTCAGGGCACCCTCACCAGTCTGGAGCTCGGCATCAGCACGGCCCTCTGTAGTGGCCTGCTGGCCATGGTGGCGGCAAGTGTGTCGCTCATTCACCCTAGATGTGATGCAGCGGTGCGAATGGTGATCGACGCCATGCTAGCGCTGCCCCATATGCTGCTGCTGATCCTGATCTGCTTTACCGTGGGGGGCGGCATGCGCGGGGTGATCCTGGCGGTGGCGCTGACCCACTGGCCCAAGCTGGCGCTCATTCTCTGCGCAGAAGCGCGGCGGATCGCCTGTAGCGACTATGTGGTGCTGGCCCGCTGTCAGGGGATGGGGGCGCTGCGTCGCTGGCGTACCCACCTGCTGCCGGGGCTGTTGCCCCAGTGGTTTATCGGCACCTTGTTGATGTTTCCCCATGCGGTGCTGCACAGCGCGGCCTTGAGCTTTCTCGGCTTTGGGCTGGCGGCCCACGAGGCCTCTCTTGGCCTGCTGCTGGCCGATGCCCTGCGTTATCTGGCCGGTGGCGGCTGGTGGCTGGCCCTCTTCCCGGGACTGATGTTGCTGCTGCTGGTACTGCTGTTTGATCAGGCTACCCGCGCTCTGCAACAGCTGCTGTGGCACAGGAGTGAACCATGCTGAGTTTTGACCATGTGACCATAGAGGCGGCCCACTACTCCTGGCTGGGGCGACGCAGCTGGCAGCCTTTACTGACCGATATCAGCCTGCAACTGGCGCCGGGGGAGATAGTGGCACTGGTGGGAGGGAGCGGTGAGGGCAAGAGCCTGCTGCTGCAAAGTGCCCTGACCCTGCTGCCGGACAACCTGCGGATGCGCGGCGCCATCTCCCTCGATGGCACGCCCCTGTGCGACGCCAGCCGGGCCCGTCTGCGTGGCCATACCCTCTGCTATGTGCCGCAGGGGGTGAGCGCCCTCAATCCATTGCTGACAGTGGAGCGCCAGCTTGGCCGCGCGGCCAAGCTATGTGGTCAGAACGGTTCCCGCGAGCGGCTTGGCGAGCAACTGCTGCGATACCAGTTGCCCGCCACCACGCTGGACAGATACCCGCGTCAGCTCTCCGGCGGCATGGCCAAGCGTATTCTGGCATGTACCGCGGCACTTGGCGGCGCCCGCTACATTCTGGCGGACGAGATCACCGCCTGGCTCGATGAGGGGCTGGCCTGTCTGCTGCTCAGTCAGTTGCGTGAATTGGCCAATCAGGGCAGCGGCATCCTCTGGGTGACCCATGATCTGGCGCTGGCGGCCCGCTTTGCCGATCGCATTGTTGCCCTTCATCAGGGGCAGGTGAGCGATACCTTGAGCTGCCACCATCTGCGCCAGGGGCAGGGGAGCGAGATGCTGCGTGCCCACTGGCAGGCGCTGCCGGAGTTCAACTCGCTCTTCTCTGTGCCGGAGGTTTCCTGATGTTTGAAGTACGGGATCTCACTATCGCTCAGGGGGAACGCCCCCTCTGGCAGGAGCTATCGCTGACGGTGAAAGCGGGCGAACGGCTCGGCATCTCCGCCCCGAGCGGTTATGGCAAAACCACGCTGGGGCGAGTATTGGCGGGTTGGCAACCGGTTCGGGGAAGCGGGGAAATGCGGCTGGATGGGCAGCCGGTGCCTGAACAGGTAAAAGGTTATAACCCCATCCAGCTGGTGCCCCAGCATCCGGAACTGACCTTCAATCCCTATCGCACCACAGGGCAGGCGCTGTGGGATGTGTGGCACCCCGATGACGCCATGCTGGCCCGTTTTATGGTCAAGCCCGAGTGGCTTGGTCGCAAGCCGGGTCAGCTATCTGGCGGCGAGTTGGCACGTATCGCGCTGCTGCGAGCCCTCGATCCCCGCACTCGTCTGCTTATTGCAGATGAGGTGACCGCCCAGCTGGATCCGCAAATCCAGCGCCATATTTGGCTGGAGTTGATGCGCGAGTGCGAGCAGCGCGGGCTAGGCATCCTGATTTTTAGCCACCAACAGGCGCTGCTGCGCCAGGTCTGCCATCGGGTGCTGCGCTTCGAACCTCATTGCGAACCAGTGGCTGGGGAGATGGCAGCCACTGCTGCCTGATAGCACCGGCAGGCGAGGTATTCACTGCCCCGCCCAGCTTTTCAAACTCTGCTGCTGCACCCGGCGATTGGCTTCGCGGATCTCTCCCTTGGCGCGCAGATCCGCCAGCGCAATGGGCAGTACCGCGCGGATCTCGTCACTGCTCATCCCTGCCTTGAGGGCCGGGTGATAGGCCATCTTGAGCAGCACATAGTCGAGGCCGGTCAGAAAACTGTCGATGCTGTTGTCATTGAAGATGGAGGGGAACACCTTGTCCGAGTCGTTGGGCAGCCCCATCACCTGGGTGAACTCCTCTACCACGCAGTCTAGAAAGCGCCCCTTGGCCCGGCTGTAGTCCACCGGAATGATGATGGTCGCACGGCTGATCTCGTGCTGCGGATTGGTGGCGAAGTTGGCAAGGCAGAGTCCCTCCTTGAGGGCAATGTTGACCGACGGGTCGTTCCCCATGGTGCGGTTGGCCAAGCTCTTCATCTTGCTGTAGTCGGTCATGATCAGGGTCAGATTGGGCTTTGCGGTTACCATGCTGATGGGGTGGCCGGTGATGCGGGCCAGATGGGCCGCCTGCACCTTCACCACGTCCGCTTGCAGCGGCTTGTCCCCCGACTCGTTGATGAGCTGCAACCGGATCGGTTGCTGCCAGCGGGCAAAACGGGTCTGCCTGGCTTCGCCATACTCCCGCTCCATGGCGATGGCCATAAAGCTCTCGACCAGATAGCTGTCGCTCTGCCAGCGCTCATCGGCCCGGGCGCTGTGGCCCGCGAGCAGAAGCAGCAGGGCTAGTAACCCGCGTGACGCGCGCCCCATATGGGCAATAAATAGCCTGGGGGTAAGTAGCGTGGTGCTAAAGGGGATGGCGGCAAATGACATGTTTCCTCCTTGAAACGGTTGTCAGCCTAGCGGCTGGCCTTGTCGATATCGCGCCAGGTGAGCCAGAGTCTGAGATCAAACTCCAGTTGATGATAGTCCGGCTCCATGTGCTGGCAGAGCTGATAGAAGCTCTTGTTGTGATCCTTCTCTTTGATGTGGGCCAGCTCGTGTACCACGATCATCTTCAGAAAAGGCGGCGGTGCCTCTTTGAACAGGGCGGCAATGCGGATCTCGTTCTTGGCCTTGAGCTTGTTGCCCTGGATCCGGCTGATATAGGTGTGCAGGCCGAGGGCATCCTTGATGACATTGATCTTGCCATCGAAGACCACCTTGGATAACGGCGCCGAACTCTTGAGGTAGCGGTTCTTCAGCTCCATGGTGTAGGCCAGCAGCGCCTTGTCACTCTGGACCTGATGGCTATCGGGATAGCGTTTGGCCAGCATATCTCCCAGCTTGCCTGCACTGATCAGTTGTTGTACCTGGGCTTTGAGGGGATCTGGATAGCCACCCAGATAAGTCAGTTCCGCCATGTCTATTACTCGTTACATCCAAAAGAGCGCCATTGTAGTGATCGCCGGCCCGCTTGCCTACTGCTGGCCGCCTGTGGCTAGCTTCCTGACCCTGTTCGACAGGCATAAAAAAATCCGAAACCCTGCAACAGGTTTCGGATTTTTCATTGTTGGGGATCGGTCAATGGCGCCTTAACTGGCCGCCATCATCGACGATCCCGCTTTGAACAAGAGGGTGAACCCTTATTCGCAAGAGACCTGCATCACCTTGATGGCCAGACCACCACGGGATGTTTCACGGTACTTGGAGTCCATGTCCTTGCCGGTGATGTACATGGTCTCGATCACCTTGTCCAGTGATACACGTGGCTTGGAGGTACGACGCAGGGCCATGCGGGAGGCGTTGACCGCCTTCATGGCAGCAATGGCGTTACGCTCGATGCAAGGCACCTGTACCTGACCGGCAACCGGATCACACGTCAGACCCAAGTTATGCTCCATGCCGATCTCGGCGGCTTCACAGACGTGCTCAGGGCTACCGCCCATCAGCTCGGTCAGACCCGCGGCGGCCATGGAGCAGGATACGCCCACTTCACCCTGGCAACCCACTTCGGCACCGGAGATGGAGGCATTCATCTTGTAGAGAATACCGACGGCACCGGCAGCCAGATAGAAACGGGTGTACTCATCACGGCCAACCGGCTGGATAAATTTGTCGTAGTAGGCCAGCACGGCCGGGATGATGCCGGCAGCACCGTTGGTCGGTGCAGTCACCACACGGCCACCGGCCGCGTTCTCTTCACTCACGGCCAGCGCGAACATGTTGACCCAGTCAATGATGTTCATCGGATCGTTGGAGAGATTCTCGTTGGTGCTGAGCTGGCGGAACAGCGGGGCAGCACGGCGGGGAACCCGCAGCGGGCCGGCCAGTACACCTTCGGTGCGGCAGCCGCGCTCGATCCCTTCACGCATGGTGTTCCAGATCTTGCCGAACTTCTTGTAGATCTCTTCCGGGGTATTGAAGCACTTCTCGTTCTCCAGCATCAGGGCGGAGATGGAGAGACCAGTCTGGCTGCTGTGGGCAATCAGTTCGGCTGCGCTCTTGAACGGATAGCGGACCGACATGTCGCCGCTGTCTGCTTTGCCAAAGTTCTCTTCGTCAACGATGAAACCACCGCCGATGGAGTAATAGGTCTTGCTGTAAACCGCTTCATCTTCAATGAAAGCAGTCAGCTTCATGCCATTTTCGTGCAGCGGCAGGGCTTCGTCATGGAACACCATGGCATTGCGCGGAAAGCTGACGGTGTGGCAGTGCAGACCGATCGGCAGACGTTCGGTCTGCTCGACGCGAGAGATAAACTCGGGGATCGCATCGATATCGACGTTTTCCGGCAAGTTGCCTGCCAGACCCATGATGATAGCGGTGTCGGTGTGGTGGCCTTTACCGGTCCAGGAGAGGGAGCCGTAAACATCCACTTTGATGCGGGTGATCTCGCGGATTTTGCCGCCTGCGCGCAGCTCGTCAACAAACTGCTTGGCCGCTTTCATCGGGCCAACTGTGTGGGAAGAAGAGGGGCCTACACCGATTTTGAAGATATCAAAAACGCTGATCATGTCACAATTACCTCAGGGTAGAAGGGGGCGGCATGCCCACTCACAGAAATTTGGAAGATCCATGGGACGCGCTTGTCAGCGCAGGTCACAGAACCAGATAACCGTAGTGTAACGGCTCAAGACCTAAAAAAAGTTGAAATAGATCTATTTTTGTTGAATCTGAGGCGGGATTATAAAATTAATTTTGTTGCTTATCCATTTTGTTAAGCGTTTACCCATAAAAATACCCGGCGATGCCGGGCATTTAGGAACCAAATGGAGTCAGTTTCTGTTTTTTAACATTCAGTAATGTTAACTGCCAGGCCACCGCGGGCGGTCTCCTTGTATTTGGTCTTCATGTCGTTGCCGGTCTCCCACATGGTTTTGATCACCTTATCCAGCGATACCTTGTGCTCGCCAGTGCCGCGCAGGGCGAGGCGGGCGGCATTGATCGCCTTGACTGCCCCCATGGCGTTACGCTCGATGCAGGGCACCTGTACCAGCCCGCCGATGGGATCGCAGGTGAGGCCAAGATTGTGCTCCATGCCGATCTCGGCGGCGTTCTCGACCATGGCCGGACTGCCGCCAAACAGCTCAGTGAGTGCCCCTGCGGCCATGGAGCAGGCGACCCCGACCTCACCCTGACAGCCCACTTCCGCCCCCGATAGCGAGGCGTTCTTCTTATATAAGATGCCGATGGCGGCTGCGGTGAGGAAGTAGCGTACCAGCATCTCGTCATCCACCTTGTGGACGAAACGATCGTAGTAGTGCAGTACCGCAGGAATGATCCCGGCAGCCCCATTGGTAGGGGCGGTAACCACCCGGCCACCGGCTGCGTTCTCTTCATTGACCGCGAGGGCAAACAGATCGACCCACTCCATCACCATCAGCGGATCCTTGTTGAAGTTGGTCTCGCAGCTGAGCTGGCGGAACAACCCCGGCGCGCGGCGTAGCACTTTGAGGCCGCCCGGCAGCACCCCTTCGCTCTTGCAGCCCCGCTCGACGCAGCCTTGCATCGCTTGCCAGATCTTGCGCAGCCCTGTTTTTATCTGTTCATCACTGCGAAATACCCGTTCGTTAGCCAGGATCAGGCCAGAGATAGAGAGGCCGCTCTCCTGGCAGTGGGCGAGCAGTTGGGCCCCGCTGTCAAACGGGTAGGGGACCGGGTGCTCTGCATCTGTTTTGATGGCTTCTTCCTTGGCGGTGGCGAAGTGGCTCTCTTCAATGATGAAGCCGCCCCCGATGGAGTAGTAGGTCTGGCTAAACAGCAGGACGTTGTCGGCGGCAAAGGCGCGCAGGGTCATGCCGTTGGTGTGCGCCGCCAGCGTCTTGCGGCGGTTGAAGATGATGGCCCCGCTGCGGGGGAAGTGGCTCGGCTGTTCACCGGCCAGTAGCAGGCTTTGTTCTTTATCCACCTTGGCCAGCAGATCCGGAATAGCATCGATATCGACCGATTCCGGTTCAAAACCGGCCAGTCCCAGAATGATCGCCTTGCCGGTCGCATGTCCTTTTCCGGTCTGGCCCAACGAGCCGTAGCACTCCACTTCGACCCGCGCAGTGTGTGGCAGATGGCCTTGCTGGCGGAGCAGTTGGATGAAGGCATAAGAGGCCCGCATAGGACCGACGGTATGGGAAGAGGAGGGGCCAATGCCAATGGAAAACAGGTCAAATACGCTGATCATGACATCAATCCGGTGATGGTTTATGTCTGTTTATTCTAGGATTTTTGCCGTAGATAGAAAGAGGGGAGATGCAGTGCTGTGACATGGGCACAGATAAAGTGGTGACGGCGTGTTCATCCAGGTTGAAGGGGACTTGCCCCCTCAACCAGCGGGATCAGTCGAGAAATTCGCACAGATAGGCGGTGGGGGTTTTCACTTCCAGTTTGAAGGAGGAGTGGCCCGCGACCAGGAAGGATTCACCCTGGTGATAGGTGTGCCACTTATCTTCATCAGCCAGCTGAATGGTGAGTGCGCCCTTGATCACCGTCATCCGCTCGGGGGCGGCGGTGTTGAACAGGTAGTCACCGGCGTTCATCACCCCAACGGTAGATTTTTCGCCTTTTTGTTCGAAACCGATGGATTTTACATTTCCGTCAAAATATTCGTTAACTTTCAGCATCTTTACATCCCTGTGTGTACGTTTGTGCAGCCAAGCTAGCACAATCTTTTGCCAGTTGTCATGGGGGGATGGGCTAAAAATCACCGTGGCCGCGTTGAATCTTTACTTTTTAGCAAACTTATTAATAGTTAAGGTTAACGACTTGCTGATTTAAAACAGCTATTAAATGTGAGATAACACGTGCAAATAGGGGAATGAGCCGATGCTCATTCCCCTATTTGGTTTATTGCACTGGGAAAGTGTGAATTTTGCTACATAAAGGAACATATTGTGTTAACTAAAGGACTCATTAAAAACATCGGCTTCCAGGTTGTGGTGGCCATGGTCTTGGGCGCAGTAGTCGGCGCCTTCATGGGTGAACAAGCCACTGTGTTTGCACCGCTCGGTACCCTGTTTATCCAGCTGATCAAGATGCTGGTGATCCCGCTGGTGGCGGTTGCCATCCTCTCTGGCGCAGCCAATCTGGGTGCTAGCCCGGCTGCCGGCAAGATCGGCGCTGCCACCCTGGCCTTCTTCCTCGGCACGTCAGCACTGGCTGTGCTGCTGGCGCTGGTGATGGGGCAGATCTTCAAACCCGGTGTCGGGGTCGATTTTGGTTCAGCCTCCGCCATGTTTAGCGGTGACTATGCCGATAAAGGGGCGTTGCCGGATGCGGTTGCCACCCTGCTTGGCATGATCCCCACCAACGTGTTCCAGTCGCTTAACGAGGCGAACATCCTGCAGATCCTGGTGTTCTGTATGTTCCTCGGCATTGCGCTGGCCAAACAGCCGCGCGAACGCGCCAAGCCGCTGGTCGATGGGCTCAATACCCTGGTGGATGCCTTCGTCTGGATGATCAACAAGGTGATGATCATCGCGCCGCTCGGGGTGTTTGGTCTGATGGCTGAAGCCATCGGTACCTATGGCTTCGACGTGCTGACGCTGGTACTCAAGTTGTTCGTGGTCTACGTGGCTGCCATCCTGATCTTCGGCTTTGTGGTCTATCCGCTGCTGGTGATGGCGTTTTCCAATACGCCGGTGATGAAGTACCTCTCTGCCATGAAGAAGCCGCAGATCGTGGCCTTCTCCACCGCTTCTTCCATGGCGACCCTGCCGGTCAACATGGAGACCTGCGAGCATGATCTGAAAGTGACCAACGCGACCGCCTCCTTCGTGCTGCCGCTGGGGGCCACCATCAACATGAGCGGCAACGCCATCTATTACGGTCTGGTCGCCATCTTCTTTGCGCAGGTTTACAACATCGACCTGAGTGTCGGTGCCTGGGCTGCCATCATAGTGACCTCCACCCTGGGGGCGATCGGTCAGGCCGGTGTGCCGGGCCCCAGCTTCCTGGTGGTTGCCGTGCTGCTGGCAGCCGGGATCCCCATTGAAGGGCTGCCGCTGCTGTTTGCGCTGGATCGTCTGTTTGACATGATCCGCACCTCCCTCAATATCACCGGTGATGCGGCATGTGCTGTCATTGTTGACCGCTTTAGCCCGGAATATGACCCACAGCGTTGGAACAAGGCATAACAGCTTTGAGCTGAAACTGTGTGACGCGAGCCCCTGCCATGATGGTGGGGGCTTTTTTATATCTGCCGGACAGGTATCAGGGGGCAAGCGTGAGCAAGGTGCTGCTGGCGGTTTGCGCTGCAGTGAATGGGTATCTCTGGCTGGGGAACAATGTCGAGTGTAGAGACGGTCAACTTGTAGCTGCGGCTGGGGGGGCTGAATGGCAGGCAACAAAAAGGGGAGCTTGGCTCCCCTCGGATATGATCTGCTGCTGGTTCAACTCCATCAGGCCAAACAGAGTGTGGTTAAACCATCCTGGTTACACCCTTGTGGCGAAAGAAGCAGCGTCAACGTACAGAAATCATATCTATGTTGGCTATCACGACAGTGCTGTTGAAAAGCGCCAGTTAGTGGCGATAAAACAGGCATGCCTGACAGGAATGTTCCGGATTGATGTCTCTCTATCCGGCTCAGAACTGTGACAGTGAGGGCAGAGAGACAGCAACCAGGGTAAAAAACACCGTAAAGACGGCAGTAACAACAAATTCTTTCATTTTCTTCTACCCAGATTGTTGGTTGATGCAGTCAAGATACCATAACCAGCCCTTAAAACAAGTGCATTATTGTTTAAATGGGTGTTTTGGTGGTCGCAGGAGGCGAACGGTCTGTTTTTGTCATCTTGTGCTGTTTTTATCTACCATTTGGCTTGGTGGCGTTTTTTTAATCAACTGGTTTGGATAAATGCATTATAAATCAGTATTTTATGTTTTTGATGAGGTTGCTTTGAATGGGGTTTATGTGGCTCCATCTTAATTTTTGGTAAATTAACACAGCTATTATGGCGCTGGATGGGTGATGAAAACTGTCGCAATCATGCTGTTGACCATTTCTGGCGAAGATAACCCCGCCAAAAAAAGTAACCACTGGTAATGATGACCGCATATCGGGGGCTGCTTGCACGACATGCCTCTGGTTGAGCCGCCAAGTCACGGTAATCCCGCTGACATATGGACGATGGGTGGTGGACAGTCAGCTATCGGGCATTGAGAGGTCTGTTTGATCGTCAACCATCAAGAGGGGCCGCCAGAGCCCGTCGTCATTGATATGGGTTGGATGCAGGGGGATAGTTGCGGCGGATGTGCGTGTTGTAACAGCAGCGGCATGCCCATATTCCCTGATAGGGCAAGGGGGAGAGCAGAGACAATGCAGGGGAGGATGAGCGCGCTTCCCGTGCGCAGGGTTGCGATAGGAGCAGGATGATGGCGGCACGTTGCCAGAGAGGCCGTTAGCCGTTCCGGGCGATGGATGAGCAGCCATGCTGGCGCTATGGCTGGTTGCTTCAAATAGAAAAAACCCTCCAGCGGAGGGTTTTTTGCATTACCAAGCTATCTAAACGGCAGTCGCTTAGAACAGGGTGGTAGAGAGATCGTAGAGTTCCTGGTTAAACGGACGCTTCAGATTCTCGATGCAGTCGATGATGTCGTGATGCACCATGACGTTACCCTGAATACCGACGCAGCGACCACCCTGGCCAGCCAGCAGTTGCTCAACAGCGAAGGCGCCCATACGGCTGGACATGATGCGATCGCGCGCAGTCGGGGCCCCGCCACGCTGGATATGGCCCAGAATGGTGGCGCGGGTTTCACGACCGGTCAGCGCTTCAATGTCCTTGGCCAGTACATTGACGTCGGTGACGTGTTCACAGATGGTGATGATGGCGTGACGCTTGCCTTTGGCTTCGCCTTCCTTGATCTGTTGCAGCAGCTTCTCTTTGTCGAAGGCCACTTCCGGCACGATCACGTACTCGGCACCGCCAGCAACGGCCGCAGACATGGCCAGATCGCCACAGTGGCGGCCCATGATCTCGACCACTGAGATGCGGTGGTGGGAGCTGCAGGTGTCGCGCAGACGGTCGATGGCGTCAACAACCACGTTCAGTGCAGTATCAAAGCCGATGGTGAAGTCGGTACCGGCGATGTCGTTGTCGATGGTGCCCGGCAGGCCGATGCAGGGGAAACCCTCTTCGGTCAGCTTCTTGGCACCCATGTAGGAGCCATCACCGCCAATCACCACCAGCGCATCGATGCCATGCTTTTTCAGGTTCTGGATAGCTTCGGCACGTACCGCCGGATCTTTGAAAGCAGGGAAACGGGCAGAACCGAGGAAAGTACCACCACGGTTGACCACGTCGGAGACGCTGTGGCGCTCCAGCTTGACGATGCGATCCTGGTGCAGGCCGAGGTAGCCATCATAAATACCGTAAACTTCCAGGCCATGATGCAAACCGGCGCGAACCACGGCGCGAATAGCTGCGTTCATACCCGGTGCGTCGCCACCACTGGTCAAAACACCAATACGTTTGATTTGTTTGGTCATGAGTGCCTCTGGATCTGAGTTGTCAAATACGAATGTTGAAATAGACAAGCCACTTTTACTATATCGGCTTTCCTATGGAATGCGGGGTGACCATAGGAAAAGCGATATAGAGAGGGGACGTGCCCCTCTCTTATTAGTAATCGAGGATTACTGGGCTGCGCCCGCGATGATCTGGGAGAAGTCGTCCACTTTCAGGGACGCACCACCGACCAGGCCACCGTCGATGTCCGGCTGACCGAACAGGTCGGCAGCAGTGGCACCAGTGACGGAACCGCCGTACAGAACCTGTACTTTGGCAGCGATAGCAGCGTCAAAACCGGCCAGATACTGACGGATGTGCGCGTGAACGGACTGAGCGATCTCCGGAGTGGCAGTCTTGCCAGTACCGATGGCCCATACCGGCTCATATGCAACAACGGCGTTGCTGAAAGAGGCGATGCCGCAACGGTCGATAACGGCTTTCAGCTGGGTCTCAACCACGTTCTTGGTCACACCGGCTTCGAACTGCTCCAGAGTTTCACCGATGCACAGAACTGGCACCAGGCCACCTTTTTGGATCGCTTCGTACTTGGCAGCAACCACGTCGTCGGTCTCTGCGTGCAGGGTACGACGCTCGCTGTGGCCGACCAGGGAGTAGGTGCAACCGAACGCTTTCAGCATGGAGGGGGCGTTTTCGCCGGTGAAGGCGCCAGACTCGTGAAGGTCAGCGTTCTGGGCACCGTAAGCAATTTTGCTGTCAGCGGTCAGCTGCTCAACCAGACCCAAAAAGATAACCGGCGGGCAGACGGCGACTTGCACAGAAGGATGAGCGGCAGCAGCCGGGGTCAGTCCTTTGATCAGAGCTTCAACAGAAGCTTTGGTGCCGTTCAGTTTCCAGTTACCCATTACCAGGTGCTGTCTCATCTTGTATATCTCCTAGGCATTTGATTGCGCGACATTATATGAATTGAACCGAGCCCAAGATAGCTGACCCGGCGGCAAATGACGTAATTTTTTTTCGCTTTCCTGATCCAAATCAGAAATGAAACGCTTGATCGCTCATTCGTTAACCTGCCCCCGCAAGCGGGCCCACCATACTCCAATCCATTCGTGGATGGCAGCCTCGGAATACATCAGATAACGCCCTTTGGGTAAATAGCTGTAGAGCGGCTGTGCTACCTGGCTCTGCTTGGCGGTGTAGTCGGTGGGGGCTGGCACGGCATTGAGTCCCTGGCTCTGATAAAGTGCCATGGCGCGGGGCAGGTGAGTGGCCGAACTCACCAGTGCCACCTCTTTACCCTTGAGATGGACACTGATGCTGACCGCTTCGTCATGGGTGTCTTTGTTGTTTTCAAACAACGTCATTCGGGCGCGGGGGATGCCGAGGCTCATCGCCATCCGGGCGTTGACCTCGGCGTTGGAGAGGATATCCCCTGATACATAACCCGAAAAGATTAGCTCCGCGTCGGGATAGGCCAGGGCGAGGCGCACCCCTTCGAGGGTGCGGGCCAGGGCGATATTATTCTGCCAGGAGCGCTCGGGCACCGCCGGATCGCTGACATGGCCGTTGCCAAGCACCACGATCGCCTCGATCTTGGGATGCTGGCTCACCTCGAACGGTGGGAAGGTCTGCTCCAGCCCTCTGGCCAGTTCGTAGCTCACCGGTCGCATCCCCATCACGGTGACAATCAGCAGTGACAAGGTGGCCAGCAGCTTGCCGGTTTTTTGGAAACGGGTGAACCAGAGCAGCAGCAGGGCGAGCAGCAGCAGGGAGAGAGAGAAGGGGAGTGGCATCAGCAGTTGGCCTAGCCATTTTTTGACCACAAACAGGTTGAGCTCAAACACGAGTCACACTTCCTTGAGTTTTCAGCAAATTCGGGATGTGACAGAATACCCTTCTTTTTCGTCATGCCCAATGCAGCGGCTAAAGTTGAGTGTTTTTGAAGCAAGATCAAAGTTTTGACGGCCGCACCGACAAGTTCGCCCGTAACATTTATGACTCCACCAAGGGGCGCATTCGCACCACCATCGTCTGGAGTGACATCGAAGCCTGCCTGGCCCGCCTTGGCAATCGACCGTTGCGCATCCTCGATGCGGGGGGCGGTTTTGGCTATTTTGCCCAGAAGCTGGCGGCCATGGGCCATCAGGTGGAGCTGTGCGATCTCTCTGCCGACATGCTTGAGCTGGCTCGCAGCCAGATCGCCGAAAAGGGGCTGCAAGACAGAATTCGTCTCATCCATTGCCCCATTCAGGATCTCAAGGCCCATGTGACCGGCACCTTTGATCTGGTGCTCTGCCATGCGGTGCTGGAGTGGCTCGCCGAGCCGCGCCAGACCCTGCTAGGTCTGTTCCCTTTCGTCAAGGCAGGGGGCATACTGTCGCTGCTTTTTTACAACCGCCATGGCTTGCTGTTTCAGAGTCTGGTGGTGGGCAATTTTGACTATGTGCGGCTCGGCCTGCGCAAGAAGCGTCAACTTCCGTTGACCCCCACCAATCCCCAGTTGCCGGAGCAGGTCTATGACTGGATCGGGCGAGGGGGGCTCAAGATCATCGGCAAGACCGGGGTGCGGGTGATCCACGACTATATGCGCAACCGGCAGGATCAGAGCGAGAAATTCGACGATCTGCTGGCCATGGAGCAGCAATATTGCCGTCAGGAGCCGTTTGTCGGACTGGGGCGCTATATCCATGTGATGGCGCAGAAACCCGCCAGTTGATAGGTCGACGAGTGGGCTGCTGAGGAGATAACCTCGTCGGTGTTTTTTTGCCGTATCTGGGTCCATGTATCCATGTGATGGCACAAAAACCGACCAGCCGATGGCGGTGCAACCCGCCAGCTGAAGCCCTGAATAACGTGATTTTTTTGATGCTACCGGATGTAGCCGCGCGCAAGTTTGTGCGCTCAATTACAACAACGAGATGACAACGTCATGATGAGTACATCCCGTACCCTGCCCGAGCGTTCTTTGCCGGAGATAGTAGGGTGGGTCAGGCAGGAGGGGTTGGCGCTGAGCCTGCCTACCGACCGGCTGGCCTTTCTGATTGCAATCAAGACACTGTCCGAAGATGAATCGGACTTGTCGGAAGCGGCGCTGCACGATGCCTTTGGCTACGTCAGCAACGCTTTTGGCCAGATGGACGAGACCCTCACCGGTCGCGCCAACAATGCCATCAACGACCTTATTCGCCAGCAGATGCTGTCGCGCTTCAACACCGACATGGTGGCGGGGGAGAGCCTCTATCGCCTGTCGCGCCTTGGGGTCGGCATCGTTGACTTCTTTCTCGACCAGCGTCCGGTCGACTCCATCAAGCTCTCCATTTTGCTCGAGCACTTGGCGGCCGAACTCGACACTGCCCGCAAGGCGGCGCTTGAGACCAACACCCGCGAACAGTGGGATGCAGAGGTGCTGCCACGGCTCACCTTCTCGCTGGAAGAGACCCTGGGGCGTATCGATCTGACCCAGCGCGCCATGGATGAGCAGCAGAATCAGGTCAAGAGCGAGATCGCGGCCTTGCTGACCCAGAACTGGGTCGATGCCATTCACAGCTGCGAAAAACTGCTGCATGAGACCGGACAGACCCTGCGCGAGCTGCAAGACACCCTAGACGCCGCCGGTCACCGCCTGCAGGCGGGGCTGCTCAACATTCAGGAGGCAGCTCAGGGGCGTGACGATCTGTTCCACGTCGAGGAGTTGACTCACGCCTTGCAGGGGCGGCTTGATGTCATCACCAGCTGGGGCCAGCAGTGCATCGAGCTCTGGTCCCGCTATGACCGCCACGTCCACAAATTTATCCGCAACGCCATCGACATGGACAAGAACCGTGCCTTCAGCCAGCGGCTGCGCGATTCCATCCGCAATTTCGAGCAGCATAACTGGCTGCTGCGCATTGCCGAGGAGCCCCGTCTGCTGGAGCTGCGGGATGAAACCATCGCTATCCACGACGAGGAGGTGACCGGCGAGGTGCCCCTCGAGATGGAGTACATGGAGATGGTGGATATCAACCAGGAGCTGGCGGAGCGCATCGAGCGTTATCTGGCCCGCTATCCCGAGCAGGGCCAGCAGCTGGATTTGGCCGATGTGCTGCGGGAATACCTGCTGGACTACCCGGCTCACGCCCATTTCGATGTGGCGCGCCTTCTGATCGACCAGGCTGTGCGCCTGGGCCATGCCAGCGGCGAGCGCGATCTGCACCGCCAACCCGCATGGAAACCCATTAACCAAGCTGGATCCAAGGTTCAGGCCTATGTCATTGATCAATACTGAGTTTCCCTTGCCGCTGCGACTCGCAGAGGCGATTGCCAACCCCTTGTTTCCGCGCATCGACACCGCCTTGCGCTCCGGCCGTCACATCACTGCCGACGATTTCGAACCCCATTCGGCACTGGTGGAGTACCACAACGAGCTGGAGATCTTCTACGGCCGTTATCAGGTTGAACTGATCAAGGCGCCGGAAGGCTTCTTCTACCTGCGTCCGCGCCCCAGCGCCGACATCGGCACCACGGTTTTGTCTGAGCTCGATATGCTGGTGGGTAAGGTGCTCTGCTACCTCTACCTGAGCCCGGATCGCTTGGCCTCGGAAGGGGTGTTCACCATGGGTGAGCTGCAAGAAGAGGTGTTGAGCCTGGCTGACGAGAAGCAGCTGCTGCGGATGGTCAACAGCCGCTCCGGCGGTACCGATCTCGACAAGAAGAAACTCTTGGAGAAGATCCGTACCTCCATGCGCCGCCTGCGTCGCCTTGGCATGATCACCGCCCTTGGCAACAGCGACAAATTCCGGGTCAACGAATCTGTGTTCCGCTTTGCCGCCGACGTGCGCTCCGACGAAGATCCGCGCGCCGTGCAGCTGCGGATGATCCAGGAAGGTGAAGCCATCTTCCACGACGACGAGATGCCGAGCAGCGATTCGCTGTTTGACGATATCGAAGCGGATCTTGATGAAGAACAGCTTGAACTGGAGGTGGAAGATGACCTGCAGCGTTAAAAGTCAGGCCCTGATGGAGATGATTGGTTTGATGGCGCCCAATTTTGCTTTTATGGAGAGTGCTGCGTGAGAGGTAAATTCAAATCCCTGACCATGGTCAACTGGAACGGCTTCTTCGCCCGCACCTTCGATCTTGACCAGCTGGTCACCACTCTCTCTGGCGGCAACGGCGCGGGCAAGTCCACCACCATGGCGGCCTTTATTGCGGCGCTCATTCCCGATCAGTCGCTGCTCCATTTCCGTAACACCACGGAAGCGGGCTCCAGCAGTGCCTCCCGTGACAAGGGGCTTTACGGCAAGCTGCAGCGCGGCCATTGCTATTCGCTGCTGGAAGTGATGAACAGCCGCGAACAGCGGATCTGGGTCGGCGTCCACCTCGAGCAAGTGGCCAACCGCGACAACAAGGTCAACATCACCCCGTTCGCGCTGGTGGATGTGCCGGAGCAGCTGCTACCCACCGATCTGCTGTTGGAAAAACTAGAGGACGGCAAGGGCCGGGTGCGCGCCTTTACCGATCTGAAAGGGGCGGCCGCCGAGCTGGGGGCCATGAAGGTCGCCAAGTTCAATACGGTGACCGACTACCACAACTTCATGTTCGAGTTCGGTATTACCCCGAAGAAGTTGCGCGATCAGAAGGATCGCGGCAAGTTCTATCGCCTGATCGAAGCCTCTCTCTACGGCGGTATCTCCTCGTCCATCAGCCGTTCCCTGCGTGAATACCTGCTGCCGGAGAACTCCGGGGTGCGCAAGGCGTTTCAGGACATGGAGGCGGCCATCTATGAAAACCGCCGCACCCTGGAAGCCATTAAAGAGACCCAAGGTCAGCGGGATCTGTTCAAGAACCTGATCACCGAGACCACCCATTATGTGGCGGCGGACTATGTGCGCAACGCTGCCGAAAAGAGCCGTCTCTCCGAGCTGGCCCTCAAGGCGCGTCAGGAGCTGGCGGAGAAACGCCGCATCTTGGCCGAAGAGCGCCAGCGCGCCATCTATCTGGCCGACGAGGTGGAGCAGCTCACCAACCGCGAGAAATTGCTGACTGCCGAGGCTGAGTCTGCCGCCGATCACTTGGCAAAAGTGTTGGCTGCGGTGGCGCTGCAAAAGAAGATCGAGATGTACCGCGCCGATCTGGCGGAGCTGGTCGACAAGCTGGAGCAACAACAAGCGATCGTCGAGGAGATCCACAGTCAGCTGCTGGAGGTGGAAGAGCGCAAGGAGCTGGCGCAGGCCGAAGTAGACAGCCTCAAGACCCAGCTGGCCGACTATCAGCAGGCGCTTGATATTCAGCAGACCCGCGCCATCCAGTACCGTCAGGCGGTGCAGGCGCTGGAGACTGCCCGCGAGCAGTGCGAGCTGCCGGGGCTGACAGCCGAACAGGCGAGCGACACCCTGCACCAGTTCCGCGCCGCCGAGCAGAGCCTCACCAGCCGGGTGTTGGGCGCCGAGCAGCAACTGGCGCTGGCCAAGGCGGCAGTGGCCGAGCACGAAGCGGCGTTGGCGCTGCTTTTGAGCATCGCCCCCGAGACAGTGCGCGAGGCCGCTTGGCCCACAGCGCAGGCGCTGCTCAAGCGTCACATCGAAGACAAGGCCCGCATTGCCCAGGGGCAGGGGCTGCGCGCCGCGCTGGCTCGCCTCGAGAAAGAGAGCGACAGCCAGCAGGCGCTGTTCAAATTACGCGACGAATTGCAGCAGGCCTCTGGCCAGCTGATCGCCAGTCAAGACGAGCTGGAGATCTTCCTCGAAGCCCAGCGCACCCGTCAGGAAGAGCTGAGTGAGCAGCAGGCGGAGGTGAACCAGCGCCGCGCCAGCCTCGAGCATCAAGGTGTCCAGCTCGGACGCGATATTGCGGAGCTGACCAAGCTGGCACCCCGTTGGCTCAAATCCTTTGAAAAGCTCGAGCAGCTGCGCGAGCAGAGCGGATTGCCGCTGGCTACCGCCGAGGCGCTCTCTGCCGGCATGCAGAGTGTGCTCGACAAGGAGCGCGAGTTCGAGCAGGAGAGCAACCGCATCGCGGCGCAGAAACAGGCGCTGGAGCTGCAAATTCGCAACCTGCAGCTGGGTGCCGGTGAGGCGGATCCGCGCCTTGCTCGCATCGCCGAGCAGGTGGGGGGCGTGCTGCTCTCCGATGTCTATGACGACATCTCCATCGACGATGCCCCTTACTACTCCGCGCTCTATGGCCCGGCTCGCAGCGCCCTGGTGGTGCTCGACCTCGAGGGCGCCATCGAGCGACTGAAAAAGCTGGAAGATTGCCCGGAGGATATCTACCTCATTCAGGGCAACCCCGACTCCTTTGACGAAGACCTGGTGGAAGCCGACGAGCTGGGAGACGCCGTGCTGGTGCGCACCAGCAAGCGTCAGGTGCGCTTCTCCCGCTATCCCGAGCTGCCGCTGTTTGGCCGCGCCGCCCGTGAAAAACGCATTGAGCAGCTCGATCTTGAGCGCGAAGGGCTCATCGAGGGTTACGCCAAGGCCGCCTTCGAGCAGCAGAAGTACCACCGTCTCTACGGACATTTTCGCGACTTTATCGGCCAGCATCTGGATATCGCCTTCCGCCCCGACCCCGAAGCCGAAGTGCAGGCCAAACAGGCCGAACTGCGGGGATTGCAGGGTGCCATCGCCGAGTGTGACAAGCAGCTGGCCGAGGCCAAAGCCGCCACCGCCCAGCTGGCCCGCCATATCCAGCTGGTGCAGGGGATGCTGCCCTTTGCCCACCTGTTTGCCGAGACAGAGCTGGCGGCCCGCCTCGAGGCGGCCCACGCCGATGTGGAAGCGCTGAAACTGGCCGAAGTCTTTATCGCCAAGCACGGCAAGGCGCTGGAGACGCTCGAGACAGTGGTGCAGGTGCTGCGTCAGGATCCGCAGGATCTGGCCGCCCTGCAGGCGGCCTACGATGAGCTGAGCGACTTGCTGGCCGAGCAGAAGCGCCGTTGCTACGCCCTCGATCAGCTGGTGGCCCGTCTGCCGCACTTTGCCTATCAGGATGCGCAAGACCTGCTTGGCAAGGCCTCCGAGATGAGCGAGCGACTCAAAGAGAAGCTCAAGGCGGCCGAGCTGGCGGCCCGCACCGCCGGCGAGCAGCACAAGCAGATTGCCCAGCGTCACACCGAGGCGTTGCAACTGCGCACCGCCCTTGATTCCAGCGCCTCGGCCAAGCGCCAGACCCTGACCGAGTTCGAGCAGGAGCTGGCGGCCATGGGGCTGACCCTCTCTGACGATATGGAAGAGAAGTCCCGCGCCCACAAGAAAGAGATTGAAGAGCTGCTGATCCGCACCCGTTCCCGTCGCACCAGCGCCGAGGCCCAGCTGCAGGTGACCAAGCGCGAGATCGAATCCCTCGGTGGTCGTCTCACGCTCGAAGGCAAGGATTACTTCAGCGCCCGTAAATCTCTGGTAGGCCACAAGGCGAGCTGGTCGCGGGTGGTGCGTTTGGCGCGGGAGACCGACGTCGAGAAGCGCCTCAACAAGCGCGAGCTGGCTTATCTCGACAGCGACGAGCTGCGCTCCATGTCGGACAAGGCCCTCGGCGCCCTGCGCGTGGCTGTGGCCCACGACGAGGCCCTGCGCGATGCGCTGCGCCTGTCGGAGGGTAACCGCAGCACCGAGCAGAAGGTCGCCTTCTACGTGCAGGTCTACCGTTACCTCAAAGATCGCATCCGCAACGACATCATCCGCTCCGATGATCCGGTGGAAGCGATCGAGGAGATGGAGATCGAGCTGGCCCGTCTGGCCGATGAGCTCAAGCAGCGGGAAAACCACCTGTCGCTCTCTTCCCACGAGGTGGCGGCCAAGATCACCAACATCATCCGCCGCGAGCAGAACCGCATTCGGGTGCTCAACCAGGGCTTGCAGAACATTGCCTTTGGTCTGGTGCGCGGGGTACGCCTCAACGTCAATATCCGCGAGGCCCATACTCGGTTGCTGACGGCGCTGGCCGACCAAACCGCCATGCACAACGATCTGTTCGCCGACAAGGAGCTCAGCTTCTCCGAGGCGATGGCCAAGCTGTTCCAGCGCCTGAATCCGCAGATCGAGCAGGGGGATCGCAGCTATCAGGTGATGGGCGACGTGCTGCTCGACTATCGCAACTATCTGGAGCTGGAGATCGAGGTGCAGCGTGGGGCCGATGGCTGGCTGCGGGCCGAGAGCGGCGCGCTCTCCACCGGTGAGGCGATCGGTACCGGTCAGGCCATCCTGCTGATGGTGCTGATCAGTTGGGAGGAGGAGTCCCGCCGTCTGCGTGGCAAGGATATCGCCCCCTGCCGTCTGCTGTTCCTCGACGAAGCGGCCCGTCTGGATGGCAAATCCATCGCCACCCTGTTCGAGCTGTGCGAGCGGCAGGATATGCAGCTGCTTATCGCGGCGCCCGAGAACATCAGCCCCGAGAAGGGCACCACCTACAAGCTCATCCGTAAGGTGCAGGGCAAGCACGAGCATGTGCATGTGGTGGGCCTGCGCGGCTTCGGCTTTGCCGATGACAAGCTGATCGCCTGACTCTGATGGGCAAATAGCAAGAGAAAAGGGAGGCATTCGCCTCCCTTTTTATTGGGAAAATATGGCAAAGTAGCGGCGCTGCCCCTGATGGGGTAAGGCTGCGGATGAACGGGCTTGCCCGGTTCTGGTTAAGTATCCCTCTTGTTGTGCTGCGTTTCGGACGCAGATCGGAGGGTGTTTGCGTGCTCTTGTTGGCAAACGAGAGCAGAGAAGTTGCCCCTTGATTGTCTCTTGGGTGCAACAGTGGTGATTTAAATCCTGTGTTTATTGCAACAATCGCGGTGGCCACTGCACTGGCACCGGGCTGGGCGCCATGATGGCAAGGGGCCGCCTAGATTGCGGTGGCTTGCCGGTATGGGGAGAATCTCCCCGTTACTGCGATGCGTTATGTTCCGCCGGCTATCTATCCGGCAAGGTGAGCGAGGAGAAGTAGATGCGCGGCATCGGGAGAGAGGGAGTGGTGCAATCGGCCTGCAAAGGGGGGCTGTTGCTTGTCTGCCTGCTGCTGGCCGCCTGTAGCAGCCGTTATGACGAGAGCCACGGCGGCAGCTGGCGCGGCTACAGCGAGACCGGTTATGCCAGCTATTATGCCGACCGCTATCACGGTAAAAAGACCGCCAGCGGCGAGCTCTATCGCAACAACCTCAATAGCGCCGCCCATATGGAATTGCCCTTTGGCTCCATGGTGCGGGTGACCAACCTCGCCAATGGCAAGAGCGTAGTGGTCAAGGTCAATGACCGCGGTGCCTTTAAAAGCGGGCGCATTATCGATCTCTCCAAATCCGCCTTCGGCTCCATCGCCAATATTCGCGAAGGTGTTATCAAGGTAAAGGTTGAGGTGTTGTGACCGCTCGTGATGCTTCAGAATCTGCAGCCTTTTGGAAAAATCGTAATAGGGTGGTTGTACGCTAACAGCGTATTCAATATGGCTTGTGCAGGGAAAGAGATGGATATTGAGCTGATTGATGTGTCGCAAAATGAATTTGAACAGGTCTTTATTGTCGTGAAACAGGGGATTTTCCCCTATGTTGAGTCGCTCTTTGGCTGGGATGACCAATTTCAACGCGAACGGCTAGCCAGTTCCTATCTGCCGCAATGGTTTTCGTGGATCCTGCATGGGGGAGAACGCATTGGTCTGTTATGTAGCAAGCCATATGAGGATGCCCAGCATGTTCATCTGCTGATCATTTTCCCTCAGTGCCAGGGGCGGCAGCTTGGCGCAGCCGTGATGGAACGGCTTCATCAGGAGGCTGAGCGTGAGGGGAAATGCCGGGTCACCTTGTCCAGCTTCACAGACAACCATAGGGCGATACGGTTTTATCAACGCCTTGGCTACCAGGTGGTAGAAGAGGATCAGGCGTTTGTCTCCATGTCTCGGCCGTTGGGCTGTGACCTCGGATTGAATAAAGTGGTTAATGGAGAGTTGTGATGGCAATTTTGAATATTTTGACGGCTCCCGACCCCAAATTGAGGCTCAAGGCCGAGCGGGTTGAGGATATCGCTGCCGTACAGGGGCTGATCGATGACATGCTGGCGACCCTGTATGCGACGGAAAACGGGATTGGTTTGGCCGCGACTCAAGTCGGGCGTAAAGAGGCCGTCGTTATTATCGACTTGTCCGAGAGCAGGGATCAGCCGCTGGTTTTGATTAATCCACAAGTGATAAGCGGTACTGAAAAGGTACTTGGACAAGAGGGATGTCTCTCCGTGCCGGATTACTACGCGGATGTCGAGCGTTACAGCTCGGTGGTGGTATCTGCACTGGATCGAAAAGGCAATTCGATTACGATTGAGAGCAGCGATTTTTTGGCCATTGTCATGCAGCATGAAATTGATCATCTGGATGGCAACTTGTTCATTGATTACCTGTCACCGCTCAAGCGGCAGATGGCACTCAAACGAGTTAAAAAATCTCTCAAGTCCGCCAGCTAACATCCGCTGGTGATAGTGGCTGGCCGTTTTATTTGTGTGGAGAGCTGGCAAAATGGAATGCTAGGGTACTGGGGCGTTATGAGGCCACGCCCCACAAGTAGTACAATTTCTGTTGATCGATAATTATTACGTTAACAAGGCTGGTATTGTTCTGATAAATAGACTAAAAACTAGACATCATATTGGTATTAGTTTGGTCACATATATCCAAGTTTTTCTATACCAATAAAAATAGACGGTTTTTACTTAACGAGACAGATAAACGCCCTGAAGAGTTAACTCACCATCGTATAGATAGTTTCCAGAATTAACGGTATAAGTCACAACCTTGGCATATCATCTGGCGAGTCACAATTTCACTTTGGATGATTATAGTGATCTTGTTGAATTAGCTTGTTGTTTAAGATGATAGATGGGCTATACGCCCATCTATCACAGTACAGTTTATTTATTATGCCGCTCATAAAGCCGCTGCACCACATCCTGTAATCCCAGCCCTTCATTTTG
This sequence comes from Aeromonas sp. CU5, assembly GCF_002586745.1. Taxonomy (NCBI): domain Bacteria; kingdom Pseudomonadati; phylum Pseudomonadota; class Gammaproteobacteria; order Aeromonadales; family Aeromonadaceae; genus Aeromonas; species Aeromonas sp. CU5. The sequence goes on from NZ_CP023817.1 coordinate 1,453,347, forward strand.
CAGCAGCACGGTCAGGTGGTAGAGCAGATCGGCAGATTCGTTGATGAGCTCTTCCCGATCCTTGGCCATCGCGGCCAGCGCCACTTCCACACCCTCTTCACCTACCTTCTGGGCGATGCGCTTGGTCCCTTTGCCGTAGAGGCTGGCGGTGTAGCTGGTGGCCGGATCGGCCCCTTTGCGGGCTGCCAGCACCTGCTCCAGCTCTGCCAGAAAACCGAGGGGCGGCAGCGGGTGGCCATTAAAGCAGGAGGTTGTCCCTTTGTGGCAGGTGGGGCCGACGGGGTTGGCGGCAATCAGCAGAGAATCCTGATCGCAGTCGGTGCTGATGGCGACGAGTTGGAGCACATTGCCCGAGCTTTCACCCTTGGTCCAGAGCCGCTGTTTGCTGCGGCTAAAGAAGGTGACCTGACCTGTGGTCTGGGTCTTTTCCAGCGCTTCGCGGGTCATAAAGCCCTGCATCAGCACCTCGCCGCTGGCGGCGTGCTGGACGATGGTGGGGATCATACCATCACACTTTTCCCAGTCGAGCCGCTCCACGAGCGGGATCTGGTTTGCAATCTCTTGATTATTCACGGATGGCGACTCCTTCGGTTTTCAGCCAGCGTTTCAATTCGGGAATGGGGATAAGGCCCTTGTGGAACACAGAAGCGGCCAGCGCCCCGTCCACATCGGCGAGGGTAAAGGCATCGCGGAAGTGTGCCATGGCGCCAGCGCCGCCGGAGGCAATCAGCGGCACCTTGCAGACGCTGCGCACCAGTTTGAGCTGGTCGAGATCATAACCCTGACGCATGCCGTCCTGATTCATCACGTTCAGCACGATTTCGCCCGCGCCGCGCTTTTGCACCTCCTGCACCCAATCGAGGGTGTGCCAGGCGGTGGTGCGGGTACGGCTCTCGTCACCGGTAAACTGTTTGACCTGATAGTGGCCCGTCTCGGCATCGAAGTAGGAGTCAATTCCCACCACCACGCACTGCACGCCAAAGCGCTCGGCCAGTCGGCTGATCAGGGTTGGGTCGGCCAGCGCCGGAGAGTTGATGGAGACCTTGTCGGCGCCAAATTCGAGGATCTGGCGGGCATCCTCGACACTTTTGATGCCACCGGCGACGCAGAAGGGGATATCGATCACCTCCGCTACCCGGCTCACCCAGCTCTTGTCCACCACCCGCGCATCGCTGGAGGCGGTGATGTCATAGAACACCAGCTCGTCAGCACCTTCCTCGGCGTAGCGGCGCGCCAGTTCGACAATACCGCCCATCACCTCGTGGTTGCGAAACTGCACCCCCTTGACCACCACGCCATCTTTCACGTCGAGGCAGGGGATAATGCGTCTTGCCAGCATCAGTTGCCTCCTGTGGTAACGGCTGCGGGCGTTTGCCAGCAGGCGATGGCGTCACCCACCGAGAACTTGCCCTCCAGCAGGGCGCGGCCAAGGATGATCCCCTTGACGCCGGAGCCCTTGAGCGCCTCGATATCCGCGATGCCGCCAATGCCGCCGGAAGCCTGAAAAGCGACGCTCGGGTAGCGGGCGCAGAGATCCCGATAGAGCTCGACGTTGGTGCCAGCCAGGGTGCCGTCACGGCTGATGTCGGTGCAGAGCACATGCTTGAGACCGGCGGGGAGGAAGCGTTCGATCAGCGCTTCGATGGTCACACCGCTGTTCTCCTGCCAGCCTGCCACGGCGATATGGCGATTGCCTTGGGCATCGATATTGACGTCCAGCGCCAGCACTATCTGCTCGGGGCCATATTTCTCCATCCAGCTGGCCACCAGATCCGGGGATTTGACGGCGGTGGAGCCGATCACCACCCGGCTGGCACCGGCGGCCAGCAGATCTGCCACATCCTGCTCCGTGCGCACGCCGCCGCCGACCTGCACCGGCGCTTCGGTGGCCGACAGCAGTTGGGTCAGTAGGGGCAGCTGGCGCGCCTTGGCATCCTTGGCACCGTCCAGATCCACCAGATGGAGCTGGACCGCCCCCTGGGAGACATATTCATCGAAGCGCGCCTGCGGGCTGCTGCTGTATTCGGTCTTCTGCTCGTAGTCCCCCTGATAGAGACGGACCACCTGACCATTGATCAGGTCAATTGCGGGAATGATCATTCATAGCTCCAGAAAATTTTGCAGCAAACGGGCACCGGCTGCGCCTGAGCGCTCCGGGTGGAATTGGGCGCCAAAGAAGTTACTGTGCTCTGCGACCCCGCCCACGATGGCGGTGAAAGGCTTGCCGTAGTCGCAGGTCGCCAGCGTCGCGTCGGTCACCTCCAGCGCATAGGAGTGAACGAAGTAGAAGTAGCTGCCGCTCGGGATCCCCTTGAGCAGGGGATGGGTCTCGTCATGCTCAATCTGGTTCCAGCCCATATGGGGCAGGCGCAGGCTTGACTGGTGTAAGGTGCCGACCTCCATCAACCGGATCTTGCCCGGCACTATGCCAAGGCAGTCGATAAGCGTATCTGGCGAACCCTGCGTGCCCATGCTCTCTTCGGAGGCCTCCGCCAGCATCTGCATGCCGAGGCAAAAGCCCAGCAGCGGCTGCTTGGCGGCGCGAATAAGGGGCACCAGCCCGCGCTCGTTGAGGTTGTTCATGGCGGCCACCGCGGTGCCGACACCGGGCAGGATCAGCTTGTCCGCCTGCTCGATATCAGCCGCCTGGCTGGAGACCAGCGGCGTCACGCCGAGGCGCTCGAAGGCCATTCTGACCGAGGCCAGATTCGCACAGCCTGTATCGATAATGACCAGCTTCTGCTTGCTCACATCCATCACAGCACTCCCTTGCTGGAGGGGAGGTCACTCCCTTCCACCCGAATGGCTTGACGCAGGGCGCGGCCAAAGCCTTTGAACAGCGCCTCCACCTGATGGTGGGTGTTGCCGCTGCCCACCTTCATCTGCAGGGTAATGGCCATGGCGTCCGAGAGGGAGCGGAAGAAGTGGGGCACCATCTCGGTGGCCATCTCGCCCACATTGTCGCGGCCAAAACCGCTCGGGCAGTCAAACACGAAGTAGGGGCGACCGCTGAGATCCAGCGCTGTGCTCACCTCCTGCTCGGTCAGCGGGCGCGCATCGATCACCGCCTGCACCTCGTCCATCGCCAGCACGAAGCCGAAGCGGCCGATACCGCGCTTGTTGCCAAGGGCCTGACGCAGCGCCTGACCCAGCGCCAGCCCCACATCTTCCACCGTGTGGTGATCGTCAATATGCAGATCGCCGCTGACGTTCAGCTTGAGCTGGAAACCGGCGTGGGTAGCGATCTGATCCAGCATGTGATCAAAGAAGCCGATACCGGTGGCGATCTGGTTGCCGCCGCTCTTGTTTGTGGCAGAAGGGTCCAAGTCCACCGCGACCTGAATACGGGTCTCCTTGGTGTAGCGTTCCACCTCGGCAGTGCGGCCCTTGGACAGTAGCTGATCACGGATAGCGAGCCAGTCGTGATCCTGCGGGTGGTAGCGAATACCGCCAATGCCCATGTTCTCGGCAAGCTGCAGATCGGTCTGGCGATCGCCAATCACGAAGGAGTTGGCAAAGTCGATGCGACCCGAGGCGAGGTACTCCTTCACCAGCCCGAGGTGGGGCTTGCGGCAGCTGCAACCGTCGGTGGGGAAGTGCGGGCAGATCAGCACCTGTTCCCACTTCACCCCTTGCGACTCAAACAGGTGCATCATCAGGTCGTGGGGGGGCTGGAAGTTCTCCAGCGGCAGGCTGGCAGTGCCCAGCCCATCCTGATTGGTCACCATTACCAGCACGTAACCGGCGGCCTGCAACTCGCGCAGCACCGGGATCACCATGGGCTCGAAGCGCAGCTTGGCGAGGCTGTCCACCTGCTTGTCGGTCACCGGCTCTTCAATCAGGGTGCCGTCGCGGTCGATAAACAAAAACGGGGTCTTCATCGCTACATCCTTGTCTTACAAAGTGGGAGAGGGCAGATCACGCAATACCGCCAGCACGGCATCCATCTCGCCCTGATAGCCGATAGTGACGCGAATGCTGTTATCAAGTCCGGGTTTGGTCGAGAAATCCCGCAGTATGATGCCGGCGGCCTTCATGGCGGCAAAGACGGCTGCGCCATCCACAAAGCGCACCAGCACGAAGTTGCCCTTGTCCTCGAATACTTCCTTCACGCAGGCAAGCTTTGCCAGCTCTGCCTTGAAGGCGGTTTTTTGCTTGTTGAGCTCTACCACTCGCTCGCGCATCAGCTCCAGCCCCATGGGGGAGAGTGCCTGCGCCGCGATCTGGGCGATGGGCTCGGGGATGGGATAGGGGGCGATCACCTTGGCCAGCATGGCGATCACCTCGGGGCTTGTCAGCGTAAAGCCGCAGCGGATCCCCGCCAGCGCAAAAGCCTTGGAGAGGGTGCGGGTCACTACCAGATTGGGGAAGCGGGCCAGCAGGTCTACCACGGACGCCTCTGGGCAGAACTCGATATAGGCCTCGTCCACCACCACGATGGCGCGATCCCGGGCCTTCTCCAGCAGAGCGATGAGACCGTCGCGCCCAACCAGATCCCCGGTGGGGTTGTTGGGGGAGCAGAGAAACACCAGCTTCACATCGCCGAGGCGATCGGCGATGGCGGGCCAGTCCGGCTGGCGGCTGGCGGTGAGCGGCTGTTCGACGATGCCGACGCCGCAGGTCTCGGCGCTGATGGCGTACATGCCGTAGGTGGGCGGGCAGATCAGGATCTGATCTTCACCGGCTTCGCAGAAGGTGCGAATAAGCAGTTCGATGGCCTCGTCGGCGCCGCGGCTCACCAGTACCTGATCCGGATTAACCCCTGCGTAGGCGGCATAGCTGTTCACCACCTCGGCCGGTTGGCACTCGGGTAGCGGTTGAGACGGCTCCCCTCGATGGTGAAGGGATAGGCCTGCGGCGCCTCGTTGGCGTTGAGCCAGACGTGGCCCTTGCCGCCAATGCGGCGGGCGGATTGATAAGGGGTGAGGGCCCGCACCACGCGGCGCGCCAGATTGGCAATGCTCATGACAAATCCTTCTGCTGTGCTGTTGGTTGGGGCGCGGCGGCCAGGGCGTTCAATCTGAGGGTGACGGCATTTTTGTGGCCATCGAGCCCTTCGGCCTCTGCGATGCGCTCGACGATAGGGCCAAGGCCGCGAATGCCTTCGGCGCTCAGCTCCTGCACCGTGTAGCGGCGCTGATAATCGGCGAGGCCAAGGCTCGAGCAGGTGCGAGCATAGCCATAGGTGGGCAGGGTGTGGTTGGTGCCGCTGGCATAATCGCCGACCGACTCGGGCGTCCACTGGCCAAGAAAGATGGAACCGGCGTTCTCGAGTTTATCCAGCAGATCGCGGGGCGCCTGGGTCTGCACAATCAGGTGCTCCGGCGCATAGGCGTTGGAGATGGCGCACGCTTCGGCCAGATCGTCACAGAGGATCACCAGACTGCTGCCGAGCGCCTGCGCGGCGATATCCCGGCGGCTCAACTTGGCCAGCTGGCTTTTTATTTCCCCTGCGATGGCATCGGCCAGCAGCGGCGAGGTGGTCACCAGCACTACCTGACTGTCGGGGCCGTGCTCGGCCTGGGAGAGCAGATCCGCCGCCACGAAGGCGGGGTTGGCGCTCTCGTCGGCAATGACCAGCACCTCGGAGGGGCCAGCGGGCATGTCGATGGCGGCGCCGCGCCAGTCACGGGATACCTGCCCCTTGGCTTCGGTCACATAGGCGTTGCCCGGGCCGAAGATCTTGTCCACCTTGGGAATGCTTTCGGTGCCGTAAGCCATCGCCGCGATGGCCTGGGCGCCGCCAATGGCGAACACCTTCTCGACCCCGCAGGCGCGGGCGGCAAACAGGATCTCGTCGCTGGCGGGGGACGGGGTGCAGAGCACCACTTCACGGCAACCGGCGATGGCGGCTGGAATGGCCAGCATCATCACGGTGGAGGGGAGCGGCGCGCTGCCCCCCGGTACATAGAGGCCGACCCGGCTGATGGGCTGGGTGCGCAGCTCGCACACCACCCCGGGCTGGGTTTCCACCCGTACCACTGGCTGCACTTGGGCAGCGTGGAAGGTACGAATATTGGCAATGGCCGCTTCGATGGCGCTTTTGATGTCGTCATCCAGCCGCGCGCAGGCAGCTTCAATCTCGGCTTCGCTGACGCGCAACCGCTCACGGGGGGCGCGCTCGAAGCGCAGGCTCAGCTCGCGCAGGGCCTCATCGCCACGGCTGCGCACCGCTGCGATGATCTCTTTGACCACGGCGCCGATATCGGCCTCGTCATTGAGGGCTGGCCGGGTCAGCACGTCGGCCTGCTGGGCAGGGGAGAGGGTCTTCCAGATCAGGGTCTGCATGATATCCCTTCCTTATTCCATCATTTTTTCGATGGGCAGCACCAGAATGGAGCTGGCACCCAGCGCCTTGAGCTGCTCCATGGTCTCCCAGAACAGGGTCTCGCTGGAGACAACGTGCAGAGCCACCTGATTGGTATCACCGGCCAGTTGCATGATGGTGGGGCGCTCGGCACCCGGCAGCAGATCGGTGATTGCATCGAGCTTGTCCTTGGGGGCGTGCAGCATGATGTACTTGCTCTCGCGCGCCTGCTGCATCCCCTGAATGCGGGGCAGCAGTTTGTCGATGAGCTGCTGCTTGGCATCGGACAAGGGGTTGGGGGCCTGTATCAGTACCGCTTTGGAGCGGTAGATCACCTCCACCTCTTTCAGACCATTGGCCTCCAGGGTCGCGCCGGTGGAGACCAGATCGCAGATGGCATCGGCCAGACCCGCACGGGGTGCCACTTCTACCGAGCCGCCCAGCATTACGCTTTTGAAGCCAAGACCCTTTTCGTCAAAGAAGCGCTTGAGCAGCCCGGGGTAGGAGGTGGCGATGCGCTTGCCTGCCAGACTTTCTGGCCCTGTGTAGGTCACATCTTCAGGCACCGCCAGCGAGAGGCGGCAGCCGCCAAAATCGAGCTGCTTGAGGGTCTTAACCTCCGCAGGCAATCCTTGGGAAGCGCGGATCAACTGCGCCTCTTCCAGCACGTTCTCGCCGATGATGCCAAGGTCGACCACCCCTTCCATCACCAGACCCGGGATATCGTCATCGCGCACCCGCAGGATATCGATGGGCATGTTCTCGACATGGGCGATAAGGCGCTGCTCGCGCAGGTTGATCTTGAGGCCGCAGCTCTTGAACAGGGCCTGGGAGTCCTGGCTAAGACGACCGGACTTTTGCATGGCGATACGCAGACGTTGTGTTTCCATTTGCTCGATTTCCTTCTAGTCAAAAACGAAAAAACCCTCGGAAGTGTGTGCTTCCGAGGGTTTATGAATCTTGCGGTCCTTTTGGAAGTCACCAGTTAAGTGTCTTCCAGCAGTCAACCTCCTGAAAGACTAGTCGGGATGATGATGGTGGTGATGAGTCTTCAGGGTGGTGAACTTCATGTAATCAATCCTTTACAAAATAAGATGTCGTAATTGACGCCTGATTTAAACTACCTGCCTTGACAGAAAATGCAACCCGAAATTGTGATTTGATCGATTAAAGTGGAGAAAACGGTTTTTTGGTCGATAACTAGACAATAACCCCTGAAGGAGTCGCCATCATGCCCAGCCAGGACTTGTTGTTCCCCATTTTGCCCCGGGCTCCCGCCGCGCCCGGCAGCGAAGAGATCAAGCGGGAAGTGAACCAGATCAGCAAAAAGCATCAGCTGCGCAAGGCCAGCACTGACAACAGTGACTCCCAGCAGCGCCAACAGGCGTATAGCACGCCCGCCAAGCGTGATCAGCCCAAGGCGGAAGAGGACGATCACAAGCTGGATCCCGAGCATCAGATCGATCTGTTCGTCTGAACAGATTATCTGTCCCGCTTTTGCCGTGCTTTTGGCATAATGGCCGCTTTTGCTGCGGGACGCCCTTTTGACCATCCAGACCCTGTTCAAGCCAGATGGCCCTCTGGCCAGCCATATCGACAGTTTCAAAGCCCGCGCTCCCCAACTGGAGATGGCCGAAGCGGTTGCGAGCGCCATCAAAAGTGGTGGCCGTCTGCTGGTGGAGGCGGGGACCGGTACCGGCAAGACCTACGCCTATCTGGTGCCTGCGCTGGAGTCCGGTAAGCGGGTGGTGATCAGCACCGGCTCCAAGAACCTGCAGGAGCAGCTCTTCTATCGGGATCTTCCGACCATCACAGGCGCGCTCTCCTATACCCCGCCGGTGGCCCTGCTCAAGGGGCGCAGCAACTATCTCTGCATCGAGCGGATGAACCGGCTCTTGAGCGAATCCCATCTGCACAAACCTGAATTACTGAACGATCTGGTGAAGGTCAAATCCTGGTCCACCGCCACCGATAACGGCGATGTGGGGGATATTCCGGGATTGCAGGAGAACGCCGAAATCCTCTCCCACGTCACCAGCACCAACGACAACTGCCTCGGTCGCGACTGCCCCTATTACGACGACTGCCATCTGGTGGTGGCTCGACGCCGCGCCATGGATGCCCAGGTGGTGGTGATCAATCATCACCTCTTCTTCGCCGATATGGCGGTGAAAGACACCGGATTTGGCGAGTTGGTGCCCCAAGCGCAAGTCTATGTCTTTGATGAGGCGCATCAGCTGCCGGAGATCGCCACCAACTACTTCGGCAAGTCGGTGGGCAGCCGTACCATCCAAGATCTGGCGCAGGATATCCAGCTGGCCTATCGGGCCGAAGCCCACGACATGGCCCAGCTCGGCAAGGCGGCGGACCGGCTTTCTATCGCCAGTCAGGATCTGCGTCTCGCCTTCGGGGTGGATGGCGGTCGTGGCAATACCCGCGACATGCTGCGCCAATCGCTCTGGGGCCAGGCGCTGGCTCGTCTCAACGACGCCATCGGGCTTTGCTATGAGGTGCTCAAACTCGCGCTTGGCCGTGGCGAGCAGCTGGATCACGCCTTCGAGCGGATCTGCGAGCTGCGCACTCGCCTCGGTGAGGTGCTGGCGGTCAACCAGACCGGTTTTTCATACTGGTATGACTGTTCGCGGCTCCATTTTTCCCTCAATTTGACGCCGCTCTCGGTGGCCGAGCGATTCAGTGCCGAGGTGCAAAAACCGGAGGTGGCCTGGGTCTTTACCTCCGCCACCCTGACGGTGGATATGCGTTTTGATCACTTCAAGGCCGAGCTGGGGCTGGCGGGCAGCGCCGAGCTTATCCTCGACAGCCCGTTCGACTATGGCGAGCAGGCGCGACTCTGTGTGCCTCGCTATCTGCCGGAGCCCAACGCCTTTGGCCGTGGCGAGCAGCTGGCCAATCTGATGATCCCGCTGATCAACAAGACACCGGGTGGCTGTTTCTTCCTCTGCACCAGCCATCAGGTGATGCGTCAGGTGGCCGAGGTGCTGCGCCGGGAGATTGGCCGTACCGTCTTGCTGCAGGGGGAGGACAACAAGCAGCGGCTGCTCAAGGAGTTTGTCGAGAATGGCCGCGCCGTGCTGGTGGCGACCAGCAGCTTTTGGGAGGGGATCGACGTGCGAGGGGCGGCGTTGTCGTGTGTTATCATCGACAAGCTGCCGTTTGCCAGCCCCGATGATCCGCTGCTCAAGGCGCGGGTGGATGATTGCAAGCTCAAGGGTGGCGATCCCTTCGCCGAACTGCAGTTGCCCAAGGCGGTGATTGCCCTCAAACAGGGGGTGGGACGGCTTATTCGTGATCGCAGTGATCACGGGGTGCTGGTGATCTGTGATCCACGAATGGTCAACAAACCTTACGGCGCCACCTTTATCAAGAGTCTGCCTGCCATCCCTCGCACCCGGGAGTTGGGAACGCTGGGGTGTTTTTTCGATCGCCCTGAACGCGGTGAATAAATGTGCCGCCAGCTAACAGATTTGAACAACGGGTGAGCATATCTCGCTTGCCGGTTATGTAATTGACTGATTTTATAGAGATTGGAAAGCATGAACGAGTTGAAGATCCTGGCCGTTGATACCGCCACCGAAGCCTGCTCCGCCGCCTTGCTGGTGGGTGACACGCTGTTTTCTCGCTGGGAGGAGGCGCCACGGGATCACACCCGAAAAATCCTGCCGATGGTTCAGGCTGTGTTAGACGATGCCGGGATAACCTTGAGTGACCTCGATGCCATCGCGTTCGGCCGCGGCCCGGGCTCCTTTACCGGCGTGCGGATCGGCATCAGTGTGGCGCAGGGGCTGGCGTTCGGGGTGGGTGTGCCGCTGATAGGCATCTCGACGCTGGCCGCCATGGCGCAAGGCGCCTATCGACTGGATGGCGCCGAACAGGTGCTGACCGCCATCGATGCGCGGATGAACGAGGTCTATTTCGGCCGCTATGAGCTGATCGATGGCCGCATGCAGCTGGTGGGCGACGAGGTGGTGAGCGATCCCGCGACGCTGGTTGACGTCCGTGGCAAGCTGGCGGGTCGGGTGACCTGCGTCGGCACCGGTTTTGAGACCTATGGCGAGATTTTGAGTGGTCTTGCCGATGAGCTGGCGGTGAGTCAGGTGCGCTTCCCGGCGGCAGAAGACATGTTGCCGCTGGCCCGCGCCGCTTGGCTGGCGGGGGAGGCGGTGCCGGTGGAGCAGGCAACGCCGGTCTATTTGCGTGACAAGGTGACCTGGAAAAAACTGCCGGGTCGCGAATAAGGGCAAGAGGCATGTCGCTCTTGCCGCTCATCAGCTGCAACACAAGCGGGTGGCCCCGACGGGCCACGCCGGCAACAGGAGAGTGACATGATGCGTAAGACCAGAAGCGACATGATGAAACGCGGGATGGTGGTAGGGGCGCTGGCCCTGCTGCTCGGGGCCTGCAGCTCGGTCCCCAAGGAGCTGGCCTATGAGCCCGAAAACCAGTTGGTGGCCTATCAACCCGCCCTTGGCGGGATGGAGGGCAAACCGGCCCGCTGGAGCGGCGTTATCTCGGCGGTGCACAATTTAGCGGATCAGAGCGTCATCGAAATGGTCTATCTGCCGCTCAGATCCAACGGGGTACCGGAGCAGACCGAGCAGAGTCCGGGCCGCTTTTTCGCTGTTATGAAGGGCTTTGTCGACCCGACCCTCTATGCCAAGGGGCGAAGCCTGACAGTGCTCGGCACCATCGGCAAGCCGGTGGATGGCCAGATTGGCCAGCACAAGTACCGCTTCTCGGTGATTGATACCACCTCCAGCAAGTTGTGGCCGCCAGTCAAAGAGGTGGAGGTACGCTATATGGACCCCTACTTCTACGACCCCTTCTATGATCCCTTCTGGCCGAGACGGCCGCTGCGTCGCTAAGGCTGGCCATGATCAACCCAATGATGAACACGCTGCACGAACGTCTGCTCACCCTGGCGGACGGGCGGCAGGTGGCCCTGCTGGAGAACCAATCCGCTGAGCATGATCAGCAGGGAAAACCCCTGCTGATTGCCTTGCATGGCTGGCTTGACAACAGTGCCAGCTTCTTGCCGCTGGCGCCGCATCTGGGGGATTTTCATCTCATCTGTGTCGATCTGCCTGGGCACGGTCACTCCGATCACAAGACCACCCCCTATGTCTTTGTCGACTGGCTGGACGATCTCTACCAGATCGTCCAGGCGGCAGGGTGGTCGCGTTTTACTCTGCTCGGTCACTCTCTCGGGGCGCTGATCGCCTCGGCCTATGCCGGAGTATTTCCCGAGCAGGTAGAGCGGCTGATCATGCTGGAGGGGTTGGGGCCGCTCAGTCAGCCCGATGAGGAGGTACCGGCCCAGTTGCGACGAGCGATTTTAAACCGCAGTCGCACCCGGGAGCGCAGTGCCAACGGTTTTGCCTCCATCGATGAAGCCGTAGCCGCCCGTTGCAAAGTGGCGGATATCACGGCGCAGGCGGCGCGCCTGATCTGTGAGCGGCAGCTTGAAAAGCAGGCAGGGCGCTGGCACTGGCGTAGCGATCCCCGTTTGCGGGATCTTTCGCCCCTTAGAATGAGCGAAGGGCAGGCCCGGGCACTGATGGCGGCTATCCGTTGTCCGGTGCTGTTGATCCAGGGGGAGCAGGGATTCGCTGCGCTGGAAACACAATGGCAAGTCCGTCAGGATGCCTTCCAGCAGATCGAGCGGGTCATATTGGGTGGAAACCACCATTTTCATATGGAAAATTCGGCTGATACGGCCGTTTGTATCGTAAAGTTTTGTCAAGTTCGGTAGAATCACCGGCTTTCAATAATTCCAAGTTTGTCATCCCCCTCACATTTTTTCATTGTTAATTCGCTGTTAATCAATGTTGCGCTGTGTAAGTATGGGCGCATTAGAGTATCAGCTTAAAACGACCGATTTAAATGGATGTGAACAGGGACGGAGGCAACACAGTGAGTGCACAGGTGCTAGTTATGCAGGAGAAGTTCGTGGAAAAAGTCTGGCTGAAGCGTTATCCACAAGGGGTTCCCGCCGAGATTAATCCAGATCAATACAGCTCCCTGGTCGAGATGTTCGAATCCTCGGTGACCCAGTTTGCCGACCAGCCAGCCTTCGTCAACATGGGACAGACCATCACCTACCGCCGACTGGAAGAGCAGTCCCGCGCCTTTGCTGCCTATCTGCAAAACGAGCTGAAGCTGGAGAAGGGTGATCGGGTCGCGGTGATGATGCCGAACCTGCTGCAATATCCCATCGCTGTGTTCGGCATCCTGCGGGCAGGCATGATAGTGGTCAACGTCAACCCGCTCTATACCCCGCGCGAGCTGGAGCATCAGCTCAAAGACTCCGGCGCCAAGGCCATCGTTATCGTCTCCAACTTTGCCCATACCCTGGAAAAAGTGGTCTACGACACCCCAATCAAGCACGTCATCCTGACTCGCATGGGGGACAACCTGGGGCTGGCCAAGGGCACCCTGGTCAACTTCGTGGTCAAGTACGTCAAGAAGTTGGTGCCGAAATACAATCTGCCCCACGCCACCACCATGCGTCAGGCGCTCATCAAGGGGCGTTTCCTGCAGTACATCAAGCCGGAGATCACCAACGACGATCTCGCTTTCCTGCAGTACACCGGTGGCACCACCGGCCTCTCCAAAGGGGCCATGCTGACCCATCGCAACATGATTGCCAACGTCGAGCAGTGCCTCGGCGTCTATGGCCCCATGCTGGAGCGCGGCAAGGAGTTCGTGGTCACCGCATTGCCGCTTTATCACGTCTTTGCCCTGACCGTGAATTGCCTGCTCTTTATGCGAGTCGGCGGCTACAACTTGCTGATCAGCAACCCGCGCGACATCCCGGGCTTTGTCAAAGAGATCAAGAAGTACCCCTTCACCTGCATCACCGGGGTCAACACCCTGTTCAATGCGCTGGTCAACAACGAAGAGTTTCAAGGCATCTCCTTTGACAAGCTCAAGCTGACTATCGGCGGCGGCATGGCGGTGCAGCGCGCGGTCGCGGAAAAGTGGAAGACGCTGACCGACACCCCGCTGCTGGAAGGCTATGGCCTGACCGAGTGTTCGCCACTGGTGAGCGTCTGCCCCTACGATCTGACCGATTACAACGGCTCTATCGGTCTGCCGGTCTGCTCTACCGAGATCCGTCTGGTGGATGACAACGGTCAGGTGATCCACGCCCTCGGCACTCCCGGCGAGATGCAGGTACGCGGCCCGCAGGTGATGACCGGCTACTGGCAGCGCCCCGAGGCGACTGCTGAAGTGATGCAGGATGGCTGGCTCTGTACCGGTGATATCGCCGTATGCGATGAGCAGGGCTTCTTCAAGATCGTTGACCGCAAGAAGGACATGATCCTGGTCTCCGGCTTCAACGTCTATCCGAACGAGATCGAAGATGTCGTTGCCCTGCACCCGAAAGTGCTGGAAGTGGCCGCCGTCGGCGTGCCGCACCAGGTTTCTGGCGAGCTGGTGAAGATCTTTGTGGTCAAGAAAGATGCAAAATTGCATGAGGACGAGATTATTGCCCACTGCCGCAAACATCTGACTGCCTATAAGGTGCCGAAACTGGTAGAATTTCGCGACGAACTTCCCAAGACCAATGTGGGCAAGATCCTGCGCCGCGTACTGCGCGACGAGGAGATTGCCAAGCAATAACCGGACTGCGGCTGCAGAACCTTCTGCAAATCAGCACCGTCGTTATGCAAAACCGTGGGTCATCCCACGGTTTTTTCTTTTTGGCCCTGATCAACCGCGCAGGCACAGATGCACTATCAACTTATCACTCAGCAAGCCGAACTTGAGCACTATCTCGCTTCTCTGGCCGACGTTCCCCTGGCTATCGATACTGAATTCGTTCGCACCCGCACCTACTATCCCCAGCTTGGCCTGTTCCAGATCTATGACGGCGAGCATCTGGCGCTGCTGGATCCGCTGACGCTGGATCTCTCCCCCCTCTGGCAGCGACTGGGCAGGGCAGGGCAGATCGCCATCCTGCACGCCTCAGGCGAAGATCTGGAGCTTATTCAACATCAGGCGGGCCACCTGCCCAACCAGATGCACGACACCCAGCTGGCTACCGCCTTCCTCGGTTACGGCGTCTCGGTCGGCTTTGGCGCGCTGGTGAACGAATTCCTCGGGGTCGAGCTGGAAAAAGATCAGGCGCGCACCGACTGGCTGGCCCGTCCGCTCACCGAGCGTCAGCTCGAATACGCAGCGGCGGATGTGTTCTACCTGATGCCGCTCTACGAGAAAGTGATGGCCAAACTGCGGGAAAGCGGCAAGTTTGCCTGGTTCGAGCAGGAGTGCCAAAACCACTCCGCCCGCAAGACCCAGGGCAGCGATCCCCGTCAGGCTTATCTTGAAATCGTCAACGCCTGGCAGCTGGGTCGCCGTGAGCTCGCCATCCTGCGCGAGCTGGCCGCCTGGCGTCAGCAAGAGGCGGTACGCCGCGATCTGGCCCTCAACTTCGTGGTCAAAGAGCTGCACCTGTTCAAGGTAGCGGAGCGTCGTCCGACCTCCATGCGCGATCTCAACGAACTGGGACTGGCCCCCATCGAGATCAAGATCCACGGCAAGCGGATGCTCGATATCGTCGCCCGCGCCCAGCAGAGCGATCCTGACAGCTGGCCCGAGCCGATTCGTCGGCTGGTGGACTTCCCCCAGTACAAGGCCGAGCTCAAGCGCATCAAGGCCATGGTGGAAGAGAAGGCCAAGGCCAGCAACATTCCGCCCGAGCTGATTGCCAGCAAGAAGATCATTCACCAGTACTTCACCTGGAGCTGGCGGATGAACGACGAAGAGCGGGCCCGCAGCGACAAGCCGATGCTGCTGCAAGGGTGGCGTTATGAGCTGGTAGGTCACCTGCTGGCACAATAAGCGCCGATGAGGCAATTTGACCCTGTTACCGGGGGTCGGATTCAGATCATGGTCAGCCAGATCCACAGCCCAGCAAGCTAAGTTTGCTGGGCTGTTTCTTTTTTAAATCCGCAGGAAGAAAGAGATGAACTCGATATCGGCAAGCACGCCCATATCTCTATATAGCACCCATAGGGGAAACCACTTATTGCAGTGGGGTGAAGTGGGCGCAGATGCTTGCTCAATATTTGCACCTGCTTATATGCCAACAAACTAGATATTGAATACAACACATAAAGTTAAGTATCGAGTTATCTATCGGAAGATATTTGCGCTTTGATCAAAACGGTTAAGCAAAGGCTAAAGGGGGGGCAGGACTAGCAGGGCGGCACTAAAAGAGAGCGACAAAATGAGCGTGTGAGAGGCAATAAAAAAGCCACACCGGATGGTGTGGCTTTTGGCAAATCAGGTAACTCTGATCTGTTATGGTCGACCAGCAGGGCTGGTTGCCACGTTAACTGCAGCAGTACTGCCACCGTGACGGCCAGAACTGGCCACTTCACTGCGAACGAGTGGCGGATGGCTCACTGGCTCACTGCTAACCTGAACGACAGGCACCTCGGCAGGGGTGGCCATAGGTGCAGAGGCTTTGCGAGCGCGGGCCAGCAAACCGGCACCTTTGTTGACCTGCTTGGCCACTGGGGCGGCAACCGCTTCCTTGGCAACAGGTTCAACAGCGGCCACAACGACGGGCTCGATCACGGCTATCTCAGTAATGACCACAGGTGCCGTTACTTCGGTAGTTGGCGCAGCTTCAACGGCAACTGCAGCTACTGAGGCAGTTTCTACCACCGGAGCGGGTGCAATCACCACGTCAGCCACTTCAACGACGTCGGCAACCGGCGCGACTTCAATGACAGGTGTCATCTCGGCAACAACAGGAGCGACTACCACATCAGCAACCAGCTGCGCAGGTGCGGCAGTCGGTGCTGTTGGAGTAACGTCAGCCACGGCAGTGTGAACCTCGGTTGCGACGACCTGATCACGGATGTCATCGGCAACAGCTTCTACAACCACATGTTCAGTCAAGGCTGAAGATGCCTGCAGTGCCGCAGCAATGGCGTCTGCGCTAGGAATAGTGACGACTGGTACGGCAGGCTCTTCCACTTTGACCTGAGCAGCATCGGCCTGGGCCGCGGCTGTCAGAGTGACATCTGCTTGCTGCTCTTCATCACGCTGGCTACGAGTATCTTCGTTGATACGCTTGCGACGCTGACCTTCAATGCGCTGACTACGAGGGGTACGACGGGAGCGGCGTTGACCTTCGGTCTGCTCTTCCTGCTCATTACCCACGGTTGCCTCGTTCACTTCAGCTGGTGCCTCGTCAACCGGCAGGGCAGGGGCATCGGTAGCAACGACATCGACACGGATCTGCTTACGCAGTTGACGACGTTCGCGGCGCTCAGCCACTTTCTGCTCTTTTTCCTGACGCGGCTCGATCGCGGCTTCTACAGTGTCAATGGCTTCTACTGCTTCAACAACGACTTCAGCACGCTGTTCACGAGGAGCGCGGGGCTCACGGGCCGGACGAGGTGCACGGGGCTCGCGCTCTTGACGAGGTTCGCGAGGCTCACGTTCAACGCGCGGTTGCACGTCACCACGGGGTTCACGCTCCATGCGCTGCTCATTACGAGCTTCAGCGCGCGGTTCGCGTTCCTGACGGGGTTCACGCTCTTTACGAGGACGGCGATTGCGGTTTTCACCACCTTCACGGTTACCGTTTTCACGTTTCTCGCCAGCTTCCGCATTGTTGCGGTTATTGCGATTGTCGTCACGACGAGGACGCTGACCACGGCCACGGGCGTCATCACGCTGGTGACGATGACCGTCATCCTTGCGAGCTTCACGCTCAACCGGTTGTTCGGCAGGCGCTTTCACTGCGGCAGGGGCGGCATCATTGCTGAACAGACCTGCAATACCCTTGATCAGTTTGCCAAAGAAACCGGCTTGGGCTGGTGCGGCAGTGGCTGCTGCAACCGGGGCCGGAGCGGCTACAGGAGCAGGTTGTACCGGTTGGGCAAAACCTTGCAACAGTGGCTGTTCACGTTCGATCACCTGGGCCTGTTTCGGCTGGTAGGTCGGCTTGGCCACTTCGGTTTTCAGCTCATAGCTGGCCGCTTCCGCAATCTCGTTTTGACGAATGCGAGTAACTTCGTAGTGCGGCGTTTCCAGATGCTGGTTCGGAATGATGTAAACACGGACATCATTGCGCTGTTCCAGGCTGGCGATGGCGGCGCGCTTCTCGTTGAGCAGATAGGCGGCAACATCGACCGGCACTTGACCGTGTACCTGCTCGGTATTGTCTTTCATGGCCTCTTCTTCGATGAGACGCAGGATGGACAATGCGAGGGATTCGTTGTCACGAATGACACCTTGACCCTGGCAACGAGGGCAGATGTGGCTGCTGGACTCGTTGAGAGAGGGGCGCAGACGTTGGCGCGACATTTCGAGCAGACCGAAGCGGGAAATACGTCCCAGCTGAATGCGGGCGCGATCCTGATGCACCGCTTCACGCAGACGGTTTTCCACTTCGCGTTGGTTGCGAACAGGGGTCATGTCGATGAAGTCGATGACGATCAGGCCACCCAGGTCGCGCAGGCGCAATTGACGGGCAATTTCGTCGGCCGCTTCCAGGTTGGTTTGCAGCGCAGTCTCTTCGATATCGCCGCCCTTGGTGGCGCGGGAGGAGTTGATATCGATGGAGGTCAGTGCTTCGGTCGGATCGATGACGATGCTGCCGCCGGAGGGCAGGCGCACTTCGCGCTGGAAGGCTGACTCGATTTGGCTCTCAATCTGGAAGTGGTTGAACAGGGCAACTTCACCCTTGTACAACTTCACCCGATTGAGGAAATCGGGACGAACCAGCTCGATGTGAGCACGGGCACGTTCAAAAATCACCGGGTCATCAATCAGGATTTCACCCACATCGCGACGCAGATAATCGCGAATGGCACGCACGATCACGTTGCTTTCCTGGTGGATAAGCACGGGCGCAGTGCGCTCTTGTGATGCCTTGTGGATGGAGTCCCAGTGGTTGAGCAGAACATTCAGGTCCCATTCCAGCTCTTCGGGCGATTTGCCAACACCGGCAGTACGCACGATCAGACCCATGCCTTCCGGCACTGTCAGTCCGTTCAGGGCTTCTTTCAGTTCCGTTCTCTCATCACCCTCAATGCGGCGGGAGATACCACCGGCACGGGGGTTGTTCGGCATCAGTACCAGATAGCTACCAGCCAGGCTGATAAAGGTAGTGAGGGCTGCACCCTTGGTGCCACGCTCTTCTTTATCAATCTGAACGATCACTTCCTGGCCTTCGCGGACCACTTCTTTGATGTTGGGACGACCCTGATAGGAGTAACCGGAGGGGAAATAGTTGCGGGCGATCTCTTTCAACGGCAGGAAACCGTGTCGTTCGGCGCCGTAGTCGACAAAAGCAGCTTCAAGGCTGGGCTCTACGCGGGTGATTTTACCTTTGTAAATATTCGCTTTCTTTTGCTCGTGTCCCGGACTTTCAATATCCAAATCGTAAAGCTGTTGTCCGTCAACCAGCGCTACGCGCAACTCCTCTTCTTGAGTTGCGTTGATTAGCATTCTTTTCATTGAGTTCTCATTATTGTGTCATTTTGATTTCCTCCACTTGGGTCCTGCCGGCGCCGGCCTCGGGTCTTCAGCATACTTGGGCAACCTCCCGGCTGGGGTATGCATGAGGCGCAAACTAAGGGCGCTCTGGTCGTCACTTCTCGAGAGGTGACGAGTTAAGGGTGCCGCAGTGGAGACAAATAAACGGTAATGTTTGTGTTCTCCATGCGTTGTACCTCGCACCCGGGAACCGTCATGTTCTTGTATACACGGTGTTTCGGGATTGGGTGGCATACTATTTGGCCACTTAGTACAAGGCTTGAACACAATGACAAAACCTTGTTTATTATCCCATTTAAACCTCTTTTATAGCAAGGCGCCATTTTTCAACAAACCATGCAGCCAAGGGGCCTTGGCAGTGTTAAAATCCGCGCCATGACACAGATACAACAACAAGTGCAGCTGCTCACCATCGAAGCTGAGCATGACGGGCAGCGCATAGACAATTTTCTCAAGACTCAGCTAAAGGGCGTCCCCAAGAGCCTGATCTATCGCATCCTTCGCAAAGGCGAAGTGCGGGTAAACAAAAAGCGCATCAAACCGGAGTACAAACTCTGCGCGGGTGACGTGATAAGGGTGCCCCCTGTCCGCGTTGCCGAAAAAAATGAATTGCCGTCGGCTAATCTGGGGGTTATCCAGCGTCTGGAGAGCCAGATCCTGTTCGAAGACGAGGCCATGATCGTGCTGAACAAGCCCTCTGGCATGGCAGTACACGGTGGCAGTGGCCTCAGCTTTGGCGTTATCGAGGGGCTTCGTGCTTTGCGTCCGGACGCTCGCTTCCTCGAGCTGGTACACCGTCTCGACCGCGATACCTCCGGCGTGCTGCTGGTTGCCAAAAAGCGCAGCGCTTTGCGTAGCCTGCATGAACAACTGCGAGTCAAGACCATGCGCAAGCAGTATCTGGCGCTGGTTCGTGGCAAGTGGCAGGCTCACGTCAAAGTGGTCAACGCACCGCTGCGCAAAAACGATCTGCAATCCGGTGAACGGGTGGTGCGAGTCAGTGCTGATGGCAAACCGTCTGAAACCCGGTTTAGGATCGTGCGTCAATTCGCCGAAGCGACCCTGGTCGAGTGTAGTCCGATCACCGGCCGCACCCACCAGATCCGCGTTCATACCCTGCATGCCGGTCACCCGATCGCTTGCGACGATAAGTATGGCGAAGCGGCGTTTGACGAGAAAATGCGCAGCCAAGGGCTGAAACGACTGTTTTTGCATGCCTGGAAGCTGAGCTTTATTCATCCTGCCGATGGTCGCGAGATGCAGATGGAGGCTCCTCTTGCTCCTGAGCTTGACGGCTTCCTGGAAAAACTGGCTCGCTAATGCAAGATATCCGGCTCGCCATTTTCGATTGGGACGGTACCTTGATGGATTCGGTGGGCCGGATTGTTGCCTGTGTGCAAGGGGCCGCCAGCGATTGCGAACTGGCGGTGCCAGCCCCAGCCCAGATCCGGCAAATTATCGGTTTGAGTCTTGATGTGGCCATGTCCCGCCTGTTTGGTTGTGGCGATGATGAGCGTCAGATCACCGCGCTGACCGACCGCTATCGCCATCACTATCTGCACGATGTGACTCCCAGCCCTTTATTTGTTGGGGCAGAGGCGTTGTTGCGTGGCTGGCACACCCAGGGGTTGCTGCTGGCTGTCGCCACCGGAAAATCACGTCGTGGTCTTGACCGGGTATTGGACGAGACTGGGTTGCGCTCCTTGTTCATCACCAGCCGGGGGGCCGATGAGGCGCGCTCCAAGCCTGATCCTTTGATGCTTGAGCAGATCCTGGCCGAGCTTGGGCTATTGCCCCGGCAGGCGGTGATGATCGGTGACTCGGTGCATGATATGGCGATGGCCGAGGCGATTGCCATGCCGCGAATTGGCGTCAGCTGGGGGGTCGATAACCGTGATGCCCTCAGTCGTCACCGGCCATCGGCAGTGGTGGATACCATGGCTGCGCTGCAACAGTTATTGTGAATGCCTGAATCCCATCGAAAAAAAGAGCCCGGCCAATTGGCCGGGCTCTTTTTTTCATCTTGTTTATCCTGCTGTTCCCTCATGCGCGGGGGCTTGTGGCACTGTCCATTCGCCACCCAGCGCCTTGTGCAACATCACCACTGTGGTGGCGGTATTGAGCCTGGCCTGTACTTTGGCATCCTGCAGGTTGTTGCTGACGCGCTGGGCATTGAGCACGCTCAGATGGTTCTCGAGCCCGGCCCGATAGAGGCTGGTTGCTTTGTTGACAGCCAGGCGAGCCTGTTGGTCGGCTTGGTTGATCAAGCGGTAATATTCCTGGCTGTTTGCATAGGCATTGAGCACCGTATCTACCTCGTTGAAGGCGCCATTGACGACCTGCTGATAGGCGAGGGCGGACTCCCGAAATGCCGCTTCTTGCAGATCCACCATGGCAGCACCTCGTCCGCCGTCGAACAGGTTCCAACTTATGCCAGCACCAAGGGACCAACCCACGGAACCCGAGGAGAGCAGATCGTCCAGGTTGTGGGCCGATACCCCGGGAGTACCGGTCAACATCAGTTTCGGGTACTGGTTGGCGATGGTGGCGCCCAGCTGCTGGTTGCGCGCAGCCATCTCCCGCTCGGCAAGGGCGATATCCCATCGTCTGGTCAGCAGATCTGATGGCAGGCCCACCGGGATCAACCCCTTCATCTGTGGCAAGACGCCGTCACCGAGCCGGTTGCGGGTCTGGGCGGTGGTCTCCCCAAGTAAAATGGCCAGCCGACCAAGATGGACGGCGCGAGCACTGTCGAGCATCGGCAGCATGGCTTCTGTGGTGGCCTGGGCGGTGCGGGCATTGGCTATATCCAGCTCAGATCCATAACCGTGGCGCTGGAGGGAGAGCACCAGATCCAGCACCTGTTGCTGTTCGGTGATGGTCTGGCGGGTGATGGCCATGCGCTCTTCAGCGGCGCGATACTGCAAGTAGTTGTTGATCACCTCGGCGGTCATCAGGGTGGTGAGGTTGCGCTGCAGCAGCTCGGCCTGCTCAACCCGGATGCTGGCGGCCTGGCTCATGGCATCGATCCGGCCAAACAGGTCTGCCTCCCAGCCGATGGATGCGCTGGCCAGATGGGCATGGCTGTCGCGATCGATCAGGCTGATGCTACTGCCCCCCAGCTGGGGCGGCAGCGCATATTCGGTGACGGCAGGGCCGCTCAGCGGCCCATTCTCGCTCAGCCGCATATCCAGATAACCGGCATTAAGGGAGACGGTAGGCACTTTAAGGGAGGAGACCGCCGCCTGATAGGATTGCGCGGCGTTGATCCGCTCCTTGGCCATCCTGATGGGGATGTTCTGTTGCTGGGCGGCCACGATCAGCTGGTCGAGCTGCGGATCATTGAACTGCTGCCACCAGTGCACCCCAGCCACGGGCTTGACCGCGCTGATCCCCGCTGTTTCCTGGCTATTGAGATAGACATTCCCCACGGCCACCAGCGGCACCTCATAGTCTGGGGTCATGCTGCAACCGCACAGCAGCAGGGCGGCGGCCACCATGGTGAGTCGATAGTCAATCATGGCACTGCTCCTTGCTGATCGAGGGGGTGATGGCCGCCTGCTTGTCGCCGCGATAGAGCAGTTGATAGAGGGCTGGCATCACGAAAAGGGAGAGGAATGAGGCGGCGGAGAGCCCGCCCACTATGGTGGCCGCCATCTGATCAAACAGCCGGTCGGTCAGCAGCGGTATCATCCCGAGTACCGTGGTGAGGGCCGCCATCGAGATGGCCATGGTGCGGTTGAGGGTCGCGACTTTCACCGCCTCTGCCAGCGCTCTGCCATTCTTGCGTTCCAGTTCGATCTGGTCGATCAGCACTATGCCGTTTTTGATGATCATGCCGCTCAGGCAGATCAGGCCGACAATCGCCATAAAGCCGAACGGTTTGTCCAGCAACAATAGGCTCCAGACAACGCCGATGGAGGCCAATGGCAGGGTCACCAAGATGATGAACGGCTGGCGGTAGGCGCTGAACATGGCGACCAGGATGATGGTCATCAAGATCATCGCCTTGGGGGTCTGGGTCATCAGATCATCGACCGACCGCTTTTCGTCATAGTATTCGCCGCCCCACGCCATGGTGTAGCCGGGGGGCAGGGCAATGGCTTCCAGCTCACTGGCCACGGCCTTGCGCACATTGGAAGGGGTATCGCCGCGTACGTCAGCCTGCACAGTGATGGCCGGTTGACGGTTGTAGCGCCAGCGCATGCTCTCTTCCCCTTTGAATTCGATACCATCGACAACCTGTCCCATCGGGACGCTGTGGCTACCGAGCAGGGATCGCACCGGAATATTGTCAAAGTGCTCCAACGAGGCGTTGCTGCTGCGCAGTTTGATGGGGATCAGATCATCATCGCGGCGCATCAGGCCAATCAGGCTACCATCGGTTGCCCGGGAAATGGCGCTGGCAATATCAGTGCGATTGACGCCGGCCATTCTTGCCGCATCCTGGTTGATGAGGGGCACCAGCACCTTGCTCTCCTGCCGCCAGTTATCCCGGATGTAGATGAGGTGGGGGTTAGCTGCCAACAACTGCTTGGCCTGATTGGCCAGCCGGTGCAGCTCTTGAGGATCCGGTCCAACGAAGCGGGCTTCAATGGCAAATTTATCCTTGGTGGCCAGCTTGAGCGGACGGAATCTGGGCTCGGCATAAGGGAACTCGGCCTGCAGCCAGGCATCTCCTGCCGCCGTCAGGGAAGGGATATCGTCATAACTGCGGGTATTGATCAGGATCTGGCCATAGCTGTTGTCAAAAGGCTCGGGCTCCACGGTGACCGAGAAGCGCGGGGCACTCTCGCCAACGTGGCTGGAAATGCTGATCACCTGGGGCTGACGCAGCAGCCACTGCTCAATTTTGTGCATGTCGGCGGAGGTTTGCGCAATCCGTCCCCCGTTGGGCAGCCAGTAGTCGAGAAACAGCATGGGGCGATCCGAGGAGGGCATGAAGTTGACCTGCAGTAGCGGAATAGCGGCCAGGGTCAACAGCAGCACAGGGGCAACCCCGAGCAGCAGTTTAACTGGATGGTCTACCGACCAGAACACGGCTTTTTGGTAGAGCTGGGCCATGGGTGAGACCCGTGCCGTGCCGTCGGTTTGGCTCGGTGTTGGAATGAAATACCAGCAGAGCAGCGGGGTGACCGTCATGGCGATGAACCATGAGAGCAGCAGGGAGCTGCACAGCACCTGGACGATGGAGAGGGCAAACTCGGCGGCATCAGTCTGGGAGAAAAGTACCGGTGCGGTTCCCAGTGCGGCGATCAGGGTGGCAGCCAACAGCGGCAGCGCCATTTCGCGGATGCTGTCGCTCACCGCCTGATGGCGAGCAATTCCCTGGCGCAATTTGGACTCAAAGAGATCGACGATAACGATGGCATTGTCCACCAGCATGCCCAGCGCCAGGATAAACGAGCCGAGCGACACCCGCTGCAGGTCGACCTGGGTCAGATTGAGGTAGATCAGGGTAAACAGGATGGTCAGCAACAGGCTGGCACCGACGATGGCGGCACTGCGCCACCCCATGAAGATCAGCAATACAACCACAACGATGATCACGCTCTCGGCCAGGTTGAGGATGAAGTTATTGACCGACTTGGCCACCTCCTCCGGCTGATAGGCGATGACGCCGATATGCACCCCCTCCGGCAGGGTGGCTTCGAACTGTGCCAGCTCCTGTTTGAGGGTGTCACCAATGCTGACCACGTTGATGCCGTTGACCGGGCTCACCGCCAGGGTGATCGCTTGCTGGCCATTGAAGCGGCTCAGGGTCATGGCGGGATCCTGGTAGTCCAGATAGATGTCGGCGATATCCCCGAGCTTCACGGTGGCGCTTTCGAGACCATTGATACCGGTCTTGATGCTGAGGTTCTGGATATCCTCCACGCTGTTGAACGCACCGCCCTGTTCAACGCGCAGTTGCTCGATGCCAAGGGGGAAATCCCCACTGTGCAATGGCATGTTTTGACTGGTTAGCTGATCGATCAGCTGCAGGGTGGTCAGGTTGGCTTGTGCCAACCGTTCATCATCGAGATCGATGTTGATCACCTGCTCCCGAATGCCGTGCAGCTGAACTTTCTTCACCCCCTCGACGGCCTTGAGCCGGCGTTGCAGCTCGCGGGCGTGATCCTTGAGATCGGCCATGGCGACGTTATCGCCATAAAGGGAGAAGAGCATGCCATACACTTCGGAAAATTCATCCTGCACTATGGTGAGCTGGGCCTGGGGTGGCAGGGACAGCTTGACGTCATCCACCTTGCGGCGCAGCAAATCCCACTGCTGGGGGAGCTCGGCAGAGTTCACCTGCTCCTGCAGATCGACAAAAATCATCGAACTGCCGGGACGGGAGAGGGAGCGCAGCTTCCATAGCGGCGCCATCTCCTGCAATTTGGTTTCGATCTGATCGGTGACCAGCCGCTCCACCTCACCGGCATCGGCACCGGGGTAGAGGGTGACAATCACCGCACTTTTGACGGTGAAAGCGGGGTCTTCCAGCTTGCCAAGTTGGAAGTAGGAGACCAGCCCGATAAGGGTGCAGAGCAGGGTGAAGAAGGTCACGAAGGTCTTCTGGCGTAGCACAAAGGTCGAGAGATTCATGATTTGCCGACCTTTTCCAGTGATTGGTTTGCCATGATTGCCACCTGATCCAGCGAGTGGTTGGCAATAATGGCGACCTGCTCGCCCTCGCTGACGAAGGCGCTGCCAGCGACCACCAGTTGATCACCAGCCGTCAGTTCACCACTGATACACAGGGTATTCTGCTGCTGATCATGGAGTGACACCGGGATTCGGGTTACGTGGTCTTGCGCCACCCGCCAGACATGCCACTGGCGATCCTGACTGTTGACCGCCATCGCGGGCAGGCAGAAGAGCGGGTTTTCAGCTTGCTGCGGCAGTTCGAGGGTGACATTAACCGACTTGCCCGCCACCAGATTGACCTGATCCCGAGGCAGGGAGAGGGTGACCTCATAGGTGCGTTTGAGCGGGGAGGGGATGGAGGCGATATCGGTCACCGTGACGGCGAGATCTTGCTGGCGCTGACCCCAGGCAAGATGACCCGGCTGACCGGTTTTTATCCTGCTGACCTGGCGTTCCGGTACATCGATCACCACATTGAGCTGATCTGGCTGATGCAAGGTGAGCACCTTGATACCGGGCAGCACGAACTCGTGATTGTCGATATGTCGCTTGCCAATCACCCCGTCAAAGGGAGCGCGCAGTTCGCTATATGCCAGCGCATCACGGGCTTTTTGCAGCCCCTGAGTGGCCAGCTTGACCGCTGCATGCGCGCGTGCTTCGCCGCTGATAGCCCGATCGAGATTGACATCGGCGATGGCGTTATCGGCGCAAGCACGTCTGATCCGAGCAAGCTCGATCCGTGCAAGCTGATGGGCGGCGGTTGCTTCGGCTAACTGGGCCTCTCCCTGGCTCACTGAGACCTGAAAATCGTGCCGGTCGAGGCGCGCGAGTAGCTCCCCTTTGCTGACCCGCGAGCCCTCGGTCGCCACCAGCTCCTGCAACATGCCGTGAACGCGAAACGAGAGGTCAGTGGTGTGGGCTGATTTCAGCACCCCGCTAAATTTGTGCGCTCGGGTGGCAACGGGGTCAGCCAGGGTCATCACCTGGACGGCGCGCAGTTGTGCTGGTTGCTGGAGCGGGGGCGTGGTGGCGTCGGCGCCACAGCCGCTTAACAGCAGCAGGAGTGTGCTGCTAAGCACTGTTGTACCGGGATGGGAAAGTGCCATGGGAGGATTCCTTTAAACAGGCGTTATCATATGGCGCCAGTTTAATTGAATCATGAAGCGTTAATAATCCCGTCTATCTGTGCTTCAATGTCTCGAAATGCGTGACAATTAGTCCAGTAGTAGCGCCGATTCCGCCAGCAAACTATCGATCAGCAGGCGGGCGGCATGGGTCATCCCCTTGCGGCTAGGATAGACCAGCCAGGCATCATCGAGATAGACCTTGTGGGCAGGCAGGATCTCCAGCAGTTCACCACTGGTGACCTGCGCCTTGACGCTCAACTCGGGCAGCAGGCTGATACCGGCGCCCTTGAGCACGGCGTAGCGGATATAGTGGCTACTGTTGGAGATGAGTCGGCTACTCACTTTGAGTGGGCCCGTGTTGAAGTTCCAGCAATCTTCCAGTTCACCGCTGGCAAGCCGGTGGATCAGCAGTGCGTGTTGCTGAAGATCCTCAAGTTGCTGCGGCATGCCGTGCTCGGCCAGATAGCCCGGACTGGCATAAAGCTTGCGCGACACCGTGGTCAGGGGTCTGGCAATAAACGAGCTATCTTGCATTTTGCCAATGTGGACACAGGCATCGAGTCCGTAGTTCATGATGTCGTGATAACCCAGATTACTGACGTGGGTTTCCAGCGTAATGAGCGGGTACTGGCTGAGAAAATTAAGTAGCAGATCGTGAGCCAGAATATCGGCATCCCCGATCAACCCCAATTTGACCGAGCCGGTGGGGGCCGAGCTCTGATTCTTGATACTTTGGTTCAGGGTTTCGAGTCGGGGAATAATCTCCTGCAACTGCATAAAGTAATCGGTACCGGCTGGCGTCAGGGCCAGTTTGCGGGTGGTGCGGGTAAACAGCTTGCAGCCAAGGGCCTGCTCCAGATCGCCAATCCGCCGACTGACTTGGGCTCGTGGCACATCAAGGGAGTGTGCCACGGCGGCAAAGTTGCCCAGTTCAACCACTGAAAGAAACAGCCTCAAATCATCTATACGCACTATCTGGTTCCCGATGGATAAGAGTGAAACAGCAAGATCACGGGCTGTGCTTGCCAGACGAGGCGGCGATCCTGGCGCTCGTCGTTGTTATCTTTCTTTGTGCAATGAGACATCAGGGCAGGGCGATGCCGTGGCAGGCCAGTAGCTCGATCAGGCCGATCAGTGGCAGACCGATCAAGGCGTTAGGGTCGCGTCCCTCCAGCCCCTTGAACAGCACAATACCCATTCCTTCGCATTTAAAGCTGCCCGCACAATCGAGGGGCAATTCGGCCTCGACATAGCGGCGAATGGCGGCTTCATCAAGGGTGCGAAAATGGACGGTAAAGGGCTCCACCAGTTGATGGGCCTGCCCGGTCGCGGCGTCCAGCACACACAAACCGGTATAGAAGGTTACGCTGCGACCCTGTGCCGCCATTAACTGCGCGACCGCATTGTCGATGGTGCCCGGTTTGCCGAGGATCCGGCCATCGCAGACACACACCTGATCAGAACCTATGATCAGGCCGTGATCACGACCATCGGCGATGACTTGTGCCTTGGCGCGGGCCAGTCTGGCCACTAACGCCTGTGCCGATTCTTCTGCCAAGGGGCGTTCATCCACATCCGGTGCGGCACAATCAAAGGGCTGGCCAAGCTTCTCCAGCAAGGCTTTACGGTAACGAGAAGTTGAGGCGAGGGTCAGATTCTGTGGCATAATATCAGGCACCGATGAAAGCAAGTACCGGC
Source organism: Aeromonas sp. CU5 (assembly GCF_002586745.1). NCBI lineage: Bacteria > Pseudomonadati > Pseudomonadota > Gammaproteobacteria > Aeromonadales > Aeromonadaceae > Aeromonas > Aeromonas sp. CU5. Next base: position 1,481,652 of record NZ_CP023817.1, read on the forward strand.
ATTCTAGGGACTTGTGACGTTAAAATCATCGGCGGTAAGGACTTTTTCCTTTGACTATCCATTGTTGGACCTATAATATTCGCGCCCTATGCAAAAGGTGAAGTTGCCCGTTAAGGTTGATCCAGTCCGTAGTGCCTTGAAACTGCTCGATTATGTCGGGATAGTGGAAAAGTCGCAGATGCCCAGGCTGGAAGAGTCAACCGCTGGCTTGCAGAGTGATATCGATGTATCACTGCAATTTGGTAAAGATGTCCAGAAGTTAACCGTTATGAAAGGCACTGCCCATGCCAAGGTTGACCTGGTTTGCCAACGTTGTGGTGAGACGTTTGAATACCTTTGTGAAGCTGAATATATCTACACTCCGCTGTTTGAAAAAACAAACGAGGAAGAACTGCCGGAAGCTTATGAGCCCATTGAGTTGGATGAAAACGGCGAGATAGATCTTCATCAAATCCTCGAGGATGAATTAATCCTCACGTTGCCTCAAGTCGCAATGCACCCTATGGATGCTTGCCCGAGAGGGAATATGGAGATGAGTTGGGGTGAAATCGAACCTGCTGATGAGCGGCCGAATCCCTTTGCAGTTCTTGAAGCGCTTAAACGTAAGTGAATTTAGGAGTTAGCCTACAATGGCCGTACAACAGAACCGTAAAACCCGTTCCAAGCGTGGCATGCGTCGTTCCCACGATGCACTGACCTCCGCTGCACTGACTGTTGATCAGACCAGTGGTGAAATTCATCGTCGTCACCACGTGACTGCCGATGGTTTCTATCGCGGTAAAAAGGTAATCGCTTAAGGATTGCCTTTGTCTACGCAAACTGTCGCGCTAGACATCATGGGGGGAGATATTGGCCCCTCTGAAACAGTGCCTGCCGCCGTGCAGGCACTGTCTCTTTTGCCCCAGCTAAAACTGATCCTGGTCGGCGACAAGCACCAGACCTCTTCTTTGTTGCAGCAACATGGCTTGCTCAATCATCCCCGCGTTCGTTTCGTACATGCATCCCAAGTGGTTGGCATGGGCGACAAGCCGATCGTGGCACTGCGTACCCTTAAAGACTCTTCCATGCGAGTTGTGCTCAATCTGGTGAAAGCCGGTGAGGCCGATGCTTGTGTCAGTGCCGGTAATACCGGTGCCTTGATGGCCATGGCCAAATGCGTGCTCAAGTCTTTGCCGGGGGTCGACAGACCGGCGCTCATCAAGGCATTGCCAACCTTGAGCGGCCAGCGCACCATGATGCTGGATCTCGGCGCCAACGTCAGTTGTGATGCCGATACCTTGCTGCAATTTGCGGTAATGGGCTCCGTTGTGGCCGAGAAGGTAGAAGGCATATCGGCGCCTCGGGTCGCCTTGCTTAACATTGGCGAGGAGGAGATCAAGGGCAATGATCTGGTGCGGCACAGTGCCGAGCTGCTGCGACAGTGCAGTGCACTCAATTATGTTGGCTTCATCGAAGGTGATCGTATCTTCAGTGGTGAGTGTGATGTGATTGTCTGCGATGGTTTTGTTGGTAATGTCGCGCTCAAGACGGCAGAAGGTGTGGTACGGATGATGGCTGAACTGGCCGGATATCCCCGCAAGAAACGCAGTTTTCTTGGCCGTATCGCCGGGTTTATGTTCAAACGACGCTTTTCTTACCTGAACCCCGACCAGTATAACGGGGCAAGTCTGTTAGGATTGCGCGGCATTGTGGTAAAAAGTCATGGGCGTGCTGAACGGCGTGCCTTGTGTAATGCGATCCTGCTGGCCGCACAAGAGGCCAAACATCAACTTCCACTGCAAATAGCAGATCGCCTTGAAGCTGTCTTCTCTGACAGGGATCTATAAGAACTCTATGCATAGCAAAATTCTGGGTACTGGCAGCTACTTGCCGAGTTCAGTGCGTACCAACGCCGATCTTGAGCAGATGGTCGAGACCAGTGATGAGTGGATCGTGGAACGAACCGGGATCCATGAGCGCCGCATTGCCGGTGCTGACGAAACAGTGGCAACCTTGGCTCATCAGGCGGCTCTGCGCGCCCTGGATGCGGCAGGTCTGACCGCAGCCGATCTCGACATGATAGTGCTGGCCACCACCAGTGCGGAAAATGCCTTCCCGGCCGCAGCCTGCGAGCTGCAGGGATTGCTCGGCGTACCAGGTATTCCTGCTTTTGACGTGGCAGCAGCCTGCGCTGGGTTCACTTATGCGCTCTCCATTGCCGATCAGTTTGTTAAGTCCGGCGCGGCGCGTAATGTACTGGTTGTGGGGGCCGATGTGCTCTCCCGCATGTGCGATCCGCAAGATCGTGGCACCATCATTATTTTCGGTGATGGGGCGGGTGCTGTGGTGATTGGCGCCAGCGAGACCCCCGGTATTCTCTCTACTCACCTGCATGCTGATGGCCGTTATGGTGACTTGCTCAAGTTGCCACATCCTCGCCGTGGCATGCCGGGTGCCGAGCTCGAAGCCTACATGTATATGAAGGGCAACGACGTATTCAAGGTAGCGGTCACCCGCCTGAGCGAGATCGTGACCGAAACCCTGGCGGCTGCCGGTATCGCGCCAACCGAGCTGGACTGGCTGGTGCCGCACCAGGCCAACTTCCGCATCATCAACGCGACGGCCAAGAAGCTTGGTATGAGCCTCGACAAAGTGGTGCTGACTCTCGACAAACATGGCAATACCTCAGCGGCATCTGTGCCGATCGCCTTTGATGAGGGGATCAGAGATGGCCGGATAAAACCCGGTCAGCTGGTGTTGCTGGAAGCATTTGGCGGCGGTTTCGCCTGGGGTTCGGCGCTGGTTCGCCTCTGATCCTCGTCGGGATGAGGCATTAGCCTCATCCCGTTTCAGATTTCATTTTCATCTTTTCTAACAGGAATCAATGATGACCCATTTTGCCATTGCCTTCCCGGGACAAGGTTCCCAGTCCGTTGGCATGTTGGCCGAGCTGGCCGAACAACATGCCGTGATCAAGGAGACCTTCGCCGAGGCGAGCCAGGTGCTGGGTTATGACCTGCTTGCTCTGGTGATGGATGGTCCACTTGAAGATCTGAACAAAACCTGGCGCACCCAGCCTGCGCTGCTCACTGCCTCTGTCGCCCTGTGGCGTTTGTGGCAACAGCAGGGTGGGGCAACGCCTGCGGTGATGGCGGGTCACAGCTTAGGGGAATACTCCGCGCTGGTTTGCAGTGGTGCACTCGATTTTGCCGATGCCGTCAAACTGGTTGAGCTGCGTGGTCTGGCCATGCAGGAAGCGGTACCGGAAGGCACTGGCGCCATGGCCGCCATCATCGGTCTGGACAACGAATCCATCGCCGCCAACTGCGAAAAAGCGGCGCAAGGGCAGGTGGTCTCTCCGGTCAACTTCAACTCCCCGGGCCAGGTCGTGATTGCCGGCCATAAAGAAGCGGTTGAGCGTGCCAACGTGCTGATGAAAGAGTCGGGCGCCAAGCGTGCTCTGCCGCTACCGGTCTCTGTGCCGTCTCACTGCGCATTGATGAAACCTGCCGCAGAAAAACTGGCAGCAGCGCTGGACGGGATCGAGATCAAGGTTCCAACCATCGCAGTCATCAATAATGTCGACGTATCCTGTGAACAGGATCCGGCCGCCATCAAGCAAGCCCTGGTGCGTCAGCTGTTCAGCCCGGTTCGTTGGACCGAGACTGTCGAGCAGATGGCCAATGACGGTATCACTCTCGCGATTGAGATGGGGCCGGGTAAGGTATTGAGCGGGTTGGCCAAGCGCATCGATAAGCGTGTGGAAGGTATCCATGCCAACGATGCGGCCTCTTTCGAGCAGGCGCTGGCCCAGTCCAAGTAAACAGGAGCAAGTGATGAGTTTTACCGATAAGGTTGTGTTGGTGACCGGTGCCAGTCGTGGTATCGGTCGTGCGATTGCCGAAACGTTTGTGGCCCGTGGCGCAAAAGTGGTCGGTACTGCAACCAGCGAGAGCGGTGCCGAGGCGATCAGTGCCTATTTGGGCGACAATGGCTGCGGTATGGCACTGAACGTGACCAGCCAGGAATCCATCGAAGCCGTCTTTGCCGCCATCAAGGCGCGTTTTGGCGACATCGACATTCTGATCAACAATGCGGGTATCACCCGTGACAACCTGTTGATGCGGATGAAAGATGACGAGTGGAACGAGATCATCGATACCAATCTGACCTCTCTCTACCGTCTGAGCAAACCGGTGTTGCGTGCCATGATGAAAAAACGTCATGGTCGCATCATCAGCATTGGCTCCGTGGTGGGAACCATGGGTAATGCGGGTCAAGTCAACTATGCGGCCGCCAAGGCCGGTCTGGTTGGCTTTACCAAAGCGTTGGCACGGGAAGTGGCATCCCGCGGTATCACTGTGAACGCGGTCGCGCCAGGTTTCATCGAAACCGACATGACCCGCGCACTCAATGATGATCAACGCAGTGGCATCATGAGCCAGGTGCCTGCCGCCCGTTTGGGTGATCCAAAAGAAATTGCCGCTGCTGTGGTATTCTTGGCTTCTGATGAAGCAGCTTATATCACCGGCGAAACCCTCCATGTTAATGGCGGGATGTACATGGTGTAATCAATTTGTCGTGCGATCTGTTCAAATTTGCGATAATACGCCGAAGTTTGGCGAATATCGTGGTTTGACCAGCGGCAAGCTACTTGCAAACTCACGTCAATTGAATAAACTACCCCAACCAGACGCAATAGCGTATTTTTAAAGGAAAATTCAGGTCATGAGCAACATCGAAGAACGCGTAAAGAAAATCATCATCGAACAACTGGGTGTTAAAGCAGACGACGTTAAGAACGCCGCCTCTTTCGTCGACGACCTGGGCGCTGACTCTTTGGATACCGTTGAACTGGTAATGGCGCTGGAAGAAGAATTCGATACCGAAATTCCTGATGAAGAAGCCGAGAAGATCACCACTGTTCAAGCGGCTATCGACTACATCACCGCTAATCAGGATTAATTTCCTGTTCTGAAAGAAGCGGCCCAAGGGCCGCTTCTTTTATATCTGCTTCCTTTCAAAAACCTCTCGGAGACTACCTCAGTGTCAAAACGCAGAGTCGTGGTGACCGGCTTGGGGATGCTTTCCCCGGTGGGTAACACTGCCGAATCCAGCTGGCAAGCACTGCTCAACGGGCAGAGCGGCATTTCCCTGATCGACCACTTTGATGCCAGCGAGTTTGCGACCCGCTTCGCAGGCATGGTCAAAGACTTCGATCCCGAGCAATACGGCATCAACCGTAAAGACGCTCGCAAGATGGATCTCTTTATTCAATATGGTATTGCTGCCGGTATGCAGGCGCTGGATGATTCCGGCCTGACCATCAATGAAGAGAATGCCGAGCGGATTGGCGTGGCAATTGGCTCCGGTATCGGTGGTCTGGGTCTGATTGAACAGAACCACAGCAGCCTGATCAACAGTGGACCGCGCAAGCTGAGCCCCTTCTTCATACCATCCACCATCATCAATATGGTGTCTGGTCATCTATCCATCATGAAGGGTCTGCAAGGGCCGAACATCGCCGTGACCACCGCCTGTACCACGGGTACCCATGCCATCGGCATGGCGGGCCGGATGATCGCTTACGGTGATGCGGACGTGATGGTGGCCGGTGGTACTGAAAAAGCCTCCACCCCGATGGGGATGGGGGGGTTTGCTGCCGCCAAGGCGCTCTCCAACCGCAATGACGAGCCGCAAAAAGCGAGCCGTCCGTGGGACAAGGATCGCGACGGTTTCGTGCTGGGTGATGGTGCCGGTGTACTCGTGCTGGAAGAGTACGAACACGCCAAGGCCCGTGGTGCCCGTATCTATGCCGAGCTGGTCGGTTTTGGCATGAGCGGTGACGCTTATCACATGACAGCGCCTCCCGCCGATGGCAACGGTGGCGCGCGCGCCATGAAAAATGCCATCAAGGATGCCGGCATTGCCCCCGAGCAGATTGGTTACATCAATGCTCACGGCACCTCCACCCCGCTGGGTGATGTGGCCGAGCTGCGTGGCATGAAGTCAGTATTTGGCGAGCACGCCAAATCCCTGATGATCAGCTCCACCAAATCCATGACTGGTCACCTGCTGGGCGCCGCCGGTGCCATCGAGGCGATCATCACTGTGTTGGCCCTGCGTGATCAGGTGGCGCCGCCCACTATCAACCTGGACAACCCGGATGAAGAGTGCGATCTGGATCTGGTGCCCCACGTGGCCAAGCCAGGCAGCTTCGAGTACGCCCTTTCCAACTCGTTTGGTTTTGGCGGCACCAATGGCTCACTGATCTTCAAACGCGTATAATTTGCCGCAGGGCAAAGACACAGGCCCGATACTGCCGGTATCGGGCCTTTTTTATCGGAGGGATCCCTTTGCTTATCAATGGAATGAAGCTTGATAGCATCTCGGCATATGATCGGGGGCTGGCCTATGGTGACGGTCATTTCACCACCATGGCGGTCAGGGATGGCCGGGTGTTGCAGTGGCATGCCCATCTGGCTCGGTTGCAGCAGGCCAACAACCGGCTGGGATTGGTAGAGCCTGACTGGGATCTGTTGACCCAAGAGGTTGAAGATATGGTGGCCAACCAGCCACAATGTGTGGCCAAGGTGATCCTGACCCGCGGCGAGGGTGGCAGGGGCTATGATGGCAGTGGCTGTCAGCACACCACCCGCATTATCAGCCTGGCGCCATTTCCCACCCACTATGGCCAGTGGCAACAGGAGGGTATCGAGATGGTGGTGTGCCGCCAGCGGATCGGTGATGCCCCCATGCTGGCCGGGCTTAAAACCTTGAATCGTCTGGAGCAGGTATTGCTGAAAAGCGAACTTGTCAGCCGCGATGCAGTCGAAGGGATAGTGCTCAACAGTCGTGGTTTTCTGACTGAAGGGGTCAGTGCCAATCTGTTTTGGCGTCGGGGCAAGACGGTATTTACACCGGATTTGGCCCGGGGTGGTGTCGATGGCATCATGCGCCGCCAGGTGATGGCGATGCTGAAACAGATGAGTATTGAGTTGCGTGTGGTGGAGGCTCCGCTGGAGTCACTATGGCAGGCAGAAGAGGTATGGCTCACTAATACCCTGATGGGGGTGGTGCCGGTCAACGGCATCGAGGATATTTATTATCCCGCCGCGGTATTGGGTCGCCGTTTACAGGAGCGTTTGGTCATTGAAGTTTAATCGGCTTTACACCCTGCTTGCGGGGGCGGCACTGACTGTTGCCGTCTCCGGGGGCTATGTGCACTACAAATGGCAACAGGTGGAGACACTCACCAACAAAGGGCCGACCCGGCTCTTTACTGTGGAAAAAGGGGCTCATGCTGCCCGCTTGATCACCGAGTTGGGGGAGGGGGAAACCAGCCCATGGGCGGTGCGGCTCTGGCTGCGTGGTCATCCTGAATTGGTGGCCATCAAATCGGGCACCTATGAGATCAAGGAAGGGGCTCCCCTCAAGGATACCCTCTCCCTGTTTGCCTCAGGCAAGGAGTTTCACTTCAGCCTTACCTTCGTTGAAGGTTCCCGTTTCGAGGACTGGCAGAAGCAGCTCTCCAGTGCGCCGTATCTTGAGCGGTTGACGGTCGAGCAATCAGAAGCCGATCTGGCGCAGGAGCTCGGCATCGAGAATGGCAAGCTGGAAGGGTGGTTCCTGCCGGAAACCTACGCCTATACCACCCATGCCAGCGATCTATCGCTATTGCGCCGGGCTCATCAGGATATGGAGACCTTCTTGCAGCAGAGCTGGGAGAAACGTCAGGCCAACCTGCCTTACAAGACGCCCTATGAGGCGCTGATCATGGCGTCCATCATCGAAAAAGAGACCGGCCAGCCTGATGAGCGAGCACAAATTGCCGCTGTATTTGTCAATCGCCTGCGTCTGGGGATGAAGTTACAGACTGATCCCACAGTTATTTACGGGGTGAAGGATCGCTACGATGGCAATATTCGCCGCAGCGATCTGACCGACAAGAACCCCTACAACACTTATGTTATCGATGGTTTGCCGCCCACGCCTATCGCCATGCCGGGCAAAGCCTCTATTGAAGCAGCGCTCAACCCGCTGGCGAGCGACTATCTCTATTTTGTCGCCAAGGGGGGCGGTGCCCACTATTTCTCCAAGACCCTCGATGAACACAATCGTGCGGTTCGCGAATTCATATTGAAGAAACCTTAATGTCTAAATTTATTGTGATCGAAGGATTGGAAGGGGCAGGGAAGAGCTCGGCCGTGCGTTATGTCACTGACTATCTGCAGCGCCACGGTATCGACAAGATCGAATGCACTCGCGAGCCGGGTGGTACCCCGCTAGCGGAGCGGATGCGTGCCATCGTCAAAGAGGTACACGATGAGCGCCTTACCATCGAAGCCGAACTGCTGTTGATGTATGCTTCCCGGGTACAACTGGTGGAGACCCGCATCAAACCGGCACTGGCCGACGGTATCTGGGTAGTAGGGGATCGCCACGATCTCTCCTCCCAGGCCTATCAGGGTGGTGGCCGTGGTATCAATGCCAACCTGATCGGTGCCATCAAGCAGGCGGTGCTCGGCAACTTCAAGCCGGATTTCACCCTCTATCTCGATATCGATCCCGCCCTTGGCTTGCAGCGCGCCCGCCATCGGGGCGAGCTGGATCGCATCGAACTGGAGCAGCTCAGTTTCTTCGAACGTACCCGAGCGCGTTATCTCGAACTGGCCGCCAAGGATGATTCCATTGTGGTAATCGATGCGGCGCAAACGCCGGATCAGGTTAAAGCTGCCATCGAGAATGCATTGGACCACTATCTGTCGAACGAGCAGCTATGTATCCCTGGCTGATCCCGGATTGGCACCGTTTAAGCCAGACAGCTCAGTCCGGTCGGCTCGGTCACGCCTGGCTGCTGCTCGGAGATCCCGGTCTTGGCAAGGAACAGCTGGCCGAACGACTGGCTCGCTTGCATCTTTGCCAGCAACCTGATCGCGGAGAACCGTGCGGCCACTGCCACTCTTGCCAGCTGTTTGACAAGGGCAACCACCCGGATCTTGGCACTATCACCCGCGACAGCAAAACCATCGGGGTCGAGGCCATTCGCGAGATCTGCACCCGGTTACAGAGTTCTGCCCAGCTCGGCCGTGGCAAAGTGGTGATCATTCCTGATGCGGAGCGGATGACCGAATCGGCTGCCAACGCCCTGCTGAAAACCTTGGAAGAGCCAGCCGGCGACAGCTTGCTGTTGCTGATTGCCTCCCAGGTTTCCCGGCTGCTCCCCACCATTCTCAGTCGCTGTCACAAACATGCCTGCCAGTTGCCGGCGGAAGGGGAGACTGTTCGCTGGTTAGCCGAGCAGGGTCATCAGGCCACCTTGGCTCAGGTGCGGATCTGTCAGGGCGCCCCATTGCGGGTACTCGATTATATCGAGCAACAACAGGACGGAACTCGCCGCGAACTGCTGGAAAGTTTCGTCGCTCTGCGGCAAAGCCCCATCAAAGCAACCACGGTTTGTAGCCAGTTGGGGCAAGAGACCCAGGTCAGGTTGCACTGGCTGCAGCTGTTTTTATGCGACGCGTTGAAAACCCAGGCGGGATGCGGTCACCACCAGTTGGCGATGCCGGACTTGGCGATCTTGAGTCAACGATTGGCAGAGCAGCACTCCAGCGAAAAACTGCTGGAGGCAGAACAAGATCTGGTTGCCCTCAAGGCGGCTTGCCAGCCGGGACAGCTCTCCAACCCCACCATCCATCTGATGAACTGGCTCAGTCGCTGGTTATAGTTCCGACAAGAATAAAGGTTTTATATGTTACTCGTTGATTCCCACTGTCATCTCGATCGCCTCAGCTATGGCAGCAAGCAGACCAGCATGGCCGATGTACTGGCCAAGGCCGCGAAACTGGATGTGGGATATTTTCTCTGTGTCAGTGTGACTCAGGCGCAGTTCCCGACCATGCTCGAGGCGATCGCCCCATATTCTCAGGTGTTTGCCTCTTGCGGTGTACATCCGCTCAATCAGGAACCCGGTGTGGATGCTGCCTTGTTGTTGACCCAAGCTGCAGATGAAAGAGTGATCGCCATTGGCGAGACCGGGCTCGACTACTTCTACTCGCCGGAGAACAAAGAGGTGCAGCAAGCCTCTTTCCGCGAACATATCCGGGTTGCCCGCGCGCTGAACAAGCCGCTGATCATCCATACCCGCGATGCCCAACAAGATACTTTGCAGATCATGCGCGAAGAGGGAGCGGATCAGGTTGGCGGTGTGCTGCACTGCTTCACCGAATCTCTCGAGATGGCGCAAGCGGCGATGGCGATGGGGTTCTATATCTCCATCTCGGGGATTGCCACCTTCAAAAATGCGTCTGTACTGCAAGAAGTGGTCAAGGCTCTGCCCCTCGACCGATTGCTGGTCGAGACCGACTCGCCCTATCTTGCACCGGTTCCCCATCGGGGGAGGGAGAATGAACCTGCCTTTGTGCGAGATGTTGCTCAATTTATTGCCGACCTGCGCCAGATGCCGCTCAGTGAATTGGCAGAAGCGACCAGCCATAATTTCTTTGAACTGTTCAAGCTGGCGAAAAAATAATCCAAAGGCCCCGTTGTTCGGGGCTTCTTACATTTCAAATATCAAGCTGATTACCCCCGTCAATATCAACACAACGCCTCGTTATCTCTTACTTACTGTTGTGTCTACTTATTCTAAATGCATGCTAAACAGCTGCTATTAACATTGCCATGTTCAATAGGGTTCTATGGTGGTTAAAGGTATTAAATCAAGCCACATCAAGTATCGATAATATTCATTATCGATACTTGATGTGTGGGAAGGATCCTGTAAGATCCTCTCAAACTTCATATGAATCATAGTGTTCCGTGATATATCCAAGCTTGTCCAATCTGGCTCATCAGTCACTGCAAACCGTCTTCGATGCCCAGCTAAATAGTCGGGCTCGTCGCTTTTTACGCAGTTCAAAAGCCGATTCAACCCTCAATGCTTATCAGGCCGATACCCGTATTTTTGTCTTTTGGTGCCAATTGCACGGGCTGGATCCGCTGCAAACCACCCATCATGACATTATGAACTTTCTGGCAGATCAGGCAGATGGGGTATTGGCCGACTGGGTATGGCTGGATAAAGAGGAGGGGAAGGGGGATCTGCGTAATGGCGAACCTCGAAAACCGGCAACCCTGGTGAGACGGCTGGCGGGGATCCGCTACGCCTTCAAACAAAAAGGCATTAACCCAATGCCGACCGAGCATCCCGAAATCAAGGAGATGATGCGCGGTATAGTACGACTGGGAGATAACCGTAAGCGCAAGACAGGTGCATTAACGCTGCAACCATTAACTCGGGTATTGGATGGTATCGACACCAATGATCTGGCCGGCCTTCGCGATCACACCCTGCTGCTCTTGATGTTCAGTGGCGCCTTGCGCCGCTCGGAAGCGGCCAGAATTGAAGTGAGCGATCTCGATTTTGTGGGGCAGGGGATCCGCCTTCGCCTCAAACCGAGCAAGCATCAACTCCATGAAACCGAAATTGCGCTGATCCCGGGCAAGCATCATTGCCCGGTGTCGGCACTGCAGCACTGGCTGCGCAAAAGCCGGATCAGCGAGGGGCCACTGTTTCGGCGGATGAACCGCTGGGGGCAACTCATGCCAGATCCCCTGGGGCCACAAGGGATAAACCTGATGATCAAACGGCGAACCGGTCAGGCCATCGATGATCTCTACGTCAGCGGCCACAGCTTGCGGCGCGGATTTATCACCTCGGCAGTCACAGCTGGCAAACCGATGAACAAGATTATCGAAGTCACTCGCCACAAGGATATGCGGACTCTGCAGGAGTACTTCGATGATGCCCATAAATTCTCCGATCACGCGCTCGATGGCTTGCTTTGACACAACTGCGTCACCGCATTTTTTATGTTAAATGATATCTCGTTGATCTGATGATATATTTGCCACGCTGCCTAGCGTTCAAGAGGGAAGGGCACTCTGCCAATGGATAAACGCATTAAGTAAGAGATAACAAATCTGATAATGGAGCATTGCAAGGTCATACATATGAGCCATGAAATAGCAGTGAGTGACGCCGAAGAGGCAGTGCCACAAAATAACGCCGAGCGACAGCGTCAGCATGTAAAACGTAAACAGGAGACCCATACCCGACTGCAATGCTGGATCAGCAATCGCCACGCCGAGCGATTGGCTGATCTGGGTATTCACCTCGAAGACAGTCAGGCATCACTGATAGAACAAGCGATCGATCTGCTCTATCAACATGAGTTGGGTAGGGGATCACCGCTTGAAAACACAGTCGCCAGTCTGGTGGAAGAGACTGTTGTAGAAGCCTAGTGATGAAGAGTTGGCGGGACGATAAGAGATAAAAAGAGCCAGGTACGAATTCCTTGTACCTGGCATAGGGGAATTGGCTCCTTGCAGAGCCGTGCGCTAACTGGTGTTCGGATTGCCTTAAGCTTAGACAAGGCTCAAGGCTTTTCAAGATCCGAAGGGCGTTGTTTCCTAAATCGATGCAGCTTGAATGGAACTAATTGAAAACCCAGTGCTCTGATCACCACCATCCCCCTCAAGTCTGCATCATGGGTAAAGTGCTTCACCCCATCACCAATTGGCCTCAATACAACAGGTCTTTGATCAACCGTGGCTCTCTCACTTTCTGGGTTGATGCCGAGGCCATGGATAACTGGTTTCACCAAGACCATCACGGAAAACGGGGACGCAGCCAGCTCTACACCGACCAGAGCATCTGTACCGTTCTGATGCTCAAAGGGATTTTCAGCCTCACGCTGCGAGCCACTCAGGGGCTACTCGACTCCCTGTTCGAGCTGATGAATGTGCCGCTGTGTGCCCCGGACTACAGCTGTGTCAGCAAGCGCGCACGCACAGTGAAGGTGGCCTATCGGCAGCCCCCCAAGGGGCGCATTACCGACCTGGTTATCGACTCGACGGGTCTGAAAGTGTTTGGTGAAGGCGAGTGGAAAGTCAGAAAACACGGCGCTGAGAAACGTCGAGTCTGGCGCAAGTTGCATCTGGCGGTAGATCCGGTGACTCACGATATCGTGGCGGCAGAAGTGTCGCTGAAGAATGTGCATGACGCGGAGGTGTTGCCGACCTTGCTCAATCCTCTGCGTCGCAAGCTGGGGCGTGTTTACGCGGATGGCGCCTATGACAGCAAAGCCAGCCATCGGTTGATTGCGCGTAAAGGGGCGACGGCGTGTATCCCGCCTCGCAAGAACGCAGGGCTATGGAAAAAGGGCCATCCGAGAAATGAGGCGGTGCAGGTGATGCGCAAGGAAGGGCTGGCGCACTGGAAGAAGATATCGGGGTATCACCGTCGTTCGCTGGCAGAGACAGCGATGTTCCGGTTCAAACAGTTAATGGCAGGCCAAATCACCCTGCGAAAATACAATGGTCAAGTGGGAGAAGTGATGGCGTATGTGAGCGCGATAAACAAACTGAACACCCTTGGCTTACCTGTCAGAAAGCCCCGAGTGTAGCGGTCACCCGGGGCTGGGGAAGTCATGACTTGCTGGCTGATTTGGGAAACAACGCCATTCCGAAGAGAAGTTCAACCTGAGTGTGGCTATTCCAGACTCGTTCAGCTGCTTACGCACCAAATAGCCAACTATGCATTGAACAGATTGTTGTCTCGCACCAGCTCCCGGGGGAGGGCATTCTTGACCCGGCTACCCACCCATTTCCCCATGCCCAGGGTATGTCCCTGATAACGGACGATCACCTCACCAGCGCCAGCTGCCTGCTCAGGCCAGACATCTCGTCCCATCATAAATTCACGGGCATTGGCACTGTCGAGCTCGACAAACCCTTGACTGGCTTTATCACCATAAGCCAGTGCCCATTGATGGGTGAGTCGATAACCCTTCTTGAAGGTCTCAGCCAGCTTGATACCGATGCGATCGAAACGCAGCTTGCCCTGTACCTGTTCAAACAGATGGGGAAAGAGCCAGATCTCGTCATTGCGACCAAACAATTGCCCCTGCGGCACCACTCCAAAAGTGGCCGCAATCTCTTGCAACATGGGGTCAGCCTCTTTGGCCGGTAGCAGTGAGAAGGGGAATTTTCCCAGCTTTCCCGGTTTGAACATGGTATTGGGCACCGAGTGCTGCTTGCGTAATCTGGCGACGAAAAAGCCCTCACTGTCGAAGATCTGGGGCCAAACGTGCAGGTATCCTTCCGCTGTACAGGCCTGCTCCGCATGGGGGAACAGATCCGCCAGTGAGTCAAATATCAGGGCATCGCCGAACTTGTCCAGCAGGGATTGGCAGACCGCCTGATTCTCCTGCTCACTCAAGGTGCAGGTGGAATAGACCAGCACGCCGCCCGGTTTCAAGGCATGAAAGGCGCTCTCCAGCAACCCTTGTTGCACCGCAGCAATCTCGTCGATGCTCTCGATGCTCCAGTTGCGCAGGGCATCGTCATCTTTACGTACCGTCCCCTCGCCGGAGCAGGGGGCATCGAGCAGGATGGCGTCGAAGGTTTCCGGCAGCCACTGGCCAAACACCTTGGCATCAAAGTGAGTCATGCCCACATTGGTCACACCGCAGCGCTGGATATTGGCACTGAGCACTTTCAATCTGCTGCTGGAAAACTCGTTGGCAACCAGCATTCCCTGATTGTTCATCAGCGCAGCGATCTGGGTGGTCTTGGAGCCGGGGGCAGCCGCGGCATCCAGCAACATGCCGTCCGCTTTGATCTTGTCGCTGGCAAATAGCGCGGTCACCGGTAACATGGAGCTCGCTTCCTGAATGTAGAACAGCCCGCTCAAATGCTCGGCGGTGTTGCCGAGGGGAACCGTTTCATCGCTGCGGGTCAACCAGAAGCCGGTATCACACCAGGGCACGGGATCAAACTGCCAACCCTGTGGCTGCATTTGTGCCAAAAAGTCACACACAGTGATCTTGAGGGTATTGACCCGAATGCTGCGCCGCAGCGGTCGCCGACAACTGGCCACAAAATCATCCATAGACAGATGAGCCGGCATGATGGCCGCAATGTGGTGTAAAAAGTGATCGGGAAGGTAGGTGTTGTCGTGCACGGCGCCGTCTCGTTGACCGAAAAAGAGGGTCGATATCCTACCACACGCCAAGCCATTCTCTTAATGGTGACCCTGGTTAAATAGACCAGATGAAATAAAACGCCCGGCATGCGGGCCGGGCGTTTGTAGCAATCAACGGTGATTGAGGAAGAAGATCAGGGCAGGATGCGCGGGCTCCACTCCAGCCACGCTTTCTCGGCTTTGCCGTAGAGTGGATAGCTGTGGCCTGTCTTGGCGGTCGGCCCCATCTCGTTCTCCGGGGTATTGAAGGCGATGCCGCCCGCCAGCAGGCTCTGCACCGTCTCCACTTCGATGGTGCCGCCGGTCAGGCCAATATCTGCCTTCACTCCGGAGACGTTCCAGAACCGTGAGTTGGCACGCACCAGATGGGCATACTCCTGCTCCACGCTCACCTCAATCAGCACCTCGCTGCCATCCCTTGCCAACGCCACTTTGGTGACACTGCCCACCACCAGTTTGCGAAACAGCAGCGGGCTACCAACGCTAAGACCGTTGACCGAAGGGCTCTTGAGGGTCAAGGCCAACCCGACCGGACCACTCTGACTCAAGGGGAAGCGATCTTTGCCTGCCCCCTTACCAGGTTGGGCTTCGACAAAAGCCCCCTTGATCAGGGTATCGAGGTGAGCAACACCGCCCAGCCCCAGCTTGGCTTGCACCAGCGTAAAGCGGGCGCCGGATTGCAGAAAACGTTCGGCGTAGTGGCCATCAAGCTCTGCCTTGAAGATCACTTGACCCAATGACGGCTCCAGCTCAATCTGCTCAATCTTGCCGATATCGACCCCCCGATAACGGATCGGGCTGCCAACTCCGAGGCCCGGGTTGCTCTCAGCCACCAGAGAGAGGGGGCGAACCTTGGCTCTGGCCTGCTCTTTATTGTCAAACAGCTGATGGCTGCTACGGCCGGTACCCAGCCGGTCGAACTCGATGGCACCGCGCAGCAAGGTGGCCAGATTACCGACTTTGACCTTGACGCCGTCAACCCCTACCCGGGTGTCGATGGCTGCTTTCTTCCAAAATTGCGGCTGCCGAGCGAGGAGGGGGGCGTACACACCGTCAATTTCCAGCTCAATCTCGACCCCTTCTTTCGCGGCGCGCAGCTGTTTGACCTTGCCCGCTTCCAATCCCAGATAAAGCACGGGGGAGCCGATACCGATGCCATCAGCCTGATCTGCATTCAGC
The DNA here is from genome assembly GCF_002586745.1 of Aeromonas sp. CU5. Taxonomy (NCBI): domain Bacteria; kingdom Pseudomonadati; phylum Pseudomonadota; class Gammaproteobacteria; order Aeromonadales; family Aeromonadaceae; genus Aeromonas; species Aeromonas sp. CU5. The sequence goes on from NZ_CP023817.1 coordinate 1,497,856, forward strand.
AACCAGCGCTGGGGTTTGGCATCACGAGTCCCAAGCAGTGCCAGCTCCTGATTCGGGTAGAGCCGATTGACCCGCTCGCCACTACTGGCTTGCACCAGCTTGATCCCTCCACCCAGCCAGGCACTGGCTGGGCTGGTTTCCACTTTGATGCCGCTCAGATCAGCATCGATCTGCAGCGGTGCAGCGCGATAAAAACGGGCCCGGTTGAGCAGATGGCCATAGTTCGGCGTCATCACCAGTTCGACACTGGCATTACCGCGCGCATCCAGCGTCAACTGGCTGATCCGGCCCACTTCCAATCCCTTGTACCAGACCGGTGCATCCAAATTCAGCCCGGCCAGATCCTCGGCCTGCAGCGTCACCTTGGTGCCGCTCTGGGGAGCGCGATCGGTCAGCGTCATCTTGTGCGCCGGTTTGCCCGCTACATAGTCGAGGCGAATGGCAGGGCCGGAGAGCAGGCGATCCGCATGTTGCACACCGGTCGGGGAGAGGGAGACGCTCTCCCACACCAGCTGGCCCTTGTCGGTAATGCGATAAGCTTGCTCCGGGTTGATCAGCGCCGTCACCACGCGCCCCTTGTCGGTCAGACCAATGGGGTCAATGCGGCCAATCTCGATCCCTTCATAGAGGATGGGCATTCCCTCCTTGATAGGGAGATCACCAACCAGGATATCGATGCGCTCACCACGCGCCGCTTCCGCCAGCCCTTTGTAGAGGGTAAACATTTGACCCTTCTCTGGCTCTGGTGAGGCTTTGGGCGAGTCGAAGGCGATGCCGCCGCTCAGGATGGAGGTGAGGCTACCGGCTTCCACGTTCACCCCGGCCAGACTGAAGGAGCCCTTGAAGCCGCTGATGTTCCAGAAGCGGGTATCGGCTTTGATCAGATGTTCGAAACGAGGCTCGATCACCAGATCCAGAATGACATTCTGGTTGTCCTGGCCAAGGCGGGTATTGATGACACTGCCCACTTCAATGCCACGGAAGTAGAGCTTGGCGCCGATCCCCACCGAGCCAAGCGAGTCAGCGGTAAGGTGCAGCATCCGCCCCTGAGCCTGATAGCCGGGGGGAGGCCCCTCCAGTGCATCGAAGGTCTCCTCTAACGGATTGTTCTCACGCCCGGGTTGCAGGTTGATATAGTTGCCGGAGACCAGGGTATCGAGTCCGGAGATCTCGGTCAGCGATGCTTTGGGGCTCACCAGCCAGAAGGCTGACCCTTTGCGGATCAGTGGCCGAGCCCGGCTGTCTATTTTGGCCATCACCGCAATCTTGCGGCCATCTTCAGCAAGATCCATCTCTTGCACCACGCCGATGGCCACCCCCTGATAACGGATCTGGGTTTTGCCCGGTAAAATACCGTTACCCTGGGCGAAGTTGACCTGAATAAGTTGGCCACGACTCAACACCTGCTGATAGAGAAAGCCCCCCGCCAGCAGCAGGGCTATCAGGGGGAGCAACCAGACTGGCGATAACCAGCGGCGCTTTTCAATGACGGGTTCAGCCCCGATCATACCGACTCCTTATTGGCTGGATTAAACAGCACATAATACAGAAACAGAGAACTCATCAACGGGCCGCCTTATCCCACAGTAAACGGGGATCGAGCATGCGGGCTGACATCATGGTCAGCACCACCACACCGGCAAAGGCAGTGGCACCGGGGCCAGCCCGGACACTCAGCATGACGCCGCGATCGACCAGCGCCACCATCAGTGAAATCACGAACAAGTCCAGCATCGACCAGCGGCCGATAAAGTCGATCACCCGATACATCAAAAGCTGGCGCTTGCGTCGCACCGGTTTGGCCCGCTGCAACTGCCAGCAGATCCAGCCCAGCCCCAATATCTTGCCCACCGGCACCAGTATGCTGGCGGTGAGGACTATGGTGGCAATCCCACTCATTTTGCTGCGATAGAGCATCATGATACCGCTGAAAATGGTATCTGACTGCAGCAACCCTTTGTTGTAAAAGTGGGTAATGGGCAGCAAGTTGGCCGGTAGCAACATAAAGGTGGCGAGTGCCAGCAAGCCCCACGACCAGGCGAGGGAACGGGGAATGCGCACCTGAAGCCTGTTGTTGCAACGGGGGCAGCGCGCACCGGTTTGATAACGAACCAGCAAGCCGCAGTCGTGGCAGCGGCACAGCCCCATCTCACGGGCGCTGGTCATCTGCTGCCTCCTTAAGGGGGATCCGTGCCCAATAGGGCGCCGGGTCAAACAGGATCAGCAGGGTCATATTGAGCAACATCAAAATACCCAGACTCAGCAATCCGCCACCAAGCTGGACATCCGCGATATCGATCAGTTTGAACAGGGCGACCAGCAAGCTGACGATATAGACCTCCAGCATGGCCCAGTGGCGAAACACTTCAACCAGCTTCAAGGTCGGCGCCAGGATCTGCCAGCGTTTGGCCAGCCCAGATGCCAGTGCAAAGATACCGGCCAGCAGCCCGACGGGTGCCAGCACAGCGCACCAGAGCACCAGACCGGCCACCCACCATTCTCCCTCGCCAAACAGCACCAGGATCCCGCGCAGCAGATCAGCATCGGAGTTCACCCCGCCTAATCGCAAATAGATGAGTGGTTCAAAAAAAGCGGAGGGTAGCAACAGCAAGCCGGTGATGGTCAATGCCATCAACTGGGAGGGGCGAAAGGCATAGCGGCCATAAAGATGCTGGTGACAGCGTGGACAGTGGGCATGGCGACGCAGCGGCAGAGCCTTGCGCTGGATCAGCAAGTCGCACGCCGGACAGACAATCACGGAACTGGGCTCCATCATGCAATTCAACCTGTTGAATGAATCGGTGAAATTTACCCTAAAACCGTTTCGCTGTCTTGCCTGCGCCCTGAATGGGACGAAAGTATGATTGACGTTAACGTAAACGTGATATTAGATAGCCAGACTAGACAGGTGAAAGGAGTCATGATGTCCAGTTTGTCCCCCTCGGCAGGCCTGCGCTTTCGCACCGCCCTTGCCAACGAAGGTCCCCTGCAGATCGTCGGCACCATCAATGCCTACATGGCGCTGATGGCCGAGCGCAGCGGTTTTCAAGCTCTTTATCTCTCCGGTGCCGGGGTGGCCAACGCCTCCTACGGCTTGCCGGATCTTGGCATGACCTCCCTCAACGACGTGCTGATCGATGCCGAGCGGATCACCGCGGCGACCCGCGTGCCACTGCTGGTTGATATCGATACCGGCTGGGGTGGGGCATTCAATATCGCCCGCACCATTCGCGCGTTCGAACGGGCCGGGGTCGCCGCCGTCCATATGGAAGATCAGGTGGCTCAGAAGCGCTGCGGCCACCGCCCCAACAAGGCGGTGGTGTCGCTTGAAGAAATGTGCGACCGGATCAAGGCTGCGGTGGATGCCCGTCAGGATCAGCACTTCGTCATCATGGCCCGCACCGATGCACTGGCGGTGGAAGGGATGGAGTCTGCTCTTGAACGCACCGCTGCCTATGTGGCCGCCGGTGCCGACATGATCTTCGCCGAGGCGGTGACCGAGCTTGCCCAGTACGACCAGTTCAAGCAGGCGGCCAAAGTGCCGATCCTCGCCAATATGACCGAATTTGGCAAAACCGAGCTGTTTGACAAAGAGCAACTGGCCGCCCACGGGGTCGACATGGTGCTCTACCCCTTAAGTGCCAACCGCGCAGCCAATCAGGCCGCCCTCAACGTCTATCAACATATTCGCCAGGATGGCCATCAACGGGCCGTCGTGGAGACCATGCAGACCCGGGAGTCGCTCTACGACTATCTCGGCTATCACCACTACGAGCAGACACTGGATCGTCTGTTCACATCCAGGGATTAGGAGGCAGCGTATGGGACAGCAAAAACCGTTGGGCGGGGCAGGTCTGCGTGGGCAGAGTGCGGGGGAGACCAGCATCTGTACCGTGGGCAAGAGTGGCACCGGTCTCACCTATCGCGGCTACGACATCAAGGAGCTGGCCGATAGCGCCCAGTTCGAGGAGGTCGCCTATCTGCTGCTCAAGGGGGAGTTGCCCGGTGAGCAGCAGCTTGACGCCTACAAGCGCGAACTGCGTCGCCTGCGCGCCTTGCCCCTGCCGCTGCTGGAGGTATTGGAGCGTATCCCCGCCAATGCCCATCCTATGGATGTGCTGCGCACCGGCTGCTCCATGCTCGGCGATCTGGAGCCGGAAGATGGCTTCGAACATGAGCATGAAGTGGCGGATCGGCTGCTTGCCGCCTTCCCGGGGATCCTGATCTATTGGTACAAGTTCAGCCATGAAGGGGTACGCATCGCCCTCGATACCGATGAGGAGTGTATCGGCGGCCATTTCCTCGCGCTGCTGCACCAGAAGGCGCCAAGCGAGCTGGAGCGTCGGGTGATGCATGTCTCCCTCATCCTCTACGCCGAGCATGAGTTCAACGCCTCCACCTTTGCTGCGCGGGTCTGCGCCTCGACCCTTTCCGACATGTTCTCCTGCATCACCGCCGCCATTGGCACCCTGCGCGGCCCGCTGCACGGCGGCGCCAACGAGGCGGCCATGGCGATGATCGAGCCCTGGCAGGATGAAGCCCAGGCAAGGCGCGAACTGCTGGCGAGACTGGCGGCCAAGGATAAAGTGATGGGCTTTGGCCACGCCATCTACCGCACTTCAGATCCGCGCAACGTCATCATCAAGGAGTGGTCGGCCAAGCTCGCCGAAGCGGTGGGGGATGATCGCCTCTATCGCGTCTCCTGCGAGGCAGAGAAGGTGATGTGGGAAGAAAAAGAGCTCTTTCCCAACGCCGACTTTTTCCACGCCAGCGCCTATCACTACATGGGGATCCCGACCAAGTTGTTCACCCCCATCTTCGTCTGCTCGCGGGTCACCGGCTGGTGTGCCCACGTGATGGAGCAGCGCGAGCACAACCGGATCATCCGCCCGAGCGCCGATTATGTCGGCCCGGCGCCCCGTCATTTTGTCTCCCTACAACAACGATAAGGAAATCACGATGTCCGCCAACGTCGACGTCAACCACAGACCCGAGCCCGATCAGGTGCTGGTCGATATTGCCGATTATGTCTGCAACCACCCCATGACCAGCGAGGCGGCCCTCGATACCGCCCGCTACTGCCTGATGGACACGCTAGGCTGTGGCCTCTTGGCTCTGCGCTTCCCAGAGTGCACCAAGCACCTTGGCCCCATCGTACCGGGCACCGTCGTGCCTTTTGGTGCCCGGGTGCCCGGTACCCAGCTCTGCCTCGACCCAGTCAAGGCGGCCTGGGATATCGGCGCCATCATCCGCTGGCTCGATTACAACGACACCTGGCTGGCCGCCGAGTGGGGCCACCCCTCCGACAATCTGGGCGGCATTCTGGCCACCGCCGACTGGCTCTCCCGTACTCGTGTGGCTGAGGGCAAGGCGCCGCTCACCATGGCCGAAGTGCTGGTGGCCATGGTCAAAGCCCACGAAATTCAGGGTGTGCTGGCGCTGGAGAACTCCTTCAACCGGGTTGGCCTCGATCACGTGGTGCTGGTCAAAGTCGCCAGTACCGCCGTGGTGACTCATATGCTGGGGGGAACCCGCGATCAGGTGATCGATGCGGTCTCCCAAGCCTGGGTCGATGGCCAGAGCCTGCGTACCTACCGCCATGCCCCCAATGCGGGTTCCCGCAAGAGCTGGGCGGCGGGGGATGCCACCTCCCGCGCGGTGCGCCTCGCCCTTATCACTATGAGCGGCGAGATGGGGTATCCCGGCGTGCTGAGCGCGCCAAAATGGGGTTTCTACGACGTGCTGTTCAAGGGCAACCAGTTTGCTCTGCATCAGGGGTACGGCAGCTATGTGATGGAGAACGTGCTGTTCAAGATCGCCTATCCCGCCGAGTTCCACGCCCAAACCGCCGTGGAGTGCGCCATGAAGCTGCACGGTCAGGTGCAGGGACGACTGGACGAGATTGACCGCATCGAGCTCACCACCCATGAGTCGGCCATTCGCATCATCAGCAAGGTGGGGGCCCTCAACAACCCGGCCGATCGGGATCACTGCCTGCAGTACATGGTGGCGGTGCCGCTGATCTTCGGTCGCCTTATCGCCGAGGATTACGAGGACGATGTAGCCGCCGATCCCCGTATCGACGGGCTGCGCGACAAGATGGTGGTGCAGGAGGACAAACGCTACAGCCGCGAATATCTGGAGGCGGACAAACGATCCATTGCCAACGCCATCCAGATCTTCTTCAAGGACGGCACTCATACTGCCAAGGTCGAGGTGGAGTACCCGGTCGGCCATCGTCGCCGTCGGGAGGAGGGGATCCCGCTGCTGGTGGAAAAATTCCAGCACAATCTGGCGACTCGCTTCCCGGCCAAACGGGTCCGCGACATCCTCGCCCTCTGTCAGGACGGGCCGCGCCTTACCGCCACCCCGGTACACGCCTTTATGGATCTGCTGGTAATCTGACCGATATCTACCGGCAAGCAGTTATAAACGAAAAGCGGGCCCATCGGCCCGCTTTGTTATTCTGGCGGTTTATCCCTCACCGCAACACTACGCCAGCACACTGCTGTCGCCGTTAAAGAGCGCCGTCATGATCGCCGTCTCACGACTGGCGATGGTCTCGAGAAACTCGTTGGCACGCCCCATCTGATGGCAGACCCGATAACCCCGCTCGACAAAGGAGAAGAGCTCGCCAAGCCCCGCCAGATGGGCGGGCCCTGACACCAGCTTGAGGGTCGCACCAAGCAGCGGTTTTCTCGCCAGCCTGTCCAGCGTCATGCCAAGTTCATTCACCAGGGTGATCTGCTGTTCGCGACGGGCCATCTCGCCCACGGCACGATAGGCAATGACGTAGTGTTCGGCACTGATCGGATTGATACCACCAATGCGGCGCAATGCCACCACCATCAGGTAGTCCAGCTCCTCGGAGAGGGCATCAAGCTCGATCGCCTGCGCCAGCACCTTGAGGCCGGACTCCGGCAACAGCCGCTCGGCGGTCGGCATCACCCGCATCACATCTGCATCGCGGCGGGCACAATCCCCTGGGCCATAGAGATCGGTCAGGAAAAAGGCGGCGGCGGGGCCGTAGCGGTCACTCTCCAGCAGATCGCGATGGGTACGCCCCAACCTGTCGGCCTGCCATTGGCGCAGCCGATCCCGATCCTGCTGATCTTCCGGGTGGGCACGCATCTGTTCGCGCAAGGCGGCAACCCGCGTGAGTTGGCGATAGAGCCGACCCAGGGTGCTATCGTCGTCGTGGGCATGTTCTTGATGCGTCATCTACAGCTCTCTGGCCTTGGGCCCATTGATTGGGATTTGGTGGTATGAAGATACAAGTGAATGAAAAACAAGCAGCTTTTACTGAACGTTCCATCACAAGTGTAGCGCGCAAGGGGGAGGGAATAAATGCCTGGCCCCGTAGACGGCCTTCATCCCTGTCTACTCTGTTAAGTGAGTCCCATTTATGGGAACACCCCTTTCACTTGTGGTGAACATGTGTTTAATATCAATAAATATCTTATGGCCCAGAGTATTCACCATGTTTCTATATGACTCACTCGCTGGTAGCAGCGGACTCTCCACCATTCAGGTCAACCGTCAACATCCTCTGGGTCTTGCCGCTGCACGCCTTGCCGCAGAAGCCATCGCTCAGGATATGAGCGAAAGCTACCAGCTCGATTGTGAATGGGCAGATGAAGAGGAGACCGAATTGCGGTTTCGTGGCTCAGGGGTACATGGCACCCTCACCCTGGACGATGAGACCCTGAAACTGGAAGTACATCTCGGCTTGATGCTGCTACCGGTGCGTAGCGTGCTGGAGCAGGAGATCCTCGATTATGTCAGCAACCGGCTACCTTGCCCTCATCGTGCGTGAAACCATCAGGGGTACACCTGAAATAGCCGGATTTGCAGGCAAGTCAGCCTGATAATATATCCGTTCACTTGCCTTGCGTGGCTATTTAATAGGCAGTTAATGAACAGGGTATTTTATTTTCGGTCATTCTATTTTCATATTTCGAGTCGGTAGTTGCTGTTGTTATGTTCACTCCCTGAATGCTCTCACCGGATATGAGTGGCATCTGTGATTGGCCGCCTCGCTAAATTCATGTTGTAGGGAAACAACCATGCCACTAAGTGAATTTATCTCCTGCGTTGACACTGCTTGGTTACGCATGGACAGACCTAATAATCTGATGCAGATTATTGGCGTCTTGATGTTCGAAGGCCAACTGGATGAGCCGCGCCTGCGGGACGGATTGTGCCATACCATGTCGGTACAACCTCGCTTTCAGCAACGCGCCATGCTTGAAGGGGGGTCGTACTACTGGCGCCATGACCCTGACTTCGATCTCGACCAACATCTCAAACGGGTGATCCTGCCGGGCAAAGCGGGCAAGCTTGAACTGGAAAAGCTGGTGGCCGATCTCGCCTCCACCCCCCTTAACCACCAGCGCCCCTTGTGGGACATGCATCTTACTGACACCTCCCTCGGCGGGCAGGCGCTGGTGGTGCGGATCCACCACGCCATGGGCGACGGTTTCTCGCTGGTTCGGGCCATTCTGACCATGATGGATAACACCCCGCAAGGTTCGCCACGCCCCCAACCATCAGCGCAGCAGGATGAGTCAGCGCAAGAAGAGGAGGAGATGCCACACGGGGGCAGCAGGTTAGTGCGAGCAGGTCTCAAGTTGACCGGCAACCTCTGGTCCAGATATGTCGATGTGGTTACCCATCCCACCAAGGCCATGGATTACCTCAAGATCGGGCGAGATGTCGCCAGCGAGCTGTGCCACATTGCCACCCTCAACGATGACTCCCCATGCCGCTTGCGGGGAAAAACCGCCAGCACCAAGCGGGTTGCCTGGTCGGAACAGATTGCGTTGCCAGACATCAAAGCCGTGGGCAAAGTGCTGGGTTGCTCGGTCAACGATCTGTTGATCGCCGCCACCGCCGGTGCTTTTCGCCACTACTTGCAGGAGAAGGGGGATGACGCGGACAAGGTAGAGATCCGGGCGCTGGTGCCAGTCAATATGCGGGCCCCAGACGATGATGGCGCCCTTGGCAATCGGTTCGGGCTGGTGGCCCTGGATCTGCCGCTCGATATTGAACATCCGTTGCAACGCCTCTATGCCGTGCGTGACCGCATGTTGGCACTGCGCACCTCGCTACAGCCTATCGTAGTGCTCAATCTGCTGCAGGTGCTGGGGATGGCGCCAAAGGCGTTACAACAACAAGCTGTCGAGCTGCTCTCGGCCAAAGCCAGTTCGGTGATCACCAATGTGCCCGGCCCGCAGCAGACACTCTATCTGGCCGGCGCGCGGCTGCGCCAACCGCTGTTTTGGGTACCCCAAGCCGGGGATATCGGTGTGGGGGTCTCCATACTCTCTTACGACCATACCGTACAGCTGGGTCTGATCACCGACAAGAAGCTGGTGCCGGACCCCGACCAGGTGGTGGCACGTTTTGCGGTAGAATTTGAACAGCTGCTGTTACTGGCGTTGATGGAGCCAGCACTGCACTGTGACCCGCGCGAGCTCGATGCGCTACTGGGCTGATCCACCGCAGATTCATTTCCTGCCATAACGAAAGAGGCCAACCTGCAGGTTGGCCTCACTCTTTATCGGCAGAGCAAGGGATCACTCATCCTCAAGCTCATCACACGCGGCAGCCACATCGAGGCGCTCCATCGCATCCACCGGCTGGCACTCGGCGGCTTCGGCATAGAGCGCCTCAGCGGCTTTCAGGCGACTCTTGCCGTGCAGCATCACCTGGGCATTGGCGTACTCCATACGAGCAATAGCAGAATCGGGGATCAACGCCAGCGCTACCTTGAAGTGGCGCTCTGACTCCTCTTTTTTGGCACCATAAGTAATGCCGCCAATCATGGCCCCCAGTTTGTCGACTATCTCGGCGTGCCAGGCACCGAAGGCGATATGGGCTTCGGCATGATCCGGTTCCAGCGCCAGCGCCTTTTCCAGACTGCTCTTGATCTTGTCGCCAATCCCTTGTGACAGCGCTTTGGTGATAGAGATCACCTGACTGTAGCGACCGAGTGCCAGGGCGTGGAAATACCAGGCGTTGGCATTGTCGGGCTGGCGCTTTTGCAGCTGCTCGGCGTGATTGGCGGCCCGCTCGAAGGCGGCGCGCTTGGCATACTTGTCATCCAGCAGGTAACTGGCATGGATCACCAGCGCCTTGTTTGCCACGTTGAGCCCTTCGTCACCAGCAGCTTCACCCAGCGCCACCGCCTGGGCAAAATCCCCGGCGTGATAGGCCCGCCAGGCATCCTGTACCTGTTCATCCTCAGGCCAGGGTTCCGCATCCCCCTGATGGAGGCGCTCCCAGTGATCCGCCAGCTTTTGGCCGGCATAGTCATAAGCCGCATCCGCGTAGGGGAAGGGGACAAATTCGAGTTGTGAAGTAGTCATGCTTGTTCTCCCTGTAGCATGTGAATCAAACCTTATCGGTGTAGTGGTGGGCGAGGGCGCCCAGATGAGCGCGGGCATCAGCCCGCAGAAAGGGTGCGACCAGCTGCATCACCTGGAAGACGCCGAGGGCGATATCGGCGTCCGCCTTGGGGTGCAGTGCCCGCTGGTAAGAGATCCAGAATGTGCCCACCAGCGCCACATTGGCCGCCAGTGAACGCATCTGTTGTGCCGACCCGTCCATCAGCCCGGCCATTTGCAAATGCTGGCAGATGGCCGCAGCCGTGTGCTCCTTGCGGCGCAGCAGAGCGGAAAAGCGCTGCTCCACCAGATGGTAGCCATTCATCAGAGTCGAGATATCGTAATAGAAGAAACGGTACTGCCAGATGGCTTCAAACATCAGGTGCAGGAAGAGCCAGATATCTTCCGCTTCATCGGTGGGGGTACTGACTGCATCCAGCAGGCGAGCCATCTGCTGTTCGAACTCAGCGAACAGCGCATTGACGATCTCCTCCTTGTTATGAAAGTGGTAATAGAGATTGCCCTGGCTTATCTCCATCTCGGCGGCAATGGCCGAGGTGGTAACGGTTGGTTCCCCTTGTCGATTGAAGCAGGCGAGGGCAGTGGTCAGGATCCGCTCCCGGGTACGGCGTTTGGGCTTGCGATCCATGCTACTCCTTGACTAATGAACGACGCACACCGTGGCGATAACGCTTGGCAAGCCAGTGTTGCAGCTGTTCCAGTGACTTGTCCAGCGCGGCGACCGAACCGCTGCTGGGGGCCAGCAAGGTTCGTTCTTTATCTTCCAGTGCAGCCAGATTGAGCTCCAGGCCATGTTTGGCCAGCACGGGTGCCAGTACCTCGCGTCGCTCCCAGAGGTCACTGCGTGTGCGCTGGAATGCGTGTTCACAGAGACGGCGACGATCCCGATAACTGAACACATTGGTAAAAAACATCTCGCTATCGGCCCCCGAGGGTTCAAACAGCAGCGCATCGGCATCGGGGTATTCATGGCGGTAACGATCCATCCCCACATGCATGCGGGAGTGGATCATGGCGCGAAAGGTCTGGGCCAGCACCACCGGCAGCCCGCTGTCGACCAGATTGGTAGGCTCCCCGGGGATCATGCTGGCATCAAAAGGCACCAGTGGATTGATGCACAAGACCAGATCTGCCCCCTCCTGCAGTGCGACCGAGGCGTGCAGGGTCTTGATCAGCGCCCCGTCCACATAGTAGCGACCATTGATCAGGGAAGGGGGAAACAATCCGGGCAACGCCGCAGACGCCTGTACCGCCGCCGAAATGGGAACATCATCCAGCCCCGGGCTGCCAAAGGCCACCGCATGGCCAGTATTGAGCTCAGTGGCGACGACGAACAAACGGCCAGCTAGCTGGCGAAAATCATTGCTGCGGCCCGGGCGAGAAAAAAACTGGGTCAGGATCCGATCCACCCCGTGGTTGTCAAACAACCCGGTCGGGATCGCCTTGGAGAGCCCCTGCAGCGACTCGAACAGCCGATGCTTCCAAGGGGCAGAGAGGTAATGGCCAAGGCTCTGCCAGGCCAGCGGCGGGATGGAGCTCAGCCGGTCGGCATATTCGCCAAAAGCAGGTCGCAGTAAGGTGGCAGGATCGAATATCTCACCGGAGTCATCACTGAGCAGGATCCGCACCAGCTTGTCGGCTGAAATGCCATTGGCCAGTGCCGATGCCACCACGGCCCCCGAACTGACTCCCACGTAGATGTCTGCATGTTCAAGACGCAACCCCTTGATGCTGTCTGAGAGGGCAGCACAGGCACCTATCTCGTAGATGCCGCCCAGCGGGCCGCCTCCGGCCAGGGCAATTGCGATCGTACTCATAGTGCCACCTCGCTATAAATGGAAAAACCGGCCCAGCTAAGGGCATGGGCCGGTATCAATCACCATCTGGCAGGATCAGAGATCAGGGGAGAACGCTTTCCGCTTTCGCCTTCACCTCTTTGACGGCATCCTCGGCGGCAGAGAGCAGATCCGCAGCCTGTTCGACCACCGCCTCTTTAGCCTGGGCGACCGGAGCCTTCTTTACCGGTGCCTTTCTGACGGCAGGTTTCTTGGCAGCAGCCGGTTTTGCTTCGGCGGTCGCGGCAGGGGCCGCATCGTCCTCGGCATCCAGTAACTGCTGTACCACCTCGGTCAATTCCGCCATGCGCTTGGAAAGCTTGTCGATATCTTTGCGGGTCGGGATGCCGAGGCTGGCAACCGCACGCGCTACGCGCTCTTCGAATACCTGCTCGAGGCGACCCCAGGTCCCGGCGGTTTTGTCGGTCACTGCGGCAATTTTCTCGTCAGCACTCTGACGGGTTTTGGCCTGTAAGGCTTCCCCTTCTTGCACCAGCGCTTCAAAAATTTTGCCACCCTCTTCCTGCGCTTTGGCATAGGCGCCCAAGCCAGCCAACCATATCTGCTGAGTGGACTCCTTGATGGTGGAGGTGAGTTGGTTGTCGGTCACCGAACTTGCCAGTGCCTTGAGTTTTTTAGCCATGATGATCTTCTCCTTGAATAACGATGGTTAACCGTAATGGCGACAACGACAACGTGCAGTCCGGTTGTGGCATTACTGATTTTTCAATTTCAGTCTAGGGACAAAAAATAGAGGGTTCTACCTAATAACGAAACTGTAAATTAACCGAACTTAGGGATAGCTCACGAACTGGTTATTGAATTGCAGATTTCCATATGAATCGTGATATATCTAACGGTAAGTAATAGCCAAATCAGTAGCGGAACGATGACATGAACTATTTCATTACAGGTGGTAGTGGTTTTATAGGCCACAGATTGATTAAAAAAATACTGGATGCGTCACTCGACAACAAAGTCTATTTCTTGATGCGTTCATCCCATCAAGAAAAACTGACCGACCTGTTTGCCTTCTGGCAAGTAGATGAACAACGAGCCATCCCGGTATTTGGTGACATCACGCTACCACTATTGGGCATATCAACCGAGCAGCTGGCGCAGCTCAGTGGCCGTATCGATCACTTTTTCCATCTGGCTGCCATTTATGATCTCAATGCCAAAGAGGGGATCCAGCAGCAGGTCAATATCGAGGGAACCCGCCAGGCGGTGCAACTTGCCGATCGTCTGGGCGCCGGGCACTTCCATCACTGCAGCTCCATCGCCGCAGCAGGACTGTTCGATGGCCTGTTTCGGGAAGACATGTTTGAGGAGGCCGAACACCTCGAGCTGCCCTATTTCCAGACCAAACACGAATCAGAAGGGATTGTGCGCAACGAATGCACCATCCCCTGGCGGATCTACCGCCCCGGCATTGTGGTCGGCGACTCTAATACTGGCGAGATGGACAAGATCGACGGCCCTTATTACTTCTTTAAAACCATCCAGAAGTTGCGCCGTCTGTTGCCGCCCTGGATGCCTGCCATCGGTGTAGAGGGGGGCCGCATCAATATCGTACCGGTCAACTTCGTGGTAGACGCCATGGTCTACATCGCCCACCAGCAAGGCGAGGATCGCAAAACATTTCACCTGACGGATCCCAACCCGATGCGGGTCGGCGACATGCTGAGCACCTTTGCCCGTGCGGCCCACGCGCCCGAACCCGCCATTCGCATTAATGCCTCTTTGTTTAACTTCATCCCCCGTCATCTGAGCGCCATGTTGATGACCATGGCACCGATACGCCGGATCCGCGATGCCGCTATTGCCGATCTGGGGCTGCCCAAAGATATGTTCCGCCTCATCAGCTATCCCACCCGTTTCGATAGTCGCGAAACCCAGCGGGTATTGAAAGGCTCTGGCATTGAGGTACCCCCATTGCACAGCTATGCCTGGCGTTTGTGGGATTACTGGGAGCGTCATCTCGATCCCGAACTCTTTATCGACCGCTCCCTGCGCGGGCGGGTCGAAGGCAAGGTGGTATTAGTCACTGGTGCCACCTCGGGGATTGGTCGCGCCACTGCACGCAAGTTGGCAGGGGCGGGAGCGACCGTGGTGACCATTGCCCGCGATGAGCAAAAAATTGCCGAAACCCGCGCCGAGTTTGCCGAGTTGGGCCTCGCCATCGAGGTCTATCAGGGGGATCTTGCCGATCTGGCCGAGGGGGAGGCGATTACCAGGCAAATTGTCGAGGATCACGGTGGGGTCGATATTCTGATCAACAATGCCGGTCGTTCCATTCGTCGTTCCATTGAAGACTCGTTCGAGCGTTTTCACGATCTGGAGCGCACCATGCAACTGAACTACTTCGGGGCGCTCAAGGTGATCATGGGCGTGCTGCCCACCATGATTGAGAAGAAAAAAGGCCACATCATCAACATCTCCTCCATCGGGGTGTTGACCAATGCGCCGCGCTTCTCTGCCTATGTGGCCTCCAAGTCTGCTCTCGATGCCTGGGTGCGCACCGCCGCGTCAGAGTTTGCCGACAGAGGGGTTAGCTTTTCCATCATCAATATGCCACTGGTGAAAACGCCGATGGTCGCGCCCACCAAAGAATATGACCAAGTGCCGATGATGACACCGGAAGAGGCAGCCGATCTGGTGTGCGATACCATCATCAACAAGCATGTTCGATTGGCGACGCGCCTTGGGGTATTCGGTCAGGTGATCCATGCGCTGGCACCGCGTGTTGCCCAGGTGATCATGAACACCAGTTTTCGCACATTTTCCGACCCGAAAGATGGGGATAAATCCAAAGCAGCCGCCGATAAGATTGCCGTGTCTACCTTGATCAAGGGGATCCATTTCTAACCGATTGGCAATTCATCCACAAAAAAAGGGGGCCTGAATCATCAGGCCCCTTTTTTATATCCGGCTATCAGGCGCGAGCCAGCAGACGTAACAACAGGTCGGTGGTACGTCGCGAATAGAGCAGCGAGAGATGGCCAATGGCAGGTAACTCAAGGTCTTCCATACCTGCCAGCCGTTGCCGCTCTTGGGGCATCACCACATTGTCATGACTGGTGCGCACCGAGATCCCGGGTACACAAAGAGGCACCGAGGAAAAACGCTGCAGCCAGCCAGAGCCGGGCTCCATTTCCCGGGCATTGGCCCCCAGCCCCAGTGCGGCAAGCTGGCTCCCCTGATGGGGGGTTGCCAGGGTAATAAGGCGCGCGACCTTGTCACCACCATGGACCGCCAGATAGTCGCGGCAGACCAACCCGCCCATGCTGTGACCGACCAGCACCAATTTGTCAGCCCCGGTCTGCGCCAGCACATCGTCAATCCGGGTGGCCAGCAACGGCACCATCTCATCGATATGGCCAAACGGTGGCATCAGGGTAATGGTGGCCACCACATGGCCAGCCGCTTCAAGTCTGGCACGCTGAGTGCGCCAGATCCCCCTGCTGCAGCCATAACCGTGCACCAGCAACACCGGCCGCTGACAGGCTGGCAACCGATCAGATGCCATCAACAGCGGCTCAAAAGGGAGTAACCAGGTAAAGGTGTAGAGGTAGGCGAGCATCTCTTGCGCCATCATCTTCACTCTCGCCCAAGTGCCGATGGCCGGGGAGGGGTAGAAGCGGGTAAACAGCCAGCTGCCCAGCACCACCAGACAGCGCAACGCCAGCAGGGCGAACACCACCATTAACAGGGTAAGCGGCCAAGAGAGGCTCATAACAAGATGGGCGATGCTCCCCAGAAGCAGCACCTCCACCATCAGTAAAATAAACAGGTGTCGTACGATAGTCATGGGTCAATGATCCGACCAGTCAGGCGTGGATGTCAAATGGCACTTTCCTATATCTTGAGCTAACCCGCGTTTATCCATGGTATCCACAGGCCATGTTCGATACGTGGATTTGCAATACTGTATATCCATACATATACTCTATTCACCATTACCAAGAGGAGGCTATCATGGCTGTCGAGATCAAATATGTGGTTGTTCGTGGGGGAGTAGAGAAGATGACCTTTGCCAGCAAAAAAGAGGCCGATGCCTACGACAAGCTGCTGGATACCGCCGATGAACTGATGACCCTGCTCGCCGGTGCACCGATTGAACTGGCACCAGAGCAGCAAGAAAGTCTGGCGTTCTATCTGGCGGAACAACGTGACGTGCTGCAAACCCTGTTGCGTGGCGGTAAGGTGCAAGCAGCCAGTCCAGAAGAAGAGCAGACGCCGGCAGCAAAGCGCAAAGAGAAACCGCTCAAACAGGTCGCCTGATTGCACAGACCTGCTATTTCTCGGGATAAACAGCTCAAGCCATTCAATTAATTTGCATTTAAAATCATTTTCACGGCTATTTACCCCGAGAAATTTTTAACAACGGTGCATATACAATGCATAACTGAATAGTGCGCAGTGACTAGCTACATCAGCCGATCCAACGAGCAAACAACTGCGAGGTTGTCGGCCAGGCCGCTCGCGGAGACCTCAATCAGCAACAGCAACAGCAACAGCAAGGGACAGTACAGACACCAACAGAAGCCGTATTCATGCATCACGGCTTAGGTCCTATTCTATCGTCTCTGCTCACAGACCCACACCAATTCACATCATCACCAACAAGCAACACCATGACTCAACACGCTTTATCCTTGCCGCCAGCCATGCCGCTATTTGATAGCCTGATCTATCTGGAAGCTGGCAACCCGCAAGTCAATCAGTACCTTGTAAACCTCAGCCTCAACGATGTGCCCGATGCCGGACTGGTTTACGAACTGGCGGTCGATTGGCTGCTGGAACAGCGCAACAGTGAAAACAACTACAAAACCTATCGCAGTGAGCTGACCACCTTTTTGCACTGGTGCTTTTGCGAGGCTGCCATCAACCCCAAGGATCTGACCCGCCGCATCATGATGCGCTATCTCGACTACTGTCAGTCCCCGCCAGAATCGCTGATCGCCTATCGCAACGTGGCGCAGTTCGTCCTCGACAAGGAGTGGGGGGAGCGGTTACCCAATGCGCAGTGGCGCCCGTTTCTGGGCAAACGGGAACTGGGGCGAACCTTGCCCTATCGCCTCAGTGAACAGGCCATGAAGACCAAACTCGCCATTTTGTCCGCCTTCTTCCAGTTCCTGATCCAGGAGGAGTACATGGACAGGAACCCCGCCTTGTTACTACAGCGAGTCAAGCGGCCACAACAGCAAGAGGCCGATGATCAAGTTCAATGCTTCAGCGAGTTGCAGTGGTCCTACGTGATCCAGGCGGCCGACACCCTGGCCCGCGAGCATCCCGAGCAGCACGAACGCAGCCGCTTTCTCACCATCCTGATGTATGCCTGTTATCTACGGATCTCGGAGGTCGCAGCCAGGCCAGGTTTCACTCCGGTGATGGGGCAGTTTCGCCGGGATCGCAAAACCGGTGTGTGGGGCTACTTCATTCCACAAAGCAAAGGGGGAAAGCGGCGTACCGTGGCGGTCTCCCAAGCGCTGCTGGCTGCGCTTGAACGCTATCGTTGCTTCCTCGGCCTTGCTCCTCTGCCGACGCCGGATGAACAGACCCCTCTGTTCGTTCGCCACAAAGCAGCAGCCCATGGCCGTGAGCAGGGCGAACTCAATGCAAATCTGGGCATTCGTCAGTTACGAGACCTGATCATGATGATCATTGGCAAGGGCGCAGATCTGGCAGAGCGGGATGGATTTACCCAGGATGGGGCTGAAATGCGGCAACTATCACCCCACGCCATTCGCCATACCGGGATCACCCACGATATCAATCTGCATGGGCGACCACTATCACACGTACAAGCCGATGCCGGACATGACAGCATCGACACCACCTCTAAATATCTGCACACCAGTAACAGCGAACGGCATGAGAGTGCCCAACAAAAACCGCTCGACCGGCTGGGGTAGTAGTGAGAGATAACGATATTGAGCAATGCAAGGTTGTGAGTCTTTATCCTGTTCTTTGTTGTTTGTTTTTAAAACAACAGATGATTCATTAAGGTCTCATTCAAGCTGGCGCTGCTATTTTGTACTTCTCTGGGGTGGCAAGCGGTTCAGGGAATAACGAAGCGGTAAGGGACGAGTGCATTGCCATTAGCAGGATACACATCCATCCCGCAGCAGAGAAAACAAACAATTAAATAGCTTGCTGAAAAATCGAGAAACCCTATGCCGCTAGATATCATCAAAAAAACCTACAAACTGGTCGGACAAACCGATCTGATAGCGCAATTTACCCTGATCCCCTCGGGCACCTTGAATATCTGGTTTCCTGAAACCGGATTGCAGATGGAAGCGCCCTACAATCAGCTTCGCTTTGAAAATGACACCCTGCTTTATACCAATGGCATGCACTACAGCCAGGCGAGGGCATTCTGGTCATTGACACTCAAGGGTACCGATATGAGTGAACTGAAAAAACTGATCATCGAGATCTGTACTCAGTCCCGACCATTGCACCACTCGACCCCCATGCCCAAACGTAAGCGCTGGTTGGCAGCCTGATTGTATTGATCACATTCAACAAAGCTCTGCATCGCAAGATGCAGGGCTTTCATTCCGTGGTTGTACCATCAACGCCGACATAAATAGGAGTAAAGCACCGGCAACGGAAAGATTCTGATTGTGCCAACTGTGGTGATAACACTTTAATAACATTGATATTTATAGTTACCATGCCCTTGCATATCAAGCTACCATTGATGATGTTTATGTCAGTATTTACCTCGATACCAAGGAGCAGGTATGCAAGTCGCGGTGGTGGAAAAAACATTCAGGATCGTCGGTGAAGAAACTCTGGTAGCCCAGTTCACCTTTATCTCTTCAGGAACCCTGCATATCTGGTTTCCAAATGTGGGTCTGCAAATGGAAGCGCACTGCAAACAACTACGTATCGAAGAGGGCACCATCATCTACACCAATGGCCTCCAGCACGGCCAGCCCAGAGCGCTTTGGTCCTTGACTCTCCACCCCGAGGACATGAATGAACTCAAGCGCATCTTGCAGCAATTTAACAACAGCCTCTATTTAACCTGCCAACCACCCACATTAGCCATCGCCAAACGTGCCTTAAGCATGAATTGACCCACAAACTGTCGGAGCAGGGCACAGGCTGCTTCAGCCTTCGGTTGCACTTTATCCAGCATCCGCGCGGTCATTTTGTCGAAGTGGGGTAGGGGATTGAACCCTAACGGATGTTTCCAGAGGTAGTGCAGACCCTTGACAGCAGGCCCGCTTTGTCGCCGTCTCCTTGGCATCAAAGCACGGAATCGCCTTTAACAAGGCACTTTGCTTGGCCAGCCAGGCCATCTGGCGCAAATCAGTCAGTGACCAAATTGAACGACTGATAGATAGATAGATAGTCGATCACCATTTTGGTGCCGATAAAGCTAGTTATCGGCATAGCGTTTTGATACTTCTTTCTATGGACTATGGAGAATTTTATGCACCGTGAACCTTCCGCTGTTGGTGTGTTAGAAGATAACTTTCGATCTGTCTTTTTCAGTAGCAGGCCCCAAACAGAAGCGGATGCACTAGCAATGCACATGCAGCTTAAACAGCTCGTGGAGCAGTTGTTGCAACATGGCTGTGAGCTTCCCAGCTTCAATCTGGAGCCAAATTTCCAGAGCATTGTTGATGATCCTTGTCCTGTGCATACGATGAAACAAGCAATACAGCAGGCTTACAAGCCCGTTTATGATGTGTTGTCGGCAAAGATGGTTCAGCAAGGCCAGAAAGATTGGCATGACACAATGGAGCTTGCTCGAAGATATGATCAGGCGCAGCTTGCCAAGCAAAAAGCTTGATTCAGCATTTGGGGGCCTCTGGCCCCTTTGTTCTACCAACAAGCATGACTGCGCATAATGTATATTATGTTAAATTCAATATCTTGTTTCCTGTTACCACTAATTGAACTGTGTATAATGGCAACAATTGATCCTATCTTCGACCGGATGTCTTAAGTGGCTGAATTAACATCAGAACAATTAAAACCCGCTTTTGCGATTGAACAGTTCTCCATGCTCAGTGAGCTTGAACCTATCCCCTTTGCCGCATTGCAACCCAGAGCCATCTCCGCGGTCAAACGCTTGGCCAGTTTTGATGGTGACTGTCCGGTAATGCTGCTCAACGGTTTTCCGGGTGCAGACTATGAAGGCGTCTGTCAGACCCTTATTGCCGACTCCAATGGCAAAGATGCCGATTTGTTTGATCTCTGCTACACCGAGAATCTGAACAATCCCTTCAAGCCTATCTGGCTGCGGCTGCAACCCGGCACGGGTATCGAGTTCTGCGAAATGGTTGGCGAGCTGCTCAAACTGATGAGCCTCCATCTTGATGCGGAGCGTCTGGTCACCCGCATCATGCGCAAGCAAAACAATGATCCGAAGATCGATGATTTTCTGTCTGATCTGGCCGCTCACGTAGCCCAGGGTCTGGAGTTTCAACATCCAGTGCTGATTAATCTGCTGATCCATCACGAGCAGCAAGAAGCACCGGTGGTTTATGGGCGAGACCTGAACTGGGATACCCTGTTTGGCTCCATCAATTACCAGACCGAGCAAGGCTCTGTGTATGCCAACCAGCACCTGCTGGAGCCTGGCTTGCTGCGCGAAGCCAATGGCGGCTATCTCATTTTGCAACTGGATGAGCTGCTTGATCAGCCCCACCTCTGGTTCAAGCTGAAGAATGCCATGCAAAAAGGCGAGCTGGACTGGAACGCCTATCAGGAAGGGAAAACCCTGACCCCCTTCTTTACCCCTGAAGCGACGCCGATCAAGCTCAAGCTGATCCTGGTGGGTGATCGCCTTGAGGTAGCAGAGTTCCAGATGCTGGATCGCGATATGTCCGAGCGTATCTTCCTGCGCGCCGATCTGGTTTCCGAGGTCAATATCGAGGAAGATCTGCAGGAGTTTTTGCAATATCTGGCTGGGTTACGCCTGCGCTGGAACCTGCTGGACTTTACTCCTGCCGCCCTCGCCGCGCTCTGCCGTCATGCCAGCAGACTGTGCGATCATCAGGAGTGGTTGTCTCTCTCCGAAGTACAACTGGCCGCCATCATGCGGATGTCGGATAGTCTGGCCCGCGAGCTGGAGTCTGATGTCGTCACCGATGACCATATTCGGGGGGCCTTGGAAGAGCAGGATTATCGCCTCAACTATCTGGTTGAACAGTCAGATCAGGGGGTCATTGATGGCCAGATCTTGCTGCAGACCGATGGTGAAGAGATTGGCCAGATCAACGGCCTTTCCGTCATTCAGGTCTCTGGCCACCCCTATGATTTCGGTGAACCGGTACGCCTTACAGCAACCGTGCATCTGGGTGATGGCGATGTGATCGACATCGAGCGAAAAGCGGAACTCGCTGGCCACATTCATGCCAAGGCGATGATGATCATTCAAGGTTATCTCTCCAATATGTTCGGGGCTGAAACCCCTACCCCGCTCTCTGCCAATCTGGTGTTCGAGCAGTCGTATCATGAAATTGATGGCGACAGTGCGTCACTGACCGGGCTATGCGCCCTGCTCTCTGCCCTCGCCCGCCAGCCGATTTATCAACAGTTCGCCGTGACCGGTGCCATCGATCAGTTTGGTAATGTCGAGGCCGTGGGTGGCGTCAATGAAAAAATTGAGGGCTTTTTCCGGGTATGCCAGATCCACGGCATAACGGGGAAACAAGGGATTATTTTGCCCGGCACCAACGCTCAGCAGTTGAATCTCTCTGATGAGGTGATTGCCGCTGTGGCGGCGGGCCAGTTCCATATCCACCCGGTTTATCACGTGGAAGAGGCTATCGAATTGCTCACCGGCTGTGTGGCTGGCGAGCCGGATATGCCGGATACCCTGTTTGGCCGGATCCAGGATCGACTGGATGAATTGAATGGCAGCGGCCGAAAAGGCGGCCTCTTGAGCGCCCTGTTGGGCCGCCTGCTTGGTCGCTCATAAAGAGATCGGAGTTGTTTAGCGAACAGCTGTAAGCTAAATTGGCGCAGCTTTACTCATTTGAAGGAAATTCAGCGTGACCGTAGACAATACCACCATCGCAGCTCCCCTTTCTCTGTGCGAACAGGGCAAGAACTCTTTTACCCGTGAAGAGCTGCTGGCTTGTAGCCGTGGTGAGCTGTTTGGTGAGGGCAATAGCCAGTTACCGGCTCCCAACATGTTGATGATGGATCGCATCGTCAAGATCAATGACAACGGCGGCGAGCATGGCAAGGGCGAGATCCTGGCTGAACTCGACATTACACCTGATCTCTGGTTCTTCGATTGCCACTTCCCGGGTGACCCCGTGATGCCTGGTTGCCTTGGTCTGGATGCCATGTGGCAGCTGGTTGGCTTCTTCCTGGGCTGGAAAGGCGGCCCTGGCAAGGGTCGTGCTCTGGGGGTGGGTGAAGTGAAATTCACCGGCCAGATCCTGCCGACTGCCAAGAAAGTGACCTACAAGATCACCTTCAAACGCGTCATCAACCGCAAATTGGTGATGGGTATCGCTGATGGCGTCGTCGAAGTGGATGGCCGCCCGATCTACAGCGCAACTGACCTGAAAGTTGGCCTGTTTAAAGATACCACCGCATTCTGATCACTATCCTCAGTGGTAAAACCGCAATAACGCAAAGGGGCCTCGATGGCCCCTTTCCTTTTGTAATATGTGATGAAGTATCGATTACTTCATGAAGAGGCCAGAGCCCCGCCCTTCCATGGCATCACGCCAACCACCAAGCCAATGCCCACGGGCATCCAGACATTGATACGGACACGCTTCTTTCTGTTTGCCGACAACGCCAGCCTGATAACCACGAGCACGAGCTCTATCCAGACGGTCCCGTTTCTGTCTCTTCATCATCTACGACCCTCTTCGTGGAACAAAAAAAGCGACCAATTGTTCATCGGTCGCCTTTATCTTTACCCCAGCGAGCAGGTCCGGTCAAACAAAAACATTCACCCTGACCGGGCTATGTGACACAAGACACTGAACTGGATTAAGTTTTAATGACAGGGAACTTAATCCTGATTTTTGAGTCCTTCCAGCTCTTCCCAACGGGCAAAAGCCTGTTCCAGCGCGGCTTCAGCCGCACTACAGGCATCCAGTTTTTGCTGGGTTTGATCACTGGGCAAGGAGAAGAAGCTGGGCTGGTTGATCTCGCTTTGCAGCGCTTCCAGCTCCCCTTCCAACTGTTCGAGACGAGCAGGTAAACCGTCGAGTTCAAGCTGCAGCTTGTAAGAGAGCTTCTTGCTCTTCTTCGGCGCTTCGCTAACCACTACCGCGGAATCAGCAGCCTTGCTCTGGGTGCTCTTGAGCTGCTGTTGTGAGCTCTGCAGCTCGCGGGTGGCCATCATATCGGCATAACCACCGACGTAATCGCTGATGCGGCCATCCCCTTCAAACAGCCAGCAACCGGTCACGGTATTGTCGATAAAGCGACGATCGTGACTGACCAGCAACAAGGTGCCCGGGTAGTCGGCCAGCAACTCCTCCAGCAATTCCAGGGTTTCCACATCCAGATCGTTGGTCGGTTCATCGAGGATCAGCAGGTTGCTGGGCTTGAGGAACAGTTTGGCCAGCAACAGACGGTTCTTCTCGCCGCCGGAAAGCGCCTTGACCGGAGTACGGGCACGCTTGGGCTCGAACAGGAAGTCCTGCAGGTAGCCGAGGATATGACGGGAGCGACCACGCACCATCACCTCCTGCTTGCCCTCCCCCACGTTCTCCATCACCGTCTGCTCAGGATCGAGCTGATCACGATACTGGTCAAAATAAGCCACATCCAGCTTGGTGCCGCCCTTGACCAAGCCACGGCTTGGCTCCAGCTGACCCAACAGCAATTTGATCAGGGTGGATTTACCACAACCGTTCGGGCCAACCAGCGCAATCTTGTCGCCGCGCAGCACTTGCAGATCCAGCCCTTGGAACAGGGTACGAGCGCCAAAGTCCAGTCCCAGACCTTCGGTTTCAAACACCAGCTTGCCGGAGCGATTCACATCGTCCATCTGCAGTTTGGCCTTGCCTTGCAGCTCACGGCGCTGGGAACGCTCCATTCGCATCGCCTCAAGGGCGCGCACCCGACCTTCGTTACGGGTACGGCGGGCTTTGATGCCCTGACGCACCCACACCTCTTCTTGTGCCAGCTTGCGATCGAACTCGGCATTTTTCAGCTCCTCGACCCGCAGCCACTCCTCTTTGCCCAGCAGATACTGATCGTAGTTGCCAGGCCAGGAGGTGATCTCGCCGCGATCCAGATCGATGATCCGGGTCGCCAGCTTGTGGATAAATTCCCGGTCGTGGGAGATAAAGACGATGGCGCCACGAAAATCTTTCAGGAACTCTTCCAGCCAGTTGATGGCTTCAATGTCCAGGTGGTTGGTCGGCTCATCCAGCAACAACAAGTCGGGATCGCAAGCCAGTGCGCGGGCCAGGGCAACTTTGCGCAGCCAGCCACCGGAGAGGCTATCAAGGGTCGCGTCGGGATCGAGATTGAGCAGGGTCAACACCTGGCTGATCCGGGTCTCGAACTGCCAACCGTTCTGATAATCGAGCTGCTCTTGCAACTCGCTCATGATGCGGATGTTGGCATCGCTGGGGTCGTGCGCCAGCTCCATGGAGATGTGGTGATACTGCTTGAGCAGTTCACCGACGCCAGCCAACCCTTCGGCGGTGTAGTCAAATACGGTCAGCTCGCTCGATGCGGGCGGATCCTGTTCAAGGCGGGTCACTTTGAGATCTTGCTGCTGCACCATGCGACCGTCATCAAGGGGCAATTCGCCCGCGATCACTTTCATCAGCGTGGATTTACCTGCCCCGTTGCGGCCAACCAGACAGAGACGCTCGCCGCGCTCAATGCTGAGCTCGGCGTTGTCGAGCAGCGGGAAATCACTGAACGACAGACATGCGCCGTGCAATGTTAAAAGAGCCATGTTTATTCCTTATTTCATATGAAAAAAACGGGCAGCAGACTGAAGGTCTGCCCCCGTTTTATCGTCAATTCAACATCAACCCCGATGCGCAGCCCAGGCCATCAACTCCACCAGCGTAAAAGGCCAGCCGAGTTCGCGACCCGCCTCGTCACGCAGTACCGGAATGCGCACCCGATAAGCCGCTAGCCACTGCTCATCATCCATGATGTCGCTCTGGCGGGTGGCGGCGGCAAGGCCGGCCTGCTCCACCAGCCCCCAAGCCTGCTCACACAGGTGACAGCCATCGGTGTGAAACAGGGTCAGCATTACGACTCAGCTTGCGCCGGTGCATGGGTGATGATCCAGCAGTTATGGATATGCTGGTTACGTTCGAAATCTTTCGGCCGGGTCTTCTGGGTAATGTTCTGGGCCTTGAGACCTGCGGCTTCAAGCCCGGCCATATCCATCTTGAAGTGACGCTTGTTGTTGGAGAACACCAGGGTGCCATCTGCCGCAAGCAGGCGCTTCAGGTGCTGCATCAGCAGCAGGTGATCGCGCTGTACGTCAAAGCTCTCATCCATCCGCTTGGAGTTGGAGAAGGTCGGCGGATCAATAAAGATGAGGTCGTACTGATCATCGGCTTCAGACAACCACTTCAGACAATCGGCCTGCACAAACTTGTGCTGACGGCCCACCAGCGAGTTGAGACGCATGTTGTCTTGCGCCCAGTTCAGGTAGGTGTGCGACATGTCGATGGTGGTGGTCTCGCTGGCCCCGCCAAGCCCAGCATGCACAGTGGCACTGCCGGTATAGGCGAACAGGTTCAGGAAGCGCTTGCCCTTGGCCATCTGACCCAGCATGCGGCGGGTCTGACGATGGTCGAGGAACAGGCCGGTATCCAGATAGTCGTAGAGGTTGACCCACAAACGGGCGCCGTACTCCTGCACTTCCATCCGGTGTTGCTCTTCGGAGAGCTTCTGATACTGCTGTTTGCCTTCCTGACGCTCACGCACCTTCAGGATCACCTTTTCGCCGTCCATACCGGTCACCTTGATGGCGGCCTGAACCATGTCGAGCAGACGCTGACGGGTCTTTTGAGCGGGGATGTCCTTCGGCGCAGCATACTCCTGAACCACCAGATAATCCTGATAGCGGTCGATGGCGGCGTTGTATTCCGGCAGGTCGGCATCATACAGGCGATAGCAATCGATGCCCTCTTTACTCGCCCATTTCTCGAGGGTCTTCAGATTCTTGCGCAGGCGGTTGGCAAAGTCCTGAGCGACCTCTTTTTGGGAAGCCACGGAGTCCAGTGCGATTTGATAATTGCGCAGCTGACACTCAAGGGCGCCGTTGAACAGGCGATATTGCTTGTCGGCACGCAGGCGCAGACAGCTCAAGAGCTCAGGTGAAGCCGACAGGATAGAGACACGCCAGCCCTGGAAACTGCGACGCAAGGCATCGCCGAGGGCCTGATGCACTTCCAGCAGCGCCGGGAACTCGCCCAAACGCTCACCATAAGGCGGGTTGGAGATCAGCATACCGACCTGACGAGCCTCCCCTTCGGCGCTCGCCATCGGCAAGGGGTTATCCAGCGCACTGACTTCGGCCTGCTTGAAGGTAATCAGGTGCGCCACACCGGCTGCCTTGGCGTTGTCACGGGCTTTCATCAACACCCGGGCGTCGGTATCACAACCAAACAACTTGGTCTCACAACGCTGCATACCACGTTTGGCGCGCACTTGCGCTTCCATCATCAGGCTCTGCCACAGCTCGCTATCGTGCTGCAGCCAGCGATCAAAACCGAAGCGCTCGCGGCGCAGAGCCGGCGCCATGTCGGCAGCGATAAAGGCCGCTTCGATCAGCAAGGTACCGGAACCGCACATGGGGTCCATCATCGGCTCACCGGCCCAGCCACTACGGGCAATCATGGCGCAGGCCAGGTTCTCTTTGAGCGGTGCTTCACCTGTGCCCTGACGATAGAAACGCTGGTGCAGCGCTGGGCCTGACAAGTCCAGCGTGATATTGGCCTTGCCTTTGCCCAGGTGCGCCATGATGCGAATATCCGGCGATTTTTTGTCAACGTCCGGACGCACATGGCCACGCTTGGTAAAGCGGTCAACGATGGCATCCTTGATCTTCAGCGCGCCATATTG
The DNA here is from genome assembly GCF_002586745.1 of Aeromonas sp. CU5. Classification (NCBI taxonomy): domain Bacteria; kingdom Pseudomonadati; phylum Pseudomonadota; class Gammaproteobacteria; order Aeromonadales; family Aeromonadaceae; genus Aeromonas; species Aeromonas sp. CU5. The sequence goes on from NZ_CP023817.1 coordinate 1,525,151, forward strand.
GGTATTACGAATAGCGGGATTGGTACCGGTAAAGTCCACTGCAATGGTGGATGTGCCGGGGAAATGCTCTTCCCAAGGGATAGTGTGAGCGCCCAGATAGAGATCCAGATCGTCGTTCATCTGGAATTCGGACAGCACCAGCACGATGCGGGAGGCAAAACGGCTCCACAGGCAGGCCTTGTAGCCAATAGCCAGTTCGCCTTTGAAGTGGACGCCAGCCACGGTCTCACGGACCTGCTCTGCGCCCAGGGTGGTCAGCTCGTCGGCCAACAGGTTTTCCAGCCCCTTGGGGCAGGTTGCAAAAAATTCTTTCATCACGCTCACGGGGAACCCATAAAAATAGTGCCGCATTATACCCTATATGGCCGCGCTGAGCATGCAAAACTAGGGTAGAAACGATGACAGCCGCGGAATTGAACCCGCCCACCCACCGGATGAAATTCGCGATCCCCTCCTCCCATCCCTGCGTTTGTCATCCTTTGACTTCATTTTTAAAAAATCTACACACATCAAGTTATTGGACAACAATTAGGGGGCTAGAGAAATGTCATCCGGATACCCTCTTCGCGTATGAATGAGCATGCACATGACTAAAACCATCCTCGTTGTGGACGATTCTGCCAGCATCAGAGCCACCATCACCATGACATTGCAAAGCGCAGGCTTTGCAGTGATTGAGGCTGATGATGGCAATGCGGCTCTTGGCCAGCTGGAACGCCAGCGCGTACACCTGATTATTTCGGATCTCAACATGCCAGGCATGGATGGCATGACCCTGCTCAGGCAAGTCAAGAAGCAGCCAACGACCCGCTATCTGCCGTTCATCATGCTGACTACCGAGAACTCGCCAGAGATCCGGCAGGAGGGGTTTGACGCGGGGGCGCGCATCTGGCTGACCAAGCCGTTTGAACCACTCAAGCTGATCGATGATGTCTACAAGGTGATGCAACCATGAAACGGGAGCAATGGAGATGAGTTTCGAGCTTGATATTCTGCATGCTCCCCCGACCGCCACGCTGACGGGGGAGCTCACCATCATGACCCTCGGCGAGCTGCAAGACGATCTCTTCAGCCTGCTGAACTTTGCCATCGTCGTGCTGGATATCAGCCAACTGGAGGCGCTGGATGGTTGTGGTGCCCAGCTACTGGCGCTCTTGCAGCAAGAAGCCAACCAGCAGAACAAGAGTCTGCGGATCCGTACAGGTGAAGAATGTGTGGCACAACAGGCGTTGAGTCAGCTCGGCCTGTTGCCCATGCTGACCTTGGTGAGGGCTCAAGATGGACATCAATAAAGCGCGCGCCCTCTTTTTTGAAGAGGCCTATGAGCAGTGCGACAATCTGGAGCACGCCCTGCTGGACAGAGAGGCCTACCCCGCGGATCCGGATACCTACAATCTGATGTTTCGCACCGCCCATACCATCAAGGGATCGGCCAGCATGCTTGGGCTATCCATGCTGGTGCGGTTTGCCCACGCCATGGAGAACATGCTGACGAGGCTGCGCAGCGGCGAGCTCCAGCTCGATGAGCATCTGATCAATCTGCTGCTGGCCTGTAACGATCAGTTGCGCGATCTGCTGCAAGGGGCCGAGCACAACCCCGAGTTGCCGCAAACCGAAACCCAGCAGATCCTGGCGCTGCTCTCCCAGCTGCAGGGCCATCAAAACATGCCCAACCCGCCAGTCTCACTCCCCGTCCAGACCGTTGCTGCCGAGCAAGATATGCGAGCATGGCACCTGTCGCTGCGCTTCTATCCTGCCCTCTATCAGGATGGTTTCGATCTGCTGGCGTTTATCCGCTACCTCGCCAATCTGGGGGATATCGTCTTTATCGAGCCGGTCTGGCATGAGTGGCCACCACTACAACTGCTTGATCCAACCGAGTGTTTTCTGGGTTACGAGATCACGCTGCGCAGCGCACAATCCCCCGAACGCATTCGCAGCACCTTCGATTTTGTCGCGCACGCCAGCATTATCTGCCTGCTCACCCCTCATCAGGATCTGGCCGAATTTGCCAAACAGGGCGCGCGGCTGGCCCAGTGGCGCAATGAACCGCTGGCGGCGCAACTGGCTCGCTGGGAAGCGGCCAGTGTGCTGACCCGGACAGAAGCGGATGCCATCGAACAGGGCGTATACGACACAGCGCCCGCCGCCTCATGTGATCCGAGTGATCAGCCCGCCCCCGCCAACCCGCAGAGCGAAGCCGACAATCCACTCCCCCTTCCGCTCAAAGCCGCGCCGCTGCGGGGTGAAGGGCACTACATCCGCATTGAAGCCGCCAAACTGGATCGACTAATCAACCGGGTGGGCGAGCTGGTGATCGCCACCTCGGCCACCACCCTGCAGGCAAAAATGCGGGGGGATGCCGAGCTGGTCGAGTCAGTCGCCACCGTCAACACCCTGGTCGAGGGGATCCGTGATGATGCCCTCACCCTGCGGATGGTGCCCATCAACGAGATCTTCAACCGCTTTCCCCGTCTGGTTCATGAACTGTCCCAACAAACCGGTAAAAACATCAGCCTGCACATCAACAACGCCGATACCGATATCGACAAATCCATGGTCGAGAAGCTGACCGATCCCCTGATGCATCTGGTACGCAACGCCGTCGACCATGGTATCGAGAATGAACAACAGCGCCTGCAGGCGGGTAAACCTGCATCTGGCGTGATCACCCTCAATGCCTACCACGACGCAGGCGCCGTGGTGGTTGAAGTGAGCGATGATGGCCGCGGCATTGATCGGGAGAAGATCCAGGCCAAGGCGCTGTCCCTAGGCATGACACAAGAGGGCAAGGTATTGGGGGAGCAGGAGATATTCCAGTTTCTGTTTCAGCCGGGCTTCTCCACGGCCGCCGATGTCAGCGATCTCTCCGGTCGCGGGGTCGGGCTTGATGTGGTCAAACGCAATCTGGAGTCGCTGCGCGGAGAAGCCACCATCGAAAGTCGTCTGGGGGTGGGCACCACCTTCCGGCTGAGGTTGCCGCTGACCCTTGCCATCATCGACGGTTTTCGCATCGAGGTGGATCACTCCTCACTGGTGATCCCCCTCGACATGATGATCGAGTGCATCGACCTGCCGCCGGAGGCGTTCGATACCCCGTCACGCCAGATCAATATTCGCGGCGAGTGGGTGCCCTTCATCGTGTTGCGCGAACTGTTTGCCCTCCCCCCAGCCAACGAGCCCGCCTTTGTGGTGATGGTCGATTATGCCGACAACCGGGCAGGCATAGTGGTGGATCGGCTGATCGGCGAAGTACAGGCGGTGATCAAACCGCTGGGCGAGCTGTTCAAATCCCTGCGCTATGTCAGCGGCTCCACCATTCTGGGCAACGGTCAGCCCGCCCTTATTCTCGATGTGCCACAGCTGATCGAGCTGGCACGGCGCAGAGAGCAACATTTGCTTCATCAACAAGCTGATGCGGTGTTCAGCATCAGGAATTGATGCGCACCATACTGTTATCAACCGGATTAACGGAGTCAAAACCATGGACTGGTTTCACAACTTGCAAGTCAGAACAAAACTGGTGTTTTCGTTCTCCATCCTGATGGTGCTGCTGGTGATATTGACCCTCACCAGTTACCACTCCACCAAGGCAATGGCTCAGCTGGTCAAGAACATGCATGCCAATCAGCTGGTTCCTATCAGGGATCTGGCCAATGCCAATATGCAAGCGATCTACATGAACCGGGCGCTCTATCGCTATGTTCTGGAGTCGAGCGAAGAGAGCAGAAGAACCAATGCAGGCAACATGCTGCGCTATGAGAAGCAGCTCAACAAGTTGCTGGATGCCTACCGCAAAACCAGCCTGACCCAGCCGGAGATCGATGCGCTGGCCCGTTTTGACCAGGCGTGGGCCATCTATAAAACCTCTGCCGAGACCATCATTCACACCGCGCAAGCTGACATCGGAGACAGCCTCAATAATCAGAGTGCGGCGAAGCTCATGGCAGAACAAGGACGTCCGGCCTTTGATCAGGCGGATGATCTGCTGACCGAGCTGGTCAATCTCAATGACAAGCTGGCCACCCAGTCTCTTGCTGAGAGCGAGGTGATCTACCAGAGCAACTTTAGCCTGCTAATAGGGCTATCAAGTTCTGCCTTTGCCATCTGCCTGCTGCTCGCGCTGCTGGTGACTCGCAGTATCTTGCGCCAGCTGGGGGGCGATCCCTCCTATACAGTGCAGGTTGTCTCCCGAGTTGCCAATGGCGATCTCTCCACCCCGGTCAAGTTGCGGGCCGATGACACCTCCAGCCTGCTGTTTGCCATCAAGAGCATGGCCCATCGCCTCTCCGATACCCTCAACGAAGTGGGCGCCATGTCGGAGGCCATCGGTTCGGCCTCCGAACAGGTAGCAGCCACCGCCAACTCCCTCTCCCAAACCGCCTCGGAGCTGGCATCCAGCGTCGAACAGACCAGCGCTTCGGTTGAAGAGATGGCCGCCACCGTGAGCCAGAACGCCGACAACGCCAAGGTGACCGAAAATATCTCCACCAAGGCGGCCAGCAGTGCCACCGACAGTGGCAAGGCGGTCGGTGAGATGGTTCACGCCATGAAAGAGATCGCCTCTCGCATCACGGTGATCAACGACATCGCCAACAAAACCGACCTGCTGGCCATCAATGCCGCCATCGAAGCGGCGCGGGCCGGTGAACACGGCAAAGGGTTTGCCACCGTGGCGGCCGAGGTCAGAAAACTGGCTGAACGCTCGCAAAATGCCGCCAAAGAGATTGGCGAGCTGGCCAGCCGTTCGGTCAGCGTGGCCGAACAGGCGGGCACCCTGCTGCGGGAGATGCTGCCTGGCATCGATCAGACCGCCACCCTGGTGCAAGAGATCGCCTCCGCCTCTCGCGAGCAGCGGGCCAGCGTTTCACAAATCAATATCGCGGTGACCCAGATCAGCGATGGCATGCAGGCCTCTGCCGCCTCTGCCGAGGAGCTGAGCTCCACCTCGGAAGAGCTGAGCTCCACCGCCCTGCAACTGCAGGAGCTGATGCAGCAGTTCACCCTGAGGGGAGGCAACAGTCGTCAGCCACAGCCGTTCCACGGTTCACACTATGTGGCCAAACCCGTTAGCCAGAAAAAGAGCGCCCTGAGCCAACATCCACACCTGCACCACGACGAGGATTTGGAGCGGGAAGTCGATGATGGCAAGTTCACCAACTACTAGGAGCCGGCATATGCGCACCAAACTTGCTCCTGAGACCACCACCTCCCACTTCCACTGCGTGACCTTCATGCTGGGGGGGAGCTGTATGGGGTCGATATCAGCTGCATCCGTGAAATCATCGAGTTTGAGGGGATGACCCCGGTGCCCATGATGCCGCGCTTCGTCAGGGGGATTATCAATCTGCGGGGCGCAGTGGTGCCCGTTATCGACCTATCCATCCGCTTCGGACGGGCCCAGACCGAGCTTAAACCGACCACCTGTGTGGCGATCCTCTCCCTGTCAAACTGCAACGGCGAAGATCAGGAGATCGGCATGCTACTCGATGCCGTGTGTGAAGTGCTGGAGATCGCCACCGACACCATAGAGCCCGCCCCGACCTTTGGCGCCCATATCCGGGGGGATTTCATTCAGGGGGTGGTGACCATCGCCCAGCAGTTCGCCATTTTGCTCGATATGCAAAAAGCCCTCTCCATTGCCGAACTCAGCGCCATGGCGGAGGCGTCCACCAGCCAGCTATTCAATCTCGAGCAAGGGGGATGCTAGTGGCATCACTCGTCACACCGGAACAGGGGCCGCAGCTTAGCCAAAAGGAGTTCGATCTGTTCCGGCGCTTTATTCTGACTACCGCTGGCATCGACCTTGCGCCCTGCAAGCGAGCGTTGGTGCAATCACGGCTGGCCAAACGGCTGCGGGCACTCAACATCAGCAGCTACTACAGCTACTGGGAGTGGATAAATCAGCCCTCGGAAGCCAATGAGCGGCAAATTGCGATCAATCTGCTCTCCACCAACGAAACCTATTTTTTCCGCGAGGCGCAGCACTTCAGCTGGCTGAAACAGTACGCCGAGCAGTTGCAAGCAAGCCGCCGCCAGCCGCTACGCATCTGGTCTGCTGCTTGCTCCACCGGGGAGGAGGCTTACTCTGCCGCCATGGTGCTGGCGGAACAACTCGGCATCAGTGAACGTTGGCGGATCTACGGGACCGACATCAATACCCGGGTGATCCCCATTGCCCAGCGCGCCATCTACATTGCAGAACGGGCCCGGCATGTCCCCCCCCATTTGTGGCTGCGCTATTTTCAGCGCGGCCATGACGAATACACAGGCAAGATCCGGGTCAGACCGGAGCTGGCCAGAAAGGTCTCGTTCTCCAACCTCAATCTGCTTACCTGCAGTGACTTTGTTGAGCGGGATTTCGACGTGATCTTTTTGCGAAACGTGCTGATCTATTTCAATGAAGCGACCAAGGCGCGCGTGCTATCACAGCTATGCGGCCTGCTCAGGCCCGGTGGCTATCTGCTGGTTGGTCACTCAGAGATCATCCGCCAGCAAGATCTGCCGCTGGAACAGGAAGCCCCTTCTCGCTATCGCTGCCAGGAGCCCCTGGCCAAGGATAATGTATGACGATACGGGTCTTGATCGTGGACGACTCGGCCCTGGTGCGAGAGGTGCTCACCCAGATGCTGGACAAAGCCCCCGATATTGAGGTGATTGGCGCTGCGTTTGACCCCATTTTTGCCATGCAGCAGATGAAAAAATGCTGGCCGGACGTGATCATTCTCGACATCGAGATGCCAAGGATGGATGGCCTCACTTTTCTCAAGAAGATCATGACCGAACGTCCCACCCCGGTCATTATTTGCTCCTCCCTGACCGAAGCGGGGGCCGCCGTCACCCTGGATGCCCTCGCCGCTGGCGCCATCTCCATCATCACCAAACCGGCTGTCGGCATTAAAAGCTTTCTGCAGCAATCGGCCAATGAGCTGATCCAGGAGATCCGGGGCGCGGCCAATGCCAAATTGCGTAACTTGCTCCCGGCCAACCAGCCCGCAGGCTTCGTGCCCGCCCCCAAACGCAGCGCAGATGCCATGCTCTCCCCCCCGGCCGAGCGGATCAAATTCAAAACCACCGAGCGGATCATTGCCGTGGGCACCTCAACCGGAGGCACCCAGGCGCTGGAGTATCTGCTGACCCGATTGCCCACCAGCTGCCCGGGGCTCGCCATCGTCCAGCATATGCCCGCCAAATTTACCGCCTCCTTTGCCGATCGGCTCAATGGTATCTCCCAGTTGGAAGTGAAAGAGGCCGTGACCGGCGATCGCCTGCTGCCCGGGGTCGCGCTGATTGCCCCGGGCGGCAAGCATCTGCTGATCCAGCGCAGCGGCGCCCAGTATCTGGCCGAAGTGAAAGAGGGGCCACCGGTCTCCCGCCACTGCCCGTCGGTGGATGTGCTGTTTCGCTCGGTGGCGGTGAGTGCGGGTCACAATGCGCTCGGGGTCATCATGACCGGCATGGGGGACGATGGTGCACGTGGTTTGCGGGAACTGCACGACACCGGCGCCCGCACCATTGCCCAGGATGAAGCCAGTTGTGTGGTATTTGGCATGCCCAAAGAGGCGATAGCCCACGGCGGGGTCGATGAAGTGATGTCACTTTCGCAGATAACACAGACGCTCGCGCGTCCGGATTAACAGGGGATTAACTATGTCATTAGCGCAATGGCAGGGCCGCTGTGCCCTGGTGGTCGATGACTCTCGCACCCAGCAATACGAAGTGACCTGCCTGTTGCAGGAGCTGGGCTTTGGCCAGATCCATGTTGCCAACGATGGCCAGGATGCCCTCAACAAACTGCAACAGATCGACCATGTGGATCTGCTACTCACCGACCTCAATATGCCTGGCATGGACGGGGTGGAACTCATCAATCAGCTGGAAAAACAGACCAACTACCAGATGTTTATCGCAGTTATGAGCGCCGTCGATCGGGATGTACTGGACGTGATCCACTCCATCGCCGATGCCGGCACGCTGGAAGTGATCGGGGTGCTGGCCAAGCCACTGAGGAAAAGTGATTTGTACGGCATACTCCAGCATTGCGATCCCTTGAAACACCGCAAAAGTAACAACTGGATGCAACTCAGCTTTACCGTGGAGGATGTACAGCAGGCGCTGGATAATGGCCAGTTGGTCCCCTTTCTGCAGCCCAAGATCGCCATGGTGGACTCCAGTCTCTACGGTTTTGAAGCGCTGGTTCGCTGGCGTCACCCTGAACACGGGGTGCTCCCGCCGCTCTGTTTTGTCCATCATCTGGAACAGGGGCAATTGGCGCTGGACTTTTTCTATCTATTTTTACATGCCACCTGCGAGGCACTGAATAGCTTAAGTACCCTGCCTGCTCCCATCAGCTGTTCCATTAATATGCCGGTCACCCTGCTGACCACCGATAAATTGGTCGAGAACATGGTCAATATTGTTCAGGAGCATCAACTGCCCTGCAACGCCATCATTATCGAAGTAACCGAAACCACGGTGATGTCAAATTTGGCCATGTCGTTGGGCACGCTGGCACGGTTGAGATTACGGGGATTTGGCGTCGCCATGGACGATTATGGGACGGGTTACTCCTCCATGAAGCAGTTATCTCGCTGTCCCTTTACCGAGATCAAGATTGATAAAGAGTTTGTCCACGATGCCCATACCAGCCCCAAGAAGTTGGCTATATTGACATCAGCGATCGTGATGAGCCAAAAACTGGGGCTTAAAACTGTGGCTGAAGGGATTGAGAGCGAAGAGGACTGGCAACAGCTGGCCCTGCTGGGCTGCGAACTGGCACAAGGCTATTACATCAGCCGCCCTCTGCCACTGGACCAAATTGAAAACTGGTTTGCCGAATGGCAAGCCAGATCAACCTCACCAGCCAGACCATATTGAATTTGTCCCCTGACCAGGGGGAAATAGTACAAAAGCAGTCGCTTTATCACTGCAAGGAACGCTAATCATTAGCATGAGGCTATTTATGAACAATCTAATACGTCAGTTTTCCATTAAAGTGCGGCTGATAATCTCATTTTTACTGGTAAACCTTATCCTCATTGGAGTGGGGTTGTATGGAAAACAAAATACCAGCGTTATAAACGACATGTTGAATGAGATGTATATCAACAATCTCACTCCCATCAAGGATCTCGCCAACGCCAATATGCAGGCGATCTACCATAACCGCTCACTATTTGATTATGTTATCGAGCCAACCCAAGCCGGGATGGACAACATTGCCCGTGAAATGGATGGCTACGAGCAACAAATGCAGGGGTTGCTCAATAAATATCGCGCCACCGAGTTGACCGATACCGAGAAAACCACGCTGGCGCAAGCGGATCGGGCCTGGCCTATCTACAAGGAGAGTGCCAAAAAGGCCATGGCAGCCAGCTATGCCAATGACAACGATGCCGCTGTCAAATTGATGAAAGGCGAAGCCGCTGCCAATTTCAAAGTGCTCGACGACCAGCTCAGCCAGCTGGTGGAATTCAATGAACAACTTGGCACCAAAGCCTATAAAGACAGTGATGTGATCGTGGCTGACCTCACTGCCACGACCTACATCATTCTCACCATCTCCGTCATCTTGTCTCTGCTGCTGGGTTGGCTGCTGAGCAACAGCATCAACCAGCCACTGGTCAGCATTATGGAAGAGATCAAACAGCTGGCTGCCGGTTATCTCACCGCGAAAGATAACTCGGAAGGCAATGATGAACTGACCCAGATGCAGCTCTCGATGATCAACGCTCGCCGCAGTCTGCGCGATATCGTCTCCACCATGCAGCATGCCGCAGAAGGGCTCACGGCCAGCTCCTCTCAGCTGGTCGCCGCCGCGCAGCAAGTCAACACCAGCTCCCAGCAACAGTCGCTGGCTACCGCCAATACCGCAGCCTCGGTGGAAGAGTTGACCACCTCGGTCTCCCAGCTCTCCTCCTTCGCCAATCAGGCCAATACCGTGGTCATGGAGTCTGGCGAGATTGCCCACGCCGGTGAAGAACAGGTCAAGCGGGCCTCCCAAGAGGTGGTGCGGGTAACCGCAGCGGTCAATGACTCCGCCAAGCAAGTTCAGGGGCTGTTTGATGACATCACCCGGATCAGCCAGATCTCGGTGATGATCCAAGGGGTGGCCGACCAGACCAACCTGCTGGCGCTGAACGCCGCCATTGAAGCGGCCCGCGCCGGTGACATGGGTCGTGGCTTTGCGGTGGTGGCGGATGAGGTTCGCACCCTGGCCGCCCGTACCACGCAAGCAACCCAGGAGATCAACGAGATGCTGCAGTCGATCCAGCAAGGAGCGACAGGCGCGGTGAAAGGGATGAATACCTGCGCCGACAGCATGGATACCGTGCGGGAGACCACGGATCACTCCAGCAACACCATGGCTCAGGTCGATCAGAGTTCACGCAAGGTGGTTGGACTGATCCAGGAGATCAGCTCCATGCTCCATGAACAGGCCGCAGCCAGCCAGCTGATTGCCCAATCCGTTGAAGAGATCACCCAGATGTCAGTGGAGAACGTGGCAGCGGCCGAGAGCGTCAACCACGATGCCTCCCAGCTCACTGACATCATTCAGCAGCTGGATCAGGGGATCCGCTTCTTCAAGGTCTAAGCAAGCAGACAGACCACAAACCGACTGGTTTGTGGTCTGTTCAATCAGCCTCATCGATTCAGGTTCCGTTAATTCAAGTCGCATTGGTTCAAGTAGCATATTCAGTACTTTGGTTTCACTACTCTGGTTTCACTACTCTGGTTTCAGTACTCTCCAGTCTGAAAATTGTGAGTGACAGTGGTTGTGGCGGGAATAATATCCCGCCACTTTTTTTTGCTGCATTTATGACGAGGAAAGCACGCTGCTGTGTTGGGAAAATGGTGAGAAATGACAAACAGAGAGAGGATCAACAGAAGGTGCGGGGGCTCTAGCAAACCAGATAAATCACATGGCAATCAAAACGGTAAACCGACAGTCTTCAAACAAGGAGGTAAGCATCGCCCGCGATAATGGCAAGCGGGTTAATAGAATGCGGGATCAACTGACCTGACGATATTGCTCGGCCACGGTAATACGCGGTTTCATCCGGTTATTCATCACCTTGATCACCCCGAAACGGGGTAGGACTTTGCTGGTGGTCAATACCAGATCGGCAGTGAGGTTCAAACAGACGCTGGCCTGCTCTCCTGCCTCAATGACCATAAATTCCCCGTTGCCATGCGGTGTATTCATCCAGACCAGATCACCGTTTTGCGGGATCACCTGCGGATGCTGTTCACTAAAAAACCAGCTTTGTGGCATCAGGGGTTTATAAAAGCGACTGACAGCGATGGCATTGAGTACCAGTTGCACCTGATGGGGAATACTCCAATCAAGTTCGGCGGCTTTATCCATCAACTGATAATAGAGGGCGGCATCGTCGACACAAAAAGGCTGGGTAGCAAAGGAGCTAGGCACCAATTGTCGCCCTTTATACTCGGTAGCAAATAACATGTTATCGGACAGGTCCAACATCAGACGGTCACTCTGGGCATCATAGTGCCATTTCCAGCTATCGGTCGGTTGGATAAACATGTTGGAGCCCTTGCTTGAAATTTCGTCTATCGACTTTATTCCATGTCGATAAAATCAGCAACATCAAATAAAGGGCTCCACCCTATTTCTTATATATTGGTCACGATCTCTTTGACCAGACCCGGTCCTTTAAAAATAAAACCGCTATAAATTTGTACCAGACTGGCACCGGCGGCCAATTTTTCACGGGCGGCCATGGCACTATCAATACCGCCCACCCCGATAATTGGCAGCGCACCATTTAGCGCCTTGGCCAGATGACGGATCACCTCGGTGCTCTTGTGTTGCAGCGGACGACCACTCAGGCCACCCGCTTCACCGGCATGGGGCATGTCATAAATCATCTCGCGCTCAAGGGTGGTATTGGTGGCGATAACCCCATCGATGCCATTACGCACCAGCGAAGCGGCGACCTGGTCTATTTCTTCAAGGCTTAAATCCGGGGCAATTTTAACCGCCAGCGGCACATACTTTTTATATTGGGCGGCCAGCTCTTGCTGACGCACCTTGAGGGCTGCCAGCAATTCATCCAGCGCCTCGCCATATTGCAGCGAACGCAACCCCGGGGTGTTGGGGGAAGAGATATTGACGGCAATATAACCGGCGTGATCATAAACCTTGTCCATACAGATCAGGTAATCATCCTTGCCCTGTTCGATAGGGGTATCTTTGTTCTTGCCGATATTAATGCCGATCACCCCCTGATATTTGGCCTCTTTTACCTTGGCCACCAGATGATCCACCCCCTTGTTGTTGAATCCCATCCGGTTGATGATCCCCTCTGCCGGAATAACCCGGAACAGGCGAGGCTTGTCATTGCCGCTCTGGGGTTTGGGGGTGACGGTACCTACCTCGATAAAGCCAAATCCCATGGCACCCAGCGCGTCTATGCACTCACCATCTTTATCCAGACCCGCCGCCAACCCCAGCGGATTGGCAAAAGAAAGCCCCATGACAGTGACGGGGCGTTTGGGTAAATTCTGGCGGAAGAAACAATCGAGTGGCGTACCGAGAAGACGGGGCAAATATTTCATGGAGAGATCGTGAGCCTGTTCCGGATTGAGCTTGAACAGGAAATGCCTGGCGATGGGGTACAACATCTTTGCTCCTTAAAGAAAGCCCCGGCAACTGGCCGGGGCTTTGGGTGTAATGCCGGTGTCATGCCTTAATCTGGCAATTAAAGTGCCCGGCAATTCAACTGGAGCAGATTCAACTCTCGCAAGGCCACCGAGAACTTGGCGAACTCGTGGGTACTGGTGGTCTTGAAGTCGGCCAACATATGGGTCCAACGGGACAAGAGTTGCTCATGCTCCGAAATCCAGTCGGCCAGTATGGTAGCGCATTCTCCCTGATCTTTGCACCCTTCCAGTACCACAGAAGTGAGACTGCGTTGCTGCCAGTCCAGATCTTCGCGGAACGAGGCCCGCGCCATCGCCTGCCAATGGTTGCCGACCGGCTGATGGTTGATTTGGTCAAGGAACCAGTGCAGATCCAGTTTGGCCCCGAGGCGATAGTAGACATTGGCAGCAAGCAGGATGTCGATCTGGTGCTCCGCGGCAATCTGCGCCAAATCAAGGCAGGAGAAGAGGCTACTCATATGGGCGACCTGACGGGCAATGGCCTCGGGCACCTGTTTCTCCATCCATTTGGCAACAGCCTGACGGTGTTCTGCCACTTCGCTCTCATCCATCACCTCGTAGAGGTGCTTCCCTAAGGTCTCGAACGCCGGGCGGAAGAAGGCGATGTTCTCAGCGATGCTCCAGCTGCGATTGCGGGCACGCAGGAACCAGCGGGTGGCACGGCGCACGATACGGCGGCTGTAGAACATCAGCTCGAGCTGAGTCTGGGCATCCACCAGGTTGTCGCACCCTTCGATATCGCGCCACAGGGGGTTCATGCCAAACACTTCGCGGGCCATGGCGAAGCAGCAAGCCACTTCCGCCACCGAGGCACCGGTTTCGTCCTTCATCCGGCTGGCAAAGTTGAGCCCCATGTCGTTGACCAGCATGTTGGCCACCCGGGTGGCGATGATCTCGGAGCGCAATGGGTGATCGGCCAGTTGGGCACCAAACTGCTGTTGCACCTTGGCCGGGAAGCTGGTGACCAGCATGTTGGCGAGGAAGGGCTCGTCGGTCACTTCCGGGCAGTTGAGCTGCTCTTTCAGTACCATCTTGCCGTAGGCCACCAGCACCGCCAGTTCGGGTCGGGTCAGCCCCTGCCCCGCCGCCATCCGCTCGGAGAGCTCCTCATCAGAGGGCAGGAACTCCAGCGCACGGTCGAGCTTGCCTTCCCGCTCCAGCCCCTGAATAAAGCGCTGTTGCTCTTTGAGCTGCTCGGTGCCACGGAAGCTGGTGACCGAGATGGACTGGGACTGGCGGTAGGCGTTGGTGATGACGATCTGCGCCACGTCGTCAGTCATCTCATAGAGCATCTGATTACGCTGCTTGAGGGTCAGATCCCCTGCTGCCACCAGCTGGTTGAGCAGGATCTTGATGTTCACCTCGTTGTCGGAGCAATCCACCCCGCCCACGTTGTCGGTAAAGTCGGTATTGATGCGACCGCCCTGGCTGGCGAACTCCACCCGACCCAGCTGGGTAAAGCCCAGGTTGCCACCCTCGCCCACGATGCGGGCCCGCAGATCACGGCCATTAACCCGCAGCGCGTCGTTGCTGCGATCCCCGACTTCCCCATCGCTCTCGCGAGCGCTCTTCACATAGGTGCCGATGCCACCGTTCCACAGCAGATCGACGTTCAGGCAGAGCAGCGCCTTGATCAGCTCGTTCGGCGCCATGCTGGCCTTGTCGCTGCCAAGCAGGGTCTGGATCTCGGGGCTGAGTTTGATGGACTTGGCGGAGCGCAGGAAGATGCCGCCCCCTTGTGATATCAGCTCGCGGTTGTAATCATCCCAGCTGGAGCCCGGCAGATCGAACAGCCGCTGCCGCTCGACAAAACTGCTAGCCGCATTTGGGGTCGGGTCGATGAAGATGTGCATGTGGTTGAAGGCGCCCACCAGCCGAGTGTGCTCGGAGAGCAGCAGGCCGTTGCCAAACACGTCCCCCGCCATGTCGCCGATCCCGACACAGGTAAAATCGGTGGTCTGGCAGTTGATGCCGATCTCACGGAAGTGACGCTTGACCGACTCCCAGGCACCACGGGCGGTGATACCCATCTTCTTGTGGTCATAACCGACCGAGCCGCCGGAGGCGAACGCATCGCCGAGCCAGTGGCCGTATTCGAGGCTGATCTCGTTGGCGATGTCGGAGAAGGTCGCCGTGCCCTTGTCGGCGGCGACCACCAGGTAGTAGTCATCCTCGTCGTGACGCACCACGGATGTCGGCGGGATCACCTCGCCGCCGATGATGTTGTCGGTCACATCGAGCAGGCCGCGAATAAACAGGCGATAGCAGGCCTTGCCCTCCTCCTGAATGACGGCGCGGGTTGCTCCCACCGGCATCTGTTTGCAGTAGAAGCCGCCCTTGGCCCCCACTGGCACGATGACGGTGTTCTTCACCTGCTGGGCTTTCACCAGACCCAGCACTTCGGTACGGAAGTCCTCCTTGCGATCGGACCAGCGCAGCCCACCACGGGCAACCTTGCCCCAGCGCAGATGTACCCCTTCCACCCGAGGCGAGTAGACGAAGATCTCGAATTTGGGCAGCGGCAGCGGCATATCGGTGATGCTGGAGGGGGCCAGCTTGAAGGAGATGTAGGGCTTGATGTTGCCCGCGTTGTCCAGCTGGTAGTAGTTGGTGCGCAGGGTGGCGTCGATCATCTCCACATAGCGGCGAATGATGCGATCGTCATCGAGGTTGGCCACCTGATCCAGCTTGGCAGCAAGCTCCTCGTGCAGCTTGGCTTCTGCCTTGGCGTCCTGTTTGCCAGCGGGGTCGAGGCGCTGCTCGAACAGGGTAAACAGCAGTTGGGCGATATCGGGATAACGGGTCAGGGTCTCTTCGATATAGGACTGGCTGAAGGAGACGCCGGTCTGGCGCATGTATTTGGCATAGGCGCGCAATACCGAGACCTGACGGCCAGTGAGACCTGCCCCCAGTACTAACCGGTTGAAGCCGTCATCTTCCAGCTGCTTGTTCCAGATGGCAGCAAACGCCTGCTGGAAGCGCTGCTGGCTCTGGGCCAGATCAAAGGGCTGCTCACCACGCAGCAGCATGGAGAAGTCGAGGATCCAGAACAGATCGCCGCTCGGGGTGCGTACCTGATACGGGGTCTCGCCGATCACCCGCAGCCCCATGTTCTCCAGCATCGGCAGCACATCGGAGAGGTGAATGGGCTCGGTGCGATGGAACAGCTTGAGCCGTACCCGACGGTCGTTCTCCTCCTCCTGGGCGCGGTAGAACAGCATACCGAGGGGCTCGACTTCGCTCAGATTATCGAGCGCCATGATGTCGGCCACGGCAGAGCCCGGCAGCACATCTTCCTTATAGGCGCGGGGGAAGGCGGTGCAGAAACGGCGGCGCAGCTCGTTGCCACGGGCCTCGCCATAGTGGGAGAGCAGCACGGAGTCGAGTCGGTCATCCCAGCTGCGGGCCGCTTCAATCAGGTTGTTCTGTACTTCGTTCACATCCACATCCACGTTGTTGTTGTTGACCCGCACTATGTAGTGGGTCCGCGCCAGCACGCCCTCGGTGAAGTAGACGTTGAACTCCACCTCTTCGTTGCTGCCAAAATATTTCTGCAAAATTTGCTGGGTCTTGATCCGCAGCGCCGTGTTGTAGCGCTCCTTGGTGACATAGACCATGCAAGAGAAGAAGCGACCGTAGACATCACGACGCACGAACAGCCGCAGCATGTCCCGCTCCTGCATCTCCAGCACCCCAAGACCGGTAGCCAGCAGCTCCTCTTCGCGGGCCTGGATCAGCTCGTCACGGGGATAGGTTTCCAGCACGTTGAGCAGTGCCTTGTAGGCGTGGGAGCCCTTCTCGTGACCGGAGGCGGCCATGATGCGCTCGAGGCGATGGCTGATGAGCGGGATCTGGGTCGCGCTGGTGTTGTAGATGGAAGAGGCATAGAGGCCGATGAAGCGATCTTCCCCGATCACCTTGCCATGCTCGTCGAAGCGCTTGATGCCGATGTAATCCACATAAGCAGGACGGTGCACCCGAGACTTGCTGTTGGATTTGGTGAGGATCAGCAGATCGGAGCTCAGGGCGGCGTGACGGGCACTGGCAGGCATGTTGCCAAGGCGCTGGCCCACCTCCTTGATGGAGTTCTTCATCAGACCGAGGCTGGAACTGGCCTGCGGCAGGATCTCGTGATCCCCCTCCACCGCCTTGACGTCGTAGCGGCGATAGCCCATCAGGGTAAAGTTGTGGGCAGCCACCCATTTGAGGAAGGCGACGCAGGAGGCCACCTCCTCCTTGCTCACCGGGTTCTTGCGTTTGGGCAGCTCGTCGATGATCTCATTGAGTTTGGCCAGCATCGGCTGCCAGTCGCCGACCGCCAGCGCCACTTCACCGGCCACCGAGTTGAGCTCCGCTGCCAGCGCGGCCATCTGCTCCTCGCTGGTGAGGTGGTCAATCTCGATAAGGAATGCCGTTTCAACCGAGGTCTGCCCGTCGGTGTTGTCGAGCTCCAGAATGGCGCCAATCTTGCCATCCGCGCCACGAATGAGGTGCAGCGGTTGGTGCAGCATCATGTGAGCGGTGATATTGAGCCGCTTGAGCGCCATCCGGATGGAGTCCACCAGGAAAGGCGAGTCCTGCAGGATCACCTCGACGATGGTATGGGGCGACTGCCAGCCGTGACGGGTCAGCTCGGGATTGTAGACCCGGATGTAGGGGTCGGTGCCGGTACGCTGATTGAGGGCATTCCACAGGCTCAGGGCCGCACCGTAGAGATCGCTGTCATTGCGATCGTGCAGATCGGAGCTCGCCATGTTGCCGTAGAACTTGGCAACGAAGCGCTCGACCAGCGAGGCACTGTTTTTGGGCAACTTCTGATGGATCAGGCTGAGAACGTTTTCGAGCAGAACTGAGGTAGGGGCGTCTTTCAATGCCATTTTTATATTCCTTATCGGACGACATTAACCACCGACGCAGAGGCAACCACCCTGGTTACCCGCTGGTGCAGAGTTGTTGCGAAGTGTAATGGCTTGGATAAGGGAAGGCGAGGACAGGTGCTAACGAGATGTTAAAAACAAGGTGCAGATCACGGCTTAAACTGTGAGAAATTTTGCAAATAGCCAAAAACACAGAAATTCCCACTACCTTTGTGCCAGTTTACCGGATAGATAGTGACGCAAAGCAGATAAACAGTCGGTAATCTGTTCGATTTTTGTTAATTTATGCGTTCGAGACTGATAAAGCGGTAATCATCCTGCGTTTTCAGCCGAAAGTAGCCATGAACACCATTAATGGCGACAAAGGGCCGTATTTTTTCTATGCCAAGTTCCAGGGTCAGCCCCTGTTCGCTGCGCACCACCAGCCGTTTGGCATGGCCCTGATACATCAGCATCACCTCGTCGCTGCTCAATGAGAGCCGAAAAGTAAACTGCTTCACGCTTGCTCCTGATCACACGGCAAATCACACAATGAGGGCAGGCGCGTTCACGCCCCTGCCCCGTCGGTACTTACTGCTGCAGTGCCTTGCTTACCTTCTCGAACAGATCCCGTGCCAGCCCCTCAAGGTTGGCTAGACGGGTCAGCTCGGCGCGGATAAGGGCCTTGCGCGCCTCATCCAGTCGCTTGAACTGAATCAGCGGCGTGATGAGGCGGGATGCCACCTGCGGATTCACCTCGTTAAGCTCGATCAGCAGATCGGTCAGGAAGCGGTAACCGCTGCCATCCACCGCATGGAACTGCACCTGATTGCTCATGGCGAAGCTGCCGATCAGCGCCCGCAGCCGGTTGGGGTTGCGAATGCTGAAGGTGGGGTGACTCATCGCCTGTTTCACTTCGCCCAGCACATCGGCGGCGGGTTTGCTGCCAATCAGCCGCAACCAGTTGTCCAGCACCAGTCCATCCTTGGCCCACTTGCCCTCAAAATCGGCCAGCAGCGCGGCGCGGCATGGCAACAGATAGCCGTTGGCCACCTGCAACGCCGTCAGGGTGTCGGTCATGTTGTCGGCAGTTGCATACTGCTCGCGCACCAGCGCGTCGGCATGCTCAGAGTCCAGCGCCGCCAGATAGCCGAGCACCACCCCTTTGAGGGCACGTTTGGCCATGTCGGCGTGCACCACCTGATAGCCGCTCAGACGCAGGCTCTGATAGGTCGCCGCCAGCCGCGTGCCGAAAGCCTCGGCAAGACGGATGTGGATCGCGTCGCGCACCTGATGGATGGCGTCGATATCGGCCACCTCGAACAGCTCGGCCAGGGTTGCCTCACCGGGCAGCGCCAGCAGCTCCGCCTTGAGGGCCAAATCCAGCTCGCTGTCGTCCAAAATGGCGACGAAGGCTGCCAGCAGGGTTTGGGAGAGCTCAACCCCCTGCCCGTGCTGTACCCCTGCCACCCCTTCGATGACCGCCTTGTTGATCAGCATCTGGGCGGCATCCCAGCGGGCAAACTCGTTGCGGGCAAAGCGCATCAGGAAGGCGAGCGCTTCATCGCTGTAGTCATAGTGCAGCTTGACCGGCGCGGAGAAGTCCCGCAGCAGGGAGGGAACCGGTTTGACCGGCACCTGATCGAATTCGAAGGTCTGCTCCGCTTCCAGCACATCAAGCACGTTGCCGATGGCCTTGCCCTGATATTGCAGCGCAATGACGGCACCTTGTTGGTCATAGAGCTCGATGTCGAGGGGGATATGCAGCGGCAGCTTCTGCGGCTGATCCTGGGTCGGTGGGGTGTGCTGGCTCACATGGAGGCGATAGATACCGCTGGCGGCATCGTACTCGTCAGTGACGGTCAGCTCGGGCGTGCCGGACTGGCTGTACCAGCGGCGGAAACGGCCGAGATCGACACCGGAAGCATCCTCCATCGCCTGCACGAAATCATCGCAGGTAGCGGCCGAGCCGTCGTGACGCTCGAAGTAGAGACGCATACCGGCCTGGAAGGCATCTTCCCCCAGCAGGGTGTGCATCATGCGGATCACTTCCGACCCCTTCTCGTAGACGGTCAGGGTGTAGAAGTTGTTCATCTCGATCACCACATCCGGGCGGATCGGGTGCGCCATGGGGCCGGCATCTTCGGCAAACTGCGGGCCGCGCACGGTACGCACGTTGTTGATGCGGTTGACGCCGCGGGAGCCCAGATCGGAGGAGAACTCCTGATCCCGGAACACTGTCAGCCCCTCTTTCAGGCTGAGCTGGAACCAGTCACGACAGGTGACGCGGTTGCCGGTCCAGTTGTGGAAATATTCGTGGCCGATCACCCGCTCGATACCGTGGTAGTCGCTGTCGGTGGCAGTGGCCGGATTGGCCAGCACGAATTTGGAGTTGAAGATGTTGAGCCCCTTGTTCTCCATGGCGCCCATGTTGAAGAAGTCCACCGCGACGATCATGTAGATGTCGAGATCATACTCGAGGCCGAAACGCTGCTCGTCCCAGCGCATGGAGTTGATGAGGCTCTCCATCGCAAAACCGGCACGATCGAGGTTGCCCTTGTCGACGAAGATCTCGAGGGCCACCTTGCGACCGCTCTTGGTGGTGTAGTGGCTGCGCTCCACATCGAAATCACCGGCGACCAGCGCAAACAGGTAGCTCGGTTTGGGGAAAGGATCCTGCCACTGCACGAAGTGGCGACCGCCATCCAGATCACCACTATCGACCTTGTTGCCGTTGGAGAGCAGGAAGGGGAACTGATCTTTGTCGGCGGTAATGCGGGTGCTGTAGCGCGCCAGAATGTCGGGACGGTCCAGATAGTAGGTAATGCGGCGGAACCCTTCCGCTTCACACTGGGTGCAGTAGGCATCACCAGACTTGTAAAGCCCTTCCAGCGCGGTGTTGGCGGCCGGATCCAGCAGGGTGACGATAGTCAGCACACATTCGGCAGGCAGGTTGAACAGGGTCAGGCTGCTCTCGCCTTGCTCGTAGTGATCATAGGGAATGCCGTCAATGGCAACGCTTTTCAGGGTCAACTGCTCACCATCGAGTACCAGCGGCGCATTATGCTCACCGTTGCGGCGAATGCGGGTGATGGCGGTGACCTGGGTCAGCGGCTCCTGCAGTTGGAAATCGAGGTCGAGGGTGTCGATCCAGTAGAGCGGCGCCTGATAATCCTGGCGATATTTGGCCGTCATGGCCTGGGAGTGATCGGTCATTATTGTCTGCTTCCACGCTTGTTAAAGGCGAGAAAGAGGCTGTCACAACCAACTGGCGGGGTCAAACAATTTGCATATCGTCAGATATGCCAGACAAAAAGAAAGGGCGACCGGAGTCGCCCTTGTTCATTATGTTAGTTTGTTCAGCTGCGCTTACTGGACTTGACCAGATCCGACGTGATGTTGGCCGCTTCGATGAGATACTCATCGGGCGCTTCAAAATCAGCGGGCAGTTCATCCAGACTCTTCACCGCCGGCTTACCAAGACGAGCAAGACGCTCGTTAGTACGTTTAAGTGCTTTCTCATCCTGTTTCGCCTGCTCTGCAACACGCTCCGCCTCGTTGAGGGAGACCGACTTCTTGTCTTTCTCCTCCTTGTAGTCGGCGATGTCCTGCATCACATAAGCAAATTCAGGATCCTTGGCGATCCGGGCCTCATGAGCCGACTGCAGTTTGGGCAGCTGACTGGTGAAGTTACCGAGCCTCTGGTAGTTGGCGGAGGCAATCTTGTCCCACGGCAACGCATTAAACTCGCGGCTTTCACCCGTCTCTTGCGGAGCAACCGGCGTCGGGAAGCTGATATCCGGCGCAACGCCCTTGTTCTGGGTGCTGCCACCGTCGATCCGGTAGAACTTGGCGATGGTGTATTGCACGTGACCCAGCGGCTGCTCGTAGAAGTCATAGACCTTGGCGAGGCTGCGATGCTGCTGCACCGTGCCCTTGCCGAACGAGTTTTCACCCAGGATCAGGGCGCGGCCATAATCTTGCATGGCAGCAGCAAAGATCTCGGACGCCGAGGCGCTGTACCGATCGATCATCACCGACATGGGGCCGCCGTAGTAGACGTTGCCATCGTCATCGCCATTGACCGTGATACGGCCCATGTGATCACGAATTTGCACCACGGGACCGCTGGCGAAGAACAGCCCGCTCAAGGCAGAGGCTTCGGTCAGGGCACCACCGCCATTACCGCGCAGATCGATGATCAGACCATCGATCTTTTGCTTGTTGAGGCTGGAGAGCTCCTTGATCACGTCGTCGTGGAGATTGACGTAGAAGCTGGGGATCTCGATGACACCGATCTTCTTGCCTTCGGCAGTGACTACCTTTGACTTGGCCGCACGATCTTCGAGGCGCACCTTGTCGCGGATCAGCTCGACCTGCTCGGTTTTGAGTGCAGCACCTTTGCCACGCTGGATCTCCAGCTTCACCTTGCTCCCTTTCGGCCCTTTGATGAGCTCGACCACGTCATCAAGACGCCAGCCAATCACATCGACAATCTTGCCATCTTCCTGACCAACACCGGTGATCTTGTCATCGGCCTTGAGATGGGTAGATTTGGCAGCCGGACCACCGGGCACCAGGGAGCGGATGACGGTAAAGTCATCTTCGGCCTGCAATACAGCACCAATGCCTTCCAGCGAGAGGTTCATCTCGGTGTTGAAACGATCGGCATTACGCGGAGAGAGATAACTGGTATGCGGTTCGATGGCGCGAGCGAAGGAGTTCATGAAGAGCTGGAACACATCCTCGCTCTCGGTCTGGGACATCCGCTTGATGGCGTTGTTGTAACGCTTGCCAAGCAGCTCCTTGATCTCGGGCCACTCCTTGCCACTGAGCTTGAGGCTCAGGGCATCGAACTTGACCCGTTGGCGCCACAACTCATTGAGTTCGCCTTCGTCCTTGGGCCAAGCCGCCCCTTCCCGATCAAACTGATAGTTGTCGGTCTGGGTAAAATCAAAAGGAGTATCAAGCAGTTTGAGGGCGTATTCGAACCGCTCATAACGCCGTTGCTGACTCAGGTTGAACATCTCGTAGGCAGGTGCCAGACGGCCTCTCTCGAGGTCGGTGTCAAAACCATTACGGTATTTGTCAAAACGGCTGATGTCAGAGGCCAAAAACAGATTGCGGCTGTAGTCCAGATTCTCCAGATATTTGTCAAAAACAACGGAGGAAAAGGCATCATCCAGCTTGAACTGTTTGTAGTGCGAGCGGGTAAACAGATTGGCAATTCGCTTGCTGGCCGTAGCATGTTGGCTCTCTTGAGCCAACACAGGCAAATCACTCTCCTTGAGCACCGGCTCGATGGCCTGTGCAAGCCCGGCAAGCGCCAGGCTACAGGCAACGAGGGAAAAACGAATTACGCCATGCTTCAACATTTGTCTCCTTAGAGAACCAAGTGCTCTGATTTGACCCGCACCATCATGCCAGTCTGCAGTTGGACCTGCACATCATCCTTGGTCACTTCCTTGATAGTTGCCGGAACCGGGAACCTGCCCATGACGACACGTACATCCTGCCCCACTTTCAGCGTAGCGGCATCCACTTTGACCAGCGGCGCTTCTGCTACCGGCGCTTTGGCTTCAACCTTCGGCTTGGCAGCTACGTCAGCCTTTTCAGCTTTACGCGCAGCAGGACGGCGGGGCTTTTTAGCCTTTTCGTCCTTCTCTTTCTCTTTGGTGTTGGTGCGACGGCTGGCAAACACACGCTCTTTGCTTTCTTTGAGCGCTTGCTTGGCATGCTCGATGTGCTCTTCGGTCAGCACTTCGCCCGGGTTACCGTCCAGGTCTACACGAGCCTGGCCAGCTTTGAGGCCGTGCAGATAGCGCCAGCTGGAGGTGTATTGACGCAGTGCAGAACGCAGCATGGTCTTGGAGACTCTGGCATCGTCAGCAAGACGCTCG
The DNA here is from genome assembly GCF_002586745.1 of Aeromonas sp. CU5. Lineage (NCBI taxonomy): Bacteria > Pseudomonadati > Pseudomonadota > Gammaproteobacteria > Aeromonadales > Aeromonadaceae > Aeromonas > Aeromonas sp. CU5. The sequence continues at coordinate 1,548,594 of NZ_CP023817.1, forward strand.
GCCAAATCCTGGAAGATGCCAATCTTGAGCGGCTTGGCCTCTCCTTCAGCAACGAAGCAGGCCGGGAATTTCTCGACCAGGTAGGCAACGATCTCTTTACTGTTCTTCAGCTTCTCAGTGTTTTCCATGTATAACCTTGGCTTTCATATAAACGCACGGGCATAACCCGAGCACAACAAAGGCCCCATTATAGAGAGCTTGGGGCCTTTTGCGAACCATCTAGCAATGACTTAAAGCATGCTTTCCAAAATTTGTACTGTTTCTTCGAGTCCAATCCGGTCTTGCTGGTCGAAACGGTTAAAAATCGGACTATCGATATCCAACACCCCGATGATCTCGCCACCACGGCGCACCGGAATGACAATTTCAGCGTTACTGGCCCCGTCACAGGCAATATGCCCGTCGAACTGATGCACATCGTCCACCAGCTGGGTCTTGCCCTCTGCGACTGCAGTACCACATACACCACGACCGACCGGAATGCGCACGCAGGCCGGTTTGCCCTGAAATGGTCCCAACACCAGGCTGTCCCCTTGCAACAGATAAAAACCAACCCAGTTGATGTCGGTCAGTTCCTGTCCAAGTAGCGCTGACAGGTTGGCCAAATTGGCAATCAGATCGGTTTCCCCCTCAAGCAGCGCCTTGGCTTGCCGGTTGAAGGTGCGGTAAAACTGTGTTTTTTCAATCATGATTAAATCGATTTCACTCCCTGTGGCTTGCAGGCAAGGTAACGCCTGACAGGAAAATTTCAAATATTTTTTCACGGTAACCATCAGCCACGGTGGCGTTATTCCCGCGCCACTGACAGCACTAATTGCTGACGTTGTCCATTGCTCCATTTAATATTGAGTAGCCACACCATCATGGAAGAGGTGCAACTCCCCACCAAAGTGGTGCCCTGCCATCCCCCGGCTATTTGTTCAAAGCTCACCGGAATGGTGCCCATAAACATATCTCTGCCTTCGAGCCAGGCTTTTACCGGCTTGATGGCCGGATCACCACCTGTCAGGCGCACGACAAAGTCCTGTTCTGCACGTACCGGTAACTCACTAATCGCCGCGGTCAACGACTTGCCACCAATCAATTCGCTGCAACTGCTGTGGGAAAGATCACAAATCTGATCTTTTATCTGATCAACCGTTGCACTGTTATCAACCGAAAACCAGGTGCGATAGGCCACCAACGCCAACAGTAGCGCCAGCACCAGTGAGAGGTGGAATACTTTACGTGCACTCAATTTCTCTTTCATTCAAACAGCCCCGATAAGGTGTAATAAAAATAGTATTTTTGTGATCTCGGACAAGGTAAAGAGCCCTAAAAACGGGGCGCGGCGGAGCCAAATATATCACTGTTTATACTGTTATTTTACCTGTCAGTTCAGTATCATTCCCATGAAGTTTTCATTTAACTATCTTTTGCTTTTCCTTTCGTTAACAGGTGTTAACAAGCGAGGGCGGTAGTTCGATGAAGCCAGTCCGGTTGTCCGGATACAAAACCAAACAACAGCAGCATCGGAAGCGGAATATAACGATGAGCCATACAACAAACCACCCTGAGTACAACTACACCGTTGTTCGCCAGTTTACCGTCATGACGATTGTCTGGGGAATTGTCGGCATGTCGGTTGGCGTACTGATCGCAGCCCAGTTGATCTGGCCTGCCCTCAACTTCGAGACTCCCTGGCTGACTTACAGTCGCCTGCGGCCCCTCCACACCAACGCAGTGATCTTCGCCTTCGGTGTCAGCGCACTGATGGCCACCTCCTTTTATGTGGTGCAACGCACCTGTCAAACCAGGCTGTTCGGTGGCCGTCTCGCCTCCTTCGTGTTCTGGGGCTGGCAGGCGATCATCATTTCTGCCGCCATTACCCTGCCGCTAGGCATGACTGGTGGCAAAGAGTATGCCGAGCTGGAGTGGCCGATTGATATCGCCATTACCCTGGTCTGGGTTGCCTATGCCATTGTGTTCTTCGGTACCCTGATGACACGTAACACCTCCCACATCTATGTGGCGAACTGGTTCTTTGGCGCCTTTATCATCACGGTGGCCGTGCTGCATATCGTCAACAGCATGTCTGTGCCCCTCAGCATGACCAAGTCCTACTCCATGTACTCCGGCGCAATGGATGCCATGGTGCAGTGGTGGTACGGCCATAACGCGGTGGGCTTTCTGCTGACTGCCGGCTTCCTTGGCATGATGTACTACTTCGTGCCCAAGCAGGCGGGCCGTCCGGTTTACTCCTATCGCCTCTCAATCGTGCACTTCTGGGCACTGATCTCCCTCTATATCTGGGCCGGTCCCCATCACCTGCACTACACCGCGCTGCCTGACTGGGCTCAGTCTCTGGGCATGGTGATGTCCCTGATCCTGTTCGTGCCCTCCTGGGGCGGCATGATCAACGGCATCATGACCCTCTCCGGTGCCTGGCACAAACTGCGTTATGACCCCATCCTGCGCTTCCTGATCGTGTCACTGTCGTTCTACGGCATGTCAACCTTCGAAGGCCCGATGATGGCGATCAAAACCGTCAATGCCCTCTCCCACTACACCGACTGGACCGTAGGTCACGTGCACTCCGGTGCGCTGGGTTGGGTTGCCATGGTCTCTATCGGTGCGGTTTACCATCTGATCCCGAACCTGTTTGAGCAAGGGCGTATGTATAGCGTTCGCCTGATCAACGTGCACTTCTGGTTGGCGACCGTGGGCACAGTGCTCTACATCGTTGCCATGTGGATTTCCGGTGTGATGCAGGGGCTGATGTGGCGTGCGGTCAACGAGGATGGCACCTTGACCTACAGCTTCGTTGAGGCCCTTGAGGCATCCTACCCCTTCTACTTTGTGCGCTTCCTGGGTGGCTGCTTCTTCGTCACCGGCATGTTGCTGATGGCCTACAACGCTTATCGCACTATCACCGCCCCCAAAGGTTCCCTGGAACCTGTGGCCCAGCCAGCCTGAATGCAGAGGTCCAAGCATGAGCAACAATAACCGTCACGAGATCTTTGAAAAGAACGTCCCATTGCTGGTGGTCGGCATCATTTTCGCCATCAGTCTGGGAGGCCTGGTTGAAATTACCCCGCTGTTCTTCCAAAAGCAGACCACCGAGCCGGTTGAGGGCCTCAAGCCCTATACCGCACTGCAGATGGAAGGACGCGATGTCTTCATCCGCGAAGGCTGCACCAACTGCCACAGCCAGATGATCCGTCCGTTCCGCGCTGAAACCGAACGTTACGGTCACTACTCTGTGGCCGGTGAAAGCGTCTGGGAGCACCCCTTCCTGTGGGGCTCCAAGCGTACTGGTCCTGACCTGGCCCGGGTGGGCGGACGTTACTCTGATGACTGGCATCGCGCTCACTTGATCAATCCGCGCGATGTGGTGCCAGAGTCCAATATGCCCGGTTATCCCTGGCTTGATACCACAGTGCTGACCGGCGAGTTGACGGGCAAGAAACTGGCGCTGTTTCGCGATCACTTCGGCGTGCCTTATAGCGATGCCGACATCCAGGGTGCTACTGATGCCGTCAAGGGCAAGACCGAACTGGATGCACTGGTGGCTTATCTGCAATCACTGGGTCATGCCCTGAAATAAGGAGGCGATGATGGACTACGGCACATTTCGCGGTCTCTATACCCTGCTGTTGATGGCCATCATGATTGGCATCATCGTCTGGGCCTATAGCAAACGCCGCAAGACCTCTTTCGACGAGGCTGCCAATCTGGTTTTTGCCGATGATGAGCAACCCGGTGCTGATAACAAGAACGCAGGAGCGAAGCAATAATGAGCACTCTGTTTAGCATTTTTGTAACCGTCATAACCCTGGGAACCATTCTGGGTTGTGTGATCCTGTTGGTGTGGTGCCTCAAGGACAAAATGGGTGTCGAAGAAGGCAAGTCCATGGGACACAGCTTCGACGGAATTGAAGAACTGAATAACCCACTGCCCCAATGGTGGACCTATATGTTCCTCTTTTTCATCGTCACCGGTCTGATTTATCTGGTCGCCTTCCCGGGACTGGGCAACTGGAAGGGCGTGCTGGGCTGGCAGAGCTCCAACCAGGATGTACGTTCGCTGGCAGAGTCCAAATCGGCAAATGAATCAGCCAAGAGTGAAGGTCGTGCGGTGGAGTATGACCGTGAAGTGGCCAAGGCTGACGAGCTCTATGGTGCCAAGTTCCGTGAACTCACCTATGAAGCGGATGGCAAAACCTATCGTGCCATTACCGAGATTGCCAAGGATCCGGAGGCACTCAAAGTGGGTCAGCGCCTGTTCCTGCAGAACTGTTCCCAGTGTCACGGCTCCGATGCCCGTGGTGGTCGCGGTTTCCCGAACCTGACCGACAGCGAATGGCAATGGGGCGGTCAGCCGGATAATATCAAGACCACCATCATGGGCGGTCGTCAGGGGATAATGGCTGCCTGGGGTGAAATCCTCGGCAAGGATGGCGTGCAAGAAGTAGCATCCTATGTGCTAAGCCTCTCCGGTCGCAAGGTCGACCTGGTGGAAGCGAAGAAAGGTGAAGCCCGCTTTACCATCTGCGCTGCCTGCCACGGGGCCGATGCCAAGGGGGGTATCGCCGTCGGTGCGCCAGACCTGACCAACAACACATGGCTCTACGGTGGTTCCCGCGAAGTGGTGGTACAGACTATCACCCACGGTCGCCACGGCGTGATGCCTGCCTGGAAAGACATTCTGGGTGAGGACAAGGTCCACCTGCTGGCCTCCTACGTTTACAGTCTGTCTCATCAGCAGTCTGCCAAATAAGGTTCGCCCATAAAGATGTAACATGTGATAAACACGTGATTACACAGCAAAAAGCCTCGACTACTCGAGGCTTTTTGTTATCTTGTGTTGCGTAAACACCATCTTCCACGTTAATCATTCGTTTCACGGTAGTAGCAATCATGACCCAGCCCATCATCACGCCATGGTATCGCCAATTCTGGCCCTGGTTTATCATCGCCCTGCCAAGCACAGCGGTGATCGCAGGCATCGCCACCGCCATTATTGCCAGTAAAGATGGCGTCAATCTGGTGGCCGAGGACTATTACAAACAAGGGAAAGAGATCAATCAGGACTTGAGCAAGTTTGACCGCTCCGAAGCCCTCAATATCCGCTTTGGGCTGCAGGTTGACGGTCACGAGCTGACTCTCAAACCCATCAGCGGCGATATTCCCGCCGGGCAAGCTCTTTATCTCTCATTGTTCCACCCGACTTTGGCCGGACAGGATAGCGAACACCTGATCACCGCCGATGCCAGTGGCACCTATCGCTTCCATTTCGACAAGCCGCTGGTCGGAAAATGGCATATCCGGGTCGATGCCTTCGATCACCAGTGGCGCTTGCAAGAGACGGTACAACTGCCAACCCAGTCACCTGTCGAACTCGATCCGAAAGGACGCTAAGCCATGACCGGCTGTTCTCACTGTGGCGAGCCGGTGCTTGCCATCGACCCTGCTGCTCGCATTCTTCATTCAGGGGGCCATAAACCATGACCTCTTGCTTCCATTGTAGTGAGCCAGTACCCGCCAATAGTCACTATGCGCTGGAGATCAAGGGGATAGTCCGCCCCATGTGCTGCCCCGGCTGTCAGGCGGTGGCGGAAACCATCATGGAGTGCGGTCTCGCCAGTTACTACGATCACCGCACCGCCCCCGGCACCAGGGGAGATCTGGTGCCCGAGGAGCTGGCCGCCCTCAGCCACTACGATCTGGCCGAGATACAGCAGGAGTTTGTCACCGACAGCGGCACTGGTAGCCAGACAATCCGCGAAATCCAGCTGACGGTTGAGGGGCTCACCTGCGCCGCCTGTGCCTGGCTTATCGAGCGCCACCTGATGACGTTAAGCGGCCTGCGCTATATCAACGTCAACACCACCACCCATCGCGCTCGCATCAAATGGGATCCCGCCCAGCTATCTCTCAGCGACATCCTCAAGGGCTTCGCCCAGATTGGCTATCGTGCCTACCCGTTTCAGGCCCATCAACAGGAAGCGCTCTACGCCAAAGAGGTGCGCAGCTACATGTTCCGGCTGGCACTGGCAGGCCTGGGCTCGATGCAGGTGATGATGTGCGCTGTGGCCCTCTACATGGATCTTTTCATCAGCGTCGAAGAGGAGTTCATGGTCTACTTCAAGTGGATCAGCCTGTTGCTCTCCACCCCCATCATGATCTACTCGGCCCAGCCCTTTTACATCAATGCCTGGCGTAGTTTGAAACAGGGTCATCTGTCGATGGATGTGTCGGTGTCGCTGGCGCTGATCGGTGCTTTTGTCGCCTCCATGTGGGCCACCGTGTTCAATACCGGTGAGGTCTATTACGACTCCATCACCATGTTCGTCTTCTTCCTGTTGCTGGGCCGTTTTCTCGAGTTGCGGGCCCGGCGCAAGGCGTCGGAATCGAGCTCCAACCTGGCGCGGCTGGTACCCATCATGGCGACCCGCATCGATGATGAAGGGGAACATGAGGTGGCGGCCAAGACCTTGCAGGTCGGCGATCGGGTACGGGTGCTGGCCGGTGCGACCTTGCCGGCCGACGGCATCATTATTGAAGGGCAAGCCAGCCTCAACGAATCCATGCTGACTGGCGAGCAGCTGCCTCTGCTCAAACAGCGTGATGATCAGGTCTATGCCGGCACCATCAACACCGATGCACCGCTGCAGATCCGGGTCAGCCACCGTATCGAAGAGTCGCGGATCGCCCAGATCATGCGACTGCAAGATCATGCCCTTGACGATAAACCTGCCATCGCCCAGATGGCGGATAAGCTGTCACGCCACTTTATTCTGGTACTGCTGATCATTGCCGCGGCGGTCTGGACCTTCTGGCACTTTCACCAACCGGAGCAGGCGTTCTGGATAACCCTCGCCGTGCTGGTCGCCACCTGCCCCTGCGCCCTGTCACTGGCCACCCCGACGGCACTGACCTCCGCCACCGCCAATCTGACTCGTAATGGTGTTTTGCTGCGCCGGGGCCATGTCCTGGATATTCTGACCAAAGCCAACCGGATCGTGATGGACAAGACCGGCACGTTAACGACCGGCGAAATAAGCCTGACGGGTATCACCACATTGGCAGAGGTTGACGAGACGCATTGCCTCGCCATCGCCAGAGCACTGGAAGCGCAATCCGAACACCCGATTGCCCGCGCCTTCCTGCTGCCCGCCGATAGCGTTACTGTGCTGCCCCATACCACAGACATCAGCCCTGTCATCGGTCATGGCATCACGGCGCTGGTGGACGGCGCACGCTACCGCATCGGCAGCGCGCGCTGGCTCGGGCTGGATCCGGCGCAAGAGCGCGGCCGCAGTCTGGCTATCTATCTGGCCGACGAGCAGCAGGTATTGGCCCGTTTCAATCTGGAAGATACCCTGCGCCCCGATGCCAAGGCGCTGATCACGGCATTCAAGGCGGCCGGTCTGCAAACCACCGTACTCACGGGGGACAGCTCTCTGCAAGCAGACGAGATTGCCCGCGAGCTGGGTGTCGACGAGCTGGTCAAGGGGGTTTCACCCGATGGCAAGTTGGCCTACCTCAAGGCCCGTGAAGCCCAAGGGGATATCAGCATCATGGTGGGCGATGGCATCAACGACGCCCCCGTGCTGGCCGGGGCACACGCCTCGTTTGCCATGGCGGGCGGCACCGATCTGGCGAAGAACAGCGCCGATGCCATCCTGCTGGCCGATGACTTGAGCCGACTGCTCGGCGCCAGAGTGCTGGCAATGCGTACCCGCAAGATCATCATCGAGAACTTCAGCTGGTCCATCGGCTACAACCTGCTGGTGTTACCGTTGGCGGCCTGCGGCTGGCTGCCCCCCTATCTGGCGGCGGCGGGCATGTCACTCAGTTCACTCATCGTGGTGACCAACTCCATGCGTCTCAACCGATAAGCAAACCGTCAGATAAATAGGTGCAAATGTGGCCTGCCTCCGATGCAGGCCACATTTCTAACTGATAGCGGCTGGCCCCCTGCCCGAACAGGGTTACCATAGGGGACGCTTGCCAAAGATGAATACTTGGGTACCTCTCATGAACATAATTTTTGTCCTTATCCCCATCGCCATCCTGTTTGTGATCATCGCCGGGGTGGTGTTCTTCTGGGCCATTCGCTCCGAGCAGTTTGAAGATCTCGACCGGCAAGGTTCCAACATCCTGTTTGACGAAGATCAACCCGCCCGCAAACCCGCAAAGCCTGCTGACCATGACTCACAGCCTTGATCTGGCCGGCGCCCTGCTGGTAGGACTGGCAGGCTCCGCGCACTGTATCGGCATGTGCGGTGGCGTTTCTGCCGCGCTATCCATGGCCATCCCTGCCAACAAGCAGCACTTCTGGGGGCGGCTCGCTTATCTGCTCAACTACAACCTCGGCCGGATCCTGAGTTATGTGATGGCTGGTGCGCTGGTGGGTGGACTGCTGGCGACCACCAGCGAACTTGGCGCGGGCAAACACGCCATCGCCGGATTACGCCTCGTGGCAGCATTGTTGATGATTGCACTTGGCCTCTATCTGGCGGGCTGGTGGCAGGGAGTCTTGCTGCTGGAACGGCTCGGCGCCAGGCTGTGGCCCCATATCAAACCGCTGGCGGGCAAGTTTCTCCCCTTCACCTCACCGCTGCAGGCGCTGCCCTTTGGTATGGTGTGGGGCTGGCTGCCCTGCGGGCTGGTCTACTCCATGCTGACCTGGAGCGCGGCGGCTGGTTCGGCCAGTGGCGGAGCGCTGATCATGCTCTTTTTTGGTCTCGGTACCCTACCCACCTTGTTTGCGCTGGGGGGGCTTGCCGATCGCCTGAGATACTGGCTTACCCTGCGCAGTTTGCGCCTTGGCGGTGCCCTGCTGCTCATTTTGTTCGGAGTGCATACCCTGTGGATTGGCATTGCTTCCTTTTGAAACCCTATCCAAAACGGATGAGTTGATGGTAAACTTGTTTGATATAAATCAATTATTCGTATGAGCCTATGATCCCGGAAAAGAAACCAGGCAGACGTATCCAGAGCGGTGGCTGTGCAATTCATTGCCAGGATTGCAGCATAAGTCAGCTCTGCATCCCCTTTACCCTGAACGAGAATGAGCTTGATCAGCTGGATAGCATCATCGAGCGTAAAAAGCCGATCCAGAAGGGTGAAGAACTGTTCAAGGCCGGTGATGAGTTCAAATCGCTCTATGCCATTCGTTCCGGGACCATCAAGTCTTATACCATCACCGAGCAAGGGGATGAGCAGATAACCGCGTTTCATCTGGCAGGGGATCTGGTGGGGTTCGATGCCATTCACCGACAAGCACATCCCTCCTTCGCCCAGGCGCTGGAAACGGCCATGGTGTGCGAAATCCCGTTTGAAATACTCGATGATCTGTCTGGCAAAATGCCCAAGCTGCGTCAGCAGATAATGCGGCTGATGAGCAACGAAATAATGGGCGATCAGGAGATGATCCTGCTGCTCTCCAAGAAAAATGCCGAAGAGCGGCTGGCCGCCTTCTTGCACAACCTGTCGGTACGCTTTTCCGAGCGCGGCTTCTCTGCCAAAGAGTTTCGACTGGCCATGACCCGAGGCGATATCGGTAACTATCTGGGTCTTACCGTCGAGACCATCAGTCGACTGCTAGGTCGTTTCCAAAAATCGGGGCTTATCGGCGTCAAAGGCAAATACATCACAGTACTCGATCAGGTTGCGCTCGGCGTGATGGCAGGCGCGACACGTCCTGCCTGCGGCTGATTTCGCCACATTTCCCCTCTTTTCTTCTCTTTATCTGCCGGATCCTTTCCCCTGAATGTGATCCGGTACATTCCAGCCCCCCTCCTCCTGCGCTAAGCTATAGAAGCTAAGATTCTGCTGTCATTGGACTTTTCCAAGGAGGAGAAGATGGTCAAATATCAAAATATTCTGGTGGTTATCAACCCGGAGGAGGAGCGTCAAATCGCCCTCGAACGGGCAGTGAAGGTCGCCGAGCTGGACGAAAATGCCCATCTGACCCTGCTGCTCACCATCTATGACTTCTCGTATGAAATGACTGCCATGCTGTCAGTGGACGAACGGCAAGAGATGCGTCATGGCGTCATTTCACAACGACGTGAATGGCTGGACGAGATCCTCACCCCCTATCGGGCAAAGGGGATCAACTGTGAAGTGAAAGTGATCTGGCACAATCGCCCCTTCGAATGCATCATTCAGGAAGTGCTGGAACAGCGCCACGATCTGGTGGTCAAAGCGACCCATCATCACAGCTTCCTGCAAACCTTCATTTTTACCCCGACCGACTGGCATCTGCTGCGCAAATGTCCCTGCCCTGTGCTGCTGGTCAAAGAAGGGCTCTGGCGGCGGGATGGCAATATCATCGCCGCCATCAACTGCTCAAGCGACGACCTCGATCAGAAACTGCTCAACGAACGGATCACCCAAGAGGGCAGCGATATCGCCGAACTGCTCGGATCCAACCTCTATCTGGTCAATACCTACCCGGGAACGCCGGTCAATGTAGCCATCGAGCTACCCGAGTTTGACCCCAACGCCTACAACGAGGCAATCCGCAAGCACCATGAAAGCCTGATGCTCGCCCATGCCGACAAGTTCGGGATCGGTCCTCTCTGGACCCGGGTAGCAGAGGGGCTACCTGAAGAGGTGCTGCCGGACATGGCCGAAGATCTCAAGGCGACCTTGATGATCATGGGGTGTGTCGGTCGAACCGGTCTCTCTGCCGCCTTGCTCGGCAATACCGCCGAACATGTGATTGACCGGCTATCGTGCGACATTTTGATCCTCAAACCGGCCGATTACAGCTGCCCGATCGACAGCCGTAGCACGCAATCGTAACGCGCCTTTGCGCGAGGTATCTTGCCCTCCCCCGGGACATGGCTATAATAACGCGCTTATTTGTGTCCCGGGTTTTACGAGCATGCTAGAAGAGCTGAACGCCAAAGATAAATACAGTTTTAACAAACTGCAAAAGCGCCTGCGGCGCAACGTGGGTCAGGCCATTGCCGACTTCAACATGATTGAAGAGGGCGACAAGGTCATGGTCTGCCTCTCCGGCGGCAAGGACAGCTTCGGTATGCTCGACATACTGATGAGCCTCAAAGCCAGCGCCCCTATTCATTTTGATCTGATAGCGGTCAATCTTGATCAGAAACAGCCCGGTTTTCCCGAGCATGTGCTGCCTGAATACCTCGCCTCACTCGGCATCGAGTACAAGATTGTCGAGGAAGATACCTACTCCATCGTCAAGGATAAGGTACCGGAAGGCAAAACCACCTGCGCACTCTGCTCACGGCTGCGCCGCGGTATTCTGTACCGCACCGCCCTGGAGCTGGGCTGCACCAAGATTGCCCTCGGTCACCACCGTGACGACATCCTCGAGACCCTGTTTCTCAACATGTTCTACGGTGGCAAGCTCAAGTCCATGCCGCCCAAGCTGGTGAGCGACGATGGCAAGAACGTGGTGATCCGACCGCTGGCCTACTGCAAAGAGAAAGATCTCATTCGCTATGCCGAGGTGAAATCCTTCCCCATCATCCCGTGCAACCTGTGCGGCTCCCAGGAGAATCTGCAGCGTCAAGCCATCAAGCAGATGATGCAGGATTGGGATCGCCGCTTCCCCGGCCGTATCGAAACCATGTTCACCGCCATTCAGGACGTGATCCCGAGCCACCTGCTCGATCACAAGCTGTTTGACTTCAAGAGCATCAACCGCGACTCCGGCATCATCGATGGTGGTGACAAGGCGTTTGATCCGCCCGAGCTGCCAAAGGCCCCGCTGCTGGACATCGACGAGATGGACATGCTGGATGTGATTGAAGTGCGCTAAGCCGCTATCACATGGCAAACGCCACCCAATAAAAAAGGAGCGATTATCGCTCCTTTTTTGCTTTCTTGATGTACCTGTCACTGGCGTGACAGCGCCACCGGCATCAGCCCTTGTGCAGCCAGGGGGTCAGTCGCAACACCTCGCCCTGCACCATCAGCTGCCCGGCGGCGAAGTCTGTCAGCTGCTCGTTGCTCAGTAGCAACTGCCCATGCTGCCAGGGAAGCGCCTCTTGACGATCGCCATCCTTGAGGTACGCAGTGCCACTTGGTTCAACCAGTGCAATCCGCACCCCCTCCATCTTCGGCAAGAAGTGCTTGCCGACCATCCCCGCCATCTTGTCGAGCAGTGACTGCATCTGTTGCTGACGGGCCGCCAGCTCCGCCAGCGGCAGTTCGGGCCCGTTCGGTGCATCGGCCATCACCTGCACCGCCAGATCGCAGCTCTTATGAGGCTCCTTGAGGGTGACCACCACTGTGCCTTTGTCGAGGTTCAAGTCATTATCAAATGGCAACCGCAGCTCGCTGTCTACCGTCACTTCGGCGGGCACCTGCTTGTCCTGGGTGGACACCCGAGCGGAGACCAGACCACAAAGCTGACCATTTTGCGGATCGGTCAGATAAAAGCCCAGCCTAGCGTGGCCAAACTCGCCCTTGGCAAAAGTCTTCATCTGGCTGTAGAAGGTGCTGTATTGCAGATCCAGCGTCGGCGCGGCCATCGCCACGGCTGGCAACAACAGACTGGCCAGCAGGGTATGGCGCACGGCCGAGGTCACTCCATAACGAGTCATTCAAGATCCTTTTGCATCATGCATTGAAATGGTTGGGGCCTTCTGTCACCTCATTGACCTCTACCCCCACTCCGCAGAGATCGCGATAGAGGATCCCCTTACAGTTAAAGTAGAGCGGTGCCACCCAGATAAGACCCAACCCCATGGGGATCAGCGCCACCAACAGCAGTACAGCCATCACGCTGTGAAACAGCACTATGCTGGGCCAACCGCGTACAAAGAGCTTGAGAGAGACCAAAATGGCCTGAGGTGGCGTCAGGCCACGTTCCAGCACCAGCGGTACGGTGAACACCAGCCCCATGCCGATCAGGGCCGAGGGAATAAAGGCCAGCACCGCTGGCAATCCCACCAGATCGAACAAGGGCCCGAACAGGCTGGTCAAGGCGCTGCCCAGCAGGCTCAACATGCCAAGGCGCACAAAGTGGCGGAAAAAGTCGAACACCTGATTCGCCCGGGCCCGAACCCCGACCGCTTGCTGCAATCCCAACATATCGAGGGAGCTGGTCATGGGGGCCATGACCACGGTGATAAGGAGGCTTAGTAACATGGCCACATTCATCTGCTCATCGTCGCCGCCAAGATAGGGCACCAGCAACGTATTGCTGAACAGGATCCAGATTGCCGTCACCCCGACAGTGGCCAGCAGCAGACCGAGTCCATTGCTGCGGGTCTGTTTCCAACCCTCCTGGATGACTGCTTTTACATCAAGGCGATAACCCTGGTTCAGAGACTGCTCAAGGGAGCCGCCAATACGCATTTTATTACTCAATTGACTATCCAATATCGAAAACGATCAAATCAGGTGGCGCATTATAACGGTTTGGCCCGCTATTCGTAGCCGTTTTTCCTGACCACGCAGGGTTAAACTCGACGAAAAAGCCTTCGATTTCAGGTGCTCACGGCATAGAACTCGGCCCTTTTTCAACCCGATGGCCACTGGTTAGTAGCGAGACTGGCGGATGATGAACAACCCACAAGTCATTGTTGCGCTGAACAATATCAGCAAAATATCCGATGGCAAGCGGATCCTCACCAACCTTGACCTTGAGACCTATGACGGTGAGTGTCTTACCCTGAGAGCAGAAAAAAACCAAGGGGATGGACGGTATCCACTACCGCTCTGTGCGCCACAGCGGTCATAACTGCCATGTGCTCTATCGCCCCCGCCTCGTCACCAAGATCCACCAAGCCCAGCATCTGGAATACCATTGGAATGGCAGTGCCATCGCCAATGTGTTGGACATTAAGCTATATGGGGAATAAGACTCTGTCTTATTGGTAATAATTTCGGTGATCCTCTTCGAGCCTGAAAGAATCTGACGGAAAGTGAAGAGGCTGGAGCACTATTGCGCCTCCAGTCCTTTTAATACCAACTGCAGCCCCTTTAGCGTTAGCGATCCCATCAAACTCAGCACCAGTTGGCTCGTGCTCTTGGCCGAGGGGCTTAGGGTGTGTGCAAACGACAAGATGGCCAAGGCCGATTAATTCTGCGCTTTTTCATCACCCCTCAGGGGTGTAGATTGGTTTAGGGGGCAAACGTTGCCCTCTCTCTTTTTTCATGACCACCCGTAGTTCCGCGCGAGCAATCTTTCGCCGATATCGCGGGTGGCCCTGAGCCAATCAGGAGTATTCATGTCCGATCTGACCCTCTTTTTCGCTCCCGGCACCTGTGCCATGGCCGTGCAGATTGCCCTGCTGGAAGCGAATGCCCCGTTCCAACCCCGTCTCGTCAACCTCGCCGCCGGCGAGCAACGTGATCCCGCTTATCTTGCCATCAACCCCAAAGGGCGCGTACCGGCCCTCATCACCGAGCAGGGCACCCTGACCGAGACCCCCGCTCTGCTGCTCTATGTGGCGCAGCGCTTCCCCGCAGCCAAGCTGGCGCCGCTGGACAATCCGTTCCTGCTGGCCCGCATGCAGGAGGTCAACAGCTTCCTCGCCTCTACCGTTCATGTCTCCCACGCCCACGGTCGCCGTGGCAGCCGCTGGGCCGATGACGAGCAGGCCATTGCCGCCATGCAGCAGAAGGTCGCCAGCAATATGCGCGATGGCTTTGATCAGATTGAGCGGCACTATTTGGCAGGCCCCTGGGTACTCGGCGAACAGTTCAGCGTGGCGGATATCTACCTGTTCGTGGTCGCTGGCTGGCTAAAAAGCGATGGGGTCGAGATCAGTGAATTCCCCAAGGTTGCCGATCATTATCAGCGCATGCTGACCCGCCTGGCGGTCGCCAAGGCGCTGGCTAACTAACCATAAAATCAATAAAGAGAGGTGTCAGGCTCTGCTGACACCCTTCCTGCTTCCTCCCCTGCACTTCTTCTCCCGCCTTTGCGATCGTTTTCACATTTCCGCTGTTTTGCCGTGGCCGTTTTTCGCGAAATGGCCTACCTTTGCAGCACAAAGCAACCGGTTGCGTAACCGGTTGCCCCGCGATTCACAGATTGACGGGCCAAGGCCTGATGAGGTGTTGTATGAAACGAGGCGTACTGCTCAATGCTCCCCTGAGTGCTCTGGTGGCACAGATGGGCCACACCGACGAGATCACCGTCTGCGATGCCGGCTTGCCCATTCCGGCAGGTCCGGAGCGGATCGATCTGGCGCTGATGGCAGGCACCCCCAACCTTGGCACCGTACTGACCGCCCTGCTCACCGATCTGGTGGTGGAGAAGGTGATCATGGCGAGCGAGATCAAGCAGATCAGCCCCGCCGCCCATCAGGCGCTGGTCGATCAGCTTGAGGCCCACGCCGCCGCCCAGGGCAAGCCCATCACCATCGAATACTGCCTGCACGAGGCGTTCAAAACCCGCTCCCGTCAGAGCAAGGCGATCGTGCGCAGCGGCGAGGTGACTCCCTACGCCAACCTGATCCTCTGCGCCGGTGTGGCGTTTTAAGCCTCTTCAAGGAAGCTGCAAATGAGCACAACCTCCTCCTCGCCCCTTTCTCCCATTCTGGAGCTCACCGGGATCGTCAAGACCTTTCCCGGTGTCCGCGCCCTCGACGAAGCGGGTCTGCGGGTCTATCCCGGTCAGGTGATGGCCCTGCTTGGCGAAAATGGCGCTGGTAAATCTACCCTGATGAAGGTGCTGACCGGCATCTATCAGGCCGATGCGGGCAGTGTCAGCTACCGCGGTCAGCCGGTCCACTTCAAGGGCCCCCGCGACTCTCAGGATCAGGGGATCAGCATCATCCACCAAGAGCTGAACCTGCTGCCGGAGTTGTCGATTGCCGCCAACATCTTCCTGGGTCGCGAACCGCGTACCCGTTTTGGCAGCATCGACCACAAACAATTGCGCGAGCGGGCCAGCGGCCTGCTGGGCCGACTCGGCGTCAAACATGGGCCGGATACCCGGCTTGGGGATCTCTCCATTGGCGAACAGCAGATGGTGGAGATCGCCAAGGCGCTGTCGTTTGATGCCAGCGTCATCATCATGGATGAACCGACCGATGCGCTGACCGACACCGAGACCGAGCAGCTGTTTGTGGTTATCCGCGAGCTGCGCCAGCAGGGCTGCGGCATCGTTTATATCTCCCATCGCCTCAAGGAGATCTTCCAGATCTGCGATCGGGTCACCGTGCTGCGCGATGGCAAATGGATTGGCGAGAAGGCGGTGAGCGATCTGGACGAAGACAAGATCATCGAGATGATGGTGGGTCGGCGGTTGGAAGAGCAGTACCCGCGTCTTGCGCGCGAGCTTGGCCCCGTCAGCCTGCAGGTGAAAAATCTGGCCGGCCCCGGCGTGCGCGGGGTGAACTTCTCCCTGCGTCAGGGGGAGATTTTGGGCTTCAGCGGCCTGATGGGCTCTGGCCGCACCGAGCTGATGAAGCTTATCTACGGCGCCAGCCCCATCAGCGCCGGTGAAGTGGAAGTGGACGGCCATGGGCTGGTACCGCGCAGCCCGGCGGATGGGCTGGCCGCAGGCATCGCCTATATCTCCGAAGATCGAAAAGGAGATGGACTGGTGCTGGAGCTGTCGGTGCGCGAAAACATGAGCCTCTGCGCCCTCGACGAGTTCATCAGCCACGGCAAGATCGACGGCAAGGCCGAACGACAGGCGGTGAGCGACTATGTGCGCCTGTTCAACATCAAGACCCCGAGTCAGGATCAGCTGATCAAGCTGCTCTCCGGCGGCAACCAGCAGAAGGTAGCCATCGCCAAGGGGCTGCTGACCCGGCCCAAGGTACTGATCCTCGACGAGCCGACCCGCGGCGTCGACGTGGGGGCGAAAAAGGAGATCTATCAGCTGATCAACCAGTTCAAGAAGGAGGGGATGAGCATCATTCTGGTCTCCTCCGAGATGCCGGAAGTGCTCGGCATGAGTGATCGCATCATGGTGATGCACGAAGGGCGCATCAGCGCAGAGTTCAACACCCGCGATGCCAATCAGGAGAAGCTGATGGCGGCGGCAGTCGGTAAACAGTGGCAAGCAGAGCAAGAGGCATCCCAATGACAACCCAAACCCTTTCCCGCCGTGGCGTCATGAGCAAGGCCTGGTGGATCGAGAACAAATCCCTGGTCGCCCTGCTGGTGCTGATTGGTGTGGTCTCCTTCCTGAGTCCCAACTTCTTCACCGCCGATAACCTGCTGAACATTCTGCGCCAGACCTCGGTCAACGCCATCATGGCGGTCGGCATGACGCTGGTTATCCTTACTGCCGGTATCGACCTGTCAGTCGGATCTGTGCTGGCCCTGTGCGGCGCGCTGGCGGCCACCATGGTGGCCATGGAGCTGCCGATCTGGCTGGTGGTGCCCCTCACCCTGGGTGCCGGTGCCCTGCTTGGCGGCGTCAGCGGCCTCATCATTGCCAAGGGTAAGGTGCAGGCGTTCATCGCCACCTTGGTCACCATGACTGCCCTGCGCGGCGTGACCATGGTCTATACCGAGGGGCGCCCCATCTCCACCGGTTTTAGCGAGGGGGCCGATCACTTTGCCTGGCTCGGTACCGGTTACCTGCTCGGCCTGCCGGTCCCAATCTGGTTGATGGCCATTGTCTTCCTGCTGGTCTGGTTCATGCTCAACCACACCCGTCTCGGTCGCTACATCTACGCCCTCGGCGGCAACGAATCTGCTACCCGCCTCTCAGGCATCAATGTGGATCGGGTGAAGCTGGCGGTGTATGGTCTGTGCGGCGCGCTCTCGGCGCTGGCGGGTCTTATCGTCACCTCCCGTCTCTCCTCTGCCCAACCAACGGCAGGTATGGGTTACGAGCTGGATGCCATCGCCGCCGTGGTGCTGGGTGGCACCAGCCTGATGGGGGGCAAGGGCCGCATCATGGGGACCCTGATTGGGGCACTGATCATCGGCTTCCTCAACAACGCCCTCAACCTGCTCGACGTATCCTCTTATTACCAGATGATCGCCAAGGCCAGTGTGATTTTGCTCGCCGTGATGGTCGATAACAAAAGCAATCGATAACAACGTAACACCAGCCACACACAAGGAATGAAATGATGAAAAAGCTCAATACCCTGCTCGCTGCCGCCATCATGTCCGTGCTGGGCACTGCCCAGGCCGCCGATCAAACCCTGGCCATGGTGGTCTCCACCCTCAACAACCCCTTCTTCGTCACCATGAAAGAGGGGGCCGAAGCCAAAGCCAAGGAGCTTGGTTACGAGCTGGTGGTGCTGGATTCCCAGAATGACCCAGCCAAAGAGCTCTCCAACATGGAAGATCTCACCGTACGCAAGGTCGGTGCCATTCTGATCAACCCCACCGACTCCGAAGCGGTCGGCAACGCCATCCGTCTGGCCAACAAGGCCAACATCCCGGTGCTGACCTTGGACCGTGGCGCGGCGCAGGGTGAGGTCAAGGCCCACATCGCCTCCGACAACGTGGCCGGTGGCAAGCTGGCCGGTGACTTCATCACCGAGAAACTGGGTACCGGTGCCAAGGTGATCCAGCTGGAAGGGATCGCCGGTACCTCCGCCGCCCGCGACCGTGGCGAAGGCTTTGCGCTGGCGGTGGCCGCCAACAAGCTGCAGGTACTCGCTTCCCAGCCGGCCGACTTTGACCGCACCAAGGGTCTGAACGTCATGGAAAACCTGCTGGCGGCCCACCCGACCGTACAGGCCGTGTTTGCCCAGAACGACGAAATGGCGCTGGGTGCCATCCGCGCGGTACAGGCTGCCGGTAAAGAGGTGATGATCGTCGGCTTCGACGGCACTGATGATGGCAAAGCTGCGGTAGCCAGAGGTAAACTGGCCGCCACCGTGGCCCAGCAACCGGCACTGATCGGTGCCATTGGCGTTGAAACTGCCGACAAGGTGCTCAAGGGTCAACCGGTAGAGAAATCCATTCCGGTGCCGCTGCAAGTGGTCAGCAAGTAATTAACATTGGGGAGGCTCGCCTCCCCTTTTTCCTTTCAATCGCGGTGCCTCCCGGCTTGGATTCACCCTAGCAAGTGTTCAAGCCAAGATGCATCAGGAGTAGTCAACATGAATCGTCTCGTCGTTCTGGGCAGTGTCAATGCAGACCATGTGCTGCGCGTACCCCACTTTCCCCGTCCGGGTGAAACCCTGACCGGTCACAGCTATCAGGTGGTCCCAGGTGGCAAGGGGGCCAATCAGGCGGTTGCCGCCGCGCGGCTCGGCGCCCCCGTCTCCTTTATCGCCCGTATCGGTGATGACGCCATCGGCCACCAGATGAAAACCGGCTTTGCCAAAGATGGCATCGACGTGAGCGCCGTCGAACTCGACGACACCCTGCCCACCGGTATCGCCATCATCTATGTCAGCGATGAGGGGGAGAACAGCATCGGCATCTCTGCCGAAGCCAACGGGGCGCTCTCCCCTGCCGTTGTACAGCGCCACGAAACCATGATCGCCAACGCCCATACCCTGCTACTGCAGCTGGAGGTGCCGCTCGAAAGCGTATTCGAAGCTGCACGTTTGGCCCGTGCCCACGGCACCCGGGTGGTGCTCAACCCCGCCCCCGCTCGTCCGCTCTCGAGCGACCTGTTGGCGCTGGTGGATCTCATCACCCCCAACCAGACCGAAGCGGAGCTGCTGACCGGCGTAAAAGTCACCGACGAAGCCAGTGCCCGCGAGGCGGCGGCCCGCTTCCACCAGATGGGGATTGCGGACGTAATGATCACGCTGGGCTCCCAAGGGGTCTATTGCAGCAACGAGCAACAGCAACAGCTCATTCCGGGTTTTCGGGTCGAAGCAGTAGACACCACAGCTGCGGGCGATACCTTCAACGGCGCCCTGCTGGCGGCGGAACTGGCCGGTGCCGAGTTCAGCGACGCGGTGCGTTTTGCCCACGGGGCGGCGGCGCTCTCGGTCACCAAATTCGGCGCCCAGAGCTCAATCCCCAGCAAAGCTGAGGTGGATGCCTTCTTGCTGACGCAAGCGGCTCCTGAGCGCTGATGGCCAATATCAAGGAGGTAGCGGCGAGGGCCCAGGTCTCTACCACCACCATCTCCCACGTCATCAACGAGACCCGCTTCGTCAGTGAGGCAACCCGCGAACGGGTCTTTACCGCCATGCGCGAGCTCAACTACGCCCCGAGCCTGGTGGCGCGCAGCCTCAAGGTAAAGGAGACCAACAGTATCGGTATGCTGGTCACCACCTCCAGCAACCCCTTTTTTGCCGAGGTGGTGCGCGGGGTGGAGCGCTACTGCTTCGAGCAGGGCTACAACCTGATGCTAGGCAATACCGAAGGGCAGGCCGAGACGGCGCTTTCCTACCTCAAGATGATGCTGCGCAAACGGGTAGATGGCCTGCTGATCATGTGCAGCGAGGGGCAACAAGAGGTGTTCAACCAGCTTGACTGGCTCAAGAGCCTGCCGGTAGTGGTGATGGATTGGGGGCTGGTCAGCGCGGATGTGGACCTGATCGCCGACAACTCTTTTCACGGCGGTTATCTCGCGACCCGTCATCTGATTGAGCTGGGCCATACAGCCATCGGCTGCATCACCGGCCCCCAGAGTCGCGCTCCCGCCAACCAGCGGCAGGCAGGCTTTGAAAAGGCACTGTTGGAGTCGGGTCTCACCGTCAATCACGACTGGATCCAGGAGGGTGACTTTGATTGCGCCAGCGGCTTTGCCGCCATGGAGCGGCTGCTGGCACTCCCCGCACGCCCGACCGCACTCTTTGTCTGTAACGACATGATGGCGATGGGGGCCATCAGTGCCGCCCATCAGGCTGGCATTGTGATACCGCGGGATATCTCCATCGTCGGCTATGACAATGTGGCGCTGGCCCAATACCTCTCGCCACCGCTCACCACCATCAACCAGCCCAAAGAGGAGCTGGGACGCCTGGCCGTCACCCGGCTGCTGGCGCGGATCAACGGCGAGGAGGTAGAGAACCACCTGATCACCGTTGATCCGGATCTGGTGATCAGGCAATCTTGCGCCCCTCTCTGCTCCCCTCTGCCCGCTCAATCGTAACGGGCACTGACCAACAAAAAGGCGACTCCCCGAGTCGCCTTTTGCTTTTCCGCTATCGCTGCTGCTTAGCGTTCACGCATCTCCATCCAGTTGTGCCCCTCCACCTGTTTGGGCTGATGGATGCCGCATGCCTCCAGCAACTCATCAACATAGGCGGGCACCAGCAGGGAGGCTGGGCCATAACGCTTCTCGTCAAACTGGCTGCCCACCTCGCTCGGTTCGAGATTGAGCTCAATGGTATGGGCACCGTTGAGGCCAGCCTCATGGACAAAACCGGCGGCCGGATAGACTGCCCCGGAGGTGCCGATAGAGATAAAGAGATCACACTGGGCCAGCGCGCTGTAAATACGATCCAGCCCCAGCGGCATCTCGCCAAACCACACCACATGGGGACGCATCGGCTGGGGGAACTGGCAGCAGGAGCAGAGCTCGTCCTGATGGAGATCGCCGCGCCACTCGATCACCTGCCCGGACTCGGGGCAGCGGGCCCTGAGCAGCTCACCATGCATATGGATAAGGTTCTTGCTGCCAGCACTCTCGTGCAGATTGTCGATATTCTGGGTCACCAGCGTAACCGAACCGGGCAGGAGACGCTCAAGGCGGGCCAGCGCATAGTGCGCGGGATTAGGATGAACCTGGGGCTGTTGCAGCTGTTTGCGGCGAGAGTTGTAAAACCCGAGCACCAGCTCGGGATCCCTGGCATACCCCTCGGGGGTCGCCACATCCTCGACCTTGTGCTCTTCCCACAATCCATCACAGGCTCGGAAGGTCTTGATGCCAGATTCGGCAGAGATGCCCGCTCCGGTCAGGATCACGATATGTTTATATGACTGCGCCATAAGCTGCTCCGTCTATCCCCGCATAATGAATGTGACCTTAGCACAGGGTAAAAAATGGCTCTATTCGCCCTTGGTCTTAAAGGGTCCGGCTGGCGGCACTGGCAACCAGGGATCCAGCGCCGACAAATCAAGCCTGACAAATACCATCTCTCGACCAGTGACCAAGGTTAGCGGCAAGCCCAACCGCTTTAATAGGGTGAGCATAGGCCGATTCTGGGCCAGCACTTCCGCCGTCCAATCCAGGATCCCGTCCGCCCGTGCCAGCAGTGCCAGCGACAATAAAATGCGTCTGCCTGCCCCCTTATGCTGGAAATGGTCCGCCACGATACAGGCAAATTCTGCTCGATCGGGATGCAAACGGCGGCGGATAGATTGAGCCTGAGCCAACGGCTGACCCGCCAGATCCGTTAGCAATAATGAGATTTGATGATCGGGATTGTAATCAAGAAACTGTGCGACCTGTTCCGGAGCTGGCGTTCGTTTGGCGCGCATAAAACGCAGATAGATGCTCTCTTCACTGAGTGCATCATAGGCTGCCAGCATGCGAGCAGGCTCTACACCATGCAGCTCCCGTAGCAGACAAGGTACGCCTGTGACGCTCATCGCCAGCGGCAGCGCGGTGCGCGAAACCGGATGGGGCCAACCATCGAGCCCCTTGGCCAGGCGCTCCCTGTGTATCGGCCAGCAGAGGTAGCGCGGCATGAGTTACCAGCGCCCCGCAATACCGCGATCTCGCCACACTTCGACATCGAGCAAATTGTAAGGATCATCAAGATAGATGGTAATCCCCAGCTCTCCGATCCGGGTCATAAAACGTCCCAATAAGGAGTCTGGCGGCAAAGCATCGAGCTCGGGCAGGATCCCCTGCCCCAGTAATACGGCTTGCAACGGCAGCCGCTCCAGCAGGTCGAAGGGCAGATGCTGGCTGCTATCGAGCAGCAGAGCCAGCTTGCTGCCCGCCAGACTGGCTTGCAGCACCAGCGCGAAGCGATCCGCATTGCTCAGCAGGTGATCGCGACGGTGGATCAGCAGGGTCAGTTCGGACGGGGTGCGCGACTGCTCCGCCAACCACTCCTTGAGCGCTTCCCAGCGGCTCGGCAAGCCAGTCACCGCCAGCCAGACCGGATGCTGGAAGCCAGGGCTGGAGAGCAGACCAAGCTGCCCCAGCACAGCCCCCTGCCACAGGCGGATAGTTCGGCGCTGACCACTTAAGCGCTGCTGACGCAACGGGCCCAGATAGAGTCCGCGCAGTAACCTGAGCAGTGCATCGCAATCAAGCGGCTTGGCCAGTGCGGCCAGAATATTGAAACCGGCATCGTGGAGCAATCGGCGGGCACCGTCGATCAGGGTCTGCTCGTGGGCAGAGAGCAGCACGATGGGCAGCCCAGCCTCCTGCAACTGGGGCTGGCTCATCAGCAGGCTGATGGCATCTTGCTCCACCAGACTGAGATCGCATACCAGCAGGCTGATATCGCCCGCCTCCAGTGCCGCAAGACAAGTCGTTTCGTCCTGCACCCATTGGCAAGAAAGACCCAATGCGGCGATGGTTTGCTGCATTTGCACTCCTTGGAACGGATGATCTTCGAGCAGCAAAATCTTGCGCGCCGCCAGCCAGTTACACCAGTCACGGTAACTGGCCACGAGGCCTCCCTGCCAATCTTCACCAATGGCATAGATCCCCTCATGCTGTTGCAGTTGAGGAAGGTAGTCAGCCTGCTGATGCGCACCAGGATCGTAAAGCGCGATGGCACCAGCCGCAAACAGCCCTTGCCACTGCCAGCAGGCATCCGGTTGGGTGCGGATCAGCGTGACATAGGAGGGCAATGTCATGGTGCTGGCCAGCTCATAGGAGGTGCGATCGAGGGCATAGAGCACAATGGGGCAAAATCCTGCCGACTCATGCTCTTCCGAATCGAGCAACGCCAGTAATTCTTCATCAGTGATGATCATCTTGAGCCCTCTTTGAAAACTGCTGGCTGAACTGCTCCAATGCCCGGTTCAATCTGGCTTGCAGCGCCGGATGGGGCGCTTGTTGCCACTCTTCAATGACCGCCACCAACCCGGTCGCTCCGACCATTCTGGCGGCCCCCTTCAATTTATGTAAAGCAGCTTTCACGCCAACATCATCTTTAGCTAAAAAAGAGCGATCAAGTTCAGCCAGATCATCCCGGGTAGCCTTGAGATAAAGGGCCGCCAGTTCATCGGTCAGCAGCGAGGCAACCGGTGTTGAGGCGACGGCATTGCCTCCTTCTTTGGCAATATGGCGCAGCAGAGTCGCCAGCTCCTTGAGGGCGACCGGCTTGTCGAGATGACCATCGCAACCACAGGATTGCAGCTCACTCGCCGCCTGCTCACTGAGATCTGCGGTGATCACATAGACGGGAAGATGGGATAAGCGGATCGATTGACGCAGTTGTCTGCAAAGATCGGCGCCGTTCATCACCGGCATCTGCAGATCGGTCAGCACCACGTCCACCTCATGCTGTGCCAGCACTTCCAGCGCCAGTTGCCCGTTGGCGGCGGTCACCACAGTGGCACCGAGTTGCCCCAGCTGCAGGCTGATCAGCTCGCGATTGACATCGTGATCTTCAACCAGCAGTACCCGCATGCCAAGCCCAGGCTGGGTGCCAGCAACCGGTTGGCCAGGGATCAAGCGTGGCTGCAGCAGGGTGATGATGGTGCCGGGGACCCAGGACTCCCCTTGCCATGCCCAATAGTAGAGACCCTGTTCATCAACCTCAGCCTGCAATTTATGGTGGGCGTTGCTGGCGGTGACGATCCCGAATCGGGTGAGCCAGGCTGCTATATTCAGCGCTTCATCATGAGGTAAGGAGAGCGCCAATTGTCGTACCTTGGGCTGCCAGTCCGGTTTCTGCTGCACCCGCTTCAGGGGCAACTCGCAGAAGAAGCGGCTACCGCCGCCGACTCGCGCCTCAACATCGATATGCCCTCCCATGTGCTCGACCAGTTGTTTGCAGATCGCCAAGCCAAGACCGGTGCCCGGCGCCCGCAGCTGGCCTTCAACGGCAAACTGTTCGAAGGGCATAAAGAGCGTAGGGCGCATCTTGGCGGTGATCCCCGGCCCCTCATCATCGACCCCGAAGCGCAAGGTCGACGCGGCCTGCTCGGCCCACAGCACCACTTCCCCACGCTGGCTGAACTTGATGGCATTGGAGAGCAGATTGTGCAGCACCTGCCGCACCCGATGGGGATCGAGGGTCTGCAGGGCTGGCAGAGCCGGGTCCAGCTGCAGGCGCAGTTGCAATCCCTTGGCCCGCGCCTTGGTCCAGTGTACCGCCGCCACGTGCTCGCACAGCTCGGTGAAATCGGTGGGCTGGGGCGAGAGCGCAAACTTGCTGTTTTCGTTGCGGCTGAAATCGAGCACATCGTTGAGCAGGCCAAGCAGTTCATCTCCCGCCTGACGTACCCGTGCCAGCGCAGACCCTTGTTCCTGCGACAATGGTGTGCTGGCCAACCACTCCAGCAACCCGAGTATTGCGTTCATCGGGGTGCGGATCTCATGGCTGATGGCAGCCATGAAGCGCCCCTTGGCCAGCACCGCTTGCTGCGCCTGCTCATGGGAGTGCTGCAATGCCTGATCCTGCTCGATACGTGTCGTCACATCCTGCATCACCGCATAGATCCGCCAGCCTTGTGACTGGGTACGACCACGACCATAGAGCTGCAACCAGCGTTCGCCTTTGGTGGGATGGTGGTAACGCAGGGTGAACGAGAAAGGCGTACCGGCCTGCAGCATGGCAAACATCTCGCGGCGGACCTGGCGGCGATCTTCACGCTCCAGCATTGTGAGCACCCGTTTCGGTTCACGGCGGATCTGCTGGCTGGCCAGCCCAAGCAACTCATAGCAACCCCGGCTGATAAACTCGATGTTCCCTACCCGCCCCCGCTCAAACATAAATTGCAGCACAACACCGGGAACCGTATTGGTCAAGGCGCGCAAACGGCGTTCACCCTGGCGCAAGAAACGAGCTTGCTCACGCAACACACTGATGTCCGATAACGCAATAAGGTCGGTCGCGGGCGCTTGTTTATCCAAACGCAAGGGGTGCTGGGCATAAGCAAAAACCTGTTCGCCCAACACCAGCTCGCCTTCACTCTTCTGATGTTGTACCGGAGGCAGCATCAGCTGCTCCGCATAACGGATGGCCAAGCGCCGACCCTGTTTGTTGGACTTGATCACCTTGCCCTGACTGTTGCGTAAAAAAACCGGAACAGGCAACGCCTGGAACATGGTTTCACGCAGTTCACTCTCGATGGCCAGCGCCTTCTCTACTTCTTGGCGCTGGGCTATCTCCCGGGCCAATTGCTGACGGGAACGCCAGATCATCGAAATCACACTGATGCTGATCAACAACGCCATCAAGATGGAGCCAAACCAGGCGGCATAACTCACCCCGGGCTGTTGTACCACCAGCAGGCGGCGCCAGCGCTGATTGAGTTCATCCATTTGGGTACTCGTCAGGATCATCAGATTGCGGTCTAACACCCCGGCCAGCTCGGTCTCCTGCTTGTTCATCGCAAATCCAAGACCAAACTTGTCTTCCAGCTCTTCGATATCGAGCCCTTCCAGCAGGTTGGTACGCTGTGGGTATTGCAGCTGATACAGCTCGCTCAACATGGCATCTGCTTTGCCCTGACGCAAAGCGGCCAGCCCTTGCGCCACATTATCGGTACGGATCCACTCCTGCTGGCCCAGCTGAGCCAACAAGGAGGGATCATAGAGCGACTCAGGGACCAGAATACGTTGCCGTTTAAGCTGACTGATATGGTCAGTTGGCACCGTGTGTTTGCTGATCAGAGCAAACCGGTTGATGGAGATCATCCTGCTGAAGGTAAACTCATCCGCAAGGGCTGGTGATTCGGGCAACCCTGCCATCATATCCGCCTCACCCCGACGCAGCTTATCTATCGCCTCCGCCTTGCTGGCGGCGGGCACCAGTTTGAATGTCAGGCCGGTCTCCTGCGTGACCCAGCGCAACACATCCGCGCTCCACCCTTTTGTCTCCCCTTGCTCATTGATGCCGCTATAGGGCATTAACTCGGGGTTCACCACCAAACGCACCGTGCGTTGTCTGCCGGACAACCAGGCTTGCTCAATATCCGTCAAGCGCAGCTGGTCGATATAAAGGGACCCTTGGTCGAGATAGCGACCCAAATCAGCGTACAGGCTACCGGCAGGCATATAGCGAATTGCTGTATCAATCAATTGAACCAACTCAGGTCCACCACGCATCATCAGCCGGTAGCTGACTACCCGCTCATTCCCGAGCAAACGCCGCAAGCGCAAGCCATCCGCGGGGAACTCACGCATCATATAGCGCAGTTGCAAATAGTCCCCGAGATAGGCGTTGCCTTTGCCACTTTCCAGCGCGGAGTAAAGATTTTCCTGTTTGGACAATGGCTTGATCACCGCATCAGGGTAGAGATCCTTGAGCGTTCGAGTGGAGCCCATGGCGGGTGAGGCTAAAAATGTCGCGTTATGCAGATCGCCACGATAGAGAATGGCAGAGTCGGTCTCCAGCATAGCGCGACTCACCCGCATGTTGGGTAGTACGGCGGAGATGGGGCCGACATGAGGCACGATATCGCAACGCCCCTGTAACAGGGCATCACGCACAGCTTGCCAGTCAGGTAATTCATGAATCGTCAGCGGCACCGGCAATACGTCGGCCAGTCTGACCAAGCGATCCTTGAACAAGCCCCCCTCCGCTAACAGGTAAGGAGGTGGAAGTGTCGCCGGATAACAGACTTCCAACTTCTTGATGGAGTCCACATAGGCTTGGGTAGCGGGCGGGAGGGGCAACACCATGGCATGCAGCGGCATGGCCAACACGGCGCCCAGGAAAAAAATGGGGAGTTTTGTCATCTGAAAACAAAAGCCAGGCATCTGCCTGGCTTTTTATCACTCGTTGGGTTCAACATTTTCTACCCTGGCCTTCAGTTTCTGGCCAGGCCGGAAGGTCACCACCCGACGGGCGCTGATCGGAATATCTTCGCCCGTCTTGGGATTTCGTCCAGGACGCTGATTCTTCTCACGAAGGTCAAAGTTACCGAAGCCTGAAATCTTGACTTGTTCACCACGCTCAAGCGCCTGTCGGATTTCCTCAAAGAAGGCTTCCACCATATCTTTGGCTTCACGCTTGCTCATCCCGAGTTGGGTGAACAGGTGCTCTGCAATGTCGGCTTTGGTAAGCGCCATAGATCAATCCCTCAAGGATGCATTCAACTCTTCACCAAGGACCCGCACGACATTGTCTACGGTCTCGGCAATCTCTTTCTCCTCCAAGGTGCGCTGGGTATCTTGCAATACAAGACTGATGGCCAGGCTCTTCTTGTCCTCTGCCATACCAGCCCCCTGGTATACGTCAAACAAGTTTATTCCAACTACCTGATTTCCGCCAACTTTTTTAATTACTGCAAGAACATCACCTGCCAGAACCTGACGGTCGACCACCACGGCGATGTCACGACGGTTCGCCGGGAACTTGGAAACTTCGGCAGCCATCGGCACCTTGGCCGGAGTCAGCTTGTCCAGCTCCAGTTCAAACATCACCGCACGGCTCTTGAGGCCCAGCTTCTTCTCGAGGCTCGGGTGGATCACGCCGATGTGGCCGATGACCTCGCCATTACGCAGGATGGCTGCGCTCTGGCCCGGGTGCAGGGCGCTGTGCTCGGTACGCTCGAAGGTAAAGGTGGCCCCTTCGGCGGTCAAGTCCAGCACTGCTTCCAGATCCCCTTTCAAATCAAAGAAGTCGGCTGTGCGGGTTTTGATGTCCCAGTGCTCGTCGCTCTGGTTGCCAATGATGATACCTGCCAGCATCGGCTCCTGACGGATGCCGTTCTCGGCGTTTTCATCCTTGATGAAACGCAGACCCTGCTCGAACAGACGCACGCGCGGCTGCTGACGGTTCTGGTTGTAGACCACTGCCTGTACCAGACCAGGGAACAGAGAGACGCGCATGGCGGACATCTCGACTGAAATCGGATTCGGCAGCACGATGGCATCGCTCTGCGGGAACAGGGTTTGCTGGGTCTTGGGATCGACGAAGCTGTAGGTGATCGCTTCCTGGAAACCGCGGTCAACCAGCAGATCACGCACCCGCTTGAGGGTCACCTGCCCTTCTGCCTGCTCAACCATCGCCAGAGAAGCGGCCGGTTTCAGGTTCGGGATGTTGTTGTAGCCGTAGATGCGGGCCACTTCCTCGATGAGGTCTTCCTCGATGGCGATATCGAAACGCCAGGAGGGCGCCAGCGCAGTCCAACCGTCAGCATCCACAGTCACCTGCATGCCAAGGCGGGTCAGGATCTCGCCCACCTGAGCATCAGCCACACTGATACCGATCACTTTGTCGAGCTTGGTGCGACGCAACTTGATGGGCGCAGCCTTCGGCAGATGGGCATCGGATTTGACTTCGATGACCGGACCCGCTTCACCGCCGCACTCTCCGCCACAAATGTCCAGCAGCAGACGAGTGGCACGATCCATCACCTTGGCTTGCAGCTCGGGATCAACCCCGCGCTCGAAGCGGTGAGAGGAGTCGGTGTGCAGACCATAGACACGGGCACGACCGGTGATGGAGAGCGGCGCAAAGAAGGCGCACTCCAGCAGAATGTCGGTGGTGGTCTCGCTGACGCCGGTGCGATTGCCACCGAAGATACCAGCCATGCAGGCAGGGCCTTTGGCATCGGCAATCACAAGGGTGGTCTCTTTGAGCTTCACTTCGTTGCCGTCGAGCAGGGTCATCGGCTCGTCAGCGTGGGCGCGACGTACCACCAGTTCCCCGTCAAGCGTAGCCAGATCGAAGGCGTGCATCGGCTGACCGTATTCCAGCAGCAGGTAGTTGGTGATGTCTACGATGGCGTCGATGGAGCGAATGCCGCCACGGCGCAGCTTTTCTTGCATCCAGAGCGGGCTCTGGGCCTGCAGGTTCAGCCCCTTGATGACGCGCCCCAGATAACGGGGGCAATCGGCCGGTGCTTCCACCCGGATCGGGAAGGTCGCATCAATGGTGGCAACAGCTGGCGCCCAGGTCGGCTCGACCACGTCCACGCTGTTGAGCACGCCGATCTCACGGGCCAGACCGGCGATACCGAGGCAATCGGCACGGTTCGGGGTCAGATCCACGTCGATGGAAACGTCGTTCAGATTGAGATAGTCGCGAATATCGGTGCCGATGGGGGCATCGGCCGGCAATTCGATGATGCCATCGGCTTCAACTTCGATACCCAGCTCACTGAAAGAGCAGAGCATGCCGTGAGACGGCTGGCCACGCAGCTTGGCTTTCTTGATGGTGAAATCACCCGGCAGGGTCGCCCCTACTTTGGCCACGCACACTTTCAAGCCCTGACGGCAGTTCGGCGCGCCGCAGACGATATCCAGCAGCTCGGCTTCGCCCACGTTGACCTTGGTCACACGCAGCTTGTCGGCGTCCGGATGCTGGGCGCACTCGACCACTTCACCCACGACCACATTGTTGAACTGGTCAGCCACCGCTTCTACGGCGTCCACTTCCAGACCAGCCATGGTGATCTGCTCGGCCAGTGCATTGTCACTCAACTCGGTGCGGACCCACTCCATCACCCAGGATTTACTGAATTTCATGTTCTCTCGCCCTTACTTGAACTGCTTGAGGAAGCGCAGGTCGTTTTCGAAGAAGGCACGCAGGTCGTTGACCCCGTAACGCAGCATGGTCAGGCGCTCAACGCCCATGCCGAAGGCAAAGCCGGAGTATTTTTCCGGATCGATACCGACCGAACGCAGTACATTCGGGTGCACCATGCCGCAGCCCAGCACTTCCAGCCACTTGCCGTTCTTGCCCATCACGTCTACTTCGGCGCTCGGCTCGGTGAACGGGAAGTAGGAAGGGCGGAAGCGAATGGTCAAGTCTTCCTCGAAGTAGTTGCGCAGGAAGTCGTGCAGAATGCCCTTCAGCTCGGTAAAGCTGGCATGCTCGTCAACCAGCAGACCTTCCACCTGATGGAACATCGGGGTGTGGGTCATGTCGTAGTCGTTACGATAGACGCGGCCCGGCGCAATGATGCGGATCGGCGGCTGTTGCTGCTGCATAGTGCGGATCTGCACACCGGAGGTGTGGGTTCGCAGCATCAGATCAGGATTGAAGTAGAAGGTATCGTGATCGGTACGCGCCGGGTGATGAGCCGGAATATTCAGCGCATCGAAGTTGTGGAAGCCATCTTCAATCTCGGGACCACGGGCAACCTTGAAGCCCATCTCGCCAAACAGGCGCTCGATGCGTTCAATGGTACGGGTCACCGGATGCAGACCGCCATTCTCGATGCGGCGGCCCGGCAGGCTGACGTCGATGGTCTCGGCGGCCAGTTTCTGGTTCAGAACGGCGATTTCGAGGGCTTCACGACACTCGTTCAAGGCATCTTGAACCTGTTGTTTGGCCTGGTTGATCACGGCGCCCGCAGCGGGACGTTCTTCAGCAGACAGGGCGCCCAGGCCCTTCATTTGCTCGGTAAAAAAGCCTTTTTTGCCCAGATATTTGACCCGGATCTCATCGAGGGTAGCGATATCGCTCACGCCCTCAATATCGGCCTTGGCTTGGCCTACTACTTCTTCAAGCTGTTGCATGTCTTCCTCGTCACCACTCCGAAACAGGAGCCTTTAGGCTAAATAAGGTCAAGAGGGGAATAATACAAAAAAAGGCCCTTCACTGACCATAGTTATGGCCTGCTTTTCTCCCTATAAATCATTTTGTTATATCAAGCGAGTCTCAACTCCTACCCTATCCTCTTGAAATAGTGGTTAACTGATTTTGTTTGTTGGCATATTGATGGGTGTCGAGTCAGCTATTGTGGTTTATTGAAAATGTGGGGGAAGAAGTTGACGGCAAAACAGAAATAACAAAAAAGGAGGCCTGAGCCTCCTTTTAACTTTTATAACAGAACCGGATTAAACCAGAGCTGCTTTAGCTTTTTCAACCAGGGCGGTGAAAGCCAGCTTGTCGTGAACAGCGATATCGGACAGGATCTTACGATCGATCTCGATAGACGCTTTCTTCAGACCGTTGATCAGACGGCTGTAAGACAGACCATTCTGACGGGCAGCAGCGTTGATACGCGCAATCCACAGCTGACGGAACTGACGCTTTTTCTGGCGACGGTCACGATAGGCATACTGACCAGCTTTAGTTACCGCTTGTACCGCTACGCGGTAAACACGGGAACGGGCGCCGTAGTAACCTTTGGCGGCTTTCATTACTTTTTTGTGACGAGCTCGAGCAGTCACACCACGTTTAACTCTTGGCATTTTTTACATCCCCCCTTATGCGTACGGCAGACAAGCGACAACACGTTTGTGGTCGGCAGCAGAAACCATGAACTTAGGTCCCAGCTTGCGCTTACGCTTGCTGCTCTTCTTGGTCAGGATGTGACGCAGGTGGTTATGCTTGCACTTAAAGCGACCCGAGCCGGTCTTTTTGAAGCGCTTTGCAGCACCCCGGTTGGTTTTCATCTTCGGCATTTTATACTCCGCATTGTGAGTGACAACAAAATCGCAAGGCGAACCGACTCACGGGCGAACCCGTGAGTCAATTTCTTGTGGGCCTTAAGATTTCTTCTTAGGTGCGAGGACCATCACAGCTTGACGGCCTTCGACTTTCGGGAACGACTCGACTACGGCCAACTCTTCCAGATCGTTCTTGACGCGTTCCAGAACCTTGATACCAAGATCCTGGTGTGCCATTTCACGACCACGGAAGCGCAGGGTGACCTTAGCCTTGTCCCCGTCTTCTAGAAAGCGAACCAGGTTGCGTAGTTTTACCTGATAGTCGCCTTCGTCAGTACCAGGACGGAATTTGATTTCCTTAACCTGGACGACTTTCTGCTTTTTCTTCTGTTCTTTGGTTGTTTTGCTCTTTTCGTAGAGGAATTTACCGTAATCCATGATCCGGCAAACGGGCGGCTCAGCATTTGGACTGATCTCGACCAGATCAACTCCGGCCTCTGCGGCCAAGTTCAGTGCTTCCTGAATGGTGGTGACGCCAATAGCTTCTCCATCCAAACCAGTCAGACGAACTTCTTTCAGACGGATCTCTTCATTGATCCGGTGAGCGCGGGCTTGCGGTTGCTTGCCCAGTTTTTTTCCGCCTTTTATAGCTTATTCCTCCACTTTCTTTTGTCCGCGGGTCTGAACTTCCTGGGTCAACAGAGCGATGAACTCTTCAACAGGATAAGTGCCCAGGTCAGCCCCTTTACGAGTCCGTACTGCAATCTTACCGGCTTCAACTTCTTTATCGCCGCAGACCAGCATGAAAGGTACTCGCTTCAAAGTATGCTCGCGGATTTTAAAGCCAATCTTCTCATTTCTCAAGTCCGCTTTTGCGCGAATACCCGCATCATTCAATGATTTGGCTACTTTCACCGCATAATCGGCCTGATTATCCGTGATATTCATGACCACAGCCTGAGTCGGCGCCAACCAGGTTGGAAACAGACCGGCATATTCTTCAGTCAGAATACCGATGAAACGCTCGATAGAACCCAAAATGGCCCGATGGATCATCACAGGTACGTGGCGCTCGTTGTTTTCGCCAACATAAGTGGCGCCCAGACGACCGGGGAGAGCAAAATCGAGCTGTACGGTACCACATTGCCACGCACGATCAAGGCAATCATGCAGGGTAAATTCAATCTTGGGACCGTAGAAGGCCCCCTCGCCCGGCTGCAGATCGTATTTCAGACCATTGAGATCCAGCGCTTCGGCCAGTGCGGCCTCGGCACGATCCCAAGCCTCATCTGAACCGATACGCTGTTCGGGACGGGTGGAGAGCTTGACCACGATGTTCTCGAAGCCAAAGGTACCGTAGACGTCATAGACCATACGAATACAGCCGGAGACCTCTTCCATGATCTGCTCTTCGGTACAGAAGATGTGAGCGTCATCCTGAGTGAAGCCGCGTACCCGCATCAGACCGTGCAGCGAACCGGACGGTTCATTGCGGTGGCAAGAGCCAAACTCGGCCATCCGCAGCGGCAGATCGCGGTAGGACTTCAGACCCTGGTTGAAGATCTGGACGTGACCCGGGCAGTTCATCGGCTTGATGGCGTACTCGCGGTTCTCGGACTGGGTGGTGAACATGGCCTGGGCATACTTCTCCCAGTGACCTGAACGCTCCCACAGGACGCGGTCCATCATGAAGGGACCCTTCACTTCCTGATAGTCATACTCTTTAAGCTTGCCGCGGATAAAGGTTTCCAGCTCACGGAAGATGGTCCAGCCATCGTTGTGCCAGAACACCATGCCGGGCGCCTCTTCCTGCATGTGATACAGGTCGAGTTGCTTGCCGATCTTGCGGTGATCACGCTTGGATGCTTCTTCCAATCGTTGCAGATAAGCCTTGAGCTGCTTCTTGTCGGCCCAGGCAGTGCCGTAAATACGCTGCAACATTTTGTTGTTGGAGTCGCCACGCCAATAGGCGCCAGACATTTTTTGCAACTTGAAGTGGTGGCAGTGACGCATGTTAGGCACGTGCGGGCCACGACACATATCCACGTACTCTTCGTGATGATAGAGACCCGGCTGGTCATCACGGGCAATATTCTGATCCAGGATCTCGACTTTATAAATCTCACCACGGGCATCAAACACATCACGTGCTTCCTGCCAGGAGACTTTTTTCTTGATGACGTCGTAATCCTTGGCTACCAGCGCCAGCATGCGCTCTTCCAGGGCAGCCAGATCTTCATCGGTCAGGGTGCGGTCAAGGTCAACGTCGTAGTAAAAACCGTTGTCAATGACAGGACCGATGGCCATCTTGGTCTGGGGCCAGAGTTGCTTGATAGCATGACCCAGCAAGTGGGCACAGGAGTGGCGCAGGATGTCCAGACCTTCTTCGTCTTTGGCGGTGATGATGGCCAGCGCAGCATCGGCTTCGATCAGCTCGCACGCATCCACCAGTTCACCGTTTACCCGACCGGCAATGCACGCCTTGGCGAGACCGGGACCGATGTCCGCGGCCACATCCATCACGGAAACAGAGTGGGCAAATTGACGTTGGCTGCCGTCAGGCAGAGTAATGATTGGCATTATAGGTTTCCTTATACAGTGGTGACCCGTACCAAAGGCCACATGCAGTCGCGATAATTCCTTTAAAATCAAGCTCTTCACTCTAGTGTTTCACCATAAACCAAACGGTTGGTACACAGAGCGGTACACACATCAGTTTGTGCGTCATGCTGTCAGTTTCAGGATCCGGCGTGGATTGTATCAAACATGCGATATCAAACAAATTGTTAAACATCGTACATCTTAAAACCACTCGCTCGGCTTGGCCCCCCCTGCCCCACCGGATACCATGGGTTGTAGCGATGGAGATCCTGTCACGCGCAGGGTGTGGCCATAAGAAAGTGGGCAATCATCACGTTGAGCGCTGCATACCATCGCCAGCAGGTAAACGGACATCACTGTAGGTTGAAACTATGGATGGTGCCATCCCATGACGCGGCGACCCACTACTGAATAACTGTCCGGGTTGGCACAGGACGATCCCGTATTACGGAAGGGAAACGAATATCAAGCGTGTTGGCATAGAGCGCAGATGTACGTACTGCAACACCTAATAGGCATAGTTATAAAAAAAGGGCCCGTAGGCCCTTTAGCAAAATCAGTGGTCAAGCTCAGCTAAACAGATGGTGACTGATGATAAACAAGCCACCAGATAGCAGCATGGTCATCGGCAAAGTCAGCACCCAAGCCATCAGGATCGTCTTGATTGTTTGGCTCTGCAGGCCGGATTTGTTGGCAATCATGGTACCAGCCACCGCCGAGGAGAGGATATGGGTGGTGGATACCGGCATGCCGGTCAAACTAGCCACACCGATGGAAGTAGCCGCAGTGATCTGGGCTGCGATGCCCTGGCTGTAGGTCATGCCAGTGGTACCGATCTTCTCGCCCACGGTATGGACGATACGACGCCAGCCCACCATGGTACCGCAACCCAGCGCCAGCGCGATGGAAACGATAACCCAAGTTGGTGCATATTCCGCTGTTGCGGTCAGGTCTTTGCGCCACTTGGCCAAGTCGGTCAGCTCTTTGGCTGGCAGTGGCAACTTGGCAACCTTACGCGCGGTATCATCGATACAGAGCAGCAAACGGCGCACTTCACGACGATCGGTAAGATTGAGCTCCTGATAAGTCCGAACGGCACCCAGGCGAGCATCCAGTGTCGCCATTGCCTGTAGCACACCATCCGCAGAGCAGTGGGTCATCAGCTCTTCCTGGGCCGTTGCTGGCGCAGAGAAGTTGATCACCTCCCCCAAAGAGGCCTGGTTACGCTGATAGATCTCCATGATCCGTTGGTTGGCATCCTGGGTCCGGTCCAGATCATAAGAGCGGCTGTTCATGTCCAGCGCGAAATAGGCTGGCGCCATGCAGATCAGCACCAGCATCACCAGACCGATGCCCTTCTGGCCATCGTTGGAGCCGTGCACGAAGCTGACGCCCATGGCCGAGGCCACCAGGGTCAGACGTGCCCAGAACGGCGGGTGTTTCTTGCCATCCACCAGCTGACGCTCTTCCGGCGTTTTGTGGATCTTGTTGCTGGTCCAGATGCGCTTCATCGCCAGCAGTAGCAGCGCCGCGATGATGAAACCGATGGTGGGAGAGATGATGAGGGAAAGCATGATGTCAATCGCTTTGCCCACGTTGATCCCTTCTGTCACCGGTTGATGGGTGATCCAGGCATAGGCACCGCCTACCCCCAGAATGGAACCGATCAATGTATGTGAACTGGAGGCCGGGATCCCGAAGAACCAAGTGCCCAAGTTCCACACGATGGCGGAAAACAGCAAGGAGAATACCATGATCAACCCTTGGGTGGAGTCCATCCCAAGCAGCAGGTCGATGGGCAGCAGATGGACAATGGCATAGGCCACACCCAGACCGCCGAAC
The DNA here is from genome assembly GCF_002586745.1 of Aeromonas sp. CU5. NCBI lineage: Bacteria > Pseudomonadati > Pseudomonadota > Gammaproteobacteria > Aeromonadales > Aeromonadaceae > Aeromonas > Aeromonas sp. CU5. Next base: position 1,585,339 of record NZ_CP023817.1, read on the forward strand.
ATGACGCCCAAAAAGTTAAAGATCCCCGATGCGACTACCGCCAGGTGAGCCGGCATCGCCTTGGTATAGATAACCGTTGCTACCGCGTTGGCGGTATCGTGAAAGCCGTTGATAAATTCATAGGCAAGCACAAAAAAAACAGCCAATACCAAACCGATTGACCACCACAAACCCAAACCACTAAACATTTCAAACATAAAAACAAGCCTGTTTATGAGTTGCGGCGGATTATGCCAGATGGCGGCCAACACCATAGCCACCATTGAAATATTTCAGCCATAAAAAAAAAGAGCTTTTTGGAAAAAAATATCCTACCTCCAGCCCTCATGCGGCTTGCCATCGATTAATTAAAGCCATCAATGATTGCGGGAAAGGGCAAAAATAGCTGACAATTAAGCCAATAATTTCATTTTTATGACACTTTTATGACAGAAAAATGGGAAACAGTGGTGATAAAACAACCCGCCCCCGCCAATCTCATCCGACCAGCTCCATAAATCCCATATCCGTTTGATTCCAAATGTAAAAAGGGAGCACCTTGTGCTCCCTTGAATCGTTGCTGTGTGGCCGGTTATCAGTCCTGATTGATGCGGCTGGCAACCGCGCCCTGCTGACTCTTGTACTTGGCATTTTCCCGCTTGTTATAAGGGCGAGCGGCCGCACCAGAGAGCATTTCGAAGTTCAGGGCACCGATCTTCATCTTGGGGCGCAGCGCCAGCGGCAATCTGCCGCCATTGTAAAACTCCAGCACGATGCGGCCAGACCAGCCCGGATCGATCCGGTGCGCGGTCACATGCACCATCAGACCAAGACGGGCCAATGAAGAGCGACCATCGAGCCAACCGACGATATCAGCAGGCAGGGTAACCGACTCATAGGTTACGGCTAGCGCCAACTGACCCGGATGAAGATAGAAGGCTTCGCCGTCGGGAATGTGGATCTCATCACTCATCACCCGCTCGATGGCATCGGCCATTTCGCCGCTCGGGCCACTCAGGTCGATATAAGGAGCGGTATGATCGCGAAACACCCGAAATTCGTTACCCAGCAGCACATCGACACTGACGCCACTGATCCGCTCAACGCCGGGTCTTGGCTCAATGACGATCTTGCCTTCATCAAGATGACGTTCAATATCGGTATCACACAGACGCATTGGGCGACTCTCCTGACAAAATGTTCATTTAAAAAAGCCGGGCATCACCCGGCTTGTTTCGTTTTAACCAATCAACATGTGGCGAATGCGCGCCTTGAGCATGTCGATAGCGATGCGATTCTTGCCACCACGGGGCACGATCACATCAGCATACTGCTTGGACGGCTCGATAAACTGCAGGAACATCGGACGCACCGTCTTCTGATACTGCTTGAGTACGGAGTCCATGGTACGGCCTCGCTCTTGCACGTCACGCACCAGACGGCGCAGCAGGCAGATGTCGAGGGGGGTATCCATAAAGATGGAGGCGTCCATCAGATCCCGCAGACGACTGTCGGTCAGCAACAGGATCCCTTCCAGAATGATCACCCGGCGCGGTGCAAACGGAGTGACTTCGTTCATGCGGGTGTGTTCGGTGTAGGAGTACTGGGGAATGGCGACCGCATCACCTTTGACCAGCTGGCTCAAGTGCTGCACCAGCAGATCGTGATCAAGCGCATTGGGGTGGTCGTAGTTGGTTTTGACCCGTTCTTCCATGGTCAGGTGGGTCTGATCACGGTAGTAGCAATCTTCGGTGATCACACCAATCTGACCTGCGCCCAGTTCGGCCACCAGCTCTTCATAAATGGTCTGGGCGATAAGACTTTTGCCTGACGCAGATGCGCCCGCAATACCGATGATCACACACGAATGTTGAGTATCAGACATGACGAATACCTAAAAGAGAAGAGCAGTGGGGGTGGTTTAAACCGATCCATTATATAAAAAAGGGTGGGCAATGCCCACCCTCAATTCCCTTTCAAGTGACCGATAGCCGATTATTCATCCAGCGCCATGGCATAGAGGGGGGTCGCAATCGGTTTTGCGCTGAAAAAGAGTTCTGCTCCTACCCTGCGAGCCAGCTTCAAATAGGCCTGAGCCAGGCTCCCTTCCGGTGCGCCGAACACAGTCGGGCAGCCATCATCCATGTGTTGGCGGATATCGATGTGCAGCGGCAGCTGGCCAAGCAGCGCCACTTGGTACTGCTCTGCCATCTTCTGACCACCACCGGTACCGAACAGCGGCTCATGGTGACCGCAGGCACTGCAGACGTGGTAACTCATGTTCTCGATGATGCCGAGCACCGGCACATTGACCTTGTTGAACATGGCGATCCCCTTGCGGGCATCGGCCAGTGCCACATCTTGCGGGGTGGTAACAATGACCGCTGCCGAGGTGGGCACCTGCTGGGCCATGGTGAGCTGGATATCACCGGTGCCCGGCGGCATATCCACCACCAGATAATCCACCTCGCCCCAGCGGGTTTCCCCCAAGATCTGCGCCAGTGCCTTGCTCGCCATCGGGCCACGCCAGATGGTGGCATCCTGCTCGGAAACCAGATAGCCGATGCTGTTGCTCTTGAGGCCGCAGGCCATCACCGGCTCCATCAGCTTGCCATCCCGACTGACCGGCTGCTCCTTGAGGGTACCCATCATGGTAGGGATGGAGGGGCCATAGATATCAGCATCGAGGATGGCGACACGGGCCCCCTCTTTTTGTAGCGCCAACGCCAGATTGACCGCCGTAGTGGATTTGCCCACCCCCCCCTTGCCGGAGGCGACTACGATGATGTTGCGAATGCCCTGCACCGCCGCCAGCCCCTGTGCTCTGGGCATGCTGGCGACATCAATAGAAAGCTGCCAGTCAATACGGGAAACACCGGTGGCGCTGCGCAGCCTGGCATCGAAGTTCTCTTTGAGCTGATCGAGCAGCGACAAAGCGGCAAACGGCAATACCAGCCGGATGGTCAGCCCCTGATCCTGACGGATGATCTCACGAACGAATCCGGCATCGACCAGATCCTTGTGCCAGCCTGCTGGCTTAAATTCGGCGAGGATCTGTTTTACTGAATCAATCACCATTAACTCCTCATTATTTTGTCTTTCTCTTGAGGTGAACGGTTACCGCACATAAATCAGTGGCTTGCCTGCAAGAGCGATGACAGCTGCTAGCAAGGTTGGCACCGCCACAACCCTAGGCAGGCTACCCCCAATTCGGGTAACATGCACGGCACTGTATCATCCCAACAAGCACATCAAGAACGACTATATGGCAACTGATCCTCGTACAATGCTGGTAACCTGCGCCCTTCCCTATGCCAATGGCTCCATCCACCTTGGCCACATGCTGGAACACATCCAGGCCGACATCTGGGTTCGTTATCAGCGAATGCGCGGTCATCAGGTGCACTTCATCTGTGCCGATGATGCCCACGGCACCCCGATCATGCTCAAAGCACAACAGCTGGGGATCACCCCGGAAGAGATGATTGCGGCCGTATCCAAAGAGCACCAGACCGATTTCGCCGGTTTCAATATCAGCTTTGACAACTACCACTCCACCCACAGCGATGAGAACCGCGAGCTGGCGGAGCTGATCTACGGCCGTCTGAAAGCCGGTGGTTTCATCAAAAACCGCACCATAACCCAGCTGTTCGATCCGGAAAAATCCATGTTCCTGCCGGACCGTTTCGTCAAAGGCACCTGCCCCAAGTGCAAGTCCCCGGAGCAATACGGCGACAACTGTGACAGCTGCGGTGCCACCTACAGCCCGACCGAGCTTATCGATCCGAAATCTGCCGTTTCCGGTGCTACCCCGGTGATGAAAGACTCCGAGCACTTCTTCTTCGATCTGCCGCAGTTTGCAGACATGCTCAAGGCCTGGACCAACTCCGGCGCCCTGCAAGAAGAGATGGCCAACAAGCTGGGCGAGTGGTTCGAGACCGGTTTGCAACAGTGGGACATCACCCGTGACGCCCCCTACTTCGGCTTCGAGATCCCGGATGCGCCGGGCAAATACTTCTATGTCTGGCTCGATGCCCCCATCGGTTACATGGGTTCGTTCAAGAATCTGTGCAACAAGCGTGACGATCTGGATTTTGACAGCTACTGGAAAGCGGACTCCAGTGCCGAGCTCTACCACTTCATCGGTAAAGATATCGTCTACTTCCACTCCCTGTTCTGGCCAGCCATGCTGGAAGGCGCGGGTTTCCGCAAGCCGACCAAGGTGTGTGTGCACGGTTATGTCACCGTCAACGGTGCCAAGATGTCCAAATCCAAGGGCACCTTTATCAAGGCATCCACCTACCTGAACCACCTGGACCCGGAATGCCTGCGTTACTACTACGCCGCCAAGCTCAACAGCCGTATCGACGATCTGGACCTGAACCTCGATGACTTCGTGGCACGGGTCAACGCCGACGTGGTCAACAAGCTGGTCAACCTCGCCTCCCGCAACGCCGGCTTCATCGCCAAGCGTTTCGACGGCAAGCTGGCCGCCACCTGCGCAGAGCCCGAGCTCTACGCCGAATTCGCCAACGCCAGCGCCTCCATCAGCGAGGCTTATGAAGCGCGCGAGTTCAGCCGTGCCATCCGCGAAATCATGGCGCTGGCCGACAAGGCTAACCGCTATGTGGATGACAAGGCGCCCTGGGTACTGGCCAAGCAGGAAGGGGCAGACGCCCAGCTGCAGGAAGTCTGCTCCGTTGGTATCAACCTGTTCCGGGTGCTGATGGCCTACCTCAAGCCGGTGATGCCACTGTTGGCTGAACGTGCCGAAGCCTTCCTGGGTGAAACTCTCTCCTGGGATGGCGTGGCCCAGCCGCTACTCAACCATCAGCTGACCCCGTTCAAGGCGCTGTTCTCCCGCATCGAGCCGGCCAAGGTCGAAGCCATGGTGGAAGCCTCCAAGGAAGATCTGGCCAAAGAGCAGGCACCAAAAGTGACCGGCCCGCTGGCAGACGATCCCATCAGCGAAACCATCGCCTATGACGACTTCGCCAAAATTGACCTGCGGGTGGCGCTGATCGTCAAGGCCGAAGCGGTGCCGGAAGCTGAGAAGCTGCTCAAGCTGCAACTGGATATCGGTGGCGAGACCCGTCAGGTGTTTGCCGGCATCAAGTCCGCCTACAACCCCGAAGATCTGGAAGGCAAGCTGACCGTGATGGTGGCCAATCTGGCGCCGCGCAAGATGCGCTTTGGCATGTCCGAAGGGATGGTGCTGGCCGCAGGCCCGGGTGGCAAGGATCTCTGGATCCTGGAGCCGCAGGACGGCGCCCAACCGGGGATGCGCGTTAAGTAACGCCACCGGCGACGCTCACCGCGATAAACCAAAGAGAGGCCCGTTGGCCTCTCTTTGCATAGTCCCCTCGCACACTGCCGCCCCCCGCAAGCCTACCGACACCTCATCTCGCCAGCTCAGTTGGTGTGAAAGCCCTGACCGCTGGGTGGCTGCGCCTCGTCATACTCCATTCGGGTCACTCTGGCGGTGCGCGGGCCATGCTCCAGCCAGCCCAGCATCATCTGCACTCCCTGCGCGGGGCCGCTGATGAGGATCTCCACCGAGCCATCCTCCAGGTTGTAGGCGTGACCCCGCAAACCCAGTTGCAGTGCCCGCTCACGAGTGAAATAGCGAAATCCGACCCCCTGAACCTGCCCCCACACCCGAATAACAAACGATTGCTCTCCCATTTCTCGCACCTTCCACTGAAGAAAAAATTTCCCGCGACGATAATGTGCCCGACACTCTATCTCTGCAGGATGCAGCTCCATTATGAAAGAAGTTAAATTCCGGTGGGTTGACCGCTATCTCATTCACCTCACCATCAGTGAAAAATTCCATATCGCGTTCTGGTTACCTCTCTTCATCATCGCCTTTCTCAGCTGGTACATGCTGGCGGCCAGCCATCAGCAGGAGATCTCCCTGCGGGTAGCGCAGTTGCAGCAACGGGTCGAGACCACGGCGCAGCTGATCAGCCAGCAGCCCTCTCTGGTCTTGCCTTCGGATCTGCGTCTGACCCGGCAAGGCAGCGGCGGGTTGCAGCAACAAGGGGATCACTACCTGTTTACCGTGCCAGCGGGTCAGGCAGGCTACGTCACCGGCGTTCTCGATACGGGCAACCTCTCCATGTGGGACGGTCAAAGCTCGACCCTGCTCCTGATCGGCGCACTGGCCGCCCTGATGGCGCTGGTGATCCACTACATGATGACCTTTGTCTCCGGTGCGCTCTACTCCACCAACAAGGCGCTGCAAACCGTAGCGGACGGGGATCTCACCTTCCGTCTCAACTTCTTCCCGGTGCGCGACGAGTTCTCCACCCTGGCGGGCAGCATCGACCGCTTTACCGACCGTCAGCACCAGATCGTCAAACTGGTGGAAGAGTCTGCCGAAGCGCTGACCATGGCCGCCGACGAGTTTCGTGACCATGCCCGCGAAGGCGAGACCATGGCACGCTCCCAGCGCCAGCACATGGATTCACTGGCCACCGCCATGGAGCAGATGTCGGCGGCGATCCGCGAAGTGGCGCGCAATGCCAACAACACCCTGCAGCAGACCCGCCAATCGAGTGAAGAGGCGGCCAATGGCGCCAACCGGGTAGCTCGTACCATCGAGGCGATCCGCACCCTGGCCGACGAGATTGGCAACGCCTCCGGCGCGGTCGAGCGGCTCACCCACAATGCCAACCGGATCAACGAAGTGGTCAACGTCATCAACGCCATCTCCCAGCAGACCAATCTGTTGGCGCTCAACGCCGCCATCGAAGCGGCCCGTGCCGGTGAGCAGGGTCGCGGCTTTGCGGTGGTAGCAGACGAGGTGCGCACCCTCGCCAGCCGTACCCAGCAGGCCACGGTGGAGATCCAGCAGATGATCGAAGAGCTGCAGGCCGGTACCGGCGCCCTCAACGAGATCATGGAGAAGACCGTTGGCCGTGCCGCCAGTAGCCAGCAGCTCATCAGCGAGGTGGGGCTGGATATCGAAAAACTGAGCAACCACAGCGATGCGGTACTGGAGATGAGCACCCAGATCGCCACCTCCAGCGAGGAGCAGAGCTCGGTCGCCGCCGAGATCACCCACAATCTCGATCAGGTGCGCCATGAAGCGGCGCAGGTGGAAGAGTCTGCCAGCGCCTCGGTAGCCGGTACTCAGGGACTGAAAGCCACCGCCAGCGAGCTGACCCAGGCACTAAATGGGATTAAGATCTGACCATATCGGGTACAAGAACAGGCCCGAACCATCCATTACACCGGGTTGTTTGAGTTTTAGCTGCGGGCCACATAGAATGTGGCCCCTTTTCTTTCTACCATCGGCAAACATCCATGAGCGTATTCATCTATCTCGTCAAAGGTCGCGAAAAATCCCTGCTGCGCCGTCACCCCTGGATCTTCTCCAAGGGGATTGAGCGGGTGGAAGGTAATCCTGTTGACGGCGATACCGTCGAGATTTACGCCAACGATGGCAAGTGGCTTGCCCGTGGTGCCTGGTCAAGCAGCTCCCAGATCCGTGCCCGGGTCTGGACCTTCGACAAGAATGAGACCGTTGATCTCGACTTCTTTATCCGTCGCCTCAAATATGCGCAGGAATCTCGCGATCCGCTGATCAAGCGTCAGGGTCTCACCGGTTATCGCCTGTGCGCCGCCGAATCTGACGGCCTGCCGGGTCTGACCATCGACCGTTATGCCGATTTTCTGGTGTGCCAGATCCTCTCCGCCGGTGCCGAGTTCCAGCGTGAGCTGATCACCCAGGCGCTGCGTACCCTCTACCCCGAGTGCAACATCTATGAGCGCTCCGACGTAGCAGTACGTAAAAAAGAGGGGCTGAAAGAGCGCACCGGTGTCATCTATGGCGAAGCCCCGACCGAACCGGTAGTCATCGAAGAGAACGGCGGCGTGAAGATCCTGGTGGATATTCGCAACGGCCATAAAACCGGCTTCTATCTGGATCAGCGCGACAACCGTCAGGCGGTCTCCAAATACACCGAAGGCAAACGTGTCCTTAACTGCTTCAGCTACACCGGTGGTTTTGGCATTTATGCCCTCAAGGGTGGCGCTAAAGAGGTGGTCAACGTTGATCTCTCCCAGAATGCGCTGGATATCGCCCGCCAGAACGCCGAGCTGAACGGTCTCGATATCAGCAACACCCAGTTCGTCCGTCACGATGTGTTCAAGCTGCTGCGTGAATACCGCGAGAAGGGCGAGAAGTTCGATGCCATCGTGCTGGATCCGCCCAAGTTTGCCGAGAGTAAAGCCCAACTGCTGGGTGCCTGCCGTGGCTACAAGGACATCAACATGCTGGCGTTCCAGCTGTTGGCACCGGGTGGCGTGCTGCTGACCTACTCCTGCTCCGGCCTGATGGAGCAGAGCCTGTTCCAGAAGATCGTTGCCGATGCGGCGCTCGATGCCGGTCGCGATGCCCAGATCCTGGAGCTACTCTCCCAAGCGTCCGATCACCCCATCGGTACCGCCTATCCGGAAGGCTTCTACCTCAAGGGTCTGGTGGTCCGCGCCCGCTGATCGGCAACCACTCTCACCTTGTGATCAATCAGGCCCCTTGCGGGCCTGATTGTTTTGCGGCGCTGTATATAGACCTTAACCTGACTCTCACCCCCATCCCTATTATCCCTCTCTGCTCTCTTCTCTTTCCGCTTTCCGCTTTCCTTGTCGTCCCCTTTCCCTGCCGGTTCTGCACTTTTTCTCTGTTTAAATTTCTTTGCACAATAACTGCACATTTATGATTTAAATCACACCCGTATGGCTCTCTTTTTTGTAGTGTGATCCCGCCTGCGGCAGCCAAGCCGGGGTAGCCGTCCGTCAGGATTGATGGGGGGCACAACAACAAAAATCGATGTCAGGCCAAGCTGAACATCACAAGGGATCCCGATATGAATCAATCATTGCCGCTGTTAACGCCGCTGCGGGGCATCGCTGCCCTGATGGTGGTGCTGTTCCATGCCCGATTATTGCTCTTTCCCCAGTGGATGGAGCCGATCGCAGGCCACACCCAACTCATCGAGAACGGCTACCTCTGGGTCGATCTGTTCTTTATTTTGAGCGGCGTGGTGCTGGCCCATGTCTACGGGGAGGCCTTCAGCCACAGGCCCCGCACCATCGGCTATGGCCGCTTCCTCTGGCTGCGGCTGACCCGCGTCTACCCCCTCTACCTTGTGACGCTGGTGCTGCTGGTGGGCTGGGAACTTTACAAGGCGCAGCACGGGGTGGGTTTCTATGCAGGCCCGCTGTTCAAGATGTGGGAGTGGGAAGGGATGCCCCCCTTCGGCTCACCCTTCACCCCGGCTGACGCGCTGCCCAGCGCCTTCCTGCTGCTGCAGGTGGTGACCGATCACGGGTTGACCTGGAACTTCGCCGCCTGGTCCCTGAGCGTGGAGTGGATAAGCTACCTGCTGTTCCCGCTGCTTATTCCGCTCGCGGTATCCCGCAGTCGCTGGAGCCATCTAGCGCCCCTGTTGGCGCTGACGGTGCTGGCCTTTATCGTGCACAGTCGCGGCACGCTGGATGTCACCAGCGGGGCACTGGCGGTGGGGCGCGGGGTGAGTGAATTTGTGCTCGGCCTCTGGCTGCTGCCGAGGGTCAAGGCCGCACAACCCTTGCTCATGATGCAACGGGATCTGCCGCTGCTCATCGCTTTTGTGCTGCCCTTCGTGCTGATGCAGTTCACCATGACGCCGCAGCTGACCCTGCTGCTGATCAGCTCCTACGTGCTGCTGATCTGGATTGCCGCCGCCCAGCGGGAGCGCCAGAGTCCGCTGCTGCGCCTTTTGGATAACCGCTTCACCAACTGGCTGGGGGATCTCTCCTACTCCATCTACCTGCTGCATGCGCTGGTATTGCTCACCGGATGCGAACTGATCCACTATCTGGCGCCTGGGCTCACCGAGTGGTGGTATGCCCAGACCAACCCGCTGTTGGGGGTGGTGGCCACCTTGCTGATGCTGGCAGTGCTGATCGGGCTCTCTTCTTTAAGTTACAACCTGCTGGAGCGCCCCCTGCAACGGCGCCTGCGCCGCTGGGGCAAGTCACGGCAACCGGCGCTGGAGCAAGCCGGATAAGTTAACCCCGCCCTGTCTGGATGAGTTGACGGTCTTATGCCAACTCATCCAGTACCAGCTCATCCAGACTGCTCATCACCCAGGCGCTCGGGTGTTGGCTAAATCCGAGCTTGGGGTAGTACGCCACCGCCTGGGGCGCGGCCAGCAGGATCAGCTTGCAGCCGGGCTGCAATTGCAAAAACGTCTCGCGAACCAGCGCTTTGCCAATCCCCTGCCCCTGCACTGACTCGGCCACCGCCAGATCCGAGAGGTAGCAACAAAAACAAAAATCGGTCACCGAGCGGGCCACCCCGACCAGGGTCTCGTCCTGCCAGGCGGTGATCAGCAGATTGGCGTTATCCAGCATGCCCTGCAAGGTGGCAGGATGTTCCAGCGGCCGTCTCGCCCCCAGCGAGGTCTGCGCCAGCAGCGCCGCAAACTGCGCCGTGGTAATGGGGTGGTTAACCAAAAACGTGGTGGTCACGAAGCTCTCCTGTTGGTAGATCGGCTGTTACGCGCGCGGCTGCTCTCTTTGACGTTCTCTTTGCTGCATCTGTACTGCAATCAATCAGTGCGCGCCGGATCCAGACCGATGACGCGCAAGTGCGGGCAATTCCCTGCTGTTTATGTGAATTCCTGTTCGAACCCCAAGGGGCAAATGTGGCATAATGCGCCGTCCTGTGGCCCTTGGCGGGGCTGCGCTGGCGCACCTTGTCGCCCTCTTGTTCCCCGTCCGGCCTGGCGGCCTTCCATAACTGCCAGTCATCGCTGCCGCTGTTGGCACCGAGGCCACCCATATTTGCGGCTTCTTGTCTTCCAATCTACAAGGCCGCCCATTGACCAAGACGGCTCCACAGAGCCTCTGCATAAGGGGTAAGTATGTCTTCCATTCGTCTGACCCAATACAGCCACGGCGCTGGCTGCGGCTGCAAAATCTCTCCCAAGGTACTCGACACCATCCTCAAGAGCCAGATCCCGGGTTTCAACGACCCGACCCTGGTGGTTGGCAACAGCAGCAAGGATGACGCAGCCGTGGTCGATATCGGCAACGGTCAGGGCATTGTTTCCACCACCGACTTCTTCATGCCCATCGTCGACGATCCCTTTACCTTTGGCCGCATTGCCGCCACCAACGCCATCAGCGACATCTACGCCATGGGTGGCAAGCCCATCGTCGCCATCGCCATTCTCGGTTGGCCCATCAATACCCTGCCCGCCGAAGTGGCCCAGCAGGTGATCGACGGTGGCCGTCAGGTGTGCCATGAAGCGGGGATTTCGCTGGCCGGTGGCCACAGCATCGACGCTCCCGAGCCCATCTTCGGCCTCGCGGTAACCGGTATCGTGCCTCTGGATGCCATCAAGCAGAACGACACCGCCAAGGTGGGTGACACCCTCTATCTGACCAAGCCCATCGGTATCGGCATCCTCACAACCGCCCAGAAAAAGAGCAAACTCAAGCCGGAACACGAGCAGTTGGCCCCCAATGCCATGTGCACCCTCAACAAGATTGGCCAGCGTTTTGCCGAGCTGCCGGGGGTTCACGCCATGACCGACGTCACTGGTTTTGGTCTGGCCGGTCACCTGCTGGAGATGTGCGAAGGCTCCAAAGTCAGCGCCCGCCTCGACTTCAAAGCGCTGCCGCTGCTGGACGAGGTGGATTACTACCTCTCCGAGGGCTGCGTACCGGGCGGTACCCTGCGTAACCACGACTCCTACGGCCACAAGCTGGATGCCATGGATGATCGCACCCGCAACATCATGTGCGATCCGCAAACCAGCGGCGGTCTGCTGGTCGCCGTGGGCAAGGAGAGCGAAGCCGAGCTGCTCGCCATCGCGCGGGAAGCGGGCCTGACGCTCTCGCCCATCGGCCAGATCAAGCCCCTTGAGGGCACCCGCTTTATCGAGATTGTTCAATGAGTGAGATAGCCCAATGAGTGAATTGCCGCTGGCCACCGACTACGCCCAGATTTTTTTAGGCGATGTGCCCTTGATTGATGTGCGCGCCCCCATCGAGTTCAAGGAGGGGGCCTTCCCCTGCTCGACCAGCCTGCCGCTGATGACCGACGATGAACGCGCCCAGGTGGGGACCTGCTTCAAGAAGCAAGGGCAGGATGCCGCCATTGCGCTGGGTCACAAGCTGGTGGGGGGAGCTGTGCGCGCCGAGCGACTCGAAGGCTGGCTGGCGCAGTTGCGCCAGCAGCCCGATGCCGTGCTCTACTGCTTTCGCGGCGGCCTGCGCTCACAAACCGTACAGCAGTGGCTGGCTGAAGCGGGGGTCACTCGCCCCCGCGTCGCCGGTGGCTACAAGGAGCTGCGTCGCTTTTTGATCGAGACCCAGGACAAGGCCTCCGCCGAGTGCCACTGGACTGTGCTGACCGGCATGACCGGCTCCGGCAAGACCCATATGCTGGACCATGTGGCCCAGGCGCTCGATCTGGAGGGCCATGCCCACCACAGAGGCTCCTCCTTCGGTCAACTGCCCGGTGGCCAGCCCAGTAACATCAACTTTGAAAACAACATGGCCATCGAGCTGCTCAAGCGCCGCCATCAGGGCGAACATGCCTTTGTGGTGGAGGATGAGAGCCGCCTGATCGGTCGCTGCTGCCTGCCTATCTCCCTCCATGAGGCCATGAGTCAGGCACCGCTGGTGGTCGTGGATGTGCCGCAGTGTGATCGTGCCGAGCAGATCCGCGAAGATTACGTGCACGATCTCTGGCTGCGCTATCAAGAGATGTATGGCCAGGAAGCCGGTTGGCCGCTGTTTGCCGCCTATCTCACCGATGCGCTGGCTCGCCTCAAGCGCCGCCTCGGCGATCAGGCCCATCGCGAGCTGGATGCCCTGATGCAGACAGCCCTCGCCGAGCAGGCCAACAGCGGCTCTACCGAGCTGCATCTGGCCTGGATCACCCTGCTGCTGACCCGCTACTACGACCCCATGTATCTCTACCAGCTTGGCAACAAGCAGGAACGCATCGTGTTCCGGGGTGACAAGCAAGCCTGTCTCGACTACTTCGCCGAGCAGCACGCCAACGCGCAACAGGGCTGACCCCGTCGCCTTTCCAACAAGAGGACCCCACATGTTGAAATTCGAGGTGATCCCGGTCACCCAGTTCGCCCAGAACTGCTCCCTCATCTGGTGTGACGAGACCCACCAAGCGGCGCTGATCGACCCAGGTGGCGAAGCGGAAAAACTGCTGGCCGCCATCGCCAAGCGCGGGCTGACCCTGACCCACATCCTGCTGACCCACGGTCATCTGGATCATGTGGGTGCGGCGGCTGAGCTGCGGGAAAAGACCGGCGTCACCATCACCGGCCCCCACAAGGAAGATGCCTTCTGGCTCGACATGCTGCCCCAGCAGAGCCAGATGTTCGGCTTCGCCCATACCCCTGCCTTTAGCCCCGACCAGTTGCTGGTGCAGGGCGACAAGGTGCAGCTTGGCCAGTGCGAGCTGGAGGTCTACTTCTGCCCCGGCCACACCCCGGGCCATATCGTGCTGCTCTCCCAGGCTGAAAAACTCGCCTGGGTTGGCGACGTGCTGTTTGCCGGCAGTATCGGCCGCACCGACTTTCCCCGTGGCGATCAAGCTACGTTGATCAAGTCGATCACCGAGACCCTGCTGCCGCTGGGGGACGAGATCGTCTTTATCCCGGGCCACGGCCCCAGCTCCACTTTCGGCCGCGAGAAGGCAAGCAACCCCTACCTGACCCAGCCTATCTGGTGATCAAAAAAGGCAGCGGTCACCAGCCGCTGCCTTTATTTTCCACTCCTTTTTCTTCCGCACTTCAATTCAGCATTGCACGCGTCTGCGGTAAAGGTGGCTAAGAGGTCATGTCACCGAGCAGTGGCTGCCAGTTGAAGTCGAAGGTACTGATCCCCTACTCGGCCAGCGCCAGCTCTTGCAGCACCTGAAGCGCCAGCTTGTTGCCCTTTTGCGCCGCCTGATAGAGCCACTGTTTCGCCTGAGGCAAATCGACTCTGCCGCTCGCCCCCATCAGATGAAGCACACCGACTTTCAGCATGGCAGGTACATCACCGTTGCGGGCGGCCTGCTCCATCCAGTGAAAGGCTTCTCGCAGATCCCGCTTTACCCCGACGCCGCGCAGATAGAGCTCTGCCAGCCGATATTGACCAAAAGCATCCCCCGCCTGCGCCGACTGGCGATAGAGGCTGATGGCCTGATGAATATCCTGATCGCTCCCCTGCCCCACCTCATGGCTCCAGCCCATGAGTGCCTGTGCCCGTGGTTGCCCCTGCGCCGCCAGTGGTGACCAGATCCGGGTCGCCTCCTCAAAGTGACCGGTGCGCCAGGCACGGTTGGCAGACGCCAGCTCCTGCTCGGTGGAGAGCGGGATCAAGCGCCAGATAACCAGGCCAAGCAGACCGATAAACAGCCAACGGGAAGTGGTGGGTCTCATGATGATTTCCGTGATCCAGTTCTCATTTCGTCTATGTAAACGAAATGTAGCTCTGCGATCAAGCAACAGATCCCGGTGACATACCCTTTTTACGCCACACCGATAGTCAATCGTTGTCATTTCTCCGTCGCACTTGCAAAATAACTGTATGTATAACCAGTGCAGGTGCGCACCATGGCAGGACGAGGCAGCCCTCACAATATCGATCACCGTTTTAGCGGCCCCCTTGTCGAGGCGGTCGATGATGGTTGGGCATCCGAGGAGTGGGAGTCAGCCTTCAATACCTTGGCGCCCCAGACCGAGGTGCGGGAGATCGACGCGCGCAGCATCATCAGCTACAACAGCTACAACAGCTCGCCGGATGTGCCCTTTGGTCGCTCCATCAACCCCTATCAGGGGTGCGAGCATGGTTGCATTTACTGCTATGCCAGGCCCAGCCACACCTATCTGGAGCTCTCCCCCGGCCTCGACTTCGAAACCAAGTTGTTTGCCAAACGCAATGGGGCCAATCTGCTGCGCCGGGAGTTTGCCAAACCGGCCTATCAGCCACAGACCATCGTCATTGGCGCCAATACCGATCCCTACCAACCCATCGAGCAGCGCTATCGCCTCACTCGCCAGTTGCTGGAGGTGATGCTGGCACACCGCCACCCGGTCGGCCTCATTACCAAGAGCGCCATGATCTTGCGCGACCTCGATCTGTTGAGCGAGCTGGCCAGCGAGGGACTGTGTCAGGTGATGGTGTCGGTGACGACCTTGAACGAAACCCTGCGGCGACAGCTGGAACCCCGCGCGAGCACGGGCGCAGGCCGCTTGAAAGTGATCGAGAAGCTCGCCAGCGCTGGCGTGCAGGTGGGGGTGCTGGCCGCCCCCATGATCCCGCGGCTCAATGAGCCGGAGCTGGAGCAGATCATCAAATCGGCGGCCGAGGCAGGCGCCAGTTGCGCCGATTACATCCTGCTGCGCCTGCCCCACGAGCTGGCGCCGCTATTTGGTGACTGGCTCGATACCCACTATCCCGGTCAGAAGGAGGCGATCCTGAATCAGCTGCGAGCCAGCCGGGGCGGCGAGCTCAACAGTGTGGCCTTTGGTTCGCGGATGCGTGGTGAGGGGCACTTTGCCGATCTGCTGGCCCAGCGCTTTCGCCTTATCAGCAAGCGCCTTGGCCTTGGCAAACGCCATATTCAGCTCAGGCAGGATGGTTTTATCCGCCCCGGGGAGCAGCTGTCGCTCTTCTAACCCCGCCTGTTTGAGGCAAGCAGTATCCCTTGTCGGTCAATAGCCTTGCCATAGTGCGCAGTAGCACTCGGGAAAGCCGTGTTTCCCGAGTAGACAGGCATTCGCGAGACGATGGTGTTTCCTGAGAACAGCAACGTCAGAGCTTAACCCACTCGATCCTCCCGCCTCTGTTGCACCATTTCAACCGGCAGCCGCGAGGGTTCATGGGCCACTTGGTGCTCATCTTCCCCATACTGCGGAACCTCTGACTCGCCCCATACCCGGCTCCACCAAATTTCCCACGTGATCCAACTGGTCATATGCAGCTCCTGACGGTGACGGTGATGGCAACAGCGCACCACTCGCTCGGCAGGATAGCGGCTGGGGATGACAGGGAAATGACAACAAAATCACTGGTGAAACGGTGCCTGGCCGTGGCGGAGAAAAGCAGCAACAGCTCACACATTCGGCGAAATCATCCTGAAAGCGGTCACAAATCCGCAGGTTGTGGATTGCAGCCCACCCTGTTCCCGCCAAAGCTGGCTTGCCCATTCAGGCATCTATAAAAACAGGGACACAATAATGAAACACACAGCGGGAATATGGGCGATCGCAGGCATGCTGATCGCTCCCTTGGCGCACGCCGACGTCATACTGCACGCCTTCAACTGGCAGTACAGTGAAGTGACGGCCAAAGCCGACCTTATCAAGTCGGCCGGTTATAAACAGGTGCTGATCTCACCGCCACTGAAATCCTCGGGCAACGAGTGGTGGGCCCGTTACCAGCCGCAGGATCTGCGCCTTATCGACTCCCCCCTTGGCAACAAGCAGGATCTCGAAGAGCTGATCGCCGCCATGAAGGCGCGGGGCATCGCTGTCTATGCCGACGTGGTGCTCAACCATATGGCCAACGAAAGCTGGAAGCGCCAGGACCTCAACTACCCCGGCAACGAATTGCTCGGCCAATACGCCGCCAACCCGGCCTATTTCGAGCGCCAGAAGCTGTTTGGCGATCTGGGGCAAAACCTGCTGGCCGCCGCCGATTTTCATCCCGAAGGGTGCATCAGCGACTGGAGCGATCCGGGCCATGTCCAGTACTGGCGACTCTGTGGCGGTGCCGGTGACAAGGGACTACCGGATCTTGATCCCAACAACTGGGTGGTGAGCCAGCAGCAGGCCTATCTCAAGGCGCTCAAGGGGATGGGGATCACGGGCTTTCGGGTCGATGCGGTCAAACACATGAGCGATTACCAGATCAATGCCGTGTTCACCCCCGAGATAAAACAGGGGATGCATGTCTTTGGCGAGGTGATCACCACTGGCGGCGCTGGCAGCACCGATTACGAGCGCTTCCTCAAGCCCTATCTCGACAGCAGCGGTCAGGGTGCCTATGACTTTCCGCTGTTTGCCTCCCTGCGCGGGGCGCTGGGGTATGGCGGCAGCATGAACCTGCTGGCGGATCCGGGGGCCTATGGTCAGGCGCTGCCGGGCAGCCGCGCCGTCACCTTCACCGTGACCCACGACATCCCCACCAACGATGGTTTCCGCTATCAGCTCCTTAGCCAAACTGACGAGAAGCTGGCCTATGCCTATCTACTCGGCCGCGACGGCGGTTCGCCGCTGGTCTACTCGGATCACGGCGAGACCCGGGCCAAGGACGGACTGCGCTGGCAGGATTACTACCAGCGCGCCGATCTCAAGGGGATGATCCGCTTCCACAATGCAGTGCAGGGTCAGCCGATGCAGCTGGTCGGCAGTGGCGACTGCTTCGTGCTGTTCAAACGGGGCAAGCAGGGGCTGGTCGGTATCAACAAGTGCGACTATGAGCAGGAGTACTGGCTCGATACCGCCAAGTTCGAGATGAACTGGTATCGCAACTATCGGGATGTGCTCGACCAAGGCGGCGTGGTCAAGGTGCAGAGCCAGTGGGTACGGGTCGCCATTCCCGCCCGCAGCGCCAGAATGTGGCTGCAGGAGTGATCAGGCTAGCACCCTGCCGTGCTATCAGCTGACAGCCATAAAAAGCAGACCAATAAAAAGAGCGACCACCAAGGTCGCTCTTTTCGCTCAGGTCGTTTGACCAGGAAATCAGGGGTGATTACTCGTCCCCAGCTTCCTCAGCATCGGCAGAGCCGACTTCTGGCGCGATATCAGTGCCTTCAGACACCTCACCGTCAACCGCCACTACGTCGTTCTCGTCCTCATCGCTCTCGGCGATGCGCTGCAGGCCCACCACGGTCTCGTCTTCACCGGTACGGATCAGACGGACACCGCCGGTGTTACGGCCGATGATGCTCACTTCAGCAACACGGGTACGCACCAGGGTGCCGCCGTTGGTGATCAGCATGATCTGGTCGGTATCGTCGACCTGGATCGCATCGATCACCTTGCCATTACGCTCGTCTACCTTGATGGAGCGAACGCCCTGGGTACCACGGCTCTTGGTCGGGTACTCGGTCAGCGCGGTACGCTTGCCGTAACCGTTCTCGGTGGCGGTCAGGATGGCACCCTCGCCACGGGGGACGATGAGGGAAACCACCTTGTCACCGTTGAGCAGACGGATACCACGAACACCACCGGCAGTGCGACCCATCGGGCGTACGCCCTTGAAGGTGCCCTTGCTTTCGGTGTTGTCGCTGCCTTCGCCGGCATCATCGTCGTTGCCAGCTTCAATGACGCTATCGTCATCGGCCTCAACATCATCGCTGACATCGGCATCGGCGGCATCTGCGCGACCACTGCCTTCCGCGAAGCGAACCACCTTGCCCGCATCGGAGAACAACATGATCTCGTTGCTGCCATCGGTGATATCGACCCCGATCAGCTCATCGCCCTCTTTGAGGTTGATGGCACGGATCCCGGAGGAGAGCGGACGGCTGAACGCAGACAGGCTGGTCTTCTTCACGGTACCGTCAGCGGTGGCGAAGAACACATACTTGTCGTCAGCATACTCTTTGACCGGCAGAATGGCGGTGATGCGCTCACCCTCTTCCAGCGGCAGCAAGTTGATGATCGGACGGCCACGGGCGCCACGGGACGCCTCCGGCAGCTGATACACCTCAAGCCAATAGACCTTGCCACGGGTGGAGAAGCACAAAATGGTGTCGTGGGTGTTGGCCACCAGCAGACGCTCCACAAAGTCCTCTTCCTTGATCCGGGTGGCCGACTTGCCACGACCACCGCGGCGCTGGGCCTCGTAGTCGGTGATCGGCTGATACTTCACATAACCCTGGTGAGACAGGGTCACCACCACGTCTTCCGGGGTGATCAGATCCTTGGTATTGAGCTCGATGCTAGAGAAGTTGATCTCTGTGCGACGCTCGTCACCATACTGCTCGCGCACCGCCAGCAGTTCATCGCGGATCACTTCCATCAGCCGTTCCGGGCTTGCCAGAATGAACAGCAGCTCGGCGATCAGATCCAGCAGAGATTGATACTCTTCCAGGATCTTGCCGTGCTCGAGACCGGTCAACTTGTGCAGACGCAGGTCAAGGATGGCCTGAGCTTGCTGTTCGGTCAGGAAGTAACTTCCTTCGCGAATGCCGAACTCTGGCTCCAGCCACTCCGGACGGGCCGCGTCGTCGCCTGCTTTTTCCAGCATGGCGGCTACGTTGCCAAGATCCCATCCCCGAGCTACAAGCTTGGCTTTGGCGTCGGCAGCGGTGTCGGAGTGACGGATCAGCTCGATGATCGGGTCAATGTTGGCCAGTGCGACCGCCAGACCTTCCAAGATGTGCGCCCGATCCCGCGCTTTGCGCAGTTCGAACACAGTCCGGCGAGTCACCACTTCACGGCGGTGCAGCAGGAACGCATCCAGAATGTCTTTAAGGTTCATCAACTTGGGCTGATTGTTATCAAGCGCCACCATGTTGATACCAAAGGTGGTCTGCAACTGGGTGTGCTTGTAGAGATTGTTCAGCACAATCTCGCCAGACTCGCCGCGTTTGATCTCGATAACGATGCGCATGCCGTCCTTGTCGGACTCATCACGCAGGGCACTGATGCCCTCAACCTTCTTCTCTTTGACCAGCTCGGCGATCTTCTCGATCAACCGCGCTTTGTTCACCTGATAAGGCAGCTCGTGAACGATGATGGTCTCGCGATGGGTCTTGTCGTCCACCTCCACTTCAGCCTTGGCCCGCACATAGACAGAGCCACGACCGGTACGGTAGGCCTGCACTATGCCGGCACGACCGTTGATGATAGCGCCGGTGGGGAAATCAGGCCCGGTGATGTAGGTCATCAACTCATCGATGGTGAGATTGCCATTCTCAATCAGCGCCAGACAGCCATTGACTATCTCGGTGAGGTTGTGAGGCGGAATGTTGGTCGCCATGCCCACCGCAATACCGGAGGAGCCGTTGACCAGCAAGTTGGGCACCTTGGTCGGCATGACCGCCGGGATCATCTCGGTGCCGTCATAGTTCGGCACCCAATCCACGGTCTCTTTGTCCAGATCAGCCAGCAACTCGTGGGAGATGCGAGCCATCCGCACTTCGGTATAACGCATCGCCGCGGCGCTATCGCCGTCGACGGAACCGAAGTTGCCCTGACCATCGACCAGCATGTAACGCATGGAGAAATCCTGCGCCATCCGGACAATGGTGTCATACACAGCGCTATCGCCGTGCGGGTGATATTTACCAATTACGTCACCGACCACACGGGCCGATTTTTTATAGGGCTTGTTCCAGTCGTTCCCCAACTCGTTCATAGCAAACAGAACGCGGCGGTGAACCGGTTTCAAGCCATCACGCACATCCGGCAGAGCTCGTCCTACGATCACGCTCATGGCGTAATCAAGATAGGAACTCTTGAGCTCTTCTTCGATGTTGATCGGCGTGATCTCTCTGGCCAGATCGCTCATAGAAAGCCTTATCCCTAATTAGTTGTTCTTTGGCTTAAACAGCGCGACATGGTAACACAGCGAGCAAAATATCTTAAGCCACAAATCCGGGCAGAAACTCGGGCTGGTTTGACCAAGTCCGTTGGTTATAATGCCCGCCAGGACAATAGATTGCGCCCACGTTTTGCGACCTGCGCGCCCTGCCACAGGATCAATGAAAAATGAACAGTGATGCCAATGTCGATCTGACAGAAATCGCCAAATTTGAAGCCATCGCCTCCCGCTGGTGGGACATGGAAGGGGAATTCAAACCCCTGCATCAACTCAATCCGGTGCGCCTTGACTGGATCACTGACAAAAGTGGTGGCCTGTTTGGCAAACGCATCCTCGACATCGGGTGTGGT
The DNA here is from genome assembly GCF_002586745.1 of Aeromonas sp. CU5. Classification (NCBI taxonomy): domain Bacteria; kingdom Pseudomonadati; phylum Pseudomonadota; class Gammaproteobacteria; order Aeromonadales; family Aeromonadaceae; genus Aeromonas; species Aeromonas sp. CU5. Next base: position 1,606,239 of record NZ_CP023817.1, read on the forward strand.
GGCGGCATTCTTTCAGAGAGCATGGCCCGTCGTGGCGCCAAGGTAACTGGCATCGACATGGGCAAGGAGCCGCTCGGGGTGGCCCGCCTGCATGCCCTTGAACAGGGGGTCGAGCTCGAGTATCAGCAGATGACCGCCGAACAGCACGCCGACGAGGCTCCCGGTCAGTATGACGTGGTGACCTGCATGGAGATGCTGGAACATGTGCCGGACCCGGCCTCCGTGCTGCGCGCCATCGCTACTCTGGTTCGTCCCGGTGGCCGGGTGTTTGTTTCGACCATCAACCGCAACCCGAAAGCCTATCTGATGATGATCATCGGGGCCGAATACCTGATGAAGATGGTGCCCAAGGGGACTCACGATCACAAAAAATTCATCACACCTGCCGAACTCTGTCGCATGGGAGAAGCGGCGGGGCTGTTGGTGCGGGATATGAGCGGTGTTCACTTCGCCCCCCTCAGCAACCAGTTCAAGCTCGGCAAGAACGTCGACGTCAACTATATGGTGGAGTTTGTCCGCCCGGAGCACGGTTGATGAGCGCCCCTCACCCCATGCCCCTTCGCTGCGTACTATTCGATCTCGACGGCACCCTGCTCGACACGGCCCCCGATCTGGGGGCTGCGGTCAATCATGTGCTGGTAAGCGAAGGCTTTGCCCCACTCTCTGACGCCATCATCCGCCAGACCACCTCCAACGGGGCGCTCGGGCTGCTCAAGGCAGGGCTCGGCAATGAGCTGCTCGAAGAGCTGGGCAGCCAACGGCTTCGCACCGCCCTGCTCGATTACTACGCTGCCAACCTCTGCGTCGGCACCCGCCCCTACGAGGGAATGGTGGATCTTATCGAGTGGCTCGATGAAAAACAGCTGCCCTGGGGCATCGTCACCAACAAGCCGGGCTTTCTCACCGAGCCGCTGCTGGCAGCGTTGCCGGCGCTTGCCAGCTGCGGGGTGACGGTCAGTGCCGATACCCTGCCGGTGCGCAAGCCCGACCCCGCCCCCATGTACTTTGCCTGCGACAAGCTGGGAATTGAGGCGGCACACTGCCTCTATGTGGGGGATCATGTGCGGGACATCGAAGCGGGCCGTAATGCTGGCATGCGCACCGCCGTGGCCGGTTGGGGTTATCTCGGTGATGACGAGGATCCCGCCGAGTGGGGGGCGGATCTGCAATTCGACACCGTGCAGGCCCTGCACCACTGGCTGCGCTATGAGTTGACGACCAGTGCCTGATGATCCGGCCAAGGGTGGTTATGTCGCCAACCACCCTTTTTACTCACGGTGCGATGGGCTGTCATCTGGTCACGTCATCATCTTGTCACGCCATGGTCGCGGTGAGCGTATTGATGGATGGCGCATACAGCTTTATCGATGATGGGTACTCATACGAGGAATTTTCGACTGTTGCATAGCCATCATGAATATTGCAGAGACAGTACACATCTTGTGGCCGACTTCGCTACGTCAATGCCACAACTGGACAGCTTTTGACCCTTGTTGCACAAGGGATAATCAGCACAGGTTTGCTAGTAAAAAGACCCTCTTTTCGCAAGCAAAAAAACTTATTTAAATTTTCCATCTTCGCTCGGGAGACTTGCATTTAGCGGAGCGGACGAATGAAAACCCGCTCACTGTGAGCGGTCACTAACACAGAGCCCAAGACTCACAATTTATCCACAGCAAGCAGGTTATCCACACATTGCAATGAGCGGCCGACCTCACTATCTTGTAGCTCGAAATCAAAATAACACTACATCTTGTGATTCATCGCACAATCTCTACCCAATCCCCGCACACTGCCGGGGCGTGGGAAGCGGCATTGTGCGATGGTTTTTCGGGAATCAACTGAAGGTCATCAGCCAATGAATTTGTTTGTGACGAAGCGTAACGGACACAAAGAACCCATCGATCTGGATAAAATTCACCGCGTGCTGGACTGGGCCGCCGAAGGGCTCGACAACGTGTCGGTCTCTCAGGTAGAGCTCAAATCCCACATCCAGTTCTATGACGGTATCCGTACCGCCGACATTCACGAAACCATCATCAAGGCGACGGCAGACCTCATCTCCGAGCAGACCCCGGACTACCAGTACATGGCAGCCCGTCTGGCCATCTTCCACCTGCGCAAGAAGGCCTATGGCCAGTTCGAACCGCCCCACCTCTACCAGCACGTCGCCCGTCTGGTAGACATGGGCAAATATGACAAGCACCTGCTGGAAGACTACAGCCAGGCCGAGTTCGATGAGTTGAACACCCATCTGGATCACTGGCGCGATATGGACTTCTCCTATGCGGCGGTCAAGCAGCTGGAAGGCAAGTATCTGGTGCAGAACCGCGTCACCGGCGAGATCTACGAGAGCCCGCAATTCCTCTACATCCTGGTAGCGGCCTGCCTCTTCTCCAAGTATCCGAAAGATACCCGTCTGGACTATATCAAGCGCTTCTATGATGCGGTCTCGACCTTCAAGATCTCCCTGCCGACCCCGATCATGAGCGGCGTGCGTACTCCGACCCGTCAGTTCAGCTCCTGCGTGCTGATCGAGTGTGATGACAGCCTGGATTCCATCAACGCCACCGCCAGCTCCATCGTGCGTTATGTTTCCCAGCGCGCCGGTATCGGCATCAACGCCGGTCGCATCCGTGGTCTGGGCAGCCCCATTCGTGGTGGCGAAGCCTTCCACACCGGTTGCATCCCCTTCTACAAATACTTCCAGACTGCGGTCAAATGCTGCTCCCAGGGCGGCGTGCGCGGCGGTGCGGCCACCCTGTTCTATCCGCTGTGGCACACCGAAGTAGAGAGCCTGCTGGTGTTGAAGAACAACCGCGGCGTGGAAGAGAACCGGGTCCGTCACATGGACTACGGGGTACAGATCAACAAGCTGATGTACCAGCGCCTGATCAAGGGTGGCGATATCACCCTGTTCTCCCCGTCCGATGCACCGGGTCTGTACGATGCCTTCTTCGCGGATCAGGACAAGTTCGAAGCGCTCTACGTCAAGTACGAGCAGGATCCGGCCATTCGCAAGAAGACCCTGAAAGCGGTGGATCTGTTCTCCCTGATGATGCAGGAGCGCGCCGGTACCGGTCGCATCTACATCCAGAACGTCGATCACTGCAACACCCACAGCCCGTTTGATCCGAGCGTGGCGCCAGTGCGTCAGTCCAACCTCTGCCTCGAGATTGCGCTGCCGACCAAGCCGCTGAATAACATCGACGACGAGAGCGGCGAGATTGCCCTGTGCACCCTCTCCGCCTTCAACCTGGGTACCATCGAGAAGCTGGAAGATCTGGAAGAGATGGCCGAGCTGGCGGTCCGTGCCCTTGATGCCCTGCTCGATTATCAGGACTATCCGATTGCCGCCGCCAAAAAGGGCAGCATGGGTCGCCGCACCCTGGGCATTGGCGTCATCAACTACGCCTACTATCTGGCCAAAAACGGTGCCCGTTACTCTGACGGTTCCGGTCTGGCCCTGACCCACCGCACCTTCGAAGCCATTCAGTACTACCTGCTGAAAGCCTCCGTGCAGCTGGCCCGCGAGTTCGGCCCCTGCCCGCTGTTTGGCGAGACCACCTACGCCCAGGGCATTTTGCCCATCGATACCTATAAAAAGGATCTGGATGTGCTGTGCAACGAGCCACTGCATCTGGATTGGGAATCCCTGCGTGAAGAGATTAAAACCGTGGGTCTGCGCAACTCCACCCTGACCGCCCTGATGCCGAGCGAGACCTCCAGCCAGATCTCCAACGCCACCAACGGCATCGAGCCGCCGCGCGGCCTGGTCTCGGTCAAGGCATCCAAAGACGGTATTCTCAAGCAGGTGGTGCCCGAGTATGATCGCCTGAAAGATCAATACGAACTGCTCTGGAAGCAACCGAGCGTCGACGGCTACCTGCAGCTGGTCGGTATCATGCAGAAGTTTGTGGATCAGGCGATCTCCGCCAACACCAACTACGACCCGGCCCGTTTCGAAGGCAACAAGGTACCGATGAAGCAGTTGCTCAAAGATCTGCTGACCGCCTACAAATACGGCCTCAAGACCCTTTACTATCACAACACCCGTGATGGTGCGGATGATGCACAAGCCGACATACAAGATGACGGTTGCGCTGGCGGGGCTTGCAAAATCTAAGTCACGGCAAGATCTGATTAACCGGGCGGGAGCATGAAGCTCCCGCTCTCCCGTTTCATCACTTCAATAGATTCTGGTAATCATGGCCTATTCAACTTTCTGCCAAACCCAAAACGACCAGCTCAAAGAGCCGATGTTTTTTGGCCAATCGGTCAATGTGGCCCGTTATGATCAACAAAAACATGAAATCTTTGAACGGCTGATCGAAAAGCAGCTCTCCTTCTTCTGGCGTCCGGAAGAGGTCGATGTCTCCCACGACCGTATCGACTATCAGGCGTTGCCGCCCCACGAGCAGCACATTTTCATCTCCAACCTGAAATACCAGACTCTGCTGGATTCTATTCAGGGCCGCAGCCCGAACGTGGCACTGCTGCCGCTGGTCTCCATCCCGGAGCTGGAAACCTGGATTGAAACCTGGGCCTTCTCGGAGACCATTCACTCCCGCTCCTATACCCACATCATCCGCAATATCGTCAATAACCCGGGTCAGGTGTTTGACGATATCGTGGCCAACGAGCAGATTTTGAAGCGCGCTGGCTCTATCAGCTGCTTCTACGACGATCTAATCGAGTCGACCGCCCTCTATAACCTGCACGGTGCCGGCACCCATACAGTCGCAGGCCGCGAGGTGACCATCACCCTGCGTGAGCTCAAGAAGAAGCTCTACCTGTGCCTGATGAGCGTCAACGCACTGGAGGCGATCCGCTTCTACGTCAGCTTCGCCTGCTCCTTTGCCTTCGCCGAACGTGAACTGATGGAAGGCAACGCCAAGATCATCAAGATGATCGCCCGCGACGAAGCCCTGCACCTCACTGGCACCCAGCACATGCTGAACCTGATGCGCACCGGTCAGGATGACCCCGAGATGGCCGAGATTGCGGCTGAATGTGAGCAGGCTTGCTTCGAGATCTTCAAGGAAGCGGCGATCCAGGAGAAAGAGTGGGCCGAGTACCTGTTCCAGGACGGCTCCATGATCGGCCTGAACAAAGACATTCTCTGTCAGTACGTGGAGTACATCACGAACTTGCGCATGGCCGCCGTCAGCCTGCAACCGGCCTTTGCCGGGGCCAAGCAAAACCCGATCCCCTGGATCAACACCTGGCTGTCATCCGACAACGTCCAGGTCGCACCGCAGGAAGTGGAAGTAAGCTCCTATCTGGTCGGCCAGATTGACAGCGAAATGCATGCCGATGATCTCGGTGACTTCGAGCTGTGAGTCAGCTACCTGATATGCTGGTCGGTCAGATTGACAGCGAAATGCATGCCGATGATTTGGGTGACTTCGAGCTGTGAGTGACGCCACCCACACGCTGACCTCGGCCCTGCACGGGGCGGCTGAACAGCACGCACTACCGGTGCCGCGGGTACATACCCGGGATGGGGTGCTGCACGCCCATCCTGGCGAAAGCGTGTTGGAAACCCTGGAACGCCACGGCCATCATGTGGAGTTCCAGTGCCGCAGCGGCTACTGCGGCGCCTGCCGCACGCCGCTGATTGCCGGCAAGGTACACTACCCTGCGGTGCCGCTCGCCTTTGTCTCTCAAGGCGAGTGCCTGCCCTGCTGCTGTAAACCGGTTGGCGCCATCCGACTGGATATCCAGAAGGGCTGACGCTGCCACACGCTGGCAACTCGCGCACAATAAAAAGCCGCCGGAGCAATCCGGCGGCTTTTTTGTCTCTTCATCTACTTGAGAGCGCCCTGTGCAGACGCCAGAACCTTCAGAGGGTTACAACCAGGGAGCCGCGGTCGGCCCGTGGTGCAGGCCCAGCTTCCAGACCCGGCCAAAGTGCTTGTAGTGACCTGCGGCCACGCCAGCCTCCTCCCCCATGCCGTGATAGAGGTCAAGATGACCTTTCTTCACCGCACCGCCCACATCCAGCGCAATCAGCAGCCGCAGCTGGTGCTTGCCAGTCCAGTTGCCCTCTTTGTCGAGCAAAGGCACTTCTGCCAGGATCGGCGTGCCCATCGGCAACAGGGTCTTGTCGGCAGCGACCGCGGCCAACGGCAGTAAGGGGATGCCTGCGGCGCCGACCACATCATTGGTGGGGCGACGCTCGAAGAAGACATAGGAGGGGTTCTGCTCCACCAGCTCCATGACACTCTCTTCCGGCTGGCGATTGGCCCACTCTTTAATGGCCTTCATCGACATCTGCTCTTTAGCCACTTCGCCCCGGTCGATCAGCACCCGGCCGATGCTTACATAGCCGTGGCCATTCTTGCCGCTGTAACCCAGATATTGCAGCCGATCGTCATCCCCGTAGTGAACAAAGCCGGAACCCTGCACATCCATCAGGAAGTTGTCGATAAGGGATTTGCTGTAACCGAGCTCCAGCCCCCGGTTAGCCAGCGCCCCCTGATGGATCTCGGCCCGGCTCGGGCAGCGACCGCCACATTTAGGCATGGCATAAAGCGGGTACTTGTACTCGGGATCGGGGCGGTGACGCACCTCCAGCACCGGCGAGTAGTAACCGGTAAAGAGCACGTTGCCCATCCGGTCAGAGCCCCCAAACTGCGCCAGACTGACGCCATAGCGAGTGAGCTGCGCCGGATCGCCGCCATTGGCCACCCAGCGGGAAAGCTGACCATAGAGCTCGCCATAGCGGCTTGCCATCCGACCAGAGCGGGCCATCACCACCTGGCTTTGCTGGGCGAAACTTTGGTAATTCCGGCTGGCCTGACTGTTAACCCGCTCCACCCTCACCAGATCCTCTGGCAGGGTCCCGTCCAGATACTGCTTGCCCAGATTGACCGGCACCTCGCAGTTAAGAAAACATCTGTTATCGGTCTGTTTTTTAGGCACATCTGCTTTATCAGAGTTGCCCGCACAACCGGCCAGTCCCAGCACTGCGGCGGTCAGCCAGTACGCGTGTTTGTTCATATGTCCTCATATAACGCCAAGAGCCATGCTCGGCGGGGAAGATGCCAAATTTGTAGGGGGAAAGCAAACGACATCAATCACTTGAAGCAGGATTTCTCCAAAGGGGATCTGCTGGGTTATAACAAGGTGACAGGATGTGCGAGGTGATGGATGGAACAGCTCGAAATATTCCCGCTGCAGAGCCCCTGCATCGGGGTCTGCGAAGTGAACAATAAGGGCTACTGCAAGGGGTGCCTGCGCAATCGCGACGAGCGTTTCAACTGGCTCACCATGACCCCGACCCAGCAGCAGGACGTGATGCGCCTGTGCCGCAACCGCAAAGCCCGGGTCGACGCCGCCCGCCGCAAGGCACAGGAAGGAGCAGACGCGGAACAACAGGAACAACCGGGATGGGATTTTTAAGCTGCGCTTACCAGCCCTGCAACCTCTCGCCAATGGCCTACCCACACTAAAAACGTCCCTACCCCACACAAAAAAGCGGCCCGAAGGCCGCTTGCTCATTGATTCATGTCACTGCGCTTCACCACTCAGGCGGTTGCCAGCTTGGCCTGCTCTTCGCTGCGCTTGAGCATGGCGTAGGAGACGCCGGTCAACAGCGAACCCGCCGCAATCGCCACGATATACATCAGCACATTGCTGATGGCGTGGGGAATGAACAGTACGAACAGACCGCCGTGTGGGGCCATCAGCTCACAGCCGAACAGCATGGAGAGCGCACCTGTAAGAGCGCCACCCGCCATGCAGGCCGGGATGACGCGCATCGGATCCTTGGCAGCAAACGGAATGGCCCCCTCGGAGATAAAGCACAGACCCAGAACGAAGGAGGCTTTACCCGCCTCTTGTTCAGTCTTGATGAACTTGGTGCGCGCCAGGAAGGTGGCGATGCCCATCCCCAGTGCCGGTACCATACCGGCCGCCATCACCGCCGCCATCGGGGCGTAGGTTTTGGATGCCAGCAGACCCACCCCGAAGGCATAGGCAGCTTTGTTTACCGGGCCACCCATGTCGAAGCACATCATGGCGCCGATGATGACCCCCAGCAGTACCGCATTGGTAGAACCCATGTTGTTGAGGAAGGTGGTCATGGCACTCATGATGCCAGCCACCGGGCCACCCACCACGTAGATCATCACCAGACCGGTAAACAGGCTGGCTACCAACGGAATGATCAGGATCGGCTTGAGCGCTTCCAGGGTGGTCGGCAGGCGCACCTTGTCGCTCAGGTATTTGGCGCTGTAACCGGCCAGAAAACCGGCCATGATGCCACCGAGGAAACCGGCGCCCAGCGAGCTTGCCAGCATACCGCCGATCATGCCGGGGGCGAGGCCCGGGCGATCAGCGATGGAGTAGGCAATGTAACCGGCCAGCACCGGGATCATCAGGGCAAAGGCCGACGCGCCGCCGATCTGCATCAGGGCGGCAGCCAGGGTGCCTTCTACCTTGAACGCTTCGATCCCGAACACAAACGAGAGCGCGATGATCAGACCACCCGCCACCACCATCGGCAACATAAAGGAGACGCCGGTCAGCAGATGCTTGTAGGGGCCTGCTTTTTCCTCTTTCTTGGGCTGGCTGGCACCGCTGTGGCGATAGAGTGTCGCCTCGTTCCACGCCTTGTCGAGCTCGGCGCGGGTTTTCTTCAGCGCCGCACCTGTGCTGGTGCGATAGACCTGCTTGCCGTCAAAGCGCGCCATGTCCACTTCGATATCGGTGGCGAGGAACACCAGATCAGCGGCGGCAATCTCCTCGGCGGTCAGGGCATTCTGGGCACCGACCGAGCCTTGGGTTTCGACGCGGATCTGATAACCCAGCTGCTTGGCCATGGTCTCCAGCGCTTCTGCTGACATAAAGGTGTGGGCCACGCCAGTTGGGCAGGCGGTCACCGCCACGATGAGCTTGCCAGCGGTGGCCGGTTTGGCGGCAGCATTGGCAACGGCGGGGGCGGCTTGATGGCGATAGACGCTGGCACCGCTGGTTGCGGCCTCCAGCAAAGCTGCCGGATCTTGCAGGGCCAGATCCATGCTCCCCTGATAGAGCTGTTTGCCATCATAGGCAGCGAGATCCACCGGGGCGCTGGCGACAACCAGCACCAGGTCGGCGGCGGCAATCTGCTCCTTGTTCGGCACCTGACGGGGTTGCACGCTGGAGCCGACGTCGAGGGTGAGCTCCCAGCCTGCCAGTTTGGCCTGCTGTTCTATCCGTTTTGCAGCGAGAAAGCTGGTGGCAATGCCCGCCGGGCAAGCCGTAACCAAAATTGCTTTCATTGGGCATCTCCTGAGTTGTCCATTGAGGGGGTATTGCATTGAGCCGGTGCCAGCTCAGCCAGACGCTGTACGCGCACCTGCTCAAGTAAGGGGTTGAGCACAGCAATATCGCTAAAACCGACCGCTACCTGACTGACCGCAAGCGCCGAGACGGCGGTGGCCAGACGCAGGGTCTGCTCCGGCCCCCAGCCAAGGCTCAGACCGTGGGCGAGACAGGCAACCAGCGAGTCGCCAGCACCGACCGTGCTGACCACCTGCATCCGCGGCGGAATGGCTTGCCAGACGGCATCCGGGGCAAACCAGATCAGGCCATCGGCGCCGTTGGAGATCACCACATTGGGGATCCCGCTTGCCTGCAGCGCGCGGGCACATTCGGCCTGCTCGCTCAGGGTCTTGATGGGGCGGCCAGCCCATTGCTCAAGCTCTTCCAGATTGGGTTTGACCAGAGTCGGCGCCGCCTTGATCCCTTCGCTTAAGGCCGCGCCGCTGCAATCGAAGATCACCTGTTTGCCTTTGGCCTTGAGCAGGCGGATTAGATGGGCGCAGTAATCGGGGGCCACCCCTTTGGGCAGGCTGCCCGCCAACACGAACCACTCTGCTTGCAGTGCCAATTCGTCAATCGCCTGCTCCAGCGCGCTCACTTCCCCTTGGTGAATGGTGAGCCCCGGCAGATTGAGATCGGTGACCCGACCGGACTGCTCGGAGATCTTGACGTTGATGCGGGTGCTGCCCGCCACGCGCACAAAGTGATCCGCAAGCTTCCGCTCGGTAAACAGGGAGACAAAACTCTGCGCATTGTCAGCGCCAAGCCAGCCGGTCACGCCAACCTCGCGGCCCAGATCTTTGAGCACCATGGCGACGTTGATCCCCTTGCCCGCCGCACGCAGGTTGGCCTCGCTCACCAGATTGACCTCGCCAAGGCTCATCGCCTCGAGACGGGTGGTGAGATCAAGGGCCGGGTTGAGGGTAATGGTGACAATCTTCATCAATGAGCCCCCTCGCCCAGACCGGCGGCGATGGCCTCACCGATCCCCTTGAGGGCCGCTTCGGCGTCGGCCCCTTCGGCGCGAAATGCCAGACGGTGCCCGCACTTGACCCCAAGACCAATCACCTTCATCAGGCTCTTGGCGGAGACCGCCTCGCCGCTGCCATCCAGATTGGCAACCCGGATGTCGGATGCAAACTCTTTGGCCACCTTGACCAGCATGGCGCCCGGACGAGCATGCAGGCCGTGGGGGTTGATGATGGTGAAGGTCTCGGCAAGACCGCTCGCTGGCCCCGCCTGCAACATGGCCAGCCCGTCGCTGCCGGCAAGAGTGGCGAGCTGACCTGCGGCGGCCAGTTTGGCCAGATTCTCAAGTTGCGGCAGATGACCTGCATCGGCGGCACACAGCAGCAGCATGGCGCTGACCGGCAGTTCACCTGCGGTGAGTGCGTTGCTCGGGGTCGCCAGTACCCAACCGGTCTGGGCGGATGCTGTTTGCTGAACATTGGCCCGTGCCAGCCAGACTCCCTCGCCCAGATAGGCGGGATCGCTTGCCAGCAGCGCTGTCACCATAGCGGCATCGCCCCAACCTGCAGACTTGGCGCGAGCGGCCGCACCCAGCAGCAGCTGGTCGCGATCATCGGCCGGGAAGTCGGCCAGGGTCAGGTATTGCACCTCTTTGGCGGCAGTAGCACCGGTCAGGATATTGATGATGGTGTCGGCGTCAGTGGCCTCTCTCAATTGCGCGGCCGCCTGCTCGTCACCCAGCACATGGGTGAGCTGGCGCAAAATGCCCAGATGCTCGTCAGACTTGGCAGCTATGCCGATGGCGACATAGGCGATCTGCCCCTCGTCCCACTCGATGCCCTGGGGGAACTGGGCCACCATGACGCCGGTGCTCTTCACCAGATGGCGGGTGTCGGTAGTGCCGTGGGGAATGGCGATGCCGCTGCCAAGGTAGGTGGCATGCTGCGCTTCACGGGCCAGCATTCCATCTACATAGCCCGCTTCCACCAGACCGGCTTCGGTCAGTTTGCCTGCCAGCAGGGCAATGGCTTCCGACTTGGTTGCCACCGACTGTCCCAGCAAGATCTGCTCTCGCGCCAACTTCAACATAGAGACTCTCCATCAGGTTCCGGCCGCGCCGGTACATCACAATTGAACATTCGGGTAACTCGCCAGCTGACAATAGGCATGATCGCGATTAACTGTGATCAAGGTTGGCTTTTGAGGCCTGGCTATCTATCCGCTGCTGACAGGCTGAATCGTTTCACTTACACTCAGACTGAATCGTTTCAGCGAATTGATCAAGTGCCCGTATCCAGTGCTTTTCAATGATATGATCCCGCGCACACTTTTCGGTGCCCTCACCCGGCAGTGACCGTGGGCCTTGCAACTCAAACAGAGCCAATATGATGAAACTGGATGAAATCGCCGCCCTCGCCGGTGTCTCGCGCACCACGGCCAGCTATGTGATCAATGGCAAGGCCGACCAATACCGCATCAGCCAGGCGACCCGCGACAAGGTGATGGCAGTGGTCACCGCCCACAACTACCAGCCGGACAGTCGTGCCGCCTCCCTGCGTGGCGGCCAGACCAAGACCCTGGGCTTTATCCTGCCCGACCTGGAAAACGCCAGTTACGCCAAGCTGGCCAAGCGCCTCGAACAGGGAGCGCGGGCGCAGGGCTATCAGCTGCTGATCGTCTGCTCGGAAGATGATCCCGCCACCGAAAAAGAGCTGGCTCAGATGCTGGTGAGCCGCCATGTGGACGCCCTGCTGGTGGCCAGCTGCCTGCCCCCTGACGACCCCTTCTATGGCAAGTTGCAGGCGCAAGGGTGCCAGATCCTCGCCATCGACCGGGCCATGGCCGCCGACAAGTTTGTCACCGTCGCCAGTGAAAACGAGAAGGCGAGTTTTGATCTCACCAGCTCCCTGCTCACCCCGACCCTGCGCCATATCGCCTTGATCACCGCGCTGCCGTTGTTGACGATCAGTGCGCAGCGTAAAGCCGGTTTCGAACAGGCGGTCGCCAGTCATAGCACGGCGCGCCACCTGTGCGAGGGGGATCACTTCTCCCGCCTTGAGGGGTATCGCCTGATCAAGGATCTGCACCAACAGCTGGGCCAACTGCCCGAGGCGCTGATCACCACCTCCTATATCCTGATGGAGGGGGTGCTCGATTACTTGCTGGAGTTAGAGCTGGAACAAGAGATCGATATGAGCCAGCTCGCCATGGCCACCTTCGGGGATGATCGGCTGCTCGACTTCCTCCCCTTTGGCATCAACTCTCTGCCCCAGCAGCACGATGCACTGGCCAGCCAGGCGCTGGAGCTGGCACTCAAGGCGGTGAACGGCGAATACCAGAGCGGCCTGCACTATGTAAGCCGCACCCTCAAGCGCCGCCGCTAACCCGCTTCGCAGCAGACTCGGTTTGCTGTCAATCCATGCGAAAAACAGTGCGTGACAACTGTTCGTGAAAACCGTTAGTAAAAACAGTGCGAACATAAGGCTGCCAGGATCGGCAGCCTTATGTTTCTCCCCACAACCCTGCCGCGCTCTGCTTTCTCTACAGGTTTGACCGACTAAACAACCGGCCGCCACACCCCTGTTGCCCCTCAACGCCACGCCAGCGTTCATACAACGCCCTCCCCGCTCCCCTATCTGCGCTGCTGCCACTTGGCTGATCTGTATCTATAAGCCCCCTCTGCCAGTCGTTTTTTTCGGTGCTTTTTTCTGCAATTAGCCACCACCGTCATCATTTATTTCCACTTAACGCCACATACCAGCACAAGATCCGTGTAAAAGGGGTTGTTTCCGCTATTTTGATCCGCTAACTTGGCAACCATCTTTTACAAGTGACAGGTTTTAGGTACAGATGTTCCCGTTCCGATATTGCTAGCCTCCGGCCCTATCCCCGGAGGCGCCTGCTGATAACGCCAATTGGCCCCCTCTTGTTGACGTCACTGCTGACACCGCCTGTTTGCACTGACACCGCTACGTTCGGATGGATAACATGAATACCAAAACCCTGGGTTGTACCCTGTTGATTGCCGGCACCACCATAGGCGCCGGAATGCTGGCCCTGCCGCTGGCCTCCTCCTCCCTTGGTGGCCCCGCCACCCTGCTGCTGATGGTTGGCCTCTGGGCCCTGATGGCTTTCACCGCCATGTTGCAAGTAGAAGCAAGCCTCAACACCGGCAAGTGGTACCTGCACCAGCTGGCGGATCATCTGCTCGGCCCCTGGGGCAAGCGCATCGCCTCCTTCTGCATCCTGATGCTGTTCTACTCGCTGGCCTCCGCCTACATCAGCGGCGGCAGCAGCCTGCTGGCCCAAGCGCTGGCGGATGCAGGCATGACCCTCAGTCAGGAGCAGGCGGCCTGGGCCTTTACCCTGCTGTTTGGCGGCATGGTCTGCGTCGGCACCAAGCAGGTGGATTACCTCAACCGGCTGATGTTCACCGTGAAACTGGTGATCATGGTGGTGGTGCTGGCACTGCTGCTGCCCCGCGCCGAAGGGCAGCACTTGCTCTCGATGCCGCTGGGTCAGGGCTTGTTGCTGGCGGGCCTGCCGGTGATCTTCACCTCGTTCGGCTTTCACGGCTCCATTCCGAGCGTGATGCTCTACCTCGGCGACTGCCCCAAACAGCTGCGTCGGGTCTTTGTCTGGGGCTCTGCCCTGCCGCTGATCCTCTACGTGCTGTGGCAGGTGGCGATCCTCGGTCTGCTCGGCCAGCAAGCGCTGCTGCAAACCGGCGGGGCGCTGGACAGCCTGCTGGCCAACATCGGCAAGCTGGTGAGCTGGCCTGCGTTTAATCAGGCGATGCACCTGTTTGCCGATCTGGCGCTCGCCACCTCCTTCCTCGGGGTGACGCTGGGACTGTTCGACTTTATGGCCAAGGTAACCCGCCGCAAGGACAACTGGCAGGGCCGCAGCCAGACTGGCCTGATCACCTTTGTGCCGCCATTGCTGTTTGCCCTCTACTTCCCGCAGGGCTTTATCATGGCACTCGGCTACGCCGCCATCGCGCTGGCGATCCTCGCGGTGCTGCTGCCGGTGGCACTGGTGTGGCAGAGCCGAAAGCAGGCGCCCGCCCACCACTACCGCGCCCCGGGTGGCGTAGTGGCGCTGGGTCTTGCCGCCGCCATGGGGGTGCTGATCGTCGGGGTGCAGGTCAGCGTCAGCCTCGGAATGCTGCCCGCACTCTGATCCTTGCCGCGATTCAATGCTCCACTCCAAATAGCAAAAGAGCAAAAGCCCCGCCAATCAGATTGGTGGGGCTTTTTGGTAACATGACTATGAGCCAGTTGCCAACTTTAGAAAAATATCCATAGATCTATTTCAATTTTTTACTCGTAGCATTACTCAAGAATGTGTTTTTATCAGGCCATACCAAGTAGCGTTACTTTATAAGCAGGTATGTAATCAAAACATGACTCTAGAATTATATTTCTACGCAGTTATTTATATCGCTAAAGGATCTCACCCAATCACTGATAATATTTTTAACGTGAATCGTCAGTTTCATTCCGCTGACATCTGCGCTCACTCGAATTTACTTACTCAATCTAAAATTTATAATTTCACTGATTTGTCCATGTGGGTTATGAATCCTTGTGGGTACATAATTAAATATAGTATCGAAATCCATAAACACCTTCATTTGCAACGTACCTTAAAGACATAATCACTCACAAGTAAGTAATGAACCATCATAAAAAAAGTTTACCGAATGCTCTGCTGCAGTGAAAAACCCCCGACCTTTTTCACGTACTGTTCCATATTGCCCCAGTCGCTTTAACCTTTCAGATTTTGAGATGTTGGGTGCACAATGGTCGAGTAAAACAAGTTTAGTAGATACTTTAACTTCTTCTGTTGTTATCAGGTTCCAACCAACTTGCATCTGACTAAAGCGCTTGTACTCATCTAGAGTTAAATACTCTTCAAATTGAATTGATAAACCATTTTTTTCTCCACTATCACCAACCAATTTTGTAAAATCTGACAAACTCACCGGTCTAGAAATAATTTTAAACTCATCTTTATCTAAAAATGTAAAAAAGAGAGATGCATTTGTATTTCTTGAATCTGAAAAATATTTTGGATATCCAATCACGTCGATAGAAACCAGTAATTTATCTGATAAAACCTTAGTTTTTGCCTGCACCTCAACTCCAATCGGCTCTTTTAAACTAACCGTCCAGTATTTTATTTCTTCAAACGGTTTTGCTTGCTGCTTTTCGTAATGGTTTTTTGCAAAATAAAAAATTGACACAACAGCTATCAATCCTAGAAAAGCCAAAAAAATTGAAGTCGCCGTACGAAGTGATGCACGTAAAAAATATTTCATTTTTATAAACCCTCAATTAAATGCATATCAGCAATCAAAAAACTTGCATAAATGATAAAAACATTCCACTTCACAAAGTTTAATATGAAGTTACCACCTTAACAAACGACATAACCATCGGACACAAAAATACAAATATAACGATCGCAGCCAAATGAGCATGATACCAAAATAAAACTACATTAGTGAAAAAACAGTTATCTATCGCGCTTATTTCAATCTTTTTTTGATAAAGATCAGCTTCAATAGGCGCATGGAGATAATATATGCAGTCATTTTGTGCACAGTCGATGGCGAGCGAATAGATGGCGGACGTGCTGCGGCAGTTTGCTGCTACCCTCAGAGGCAAGCCATTGAGACGCCAAGCAATATTGCATCACTTAAGGCCTGCCACTCGCCATCATCACACCGAGAGCCAGATAACATGACCATACTGCCTGTTTACGCGGCCCTGCTCGCCCTGCTGTTTGTGTTGCTGAGCATCCGCACCATTCGTACCCGCCATAGCCGCAAGGTGGCGCTGGGGCACGGGGATGATCCCGCCATGTTGCGAGCCATGCGGGTGCATGCCAATTTTGCCGAGTATGTCCCCCTCGCCCTGCTGCTGATCTATTTTGTCGAAGCCACCAGCCAGTCCCCCTGGCTTATCCATCTACTGGGGTGTGCCCTATTGCTTGGCCGCTTCTGTCACGCTTTTGGCATGAGCCGCACGCCGGAAAACTTTCGTTATCGGGTAGCGGGAATGGGGCTGACCTTCACGGTGATCCTGGTGAGCGCGGCCCATATCCTGATCACGGCGCTGCTACCCTGACTCAGCCGTCACGGATAAACGGTGGCACGGTCGGGCTGCCCTATTCTTCTTGGCAGTCGTCGCAACACATCTGCTTAACATAAGCCCGGTTCAGGAGTGCGATATGAAGTGGATTGGCTGGTTACTGCTTGTCGGGCTGACCTCCGTAGCCCACGCAACCCCGCTAAAGCTGGCGGCAGCGGTCGAGCACACCGCGATATTACGCCCTTTTATTCATGACTGGTTTGGCAGGGCGGGTATCGACTTTCAGTTGATCCCCTGCACTTACGCCCGCTGCGAGAAGCTGATTGAGTCGGTGAATGCAGTCGATGGCGACATGGCCCGGATCAAGGGCTTTGATCAGACCCATCCCCACTTGCTGCAGGTCGGCGCCCCCCTCTCGGAAGCGGCGATTTATGGCAAGCCACGGGATAACCCGAACTGGCCCCCAGCCAAAGGGGCCGTGATTGGCTGCCTGCGTGGCAATCAGTGGTGTGAACGCAACCTCGGCAGCTATCAGGTCATCTGGTTAAACGATGAGAAGCAGGGCCTTGCCCAACTGCACAGGGGCAAAGTGGACTGGGTCATCAAGATGCGCGCCGCCTATCAACCTGCGCTGGCGGCCCCCTGGCAGAAGATCGCCAAAGAGCAGGTCTTTCTCTACCTCGATAAAAAGCACCGCGCGGATATTGCGGCCCTGCTCAAGGTGCAGCTGGTGTTGATCAACAACGGCCGCTGGCTGGCGATGCAAAAACAGTATCTTTCAGCCATCTAGCGCTATTCTCGCAGCCCTTCATCAAACCGATTGGCATCGCCGCAAAACCTATAGACAACTCGTTTACTACCTATGTGACGATCCCTCCCCCGCCCTTCGTCACAAGTGACGAACGTCACATTTCGACACCGTTCGGCCTCTTCGTCACGGCGCGACAAGAAAATTAAATCCCTTTTAAAACAAAATTTTAAATCCATTTTCTCGCCTATGATCAATCTGGCCCGTATTTTGCCAACCTGCCCCTATTCTCTCCGTTCGCGACACGACAAGGTAGGCTATGAACCGCTTCGTTATCGCTGACCCCAAGCTTTGTATTGGCTGTGGCACCTGTATGGCGGCCTGCAGTACGGTTCACAAGGCGCAAGGTTTGCAGCAAGCCCCCCGTTTAACCGTTATGCGACACGAGCAGGCGACCATGCCGGTTCAGTGCCGTCACTGTGACGATGCCCCCTGCATCAAGGTGTGCCCGGTCGAGGCGATTGCCCAGACCGGCGATTGCGTGCAACTCAACGAGTCGCTCTGCATCGGCTGCAACCTCTGCGCCGTGGCCTGCCCGTTCGGTGCCATCCAGAGCGGTGGCAGCCGTCCGGTGGCCATGGCCAACAGTTACGACACCTATATTCCCTGCTCCATCCGCTCCAGCAATCCCTCCACCTCCGCCGGTCTGCGCTGCTTTGGCGAGGATCTGCTGAGCTGGGAGCCCGGGGTGCGCAGCATTGCGGTCAAATGTGACCTCTGCGAGTTTCGGGCCGAAGGCCCCGCCTGCATCGAGGCCTGCCCCTCCCAGTCACTGAGCATCGTCAACGACACGGCCTGCGCCAACGCCGCCCGCGATCGCCGCCTGCAAGCGGCCAATGCTCACCCGCAAGGTGCCCCCGCATTCTCGGCCTCTGCTTGCTCGGCCGTCACGACTGCGCCTGTTTCACCCGACGCTTCAACCACTGAGGGATCCTGCTGATGTTGTCCCCCCTTGTTATGGGCACGCTCCTGCTCTTTTTGCTGGGCGCTGCCGCCGGTCTGCTGCTGCAAAAGCTGCCCGCTCTGGCTAACCGTCTCAATAGCGGCTTTGCCCTGCTGGGCTCGCTCGCCGGTTTTGTTGCCGCCATCAAGGCGCTGGCCCAAGGCGCCCCCATCGACGGCCAGCTCTGGCTGTTGGGCTCAGTTCATCTGGATATGCTCTCTGCCCTGATGCTGCTGGTGATCACCCTGGTGGGCGTCGCCGTCTCCCTCTACTCCTTTGCCTATATTCGCGAATATCAGGGCAAGGGGGATGTAGCCATTGGCGTGCTGATGAACCTCTTCCTGTTCGCCATGGTAGGCATGGTGCTGGCCGACAACGCATTGGGCTTTTTGCTCTGCTACGAGCTGGTGACCCTCACCACCTACTGGCTGGTCAAGACCAATCCGGATGCCGCCAAACAGAGCCGCCTTTATCTGGTGATGAACCATATCGGCATGGCGCTGGTGCTGGTTGCCTTCTGGCTACTCTGCCGCGAAAGCAGCTCGCTGGAGTTCGCCGCGCTGCGTGAGCACCATCTGGCGGGCGGCTTGGCCTCTTTGGTGTTCCTGCTCAGCTTCTGCGGCTTTGGCCTGCGCGCCGGTTTCGTGCCGCTGCACGGCTGGCTGCCAGTAGCCGAGCCCGTCGCCCCCTCCCATATTTCGGCGCTGATGTCTGGGGTGATGGTGAAGCTCGGTCTGTTCGGCATTTTGCGAGTCAGCATCGATTTTCTCGGCGCCAGCCAGCTCTGGTGGGGCTACATGGTGCTGATCTTCGGTGCCTGCTCGGCAGTGCTCGGGGTGCTGTTTGCGCTGGCCGAGCACGATCTCAAGCGGCTGCTCGCCTACCACACGGTAGAGAACATCGGCATCATCCTGATGGGGATGGGGATCGGCATGATCGGCATCGCCAACCAGCAACCAGCACTGGTGGTGCTGGGGCTGCTCGGTGCGCTTTATCACCTGCTCAACCACGCCATCTTCAAGAGCCTGCTCTTTATGGGTACCGGCTCAGTGATGTTCCGCCTGCACACCCGCGACATGGACAAGATGGGAGGCCTCGCCAAGCTGATGCCCTGGACTGCGCTGGCGTTCCTTATCGGCGCCATGGCCATCTCGGCGCTGCCGCCCCTCAACGGCTTTGTCAGCGAGTGGTTTATCTATCAGGCGCTGCTTTCCATGACCAAGCTCGGCACCTCTGTCGTTGCCCCGCTGGCGGTAGTGATGCTGGCAGTGACCGGCGCCATGGCGGTGATGTGTTTCGTCAAGGTGTATGGCATCTGCTTCTGCGGCGCACCGCGCAGCGAGAAGGCGAGTCAGGCCCGCGAAGTACCCAATGCCATGGTGGCAGGCACCCTGCTGCTGGCGGCGGTCTGTCTGGTGCTGGGTCTGGGTGCGCCCTGGATTGCCCCATTTGTCAGCGGCTACGGTCAGGCCCTCGTCTCTACTCACCTCATGGGCCAGATGAGCGTGGCCACTGGCGCAACCCTGCTGCCACTCGACAGCTCACAGGCGATCCTTTCCCCGCCGGTGATTGCCATCACTCTGCTGGGGCTGTTCCTCATCCCGCTGCTGGTCGTGGCCATCTTCAAGGGGCCCAAGCTGGGTCGTCGTCACGCTGGCACGCCTTGGGCCTGCGGTTACGCCTACGAGGAGCGCATGAGCCTCACCTCCGGTGGTGTCACTCATACCCTGCGCCAACTCTGTGCCCCGCTCTATCGCAAACAGCCCCAGCTCGATCTGGCTACCGCCCTGCACGGGGTGAGCGCATCCCCCTCTGCCGCTGGCTGGCTGTTGCACGGCCTGGTGCTGGCGCTCTTTATCCTGATGGCTGTAGGAGTCTGATATGCCTGTTCTTGAAATGCCGAGCTGGGGCATGGTTGCCCTCGCCCTGACCCAGGCCATCGCCATGCTGGCGCTGGCGCCGCTGGCCACCGGTTTCAACCGGGTGCTGCGGGCCAAAATGCACTCCCGCCAAGGGCCGGGCCTGCTGCAGGATTACCGGGATATCGGGAAGCTCCTGCGCCGCCAAGAGGTGACCCCCGAGCCTGCCGGCATCATCTTCAACCTGATGCCTGCGCTGCTGATCTCGGCCCTGTTGCTGGTGGCTATGGCGCTGCCGACCCTGACCCACGAGTCCCCCTTTCCCATCGCCGGGGATCTCATCACCGACATCTACCTGTTCGCCATCTTCCGCTTCTTCTTTTCGCTGGCGGGTCTGGACAGCGGCAGCATGTTTGCCGGGATCGGTGCCCGCCGCGAGCTGACACTGGGCATTCTGGTGGAGCCCATTCTGGTGCTCTCCTGCTTCATCATGGCGATGATGGTGGGCAGCTCGGATCTGGGCAATATCAGCAGCTATGTGGCCAACCAGCCACTGGCCGCGCCCATCGCCACCCTGTTGGCCGGTGCCGCCTGCGCCTTCGCGGTGTTTGTGGAGATGGGCAAGCTGCCCTTTGACTGCGCCGAAGCCGAGCAGGAGCTGCAAGAGGGGCCGCTCACCGAGTACTCCGGTGCGGGGCTGGCCCTGCTCAAGCTCTCCATCGGCCTCAAGCAGCTGGTGGTGGTGCAGCTCTTTTTGGTGATCTTCCTCCCCTTCGGCAAGGCGGCGAACTGGAGCCTGCCCGCACTGGCGCTGGCTGCCCTGATCCTGCTCTGCAAGCTGCTGGTGGCCTTTTCACTCGCGGGCATTATCGAGAATTCCATGGCCCGCACCCAGTTCGTGCGCACCCACAAGCTCACCCGCTACGGTTTGGGGCTGGCCCTGCTGGCGCTGCTCGCCTATCTGGTCGGGGTATAACTCATGAGTGCCATCACCGCTGCTTTTTTCGATTTCATCATTTGCGAATTTAAAGTGAGAACTGCATGACCATCGCCATCCAGGATCGCATCGGTTGCGACTATATCCAGCAACTGCGACAGCAACTGCCCCACGCCATTATCGACGAGCAGTGGCAGACCGCCGATCA
The DNA here is from genome assembly GCF_002586745.1 of Aeromonas sp. CU5. Taxonomy (NCBI): domain Bacteria; kingdom Pseudomonadati; phylum Pseudomonadota; class Gammaproteobacteria; order Aeromonadales; family Aeromonadaceae; genus Aeromonas; species Aeromonas sp. CU5. Next base: position 1,627,373 of record NZ_CP023817.1, read on the forward strand.
GGCCACCCTGACCGTCAAGCCCACCGATCTGGTGGCCCTCACCAGCCTGATCTTCCACAAGCAGGGGGGTTGGCTCTCGGTTTCGTTTGCCAATGACGAGCGCAGCCTCAACGGCCACTTCGCCGTCTACCACGTCTTCTCCATGGAGGGCGACACCAAGAGCTGGATCACCGTCAAGGTGCTGGTCAATGCCATCGAGCAGGAGTACCCCTCCATCACCCCGACCATTCCGGCGGCGGTGTGGGGCGAGCGGGAGATCCGCGACATGTACGGCCTGCGCGCCGTCGGCCTGCCGGACGAACGCCGTCTGGTGCTGCCGGACGACTGGCCGGAGGATATCCACCCCCTGCGCAAGGACGCCATGGATTACCGCCAGCGCCCGATGCCCACCACCGACACCGAGACCTACCCCTTCGTCAATGAGCTGGGCAATGAGGCCAACCGCATCGTGCCGGTGGGCCCGCTGCACATCACCTCGGACGAGCCGGGTCACTTTCGCCTGTTCGTCGATGGGGAAGACATCATCGACGCCGACTACCGCCTCTTCTATGTCCATCGCGGCATGGAGAAGCTGGCGGAAACCCGCATGGGCTACAACGAAGTGGCGTTTCTGACCGACCGGGTCTGCGGCATCTGCGGCTTCACCCACAGCGTCGCCTACACCACCTCGGTGGAGAACGCCATGGGCATTAAGGTGCCCGAGCGGGCCAAGATGATCCGCGCCGTGCTGCTGGAAGTAGAGCGCCTGCACAGCCATATCCTCAACATCGGCCTGTCCAGCCACTTCACCGGTTTCGACACCGGCTTTATGCAGTTCTTCCGGGTGCGGGAGAAATCCATGACCCTGGCCGAGCTGCTGACCGGTGCCCGCAAGACCTACGGCCTCAACCTGATTGGCGGGGTGCGCCGCGATATCTTCAAGGAAGATCGCATCAAGGGCGCCCAGCTGGTACGGGAACTCCGTGATGAGCTCAAACCCCTGGTTGCCATGCTGCTCGACACCGCCAACATCACCTCCCGTCTGGTGGGGATAGGCCGCCTCGATCCGCAAATCGCCCGCGATTTCAGCTGCGTCGGCCCCATGGTGCGGGCCAGCGGCTTCAAGCGCGACGTGCGCCGGGTCCACGACTTTGCCGCCTATCGCGAATTGCCGATGGAGATCCAGACCCTGGCGGGTTGCGATGTGCAATCACGGGTGCTGGTGCGCATCCACGAGCTCTACGACTCCCTCGACATGATTGAGTTCGGTCTCGAGCACCTGCCGGAGGGGCCGCTGCTGACCGAAGGGTTCACCTATCAGCCAGGCAAGTTTGCGCTGGGCTTTACCGAAGCGCCCCGTGGCGAAAACGTCCACTGGAGCATGACCGGCGATAACCAGAAGCTGTTCCGCTGGCGCTGCCGCGCCGCCACCTACGCCAACTGGCCCGCCCTGCGCTACATGCTGCGTGGCAATACCGTCGCCGATGCGCCACTGATCATCGGCAGTCTGGATCCCTGCTACTCCTGTACCGATCGGGTCACCCTGGTCGACCCCAAGAAGGGCAAGTCCACCGTGGTCTCCTACAAGGAGATCGAGCGCTACGGTATCGACCGCAAAAACTCTCCGCTCAAGTAAGGGGTCATCATGATCAAGCTGTTCAAGACCATCCTCAAGGCTGGCACACCGACCGCCAAGTACCCCTTCGCCCCTTACGAGGTGAACCGGGATTTTCGCGGCAAACCGAAATATCAGGCGGATCAGTGCATCGCCTGCGCCGCCTGCACCAAGGCCTGCCCGGCCAACGCGCTGGTGATGGAAGTGGATATGGAGACCGGCGAGCGACGCTGGGAGATCTCCATGGCGCGCTGCATCTTCTGCGGCCGCTGCGAAGAGGTCTGCCCGACCCGCGCCATCGCCCTCTCTCCCGAGTTCGAGCTGGCGGTGACCAACAAGGCTGACTTGTATGAGGAGGCCCGCTTCGCGCTGGCCCCCTGCACCCTGTGCGGCACCTACTTTGCCCCGAGCAAACTGGTGGCACTGGTGGAGGATACCCTCAAGCAGGCAGGCACCCCGCTGGCGACCCCGGAGCGGCTGCACCACTGCCCCGACTGCAAACGAAAACAGAGCATGCTGAGCCAGCCTGACTCGGCCATGACCACACCGATTGCCACACCGATGACCACACAACAGGAGTGGATGTGATGAGCAAGATCAAAGGCATAGAACCGGTTGTCGGCCATGCCCATACCCGCGCCGTGCCGCTGGCACAGGATCCCGAGATCACCAAACTCAAGAAGACCCTGCTCAAAGACATTCGCCGCTCGGCCTATGTCTATCGGGTCGATTGCGGCGGCTGCAACGCCTGCGAGATCGAGATCTTCGCCACCATCACCCCGCTGTTCGATGCCGAGCGCTTCGGCATCAAGGTGGTCGCCTCCCCCCGTCACGCCGACATCCTGCTCTTTACCGGCGCTGTGACCCGGGCGATGCGGGTACCGGCCCTGCGCGCCTATGAAGCAGCCCCCGATCCCAAGATCTGCATCGCCTACGGCGCCTGCGGCTGTGACGGCGGCATCTTCCACGATCTCTACTGCGTCTGGGGCGGCACCGACAAAATCGTGCCGGTGGATGTCTATATCCCCGGCTGCCCGCCCACACCTGCCGCCACCATCTACGGCTTTGCGGTGGCGCTCGGTCTGCTTGAGCAGAAACTGACCGCCACCAGCCACGAAGTGCAACCTGGAGTGCGGGTCGAGCTGCGCCACACCGGCATCCCCAATGAAATTCGGGTGATGATCGAGCGCGAAGCGCGCCGCATGGCCGGTTACCGTCAGGGACAGATCATCGCCGACGAGTTTATGGCGCTGCTCGAAGGGGCGACCCAGCAGGATGTGGATCTGCGCATCCAGAGCTATCTCGATCAGCATAGCGACCCTCGCCTGTCGGAGATCGTCAACAACCTGGCCAACGCCTGCCTCAACCGGGCGGCAGGCAAGGGAGAGGCGGTGCATGGCTGACGAAGTTTTCTTCTATCGCCTCTCGCGCAAGTTCGTCGACGAGCAGTTCGACGTGCCGGAAGAAGCCAAAGAGGTGATGTACTACAGCCTCGCCATTGGCCACCACCTCGGCATCGTCGATTGCCTGCGGGCAGATCTGGTCTGCTCGCAGGATGGCTATCGCAACTGGGTGGCCAAGCTGCCCGAAGGGAGCGAGGCGCGCCGCAAGATGGAGGGGTTTCTCACCTTTGGCGAGATCACCATCTATCGCGAACACTGCCACATGCTGGCCTGTGCCTTCGACCGGCTGCGCAAAGCCGACAATGTGCTTGATGAGCAGCAGCTGGGCTGGACCAACATTTTTATGGATCAGCTCACCGCCCTCTTTAACGATCCCCATATGTACCTGATGGTAAGGAGCCGCTGATGGGCTGCAATCTTGTGTTGACCGTGGGCAATGCCATGATGGGGGACGACGGTGCCGGCCCTTATCTGGCGGACAAACTGCAAGCCGCCCCCCTGCCCGGCTGGATCCATATCGACGGCGGCATCGCGCCGGAAAATGTGGTCTACAAGGTACGGGAGCTGCAACCGGCGCGGGTGGTGCTGGTGGATGCCGCCGAGATCGGCGAAAAGGCGGGCACCCTGCAGGTGATCCCCCCCGAGACCATCGCCGAGATGTTTATCTTCTCGACCCACAATATGCCGCTCAATTTCCTGATCGACGAGCTCAAGACCTTTGTCCCAGAGGTGATCTTTGTCGGGGTGCAACCGGCCATAGTGGCGTTCTCCTTCCCGATGACCGAGATGGTGAGCGGGGCCATGGATTATCTCTATGGCCATCTGGAGGATGCCAAAGATAGCAGTTTGTTAATAAAACATCTGGCGCAGTGGAATATTGCCAACGCCGAGCGATAACTATTTATCGAGTTGTTAACGACCGTTATTGACTGACGCTTTTGGCAATGTGATCGAGGCCCGATGTTAAATTAAAAACATCGGGCTAATTGTGCTGAACTTGATATAAAACAAGGTTCTTTGAATTTTTCAAAAAATCGCTAACCCTCGCTTTTTTATGATAAAAAAAGCGTTGCCAGTCACAGAAATTTGCCACAAAATAGCGGCCGTTACGGAAGTTGATGGGGTCTGGTGGCCTCCTCGGTCTTCAAAACCGATGTGAGCCGAGAAGGCTTTGGCAGGTTCGATTCCTGCCTCTTCCGCCAAATTTATCTATTGAGCAAATACCATTTAGCCGATCTTTATCGGTCTGGCATTTATGTTTTATCGCTTGTTCAATATATTTGAAAGAATACCTTAGTAAAAGGTGCTTACCGCTTGCCAATATAATCCGAACTCAGGTTATCTCGCTGGCCAAAAATTAATTTATCAGCATCGATGAAGCATTAATTTTATACGCGCTCATTTATGCTCCCTGTTTGCGCAATCTGCAAACTGCCAGCAGTGCCATAACCCGTCAGCTCGGCCTCTCTATCGGCAAACCGGTGCGCATATCAAACCCACGCACTGCACTGGTAATCCCATGCCGAACCCGTCTCACGCGCCAGCCATCCCCCATCGCCAGCCCGCATCAGGTCAGGCTGCCGACGATTCACTGCCAGATTCAGAGCAACAGCCCAGCCAGCAACACACGCGCCGTCTGCCCCAAGTAGAACAGCTGCTGCAGCAACCTTTTCTCGCCGGGTTTATCGAGGCGCTGAGCCGCCCGCTGGTGACTCAGGCGGTGCGCGACACCCTGAGCGAACTGCGCCAGAGCGAGGCATTTCGCCAGCATGGAGTTGCCCACGAGCAGATCGAGGCGCTGATTGCCAAGCGTTGCCAACAGCAGCTGCGCCAGCGTCAGACCCGGGTGATCAACGCCACCGGCACCCTGGTGCATACCAATCTGGGGCGCTCGCCGCTCAGCCACGAGCTGTGGGACGAGGTGCGTGACCTCAACACCGGCTACAACAATCTGGAGCTGGATCTCGCCACCGGCAAACGCGGCGGGCGCAAGGGGCTGATCGCTCCCCTGCTCCGTTGCCTCACCCAGGCCGAAGATTCACTGGTGGTCAACAACAACGCCGCCTCCCTCTTCTTGCTGCTGCAGGAGGTGGCCAAGGGGCGCGAGGTGATCGTTTCGCGGGGCGAGCAGATCCAGATTGGCGGCGGCTTTCGCATTCCCGACATTCTGGCGCTCTCCGGCGCCAAGCTGGTGGAGGTGGGCACCACCAATATCACTACCGCCAAGGATTACCTCGATGCCATCACCGATCAGACCGCGCTGGTGCTGATGGTGCACAAATCCAATTTCGCCATTCGCGGCTTTACCGAATCCCCCGATATTGGCGAGGTGGCCCGCGCCCTGCCCGAGCACGTGGTGCTGGCGGTGGATCAGGGCTCGGGGTTGACCACCGAAGAGTTTGCACCGGATGAAACCTCGGTGCGCCAGTACATCAAGGCGGGGGCAGATCTGGTCTGCTACTCCGGCGACAAGCTGCTGGGGGGCCCGCAATCGGGCATCATCAGCGGCCGCAGCGATCTCATCAAGCGGCTGGAAAAACACCCCATGATGCGCACCTTCCGCCCGAGCCGCATCATCTACTCCCTGCTCGAACGCCTGCTCATCCACAAGCTCAACAAATCTCCCATCGGCGAAGGCATCGCCCAGCGCACCTTAAGCAACCCGACTGCCATGCAGGCGAGAGCTGATCAGCTGATGGCCGCCCTGCCCGGCTGCTTTGTGCCGGTCCCCGCCCAGCTGGTGGTGGGCGGCGGCACCCTGCCGGATGAGTTTTATCCGGCGCCTGCGCTGGAGTGCACCGACCCGCGCCCAGCCCAGCAGCTGCTCGATGCCCTGCGCGAACTTCCCGTCCCGGTGATTGCCACCGTGCGCCAGCAGAAAGTGCTGCTCAATATGGCCACCCTGCTGCCGACCGAGATGGAACTGCTGATCGCCCAGCTTAACGAGCTACTGTTGCCCAGCTCAACAAGTGCGACCGAGGAGCCTTGATCCCATGACCCCCTATCGCGCAGTTATCGGTCTGGCTGGCCACGTGGATCACGGCAAGACCCTGCTGATCAAGGCCCTCACCGGCATCACCACCGCCCGTGCCCACGAGCAGGCCATCGGCATGACCCAGGATCTCGGCTTTGCCCACTTTGACGACGGTCAGGGCAACACCATAGGCGTCATCGATGTGCCCGGCCACGAGCGCTATATCCGCAACATGGTGGCGGGGCTCTGGAGTCTGGATCTGGTGCTGCTGGTGATTGCCGCCGATGAGGGGTGGATGCCGATGACCGGCGATCACCTGCGCCTGCTCAAGGCGATGGGGGTGCCGCGCCTGCTGGTCTGCATCAACAAGTGCGATCTGGTCTCCCCCGACGAGCTGGAGCTCCTTGAGGAGAGCCTGCTGGAGCGGGTGATGGACGAGAGCGGCATGGTGCCCGATATCGTCAGCGTCAGCGCCAAAACCGGCGAGAATATGGCTGCCCTACACGCCGCTATCGTGCGCCAGCTGGGGGATATGGCCGAGCATCATGCTCCCCGCGAACAGGCCGCCCCGCGACTGTATGTAGACCGGGTCTTTACCGCCAACGGCACCGGCACAGTGCTCACCGGCACCCTGCAGCAGGGCAGCCTCAAGGTGGGGGACAAGCTGCGCCTCTACCCCGCCGATCGGGAGGTGCAGGTGCGCTCCCTGCAGGCCTATCACCAGAGTGTCGACGAGATTGGCGCCGTCTGTCGGGTGGCGGTGGGCCTGAAAAAAGTGCCCCACAAGGAGGTGGCTCGCGGCCACTGCCTTACCAGCGCTACGGGCCAGTGCGAGGCGGCGACCCACCTTATCGTGCGACTCAACGCCGAGAGCCTGAGCGGCAAGGCGCTACGCACGCAGGAGGTGGAAGTGGCCCTCGGCAGCTGGCATGGCCGAGCGCGCTTTGTACCAATAAAAGACACCCGGCTGGCACGGCTGATCTTTAGCAGCCCCATCCCCTGCTTCTTCGGCCAGCCGCTCGCCATCATTCGCCACGGCAGCAGCGAACTGCTGCACGGCGCCCGTATCGTCTGGTGCGGTGACATCCATCCCGCCAGACGCAAGACGCTGCACACCCTGCTGGGCGAGCTACCGGATGACTTGGAGCACTACAACCCGGCCACCCTGCAACTGGGGCTCAACGGCTATGTGCTGGCCAGCCGCTTTGACCAGCAGCCAGAGCAGGTCACCCCCCTCGGTGAGTGGCTGCTGGACAACCACTGGCTGGCCCAAAGCCGCGACCAGCTGCTCGCCACCCTGGCCAGCGAACCGCTGAGTGCCGCAGAGCTTGCGACCCGCTTTGGCATCGCCCTGCCGGTCACTCAGGCCCTGCTCCAGCAGCTCAAAAGCGAGCAGCACATTCGCCTGCACCATGACAAGTGGCAACCGGGCAGTGGCGAGTCGGAAGATGATTTGGGGGAAGAGGCGCTGCTGGTGCTCAAGGTGGTGCGAGATCAAGGCAAGGAGGGGTACGAGCCCGGTAAACTGGGCCCCGGCGGCGTGGAACTGGATCCCTTTATCACTCGCAAGCTGCCCGCGGCCCTGCAGCAGGGCTTGCAACAAAAAGGCGCGTTGCAAAAGCAGCTGCGCAATCTGGCGCGACTCAAGTATCTGGTGCAGCTCGATGGCCCCATCTACTACGACGCCGTGCTTTACAACCAGATGGTCGCCGCCGTGCTGGCGGGCCAGCAGGTGGGAGATCTGATCGACATGGCATCCCTCAAGGAGATCACCGGCTTGTCGCGTAAATACGCCATTCCGTTCTGCCTGCGCATGGAGATGGATGGCTGGGTACGGCGCGAGGAGAACGAGCGCCGGGTGCTGCGTTTGCCACAAACTCAAGATGAAATGGAGCCGGCATGAGCGCCACCATCGCCCTCTCTATCTCTTCCAATCCTGCGGCCAACCGGCTGCGCCGCGAATTTCATATGGACGGCATAGTGCAGGGAGTCGGTTTTCGCCCTTTCGTCTATGGACTGGCACTGCGCCTCGGCCTTACCGGCTATGTGCTGAACGATGCCAATGGCGTCACTATTGGCGCCGAGGGTTCCCCCGAGCAGCTGGCCGCCTTTGCCCGCGAACTGCGGGAATTGGCGCCGCCGCTTAGCCGAATCGATCATTTCAGCGAACAGGAACTGCCCCAAGATCCGGATGCCGACTACGACGGCGCCTTTCATATCAAGGCAAGCCAGCAGCAGAGTGCCGCTACGGTCGCCATCTCGCCGGATCAGGGGATGTGCGAGGCGTGCGCCACGGACGTGGCCAACCCCGCGGATCGCCACCATCACTACCCCTTTACCAACTGCACCCACTGCGGCCCGCGCTACACCATCATCCGCCGCCTCCCCTACGACAGGCCCCACACCGCCATGGCGGGCTTTGCCATGTGCCCGCGCTGCGCGGCGGCCTATGAAAACCCGCTGGACAGACGCTACCACGCCCAGCCGGTAAGCTGCCCCGAGTGCGGGCCCCATCTCAGCTGGCGTTCCGGCCACGGCGATGCGCTGGCCGAGCGCGAGGATGCCCTGCAAATTGCTGCCCGCGCCTTGCAAGCGGGGGCACTGATTGCGGTCAAGGGGATGGGGGGTTATCACCTGATATGCGATGCCCTCAATGAACAGAGTGTTGCCAGATTGCGAACGCTCAAGCGGCGTGCGCGCAAGCCGCTGGCGGTGATGATGGGCTCCCTTGCCGAGGCCAAACTCCATGTCACCGGCAGCGAAGAAGAGTGGCAGCTGCTCGCCTCTCAGGCCAGACCCATCACCTTGCTGCACAAACGCAAAAACGATGATCGGCTCTCAGAACCCCAACTGACAACCGCGCCGCTGGCCGAGGGGATCGCCCCCGGCATCCCCTACCTTGGCGTCATGCTCCCCTATACCCCGCTGCACCAGCTGCTGCTAGACGCCTGTGCCATGCCGCTGGTGGCCACCAGCGCCAATGGTCGCGGCAGCCCGATCCTTGTCGAGTGCGAGGCGGTGGTCAGGGAGCTCGGGGGCGAGATTGACGGCATCCTGGATCACAACCGCCCCATCCTGCACCCCTGCGACGACAGTCTGGTGCAGTGGGCAGGCGGGCGGCGCCAGACCCTGCGGCTGGCACGGGGCTATGCCCCCTGCACCCCCAGCCTGAAAGCGGCGGTCAAGGTGCCGCTGCTGGCGGTCGGGGCGCAGCAGAAGAACCAGCTGGCGCTCGCCTTCGGCCGCCAACGCATCTACAGCCCCTATATCGGCGATCTGCACAGCCTGCCGATGCAGGGGCACTTCGAGCAGACCCTCGCTACCTTTCGCGATCTCTACGATCTCAAGCCCGAACTGCTGGTCTCGGACTGCCACCCGGGCTACCTCAGCCACCAGTGGGCCAAGGGCTATTGCCGCGAGCACAACGCCACCCATATCGAGGTGCAGCACCATCACGCCCACCTGCTGGCAGTGATGGCCGAGCATGAGATCACAAGCCCGGTGCTGGGGGTTGCCTTTGATGGCACCGGCCTTGGGGATGACGGCACCCTCTGGGGCGGCGAGCTGCTGCTGGCCGATGTGAAAGGCTTTACGCGGGTTGCGCACCTCACTCCCTTCAAGCTGATCGGCGGCGAGGCGGCCATTCGCGAGCCGGTGCGCCAGCTGCTGGGGCTACTGTTCGAATCCTATGGCGTGGAGCAGATCAGCGCCCTTGATATTCCGTTGGTAAGCCAGCTACCTATCGAGCGGATCAGCAATCTGCACCAACTCTGGCATCTTGGTCGCAACGCCCCTTACACCAGCTCCATCGGTCGGCTGTTCGATGCGGTGGCGGCGCTGCTGGGGGTGATCGATACCCCCGATTACGAGGGCGAAGCGGGACTCCTGCTGGAGGCGGCTGCCTTGCAGCTGCACCCCGATGAGCAGCCCTTCTCCCTCGCCTTTGGCCTAAGCCAATCAGCGGAAGGGCCGCTGCAGATCGAATGGGCCGAGCTCATCAATACCCTTGTCAGCGAGCGGCGCCAAGGCACCTCCATCGCCAGCCTAGCTGCCGGTTTTATCCGCGCCATCAGCGATTTGATCGTTGCCCTGGCCGAGCGCTTCCCCGGCTATCTGGTGGCACTGGGGGGCGGCGTATTTCAAAACCGGGTGCTGATGGACCAGCTGGCGCCCGCTCTCGAAGCAGCCGGTCGGCAGGTATTGACCAGCGAAACCCTGCCGCTCAATGACGGTGGCATCGCCGCCGGTCAGCTCTGGTTTGCCATCCACCATCTTGCCACGCACCAACCTGCCACAGCCGGTTGTACCACCTTGTCGGAGTCCTGAAATCCATGTGTCTATCCATCCCCTCTCAGGTGGTGCAGCTGCACCCCGAAGATAACTGCGTCACCGTCGACACCCTGGGGGTGCAGCGGCGCGTCAGCTGCATGCTGCTCGAAGACCCCCTCAACCTCGGCGACTATGTGCTGCTCCATATCGGCTTTGTGATGAGCAAGATTGATGAAGAGGAGGCGCAGGCCAGCCTCGAGAGCTTCCGCCAAATAGTGGCGCTGATGCCCGATCAGGATATCTTGCCATGCTGACCTTGAACGACCTGTTTCAGGGCTTTCGTCAGCCCGACGTCATTCGCGCCCTCGCCGCCCAGATCACCGAACTGGCCAAGGATCTGCCCGAACCGCTGCGGGTGATGGAGGTGTGCGGCGGCCATACCCACACCATCATGAAGTACGGCCTGCACCAGCTGCTGCCAGCCAGCATCGAGTTTGTCCACGGTCCCGGCTGCCCGGTCTGCATCATGCCGAAAGAGCGCATCGATCAGGCCATCGAGCTAGCCCGCCAACCGAACGTCATTCTGGTCACCCTGGGGGATATGATCCGGGTGCCGGGCTCCAAGGGCACGCTGGCCCAGCAACGGGCCAAGGGGAGCGATATCCGCCCGGTCTATGACCCCCTCGACGCCCTGCGTATCGCCAAAGAGAATCCGGACAAAACCGTGGTCTTCTTCGCCATCGGTTTCGAAACCTCCACCCCGATGACTGCGGCGCTCTTGGCAGCAGCCGAAGCTGAGGGGATTGAGAACCTCCTGTTTCATATCAACCATGTGCTGGTGCCGCCCGCCATTCACGCTGTGATGGCCGACGGGGTTGCCAAGGTGAACGCCTTTATCGGCCCCTCCCACGTCAGCGTCATCACCGGCGCCGATATCTACCTGCCTATCGTTGATCGCTATCAGGTGCCGGTGGTGGTGAGCGGCTTCGAGCCAGTGGATGTGATGGAGGCGCTGCTGATGATGGTGCGCCAGAAGGTGGAGGGTCGCTACGCGCTGGAGGTGCAGTACACCCGCGCCGTGACTGCCAGCGGCAATAAAACCGCCCAGCGGCTGGTCGAGCGCTTTTTCGAGACCCGCGATCACTTTCGCTGGCGGGGTCTGGGGGATATCAACGCCTCCGCCCTGCGCCTGCGCGATGCGTTTGCCAAGCGCGATGCGGAGCGTCACTTCGTGCTTGATCAGACTCCCATCGATGACCACAAGGCGTGCCAGTGCGCCGATATCCTGCGCGGCTTGGCCAAACCCAACCAGTGCAAAGTCTTTGGCCGGGGCTGCACCCCGACCCAGCCCATGGGCAGCTGCATGGTCAGCTCCGAAGGGGCCTGCAATGCCTACTACCGATATATGGGGATCCAGGAGCAATGAGAGAAATCCAACTTAGCCACGGCGGCGGCGGCGTGGAGATGAACCAGCTGATCAACCAGCTCTTCTTTCGCCACTTTGGCAACGAGATCCTGCTGCGCGGTGAAGATGCCGCTCTGCTGCCGGTAAGCGGGCCCATCGCCTTCACCACCGACAGCTTTACCGTCTCGCCGCTGTTCTTCGAGGGTGGCGATATCGGCAAGCTGGCCATCGCCGGCACGGTCAATGATCTCGCCATGATGGGGGCCAAACCCGAGTATCTGAGCGCCAGCTTTATCATCGAAGAGGGCTTCCCCTACGCCGATCTCGCCCGCATCGTCGAGTCGATGGCCGCTGAGCTTGCCAAAAGCGGCGCCCGCATCGTCTGCGGCGACACCAAGGTGGTGCCCAAGGGGGCGGCCGACAAGATCTTCATCAACACCAGCGGGGTCGGCACTTTCCCGCTGCCCGAACAGAGCCGGGGCATCTCGGTACGCAACCTTAAAGCCGGTGACGCCATTCTGGTGTCGCGGGATATCGGCAGCCACGGCGCCTGTATCCTGATGGCCCGTGACGCCCTGCAACTGGGATCGACACTCAAGAGTGACTGCACCACCCTCTGGCCGCAGGTAGAAGAGCTGCTGAAGGCAGACATTACCCCTCACGCCCTGCGCGATGCCACCCGCGGTGGCCTCGCTGCCGTACTCAACGAGTGGAGCAGCGCCTCCCAGGTGGCCATCGAGCTGGAGGAGTCCGCCATTCCGGTGTGCGATCCAGTGCGCGGCCTGTGCGAACTCTACGGTTTCGAGCCCCATGATCTCGCCAACGAGGGGACCATGGTGCTGGCCCTACCTGCCGAACAGGCGCAGGACGCGCTGGGCATCTTGCGGCAATTCAACCCCGCCGCCAGCCAGATCGGCGTGGTGCAGGCAAGCGATCGCCACAAGGTGATCCTCAATAACCCCTGGGGCAGCCGCCGTTATCTGGAGCTGCCGCAGGGGGAACTCCTCCCGCGGATCTGCTGATCGGCCATGTCGCTCACCCATATGCCGTTTTCCCAATTAGGGGAGGAGTCACTGCTCCTCCCCATATCGGTTAAGGAGTCATCATGCACGAAATGTCTCTGGCCATGGCCGCCATCGATCTGGCGGCCGAACAGGCCACCCAGCGGGGCTTTAACAAGGTGACCGCCCTCTGGCTCGAGGTCGGCAGCTTCTCCTGCGTCGACCCGGACACCATTGCCTTCTGTTTCGAGGCCGCCGCCAAGGGCACCGCCGTCGAAGGGGCCCAACTTCACTTCCTGCACCAGGCGGCAGAAGCATGGTGTTACGACTGCAACAAGACGGTCACCCTCACCGAGCGCGGGCAAGCATGCCCCGAGTGTGGCGGATACAAATTACGAGTCGCGCAGGGCGATAGCCTGCGCATCACCGACATCGAGGTAAGTTGATATGTGTAGCGTATGCGGATGCGGCCAGGCGCGGATCGCCGGCCATGAGCACGATCATGAGCATCATCACGAACATGAACATCACCATGAACATGGTCATGAGCACGACCATCATCATGCTCATGACGCGCATCACCATCATGACCACGAGCAGAGTGCACCACGTACTCTGATCGTTCACCACCACTACCACCATCAGGGGGATGTCCATCACCACTACCATGGTGTACGGGCACCGATGAGCCACGAGGGTCATGATCAGCCGCATGAGCACCACCATGATCACCCCCATGACCATCATCATGATCATGCCCACCCGCATCATCATGGCCATTCCCATGACCACGGGCATTCCCACGCTCATCCACATGACCACAGCCATGAGCATGAGCATGAGCATGAGCATGAGCATGAGCATGAGCATGAGCATCTGCAGGCTGATCTGCACTACGGCAAAGGGGAAGCGGGATTGTCGGTCCCCGGCATGGGGCAGCGCCAGCTGATCGCCATCGAGATGGACGTACTGGCCAAGAACAACGCGCTCGCCGCCCACAACCGCGAACACTTCGATGAGGCGGCCCAGCTGGTACTCAATCTGGTGTCGAGCCCGGGTTCAGGCAAGACTACCCTGCTGTGCGAAACCCTGCGCCAGCTGGCTGACCAGCGCCCCTGCGCGGTGATCGAAGGGGATCAGCAGACCAGCGCCGATGCGGATCGCATTCGTGCCACCGGCGTCCCTGCCGTGCAGATCAACACCGGCAAGGGCTGCCATCTGGACGCCAAAATGGTCCACGACGCCTGCCACCAGCTGCCCGCCAATGAAGGGGGCATCCTCTTTATCGAGAACGTGGGCAATCTGGTCTGCCCCGCCAGCTTCGATCTCGGCGAGAAGTACAAGGTGGCGATCCTCTCGGTCACCGAGGGGGAAGAGAAACCCCTCAAGTACCCGGACATGTTCGCCGCCGCCCAGCTGATGGTGATCAACAAGATCGATCTGCTGCCCTACGTCAGCTTTGACGTGGCCCGCTGTATCGAGAACGCCAAACGGGTCAACCCCTATATCCAGGTGATCCAGGTCAGCGCCACCACAGGTGAAGGGATGGATGCCTGGCTTAACTGGCTGGCCACTGCCTGAGCCGGTGTGATGCCACTGCATCCATGACAGTTGCAGTCACATCTTGCTAGCAAGTGAGTGAACGAGCCATCAAGCCAATGCCAGTCAGGTAACCCTGACTGGCATTGTTTTTATTCCCTTGATTCATCTTTGCTTGCTCCGGTCCAGCCCTCACCGGGAAGAGATAAATCTCTGACATAACCAGCGGCTGATTTCACACCCACGCTCTGTAAGGGCTGCAAGTCTGTGTCTGTGCTCAACCCTCAACCGTTACTCCTCAACACTGGTTACTCCATCGTTCCTGTCCGATACTAAACAGCATCAGCAGGTTCGAGGGATGCGTTGTGTACAGACTCTTGTTGTTATGGTGTTTGTGTTGCCAGGCTACGGCACAGGAGTCATTGGTCGTCGGCTGGGTCAACTGGCAGCCCTTCAGTTATCGCAATGAACAACAGCAGATCAGCGGACTGGATGTGGAGCTGCTCAACGCCATCTTCCAGCGGGCCAACTATCAGGCCAAATTCAGTGAAATGCCCTGGGCTCGCGTGCTGCACGAGCTGAAATTCGGCACGGTTCAACTGGCGATGTCCGCCAATATCACCACCGAGCGGCAGCAATATGCCCGCTTCAGCCACCCCTATCGGGAAGAGGAGACGGCCATCGTCATCCGTCGGCAAGATGTCGAACGCTGGCGCGGGATCACCACCCTCGAGCAGCTGATCAACACCCCCGACTTTCATATCGGGGTACTCAAGGGCTTTGATTACGGCAATACCTTCCGCCAGTTGATGGCTCGGCCCGAGCTGCAGTCCCGCCTTCAAATGCGCCTGCGGCTGGAGCAGCTGTTGAAGATGTTGCAAGGGGGGCGGATCCAGGGATTTATTCTGGATCCCCACGGCCTGCAGGAGTGGCGTCATAAGGATGAGTTGCAGGATGATCTGCATATTCTGCTGCGTATCGAGCTGACACCGGTTCACCTGATGCTGAGTAAAAAAAGCACCACAGAGACGCAACTGCAACAGATCAACCTGGCCATCGAACAGTTGAAACAGAGCCCCGACTATCAGCAGATCCTCGATCGTTACCAGTTCAAATCCCTACACCCATAAGAACATGCCCATAACCATAAGTAAGGGGAGCGTCTGCTCCCCTTACTTACTCAAGCAACCTCTTACTACGACTTGCATGCGTAGCCTGTGCCTGTCAGCGCCCCAGCACAATGTCAGCAAGATGGGCGAAGTGATGGATCTCATGGGTTGCATCGCACTCGCCTGCTTGCCGCTCGGGGTTGTACCAGCAGGTCGCCAGCCCCTGCGCCGCCGCACCGGCGATATCAGTTTTCGGGTTGTCACCCACCATCAGCACACGAGCCGGATCAGGTTGCCCCATCAGGGAGAGGGTGTGCTGGAAAATGGCCGGATCTGGCTTGGTCACCCGGATCTCATCCGAGATCACCAGCGGCTCAAACCATTCGCTCCAGCCAAGTTTGCCGAGGCGCCCCCGCTGAGGAACGCTGAAACCATTGGTGATGATCCCCATCCGCACCTTGCGGCGCAGCTGTTGCAGAGTCTCGATAACCCCCTCAAGGGGCATGCTCAGCGTGACTATCTGTTCCAGAAAGGTATTGTTCATCGCCATGGGGTCGGCAGCGACCTGTTTGGCAAACAGGGCGAAACGGGTCTGCTGCAATGCAGTGGCATCGATCTCCCCATCGTTGTATTGCTGCCAGAGCCCGTGGTTGAGTGCATGGTACTGCGCCATGCTGGCGTCATCGGCTTGCACACCGTAATGCAGAAGGGTACGTGTCAGCGCGGCGGCGACCGGGAAATCGAGCAGGGTTTCATCCAAATCGAACAGCACCCAGTCATAGCTTGGTTGTTTCACAGCAGTCCTTGTTATCAGTCAGATAGATCGGAGATATGGTGCCCGACTCTACCGAGCGGGCCGGCCAGCAGATCTAGCGTGAGGCGCACGCCAAAACCGGTCACTTCACTGGACACCACCCCATTGCCCCCCTTGTTGCGAAAACCACTTAGGTCAAAATGCAGCCAGGGGGTCTGCTCGGGCACGAAGTGAGCGAGGAAACGGGCCGCATCGATATGATCCGGCGAACTGCTAGGCGCGCACTGCAGCAAATCGGCCCATTCACTCTCGATGTTGTCGTCATAATCATCATCGAGCGGGAAGGGCCAGATCCGCTCGCCACTGCGCTGTCCCAGCTTGACCAGCGAAGGCAACCACTCGATTCGGTTGGTAAAGACGCCGCTGTAACGGCTGCCCAGTGCCCGCTTGCAGGCACCGGTGAGGGTGGCGTAATCGAGCAACAAATCCGGGGTATCCTGAACCGCCATCGCCAATGCGTCTGCCAACACCATCCGGCCTTCGGCATCAGTATCAACCACCTCAATGGTGGTGCCATTGAGGGCTGTGACTACCTCACCGGGCCGATAGGCATGAGGACCGATATGGTTCTCGGCAATGGCCAGCCAGCAGTGCACCTCGTAAGGTAGCTGGGCACGGCTGATGGCATAGAGAGTGCCCAGCGCCACCGCGCTGCCCCCCATGTCCAGATGCATGCCATACATACTGCCAGCCACCTTGAGGTTATAACCGCCAGAGTCATGGCAGATCCCCTTGCCCACCAGCGCAATCCGGCGCACCGGTTTGGGCGGGTAGTAACTGAGCTTGACCATGGCGGCCTGATTGTCTTCCGAGCCACGAGACACTGCCAGAAAGGCCCCCGCCCCCAACTCGGCCAGCTGGGCCTGATCATAGTGGTGACACTGCCACCCCTCATCCTGCGCCAGCTGAGTAACAAACTCGCGATAGCTGGCGGTGGTCAGCTCGGAAGCCGGTAACACCGCCAGATGGCGAGCCAAGCCATTGCCCCCGGCTTCACTGTAGAGGCGCGCCAGATCCAGCACCACCGCCGGGGAGACCCGGATCTGCTGATAGCTCCAGCTGCTTTCGCTACGACGCTTGCTGGTCGGCAACGGAATATTGGCGGCCAGCAAGGCAGACAACAGCAATTCGGCCAGTATCACCCGTTCAGAAGGGGGAAAACCTTCCAGATGCAGCCCGAGCCGCTCCACATTGAGCCCTGACAGAGGAGCTATCCAGCTTTTGACCTGTTTGTAGAGACGGTGGTCTCGCGTCACGCTGCCTGCCACAAATACCACCAGCAACAGCGTGGCGCCGTGCATCAGGGAAAAGGGTGCCTTTTGCCCGAGGGCAAGCTGGATTTTGACACCGGCAAACACCGGCAGCGTCAATAATGCCTCTTTTTGCTCTTCGGCGATCAGCAACAACTGCAACGGTAGCCCCTGGGCAAGGGCTTCGGCCAGCGTGGCATCCTGGCTTTCAATAGCAGGAGGAAGATAGGTGAAAGGTGTGATCACAGGAGCGCGCCTCATCCATGAAGAGATACCTGATGATACCCAACAAATGGCCGATACGACCAGTTTTGGTCTTGAAAAAGCGTCAGAAATAGCAGTAATCACCACAGAGCGAAAGGCTTGCGGATGATTGTTCAATAACAGGGGAGTGGCAATACAAGGAGGGAATTATCTGAAAGTTGGTTGCGGGGGCCAGATTTGAACTGACGACCTTCGGGTTATGAGCCCGACGAGCTACCGAGCTGCTCCACCCCGCGTCCGAATTGTCACCCTCAAGCCGAGCAGTAGCTTGAGTGCGTTTGTCTGCATCCTGTTGTTTACACAACACCATGCGGACTAAAAAGTTGGTTGCGGGGGCCAGATTTGAACTGACGACCTTCGGGTTATGAGCCCGACGAGCTACCGAGCTGCTCCACCCCGCGTCCGAATTGTCACCCTCAAGCTGAGCAGTAGCTTGAGTGCGTTTGTCTGCATCCTGTTGTTTACACAATCGCATGCGGACTAAAAAGTTGGTTGCGGGGGCCAGATTTGAACTGACGACCTTCGGGTTATGAGCCCGACGAGCTACCGAGCTGCTCCACCCCGCGTCCGAATTGTCACCCTCAAGCCGAGCAGTAGCTTGAGTGCGTTTGTCTGCATCCTGTTGTTTACACAACACCATGCGGACTAAAAAGTTGGTTGCGGGGGCCAGATTTGAACTGACGACCTTCGGGTTATGAGCCCGACGAGCTACCGAGCTGCTCCACCCCGCGTCCGAATTGTCACCCTCAAGCCGAGCAGTAGCTTGAGTGCGTTTGTCTGCATCCTGTTGTTTACACAACACCATGCGGACTAAAAAGTTGGTTGCGGGGGCCAGATTTGAACTGACGACCTTCGGGTTATGAGCCCGACGAGCTACCGAGCTGCTCCACCCCGCGTCCGAATTGTCACCCTCAAGCCGAGCAGTAGCTTGAGTGCGTTTGTCTGCATCCTGTTGTTTACACAACACCATGCGGACTAAAAAGTTGGTTGCGGGGGCCAGATTTGAACTGACGACCTTCGGGTTATGAGCCCGACGAGCTACCGAGCTGCTCCACCCCGCGTCCGAATTGTCACCCTCAAGCTGAGCAGTAGCTTGAGTGCATTTGTCTGCATCCTGTTGTTTACACAACACCATGCGGACTAAAAAGTTGGTTGCGGGGGCCAGATTTGAACTGACGACCTTCGGGTTATGAGCCCGACGAGCTACCGAGCTGCTCCACCCCGCGTCCGAATTGTCACCCTCAAGCTGAGCAGCGGCTTGAGTGCGTTTGTCCGCTTTCGATTGTTTACACAATCGCATGCTGACTAAAAAGTTGGTTGCGGGGGCCAGATTTGAACTGACGACCTTCGGGTTATGAGCCCGACGAGCTACCGAGCTGCTCCACCCCGCGTCCGAATTGTCACCCTCAAGCCGAGCAGTAGCTTGAGTGCGTTTGTCTGCATCCTGTTGTTTACACAACAACATGCGGACTAAAAAGTTGGTTGCGGGGGCCAGATTTGAACTGACGACCTTCGGGTTATGAGCCCGACGAGCTACCGAGCTGCTCCACCCCGCGTCCGAAATTTTCTCGAAGTGGCCGAGCAGTAGCCAGTTCGATTTTTCTCTTTCTCATCCCCATTAACTGGTTTAAAAAAGTAAGAAACTCAGATGGTTGCGGGGGCCAGATTTGAACTGACGACCTTCGGGTTATGAGCCCGACGAGCTACCGGGCTGCTCCACCCCGCGTCTGAGGTGGCCAATAATAGGCGCCAGCGCACAGAATGCAAGTAATTATATCAAAATAAGTTTAATCGCCGCTTAATCGGACAGACTGTGCGGTCATTATCAGCATCATGCTGTTTTTTCAGGCAATAGCGTCTGCGCGACGCATCCGGCACTACACTCAGTAAGGTGATCACTCCTTCATTCTGGGTAGGTAAAATATGCGCATCTCCGCCGGTCATTGCCGTCAGTTGGGGGCCACACCCGACAGCCACGGCGTCAACTTCGCGATCTGGGCCCGGTTGGCCAGCCGGGTTGAGTTACTGCTGTTCGCCAGCGAGGATGACAGTAACCCCGAGGTGATCCTGCTATCCCCCCGCCGCAATCGGACCGCCTACTATTGGCATGTCTATATTGAGGGGCTGCCGATAGGTCAGCGTTACGCCTATCGTATCCAGGGACCGTGGCGCCCCTACTGTGGCACCCGCTTTGATGCGGAGAAAGTGCTGCTTGACCCCTATGCCCGCCGCATTGAACTTGGCCCCAATTACGATCGGTGGGCTGCGGCACGCCCAGGCAGCAATATCGGCTGCTGTGCCAAAAATCGAGTGGTCGATACCCGTGATTACGATTGGGAAGAGGATAAATTACCCGCCCACTCACTCTCCCGCTCGGTGATCTATGAGCTTCATCTGGGGGGATTTACCAATTCACCAAGCTCGGGAGTGGACCCGGCACTGCGCGGCACCTATCTGGGGCTTATCGAGAAGATCCCCTATCTGCAGTCGCTGGGTATCACCGCCGTTGAGCTACTCCCCATCTTCCAGTTTGACCCCCAAGATGCGCCCAAGGGACTCTCCAACTATTGGGGCTATAGCCCGATGTCCTTTTTCGCCCCGCACGCGCAATACGCCTGCGGCGATGATCCTCTCACCGAATTTCGCGACATGGTAAAGGCGCTGCACCGGGCTAATATCGAGGTGATCCTGGATGTGGTTTATAACCATACCGCCGAAGGGGGGGATGATGGCCCTATCTTTTCGTTTCGCGGTATCGACAACGAGGCCTACTACATCCTCGACAACAACCAGAAAGACACTAACTACTCCGGCTGCGGCAACACCTTTAACGGCGCCCACCCGGTGGTGCTGCGGATGATCATGGACAGCCTCCACTTCTGGCGTCAGGAGATGCACGTCGACGGCTTCCGTTTTGATCTGGCCGCGATCTTGTCACGGGATGAATCAGGTCAACCCCAGGCCAATGCGCCCACTTTGCGCACCATCGACACCGACCCCAATATCGCTGACATTAAACTGATTGCCGAAGCTTGGGATGCAGGGGGGCTCTATCAGGTGGGGTCGCTCGCCGGCGCCCGCTGGCGTGAGTGGAATGGGCAGTTCCGCGATGATGTGCGCTGCTTTTTGCGCGGCGATGAGAACAGTGTCACCACCTTTGTCGAGCGGCTGTGCGGCAGCCCCGATATCTACCACTATCACCACGCAGATCCCGAAAAAAGCATCAACTTCGTCACCTGCCACGACGGCTTTACCCTGTGGGACTGGGCCAGTTACAACGGTAAGCACAATGAGGCGAATGGCGAGGATAACCGTGATGGTTGCGATCACAATTTCAGCTGGAATCATGGCCATGAAGGGGTGAGCGTGGATCCGCAGATCAATGCCCTGCGGATGCGCCAATCCAAAAACATGATGGTGGCGACCCTGCTCTCGGTGGGATCCCCCATGCTGCTGATGGGGGATGAGCTGTTGCGAACCCAGCACGGCAACAATAATGGCTACTGTCAGGATAACGCCACCTGCTGGATGGACTGGCAGCCCAACGCTCGCGGTCAGGAGATGTTCCGCTTTATGAAAGAGCTGATCCAGTACCGCAAGCATCTGTTCCAGCGCCCGGAACAGGAGAGCATGCCGTTATCGCTCACCGAGATCCTGCGCCATAGCGAGCTCTGCTGGCACGGGGTCAACGCAGGACAGCCCGATTTTGGCCCCCACTCCCATGCTATCGCCATGTCGGCTCTCTCGAGCGAAACCAAGCTGGCACTCTATGTGCTGTTTAACGCTTACTGGGAGCCCCTGACCTTCAACCTGCCCAGCCCACCCAAAGGTGTGGGTGGCTATTGGCGGCGGATCCTCGATACCGCCCTGCCCTCGCCACAGGACATCTGCACCTTCGGCATGCCGCTTGAAGGGTTGACCCGGGAGTATCTGGCCCAGCCGCGCAGCAGTTGCCTCTTTATCTGTGGGGCTGACGACTTCTATTGATACCTGCAATACCGAGAGCCAGATATGCAAAAGCCCCGAGTGTTGGCTCGGGGCTTTCTCTTTTCAGCGCAGGTGTCAGACCAGTTGGTGCCACACACTGGTGGCGGCGATCTGGGCGATTAACAGACCGCACAGAGCGGTCGATACCACCACCGGGGCTGTCTCCCGCTGCAGATAGAGCGGACTGAACCAGAGCAACAGAGAGGCCACCAACAAGCCAGCCTGAGTGAGTACCGCCGGGATCAGTGCATCAAGGTTGGCCGCCCCGCCTTGCCATGCCACCAACACCGCCAACCAGATCAGGCTGATAATGGCACCCGCCAAACCCGTCAGAGGCAATAAGGTGTTAAATGCGGTGAGGCGATGCCGGGCTCGCAGCAACATCAAGTGGGCAAAGGCCGCCCCCAGCATGGTCATCTGCAGCAAGCCACTGATCCAGCCCTGCACCTGCAACAACCCCACACCATACAGCGCCAGCGGCATGCCCGGTAACCAGAGCAGGGCCGAAGGGATAGATCGCTTGCCTTCCAACCGCGACTGGAGCAGCGACAATGCCACCCCGAGCACCAGACTGGCGCCGCCACTCCAGATAAGCCAGCTGGCCGCCTTTGCTTCAATCGCCAGCATCAGCGACAGGGCAGTAATGACCCAAACAGAGAAGAGTTGCTGGTTGACTCTGGCCCGTTGTCCCGGGCAAATATCACCGCGCCACAACACGATACCGAGGGCGATCAGGGCGCCCAGCGCCATCAGCCCAGTCAGGGGGAAAAGCCAAAAAGGGAGTTGGACGAACATGACGCCTCCAGCAGAGTGTTTCGAAATGCGCCAACGCGGCGCCAAAGAGAGGCGGAGTATACCCAACCCCGCCGCTATCCCCAATCTCTGCAAGCAATACTGGAAGCATGTAACGCCCAGGCCACCCGCACTTTCACTGTGACCTGACGCAACAACAAGACAGCACGGACTAACGTCCGTTTAGCCCTGGCCTCGCGCCAGCGCAACCACCTTGGCAAACATCTGACGGATCACCGGTGGAATATGCTCGCCACCGAGACGCTCGGCTTCTTCAACGACGGCCAGCGCCATACCCGGCTTGCTGCGTTTATGGATCGCCTTGTTAATGATGTGACGGGCACTCCACATAGTGCGCCCCCCCACCCCCGCCTCACGGCGAAATACCGCCTCGAAACCATTGTGATAAAGGTAATGTTCGATGTCTGCCGCCGGTAGCTGGGTCAGTCTGTCCCGCTCCCGATCACCTTTTAACAAGGAACGGGCCGACGCCGCATACTTGAGCCCGGCTTCATCACCATCAGTCAGAAGATGCCATTCGATACCAAAATCCCGCGCAACTTTGATCAGTGGCGACTGGCCACACTGGGCAAACTCGATGACCCGCACCCCCTCGGCCCGCAAGCTGTAACCACAGATCTGGGCCAACTCCGAGAGCAACCAGATCTCGGTCTCTCCCTCCACCAGCAGCCAGCAGCGGGCAAACAGCGACATAGGGCGATTGATCCGTACATGGAAGGCGATTTTGCGCAAGTCATCGCTGCTATAGCGCTCTCCCCCCAGTTGCTGGCAGAGAATATCTTGCTGGCGCCGCACCAGCCGGCGTACCTGATTAAGCGGCAAAGAGGAGAGCAGATCCCCCGAGTTGGTGGTGAGCAGCTTCTGGCCCGGCAATTGATCCAGCAAGCCCCACGCCAATGCCAGCATGGTCGGGTGCAGCCGACTTTCGGGATCTTCCAGGATCAGGATCGGCCGGGCCCCCTCCTCCAGCTCGCGGTTGCCCCGCGCCTGCAGCAAGGTCGCCGCCATCCCGGCCATGGCCAGTTGCAAAGCACGATTATCTGCATGGCGCAGCAGAGTGTGCAGGTTACCCGGATTACGCAGGGTCATAGGACGATTGACAATATCGCGTTGGCTTCGTGGCTTATTTTTCATCGGCGCCAGCGCATTAAAGTAGTGATCCATCAGCTGGCGCACCGCCTGCAGAGCCTCCTTCAGCTCGGGTTCACCGATCCGCTGGGGCTCGTCAATCAGCTTGTCGGCCAACTCGCTTAACCGTTGCTCCGACAGATCTCCCCACGCCACCGTCTCCACTCCGTTGCGCGTACTGCGCGCATCGCGCAGACGAAAGACCGGGTTCATGGTGATCAGCAGAGTGACCAGCTCATCCGCATTGGCGATGGGCAGGATTTTACCTGTTCCGTCGAGAAAATCATGGAGCGTCAGAATGGAGCCATCGGCTTGCAACTCCGCGCTGGCGCGATAGTGAATACGGTGGAATTTATCTTTATGCAGCACCCAGGAGGGGCGAAGGCGGGCCAAACGATGGGAGTGCTGACACACCTGGGGTCTGTGCTCACTGAAGGTGAGCACCAGTTGCAAGTGGCGTGTCGGCGCTAGCTCGGGATCTTCCGGCTGATGGAAATCCTCGGCGGTAAATTGATAGGGCTCGGCATTTTGCCCCAGCAGGCACCAGAGGGCGCGCAACAGGCTTGATTTGCCCCAGGTATTTTCACCAATCAGCACCGTTGTCAGATCGAGCCCGAGCGACAGGCGATTAATCCCGCGAAAACCTTTTACTTCAATACGTTCCAGAAACATCCAGCCATGTCCACATCATTGTGATGGGGCAATAGTGGCAAAGTTACCGGAAAAATCCTATCGGATGCTGGGCTTTTTCAACGTGAACTGTGAGGCACTGCAGGTTCGGGCGGGGTGACGACAGCGGTGCGATCTTGGGGGGCATTCCAATGGCTAAACCAGAGATGGCGGGTACGAATTTGACGTTTGCGATAATTCAATGGGCATTCCTTTCAAAATATAAGTGGTCAAGAGTACACCTCTTTTGCTCAAAGTCTCAGGGTTATCTGTGACAGAAAGATGACAATGGCGAACACCACTGTCCCGGCGTAATAGCAACGGCGGCGCGAAAACGGTTGCTAGCAAGAGGTGGGATGACGCGCGCAAGCCGGTTGCTCATCATAGCCTGCGCTTTAATGCACCATCGGTCTGGCAAGCCACTTGGTGTGGCTGGTGATCAGCATTTTCGGTAACTTGGTGATCTTGGCGTTGCCCCTCAAACGGTGGCGATTTCACCCGCCCAAGGCAGCAAATGACCCTTGCTCCTGAGGCAGGCAGCCCCTAAGGTAGCGCACATTCAATAAGTAACGATGGCAAAGGGACTCTATGTTACTGGAAGGACTGGAGACGCTCAGCTTGCTGGCGAGCGAAGGGACCATGGCCAAGGTAGCCAGCCGTCTCTATATCAGCCAGTCGGCGGTGAGCAAGCGTATTGCCCAGCTGGAGCTTCGCCTTGGCAAAAAACTGATCGAACCGGATGGGCGCCAGATCCGGCTCACCCCGCAGGCGCAGGAGCTGTTGGAACGGCTCGCGCCCAGCCTTGCCGAGATGAAGGGGGTGCTGGCGGACAGCCAGACCCTGTTCGATCAGACCCCTCTTCCCATCGCCTGCTCCGAAACCCTGCTGGCAGGCTACCTTGCCCGCTTTATGCACGACTATCTGGCTCAGGATCCCCATCTGGCCCTCTCCACCCACCACACGCCGGTGATCCTGGCCAAGGTGCGCAGTGGCGAAGCCCTGCTCGGGATCTGTGCCGGTCGCCTGCCACCGGGCCACGGACTCGATGCCGAACTGCTGCTGGAGGAGCCATTCTATCTGGTGGGTAACGAACCGAATCCAAAGCGGCCAACCACTGCGGGGGCAATGCGCAAGATCCTCACCATGGATCTGGAGAACCCGGCCAACCGCTACCTGCGCGAGCCACTGGCGGAGAGGGGACTGGAGCCCGCCATGGAGCTCGACTCCTACTTGGCGTTGATCGAGCTTGCCAAGGCCGGGATGGGACCCGTGCTGTTACCCGCAGGCCTGCTGGCGTTGGTGGGAGAACAGGGAGAGATGGCATGCCTGCTGCCTGGATTGGGGCGCCCGCTCTATCTGGTTTATCGACAGAACAGTCTCAAGCGCGAGCGGATCGCCCGGCTGGTCAGCGCCCTGCACCAACACTTTCGCCACTACAACGACACGCCGCGCTAGTTGTGTAAACCCGCCAGAGGTGACAACGGGGCCCAAAGGCCCCGTTAAAGTCCGCGTTGTCGCGAACAAGCGCGCATCAAATCCAGGCAAACAGCTCGGGGTACTGACTCCAGACCAGCTTGGCAGACATCAGCAAGGAGACGGTCACCAACAGTGGCTTGATCAGCTTCACTCCTTGCTTGAGCACCATCTTGGAGCCGAAACGGGCGCCGATAAACTGCCCCAGCGCCATGCAGAAGCCGACACTCCACACCACCTTGCCACCGAGGGCAAAGAACAGCAGGGAGGCAATATTCGAGGTGAAGTTGAGCAACTTGGTGTGAGCGGTGGCACGCGCCATGCCAAAGCCTGCAAGCGCCACGAAACCGATGGCGAAAAACGATCCTGTGCCCGGCCCGAAGAAGCCGTCATAAAAGCCGACCCCGCCCCCCACCAGCAACGCAAACAGCATGGGTGTAAGACGGCGAGAGCTCTCGGCATCGCTCACCCGCGGCGAGAAGTAGAAGTAGCAGGCAAAGGCCATCAGCAGGAAAGGGAGCAGGCGCTCGAGAATGGCGGCGTCGATGGTCTGTACCGCCAGCGTGCCGATGGCCGCACCGATAAAGGTGCAGATCACCGCAGGCCAGATCATGGCCCACTCCAGCAACCCCTTGCGGGCATAGAACCAGGTGGCGGAGAAGGAGCCGAAACTGCTCTGCAACTTGTTGGTGCCGAGCACCAGCGCGGGCGGCATGCCGGTGGCGAGCAGGGCTGGCACCGTCAGCAGGCCACCGCCACCGGCGATGGCATCGATAAAACCGGCGACAAGCGCCACACCGAACAGGGCAAACAGGGTAACCAGTTCCAATTCCATCCATAGACCTCACGGGATTGAGTTGCCCGAAAGGGTCAGGCAACCGGGATCATAAAAACAGCGTTTACAAGGTGCTGCAGCTGAGAACCGCTATCCTACTGAGCAACAGTTGATGAGACTAACGAAACAATGGCAGCCAATTGATTCCACATTCTCATCAATCAACCCTGTAACGTTCCTGCCAGCACCAACTGCCAGCACGATTAATCAGCGCTATCCGTCAGATCGTCCTGACCACCCTGTTTGATAAAGGCCAGCGCCTGCTGCAAGTGGCGTTCATCGTCACCGGGGCTACGACTGACCCGACCTGCCATATAACGGCGACTAAAAAGATTGAACCAGAGCTGCAACGCCTGTCCGGCCTGCAACTCCCCCGCCACTTCCAGCACGCAGGCAGCCACTTCGGCAGTGCAAAGGTGCTCGTCACAGTTGGCCACCCGCATGCCGTAGGTGGAGAGCGCATCAGGCTTGATGGCAAGCACCGGGAAGCCATCCAGATAGGGGCTCATGTTAAACATCTTGCGCGCCTCGGGCCAGGTGCCGTCGAGCAGGATAAAGAGCGGCTTTTTGCCGGGCGCCAGCGTCACCTCGCAAGTCAGGCGGGTAGGCTCCTTCTCGCAGGCGGGAAACACCACATAAGGCTGCCAGACCGGGTCAGCCAGCAAGGCCAGCAACTCGGGATGGGGCTGGGTGCGCGACCAGAGAAAGGCCCAGGTGGTATCCGGCAACACATCGGCAATCAGACGGCCGGTGTTGGAGGGCTTCATCGGCTCACTGTCATACATCAGCAGGCAGAAACCGGCCTCGGCTTTGAGCTCGGGGCGCCACTCGCAGGCGCACCAATCCTCCCGCAGCTGACAGGCAGGACAGCGTGCCAGGGTGCCGCCACGGGCGAGGAACGGTCGGGTAGAGATACTCTTGCGCCAGGCCCGCAGGCGGTTGACGGCGTGATCAGGAACAGGCTTCATCTAGGTTCACAACTGAAGTCAAAACAGGGGCCAAAACGGCAACAATGCCAACTGCCATGGCTCCAAGGAGCCCAATAACAGGGGTGCCGCCAGAAAAGCGCAAGATTGTACCGAGTTACACGCTGGCGGAACAGCAATCCCTGCCCCTTTCGTCAGACACAGGGCCACACACCCTTGCCTTACGACTCCTGACAGCCGCGCAGCAGCTCCAGCAACAGGCTGCCATCACGCAGCGCCTTGTGCACCTGCACCGAGGTGGGCTTGGTGGGATCTTCGTAGAAGTGAGTGGATTCGATCTGCAGCCGCACCAGATATTCGGCAGGCAACTGGCTGGCCAGCGACTGGTGCAGCATGGGAAAGAGCAAGCGATCGGCGCGGGTGATCTCGCCCCCGAGCAGCAACTTGCCCGGATTGAGCAGGCAGATGAGGTTGGAGAGCACCTTGGAGAGGCGCCCCGCCGCCTGATGGAGAATATCCTGACAGAGGCTGTTACCCGCCAGCGCCAGCTCGCACAGCTCGCGGATGGTGACGCTGGGTGGCAGATCATGCTCCTGCATCCGCTCACGCAGATCCCGGTATTGCGCCTCCAGCGCCTGATTGGTCACCAGGGTGCAGGCACAGCCAAAGCCACCGCAGTAGCAACGCTGGCCGTAGGGCTCGAGCTGCAGATGGCTAAGATCCCCCAGCAGTGAATTCTCGCTCTCAATCAGCTGGCCATTGACCACCATGCCCACCCCGATGTCGTTGTGAACAAACACCAGCACCGCATCTGCGCAGTTTTTGGCCGCCCCCCATTCACGCTCGGCCTGGATCCAGGTCCGCACATCGCCGCTCACCAACACAGGTACATCGAACGCTTGTTGCAGAGTGGGGCCAAGGGGCCAGTTGCGCAGATCGTAGAAAGGAAAATGCTTGACCATGCCGGAGTGGCGTTCCACCTGGCCGGGCAGACAGAGGGCAATACAAGCCAGACTGAGGGCCTTTTTCGGCAGAAACACCTGGATGGCATGCACCAGACTAGCCAACAGATCGGCGCGCTCTTCCTCGGTAAATAGGTGGCGCTGGCGGGCCAGCGAGCGGCCGGAGAAGTCAAACAGTGCCATATCTACATAACCGCGACCAAGGCGCATCGAGAGAAACTGGAAGCGGCGCTCGTTGATACGTAACAGGGTTTGACGACGACCGCGCCCCACCGAGCTTTCACCACAGGTCACCACCAGACCGCCATCAAGCAGTTCACGGGTGATCTTGGTGATGCTGGCAGGCGAGAGGCCGGTCAAACGGGAGAGATCAGTGCGCGACAGCTCCTTGTGCTCTTCCAGGCTGGCATAGACCAGGCCGTAGTTGAGCTGCCGGATCAAATCGATACTACCTTTCACGATCTCATTCATAGGGTATGGGGCAAAGGCTGAAAAAAAGAGGCCGCCAATTTTCACACATTATTGGTCAATACCCAAATAAAGAGCGGTCTGAACCAGGATTCAGACCGCATCTTGTGGCTAGTGTCACGAACCATCACAGGATCAGTAACGGAATTGCGACACCAGTTTGCGCAACTTGTCACCGGTATTGGCCAGATCGCGGGTGGTACTGTTGGACTCCAGCGCGGCATCGGTCAGCTCACTGACAATCTGCTGAATGGCCACCAGGTTCTTGTTGATCTCCTCCGACACCGCATGTTGCTCCTCGGCAGCCGTTGCAATCTGGATATTCATGTCGTTGATGGTACTGACCGCCATCACCATGCTGTCGAGGGAGCTGGCAATGTGACTCGCCTCCTGCACCGTCTCCTGGCTGCGTTCCTCGCTCGCCTGCATCACATCCACCGCCTGTTTGACGCCCCCCTGCAGACGCTGCAGCATCTGATTGATCTCCTTGGTGCTCTGCTGGGTACGACCGGCGAGCGAACGCACTTCGTCTGCCACCACCGCAAAACCCCGTCCCTGCTCACCGGCCCGCGCCGCTTCGATGGCCGCGTTCAATGCCAGCAGGTTGGTCTGATCGGCAATGCCACGAATAACCTCGACCACCGAACCAATCTTGGCGGTCTCTTGTGCCAACTGCTCGATGACACCGGAGGCGGTATGCACCTCCCCCACCAACCGGTTGATACTGTTGATGGCCCCGCTGACCACACCACGGGCGGCGTCAGATTCACGAGCGGCATCGCTGGTCGCTGTCGCCGCATTGGAGGCACTGGCTGCCACCTCCTGCGCGGTAGAGCTCATCTCGGTCACCGCGGTGACCACCTGATCGGTCTCGCGACTGTGACCCTGCATCTGATGATCGTAGTGTTCGCTCAGATGGTGCAGCTTGTCGACAGCGCCAAGCAGGTGATTACTGGTCTCTCCTACCTGACTCACCACCGACTGGATCCGCTCGACAAAGCGGTTGAAGGCACTGGCCAGCTGGCCAATTTCATCTTGGCTCTGCACCTTGAGGCGCTGGGTCAGGTCCCCCTCACCGTTAGCAATATCGTTCAATGCCAGCACCGCATCCGCCAGTGGTTTGGTAACCCGGTTACCCACGATCACCGTCACTACCAGGGTGATACCGAGGATCAGCAGGATCACCAACACGCTGCTCTGCAGCGACGCATGCATGTTGCTCTCGCGCTCTGCGCGCAGGGTAGCCAGATCGTTGTCTATATCATCGATATAGAAGCCGGTACCGATCACCCACTGATACTTGTCCAGCACCATGTTGAACGCCAGCTTGGGGGCATCGCGACCGATGGAAGGTTTGGCCGTCCAGTACTCGGAGAATCCATCCCCCTGACGGGCCACCTTTAGAATGTCCTGGATCAGCAACTTGCCCTTGGCATCCTTGTCGTTCCAGCGGTTTTTTCCCTCCAGTTCGGCACGGGTCGGCAGCAGCACTGTGTTGCCCTCAAAGTCATAGACAAAGAAGTAGCCGTCACTGCTGTAACGCAGCGGCCTGAGCAACTCTTTGACCTTCTGACGATTTTCCGGTGAATCCGGCAGTGCATATACGGCATCGACGGCGGTTTTGGCCATCATGATGTAACTGCTGAGCAGCGCCTTGCGCTCCTTGATGGCATCTTCCCTCGCCACCACCAGCTCTGACTCCAGAGCGCTTTTGGAGACCATGTAGTTACTGAGGTTGACCACCAGGGCCATCAGCAGCACGGGTACTGCACCCAGTAACAGGATTTTCTGTTTTAGCGTCATCTTTCACATCCTTGCAGCTGTTTTTATTGGAATTCCTAGCCTACTCATCAGTATAGGTGCTGGCAGGGCGAGGCCAGCTTTCGTTACAATTCCCTTAAACAAATCGGCCAGAATGTGAAAATCATGAATCTTTGTCCTTGCGGCTCAACCCTTTCTCTCGAATTGTGCTGTGGCTCACTTCACAGTGGCGCTGTGGCTGACACCCCGGAGCAGCTGATGCGCTCGCGCTACAGCGCGTTCGTGCTCGGTTTGGGGGAGTATCTGGTCCATAGCTGGCATCCGGCCCACCTCGGCGGCCTCACCGCCGCAGAGCTCTCTCGCATCGACACTCAGTGGGATGGTCTCGAGATCATCGCCAGCCAGGGCAGCCCGGAGGATGAAACCGGTATGGTGGAGTTCAAAGCCTGGTTTCTGGAAGGGGATGAGCGCCACTGTCTGCACGAGCGCTCTCGCTTCGCGCGCTATCAGGGGCGCTGGGTCTACACCGAGGGGGAGCAGGATCCAGCCCCCCTCAAGGCGGGTCGTAACGATCCCTGCCCCTGTGGCAGCGGCAAAAAGCACAAGAAGTGCTGCGGCTGACGCGTCAAACACAAACGAACAGGGGCATCCGATGCCCCTTTTTTGTGCCTGCCATCCGCCACCAGCCAAGTCACCGACGCGATAGCAGCGTGACAAATGTCACAGAATGCTCATTAACGCGCGAACAAATGCGCGTTTGCGAACGCAAATTTGGCCCATATCAAACATTTCCACTCAGAAGTAGGCCACACTGGCCTCATCTGGAAGAGATGAGACGGGCAACAATGAAAAGAATAACCACACAAGTCGTCATCATAGGCGGCGGGGCCACAGGAGCCGGCATCATGCGCGATTGCGCACTGCGCGGCATCGACTGCATCCTGCTCGAGCGCGATGATATCGCCGCAGGCACCACCGGCCGCAACCACGGCCTGCTCCACTCCGGTGCCCGCTACGCGGTGACGGATCAGGAGTCCGCCCGCGAATGCATCCAGGAAAACCGCATCCTCAAGCGAATTGCCAGCCACTGTGTCGAGGATACCGGCGGCCTCTTCCTCACCCTGCCGGAAGATGACATCAATTTCCAAAGTACCTTTATGGATGCCTGCGCCCTGGCCGGTATCGACACCCGCCAGCTTGATCCCCGCGAAGCGCTGCTGCTCGAACCCAACGCCAACCCGGCGATGATCGGTGCCATTCATGTGCCGGATGGCACGGTCGATCCGTTCCGCCTCGCCGCCGCAAACGTCTTGGATGCGAAAGAACATGGCGCCCGCATCTTCACCCACAGCAAGGTGCTGGGGCTGCTGCGCAGTCAGGATCGGGTACACGGGGTCAAGGCCATCAACACCCGCACCGGCGAAGCGTTCGAGGTGGAGTGTCAGGAGGTGATCAACGCCGCCGGCATCTGGGGCCAGCAAATTTGCGAATACGCCGATCTCGGCATCCGCATGTTCCCGGCCAAGGGCTCCCTGCTCATCATGGATTACCGCATCAACCAGCTGGTGCTCAACCGCGCCCGCAAACCGGCGGACGCGGACATTCTGGTGCCGGGCGATACCATCTCCCTCATCGGTACCACCTCCAGCCGGATTGATTACAACAAGATTGACCAGCTCACCGTCGATCCAGAAGAGGTGGAGGTGCTGCTGCGCGAGGGGATCAAGCTCGCCCCCATCATGGCCCGTACCCGTCTGCTGCGTGCCTACGCCGGGGTGCGCCCGCTGGTGGCGGTAGACGGTGACGAAACCGGCCGCAACATCAGTCGCGGTATCGTGCTGCTGGATCACGCCGAACGCGACGGCCTCAAGGGCTTCAACACCATCACCGGCGGCAAGCTGATGACCTACCGCCTGATGGCCGAGTGGGCCACCGATCTGCTGGCCAAGAAACTCGGCAACAGCAAACCCTGCCAGACCGCCGAACTGAACCTGCCCGGCTCGCGGGACCCGGAGAAAGTCTCGGCCCCCGGGCTCTCGGCCCCCGCTGAAGGTTCTGCCCAATACCGCCATGGCGAGCGGGTCATCGCCTTCTTCCGCGATAACCCCAAAGCCAATGCCCTCATCTGCGAATGCGAAATGGTCACCGCAGGCGAAATCGAATATGCCCTGCGCGAGCTGGATGTGGACAACCTCATCGACCTGCGCCGCCGCACCCGTCTGGGAATGGGCCCCTGTCAGGGGGAGCTGTGCGCCTATCGCGCCGCCGGTCTGATGCAGGAGTATGGCAAGGCTGACGGTCGTCAGGCTTGCGTCATGCTGCGCCAGTTCCTCGAGGAGCGTTACAAGGGGACCCGCCCGGTACTGTGGGGCGATGCCCTGCGCGAGGCCGAGTTTACCTACTGGATCTACGAAGGGCTGTTTGGCCTGGGGGAGTGGACGGCGCCACAACTGGTTGCCGAACCCCCTCGCGCCGCTGCAAGCCGAGACCACTCACAAGGAGAGCCGTCATGAAGTTCGACAATATCGTTATCGGCGGCGGCATGGCCGGGCTCTCTGCCGCCCTGCGGCTGGTGGAGGCGGGCCAGAAGACCCTGCTGATGGCCTCCGGCCAGAGCGCCCTGCACTTCTCCTCCGGCTCGGTCGATCTGCTCGAAAGCGAGGGAGATCCCCGCACCATGCTGCCCGCCTTTATGGCAGCACATCCGGATCACCCCTACAGCAAAGTAGGGATGGACAATATCGAGGCGAGCCTCGCCGATCTGCAGCGCCACTGCGCCGAGCAGGGATTGCCGCTGGTGCACAACGAGACCAACCACCAGCGCCTGACCCCCATCGGCACCCTCAAGCGCACCTGGCTCTCCCCCGATACCTGCGCCTGCGTCACCGATGCCCCGATCCCGGATGCCCTGCTGCTCGCCACCATGGAAGGCTTTCGCGACTTCCATCCGGCGCTGGCCGCAGCCAATCTGGCGACCCATCCCCGCTTCGCCCACTGCCGCGTCCTGACTGGCGAAATACGCCTGCCACAGCTGGCAGAGTTCAGCCGCAATCCCCACGAGTTTCGCTCCGCCGATATCGCCCGTTTGTTTGATAAACAGAGCGGGGGCAAACACCCGCTGGTGGCCGAACTGGCCCGCGAGATCAGCCGCATGGTGCAAGAGAGCGGCGTGCCCGATTGCCGCCATATCGTGCTGCCCGCCTGCCTGTCGCTGGGTCTGGTCGGCCCCCGTCTGGCGGAGCTGGAGCAACGCACCGGTTGCACCATCAAGGAGGTGGCAACCATGCCGCCGTCTCTGATCGGCATGCGGATGCAAGAGGCACTCAAGCGCCGTTTCATGGCCCTTGGCGGTACCTTCCTCACCAGCGAACGGGTGCTGGGCGCCCGCTATGAGGGAGATAAAGTCATCGGCGTACACAGCCAGAATGGCGACGACCAGCTGTTTGAGGCGGACAACTTCGTGCTCGCCTCCGGCAGCTTCTTCAGTCGCGGGCTGGAATCCCGTCTGCGTGGCATTCGCGAACCCATCTTCAATGCCGATGTGCTGAGTCTGGAGGAGCGTGACGCCTGGGCCGGTCGCCGCCTGTTCGACCACCACCCCTTCATGGGCTTCGGGGTCAAAACCGACGACAAGCTGCGGGTACTGCGCGGCGGCAAGCCGCTGACCAACCTCTATGGTGCGGGCAGTGTCTTGGCCCATTACGACCCCATCAAAGAGGGTTCAGGATCCGGTGTTGCGGTTGCCACCGGCTGGCAGGCCGCTGGCCATATTCTGGCTGGAGTCTGAGATGCCAACCCTCTGTTTTCTGACTGCGGGCAGAGCGCTGCCCGCTCGACAATCCCATTGCCGCATCCCTGTTGCTTTCAATCCGGCCCGGGAGGAGTAAATCATGCTACTGGATCACGCCAACCAAACTTTCGATCAGTGCATCAAATGCACCGTCTGTACCGCCTACTGCCCGGTGGCCAAGGCCAACCCCGCCTACCCCGGCCCCAAACAGGCGGGCCCGGATGGAGAGCGGCTGCGGATCAAGAGCCCGGAGCTGTTTGACAGCGCCCTCAAGCACTGTACCAACTGCAAGCGCTGTGAAGTGGCCTGCCCGAGCGGGGTGCGCATCGGCGACATCATCGCCAAAGCCAAAGACAAATACAGCGGCTTCAAACCGGGGATCCGCGAATTCGTGCTATCCCACACCGATCTGATGGGCAGCATGTCTACCCTGATGGCCCCGGTGGTCAACTTCACCACCGGCCTCAAGCCGATGAAGCTGGTGCTGGACAAGGCGCTGGGGGTCTCCTCCCACCGCGACCTGCCCAAATACTCCCAGGGCACCTTCCGCGGCTGGTACAAAAAGCAGAAGGCCACCCAGGCCAGTTATGAGCGCCAAATAGCCTACTTCCACGGCTGCTACGTCAACTACAACCACCCGCTGCTTGGCAAGGAGCTGGTACAGGTGCTCAACGCCATGAACATCGGCGTGCAGTTGCTGGAGCGGGAAAAATGCTGCGGCGTGCCGCTGATTGCCAACGGCTTCATGGACAAGGCCAAACAGCAGGCGGCGTTCAATATCAAGCAGCTGGAGAACACCCTACTCGGCAACGAGATGCCGCTGCTGGCCACCTCCTCCACCTGCGGCTTTACCCTGCGCGACGAGTACCCCCACCTGCTGGAGCAGGACAACCACAAGGTGCGGGATCGCATCTCGCTGGTGACCCGCTTCCTGTGGAACGAGTTCTACAAGGGCAACAAACCGGCCATGAAACCGCTCAATCTGCACATCGCCTACCACACCCCCTGCCACATGGAGAAGATGGGCGGCGTCATCTACACCCTCGAATTGCTGCGCGCCATTCCCGGGGTCAAGGTGACCGTGCTGGAGTCCCAGTGCTGCGGCATCGCCGGCACCTACGGCTTCAAGTCCGAAAACTACGAAACCAGCCAGACCATCGGCGAAGGGCTGTTTGATCAAATCAACCGCCTCTCCCCCGATCTGGTGATCACCGATTGCGAGACCTGCAAATGGCAGATCGAGATGAGCACGGCATTTCGCTGCGAACATCCCATCCACCTGCTGGCCCAAGCGCTCGCGTGAGATATGAGTACCTTGCGCAATGGCGCAAGGAAACACCGTCATAACAGCGTTGTGGCCTATGGCCTGCACAGTGTCTAGTCCTGAAATAGGTTTACACATTTTCAACTAGCATTTCTCTACTCAGAACCCCCTATGTACCGCATCGGGGGTTCTGTATTTCAACGCATGATGCGGCCGCTCCGCGTTGTAAATATCCACCGCTTCACGCACCATTTCCCGCGCTTGCGTCAAATCCTGCGGGCTTTGCAACAATAACTCTCCTTTCAAAATCCCGTTCACCCGCTCCGCCAACGCATTCTGGTAACAGTCATACCCATCCGTCATCGAACATTTCACCCCGTACCGTTCATGTAATGGCTGATACAGCCCAGAGCAATACTGCACGCCGCGGTCCGAGTGATGGATGAGTTCACCGTCGCCACGCCGTTGCTTCAGTGCTTTCTTGAACGCCATCGCCACCGACTCGGCATGCATTCCTTCGTGTACGTGATGGCCTACTATCTTGCGTGAGTAGGCATCCGTCACCAGGCTCAGGTACAGCGGCCCGCTCCTGGCTGGCAGATAGGTGATATCAGCGACCCAGACCTGCTCCGGGGCCACCGGCGTGACCTGCTCTGGCCCCGCCTTGAGCAAGTTCGGATGACGGTAGAAACGGTGAAAACTGTGGGTGGTCTTGTGATACGCCCGTCTGGGCGGCACCAGCAGGCGGTGCTCGGCCAATATCCGAAACAGTCTGTCACGCCCTACCTTGAGCCCACCATCATCCTGACCCTGCAGCAGATAATGCAGCTTGCGAGTGCCTACCCGAGGTTGTCGTAGTCGAACCTGACGCACAAAGCGCACCACCTGCAATCCCTGTGCATGGCGCTCATCGGCGACCCAATTGCGCTTGTAGTAAGCCTGCCGGCTTATCCCCAGAAACAGGCAAGCCCTGACAATGGTCAGCCTCTCGACTTGCCGCTGCGAGAGGACTTGCCGGGTCGCTTTTTTACGATGGAGACGCCGTAGTCATTCTTCAGTACATCGACGACGGCCTCAAAGAACTGGGCCTTCTGGCTCATCAGCGCCAGCTGTTGCTCGAATTCCTTGATGCGCTGTTCGGGCGTCTGGTTGTCGGGGTCAGGCATGGTGATGCTCCTGCCGGCACGTACAGAAGCCCCCTGGCTCCAATCTTGCCGACCATGTTTACGCAACCATGCCAGAACGGTGGAGCGGCCCTGAATGCCATAACGCACCTGAGCCTGTTTGTAGGTGAGCTCGCCTTTTTCAATCTGCTCGACCAGTGCCAGTTTAAAAGTCAGCGAGTAATCGCGCAGTGTCCGTTTCACACCTTGTCCCATCGGGTTCTCCATTTATTGGGGGGAAAGGTGTAAACCATATTCAGGACGGGACACAGATAATATAAGAGCCCCTCTTTGCACAAGAGGGGCTCTTATATTGGCGTCGACATCAACGCGCGAAAGGGCGTTATCGTACCGATGTGGGCCGTGAGCCAGACATGATGAACTAGGCATGATGGTGACACCACATCCTGGCACTGGCCTTTTTGCGGTAAAAAGAAAAAGCCCCATGAAGTTCATGGGGCTTTCACTTTCAATATGGCGGTGAGGGGAGACCGCCTGAATTAAGTCCAGTAAAAGCCAGCCACATCCAGCGCACCCGATGTTCCCACTTCCTGTTTTTACGATTATCTGGCTCGCAGGCAAGTGATTAACCGTGAGCGCATGCAACAGCGCAGTGAGTTGCACCGGTTGTTCAAAGCGAGCCGCGGCGCGGCAGGCAGCCGCACCTTGATGTCGATGATGCGGGAGTTGGAGTATCAAATTGGCCGATTCAAAGTACGTAACCTGATGAAGGAAGCCGAGCTGGCATCCAAACAGCTGGGCGCACACCGTTATAAGGTTGTCCAATCTGAACGACCGGATATTCTCAATCTGCTGGCCCGCGAATTTGATGTTCCGCAACCCAATCAGGTGTGGTGTGGCGATATCACCTGTCAACGCCGACCGAAAACTGATCCACTCTGGCTAATTTCGCCGATTGAAAAGTGATCCACCCGGACATGGGATTAATTGGTTTTGGGTGTGGCCCCCGCTTTGCGTTTCTCTTTCAAACGATAGCTTTCACCGCTGATCTGAACGATGTGTGCATGATGTAACAGCCTATCGAGCATAGCTGCCGTCAGTGTCTGATCATCGGCAAAGGTGCTGGCCCACTGGCTAAAGGGCAGATTGCTCGTCAAGATCAGGCTCCCTTTCTCATAACGTTTGGCGATCACATTGAAAAACAGGTTTGCTTCCTCACGCCCAAACGGCAAGTAGCCTATCTCATCGATCACCAGTAAACGCGGCCCCATCACGACACGGCTGAAGTAGGCATTAAGCCGCTCCTGTCGTTGAGCTGCTTGCAGCTGCAACATCAGGTCTGCTGCGCTGATAAATCTGGTCTTGATGCCAGCCATCAGAGCCCGATAGGCCAGTGCGATGGCAAGATGCGTCTTGCCCACTCCGCTTGGGCCCAGCAGTACTATGTTTTCGCTACGCTCGATAAAGGCCAGACTGGCCAACTCCTGCAACTGGCTGCGAGGTGCGCCACTGGCAAAGCCGAAGTCGTACTGCTCCAGCGTTTTGACCACGGGTAAAGTGGCCAGTTTGAGCAAGGTCTGGCGGGTGCGCTCGGTCCTCAAGGTCTGCTCTGCGTGCAGCAACCACTCCAGATAATCGGCGAAGCTCGCCTCCTCGTTGGCCGCCTTCTGAGCTAGTGCTGACCACTGGGCAGCAATCCCTTTCAAGCGCAGCGCCTGACTCAGGGCTATCAGGCGTTCATGCTGCAAGTTCATACGTTCACCTCCAGCAGGTCTTGGTATACCGATAGCGGATGCTGCAAGCTCTCCAGCGGCATGGGGCGCGCAGTGGCCGTGGTGCCGGGACCAACGGGTAGCGCCTGTGGCAGGGGTAGAAAATGAGGCAGCTCTTGTTGCAATCGGATAGCCGGGACTTCACCGGTAGTGCCATGGCTACGCTGGTTGGCGATATCTTGCAACCAGGGGCCGATATGGGCATTGGCGGTTGACACATCTAGCGCCAGTCCTGCCTGCTTGAGGATGGCTGCCAGTGGTGTGACAAAACTGCGCTTGAGGTAGCCGTTGAAGCGCTCGACCTGGCCTTTGGTCTGGGCCCGGTAGGGACGGCAGACGCGAGGGCGAAAACCGTACTCTTCGGCCAAGGCGAGCAGGGCCGGGTGCCAACGATGGTCACCTTCACCATAGGCATCCCGCTCGCGGATGATGGTGCTGGCATTATCAAATAGCACCTCCTGCGGGACCCCACCGAAGAAATGACAAGCCTCACGCAGTCCGGTCAACCAGGCATCATTACGTTCGTGATCGAAGAAACGGACATAGCTGGCGCGGCTAAATCCCAGGGTAGCAACAAAGGCCTTTAGAGGCCGATTGCCGCGGCGGATAATGGTGAAATCGACCTGCATCTGTTTACCGGGGGCCGTTTCAAAACGGACGACGGTGCCAGAGGCGTCATGGCGCAGAGGAGATAACCAGGCCTTGAGCTGGGACACCCACAATTGCTGGGCGATAGCCCGGATGCTCATGCCCTGACGGGCCAACACTCTGATTTCCACTGATAACACCTGGGTCAACATGGGCGTGGCTCAAAAGCCACGATCTTGGCCCAGGTGGGTCAACTTTACTCCGGCGTTAGTGGGTCATTGTTACATCGGCGGTGACATCTAAAAATCGGCGGTGACATCTAAAAAAGGCTACGGCTCTCTTGATGACGGACGAGTTCACACGTACGCGCTGATAGACCGATTAAGAGAGCAAGCCCCCATCACCCTGGTCTGCTGCGCTTTCGATGTTCCAACATCCTGTTTTTACGACTATCTGGCTCGCAAGCGGACGATTAACCGTGAGCGGATACAGCAACACAGCGAGTTGCGCCGGTTGTTCAAAGAGAGCAGGAGCTCGGCAGGCAGCCGCACCTTGATGTCGATGATGCGGGAGCTGGGGTATCAAATTGGCCGATTCAAAGTACGTAACCTGATGAAGGAAGCCGGGCTGGCATCCAAGCAGCCGGGCGCACACCGTTATAAGGTGGCACGGTCTGAACGACCGGATATTCCCAATCTGCTAGCCCGTGAATTTGATGTTCCGCAACCCAATCAGGTGTGGTGTGGCGATATCACCTACGTCTGGGTCGGTGGTCGTTGGCATTACCTGGCCGCAGTACTCGACCTGCATACCCGACGGGTCGTGGGCTGGGCGATGTCTGACAAACCTGATGCAGAATTGGCAATCAAAGCACTGGATATGGCCTATCAGCAGCGGGGCTGCCCATCCGGTGTGCTGTTTCACTCCGACCAGGGCAGCCAATACGGCAGTCGGGCATTTCGGCAACGACTGTGGCGTTATCGCATGACCCAGAGTATGAGTCGGCGTGGGAACTGCTGAGATAACGCCCCGATGGAGCGGGTGTTCAGAAGCCTGAAGTCAGAGTGGCTCCCGGCGACGGGATACATGAGGCTACGGGAAGCAAAGCAGGATATCAGTTATTACCTGATGGATTACTACAACTGGCAGCGTCCACATCAACACAATGACGGGATACCGCCAGCAAAAGTCGAAGAACGGCCTAACCAAGTGTCCGGATTTAGTTGACCACTACAATAAAACCACATGTCACATTTTCAGGCAGAAGTCAGCGCAAACCAGACTGTCGCCCACCACCACACGACTCTTTCCGCCCAATAAACCACCACCTGCACGGCTCGCCCTTCGTTCTGCCTGCGCTATGGTTTACCATGCGAACAATTGTGGTGCATGGCACCGCCCACCCAGGCGCATAGTGCCGCCGTCATCGGACCCCCTCTCGAGCAACATGAGCAAAACAGCACACGCGGGCAGCGAGCCAACTTTTTTCTTCCACGATTACGAAACCTTCGGCATCAGTCCCGCCAAAGACAGGCCGTCGCAGTTTGCCGGTATTCGTACCGATGCGGATTTCAACATCATTGGCGAGCCGTTAGTTGTCTATTGCAAGCCGCCAGCGGACTATCTGCCGGACCCGGAGGCGTGCCTCATTACCGGCATCACGCCACAAAAGGCGATGAAGGACGGGCTGTGCGAGGCGGATTTCATTCGCCAGATCCACGAGCAGTTCGCCACGGCGAATACCTGCGTGCTGGGCTATAACAGCATCCGCTTCGATGATGAAGTGACCCGCTATACCCTCTATCGCAACTTCTATGACCCCTATGCTTACAGCTGGCAGAATGGCAACTCCCGCTGGGACATTCTCGACATGCTGCGAGCCTGCTACGCCCTGCGCCCGGAAGGAATAGAGTGGGCATTTGATGAGGAGGGCAAGCCAAGTTTCCGACTGGAGAAACTGACGGTCGCCAACGGTGTGGCCCACGCCAATGCCCACGATGCGCTCTCAGACGTGCTGGCCACCATCGAAATGGCCAAGCTGGTGAAAAAAGCCCAGCCCAAGCTGTTTGGTTATCTCTTTGATCTGCGCAACAAAAACAAGGTGAAGGCGCTCATCGACGTGGTGACCATGAAGCCGCTGGTACACGTCTCCGGCATGTTCTCCCCGTGGCAGGGGTGCGTGAGTTGGGTATCGCCGCTCGCCTGGCATCCCACCAACCAGAATGCGGTGATCATGGTGGATCTGACCCGTGACCCCACCCCGCTTATCGAGCTCACCAGCGAGGAGATCCGCGAGCGTCTCTATACCAAAAAAGAGGATCTGGGGGAGCTGGCGGGCATTCCGGTCAAACTGGTGCACATCAACAAGTGTCCGGTGCTGGCGCCAGCCGCCACCCTGACGCCGGAGCGGGCCGACCAGCTTGGCATCGATAGGGAGCAGTGCCGTAAGAGCCTGGATCTGCTGCGCGCCCATCCAGAGGTGCGGGAAAAACTGGTAGAGGTGTTCAATCAGGAGTTTGCCGGCAGCAATGACGGCGACCCCGATACCCAGCTCTACGCCGGATTCTTTGGCCACGGCGACAAGTCCACCATGGATCTGGTGCGTGCCACCCCCGCGGATCTGCTGGGTGAACGGGAGTTCGCCTTTACCGACGCCCGGCTGCCGGAGATGCTGTTCCGCTACCGCGCCCGCAACTGGCCACACACCATGAGCGAAGCAGAGCAGAAGCGCTGGCGCCTGCACTGCAGCGACTACTTCAGCCGCCGTCTGCCGGACTACGTGCCCCGTCTCGAGGCACTGGCCGAGCAGAACCAGAGTAACGAACGGAACTTTGCGATTCTAAAGAGTCTCTACCACTATCTGGAAGATTTATGAGTTGTGAGTAGTTTCACAATAAATCCTTCCCGCCCATCCCCTTCTTCAGGTCATAATGAAGAAGGGGATTTCCCCAAAAACCAATATCTTGCAACATCCTGAGCGGATGTCTCCCAAGCAAGAGATCTCTTTGGCCGAACGGAAGCCATTTGCTGATGCCTCGTCACCACGCACTGCTCGGATTACTGGCCCTGCTGCCGCT
Source organism: Aeromonas sp. CU5 (assembly GCF_002586745.1). Taxonomy (NCBI): domain Bacteria; kingdom Pseudomonadati; phylum Pseudomonadota; class Gammaproteobacteria; order Aeromonadales; family Aeromonadaceae; genus Aeromonas; species Aeromonas sp. CU5. The sequence goes on from NZ_CP023817.1 coordinate 1,669,632, forward strand.
GGCAGCCAACGCCGCATACCGGTTCGATGTGCCGGATTATCTTGCTCGCCTGCCCGAGCAGACCTATCGCATCGTAGAACAGAACTTCAATTCCCTTTATCAGCAGACTGATTTCACTCCCCTGATCACCAACAGCTACTTCAACGGCTCCCATCTCTACAAGTTTGTCGGGGTACCGCTGGCCATCAGCGCCCAGTCAGGTTTCCAGCTGGAGGTGTTTGGTCAGGTCTATAACCGCGCTTCGCAAGCCTATATGCACCTGAGCGAGGATATGTCCCTCTATCGGGTGATGCGGGTCGATCTAATGGGGAACCCCAATGATCAGCTAGCTATCGGTTTTGGTCTGGGGGTGCCCATCACCCCGTTGCTAACCCTCAAGGCGATCGCCTCCGGCAGTGATATCCCGGGCTATGGCTCTGCCAAATACGCCGTTGGTTTTGAGTGGCGTTACTGAAAAACGTGACTGATAACCGCTAATTGAAACAATTCAGGCTCCGTGATGGAGCCTGAATTGTATGTGGTGAGGCTGTGATCAGGTGTAGCGGATCACCCGCCCCTCGCCCCCTTGCAGGGTCACGGTTGTGCCGACTGCCTGCCCCTGCCAAAAATCGGTTCCCCCTTCCGGCAGCAGAAACTCCTGTGGTTGCCCCTCCCAGTTGAACAGGCAGAGCAGAGTGCCGCCCTCGGGCAGGCTTACTTCGCCGCAGGCAAAGTCCATCGACTCGAAACGGGCAGAGGGTGCCCGGGCGGCGCAGAGCGCCAGCAACTTGCGCAGTTGCGCCGCCTGCTCCTCATCGAGATCTTGCAGCCGATCACCGGTCAGCATCATGCCACCGCTCGCCACCAGTGCAGCCAGATGGAAACTGTATTCAGCTTTACTTGCCTGCTGGCTCGGTAGATCCCGCAGGCAGATGCAGTCGGGGTCGAGGGCCCAGAGCTTGTCGTTTTGCCAGGCGCGGCAGAAGGCTTCGCGAGCAATCTGGCGATAGCGGTGGCCGTTGCGCTCCACATCATCACTCACCCGCATGCCGTGCACCAGGCCAAGGCTTGGCCAGATGGGGGCGTTGCAACCGAGCAGGAAACCGCCCTCCCCTGCGCCGCGCAAGATGGCAGCCATGCCGCGTCGATAGGCCTCAACCCGGGTGGCTGCCGGATCGTGGAAACGACCACCGTGGATGGCGCCCCAGAAGTTGGCATCAAGCTTGAAGTAGTGGATGCCCCACTGCTCGCGCAGGGTACGGAACACCCGCTCGAGGTGCGCTTGCACCTCGGGGTGGGTACCGTCCAGCACATACCAGGGGGTACAGCGCCAGCCGCCATAGGTCACCCGCTCGGAGGGGAGCGGCAGTCCGTCATCCCCCTTCACAAACCAGTCGGGGTGCTCCTGAAACACCTGTGAACCGGGTTCGGCAATAAAAGGGGCGACCCAGAGAGCGGGCTCGCAGCCAGCCTGTTTGATCTCCGCAGCCAATGAAGCAACACCTTGCTCGAACTTGGCCGACGGGGTAAGCCAGTCGCCCATTTTGGCCTGATAGCCGTCGTCGATCTGCACATAGTGCAAGGCCGGGAAGCGCTCGGCACGCACCTGCAGATTTTCGCGAATATCGGCGGCACTTACCTCGGCGTAGTAGTGATACCAGGAGCACCAGCCGCTCGGGCGATCACTCACCTTACCGATCAGCGAGCCATGCTCGGCCTCGATCAGCCGTGCCAGCTCGGCCAGCAGATCCTCGCGCTCCGCCCCTTCGAGGCAGATCAGCGCCTCGCTCTGCCAGTGCTCACCGGCCGCGAGTTCCCGCCCTTCGCAATTCATCAGGATCTGCAAGCGACCATCGGGGTAGAGGCGAAACTCCCCGCCAAAACGGTGGCAGCTGGCAAAGGCGAGCAGCAGCCACCCCTTGCCATGCTCCACCAGCAACAGGTTGTGAATGGTGTGGTAGCCATTGTCATCGGTGATGCGATAGACGCTGGCATCGGGGCAACGGCCGACATGTTGCGGTGATTGCCAGCTACCCATGGTCTGGGCCAGCATCTGGAATCCTTCGCCATAGATGGCGCTCTCGACCGGCAGGCCAAGCTTGCCGTCAAACAGCACCCAGCGGTCAACCGAGGTGGCATCTTCGCTGGTGTTGTCGAGCCGCACCCGGCACAGAGGCCCTTCCCACTGACGGGTTTGCAGCAGATGGGATGGCAACGCATTATCGTTCGCCAGCTGGCGAACTCGGGACAAGAGGGATGTCATTACTACTCCTTGTAGTTCGAAAAGGGTGCTATCAGACAATGTTCAAAAGATTGTTCAACAGATCATCGCCATACAAATCAGCTTCAAACGAACTGATTTCAGTTGTTATTGTTTTAATGCCGCGACCCGGCCTCTCTGGTAAACTGCATTTTTCTTCACAGTCGATGGGGCTCACGTGATCGCGCAACGTGCCTTGCTGTTCCTTCGTGACTTTATGGTCATCGTCGCCTGCCTGCTGGCAGGCAAAACCGTGGCAGCCATCCTGCCGTTTGCCTTTCCCGGCAGCATCATCGGCATGCTGCTGCTGTTTGTGCTGCTCTCGCTGCAACTGATAAAGCTGCACTGGGTCGAGCAGGGAGCAGGCTTGCTGCTGCGCCACATGGGCGTTTTGTTCGTTCCGGTTGCGGTCGGACTGGTGGCCTGGCTTGAGCCCCTGCGCCAATCCTTCGGCGTCATCATGCTCTGCATCGTGCTCGGGATCGTACTGATCCTCGCCACCGTCGGTCGGCTCTACCAGAGGATGAACAAATGATCTTCTGGCTAGCGATCCCTCTGACCCTGGCGCTCTATTTCGCCACCCGCGCCCTCTATCGCCGCCTGCCCTGGCCCATCATCAATCCGGTGCTGGTGCCGACCGCGGTGATCATCGGCCTGCTGCTCTGGTTTGCTCTGCCCCTTGAGCAGTACGAGCGCGGCAGCAGCCCCATTACCATGCTGCTGGAGCCCGCCGTAGTGGCGCTGGCGCTGCCGCTCTATCAGCAGGCACGCCAGATCCAGGCCAAACTCAAGCCCATCCTAATCTGTACCCTCGCCTCCGTCTTGATCTCGGTGTGCACAACCCTGCTGATCGGTCATTTTATGGGCACAGATCCGGCGCTGCTGGCATCACTCGCCACCAAATCCATCACCACCCCGCTCGCCATGAGCGTCAGCCAGTCCATCGGCGGCATTCCCGCCATCGCGGCCGCCGTGGTGGTGGTGGTGGGGATTGTCGGTGCCCTGATCGGCTACCCGCTGCTCAAACTGCTGAAAGTGACCGATCCGGAAGCCCAAGGGCTCGCCATGGGGGCCTGTGCCCACGCCATCGGCACCGCCACCTCCGCCGAGAAGGGGATCACCCAGGGGGCCTTTGCATCGCTGGCCATGGTGGTGTGCGGGATCCTCACCGCTGCCGTCGCCCCCCTGCTGTTTGCCATCTATCACTGGCTGATCTGACTACCCATTGACCACCTATTGACCACCCCGAGAGGCCTGCAGGCCTCTCGGGGTGCGACCTGCCGCACAATTTGCACAAGACAAACGTTTCCATTACCATCAGCCTCCGTTTGCCCGTCAGGGCGTGAGCCTGCTCACATATTTACCCGAGCTTGCTCCCTACAATGGCCGCCCAATTGGCCTTTGAGGACACACTATGCATCCCCGTTTTGCCAAGCCATTCGATACCCTCTCTGCTCCGCTCAAAGCAGCCGTGCAGCCCATGCTGGATAGTGCCGACTTCAACGCCCGCTTCACCCCGGAGCAAGTCGCCACCCTGAAAGCCGCCACAGGCCTCGATGAGCGCGCTCTGCGCCTCGCCCTGTTGCCGCTGGCTGCCGCCTGCTCGGTGGCGCCCATCTCCAAATTTTATGTCGGTGCCATCGCCTGCGGCCTGAGCGGCAGCTGGTACTTCGGCGCCAACATGGAATTTGCGGGGCAAGGGCTGTTCCACTCGGTCCATGCCGAGCAGTCTGCCATCTCCAACGCCTGGCTGGGCGGCGAGACCGGGATCAGTGAGATCACCGTCAACTACACCCCCTGTGGCCACTGCCGTCAGTTTATGAATGAGCTGAGCACCGCCAAGATCCTCAAAGTTTCTCTGCCCGATGACTTGAGCACCCTGCACTCTTTCCTGCCCCACTCGTTCGGCCCGGCGGATCTCGACATCACAGATGCGCTGATGAGCCCGCAGGATCACGTCGAGCTAACGCTTGAAAGCGAAGACCCGCTGTGGCAAGCCGCGCTGGCTGCCGCCCGTCAAAGCTATGCCCCTTACAGCCAGGACTATGCCGCTGTGGCGCTGCAGTTTGCCGATGGCCGTATCTTCTCGGGTCGCTACGCCGAGAACGCCGCCTTCAACCCCAGCCTGCCGCCGATGCAGATGGCCTGTGCCCACGCGGTATTGGGCGGTGAAGATCTCGCCACCATCAACCGCGCAGTGCTGCTGGAGAGCAAAAACGGCCAGATCAGCCAGCGTGACTCCGCCCAGTCCACCCTCAAGGCGCTGGGCTCCGTCGAGCTGGAGTATCAGGCGGTCTAACCCCTGCTCCGCCTCGATAAACAAAAAGCCCCCGCACCTTGGTGCGGGGGCTTTTTTACTGGGCGGTTTAACCGGGAGCGGCCCTTGATCTTCACGGCTTGGCGCGGTTGATCACCCCTTCAAACCAGTTGCTGATCAAACCGGCTTGAGCCGTGCGGTGAAGTGGCGCAGTAGCGGCGGCTCGTAGTCAAAGGTAAGCCCGCGAATGTCGCTGGCACGCGCTTTCACCGCGATCAGGCAGTCGGCCACGTAGTCCATGTGATCCCGGGTGTAGACCCGGCGCGGAATGGTGAGGCGCAGCAGCTCAAAGTCCGCCGCCTCCTGCTTGCCGGTGGCGGGATCGCGCCCCAGCAGCAGGGAGCCGATCTCCACCCCGCGCACGCCCCCTTCCAGATAGAGTTCGCAGGCCAGCGCATGGGCCGGAAACTGCTCGGCAGGAATATGGGGCAGCAGCTTTTTGGCATCGACAAAGACCGCATGGCCGCCAGTGGGGGTCTGGATGGGGATACCAGCCTCGGCCAGCCGCTCGCCGAGATAAGCCACCTGACTGATGCGATAGGTCAGATACTCCTCGTCCATCCCCTCCCGCAGGCCGATGGCGAGCGCCGCCATGTCCCGCCCGGCTAGGCCGCCATAGGTGACGAACCCTTCCATCGCCACGCAGCGCACCTGCACCGCGCGGAACAGGTCGAGATCTTCCTTGAAACAGCAAAGACCGCCGATATTGACCAGCCCATCCTTCTTGGCCGACATGGTGAAGATGTCCCCCAGCGCAAACATTTGGCGCACTATCTCCCCGATGCTGTGCTTGGCATAAGCCAGGTCCCGCGCCTTGATAAACCAGGCGTTCTCGGCAAAGCGGGCGGCATCGATCACCACCGGAATATGGTGGCGACGAGCCAGCTCGGAGACCGCCTGCATATTGGCCATGGAGACCGGCTGGCCACCGGCGCTGTTGCAGGTAATCGTGATAATGACACCGGCCACGTTGTCGGCCCCCAGGGTCTCGATGGTGTCGGTCAGGCGGCCGAGATCAAAATCCCCCTTCCAGGCATAAGGGGCGGTGGTATCGAGGGCCTTCGGGGTAAGCAGGTTGATGGCCCGCGCCCCGGCCAACTCCACATGGGCCTTGGTGGTGTCGAAGTGGTAGTTGGAGATAAAGACCGGCGCCTTGCCCTTGCAGCGCTTGACCAGCTCGGGGAAGAGGATCTGCTCGGCCCCGCGCCCCTGGTGGGTGGGCATCACATGCTGATAGCCGAAAATCTCACGCACTGCGCGCTCCAGCTCGACGAAGTTGCGGCTGCCCGCATAGGCCTCATCCCCCATCATGATGCCGGCCCACTGCCGATCGGACATGGCACCGGTGCCGCTGTCGGTCAGCAGATCGATATAGACATCTTCGGCCAGCAGCAGGAAGGGGTTCCAGCCCGCGGCCTCAAGGGCGACGCGGCGCTCGGCGCCAGTAGTCTGTTTGATGGGTTCAACCATCTTGATACGAAACGGCTCGGGTATACGACGCATATAAGACTCCTCACCGGCGCAGGGCCAGTGCTCGTGAAAAATGGACAGGTAACGGGACCGGGGCGATCAGGGTCGTCCGGCTGGTTTTCTCGAGTGGCGGATGCCGCCTTTCAGCGGTGAGGAAAGTCGAAGGTGAGAATGGGATCTCGGGTATACCAGTGGGCGAGCAGGCAAGCTGCCCGGGGCGTAGCTGTCATAATTGGCATCACTCCCCTCCATGTCGGTTGTAAAAAGAAGTTGGTTACCAAAAAAATGATTGCGCTGCCAACTGGCAGCTTCGCCACGTTAACGGTGGTGGTTCGGCGACACAAGGGGCATACCGGCTAGCTGTGCGCCTGCTCACAAAGTACACATCTGCGCGGCAAACCGGCAGTGATGTTGATCCGCCCGCGCCTCCTGTTCGTTATCTTACCCAAGGCCGGAAGCCATCATGCATCGCAAACCTCATCTGCCCGAGAAGACCTGCCCCGTCTGCCAGCGCCCCTTCAGCTGGCGGAGTAAATGGGCACACTGCTGGGAGGAGGTTCGCTACTGCAGCGAGCGTTGTCGCCACGCTCGTCACCGCAGCCATCAACATAATGGGGAGCAAGCCTGATGGAGCTGCGCCTTGTGCTCGGCGATCAGCTGAACGCCGGTCACAGCTGGTTTAGCACCCCGGTTCCGGCAGTCTGCTATGTGATGGCGGAGCTGCGTCAGGAGACCGACTACTGCCGTCACCATCGTCAGAAGGTGCTGGCCTTCTTTGCCGCCATGCGCGCCTTCGCCGCCGCCCTCACCAAGGCGGGCCATAACGTCTGTTACTTGACCCTTGATGAGAGCGCCCGCTGGCCCGACTTGCCCACTTTGCTGGAGGCCCAGCTTATCGCCCATCAGGCCAGCAGCTTTGCCTGGCAGAGCCCAGATGAGTGGCGTCTTGCCAGCCAGTTGAAAAGCTGGGCAGCGGGCCTGGCCATGCCAACCACTGAGGTGGAGAGCGAACATTTTCTCACTCCCCGCGATGGTTGGCAGCGCTACCCCCACAGCCGGATGGAGTTTTTCTACCGCGCCCTGCGCAAGCAATACAAGGTGTTGCTGGATGAGGACGGCAAACCCCTTGGCGGGCGCTGGAATTTTGATGATGAGAATCGCGCCAAACTGCCGGAGCGTCAGCCCATTCCCGCCCCCCTGCTTTTTGCCAACGAGGTACAAGACATTGACGCCATGCTGACCCGTCACGGGGTCAAGACGCTGGGGAGCGCCGATGCCAGCAAACTGCCGTGGCCCATCAGCCGGCGCCAGAGCCGCGACTTGCTGGAGCACTTTCTGGCGCACTGCCTGCCGCACTTTGGCCGCTATCAGGATGCCCTGAGCGAGCGGGGCTGGAGCTTGTTTCACAGCCGTCTGTCGTTTTCCCTCAACAGCAAGATGCTTCATCCGCTTGAGGTGATTCGGACCGCCGAATCCCACTGGCAGGCCAATCAGGCCACCATCACATTGGCGCAGGTAGAGGGGTTTATTCGCCAGATCCTCGGCTGGCGCGAGTTTGTCCGCGCCCTCTACTGGGAGAAGATGCCCGACTACAAGCAGGCCAATTTTCTCGAGGCCAACCGGCCGCTGCCCGGTTTCTTCTGGAGCGGCGAAACCAGGATGGCCTGCGTGCGCCACGCCATTCGCCAGTCTCTTGAGCACGGTTACGCCCACCATATCCAGCGGCTGATGGTGACCGGCAACTTTGCCCTGCTGGCGGGGATCCATCCTGACGAGGTGGATGCCTGGTATCTTGGCATCTATGTGGATGCCATCGAGTGGGTGGAGCTGCCCAACACCCGCGGCATGAGCCAGTTTGCCGATGGCGGCCTGATGGGCAGCAAACCCTACGTCAGCAGCGGCGCTTATCTCGAGCGGATGGGCCACTACTGCAAAGGGTGTCACTATCAGGTCAAGGCCCGCAGCGGTGAGGGGAGTTGCCCGTTCAACAGCCTCTACTGGCACTTTTTATGGCGCAATCGGGATAAACTTGGCAGCAATCCCCGCCTCGCCCTGCCCTATGCCAATTGGGATGGGCAACCCGAGCCACAACAACAAGCCATATTGGCCAGCGCAGAACACCATTTGATCCACCTTGAGCAGCTTTAGGCGCATTCATATCCCCCTCATTGACGCTATGGATAACACAGCGACGACCTGTTTGCGGCGCCGTGGCAATCAGCCATCAACTCACGGAAGGGTTTTGCGATCAGACAGTATGTGCATGGGGCACCGAAGCGCCCCATGCAACACACCACGTAAAGTCGGCCTCAAAAAGGCCACCACACTATCAGGGATGCTGAATGATCAGACTGTGGTTATCCAGCATGCTCTGCAGCACATCGTGAGACGAGGTAGTGGCCAGATGCCAGCTGCTCAAGTCCACATCCTTCAGGGTGATCTGCTGGGTTACCTGCCCATCCCCTGCCGGTGCCACCGAGAGACTCACATCACTCAGACCATTGCTGCCGGTCGTCACTGACGCCGAGAGGTTATTCAGCAGACTTTCGACGCTGGCTCCCGGGCCCCCCTGCAGCATGTCGGCCAGATCGATCTTGTCCCCCTGCTCCGGGTGGAAGTCGGTGATGGTATCGATCGCGGGCTGCCCCTGACTCCCCTCGTCCCCGAGCTGCCAGACGAAGAGATCGCTGCCAGCCCCGCCGGTGAGGATGTCGTTGCCATGCCCCCCCAGCAGACGATCATCATCGGCGGAGCCAAACAACCAATCCCCCTGATCCGAACCGACCAGCTCATGACCACTCTGGCCGTGCACCGTGATGGTCTCAAGGGGCGTGCTAACGGTTGAACCGCCAACACTCGACTCGGCAGTAATCCCCAGCACATGATCACCCGCGCCAAAACCGCTGAAGAAGAGCGGAGCCGAGTGATCGGCCGGGATCAGCCAGTCGCCATTGCCATCGGCATGACCGACGCTCTGGCCATGCTCGTCCTGCACCTGCGCCCCACCCAGCCCACTGATGCGGATGGAGAGCTCGCCGGTTGCCGGATTGACCACGCTGGCGTTGATGCCAAGGGGGATAACGGCCCCCTGCAAGGCATGGAACACCTGCTGATCCACCGTCAGACTCGGCATATCTGGCTCGGCCGTGACCGTGATGGCCACCTGATCGGTATCACTCTTCGCCCCGCCTGCGCCGCTGTTGTCTTGATCAGAGGTAGTGACTGTGAGCGTGTCCTGCCCCCAGAAATCTTTGGCCGGTTCATAGTGAAGGCTGCTTGCCAGCAACTGGTTGAGATCGGTCAGCGACCCCACCAGGGAGATCTCGCTGGTCCCCGCCCCCTGCACAACCACAGCGCCAGTCGCCCCCAGCAGGGTCAGCACACCATGCTCGACTCGCAGCACCATGGAGACAGGCGCACTGCCTGCATCCACATCCTTCACGCTGACGCCGGAGAGTGACAGGGAGCCATCCTCCTTCACCGTCATGCTGCCAGGCAGCTGATTGACCGGGGCATCGTTGACCGGCTGCACTTCGATGGCTACCACGTCGGTATCGCTCAACGCGCCGCCGCTGCCGCTATTGCCAAGATCATTGGTCACCATGGTGAGCTGATCCTGACCATTGAAGTCCTGCTCACCCTGATAGGTCACCCCACCGGACAGCAGCGCATTGATGGCATCCAGCGACCCGCTGAGCACCAGCATCCCGCTACCGTTGCCGGTCACCGTCACCCCGCTGCCCGCCACCAGATTGAGAGTGCCATGCTCGACCGAGAGGCGAACCTCGATGGGACTGCTACCCGCATCCACATCCTTCACCTGCAGACCGTGGATGGTGTACGGCTGATCTTCCTGCGCCACCAGCGGCGCAGTTGGCAGCTGATTGACCGGCGCATCGTTGACCGGCTGCACCTCGATGGGCAGCACATCGGTATCGCTGAGTGCCCCGCCGCTACCTGTGTTCCCCTGATCGTTGGTGACCATGGTCAGGGCGTCACTGCCGTGGAAATCACTGTTGCCCTGATAGGTCACCCCACCAGAGAGCAAGGCATTGAGATCGGCCAGCGTGCCGGTCAGCACCAAAGAACCAGTGCCGTTGCCGACCACTGTCACGCCGCTGCCAGCAGGCAGCGTCAGGGAGCCATGTTCCACCGACAGGGTGATCTTGATGGGGCTGCTGCCCGCATCCACATCTTTCACCTGCAAACCCTGGATGACGAAAGGCTGATCTTCCTGCGCGACTTGAGAGGTCGTTGGTAATACGTTGATTGGCGCATCGTTGACCGGGCTCACATCCACATGGATGGTGCCATTGACCTCGGGGCCAAGGGCGCCATTATCGAGGCTCTGGGCGGTGATCTTGAGATCCAGTGCACCGTTGGCATCATTGGTCACCAACTCGACCGCGCCAAGCTTGCCACCCTCGGTGTTGACCTGCCAGCGACCGCCACCCAGATCAACAACCGTCCCCACTACGCCGTTTGGCAAGCGGATCTGGGCACCATCAGGGACCCCTTCGATGGTGACCCGCACCAGCTCGGGCTTGTTCTCATGCACATTACCCGCATTGCCGCCGGTTGGTTGGGTATCCCGGGTCTCGAGCCCCAGATCCAGGGTGATCACATCCCCCTCGGTACCACTCGCCTGACCCTGAATATCGGCGATGATGGCATCCCCCACCGGATTGACAGTAACGGTAAAGCTGCCACTGGTTTCGAGCGGAATGGTGAGACCCTTGTCCAGAGTAAAGGCGCTCAGCGACAGCTCCACGGTGCCGCTGAAGTCCGCTGGCGGGATCAGGGTCAGCTTGGAGAAATCGGTCCCCACCGGGATCTGCCAGACGCCGCCGCCATTGTTGACCGCCGGAGCCGACAGGGTGAAACCATCCGGTACCCCCTTGATCTGCAGCGCGACGATCTGCTCCGAGCCATCGTTGTCGATAAGGGATGCGCCAAATCCGGCAAGGTTGACCGTGCCATCCTCACTCCCCGTGACACTGTGCACCGTGAGCTGGGCCGGATCGTTGACCGGTTTGATCTCAAAATCTGCATGCCCGTTCCAGCTGGCTTGCGCCGTGCCGGTGGTGGCGGTATCCAGAATATCGACCTGGATATCGAGCGGCACCTTGCCGCTAAAGTGCTCTTTGGGCACAAACACCAGATCTTTAAGCGCCGCCACATCGCTGACCACCAGGATGGTCAGTTGCTGGTTGCCGACCAGGAAATAGCCAAACTTGGGATCGACGGTAATGGTCACCGCTTTCACCTTCTCGAGACCTCCGTCAGCCACGCTCGGGCTGATATCAGCCAGTTTGACCGACAGATCGAGGTGGATGTGGGTGTCTTCCTGATTGTCAGGCTGGCCATCCCCATTCACATCCTTGACCTGCAGCGTCAACTCCGGCTGACCATCCTGGCCACCGTTGATATCCACTTCCGGGATGATGGAGAGAGTGACTTGCTTCTCGACTATCTTGGTATCGCCGCTGGTGGTATCGGTATTAACGACTCGCACGTTCAGATTGAGTGTACCGGCGTAATCAGTGGGTAACCCCAGCGTCAAATTCTCCAGACCACTCAGGCTGGTCGGCAGTTTGATCAGGTATTCGCCATTGACGAAGTCATAATTAAGCCCCTGCAAAGTGACTCCCGGTGGGAGCCCTGTGATGACAATGCTCACTTCATCGTGATTACTATCCTTGCTCGCAATCACAATCTGCGATTTGAGCTGAGCCCCGAGATCGACAACATGATCCTCAACCCCGACTACGGCAGCAGGTTGGAATATGATCTGGGCTGCCTTTTCATCGGTCGCGTTGGCAAAGATGAAGATTGCCGACACGGGCATTTCGCGAATCACGGGGGCACTGATATCTCCGTCATCGCTATAGTCCAGAATCCGAGCACTTACCTTGAAATTAACCCGGCCGGTAAAGCCATCTGGCGCATGCAAGCTGTAATGGCCCAGATTGCCAGCCGGAACAGTCCAGTTGCCCTTACCATCGCTGATACCGCCATTGACGACAAATCCAGGAGGCAAATCGCTGATCACCAGATAGTCGATCCGTTCACTGCTGCTGGGATCGCGGTCGTCAAAACTGAATGCACCCACCAGATCCACTGGTTGATCGAGGAAACCAATCAAGATTGGGTTGTCTATCTGCAATTCGCCATCAGGCTCTACCACAGCCTGGATATCCACATGCAGCTGACCATCAATCACCTTGTTAACCACCACATTGGAATCCACGTCCTGCTGGGTCACGGTGACATGACTCTGGATGGTGGTATCCCGGTCGCTATCTTCTGGCGCTTTCACCAGCAGCTGGCCACCGTTTAACAGGCGCTGCAGATCTGTGTCACTCAAGTCCACCGTACCGCTGTTCACGGTGAGCTTGGTCTCGACCCCGCCCCCCCGGATCCAGATTTCGTAACCGGGCTCGATGCCTGAGAGAGTGAGGTGTGTCACCTTCTCGGCGCCATCGCTCAGCACCGGATGCCAGTCCAGCACCACAAACTGATCTTCAAGGCCATGGCTGGTATTGCTGTAGTTGGTGGCATCGATCTCCGGCTCAACCTTGATATGCAGGGGCACCTCAAAGCTCTTGTGATCACCATCGTTCTCGGTCACCACCACCTTGGCGATCAGGTTCAAATCCGCCGTGCTGTTATGGGGCGGCTGGATCACCAGATTACCAAGATCCGAGACATTAACCTGATAGGTCGGCTTGCCATGGGCATCGAGTCCGGCAAAGGTAAGCGTCAGCGCCTTACCGCTGGCATCGAATACCTTGGCCCCTTCCGGCAGACCACTCAGCACCAGGTTAAGGCTTTCCGAGGTATCTAACGGGGTCGCCGCCAGTTCACCGGAAACCAGCTTGAAGTTGAGCGGCGCTTTGCCATCTTCGGCCACTGTGATGCTGTAGCCTTGACCAATGCCATCATGGGTCCAGTGGGTACCATTGAGGATAAAGTCCGGTCTATCGACCACCCCCACCAGATCCACATGAAGTGTCTGACGACCTGCCTCTTTCTCGCTGACCACGGTATGGGGTTGACCATTGGCATCGGTCAAGGTGGCGGTGTCTTTCACCACCCCTTTGATGGTGAGGTCAAAATCGACGTTGCTGTTTTTCGGCGGCTGCAGCTTGAGTTCGCCAATGCGATTGTAGGGAACCTCATAGTAACCCGCCGCGTTCCACGCCACGGCGACGCCCCCCAACAACAAGGTTGCACCGGCGGGCAGGCCACTGATGCGGACAAACATCTGCTCGGAGCCATCGAGTTTGTCACCCAGATGGGCCAGAGAGATCTTGTTGCCCAGATCGAGCAGGGTATCTTCCTTGCCCTGGATCTCGCGCACTGTCAGCTTGGCGTCATCCGCCACCGGATTGACGTTGATCACCAGCTCAATCTTGTCTCCCTGCGCCGTACCCTGACCCAGAGCGATCGGGTTCTGCTCCGTGCTGATCGGGGTCACCGACAGCTTGATGTCACCACTGAAATCCTTGCCCGGAACCACGGTCACCTTGTTAATGTCACTGGCAGAGACGGTGTAGAGTCCGCTGGCGTTTGGCTTGAGTTCAACCCCGTTGAGCATGAGCGCGCCCTTGCCCGACTCCCACTTAATCTGGTAGCTCAGGGTTTCGGAGCCATCGGTGTCGGTGAGCGCAGCCTTCACGTTGAGCGCGATGCCAGTGCTGTCCTCATTGGTGTTGTAGTGCTGATTCGTGCTCGCCCCATCCCAGAGCGGCTTGTCGGCAATGCCCTCTACCGTAATGTCCAGATTGCCGGTCAACACCGGTGGCTTGTCCCCCTCGGTGACGCCCACCTGTAATTGCACCGGGAAGCGCAGCGCGCTGCCCCCGTTGTTGTAGCTCGAGTAGTCGTGATTTGGTACGAAGGTGACGCCGGTCAGCTGGAACTTGTCGTTGGTATTGGCCACCGCCACCATGGCCTCTGGCGGCACCTGATACCAGGTCTTGCCACCCTGGGTGATGGTGGTCAGTGCGACACCGTTGAAATAGAAGGTGCCCTGGGCATTGGCAGGCGCCTGGATAAGCAACTGCTCCACATGCTCGCCCCGATCGAAATCCCCCACATCCAGGCTCATGGTGATGGGGATCCCCTGGCCGGGATTGGTCGCCCCCGCATCCTCTTGGCCGGTGGCCGCGATCACGGTAAGTTGGCCTGCCTCATCCCGGATGGTCAGGGTCAGGACCCCATCATCAGTATCTCGGTCCCCGTCCACCAGATGAAACTCTATCTGCTGTACCAGCGTAGTATTGCTGTGATCGATACCGGGTTTGGCAGTAAAGCTGTAATTACCCTCAGCATTGATCACCAGGGTGCCTATGGTCTGCCCAGTGCTGTCTGTGACCGCAATGGTGGTGTCGCCCTTGGCGGCGATGGGGTGCTCGGTGCCATTGATGGTCACCGATTTCACTGCCGCATCGTCCGCTCCCTCGCTGGCAGTGGCCAGCAGATCGCCGGTCACGTTCGCACCTTCATCCAGGGCCTGGCTCGCATCAACCGCAAGGGGCACATCATCCTGCACGCTCACATGGCCAATCACTTCGGCACTGAGGTCTCCGTCACGGTCCAATGCCTGTAGCGGCAACTTAATGTCCAGCAGATCCTTGCCTTGGGCGCTGTGATCCAGATTGCCGATCAACTTGAAGGTATAACGACCGGAGACATCCAGAGTCAGCTTGAAGATGAGCTTGCCTGCACTGTCCTTGCCAAGGTAGACACCCGGCTGGCTATCGGCGCCAATGGTGACGACCTTGCCCCCCGAGGTTAGGGTGTTGAGGGCGTTGAAACGGGCCACATCCAGTTGCAGAGAGACCACCCGGTCACTCCCGGCGGCAATCGTCACCTGGCCGATTGCAACTTCTCCCGTGCCTGAGGGGCTGGTGCCCCCATGCTGGCCACTGCCACCATTGAGATCCGACTCCTTGACTGCCCCCCCCTCGACGTTGGTGATCACTGAATTGGCCGCATCATTGATCACCGCAGTGGTACTGCCGGTGGTCACGCTGCCATCACTATCAGTGACCTTGACCGGCAGGGTCAGCGTCAGCTTGTTGTCAGTGCCGTGATCCAGGTTGGTGTGCACCGTCACCTGATAACCAATTTCTGCGCTGGTGTGAGCAGCGATGGTGGCGGGCACAGTAGGGATGGAGACCGTCATCACCACCAGACCACCACTGGTCACCGCCTGGAAGGTGTGACCATCCGTGCCAACCGCTTTCCAGGTCAGGGTTTCGCCGTTATGGGTGATGGGCTTGCCGCTGGCATCCATGACCAGACTGGAGAGGGTCAGTCGCACATCGGTCACCGGATCCGAGTCGGCTTTGATGGTGATCTTGCCGCTGGCTTGCTGGTCATCGGTGGCCGAGTTGGCGCCATCGAAGCGCCCTTCATTGAGGGTCACGCCGGTCAGGGTGAGGGTCGGTTTCTCCCCTTCCCCAATCTGGATATTGAGGGTGCCGCTGGTGCTGTCGTTGTTACCGCCCGCCTTGTCGTAATCGTTGACGATCACCTTGATGGGCAGCTCGGTCACGGCGTTGCCGCCCTGATGAAGCCCCTGATAGAGGGTGACCTGATAGTCAAAGCCGTTCTTGCCAGCCTGATCGAGGCTGCCAACCAGCTTGACCTCGAACACCTCGACCCGCAGGCCATCCACCATCACATAGCCCTTGAGCAACTGACTGCCGGGGATGGCGCTATTGCCATCAACCAGCTCGTACTGCACCGGTTTACCCAATGCGGTCAGCGCAGGCTGTTCGTTGGCATCGGCAAACGCCACCTCGGTCACCCGATCTGATCCTGCCTGCACGTCAAAGTGGCCGGTTTGGCTCAGGCTGTTGTTGCCGGTGAGGTCCCCCTCATCTAGGGTCACCTCGGTGCCAGCAATAAAGCTCGGCGCCTTGCCGTCCGCAATGGTGAGCGGCAGCGTGGTACCGATGCGGTCGCCATCCTTGTCGGCGAGAGTAATGGCAAGGGGCAGATTGAGGGATTCACTGCCCTTGTGATCCAGTTCGCCACTCAAAGTGACCTTGGCGGTGACGCTCCAGTTGCCGTTGTTGTCGACCAGAGTCAGCTCGGCGCGCAGCACCACCTGCCCACCGGCGGTCCCGACCAACTGGCCGGTTGCGGGGTCGAGGGCAAAGGTGACCGGGTTACCGTGGCTGGTGAGTCCAGTCAGGGTGCTCTGAATAGTGGCGATATCAAAGCCAAGGGAGTTGGGGTCGAGGGCATCGCTGCCGTGCGCGACCGAGAAACTCATGGAGCTGATGGCGGCCGCCTCACCTTGCGCCATCTCGGTGATAGTGGTGCCGGTCACGGCGGAGATGGTCGGATTGGCGCCATCACCTACCGCTACGGTAATGGTGGAGGCAACCTTATCGCCATCGCTGTCGAGCAGTGTAAAGCCCGCCTTGAGCAGGCTGTCGGCACTGCCCTGATCCAGCGGTTGATGGAGGGTAAAACTGTACTTGCCATCGTTACCGAGGGTCAGTTCAAACACCAGCTTGCCATCTGGGGTACGCCCCTCGATACGATGATCGTCCACCGCGATGGTCACGGCCTGCTTGCCCGAGGTGAACCCTTGCAGCCCCGGCTGGTTGGCATCGAAGGTGATGCTGGCCAGCGGATCGCTGCCCGCAGTGATAGTCAGATCGCCGTTAAGGGTCTGGCCTTGCTGCCAGTTGCTATCTTCGGTGAGCGTGAGGGAGACAGGATTAACCTGCGGCAAGGCACCATCGATAATGGTGATATTGAGGGTGCCGAGGTTACTCTTGTCCCCGTCAAAATCTGAACCCTGTACCTTCAAGCCAAGGTTGAGGCTGTTGGTCGCCACCGGTTCGTCAAACACCCCGGTCAGGGAGACACTGTATTTGCCATCCAGCCCGATGGTAACGGTGAGGATCGCCTTGCCCAGCCAATCCTTGACGATCAGCTGGTTGTCCTGAACCTCGTAAGTCGTCGCCTTGCCCTGGCTGGTGAGCCCCGCCAGCGCCGGTTGGCTCGCCTCAAAGTTGAGGGAGACCAGACGATCGCTCCCCACCGTCACCGGCAACTGGCCATCGATGCTCTGGTTCCCCCCCTCTTGCAGGGCGACCCCCTTATCCAAACCGAGCACAGGATCTGCACTGTCACTTACCGTGATGGTGGCAGCACCCTGATTTTTGCTGCCATCGCTGTCGGTAGCTTCTACCGGCAGGGTCAGTTCCAGTTTGTTGTCTGCACCGTGATCCAGGTTGGTATGCACCGTCACCTGATAACCGATCTCTGCGCTGGTGTGAGCAGCGATGGTGGCGGGCACAGTAGGGATGGAGACCGTCATCACCACCAGACCACCACTGGTCACCGCCTGGAAGGTGTGACCATCCGTGCCAACCGCTTTCCAGGTCAGGGTTTCGCCGTTATGGGTGATGGGCTTGCCGCTGGCATCCATGACCTGACCGGAGAGGGTCAGTCGTACATCAGTCACCGGATCCGAGTCAGCTTTGATGGTGATCTTGCCGCTCGCCTGCTGGTCATCGGTGGCCGAGTTGGCGCCATCGAAGCGCCCTTCGCTTAAGGTCACGCCGGTCAGGGTGAGGGTCGGTTTCTCCCCTTCCCCAATCTGGATATTGAGGGTGCCGCTGGTGCTGTCGTTGTTACCGCCCGCCTTGTCATAGTCGTTGACGATCACCTTGATGGGTAGCTCGGTCACGGCGTTGCCGCCCTGATGAAGCCCCTGATAGAGGGTCACCTGATAGTCAAACCCGTTCTTGCCGGCCTGATCGAGGCTGCCAACCAGCTTAACCTCGAACACCTCGACCCGCTGACCATCCACCATCACATAACCCTTGAGCAACTGACTGCCGGGGATGGCGGGATCCCCATCAACCAGCTCGTATTTGACGGGCTGGCCGAGGGCAGTGAGGACCGGTTGCTGGCTGGCATCGGCAAACGCCACTTCGGTCACTCGATCCGACCCGGCTTGCACGTCAAAGTGACCGCTCTGGCTCAGGCTGTTGCTGCCGGTGAGGTTTCCCTCATCCAGGGTCACCCCAGTGCCAGCAATAAAGCTCGGAGCCGTGCCATCGGCGATGGTGAGCGGCAGCGTGGTACTCACGCGGTCGCCATCCTTGTCGGCAAGGGTGACGGCCAGCGGCAGGTTGAGGGATTCACTGCCCTTGTGATCCAGCTCGCCGCTCAAAGTGACCTTGGCGGTGACACTCCAGTTGCCGTTGTTGTCGACCAGACTCAGCTCGGCGCGCAGCACCACCTGCCCACCGGCGGTCCCGACCAACTGGCCGGTTGTGGGATCAACGGCGAAAGTGACCGGATTGCCATGACTGGTCAAGCCGGTCAGGATGCCCTGAATGGAGGCGATATCAAAGCCAAGGGAGTTGGGGTCGAGGGCATCGCTGCCGTGAGCCACCGAGAAACTCATGGTGCTGACGGCGGCCGCCTCCCCTTGTGCCATTTCGGTGATCATTGTGCCGCTCACGGCGGAGATGGTCGGATTGGCACCATCCCCAACGGCTACGGTAATGGTGGAGGAGACCTTGTCGCCATCGCTGTCGAGCAGGGTGAAGCCCGCCTTGAGCAGGCTGTCGGCACTGCCCTGATCCAGCGGTTGATGAAGGGTGAAGCTGTATTTGCCATCGTTGCCGAGGGTCAGCTCAAACACCAGCGTGCCATCGGGGGTGCGCCCCTCGATCAGGTGATCGGCCACCGTGATGGTCACGGCCTGTTTGCCCGAGGTGAACCCTTGCAGCCCAGGCTGGTTGGCATCGAAAGTGATGCTGGCTAATGGATCGCTGCCTGCGGTGATGGCCAGATCGCCGTTAAGAGTCTGGCCCTGCTGCCAGTTGCTATCTTCGGTCAAGGTGAGGGAGACAGGATTAACCTGCGGCAAGGCACCGTCAGTAATGGTGATATTGAGGGTGCCGAGATTGCTCTTGTCGCCGTCAAAATCTGAGCCCTGTACCTTCAGACCAAGGTTGAGGCTGTTGGTCGCCGCCGGTTCGTCAAACACACCGGTCAGGGAGATGCTGTATTTGCCATCCAGACCGATGGTAACGATAAGGATCCCCTTGCCCTGCCAATCCTTGACGATCAGCTGGTTGTCCTGAACCTCGTAAGTCGTCGCCTTGCCCTGGCTGGTGAGCCCCGCCAGCGCCGGTTGGCTCGCCTCAAAGTTGAGGGAGACCAGACGATCGCTCCCCACCGTCACCGGCAACTGGCCATCGATGCTCTGGTTCCCCCCCTCTTGCAGGGCGACCCCCTTATCCAAACCGAGCACAGGATCTGCACTGTCACTTACCGTGATGGTGGCAGCACCCTGATTTTTGCTGCCATCGCTGTCGGTAGCTTCTACCGGCAGGGTCAGTTCCAGTTTGTTGTCTGCACCGTGATCCAGGTTGGTATGCACCGTCACCTGATAACCGATCTCTGCGCTGGTGTGAGCAGCGATGGTGGCGGGCACAGTAGGGATGGAGACCGTCATCACCACCAGACCACCACTGGTCACCGCCTGGAAGGTGTGACCATCCGTGCCAACCGCTTTCCAGGTCAGGGTTTCGCCGTTATGGGTGATGGGCTTGCCGCTGGCATCCATGACCAGACTGGAGAGGGTCAGTCGCACATCGGTCACCGGATCCGAGTCGGCTTTGATGGTGATCTTGCCGCTGGCTTGCTGGTCATCGGTGGCCGAGTTGGCGCCATCGAAGCGCCCTTCATTGAGGGTCACGCCGGTCAGGGTGAGGGTCGGTTTCTCCCCTTCCCCAATCTGGATATTGAGGGTGCCGCTGGTGCTGTCGTTGTTACCGCCCGCCTTGTCGTAATCGTTGACGATCACCTTGATGGGCAGCTCGGTCACGGCGTTGCCGCCCTGATGAAGCCCCTGATAGAGGGTGACCTGATAGTCAAAGCCGTTCTTGCCAGCCTGATCGAGGCTGCCAACCAGCTTGACCTCGAACACCTCGACCCGCAGGCCATCCACCATCACATAGCCCTTGAGCAACTGACTGCCGGGGATGGCGCTATTGCCATCAACCAGCTCGTACTGCACCGGTTTACCCAATGCGGTCAGCGCAGGCTGTTCGTTGGCATCGGCAAACGCCACCTCGGTCACCCGATCTGATCCTGCTTGCACATCAAAGTGACCGGTTTGGCTCAGGCTGTTGTTGCCTGTGAGGTCCCCCTCATCCAGGGTCACCCCAGTGCCAGCAATAAAGCTCGGAGCCGTGCCATCGGCGATGGTGAGCGGCAGCGTGGTCCCGATGCGATCGCCATCCTTGTCGGCAAGGGTGACGGCAAGGGGCAGGTTGAGGGATTCACTGCCCTTGTGATCCAGCTCGCCCGTCAGGGTGACTTTGGCGGTGACGCTCCAGTTGCCGTTGTTGTCGACCAGACTCAGCTCGGCACGCAACACCACCTGCCCACCGGCGGTTCCAACCAGCTGGCCGGTTGCGGGGTCAACAGCGAAAGTGACCGGATTGCCATGACTGGTCAAGCCGGTCAGGGTGCCCTGAATGGAGGCGATATCAAAGCCAAGGGAGTTAGGGTCGAGGGCATCGCTGCCGTGAGCCACCGAGAAACTCATGGTGCTGACGGCGGCCGCTTCCCCTTGCGCCATCTCGGTGATCATGGTGCCGGTCACGGCGGAGATGGTCGGGTTGGCACCATCACCTACCGCTACGGTAATGGTGGAGGAGACCTTGTCGCCATCGCTGTCGAGCAGGGTAAAGCCCGCCTTGAGCAGGCTGTCGGCACTGCCCTGATCCAGCGGCTGATGGAGGGTGAAGCTGTATTTGCCATCGTTGCCGAGGGTCAGCTCAAACACCAGCGTGCCATCGGGGGTGCGCCCCTCGATCAGGTGATCGGCAACCGTGATGGTCACGGCCTGCTTGCCCGAGGTGAACCCTTGCAGCCTCGGCTGATTGGCATCGAAGGTGATGCTGGCCAGCGGATCGCTGCCCGCGGTGATGGCCAGATCACCGCTAAGGGTCTGACCCTCTTGCCAATTGCTATCTTCGGTCAAGGTGAGGGAGACAGGATTAACCTGCGGCAAGGCACCGTCAGTAATGGTGATATTGAGGGTACCGAGGTTGCTCTTGTCCCCGTCAAAATCGCTGCCTTGTACCTTCAAGCCAAGGTTGAGGCTGTTAGTCGCCTCCGGCTCGTCAAATACGCCGGTCAGGGAGACACTGTATTTGCCATCCAGACCGATGGTGACGGTAAGGATCCCCTTGCCCTGCCAATCCTTAACGATCAGCTGGTTGTCGTGAACCTCATAGGTCGTCGCCTTGCCTTGGCTGGTAAGCCCCGCCAACGCCGGTTGGTTGGCCTCAAAGTTGAGGGAGACCAGACGATCGCTCCCCACCGTCACCGGCAACTGGCCATCGATGCTCTGGTTGCCACCCTCTTGCAGAGCGACCCCCTTGTCGATGCCCAATGCGGGATCACTGCCATCATTGACGGTCAGTGTCAGGTTGGCGCTGGTGCTGTCGCCATCGATCTCTTTGGCGATCACCTGCAAGCCGAGGGAGAGGCTGTCACTGCCCTGATGATCGAGCGGGCCGGTGAGGGTGACCACTACCCGACCAGCCAGATCGCTGCCCTGCTGCTGCGCGTTCAATTCGGCGCGCAGCACCTCCACCCGTTGGCCACTGCCATTCTGGTAGTAACCCACCAAGGTGCGATCATCGGCAAACTCGAACGTCAGCGGATGGCCATCACTGCCCAGCCCGGCACCGTTGAGGGTGGCCAGGGTCTGACTCTGGTTACTGAACACCAACGAATCCACCAGCAGGGGATCGGCGGTGTGTTTGACCACAAAGCTGCTCTCGCCCACCACGGCGGCGCCGTTGGTAAAGGCATCTTCGGTCAGGGGAATGGCCGGGATCTCGAAGCTGGGCGGATTGCTGTCCACCAGATTGATCACCAGCGGCGCCTTCACCAGATCGCCGTCGCTATCGCGATATTCGAGGTTGAACGGCAGGCGCAACGCGTCCTGACCGTGATCCAGGCTTTGACTCCAGACGATGCGGTAGCTGCCGTCATTGTTGAGGGTCAGTGTGAAGACAGTCGCCCCACCGGCGGTAGCGGTCAGGGTCTGACCGTTGATGGTGTAGCCAAGGGGCGCGCCATGGCTGACGAGCCCCAGCCCTTCCAACGCACTCTGGTCAGCGGCGAACTGGACTTGCAGATTGCCATCCTGACCGGCCCCGGTATTGAGGCTGCCGGTCGCGGTGATCGGGCCATCGGCCAATCCGGCTTCGGAGAGTGTCACAGTCTCGCTCTGACCGATCAGCGGCGCCCCATCGTTGGCGCTGTTGCCCGCCAGATCGGTAACGCTGGCACGCACTTCAAAAGATTGATTGATGCCGGAGAGATCCAGGTCGCTCACCTGCCAGCGGCCATCGGCCCCCACCAGTGCCGAGGTGGTCAGCAGCGGCTGGCCATTACTGTCGACCAGAGCGATAGTGACGCGCTGACCCGCTTCCACATTGCTGGTGGAGCCGCTCAGGGTGGCACTGCTGTTGCCAAACAGGACAGCGGTATCGAGATCATCGATATCTATGAAGGCTTGGGTATCGACATTGATAACGAGGGTATCGCTGGCACGGTTGCCGGCAATATCCACTGAAGTGACCTGAAACTGGTACTGGCCATCGGCCAGGGTCTGCGGCAACTGATATTGCCAGTTACCGGCGGCATCCACCGTCAGGACGGTGAGCACGCTACCGCCAAGGCTCAGGGTCACAGTGGCACCGGGCTCCCCCTTCCCTTGCAGCAGCGGGGTATTGTCGCGGGTCAGATCATCGGTCTGGCTGGCGCCGGTGTCGCTCTCATCGGCGAGATCGAGGGTAATGGTGGTAATGGTATCTAGCAGAGTCTGGCCGGTGTCGCTGGCATTATTGCCCGCCTGATCCTGGGTATTGGCCACAATCTGCAACGGGCCATCCACCAGTTTGCCGGTCACATCGCCAAAATTGGCTTCCCACACCAGGCCGGGCAGCACCACGGTCGTCACCGTCAGTGAATTGCCCGCCTGATCGATAAGGGTGACGGTGACCGGCTGGCCCACCTCCACATCATCCACCACACCACGAATGATGACGCCCGCCGCTTCATCGGCGTTGATGATGTTGTCGCTGGTTTGGGGTTCAGTGATGGTGATGGCGGCAAAGAAATCACGCTCTTCGGAAAACAGCAGCTCATCGCCCACAGGTTGCACGGCATAATCGGTATCGAAACCTGCCTCGGCCAGGGTGGCATCATTGATACGATCGACCACTACAAAACCACCCGAGCTGGAACCGGCAACACCACCGATATTGCCCGCAGCGGCGGCTGCGTTACCGGCGGCGGTCTCCTTGAACAGCTCGGTCGGGTCGATACCCTGACGGATCGCCTCTTGCAACGAGGCCAGTTCCGGATCGGCCGGTTGTCCATCCGCAGCAGGTGCGGTGGGCTCAGGTTTGGCGGCAATATCTTGCTCGCCTGCAGGATCACTGCCCGGCTCGGCTAGTTGAAAATGGCCCCCTTGAGCGGTTTGCAGACGGTCCCCCGGCTGCAGCGCCATCCCCACCGTTGCTCGTATGACAGATCCATCTGCACTGATAACAAACACGGAGCCCTCGAGTTGGGTGATCAGTGTGGACTTTTCAATTTGCAACTCAGCCATACAACCTCCAGCAAAAACTTAACCAGCCCCTGTCACTGCACAATTGAGGCACTTCTTTTGTATGTTGTTCATCTTACAGCGATTGCCAATTCAGGTCTGTTCGATATTTTCGACAAGAGCAGCAGTAAACAACCCGAACCTTGCGGCCTATCGGCATAGACCTCTTTTTCAGGCGGAAAGCGCCTCACAAGAGACCAATCGATGGCCTGAAATGGCCGAAAAACCATACTCTATATGACAAGTATTGACCCATGAATGAGAGTGGGAGCTGTTAGCCTACCTATTTAAACGAACAGCCATCATTACCAGGCCTGCCTGCCACCACCAAACAAAATATGCATACCTATGCAAGCCAAAGATCAAGCAACACAAAATATGCATTTATTTTGATGCTATTTATCCCGTTCGAGACCCTGCCCCCTATCTCACGATGTGAACCGGTCACATTGACGCAATAACGGCTGCATAGCAGGACAACAGGCTGAGATATCAGAAACGTTAACCAGGATCTCATTTCCACACTTTGCTGCTCTGGTCAATTGATCTGGCGCAAAAACCACCACGATAAATCATCATTTACTTTACCAATTTGGTAGCATCTGGCTGGCATATCGCATAGAACACCAAATTTATGCACACATAACAATTAATCAACCTGACAACCATCCAGCGCAGGCCCAGCCCGCACAACGAGATGGCACGGATCAGGCCAGCTCAAGACATTTATCTGGGAGTGATACACGTGGGTTCACAACACAGGCATACCAAACTGGGGCTCGCCGCCCTGCTGCTGACCAGCTGGCTTGGCGCCAGCGGCTGGGCACAGGCTGATGAAGCAACCACCCAGGGCAAGATAGAGGCGCGCAGCGAGCTGTTCGCCAAGGAGCACGCCGATCAGTTCACCAGCTGGCAAGCCACCAGCGAGAGCCGCGAGCGCACCGATGCGCTGGCGGAAGATCCCAACATGGTGGTGCTGTGGGGCGGTTACCCCTTTGCCAAGGATTACAACAAGCCCCGCGGTCACTTTTATGCGCTGACCGATGTGCGGGAAACCCTGCGCACCGGCGCCCCGAAAACTGCCGAAGATGGCCCGCTGCCGATGGCCTGCTGGAGCTGCAAAGGCCCGGATGTGGCCCGCGTTATCGATGAAAAAGGCGAAGATGGCTACTTCAAAGGGATGTGGGCAAAAGGTGGGCCGGAAGTAGTCAACACCATCGGCTGCGCCGACTGCCACGACACCGCCTCGAAGGAGTTCAAGGGGGGCAAGCCGGCCCTGCACCTCTCCCGTCCCTATGCCGATCGGGCCATGACCGCCATCGGCAAACCGTTCAAGGAACAGGGACGCTTCGATCAGCAGTCCCAGGTGTGCGGTCAGTGCCACGTGGAGTACTACTTCAGCGGTCCCACCAAGGCGGTCAAATTCCCCTGGGACAAAGGCACCACGGTTGAGCAGATGGAGGCCTACTATGACGAAATTGGCTTCGCCGACTGGACCCATGCCCTCTCCAGGACTCCCATGCTCAAAGCCCAGCACCCCGAGTACGAAACCTGGCGCGCCGGTATTCACGGCCAGAACAACGTCGCCTGCGTCGACTGCCACATGCCCAAGGTGCAGAACGAGCAGGGCAAGGTCTACACCGATCACAAGGTGGGCAACCCCTTTGATCGCTTCGAGCAGACCTGCCGCAACTGCCACACCCAGAGCAAGGAGATGCTGCAAGGGATCGTCAAGCAGCGCAAAGAGGCGGTGATCGAAACCAAGCTGAAGGTCGAGAAGCAGCTGGTACACGCCCACTTTGAAGCCAAGGCGGCCTGGGATGCCGGTGCCACCGACGCCGAGATGAAGGATATTCTGCAGGACATCCGTCACGCCCAGTGGCGCTGGGACTACGCCATCGCCTCCCACGGGGTACAGATGCACGCCCCCGAAGTGGCGCTCAAGGTACTTGGCAGCGCGCTGGACAAAGCCGCTGACGCCCGCACCAAGCTGGCGCGCCTGTTGGCCGCCAAGGGGATCAGCCACGAGATCGCCATCCCCGACATCTCCACCAAGGAGAAAGCGCAAGCCGCCCTTGGCATGGACATGAAGCAGATGAACAGCGACAAGGCCCAGTTCCTCAAGACCACGGTTCCCGCCTGGGATGCCGAGGCCAAAGCGGCCGGACGGCTGGCACAGTAACGGCGCCTGCGGGCCCGGCCAGACCTAGCCCGCAATGGATGGAGGCTTCCTATGGGTGATTTAACGATGGATTTCTTACGACTGATGCTGATGGCAGCCATGCTGCTCACCAGCCTGCAGGGTCAGGCGGCCGAGCCGACAGCAGCCCCTGTTCCAGCTACACATGAGGTGGAATTTTTACGCAATCCCGACAAGGCCTGCACCGACTGTCACAAGGAGCAGAGCGAGGGGATGCACGGCAAGCATGGTCAGGCGACCAATCCCAACAACCTTAAAACGGTCACCTGCACCAACTGTCACGGCCAGCCCTCTCCCCAACACAGGGAAGGAGTCAAGGACGTGATGCGCTTTAGCGACAGCTTCAGTGACAAACAGAGCACCGAGAGCTACCCCATCGCCGAGCAGAACGGGGTCTGCATGAGCTGCCACGAGCCCAAAGTGCTGCGCGAAGCGCTCTGGGCCCACGACGTGCACGCCACCAGACTCACCTGCACCAGCTGTCACCAGCTGCATCCGGCCAGGGAGCCCATGGTGGAAATTCCGGAGAAGTCCCGCATCAAGCTCTGCGTCGACTGCCACAGCAAGCAGCATGAGACCGTCAAGGCGGCCAAGGCGAACACCACCTCGGGCAAGGAGGCACAATGAGCTGCTCTCGCCGTCACTTCATGGCGGGGATGAGCGCGGGGGCCCTCATCATGATGACGGGGGCTGCTCGTGCCAACACCCGCTCCCTTGCCACCACTCTCGCCCACAGCCAGACCATAGACGGGGTCCGCTTTGGCATGATCCACGACGAGACGGCCTGCATTGGCTGTACCGCCTGCATGGATGCCTGCCGGGAGGTGAATCAGGTGCCGGAAGGGGTCTCGCGGCTCGAGATCATTCGCTCCGGCCCCATAGGCACCTTCCCCGATGCCGAGTACCACTTCTTTCGCAAGTCCTGCCAGCACTGCGACAACGCCCCCTGCGTCCACGTCTGCCCCACCGGCGCCTCCCATATCCGCAAGGAGGATGGCATCGTCGATGTGGACGCGGATCTCTGCGTCGGCTGCATGTACTGTCTGGCCGCCTGCCCCTATCAGGTGCGCTTTATCAACCCGGTCACCCGGGTGGCGGACAAGTGCGATTTTTGCCGCAAGACCAATCTGGCGGCGGGCAAGGAGCCGGCGTGCGTGGAATCCTGCCCCACCAAGGCGCTGGTGTTCGGTAATCTGGATGATCCGGACAGCCCCATCGCCCAACGGCTGGTGAAGGAGACCACCTATCGCTACAAGCAGGCTCTCGGCACCTCGCCCAAGATGTACCGCGTGCCCAAAGGGGAGATAACGTCATGACCATACAAGCGGCATTTCACTTCCCCTCTCTTGTCTGGGGATTTGTCCGATCGCCATCTACCGCAGTAACAGAAGGAGGAATGGATCATGTTGCATGACGCATTTCACTTCCCTTCACTTGTCTGGGACTGGCCGATCGCTATCTATCTCTTTCTGCTCGGCATCTCCGCCGGGGCCACCAGCCTCTCGGTGCTGCTGCGCCGCAAGGGGGCTGGCAGCGAAAGCGGCATCATCAAGGCGACCGCCATTCTGGCGCCGGCAAGCGTGATATTGGGGCTGCTCATCCTTATCTTCCATCTGGCCCGCCCCTGGACCTTCTGGAAGCTGATGTTCCACTACCAGTTCGACTCCGTGATGTCGATGGGGGTCATGCTGTTCCAGCTCTATATGGCGGTGCTGTTCGCCTGGCTGGCGGCGGTATTTCGCACCGAGTTCGAGAGGCTGCGCGGGCACCTGTTCAAGGAGAAGTTCGCCTTCGTGGATGGCCTGATCGGCTGGCTCGCTCGCATCGAGCGGCTGCTGGCGCCGCTGTTGCTGCTGCTCGCCGTGCTGCTGGGGGCCTACACCGGCTTTCTGCTCTCGGCGCTCAAGACCTATCCGCTGTTGAACAACCCGGTGCTGCCTGCACTGTTTCTGGTCTCCGGCATCAGCTCCGGCATCGCCTCCACCATCTTGCTGGCGGTCACCCTGTTCAAGGAGAACCACCACAGCCAAGGGGTGAGCTTTGTCCACCGCTTCGAGCGGCCGCTGCTGGCGATGGAGGTGCTGCTGCTGGTCTGCTTCTTTACCGGTCTCTACTTCGGTGGCGGCCAGAAGGAGGTGGCCATGTGGGCCGCCATCGGCAGCGGTTTCTGGGCTCAGGTGTTCTGGGTCGGCGTGGTGGGCATCGGCATGCTGCTGCCCCAACTGCTCGCCCTGTTAACCCCGGCGGCCCAGCGGGAGCGAAACAGACATCTGGTGCTGGTCTGTAGCCTGACCCTGGTGGGGATCCTGCTGCTGCGCTACTTCGTGCTTTATGCCGGTCAGATGACGGTAGTTTAAAGGTATGATCACCAGCGCCAGCCACCCTCGGGTGACTGGCGCTTGTTTGTTGGTGGCCCGATAAATTTCTGGTGATGCCACACACGCTGCTTGGCGACGCTCCCTGCCAAAGGGAGACAACGCGGCCTGTGTGTCATGACATGAATGACATCAAAGATTGAACCTGGAGGTTTTGTGCTGGCGGAGCTCGGCTATCTCTCACTGTTGCTGGCGGCGGCACTCTCCTTGCTGCAGGGCACCCTGCCCTGGCTGGGATTGCGGCTCGCCTCCCCGCCCCTGTTGCGCTGCGCCAAGCCGCTGGCGCTGATCAATGCCATTCTGCTGGGGGTGGCCCTGCTGCTGCTCGCCAGCTGCTTTGCCCGGGATGATTTTACCGTCAGCTATGTGGCCCAGCACGCCAACAGTGCCCTGCCGCTGGGCTTCAAGCTGGCGGCCGTGTGGGGCGGCCACGAGGGCTCCATGCTCTTTTTCGTCTTTGCGCTGGGGCTGTGGGGAGCTCTGGTGGCCCTTTGCTCCAAGCGGGTCGATCCGCTTATTACAACCCGGGTATTGGCCATCATGGGGCTGATCGTCGGGCTCTTCGGCCTCTATACTCTGATCTTCTCCAGCCCGTTTGACCGCCAGTTCCCGGGGCCGCTGGAGGGGCGCGATCTCAACCCCATGCTGCAGGACATCGGCCTTATCATCCACCCGCCCCTGCTCTATCTCGGCTACGTCGGCTTTGCGGTCAACTTCGCCTTCGCCATGGCAGCGCTCCATTCGGGCAGACTGGATGGCGCCGTTGCCCACTGGAGCAGCCCCTGGGCGCTCGGCTCCTGGGTGTTTCTCACCGCCGGTATGGTGCTCGGCTCCTGGTGGGCCTATTACGAGCTGGGCTGGGGTGGCTGGTGGTTCTGGGATCCGGTAGAAAACGCCTCCCTGCTGCCCTGGCTGCTCGGCACCGCCCTGCTGCACGCACTTGTAGTCTGCGAGAAGCGCGGCGCTTACGGCCACGCCGTGCTGTTGCTCTCCATCTTTACCTTTGCCTTGAGCCTGCTCGGCACCTTTGTGGTGCGCTCCGGGGTGCTCACCTCGGTGCACGCCTTTGCGGTGGATCCCGATCGGGGGCTTACCCTGTTGTTGCTGCTCGGGCTGCTGTTAACCTGCGCCCTCACCCTGTTTGCGCTGCGGGCGGACATTCGCGCACCCTATGCCCGCTTTGGCTTCTGGTCAAAGGAGGGGCTGCTCGGCGGCGCCATCCTGCTGCTTTGCGTGGCCTGCGCCAGTGTGCTGCTCGGCACCTTCTACCCCATGGTGTTCCAGTCCCTCCATCTGGGGTCGCTCTCGGTGGGGGCCCCCTACTTCAATACCATCTTCGTGCCGCTGGCCCTGCTGCTGATGGGGCTGATGACCCAGCTGCCCCGTCTACGCTGGCAACGGCTTGCCGCAGGTTCCCAGCTCAACACTTTGTTGCCGCCACTGTTTGGCCTGCTTGGTGGCGGGCTGCTTAGCCTTGCCTATCTGGAACAGGGATCTTTTTCCGGCAACTGGAGCGGCATCATCGCCAATATGGTGAGCCTCTGGCTGATGGCCAGCCTGCTACTCAATACCCCATGGCGCGAGCTGACCCTAAATCGACTAGGCAGTCTGCTGGCCCACCTCGGGGTGGCGGTGTGCGCCCTCGGCATTGCCCAAGTGAGCCACCACAGTCAGGAGGGGGGCACAGTGCTAAGTGCCAACCAGCCCTACCAGCTCGGCGCGTTCGAGTTTCGTTATGAGGGGCGCGAGCCGGTGATCGGCCCCAACTATACCGCCGAGCGCATCACACTTAGCGTGCATAAAAACGGTAAAGAGGTGGCGCGGCTGACGCCGGAGCGGCGCCACTACAGCGTGCGCACCATGAACATGAACGAACCGGGCATCGCGTGGGGAATGTTTGGCGATCTCTACGTGGTGCTGGGTGAGAAGATGGGGCCAGATGCCTATGCCATGCGGCTGCACTACAAGCCGCTGGTACGCTGGATCTGGCTC
Organism: Aeromonas sp. CU5; assembly: GCF_002586745.1. NCBI lineage: Bacteria > Pseudomonadati > Pseudomonadota > Gammaproteobacteria > Aeromonadales > Aeromonadaceae > Aeromonas > Aeromonas sp. CU5. The sequence continues at coordinate 1,699,914 of NZ_CP023817.1, forward strand.
GGTGGCCTGCTGATGATCGCGGGCGGCACCCTGCGCCTGCTCGCCCGTCGCCCCTTGCTTGCCTCCCGCCCCGTTGCGGTTGGTGCCTCCCATCCCCGGCTCGAACAGGAGGTGTTATGAGATCCCGCCTGCGCCTCTTTCTTCCCCTTCTGCTGACCCTGGGCCTCGGCGCCCTGCTCTGGCTCGGCCTTGGCAACAATCCCTACAGCCAGGATGAGGCCGTCGCTGGGCGCACCCTGCCTGCGTGGCAGAGCGAGAATCTGTTGGGAGGAAGCCCGATCCAGACCGCCAGCCTCAAGGGTAAGCCCTTTGTGCTTAACGTCTGGGCCAGCTGGTGCGCCAACTGCCGCGCCGAACATCCGCTGCTCAGCGAGCTCGCGGGTACCGTACCCCTCTACGGCCTCAACTATCGGGACAAGGGGGATGCGGCTCGCGCCTGGCTTATCCAGGCGGGCAACCCCTATCGCGCCGTGCTGGCCGACCCCGAGGGGAAACTGGCGCTGGAACTTGGCGTCTACGGCACGCCGGAGACCTATCTGTTTGCCGCCGATGGCGCCCTGCTTGCCCGCCACACCGGCGAGCTCACCAACGAGATCTGGCTACGTCAGTTTGCCCCTCTGCTCGACAAGGCGCGAACGGACGCGCAAATGAAGGCCGCCACTACTGCACCAACTATTGCAATATCAGCTCGGGGGACACAGCCATGATGTGCCGTTCTCTTGCCTGCACCCTGCTGGCCCTCAGCATGCTGTTGAGTGCAGCGGCATTTGCCAGCGGGGTCGATACCTACCAGTTTCGCCACCCCGAGCGGCAGACCCGCGCTCAGGAAGTGGCCCGCGCCCTGCGCTGCCCCCAGTGTCAGAACCAGAATCTGGTGGAGTCCAACTCCCCCATAGCCCGGGATTTGCGGCTCGAGGTGTATCGCTGGGTGGATGAGGGGCAGAGCGACGAGCAGGTGAGCGCCCGCATGACGGAGCGCTTCGGCGATTTCGTCCGCTACGATCCCCCCTTCAAGGCCAGTACCTTGCTGTTGTGGATCGGCCCCCTGCTGTTGTTGGGGCTGGCGCTGTTGACCCTGTTTCGCCGCCTGACACGCACAAAGGCGCAGGCCATCCCTGTCGTTAAGGCCATCGTTGAGTCAATCCATCAACCCGCAGCCGATCCGCGCAGCGAATTGAATTTGCTGATCATGCATGGGGAGCAAGCAGGCCTCTCACCCGACCAGCCGCTCTACAGGGAGCTAAGCGCCGCCCGCGTGGCTAATGCCATCCCGGCAGCTGAGCTGACCCTGCGCGCGCAACTGACCAACCAGCATGACAATCGCGGTCGCAATAACCGGCACACCCGCGCCTTGTTGCTGCTTGGCATCATGGCATTCGCGGCCGTTGCCGCTGTGTATATAAGCAGCGGCCGTTATCAGGCATGGCAGGCTTATGCATACCGTCCCGATCCACTGGCCGGGCTGAGCCAGCGGGATCTGCAAGACAAGGAGCTGGGGAGTCTGCATCAGAAGCTTCAGCGCAACCCTGCCGATCTCGACAGCTGGGCGGCGCTCGGTCAGCTCTATCTCTATCGGAACGAATACGACAACGCCCTGCTCGCCTATCAGCGTCTCGCTCTGCTGGAGGGTGGCGCCAGCGCGGCAACCCAGGCCGCGCAAGCCACCGTGATCTACTATCAGGCGGGCCAGCGACTTACTCCCGAAGCAACACGCCTGCTGGAGAGCGCCCTCAAGCAGGATGCGGGGGAAGTGAGCGCCCTGATGCTGCTCGCTTCCGATCACTTCCTGCATGGCCGTTACAGCCAGGCCATCGCGCTGTGGCAGCAACTGCTCGATGGCGAGCGCCCTCGCATCAACCGAGCGGCGCTGATTGAGGCGATCCAGACGGCAAACATAATGGGTAGGTAACCCCTTGATTGAGAATAGGTAATCGTGGTGATATGGCGCCGCGACCACGCAAGTGGCTCAGCCCCCTCTTTCAATAGACAAGGATGTCTGGATGCAACTCACCCTGTTAAACGACTCGGGCAAATTCGATGGGCTCGATGACACCATTACGCACGTCTTTGCCGAGACGGCGAACAAATTAAATGCCTTGTTCGATCTCTCCCAACTGGATGTCACCTTCAGCCCTTTTGCCGAGGGGGATGCTCCCGACTCGGGTATCGGTGGCTGGGCCATCAACATGTATCGAATAGAACTCCAGCTTGATCTGGAACGGCCTGATATCAAAGAGGTGATCATCACCGAATTGCCTGCCGTGCTGGCCCACGAAGTCCACCATATTGTGCAAAAGAAGAACAAGGTGGCTGCAGATACTCTGGCCGAAACCCTGATTTTTGAAGGGCTGGCCTGCTACTTTGAGCAAAGGTTCAATGGTGGCACACTCCCCTCGCTGTTCAAGGCGTCTCATCACCATGACTGGCAATCGATCCTGGCAGAGATGACGCCCCATCTATCCAGCAAGCAGTTCAACTATTTAGACTTTTTCTACTGCCGTGATAACCGGCCATTTCCCAAATATGCCGGTTACTGGGTGGGGTTCAATCTGGTGGCCAACTATCTGGCCAAGAGCGGCCTGAATGAAATAGAGGTCATGGGCCTACCCGCCGAGGCATATTTCAATTAATACGCCTTCACACTTTTCGTGGCGATTACAGAGCCCAAATCCGGAGAGAAGATCATGATCCCCATTCGCTGCAAGGCCGTCTCGGGCGTTGCCCTTACCACTGTCGATGGCGAAACAAAATTGCTGGTGATGAAACGGGTCAAGGGGAGCTTCTGGTGTCATGTGGCGGGCACGGTGGAGGCGGGTGAAACCGGCTGGCAGACCATTATTCGGGAGTTTGGCGAAGAGACGGGGATCCGGGTCACCGAACTCTACAACGGCCAGTATCTGGAGCAGTTTTACGAGGCGAGCCTGAATACGATAGAGATGGTGCCGGTCTTTGTGGTCTATTGCCCGCCCAATCAGGCGGTGACCCTCAACGATGAACACACCGACTATCGCTGGTGTTCCCTGGCCGAGGCCAAGGCGCTGGTGAGCTTCCCCGGCCAGCAGGCGCTCTACGACCATATCTGGCACCATTTTGTCGACAATGCCCCCTCTCCCCTGATGCGGGTCGATATCCGCTGACCGCGCACGGCTGAGACCTCGGTCTCACGTATAGCGGTAAACTCCGGCAAGGTGGTGCCAAACTGGTTGCCAGAAACCGGCAAACCCACGCTCCACATGCCGGCGTTCAGCCCTTCGCTCATGGTGGGCCACAGCTTCATCCACCTTGAAACCGCGATGCACCGAGCTCACTCCCAGTACAACCACATTGGCCAGCACTATCTAAGGAGCGAGGCAACCGTGCAGCGCTGATTGAGGTGATCCAGACGGCAAAAATGATGGGGGGATAACGGGCGATGGGATCAAACTTCCTTGAAAATGCCCACTCAGTTGACTCGCCGAGCGTTGTCAGTTAACCGAGTGCTTCCAAGTTGGCCTCTCGCAATTACCCAGCTCTCGGCAAAGTTGCGACATAAAAGAGTTGCGGCATAATAAAGGCGAGAAGCGAAACCGCTATATGTGGATTAAAGAAGGTGATGTCAAAACAACCAGCGACGCCTGACCGCTAACCATCCATTTGCGCGCTCTTATCCCGCCCCTCACTCAGAGGGTAAAGAGACAAAGGGGAGTGGTTATCGGAGCAGGATAAAATGAGGCTGGTTTTAAAAAACAGCCACAGCATCGGCAAAGTGGCAAACATTGTTCATCTGGGCTGGCAGACATTGATTATCAGGCCCCCCAATATTGCTGAAAGAGCGCCTGGCATACCTTAAAAAATTAAACCCACGGCACTGTTCTCTGCGCAGTGGAGATAATTTATCAGAATGACTTTTTCAAATGGGATTTATGCTGTTCCAGCAAATTCTCGGGAGGGGGCGGCACCTGCAGGTAGAACCCCTGAGTGGTCAGTGCGGTCATCACCTTGCTGACATCGGCCATACCCAAGGGCTTGCTCGGGTCCAACTTGCTCATCAAGACCAGCTCGGGACGCCCGAATGCGGTCAATAATGGTTCTGGAACGCGGGAGAAATCCTCTCTTCTTTCAACAAAAAGGTAGGTCTCGGCTTTTTTGCGACTTTTATAGACTGCACATAACATGGAAGTTGATATAATCCGACGAGTTTATTGCCTCTGATGGGGGCAAACTATAACATCAGGAATTGAATAACAATAACGGATTAGCATCTCTGCCTCGGGGAAGATTCATGGTTGATCGCGATAACGAATTGAAAGGGACCACCTTCACTATTTCTGTGTTGCATATCAGCGATGGCGAGCCTGAGCGGATCCGTCAGTTGTTGGCCGAAAAAGTGGCTCAGGCACCCTACTTTTTTAATTGTGCGCCACTGGTGGTCAATGTTTCCCGGCTGGAACAGATCCCCGATTTCGAACAGCTCAAGGAGCTGGTGGAGTCTGAGGAGTTTGTGCTGGTCGGTATCACAGGGGCGCGCACAGAAGAGATGAAGACCGCCGCCAAGGCGGTTGGGCTGGCAGTCATGGCCTCGGGAAAAAGTCGCAGCAGCGAGTCCGAACCGACACTGGCACCGGCTGCACCCGTGGTAATACCCGAGCCAGAGCCTGCCCCCGTTATCCCGACCAAGGTACATGTGGGGCCGGTGCGTTCCGGCCAGCAGATTTATGCTGCTGGCAGCTCGCTGGTGGTGCTCGGCTCCGTCAGTCCGGGCGCGGAAGTGCTCGCCGATGACAGCATTCATATTTATGGCACCCTGCGTGGCAGAGCCATTGCCGGTGCCCGGGGCAACGCCCAGGCCCGGATCTATTGCCAGCAATTACAGGCCGAGCTGCTTTCCATCGCAGGCACGTTCCAGTTGAGCGATGCACTGCCAGCAGGCCTGATCCAGCAACCGGTACACGTCCGGCTGGACAACGAACAACTCCGAATAGACCGTATCAAATAGAGTTACAAGGAAGCGAGAATGGCGCGAATCATAGTCGTTACATCGGGTAAAGGTGGCGTTGGCAAGACCACAACCAGTGCGGCCCTGAGCACCGGTTTAGCCCAGCGCGGTCACAAGACTGTGGTCATTGATTTTGACATCGGTCTGAGAAATCTGGATCTCATCATGGGCTGCGAACGGCGCGTGGTGTATGACTTTGTCAATGTCATCAACGGGGAAGCAAACCTCAATCAGGCACTGATCAAGGATAAACGCTCGGAAAATCTGTTTATCCTGCCCGCCTCCCAGACCCGCGATAAAGATGCCCTCACCCGTGAAGGGGTTGAAAAGATCCTGGATCAACTGGCCGAGATGAAGTTCGATTACATCGTCTGTGACTCCCCGGCAGGGATCGAGGCCGGTGCGCTGATGGCGCTCTATTTTGCCGACGAAGCGATCGTGACCACCAACCCGGAAGTCTCTTCCGTGCGTGACTCGGACCGCATCCTTGGCATCTTGGCCTCCAAGTCCCGTCGCGCTGAACGTGGCGAGGATCCCATCAAGGAGCACCTGCTGCTAACCCGTTACTGCCCGACCCGCGTTAACCGTGGTGATATGCTGAGCGTGCAGGATGTGCAGGAGATCTTGGCGATCCCGTTACTTGGGGTGATCCCCGAGTCCCAAGCGGTACTGCGGGCCTCCAACTCTGGCGAGCCTGTCATCCTGGACAAGGAATCTGACGCAGGCAAAGCATACGAAGATGCGGTTTCCCGTTTGCTGGGTGATGCCAAAGAATTTCGTTTTCTGGAAGAAGAAAAGAAGGGCTTCTTTAGCCGACTGTTCGGGAGTTAATCATGTCATTATTGGATTATTTTCGTTCCAGCAAGAAACCGAATACCGCACAGATGGCCAAAGAGCGGTTGCAGATCATTGTTGCTCACGAGCGTTCATCCAGAGGGGGGCCGGATTACCTGCCCCAGCTCAAGCAGGACATCCTTGATGTCATTCGTAAATACGTCAACATTGATCCGGAGAAGATCACCGTCCAACTGGATCAGAAGAGTGATGAGCTGTCAGTGCTGGAGCTTAATATCACCTTCGCTGATGACAAAAAGGGATAAGCTGACGCCCTATGCGTAACCCAGTTCCCCAATAAAGACCGGATCCTTAACCAGGATCCGGTTTTTTATTTGCTCAAACAGCCACAGCGATTCACCTCACCTCGCCAAGGTGGCCAGTGATCGCTAGAATAGCGCCGCCCCCACTGGCATGGGTCAGTGCAGGCACCTTCTTCTCTTTTTTGGAACCGACCGTTTATGCCTTTGAATGACGAAATGCACAGCGTCGAAGAGCTGCTCGACACCGCTCTCGAACTTTTTATGGAGCTGGCCTCCGATAATCTGCCAGAGCAGGAGATCGCCCGTTTTAATCAGGAGTTCAACGACCGCGGCCTGCTGGCTGAAACAGACCCGGCAGATGACTGGGAAGCAGACGTGGGTTTTGCGGTGAGCGACACCGACTATGCCGAGATCTGGGTCGGCCTTGGCAATGAAGAACAAGAGTACGAGCACCTGTTTGCCCGCATGCTGCTCTCCCGCCGTGTTGATGAAAAGTTCTGCCACATCGAATGGCTGCCCCAATAATTCCGGATCCCGATGATCCCAGCCACTATCAGTGGGGGTCAGCCCCTGACTCCGTGGCCCCCGTGCGCGCATCTGCATCGCTCGGCCGTCGGGTGCTGAGGTGGGCAGGCAAAATTGCGCTGACCGGGCTGCTCTGCTCGGTCGGTTCGGTCGCCTTGCTGCGCTTTATCGATCCACCGATGTGGAGCTGGCGCATCGAGCGGGCAATGTTTCCGCCCGCCAAAATCACCCAGGTTCGCCATGAGTGGGTCGATCTGGCGTCCATATCCAAAGAGCTGCAGCTGGCGGTGATCGCCGCAGAAGATCAGCGTTTTGCCGACCATAACGGCTTTGATATGAATGCCATCAGCGCCGCATTCAAACATAACCAGCGCAGCGAACGGGTACGCGGTGCCAGCACCCTCAGCCAGCAAACGGCAAAAAATCTCTTTATGTGGAGTGATCGCAGCTTCCTGCGCAAGGGGCTGGAGGCCTGGTTTACCCTGTTGATGGAGCTGGGCTGGGACAAGGCCCGTATTCTGGAGGTCTATCTCAATATCGTGGAGTTCGGCCCCGGCATCTATGGCGCCGAAGCCGCCGCCCGCACCTACTTTGGCAAACCGGCCAGCCGGTTGACCCGTTACGAATCATCGCTGCTGGCGGCGGTACTGCCCAATCCGTGGCGCTATCGGATCAAGCCCCCTTCACCCTATGTGCAGAAGCGCTCGGTCTGGATCCGCCGCCAGATGGGACAACTGGGCCAGATCACCCTCAATCGGGTGCATCAGGCCGATTAATCGTCAGACTCATCGGATCGTCCTGGTGGGCCCAAATGCCCTCCCACCATCCCTCTATGGAGTGGAAGATAGTGCCACCACCAGGTCTCCCTGCGCCGTTTGATCTGCTGCCGCCGCACCCGCTGTTTCATCCCCTCGCCCCCTTCGCTGAACCGAGTAGTAACCATACGCCGACCACAGCGACTTTGACAGGCTGACGCACTGGTCTGGCTGCCATCGCCAATAATTGCTACAGTAGCGCACCCCGATGTATCTGGAGTGATTTCATGGAACAACGTACCCCGGATCAGCTGGTCGAATGGGCCTATGATCTGTTTCTGGAGCAGGCCGCCGATATGCTGGCCCCTGAGCAAATAGTCGATATCACCCTGGAGTTTGAGCAGCGTGGCGCCGTGGAAGCGACCCTGCCCAATGCCGACTGGTCAGCAGATCTCGGTGAGCCGGTCGATATGGAGCGCTGGGTCGAAGTGTGGGTTGGTTTGCTGGATCATCAGGATGAGTTTGAGGTGATCTTCGCCACCTTCCTGCTGCCCCGGCTGCAAACCGAAGATAAGGTGCATGTGCGCTGGCATCGCCAGCAGCAACCATAAGAAAGGCGCCTCGGGCGCCTTTCTCGTTTCAGATTGCCCTCTCCCGCTCAGGATTGAGCGGCAATAGCCTTGGCCAGGCAGCGACGGCACCAGCAGGTGCTGGCTTCGTTGATCGGCAGGGCTGACAAGTGACTGCACCAGCACTGTTCGATACTCTGACCGGCAGAGACGGCGCAATAGGCCGGTTCGCCACAACCCGGGCAGCGGTGGGTGCTTTTCGAGCCACCCAGCTCGGCCATCACTGCCAACTGGGCCTTGCTATCCATTGCCGACCAGTGGCCGATCTCGGTCAGGGTGCGGCCACAACCAAGGCAAAGCCCATCCTTCGCCTTGCAGAGGCCAACACAGGGGCTTGGCATCTTATTCGCTGTCCTGAGCCTGTTCGCCTGCTTGCACTTGCGCTGCACCCGCGTCGGTGAGGGTGATGGCATTATCTTCGATGACAATCTTGCCCTGCTTGTAGAGGCCGCCGATCGCCTTCTTGAAGGTGCCCTTGCTGATGCCCAGCAGCTTGTAGATGAGTTCTGGCTCGCTCTTGTCACCCACCGCCAAACTGCCGCCCTGCTTTTTCATCCGGATCAGAATACGCTCGCCAGCATCATCCAACCGGGCCAGACCCGGCTTTTGCAGGGTCAGATCCAGCTTGCCATCTTCGCGCACCTGCTTGACCCAGGCAGTTTGCGGGCGACCTGTCATCACCCGGCCAAACACTTCATTCTTGAACAGCATGCCGGGATATTGACCGTTGACGATCACCTTGATACCAAGGGGTGAGTGCTCCCCCGGCAGCGCGGTCACTTCGTCACCGACCTTGAAGTTGCTGCCGGCCGGGGTCAGGAAACGCTCGATGCGGCTGGTGCCCACCATGCGCCCTTCGTTATCAAGCTGCAGACGCACCAGATAGACATGCCCCACCTGCATCGGTTTGTTCTGCTCGCGGCTGGGCACGAACAGATCCTTTTTCATGCCCCAGTCGAGGAAAGCCCCGATCTTGTTGGCATTGACCACCTTCAGGCCAGCAAATTCGTCCACCATGGCAAACGGCTTGTCAGTGGTGATCACCGGTTCACAATCGGCATCCAGATAGAGAAATACCTGTACGGTATCCTCTGCTTTGATCCCTTCTGGCAATTGGCGTTTAGGCAGCAGCAGTTCACCGTACTCACCGGCTGCCAGCCAGGCACCACGGTCTTCAAGTTCAACGACGGTGAGGGTGTTCATCTTGCCAATCTGCATCATGGAGCTCTCTTTTTTCATTACCCGGATGGACCAATTGAACATGGCCCCTATGGGCGCGCATGTTACCTCAAGAGCGGTGATCTGGCCTAGTCCCCCAGCCACTGCATCCACTCCTTTTCGTCGCGACGCCAGCCATTTGTGGTGACTAAATCGCCAACCAGGTGCCCATTTACTGTAAATAACCCCATTTTTAGGTAGACTTCGCGGCTGTTCAAATTCAGAGGAACTGTCGATGACCCCATCCACTCGCACCCGCCAGCTTAATCAATGGATCCAGAGCCATAGCGATCAGGACATGACCTACCCGGCCCTGCACGGTTTTCTTTGTGCCCGTCTGGTGGGGCCACATAGCCCTGACTGGCAACATCCGCTGATTGGCTTGCTGGAACAGGATGCCGAGCTGGATGAAAAAAGTGCCGAGGCGCTGCGCCACCTGATTGCCGAACTGGAAGCGCAGGCTGATGACGCCCAGCTGGCCCTGCCCAGCCAGTGCCGACTGCCCAGCGACAACCCGGAGCAGGTGTTCGAACAGAGCCATCCCCTCGGTCAGTGGTGCTACGGTTTCAGCCAGGGCTTTGCCACCTGGCCCAAGCCGAAGGATTTGAACGACCTGACTACCCAATACCGATTCAGCCTGGCCGCCGAGCTCTGTCTGTTTCGTGATAAACCCATGGCCCAGATGCTCTATAGCGCTGCCGCCAGCGAGCTCCCCTTTGTCGAGTTTTGCAAACGCCAGCGTCAGAATATGAAAACCACGCTTAATCAGTTACTTAATATCGACCAGTATCAGCCAGCCCCCAGCACCAGTGTGGCGATGAGCAGCGAACAGGCCCAGCAGTGGCAGCAATGGTTCGAACTGGCCGACCGTTGCCGCGATCATCAAGCCCGCCTTGGCTGGTTCGAGAAGATCATCGCCGATGCCACACCGCTGTTTGACCAGGCCTTCTGGCAGCAGAATGCTGGCCACGGCTGGAGTGCCCCCGAGCTGCGCCCTCTGCTGGCCGCCCGCGCCGGACGCGCCGACTGCCTGCTGCGCCTTGGCAAGCTGGGTGAAGCCAAAGCGGAGTATCTGGATCTGCTGGCCCTTTGTGTGGCCGATGAGCTGGGCTGTCGCTACAACCTATCCTCCCTTTACGCATTGCAAGGGGATTGGCTGGCACTGGCCGCCCTGCTGGTACGCTTCGATGAAGCCTCCAGCTGGCTGCTCTACAACAAGGCGCTGATGGTCTTTGCAACCGAAGGAGCCGAGGCCGCCAAGCCCCATCTGCTGGCGGCCATCGAGGCTAATCCACACATTCCTGCCTGCCTGCTGGGCCAACGCAAGCTACCCAAACAGGATCCCGAAAGCTGGCAAGCGGGCAGCCGCGACGAGGCCGCGCTCTACGCCCTGCACACCCGCGAGGCCTGGCTCACCCAGAGTGCCCTGATTTGGTTGCGCAAAGGCTGAACAGTGATGGCTTAAAAACCCGCCGGTCAGACCCGGTTTTTCCTTGATGGCGTGCGCCACCGCACATTTCATCGCAACCGGGTCAGACAAATCAGCTTGAGTTTCGTATCATCAATGTCAAAGTATCAAAAGAAACTGCATCTGATGCAGCCGTCACAGCAGGGTGTAATATGTCAAAAATCATAGCGTTACTCGCTCACTACCCGCCCTATCAGTTGGTTCATGCCGCCGAGATGCTACGGGATACCTTCGAACAGTTTTATGAACAGCGTTACCAGCTGACCGTACCGCAGTGGCGCCTGATGATGGTGCTTGGCCCCAACTACCCCATCAGCCAGAAAGAGCTGGTCGAGGCGAGTGGCATGGACAAGGTGCGGATCTCCCGCGAGATCCGCCGGCTGGTCGAAAAAGGGATCATCTTCACCGAGAGCAGCGCGCAGGACAAACGGATCAGTCTGGTCTCCCTCACCAACGCCGGTCTCGCCCTCTTCCTGCAGCTCAAGAGCGAAGCCGGTAGCTGGCAACATACCCTGACCGACTATCTGCCGAGCGAATCCCGCGAGGCGATCCGCCAGCATCTGCACAGCGTCAGCGCTGCCATCGAGCAGCTTCAATCGCTGGATCGGGAGAAGTAATCATGGATTTGAAAAAATTCGCCACCATGGACGTCAACATGCTGCTGAGCTTGGTCAATATGCAGCTGCGTGATCGCTATGACGATCTGGATGATCTCTGCAAGGCGCAGGAGATAGATCAGGCTGCGCTGGAAGCGCGGCTCGCCAGCGGCGATTTTCACTACCAGCCAACGCAGAAACAGTTCAGATAAGGGTAGGTTGCGGGATCGGGATCACAGCGCCAACCATGGCGCTGGCTCTGCGGTAAAAAACTGATATGGTCTGACAAGCCCCGAACAAGAGGTGATGTACGGATACATCACTCTGTCACAAGAGGGCGCTAGATTGATTTCAGGTGAACAACGCAAGGATGACCCCATGATATTGATGACCCGCCAGAGCCTGTTGATCACGCTCTGCGCCCTGATGATGATCAGCCTCTTCACGCCACATTTGCCGCAAAGTACTGAACAGTGGTTGACTACGCTGATGCTGGGCCTGCTGGTCGCGGTGGCGCTGTTGCTCTTGCGCGGTTGTCGCCGCTTTATGATGGAGTAATGACTCCGCCAGCCTCTTTTAGACGATCCTGCTTGCCGCGATACACTCTAGAGCAGTAACGTCTGTCGCAATAACGTCGAGCCAAAAAACAAACGCAGCCTGAAGGCTGCGTTATGGTATCTGGCGGGGCAAACCCTGAAGAGAAAGCCCCTGGCTCGATAGAGAACCCTTAGATAGCCAGGGTTTCTAGCTGCGCCTTGGCCGCTTCCATCCCCTTGCTCTGGGCATCCGGCCCCATCCCCATCCCTTCGGCGTAGATGAAATCCACCTCTTTGATGCCAATAAAGCCCAACACGGTACGCATGTAAGGAGTCACCAGATCGGTGGCGCTGCCAACGTGCATGCCGCCGCGCGGACTGATCACCAGCGCGCGGGTGTGTTCAACCATGCCGACTGGGCCCGTCTCGGTATAACGGAAGGTAACACCGGCGCGAGCCACCAGATCGATCCAGTTTTTTAGCTGGGTCGGGATGTTGAAGTTGTACATGGGGGCCGCAATCACCACCAGGTCGCTCGCTTTCAGTTCGGCGATCAGCTCGTCGGACTGGGCGATCACCGCCAGTTGACGCTCATTAAGGTTGTCACCACCGCGCAGGCCGGAGGCCAGCTCGCCATCCAGCACCGGCAGGTTGAGGGCGGCCAGATCCCGCACGGTCACGGTATCGCTCTGATGCTGGGTGAGGAAACCGTCGATCAGGGCGTTGGATTGGGAATATTGACCCAGGATGCTGGATTTGAGTACGAGGATATTGGCCATGGTGAAACTCCATTTGGTTGTCGGTTGAACAGCTTGGCTGTCGATGGAGGTCACTCTAAACATTGTGCTTATTTGCTGATAGCGAAAATAGATGCTCAACTTGTTCAAAATTTTTGATGCAAGGCCACTTCCTCGCCAGCCAGCCCCGCGACCGCGCTTCAACCCTTGGCAGAACAAACGATTGCCGTTATGATCCGCCGCACTTTTTCCAGCGACCAGGATCCCATGATACCCTCGCGCAGGCACTCTCCTTTGGCCGGTGCAGTCTGGATGATGGTGGCAGGACTCTGCTTCGCCGCCGTCAACAGTCTGAGCCAGTATGTCAGCTTCAAACTCGGCCTTGCCTCTACCCAGGTCGCCTTCCATCAATACCTGATCGCCCTGATCTGCCTGTTGCCCTGGCTGGTTCGTCATGGCTTGCGCCAATCCCTGATGACCAATCAGTTCCGGTTGCACCTGTTGCGGGTGCTGCTGGCGGTGATCGGCATCCAGCTCTGGCTCTGGGCACTGGCGTTCCCCGTCCCCATCTGGCAGGGGATCGCCCTGCTGATGACCTCACCGCTGTTTGCCACCTTGGGCTCTGCCCTGCTGCTCAAGGAGCAGGTGAGCCGCGCCCGCATTCTGGCCACTCTGGCGGGCTTTGCCGGCGCCATGGTGATCCTCGCCCCCTGGACCGACGAGTTCAACTGGGCCTCCCTGTTGCCGGTAGCGGCGGCGCTGTTCTGGGCCGGTTACTCCCTGATGGTGCGCTATCAGGCGGCCAATGAATCATCCCACACCATAGTGGTCTACCTGCTGATCTTCAGTACCCCATTCAACGTCATGCTGGCCCTGCCGGAATGGCAGTGGCCGAGCGAGAGCCAATGGCTGCTGGTGGCAGCCTCCGGCGTGCTGACGGCGCTGGCCCAGATGTCCATCGCGCGCGCTTACAGCGTGGCGGAGGCCTCCTTCGTGCAGCCTTTCGATTTTGCCAAGCTGCCAATGAACGTGCTGGCGGGCTGGCTGGTATTTGGCTGGGCGCCCCCCGGCCGTCTGTGGCTGGGCGCCGCCATTATCATTGGCGCCATTACCTTGCTGACCCATCTGGAGCAGCGCGCTCACAAATCCGTTTCCTGAGGTACGCCATGCGTGCCTCTTTTTTTGCCCGCTATTCCCGCAATCACCTGTGCAATAGCGGCCATCAACAGTGACCATCGACATCAGGAGAGATCGTATGTTTGGAACCGCAACCCGCCCCGGCGCCACCCGTGCCCTGCTGCTGGGCTCCGGCGAACTTGGCAAGGAGGTCGCCATCGAGTTGCAACGGTTCGGCATCGAAGTGATCGCCGCCGACCGCTACCCCAATGCCCCCGCCATGCAAGTGGCGCACAAAGCCCATGTGCTGGACATGCTCGATGGCAACGCCCTACGTGCCCTGGTTGCCGAGGTCAAACCCGACCTTATCATCCCCGAGATTGAAGCGATCGCCACCGATACCCTGGCCGCCCTTGAGCAAGAAGGGGTCAAGGTAGTGCCCAACGCCCGCGCTACCCAGCTCACCATGAACCGGGAAGGGATCCGTCGCCTCGCCGCCGAGACTCTGGGGCTGCCCACCTCCCCCTACCGCTTCGCCCAGAGCAAGGAGGAGTTTGTCGCCGCCGTCGGGGCCATCGGCCTGCCCTGCGTGGTGAAACCTGTGATGAGCTCGTCCGGCAAGGGGCAGAGCGTGTTGCGCGATCTCGCCAAGCTGGATGACAGCTGGACCTACGCCCAAGAGGGTGGCCGCGCCGGTCGCGGCAAGGTGATCGTCGAAGGCTTCGTCCCCTTCGAGTACGAGATCACCCTGCTCACGGTACGCGCCGTCGATGGCATTCACTTCTGCGAGCCGATCGGCCACCGTCAGGAAGATGGCGACTACCGCGAATCCTGGCAGCCGCAGGTGATGAGCGAGCTGGCGCTGGCCCGATCCAAAGAGGTGGCCGCCAAGGTGGTCGAGGCCCTCGGTGGTTACGGCCTGTTCGGGGTCGAGCTCTTTATCAAGGGCGATGAGGTGTGGTTCAGCGAAGTCTCCCCCCGCCCCCACGATACCGGCATGGTGACCCTGATTTCCCAGGATCTCTCCGAGTTCGCCCTGCACGTGCGTGCCATTCTGGGGCTGCCGGTCGGCACCATCACCCAGTACGGGCCGAGTGCCTCTGCCGTGGTGCTGCGCGAAGGGCACAGCCAGAATATCCGCTATCAGGGGATTGGCGAGGCATTGGCGCTGGTACCGGGTGCCCAGCTGCGGCTGTTTGGCAAACCGGAGATCGCCGGTCGCCGTCGTCTGGGCGTGGCACTGGCCCGCGCGCAGGATTGCCCGGATGCGGTGGAACAAGCCAAAGCGGTCGCTGCCAAGGTAGAGGTTGTTTTCTAAGGGCTTTTTTTGCCACAGCAAAACAAACGTTTGCCGATGTGATCGGGCGCAAGGGGCATGGCAATGCCCCTTTTGCATTTGCCCGTCAGGCTTATAATCCCCTCTTCAAATTTGTCAGGAGTACAAGATGTTAGCTGCCGTGATCTTCGATATGGATGGTGTTCTGATCGACTCGGAACCCTTTTGGCAACAGGCCCAGATCGCCGTCTTCTCAGAGCTGGGTCACCCCCACACGGTCGAGGACTGTGAATCGACCATAGGCGTGCGCATCGATCAGCTGGTCGCCCACTGGTATCGGCTGCGCCCGTGGAGCGGCCCGACCCAGGAAGAGGTGGTGCAGCGCATTCTGGATCGGGTCAACGCCCTGATCCTCTCCGAAGGTCAAGCCAAAGCAGGCGTGTTGGAGGCACTCGACCTTATCGAGGCGCGCGGGCTGAAAGTGGGTCTGGCGACCTCCTCCCCGTTTGCCATGGTAGAGGCGGTGCTCGGCAAACTCGGCATCCGCGATCGCTTTATGGCGGTCCACTCCGCTGAAATCGAGCGTTTCGGCAAGCCGCATCCGGATGTCTATATCCATGCTGCCGAAAAGCTGGGGGTTGAGCCGGTGCACTGTCTGGCCATCGAAGACAGCTTTACCGGCCTGCTGGCGGCCAAGGCGGCCTCAATGACAGCGCTGATCGTGCCGGATCCTGCTTTAGTCGGCGACCCACGCCTTGCCATCGCCAACTACCAGCTAGGCTCGCTTGCCGAACTCAATGCTGAAATGCTGGCCAGCTGGGCCAAGTAACGCCTCTCGGCGCCCCGTTACGCACGCTTTCTTCTACTCGCGGGGGGCATCCAGCCCCCTGCTATTGCCAAGCAACCGTTGGCAATCCCCCTCTTGCCACCCGAGTTCCGCAACCAGATGGCCCCTCTCGCGAACGACCCGCCCAACCGGTTGGGCCTTGCCATCGCTCTGGTTTGATCTCTGTCATAAACGTGCGTTTGCTCGCGGTTAACTCTCTTCAGCCCGACTAGAATCAGGGTAGATAAGCGGCCCCAAGGCCCGAGGAGGTTATCATGATCGAGTACACCAGCAAGCGCATCGTCTGCCCCCACTGCGGCCACCATACCCGGGTCGAGCTGGATGCCAGCCAGGGTGATCAAGAGTTCTATGAGGATTGCATGGCCTGTTGCAACCCCATCCACCTGCGGCTTCACCGCGACGAAGTCCGCGACTGCCTGCAACTGTTTGTGGATGCCGACGACGAGCAACTGTTTTAGTTGCGAGTCATAACCAGCCGAGCAACTGTTTAGTTGTGGGCATAACCCGCCGAGCGGCTGTTAGAGGCAATTGAACAAGCCTAAAAATCAACAAGGGCCTGCATGGTGCAGGCCCTTGTTGTTTGCGTGATAACCACAATCGCAGTGAGCGTTATGCGTCTGCTCGGGCCGCCAACACCCGTTCTACCGTATCGACAATGGCCTGGGTCTGAGGATCGATCTCGATATTGGTCTGCCAGCCAGCCTTGACCCAACCGAGGTTGGTGCGGGCCAGGGTCTCGGGAATAAGGTGAACGCAAAACTCACCCTCGCGCACCTCGCCGATAGTCAGACTGATACCGTCAATACCGATGTATCCCTTGGTCAGCACATATTTCATCAGCGTGGGGGCAAGGCGATACCACACCTGACGGTTGTTGGGGGTGTCGATCATACCAGTGACCTCTGCCATGCCGATGATATGGCCAGACATGGCGTGACCGCCGATCTCGTCGCCAAAGCGGGCAGCCCGCTCCACATTGACCTTGTCCCCCACCTGCAACAAGCCAAGGTTGGTGAGGCGCAGGGTCTCCTGCATCAGATCGAAGCTGACCAGATCCCCCTCGACCCGGGTGACGGTCAAGCAGCAGCCGTTGTGGGCAACCGAGGCACCCAGGGCCAACCCTTCCCCCCACGCCGGGTTAGGCATGCGGATCACATGGGTACGGAAGTTGGATTGCTCCTCGATGGCCACCAGTTCGGCGGTCCCCTGCACTATGCCAGTGAACATCTCTCGTCTCCTGCTACGGCAAAAAGGGCAGGTTAACCTCGGGCAGAGGGTGAGACAAGGGTACAGGCTGACAAGCTTGCGCTCGATCGTTATAGTGACGCCGTTCAAATCAGGGTTAACAAGGAAAAAGAAATGCAGGTATATCAATGTTGCGAAGCGATCCGCATCGCCTATAACCAGATTGGCTCCGGTGAGCAGGGCTATGTTCCTAATGCCATTGCCGCCACCATCCGCGCCCTCAATGCGGTTGCCGCCGACGAGCGGGTGCCCGCAGATCTCCGTGAACAAGCCGCCTATGCCGCTGCCAACCTGCTGATCAGCGATCACGAAGACGCCTGATCCTGCCCTCGGGGGCGGCAACTATTTCGTCCTGGATGAATTTCAGGCTAGAATGCCTCCCCCCCTTTGCACCTTCGTTCGAACGTGCAAAGGATCTTCCCGATTTCCGCTCTTTTTTTACTCTTATCTGATCCACTCGGAGGTGTCAGTGCAACGTTATTGGTCCGAGGCGAAGCAGCTCGTCCGTTTAGCCAGCCCCATTCTGGTCGCTCAAGTGGCTCAGGTCGCCATGAACTTCGTCGACACCGTGATGGCAGGTCAGGTCAGCGCAGTGGATCTGGCAGCCGTCTCCGTGGCGTCCAGCTTCTGGTTACCGATCATCTTGCTGGTGCAGGGGATCATCATGGCGCTGACGCCCATCGTCTCCCAGCTCAATGGCGCCCGTAAGCGAGAAGAGATCCGCCCAGCTGTACATCAGGGCTTCTGGCTGGCGCTGATGGTGACCCCCATCGCCATGGTGGCGCTCTACTTCAGCCCAATGACACTGCAATATATGAATGTGGAGCCGGTCATGGCCGCCAAGACCACCGGCTACTTGCACGCCATCTTGTGGGGTCTGCCTGCCTTTGTGCTGTTCCAGGTGCTGCGCAACTTTAGCGAGGGGCTCTCCCACACCATGCCCACCATGGTGATCGGTTTTGTCGGGTTGGCGGTCAATATTCCTGCTAACTACATCTTCATTCACGGCCACTTCGGCATGCCGAAACTGGGCGGGGTGGGTTGTGGTGTGGCGACGGCCATCGTGCTGTGGGCCATGCTGCTGGCGATGATCCTCTATGTGAAACTCTCCCCTCACTTCAGCAAGATCCGTCTCTTCTCCCAGCTGGCACGTCCCAATGGCAGCCGGATCTGGCGGCTGTTTCGCTTGGGGTTTCCCATCGCCATGGCGATCTTCTGCGAGGTGACCCTGTTTACCGTGGTGGCGCTGATGCTGGCACCGTTCGGCGCTGAAATCGTGGCCAGCCACCAGATTGCCCTGAACTTCTCCAGTCTGGTGTTTATGCTGCCGCTCTCTATCGGGGTGGGTGTCACCATCCGTGTCGGCCACAGCATAGGTGAAGGTCAACCCCATCACGCCAGAGTGGCTGCCCGCACCGGGCTGATGCTGGGCATGGCTGTTGCTACCGGAACTGCGGCACTGACCATACTACTGCGCGAACAGATCGCCTCCATCTATACCGATGATCAGCAGGTGATCGTCCTGGCGGCCATCTTGCTGTTCTTCGCCGCCATCTATCAGATCTCCGATTCGGTACAGGTGGTCGCGGCCGCCGCGCTTCGCGGTTACAAGGATACCCAGGCGATCTTCTACGTCACCATCGTCGCCTACTGGGGTCTGGGGCTGCCCGCCGGCATGATCCTGGGACTGACCGACTGGCTGGTACCACGAATGGGACCACAAGGTTTCTGGATCGGCTTTATCGTCGGCCTCACCAGTGCCGCCCTGATGCTGGGGGCGAGATTGCGCCATATCTATGGCCGCTTCGCCACTCCGGAGGCCTGCACAACCCTGTCACGGGCCCAGTAACAGGGCTTGGCAAGCATCAACTCGCCTGCAAAATCAACAGGCTGCGCAAGAACTGGGCAAACAGTCTCCTTTGTGCATATGGCTTGTTGACAGCCTTGGGGGGCATGGGTAGTATGCCGACCACACCAGCAATGCTGGTAATATGAAACGGGCATTTGCTCGGTTCATCGAGTGGGTTTATAGCTCAGTTGGTTAGAGCACTACCTTGACATGGTAGGGGTCGTTGGTTCGAATCCAATTAAACCCACCACTTTATCTGTGATGCGTCCTTAGCTCAGTTGGTTAGAGCACCACCTTGACATGGTGGGGGTCGGTGGTTCGAATCCACTAGGACGCACCATCACAGAACACTGTTTATGCGTCCTTAGCTCAGTTGGTTAGAGCATCACCTTGACATGGTGGGGGTCGGTGGTTCGAATCCACTAGGACGCACCAAATTTAAAAAACCTCGCTCAAATGAGCGGGATTTTTGCTTTTATGCCCTTCCCTATCTATTACTTTTTATAAACCCAAAAAGGGGCTTGTTTGGGTCATCTTATTTGCTTGTGCCTAGGATCAGCATTCTGGTGCCCAAATTAGGGGCCAACTCATCATACACCGGTGCCCACCGACGACCCCTATCGAGGAAATATCAGCCTTAGTCGTGGCGGTATTATCGGCAAACCTGATGACCTCATAATCTCAGAGTTATGGTGATTTCTGGTGTACGGGGGATAAAATGAGTGGCGTATCCTGCTGATTGATTCCTGCAAGAATCTCAATCAACAGAGGTGATACGCCTTGACCAAAATTCTACCCTCAGTAGCCCTGCTACAACGTGAGGGGTAAACCAGACAGGAGTCTCGGTGAGATAAATGGCGGCCGACCGAGGTGACCGCCATTGTGTTTGCTGTGAGTTGACCTGAGTCATTGAGCCAAAACAGGCTGGCTCAGGCATTGAGCAAGAGCGCCTGATAGACGTCAGACAGTGCGGCCTCAATGGGACGCCAACCGGACCTCTGCCGGGCCACCACAGAGCCTATGTCGGGACGCCTACCGGGATCAGCCTGAGCATTGCCATTCTGGTCTGGGGGTAAACCAATCAGCCAGTTTGCCGCCCCGGCTCGCAGCTCAACGCTTCTCAATTTCGCTAAACCACTCACCGGTACTCCAGTTACTGGTATTCTGGCTGGTTCTGACCCTGACCGGAGAATTTATCAACCGGAGCGCCTTGTCATGAACATGCATCGCGCTCTCCTTGTATCTACCCATACTCATTTTTAGTGACTTATCTGCGTTATTGGTGATGATCACATACCCATTATCAATCACACAGCGAGTCAACACCCCAAAATCATGCCAAACAAAACCACTCATCATTAATCCATACTGTAACGTTGAACAACAACCACCGCAGTATTGCGCGACTTAACACCACGGCATGATTTAAATGCTATCAGTTGCACAGCAGTGGGCTGGGCTTACCATTGGAACTGACAAACAGGCCCTTGATCGCTCGGGTGGCAGCCACATGCAGCAGTGCCCGCTCATTAAACAGGGCATCACGCTGCTCAACCGGATCGTCGGATTGAATGGCTCTGGGCTCTGGCACTACGCCATCGTTGATGCCGGCAAGAAACACATACTGAAACTCTAGTCCCTTGATGCGGTGCATGGTGGCGATGCGCACCCCGGGGTGCGCCACACTGTCGGCACTATCCTGGCCCAGCACAAAGGTAGTAATGCCGGCGTTGTTGAGCTCAGTGGTATATCGCTCATAGGCATACTTGGTACGGGCTGTCAGACAGATATCGGTATCTGGGGTGCCCTCTTGCAACAACGCTTTGATCTGCTCAGCGATGGTGGCTGCCTCTTGCTTAAAGTCGGCATGATGGGTCACCAGCGGTGCCTCGCCATGCATCAGCGACAAATAGTCTTTATCGGTATCAGACTCGCCATCGAGGTTATCGGTCGGCACCCCATTCAACAGCGCCACGGCGAATTTACGGGTCTCTTCGGTGGTGCGGTAGTTTATCTTGAGTTTCTTGCTGCGCCGACCGCGCACATTGATACCACACTGACCGAGCACCACCTTGTTGCGATAGATGCGCTGATGGCCATCACCGACGATGAAGATGTCGTTTTCGCCTTCGGGGATGAGATGGCGCAACAACACAAAGGTGGGTGCGCCCATATCCTGCGCCTCATCGACCACCAGATATTGATAAGGCAGTTGCACCTGTTTCTCTTTAAACAGCACCACAGCCTCAAGCATGGCATCGTGCATTTCGCGCAACTTGGCACGCGCCATTTGCGCCCGATACTCTTCAAATACCGGCCATATCTTGGCTCGCTGCAAGCGCGAAATGGCCGTGCCTCGCCCTAAACGGCTGACCTTGAAGTAATCCTCGCGGCTGTGAACCCCATTGGGCTGCACCACACGATGCCACTCTTCCAAATAGAAATTCTCTGGCAAATTGAGGTCAGTGGGCAGCTGCTGCAGTGCATACTCCCAGCATTTGCGGCGCGCCGGATCGCCGTCATACACCACCCGAAAATCATAACCGTGGCGCTTTAGTTGATCGGTCAGCCAGCCATCGATATGGATCACCTCAATTTTGGCCAGCTCTTCACGGCTGCATAGCCGCTGCAGGTTGGCACGAATATCGGCCGCTAGGTTTTTGGTGAACGTAGTGAACAGCACCTTTTTGCCGGGCGCGGCTAACAAACGCTGCGCCAACCAACGGGCTCGGTGCATGGCGACCACGGTTTTACCGGTACCAGCACCGCCCAGCACCCGCACCGGACCATTGGCGTGCGCTTCCACCAGCTTGCGCTGGCTGGGGTGCAAAAATACCCGCCATTTTTCCAGCGGGGCGTTGAGCATTTGCAGCAGCTCCTGCTCGCTCTCCACCACGGAAAAGTGCCGCTGGCTGCGCTTAATCGCCTGTTCGAAATCGTCGGTATCAACCTTCACATCCGCGGCGTCATTAAACTCGGCCAATACCTCGTCATACTCCAGCCCTTCGGCCAACCAATAGAGCGGCTCCCAGGCATCGGCCGGCATCACCCCCTCCAGCTGGTAGAGCTCGCTCAAGTTGGTCAATGCCATCACCCGATCCAAAAACAGCGCCGGCACCCCGAGTGCCATGATCTGCTCGGTCGAATAGTCGGCAAATAACGGGGTTGGCTTGAATGCGATGGGCTGATCAGGATCGTCCAGCGGTGGCTGCACAACCAGGCTGGTATCGATCACCTGCAACGCGCCTGTAGCGGGGTGAATTTCACACTTATGATTTTTAGCTCAAGAATAAGCATCATCATGCTTATCTACCCACAACAGCATATAGAGATTGCCCTGCTCGGGTTTGAGCACAATGCCGCGGTAGTTCTGGTCGATGCGCACCGAATGCACATTGGCGCTGCTGGTATCGTGAATTTTTTCGTAGTTAAGCCCCTTGCCGGTGGGGTCATTACGAAACTTGGCAAGAAACTCCATCACCTTTTTTTGTTGTGCTTTGGGGATCTTGGCAAATGAAGTTAAAAAGCCATCGGATATGGCAACTTTCAGGGATGGCAGTGTCATGCCTTACCTCCTGTGACTGTAGTGGTCTAATCATCCCGGACACCATTTTAGGTGGTACAGTCGCCACCATGACCTGAGGTGTTCAATGACAAGATTGCGTCGCTCATTTACTGCCGAGTTCAAACTCGAAGCCGCATCCCTGGTGCTCGACCAGGGATATTCTGTCACCGAAGCCAGCCGTTCACTGGATGTCGGTGAAACCGTACTTCGCCGCTGGGTTCAGCAGCTTCAGTCAGAACGCAGTGGCACAACCCCAACCAGTAAAGCGCTGACTCCGGAGCAGCAAAAAATCCAGGAGCTGGAAGCCCGCATCAATCGGCTCGAACGCGAAAAGGACATTCTAAAAAAGGCTACGGCTCTCTTGATGACGGACGAGTTCACACGTACGCGCTGATAGACCAATTAAGAGAGCAAGCCCCCATCACCCTGGTCTGCTGCGCTTTCAATGTTCCAACATCCTGTTTTTACGACTATCTGGCTCGCAAGCGGACGATTAACCGTGAGCGGATACAGCAACACAGCGAGTTGCGCCGGTTGTTCAAAGAGAGCAGGAGCTCGGCAGGCAGCCGCACCTTGATGTCGATGATGCGGGAGCTGGGGTATCAAATTGGCCGATTCAAAGTACGTAACCTGATGAAGGAAGCCGGGCTGGCATCCAAACAGCCGGGCGCACACCGTTATAAGGTGGCACGGTCTGAACGACCGGACATTCCCAATCTGCTGGCCCGAAAATTTGATGCTCCGCAACCCAATCAGGTGTGGTGTGGCGATATCACCTACGTCTGGGCAGGTGGTCGTTGGCATTACCTGGCCGCAGTACTCGACCTGCATACCCGACGGGTCGTGGGCTGGGCGATGTCTGACAAACCTGATGCAGAATTGGCAATAAAAGCGCTGGAGATGGCTTATCAGCAGCGGGGCTGCCCATCAGGCGTGCTGTTTCACTCCGACCAGGGCAGCCAATACGGCAGTCGGGCATTTCGGCAACGACTGTGGCGCTATCGCATGACCCAAAGCATGAGTCGTCGTGGTAACTGCTGGGATAACGCCCCGATGGAGCGGTTGTTCAGAAGCCTGAAGTCAGAGTGGCTACCGGTAACGGGATACATGAGGCTGCGGGAAGTGAAGCGGGATATCAGTTATTACCTTATGGATTACTACAACTGGCGGCATCCACATCAACACAATGATGGAATACCGCCAACAAAAGCCGAGGCTCGGCCTAACCAAGTGTCCGGATTTAGTTGACCACTACAACCTTATGAAATAGTTATTATTCAATCACATAACTGAGTAACAACGATTGAAGCACCTGCAGCGCCTGATCGAACTCGAACTCGTTAACCGCACGGCTCACCTCTTGAAACGCAGCCCGCTGCGGCGATGCACTGCCAGCCAGATCAGCCTCTATCTGCTGACAGAGCACCAACACCTGGGCATCGCTCTGTGCCAACAAGACCCCCAACTGCTGCAGTTGCGCCGCCAACATCTCGGCATCGATGCTCCGGAGGGCAGCCACCGTCACGGGGGATGATGCCAGCGCGGCTTCCAGACCAGACAGCAGGGGCGTCAGCTCAGCCATCAGGGCTGGCAAGCGGGTTGCAACCCCGGCACCATCCCCCGCTTCACAGGCGCGCTCTAGCAGAGTTGCCTGCGTCGCCACACCGGTAGCCCCTATGGTGCTGGCACTGCCCTTGAGGGTATGAGCCAGACGCCGGGCCGTGACCTTGTCATCCGACGCCCATGCCGAGTGAAAACTGGCTGCAAAACCCTGCTGTCCCTGCCAGAAGCGCTGCAACATATTGCGGTAGAGCGCGCTGTCGCCCCCCATCACGGCCATGCCCCGCTGCACGTCAAGGCCAGGCATACCTTGCCAAGGGGTCGTATCGTCTGGCACCTGCGAGTTGCTGGCGGCAGGCAGTGGTCTGGCGGGTGTGATCCAGTGCGAGAGGGTCGCCAGCAACAGCGGCATATTCAAGGGTTTGGCGATGTGGTCATTCATGCCTGCCGCCAGCGCCTTCTCTTTATCTCCGGCCATGGTGCTGGCGGTCATGGCGATAATAGGGATCCCGGCCAGCGCCGGATCGGCGCGGATCAACCGGGTCGCAGTATACCCGTCCATCACCGGCATCTGGCAATCCATCAGGATGCCGTCAAAGCCGCGA
The DNA here is from genome assembly GCF_002586745.1 of Aeromonas sp. CU5. Taxonomy (NCBI): domain Bacteria; kingdom Pseudomonadati; phylum Pseudomonadota; class Gammaproteobacteria; order Aeromonadales; family Aeromonadaceae; genus Aeromonas; species Aeromonas sp. CU5. The sequence goes on from NZ_CP023817.1 coordinate 1,724,513, forward strand.
TCTTGCGCCAGCAGAGCGAGTGCTTGCGCCCCATCACAGGCACAGACCAGCGTGATCTGCTCCTTGCCCAACAGGGCCAACGCCACCTCCCGGTTCATGTCGTTATCATCCACCAGCAGCAGACGAGCCCCCGCCAGCCCATGACCGGGCAGCGCCACCTGATGATGGAGGCTTGCATCCGATAATGCCTCCTGTCCCCCGGCATCGCCCCCCAGCGCCTGGCACAGTGCTTGCGGAGTAAACGGATGGGCAAGCACATTACACGGCGGCAACCCCTGCACAGAGGCATGGCTGGCAAGCTGTGCGGGATCGCCCGAGGTGATCAGCAAGATCGCGGGCGGCGCTGCCAGCGTGGCAACCTCCTGCAGCACCTCTGACAACCAGCCCCCCCCCTCCTGCCAGCCCAGCATCAATCTATCAAAGGGTTTGCCCGCCGTGATGCCTTGATGCAGCAGTGCCAGCGCCGCTGCGAGATAGTCCGCGCAGACAAGCTCAACGGGCTGCGCCGACAGCTGGTGGAAAATGGCCGCTCGCGAAGCAGGGTGCGGCTCCAGCAACAGCAGACGCTGCGCTGCCAACGGCATGGCCACACGTTGATCTTTCTCATTACCCTGATCCGCCACGGTGGCGAGACAGATACGGAAGTGGAACTCGCTGCCCAGTCCCGGTTTGCTCTCCACCCAGATCTCCCCGTCCATCAGTTGCACCAGATTGTGCGTGATTGCCAAACCAAGACCGGTGCCACCATATTTGCGAGTGGTCGAGCTATCAGCCTGCTCAAAGGAGTGAAACAGACGCTGGCACTGTTCGGCCGTCATGCCGATACCGCTATCCTGCACACAGCCCTGCAGCCAGATCTTGTCATCCCCCTCCTCACTTCGCACCAGCCGGACAATCACCTCTCCCTGCTCGGTAAACTTGATGGCATTGCTGGTCAGGTTGAGCAGGATCTGGCCAAGCCGCAGGGGATCGCCGCGCAAACGCTCAGGCAGATCACCGGCCAGATCGAACAACAGCGCCAGCCGCTTTTCCCGCGCCCGAAACGCCGTCAGATCAGTCAGCCACTCAAATACCTCGTTGAGCCGGAAATCCGCCTGTTCCAGTTGCAGCTTGCCCGCCTCCATCTTGGAGAAGTCGAGGATATCGTTGAGGATCCCGAGCAGGTTGTTCGCCGCCCTGTCTATCTTGCTCACATAGTTGTGCTGCTCGGGGGAGAGGCTGGTTTGCAGCGCCAGATGGGCCATGCCAATGATGGCATTCATCGGTGTGCGGATCTCATGGCTCATGTTGGCCAAAAATTCGCTCTTGGTTCGGGTAGCATCTTCGGCGATCTGCCTGGCTTCGAGCATGGCGGCCTCCGCCTGCTTGCGGTCGCTGAAGTCGAAAATGATCCCGTCCAGATAGGCGGCCTTGCCCTGGGCATCATAGGTAGCAAGCCCGATGGAGTAGACCCAGCGGATCTGACCCCAGCGATCGAAGATACGGTACTCGTTGATGTATTGCCGGTACCCGGCAATGGCATCGATAGTGTTGCGGTTGCTCAGTTCGAGGTCGTCGGGATGGATCAAGTCACCAAAATCGAGGCTGTTGCCAACGCCGACAAAATCGCTGGCGAGATAGCCGGTCAATTTTTCCGCCTCGTCGCTGACGAACAACATGGTCCAGGGGTGATGAGGCAGGCAGCGATAGACCATGCCCGGCACGTTGCGCACCATAGACTGGATCCGCTGTTCGCTCTCATGCAACCGCTGGCGATCTGCCGCAATCCGGTCATGGGCCTCCCGCATGGCCTGCTCGGCGGCACGGATCGGGGTGATGTCGACCAGGCTGCCGACCGCGCCGCTACGCTCGCTCTCGGCAAGCTCGATCCCCGAGAGAAAATAGAGCATGTCTAGAGGACAGCCATCCGGCGAGAGCAGACGCACCTCATGCTGCGTTCTGGCCTGACTGCCAGCCACCCTCTGCAAGGTGCTGTCCTCATCCGCCACGTCCAGCCCGGCCAGTTGGGGCAACTCCACCAGCCGCTTGCCCTCGACTGGCTGGGCGCCACCAAATGCGCTGGTAAAGGCGCGATTTACCCCCAGCAAGCGACCCTGATTATCGGTATAGAAGAGAGGATGTGGCAGGGTATCGATCAACGCCTGCTGAAAGGCAAACTGCTCGTTGCGCTCGCGAATGCTGCGGCGACGCAACATTCGCCCCTGCCAGAGCAGGGCCGAGATCAGACAGATTAACAGAGCGGTGCCGAACAAGGCCACTCGCCGCCATCCTGACACGGCCTGCTCCACATTTCCCAGCAATAGCAGCGTCCACTGCCCTTTGGCATCGTGCCACTCAATGGGCAGGCGGCTCACCAGATAGCTATCCTTTCCGATCCTCACTTCACTGCCATCAAGTGCAGGCAGGATCACCGGCTGGCGATCCGGAGCAAAGTAGTGTCCGTACTGGCGAGAGGCAAAGAGCTGCTGTTGCCTGACGGTAGAGTTTGGCCCCACCACCGCCATTTGCCAGTCGCTCTTGTTGCTGGCCATCACCACCCCGTCAGGCGAGACCAGCAAACCGATGGTATCGCCCCACCCGGCAAGAAAGGTATCGAGCAGCGCCATCTCGTAGCGCGCTACCACCACACCGGTAATGTCGCTTCCTTGCGCCCGATCGTGAGATACCGGCGCCGCCACATAGATCATCCGCTTGCCGGTATTGAGGCTAACCCCGGCATCTACCGTTTCCAGCCCCTGGATCCCTTGCCTGAAGTAGGAGCGAAACGACACATCCTGCCCGACGACATGGCGACCGAGCGCATCCCAATCACGGACTATCACCCCTGCTTTATTGGTAACAAAGGCATGATTGGCCTTCACCCCCTGCGCCAGCACCTGCAGTGCCTCGCTTGGGCTCAGATCTCCCCGCTCAAGCAGGGAGGATTGCTGGATCTCGCGGTTGAGGCGGCCGGCCAGTTGCACCGCCCCCATCCCTTTGCTTGAGAGGGTCAGTTGCTGCAAATTCTCGCCCTCGCGCTGAATGCGGGTATCCAGCGACTGGCGATACTCCTGCCGCTCCAGTTCCAGATAGAAGGCATCGACCAGCGTGGCCACCATCAGGGAGAGCAACAGCACAAGCGCCACATGCCACAGAGGTGGTCTCATGGTTGGCAACCGGCCTCGCCGTCTTGCTCGGCAATCTGTTGCAGTGCCGGTGCCAGCACGACAAACCCGTCAAGCAGCGCCGGTTCAAACTGGCTGCCCCGTGCGGCCACCATCATCCCTAGCGCCTGCTCCCGGGTATATGCCTGACGATAGGGACGCTCACTGGTCAATGCGCCATACACGTCGACAATTGCCATCAGCCGAGCCGCCAGCGGGATCGCCTCTCCCGCCAATCGATCCGGATAGCCGCTGCCATCCCACTTTTCGTGGTGATGACGGGCAAGCACTCGGGCAAGGGAAAAGCCGGCGTGAGGCTCTCCAACAATCAGTTCCAACCGGGCAATCGCCGCCTCTCCCAACTCAGGGTGACGAGCAATCCACTCCTGCTCTGATGGGGTCAGCGCCGCTGGCTTGCACTGGATAGACTCCGGTATGCCCAGCATCCCCAGATCACGCAGGAGGGCAGCCTGACAGAACAACTCAAGATCCAACCCGGCCAACGCCTCTCGATAGCGCGGATGAGTGATCATCTGAGCGACCAGCGCACGCAGATAGGCTTGCGTGCGTAATGCATGATGGGGAGAGTCAGGAACGCGGCGCTCAGTCACAGAGGCCAGCAACAAGGCTGCGCCCTGCTCAATAAGCTGGCTCGCCGATCGACTGTGTTGTTTTTGTGCATCCAACCGCTCACGGGATTGCCGCAACTGATCGGCTGCCCGCTTTAGCATCAGATGGGTTTCTATTCGCGCCAACAAAACAGGAGGACTGATAGGCTTGGTGATGTAATCGGCCGCCCCCAGGGCAAATCCCTGTCGCTCATCGGCCACTTCGGCGCGGGCCGTCAGGAAAATGACCGGGATTTCACAGGTCTGGGCATCGGCTTTAAGCTGACGGCACACCTCATAACCATCCAGATCCGGCATCGTGATATCGAGCAACACAAGGTCGAGGGACATGTCGGCACGGGCTATCTCCAGCGCCTTGCGACCCGTGGTCGCCAGCTTGATACTGTAGCGTGCGCTGAGCAGTGCATTCATCAAATTGAGGGTACCGGTATCATCATCAACCACCAGCACCACAGGACGAGCTGCGTCCAGGGCAAGATGTTCCATATCTCGTGATTCTCCCTGCCATGATGGAAGGCGGCGAACCTTGCCAGCCCTATCTCACACCATAACGGATCCCCCGGCTGGCAGCCATGACAACCCGGTTGAAATGTGCGATCTAACCAATGGAGCCAACAAGTGGCAAAGAAGAAAGGAAAAACCGGAGACAAGGAGAAAGCGGATATTGGATAGCACAGCTGTGCGCATCACAAGAGAGTCTGCGCCAACTGCCGTGGCGACATCAGATTGAACCAGCCTCGACTCTACTTGATGAATCGAGATTGCTTGCGGATTTATATCTCTCGCGCACGGCAGCAGAGGTATCAGTTGACCAAGGTCATGCACACTATATTATCATGCTCAAAATGAGCTGGCAGGATACAGCGACAGATGGGTACATCAGATAGCCATATGGACATAGCAAAACTCATTTCCGGGCCCACGCTGGTACTGGAAAAAGATAATGTGCACAGTGATGCGCTCTGCCATCAGTTACGTGCCATTGGCATAATCCAGATTACGGTCGTGGAGAGTGTCGAGGCGCTGGAACATTGCGTGGCTGATGACCCCGCCGCCATGATCATCTGCAATATCGATATCGACTCGGCGAATCTGCTCACGCTGCTGAAAAATATCCGCAGTACGGCACCTCATCACACACTGCCTTTTTTGACCCTGACCTCAGGGACCGATCGCCCATTGATCGAACAATTTGTCCAGGCGAAAGTCTCTGACATTATTTTGACCCCGCTCAAACCCGATACCCTTAAAACCAGGATCACCCGGCTACTGATGGCAGCCAATCAGTCGCAACACCAACTCTCTCAACTCGACTTTGGCCTTTTGCACCGTTTTTCCAACAGCGATCTGGTCGCCAGCAATCAGGACAGCCCTACCATTCTGGTGGTTGACGATATTCCAGATAATTTAATGCTAATCACCTCGGTATTTCGCAAGGAGTTTCATCTCAAGCTGGTCAAGGATGGAGAAAAGGCGATCAGGATCTGCCAATCGGATAATCCCCCCGATCTGGTGCTGCTCGATATCATGATGCCCAATCTGAACGGATTTGATGTCGCCAAAATTTTGCGTGAACACCCCCACTCAGAACATATCCCCATCGTCTTTATGACGGCACTGGATGATATCTATTCACGTAAACGGGCGATGAAACTGGGAGCTGTCGATTTTATCACCAAACCGATAGACATCGAGATGCTGCGTTTTCGTATTGCCAATCTGATGCGGCTGGTACATGCCAGAAGAGACTTGCAAAAAGAGTTCGATCAGATGCTTGAGCTCAACGTGCTCAAAGAGAGTCTCGAGTTCAATATCCGCTATGAAATCCGGGAGCCTCTGCTCAATGCGGTACACCTGCTGGAAGAGCTGGCCGCCGACTCATCGCTTAACATGATCCAAAAAACCCAGCTATCCATCACCAGAAAATCCGTGAAGGATGCGCTGGAATTGACCCGTCTAGCCACCGAGCTCTACAAAATTGAAACCGGCACTTTTGTTTTGAAAGCGGGTAAAGTCCAGCTCTTTGATATATTCAACCGACTCTCGGTGCAGTTCAAAAATCTCTATGCCGAGAAAAAACTCGATATCAAGCTGACTAAACCAAAAAATTATCTCTATGACGAACTGTTCATCGCAGGCGACGAGTTTCTCTGTTATTCCGCGTTTCAAATCTTGCTACGGCTCACCTGTGAACGTGCTGCACCATCTTCCAGAGTAGAGATTATCTGTCTGAAAAATCCTGACAGCATTATCTTGAATATTGGTTTCACTACGGTACTGGATAGCAGTAGCGTTCCGTTATTATTCGATAAATATTCATCACCCAACAGTGAAGAGCGCACCAGCTACAATGGTTACCATAGTAAAATCATGCTGGAAGCCCATGGCGCCACCGTCACGGTGTCGCAGGATGAAGAGGCCCATCAGCTGAATATTTCGGCACTCTTCCCGCAAAAAGCGGATTTCAATCCATATGCAGAGTGAGCTAGGTCAACGTCCCGGTGCTCAGCCATGACATCGACACGGATTATTTTCCTCTTCTGTGATAGGTGAAGAACATGCGGGGGATTTATCACTCCCCTTCCATTCATCGTCGTCAGGTAGTTTAACGCAACGGGGTATTTTCATGCATGCAGCAGTAAGGATGAACACCATGAACCTATCAATTCTCCCGTTTGGTTATCTATTGTATTCCCCATCCCACAGCCCAATCAATTAAGGTGATAACATGAATCTCTTTCGCCGCGTTATCCCCTTGTATGTCCATATTGCCCATCTATTTTTAGGCTTGCTGCTGGTGTTTGCCCTGATCACGCTCGGCCACCAATACCAACAGACCAAAATAATGTTGATGAAGGAGGTGGAAGATAGATTCAGCCTGATCGGTCAACTGACGACTCAAGAGCTGGAGGGGCTGTTTCGACCTGCGGCTCTGAGCGCCAATATGCTCGCCCAGCAGCGCTTGATCGAGGCGACCACACTCAATGCGCGTATGGCGAGCATTCCATACATGGCGACTCTGCTAACAGGACAGCCATCAGCCAACGGAGTTTATGCCGGCTACCACAACGGCGATATGTTCTGGCTCATGCGCTGGCCTGCCGACACAGAGGTGCAACACTTGACGCCTCCCGCCAATACCCGTTGGATCGTGAAAAGCGTCCGGCATCTGGAAGCGACTACCCTCACGGATATCTTCGCACTGACCGACAATCTCGCCATCATCGAGCACAAACAGGTATCAGGGCAGGTCTTTGATGCCAGAGAGCGACCATGGTTTATTCAGGCCGAACAGGCCGGGCGACTGGTGCAAACTCCACCCTATATCTCGATCGATACCCAGGAGATCAACCTGAGTTTTGCCAAACCGATGCAAAACGGGGCTGGCGTCGTCGGGGTAGACCTGAGTCTGCGATCCATCGAGCGCTTGCTCAAATCAGCCATGATCACCCCCAATATGCGGCTGGCCATCATCAATGAGCTGGGGGAGCTGGTTACCAGTCATAAAGGCGGGATGATCATTCACGGTGAGAACGGGGCATATCGGCTGGCCAAGGTCGCTGAGGCAGAGCTCCCCATGCTTCAACATCTGATCGATGCCAGCCAACGCCAGAGTATTGATAAACTGACGTTCCAATCAGAAGAGCGCGATTGGCAAGGAATGCATATTGAGCTGCCGGAAGCGGGTGAATCACAGCTATCACTCTGGATTACGGCACCTGTCGATGAGCTGCTGGCCACCGCCATCACCATTCGCAATCAGACCTTCCTTCTGTCAGGGGTCTTTCTGATCCTGGCCCTCTTCGCCGCCATCGTGCTGGCCAGAACCGCCGCCAGGCCCCTCGATGCCCTGACGCAAGAGGCGAAGAAAATTGCCAGCTTCGACTTCAACGACCCGGTCAGGGTCAACACCTATATTGCCGAAATCATCGATCTCTCCCAGGCCATGGGTAACATGAAATCGACAATTCAGCGCTTTTTGCAGCTTTCCACATCACTATCAAGCGAGACCAGCTTCCCCCGCTTGCTGGTGCGGCTGCTCACCGAAATGCAGCAACTGACAGGGGCAACAGGCTGCATGCTCTATCTCTCCGATAGCGATAACAAAACGTTGGAACTGGCAGGATTGTGCTGGAATGGCGAGGTGCAGGAACAGAAGCCAACTCACCGCATTGGCACTTCCAACCAGCCGACACATCCGCTGTTCCGGAGCTTGCAAGGGGTAGAGCTGGAACCGGTTGCATTGCTCTCCAGCGAACTGCAGTTCCTGTTCCCCTACATAGACGTGAGCGACACACCACTCACCTTCTGGCCGATAACCCTGAAAAACCGGGATGGCCAGCTGCTCGGCACCCTAGTGTTTCTGATCGATGAACAGCAGAAATCCCTGACCCCGCAGCGGATGGCCTTTGTCAAAGCGCTCTCCTCCACCGCCGCCGTGGCGCTCACCACCCAGCGACTGCTGGAGGAGCAGCGCAATCTGCTGGAAGCCTTTATCCAGCTCATCGCAGGGGCCATCGATGCCAAGAGCCCCTATACAGGTGGCCACTGTCAACGAGTCCCCGAACTGACCAAGATGCTGGCAGAAGCGGCATGTGAGGCCAAGGAGGGGCCCTTCCAACACTTCTCGCTCGATGAAAAACAGTGGGAAGCAATACACATCGCGGCCTGGCTGCACGATTGCGGCAAGGTAACTACCCCGGAATTTGTGGTCGACAAGGCCACCAAGCTGGAAACCCTGTGCGATCGCGTTCACGAGGTCAGGATGCGCTTTGAAGTGCTAAAACGGGATGCCGAGATAACCTACTGGCAGGCATGTCTGCATGGGGGTGATGAGACCGCGTTACAGGCCACGCTGCAAAAACAGTGGCAACAGCTGGATGAGGAGTTTGCCTTCATCGCCCGCTGCAACGAAGGGGGCGAATTTATGGCCACGGAGGATATAGCAAGGCTGCAACAGATCGCAGGCCGTACCTGGCAGCGCACGCTCTCCGATCGGATGGGTATCTCTCAGGATGAACTGGCACGCAAACAGCGGAAAGCGGAGTCACCGCTGCCAGTTACCGAACCCTTGTTGGCCGATCGCCCGGATCACCTCTTCACCCGCAGCAGCCGTGACCGCCTTGCCCCTGACAACCCCTGGGGATTTCAGGTCAACATCCCCGAATACCTCTATAACCGGGGTGAGCTCTACAACCTCTCCATCCGCCGGGGCACCCTCACGGACGAGGAGCGCTACAAGATCAATGAGCACATGATCCAGACCATCATCATGCTCGACAAACTCCCCTTCCCCGCCAACCTGAAACAGGTGCCGGAAATCGCAGGGGGACACCACGAGAAGATGGATGGCACCGGTTATCCCAAGCGGCTGAAACGGGACGAGATGAGCATTCCCGCCAGGATGATGGCCATCGCTGATATCTTCGAGGCGCTGACCGCCGGCGATCGCCCCTACAAGAAAGCCAAGCCCCTTTCGGAGGCCATACGCATCATGGGATTCATGCAACAGGATCACCATATCGACCCCGAACTGTTTACCCTCTTTCTCCGCTCCGGCGTCTACCTGCGCTATGCCGAGCGTTACATGAACCCGGAGCTCATCGACGAGGTGGATATCACCCCTTATCTGGCCAGCAACGTCTCCCATAAGGTGTAAAACTACTTATCACGGAAGAGGCCGCAATAGCGGCCTCTTCCTTTCATATTGCTACTACCAACCATGCAAGCGCACCACTTGGTGCACTCAATTAACCGTGATGCTGATGACTGGGGTCCTCTGGCGCAGGCAACGGTTCCGCCGTTTCACTGCCGGTAACCGGCTCGTCCTGTGGTGTCATGTGGTGTTCATCGTTTATCCCGTTCACATGATCATCAATGAGCGCTTCGACCGGCGGCATTGGCGGCATAACCTGAACCAAACCCTCAACATGAATACCTGCAGCATCCAGATAGCCCGATACCTGATCCGCAAACGGATGCCCGTCTGACTTGTCTCCCTGCGCTACACCGGACAGATCGGCAAACTGCCAATAATCCGCCACATGAGACGCTATGCCCATCTGTTGATCGTCGTTGATATCAACGCCTGTTGAAACTCCATCTGATGCTGTCATATCTGACGAAACAGGTATCAATTGTTGTGGAGCATCATGCTCGGCAACGGGAGTGGCTTCGATATTCACTTGAGCGGATTGGCTTGGCAGCATATCCGTCAGCTCAACACTCTGTTCATCGGATGCGACAACTGGTGCTGGCATGGCATTCAGCGGCAATTCGCCAAAAGTCCACTTGTCGGCCCAACCATCAAACCCGGTGCCATCCGGTAACCGAACACTGATATTGTGCGGGTCACCCATGTTATGCAGCCACATCCGTGTCGAGTCCATCCCGCTATCTTCATGCACGACGATCCCGAATCCCTGTGCATGCCATTGCATCAGATCACGCATCGACATGGTTGCCGCATAATCGACCCCAACCGGTGAAAATGTCTGTAGCACATTGCCTGCGGTATCTATCACCTCGACGTGAGACCCGCTAATGCTCAGCGCCATATTGGCAACAACACTGGAGTCCCCTTTATCAAGAGCATCAGCCAACCCCTGATACTGGTATCCCGCTCCGTGCACCGCGGCCAATATATTCCCATAAGCATCCATGCCACTGTGTGGCTGCACTGAAGAGTACAAGGGGACAGAAGCACTACCGGTCACCTGGATATTCACATCATGAGCGGTGCCATCCAGACTGTGTACGGTCACGCTATCTGTCACACGGTCCTGCCAACCCAGGCGCTGCACCTGAGCGTTGCTGGTATCAAGTTGGTACTGCCAGCGGCCCTGGGCATCGATCGACAAGCTACCGAAGCTGCCGACAATCTGGCCAACTTGAAAGCCCGCCTGCCCGGCATCGGCATCGCTGATCAGCAGCTGACCGCTAGCCTGAGCCTGCCCCCCCACCAAGACTTGCCCGACATCCACACCGTTAATCACCGCACCATCGTCACGACCTGTGATATGCAAGGTAAGAAACTGCATACCGTGGTCACCAGCAGAATCGCTGACAACCACGGGAATGGAGATATCCCGCTGCTGCCCCGCCGTCAGGCTCTGGTAATCGGCATGGCCCGGGTCGAAGGTGTAGCTGCCGTCGGCATGGAGGCTGAAGCCGGCGACCTGGGCGCTGGTGCTGAACTGCAGGTGCTCGCCGTGGTCGGCATCGCTGGCCTGCATCTGGCCGCGCAGGACGCTGCCGTCCTCGGCCACCGTCTGGCTCTGCGCTTGCACCACTGGTGCATCGTTGGCGCCATTGATGCGCACAGTGACGACATGGCTGCTGCCATCGACGCTCTGCACCGTGATGCTGTCGCTCAAGATTTCGCCAGTTTTGAGCGCCTGGACTGCGGCGCTGTGATTGTCCAGCGTATAAGTCCAGTCGCCGCTGGCCGTCAGCGTGAAGCGGCCATGAGCCGCGGCCTGATGCTGCGGAGTGAAGCTGGCTTGCCCGCTGTCGACATCACTGATGACGAGCTTGCCGGAGGCACTGAGGCCGCCGTCTTCGCTGACCGAGCCGCTGTCTGCACCGGTAATCACCGCCGCATCGTTGCTGCCGCTGAGCGTCACCGTGATCTGATGCGTGGTGCCATCGGCACTGCTGACAGTCAGTGTGTCAGTAATTGTCTCGCCCGCCTTGAGCTGCTGGATTTGCGGATTGCCGTTGTCAACCGCGTAAGTCCAGGCACCGCTGGCATCCAGAGTGAAATGCCCCAGCCCGGCGCTACCCGCTACATCGCCTTGCGAGATGAAATGATCCTGCCCGACATTGATATCCGTGACATTGAGCTGGCCAGATGCCTGTAACTGGCCACCCTGCACGCCCAGATCCTCGCTCAGTGAAACGCTATCGACGCCCGCAATCACCGCCGCCGAGTTATCACCGAACAATTGCACTGTGATGGTGTGCGCGGTGCCATCGGCGCTATGAATGGTAAAGGTTTCGCTCAGGAGCTGACCTGCCGCGAGCGGGCTGAGCGCGGGCAGATGCCCGTCCGCCTGATAGTGCCAGCTGCCCTGGGCATCGATGCTGAACTTGCCATACAGCCCCTGAACGTCCTGCTGGGCCGCGAAGTGCGCTTGGCTACCGTCGGCGTCTAGTACCGTGAGATGGCCTTGTGTTTGCAGCAGTGCATCGCCATCGGCCAGCACACTGCCGCTGTCGGCGCCGTCAAGCTGGGCGGGCGTGTTACTGATGACACTGGCGCCAGGATGCGGGATGCCGTTGATGGGGAGGCCGCCTATTGGGCGCTTGTCTGGCTCGTAGCTATAGGCGCCATTGAAGTTCAGCAACATCTCGTTGCTGGCATCGTGGAAGTAGTAGTTGGCGTTGCCGCCAACACTGCCCTGCAGCACCAGCATGGCCCCCGGATGCGCCTTGAGCTGATCGGCCAGCTCGTTCATCGGCACGTAGTAGCCAAAGAACTTGCTGTACCGCTCAAAGGTGTGCAGCACATGGCCGCTGGCATCGACCACGGTGGGCTTGCCGTCGTAGACGTTCATGACTACATCGCGCAGGCCATTCGAGTCACCGGCGGCCATGCGTTCGGCGATCACGTGGTAGCCGCGCGTGTCACCCCCGATCTGGGCCATCAGGTTGCGAGCGATCTCCGGCCAGAGATCGGGCTTCTCGTCGGTACCGTTGACCGTAATGCTGAGAGTGTGCGCCGTGCCATCCACGCTCTTGACCACAAAGGTCTCAACAGCTGATTGCCCCTTGTTGAGCGCGTTTAGTGCCGGGCTATTGTTGTCGGCGGAGTAGGTCCACTGCCCGTCAGCCTGCAGCGACAAATAGCCAAACTTGCCGGCCACTTGATGCAACGAGGTGAAGGCGGCTTGACCGCCATCGGTATCCTGAATGGTGAGCTTGCCGTGAGCCTCGATCTGGCCGGTGCCAGTGACATGGGCGTCTTCAGTCACGCTGCCGCGGTCCACACCGGCAATCACCGCGTTCTCGGCGGTGCCGACGATGCTCAGATTGATGATGTGTTCGGTGCCATCGACACTCTGCACCGTGACAGTTTCGCTCAACTCGGCTGGCAGCGGGGCAGTTTGCCAACTCAATGCCAGATGCTGGGCTGCGCTGGCCGGATCGTTCAGGACAGTTGCCGCACTCAGCGGAAGTGGATGCAAATCTCCCGCATCGCCGCGGTCATGCACAAAGACCTGAACATCGCTCTGGCTGCCCTGCAGATGCAGCTCATAGCCCTTGCCCTGATGCAGCCAGCTCAGCAGTTCATCCACACCGATATTGGCGCGGCCATTTGCGTCCATCGCATACAGCACCGGCGTGGTGCCAGTCGGACCGCTGAGCATGATGGCCGCGCCCTGGATGCTCAGATCGAGCACACCGGCCGCAGCGCTTGGTTGCTGTTGCGTGAGTGCTTCAGCCACCGCCTTGAAGCCAGCTTCATTCGACTGGCCCAGCGCCTGCGCGAGCAACAGTGACACATCGGCCGTCTCACCGGGCGTGCCGCCAGGCTTGAGAGCTTGGATATCGGTGCGGTTGTTGTCCACCGTATAGGTCCAGTGGCCATCTGCTGCCAAGCTGAAATGGCCATACTGGGTGACTACATCGTTCTGTGCGACAAAGGCGGCTTGGCCAGCATCGCTATCCGTCACCGTGAGCAAGCCCTTAGCCACGATCGTGCCAGCTGCCGTAACGTGATCGTCCTCGACCACTCGGCCACTGTCGGCTCCTGCGATCACAGCACCATCGTTCTGGCCGTGGATGGTAATTGCCACCTCATGCGCCGTGCCGTCTTCGCTATGCACGGTGACGGTGTCGACCAGGGTCTGACCATCAGTCAGTTTCTGCACTTCGGGGCGCTGGGTGTCAAGCTGATAGACCCAGTCGCCGTTGACGTCGATGCTGAAGCGGCCGTAGTGGGTGGCGGTGTCGGTCTGCGGCGTCATCACCGACTGGCCGGCATCCGCGTCCTTGACCTCGATGAAACCGGAAATCTGCTGGCCGTTGTCCTCCAGCACATGGGCGCTGTCGAACTGCTGCGGGCTGATGGCGGGCGGCATAAAGCCGGAACCCTGCACCGCGCTGCCGCTACTCGGCAGGCTCACCGACGCGGAAGGCACGATTTCAATCGCGCTGCCCTGCGGATTGCTGAAGCCGGCCACGTACTGATTGAAGCCCGACAGCCGGTTGGGATCGCCCTGATCATGCGGGTAGACATTGATCGGTGCGCCGGTCGTGTCGACCAGCACCACCTGATAGCCATCACCCTTGAAGTGCCAGGACGTCAGCGCATGCACAGGCACGGTGGTGACGCCACCCACCGCAGAGAACACGCGGGAAATACTGCCATCGGGCGCGCGCAACGCCACGCCGGCATTGGTGAAAGACAACTCAGCGGTAGCGTAGTCGCGCGGGTCCATATTGCCCAGCAACACATCGGCCAGGAACTGGAGCTCCCGGTGCGCGTCGGACATCAGCTTCACGCCCAACTGGGTGTAGATGTCATCGGAATAGCTGTGTGCGGGTTGGGGCACAAAAGCAGCAGCATCGTCCTGCCCCTGGATGATCACGGTAATGGTCTGCGCCGTGCCATCGGCACTGTGCACCGTGAAGCTGTCGGTCAGGTGCTCGCCGGTCTTGAGCTGCTGGATCACCGCCTGCTTGTTGTCGGCTTCGTAGAGCCAGAAGCCGGTCTGATCAATGGTGTAGCGGCCGTACTGGGTGACCACCGCGTTCTGCGGCACGAACGTGCCCTCGCCTGCATCGGGGTCGTTGATATTGAGCTGGCCGAAATGCTCCAGATTGCCCTGCGAATTGACGTGCTGGTCTTCCGTCAGCGTGATGGTGTTTTCACCGCTGATCACCGCCGCATGACTGACCGGCACACGGCTGAGCTGGAGAGTAATGTCGGCCGCGCTAGCGGCCTGGTGATTGCCGCCTTCTTCGGCACGTGCCGTCACCTGGATGCTGACATCGCCCTGGAAGTCCTGCGGCGCCCGCACCGCCAGCGCGTCCTGGTTCCAGCCGATGGTCTCGATCACCTGCCCGGCTGTCGCCACCGTGGCGCTGTGCGTGCCATCGGTCAGCGTGAAGCCCACCGGCAGGCCGTGGATGGCATAACTCAGCGCCTCACTGCCATCGGCATCCGCCAGGCGGAAGCCGAGATAGGACTTGAGCAGTGTGTCCTGATCACCCAGCGTCAGGTGGTCGGAGGCACCGATCTGCAGATTGTCGATCAGGGCACGGGCCTCGCCCCGCCCGGTGGCGCGCAGCTCCAGGCGCGAGTTGTCGCCGGTGGCGACGAGGTCGTAATCGTGGTGCAGCATGGCAAAGCTGCCGGCAGCCGGGGTGATGGTGTCGATCACCTTGCCCTCCCACAGCACCTCGATGGGCGTGACCGCAAAACCAGGGCGAGCTGAAAGATCAAAGCCGAAATGCAGCGCCTCACCGGCCTTGGTGGGCAAGTCGCGGAAGATGTTATTGCCCCAGCTGGCGGTCAGGCTGAGAACTTGGTTGTCGCCGCTGCCGCCGTAAAGCCGCTCCTGGCCGATCTCCAAACCGGCGCTTTCATCCGAGTGCCAGCCCATGGGGGTCGGGTCAGACACCATCCAACCGGGCGCGCCCAGCACGGCGCTATTGAAATCGGTGCTGATCGTGGGCGCGACGTCCCGGAGGGGCGCATCCGCCACCGGCGTGATGTCCAGCTGGGCATGCGCTTCGCGACTGACCGTGCCGTCCGTCACGCTGAACTGCAGATCCACATCCTGGCCACTGAAATTGGCGGCCGGGGTGAAGGTGTAACCATGCGTGGCATCGCCGCTGAAGCTGCCGTGCGTGCTGGTCAGCGAACCCGCCACGATATGCAGGCTGCTGCCGTCGTCCGCATCGCTGGCGCACACCGCCTGCAGCAGTTCGGCCTCGGTGAACACGCGCGGTGCGTCTTCATTGATGGCGCCCAGGTCGGCGGCTATCGCGGCCGTGGCATGAGTGACCAGCGGGCCGTCATTGGCACCGGTGACCGTGATCGTCAAGTTCTGCGTGGCCGTTGCCCCGGCGTGGTCAGCCACCGTGACCGGGATGACGATGTCCTGCGTCTGGCCGGTGGCCAGGTGCTGGTAGCTGGCGTGCGTGGGGTCGAAGCTGTAGCTGCCATCGGCGTTCAGCGTGAAGCCGTCCACCGTGGCGGTGGTGCTGAAAGCCAGGGTGTCGCCAGCATCCGGGTCTGTGGCCAGCACATGGCCGTTGAACACGGCCGCGTCCTCGGTCACGGCCTGCGTCTGTGCCGCCAGCACCGGCCCGTCATTGACCGGCGTGATGGCCAACTGCAACGTGGTGCTGATGGGCTGCGCGCCACCGGTCACGGTCAGCGTGAACGGCACCTGGTCGGCGTTGACATTGGCCGCCGGGGTGAAGGTCCAGCCGCCGTTGGCGTCGTGGCTGAAGTGACCGAAGGCCGGGTCAACTTGCACATCGCCTAGCGTGTAAGTCTGTCCGGCGGGCGCGCGGATGCCGGACAGTCCCAGCAGCTGCGCTTCGGTGAAGGTTCTGGGTGTGTCTTCGGCAACGCCCAGCTTGATGAAGGACAGATGCAAGGGCAGGCCGTCGGATGTGGCCGTCTGGTGGTTGGCCGTTTCCTCGCTCTGCGCCACGACCCGAAGGTTCAGTTCGCCCTCGAAGCCCTGCGGCGCGCGCACCGCGAGTGCATCCTGGTCCCAACCCTTCGTTTCGATCGCCTGTCCGGCGGTAGTCACCGTCGCGCTGTGCGTGCCATCGGTCAGCGTGAAGCCGACCGGCAGCCCCTTGATCACATAGCCAAACGTTTCGCTTCCGTCGGTATCAACAAAACGGAAGCCGGTATCCAGGGCCAGGTCATGGTTGGTGGCGGCAAACTGCGTTGCGGGTCCGATCGCAAGATTGTCGATCGCGGCCATCCCTCGTTGGCCATTTCCGGCCACGCGCAATTCGAGCCGCGAGGACGTTCCCGTCGCCACCAGATCGTACTGGTGATGCGCCCAAGTCAGATCATCGCCCGCTGTCGGGAGCAAGGTATCGATGACCTTCCCCTCCCACAGCACCTCCATCGGAACCTTGCTATGGTCCCAATCGGTCGTCCATCCCGCCTCGAACGAGAAGTGGAATGCTTCTCCGGCTCGGGTGGTCAGATCATGATAGAACGAGTGGTGATCACCAAACTCAGACGATAGCTGCACGAACGTGTTTTTTGGGTCAATCGGATAGAGCGATCCAGGAACCTGCTCGATGCCGCTTCCATTGTTGCTATACCAGCCAACGGCATCAAATTTGACCCAGGCGTCTTTTACGTTGGGATCTGCGTCAAAATCCAATGCATTGAACGCGGAGGCGTGCACAGGCGCATCCACCACGGGGGTGACGCTCAGGGTCAATGAGCCTGTGATCGGCTGCGCTCCGCCGTCAACGTGCAGCGTCAAGGGCACCGCATCCGCCGAGACATTGGCAGCAGGCGTGAAGGTCCAGCTGCCATTGGCTTCGTGGGTGACGTGACCGAGCGCAGGGTCCACCTGCACATCGCCAAGCGAATAGGTCTGCCCGGCGGGCGCATGAATACCGGCCAGTTGCAGCAACTGTCCTTCGGTGAAGGTCCTTGGCTTGTCTTCGGCGGTAGCGAGGCTCTCAAAGCCCAGCTGCAACGCAATCTCGGTCGAGGTCGCCGTCTGATGATTGGCGATTTCCTCTGTGCGCGCGGAAACCTGAAGCTCCAGCCGGCCATGGAAATCTTGCGGCGCACGCACCGCGATGGTGTCCGGATTCCAGCCGGTCGTCTCGATCACCTGACCGGCCGTGGTTACCGTGGCGCTGTGCGTCCCGTCGGTCAGCGTGAAGCCAACCGGCAAGCCCTTGACGATGTAGGTTAGCGCTTCGCTGCCGTCGGTATCGACAAAACGCAGGTTGCTGGTCAGGTCCAGATAAAGGTCATGATTGGTTGCGGCAACAAGCGTCGGAAACGACTCGATCACAACGTTGTCGAGGATCGCGCGCGCATCGGTGTGATCGTCCACGATGCGAATTTCAAGGCGCGAGTCCGCGCCGGTTGCCACGACGTCATATGCGTGCGTTTGCATCGCGTAGCCACCGGGGGTGAGGGTGATGACGTCAATGACCTTGCCTTCCCACAGCACTTCGACAGGGGCAACGGCCCAGCCCGACCGCGGGGACAGATCAAAGCTCAGGTGCAGCATCTGGCCGGACTTGGTCGGTAAATCCTTGTAAATATTTGGCGAATTTGTGGAAGCGCCTTGTGAGACCAGTTCCAGCACGTGGTTCTTGCCGCTACCGCCAAACACGTCTTCGGTGGTTTGCTCTACGCCAAATTTGGAATCCGTCTTCCAACCCAAGGGCGTGGGGTCAGCGAACTGATCATGCAATAGCACCGAGTCGAAGTCGGTCACGATGCGCTGTGCGGAACCGGTGACACCGATGACCACCGGCGCATCCACTACCGGGGTAACGCTCAGCGTCAATGAGCCTGTGATCGGCTGCGCGCCGCCACTGACATGCAGCGTCAGCGGCACCGCATCGGTCGAGACATTGGCGGCGGGCGTGAACGTCCAGCCCCCATTGGCGTTGTGGGTGACTTGGCCGAAGGCCGGGTCCACCTGCACATCGCTGAGGCTCAGATGCTCGCCCGCTGCCGGGACTACACCGGCCAGCGCGAGCAACTTGCTCTCGCTGAGGGTCAGCGGGGTGTCTTCGGTCGTGGCGAGGCGCTCGAAGCTCAGGCGCACCGGCAGCTCGGCTGAATTGGCAGTCTGATGGGTGCTGCCCTCCTCGCTGCGGCCGGTCACACTGAGATTCAGCGTGCCTTCAAAGTCCTTCGGCGCCTGCACTGCCAAAGCGTCCTGTTTCCAGCCCTGGGTATCGATCACCTGATCGGCCGTGGTGACGGTGATGCTGTGGCTGCCATCACTCAGCGTGAAGCCGACCGGCAGGCCTTTGATCAGGTAAGTCAGGGTTTCACTGCCGTCGGTGTCTGCCAGATGGACATAGTCGTCCAGCTTCAGATGCAGATCGTGATTGACCAGGGCCATCTGTGGCGGCGGACTGATCTGCAGGTTGTCGAGAATTGCCCGGCCGTCACCCGAGCCGCTGGCGCGCAGCTCCAGGCGCGAGTTGGCGCCGGTGGCGACCAAATCATATTCGTGGTGCACCAGGGCAAAGCCGCTGGCCGGCGTGATGGTATCGATCACCTTGCCTTCCCACACCACCTCCAGCGCCGCGACCGTATTGCCCCCGCGTGCCGAAAGATCAAAGCCGAAGTGCAAGGCCTGGCCTGCCGTGGTGGGCAGGTCACGAAAAATGTTGTTGCTGCCATTGGCGGCCAGTTCGACGATCTGGTTGCTGCTGCTGCCGCCGTAGAGCTTGTCCTGCCCCACCTGGATGCCCTTGGCGTAGTCGGTGTGCCAGCCCAGGCCTGATCCGTCGACGAAGGCCCAGCCGGCCGAATCCACGGCTTGATGATTGAAATCAGTCATGCTCAGCACATCACCCAACACCGGCGCGTCGGTCACGGCGCTGATCTGCAGCGGCAAGCTCACCTGCTGCTGCGTGCCACCGGTGATGGTGAGCTGGAGCGCCACCTGATCCGCCGAGACATTAGCCTCGGGCGTGAAGGTCCAGCTGCCGTCGGCGTTGTGGCTGACATGGCCGAAGGCCGGGTCCACCTGCACATCGCTGAGACTCAGGTGCTGACCGGGTGACGGCACCACACCGGACAGCGCCAGCAGCTTGTCCTCATCGAGCGTCAGCGGCGTGTCTTCCGTTGTGGCAAGGCGCTCGAAGCTCAGGCGCACCGGCAGCTCGGCCGTGGTGGCCGTCTGGTGCGTGCTGCCCTCCTCGCTGCGGCCGCTGATGCTGAGGTTCAGCGTGCCTGCAAAATCCTTCGTCGACTGGATGCTCAGCGCATCCTGCTGCCAGCCCTGGGTATCGATCACCTGATCGGCGGCAGAAACCGTAATGCTGTGACTGCCATCGGTCAGCGTGAAGCCCACCGGCAGACCCTTGATCATGAGACTTAGCGTTTCACTGCCGTCGGTGTCGGCCAGCCGGACATAGTCGTCGAGCTTCAGGTGCAGCTCATGATTGACCAGCGCCATCTGCGGCGTCGATCCGACATAGAGGTTGTCGACCACCGCGCGCTGATCGACGCTGTCGCCCAGCACCCTCAGCTCAAGGCGTGCGTTGCCGCCCGTGGCCACGAGATCGTAGGCGTGGTGATGGAGGGCAAAGCCGCTGTCCGTGGGCGTGATGGTGTCGATGACCTTGCCTTCCCACAGCACTTCCACCGACCCGACCGCCCAGCCGGCACGGCGGGACAGGTCGAAAGCAAAGTGCAGCTGCTGGCCCGCAAAGGTCGTCAGATCGCGGTAAAGGTTCGGATCCTTGTAGCCGCTGGCGCCCTGGGAGATCAGTTCCACCACCTGGTTGTCGGCATGGCTGCCGCCAAACAAGGTTTCCTTGCCCAGCTCGACGCCGTGGGCACCATCGCTGTGCCAACCGGTCGAGCCCGGGTCGATAAACTGGCTGCCACTGCTGTCAGTGACGCGCTGCTGCTCGAAATCGCTGTTGCTGGCCCCCGCGCCCAGCAGCGGCGCATCGGTCACAGCGGTGACCTGGATCGGTAAGGCCACCTGCTGCGCTTGGGCGCCACCGGTGACGGTGAGGTTCAGGGCCACCTGATCGGCCGAGACATTGGCGACGGGCGTGAAGGTCCAGCTGCCATCGGCGTTGTGCGTGACATGGCCGAAGGCCGGGTCCACCTGCACATCGCTGAGGCTCAGATGCTCGCCTGCGGCAGGGACTACGCCAGCCAGCTGCAGTAGCTCGTGTTCGCTGAAGCTGCGCGGCGTGTCTTCCGCCGTGGACAGGCGCTCGAAGCTCAGCGGCAGCGGCAGTTCGGCCGAGGTGACGGTCTGGTGCGTGGCGCTTTCTTCGGTGCGTGCGCTGATTTTCAGGTCGAGCTGGCCTTCGAAATCCTTGGGCGCCTCTACGGTCACGGCATCCATCTGCCAGCCTGCCGTGTCGATCACCTGCCCGGCCGTCGTGACGGTGACACTGTGGCTGCCATCGCTGAGCGTGAAGCCCACCGGCAGACCATTGATCAGGTAGCTGATGGTTTCGCTGCCGTCGGTGTCGGCCAGGTGGAAGGCCTGACCCACATCCAGATGCAGCGCATGGTTCACAAGCCCCACCTGGGGCGGCGGACTGATCTGCAGGTTGTCGAACAGGGCTCGCGCATCGCCCTGGCCGCTGGGCCGCAGCTCCAGGCGCGAGTCGGGTCCCGTTGCCGTCAGGACATACTCATGCCGCTGCATGTCGTAGGCTTGGTTGCCCGGCGTCAGGGTGTCGATGACCTTGCCCTCGAACAACACCTCGATGGTCGCCGCAGGCCGTCCCGGGCGCCCGGTCACGTCAAAGCTGAAGACCACGGCCTGCCCGGCCTGGGTGTTCAGGGTGCGGTAGAAATTCATGGGCGACGAGGCCAGGCCCGACAGCTCCAGCAGACTGTGGCTGTCGGCGCCGCCGTAACGGGTGGCCGTGCCTATGTAAACCCCCTCATGGTGGTCGGTATGCCAACCCATCTTGGTCGGATCGAGGTAAGCCCAGCCGGCGCTGCCGGGAATCTGGCTACTGATGTCGGGATGGATGGACAGCATGCCCGCGACCGGCGCGTCGGTCACGGCAGTGATCTGCAGCGGCAAGGCGACCTGCTGCGGCTGCGCGCCACCGGTGACGGTGAGGTTCAGCGCCACCTGATCAGCCGAGACATTGGCGACGGGCGTGAAGGTCCAACTGCCATCGGCGTTGTGCGTGATCTGGCCAAAGGCCGGGTCCACCTGCACATCGCTGAGGCTCAGGTGCTGACCCGGGGCCGGTACCGCGCCGGCCAACTGCAGCAGCTCGCGTTCGCTGAAGCTGCGCGGCGTGTCTTCCGCCGTGGACAAGTGCTCGAAGCTCAGCGGCAGCAAGAGCTCGGCCGAGGTGGCGGTCTGGTGGGTGGCGCCTTCTTCGGCGCTGGCGCTGACTTTCAGTGCCAGCTGGCCTTCAAAATCGGCTGGCGATTGCAGCACAAGGGCATCCAGCTGCCAGCCCTTGAGGTCGATCTGCTGCCCCGCCGTGGTCGCGGTGACGCTGTGGCTGCCGTCGCTGAGGGTGAAGCCGACCGGCAAGTCCTTGATCAAGTAGCTCAGCGTCTCGCTGCCGTCGGTGTCGGCCAGCTGGAAGGCCTGACCCAGATCCAGATGCAGCGCATGGTTCACCAGCGCCACCTGGGGCGGCGTTGTGGTGAGCTGCAGGTTGTCGATCAAGGCGCGGGCATCACCGGAGCCAGTGGCGCGCAGTTCCAGGCGCGAATTGGCGCCGGTGGCCACCAGGTCATATTCATGGTGCGCCATCGTGTAGCCGCTGGCGGGCGTGATGGTGTCGATGACCTTGCCTTCCCACAGCACCTGCAGCGGCGCGATGGCAACGCCAGCGCGCGCCGAGAGGTCAAACCCGAAATGAACGACCTCGCCGGCCGAGATGGACAGGTCACGGTAGAGATTGGCGTCACTGCTGGCACTCAGGCTGACGATCTGGTTGCTGGTGCTGCTGCCGCCATAGAGTTTGTCCTGACCCAGCTCGACACCCTGGGCATGGTCGGTGTGCCAGCCCATGCCGGATGGGTCGACCATGGCCCAACCGGCGGAGCCCACCGCCTGATGGTTGAAGTCCGTGAGCTCGGTCTGGCCACCGGCACCGAGCGGTGTGTCGGCCACCGGCGTGATACTCAGCGCCAGCGAGGCCGTGATCGGCTGGGCACCACCGGTAACGGTGAGGGTGATCGGCACCTGATCGGCCGACACATTGGCCGCCGGGGTGAAGGTCCAGCTGCCATCGCCGTTATGGGTGATGTGGCCGAAGGCCGCATCCACCTGCACATCGCTGAGGCCGTAGGAGACGCCGGCTGCGGCATGCAGGCCGGCGAAGGACAGCAGTTGCGCCTCGCTGAAGTGGCGTGGGGTGTCCTCGATCACCACCGGGGAATCGAAGCTCAGTGCCTGCGGCACAAAGGCAGTGAGGGCACCTTGCTGGTGGTTCGCGCCCTCTTCGGAGCGCGCCGCGACCTGGAAGCCCACGACGCCTTCGAATCCGGTGGGTGCCATCAGATGCAGCTGATCCGGCGCCCAGCCTTGCGTGTCGATCACCTGATCCGCCGTGGTGACGGTGACACTGTGGCTGCCATCACTCAGCGTGAAGCCGACCGGCAGACCCTTGATGACGTAACTGAGCGTTTCGCTGCCGTCCGTATCCATCAGGTGGAACTGCGTGAACGTGTCCAGGCCGCCCAGAGAAACGGGTTGAGTGGCCAGCACGGGCAGCGGCTCCCGCATGCGAAGCTGCGTGTAATCCACAGTCACGTGCGCAAATTGGCCTGCGCCATCATGTGCGCGCAGTTGCAGATAGCTCTGGTCACTATCGGCCAAGAACCTGAAGCTTTGCTCACCCCCCCCCCCTTCCGGGGTGTAGCTGGAAACGACTTGCCCGTTCCAGACCACTTCAAGCTTGATGTTGCCGCTGGAATAGGCACTCAGGGTCAGCTCATAAATTTGACCTGGCTTGGTGGCGAAATGGGTGCCGACCGTTGCATCGTCCGTGCCCCTCATCACGAGCACCGTGTTGGCCCCACCGTTGGGGCGCTGCAGGAGCAAATCTCCCCCTTCGTTATTCCAGCCCTGAATCGTCGCCGGCATCCTCTCAAAGCTGCTGTGCGCTTGGAAGTCGACCGAAGAAACAAGGGTCTTGGCCTTCCCTGACTCCGGCAACTCGCTCACGCGGAGCGTGTCGGCCACCGGCGTGATGTCCAGCTGCCCATGCGCTTCGCGGCTGACCGTGCCATCGCTGACGCTGAACTGCAGGTCCACATCCTGGCCGCTGAAGTTGGCGGCCGGGGTGAAGCTGAAGCCGTGCGCGGCATCGCCGGTGTAGGTGCCATGCGCCGACGTCAGCGAACCCGCCACGATATGCAGCTGGGCGCCGTCATCCACATCGCTGGCGCCGACCGCCTGCAGCAGCTCGGCTTCGGTGAACACGCGCGGCGTGTCTTCATTGATCGCGCCCAAGTCCGCTGCCGTGGCCGCCGTGCCGTGGGTCACCAGCGGGCCGTCGTTGCTGCCGGTGAGGGTAATCGTGAGATTTTGGGTACTGGTCGCGCCAGCGCTGTCGGTCACGGTGATCGGGATGATCACATCCTGCGTCTGCCCTGCCGCGAGGTGCTGGTAGCTGGCATGGCCGGGGTCGAAACTGTAGCTGCCGTCGGTGTTGAGCGTGAAGCCGTCGAAGGCGTTGGCGAGGCTGAAGGTCTGCGTGTCGCCGGCATCGGCGTCGGTGGCGGCCATGTGACCGCTGAGCAAGGTGCCGTCTTCGGTCACGGCCTGGGTCTGCGCCGCGATCACCGGCGCGTCATTCACCGGCGTGATGCTCAGTTGCAGCGAACTGCTGATTGGCTGGCTGCCACCAGCGACGGTCAGCGTGAACGGCACCTGGTCGGCATTGACATTGGCCGCCGGCGTAAAGGTCCAGCTGCCATCGGCGTTGTGGCTGAACTGGCCCAAGGCCGGATCCACCTGCACATCACTCAGGCTCAGGTGCTCGCCCGCCGCCGGCACCACACCGGCCAGCGCGAGCAACTTGCTCTCGCTGAGGGTCAGGGGCGTATCCTCCACCACGGACACGCGTTCGAAGCTCAGATGCAAGGGCAGTTCAGCCGAGTTGGCCGTCTGCTGGTTGCCGGCCTCTTCGCTGCGGCCGGTGACGCTGAGTTCCAGCGTGCCGGCAAAGTCCTTGGGCGCCTGCACGCTCAGGGCATCCTGTTGCCAGCCCTTGGTATCGATCACCTGATCGGCGGCCGTGACCGTGATGCTGTGGCTGCCATCCGTCAGGCTGAAGCCCACCGGCAAGCCCTTGATGAGATAGCTCAGCGTTTCGCTGCCGTCTGTGTCGGCCAGATGCAGATTGGTGGGCAAGTGGAGCTGAAGCTCGCTGTTGACCAGGGCCTCGCGGTCCAGATGGGGCGTGTCGCTGATCTCCAGCTTGTCGAAGATGGCGCGCATGTCGCTCTGATCGCCAACCACACGCAGCTCCAGACGTGCTTGCTCGCCGGTGGCTGTCAGCTGATAGTCGTGACGCTGCAGGCTGAAATCCGAACCCGAGGGCGTGAAGCTGTCGATGACCTTGCCTTCCCACAAGACTTCCACCAGGGGCACGGCCCAGCCGCTGCGCGGCGAGACATCGAAACTGAATTTCAGCTCCTGGCCGGGCACCGTGTCGAGCACGCGGTAGAAGTTGGCCGAGCTGTCCTTGCCAGCCCCGGAGGAAATCATTTCCAGCGCGCGGTCACCACCGCTGCCACCGAACACATCCTGCCGCGCCACTTCCGAGCCCTGGGGCGCATCGGTGTGCCAGCCCAGGGGGGTGGGGTCAGCGAACTGGCCGTGCAACAGGGTGCTGTCGAAGTCGGTCTGGTGGGCGAGCGAATGGGTCTCTCCGGTGTATTCGAAGACCGGGACATCGGCCACCGGACGGATGTCCAGCCGGGCAAAGGTCGCCTGGTTGACGCCACCGTCGCTGACGCTGAACTGCACATCGACCTGCTGGCCGCTGAAGTTGGCGGAGGGCGTGAAGGTGAAGCCGTGGGCGGCATCACCCGTAAAAGTGCCGTGGGTGGAGCTCAGCGAACCCGCCACGATGTGCAGGTCGTTGCCATCGTCAACGTCGCTGGCACCGACCGCACGCAGCAGCTCGGCCTCGGTGAACAGGCGCGGCGCGTCCTCGTCCACGGCGCCAAGATCGCCCGCCTTCGCTGCGCTGTTGGCCACCACCTGCAGGCCGTCGTCGGTGCCGGTGAGGGTGAAGGTGAGGTTCTGTGTACTGGTCGCCCCGGCGTGATCTGTCACCGTGATCGGGATGACCACACCCTGAGTCTGCCCCGCCGCCAGATGCTGGTAGCTGGCATGCGAGGGGTCGAAGCTGTAGCTGCCGTCGGCATTGAGTGTGAATCCGTCAACGGGGTGGGCCAGGCTGAAGCTCTGCGTGTCACCGACATCCACATCGGTGGCGACCATATGACCGGTGATGGGGCTGCCGTCTTCGGTCCCCGTCTGACTTTGTGCAGCCAGCACCGGCGCGTCATTGACCGGCGCGATGCTGAGCTGCAGCGGGCGGCTGAGCGGCTGGCTGCCGCCGGCGATGGTCAGCGTGAACGGTACATCGTCGGCATTGACGTTGGCGGCCGGGGTGAAGGTCCAGCTGCCATTCGCGTTGTGGCTGAACTGGCCGAAGGCCGGGTCTACCTGCACATCGGCCAGCGTCATGGCCTGTCCGGCAGGCGCATGAACACCGGCCAGCTGCAGCAGCTTGGATTCAGTGAACACCTGGGGCGTGTCCTCGTACACCCGCAGTTGCTCGAAGCTCAACCGCATGGACAGCTCGGGTGAACTGGCGGTCTGCTGCGTGCCGCTCTCTTCGGCCACCCCGCTGACTTGCAGATTCACCTGGCCCTGGAAGTCCTGTGGTGCCTTCACCACCAGCGCCTCCTGATCCCATCCCTTGGTCTCAATGGCCTGACCGGCCGTGGTGACGGTGATGCTGTGGGTGCCGTCGGTCAGGGTGAAGCCCGGCGGCAGGCCCTTGACCACGTAACTGAGGGTCTCGCTGCCGTCAGTATCGGCCAGGTGAAACTGTGCGCCGAGATCCAGATACACATCGTCATTGACCGGGCTGAAGCGCGCCGCCACCGGAGAGACGCCGACGTCCAGGTTATCGAAGATGGCGCGCATATCGCTCTGCGCGCCTACCACCCGAATCTCGAGGCGGGGCTGGCCAGCAGTGGCGAGTAAATCGTAGTCATGGTGCTGCAAGCCGAAGCCCGTGCCCGAGGGCGTGAAGCTGTCGATGACTTTGCCTTCCCACAGCACTTCGACCAGCGGTACCGCCCAACTGTCGCGCGGTGACACGTCAAAGCCGAAACGCACCATCTGGCCCGACGCGACGTCCAGCACGCGGTAGAGATTGGGCGAGTTGACCGCGCCGGCGCCCTCGGAGATCAGTTCCAGCGCACGGTCCCCGCCTTTGCCGCCAAACACGTCTTGCGGTGCCACTTCCGAGCCCTTGGGCCCATCCGTGTGCCAGCCCAGGGGCGTGGGATCGGCGAACTGGCCGTGCAACAGGGTGCTGTCAAAGTCGGTATGGATGGGCGCCAGTTGGCCGTCGGCCGACGGGTCGAGCAGCGGCGTGTCGGCCACTGGCGTGATGTCCAGATGCAGGGTGCTGCTGATCGGCTGCGCACCACCGTGTACGGTGAGGGTCAGCGGCACCTGATGGGCCGAGACGTTGGCCTCCGGCGTGAACGTCCAGCTGCCATCGGCGTTGTGGCTGAAATGGCCGAAGGCCGGGTTCACCTGCACGTCGTCCAGCGTCAGGACCTCTCCCAAACCCGCACGGATACCGGCCAGTTGCAGCAAGCGGGATGCAGAGAAAGTCTGGGGCGTATCTTCGGCGGCCGTCAGGTGCTCGAAACTCAGCCGGAAGGTCAGCTCGGGCGAGTTGGCGGTCTGCTGCGCGCCGCTTTCTTCGGCCACGCCATTGACCTGCAGATGGACCTGGCCCTGGAAGTCCTGTGGCGCCTTCACCACCAGCGCCGCCTGCTCCCATCCCCTGGTCTCAATGGCTTGACCGGCCGTGGTGACGGTGATGCTGTGGGTGCCGTCGGTCAGGGTGAAGCCCTGCGGCAGGCCCTTGACCACGTAACTGAGACTTTCGCTGCCGTCTGTATCGGCCAGATGAAACTGCGCGCCGAGATCCAGATACACATCGCCATTGACCGGGCCGAAGCGCGCCGCCACCGGAGCGAGGCCTACGTCCAGGTTATCGAAGATAGCGCGCATATCGCTCTGCGCGCCTACCACCCGAATCTCGAGGCGGGGCTGGCCAGCAGTGGCGAGTAAATCGTAGTCATGGTGCTGCAAGCCGAAGCCCGTGCCCGAGGGCGTGAAGCTGTCGATGACTTTGCCTTCCCACAGCACTTCGACCAGCGGTACCGCCCAACTGTCGCGCGGTGACACGTCAAAGCCGAAATGCACCATCTGGCCCGGCGCGACGTCCAGCACGCGGTAGAGATTGGGCGAATTGACCGCGCCGGCGCCCTCGGAGATCAGTTCCAGCGCACGGTCCCCGCCTTTGCCGCCAAACACGTCTTGCAGTGCCACTTCCGAACCCTGGGGCCCATCCGTGTGCCAGCCCAGGGGTGTGGGATCGGCGAACTGGCTGTGCAACAGGGTGCTGTCAAAGTCGGTATGGATGGGCGTCAGTTGGCCCTTGGCCGACGGGTCGATCTGCGGCAGGTCGAGCAACGGCGTATCGGCCACTGGCGTGATGTCCAGATGCAGGGTGCTGCTGATCGGCTGCGCACCACCGTGTACGGTGAGGGTCAGCGGCACCTGATGGGCCGAGACGTTGACCTCCGGCGTGAACGTCCAGCTGCCATCGGCGTTGTGGCTGAAATGGCCGAAGGCCGGGTTCACCTGCACGTCGTCCAGTGTCAGGACCTCTCCCAAACCCGCACGGATACCGGCCAGCTGCAGCAAGCGGGATGCAGAGAAGGTCTGGGGCGTATCTTCAACGGCCGTCAGCCGCTCGAAGCTCAAGCGCAGCGACTGCTCGTCCGACGTCGCCGTCTGGTGGTTGGCGGTCTCCTCGGCACGGGCGCTGACCTGGATCTCGAGCTGCCCCTGGTAGTCCTGAGGCGCACGCAAAGCCAGCGCATCCTGGCTCCACCCCTTAGTGTCGACCACCTGGCCGACACTGGCGATGGTCACGCTGTGCGTGCCGTCCGTGAGCGTGAAGCCTGGCGGCAAGCCCTTGATCAGGTAGCTCAGGGTCTCGCTGCCGTCGGTGTCGGCCAGCTGAAATGCCTGGCCCATATCCAGGTGCAGGGCCTGGTTGACCTCGCCCACCTGGGTGGGCAGACCGATTTGGATGTTGTCGATGATGGCCCGCTTGTCAGCATCATCCCCCACCACGCGGAACTCGATGCGCGACTGCGGGCCAGTGGCCTGCAGGTCGTACTCGTGATGATGCATTTCGTAACCGGCTGTTCCCGGCGTGAACGCGTCGATGACCTTGCCTTCCCACAGCACCTCGATGCGGGCGACATCCCAGTTCTCGCGGCGCGAGGCATCGAAGCTGACGTGGAGCCATTGCCCGGTCTGCGTGTCGAGCTCGCGGTAGATGTTCGGCGAGTTGATGCTGGCGCCCTTGGTCACCAGTTCCAGCACCTGGTTGTTGCCCGTCCCGCCAACCACGTCTTCCGTGACTTGCTCCACACCGAACGTGGAATCGGTCTTCCAGCCCAGCGGCGTGGGGTCGGCGAACTGCCCCTGAAGTTGCACATCATCGAAAGTAGTAGCAGTCGACACCAGCGAACCCACGGGCTTGTCCGCCACCGGCGTGATGTCCAGCCTGGCGTGGGCTTGCTGTATGTCGGCGCCATCCGAGACATTGAACTGCAGGTCTACGTCCTGACCGCTGAAGTTGGCCGCCGGGGTGAAGGTGTAGCCGTGCGCGGCATCACCCGTGAACGTGCCGTGGGCCGAGGTCAGAGAACCGGCGACGATGTGAACGAACGTGCCATCGTCCACGGCGCTCGCGCCCACCGCCTGCAACAACTCAGCTTCAGTGAACACGCGCGGCGCATCTTCATTGATGGCGCCCAAGTCCGCTGCTGTAGCCGCGGTACCGTGGGTCACCTGCGGGCCGTCGTTGCTGCCGGTGACCGTGATGGTCAGGTTCTGGGTGCCGGTGGCGCCGGCACCGTCGGTCACGGTGACGGGGATGAGCAGGTCCTGCGTCTGGCCGGCAGCCAGGTGCTGGTAGGCCGCGTTCGACGGGTCGAAGCGGTAGCTGCCGTCGCCGCTGAGCGTGAAGCCATCGACCGCGTTGGTGATGCTGAAGGCCAAGGTGTCGCCAGCATCAACGTCGGTGGCGGCCATGTGGCCGCTCAGCTGCGTGCCGTCTTCAGTCACGGCCTGGGTTTGTGCCGCCAGCACGGGCGCGTCGTTCGTGCCTTGCAGGGACACAGTGACGGTGTGTGTGCTGCCGTCGGCGCTGGTGACGGTCAGGGTGTCGGTGAGGCTGTCGCCCGCCTTGAGTTGCTGAACAGCACTCTGCGTGTTGTCGGCGCTGTAGGTCCAGGCGCCCGATGTATCGAGGCTGAAGTGCCCGTAGCCGGCGCTACCGGCCACATCCGTTTGCGCGGTGAAATGCGCTTCGCCGGTATCGGCATCGCTGATGGTGAGCTGGCCGCTGGCCTGCAGATGGCCGGTGGTGACGGCGGTGTCCTCGGTGACGGTGGCGGCACTGACGCCGCCAATCACCGCGCCGTCATTGGCGCCGGTCACCGTGATGGTGAGGTTTTGGGTGCTGCTCAGGCCCGTGCTGTCGGTCACGGTAATCGGGATCACCACATCTTGGGTCTGCCCTGCTGCGAGATGCTGGTAGCTGGCGTGGGACGAGTCGAAGCTGTAGCTGCCGTCGGCGTTCAGCGTGAAACCATCTACCGACTGAGTGCTGCGGAAGGTTTTCGTGTCGCCGGCGTCCACATCGGTGCCCGCCATATGGCCTGTGAGCTGGGTGCCGTCTTCGGTGATGGCTTGGGTCTGGGCGCTGAGCACGGGCGCATCATTCGTGCCCATGACCGTGACGGTGACGGTGTGCGTCGTGCCGTCGGTGTGGGTGATGGTGACAGTGTCAGTGGCAGTCTCTCCGGCCTTAAGTGCCTGCGTGCCGGCACGGCTGTTGTCCAGCGTGTAGGTCCAGGCGCCGCTGGCATCCATCGCAAAATTGCCCAGCGTGGTGCGCTGCTGCAGGGCTACAAACTCCGCACTTTCGCCGGTTGCCACCAAATTGCCGCCGGTGACCGAAGAAAGGTCTTCCTTGACCACACCCACATCCACACCGCCGATCACGACGCTGTCGCGCTGGCCCTGGATGGTGATGGTGATGCTGTGGCTGCTGCCGTCGGCGCTGTCCACCGTGAAGCTGTCGGTGGCGGTCTCGGTACTCATGAGCGCCTGGACCTCGGCCTTGCTGTTGTCCAGCTGGTATTGCCACTGCCCGTCCTCACCGATCGTCAGGCTGCCGTAACTGCCCGCCGTGGCCGTCTGAGCGACGAAGTGCGCCTGGCCGGCGTCTGCATCGCGGATCGCCAGCTTGCCGCGGACGGACAGGGTTTGGTCCTCAACGACCCGACCAGTGTCGACACCGGTGACGCTGGGCGCATCATTGCTACCGGTGATGGTGATGATCAGGCTCTGCGTGCTAGTGGCACCGGCACTGTCGCTCACCGTGATGGGGATGACCACATCTTGTGTCTGACCGGCTGCCAGATGCTGGTAGCTGGCATGGGATGGATCAAAGCTGTAGCTGCCATCGGCGTTCAGGGTGAAGCCATCAACCGGCTGGGTGCTGCTGAAGGTTTGGGTGTCGCCGGCATCGGCGTCAGTGGCGACCATATGGCCGCTCAATTGCGGGCCATCCTCGGTCACGGCCTGGGTTTGGGCCGCAAGCACCGGGGCATCGTTCATGCCCTGGATGGTCATGGTCAGCGTGTGGGTCGTGCCGTCGGCGCTGGCCACGGTCAGCGTATCGGTCAGGCTCTCGCCTGCCTTGAGCTGCTGGATGGCCGTCTGGCTATCATCGGCCGTGTAGGTCCAGGCACCGGCCGCATCCACGCTGAAGTAGCCGAAACCATGACTGCCCACGATATCGGTCTGTACCGTGAAATGCGCTTCGCCGCTGTCGACATCGCTGACTATCAACTGGCCACTGGCTTGCAGATGGCCGGTAGTGACGGCCGTATCCTCGGTGACCGTTCCCAGATCCACACCGCCGATGACGGCGCCGTCTGCGCTACCCGTGACGGTTATCGTGAGATTTTGCGTGCTGGTCGCGCCAGCGCTGTCGGTCACGGTGACCGGAATCACCAGATCCTGCGTCTGCCCAGCCGCCAGATGTTGGTAGCTGGCGTGGCTGAGGTCGAAGCGGTAGCTGCCGTCGGCATTCAGTGTGAAGCCATCAACAGCGTTAGTGGTGCTGAAGGTTTGCGTGTCGCCGGCATCCGCATCGGTGGCGACCATCTGGCCGCTGAGCAAGGTGCCGTCTTCGGTGACGGCTTGGCTCTGTGCCGCCAGCACCGGCGTGTCGTTCGTGCCCACGACCATGACGCGCACGACCGTGCTGTCCGTGCCTCCATGCCCATCGGTGACGGTGATCTGGAAAGCCTCATAAGCTTGCTCACCAGCCTTCAGTGCTTGAGTATCAGCATCAGCTTTGTCGAGTTGATAGGTCCAACGGCCTGTTTGCGCGTCAAAATCGAGATGACCATAGCGGCCTTGGCCGTTTCCGGAGACGGTCCAGGTCTGAGTATCACTGGCATCGGCGTCGCGAACATGCAGCAAGCCGGAGATGGCTGCGTTGGGGGCGTCAGCGAAGACCATACGCGAGGCCCGAGTGCTGCCGATGTCCGGCGCATCGTTGCTGCCGGTGACGGTGATGGTGAGGTTCTGGGTGCTGGTCGCACCGGCACTGTCGGTCACCGTGATCGGGATAACTACGTCTTGCGTCTGACCCGCAGCCAGATGCTGATAACTCACGTGGGCCGGATCGAATTGATAACTGCCATCGGCATTCAGTGTGAAGCCATCAACAGCGGTAGTGGTGCTGAAGGTTTTCGTGTCCCCGGCATCCACATCAGTGGCGACCATGTGGCCGCTGAGCAAGGTGCCGTCTTCGGTGATGGCTTGGCTCTGTGCCGCCAGCACCGGTGCGTCGTTGGTGCCCTGGATAGTCACGGTTAACGTGTGGGTCGTGCCGTCGGCGCTGGTGACGGTCAAGGTATCGGTGAGGCTGTCGCCAGCCTTGAGCTGCTGGATAGCCGCTTGGGTGTTGTCGGCGCTGTAGGTCCAGGCACCTGCTGAATCAACGCTGAAGTGCCCGTAGCCAGCGCTGCCGGCCACATCGGTTTGGGTCGTGAAATGCGCTTCGCCGGTATCGGCATCGCTGATGGTGAGCTGACCGCTGGCTTGCAGATGGCCGGTAGTGACGGCTGTGTCTTCGGTGACGGTGGCGACATTCACGCCGCCGATCACCGCGCCGTCATTGACGCCAGTGACGGTGATGGTCAAGTTTTGCGTGCTGCTCAGGCCCATGCTGTCGGTCACGGTGATCGGGATCACAACATCTTGGGTCTGCCCTGCTGCGAGATGCTGGTAGCTGGCGTGGGACGGGTCGAAGCTGTAGCTGCCGTCGGCATTCAGCGTGAAGCCGTCAACGTTCTGGGGGGTACTGAAAGCTTCAGTATCGCCGGCGTCCACATCGGTGGCCACCATGTGGCCGCTGAGCAAAGTGCCGTCTTCGGTCACCGCCTGCGATTGCGCCGACAGCACCGGCACATCGTTCGTGCCCTGCAGCGTGACCGTAATTGTGTGCGCAGTACCGTCCGCACTGTGCACGGTTAAACTGTCGGTCAGGCTATCTCCGGTCTTGAGTTGCTGGATTGCGCTTTGATAGTTGTCGGCCGTATAGATCCAGGCGCCGCTGGTATCTAGGCTGAAGTGACCGTAGCCGGCGCTGCCGGCCACATCGGTTTGCACGGTAAAGTGCGATTCGCCAGTGTCGGCATCGCTGATCGTCAGTTGGCCGCTGGCTTGCAGGTGACCACTCTGGACGGACTGCTCCTCTCTGACACTGCCGCCGATCACCGCTCCGTCATTCACGCCAGTGACGGTGATGGAGAGGTTCTGGGTACTGGTCGCACCGGCACTGTCGGTCACCGTAATCGGGATAACCACGTCTTGCGTCTGACCGGCAGCCAGATGCTGATAGCTGGCATGGCCGGGGTCGAAGCGGTAGCTGCCGTCGGCGTTCAGTGTAAAGCCGTCCACCGCCTGAGCGAGGCTAAAGGTCTGCATGTCGCCGGCATCCACATCAGTGGCGACCATCTGGCCTGTGAGCAGAGCCCCATCCTCGGTCACCGCCTGCGTCTGCGCCTGCAACACCGGGGCATCGTTCGCACCCAAGATCGTCACGGTCAGCGCGTGGGTCGTACCATCAGCGCTGGTGACGGTCAGACTATCGGTCAACAATTCGCCTGACTTGAGCTGCTGAATAGCTGTTTGGGTGTTGTCGGCTGTGTATGTCCACGCGCCTGTTGTATCGAGACTGAAGTGGCCGAGGTCGCTACTGCCAGCCACATCGGTCTGTGGCGTGAAGTGATCTTGCCCGGCATCCGGATCGATCACCGTGAGCTGGCCGCTGGCCGCCAGCTTGCCGGCGCGGTCGGTCACATCTTCATTCAATGTCGCCGCATCGACCCCGGCAATGACCGCCCCATCATCCCGCCCGGCCACGCTGACGCTCACCGTATGGGTCGTGCCGTCGGCGCTGGTGATGGTGAAGCTGTCGGTGACCTGGTCACCTGTTTTGAGCGACTGAACGTCAGGCTTACGGTTATCGAGTTGATAACGCCACTGGCCCTGTTCGTTCATCGTGAACGTGCCATAAGTGCCAACCACCCCGCTCTGCGCCACAAAGTACGCCTCACCATCATCCATGTCGGTAATGGTGAGCTGGCCGGTGACGGCTTGCGTGTTGTCCTCGCTGGTGCTGCCGCTACTCACTCCGGCAATGGTCGCGCCATCGTTGCTGCCGGTCAGCTTGATGGTCAGGTTCTGTGTGCTGCTGGCACCAACGCTGTCCGTTACGGTCATCGGGATCACGACATCCCGGGTCTGACCCGCAGCCAGGTGTTGATAGCTTGCGTGGCCCGGATCAAAGCTGTAGCTGCCGTCGGTATGCAAACTGAATCCCGGCACCAGAAGCGTGGTGCTGTAGACCAGGGTATCTCCCCTGTCCGGATCCGTGCCAAGCAACTGTCCATGTAGGGGAGGCAGATCTTCTTGGGCGGATCGGACTTCAGCCTGGAGCGCCGGCACATCGTTAGAACCCGTCAGGATGATCCGCAAGATGCGGGTATCCTGCGCCCCCTGGCGATCTGTCACCGCTACGGGAATATCGAGGATCTGCTGTTCGCCAGATTTGAGGTGATCGTAGACAGGAGACGATGGGTCGAAGACATATTGGCCATCGTCATGGAGCACAAAACCCGCCACCGGATGAGCCGCACTAAATATCAACTGATCGCCAGCATCAAGGTCGGTCGCGCTCAACTGGCCATGCACTGCGAGTCCCCCCTCATGGGTATCCAACGGGGTGACCACCGCCATCACGGGAAGATCATTACTGCCATTGACCCGGATCTGTAGCCGGGTCATATGGGTAACCCCGGTGTTATCGGCCACCAACACCACAAAACTCTCTGCCATCGATTGCCCAGCAACAAGCGCCTGTACCTTGCTACTGCTATTTTCAAGCTGGTAATGCCACTGCCCTTGCTGATCAATATCCAGCGTCCCGAAGACTCCCTGCCTTGAGGCAACATACCACTGCAGATCGCTGGATGGATGGCCCGTAACAGTAAGGGCGCCGTACGCGTCGACCCCCTGATCTTCCGTGACCTCACCCTGCACCACACCTTGCAACTGGAAATCGGTCGGCGGTGATTGTTCATCATGGGCAGCCAGTTCTTGCGGTGACAGCGTGCCGGATATGGCTGACGGGATATCCCCTGATGGCTGACTGTCAGTTGCATCAGCTTGCCAGGATAATGGGGATACCTCGGCGGTTTTGGGGTCAGCCGACACTGAACCGTAAAATGCGGTTGTGTCATGGCCCGATACCGGCGGTTGGTCCACCAGCCGCCCTGCAGGGCGGCTCAATTCAGACGAGGGTGGAACAGGATGATGCGCGTGTGACTCGAGGGTATTCTTCAGGCCCGGGACAGGGAGCCTAGATTCTGACTGACGCTCGTCGATGGTATGGGAAGAGAGATGGCTTGGCTCCTGCCCTGTCGTTGGTGATGACGCCTCAGCGCTGACCGGTGCCTCGTTCAAGGTACTTTCCCAACCGATGATGCTCTCATCACCCGTGTGGACTTCAGCCCCCCCCAGCTGATGCTCCCGAGGTTTG
Organism: Aeromonas sp. CU5; assembly: GCF_002586745.1. NCBI lineage: Bacteria > Pseudomonadati > Pseudomonadota > Gammaproteobacteria > Aeromonadales > Aeromonadaceae > Aeromonas > Aeromonas sp. CU5. The sequence continues at coordinate 1,760,466 of NZ_CP023817.1, forward strand.
AGCTGTGCAGCTTTCTGTTCCGGGGTCAACTCGTGTGGCTGGGGTTTCTTGGCCATACATACACCTCACTCTTTAGCTGTCGGGAGTGCAGAATCAACGCTCATGGAATGCCGTGTCAGACGCCAGGAACAGGGGTTTTAGCAAAAACTGCATAACCGATTTGCTGCCTGTCGCAATATCGGCTTCCCCCGTCATCCCCGCAATCACGGTATGCGCTGGGCTTTTTACATAAGGGTTCGCCAACGAAATCTGCACCTTGTAATAGGGCATGCCGTTCTCTTTGAGCTTGCTGGAGGTCGGTGCAACACGGTTCACCGTCCCCTCGATAAAGCCAAAGCGGGCAGAATCGAAGCTATCAACCTTGACCATGGCGCGCTGCCCCACTTTCACAAAGCCGATATCCTTGGGAAGCACCATGGCCTCCATGATCACCGATTGGCCTACCGGCACGATCTCGGCAACGCTGCCTCCGGCAGCCACCACGGCACCGATGCGAGTTTCAGGCAGATCAATCACCACACCATCGACCGGCGACTCAAGCACGATAAAGTCTTTACGCTCTTCCAGTGCCTGCTTGTCGCTTTGTGCTTCACGATACGCTTCAGTGATCTTGCCCAACTCGGCACTCACCTGCTGACTGAATTCCGATTCCAGTTTGTCGAGTTCAGATGCCAGGGTGTTGATCTGATCCTTGATGCTCTGCTGCTGCGACTGTGCCTGACTGAGTCGCTCCTGTACCGAGGTGAACTGTAATCTCGCATCGCTGAGAGAGAGCTTGTTCATAATCCCTCTGCGGACCCCTTCCTCTACCCGGGCCAACCGATCTTTGGTTTCTTGCAACTCTTTCGTCAGCAAAGCGATCCCACGCTCACCCCCTTGTAACAGGGAGGACTGTTGCGCCATCTCGCCTTTCTTGGCCGAAATGGCCGCATTATGCATCTGCAGCTGCGCCTGATAGTTGAGCTGTGCCTGTTCCGTCAGCAGTGGATAAGCCTCGGCAAAGGAGGAAAAATCAGGGGCCCTCTTATCGAGGATCGCTTTGAGCCGTTCGCGATCCAGTGACAGGGCATTGAGTTTGATATCGACCTGCCGTACATCCTTGACCAGATTGGTCGCGGCAAACTCGACGATGGGTTGCCCGGCTTTAACCTGCTCCCCCTCATGCACCAGCAATTTGACGATCCGCCCACCCTCCTCGCTCTGAAGACTCTGTACCCGTTCACTGGGCTGGATTTCGCCTCGCGCTCTGGCCAGTTCATCCACCGGGGTGACGATGGCCCAGCCGATAAAAATCGCCAGCAACAACACAATCCCCAGCAGGGTGCGCCGCATCAGGCGAGTTTGCCGCCCCTGATCCAGCAGGGTGGTGATGAACTGTGCCTTGCGCTCATCCCGAGCGATGAGGTCGATAATTGCAGGTTCCAGTTTGTTCACACTGTTCTCTCCCTGAGTACTATGCGGTCGGTTGATTGACCGGCCCAAAATGGAGCGCAGCCCCTTGATCCAGCAGCAATATCTTGTCGCAACGCTGGATAAGGTCGGGTCTGTGGGTAGCAATGACGATGGTGCAATGGCCTTTGAGCGTGGCAATCAGCTGCACAAAATGCTCATCCAGCTGTGGATCTCTATCCCCCAGGGGATCATCGAGCAACAGCAGGGACGGGTGACCGATGATGGCTGCCGCCATCCTGACGATATAGCGCATACGTATGGCAGAGTGATCCTCTCGCCAGAGCGACAGCTGCAACCCCATGGCACTGTCAGCATCGGAAGCAGCGAAATGTCGCCACCACTGTGGGCCGGCTACACGGGTCAACACGTCATCAATCTCGGTATCGTCCGCATCCGGTTTGCGCAGCGCAACAGCGTCACGCAAGGAGAGGGAAAGGCCTCTGGCTTGCTGGGGAAGATAGCCAAGCCAGCTGCGATAATCATCGGGATCGAATTGCCGTATATCGTGTTTGCCCACCAGCACCCGACCATTTTGTGGTTGACGGATCCCGGCCAACAACTCCAGCAACGTCGACTTGCCTGCGCCATTGGGCCCGACAACGGCCAGACACTCACCCGGTTCAAGCGCAAAACTGACCCCGTTGAGTGAGGGTTCCCGATCTGGGGCATGGCGATAGTAGAGCCGGTCACTTTCCACGTGCGCCAACAGGGTGCTCACCGGTGTAACCAGCTTGGGGTTGGCCGCTTCACCGACACACGACAACAGTTGATCCAGCTGCTGCGTTGCGTCCAGCAACTGGCGCACCCGGATTTGGTTGGCAAACATCTGCTGGGCGGGCGTCGTCACCCGCCAAATCAGCATCATGGTGGCAATCAACCCGCCAGAGGTCATCTGTTGATCCAGCACCAATGCCACCCCAGTTCCCATGGTGGCCAGCACCGTCAGCATCGCCAATGCCTGCCCGACGGTCTGGGTCAAGGCATTCGCATTGGCATGATTCATATTCGCCACACTGCTCTGTCCCATCAGCGCCGTCAGGCGTTGTAACCATTCCCCCGACCGATCAACCCCTTTGAGTGCGCGCAATCGGGTAATCAGAATAACCAGCATGTCATTGAATTTACGGGTGGCGCGCCCCGCTTCGTTGGCTCTGATCTGAACCAGCCTGGATAAGGGCAAAGAGATAGCAGCAAACAACAAGAGCCCCAGGCAGGGCACCAGCACAATCCAGCCGCCCAACAGGCCGATGACCACCAGAAAAATCAGCACGAAGGGGTAATCCACACTCACTACCCCAGATGAACCACCAAACCACTGCCGAACCCCTTCAACCGAACGCAAGCGTCCAAGGTTGCTATCTACCCCCACTCTGGAGGCGACCTCCAGCGGTAATCCCAGGGTCTTTCGCATCGCCAGTTCACTGATCTGACTGCCGGCCCAAGCGGTCATTCTTGCCAGCAGCCGACTGCGCGCCATCCGTAAATACCAGGCCCCCGCGATGGCGATCACGACACCGCTGGTCATCCCCCACAGGGTGAGTGTCGCCCCGCTCGGAATGATGTTGTTGTAGACCATCATGGTGAAGAGCGAAATGGCCAGCGTCAGCAAGTTGATCACCAGGCTCACCAGCAGAACGCCCCCCACTTCGCGCCGAGCGCGAAAGAAAAGACGCCTTAACCAACCAAGCTGAGGTGCATCGACCGGGACGAAGCCACTGTTGCTTTCTATCACCAGCAACGACTCCGCCATTGGCGCATTGTCGACCGAGATCTCATGACCATCATGCCAGTGCAGATGACCATCTACCTGACCAAGAAAAATGCGCGCGCTCGCCCGTTCAAGCAACACCGCACCAATAGGCAGCGAAGTAGCCTGATGATCGGCTCGCCATTGCCGCCAGTTGTGTTCGCTGACCTTGAAACCCTGAGCCTTCAACACATGAATGAACTCTGCCACCCCGACAGGATTATCAGGTGCAGGCAGATCATGCAGCAGGGTTCTGGCTGCCCCAAACCAGCCAAGGGCAACCAACAGCGGCGCCAGGATCCCGGCCAGGGGCGAAGCCGCCAAATGCTGTTCGCCGAGCACCCGGTTAATCAGTGCGATCCGCTGTTGCTCACTGGCAAACACGGACTGCCTACCGGTAAAGACGTCTGATGATTCACTCATACGTGGCGCTCCCCCTTTCCGCAGATCAGAACCGCACGCTGGCAAGCCGATACCAACGGCTCTTTATACGTAGCAATCAGCACTGTGGTGTTGCCCTGCAGAGAAGTCAGTATCGTGGCCAACCGTTTCTGCCCATCCAGATCAAGTCCGGTAGCCGCATGATCCAGTAACAAGATCCCGGGTTTGCGTACCAGCGCCCGGATCAGGGCAATACGTTGGTACAGCCCCTCATCCAGATGCTCCGCCGTGCCGGGCCCGACTTCGGTCAAGATCCCGCTGCGCAGGCGCCCCAACATGGTATCCAGCCCTAGTTGCTCACACAGTGGACCAACCGCTGAATTGAATCTCGCATCATAGAGAGTCAAGTTATCGAGAATGGAGCCCGGCACCAACGCCAAATGACGGGTCACCAGCATCACATGAGCGCCATAAGCCTGTTGCAAAAATCCAGCGATCGGATGCCCTTTGACCGTCACAGAGATAGCGGGGTCGTGAACCATCCCCGCCACACACGCCAACAGATGAGAGGTAAGCGCTGGGTCCCCGGTCGCCAGATGTACAACTTCTCCTGGCTGGATCACCAGAGGCTCAGCCAGTAAATCCGGCGCTTCAACCACCAGCGCCCCCTCGGGAATATATTGTTCCCCATCAACACTGTTGCGCTCGTTGGATGGCAGTGTGAGCAACTCACTCAGCCGCTGCTGCACGGCGGCCATCCGCTGCAGTTGCGCCCAGTATCCGAGAGTGGCCATGGCTGGCCCAATCGAGCGGCTAGCCAACATAGTGCATGCCGCCAGCGCCCCCGTGGTCAACTCTCCCCGGATCACGGAGACAGCCCCCAAAGAGACCACCAGCACGGTGGCTAGCTGCCCGAAGGAGAGTGCATTTTCCCTCACCCACCCCAGACGGGTTTCCAACTCGGATTGCATTGCCATCACATCTGCATTGCGCCGTTGCCATGCAGCCGCAGCCACCCCTTCCGAACCACTGCCTTTGAGATAATTGAGGGCACTAAAGAGCGACCATGCTTGATCATTACGCACAACTTCCTTGTCACTGCAGCCCTTGGCCACCCGCGCAAGAGGCTCATTAAGGTACCAAGCCAGCAATACAGCCAGAATGAACAATCCCGCAGGGATAAGTGCGAGCCATAACCCACCAACGTAGGCAATCAGTGCCAGATAAATCAGTACGAAAGGCAGTTCATAAAGTGCCACTCCAGCCTGACCGGACCAAAAGTCGCGCAATTGACCAATGGCACGAAACGCCTCGAGCCAGACCGCGCTGCCGCGCACCTCAACGGCCTGCACATCGGCTTGATAAAATCGCTCGATGGCCCGAGCGGTCAGTTGTGCTTCATAACGCGCACCCAACCCGGCAAACAGCACCTGACGGCCATAGCGCAATACCGCTTCAAGCAAAATGGCAACGCCAACACCGAGCACCAGAAACAGCGCCGTTCCGTAGGCTTGAGCAGGCAAGATACGGTCGTAAATCTGTAACAGGGCCAATGGCAGCGCAAGCGCCAGCAAGTGCATGGCCAAAGAGGCCATAAAAAGGAGGGGGCTATGTTCAATCTTCAATAGCAGAGACGAGCGCATCCATTTACTCCCACACCTATTGAACTATCTACATTGTGAATGTCATCTATTAATACATCTCGCAACCTCATACGCACAAGGCGATAACAAGAGGAGTTGTGAATAAATTCAATACGATCACGCTCTGGCAGTTGAGCTGACCCGGTTGTTCATCACGAACGCTCCTATCCCGTACCAGGTAATCAGTTATGATTGCAGCAAGATGATCTCCCGAGAAACGATGCCGCACTGATCATATGCAAGGCAGGGTTAGTCCACAGGGAGAAGATATCGGGGGATCACCGTCGTGAGCTGACGAAGATGAAGATTGAGATTGAGATTGAGATTGAGATAATAATGTCCCGGTGCATACATTTGGTAAGCATCGACTAGACAGTCCAACGGGGGACGAGATAGTTCCGTACCAGCCAACATCAGATGGCATAGTGGATGGCATATCAAGAGCCTGTAAATCCAATTGTGTAACCGCCCACGAATAAGTAACTTTTTCAAAAGGATACCTTCGTGGGTAAGCAAATGGACCAAGACAAACTCAAAGCACTCGCCGCTGAGCTGGCAAAAGACATCAAGTCTGAAAAAGATCTCGGCACCCTCACCCAACAGCTGATCAAGCTCACCGTCGAGACCGCGCTTAATGCCGAGATGGACGAGCATCTGGGCTACCAGAAACACGCCCCACAAGGCCGCGGGACCGGCAACAATCGCAATGGCTATTCCACCAAGCGCCTAAAAGGGCAGCACGGAGAGGTCACTATCCAGGCGCCTCGTGACCGCAACAGCTCCTTCGAGCCTCAGTTCGTCCGCAAGGGCCAGTCCCGCCTGACTCAGATGGACGACCAGATCCTCTCCCTCTACGCCAAGGGTTTGAGCACCCGGGATATCGTTGACGCGTTCAAAGAGATGTATGACGCCGACATCTCGGCGGGGCTGGTATCGAAGGTGACCGAGCGTGTCATCGAGCAGGTCCACGAATGGCAAAACCGACCGCTGGATCCGCTCTATCCCATCGTCTATCTGGACTGCATTGTGCTGAAGATCCGCGAGAACCAGCGGGTGATTAACAAGTCGCTCTATCTGGCACTGGGCATCAATATGGACGGTCACAAGGAGCTGTTGGGCCTGTGGCTGGCCGAGACCGAAGGGGCAAAGTTCTGGCTGTCGGTCCTGACTGAGCTGAAGAACCGTGGCCTGGAAGACATCCTGATTGCGTGTGTAGACGGTCTCAAGGGCTTCCCTGATGCGATTGCTGTGGAGTATCCCCAGACCAAGGTTCAACTGTGTATCGTCCACATGGTGCGCAACTCGCTGCGCTATGTCTCCTGGAAGGACTACAAGGCGGTGACGGCGGAGCTGAAGCAGCTCTACCAGTCTGCGACGGAACGTGAGGCTCAGCAGGCGCTGGCGGCCTTCGGCGAGCGCTGGGATAGCCAGTACCCGCAGATAACGCGCTCCTGGCAGAGTAACTGGGCCAATCTGATCACACTGTTCGATTATCCCCCCGCCATCCGGAAGGTGATTTACACCACTAATGCGATCGAGTCACTCAACAGCGTGCTGCGTAAAGCGACCAAGCAAAGGAAGCTCTTCCCGACCGACGACTCGGCGCTAAAAGTGGCGTTTCTCGCGATACAGCAAGCCTCCAAGAAATGGACCATGCCGATCCAGAATTGGAAGCTTGCCCTAAATCGCTTTATTATCGAATTCGGTGATCGCCTGAACGGTCACCTGTAATGGAGTGGGCAGTTACACAGAATCATTTACAGGCTCCATATCCAAAAATCGCACATAAAGAAAAAGCCCAAGCAATTTAATTGCTTGGGCTTATCATTTGGCGGTGAGGGAGGGATTCGAACCCTCGTTTCGGCCTGTCACAGAACAAATATAACCTTTTAATTCAATGACTTAAAACGTGATTTCTGACTATTAAAACAGCCCGATTGACTCAAGCTATTGCCATAAGACTTGCAACTATTTATAGAGAAAAACGCTGAAATGTCAAGAACATGAAGATATGTTTAACAATATGAATCATGTTTCCTCTGAACGAGATGAAGAATCGTGATTCATTAGGAGCCCGCCAGAGTGATCCCTTGGCGATGCATGATTCACAATGAACGAGTTGCATTTCTACAAGGCACCTTCTGACATCAGGAACATTTCCGAGAACATGACGAATGAACCATTAGCGGTTTTGAGCATTGAGCCGCACGGCCTGTCACGGGTGGCAGTCTGAATTTGCTAGATCACAAGGCGTTCAACGGGGTGAACACGATGATCGGGAATGTGAAAAACTCACTGTGGGGCAGCTGCCACACGCTTGGAGCGAAGCATCTGCCAAGACATTTGGCAGAATATTGCTTCCGATTTAATCATCGTTTTGAGCTGAAGAGGATGATAACCCAATTGGGTCGTGCCGTAGTGGCAAGCCCGCCGATGCCATGTCGGCTTTTGAAGATGGCTGAGGGTCATGGGTAATCAGGATGTAGAAAGGGCACGAATATAGTTCGGGCACAGCGCCCACGCTCCGGCTCAACAACGAGGTTAGCAGGCCCTCAGTTTTGGCACGCAATGTGACAATTTAAATATCTTTATAAATCAGCAAGATATCGATATATGGATGGCGTATAGCTGGTGATAGCCCCGCGCTTAGGTGAGTTTAGTGAAACCAGTTGTCCATTGCATCCCACGCGTAAGATGATCAGATCCCCTGTCACGCCAGAGGTTCTGTGCGGACAGTGAGGATATGGGAAACAAATCCATTTAGTGTTAAAATACGGCTCGAACTTTGGAGAACCAGCAATGCCAGTAACCCCATCACCACTGAGATATCCAGGTGGTAAGACAGCCATAACACCAATGGTTACGAGTATTATTCAAGCAAACAATCTAAGGACAGCGCACTACGTTGAGCCTTATGCCGGTGGGGCGGGGCTTGCTTTATCTTTACTATTTAACAATGTAATTTCACATATTCATTTGAATGATCTTGATATATCAATTTGGTCTTTTTGGCACTCCATCATTAATCATACAGAAGAGTTTATTGAATTAATAAATACAACTAATGTAACGATAGATGAATGGCATATACAAAAAGATATTCAAGATAAAAAGGAAAGCGTAGATAGCTTAACGTTGGGTTTTTCAAGTTTTTTTCTAAACAGAACAAACAGGTCAGGAATAATACAAAAGGCTGGTGTAATTGGTGGATTGGAGCAAAAAAGCAAATACACTCTAGATTGTCGGTTTAATAAGAGCAATCTAATAGAGAAAATCCGAAAAATATCAAGTTATTCGGAGTTTATTCATATATATAATATGGATGCCATAGATTTCATTCATAATATTGAGGCGCGAGGTGATCGAACTTTCTATTGCATTGACCCCCCTTATTTTGTTAAAGGTCAGAGCCTCTACACAAATTTCTATGAACCTAATAACCATCAAGACTTGGCTGGAGTTATAGGGAGGATTCAAGGCAAGTGGATGTTGACGTATGATTACGCAGAAGAAATAAAACAGCTTTATTCTAACTATAGAAAATTTTATTTTTCTCTAAATTACAGTGCTGCCGAAAAAAAGAAAGGTACTGAGCTTTTGGTTGTTAGTCCAAGGTTAAGAATTCCAAACTCATTAAATATTCAAAGAGCAACATGTTAATGTTGCTCTTTTGGGGTTCACTATAGATTTAAACCTTTTTTAGATAAAATATCTAGAACCTTACCACCAGGAACCAAACTAATAGATGCATGCCTATGAGCAAGAGCTATTGGAATAATGGCATTTTCATAAAGCTCTAGCTCAAAGTGAGTAAGAACATTCATCGCCTTACCTAGTAATGGATGGTATCGAGGTATTTCAACTTTCTCTCTAGAAAACTTCCTCTTTGCTTCACTGTTTTTTATTTCATCATCAAATAAGATCGGAGGTGTTTTATATTCAAATGGATAAACCAATCCAAATACAAACACTTTTCCATTTCTAGTCCTATAGATAAAATCTTGTCCATAATATGTTTCATGGCCAAAGTTATCTGATGATTCTGAACGTGCGGCTATGTATCGATGGCGATATTCATCATCGATAACACGAAAAGCTCCTTTATCAATATATCTTGATAGCGCCATCGCATGCTCTACAGCAGGGCCTGTCTTTTGGACCCCCATAATTAGTGGCGCTTCTAATCCTTTATTTTTAAGTGTTAGACCTATTTTTGAGTAAAGTTTAAGTAATCTAGCATGAACTTTTGCTGGCTGACCAAATATTGCAAGAGGACCATCCACAATGAACGCCATTCCACTAAGTTGTTCCGGATTTCGATCGCAAACCAATCGTATAAAGGACGCAACAATAAGGTGCTCAACGACATTCATAAATCGGGTAATAGCTGAACCATTGTCTCCTAAATCTGAAATCTGCTCATGAATTCTCATAACATCCGTAATGTAAACATTTTGCATGCAGCTACTACAACGCAGTACTTCTTCTTTCTTTTTAAATATAAATTGCTCTTTTCCCCCACAAGATGGACAATTTTTAAGCTTAACTTCACCATTGTCTATTGCCAATAATGTTCCCACAACATTGTAATTATCATCATTAGTCCAACTAGTTCTAATATCTGAAAGCTGTTCATACACGGCTAACCGAAATCCATCTTTTACCGTCAGCGAGTTTTTATATCGAACATTGCAACCTGGTAAAGTGAACGCAACAGAGTCCCCACTTCGGTGAAGTTCAGCCACCCTGAATGGATCAACAAAGTTAGAGTTCACAGGGCGCAAACTATCAAACTCAGAAACAGTAATAATTACCATGCTATTCTTAACATAGCCAATTTGTGTACTTGGAAAAAGCCCGGGTATGGGCTCCTTGTAAGGGCTTGCATCAGAGGCCACAACATGATTTGGAAGCCAACGAATGCCCTCATTCCACAGCACATAATCTTTTGTAATTTTCTTGGCTTCTTCTTCGGAAGGAGGGACCAAGCAACTACAGTCATTGAGGAATTTTTGTACATCAGGGTTTTTGACCACATCTACATGCCCCCCCTTTCCTGCTGATTCTCTGTTATAGGGCATTAGTCATCACCTCGTTGATTTGATTTGTTTGTATTGCTCAGCCAACTCACTAGGCTTAAAGCGATTTATTTGTGTGGGCACTACGAATGGGGAGGATAATGTTTTAATTCTCGCAAAACCTACATCTTGAGCAGTTTTTAATGAGGAATGGAAATCAGAAAAATCGTAAAACTTACCTAATGAACGTAACTCATCTTCATTATTAAGGTGTGTCACAAACCAGTTTTCAGTATTTGCCAAAATATTGGGGTGTATAGAGGATGGTTCCTGGGTAGCATAAACAAAAGCAATTTTAGCCTTCGCTCCCTCTTTGGCAATTCTTGGCCAAACACCAGTTAAATCATCAGTACGACCTATTAAATTATGTGCTTCCTCAACATATATAACAATATTGGGAAGAACTTCATTTTTGTGGAATCTTCCCATAGACTGAGTCAATATATGCCTTGCTATACGAAGAGCCATGGCTTTGCGCACGATCTCAGAACCAACCGAAAGATCTAATATAACAATCTTACCATTTAAGAGTAGGTCATAAATTTCAGCTTCTACCTCACTATTACGATTAACGCTATGGTATTCAGCTATTGGCCCCAAGTAACTTTTTACCCTGATAGGTGTATCGGTTTCGTTTTTCCCCACTATCAGATTAGCCAATGCCTTCAAATTATCATCAAACCAGTCATCTTTTGCCTTTTCACTGCGAAGTGAAGGCCATAGTCCGGTAGGAATTTTAGTGCCATTTTTCTTAAATTCCCTTTCGGCAGCTTCATAGTCTTTTCGAATTTTCTTATCCGCACTACGCGCATCTGAAAAAAACTTAACTAAATCATTCAAAGAAACACCAGAACTATAATCAGGAAAAAAAACCTCTGCTTTATTTTTTAAGTCATCTTGTGTAGGTTTTTTACCTAATGACTCTTCAAGCTCACAAACAACATTAGTATAATTTTGCTCTAAAATTTGGCGTTTCACATTTTTTGATACGTTCAACTTAACCTTGTAATCCCTTGGGGAGTCAAAGCCTCTACAATATAAAAGAGCCTTAAATGCAGCAAGTAGTCTTTCAAATCGTGACATTTCACTTTCTGATGCATCATCAGGTAATGGATCCAAAGATATAGAAGACACCAGTATTTTCATATCACTTGCAGTGATTTTTTCATCCTTTAAAATATCTTGAATTATAGATATGGCAATATCAGGTTGCTCATAGAAGTTATTTCTTAAATCCTTCACAGACGGATTACTACTTAGAGTGCCTCGATAACAAACAACATCATCCTGAAATACATCGGCTATTGAGCTACCATCATCCTGTTGGTTTACATTCGCATACTCACCGTTTATATCAAATATGATCTGCCCTACTCGAGTGTTGTCTTTAATTGCTGACATTGCAACTGATGAAACTGTAGTCTTTAGGGTATTTGATTTACCCGTTCGGGTCATACCAAGGATTGCCGTGCGACGAGCCAAAAAATCTGTCGGCTGAATTTGAACAGGAACAAGAGTTTCCGTTTTCGCTCTGTGAAGTCGAGTTGTTGAAGTGTACCTAACAGTACCAATTTCTATGGACGTAGGCATTGAACTAAAGCCTGATTTTTTTGCCTCCTCTTCGGCTTTTTTCTTAACCTCTTCGTTTACATGATTAACAATAAGCTCTAGTGCTTTATCTCTTGGCTTGAATACTCTTAAACGATTTGATGACATATAATTTTCAATGTCACATCCTAACCTTAGTTCACCTTCATCTATAAAAAATGTACCCAAAATACGACACCTCAAACCGCCAGCCTGAAGCTCTGAGAGAGTCAATACATCTAGTCCATCCAGCTTATCATTAGCAAATACTTCACTTGCCGTTCTCCGTTGATTGTGCTCAATTCTTGTTTTAACAAAATCATCATCAGTTGGTAGTTTTGAATGCCCTATCACCCTTAAAAGAATAACTTCTCGGTCTAACTCAGTACTTGCAGAGACGTTTTCTGGATTTAAGGAGGTAGCCACTAAAAAACTATTGTGAGGTACACCAGCAACTTCCTCTTTGAATTTATCATTGGTAAGGATAAGTGCTTCGCTAAAGTCCATGGAATAAACGTACCCCACAAGGTTAGCTAATGGGTTGGTCCCTAAAAGTTTTAGCAACTTGTCATCTGCACCCAGGATGTTAGTGATAACTCTATTCATAGCAGTACTGTCTCTCAATTAAGTTATGAATTATTAGTATTTTAACAAGTCAACCTATGCCATATCGACTCTTATAGATGGCTGAGGATGATGGGTAATCATGAACGCAACCTTTTGACTACGACCTTCACCACTATTTAATTAGAAAGATGGAGGGGGGCAATGTGCCTCGCTACATAGCTTCCTACTGTTGTGCTGTAGCTGGCAAACGAGATGGCTACCGCACGGGGGTGTGACAACTCCCTGAGTGCTGCGTTTAACCAGCGCTGACATTGGCTATTCATAGGCTCTCGATGTTTGCAAGGGGCCCGAACGGGGATGGTATCAAACACCGGCCAACCTTGCTGAAAAAAAATGTCATTTAACGTGCAGATTTAGAATTTTTTTGACGATGATCATAGTTATTGGCACTTGCATAGAAGACGCATTGCCATACCACGAACTCACTTCAATTGCTTCGGGGGGGGGTAAATCTCTGCGAAAAATTTGCGTGAGCACCTAGACCTAGTCGATACTGGTCGTTCTCTGGATATGATTCGCGTTAGCACGAAGTGATAATCGCGGAAAAGATAAATTTCCTTTGCGGGAAAAAATCACAAATCGAAAGGATTTTTTATAATTGTAATTTTTAGATGGTCAATGCGTAGGGAACCCGAATTACCAGAGTTCACTGATACAACCTGTAATGCGATTGCCGCCGTTTAATGCCAATGTCGCTACCCATATATACCCCACTCAGTGAGATGCGCTAATAGAGGCGTTTCGTGCGCTATATTTACTTATTAGAGGCGCTTCCGATGGTGAGTATGTTTGAATCGCTCCCATGACGCTTCCCTGAGAGATGGATTTTCGTTTGGCTATCTTAAGGGAGTAGATCGAGACATGGATAGAGGAAATGGATGAAAATATGAGCAGGTTCAATCCATTAGTGACCGACTGCTTTGTTAAACTGGTAGTTTGGTTAGCAGAGGATACGGATATGTCTGTAGTGGTCTAATCATCCCGGACACCATTTTAGGTGGTACAGTCGCCACCATGACTTGAGGTGTTCAATGACAAGATTACGTCGCTCATTTACTGCTGAATTCAAACTCGAAGCCGCATCCCTGGTACTCGACCAGGGATACTCTGTCCCCGAAGCCAGCCGTTCACTGGATGTCGGTGAAACCATACTTCGCCGATGGGTTCAGCAGCTCCAATCCGAACGAACCGGCACCACCCCAATCGGCAAAGCGCTGACCCCGGAGCAGCAGAAAATCCAGGAGCTGGAAGCCCGCATCAACCGGCTCGAGCGCGAAAAGGACATTCTAAAAAAGGCTACAGCTCTCTTGATGGCGGACGAGTTCAAACGTACGCGCTGATAGACCGATTAAGGGAGCAAGCCCCCATCAGTATGGTCTGCTGCGCTTTCGATGTTCCAACATCCTGTTTTTACGACTATCTGGCCCGCAAGCGGACGATTAACCGTGAGCGGATGCAGCAACGCAGCGAGTTGCGCCGTTTGTTCAAAGAGAGCCGGAACTCAGCGGGCAGCCGCGCCTTGATGTCGATGATGCGAGCGCTGGAGCATCAGATTGGCCGATTCAAAGTGCGCAGTCTGATGAAGGAGGCCGGTCTGGTATCCAAGCAACCGGGTGCTCATCGCTATCAGGTCGCCCGGTCTGAACGACCGGATATTCCCAATCTGCTGGCGCGTGAATTTGATGTCCAACAACCCAATCAGGTGTGGTGTGGCGATATCACCTACGTCTGGGCAGGTGGTCGTTGGAATTACCTGGCGGTGGTGCTCGACCTTTATGCCCGCCGAGTCGTGGGCTGGGCGATGTCTGACAAGACTGATGCAGAGCTGGCAATAAAAGCGCTCGAGATGGCCTATCAGCAGCGGGGTTGCCCATCAGGTGTGCTGTTTCACTCCGACCAAGGCAGCCAATATGGCAGCCGGGCATTTCGGCAGCGGCTGTGGCGCTATCGCATGACCCAGAGCATGAGTCGGCGTGGCAACTGTTGGGATAATGCACCGATGGAGCGGTTGTTCAGGAGTCTGAAGACAGAGTGGCTCCCGACAACGGGATATATGAACCTGCGGGAGGCGAAGCGGGATATCAGCTATTACCTGATGGATTACTACAACTGGCGGCGTCCACATCAACACAATGACGGGATCGCGCCAGCAAAAGCCGAGGATCGGCCTAACCAAGTGTCCGGATTTAGTTGACCACTACAGTCCCTCACCCAGCCCCTTTGCTACAGGGTGAATCACCCCGACTTCTTTAGACATTTCGAAGCCGTTCAGGACTGATCCCGCACCAGCAACTTGGCCGACGGGTCTCTCCTAACGAGCTCAGAGTTGACCGTTAATACACTGAGATGAGTTCTTATTGACCGGCCTGCATTGCTAAACTCTGGATCGTATATTCACATAGAACGCAGTTCTATGTGGAATTTATGAAAGTAAAGACGGCTTTCCGATGAGACGTCTTTTTACAAATGGCGATAAGGAGGATAGCGCACTGAAAAAGAGGTAGCATGAAGTTCAATTTCAGCCAGTAAAATAAAAAAACCGTTTTTTGTTTTCATGAGAAAATTCCTTTTCGATTTGAAAACAAACGGGGGGATCTAGACTTTTTTAAATTAATACTTTCATACCTACTTATTTTCGAGATGTCAACCGATGAGGATAAGAGTAGGTTTATCCTCATCGAGCCGGGGGATTGTTAAGGGGGTGCAATATACCACATGCAATACTTATATATATGCAGTTCATTGCACCATTGCATCCAATTAATTGGCGGATGTGGATGAATCTGCTAAATGTGTGATAGCAATGCCATCTGTTAATACATATTCAGTCCGTTCAGATGTCGCCACCCTTGTCACCCAACCATTATCGACACATTTTTTTATGTAATTTTTTGCCTGCCGTTCTTTTACAGAGAAATACTGGCAAAACCTCTCGGTCAATGTGGTGGCAGAAATCGCCTCCTGGCCTTCCTGTGCCTCCAGCAGCCCATCCATCAGCCTGTCGCGCTCCTCCCCGATGGCACTGACTAATGTCAGCCCAGTACGATTAAGGAGTATTTCGTCAGGTGTTTCAACAGCCCTCGCACTGAACGTCAGGTTGTAGCGAGCGCCCTGACCCTCTCGCGTCCCCAGTGAGATGACACCATCGGCCTCACCATGAATCGAAGAAGCTCCCCGCATGCTCATTACGCCAGCGTTAACCCCACCTGCATTAGGCGATGCCTTTCTTGCGTGATGAACGATGATGTGTGCAGCTGAGCCGCTGATTTTTCGAATGGCTCGCATCACCTGACCCATTTCGCCATTGTCGTTTTCCTCTGCATTATGCATCCGAGCGAGGACATCCCAGATGATCAAATCCGGTTGAATGTCGTTGACAATATCTAGTATTGCCTGTGATGCCATAGGATCTAATACATCAGTCGATTTATAATCGCCGCACCGCAAGAATGTTTTAATGTTTTTTGCATCTCCCAAGTTGGTCTGTGCCGACATGGTGTAGTACCGCTGCCAAAACAATCTGTCATTGACCTCAAAATCCATATACAATACGAGCGCAGGCTTTTTAATTTCCCAATTTAAAAATACACTACCGCTGGCTACAGCCAAGCCCAACTGCGTTGCAAGCAGCGATTTACCCGTTTTGGGCGAGCCATTAATAATCCACTGCTCGCCTTTTTCAATCAGATTATCCACCACCCAATTAGGGCTTTGCTGGCTGGAAATTAATCCAGCAGCAGGACTGAAATTATAATGCTTTTCATTATTCATAAACATACCTATATTATTGTGGTGACTTGGTACTGTTGATATGTCTCATCGTTTACATATATGCATAAGCTAATCATGCGTATATGTATGATTAACTACCCCGTGTTGTTGCAGATAAAGCGTTTTTATGTCTGATATTTCGCTATCAATATGAAGGGCATGGATAATCAGGTATAAAAATGCCACCAATAATTGCGGCATTGGTCGTCTGTCCTCGATTAGCAAATGAGCCCGAGCGCCCGAAGGCGTTGGAGCGCCTGATCCTGTGAATCGTTCGAATAATCCGGTTCTTGAGTGATCCGAGCAAGACGCTCAACTAGCCGCCTGCCATTCTCATCGAGCCTCACAGACACATCGAGCAATGACACTGTGTATTGAGTGTTACATGCCGATGCCAACGCAGCAGCCAGCACCCTGCCAGATCCGGTGCGCGGGTGTTCTGAAATGATTGCCAAAATCTCGTTTAGAATTTTCATATATTTCCTCTAGTTAGTTAAACAATATGGTGCCTTTTCGGCTGTCATAAATTCTGCTGGTTAGATACTGGTTGTGATGTAAACGCCCTCGATTGATCAGCACCAAGCGATGTTATGGCTGCGTTTTGTGTAATAACAAATAATCATCTAAACATTTTTTATGTCTGGTATTTCGCCATCAATATGGATGACCGTCACCGATATATAGGCATCAAGGTAGTTCCTCCTCGTGCCTCGTCAGACTCCACCTTGACGCCTATATTCGGCTCCTTTGTCATGCCATATTAATCGCTTCATACCCTCCATAAAAATGGCTCTGTCCCAATTATGTGTTGAAAGGCTAAGCTTGAAGTAGGTCATTACCTTGAGGTCTACCATCATGGATACCCCAGCCTTTCAACACCTGTTGTCTCTCTTTCCACAGCTTACCCTGCGCCAACGCCGTGTTGCCCGGCAGGAGCTCATGGCGCCCCACACCATTACCTCACTCAATACCCAGCTACCTGCATGCAGCGGTTGCCCACATTGTCAGGCCGATGCCAATCAGCTGGCACCATGGGGATGGAGTCGCGGACTACGTCGCTATCGTTGCAAACTGTGTCTACGCACCAGTACCGTGCTGACCAAGACCCCCTTGGCCAGATTACGTAAAACGCAGTGCTGGGAAGACTACGCGCAAGCCCTCATTGAAGGACTCACTGTCCGCCGGGCAGCTCTGCGTTGCGGGGTCAGCAAGAACACCGCTTTCCTCTGGCGCCACCGCTTCTTGCGTGCGATGGCCGCCCATCAAGCCACACGGGAAGAGGGCATCGTTGAGGTCGACGAGACCTTCTTCCTCGAGTCGTTCAAGGGGCAGCGGGGATTACCTCGTCTGGCTCGGTGTCGAGGAGGTAAAGGGCGAACCCGGGGAACCGGGCCCGATTACATCCCTGTGATGGTGGTGCAGGACCGTGCTGGTCACCATGCAGATTTTCAGTTGGAAAAGATGAATGCCGAAACAGTTATCGCGGTCTTGAAGCCCCTGGTCTCGCCGGATGCAGTGCTGTGTAGCGATGGTGCGGGCGTATATGCCAGTTTCAGCAAAGAGCAGGGCGTGACCCATAAGGTGGTGCGCAATCGTCAGGGTGAGCGGGTAGTAGGAGCATTCCACATTCAACATGTAAACGGATATCACCATCGATTGAAAGAATGGATGGTGCGCTTTCATGGCGTGGCGACTCACTACCTGAGGAATTATCTGGGTTGGCGCAGGATGCTGGAGCGTTACGGGAAGGGAGTGAATATCAAAGCGTGTCTGCATGAGGCGCTGGGGCACCCCATGCAACACGTAATTGGGACATAGCCATAAAAATGGGTTCTCCACCCCACTCCGGTCGCTGCGCAACCTACGGGGTGTAGTGGTCAACTAAATCCGGACACTTGGTTAGGCCGATCCTCGGCTTTTGCTGGCGCGATCCCGTCATTGTGTTGATGTGGACGCCGCCAGTTGTAGTAATCCATCAGGTAATAGCTGATATCCCGCTTCGCCTCCCGCAGGTTCATATATCCCGTTGTCGGGAGCCACTCTGTCTTCAGACTCCTGAACAACCGCTCCATCGGTGCATTATCCCAACAGTTGCCACGCCGACTCATGCTCTGGGTCATGCGATAGCGCCACAGCCGCTGCCGAAATGCCCGGCTGCCATATTGGCTGCCTTGGTCGGAGTGAAACAGCACACCTGATGGGCAACCCCGCTGCTGATAGGCCATCTCGAGCGCTTTTATTGCCAGCTCTGCATCAGTCTTGTCAGACATCGCCCAGCCCACGACTCGGCGGGCATAAAGGTCGAGCACCACCGCCAGGTAATTCCAACGACCACCTGCCCAGACGTAGGTGATATCGCCACACCACACCTGATTGGGTTGTTGGACATCAAATTCACGCGCCAGCAGATTGGGAATATCCGGTCGTTCAGACCGGGCGACCTGATAGCGATGAGCACCCGGTTGCTTGGATACCAGACCGGCCTCCTTCATCAGACTGCGCACTTTGAATCGGCCAATCTGATGCTCCAGCGCTCGCATCATCGACATCAAGGCGCGGCTGCCCGCTGAGTTCCGGCTCTCTTTGAACAAACGGCGCAACTCGCTGCGTTGCTGCATCCGCTCACGGTTAATCGTCCGCTTGCGGGCCAGATAGTCGTAAAAACAGGATGTTGGAACATCGAAAGCGCAGCAGACCATACTGATGGGGGCTTGCTCCCTTAATCGGTCTATCAGCGCGTACGTTTGAACTCGTCCGCCATCAAGAGAGCTGTAGCCTTTTTTAGAATGTCCTTTTCGCGCTCGAGCCGGTTGATGCGGGCTTCCAGCTCCTGGATTTTCTGCTGCTCCGGGGTCAGCGCTTTGCCGATTGGGGTGGTGCCGGTTCGTTCGGATTGGAGCTGCTGAACCCATCGGCGAAGTATGGTTTCACCGACATCCAGTGAACGGCTGGCTTCGGGGACAGAGTATCCCTGGTCGAGTACCAGGGATGCGGCTTCGAGTTTGAATTCAGCAGTAAATGAGCGACGTAATCTTGTCATTGAACACCTCAAGTCATGGTGGCGACTGTACCACCTAAAATGGTGTCCGGGATGATTAGACCACTACAGGGGTTCCGGTCTCGTAACCTCGACACACCCACATTCTTACGTTCGTAAGAATGTTTTACCCCGCGTTCTTACGCTGTGTTGGTTCTGCGTTCTTACGGTTGGGACGAAGGCGTTCTTACGGTTGCGCCCCAGGGGGATTTGCCATGCTGTGATAGCAGCAAGGCAGTCCCCCTGTAGCCGCTCCCTTATCGGGATAAGTCGTCATCGGCATCGCGATGCCGATTGATGAATGCCGCCATGCCTCTCGGCGTTGTTGGGGCCGTTGAATCTGCGCTCGGCGAAGGCTCAGCCACTGTTGTGGGTGTAGCTACCTGGCGATAAGTTTTGTTATCCACAGAAAGCTCGGCGTGCGTTGTCCTGATATGGCTCAGGTCAGCATCCGCTGGGCAAGTGGGTAACACGTTACCATTAGCGGATTTACGATTGCCGTATTTGTCCACAGAAGACGTTGCCTGATGACCCATGATGTAGGCAATGCGCTGCCGGTCGAGCCCAGACGCTTTGAGCTCAGAGCCCATCTGATGGCGCCAGCTGTAAAAGGTCGGCAGCGATTTTCGCGCCGGCCAGAGGTTTTTGCCCGCCGCACGCAGCTTGTCCTGCAATGAGCCAATTTTTGCTTTCTTTGCCTCGGTCACCATGAGTTGCAATTTCTCTGGCGAAAGCGTGTCAAACTGTAAGACCCTATCTGCACCACGTTTGCCATCATGACTTTTTTTGGCTCCGATAACGGTGAGCCGATTACCCTGCGCAGTTATGGTGGCTAGTTCAGCAGGTCTTATCCCCGCGCGCATAAACAACAATATGGCCGCCAACATAGCGCTGTCATTACGCGCCTTAAAATACTGAATCAGTGCAACGAGATCATCATTATCGACCTTTTTAACTCTTTTTTGTTTTGCCTTAACCGGTATATCTGGCCTACTCAGGGCTTGAATTCGCTCGGCCGCGTCGGGAAAATTCAACAATCGTTGATGATATACCAGTGCACAGCGCAGTTTTCGCCAATAGCCAGGACTGCATTCTGAAGCGCGAGCCAACAATTCATCCGCAATGTTTTTTGCTGTGATATTGAGGCCCTTTTCCTTTAGGATTTCATAATGATTTTTTGCCAGTCTTTCATATTCCTTTTCCGTTGCCTGTGTAGCCATTCGGTCATCTCCCAGAGCGCTTGAATAACGCCTTCTTTAGATAGTGGGCAGGATTTCCCCACCCACGACGTGGATCCCTTTATTGAAGGTGCGATTTAGTTTTAAATTAATGCTGAATGCGTGATGTAGACAGTGATTTACTGCGCCACAGAAATTCGCTGCATTAAAACACTCATCAATCTCTGCATGACAGCAGGAGTTGCCAGTAATGCGTCGACATCGAATTCGCTTTCTGTGTTTTTATCTTCAGTTTTTTGATTACAGCTCGGCACAGTAACTTGAGCCTGCTGACCAGCCATACAGGCATTAAATACCGTGTCAGCCCTACCCCTATAATCAGGGGCGTCCTCCATCAACCACTTGCCATAATGGCGTACCACCATTTCTGTACCGGTGTGCCCCATCTGACGGGCTATCCACTCGATGCTGATCCCCGCCGAGAGCAGTTGGCTTGCATAGGTGTGCCGAAATTGAGATGGCCCCCGATAACGCACCCCAGCAGCCTGACAGAACGGCCTGAAAAACCGCTCACGGAACTCATCAACCGAGGCATAACTGCGCCTTTTGGCGCTGTAGTAAGCCAGCAGGGTGCGTTGTTCACTCATCTGAGTGCGATTGTCCGACCTCGTGACCGTAATCTTCTTAGCCTTACGATGCTCCGCTAGCCTCATCAGGGTCTTGAGAGATCCAACAGCCTGTTCTGACAGCTCTATCGTGCGAATAGATCCCCTGGTTTTGGGCGTTTTGTACTGCCCATCAACCAACGCAAGGTCAACCAATAAGGTCTTCTTGTCGAGATTGACCGCCTCCGCACTGACCGCCATTAACTCACTGATGCGCAGACCCGTAGAGATACCGAGTTGGATGAGTGACACCTCCAGCAAATGGGTGCTTTTCAGGGCGAGAAATGCCTTAATTTCGTATTGATAAAATGGATCAGGTTCGTCCACCTCAAATTTGCATTTTTTAATGCCATCCATTGGACTGGTATGAATAACACCATCGCTGACAGCTCGTGCAAAGACTTGTCTCAATATATCCAAATATTGGTTAATGGTATTTCCTTTATATTTTTTGTTGCAAAATTTCACTACGAGCAGTTCAATGTCACTCGCACGATATGACGTCAGCGGTTTATCACCAATCCATTTTATCAACTGTTCTGCTTTACGCTTCGAAATGTCATAGGTTGTCTGCGCATACTGGTATTTTTTGATTTCCAGGTGCTGACGAATGGCTGCCGCCAGTGAATGCTCATCAACAATGACTGAACGCACAGTGTTGTGTTTAGTTTTTTGTTTTTGAACGGTCCTTTTATTGGTTTGTTTGTTCATAATTACCCTCATTACAGTTATAAATACTCCTTCAATTACAAAAACAGCAATAGCAAAACGTGATGCTCACGCATCGATACCGAGAGGGTAATAGTGCACCTAAAAACAGCGATATAAATTACTCTGTGACGCTATAAACAGATAAGTTTCACCTCAAAATCCTGTTAATTTGTCAAATGCCAAGTATACATTAGCGATAGCTGATGTCATTTAATCGATATAATCAAATGTTCCCGTCAGATTTTTACTCAACATTGCATCAAGCAAATACCATGTGTTATTCACTTCACCCGAATTTGGGTAATAACAACCCGTTCAGCGTATCGAAGATAGCTGTGATATTGGTGGTATTTTTTAAATCTGAAGGGGTGATAACCCTTGTTTGAACGAGATAAACGTGTCGGTGTGTTCTACGCCATATTCATTTCGTTTCGATCCTTCGTGTTTACTGTCGTTGTTATGTCCTTGTTAGCAGCTTTATCAGCATACTACAACGATTGAGGCCCACCTGTCAATGCGAATGACTCACAAAGAAAAAGAAATGTCAACATGTTTTTATTAGGTTTTTTAAATATTTTCCAGTGCGCTTAAAATCATTATAAATCATGAGGATAGGGCGCTACTCGCCCCATTAAACCGCCGAGAAATGCTCTCATATTGGTTTTTTCATGGGGGGTAGACAGCCCTGTTACCCAAAAAATATGCGTCATCTTTACGGTGATTTTCCCCCTGACAGCAGGTGGTGGGGTATCAGGTCGGTAGGAAGGGATTGGATTTTCTCATTCAGCAGCCTAATGTTCACACGTTTGCCATAGCGGCCAAACGTCAGGCCATTTTTACTGTGTCCCGCAAGTTCGGCCACAATATGCTCAGCAACGTCCGCCTGTTGCAGCTCATCGATAAACGTGTGTCTCATCCCGTAAATGGTGGGGCGGCCCTGACCTACGATGCCAGCATCATTGAGGTGGCGTTGGAAGCGACAGGTGATGTTATGCGCCCAGTCGTCGTCTTTGCCTGATGGTTGGTCATCGAACAAAAATACCTTCCCTTGACTGCGACGACTCTCCACATAGTCCAGGAATTGATGTCCAATCAACGCACTATGCAACGGCACGGTACGGTACGCATTGGCAGTTTTGAGCTGTTGATCCGCCTCTCCCGCATCGACCATCAGACACCAAATCCCCTCAACCTGTTTGATGTTCTGAGTTTTGAGCTGGCAAGCCTCGGAGGGTCGCAGCCCGGCATACAGGCACAGCAGGGGCACCCACCAGTCTTGAACTCTCAATTTTTTGCCTTTCTGGGATTGTTTGCTGCGCAGGCTGGCAAACAGCTGAGCCAGTTGAGGGCGATGCCAGCGCACTCGCTCCTCATCCGCCCGTTTGTGCGGCTTCTTGCCTGCCGTCAACCCATCAAAAGGGTTACGGCTGCAATAGTCCAGCGCCACGCACCAACGGAAGAACTGTTTCAGGGCGGCGAGGTAATCTCCTTTGGTTTTGAAACTGAGGTTGGTCTTGCGCAGCAAGCTGTTGCGGTACTCCTGCGCCAGAGCGGGCGTCACCTCATCGACTTTAACCCCTTTGGCCCAGGTGACGAAGGCGTTGATCCGAAGTTGGAGCTGGCCCACCGACCTATGCTGGATCCCCTCACTGGTTTTAGTCTCGATGAATCTCGCCAATGCGTGGGTGAGCATGATCCCACTGCTGGGGCAAGCTGGGGCATCAACAGAAGGTTCACGAGGTGTGGAAGGTGTTTGAGGAGGGATGAACCCCGCTGCTTTGAACGCGTCTAGATCGGCGCGGATCCAGCGATAGAAACTGCGGGGGGCAGTATCGGCAGGAGTAGCCGCGATAAGTGCGCGAGTACGAGCTGCCACTGCCAGGTTGCGGTCTACGGCGAGCTGACGATCTTTGGTGCAAAGGGAAGTACGGATAGCGAAGGGCAAGCCACGGTCACGTAATGACTTAGGCAGCGGGAGACGAGTGTAGTAGGTGCCGGAGGCATTTTTACTCAGATACATGATTGTTCCACCCAGTTGATCCAGGAAAAAAATCACGTAAGTCTAGAAATGAAAAAACCCGTTGAAATTCAACGGGTTATATTTGGCGGTGAGGGAGGGATTCGAACCCTCGATACGTTGCCGTATACACACTTTCCAGGCGTGCTCCTTCAGCCACTCGGACACCTCACCAAATTTTTACTTCTTTGAAGTGGCTTTCGGAGCACGCTATGCGTGCTTTCTTGCCGACTTCGTCGGTGTGCAGCCACTGTAACCGCTCACCAAATTTTGGTCTGTGGTTTAACGTGTTCAGCCAACACCTTGTTCGCTGCGCTGTTGCGCTGGAACGGGGCGTAATGTAAGGGATACGATGGCTTTTGGTCAATGCAATTTTTTACTTTTTGCGTTCGTTTGCTCAATATCCGAACCAAGTGACCAAAAATATGCCGTTTCGTATCCCTTTAAATCAATTTACTGCCGCTTCGTGCAAATGTTCACCTTTGAGCGCTTCTTCCAGCGAGCCGTAGAATTCCAGTTTGCCGGGCTGCGGCCGCACCTTGGCGCGGGCCAGGGTCTTGAGCGGCTGGAACTGCAATTCGGCCACCCGCAACTCGACACCGGCTTTTGCCATCTGCTTGCCAAACTGAAGGAAGGCAGAGAGACCACCCGCATCAAGGATGGAGACCGCCTCCATCTGCAATACCAGCACCTGGTGCCCTTTCACTTGTGCTTCCAGCTCGGCAAAGACCCGTTCGGCCGCAGCAAAGAAGAGCGGGCCGTTGATCTTGTAGAGCAGGCCGTTGTCCGGCACCTCATGGGCATAGCGCTTGTGCTCGGCCAAATCGTGCAGTTTGGTCATCTTGGCGATTTCGCGCATAAAGAGCAGGGACGCCAGGATCACCCCGAAGGTGATGGCGATAACCATGTCGAAGATGACGGTGAGTGACAGGCAGACCAGCAGCACCAGCACATCGGATTTGGGGGCGCGACGGATCAGCTCCACCACCTTGTGCGCTTCACTCATGTTCCAGGCCACGATAAGCAACAGCGCAGCCATGGCTGAGAGCGGCAACCAGGAGAGCCAGGGCGCCAGCACCAGAATGGCGGCCAGCACCACCAGCGCATGGACGATCCCCGAGATGGGCGAAGTGGCCCCCGCACGCACGTTGGCGGCGGAGCGGGCAATGGCGGCGGTGGCGGTAATGCCGCCAAAGAAGGGAGCAAAGATGTTGCCAAGCCCCTGCCCCACCAGCTCGGCGTTGGAGCTGTGTTTGCGACCGGTCATGCCATCCAGCACCACGGCGCAGAGCAGCGACTCGATCGCCCCCAGCATCGCCATGGAGAAGGCGGCAGGCAGCAGCCGCTCAAGGGCGGCCAGATCCCACACCACAGGGGCGCCATCCGGCCCGGGCAAGGCCCAGGGCATCACCAGGGTCGGCGCGATGGGCGGGATCCCCATCCCCTTGGTGCCATCGGCCAGGGTATAGCTGAACTTGCTACCTATGGTAGCCACATCCACCCCAAAGTAATGGAGGCCAAAACCCAGGCCCACCCCGACCAGCACCGCTGGCAGGTGGCCGGGCACCGGCAGACGCAGGCGCGGCCAGAGCAGCAGCACGGCCAGCGTTGCGACCCCCACCAGGGTATCGCCCCACTGCCAGCTTGGCAGGGCGGTGGCCAGCGCCTCGACCTTGCCCAGATAGTTTTCCGGCATCTCGGGCACACTCAGGCCAAAGAAGTCCTTGATCTGCAAGGTGGCAATCACGATGGCGATACCACCGGTAAAGCCCAGCGTCACTGACGGGGGAATGTACTCGATCAGGCGACCAAGACGGGCCATCCCCATCGCCACCAAAAAGAAGCCGGATATGAGGGTCGCCATCAACAGGCCACCCACGCCAAACTGCTGGGCAACCGGATAGAGGATCACCACAAAGGCGGCGGTCGGGCCGGAGATGGAGTAACGGGAGCCACCGGTCACGGCGATCACGATACCGGCGATGATGGCGGTATAGAGACCGTGTTGCGGCGGCACACCGCTGGCGATGGCCAGCGCCATGGCGAGCGGGATGGCGATGATGCCCACCGTCACACCGGCGATGAGATCACGGCCGAAGCGGGCCATGCTGTAGGGTTCATCAATACAGGACTGGCGTAAGGCTATGGCGAGCTTCACGCTATTTAAGGAGGCTTGCTTGTGCATGTATATCGTAATACCAGAAGAGGGAGACAAAGGCCGGAGAGATCCGGCGCCCGATCATCATCAAGGGCCGGCAAGGCTGTCGACGCGGCGATGGTATCCTGCGTAACCTTACTCCACACCGGCCATTTTTTCGATGGGCAGGATCAATGAAACGCGCGCTCACCCCTTATTTGGCCTATTTGCCGCCAAATCGGCGATCTTTCCCGCTGCGACGACTCTTTTAACTGCAAAGATAACCTTTTGAGCCTTTATTTATAACTGGCACGTTCGAGGCAACAAGTCGCATTTTCAGGCAAACGCCAATATGGCACAGCGGCGTGCCACCGGTTGCAGTGAGGGATGACAAGAGACTGATTGTGCTGAAAATAAACCATAAAGCGCAAGTTTTGGGCAAACAGTCTGAAAATAGGGTTTTCAACGAGATAGCAGGTTGACACCCACCCCCGAGGTCATTAATATTCGCCCCGTCTCAACGAGACAGGCAATTCCTCCTTAGTTCAGTCGGTAGAACGGCGGACTGTTAATCCGTATGTCACTGGTTCAAGTCCAGTAGGAGGAGCCAATTCCCTCGTAGTTCAGTCGGTAGAACGGCGGACTGTTAATCCGTATGTCACAGGTTCAAGTCCTGTCGAGGGAGCCATCTTCTAAAGCCCAGCCTTTTGGCTGGGCTTTTTCACATCTATCGTTTGCTCGTTACCAGCCGATTAAGCCCTGGCCAACACGGTTCGCTCACTCCTTACACAATGAGGATGACTCCCGGCGCAGCAGGGCTTCCCACTGGTCAATGATGCCTTGATAGGTATCAGCGGCTTTGTAATGGGTTGTTGCATGCGCCTGCGCATTGCGCCCAAGTGTCGCGACCACATCTGGCATGGCATTTAACGTCCCTAATACCCGGGCAAGATCGTCCGGATCATTGGGCTGATACTTACAACACTCCACCCCATCGTGCAGGCGTTGATCCCACCAGGCGCCATCGGCGGGGATCACCACACACAATCCCGCTGCCATCGCCTCCAGAATCGAGAGTCCAAAAGGCTCTTGCTGGCTGGTCGATACAAAAATGCCGCACTCAGACCTGATCTCATCGAGATTCACCGGATTTGCATGCCAGCGGGTGCCCGGAAGCTCGGGCGCAATGCGGCTGCAGGGTTGCAAACTGTTTTTCGGCTGCAGATAGCACACCACCAGCTCGGGGCGCTCGCCGCGCATCTGTTTATGAGCCGCCAGCATGGTGTCCAATCCCTTCCAGCGCAGCAGTGAGGCTGCCCACAAGATATCGGTGCCACCGGCGGTAGCGGTCGGCCAAGAGTGGTCGCTCAAGCCATTGGTAAATGATTGCCAATGGGGCGGGAACTGGGATTGACCGAGCCGGGTCAGGATCGCCGTCAACGAGGCGCGGCAACTGTCTAGGTAAAACACCGCGCGCGCGCGCCACAAGGCGCGAGCAGATAACCCCGAGCAGCCGACAGGGCCATGAATAAATTGCACCACCGGGATCCCCAGTAACTGGCCAGCCCAGTAACAACAGAGATCGACCCCGGGGCCAGACGCTGCGACGAGGCAGCTGACGCCCCCCAAGCGCCACACTTGCCACAGGATCAACAAGGTCTGCCACCCTTGCTTGAGCAGATAGCGCCAACCAGACTCCCGCCCTCGCACGATGGCGGGGATCCACAGCCGATGATGTGGGCAATGGGGCCAAGAGTCGACATCTTCGGTCATCACATGACACGCCATCGCAGGCATCCGCTTGCTCAGCTCAGCAAGCACCACCTCGGTGGCCACCTTGGATCCCCCCCGAAACGCGATAGGATCCACAATCAGCACCTTGTCCGCGCCCATCTGGCTACTCATCGCTGTTTATCTCCCATTAGCTTGCCCCCACGTCCGGCTATGAGGATCGATAACCTGGCCAGCATGGCCTGCCCTTGCGCAGCGACTCGTTGCCACAGCCAACCGGCGATAACCCGGTAAGGTTGGCGTCCCTCCCCCGCCCATCGCCCCGCCAGCGCATCAGACCACACCTCGGTCACCTTGCTGACATAACGGGCCACGGTGAAATGCCGCGCCGCCCGTTGCTGCCCTGCTCGCCCCATCGCACACCTTATTTGCGGGTTGCTTAAACGCTGCCAATGGCAAGCCATCTGACGCCAGTCTCCCGGCTCGGCCAGCAGCCCGCTCACCCCGTCTTCGACCACCTCAGGGATACCGCCCACCCGATAGGCGCTGACCGCAAGCCCCAGCATCCCTGCTTCCGCCAGAGTCAGACCAAACACCTCCTCGCGGGCACCGGATACCAGAACATCAACACCACCGCGCAAGATGGCTGCGCTGTCAGCCCGCTCCCCCAAGAAGTGCACCCGCGCGGCGATGCCCAGTTCACTGGCCAAGCTGGCTAATGCCTGCTGTTCGGGGCCACTGCCGATCACCAGCAGTTGCGCCTCCTCGCCCAACCGGGTCAGTTCTGCAAGGGAACGGAGCAACAGATCCACCCCCTTGCGTTTGATCAGTGAACCGACGGTCGCAATGATCAACTCTCCCGGTGGCAAACCCAGCATACCCATGACAGGCCACCGGGGGCCCTCGTTCAGCCTCGCGGCATCCACACCATTGGGTACCCGGATCAGTCGCTCTGTACCACAACCATCTTGCTGCCAGCCGGTCAACACAGGTTCGCTCACCCCGATCAGCACGCTTGCCTGGTGCACCCGCAGGGTGAATCTGTCTCTGGGTTGATAACGGGCATGCAGATGGCACACCAGAGGAACCTGCACATCGCGACATACACCAGCCAGCCACTGGCAAGGGGCCGCGCTATTGGCATGCACCAGTGCAATCCGGTGTTGCTGGATCAAGCTGGCGGCACGCCGTTGCAAATGGCGATATGCCGCTACATCAAAGCGGGGAGCCTGCCAGCCGAGCAACAGAGAAAAGGGCTCGACCAGCACCTTCACTCCCAGCAGCGCGGCCTCATCTGCCAGCCGCTGGCTATTGCACCAGAGCAAGGGGGTAAAGCGGGCGCGATCAAGATGGGCCAGCAGATCCAGCAAGCAACGCTCGCTACCGCGGATCCAGTTCTCACCGTAGTGCACCAACAGGATCGGAATTGCGCTCATGATTGTGCTCCTGCATTGCGGGGTCTGACCGATCTGACGCCTCATCAGTGGCAACGCGGGCTTGCTGCACATACTTGATGGCCGCGACCGCCAGTGCCAACTCCAGATAGATGGGCCAGGTAAAACCCTGGGTTAAAAATGAGCCCGAGATGACAAACCCCACCATGCTGGCCATCACCCCTTGCATAGCGGTGATCACTGCAGGGGGCATGCCAACTAGCTGACACTGCCAGCAGCGGCGTAACGTCAACGCCACCATGCCGATAAACAGTGCCAGGCCCACGAACCCTGTCTCTGCCAGCACCCCGAACCAGGTCGAATGGACGGCGTGATTAAGCCCGTCCCAGTGGGGGCTGTAGAAGAAGTAGTTGTAGTAAAAATTGGATAACCCCACCCCCACCAGCGGATGGCCCAGCGCCATCCCCCACGCAGCTTGCCAGGCATAGATACGGCCCATGGCCGAGGCATCGACCCCGCTCTCGGCGGCGCCACCAGATGCCCGGTCGCTGATCCCGGCAGCCACAAACAACACGCTGAGCGCCAACCCGCCCGCCATGATCAGCACGGCTTTGGACTTCACCCGCTGCCAGGCAAACAGGCCACTGACCGCACAGACACCCAGCAAGCCACCCCGACTTTGAGTGGCAATAATGGCGGCGGCGGTCAAGGCAAAGCCGAGCCCCCCCAACAAGCGCCACCCGCCCCCATTGCCCTGATTGAGCAGCAAGCTAAGGGAAAAACCGGCAGGAAAGAGCAGTACTAATGCCAGATCGTTGGGATCCCCCAGCACAGAGCCCAGCTCGCGCCCTATGGTCACCCGGGTTTCCTCCACCAGCCCGATACCGCTCGCCTTGTTGTAGAGGGCCACCAGCGCCACCAGGCAGCCCGCCACCACAAAGGTCCGCACCGCCAAGGCAAAATCAGCGGGCGTGCGCACCAGCCAAGCGGTGGCCAGGGTCATCAGATAGATCTTGCTGTAGCTACCGGTCCAGGTGGCGATCGCCTCGCCCCGGTTGCTGGCAAACAGCACGCCGATGGAGACCATCAGGAAAAAGGCACTCAGCCAGCTCAGAGCCGGGTGCCAGTAGGGCTTGATCCGACCAGTCAGCAGGATGTGCCAGGCTAGGGCGCCAATGGCCGCCAGTGAGAACAGCAACGGGATTTTGAGGGGATAGAGCTGGGGAAACACCTCGTGCAAGCGGAAAAACGAGAAGGTGACAAAGCCCAATACCATCAGAAATGGCCAGCGCAGGGCAAACCAGATGGCGGGGATCGCCAGCCCAATCACCGGCAGCAGTAACGGATGGGGTAATCGCCACCACAGCAGGGCAACGACGAGGCAAATCGCCAATGCCCACAGGACATGACTCAGGCGACCCATTGCCCACCCCACACCATGGCCAAGGCACAACCTGAGCTGGCCCAAAGGGGGGTCAGCCGATAGGGCAGCGGCAATAACCGCTGGCTCACCAGATAAAACGCCAGAGCCCGAACCAGATAGACCAGCAGCAGGGTCCAGATCACCCCATCCACCCCAAAGCGGGGGATGGCAAGCAAAAAGCCAACGACCCCGAGCAAACTGCATCCCAGATTGATAACCATCTGCGCCTTGCTCTCTTCGCCGCTAAAACAGCCAACATTGAGCAGATCGGAGACGTTGCGCACCGCCATCCCCATTACCAGTAGCGGGATATAGGCAATCGCCCCGTGATAGCTTTCCGGCGTGAGCAGCCGGATCAACAAGGGGGCGGTAAGCCCGACCACCCCGGCAGTGGCAAAGCCCAACACCGAACCCAGCACGCTGTAGTGGGCATTGAGGCGCAGACCATCGGGCTCTTTGAGCAGCATAAAACGGCGGGGATACCACCACAGGGCAAAAGGTTGCAGCAACAACCCTACCGCCAGCGCCAGCTTGCCCGCCACCGCGTAATAGGCCAGCAGCGCCTCGCCCACCACATCGGCCAGCAGCAGACGATCAAGGCCACTTAAGGAGAACCCCGCCAGCCCGCTCACCACCAGCGGCAAACCATAGCGCAGCACCGGCCGATAATGCTGCCAATCAAAGCGGATCCCGCTATCACGCCATTGCCACAGGCTCAGCAGCAGGGCTAGGGCGATGCAGGTCAGAGTACCGGAAGCCAGCACCCCGCTCACCCCCCAGCCGAGCCAGAGCCACCAGCCGGTCAGTAGCGACTGGATCAGCGCCTTGCCTGCGGTCGCCACGAAAAAGAGCTTGGCCTGATTGCGCATCCGCAGCCACGCCAGCGGCACCCCGATCACCCCTTCAAATGGCAGGGCGCAGAGTACCCAGCGCACATCCGCAAGACGGGTTTCAACCGGCAGCCAGGCTTGCACCACAGGCGCCAGCACCCAGAGCAGCACCAGACTGGCCAGCGCAATGATCCAGACCAGACCGAACATCCGCGCGACCACCTGCTGGCGAGCCTGCTCATCGGTAGCCAGTCCGGCAAAGCGATAGAGCGCATCCACCAGCCCGAACCCGAGGATCAATGAGCCCAGATTAATCAGGGTCAGTAACACCTCCAGCTGACCATATTCACGAGGAACCAGCAGATGAGTCAGCACCGGCAGCATCAACAAAGAGATCCCCTTCATCAACAACAAGCCCGCGGCATAATAGACAATGGCAATTTGGTTCACACCCAGTCTCATAAGGCCTCCCAGCCACCCTGGTGGCTTAGCCGCCGGGCATCATTGCTTATCTCACTGCTGCAATAATGCAAAGGGCACGCCAGTTAACCCGAATGAGACAGATCCCCGTCCCCCTGCCTCTGCGCCTCATTGCGCTGCGACCAGCAAGCCCAAAATGAGACTGCATATTGGGTGAACGATTGCGTTTTGCACAACCACCGACGCAAATTGCACCCTGCTGCGGGATCATCGCCAGCAATCCCTGTTTCACCGCCCCCTTGACCACGAAAGGACGATGCGCGCGGTTGGCCCGATCCCTGCTAGTACCTTGCAGCACCAGATAAACAGGGAGATATCATCATGAACACCCTCAGTCTGTACCGGGTCAAAGCGTGGGCCAAACAAGGGGAAACCCCGCTGGCCCGCAGCGTGTGGCGACTCGCCAAAGGGGCTCGCAGCTGGTCGCTGCCCGTGATCCCCCCCTTGCACCGGCTGCTTTATCGGCTCTATCTGCTGGGCAGCAACGCGCTGGCGACCCTGACCCGCACCCTCTGGTGGACTCCCCTGTTTCAATCTCGCCTGACAGCCCCCGCCCCCCGCCTCTATCTCTATGGCGGCATCCCCTATATCAGCGGACCCGTCGCCATAGCAATAGGGGCCGATTGCCGCCTGAGCGCCGCCATGACCATTAGCGGCCGCTCGGCGAGCCGGGCCCCGAGCCTGGTGATCGGCAATAATGTCGGGATTGGCTGGCAGACCACCCTGGCGGTGGGCAGCAAAATAGTGCTGGGAGATAACGTCAGGATTGCCGGGCGCGCCTTTCTGGCTGGCTATCCCGGCCATCCGCTGGATGCCAGTGCCCGTGCCCGGGGGCTACCGGATGCTGATGAGCAAGTCGGCGAGATCGTGCTCGAACGGGATGTCTGGCTGGGCACCGGCGCCATGGTGATGGCCGGTGTCACTATAGGTGCAGGCACTGTGGTTGCCGCAGGCAGCATAGTCACCCGCAGTCTGCCTGCCGGGGTGCTGGCGGGTGGCGTGCCTGCCCGGGTGATCCGGCAGTTGGGGAGTCAGGATGACAGGGAAACCCTGTGCAACGATAGCGAGGAGAGCCCGCAATGACGCAGCATCATAGCAAACCGCAATTGGTGGTATTAGGGGAAGACTGGGGCCAACACCCCTCCAGTACCCAGCATCTGATCAAACGCCTGCTGCCCGATTATCCGGTGCTGTGGGTCAACTCCATCGGGCTGCGCCGTCCTCGCTTTAACCTGCGCGACATCACCCGCATCGTGCGCAAGCTGGGCGCCGTGGTGCAGCGCGCCGCCCCCGCCAGTCAACTCGCCCCAAGCCAGAGCCAGAGCCAGGGCCAGCATCAGGTGCAAGCTCAACAGATGCCCGAGATACTGCCGCCATTGGCGCTGCCACTGCCTGGCAGTCGGCTTGCGGGCAAGATCAATGGCCACTGGCTGGCCGCCCAGATCCGCCGGCGCTTACCCAAGCTGGATCGTCCGCTGCTGTGGATCTCCTTGCCAAGCGCGGTGGATCTGATTGGCAAACTGGGTGAGCGGGCGGTGATCTACTACTGCGGTGATGATTTCTCTGCGCTGGCGGGGGTCGATCATCAGGCCATCGCTCACTGCGAGGCCAGATTGGTGGCCCAAGCTGATTTGATCCTGGTGGCCAGCCCGGCACTGGCCAGTCGCTTCCCCCCCCACAAAACCCGCCTGCTGAGCCACGGGGTGGATCTGGATCTGTTTATGCCGCCACAGCCTCGTCCGGCAGACCTCCCCTGCGGTCGGCCGATTGCCGGATTTTATGGCAGCCTGAGCGAATGGATCGATGTGCCGCTGCTGGCTGAAACAGCCCGCGCCCTGCCCCACTGGGATCTGGTATTGATTGGCCCCAAGCAGACTGACCTCAGCGCGCTGGAGGGGATCCCCAACATCCATCTGCTGGGGCCCAGACCACACCATACCCTGGCGGCCTATGCCCAGCACTGGCAGGTCAGCCTGCTACCCTTTGTCGACAATGCGCAAATTCGTGCCTGTAACCCGCTGAAATTGCGCGAGTATCTGGCGGTCGGCCGCCCTATCGTCAGCACTGATTTCCCGGCACTGGCAGGTTACCGTGAACTGGTGCATCTGCCGCGAGCCGGTGACAATCTGGCCCACGCCATCAATCAGGCTGCCTGCGATGGCCCTCGCCAGAATTGGTTTCAAGCCAACGAATGGGAAGCCCTGACGGAGCAGGGCGGGCGTCAGGGTCGGCAACAGCGGGTCGCGGGCCAGAGCTGGGATGACAAGGCCGCTGATCTTAAATCCTGGTTGGCAGCGATCTGCTGATGGGCAGCGCCACATTCGGGAGACGACATGGGCACAGGGGAAGCTTGGCCACCCTGCTCTGCGGCTGTTCGCTGCTCTATTGCGCATCATTGTTCAGCGCCACGCAGTTGCCTGCCCCCATCCCGCTGCCCCTCACTGGCACCCTGACCCCCCAGCGCCTCAATCTGACCCATGTGCCCTGGCCTGTGGGCAGCGACGATGAGCTGGTGATCGAGGGCCATAATCCGGGCACACAACCACAAACGCTGATTTTACGGGTCGATGACAAGGCCTCGGTCAACTACCGCAGCCGGGTCAATCAAGAGCGGATGGTCGCCCCGGGCCCCTTCACCCTGCGCTTTGCCTTAAGTGATTGGCGCACCAGCCAACCACGGCCACTGACCCTTGATGAGATAACCAAGATCTACCTGTTTATGGCCGATGACGCGCCCCCACTGACCATTAAACGCTGGTTCTGGGAACCCGGCTTGACCCTGCCAGAGGGCACCATTGCGCTGGATCTGGGGGCAGCCAGCGCCCCGCTTTTTACCGGCTTTGAGGCCCTGAGCCCGGGGGATCCCCGACTGCTCGGCCACCCCACTCCAGTGTTGCGCCCCTCCGGCGATGCCCTTGTTCGTGATGGCCTGCGCAATCTCGACGGGGTACGCCTTGAGGTGACCAAAGGGCGCTACCAGCTCACCCTGTGGCTCGATGACCCCGGCGAGTGGGAGTATCTGCCCCACCCCTTCGAGCGCAGCGTACTGGTCAATGGCGAGCCCATCTGGGCCGAGCAGTGGCAACCGCAAACATGGCTAACCCAGCGCTATCTGGCGGGGCAATCCCGCGAGGCGCTACCAAATCCGGATCCCTGGCAGCTGTTCGGGGCACGTCAGGGGGGCCCCGTTCATGTCACCCTGAACCACCCCGGCGGCCCGCTCACCCTTACCCTGGTGGGCCACTCACCGGATGCCAAATACCTGGCTGGCCTGCTGCTTGCCCCCTATCCGGCCAGCACCGACGAGGCCGCCCCATCGAATGGCGATAAAGGCCATGGTATGCAGACCGAGGCTAACGCCCGGAGGCTGGCCGACGCGACCGCAAGCGTGCTGACCAAGCAGCGCCAGCTGTTTTTGGAAAAGTGGACCCTGGTCCCCTATTCCCCAGCGCCTGTTCCGGCGCAGCTCAGCCTAACGCCGATCCCGGATGCTGCTCCAACCCTGCAGATCGCCCCGGCATCCGCCGCCGATGCGTTGCAGCACGCTTCCCTGCCTGTGCTGGCCGCCCGTGGCAGCCAGCTGCTGCTGGAGTTTGCCATCCACGCCGCGACCGACGATCCGGCCCCCTTGCTGGTGATCCAGCCCCCCGAGCAGGCAGGATCGCCGCTGGCGCTGACCCCCTATTACGGTCAGTGGCATCTGGTTCGCCCGCAGGCGAGCGGCACCTT
The DNA here is from genome assembly GCF_002586745.1 of Aeromonas sp. CU5. Classification (NCBI taxonomy): domain Bacteria; kingdom Pseudomonadati; phylum Pseudomonadota; class Gammaproteobacteria; order Aeromonadales; family Aeromonadaceae; genus Aeromonas; species Aeromonas sp. CU5. The sequence continues at coordinate 1,796,084 of NZ_CP023817.1, forward strand.
GCTGGCCCCCTCGGATCAGGAGCTGGTCGAAGGCGTGGCCGGGCTCACCCTGCTGGCAGGCGTGCCTCGGCGTCTGGTACTGCAAATCACAGTCCCCCGCGACGCCCCAGCGGGGCGCTATCTCGGTAATATTCAGCTACTCAGCCAGCAGCAACTGGTGCAGTTGCCGCTGACTATCGAGGTGCTGCCGTTGACCCTGCCCGCGGCCAGCAAGCCGATCGGCATCTATGTCGAAGCGCCCCCCTATCTGAATTGGCTAAGCCCCGACCCCGAGGCGCTAAAGCAGCAGATCGCCGCGGCCAGTCACTGCGATCTGGAGCGGCTCGCCAAGCTCGGGATCAGCGGCCTCTCGCCCGCCCTGCCACAGGATGAAGCGGGGATGCGGGAGATCATGGGAGAGGCGGCCGGGCTTGGGTTTGTGCCCCCCCTGCTGGCCTATACCCCGCTCAAACGCTGGGGGGGAGATCCTGCCAGCCAGCTTGATCAGTGGCAGACGCGGCAACAGGGGCTGACCGCCAGCGGCTTGCCCCCGCTGGCATGGAGCCTGTTTGATGAGCCGGATCTCGCTACCCTGCCCGCCATCACCACCCTAGCGCGGGAGATGAAACGGCGGGATCCGGCAGTGATCCGCGCAGGCCACTTCAACCACCCGGGTCAGGTTGGTCTGCTGGCAGAGGTGGAGATTGCCCTGATCAACGCAGGTTTTGGCGCCGACAAGACCGATGTGGCGCGAGTGCGCCAGCACAAGGTCACCCCCTGGTTTTACAATCTGGGCACCCCGAGAGCCGCCGGGTTTTACCTGTGGCAAAGCGGCGCCGAGGGTTATTTGCAGTGGCATGGCCGCATGCCCACCGCCCTGCCCTATGACCCCACCGACGGGCGGGAGAGCGACTTTATGCTGCTCGGCCCGCAAGCCTGCGAGGCGCACCGCCTCTCCCACGACCTCTTGCTGCTACAGCAAGCCATCGAGGATCTGCGCTGGCTCGCCTGGCTGGAGGAGGAGGCCCGCTATCAGGTGGAGGCCGCCCTGCTGCTGGAACGCCTGCGGGATCAGCTGCCGACCCGCTGGCAGGTGGCAGAACAACTGTCTTCGGCCGCCTGGATCCAGTGGCGCCGCGAGATTGAACAACTGGCCAAGCGATTGAAAACATTGCAAACTGGTGCCAACTCCTCCTCCTGAAGTGACTGCGTATGGCCAACCAGACTCCCCGCTCCACCGCCAAAGGCCGCGCCCTGCCTCGGCTGTTACCTCTTTTGCTGCCACTGCTGATCCTCAGCGGCTGCGCCCGTCAGGAGCCGGTCAATGAGACCCTGCCGATCCTCAACCAGTTACGGGAACAACAGTTGACCGAACAGCCCCAGCTGCAACTGCAATACCAGCAAGCGGAGACGCAACTGCCGGCGGATCAGGAGCAGCAGCTGCATCAGTTTTTGGGACGCAAGGATCCGGCCCGGATTGCGCTGGTGAGCGGCCCCGGGCTGCAAACAGACATGCTGGAGAGTGCGCGGATGGCGAGCGTGCGGCTGACCGCCCTGACCCGCTTGCTGGGGTCTCGCGCCATTGAGCTGGAGCCCCGCTATGACCCCATGCTGGCCCCCAATACCTTGCTGATCCGCATTCTGCCAAACGGTGAACCGGGGGCTGTCACCCCAGCGGCGGCGCAATAAGGCCAAGGCAGGAGGTCGGCAAGGCCACCCGATAGAGAGGATAAGGGGCCAGCCCCCACAACTTGCGCCAGCCCTGAGTAAAGCGGTAAGAGAGCAGCGGCGGGCGCTGGTGCAGCTCGCCTAAAAACATCACCCCCTGACTCATCCCCGCACCCGCCAGCGTCACTGACATCGCCTCGCTATCAGGTGCCACCAGCATGGCCTGCAACAGGCCATCACAGCGGGGATGGGCCAGCTGATAGCTGACATAGGTGCCGCCCAATACCGGCGTGGCCACCCGCAAGCGCCAACCCTGTTGGACCAGCTCCATCAACATCGGCTTTGCCCCCTCATTGACCGCCCGGTTCTGATAACGCCAGCCCATAGCGGCAGCACTGAGCAGCGCCACCAGCAACAGCAGCAGATATCCCCTAGAGAGTTGCATCATGGCGCCCCCTGACGAAAAGAAGCGTCATCACCAGCAGCATGATGGCCCATTGGTAGAGCTGGGCCCAACTGCCAGTGTGCAGCCAGCCGTACCAGCGCAGATCCAGACTCATCAACACCAGCCGCAACTGATTGGCCCCGATATAGAGCAGGCAGACCAGCAGCAACATGGGCCACTGCCGGTAGAGGGGGCGCTCCGGCGCCAGCCAGCAGCAGGAGACCAGCCAGGAGAGCACCACCAGATAGAGTTGGGAGAAGGAGGAGCACCCCTTGAGCACGATCAGCGCATGGCCCCCCAACCGCTCGATGCGATTGCCATCCAGCCGAATGTCCCAGCCCAGCAGTTGCAACCACTGGCCCACCCCCCAGGCATCGAGCGACAACACAGGGCCAGAGAGCAACGCAAACACCTGCTGCCCCCACAACACCGCCACGGTAAAGGCGAGCACGATCTGCAACACCGCCCGCTCATCACTACCCTGGCCACGGCGCCACAGCGAGGCCACCAGCAGCAGACAGGCCAGCGCCTTGCAACTGGCGCTAGGGATCAGGATCAGCAGGATAAACAGGGCGAGCGCCAGCGGATGCGGGCGCCAGCTTGGCGCAACCCGCGATGCAATTTGCCACCAGATAGCAATCAGCAACACCACCAACAGGTTGAAGTGGCCCATATTGAGCCACACCATGCCCCACTGATTGGCCAAACCAAGCAGCAGCCAGTTGGGTGCCCACTGCCAAGGACGGATCTCCATCGCAACTCCTGCCGGTTATCAGCGCTCTTGACCGCTGTCGCAAGTTCCATGCCTGTCCGGCCTCACCCAGCTCAAACCAAGTCAGAGGATTCAACAAAGCTGGCACGGTTTATTCATTCACCCTGTTGGCACTACAGCCAAGGAAAGGAGTGAGCGATGAAACTCAAACCGCTGGCAGGGCTGCTGGGGATGCTATTGGTAACCTCCCCCGCATACGCCTTGACCGAAGTCGATACCGAACTGCAACTGCTGATGGATGTGTCTGGCAGCGTCAGTTCATCGGAATTCAATTTGCAGTTACAGGGGTATGTGGACGCCTTTTACAGTCAGGATGTACAAAGCGCCATCCTCGACACCAGTGGCGGCAAACTCGGGTCCATCGCCGTACAGATGATCATGTGGAGCAGCAGCAACCAGCAGAGCGTGATGACTGACTGGTTCCACCTCTACGACATGACCTCCATCAACAACTTCGCCGCCACTCTGGATGCCCTGGTCCGCCCCTATGCGGGGATGACGGCCCCCGGTTCGGCCATGGCCTTTGGTGCCCAGCAGTTTGATACCAACAACTACACCGCCGCCCGCCAGGTGATGGATGTGTCGGGTGACGGTATCCAGAACAACGGGCTGGATACCTCCACCGTGCGGGATCAACTGCTCGCCTCCGGCATCGACACCATCAACGGCATCACCATTGGTCAGGACTATGCCGATGGGGTGTTGCAAGAGTGGTATGTAGAGAACGTGGCGGGCGGTCAGGATGCATTTGTCATCAATGCCACCACCTTCGCCGACTTTGGCAATGCGCTGGAGCTCAAACTGGCGGCTGAAATTGAGGGGGGCATTATTCCGGAAGGGGCACTGGCCGCACCCCTCGAGGAGATCCCGCTGGCCGCCCAGCTGCTGCTCGGTATGCCGCTACTGCTGGCCTGGCGCTATCAACGCCGTAACCAAGGACGCCTGCAGCCCGCCAACGGGCAACTGGCACCCGCCATCGGCTAATTTGTCACCCCGTGTGGAGCGATGAGGGAGCTATGGCTCCCTGATTTTTATCTGGCAGCAAGGATAAGTGGCTGAGCATATACAGCAGTTGTGCTCATGATTGGGCTGAGGCACGCTACTCGACTAAAACATGGGGCAGGCGGCCCTTTACGACACTTCTTATTGAAATTTACAACTTGGTATCAGGTAGACAATCAGCAAACTCTCTTTGAATACGTGGGATTTTACCTACCTGCTCACCACCACCATGCAATATAACTAACAGCATGCCCACCATTAACGACACCCCGTTGGATATTCTGACCATCTGTTCAAGTAAAGGAAGTGGATAACCCTTGCTGTGGCGGTGGATTGCATGAAGTCCACCGTGGATGAACGAACTGAGAGGTTTCCAAGAATATTCTTTGAATTCACGCAGCATATCCAGCGGTTCTTGAGGAGCCTTCCCTTGCAGTTTTTCTAACATTTCGCTGAGCATAGGAAGCCTATTTGCCTTATCTGCCGTCTCCTGCGTCAGCTCGCTGGTTAACTTTAAAACATCTGTATCGGTTGCAGCGTAGAGCAGCCACATTGCCCGAACCAGTGCTTCATATTGAAGACGAACAAGCCCCGTAGCCGAGGTTAAATTACCTGCTGATATAAGCATCTTGGCACTTTCGGCATGCTCGAAAGCAATACTACACATGACTCTGCTCACCATGATTCTTTGTGAATCATCGAAGGGAGGCAGTACTAAAAATTCCAAGAGACTTCTTTCAAGTTCAGCAGAACGTGACAACAGATAGTTTATCAAAATAGTCTCACCTCATGACGGATGTTTAAGGGCCGTAGGTTCGATTAGCGAAGCGTAATCATAACCTATGAACTTACAACATAAAATATTACCCCGTCAGGATTCATAGGCTGAATGTCACAAGAAAAATCATACTTTTTTTCATAGTCAATTTCTATGCGCCAACCTTTAATTTTGGCCTTATTAATCTTTACGAAAGATGATATGCCTTTCCGAATATGTTCATCTATAAAGGAAAAGTATTCTACATTCTTAAAACTTTGCTCCTTACAATGAACAGCATCCAAAATCTGATTTTCACTTGCAGGCTTTAGCTTAGCTCTAAAAATAGCCACACCCTCTTTGAGTTCTACTTCTGCCGCTTCGGCACCGATCGTATCTGCACCGTATTCATGGTTTAGCTCTAAGTGAAAATATCCTTTCCTGAGACTTTTTTTCATGATTTACCTTTAATTAGAGCCGTAGGTTCGATTTGGGAAGCGTAATCGGACGTTCGCGATCTTTCTGTTAAATATTAATTTAATTCGCCACAATCCAACCACTTTGCCCCCAAAAATACTTTAACTAAAAGGCAGCTAAAATAACTGGACAGGGCCGTAGGTTCGATTAGCGAAGCGTAATCGAACTTTCGCGGCCTTTCTGTAATATGTTTCTTTAACTCGCCAAAACCCTTCCATCTTGCCACTTCTCCGCCCCAAAACTCACTCTCGAACTGGCAACGGTCGTTACGTTATTGCCATATTGACGTGGAGTGTCACCGCGAGCGTCCGATTACGCCTACCGGCTAATCGAACCTACGAGCTATATCAAATCCACACGCAGCGATTTATTATGTTTATTTTGTATTTCTAACTTTGTTAGTTGCATAAATGAGTAACGACTTATCATATATTTTCTCTACTGATTCAACTATTGAATTTAAATGCTCTTTAAACTCACTTACTTGTATATGCATAAAATCATCAGTTAATTTGATTAGAACATCTTGAGGTAATGTAACGCTACTACCTTGCTTTTCACTGGCATCAAGTTTATGTAGCATTGACAACAAATCAAATGCTTCATCTGTGTAATTGGCATGATGAACAATTTTATTACGCATTTCTCTAAATTCAGTGCAATGCTTACGTAATTTTTTAAGTTGGTCAGCCATGCCAGATGATTGAACATGAGCATTTGTGACAACTGACTGATGAGAAATAGAGTCGTCGGCAATACCTAAATCATGTAGACTACCGGCTAGTATTAAAGCACGGTCATAAATAGCACTGCTTCTAATCAAGAAATTTTCAATTTCATATTCTATATAATCTGCGTTTGTAAATTTGTCATCTGAACGTTTTTTGTTAACAACATACTCCAATTGATTTAATGACAGATGGCATTTATCAATTGCACAAGACAAGCGAGCCAGAGTTTGCCCACAACGGAATACATACCACTCCAAATTATTTTCACAGTGGACATCTTTTCCTTCTAACCCACACTTTCGTACAGGATTATCAGGATCGTATAAAACAACTTCCTCAAATAAATGCACGCCCACTCCAAATAAACATAACATTAATTATATTGAAGGCAGTATTAATCCAATAACTGATCCTTCCGGATGATGCCGCCCTTTGATACATTATCCACTCTGAAAATCACTTTAAAATCATTAAATTACCAACCTAGCTCCGGTTTCTGAACTGATTGTCTCTGTTTCATTTATTTGGGTCCACTTGTACCACTGTACAAAATCACAGTCAATCTGTTGCTATGGAAAATGCTACCTGCCTCGTCTTCTTGACAACATCAGGACGCAAATCGAATCGAGCCTAATTAAATAGCGTCGCCTCCCAAAACACCGCCTGATGCTCATAAAAAAGGCCTTATCACAAGGCCTTTTCAGACATATTCAGGTTCCGGCTGATAGCCAGTTTTTGCGGCAATCAACCCGGCTCGGGCGCCAAGGGCAGCACCTGGCCATCCAGCGCCTGATAACTGTTGGATGGATAGTCCGGCACCGGCTCGCAGTAGGGAATTCGACTTAGCACCGGCGCTTTGATAAGAGAAGCCAGTCGATCACTGCGGCGCAAGCTGGTATCCGCCAACTCGGTCAGCAGGGCCAACCCGCCGCCCAGCCCCAGCCCGCCAATCACCCCGGCCAGCACAAATAGCCACAGCGGGTAGTTGCTCGGTTTGCTCGGGGCGAACGGCTTGTCGATAACCTTGATCCGCGCAGCTTGTTCAAAGTTACCCAGATCGCCGGTCACTTTGGCCTTCTCATAACGCAGCAACAAGTCCTGATAGAGGGTGCGCTTGACCGCCAGATCCCGCTCCAGCTCGGCGAGCTGACGTTCGGTATCGCCCTGGGAATCGACTACCTTGTCCAGTCCATCCAGCTGGGTCTTCAAGCCTGTGGCGTTTTGCTGCGCATCGGTCAGTTGCGTCTGGGCCAGCTGCCACTCGGGCCCCTGCGCCATATCCGGCTGGGATTTGAGCTGCTCAAACTCCTGCTGCAACTGCTCAATCTGATAGCGCAGACTCTGCACCTTGCTGTGTTCCTCACTGTAGCGGGCCCGCAGCAGCACCAGCTCGGTGCGCATCAACTGCAGCTTCTCATCCAGTTGACGGGCCAGCTGACTCTCCTGCCCCAGCGATAGCTGATCGACCCTGGCCCTGGCCTGCTGCAAGAGGATCAGGCTCTCGGCATAACGCTCTTGCAAACCATAGAGCCGGGCGACGTTGGCACTCTGTTGCTGGGGCAAGGCGCTGGCATGTTCCCGTTTGAAGTCGGCCAGTAGCTGCTCGGCCCCTTGCAATTCGCCACGGCGGCTGTCGAGCTGGCTTTGCAAAAAACGCTCGGAGGATTCCGCCGACTGGCGCCCCTTACTGAGCAAGTTGAAAAAGAAACGCCGTGAGATCGCCTCAAGCAGACCGGCACTGTTGGCGGCCGAATCGGCCCTGACCTTGATTTCAATCACCTCGTCCCCGATCAGCCGCAATGAGACAGCCCCTGACAGCCAGTCCATGATGGCATCGCGTTTGACCGGTGGGGTCTCGTCATTGACCAGGCCCCGATCCCGCGCCACCCCATCGAGCACATAGCGGCTGCGCAGCAGGGCTTCGAGCACCGCAAAGCGATCTTTGAGGCTCTCCTGGGTGATCAGATCCTTGAGGGTCGGGGTCTGGTTGGCATCTTGCGGCACCATAAAGGTGGTGCGACTCTCATACTCCTTGGGGGTGAGCCAGCCAATGGCGCCCCCGACCAGTGGCATCACCAGCACCGGGATCACCAGCAGATAACGACGGCGCCAGGCCGCAAACAAGATGAGGTAGAGGTTGTAATAGAACTGGACTGGCATGACATCACTCCCGATTACGCAGGTAGGGCTGTCATGCCTATGCAAGGCTGATGCCAGTGCAAGGCCGGTGCCAGTGCAAGGCCGGCACCAGTGCAAGGCCGCTGCCAACACCGTTTAGCTCCCGTGGTTGCCGGGCACTGACTTAGCTAACGGCAAGAGTGGTACAAGATTCGCATTAACCGATGGTCCGGGGCCGCGCCCCCTCCCTGTGCTGGAGTGCTCACCATGCTGCCATCGTCCGACCCCCTAATCCCATCCGAGCGCCAACCGGCGGTGGTGCAAATCGTCCAGCACCTGCAGCCCGGCGGGCTGGAGACCATGGTGCTCAATCTGACCCAGGCCAATGCGGGCCACCAACCGATGCATATCATCTCCCTTGAGGGGGACAAGGCGGCGGTATTGGCTGCATGGCCAGCCCTGCGCCCGTTCGCCACGCGGATCCACTGTCTGGCCAAACCGGCTGGTTGGTCCCTGACCACCCTCGGACGGCTGACCCGCTTGCTACGGCAACTCAAACCGGGGGCGGTGCATACCCACCATCTTGGCCCCCTGCTCTATGGCGGCTTGGCCAGTCGCTTGGCGCAAGTGACAACCCTGGTGCACACCGAACACGATGCCTGGTATCTCGATGATCCTCATCAACGCACTCTGGCCAGTCTGGGGCTGCGCACCTTCAGGCCGACCCTGGTGGCGGATGCAACGCCGGTGGCCAACCAGCTGCAGGCCAAGCTGGGGCAGTTGTCCGCACAGGTGATCCCGAATGGCATCGATGAACAGCGCTTCACCCCGGGCAATGCCGCCCTCGCCCGTCAGGAGATGGGGCTGCCGCAAGGGGTCAAATTGATTGGGTGCGCCGCGCGCCTCGAATCGGTCAAGGGCCATAGCTTGCTGCTGGAGGCGATCAGCACCTTGCCGGAAGAGGTGCATCTTGCATTGGCAGGGGTCGGCAGTTTGCAAAATGCATTGCAGCAGCAGTGCCAGGAGTTAGCCATCGCCCATCGCGTGCACTTCCTCGGGCTGGTCGAGCAGATGCCGCGCTTTTATCAGGGGCTGGATCTGTTCTGCTTGCCGTCACTGGCAGAAGGGATGCCGCTCTGTGTGCTGGAGGCCCAGGCCTGCGGCGTCCCGGTGGTGATGAGCACCGTTGGCGCGGCGGTCGAGATAGTCTGTCCGGCCAGCGGCTATCTGCTCGATAAACGAGACCCGCAGCTGTTGGCGCAACTTCTGGCACAGGGGTTGCTCAACTCCAGTAGCCTGCGCGCAGTCACCCGTGAGTTTGTCTGCCAGCAAGGCAGCCTGAGCCAGATGGCACAGGCCTATCAGGCACTTTACCGCCGTTAAGCAGACGGCTACCGGATTAAAGGAGCATCCCATGGAGTGGTACATGATGGCGTTTTGGCTCTGTGCAGCGCTGGTGGTCTACCACCATGTTGGCTACCCCCTGCTGCTCAAATATTTTGGTCAGCGGGCTCGTCAGATCACCCCGCATCCGCAACCTATGACCCGTGGCCTTAACAACAGCCATGGCGATGGGACGCTCCCCACCATCACCCTGCTGATGCCGGTCTATAACGAGGCGGCGACCATCGCGGCCAAACTGCAAAACCTCGCCAGCCTCGATTACCCCGCCGACAAGCTGTGGGTACATGTGCATTTCGATGGTTGCAGCGACGATAGCTATCCGATCGCCCTGCTCCAGCTCGGGGATCCGGCCCTGCAGCATTTGCAGATCCGGCTGTTTAATCACGACCTCAATCGCGGCAAGGTCGCGGTACTCAACGATGCCATGGCGCTGGTCAAGAGCGATTTGGTGGCCCTGAGCGATGTCTCGGCCCTGCTCCCCATCGATAGCCTGCTGCTGGCCGCCGCCCATTTTCAAGATCCCAAGGTGGGGGTGGTGGGCGAAGCCTACCGGTTCTGGCAAGCGGGCTCCGAGGGCGAAGAGCACTACTGGCGCTATCAGAGCCAGATCAAGCTGTGCGAGTCGGCCCTCGGCAGCATGCTGGGCGCCCATGGTGCTTTCTATGTGATCCGCAGCCACTGCCTGACTCCGCTGGCGAGCGATACCATCAACGACGATTTCATTCTGCCGATGCAGGCCATCGCCAAGGGTTACAAGGCGGTCTATGACAATCGCTGCGCCGCACTGGAGCTGGAAGTATCTGATGCCGCCCTTGAGGCGGTGCGGCGCAAGCGGATCGGGGCTGGCAATACCCAGCAACTGCTGCGTCTGCTGCCACTGCTGCACCCCAAATTTGGTTGGGTGGCCTTTAATTTTGCCAGTGGCAAAGGGCTACGGGTATTGATGCCCCTGTGCCTGATGCTGCTGTGGCTGTGTGCTATCCCTCTGGCCACTGCGTCTGCCTTTTTTGGCGCCGTACTTGCCGCGCAACTACTGGGCTATGCCCTGGTGGGAGTGATCCAGCTGACCCCGAATTACCGCTGGCCCGGCCCCCTTCGCACTATCCACTATCTGGTGCTTGGCCACTGGTACAACGGCATTGGCACCCTCCACTACGGCTTGCGCACACTGATCCGTTCCACCACTCAGGAGAGAGCAGCATGAAACACCCCATCCCGACAGTGACCCTGGTGGTCAAACGCATCATGGATCTGGCTGGTGCATCCCTTGGCTTGTTGCTGACACTGCCGCTGTGGCCCCTGATCATGCTGGCTATCCGCCTCGATAGTCCGGGTCCGGTGTTCTTTCGCCAATTACGGATTGGTCGCAGCCATGCCAGCCATACCGAGCTGTTTTTTATGATCAAGTTTCGCACCATGCGCGCCGACGCCGAAGCGGGGACAGGCCCGGTCTGGTGTGGTAAAGGGGATAGCCGGATCACCCGCAGCGGCGATTTTCTGCGTAAAACCCGGCTCGATGAGCTGCCGCAATTTCTCAATGTGCTCAAGGGGGAGATGTCGCTGATTGGCCCCCGGCCAGAACGCCCCGGCATCGCCAACCGGCTTGAAGATGCGGTGCCGTTCTTTATCGAACGCACCTATGAAGTGGCCCCCGGCATTACCGGATTGGCGCAGGTCAATCAGGGCTATGATGAGTCACTCGATGACGTGCGCAGCAAGCTGGCCTTTGATCTGGCCTACTCGGTCGCCCTGCTCCACCCCTGGCGCTGGCTGGTGCAAGACCTCCAGATCATCGGCAAGACCATTGCCATCATGGTCGGCAAGAAGGGCCGCTGAGCCCCAACCTACTGGTGGATTCACGATCCCCACCAGCCACCACATCCCAACCAGATCGCGCTGGCCATTGCTGATGCAATGGCCTTTTTCTTGATCCCCTCGCAACCATGTAGCGCTATGGTGTCAGCCCCTTGCCAGCACAGCATCCACCAAGGGGCGGATGGCACGCTACCCTAGATGCTGCACCACAGCCATCAATCAGCGGCGGTGCAACGCACCCGCCAAGGGAATCCCTAAATAGCTATCTACCCTCGATGCCACTGCGCCACCCTCAATCGGGGGCGCGGTAGAGGTGGTGGGCCTTCGCCACGCTGCGGCGGCACACTTCTGAGGCTGCGCACTTCTGAGACTGCGCATGGCGGATCAAGCGCGATGGCACCTTCCGGTAGCCGTCTTTTACGGCAGGTGGCAGCCCGTTAAGACGCCAGCCAATCAAGATCTCTGCGCACGCTCATGGCTCATTACCTATTGCCCATAAAAAAGCGAGTGGCCAGGCCACTCGCATTGGTCAATCTCACGGACTGGTTAGAGGGGATAGAGCGCCAGAATATCACTCACTCTGTGATTGACGCTGTAACCGCGGGCTATGGTTCTGCGCGCCGCCTGACTCATCCTGCCACGCACCACCTCATCACTGCGCAGCCAATAATTAACCAGTTCGGCCATGTCGTGCACATGGCCGGGCTCCACCAGCCAGCCATTGGACTTGTTATCAATCAGCTGCACCAGGCCACCCACCGCAAAGGTACAGACCGGAATACCGTGGGCCATCGCCTCCAGCGCCACCAGCGGCAACCCCTCAAACCGGGAGGTGATACAGAGCAGATCAATATGGTGCCACTCGTTGGCCATTTGCCGAAAACCGTGGAGCTGTACACGGTCACCATATTGCTGCCACAAGTCATCTTTCAATGGCCCATCACCGTAGAGATGAAATTCGCCATCGGGACAAAGCGCCGCCAACTGGCAAAAGCTCGCAGGCCCCTTTTCAGCTGACAGTCTGCCAACAAACGCGATGCGATTGCCTTGCACCGATGCCGGCAACGCAGGCATCGGCACGAAGTTGCTGATCACAGTGCTCGGCACTGGCAATCTGCGAGCAATCGCCTCACTCACTGCAATACAGGTCGCAAAACGCGCGGTGACCCGATCCAGCCAGCTGTAAAACTTCAGTAACCCCTGCCCCTCATCACCGCTGTGAAAGGTGGAGACTACCGATTTTCCGCTGCACCAGGCGGTCAGACGACCGAGGATCCCGGCCTTGTAACCATGGGTGTGCACCAGCACATCACCGGACTGGCTCGCCAACGTCTGCACAAAATCACGGCTGTTGCGACAGACCCGATAAGGCAGCCCCTGCTGCTTGAGCAGCGCAATAAAGGGGGTCATTCCGTGGTTGCTCACCAGCACTATGGTCGGGTTGAGGCCCCTGCTCAGCAGATCGCGCGCCAAATGGGTAATGTGAACTTCGATCCCGCCTACTTGACGGGCATCAATAGCGAGCCAGATCGGCTGTGTTGGTAACATAAGCGCCCTCCTTGTGTGGCTCCACGCCATGTGCAACATGGCGACTGCGTACTGCTGCAGAGATGCATAGAGCGGGCCAGCAACACCAAGGAAGGGCAGGATCAGGCGGCGGGATAAGCGAGCAGTAACAGGGTCATATCATCCAGCGCGGCCCCTTCGGCCCGCTCATCAAACCAGTTGGCAATCCGCTGGGCCAGCCGCTCCAGGCTCGGTTCGGGCGTCAGGCACAATGTCCGCAATTGATCTTCCCACTGCTGGCGCTCGGTGGCATCACGGCTATCGAGCAAGCCGTCGGTCCAGAACAGCAAGCGCTCTCCCGGTTTAAGCTGGCGCTGATTGGTCACAAAATGGGGATCCGGGCGCAAACCGGGTAAGGGGCCGGTCACCCCGACCTGACGCACCGAGCCCGGCCCGATCAGCCAGGGGGCAGGATGACCGGCACTGGCCCACTGCACCCGCCCCTCGTCACCCAGCTCGATACACAAGGTGGTGAGCAGGGTGGCCCCGAGCAAGGGATCACTGTGGACCGCGTTGGACAAAATAGTCAGCAAGCGTGCGGGGGCGCGCTCCAGATCGTGCGCGGTCAGCAAGCCACGCAGATAACCGGCATAGGCATGGGCAAAAAACTTGGCTTCCGCATCGTGGCCCATCACATCCCCAAGCCACAACACCCGATCTTTGACCAGTAGAAAATCCCCCCCCCCCACGGTGGCCGCACGGGTTTGCAACGCCAGCGGGTATCCGTTTATCGAGGTGGCGGGCAATAACGGACGCAGCGCCGAGGTCATCCGCTGATCAAGCTGCTCGCCCCATTGCGATTTGAGCTGCAGCGAGCGTTGCAGCACCCGCGAAACCGCCATCAACAAGTCCTGCTTGGTGATAGGTTTGACCAGAAAATCGTCGATACCCAAGGCACCGGCACGACTCTGGGTCCATTGATCCTGATGGCCGGTGAGAAAAATAAAGGGGACCCCCTTCATCTTGGGATCTTTCATCAGCTGCTGACGCAGCGCAAAACCGTCGATACCCTCCATCTCGATATCGGATAGCACTATGGCGGGCGGCTGTCTTCCCAATACCTGCAAGGCCGCGTCGGGATCTGCATAGGATTCGACCCGGTAGTGCTCCTGCAGATAAGCAGTGAGCAGGGCGCGCATCACCTTGTCATCATCAATGACGGCAATCACGGGTAACGCCTTGATCACCGCATGAGGGCGCAGGGTGACCCGATTGCGCTCCCCCTCGCGGGCAAAGCGCACCTCGGCAAACAGCTGGTGCACCAGGGCGAGTCCATAGCCTCCCTCTTGCAGCTCATCGGGTAACGGCATAGCGCTAAGGGTGGGCTGGGGCCCGCCATCATCCTCCAACAACAGGATCAAGCCCTGCTCGTCTTGTTTCAGGGTGAGCCACAGCTGAGTGGCAGGCGGCATGGCATGGCGGACAATATTGGTCGCCAGTTCACTGAAACAGAGCAGCCAGTTGGCTTGCTCCTGCTGGGACACCTGAAACAGGGACAACCCTTGTGCCAGCCGGTGGCGCAGTTCACGCACCGCTTGCAAACTGGCAGGGGCAGATCGCAACCAATCATCCATACACGCTATCCATCAACCATCTCCAGAGACACTCGCCACCCGCTCCTGCTACACCCGATCAGATCCGGAAGTTAAGTAGCGAACTGCGGCGACACCAGCGTTTAAGCCATTCGGTCACCCGGTTACTGGGCAGCCGGTTGAGTTCCCGCAGGATCTCGCTGGCCAGGCCCGGATTGAGCTTGTCGTTATAAACCGCCCCCACCAGATTGGCGTCGGCCCGCGTAAGTTTATCCACCGCACTCTGCACGGAGCTGGTCGGCGTGACCCCGGCCAACACCACCAGCAATGCCCCGTCACAGGCGCCACACACCTGGTCGGCAGGAATGTTGCCCCGATTGAGGGCATTAAGGGGGGAGGTATCGAAGATCACCACATCGTAATGTTCGAACCAGCGCAGCAACAGTTGGCGCAAGGTATCTTTGTTGCGAAACGCCATCAAATCTTTACCGGGTGCGGGCAACAGTGAGAGCGAACGACCATGTGCTACCGGTTCGGGCACATCGTTGGGCCCCCAGGCGAGCGCCGTCGCACGCCCCGGGTGATAAAGGTTGAGATCCACCAGCAGGGTGCGAAGTCCATCGGCCTCTGCTCGTCTGGCCAACGCATCGCAGATAGAACTGACCCCTTCCCCCCCTTCGGCAGAGGTAATGGCCAGCGAGCGTATTCCCCGTGCGAGAGTCGCCGCATAGAGCGACTCCAGCTCGAGATATTGAATGGGGATGCTCATATCAAAGGGTCCCGACCAGCGCCACCACCGAAATCGTGGTGAGAATATCCCGCATCCCATCCATGAAAATCGCCCAGTTGCTGCTCTTGCTGTCAGGGATAAAGACGGTGTCACCTGCGCGCAACACCGGCAACTGACTAAAATCAGGCTCTTTGGCAAAGCCATCGAGATCAAAGCTGCGGGCCTGATCCCCCTGCCCGCTGGCGGCCATGTTGATCACCACGATCTTCTTGATGTAGGCGGTGTTGGTCGGGCCACCGGCCTCAGCCAGCAGATCCAGCAGGGTCATGGAGGAGTCAAAACGGTAGCGACCGGGGCGGGCAATCGCCCCCAGCACCCGAATGGTGTTCTCCTTGGGTTCATCCAGCCAAGGGCGATTCTTCTCTGGCAGGTAAATGGAGTCGCCCGGCATCACCTTGGGCAGCAAGGTTTCATCACCGGTTTCAAAGTACATGGCAAGGTCGAGCTTGCTGACCCGCGCCGTGCTGCCATTGCGGTGGGCAATGCGCACATTGCGCAGATCGGCGGCCGCCGTCGGCCCATCGGCTGCTGACAAGATATCGATAAACCCCAGCTGGTCGTTAAAGGCATAACGCCCCGGCGCGCCGACCTGGCCGAAGATATAGATGGAGCTGTCCGGTGACTGGCGCACCCATTGGGATTTGTTATCGCTGGGATCGGTGGGCAGCTCGGGGATCATGATGGTAAAGCCCGCGCGGATCCGGGGCAGGCTGGCCAGCGCCCCGCCCTGATGGAGAAACTTGTCGAGATCAAACAGGGTCGGCGTGGCCTGGCCCCCCTCGGAGGTGAGGATCTGGACTTTGGCGATATCGGCCCGCTCATTGGGGCCACCGGCGTGGGCAATCAGATCCAGCAGCGACATCTCATCAGACCATTCATAACGACCCGGGATACGCACCGCACCCATCACCATCACCGCCCGTCCGGGCGCCACTTTTAACCAGGACTTCTCGTTAATGTCGGTCTTCTCCGGCACAAAAATCGCGTCACCGGGCTTTATTTGTGGCAATGCCTTTTGGAGGCCCTCGGTATAGGCCTGCAGATCAATGGGCTCCACACTGCCATCGGTGCGCAGCAAGCGGATTTGGCGACTCTCGGCATAGCGGGTCGGGCCACCGGCATTGGCCAGTATATCGAGGAAGGAGTCCCCTTCCCGCCCCTCATAGGCGCCGGGTTTGAACACCTCGCCCATGATGTAGATGGTGCGGGCACCGCGTTTGATCTGCTCTTCATCCTTGGGCACGAAGATGGTGGCGCCCGGAGCCAGATTGGGCAGCAGCTTGTTGTTGCCGGAGTCGAGATAGGCTTTGAGATCGAACAGCTCGGGGGCATCGCCATTGATCACCCGGATCCGCTCAACCCCGGCAAAACGGGTCACACCACCGGCCCGCATCAGCAGATCCACGATGGAGTTGCCACTTTTGAAACTGAAGGCGCCGGGGCTGTTGACCTCCCCAAACACCTTGATCGCCTTGCCGGTATCGCCATCCCCGCCTGCCGCCAGGGTCGCCGCATCAAAATCGATCTGTACGTTACCGATCAACGGGGAGGCTGGCACAAACACCACATCAAGGGATTGCAGCGGTGGCAACACGCTGGCATCGCCGGTATCGAGATAACGTTTGTAGTCAAAACTCGAGACCGTGCTGCCACGGCGCACTTGCATATTGTTGAGCTGGGCCCCGGGCACCAGACCGCCAGCGGCATCGAGGGCCATCTGCACGTTGCCATCGGGGGCCAAATCATAACTGCCGGGTTTTTTGACATAGCCCATCACGCTGATCAACAGCCGCTTCTCCAGCAAGGTGACGGTCAATTGAGAGAGGTTGTTGTAAACCGGTGTGAGGGCGGTGCGGATCAGCTCATCCGCCTGTGGCAGAGTCTTCCCACCCACTACCACAGTGCCAACTTCAGGTAGCGTAATCTCCCCTTGCTTGTTGATCTGGAAAGGCTGATCAAAGGCAGGCTCACCGGGTTGCACTATGGCCAACCGATCACCGGGAGCGAGTAAGGTGGAAGCCAGTAACGGGCTAGTAAATAGCAGCAAGAAAAAACCGATCAATCCTTCGATAGCGCCCCGTTTCATAGACATCCTTTTTGTCTGTTACGTTTGCCCCCATTGTCGCAAGGGGAGCCCTGACCAATCAGTGCTACAGCCCGCAACGGTGGTTTGTTGCAGCCGCAAACGTACTTTTTGTAGTGACTGTGCCAACACCGTCTGACGCCAACCGACCTCAGACCAGAGCCGACCATGCATATCCCGTTCGATATCAATGCGTTGTGATTGTAATTGTTTAAGCTCAGCAGGCATACACTCCCTTAGATGAGATTGCTGTAACTGCACAATCTGCGAATCAAGGGTCTTCTGAGCCTCATCATAACGAGACCAGACTTTTCGTTCATCCTCATTCACCGGAATACGCGTCGGTCTTACCTCGGCCAGTCCGCCGTAACCCGCAGGTGGCCACTGAGTACAACCCGACAGCATGATAGATGACAGCAATAGCCCCCATCGTTTCATGATGCGGCCGCCATCATGTTACGAGCACGCATGTAGGTTTTGAGCGTGTCATGACAAGGGATCACCCTGTCTATATGTAACATTTCCAACAGGTCGTGGGGTTGACCTGGCCCACAAACAAGGGCCATCTGATGCCCGTTCATAATCAGTCTTTTATAGAGAAAAACCAATGCCCCGATCCCTGACGAGTCGATAAAGTGCACATCGCTGATATCTGCCAACACATTGCCGTGATAAGTAGCCAGCTCCTCGAACAACGGACGCAACGCACTGACCGCCATCGCATCGAACTCATTTTCCAGTACCACAACCTGAGTGTCATTAAGGGTGTAAGTCATACTTTCCATGGTTAACTCCTTGTCTATATCCCGGACTGTTCACTGTCATCGCACCCGCCACGTTGCAACTCTCATGCTGCAAGTGTTATGCCGAGTCCAGATTAGTCGACCGGATAACCCGCCATGCTCTCCATATGGTACTCCCACCACCCTACTCTTCACACATCCAGACCCAATTTCAGTTACCAATTTGCAACAAGGCTGCGTATTACCTTGCAAACTGCAACGACAACTGTCACCAAAGAGCACAGATAGACTGAACTCGCCTTAAAAATGCGGTGATACACGTGATATGTAACTCGGCCCAAGTTTTGCTTGCCTCCTGTTACCGGGAGCAACAGTGGTTGTTCTGCGTGTCATCATCGAACAGCTTCAAGGAGGATGTTATGAGACTAGGCCTTTATATCGCACCACTGCTGGGCGCCCTCTGCGGCATCACACAAGCCGCCCCGTCCCTTGAAGATGCGTTGCTCAAGGTAGAGGGAGCGATCGAAAGCCCCACTCATCCCACGTTTTATCTGTGGGATAGCGCCATGCTGGACCAGTTGCCCCAGTATGAAATCAACACCCATACCCCCTGGTATGACAAGGCCAAGACGTTTCGCGGCCCGCGGCTGCAAGACGTTCTGGCCAAGGTCGGAGCAAATGGCACGCAACTCACCATCACCGCACTCAACGACTACTCGGTGCAGGTGCCCGCCAGTGATGCCGCGCAATACCAGGTGATCCTCGCCCGCACCATCGATGGCAAACCGCTCTCGATCCGCGATAAAGGCCCACTATTTCTCATCTATCCATTCGATCAGTATCCGGAGCTGCGCAACAAGCTCTATTACGGTCGCGCCATCTGGCAGATCAGCCAGATCAAGGTCGAGTAGGTCCCACCATGAGATCCCTGGCGGCAAGTCAGCGTTTTCTGGCGGTGGTGCTGTGCGTATTGCTGCTCGCCTTTGCCGGTATTGGCACGATTCAATATCGGCAATTTCAGGATCTGCAGCGCAGCACCAGCCAGGGTGAAGATAATGTGATGTGGAACTACTTCCAGCTCTACAACGAAGCCCTGCGCTTTCAAAATTCGCTACGCCATGAGCCGCAAGCCAAATATCAACTCAGATACGATATTTTGGTGAGCCGCATGGACCTTATTCTGCAGAGCAAGGATCGCTCGCTGCTACAGCAAACCGCGATCTACCAGCAGGCCAGCACGGGGATCCGCCACTACATTGCGCTGGCCGATCGCTGGCTGGGGCCGGAAGGGGCTGAACCGTTAGGGCCTGCCGCCCATCAGCAATTGCACCAGCAACTGGCGCTGTTGCTTCCCTTGTTGCATCAACTGACCCTGGAGGTGAATCAACAGGCCACCCTGTTTGACGTAGCGCGTCGTGACGATGTCAGACAGCAGATCATCACCACCACCCTGATCGCCGCCCTGCAATTTTCCCTGCTGTTCATACTGGCCTTGTTAATCTCCCGGCAGATGAATATCTCGTCGAAGCAACACCAACTGATGCAACAGCTCAACGATAAGCTGACGCGGGCTACCCGCGAGGCCGAGGCGGGCACCCGAGCCAAAAGCAGCTTTTTGGCCAATATGAGCCATGAGATCCGCACCCCGATGAATGGCATTCTCGGGATGCTTTCTCTGCTGGCCGATCGCGATATGGCCCCCCGGGAACGGGATTACCTTGAGACAGCACGCGAGTCTGCCAACCACTTGCTCGGCCTGCTCAACGACATTCTGGATATCTCAAAACTGGAAGAAGGCAAGATAGAGCTGCAGCTCACCCCCCATCACCTGCCACAACTGCTGGAAGATATTCGCGCATTGCTACAAAGCAGCTGCAATGAAAAAGGGATCACCCTCACCCTCACCATTGCCGACGATACCCCCGAATGGTTGATGATCGACCCGCTCAGAGTACGCCAGATCCTGTTTAATCTGCTCAGTAATGCCATCAAGTTCACCCATCAGGGCGCAGTCAACATTCATATTGATAGCACCAGGCTGGAGCAGGAACATTACTCAATACGGGTAGCGATCCAGGACACCGGCATTGGTATGAGCGCGTACCAGCTGCAAAACCTGTTTCAGCGATTTGCTCAGGCAGATGTGTCTATTACTCGTCAATATGGTGGCTCCGGTTTGGGCCTTGAAATATCACGCAACCTGGCACGACTGATGGGCGGAGATATCTCGGTGGCAAGCCAAGAGGGAAAAGGCAGCCTATTTACCTATATATGGCCAGCTCAAGCCACCACCCCCTCCATTGTCTGCCTGCCCGCCAAGCCTGCGGATCAAGAGCGCTACCGCATCTTGCTGGTGGATGATAATGCCACCAACCGCAAGGTGATCGGCGCCATGCTCGACTCGGTTGGCCATCAGGTCACCCTTGCCGTACAGGGGGCTGAAGCGCTGGAGAAACTGGCTGACGCTGACTTTGATCTGGTGCTGATGGACGTGCAGATGCCCATCATGGATGGCCTGGCCGCAACCACACACATTCGGACTTCCCAGCACCCGTGGGCAACTATCCCCATTATCGCTTTAACCGCCGATGCCATGCCCGAGTCCAAGCAGTACTACTTGTCACACGGCATGAATGGCTACATCACCAAACCGATCAATAAAGAAACCCTGCTCAACGAGATCAACAGACAAGTCTCACGGGGCCTGTATCAGCGCAATCACACCCACCCTCGTCATGGATAGCGCCCAGCGTTGGGGTCAAAAACCGTATGCCATGGGCAGGGGCTTGGGTGGTTAGAAGAAATGTGACATACAGACTGTGTTTCTAAGACATTGAAGACAAATGAATCCAGCCATGCTCTGCTTGCTGACAGTCCAGTTTGTCTCGGGTATGCAGGGATTTTTTGATCTCTTTACGACGACCACAGGGGGACGTGGTGATTTTCCGGTAATACCTCCCCCGCTTCACTGCATGGCGTAACCAGATAGAAGGTGATGCTCTAGCTAAATAATGAGAGACGGGATAGCGCACTCCATCTCCATACATACTGGATGTTTATTTTCATAATTTTAATGCATCAATAACCACTCTTAATGCCGGTGAAACATTCCGGTGGGGATAATAGAGGTACAGACCTGCCAGACGATGACTATAGGGTTTCAATACCTGAATTAAGGTGCTGCACTCAAGCTCATCACTCACCAACTCCTCTGGCACATAGGCCAGTCCCAGCCCCATTTTAGCGGCAGCCGCTTCCATGTAGCTGTCAGAGAAGACCCACTGCCCCTGTGGTCGATGCTTAATCGACTTGCCCTCCTGCCACAGTTCCCATTGATAGAGGCTGCCATCGGCAAACTGATAAGCAATACAGGGATGTCCCGACAAATCGGCCGGTGTCTGCGGGAAACCGTATTGAAGAAAATGATCCGGTGTGGCCACCATCACCATCTCCAGATCCGGTGTAATGCGCACGGCCACCATCCCCTCATCCACCTCATCGCCTAGCCGCACGCCGGCATCAAACCGCTCATCGATGATGTTCACGAAGCGACTTTCACTAATGAGTTCCAGCCGAATATCTGGATAACGTTGCCTGAAGATGGCCAGCTTCGGCAACAGCACCTTATCGATGGCATGCTGACTGGCGTTGATACGTACCGTGCCTGAAGGAATGTCACGATAGTGCGCAAGCGTGGCCAGACCCGCATCGAGAGACTGAAAACAGCCCTGCGCCGTACGGTACAACTGCTCACCCGCTTGGGTCAGAGAGAGGCTGCGGGTAGTGCGCACTAGCAGTTGCACTCCCAGGCGAGCCTCGAGATCCCGAATCGTTCGGCTGACCCCGGACTGGGCAAGCCCCAATCTGGCGGCGGCCCGGGTAAAACTGCCTTCCCGAGCGACCAGCATAAAGACGTGGAGATCGTTGTAATTCTCGCGTCCTGTCATCTTGTTCACCCCACTATATTTCTGTCCGCCACGACCAGCGTCTGACACGTTCATTCAGAACATATAGGCATGAATATTATCAAAATACTGCCTCTAATCATCATTAATTGTTCTAACTAGAATGTGTGTCGTGGGTCACAAAACCAGCCCCCACCATCAGGACCACGCATCAGAAATCCGATTTAGAGGAACTTTGCCATGAATGTTCTCCCCAAAAAACTAACCGCCATCGCCTCTGCCTTGCTGCTGGGTGCAGCATTAACCGGAGTCTCCACAATGAGTGATGCCCAAACCACCAACCCCACTGAACCAGTTTCCATGGTGACCCAATGGGACAAGACCTTTGCCCAGAGCAACAAGGTTGATCATCGCAAGGTCACCTTCAAGAACCGTTACGGCATCACCCTGGTGGCTGACCTCTATCTTCCGAAAAACCGGGATGATGCCAAGCTGGCAGCCATTGCCATGAGCGGCCCGTTTGGTGCGGTGAAAGAGCAGTCAAGCGGTCTGTATGCCCAGACCCTGGCCGAACGTGGCTTTGTCACGTTGGCGTTTGACCCCTCTTACACCGGTGAAAGTGGCGGTCAACCGCGCGATGTGGCCTCGCCCGATATCAACACCGAAGATTTCAGCGCAGCCGTTGATTTCCTCGGCCTGCAACAAGAGGTCGACCGCAACCGTATCGGTCTGCTGGGGGTTTGCGGTTGGGGCGGCATGGCCCTCAATGCCGTCGCTGGCGACACCCGCATCAAGGCGGTGGCGACCAGTGTGATGTATGACATGAGTCGGGCTATTGGGCACGGTGTGGGCGATGGCAAGGATCGCTACTCCACTGCCGATCGCCGCGCGGTGCTGACATACCTGAATGAACAACGCTGGAAAGATGCAGAAAGTGGCACCTATGCCCATAGCAACCACGACCTCTATGTCGATGAGAAGGGCAATGTCACGGCCGCCGCCCGCACTCTTCCAGAGGCGCTGCCGGACAACCCGCATCCGGTGCTCAAGGAGTTCTTCGATTACTACCGTGTGCCGCGCGGCTTCCACACCCGCTCGGTGAACTCCAACGGGGCCTGGACCACCACAATGCCGTTGTCGTTCATGAATATGCCGCTGCTGAGCTATGCCAGCGAAATCGCCATTCCCACCCTGATCGTGACCGGTGAGCAGGCCCACTCTCGCTATTTTGCCGAAGATGCCTTCAAGGCCGTTGGCAGCCAGCAAAAAGAGCTGGTCGTCGTGCCAGGCGCCAATCATGTCGACCTGTATGACAACCAGGCTGGCAAGATCCCGTTTGCCAAGTTCGAGCAGTTCTTCAAGACCAACCTGAAGTAAGCGTCGAAAACGCGGCGAGCTCTTCGCCGCATTTTCTCATCGGTTACTACGCCACCCTTCGCGCCACATTGAGAGAAGAACAATGACCAGAGGAAAGTTCGCCAGCGCGATGACCCTATTGCTGGTGGTGACCAGCACAGCAGCCGCACGTGCTGAGGATCAGAACAGGACAGAGAGTATGAACATCAAGATGACGATAGCCGGCCAGATCATCACGGCCACCCTGGAAGAGAGTCTCAGCGCACGGGACTTTTTTGCCATGCTCCCCCTGACGCTCCCCCTTGAGGATTACGTCGGCACTGAGAAGATTGCCTATCTGCCACGCAAATTGACCACACAGGACGCCCCAAAGGGTATAGACCCGGACGTGGGGGACATCACCTATTACGCCCCCTGGGGAAATCTGGCGATCTTCTATCGGGATTTTGGCTATTCAACCGGACTGATCAAGCTGGGGCGCATTGAATCGGGTCTCATCCACCTTACCACCACCCCGGCCGCCAGCATCACGATTGAAGCGATCGAATAATCCCATGTTTTACTTTCAGGTCATCTCATGAACACCACATCTTTATCATCCCGCACGCCCGATATCATCAGCGAACACTGGTCTGCAGTTGCCGCAATGTCGCTGTGCGTGGCACTACTCATTGCCGCCGAGTTCATGCCAGTCAGCCTGCTGACGCCGATTGCCGCAGATCTGGGTGCCAGTAACGGCATGGCTGGTCTTGCTATTTCCATTTCCGGTCTGTTTGCTGTCCCAACCAGTCTGCTGATCGCCACCCTCTCTCATAGACTGGATCGGCGCCATGTACTCATGGGGCTGGCCGCTCTGATGCTGGCCTCTCTGGTCGCTATTGCCCTGAGCCCCAACTTTGTCGTATTGATGATGGCGCGCGCTCTGCTCGGGATCGTCATCGGCGGTTTTTGGGCGCTGGCAACTGCCACCATCATGCGGTTGGTCTCCAGCCAATCCGTCCCCAAAGCGCTGGGTATCATGTATACCGGCAATGCGGTCGCGACCGCTTTTGCGGCCCCCATTGGCAGCTACCTTGGCGGACTGATCGGCTGGCGAGGGGTATTCTGGCTGCTGGTACCGCTGGTGGTTCTCAACCTGTTGTGGATGGCACTCAGCTTGCCTTCAATACGCTCACAAACATGCCCACCCAACGTATTTCGCCTGATGCGACGCCCCAATGTGACATTTGCCATCATGGGCGTGATGCTGACCTTTGCTGGCGCCTTCAGTGCTTTTACCTATTTCCGCCCCTTTCTCGAGACGCGCACCCAAGTCAGTCTGCCGCAACTATCGGCGCTGCTGCTGGCTTTGGGGCTGGCCGGTTTTGTCGGCACCACGGCGGTTAGCATGCTGTTGCGCCGTCATCTTTACCGGATGCTACGCTGGTTGCCGTTGGTGCTAGGCGTTATCACCCTGGCGCTGCTGATGGTGGAGCATCACTTCTGGGGCGTGGCGATGATGCTGATCCTGTGGGGCGCCCTTAACTCCGCCATTCCCGTTGCCTGGTCAGCCTGGATCACCCAAGGCATTGCCGATTCGCCCGAAAGTGGTGGCGGCCTGATGGTGGCAGCTATTCAGCTGGCGATCACGTTGGGAGCCGCGGTGGGAGGATGGCTGCTGGATTCTCTCTCTATCAATGCCACCTTTATGGGGAGCGCCCTGTTGCTGGCCGCAGCCTCTCTGGTGGTAGGCAATGGCAGACGACTCAAGCCCGCCATGCTTGGCCGATAGGCCAGTGAGCTGGTGATGGCGTGCACAAAGCTTGTCTCGGGTATGCAGGGATTTTTTGATCTCTTTACGACGACCACAGGGGAGCATGGTGACTTTCCGGTAATACCAGATGCCGTGGGGACTGAGCCAGAGATTCATTGATGAGCTCCTCGTCGTCCACACAAAGTGGATGACCAAGGGCTTTAGAAAGGTAACTTATTGAATTGCAGAAACAAGTGGTGGCCCTACCAGCCACATCCCGGCACTCGAGTCCCCCACCTTGGCTGCTACCTTCCGGTCCTGACCAGGTCGACGGGTTATCAATGCGAGAGGACCAATAGGACCACCGGCGAGGAGAATAGGCAAACTGGGCTCTCAATGCAACGGCTTTCTACCTTCCAATAGTTCGTTTGCCTTATTTTTCAACAATCTGCCGAATGAATCAGCTATACAGCATGAACTTGGCCCCCACCAGCAGCATCAACAGGGCAAATGCCTGCTTGAGCCGCTTGGGTGACAGGCGGTGTGCCAGTTTGGCGCCAATGCGGGCGAATTGGGTACTGGTCAGCACAATCCCCAGCAGGGCGGGCAAATAGATGTAGCCAACACTCCACTCGGGCAGGTCGGCATGACCCCAACCGGCATAGAGGTAGCTGAGACTGCCCGCCAGCGCGATGGGCATGCTGCACGCAGCGGACGCGGCCACCGCATTGCGCATCGGCACACTGTTCCAGGTGAGGTAGGGTACGGTCAGTGAGCCGCCACCGATGCCAAACAGTGCCGACATCCAGCCGATAATAGTGCCAGCAATACCTGTGCCCAGCGGCCCCGGCATATGGCGCTCCGCTTTGGGCTTGAGGTTTAGCCCCATCTGCAGCGCCATGCTCCAGGCGAAACAACCGATGATGATATTGAGGGTGCTGACACTGAGCAGATTGGCGGTCATGCCACCCAGCCAGCCCCCGATCAACATGCCAGCCCCGAGTCGGCGGATCATCACCCAGTCGACGGCGCCGGCCTCCCGATGGGCCCGCAGCGAGCTGAAACCGGTGAAGATCATGGTAGGTAGCGAGGTACCAAGGGCCAAGTGGGTGATGATGTCAGGGTCTACCCCCTGGGCGCGAAACGTCATGACCAGCACCGGCACTATGATCAGCCCGCCGCCAATGCCAAACAGCCCTGCCAGCATTCCCGCAAAAGCCCCCAGCAGGAGGTATCCCATAAACAGCATAAAAATTCCTGTCATAAACGAAAAATGACCAAAACGGCCCGGCTACAAAAAAGATCCCCATGAAAAAAGAGATGGCCCTTGGGCCATCTCTTTGGGTGCCTGTCAGTTCAAGGGAATGGTCCCGTCCATCACCTTGTAGAAGGCCAGCACGGCGCAACCGAGCAGGGCCGCCGTCATCCCCTGCTCCAGCCGGTTAAGGCCGCGCAGACCATGGTGCTGACGCGCCTTCCAGTAGATGAAGATACCCGGGCTATAAAGCAACGCCACCAGCAGCAGATACTCGACACCAGCAGCATAAACCAGCCAGCAGCCGTAGACGGTCGCCACCAGCGCCAGCATGAGATCCCGTTTGCGCTGATGAGGCTGACCCTCATAGGTCTCCCCTTTCAGTGCCAGCTTCAGGCCATAAGCGCCAGAGAAGACATACGGCACCAGCGCCGCCGAGGTGGCGATATTGACCAGCGCCAGATAGGTACTGCTCTGGAAGTAGATGATGATGAGGAACACTTGCACCAGACAGGTCGAGCACCAGAGCGACACCTGAGGTGAGCCGTTCTTGTTCTCCTTGGCAAACCAGCCCGGGAACACGCCGGTCTTGCCCGCAATGTAAGGCACTTCAGCGGCCAGCACGGTCCAGCTCAGCAAGGCGCCCATCACCGAGATAACCAGACCGATGTTGATGAGCCAGGCACCCCATGGGCCAACCACAGCCTCAAGGATCATGGCGGTAGAGGGGTTTTTGAGGGCGGCCAGCTGGGGCTGACTCATGACCCCCAGCGAGAACAGGGTTACCATCACGTAAAGCGCCAGCGCACCAAGCAGCGCCAACACGGTGGCACGGCCCACATCCTTGCGATGACGGGCACGGGCAGAGACCACCACGGCCCCCTCAATCCCGATAAAGACCCAGAGTGTCACCTTCATGGTGGACTTGACCTGATCCATCACCGAGCCCAGCTCCATGTTGTTCTGGCCCCAGATATCCAGGGTGAAGGTGTCCATATTGAACGCCAGCAGCACAGCGACACAAAAGACGATGAGCGGCACCATTTTGGCGATGGTGGTGACAATATTCACCAGCGCCGCAACCTGGATCCCGCGCAGCACCAGGGCATGCACCGACCAGATCAGGATCGAGGCAAGGGTAATGGCGACCGGTGTATTGCCATCACCAAAGATGACGTTATCCGGTGTATCAAAGAAGTAGCTCAGGGCGCTGAACACCACGATGGCGTAGGAGACGTTGGCCAGCAGTTGGCAAAGCCAGTAACCCCATGCTGCGTTGAAGCCGATAAAATCGCCGAAACCGGCTTTGGCATAGCTGAAGATACCGCCATCGAGATCAGGGCGGCGCATGGAGAGGTTCTGATAAACCAGCGCGAGACAGATCATGCCAAGACCGGTGATGGCCCAACCCAGGGCGACAGCCCCGGCACTGGCATGAGCAGCAATGTTTTGTGGCAGACTGAAGACCCCGGCGCCGACCATGGAGCCGACCACCAGCGAAATGAGGGCGCCAAGCCCTAGTTTCTTATCCATCTCAATCCTGTCTACTTAGGCGGCGGCAGAGCATCCGTATTCATACTGCGCGCAATATGGGCGGGGGTAGAAATCCAGACCCCGTGAAAAAGGCGGCAACTATATTGCATGACTATTCCGACCGCAATCCCTCGACCCGTCAATCATGCACAGCCTTGACCGCGCGCAATTCTACAGCACTGATCCAGATGGCCTGTGAGCTGGCTCAAATTAACCAAGACTTCTTGATATTTATCAGTTTCTGCTGTGTGGAACTAATCCGGATGAACCCCATGCATCCCCATGCAGCTTGCTGTTGTATAAATAATCTGCATAAAAAAGCCCCGGTGGAAACACCGGGGCTCATTGTGTAAAGCGCTATAAACGCAAACCGCCATCCAGTTCTATCATCCGGCCCGACAGATAGTCGTTGGAAAAAATAAAGCTGACCGTATCGGCCAGTTGCTGCGCCTCGCCAAGGGTGCCGACCGGAATGGCCTGCTGCATCCTCGCCATCGCCTCCGGCTTCATCGCCGCCGTCATGTCGGTGGCAAACACCCCGGGGGCGATCCCCATCACCCGAATACCGTGGCGCGCCAGCTCCCGCGCCCAGGTCACCACCAGCGAGGCGACCCCCGCCTTGCTGGCGGCATAGTTGCTCTGGCCGATATTGCCGGCGCGGGCAATGGAGGAGATATTGATGATAACGCCCCCCTGCCCCCCTTGTGCCATCAGCGCCGCCCCTTCGCGGCCGCAGAGGAAAGTACCGGTGAGGTTGACGTCAATCACGCTCTGCCACTGGGCCAGCGTCATCTTCTCCACCAGCGCCCCCTCTTTCACCTTGATCAGCATGCCGTCGCGCAAAATGCCGGCGCAGTTGATGAGGCCATGCAGCACGCCAAAGCGCCCCTTGATAGCGGCAAAAACCGACTCGACCTCGGCTTCGCTCGCCACATTGCAGACGAACAGCTCGCACTGGCTATCTTGATCGAACTGATCATTCTGACTGCGCACCATAGCGGCGGTCGCCTCCAGATCGGCGTGATTGATGTCGAGCAGCGCCAGCGTCGCCCCCTGTGCGCCCAGGGCAAGGGCGATGGCTCGCCCCAAGCCACGTCCGGCGCCGGTAATAACGATGACCTTATCTTTGATATCCATCAATGCTCCTTGTAGCAGGCAGATGGGAGATGCCTCGAAGAGAGGTGGCCCGTCAGGCGGGATCCTGTTTATCCAGATAGAGTTCGACGATGCTGGAGAAATCCCGACTTCCCTGCCCCTGGGCAGCATGCAGGTTAAACAGGTTGCGCGCGAGTGCCCCCATGGGCACCGCGCTGTGGCCATGCTCAGCCAGCGCCATGGCCAACCCCAAATCTTTCACCATCAAACGGGTCATAAAGCCCCCCTGATAGTTGCGGGCGGCAGGCACATTCTCCATCACCCCGGGCCAGGGGTTGTAGCGCTCCAGACTCCAGTTGTTGCCGGAGCTCTTGCCCATGATGGTGGAGAGCACGGCGGGATCCAGCCCCTCCTTGACCCCGAGCGCCAGCGCCTCGGCGGTGCCCGCCATGTGGATCGCGAGCAGCATGTTGTTGCACATCTTGGCGATCTGTCCCGATCCCAGCGCCCCTGCGTGAAACAGGTTCTGCCCCATGCAGGCGAGCAGAGGTTTTGCCGCCTCGAAATCCGCCGCGTCGCCGCCGACGATAAAGGTGAGCGTCCCGGCTGCCGCCCCAGCGACACCGCCCGACACGGGGGCATCGATAAAGCGCAAACCGCGCGCACGGGCCGCCTCCCCGACCTGACGGGCAGAGTCGACATCGATGGTGGAGCAGTCGATCACCAGTGCACCAACCGGCAGGGACGCCAGCAGATCCTGCCCGCCCCGCTCACCATCGCTCTCGCCCAACCAGAGGGAGCGCACATGCTCACCGGCAGGCAGCATGCTGATCACCACCTCGCAGCCAGTCACCGCCTCGCGGGCATCCCCCGCTGCGATGCAACCAGCAGCGATGGCTCGCTCGACACTTTGCGCAACCAGATCAAACACCTGCACCGTGTGACCCGCCTTTGCCAGATTGGCCGCCATGGGGCCACCCATGTTGCCGAGCCCGATAAATCCTATCCTTGTCATCCCGCTTGCTCCTTGCGTTGCTGATGGCGGCGTCCGCCGGTTGCCAACCTGCTATTCCTTGCAGGCCAGTGGATTGAGTCCCTGCGGCCAGCGATAAAACTCGTCCAGCCACTCCCCCTCGGGAGGTAACTGCTGCCAGCGGGGATCTTTATCCTTGTCGATCAGCAGGGCCCGCACCCCTTCCACAAAATCCCCCTTGAGCACGCAGTTGACCGAGAGGGTCAGCTCATCGGCAAATACCTCAGCCAGGGAGTGGCGGCGAGCCTGCCAATACTGGCGCCACAAAATGGCGCGGCTGATGGGGCTACCGGTGCGGCAAATCTGCTGCGCCTGCTGGAGCACCGCCTCCTGTTCATCGAAACCGGCGTTGAACAGCCGCGTCAATACCCCTTGCAGCGTGCGCCCCGCCAGCAAGGCATCGATCCTCTGTTGATGGGGCAGCAGCACAGGCGCAGGCAAGCGGGCCGCCACCTCACGGTGCAACCCCCTGAGCAGCAGATCGATCTGCTCACGGGGATCACCACTGACAGCCCAGTCGAGCACGGCGAGGTGTGACAACAGCGTACTGCGCTCACCACTGGCGATGGCATGATCCGCCAACCCGACCCCAAGGGCATCGGCGCCATTGAAACGGGCACCAGTCAGACCGAGCCAGAGCCCGAGTCGCCCCGGCATCCGGCTTAAAAACCAGCTCGCCCCCACGTCGGGGTAGAGGCCGATGGTCACCTCCGGCATGGCGAACAGGCTCTTCTCGGTCACAACCCGAAAATCGGCACCGGCAAACAGGCCAATACCGCCCCCCATGCAGATACCGTCCGCCACGCAGATCAGGGGCTTGCGATAACCGTGGATGTGGTGGTCGAGCCGGTACTCCTGCTCGAAAAAGTCGCGGGCATAGCCAAACAGTTCCGCCTCGCTCGCCTCCTGCTTGCGGTAATAGAAGGAGCGGATATCACCACCGGCACAGAACGCCTTCTCACCCGCCCCCTGCAGCAGCACACAGACGATGGCGGGATCCTGCTCCCAACGAGTCAGCGTCTGTTGCAGGATCCGGATCATCGGCAGGCTCAATGCGTTGAGAGACGCGGGGCTGTCGAGGGTCAACACCCCGATCTGATGGCCATCTTCGGTGGGATGGCAGCTAACCTTGACCGGCTCACTCATAAACGGCTCCGTATGGATTTATTCTGTTGGGCCATATTGCCAGCGTGGTGAGCGTTTCTCCAGAAAGGCGGCCACCCCTTCACGCTGGTTGGCATCGGTAAAGAGATCGAGGAACAGCGCCCGCTCAAGGGGCAAGGCGGCATCACGCGGGCCGCTGCGACCCTGATTAATAAGGGTTTTGCAGGCACGCAGGGCGCTCGGGCTCTGGCGAGCCACCAGCTGCGCCATCTGGTGCGCAGCCTCCCACCCCTGACCGGTTTTTACCACCTCCTCCACCAGCCCCATCTCATAGGCCAGAGAGGCACTCACTTTCTCGCTGCAGAGGATCATTCGCTTGGCCCAGCCAGGCCCCACCAGCTCGGTCAGGCGCTGTGTGCCACCGGCACAGGGGAGCAAGCCCACCGATGCCTCCGGCAATCCCAGCAGCGCCTGCTGCTCGGCGATGCGGATATCACAGGCCAGCGCCACTTCCAGCCCGCCCCCCATGGCATAGCCATTGATGGCGGCGATACTGACCCCGTGAAAACGGGCCAACGCCTCGAAGGCCTTGCCAAAGGCGTCGACCACCTGGCGAGCCAGCTCGACATCCCCCTCGACAAACATATTGAGGTCGGCACCGGCGCAGAAAAATTTGTCGCCCGCACCGCGGATCACCAGCGCCACCACATCGGGGCGACTATCGAGCTCCACCATCATCTGCAAAAAGGCTTGCAGGCTGGCGAGGGTCCAGGTGTTGGCAGGTGGATGGTCGAGGGTGATATAGGCAACGTGGCCATGGTATTCGAGTCTGATCCTTGTCATAACATTGTCCTTGTCGATGAAGCTGCAGCCATGATGACAGGCTTGAATGACACCAACCTGTGGCTGGCTCACAAAGCCGAAACCAGCATGGCATGGCGCAAATCGGGTGGCAGGCCACACACCCTTGATGCGACCACCGGTTAGCCCAGCGACAAGCCGGGATCGGCCAGCAGGCGGCGAGCGATGATGAGTCGCATCACCTCGTTGGTGCCCTCCAGAATGCGGTGTACCCGGGTATCGCGCAGATAGCGCTCGAGCGGATACTCGCGGATATAACCATAGCCGCCAAAGAGTTGCAGAGCCTCATC
The DNA here is from genome assembly GCF_002586745.1 of Aeromonas sp. CU5. Taxonomy (NCBI): domain Bacteria; kingdom Pseudomonadati; phylum Pseudomonadota; class Gammaproteobacteria; order Aeromonadales; family Aeromonadaceae; genus Aeromonas; species Aeromonas sp. CU5. Next base: position 1,828,130 of record NZ_CP023817.1, read on the forward strand.
ACAGACCCGATAACCCACATCGGTGGCAAAACGCTTGGCCATGGCGCACCAGGCACTCTTGTCCGGCGCCCCGCGATCCAGCTTGTCGGCGGCCTGACGCACCAACAAACGGGCGGCCGCCAGCTCGGTCGCCATGTCGGCAAGGCGAAACTGCACGCTCTGGAATTCGCTGATCGGGCGACCAAATTGCTGGCGCTGCTGCACATAGGCCAGCGCATCATCTAGCGCCTGCTGGGCGGTGCCCACCGAACAGGTGGCAATATTGATGCGCCCCCCATCGAGGGCCTGCATGGCGAATTTGAACCCTTCTCCCTCCTCACCCAGCCGGTAGCTGGCGGGTATGCGCACCCCGTTGAACGCCACCTCCCGGGTCGGTTGACTGTTCCAGCCCAGCTTATCTTCGGGCTTGCCATAGACGATGCCCGCGCTGTCGGCTGGCACCATAAAGGCGGAGATACCGCTCGCCCCTTCACCACCGGTACGGGCCATCACCACCAGCACATCGGTACTGCCCGCCCCCGAGATAAAGACCTTGGTCCCCTCGATGAGATAGCTATCACCCTCACGCACCGCCCGGGTCTTGAGGGCTGCGGCATCGGAGCCTGCCCCCGGTTCGGTAAGACAATAGGAGCCCAGCAATTCGCCGCTGGCCAGTTTGGGCACCCACTCCTCGGCGACATGAACAGGCAACCAGCTGCCCAGCATCCAGCTCACCATGTTGTGGATGGTCAGATACGCCGTGGTCGAGGTACAGCCCATGGCGAGGCGCTCAAAGATGAGACTGGCATCGAGGCGAGGCAGCCCCAATCCGCCAAACTGCTCCGGGGTATAGAGACCGCAAAACCCGAGCCCGGCCGCCTGTTTGATGGTCGGGATCGGAAACACGTGCTCCTTGTCCCAGCGCGCGGCATTAGGTTTGAGCGCATCGTCAGCAAAGGCGGCGGCCGCCTCCACATACGCCTGTTGATCATCGGTCAGGGTAAAATCCATCTTGTTGTTCGCTCCCTTGTTGCCCTGCGCTTATTGTCCCGCGCTTATTTTCCTGAGTTAGTGCTTTATGACGCAGCGCCCACACACTGGTCATTCGGATCTACCACTATGGCGCTGTTCTCGGGGTAGCTGATGACGCTCTCACTACCCCCTCTCTATCGACACACAACAGACTAACAATTGATTTACGTTTACGCTAACGTAAACTTATGGCAGAAGTGAAGTACAAAAATGGACCGACCACTGCCTGCCGTGACGCCGAGTCAGCCGGTCGAGACAACCTTCCTACCCGACTGTCATATCCGCAAGGAGAGCATGGATGCAGATGGATGAGACCCTGAATGCCCTGACCGAACAGGTTGCGGCTTTCTGCCAGAAAGTGATCGCCCCGCGCGCCAGCGAGATCGATCAGAGCAACGCCTTCCCCCGTGATCTCTGGCCCCGGATGGGTGAGCTGGGTCTGCACGGCATCACTGTGGCGGAGGAGTATGACGGGGTGAACCTCGGCTATCTGGCCCACGTGCTGGTGATGGAGCAGGTGAGCCGCGCCAGCGCCTCGGTCGGCCTCTCCTACGGCGCCCACTCCAACCTCTGCATCAACCAGATCCACCGCCACGGCACGCCGGAACAGAAAGCGCGCTATCTGCCGCCACTGGTGAGCGGCGAGCATGTGGGGGCGCTGGCCATGAGCGAACCGGGCGCGGGATCCGACGTGGTGAGCATGCGCCTCACCGCGGTGCGCGAGGGGGATCACTTCGTGCTGAACGGCAACAAGATGTGGATCACCAACGGCCCGGATGCCGACACCTTCGTCATCTATGCCAAGACCGATGCCGCTGCTGGCCCCAAAGGGATTTCCGCCTTTATCGTCGAGGCGGGTACTCCCGGTTTCACTACCGCACAGAAGCTCGACAAGCTCGGGATGCGCGGCTCCAGCACCTGCGAGCTGGTGTTTGACAACTGCCGGGTGCCGCAACAGAACCTGCTGGGCCCCCTCCACGGCGGGGTCAAGGTGCTGATGAGCGGCCTCGACTACGAGCGAGTGGTACTGGCGGCGGGCCCCCTTGGCATCATGCAGGCCTGCATGGACGTGGTGTTGCCCTATGTGCGCGAGCGCAAGCAGTTCGGCCAGGCCATCGGCGAGTTCCAGCTGGTGCAGGGCAAGCTCGCCGACATGTATACCCGCCTCGCCAGCAGCCGGGCGCTGGTCTACTCGGTGGCGACTGCCTGCGATCAGGGCCGCACCAGCCGTAAAGATTGCGCCGCCGCCATCCTGTTTGCCGCCGAAAACGCCACCCAGATGGCGCTCGATGCCATCCAGCTGCTCGGCGGCAACGGCTACATCAACGAATACCCCACCGGCCGCCTGCTGCGGGACGCCAAACTCTACGAGATAGGCGCCGGTACCTCGGAGATCCGCCGCTGGCTGATTGGTCGCGAGCTGATGGGAGAAAATGCATGAGTCGTATCCACTCCCGTCTCGACACGGCGAGCCCGGAATATGCGGCCAATCGGGCCGCCATGCAGGGGCTGGTGGACGATCTCCACGCCCGCATTGCCGAGATCGCGCAAGGGGGCGGCGCGGCCAACAACGCCCGCCATCAGGCCCGTGGCAAGCTGCTGCCCCGCGAGCGCATCAACCAGCTGCTGGACTCGGGCTCCCCGTTTCTCGAGCTGTCGGCGCTGGCTGGCTGGCAGGTCTATGACGAGCCGGTGCCCGCCGCTGGCATCATCACCGGCATCGGCCGGGTCTCTGGCAGGCTCTGCATGCTGGTGGTGAACGATGCCACCGTGAAGGGCGGCACCTACTACCCGCTCACGGTGAAAAAGCACCTGCGCGCCCAGGCCATCGCCGAGCGGCTGCGCCTCCCCTGCCTCTATCTGGTGGATTCCGGCGGCGCCTTTCTGCCAATGCAGGATGAGGTGTTCCCCGACCGGGATCACTTTGGCCGCATCTTCTACAACCAGGCCCGCATGTCGGCCCAGAACATCCCCCAGCTGGCGGTGGTAATGGGGCTCTGCACCGCCGGGGGCGCCTACGTGCCTGCCATGGCGGACGAATCGATCATGGTCAGGGAGCAAGCCACCATCTTTCTGGCGGGCCCACCGCTGGTCAAGGCCGCCACCGGCGAGGAGATCAGCGCCGAGGCCCTGGGCGGCGCCGAAGTGCACTGCGCCCACTCAGGGGTGGCAGATCATATGGCCCGCGACGATGCCCATGCGCTGGCCATCACCCGCACTCTGGTTACTCATCTGGGTAACGAGCCGGTAGAGACCAGCCCAGGCTACGAGCCCCCCTGCTACCCCATAGAGGAGCTCTACGGTCTGGTGGGCACCAGCCTCAAACGCCCTTACGACGCGCGGGAGCTGATCGCCCGACTGGTGGATGGCTCTGACTTTGACGAATTCAAGGCGCTGTTTGGCACCACCCTGGTGACCGGCTTTGCCCGCATTTGCGGCATGGAGGTGGGGATCCTCGCCAACAACGGTGTGCTGCACAGCGACAGTGCCCAGAAGGGGGCCCACTTTATCCAGCTCTGTAACCGGCGCGCCATTCCGCTGCTCTTTTTGCAGAACATCACCGGCTTTATGGTGGGGAGCAGCGCAGAAAAAGAGGGGATCGCCAAGCACGGAGCCAAACTGGTGACCGCCGTGGCCTGCAGCCGGGTGCCCAAGATCACTCTGATCGTCGGCGGCAGCTTTGGCGCTGGCAATTACGGCATGTGCGGCCGCGCCTATGAACCCGACTTTCTCTTTAGCTGGCCCAACAGTCGCATCTCTGTCATGGGGGGTGAGCAAGCTGCCGGAGTGCTGGTGCAGGTGCGTCGGGACAAGCTGGCCGTTGAGGGCAAGGACTTGAGCGAACAGGAAGCGGCCGCCATCCGTGCCCCGGTGATCGAGCAGTATGAGCGCCAGGGTCACCCCTACTACGCCAGCGCCCGCCTCTGGGATGATGGCGTCATCGACCCGGCCCAGAGCCGCACCGTGTTGGCGCTGGCACTGGCCACCTGTCAGGGTGCCCGCATTGAACCCGAGCAGTACGGCATCTTCCGGATGTAAGGAGCAAACCCATGTCAGATCCACTCACTTCCTCCCAGAACCCGTTTCGGCTGGAGCGGCACGGCCCGCGGGCCGAGCTGGTGCTATCGCGCCCGGCCCGCCACAACGCCTTTGATGCCGACCTGATGCTGGGGCTGCTCGACTGCCTCGATGATCTGGCCCATCTCCATGGTCATGATCTCGCCGAACGTCCTCATGCTTTGCTGCTGCGGGCCGAAGGCAAACACTTTTGCGCGGGCGCCGATCTCAACTGGATGCGCAATCTGGCTCACGCCGATTTCGAACACAATCGCGAAGATGCCCGGGTACTGGCGCGGCTGATGCAGACCCTCGACGAGCTCCCCTTCCCTACGGTGGCGCTGGTGCAAGGGGCAGCCTATGGCGGGGCACTGGGGCTGATCTGTGCCTGCGATCTGGTGCTGGCCAGCGATGATGCCCGCTTCTGCCTCTCCGAGGTGAGCCTTGGCCTGGTGCCTGCGGTGATCAGCCCCTATGTGGTGCGCACCATGGGGATGCGTCAGGCGCGCCGCTACATGCTCAGTGCCGAGCCGTTCGATGCCATCACCGCCTGCCGCCTCAATGTGGCGCATCAGCTCTGCAAACCGGACCAACTGCTGGCGGAAGGGCGGGCGCAGGCCCTGCGTCTGTGCCGCAACGGGCCGGAGGCGATGAAAGAGACCAAACGACTGCTGGCGGCGATAAAGGCCCACCCGTCCCGCCTGCACGAAGAGAAAACCGTCGAGACCATCGCCCGGGTTCGGGTGGGGCTCGAAGCCCAGGAGGGGATGCAGGCCTTCTTCGACAAACGCCCTCCCGCCTGGCGCCCCCGTTTCAAGGATGAGACATGACCCATCACACTCCGATTAAACGTCTGCTGATCGCCAACCGCGGCGAAATCGCCGTACGGATCATCAAGACAGCGAAACGCCTCGGCATCCACACTATCGCCCTCTACTCCGATGCCGACGCCCACGCCATGCACACCCGCCTGGCCGATGAGGCCTGGCATCTGGGGCCCGCGCCAGCCAGAGAGAGCTACCTCGACACCGGCAAGGTGCTGAAGATTGCCAAAGAGGCGCGTGCCGATGCCATTCATCCCGGTTATGGCTTTCTGTCGGAAAACAGCGATTTTGCCACCGCCTGCGAACAACGCGGCGTGCGCTTTGTCGGTCCAAGCGGCGCCGCCATTCTCGCCATGGGTGACAAATCGGGTGCCAAGGCACTGATGCAGGCCGCCGGTGTACCTGTGCTGCCCGGCTATCACGGCACGGATCAGCGGCCAGACTTTCTGCACGATCAGGCGAGCCAGATTGGCTTTCCGCTGCTGATTAAGGCCGCCAGTGGCGGCGGTGGCAAGGGGATGCGGCGGGTCGATCAGCTGGCTGACTTTGACGAATCGCTGGCGGCGGTCAAACGGGAGGCCAAGGCCGCCTTTGACAACGATCGGGTGCTGCTGGAGCGCTATCTGCCCAAGGCTCGCCACGTTGAGGTGCAGGTTTTTGCCGATAGCCTCGGCAACGCCATCTATCTGGGGGACCGGGACTGCTCCTTGCAGCGGCGCCACCAGAAGGTGATCGAAGAGGCGCCCGCTCCCAACATTCCCCCGACCCTTCGCCGCGCCATGGGGGATGCGGCCGTGGCCGCAGCCAAGGCCATCCACTATCAGGGGGCTGGCACCATCGAGTTTCTGCTCTGCAAGGATGAGTTCTTCTTTATGGAGATGAACACCCGGCTGCAGGTAGAGCATCCGGTCACCGAAGCGGTGACCAGGCAGGATCTGGTGGCCTGGCAACTGGCAGTGGCCGAAGGCAAGCCACTGCCACTGACTCAGGATGAGGTGGTGCTGCGCGGCCATGCGGTGGAGGCGCGCCTCTACGCCGAGGATGTGACGGCCGGTTTTCTGCCCGCCAGTGGCCCCATCCACTGGCTGCACTGCCCGGCTGGCGTGCGCATCGACACCGGCGTTACCGCTGGTGATGAGGTCAGCCCCTATTACGATCCCATGATCGCCAAGCTGATCGCCCACGGTCAGAGCCGCGCCGAGGCGTTCGCCAAACTGGCCGATGCGCTGGCGGCGCTGGATCTCGGCCCGTTGGTGCACAACGGCCCGCTGCTGCTGCGCCTATGTGAAGAGCCTGACGTTTTGGCCATGGGCCACCATACCCAGTGGCCCATCCCCACCGAACCGCAGCCCATTCCTGAGCTCGCCTGGCCGCTGGCCACCCTCTGGCTGGCGAGCCGCCCTGCGGGCCCCTCACCCTGGCAGCAAGCCTGCGGATTTCGGCTGGGGCCGGATCGCTGCTGGACAGCGGCGGTGCGCATCGATGATGAGCACCGGGTATTGGCCCTTCACGATCATGGCGGCCAGTTTGAGTGGCAAGGGGAAACCCGTTGCTACCAGAGCGGTGACGATCATATCCGGCTGCAACAGGGGGGCTGCTGGCAGCAGATCCCCGTCCAAACGGTCGCAGGCGCGGAGGCAACCTTTGTCATGACCCTGGCGGGCCAGCGCATCCGTTTCGCAGCCGATGATCAACAGCACAGTCACCACCATGATCAGACAAATGAGAAGGCACAGGGCGCCATTGCCCCGATGCACGGCATCGTGGTGGCCGTGCTGGTCGAGCAGGGACAAGCTGTCAACAAGGGGCAACCCCTGCTGGTGCTGGAGGCGATGAAGATGGAGCACCAATTGCGAGCTGAGCGGGACGGGGTGATTGAAGCCCTGCAGTGCAAGCAGGGCGAGCAGGTAAGCCAGGGGGCCGTGCTGGTGCGCTTTGTCGATACCGATACAGATGCCGCCCCGGAGCATAACGCCATCAACCAACAAGCGAGCAACCCATGACGAGAGGATCAGCGATGCAGGATGACAAGGTCAGTCTGGTGGAGATGGGGCCGCGTGATGGCCTGCAAAATGAAGCCAGCCCACTGGCACTGATCCAGCGGCTGGAGCTGATCCAGCGACTGGCTGACAGCGGCCTGCAGCGCATCGAGGTAGGGGCCTTTGTCTCTGCCAAAAAGGTGCCGCAGATGGCGGACTCCACCGCACTTTTTCAGGCACTGCCGCGCAAGGGGCCAACCCGTTTCGGCGCGCTGGTGCCCAATCTGCAAGGCTTGCAGGCCGCCATTGCCGCCCGCGCCGACGAGATTGGCCTCTTCACCGCCTGTTCCGATGGCTTTACCCGCGCCAATATCGGCATCAGCGTGGAGGAATCGCTGGTGCGCTTCGCCCCGCTGGTGCAGGAGGCGCGCCGCCTCGGCATCAAGGTGCGCGGTTATCTCTCCACCGTCATTGCTTGCCCGTTCGATGGCCCGACCCGCCCGAAACGGGTCGCTGCCATGGCCGAGCAACTGCTGGATCTCGGCTGCCACGAAATTTCGCTGGGGGACACCATCGGCGTTGGCACCCCGGGCACTGTAGTCCCCATGCTGGATGCGGTGCTGCACGAGATCCCGGCTGGGCGGCTCGCGGTACATTTTCACGACACCTACGGCCAGGGCTTGGCCAATTTGCTGCCCGTGCTGGAGCGTGGTATTCGCACCATCGACTGCTCGGTGGCGGGCCTGGGTGGCTGTCCCTATGCACCGGGAGCCTCCGGCAATGTGGCGTCAGAAGAGGTGGTCTACCTGCTGCACGGCCTTGGCATGACGACCGGGGTGGATCTCGACAAACTGGCGGCTGCCGGCCAGTGGGTCAGCGAGCAGCTCGGCCGCCCCAACGGCTCGCGGGTCGGTCAGGCCCTGCACGCCAATGCCGAGCGGCTACGTGCCCGCCTCTGCCAGCCATCTTCCTACTGACAGGAGGCATCACCATGTCCCGTTCCCAGCCCGGCAAGGAGATCACCTACAGCATCTCGGAGCTGGCCCACGAGTTCGATATCACGCCGCGCACCATCCGCTACTACGAGGATGAGGGGCTGCTCACCCCGCAGCGGGAGGGGCAAACCCGCATCTACAGTCACAAGGAGAAGACCCGCCTGAAATTAACCCTGCGGGGCAAGCGGCTGGGGTTTAGCCTGGCCGAGATCCGCGAGCTGTTCGAGATGTATGACACTGACAAATCGAGCAACACCCAGCTCAACTCGATGATCCAGCTTATTGATGAAAAACGCAGCGCGTTGCGCCAGCAACTGGACGATATCCAGATGGTGATGGCCGAGCTGGAGGCGGCCGAACAGCGCTGTGTTAATTCCCTTAACAGCTTGAAAAGCAGCGCAGATTAACCGAATCTGGGAACATGCCATTGCCCTGGTGAACCCATGAAATATTGGTGCTGGTTTTTGTTGTTATTCAGCCTGTCCGGTTGGAGCCGTCCCCTGATCAAGGTTGGCGGTTATCCCTATGCCCCCTTCGTGGTCAAGATCTCCGATTCACACTATGAAGGGCTGACCCTGGATCTCATCGACCAGCTCAACGACATCCAGCAAGAGGTGAGCTTCGTGTTTGTCCCCACCTCGGCCGCCAACCGCTACAAGGCGCTTGATATGGGCCGTTTTTCCCTGATGCTGTTTGAAGACAGCAACTGGGGCTGGCAAGCCAATAAATTCAAGATGACAGCCCCCTTTCTCGGGGCGGTGAAGTCTATGTCGCGCTTAAGAAAGCGGGCAGGGATCAGCGCTTTTTCGACGATCCGGCCAGCCATCACCTCATCGGGGTGACCGGCTATCACTATGGCGTCGGTCAGTTCAATGCCGATCCCGCCTACCTCAAACGCACACTGAATATCACGCTGGTTAAAGACAATATCAGCGCATTGCAAGCCCTGCTCAAAGGGCGTGGCGAGGTGGCCATTCTCAACGTCTCATACCTTAACCAGTATCTGCTGGCCCATCCCGACACTGCCGACCAGCTGCTGATCTCGCAAAAATGGGATCAACAGTATCAACACCGCACCATTCTTCACCCTGCGGCCCCCATTACCCCTGCCCAGTTGGAGCAGTGGCTGGCAGCCCTGCAGAAAAAGGGTGAACTGGATCGCCTTTGGACAAAGTACGGCGTACAACAGCACGCAACCCCATGATTACTATCCCGCTTTTCTGTACCATAGAGGGAACCAAATGGGAGTGCACCATATGAACACCACCAAGCCCGCGTTCCCCAAGCTTCGCCTGTTGCGCTACCTTGCCTACGCTTTCCTGCTTCTGCTGATCCTGATCACCTTGCTGTTGTGGCAGACACCCCGACTGGTCCAGCGCTATCTGCCCGGCTGGCTGGCCGAACACTATGGCCTGCAGCTGACGCTGGGAGAGATTGAGGTAGGCTTGCGCCACCCTTCCCTCACCCTTGGCGCGACTGCACTGCTCGATGCCAAGCAGCAGCCAATCGTCAGTTTTGAGCAGCTCTTGATCACCCCCAACCTGCAAGCCAGTTGGCAGCAGAAGGGGGTTATTCTCTCCACCGTCACCCTGACCAAACCCGTGGTACTGCTGCAACGGCTGGCAGACAAAAAAGGGGACGTTCGACTCAATCTGACCGATGCGCTGGCCACAGTGCTCGCCCCTGCGCCCTCCCCCGAGCCCGAGACGGCGAGCGCCCCGCTGCTGGTCGATATTGCCAGCATCGCTGTCACTGACGGTCATGTGCGCTATCAGGATCAACGCAAGGAGAGCGAACCCGGCTGGCTGCCCCCCCTCAATCTGGAAAAACTGACCCTTAAGCTCGATAACCTGCGCACCGAGGCAAACCACCCGACTGCCTATCAGCTCAATGCCGCCATCAACGGCAAAAGCAGCCTCGCCGCTCACGGCAAACTCGATGTGATGAGCGGCATGGGTCAGGGCAAGATAAGCCTCAAGCAGGTCGAACTGAAACCCTTTGCCCCGCTCTGGGCCCCCTACCTCAAGCTGGATCTGGCCAAGGGACACGCCAACGCAGAAGTGGAATACCAGCTCAAAGAGAGCAAGCAAGGGGTGCAGTGGCAATTGTCGAAAGGTAAGCTGACGCTGGACAACTGGCAGCTTAAAAAACACAAGGGCGACGAGTTTGCCCGCTTCAGCCAGCTGGCCCTCAGCGAACTGGCTATCGATGGCCAGAAGCAGTCACTGCAGATCGGCAAGGTGACCCTGCAGCAACCCCTCCTCAAGGCCACCCTCAACGCACAGCAGGAGCTGGATCTGACGGATCTGCTCATTGAGCAAGCACCAGCCAAACCCGTCAAAGGGACCAATGCGGCAAACGAGGTGGCCAAAAATACGGCTCCCAAGTCGGCACCAAAAACAAAGGCCGCCGGTAACGCCAAACCGACTGCCGCAGACAAACCCTGGCAGTGGCAGATCAAGCAAATCGCCATCGACAAGGGTGATCTCACCCTTACCGAATCAAGCAGCGGCAAACCGCTGGCACGCCAGCTCTCCGGCCTCAAGCTGGCGCTGGGACCGCTGGGCAGCAAGGGGGAGCAATCGAGCAAGCTGACCCTGGCCACCCACTTCAACCAGAACAGCCCCCTCGCCTTTGATGGCCAACTGACCCTGACCCCTTTCGCCTTAAGCGGCGACATCAACCAGCAGGGGCTGCCCCTGGCACTGGCGCAGCCCTATCTGGCTAATCTGCTGCGCATCAAGCTGCAAAACGGGCAGCTGAGCAGCAAGACCAAGCTTGATCTCGCCACCACGGCGCAAGGGGCGCTGGGCAAACTTACCCTGCAAGGAGGCCTTGATATCAGCGGGCTCAAAGTGGTCGATCGGGCTGACAACCAGCGACTACTCGAGATCAGCAATCTCCAGCTCACCGGCCTCGATTATGATGGCATCAGCCAACAGATGCGGATCAAGGACATTGCCCTGAGCAAACCCTTCGCCCGCATCGAGATCAACGAGGATGGCATCACTAACCTGCAACAACTGCTGCTGCCACAACCTGCATCGGGCAAAGGCACTCAAGCGGCTGCAGGCAGCAAGACGACCGCTGGCAGCAAGGGCCCCGACTTTCGCTTCACCATCGACCAGCTGCGCACCGAGCAGGGCAACCTGCGCTTTGCAGATCGCAGCCTGAGTCAGGATTTCGTGGCCGATATCGCCTCGCTGGGCGGTCAGAGCCGCCATATCAGCAATATTCCCGGCCAACGCTCTGATCTTGCCTTCAACGGCAAGGTGGATCGCTATGCACCAGTGACCATTCGTGGCGGCACCAACCTGCTGGTCGCCAACCCGATCCTCGATATCGCGGTGGCCTTCCACAATCTGGAGCTCACCACCTTTACCCCCTATTCGGGCACCTATGCCGGTTATGCCATCGACAAGGGCCAGCTCTCCATGAAGCTGCACTACAAGCTGGAGGGCAATCGGCTGGAGGGGGATAACGACATCACCATCAAGAAGCTGCAACTGGGCGAGAAGATCAAGAGCGAGCAGGCCAAGGATCTGCCGCTGGGGTTGGCCATCGCCCTGCTAAGCGATGCCAACGGGGTCATACAGATGAACCTCAAGGTGAAGGGGGATCTGGATCAGCCGGACTTCAGCATTGGCAATATCTTCTGGGATGTGCTGGGTAACACCCTGAGCAAGGCGATCACCTCCCCCTTCTCGCTGCTCGCCTCACTGGCCGATGGCACCGAAGATCTCGATGAGCTCCCCTTCCTGCCGGGAGACCCCGACCTGACCCAAACCCAGCTGGACAAACTGGCCAAGCTGGCGCAGGCCCTCAAGGATCGGCCAAAGCTCAGCATGAACATTCGCGGCAAGGTCAATTTCAACGAGGAGCGCCCCATACTGCAACGGCAGAAACTGGAGCGAGTGCTGGCCAAGCTCACCGGCAATCAGGCTGATCTCGACTTGCTGGAACAAGATCCCGACCTGCAGGAAGCGCTAGCGAAAGCCTATGAAGAGCGCTTTGGCGAAGATCTGGAAGATCTGGCCGACCGCCTCAGTCTGGATGAAGAGAGCCCAGCCTTGCGGGCCCAAGCTATCGCCCTGCTGCAGGAGCAACAACTCATCACTGCCAAATCCCTGCGTAATCTCGCCATGCGCCGCGCCCAAAATACCAAGGAGTTTCTGGTCGACAGCCAGGGGATCGCCCCGGAACGGCTGTTTGTACTCGACAGTCAGGTCAAGGAGGAGGACAAGGAGGCGAAAGTGGTGCTGACGCTGGATAAGTAAATCAGCCCCTTTTATCATTGCGTAATAAAAATACACCCTTTCAACTTTTTTGACACCTTTTGCTCACCAAACAACCTGATTTGGTGAGCATTTAGCCTGCCACACAAATAATCACGTAGTTTTTTTACGTTTTTTGCCTCTTCCCCCCTTGCAGGAGATCTATCCCCTGCTTAAAATCGCGCGTCTTTTGTTAACCCCCCACCTCTATTTTTGGAGAACGCCACGTGAGCGAAAAATTGGCCAACCCTGCCCCTCTGGGTCTGATGGGTTTCGGTATGACCACTATCCTGCTGAACATCCATAACGCAGGTTTCTTTCCCATCAGCGCCATGATCCTGGCCATGGGCCTGTGCTACGGCGGTATGGCCCAGATCGTCGCGGGTATCATGGAGTACAAGCGTGGCAACACCTTCGGTGTGACCGCCTTTATCTCCTACGGTTTCTTCTGGTTGAGCCTGGTGTTCCTGCTGGTGATGCCGACCATGGGTCTGGCCGAAGCCACCCCGCACGCCTACATGGGCTGGTATCTGCTGCTGTGGGGTGTCTTCACCCTGTTCATGCTGGTAGGTACTGTCAACTACCCGCGTGCCAAGCAGTTCGTGTTCGCCTCCCTGACTGTGCTGTTCTTCCTGCTGGCCGCCCGTGACTTCACCGGTAGCACCCTGATCGGCACCATCGCCGGTTTCGAAGGCATCATCTGTGGCGCCAGCGCTATCTACCTGGCCATGGCCACCGTGATCAACGAGCAGTTCGGCCGCACCGTGATGCCGATCGGCGATCACAAGAAAGCCGCCGCCGTACAGCTGAAAGCCGCTGCCTGATAGGCAAGCGATTCAGATTGTGAAAAAGGCACCTTCGGGTGCCTTTTTGCTATCTCGCAAAGCTGATCTGCCAGCGAATACGCCACACACTCTTCCTTTTCAGCCCTACAGCCGGATATTCGCCGCTTTGGATATTGCCGCATCCCTCGTTATCCCCTCCCCCTCATTGACCTCTTTTAGCCGCTTCAGAACAGTTATATCAGCGCAATAACAGCAAGCTTGGAGAATTGGTGATCCGGCTTGTCGGTGTAACTACAGGCAAGAGCATCAAGCCACTGTTGATTGCAGGTACTGCACCGCAAGGTGGCAGAAACCCCCGCAGCGCGCCTGTGGAGGGGTTGAGCGAGCGCAGCGAATGCCCTCAAGCTGCGCTCTTTGGAACTCTCGCAATAACTGTACTCTGAATGAAAAACTGTTGAACTCATGAATGCGAAAAACAATGCATAGATTGAATTATAAACACCAAAATACCAGAGTGAAGTGCTCCTAGTCGAATGAGCCTCATCATTGTATGATGACTAATCACGTATATGAAATGGAGCTAAGCTATGGTAATTAAAGTTTTACCAGTAAAATCCAAAAGTAAAATGGATGAGGAAGATATATTAATATATTTACTTTGTGATGATTGGAATGATTTTCGTTTCAAAACACTATATCATCTTTTTTTATCTTCTCACCATACAGAAAATGGTGAGCCTCTCCGATTTGGTGAGGTTAAAATTCTAAGAAAAGGACAAAGAGAGTCCGACCCAATACAACTTGATGTTGGGGTATACCAATCTCTCGGCCATGAATTTTGCTCTCTCGGTCAATCATTAGACTATTATGAGCGAATAGCATCCATTAATAAAAAACATAAAAAACCATTTTAACCTCACTTAATGATGTAATTTACAAGCCTGAAATAAAAAACGAATTTGAAAGCGAAGATGGATGGAGTACATCCCTTATGAGAGGGATGAAGGAGGATGACGATATATTCATTCTGTCTCCATACCTAATAAATAAAGACTACAAATCAATACCAAATTTAGATCTCAAGCTTTCATTTTTCAACAATGGAATGGAAAGGCCAGTAGAATTCGATTTTGATGCACCAACATATGGTTACTTTAATCAAAGCAAATTACCTTGCAGAATGAATGTAATTGTCGGACAAAATGGCTCAGGAAAAAGTTCCATTCTATCTAAAATATCGAGAGTGGCCTTTTCATCAAGCAAGGAAAGGCAAAGTGAAGCTTTATCAACCGTGGGGAAAATAACACCAATCGGGATTGGATTCCCTAAGATAATAGGTATTTCCTATAGCGCATTCGACAGTTTTCAGATTCCAGGCGTGTCTATAGCAGACAAGAAGCAGATTCTCTCAGATATGCTATCCGGAAGAGGGAGATACGTATTTTGTGGTATTCGTGATATTTGTCATGAATTAAGAGAATACATCGCCAACTTTGACGAAGGCAATACATTCCCTGACAAAGAAATAATTAAGGATCGAGTGGGTAATACAAAATTAAAACCGATAGCATCAATGTGCGAGGAAATATCATCACTTTGTAAATTGATTACATCGAAACGACGAATTACATTCTTTAAGAATACTATTAAGCTATTATCACAAGAAAACTCCTTTAAAGAAATTGAGTCACAGCTACTTGATGCGATAAAAAACGAAACTCTAGAGGAGATATTTTTCTATTGCTCGACTGGCCATAAATTTGTAATTCACTCCTTGATGAATATCATTGCCCATGCCGAAAAAAGAAGTTTAATATTGCTGGATGAGCCAGAAACACATTTGCATCCACCGCTTCTTGCTACATTTATGACCGCAATAAGAATTACACTAGATGAATTTGATTCGTTTTGTATCGTAGCAACTCATTCTCCAATTGTCGTACAAGAAACTCTGAGTCAGCACGTACATATAATGAAACGCTACGGAAACAAAATTGATTTTTTTTCTCCTGATATAGAAACTTATGGCGAAAATTTATCTATCATCACAAACCTAGTTTTTAGCCTTTCTGGCGATTATACCGAGTTTCACAAAGAACTTGATACTATAATTAATAATTACATCGCTTTAAATAAAAGCAAGGATGTTAATACTATTATTGATTACATGGATACTTTATTCAACCATGGATTGAGTATGCAAGCGCGTTCATATGTAATGTCAAAGATTGCTAGTCATTTAGGTCAATAATATGTGGACTCTATCACCTCCTGAAGGCATCGATGAGCAAGAAATCATTGATACTGCCCTAACATATAAAAATGGTGAAGTTAAATATGCATTAAGTGATGCAGAGAAGGTGTCGATTGAGAAAATATATGTGTTATACGATCTACTAAAAGGAAGAAGTAATGATAACCTTAAAGGCCTTAATGCATTAAGTCAAGAAAGCCTAACAGCGATGCATGATGCATATGGAGAGGTTCAAACTAATGGTAGATTAAGCAACTATAGAAGTAAAATATTATTATCAGCAAAGAGGTGCCCATGTTGTAGCATCATTGATGCGGATGAGGTTGATCATTATTTACCTCGTTCTATATTTAACTCATTATCTCTATATTCAAAAAACTTAATGCCTCTATGTCATAAGTGTAACAATACAAAGAGGACTAATAATGATGATGGAAACAACAGATTTCTCCATTCATACTTTGCAGAAGTGCCTGACAATGAAAATTTTTTAATTGCAATAACCACAATAACAAATGGTGCACTCACAGTTGACTTTGAGATAAAGAAAACGAAAAACCTTAGCCAGCCCACATATGAAATGATGAAATTTCAGATGGGTAAGGTTAAGTTAAATGCTAGATTGAAAAAAGAAATTAATATATTTCTAGCGCCATATCCAGATATGCTTGAAATGATTTACAACACTAAAGCAGATGCAGCTAAGGTTAGTGCATTCCTAATAAAGTCAGCTCATACATTCAAAAAGAATTTTGGTTTAAATGATTGGCGGACTGCACTTTTATTTTCGCTGTCAAATAATAACGACTTCTGTGAAGGAGGGTTTAGGACGGTATAGCCACACGTTAGCTTCAATGCGCAAGCTTATGCCGGATAGGGCGCGGACAAAGCAGCATCACGAAATCTGCGCTCATCCACTCCCGCCTGCGTGCTCCATGAGATAATTTTTTGCAAAAACAGATTCCGGCAATACTCCCCTCTCAGGGCGCGTGGTATCTAGGACTTTCTTGTCCAAGGTAAATTTAATAGTGTGAATTTTTTGCAACAAATCGCATTTTCGAAACGTTTTTCTGTGAATGAGAAAAACATAACAGTACATTTATACATAGCAAAATGATGTAATTAATATTGGTTGCTCGATTACACCTGTGATGTGTAAAGTTACATTGTGTTTTTTAAGGATATCTCAGCATGATGCACATTGTAGTATTCATTCTCTCTTTTTTGGCGTTGTTATTCCTCTCAGTACTAACAATTACCAAGCCACTATTTTATTTATATGCGAAATATATATTAGATGGGCATTATATTGGTGAAACATATTCCGCATACTATTTTGATTTTATCCTGTATTTAGTCACTCCCATTTGTTGTCTGTTTTCGATATTTATCGTCGCTTACATCTACAGACGAAAAAAGAAGAAAGTGGAGCGATAAAATCGCCATTTTTATGAGTATGCCCTACACGAAGACCAAGACCATTTACTCTTCTTAGAGTTACGCGAAATACGGCTGTTGAAAGCCATAAATAGCAAAACACCGACAATATGGGGTTTTGCTATTTCGAATAACCATTCAACAGATCGGTTATCAGATAAGTGACCCTGCGTCCCCCTCCCCCGCCAGCAAGCGGGTCGCGGGAAAACGCAGGGCGGGATCCTGACTGAAAAACTGGCTCAGTTGCCGGTATACCTCGGGATAAACCTGCTGCAGCCGCAGCGGATCGGTAAAGAAGCACTCGCAGCTGACGGCGAAAAACTCGGCGGGATGTTCGGCAGCATAGGGATCGATGGCGGTCACCTCGTCCCGGTCGAGCTGCTGGCAGAGCGCATCGAAGGCAGCCTGAAAGGCCTGCTGCCACAACTGGCTGCTCATCGGCCCCGGCAAGGGGGGCGTGCCGTCCGCCTCACCACCCAGCATGTCGAGCTTGTGGGCCAGCTCGTGGATCACCAGATTAAAGCCGTCCCAGTCGCCATCCTGTTGCAGATCGCTCCAGGCCAGCACCAGCGGCCCTTGCGGCCAGGATTCGCCGGCGTTCTCCTCTTCAAACTCGCTCACCAGCCCGAACTCATCCTGCACCTCCTGACGCCGGGTGACGGGCTCGGGAATGATGATGATTTCGTGAAAGCCGCGATACCAGTCGATACCGAGATGAAGAATGGGCAACGCCGCCTGCAGCGCCAACACCGCCTGTTGGCGGGGGCTGAGCTCTACCCCGATCAGGGTCAGGGTCTTGCGCTTGAGTAGCTGTTGCCCCAAGCCGATAAGCGTCGTCTGCTCGGTGTCGCTGAGCCCTTGCAAGATGGGCACTGCCGCCAGCGCCTGACGCCACAGCGCCAACTCATCCTCACTCATGGGCGTTTGCGGGCGACCACCCAGCCATTTGAACCATCCCAGCACGCCTACTCCTTCTTTTGATGCAAAAAACAGGTCACAGCAGTTTGACGAACCGTTTCGGCCGCTCCTGATAATCCTGCGCCAGATAGAAACGGTGGGCCGCCTCGCGCTTGAGACTGCTGGATAGCTCCAGCTGAGCGCAACCTGCGGCCCGCGCCATCTGTTCGGCTTCCTTGAGCAAGGCTGCGCCCACTCCCGCCCCTCTTGCCCCTTCATCGACAACCAGCGCCGAAATCAGGCCCCACGCTGGTGCAATATGCAGCGGTGCCAGCCTGTGCCACACCAGCACCCCGACCACCTTGTCGGCAAGGGAGGCGAGCAACACCGCACTGGCAGGATCCGGCGCCAACAGGCGCGCCGTCACGTCACCGCCCTCGGCAGGATACCCCAATTGGCTGAACAGGTGGGCGATTGCGCTCCCGTCAGCGGCCTCAGGGGCGCGGATCGTCAATGTTTCAGCAATCTCTTTCATGATTGGCCTTATGTTTGCTTTCCATTGTGTTACGCCCGTCACATTGCTCGGCGCAGATCAACAAGGAGGATCTCATTTTTACTCATAGAAAACGCTGCTTGCCATTATCCCCCCACCCTTGTCAATTCACAAATTTGCAACAAGGCAACATTTTTCACTGGGAAGTACCGATACAACTCGATATGTTACAACCCACGCATGGCGCGTGTTTGCGCTCTGCTTAACCCCGCAACCTCGCGCTCATTTGTTAACCGGATTGTTAACAAGCTGGGCCGAAAACAGTGACAGAGAGCGAGGCCAAGATCTCGCCAAGACAGCGCCACAAAAACAACAAAGGAGTTGTTGTACATGAATGAAATCGTCAATGCCATCAACGGTGTGATCTGGAGCCCTGCGCTCATCTACCTGTGTCTGGGGGTCGGTCTTTACTTCTCCCTGCGTACCCGCTTTTTGCAACTGCGCCATATCAAAGAGATGGTGCGCCTGATGTTTGATGGCAAGAGCACCGATGCCGGTGTCTCCTCCTTCCAGGCGCTGGCCATGACCCTGGCAGGTCGGGTGGGTACCGGTAATATCGCCGGTGTCGCCACTGCCATCACCTTCGGTGGCCCGGGTGCCCTGTTCTGGATGTGGATGGTGGCCTTCCTCGGCGCCAGCTCTGCCTTCGTGGAGTCCACTCTGGGTCAGGTTTACAAAGAGAAGATCAACGGTGAATACCGCGGCGGCCCGGCTTTCTATATCGAGAAAGGGCTGGGCATGAAGTGGTACGCCTGGACCTTCGCCATCGCCACCATCTTCGCCTGCGGCGTACTGCTGCCGGGGGTACAGGCCAACTCCATCGGTGCCAGCCTGAAAACCGCGTTTGATATTGATCCGAACGTCACTGCCGCCGGTCTGGCGCTGCTGCTCGGCTTTATCATCTTCGGGGGCGTCAAGCGTATCGCCAGCTTCGCCAGTACCGTGGTGCCCTTTATGGCGCTGGGCTACATCATAGTGGCCTGCGTCATCATCGCCCTCAACATCTCTGCCCTGCCGGGCGTGATCCTGCTGATCTGGAAAAGTGCCTTTGGTATGGATGCCGGTTTCGGTGCCATTCTGGGTCTGGCCATCATGTGGGGTGTCAAGCGCGGGGTCTACTCCAACGAAGCGGGTCAGGGTACCGGGCCGCACGCCTCCTCCGCCGCCGCGGTGAGCCACCCTGCCAAGCAGGGTCTGGTGCAGGCGTTCTCCGTCTATATCGACACCCTGTTCGTCTGCTCCGCCACTGGCTTTATGCTGCTGATCACCGGCCTCTATAACGTACAAGGGCCGGACGGTGCCGCCCTCTATACCGGTATTGCCGGTATCGCAGCAGGCCCGGGCTATGTACAGACCGCCATGGAGAGCATGATGCCGGGCTTTGGCAGCATTTTCGTGGCCATCGCGCTGTTCTTCTTCGCGTTCACCACCATCGTTGCCTACTACTACATCGCCGAAACCAACATCGCCTACATCAACCGCAAGATGAATCGCCCCTGGCTCACCTTCTTGCTGAAAATTGCGCTGATGGCTGCCACCGTCTACGGCACCGTCAAGACGGCAGACTTGGCATGGGGTCTGGGTGATATCGGGGTCGGTCTGATGGCGTGGCTCAACATCGTCGCCATCTTGCTGCTGCAAAAAACCGCCTTTATCTGCCTGAAGGATTATGAAGCCCAGCAGGCACAAGGGCTGGATCCGGTGTTCCACCCGGAGAAGCTCGGCATCAAGAACGCCGATTACTGGATGGGCAAGCGCTCCGAGGACAATCTGGAGCGGGAGAAATCGGGCCACCCGTTCGAGCCGGATCCGGATCGCAAGATCTCCTGAACCTGAACGACATAAGACATCAATAAAAATGGCAGCCTCGGCTGCCATTTCTTTTGCGCTCTATCTTTTATTTGCTCTATATCTACTCGTGCTGCTCTCGCTCAGAGCGGATTGCGGCGCGGCCCGAATGGCAGACGCCAGCGAAACAGGCTGTTGAAGGTGGCCCGCCACTGATTGGGTCGCCCCAGGATCTGCTTTTGCAGGCGAGTCTCCTCTTTGAGCATCGCCTCGTCGCTGCGGGCCCAGGCCTGGCTGTAGAGCTGCTTGATCCCCGCCAGTGCATCCGGCGACTTGGTAATGAGGGTGCGGGCAAATTCTCGCGCCTCCACCAGCGGATCGGCGCAGATCCGGCTTACCAGCCCGAGGGATTTGGCCTCGACGGCATCGAGCTCGCGCCCGCTCATGGCCAGCTCCATGGCGGTATCCACCCCCATCAGGTTGCGCATGGTGACGCTGCCGCTCATGTCGGGAATGATGCCCCACTTGATCTCCATCACCGAGAAGCGGCAATCGGGGGTAGTGAAACGAAAATCGGCACCGAGGGCGATCTGCAAACCACCACCGAAACAGACCCCCTGAGTCACCGCAATCACCGGCACCGGCAGCTGGTGCCAACCATAGGCGACCCGCTGGGCCAGATTGGTGGCCTCGTCCGCCTCGCGTTTGAGAATATCGAGCGCCGCCACTGGCTGCTTGAGCATGGATTTCACATCCAGCCCGGCGCAAAAAGCCCGCCCCTCGCCGTGCAGGATCACCGCCCGCAGCCCCTTGTGCTGGGCAAGCTGCGTCAGGGTCTGGTCGATGGCGCTAAACATGGCGCGGTCCAGCGCATTGAGTTTGTCGCCCCGCGTCAGCATCACTTCGGCAATCCCGTCGTGGATCTCGCACTTGATCCTTGGTTTTTCCATCTCCCTGTCCTCTCCTTGATCCGGGTTATTGACCTACTGGTCATACCACAACGTTATCAGAGTGTGATCATCCGGTACAGCTGAGACTAAAGTCGGCTGGTCGCCTCCCCCTCCCTTTGTCACACTTGGCGCAGGATCAGTGCCACAAGCCAGCAAAGGACGCTGTCATGTCAACCCTGTTCAATTTTGCCAGACCACCGTTCGACCGACTGGACGAGGCGGCGCGCGAGCGGCTCTCCCGCCACCTCTCGCTCTGCTATTTTCGGGCCGGGGATCTGCTGCTCAAAGAGGGGGACGAGCCCCCCGGCCTCTATCTCATCATCAAGGGGGCCGTGGAAGAGTCGGCCCCTCACCACCAGTTTGGTGATTACGGGGTTGATGACCTGTTCGATGTGCGCGCCCAGTTTGACGGCCGCTGCCGCCACCGCTTCACCGCACTGGAAGATAGCCTCTGCCAGCTCATTCCTCGCCACACCTTTCTGGCGCTCTGTGAGCAGGATCCGCAGTTTGCTAGCTACTTCACCGCCAATCTGGCCGAGCGGCAGCAACAGCAGGAGCAACGCGAGCAACTGGGCCAGAAGAATCTAGCGGAATTTATCCTGACCCGCATCGAGCCCGGCCATCTGCAGGCACCGCTTATCGTCGACAGCAAGCTGTCACTGCTGGCGGCGACCGAAGCCATGGTGAGCAAGGGGACCGATTGCCTGCTCTACCCCGCTCATGACGGCTCCCTCACGCTGGCAACCCGCAAGACCTTGCTCCACGCCCTGACTCTCAAGGGCTTGCCGCTGACAGCCCCCCTCTCGGTGCTGACCCCCACACCGCTGGTTGGTCTGCCGCTGGAGAGCTACCTATTTGATGCCCTGCTGCTGATGACCCGCCATCACATCAAGCGACTGGTGGTGTGGCGTGGCAACGAGGTGGCGGGCATCTTGCAACTGACTCAGGTGCTGGGGCTCTTCTCTACCCACTCCCACGTGCTGACGTTGCGTATCGCCCGCGCCGACAGCCTGCCGGCGCTGGAGGCGGTGGCCCGCGAGCAGCAGCAATTGACCCGCTCGCTGTTTGCCCAGGGGATCCACACCGCCTTTTTGATGAAGCTGATCGCCACCATCAACGAGCAACTGATCGCCAAGGCCTTTGCGCTGGTGATCCCCCCGAGGTGCAGGATAACGTCTGCCTGTTGATGTTGGGCTCGGAGGGGCGTGGCGAGCAGATCCTCAAAACCGATCAGGACAACGCCCTGATCCTGCCAGAGGGGCTGACATGGCCCACCCAGGCAGCCGATCTGGCCGAATTCAGTGCCCTGCTGGAGCGGCTCGGCTACCCCCTCTGCCCCGGGCAAGTGATGGTGAACAATCCGGCCTGGGTGAAAACGGGCAGCGAGTGGCAACGGGCCATTGCCAGCGCCTGCACCACGGCAAAAGAGGATGAGCTGCTGTGGCTCGCCACCCTGGCCGATGCTCATCCTATCGCGGGGGATCGCCAGCTCCATCTGCCGGTTGCCAGAACGCTGCGCGAACAGCTGGCCGACAGGCGGGATCTGCTGGCGGAGATGGTGCGACCGGCGGTGGCCTTTCATGCCCCGCTCACCCTGTTTGGCCGACTGGAGCAGCCACCGGAAGGGCTGGATCTGAAGCGGGGTGGGTTGTTCCCGCTGGTACACGGCATCCGCATGCTGGCCATTGAGGGGGGAATAATGGAGACCTCGACTCTGG
This sequence comes from Aeromonas sp. CU5, assembly GCF_002586745.1. Classification (NCBI taxonomy): domain Bacteria; kingdom Pseudomonadati; phylum Pseudomonadota; class Gammaproteobacteria; order Aeromonadales; family Aeromonadaceae; genus Aeromonas; species Aeromonas sp. CU5. The sequence goes on from NZ_CP023817.1 coordinate 1,850,652, forward strand.
GACGCATCGATGCGCTGGTGGTCGCCGAGCGGCTCAGTGCCGACTATGGCAGCAATCTGGCGGAGGCGTTTCGGCTCTTTATCCGGCTGAGGCTGCGCAGCCAACTCAAAGAGCGCAGCCAGCTCAAGGGCGGCAACAGCCGGGTGCAGATACAGGATCTCAGCCATAGCGAGCGGGATCTGCTGCGCCAAGCGCTGCATCAGGTGAAGAAGTTCCAGCAGTGGCTCACCTTGCACTTTCGTCTCAGACAATAGCCATGTTGAGCTGCGTTCGACGCTACTGGTATGGCCGCGCCTTTCGCACTGGCGAGTTCGCGACGCTCTTTACCAGCCCGCCGGAAGATGAACGGATCGCCCTCGATTTCGAGACCACCAGTCTCGATCCCGAGCAGGCGGAGATCGTCTCCATCGGGGCGCTGCGCATTCAGGGTAACCGGCTGCTGACCGGCGAGGCCCTCGCCATCAAGGTGCAGCCACCGGCCAGCCTGACCGGCCAATCGGTGGTGATCCACGGTCTGCGCCATCAGGATCTGCAACAGGGGATGACGCTGGAAGCCGCGCTGCGCCTACTACTCGACTTTATCGGCCCCCGTGAACTGGTGGGCTATCACATCGCCTACGACCTGCGTATTCTCAATCTCGCCTGCCAGAAATTGTGGGGATTGACCCTGCCCCAGCGAGGGGTCGAGGTGAGCCAGCTCTATCACGACCAGCTCTATCGCCGCTATCCCGATGCGGCCATCGACCTGCACCTGAGTGCCATCTGCAGCCATCTTGAACTGCCCCCCCTGCCCGCTCACGATGCCCTGGCCGATGCCACCACGGCCGCGCTCATCTACCTGCGCCTGACCTGCGGCTCGCCGCTGGCTTATCCCAAAGTCTAATTGCCCATAAATAACATTTAATTCACATTTCACTTACATGAGCAGGCCCCCTGCTCGTCGGGGTTACCCCATCCACCGCTGACACTTATGTCATGGAGAACTGCAATGGAACAGCAAAGCTACCTGAGGATCCAGCAAGATCCCAACTTCCAGGAGCTGGTCGCCAAGCGCCAGCGTTTTGCCTGGGCCCTCTCGGCTCTGATGCTGGGACTCTACCTGGCGTTTATTCTGCTCATCGCTTTTGCCCCCGGCTGGCTGGGCACCCCGCTCAACGACAGCACCACTATTACCCGCGGCATCCCGGTCGGGGTGGGGTTGATCATCTCCTCCTTCGTGCTGACCGGCATCTATGTGTTTCGTGCCAACGGCGAGTTTGACGAGCTGAACCAGAAGATCCTCAAGGGAGTGCAGTCATGAGAGCAAAAAGCATGAAAGGCACCTTGCTGCTGTTGGCCTCACTGGCCTCCTCCCCCCTGCTGGCTGCGGATGCGCTGACCGGCGAGGTACAACGCCAACCTCTCAATATGTCGGCCATTGTGATGTTTGTTATCTTCGTGGCCGCCACCCTGTGTATCACCTACTGGGCCTCCAAGCGCAACCGCTCGGCCTCCGATTACTACGCCGCAGGCGGTCGTATCACCGGTTTCCAGAACGGTCTGGCCATCGCCGGTGACTACATGTCTGCCGCCTCCTTCCTTGGCATCTCTGCGCTGGTCTACACCTCCGGTTACGATGGCCTGATTTACTCCATCGGCTTTCTGGTGGGCTGGCCTATCATCCTGTTCCTGATCGCAGAGCGGCTGCGTAACCTCGGCAAATACACTTTCGCCGACGTGGCCTCCTACCGCCTCAAGCAGACCGAAGTCCGCATCCTGTCTGCCTGCGGCTCGCTGGTAGTGGTGTCCCTCTACCTCATCGCCCAGATGGTGGGGGCAGGCAAGCTGATCGAGCTGCTGTTCGGCCTGCAATACCATGTCGCCGTGGTGCTGGTCGGTATCCTGATGGTGCTCTACGTGCTGTTTGGCGGCATGCTGGCCACCACCTGGGTACAGATCATCAAGGCGGTGATGCTGCTCTCCGGTGCCAGCTTCATGGCCATCATGGTGATGAAGTCGGTCAATTTCGACATCGGTGCCCTGTTTAGCGAAGCCGTCAAAGTACACGAAAAAGGGATCGCCATCATGAGCCCGGGTGGTCTGGTCGCCGACCCTATCTCCGCCATCTCGCTCGGTCTGGCGCTGATGTTCGGTACCGCCGGTCTGCCCCATATCCTGATGCGTTTCTTTACCGTGAGCGATGCCAAGGAAGCGCGTAAATCGGTGTTTTATGCCACCGGCTTTATCGGCTACTTCTACATCCTCACCTTCATCATCGGCTTTGGCGCCATCCTGCTGGTCAGCACTAATCCGGCCTTCAAAGATGCCACCGGCACCCTGCTCGGCGGCACCAACATGGCTGCGATTCACCTGGCCAACGCTGTGGGTGGTAGTCTGTTTCTCGGCTTTATCTCTGCGGTCGCCTTCGCCACCATTTTGGCAGTCGTTGCCGGATTGACACTGGCCGGTGCCTCTGCGGTCTCCCATGACCTCTATGCCAGTGTGCTGAAGAAGGGGAAGGCCAACGAGACCGATGAATTGCGCGTTTCCAAGATGACTACCCTGGCTCTGGGCGTGGTGGCCATTGGTCTGGGGATCCTGTTCGAGAAGCAGAACATCGCCTTCATGGTGGGTCTGGCTTTCTCCATCGCCGCCAGCTGCAACTTCCCGGTGCTGTTCCTCTCCATGTTCTGGTCGCGCCTGACCACCCGTGGCGCAGTCTACGGCGGCTGGCTGGGGCTGGTGAGCGCGGTGACCCTGATGATCCTGGGCCCGACCGTGTGGGTGAAGGTGCTGGGCCATGCCCAGGCTATCTTCCCCTACGAATACCCTGCCCTCTTCTCCATGGGGTTGGCGTTCGTCGGGATCTGGTTCTTCTCCATCACCGACAGCTCCCAGAACGCTGCCGACGAGCATGCCAAGTTCCTGCCGCAGTTCGTCCGCTCCCAGACCGGGCTGGGTGCCTCTGGCGCCACCTCCCACTGACGTTATCATTACCTCACCAAGCCGGCCCCGTGCCGGCTTTTTACATGGTGGATCCCTGTTGCGCCAAATAGACATCTGACCGATCCAGATCACAGTTCTTGCTAAAACTTTCGACAGATATGTGCCATAATGCGCGCCATTTGATAGATCAATCGGGACACTCATCTTGTTAAGCAGCAACAACATCACCATGCAATTCGGCGCCAAGCCGCTGTTTGAGAACATCAACGTCAAGTTTGGCGGCGGCAACCGCTATGGCCTTATTGGCGCCAACGGCTGTGGCAAGTCCACCTTTATGAAGATCCTCGGCGGCGACCTTGAGCCCAGCGGCGGTAATGTGAGCCTCGACGTCAACGAACGCATCGGTAAGCTGCGTCAGGATCAGTTCGCCTACGAAGATACCCGTGTTCTGGACGTGGTCATGATGGGCCACGGCGAGTTGTGGGCTGCCATCGCCGAGCGCGATGCGATTTATGCCAACCTCGAAGCCACCGACGACGACTACATGAAAGCTGCCGAGCTCGAAGGGCTGGTTGCTGAATATGACGGTTACACTGCCGAAGCCCGTGCCGGTCAGTTGCTGCTGGGTGCCGGTATTCCTATCGAACAGCACAATGGCCCGATGAGCGAAGTGGCCCCGGGCTGGAAGCTTCGGGTACTGCTGGCACAGGCGCTGTTCTCCAACCCTGATATCCTGCTGCTGGACGAACCGACCAACAACCTGGACATCAACACCATTCGCTGGTTGGAGCAGGTGCTCAACGATCGTGAAAGCACCATGATCATCATCTCGCACGACCGTCACTTCCTGAACTCTGTCTGTACTCATATGGCTGATCTGGACTACGGCGAGCTGCGGGTGTATCCGGGCAACTACGACGAATACATGACCGCCGCCACTCAGGCTCGCGAGCGTCTGCTCTCTGACAACGCCAAGAAGAAGGCCCAGATCGCCGATCTGCAATCCTTCGTCTCCCGTTTCAGTGCCAACGCATCCAAATCCAGCCAGGCCACTTCCCGTCTCAAGCAGATCGACAAGATCAAAATTGAAGAAGTGAAGGTATCCAGCCGTCAGAACCCCTTCATCCGCTTCGAGCTGGAGAAGAAGCTCTATCGCAACATCCTGGAAATCGAAGGTGTGTCCAAAGGCTACGGCGAGGCGCCGCTGTTCAAGGGCCTCAACATGATGCTGGAAGTGGGCGAGAAGGTCGCCATTCTGGGTACCAACGGTATCGGTAAATCAACCCTGATCAAAACATTAGTCGGCGATTTGACCCCGGATACCGGCGTCATCAAGTGGTCTGAAAATGCCCAGATCGGCTACTACGCCCAGGATCACGCTGAAGATTTCGACACCGACCTCAATGTGTTCGACTGGATGGCCCAGTGGAAACAAGAAAACGAAGATGAGCAGGCTGTACGCTCCATCCTCGGTCGTCTGCTGTTTTCCCAAGACGATATCAAGAAGCCGGTCAAGGTACTCTCCGGTGGCGAACAGGGCCGCATGCTGTTTGGCAAGCTGATGATGCAGCGTCCCAACATCCTGATCATGGATGAGCCGACCAACCACCTGGACATGGAATCTATCGAATCCTTGAACCTGGCACTGGAAATGTACAAGGGTACCCTGATCTTCGTCTCTCACGACCGTGAATTCGTCTCCTCACTGGCGACCCGGATCGTCGAGTTGAGCGAAAATGGTATCCGTGACTTCGGTGGTACCTACGAGGATTACCTGCGTACCCAGGGTGTGGCGTAACGCTTCCCTGCACCACCTTGCAATGAAAAACCGGCACTCGCGTGCCGGTTTTTTTATATCCGGTGTTTAAGAGAATTGATATTGGGTATGGCGGCGGCGCGACCACCGAGAGCCGCGCAAAGCGCAGAGAACTGAGAACTGAGAACTGAGAACTGAGAACTGAACTTGAGTGTCCTCGCATCCAGATAAAAAAACGGCTCCATCAAGGAGCCGTTTTCAATAGGGTGACGACCACTCAATTACTCGACGGTCGCTTCCACGCTGGTAAAATACTCAATCTTGGCTGTTTTACGCAGCTCGTCGATCAGCGACTTGTAGTCTGCCTGGGCCTTGCCCTGGCCCAGCTGGCCTTGCAGCATGCTGACCATCTGGGACGGTGCAGCTGGCACATTCACCTTGTCCAGTGCCACCACAACGCGATCGTTGTTGCTCTCGGTGACCAGCGCCACGCTCGGCTTGCCATCCTTGGGATGGGGCAGAGTGAACGCCTGGGCAATCAGGTTCTGATCCATTTCCCGATCGAAGCGGGTGACACCCTGGTGGGTCTCGACCTTCAGACCGAGCGCGGTCAGATCGGCATTGATGCTCTCACCGACCTTCAGCTTGTCCAGCAGGCCCTGCGCCTTGCCACGGGCCACTTCACCAGCCTTGTCATGCTTGATGGCAGCAATCACCTGCTCTTTCACTTCCGCCAGCGGCTTGACCGCTTTCGGACGATGGCCAGTGATGTGCAGCACCAGCGCTTTGCCATCTGCCAGCTCAATCACGTCGGAGTTGGTGTTGTCATCACGCAGTTGCTCGGAGAACGCTACCGAGAGTACCTTGCCATCATTGAGCGGAGCCGGGGCGTTAGCCTGGGTGAAGTAATCTGAAGATTGCACCTTCATCCCCATGGCATCAGCAGTCAAGTCCAGCGAGTCCGGGTTTTCGAAGCTGTTGTCAGCCATCTTCTGCTGCTCGGCAAAGAACAGCTCCTTGGCCTTGTCAGCTTGCAGACGCGTGATGGTCTCTTCCTTCACATCGGCAAACGGCTTGGTCTGGGCCGCTTCAACACCCAACAGCTTGATGATGTGGAAACCAAACGGGCTCTTCACCACGGTGGAGATATCACCGGCCTTGTTCAGGGCGAAAGCGGCTTTCTCAAAGGCCGGATCCATCACCCCTTGCTCGAACCAGTCCAGCTCGCCGCCCTTCTTGGCGGAGAAGGTATCGGAAGAGTCAGCCTTGGCCAGCGCAGCGAAATCATCGCCACCCTTGGCTTTGGCCAGCACGGCTTCTGCTTTCTGCTCGGCCGCTTTCTCGTCCTTGCCAAACGGGATCAGGATATGGGCCACCTGACGACGCTCGGCACGCTGGAACAGATCCTGGTGCTGATCGTAGTAATCCTGAGCATCCTGATCGGAAACCTTGATCTCTTTGCCGAGGTTGGCGGCATCCAGCAGCAGATAGTCGACCTTGACCTGCTCGTCATTCATAAAACGAGCGCCATTGGTCTTGTAGTACTGCTCCAGCTCAGTCTCTGACACCTGAACATCTGCAACGTAATTGGCCGCAGCCAACCGCACCAGACGCAGATCCCGGGTTTGGTTAAACAGCTTGTCGAGCTGTTCTGCCTCGCCCTTGAGCGCAAACTCGGTGCCCACCAGAGCGCCCATCAACTGTTGACGGACCGTATCCTGACGCAGGGAGTCGCGGAACATTTCAGGAGTCATGCCAGCACGGCGGATCAGCTGCAAATAGCGGTCATTGTTGAACTTGCCGTTTTCGGCAAACTCCGGCATGGCGACTATGGCTTGCTTGATCTGCTCATCGCTGATGCGCAGACCCAGTTCACGGGCTTTGCTGTCCAGCAGCGCCTGGTCAATCAGCCGATCCAGCACGCCACGGCGAAACTGTTTCATGTAATCGGGATTGGTGGCCAGCTGGCTGAATGCCTCTCCCATTTGGGATTCCATCCGGGCACGCTCGTTGCGGTAGGCATTTTCCAGTGCCGCAGCACTGATCTCGGTGCCATTCACAGTGGCGGGGGCGGTACGAGCCGGGCCGTTGAGGTAACTACCTACACCAGCCAAGGCAAAGGAGAGGATGATCAGGCCCAAGATAACCTTGGCTACCTTGCCCTGCGCCCCTTCGCGTAGTTTATCCAACATCATGTTTGTACTTATGCTCCGAACTCGATGGGCGTAAACAATAAAAAGGCGCACCGATTGCGATGCGCCTTGGTCAATCAGTATGAGAGAAGACTCTCTAACTTGTCTGGTCTGCGACCAAGGACGGTAGCCGACGCATATCAGCGACCGACTTAGTTAACAGCGTCTTTCAGGGCCTTACCGGCTTTGAAGGCAGGAACTTTACCAGCAGCGATTTCGATAGTCGCGCCAGTTTGCGGGTTACGGCCTGAACGGGCAGCACGCTCGCGTACAGCGAAAGTACCGAAACCAACCAGAGCAACCTGGTCACCCTCTTTCAGAGCTTCACCTACAGCCTCAATGAAGGCATCCAACGCACGGCCAGCGGCCGCCTTGGAGATATCAGCACCGTCTGCAATCTTGTCAATCAGTTGAGATTTATTCACTCTTATATTCCCCTTTTATCAAATACCGCTGCGACGTCGATTTCCCTGGCCACAACAAGTGGAGGTTTTATAGCAAGCCTCCTGATCAGTTGCAAGTGACAATCTGGCGCAAACCCGCGCCACATAACGCATTGCGACTCATCACGAGTACCCGATCGGTGGTCAAGGCTACTTCCGTTATCGGGCGCATGCAAGCCTTAACCATCCACCGAATGCGCCAAATTTGCGGCGCATCAACATTTACGCGACAGAAACGCGTTCGAACCCCTGTGGATTGTCCTGCAATGCCAATTCCAGCACCTCGTCAATCCAGCGAACCGGATAAATTTCAAGGTCACGTTTGACGTTGTCCGGGATCTCTTCAAGGTCTCGCTCGTTCTCTTTCGGAATAAGCACTCGCTTGATGCCGCCACGATGGGCCGCCAGCAACTTCTCCTTGAGACCACCGATGGGCAGCACTTCGCCGCGCAGGGTGATTTCGCCAGTCATCGCCACATCCGCACGAACCGGATTACCGGTCAGGCTGGAGACCAGCGCAGTACACATGGCGATACCAGCACTCGGGCCATCTTTCGGGGTTGCCCCTTCCGGCACGTGCACGTGAATATCACGCTTCTCGTAGAAGTCGGCATTGATGCGCAGCTTCTCGGCACGGGCACGCACCACCGTCATTGCAGCCTGGATGGACTCCTGCATCACATCACCGAGCGAGCCGGTATACGTGAGCTTGCCCTTGCCCGGCATGCTGGTGGTCTCGATGGTGAGCAGCTCTCCCCCCACTTCGGTCCACGCCAGACCACAGACCTGACCGATCTGGTTCTGGTCAGCAGCCTTGCCGTAATCAAAACGCTGTACCCCGAGGAACTCCTTGAGGTTGGCCTGATTGACCTGAACATGCTTGATGCTCTTGTCCAGCAGGATGCGCTTGACCGCCTTGCGACAAATCTTGGAGATCTCCCGCTCCAGACTCCGCACCCCCGCCTCGCGGGTGTAGTAACGGATCACCCCGACCAGGGCTGAATCCTCGATGGTGATCTCGGACTCTTTCAGGCCGTTGCGCTGGATCTGCTTGGAGAGCAGATGCTGCTTGGCAATGTTGAGCTTTTCGTCTTCGGTATAACCGGAGAGACGGATCACTTCCATCCGGTCCAGCAGCGGACCCGGGATGTTCATGGAGTTGGAGGTGGCCACGAACATCACGTCCGACAGGTCATAATCCACTTCCAGATAGTGATCGTTAAAGCTGTTGTTCTGTTCCGGATCCAGCACTTCCAGCAGGGCAGATGCGGGATCACCACGCATGTCCGAGCTCATCTTGTCGATCTCGTCGAGCAGGAACAGCGGGTTCTTCACCCCGACTTTCGCCATCTTCTGGATAAGCTTGCCAGGCATGGAGCCAATATAGGTACGGCGGTGACCGCGGATCTCCGCTTCGTCACGCACCCCGCCCAGCGCCATCCGCACATATTTGCGACCAGTCGCCCTAGCGATGGACTGGCCCAGCGAGGTCTTGCCCACACCGGGAGGCCCAACCAGACAAAGGATCGGGCCCTTGAGCTTGTTCACCCGCGCCTGTACTGCCAGATACTCGAGGATGCGATCCTTGACCTTTTCAAGGCCATAGTGATCGGCATCCAGCACCTCTTGCGCCTTACCAAGGTCTTTCTTGACCTTGGAGCGCGCCTTCCACGGCACCTGTACCATCCAGTCCACATAGCTGCGAACCACGGTAGCTTCAGCCGACATGGGCGACATCATTTTCAGCTTGGCGAGCTCGGCCAGCGCCTTTTCACGGGCGTCAGCTGGCATCCCAGCCTCTTCAATCTTGCGATTGAGGGCTTCGAACTCATCCGGGCTATCTTCCAGCTCACCCAGCTCTTTCTGGATCGCCTTCATCTGCTCGTTGAGGTAATACTCGCGCTGGCTCTTCTCCATCTGCTTCTTGACGCGCGTGCGGATGCGTTTCTCGACCTGCAGCAGGTCAATCTCCGACTCCATCATCGCCATCAAGAACTCGATGCGCTCGGAGACAGAGACGATCTCCAGCACTTTCTGCTTGTCTTCCAGCTTGAGCGGCATGTGGGCAGCCATGGTATCGGCCAGCCGTGCAGCATCGTCGATCGCCGAAATCGAGGTGAGCACCTCGGGCGGGATCTTCTTGTTAAGCTTGATGTAACCTTCAAACTGACCGATAGCAGAGCGAACCAGTACATCCTGGTCCTTCTCCTCGATGGTGCTGGAGGCAATGTATTGCGCCTCGCCAACGAAGAAATCCTTATCGTCGATCATCCGCTCCAGGCGGGCACGCTGCCCCCCCTCTACCAGCACCTTGACGGTGCCATCCGGCAGCTTGAGCATCTGGAGAATATTGGCCACTGTTCCGACGTTGAAGATCTCCTCCACTGTCGGCTCATCGGTTGATGCGTCCTTCTGGGCCACCAGCAGAACTTTTTTGTCCTGCTCCATGGCCGCTTCAAGACAGCGAATAGATTTTTCCCGCCCCACAAAGAGTGGAATGACCATGTGGGGGTACACCACCACGTCACGAAGAGGCAGGACGGGAATCTCGATGCGTTCTGAACGCTCTAGGTTCATATATGTCCTCTCGGCTTGTTATACCGTTGGCAAAGCGCTTGGCTGAGTATATGGGGGCGTAGAGATGAGATTCAATCGCCGAAACCGTAAAAAGCATGAAAGGGGCAAAAAGCCCCTTTCATTTGATTAAAAATCAGACATTTACTCTGATACAGCAGCCTGGGTCTCAGGATTTTCGTAGATCATCAAGGGTGCAGAGTCCCCTTTGATCACGGTCTCGTCGACCACCACCTTGCTGACCCCTTCCAGAGAAGGCAGGTCATACATGGTATCAAGCAGCACAGCTTCCACGATGGAGCGCAGGCCCCGAGCACCGGTTTTACGCTCCATTGCCTTGCGGGCAATGGCATTCAGTGCGTCGTCACGGAACTCCAGCTCAACCCCTTCCAGATCGAACAACGCAGCATACTGTTTGGTCAGTGCGTTTTTCGGCTGTTTCAGGATCTGGATAAGTGCGGATTCATCCAGTTCAGTCAGGGTGGCGACCACCGGCAGACGGCCGATGAACTCGGGGATCAGACCGTATTTGATCAGATCTTCCGGCTCCACCTTGGCGAAGGTCTCGCTCAGGGTTGCCTTGGCATCCTTGGATTTCACCTCGGCACTAAAACCGATACCGGTTCCCTTGACGGAACGCTGCTCAATCACCTTGTCCAGACCGGCAAAGGCACCACCACAGATAAAGAGGATCTTGGAGGTATCAACCTGCAAAAACTCTTGCTGCGGATGCTTGCGACCACCTTGCGGCGGCACGGAAGCAATGGTCCCTTCAATCAGCTTGAGCAGTGCCTGCTGCACCCCTTCCCCGGACACATCGCGGGTAATGGAAGGGTTGTCCGACTTGCGGGAGATCTTGTCGATCTCGTCGATGTAGACAATGCCACGCTGGGCCTTCTCTACGTCGTAGTCGCACTTTTGCAGCAACTTCTGGATGATGTTCTCCACGTCCTCGCCCACATAACCGGCTTCGGTCAGGGTGGTCGCATCGGCCATGGTGAACGGCACATCCAGCAGACGAGCAAGCGTCTCCGCCAGCAGGGTCTTGCCGCTACCGGTTGGGCCGATCAGCAGGATGTTGGATTTACCGAGCTCCACGCCACTGTTTTCGCCGCTGTTACGCAAACGCTTGTAGTGGTTGTAGACGGCAACAGCCAGCACCTTCTTGGCATGGTCCTGCCCGATCACATAGTCATCAAGATGAGCACGGATCTGATGAGGGGTCGGCAGCTCGCTACCATCCCGCTTCGGCGAGATCTCGCGGATCTCTTCGCGGATGATGTCATTGCACAGCTCGACACACTCATCACACACGTAGACGGAAGGGCCAGCGATCAGCTTACGCACTTCATGCTGGCTTTTGCCGCAAAAAGAACAGTAGAGCAGCTTGTCACCCTCACCCTTGCGTTTATCTGTCATTCAGCAACCTCGTTTTATCAATAGAGGATGGATTAGCCTGTTGAGTTTACAACAGGCCGGAACACCCTGCTCAGCTACGCTGGCTCAGCACGCCATCAACCAGGCCATAGGCCACGGCCTGCTCGGCGGACATGAAGTTGTCACGATCGGTGTCACGCTCAATGTTAGCCATGTCCTGACCAGTATGGAAAGCCAGACGATCGTTCAAGGTATTCTTGATTTTCAGGATCTCCTGGGCATGGATCTGGATATCAGATGCCTGGCCCTGGAAACCGCCCAACGGCTGGTGGATCATCACGCGGGCACTCGGCAGGCAGAAACGCTTGCCCTTGGCACCGGCGGCCAGCAAGAAGGCCCCCATGGAGCAAGCCTGCCCCATACAGATAGTGCTGACATCCGGCTTGATGAACTGCATGGTGTCATAAATAGACATGCCCGCAGTCACCGACCCACCCGGAGAGTTGATATAGATGTAGATGTCCTTGTCCGGATTCTCGGACTCAAGAAACAGCAGCTGGGCAACCACCAGGTTGGCCATGTGATCTTCCACCTGACCAGTCAGGAAGATCACTCGCTCTTTCAGCAGACGGGAATAGATGTCGTAGGAACGCTCCCCTTTTGCAGTTTGCTCTACCACCATAGGGATGAGTGCATTGCGCGGGGATTCAGTTACATCGTTATAGTTTTTATACATAAGGCATTGTCCCTAAAATAAAATGGCCCGAGTGGAGATCACACGAGCCATTATACTTAACAGTCTTGACCTTAAGTCAAATGTTCTTAGGCAGCGACACCGGACTTGTTGATCACTTCGTCAAAGGCAAGTTCTTTTTCAGTTACTTGCGCTTTGGACAGGATCAGGTCGATGGCTTGATCTTCTACTGCCAGGTTACGGACGCCGTTCAGCATCTGTTCGTTCTTCTGGTAGTGCTCGATCACTTCCTGCGGATCTTCGTAGGCAGTGGCCATGGACTCGATGATGCTGGTTACGCGGGCATCGTCAGCCTTGATCTCGTTGGTGCGGATCACGTCACCCAGCAGCAGGCCTACGCGTACACGACGCTCGGCTTGAGCCTGGAACAGTTCAGCTGGCAGCTCCGGTGCGTTACCGCCCTGGAAACCACCGAAGCGCTGCAGCGCTTGCTGACGCAGGGTGTCGATCTCTTGAGCCACAGCGGCTTTCGGCAGATCGATCTGGTTGGCTTCAACCAGACCGTTCAGAACCTGCTCTTTCACGCTGTTTTTCAGGGCTTGAGCCAGTTCGCGTTCCATGTTCTTGCGCACTTCGGCTTTCAGCTCTTCAACAGAACCGTTCTCGATACCAAAACGCTTGACGAACTCTTCGGTCAGCTCAGGCAGGATCTGCTCTTCAACCTTGTTCAGCTTGGAAGCAAACTTGGCTGCTTTGCCTTTCAGGTTTTCAGCGTGGTAGTCAGCCGGGAAGGTCACTTCGATGGTGAATTCTTCGCCTGCTTTCTTGCCCATGATGGCGTCTTCGAAGCCAGGGATCATGCGGCCAGCGCCCAGCACCAGGTTGAAGCCTTCAGCTTTGCCGCCGTCGAACTCTTCACCGTCGATGGAACCGACGAAGTCCAGGGTCACGCGCATGTCGTTGGCTGCTGCGGCATCAACGTCAGCCCAAGTAGCGTGCTGCTTGCGCAGGGTGTCGATCATGTTGGCCAGATCTTCATCCTTCACGGTCGCAACCGGCTTCTCGACCTTGATGGTCTCGAGACCTGCCACTTCAAACTCCGGGTATACTTCGAAGGTTGCAGTGAATTCGAAATCCTGACCTTCCTGGATCTCTTTCGGATCCATGGTCGGGGCACCAGCCGGGCTCAGCTTGTTTTCGATGATGGCTTTGATGAAGTTGTTCTGCATCATTTCATCAGCAACACGGGCATGAGCCATGGCACCAAACATCTTCTTGATGATGGCTACCGGCGCCTTGCCTGGACGAAAACCGTCGATGCGACGAGTTTTGGCCAGGCCATTCAATTCTTTACGCACAGCGGCGTCAACGGTAGCGGCCGGTACGGTAATGGTAAGGCGGCGTTCCAGACCCTGGGTTGTCTCTACAGAAACTTGCATTCTTCTACCTCGTTCAACTCAGCACTGAGTGCTGACCCTTTATTGCCCCTGGGCAAAGCCCGGAGTCTTCCTGTTTATAAAGACAACGATATGTCTTTGTGATGAGAAAATATGACGCGGCATTATAGCGGCGCACTTTGGTCGAGTCGAGCCACACATCCCCCACATTGAGTGGCGTGCCAGCACAATTCTTGCAAAACTTTCCTTTATATGGGGAGAGAGATGCACGACTTCAACCATTGGTTGGCGATAATTTTGCGTTTACGCCGTTCTTTTTATCCGGATGGCGGTTTATTGCCCGTTTTTCGGGTCAAAACCGGTCATAAACAACAGGCCAGCCGTGGCAACGACTCAATTTGTCCCGCCAAACGAAGATTGACCTAATCAGACATTGCGTCCCCTGCCCTCCCTCGTTATGGTGACAGCCAAATTGATGAATCTGGAGTCACTCACATGGGCTTTTTCCGCTTTTTGTTCAATCTGCTCTGGTTTGTCCTGGGAGGCATCGTTATGGGCCTGGCCTGGTGGCTAGCCGGTCTGCTCTGTTTTATCTCGCTGATCGGCATCCCCTGGGGCCGCGCCTGCTTTGTGATCGGTACCTTTACCTTCTTCCCGTTCGGCAAGCAGGCGGTCAATCGCAAGAGCATGACCGGCTTCAGCGATATCGGCACCGGCACCCTGGGGCTGATAGGCAACATTATCTGGTTTGTGCTGATCGGTGTCTGGCTGGCAATCGGCCACATCGCTTCGGCGCTGGCCTGCTTCGTGACCATCATCGGCATTCCGTTTGGTATCCAGCACCTCAAGTTGGCACTCATCAGCCTGGCCCCCATTGGCCAGATGATCGTGACCAACCACGAGGCTGAATCAGGCCGCTATATCCGCTAAACGCGGGAAAATGCGCGGGCGGGCACTGCCCTGCAACGAAAAAAAGGGCAGACTAGGGTCTGCCCTTTTCTTTTGTCTTTTGTTGAGGCCGTCATGTTACCCAGCCACTTTTTCGCCAACCTCGCCCGCATGAAGCTGATCTACCGCTGGCCGCTGATGCGCAACATCCAGCCCGAGAACATCGCCGAGCACAGCCTGCAGGTCGCCATGGTGGCCCATGCCCTCGGCATCATCAAAAACCGGCTGTTTGGCGGCAGCGTGAATGCCGACCGCGCCGCCGTGATGGCGCTCTACCACGACAGCAGCGAAGTGCTGACCGGCGATCTGCCCACTCCGGTCAAATACTTCAATCCCGAAATTGCCCGCGAGTACAAGAAGATCGAACTCGCCGCCGAGCAGCGGCTGCTCGCCATGCTACCACCGGAACTGATCGAGGATTTTCGCCCGCTGCTCGACTCTCGCGTACAATCGGGCACCCAGTATGAGGAGCTGGCCAGACTGGTGAAAGATGCCGACACCCTCTGTGCCTATACCAAGTGTCTGGAGGAGATCAACGCCGGCAATCGGGAATTCGAACCGGCTCGCAAGCGCCTCGAAGCCATGCTGGAAGCACGGATGAGTGAGGAGATGCGCTACTTTATCGACACCTTTGTGGCCAGCTTCTCGCTGCCGCTCGATGAGCTGAACGCTCACTAAGCCACGCCACACCATCTTAAAACAGAAGGGCCCGCCGGTTTGCACCGGCGGGCCCTTCGTTATTTATTACGGATTAGATGTCAGCATCAATGACCCAGCTCGCGGGACGGCACCAGACCACTCGCCCGCCAGGCGGGATAGAGGGTCGCCACCAGACTCATAAGGATGGCGGCGCCAGTCACGATGAGCAGATCCTGCATATGCAACTCGGTCGGCAGAAAGTCGATGAAGTAGATATCCGGATTGAGGAAACGGTGGCCGATTAACCCCTCGATAAAACTTAAGATCTGGGTCAACTTGCTGGAGAGCAGCCCACCCAGCATGGCACCGAGCAGCGCCCCCGCTACCCCGTTGACCATCCCCTGAATCACGAAGGTGAGCCGGATCTGGCCGGGGCTCGCGCCCATGGTCTTGAGGATGGCAATCTCGCTGCGTTTCTCGTTCACCGCCATCACCAGAGTGGAGACAATGTTGAAACAGGCCACCGCCACCACCATCAGCATCACCACATACATCACGGTACGCACCATCTGGATGTCCTGATAGAGGTAGCCCTGGCTGTTCATCCAGCTGCGGATATAGACGTGATGGGGGAACTGCTGCGCGGCGGCAACCGTGATCGACTGCGCCTTGAGCACGTCGCTCACCCGCAGGCTAAAGCCCTCCACGCCGCTGCCCATGCCAGTGATGGTCTGGGCATCCGCCAGATGCATAAAGCCGAGCAGCCCGTCGAGTTGACCGCCGATCTCCAGCAGCCCCACTACGGTCAGCGCTTCCCGTTTGGGATTTTTGATCCCCGCCTGATCACCCCCTTGCGGCAGCAGCAGGGCGACAGCGTCCCCCAGCTTGACCCCCAGCTTGTCGGCGATGGTCTTGCCGAGGATCACCCCATGCTCGCCCGGTTGCAGCTCACGCAGGCCGCGACCCGTCATGTATTTGCCCGCATCCGACAGATTGGCTTCCAGCTCCGGCAGCACGGCGCGCAGTTGCACCCCCTTGAGGGCGGAGCCGTGCTCCAGCAGGCCGTTTAAACGGATCACCGGTGCGGCAGCCTCGACACCTGGCTGCGCCAGCAGATAGTCCCGCAGCCGGGGCCAGTCGGGCAACGGCTGCTCGACCGCATCCAGCTCGCCCTGCGGCACCACAGATAACACCCGATCTTTGAGCTCGCGCTCGAAACCGTTCATGGCGGAGAGGCCCAAAATCAGCGCCATCACCCCAAGGGCAATACCGATCAGGGAAGAGGCGGAGATAAAGGCGATAAACCCGTTGCGACGGCGGGAGCGGCTGTAACGCAGGCCCAGAAACAGGGGCAGCGGTTTGAACATCAGGCAACCTCCGCCATCACGCCGCTCACCAGGGTTACCCGGCGATGGAGCTTGGCCGCCAGGCTCAAGTCGTGCGTCACCACCACAAACGCAGTGCCCAGTTCACGATTCAATTCGCACAGCAGTTCATAGACGGCAGTAGCACTGGCGTGATCCAGATTACCGGTCGGTTCATCCGCCAGCACCAGACTCGGCTCATTGACCAATGCACGGGCAATCGCTACCCGTTGACGTTCGCCACCGGAGAGCTCGGAGGGACGGTGATCCAAACGATGGGATAGCCCCACTCGCCCCAGCATTTTGGTCGCCTTTTCGGTGGCAACCGCCACCGACTCACCGGCGATCAGCAGCGGCATGGCGGTATTTTCGAGCGCACTGAACTCGGAGAGCAGGTGGTGGAACTGGTAGACAAACCCCAGCTCGCGGTTGCGAAAGCGCGCCTGAGTACGGCTATCCCAGTGGTGGATATCCTCCCCCTTGAACAGCACAGCGCCGCTGGAAGGGTTATCTAACGCCCCCATCAAGTGCAGCAAGGTGGTCTTGCCGGAGCCCGAGCTGCCCACTACCGCCAACATTTCGCCCGGTGCGACGCAAAGATCGATCCCCTTGAGCACCTGGGTCTCCAGCTCACCCTCTTGATAGACATGATTGAGCGCCTGACAGCGCAGCAGAGGTTCACGGGATACGGCTTCATTCATACAAGGGGCTCCACTTGCCTCAGTAACTACACTGGCACCAGTCACGGCACCATTAACAACACCGGCATTCACACCGGCGGTAACAACAGAAGATGCATTATTCACGGCATTACTCATAACGCAGTGCCTCGGCCGGTTTGACCCGCGCCGCACGAACAGCCGGATAGAGCGTGGCGCTGAAGCTCAACAGTACGGCGCCCAGCAAAATGGTTATGACCTGACTGGGCTCGACGATGACCGGCAAGCCACTGCCGCCCGCCGCCATGTAGAGGTTGAGCCCCACCCCGTTGAGCAGGGGGTTGAGACCCAGGGAGAGCGCAAGACCCGCCAATCCGCCAAACAGAGCACCAATCACCCCGCTGGATGCACCGAGTACCATGAAGATCTTGACGATACCGGATTCGCTCATGCCCATGGTGCGCAAAATAGCCACTTCCCCCTCCTTGTCACTGACCACCATCACCAGTGCCGAGAGGATATTGAAGGTGGCCACGGCGATGATCAGCACCAGCATCAGCCCCATCATCCGTTTTTCCATGGCCACCGCCTGGAACAGCTCGCCCCGCTCGCGGCGCCAATCCTGCCACTGCAGCCCGTCGGGCAGCGCAGTTTTGATCACCTCGTCGACCGCAAAGGGATCATCAAGCCAGAGGCGAATGCCCCCGACGGTGTCGGTCGGCAAGCGCAACAACCGCTGGGCATCCCCCAACGCAATGAGTGCAATCTGGTTATCCACGTCGGCGCCGACTCCGAAGATGCCGGAGACGGTAAAGAGACGCTGGGCTGGCACCCGGCCAAACGGCGTAAAACGGGTTCCTTCAGTGAGGAGCAGCCGCACCTGATCCCCGATGGAGACATTGAGACGGCGCGCTACCCCCTGCCCCAGCACGATCTGGTAGTGACCGGCTTGCAAGGTATCAAGACGGCCTCCCAGCATCTGGCTGTGAAGAATGTCATCCTTGGGCCAGTGGGCGGGGTCAATCCCCTGCACGCTCACCCCGGTCAGCTGGCCGGGGCTTTGCAGCATCCCTTCGCTGTCGAGCATGGGGGCCGTCGCCACCACATGGGGCAAGGTGGCCAGATCCGGCAAACCTTGCGGATCTGCATCAATGCGGCCGGCCTGATTGGTCACCACCACATGGGGGATCACCCCGAGGATGCGCCCCTTGAGCTGCCCTTCGAAACCGTTCATCACCGAAATGACCACCATCAGGGCGGCGACCCCGATGGCAATGCCAAAAGTAGAGAACAGGGAGATAAATGAGACGAAGCGATTGCTGCGCTTCGAGCCGGCATAACGCAGGCCGATGGCCAGCGAAAGGGGCTGAAAAAGTCCGGTCTTCAAGGATATGTACGTTGCCAACAAAATAAGATACCGGATAATAAAGGGAAACCGTCCATGACAACAAGGGATAGCCTCCATGCAGGAACAGTTCTTCAGCGTCACTCATGCCACGCCGGTCAATGTGATCCCCATGCCGGCCGACTTCCATCTCCCCTCGCTGGCGGAGCTGGATGCTGAGTTACCGGAGCCCTTTCGGATTTCGTCATCCATTACATCCATCGATCTGGTAACCACTCGCCTGTTGCGCAATCAAAACGAGTCGATGCACGATCTGATCGAAATCGTCAACCAGCAGTCCCGCAAGATCGACCTGATCATGGGATATGTGTTGTCAGTACAGGACCACCCGGAACAACGTTTCTACACCCTGCGCTTTAGCGCGGGCCAGCTCACTTACCTGCATCCCGCTCATGGCCATGGCGATGTTCCCCGGTTGCAGCAGATCGTGCGGCTCAAAATTTTCTTGCACGATGAAGCGGCCGCCATCTACTGCTATGGCCAGGTAAAACAGCTCGACCGCAGCGAGAATGGCACCCATGTGCTGCTCGATTATGTGCGGATCCGCGAAGATGACCGTGAACTGCTGGTGCGTGCCAGCCTGCATGTGCAGTCCAAGCAACTCAAGCTGCGCGCCCAAGAGCGTCAGCGCTGACCACAGCGAATGCCAACGATAGATCACGTCAACGTTAAAAGAATCGAACAATGCCCATAACGCTCCCCGCCTTACCCGCCAAAGCGGGCCAGAAGTTAACCCTCGGCCAGCTGGTCGGCAGCAGCCTCTCGCTGATTGCAGCCCGTCTCACCAGTGAAGCCAAGGGCCCGGTACTGCTTATCACCGCAGATACCCCGAGCGCCCTGCGCCTTGAGCAGGAGCTGCAGTATCTGCTGGCTGAGCAGGACTGTCCGGTGCTGCTGTTTCCCGACTGGGAAACCCTGCCCTACGACACCTTCTCCCCCCATCAGGACATCATCTCCCAGCGGCTCGAGACCCTCTACAAGCTGCCACAGATGAGCAAGGGGGTACTGATCGTCCCCATCTCTACCCTGATGTTGCGCTGCGCGCCCCGGGTCTATCTCGACAAATACAGCCTGGTGGTCAAGGCCGGGCAGCGCCTCAACCTGCAACAACTGCGGGGGCGTCTGGCCGAAGCGGGCTATGTGGCGGTGGATCAGGTGCTGGAACACGGCGAATTTGCCGCCCGTGGCTCCCTGCTCGATCTCTTCCCCATGGGCAGCAACAGCCCCTATCGCATCGACTTCTTTGATGACGAAGTGGACTCCATTCGCCCGTTCGATCCCGAGACCCAGCGCTCCAGTGAGCCGGTCAAGACCGTCAGCCTGCTGCCTGCCCGGGAGTTCCCCACCGACGAGGCGGCCATCGAGCTGTTTCGCGGACAGTTTCGCGAGCAGTTCGAGCTGTCGCGGGCCGAGGGTTCCGTCTATCAGGAGGTGAGCAAAGGGCGCTGGCCCGCTGGCATCGAGTATTATCTGCCGCTCTTCTTCAACCAGACCGCCAACCTGTTTGACTATCTGCCACAAAACACCCTGCTGCTCACCGTGGGGGATATCTACCCCGCCGCCCAGCGCTTCTGGAATGACATCGATCAGCGCTATGAAGACAGGCGCTGGGACAACACCCGACCGCTGCTGCCACCGACACAGCTCTATCTGCCGGTAGAGCAGCTGTTTGCCGCCCTCGGCCAATATGGCGCCGTACGGTTGCAAGAGGCCCCTACCGCTGGCGATGCAGGCCAGCACGATCTGCCCATCTCGGCGCTACCCGAGCTGCAACTCGATCACAGCAAGGAGCAACCGCTGCTGGCGCTGAATCAGTTCCTGCAAGGCTTTGCCGGGCGCACCCTGTTTGCGGTGGAGTCGGAAGGGCGGCGGGAGGTGCTCGGCGATCTGCTGGCGCGTATCTCGCTGCAACCCAAAGAGTTCGCCTCGTTAAGGGATTTCATGGCGAGCAAGGCCCGCCACGGTCTGCTGGTAGCGCCGCTGGAGCGCGGCTTCCTGTGGCAGGAGGCCGGTCAGGATCCATTGGCGCTGATCACCGAGACCGAACTGCTGGGCGGTAAGGTACGCAGCAAACGCGCACGGGAGAAGAGCAAGAACTTAAGCTCCGATGCGGTGATCCGCAACCTCGGCGAGCTGACTCAAGGCCAGCCGGTGGTGCATCTGGATCACGGGGTCGGCCGCTATCTGGGGCTGGAGACCATCGATGCCGGTGGCCTGCCCACCGAGTTCCTCACCCTCGAATATGCCAGTGGTGACAAGCTGTTCGTGCCGGTCACCAGTTTGCACCTCATCAGCCGCTATACCGGCTCTGATAACCCGCCCAGCCACAAACTTGGTGGCGAAGCCTGGGTCAAGGCGCGGCGCAAGGCGGCCGAGAAGGTGCGCGACGTGGCAGCCGAGCTGCTGGATGTCTATGCCATACGCGCCGCTCGCGCCGGTTTTGCCTTCAAACACGACAAAGAGGCCTATCGCCAGTTTGCCGCCAGCTTCCCGTTCGAGGAGACCGACGATCAGCTCAACGCCATCAATTCGGTGCTGGGGGACATGTGTCAGGCCAAGAGCATGGACAGACTGGTGTGCGGCGATGTGGGCTTTGGCAAGACCGAAGTGGCGATGCGTGCCGCCTTCGTGGCCGTCCATGGCGGCAAGCAGGTGGCCGTGCTGGTGCCCACCACCCTGCTGGCGCAACAGCACTACGACAACTTCCGCGATCGCTTCGCCAACTGGCCGGTGCGGGTCGAGGTATTGAGTCGCTTCCGCTCTGCCAAGGAGCAGACCGCAGTGATGAAAGAGCTGGCGGAGGGCAAGGTGGATATCATCATCGGCACCCACAAGCTGCTCGGCGCCGAGCTCACCTTCAAGGATCTGGGCTTGCTGGTGGTCGATGAGGAGCACAGATTCGGGGTGCGCCAAAAAGAGAAGATCAAGGCGCTGCGGGCCGATGTGGATATCCTCACCCTCACCGCCACCCCGATCCCGCGCACCCTCAATATGGCGATGGCGGGGATGCGGGATCTCTCCATCATCGCCACCCCGCCCGCCAAGCGACTCGCCATCAAGACCTTCGTGCGCCAGCACGAACCGGCGGTGGTGCGCGAGGCGGTGCTGCGGGAACTCAAGCGCGGCGGTCAGGTTTACTACCTGCACAACGATGTGGAGAGCATCGAAAAATGCGCCGCCGATCTGGCGGAGCTAGTACCCGAGGCCCGCATCGGTATCGCCCACGGTCAGATGCGCGAGCGCGACCTTGAGCGGATCATGTCCGACTTCTACCACCAGCGCTTCAACCTGCTGGTCTGCACCACCATCATCGAGACCGGTATCGATGTGCCGAGCGCCAACACCATCATCATGGATCGGGCGGATCACCTGGGATTGGCCCAGTTGCACCAGTTGCGGGGCCGGGTTGGCCGTTCTCACCATCAGGCCTATGCCTATCTGCTCACGCCACATCCCAAGCTGATGAGCAAGGATGCGGTCAAGCGGCTGGAGGCGATCGCCGCCCTTGAGGATCTCGGGGCCGGTTTTGCGCTGGCGACCCACGATCTGGAGATCCGTGGCGCGGGCGAGCTGCTCGGTGACGATCAGAGCGGCCAGATCGAATCGGTCGGCTTCACCCTCTATATGGAGATGCTGGAGCAGGCGGTCGAGGCGCTGAAAAATGGCAAGGAGCCGTCACTGGAACAGCTGATGAGCCAGCACACCGAGGTGGAGCTGCGCCTGCCTGCACTGTTGCCGGATGACTATATTCCGGACGTCAACATGCGCCTCTCCATGTACAAGCGCATCGCCAGTGCGGCGGACGAACAGGAGCTGCGCGAGCTGAAAGTGGAGCTGATCGACCGTTTTGGCCTGCTGCCGGAGGCGACCAAAACCCTGCTGGAGCTGGCGGCCTTCCGCCAGCGTGCCACCGCCCTTGGCATTCGCCGGGTGGAGATGAGCGAGCGCGGCGGCTATCTCGACTTCACACAAGAAACCAAGGTCAATCCGGCCTATCTGGTCAAGTTGCTCTCCAGCCAGCCACGGGTCTACAAGATGGACGGGCCGACCCGGCTGCGTTTTCAAATGCCTACCCAGGAGCGCGCCATGCGTCTCAAGCTGGTGGATGGCTTGCTGGCAGATCTGGCCAACAACAGCCTGTGAGGGTGAGCCTTGCTGGCAGATAGCCCAGCGAATGAAGCCAACGAAAACGGGAGCTAAATCGGCTCCCGTTTTATTGATGCTGGAATGTGCTGAGTATGTTGAGTCCGACAACGAGTGTCGTTGTTGGGCCTATCTTCCCTCAGCCCAACCTGCCCGGCTGATCAGATGGGGACGCTCAACCTTGGTTGGCCGGATCCTCGTGAGCAGAGAACTCCCGCATAAAGGCCTCGGCCCGCTCCACCATCTTGGTGGAACCGACGAAGTAAGGGGTGCGCTGGTGCAGCGCGGTGGGCTGGATATCCATGATCCGGCCAAAGCCATCTGAGGCTTTTCCGCCCGCCTGCTCCACCAGAAACGCCATCGGGTTGCACTCATAAAGCAGGCGCAGCTTGCCGTTCGGCGAGTTGGTGCCGGACGGATAGATGTAGATACCGCCCTTGAGCAGGTTGCGATGGAAATCAGAGACCAGGGACCCGATATAGCGGGAGGTGTAAGGGCGATTGGTCGCCTCGTCGCGCTCCTGACAATATTTCAGATACTTCTTCACCCCGTCCGGGAACTTGATGTAGTTGCCCTCGTTGAGCGAGTAGATCTTGCCCTCTTCCGGAATGCGGATGTTCTCGTGAGAGAGGCAGAAGCAGCCGATGGAAGGATCATAAGTAAAGCCGTTGACACCAAAGCCGGTGGTGTAGACCAGCATGGTGGAGGAGCCATAGACCACATAGCCAGCAGCGACCTGACGGTTACCCGGTTGCAGGAAGTCTTCCAGGGTCACTGCGCCACCTTGCGGGCTCAAACGGCGGTAGATGGAGAAGATGGTACCGACCGAGACGTTGACATCGATGTTGGATGAGCCGTCGAGGGGGTCGATCAGCACCACGTATTTGGAATTTTTGGAAAGTGGCGAGTCAAAGGCCACGAAGTCCTCTTCCTCCTCCGAGGCCATGCCACACACCTCACCACGGGCCTCAAGTGCTGCCTTGAAGCGCTCGTTGGCATAGACATCCAGCTTCTGCTGCACCTCCCCCTGCACGTTTTCAGCGCCCATTGAGCCAATAATATCCGCCAGTCCCGCCTTGTTGATCTCCCGGTTCACCACCTTGGCGGCGAGGCGGATCGAACTCAGCAGCGAGGTCAGCTCGCCAGTTGCGGTAGGGTAGTCCGCCTGCTTTTTGACGATGAACTCACCCATGGTGATCATGTTTCGCATTGTTATTCCTTTAGGTCGCATCAGTTGGCTTTGAAAACGTTTGCAGGGGTCGGTAAAAAAAACACCGATCACCGACGGCCTTGATTTGTAACCTAATGTAACGTCTGCCTTTGCTTTTTGCAGCGAATTAAGCGGTCTAATAAATCGACGATTTCGTCCCTTTTTCGCTCAATCATCCCCTTTAAAAGGTTTCATACGATAACTTTAGGCCGCTTAATTCGTGCAAATAAGCGGCTGTATCCCGCGTGATGACTGGCATTCTGCCGCTGGGTAATGCCCCTGCTGACACTTGTTTCCCACTCCTCCCCCCCTTGAGATCCGATTGCCAATACAGCACACTGATTTCGCTTTGGAAGCAAATAAAACTCAAGGATTATCAATGAACAAGACTCTCATTGCCGGCATGGTAGCCGGACTTTTCGCCCTTCCCGCCGGGGCAGCAGAAGTGCCAGCCGGCACCAAGCTGTTACCCGATGCCCAGCAAACCTATGTCACCAATATCGGCAGCGAGCCGACCACCATCGACCCCCAACTGGTGGAAGAGAGTGCCGGCAGCGCCATCGTCAACGATCTGTTTGAAGGGCTCTATACCCTCGACGCCAACGGCAAGACCCTGCCCGCCGGCGCACTCAGTTACGAGCTGGATAGCACAGGCACCGTCTATACCTTCAAACTGAGGCCGGAAGCCAAGTGGTCTAACGGTGAACCGGTCACCGCCGCCGATTACGTCTACGGCTGGCAACGAGCCGCCGCCCCCAAAACCGCTTCCAACTATGCCTGGTTTATCGAATTGATGGGTATCACCAATGCCAGCGAGGTGATCCAGGGCAAGAAGAGCCCGGATACGCTGGGCGTCAAGGCACTGGATGATCACACCTTGCAGGTGACCCTGAAAAATCCGGTCCCCTTCTTCCTGAAGACGCTGGCCCACTACACCACGTTCCCGGCGCCCAAGGCCACCATTGAAAAATTCGGCAAGGATTGGGTCAAACCGGGCAATATCGTCTCCAACGGCGCCTTTGTGCTCAAGGAGTGGACCCCCAACGAGCGACTGAGTGCCGAGCGCAATACCCACTACTGGGACAACCAGCACACCGTCCTGAACAAGGTGGTCTATCTGGAGATCGTCTCCGAAACCGCCGCCTACAACCGCTATCGCACCGGTGAGCTGCACTACACCACCTATCCGCTGGAGCAGTACAAACACATCAAGAGCCAGAGCCCGCAAGATCTGGTCAGCGCCCCCATGCTCGCCACCTATTACTACGTGTTCAATGTGAACCGCAAACCGTTCGATGATCCGAAAGTACGCAAGGCACTCTCGCTGGCCCTTGATAGAGAGACCATCACCGACAAGATCCTGGGGCAAGGGCAGCTGCCCGCCTTCAGCCTGACCCCACCGAGCGTCGATGGCTTTGATCTGAAAAAACCGGCCAGCCAGCAGCAGAGTAAAGAGGCGCGGATCTCGCAGGCCAAAGCATTGCTGGCCGAAGCGGGTTATGGCCCGGACAAACCGCTCACCGTGGATATCCTCTATAACACCAACGAAAGCCACAAGAAGATCGCGCTGGCCGTCTCCTCCATGTGGAAACACAACCTGGGGGTCACCGCTACCCTCAACAACATGGAGTGGAAGACCATGGTCTCCACCCTCAACGAGGGGGACTTCGGTGTCAGCCGCTACTCCTGGAACGGGGATTACAACGATGCCTCCACCTTCCTCGATATCCTGACCTCCAGCAGCAGTGCCAATAGCGGCAAGTGGTTCAACAAGGAGTACGACGCCCTGCTGGCCAAGGCCCATGACGCGCAGGATGCTGCCGAACGCAATCAGCTCTACCAGCAGACGGAAGCATTGATCGAGGCCGAAGCCCCTATCGCGCCGCTCTACTTCTACGTCAAATCGCGACTGCTCAAGCCGTTCGTCAAGGGTTACCCCTATCAGAACCCGCAAGATATCGTCTATAGCCGGGACCTCTATCTGGTCGCCCAGTAACCTGTCGCGCACAGCCTGACCATAAAAAAGCGCCTGCATTGCTGCAGGCGCTTTTTCGTTCTTGGCCAGCACATCACGCTGCCAAATTACCCGTCCGGGCACGATTACTCCTCAGGACAGGGCGCCATGGCCAGTCGGCGGCGCCTCAGTACCACAGGTCGCACCAGCAGCTGCGCCAGCAAGACACCAAGCAGGGTCAGACCGCCCCCGATCAGGTGATAGCTGGTCAGCCGCTCCCCCAGCAGGGTGATGGCAAGGCCAGCCGTAAGTACCGGCAACAGGTTCATAAAAATGGCGGTGCGGTTGGCACCGAGCAGGGTGATCCCCTGCATCCAGAGCCAGGGGCAGAGCGCCGACGCGGGGATCCCCGCATAGAAGATCAGCCAAAGCGCCCGCCCCTCGGGCAACTGACCATCCACCAGCAGAAAGAAGGGGGTGAGGATCACCACGCTGCAGAGCACCTGACCGTAGAGCAGTGACCAGTTGTCGAGCCCCAGATCCCACTTCTTGAGCAGCACGCTATAGAGGGCATAAGTGCCCGCCGAGAGCAGCATGTAGACCGAGCCAATATGAATGCCCTGAGTAAACAGCCGGGTCGGATCCCCCTGCCCCAGCAAGATAGACAAGCCAAGGATGGAGAGTAGCGCCCCCAGCACGGCGCCCCAGGTGGGCCGCTCGCGCAGTAGCCAGATGCTCAGCAACACGGTCAATAGTGGTGTCAGCCCCATCATCAGCCCCATCTCGGTGGCCCCCAGGGTTTGCGCCGCGTAGTAACCAAAGGTCTGGTTGAGCACCATACCCAGCAGCGCCAGCATGGCGATCTGCCAAAGACCTGCCCGCAAGCGAGCACGGGCACGCCATACCCGACGGGCCAGAAACGGGCTCAACACCAAGGCAGCCACCACCCAGCGGGACCAGGCCATCGCGGCAGGCGACAAGACACCAACCGCCAGTTTGCTGACGATGCCATTGCCCGCCCAGATGGCAATGCAGGAGAAGGGAAACAAGAAGGCAAGGGGCATGCACACATCCAGGGTCACGGAGCAGACAACAGCGAGCGAGTATAAGGGGCGAGAAGCCAGAAACAAATATGCCCGCACAATCGCGGGCATATATTAACGGTCATCAACAGGCTGGTATATCCGTGCAGAAACGCGTTCAGAAGAACGTCACGCCGCATCCATATGAAGTCTGGAGATCATCTGGTTGACCTCCGTAACCGTTTGGCGGTGAGGGATGTCGGCAGCGCTCGGCATCAACAACAAACCAAATTGAAAATCAAACCGACCTCGACCATGGATGTAAATCCGACCTTTGAAGAAGGTTTTGACGTGCTTTGCCACCATCAGTGGCAGGTACTTCTTGAACACTCTCATCGTTTGCAACCTCTTGCAGTTGTATCCGTATGACAGCAGCTTCTGCGAAATAATTCCGTTAACTAACTATAAAAATCCGGAAAAATCGCCCATCTCTTCCCAAAAAATTCAATTTATAACTTTTTATTAACTTTTAGCCTATTGTATGCGGCCCTTCCAGCCAGAGCAAGGCACCTTTGCCATTGTGCCACTCGATACAGGCGATCCCTGAGGTGGCAAACATCGGTGCGCCTGCTGCCGGACAGAGGCTTTGCACCAGATAACCCACCAGCGGCAGATGGCTGACCATCAGGATCTGATCGTGTTGTTCAGCCAGGGCGGTGAGGTAGCTGGCCACGAAAGCGGTATCTCCATAAGGGGTAATGTCACCACTCTCTTCAACGGCTGCTGCGTCAGGTAATTCACTGCATATGGCTTGCCAGGTTTGGCGGGCCCGCAGATAGTTGCTGTGGATCACCCGATCCAGCGGGCCGCTCAGCTGAGGCGCCAACCAGCGGGCCATGTCGATAGACTCTTCAATACCCTGCTCGGTCAAAGGACGCTGTTCATCTGTTTTCGCATTCATGCCAGCCTGGCCATGACGCATGATATAGATCTTCATTACAACCTCGCCCAACGGGCCTGTTTTGATAGCTGGCGGATCTTACCCCGCCACGGGTATGTAAACAATTGCGCTACCTCTCAGAAAAGGGTTTGCCTGACGGGATCGCGCGGTCGATAATCATGTTTAAATTCAAATAAATCCAACGTGAGTCACACGCCAATGAGCCCATATGCCAGTCCTAACGACCATCGGCAATACCATTTTCTGGCGCTGGCCAACCAGCTCAGGGTCTTGTTGATTTGTGATCCCGATACCGACAAATCCGCCGCCTCGCTGGCGGTCAATACCGGCCATTTTGACGATCCTGCCGACCGCCAGGGCATGGCCCATTTTCTGGAGCACATGCTGTTTCTCGGCACCGGCACTTACCCCAAGCCCGGTGAATACCAGCAATTTATGAGCCGCCATGGCGGCAGCAACAACGCCTGGACCGGCACCGAGTTCACCAACTTCTTCTTCGAGATCGACAACGGCTTCTTCGAAGCGGGGCTGGATCGCTTCTCCCAGTTCTTTATCTGCCCCACCTTCACAGCAGAATGGGTGGATAAAGAGCGCAACGCAGTCGACTCCGAGTACCGCCTCAAGCTGCAGGACGACGTCCGCCGCAGCTATCAGGTGCATAAAGAGACGGTCAATCCGGCGCACCCCTTTGCCAAATTCTCGGTGGGCAACCTCGATACCCTGGCCGATCTGCCGGGCCGGGATCTGCGCTCCGACCTTATCCGTTTTTACGAAAGCCACTACAGCGCGGATCGCATGGCGCTGGTAATGATTTCGCCAGCATCGATCGATACCCAGTTGCAGTGGTGCTGTCGCTATTTTGCTCCCATTTTGAATCGCAATTTGGGAACGCCGACCCTCACTATGCCGCTCTACCGGCTCGATGATCTCGGCGTGCGCATCCACATCAATCCGGTCAAGGAGACCCGCAAGCTGTCGCTGAGCTTCCCCCTGCCCAATGTGGATGAGTTTTACGACAAAAAGCCCCTCACCTTCCTGAGCCATCTGATTGGCTACGAGGGGGATGGCAGCCTGCTCTCCCTGCTCAAAGCGAAAGGCTGGGTCAACCAGCTCTCGGCGGGTGGTGGCATCAGCGGCGCCAACTTCAAGGATTTTGGCGTCAACTTTGGCCTCACTCCCTTAGGCCTTGAGCATGTGGACGACATCCTCGCCGCCCTGTTTGGCTATCTGAAACTGATTGGCCGTGAAGGGTTGCAGAGCTGGCGCTACGACGAAAAACGCACCGTGCTCGAATCGGCGTTCCGCTTTCAGGAGCGCGGCCGCCCCCTCGATACCGTGTCGGGGCTGGTGCTCAACCTCTTTAGCTACCAGGCCGAGGATCTGCTCTACGGCGACTACATGATGCGGGAGTATGACGAGGGGCTGATCCGCCGCTTCCTCGCCAAGCTCACCCCGCACAACCTGCGCATCACCATTACTGCGCCGGAAGTGGCCACCGATCGGCTGGCCCGCTGGTATCAGACCCCCTACAGCGTGGCGACTATCACCGAGGCCGAGAAGATCCGCTGGCAGCAGAGCGAGCCGGATCCGGCGCTGGCCCTGCCGCTGCCCAACCCCTTTATCAGCAACCGGCTCGATCCGCGCACGCCACAGCTTGCCGCCGACATGCCCGCCTGTCTTATCGATCGCCCCGGTTTTCGCCTCTGGCACCTCCATGAGCACCTGTTCAGCGTGCCCAAGGGCAATCTCTACATCTCCATCGACAGCGAACATGCGGTAAAAAATCCGCGCAATATCGCCATGGCACGCCTCGCCGTGGAGCTGCTGGCCGATCACCTCAACGCCCTCACCTATCCGGCAGAGCTGGCGGGGCTGGGCTACCAGATCTATGCCCATCAGGGGGGCTTTACCATCAACCTGAGCGGTTTTGCCGACAAGCAGCCGCTGTTGCTCGACATGATCCTCGGCAACCGCACGTTGGGTTATCCGGATCCGGGCCGCTTCGCCGAGATCAAAGAGCAGCTCATTCGCAACTGGGAAAACCAGTCCAAGGCGCGCCCCATCTCCCAGCTGTTCAACCAGCTCACCAGCCTGTTGCAGCCGAACAACCCGCCGTTCGAGCAGTTGCTGCGCCACTTGCGCACCGTCGAGCTGGAAGAGATGCCCGCCTTCGTGGCCCAGCTGTTTGGCGAGGTGCATGTGGAGGCGCTGGTGCACGGCGACTGGACTGCCGCGGAGGCGCTGGAGCTGGCAGCCCTGATGGAGCGCCACCTGAGCGATATCAATGGCACCAGCAGCAAACCGAGTGGCGAGACCCGCCGCCCGCTCATCTCCATTCAGGACAGGGGCACCCTTATTCGCGAGCAGGGTTGCGATCACGAAGATTCGGCGCTGCTGGTCTACTACCAGTCCCGCACCACCCGACCGCGGGATCTCGCCTGCTTTACCCTGGCGAACCACATCATGTCCTCCACCTTCTTCCACGAGCTGCGCACCCGCCAGCAACTGGGTTATGTGGTGGGCGCTGGCAACCTGCCCCTCAATCGCCACCCGGGCCTGATCTTCTATATCCAGTCGCCGGTGGCGGGGCCGCAGATCCTGCTGGATGCGGTGGAGGAGTTTATCGACCTCTTCCCGCTGGCCATGCTCGAATTCACCGAGCAGCAGTGGCAGGAGAGCAAGGCGGGGCTGCAAGCCCAGCTGAGCGAGCGGGATGCCAACCTGCGCAGTCGCGGCCAGCGGCTGTGGGTCAGCATCGGCAACAAGGATCTGGGATTCGATCAACGGGAACGGGTCTGCGAAGAGGTGGGTAACTTAAGCCGCGCCGATCTGGTGCGCTTTATCACCCAGCTGCGCTCGCGCACCTCCGATCGGCTGATCCTCTGCAGCTATGGTCAGGGGCACGAACATGACGAGCGGATCACCGGTCAGTTTATCGATGATCCCAAGGCATTTCGGCTCAATGCCGCCACCTTCGAGGCCTGATCGGGCCTCGATATCCCCCGTTTTTCCCTTCCTACGGTAAATCGCAGGCAATAAAAAGCCGACCCATCAGGGTCGGCTGGAAAAACCATAACAATTGCGACCAAAGCCGCCAAAAGTGAACATGAGCGTGAAAATCAGACACTGAGTTGCTGATCAGCAAGCGGGCTAAACCCTGAACTTGCGTTGCAATGCCAACAGTGATTGAGAAACAGCCTCATAGTAGGCACTCCCACCACCAATCACGTTGATCTATGTCAAAGGAGGTAGCGAAGAACATGCGGCCCGACAATTTGTCGGCGCAGATCACCCTTTGCCCGCCCGTTAGCCGTTAGCCACGGCGCACCAGCCGGTACGCCACCTCATCGAAGTAGGAGAGCTGACCCGCCAGTACCTTGGGATTATCCACCTCGGCGGCGCGCCCCAACACCTCGATGCGAAAATCGCGCTCGAACAGGGCCCGCACCTCCATCTCTCCCACCGAGAAGGGGGGTTGAGTCTGCTGCTCCGGCTGATATTCGAGAGTCACCAGCAGGATCTGGCCACCGGTCTCCACCAGCGAGCTGATAAGAGCCGCATACTGACGGCGCATCGCCGTCGGCAGGGCAATCAGCGCGGCGCGATCATAGACCAGCCGGTAACGGCGACCCAACTCGGGAGCGGCAAAAAAATCCCCCTGAAAGATGCGCAGGCTGTCCACTTGATGGCACTGATAAGGGCCCACTTCGCTCACGGTGGCGGCAAGCTGGTTTTCACTGAAGAACTGGCTGACGGCAAGGCTGGATAACTCGAAACCGTCGATCGGATGACCCTGACCACTGAGCCAGAGCATGTCGCGGGACTTGCCGCACAGGGGAACCAGCACCGGCTCGTCCGCTTGCTGGGCCGACCACCAGGATTGCAGCCAATGGTTGAAATCCGCCTGATGAAAGCCAATCCGGTTCTCTTCCCAACGCTGATGCCAAAACGCAGCTTCCATCGTTATTACCCTTCTGTACTAAAGATGCCTCAATATCACAACTTAACCGGCACCGCGCAACCCTCTGCCCTGCCCTTTTTGCCGCGCAGCCCCAGTGTGTTGGCGGATGAATGACAGGAGTTCCCCTTGCCCTGCACCTCGCTGTCGCAATGGGCTCTGTTGGGTGCGTTTATGACGGGCAGAGGCACACCAACCCATGCAAACACATCATGAGTTGGTGGCGATGAATGAATAAGAGGCATGGCGTTGGCAGGTCAAACAACGCCTGCCAACGCCAACAAGGTCACGACAGCGTGGCGCGAGCGGCCGCCAGCTGACGGTCGATATAAGCAAAATCGGGGCGTTCGGCAGGGACTTCCGAGAGACAGGTCGCTTTGAGCTGATGCAGCCCATCGAGCGGTGAGCACTGAGCGTCGCAATGCGCCAACAGCTCCTCCAGCAGGCAACCAAAGGCGCGCACTTCCAGTCGCTCAAGGCCCAGCGCCCGCTCGCGGTCGCTGCGGTCATTGCTGTTGCGTTCATACAAAGAAGCCGCACCAAAATCCCCCAGCAGGGCGCGAGCCGGGGCGTCAGGCCCGCGGGCAAACAGAATATTGTGGCCGTAGAGATCCCCGTGCATGATGCCCGCGCGGTGCAGATGGCCCGCCACCGAGGCAATGCCATGGGCCATCGCCAGCGCATCCGGCACACTCAGGCGCAGCCCTTCGGGATAGACATCCCGAGTGCAGGAGTCCAGGCTCGGCGGCCCGGCCAGATTGGCAAAGGCCGGGTCGATCAGCTCCATCACCAGCGCTGGAATGCCGGAGGGGTGATCCGCCACCTTGCCCATCACCTTGATAAGGTTGGGGTGGCTGCCCGCCGCCAGCGATGCCGCCATCTCGCAGCGGGGCAGCCCATCGCTGGTCACCGCCCCCTTGAACAGCTTGACCGCCACCTGACTCACCTCGGCGCTGCCGCTCGCCTGACTCGCGTGATCGGCACTGGCCTTGGCATCAGCCATGTCGCCAACCATGCCATCAAAAATAGTGGCGCGATGGATAACGCCGGATGCCCCCTGCCCCAGCAGCGAGCCCAGCGCCAGTGTGTCCCAGGCAAGGGGCGCGACATGGGCATCATCGATGGCCCGCGCCTCCTCCCCTTCGCTAAAAGGGTTGCCGGAATAGGCGAGCCAGGCGAGGCGCGGCAGCGCCAGTAGCCAGTCGGGGAAGCGTTCGATGCGGTTGGCGGCGATGCGCAGCAACTCCAGATTGCGGCAGTTGGCAAGGCTCGCGGGCAGCTCGCGCAGACGGTTGCCCGCCAGCATCAGCTTTTGCAGGGCGTCGCACTGGCCCAACTCATCGGGCAGCTGCGCCACCGCGTTATCGGTCAGGATCAACCAGCGCAACCGCGCAGGCAGGGCCCTGGCCGAGACGGTAGCAATCTGGTTGGCCTTGAAGCCCACCATGGTCAGTGCCGGGCAGCGCCCCAGCACCTCGGGCAGCTCGGTAAAGCGGTTCTCGGAGCAGAAGATGATGCGCAGTTTGCTGAATCCGGCCAGCTCGTCAGGTAAAACGCTTAACTGATTGCCGGTGAGATCCAGCACCTCCAGCGTCTCTTTAAGGCTGAAGATCTCGGGGGGGAAAACCTCGAGGTTTTCAGAGAGCTTCAGATGGCGGGCACCGCACAGTTCACCCGCGCGCAGCTGTTCCAGAGTATGCATAACCGTTTCTCAATCCTGATGATCTGCCTGATGGCGTAGCCAGCCATCAGCGCGCGCCGAACCTGTGTCCGGCGGTTTTAAAGGGGGGCATTATAAAGAATTCGGGGCGCAGATCGCCCTTTTTGTTGCCTTGGTGACAGGGAATGGCGCTCAGCAACACCGCCCTAGCGGATTGACGAAACACTTAGGGTGCAATAAGCGCAGCGCATTGCACCGTTTGCTGAGCGGCTTTTGTGCAAGGCAGGAGGCACAAAATTAGCGGTGCAATTAACGTTGTTCATTGCACCACACAGCACTTTAAGATTTCTTTCGAATGAACTAGATGATACTGATGCGGGATAGCTGGGCCAACAGCTTAAAATTAGATTATTGGTCTAAAACACAAATTTTTAGAGAAAATACGTTCGAACTAAAATTTTAAATGTGTGCATATTTCTTCTGATGTGTAAACGGGTCATGTGGTGATAATTTCCTTACTTGAACCAATTGACTATATGCTTTTAAAATGGATAAACTTCAGACTTTAAGTGCGTGGCAATGGACGATGGGATAATGCGTCACATATCAAAGGAATTGGTGTTTTTATGCGGTTCGACCTCATTGATTTACATTTGTTTTTAAACGTCTACAAAGCTGGAAGTATCACCGGCGGTGCGGCGCTGTCAAATATTACCTTACAGTCAGCAAGTGAGCGTATTCGCGGTATGGAAGGTGAACTTGGTGTTCCATTGTTCATTCGCTCTAGAAAAGGCGTTAAATTATCAGACGCAGGATATTCGCTGGTTAATCATGCCAATATTGTATTGCAGCAGGTCGAGTATATGCGTAGTGAGTTGCATCAGTATGGCAAAGGGCTCCGTGGAAATATTAATGTTTTATGTAACTCTTCGGCACAAAATGAGTTTCTACCAAGTCTAATCGGTCCATTTTTACTAAGCAAACCAAATATTTCCATTTCCGTTAAAGAAATGCTCAGTTACGACATTGTCGCTGCTGTAAAAAATCAAATGGCAAGTTTCGGTATCGTAGCAGATTCAACACAGCTGAACGGGTTGGCTTCACTCCCATTTCGTGATGACGAGCTAGTGGTCTTTGCGCCAAAAAACGGGCGTTGGCATGATATAGAAACAACAACATTTGAAGATATTGTGACAGCTGAATTTATCGGGTTATCCGAAGGAAGCGCGTTACAGGAGCATATTGAAGAACATGCAAAAAAGCTGGGGTATCGTATCAATTATCGCGTTCGCATGAGTACATTTGATGCCGTCATGAAAATTGTCAGTAGTGGAGTCGGAATTGCCATTATCCCGAGGCATGCTGCTGAACGTTATCAACACAGTCATGACAGCAAAACTATCCGGCTAACAGAACACTGGGCTGATCGCAAACTTATTATTTGTGCTCGTGACTTCGCCGATCTACCTGGCTACGTGAAGGAGTTTATTGATTTTCTAGTTCAACCCGACTGATCATCAACTATTAAGTAATTGCCATGTAAGCACCTAGTGTAATTAATCCTATAAAAAAACAGCGCCGAAATGTTATTTCACTAATAACTTCACGAAGATATTTACCCATATACATTCCTGAAATTGCTGAAATTAATGCAACAGCATACAAAGGAAAATCTGCATAATTCAGTTTGCTGTCTAGTGACAACCTCATAGCCAGAGAAATAGTCGATGCTGTAAAGGCTACCCCGAGTGCCTGAACAAGGTCGTCCTTATTTAACTGGAGCGATTGCAGGTAAGGCACTGCAGGGATAACAAAAATTCCTGTTGCCGCAGTAATCATACCCGTAATATAGCCTATTAGCGGTGAAAGCCATTTTTCTGCATTTCCTGGAGACGGTAGTCGAGTAGCCACAAGCCCCCAAAGCCCCCAAAGCCCATATATAATAAGAACTATACCCAGTACCACCTTAGTCCATGACGATGTAGACGATAAATCTGGCAACAAGCTAAATATTGTACCGATAAAGATACCAGCGATAAGCCCCCATAGTCGTTTAATTAGACTAATGAGTGCTGGTCCAGAAAAAATTTGCCATATATTTGTTATAAGAGAAGGAAAAATCAGAAAGCTAGCCGCACTGGCCGGAGACATAAAAAATGTTAACAACCCCATCGATATCGTTGGCAATCCCAAGCCAATCATTCCCTTTACTATTCCAGCCAATAAGAAAACTGACACAATAATAATCATACGCCTCTACCCATCTGCTATTTTGTTTTTGACGGATGGATATTATTTTGTGAAAAAGTATATGTATATGAGTATTTTACTGAGGGTCTATCAAGGAAAAACTGATGCTATTGACGGATGTAGGTATACCCGCTTATGTGGGTTGATTGAGAAAAGACGCCCTAAGGCGTCTTTCTTATTTCCAAGGTTTGAAGCAAACAGGTTAGAGGCTATTCCCCCTCCCCGCCTTGCCCCGCAACCCAATCAGATCGGGGTAATGGAGGTGATATGGGCATCCCCGTCCAGTGATTTGAAGATCTGCACCACGGCTTCGCCATGGATTGGTTTGGCAAGCGGCACAGTGCTCTTGCACTTGAAGCGGTAGTTGGTGCCAGCCACCACCTGGGTGGAAACTTCAAAGGGTACGTACTGTACCCCGACAAATCCTTTCAGCGCCTGGTCAAATACCGCCTGATCCTCGGCGGTCAGCTTGTGATATGCGGTCCATCCACCCACCAACACTGCTTGTTCTGACATATCAAACTCTCCCTGCTCTATGGTCCCGACTCGTTTGGCTGTTCGGGCTGCGCCCCGTTGATTCAAGTGGTTTCCGGTCTCCACCGGGGTGTCATCACAGCCGGTTGGCACGATGACGATGGGCCCGTTTGTGCAGTTATCTGCACGTGGATCAGCCCTCCCCCTTGCCACGAGCCGCTGTTGACAGCGGGCTCAATTGGCATGAGAGAGCCTAGTGCGGGATGGCAAAAATGCCCCTGTCACATCTGACAGGGGCAAGGTGGCGAAAAAGCTGCTCGAAGGGCAGAAGGGCGCAAACCGCTTATTCCCATTCGATAGTTGCAGGCGGCTTGCCGGAGACGTCGTACACCACGCGGGAGATACCATTGATGATGCGATTCGACACGTGTCCCAGGAAATCGTACGGCAGGTGAGTCCAGTGGGCGGTCATAAAGTCGATGGTTTCGACGGCGCGAAGCGCAATGACCCAATCATATTTGCGGCCATCGCCCATCACGCCAACGGAGCGCACCGGCAGGAACACCGCAACCGCTTGGCTGATCAGGTGGTAAAGGTCGGCCTTGCACAGCGCTTCGATAAAGACCGCAGCAGATCGCAGGACTCCTTATTCACCTAGCCAACGACACGTACCCCCTCCCCGCTTTTTATCCCATCACGCTGATTAACGCTGCGGGTGATCAACGGATAAAAAAATCCCCGCCGGTTGGCGGGGATGTTTATTGGGTCGTTCTTCACTCCGTAAACGGGAGAGACAACCTAGCTGGCCTTGCGCAGGATCTGCTCAAGGTAGTCGGCGAAGCGGTGACCGTGATGCTCCAGCAGTTTCGGGAACATGGAGATGGAGGTCATGCCCGGGAAGGTGTTGATCTCGTTGAGCAGGATCTCGCCCTCGTCGGTCAGGAAGAAGTCGATGCGCGAGAGGTGGGTCAGTTTCAGCTGACGGAATGCCTTGAGGGCATACTCGTGGATCGCATCGGCCTGCGCCTGGGTCAGCCCTTGTGCCGTGAGGCTGGTTTCGGTGTGGCTGGCGCTGCTGTACTTCTCTTCATAGCTGTAGAACTTGTCCTGCGGGACACAGATCTCACCCGGATAGGTGGCGATCAGCTCGTCACCGTACTGATAGGCCGCCACTTCGAGCTCGCGCGGCTTGACCGCTTTTTCGATCAACACCTGTTCGGAGTAACCGAAGGCATCGGCAATGCCCTTCACCAGGTCGGCTTCGTTGCTGGCGGAGTAGCAGCCAACGGAAGAACCCTGAGAGGCGGCCTTGATAAAGACCTTGCCCCACTTGGCCAGCGCGGCTTTGGCATCAGCAAGGGCCGCGTCGCTCTGCTCGGTCAGGAACAGGTAAGGGGTGTTGGGAATGCCGATGGCGGTGAGCCACAGTTTGGTGCTGATCTTGTTGAAGCAGATCTTGCTCGCCTCGGCATCGCAACCGAGATAAGGCAATCCGGCCAGTTCGAGGAAGGATTGCAGATCGCCGGTCTCACCCGGATAGCCGTGAATGCAGGGCACCACGTAATCCACCGGACGGGCCACGCTGTCAAACGAAAGCAGCTTGTCGAGCCCCAGCTTGCACTCGCGGCCATCGGCACTGAGCCAGCGGTCGGCGAACATCTCGACACGGGTCACTTCGATGCCGGGCAGGAGAGCGAGTTGTTGCTCGAGGAAATTGGCGCTACGCAGAGAGACTTCGTGCTCGGAGCCACCGCCGCCGCACAGCAGCAAGACATGCATGTTCTTCATTAGATGTGATCCCTTGGGAAAGCGGCCTCGTCATGACCATTTGATAAGCCAATCACCATAAAAACCGGACGAAGCCAGATACGAACATAAGTGCGCGCCAGTGTAGCAAGGGAGATCAACCCTTGTCAGCTGATGGGAGCCCCATCACCCTACTTCTTGCGGTGAAAAGCGCCCGTGGTGTCAAAAACCGGTAAAACCGCGCCTCAGCGGGGCGGATCTACCCGCCCCACACCATTGCCATTGACCCGAAACCAGCCAGCAATGCTGTAACGTTGTTGATTGGCGGGCAGCACTTCGTGGGGAAACTCCTCGGAGAGGAACAGCACCAGCCGCCCCCCTTTGGGGCTGACATCCATCAGAAACTGCTCGTCGTTGTCATACACCCTGAGCACGCCACCGGCCTCGGGCTGCCAGTCGTTGTTGAGGTAGAACACCGAGGTGAAGCGACGGTTGGATCGACCGGCAAAGGCATCGCGATGGGTGGCGTAAAAATCCCCGCTGCGATAGCGCGCAAAGTGAGCCTCGTAGTCAAACAGCCCCAGCATCAGCATCCGGTTGGCGGCGAGCCGCAGGGACTCCATTCGCGCGAGGTAATCGACCACTGGGGCGCCGAGTTCCGGCTCCAGCCAGTGGATCTGGTCACGACGAATATCGGCATTGCCTTGATGCAGCGTCTCACGGCCAATGCCGGCGGGTTGCCACTCTGTGGGTAGACACGCTTTGAGGGCATCCACTTCGGTGGCGGTTAAAAAATCATCCACAATCACCCATCCCCGGGTGTAAATGGCATCCATGACAGCTTGATAGTCCATTACACCCATGCTCTCGAAATGCATCTCGAAATCCTCAAATCCTTGATAACAGTGGGCTACGACCACGATGGCGCATACGTGCAGGTTTTTCTGTACTCTCTCGAAATTGGTTGAGAGTGTACAAGATAAATCTACTGTGCAAGTCAGAATTCGAGAGGTTGGATAACGAGTTCTTACGCACAAAAACTCAAACACCCAAAATACTTTCTAATCCCTCTATACATGAATGTGAGCAGCAACGACATGTTTAGAAAATCCTTAGCGAACATGTTGATTTAGGAATGTTCGTTCCCATAACATGACCACCGGTTTCACTTGATTACCACTGCTCGGATTTCTTGATCTTCTTCCAAGCTAAACACTTTCGGTTTAAGAACTTTTCTTGTGTTTAGCCGAGCGGTCATGGCCCCACCAAAAAAAGGATTCATATGGACAAGAAAACACAAGGTGCATGGCTGTTACACCACTGCCGTAAACTACAGGTAACAACCAGCCAAGATTTCGATGCAATCGCGTTCGCAGGGAAAACAGGCACACTACTATCAGCGATTTCGGCAGAGCAACAGGGCATTGTCATCCAAAAGCGGCTAGACGCCCTTGCTCGAGCCAACAATATTAGCCCTAAAACAGAGATGCCCGCCATTATTGAGGAGCTCACTCGCCAACGTCTAGTAATGCCAGGTAAAGGGGGGATCGAGGTTCTAGGATTAACAGGGTATGGTGTCCTCGAACACACCGCTCGAATCTTTGATGAATGCCAACACGAAGCTCATGAAGATGCGGTTATTCATATTTCCGAGATAGCCTCGGAGAATCCAACTACAGATAAAGTAGCTATAGAGTTGCTTTCAGATCAGTTTAAACTTTCAACGAAAGACACCAAGGCAGCATTGAGTCTTGCTGGAACAATTGGTTTTTTTGATTCTGAACCTATCTCAAGTGATGAAAAACTACTGTTTAATGGCAATTTATTCCGACGAGATGAAGCTCGCAAGGTAAATGGGGTTATTTCATCCATCAAACCAGCCGAAGCTACTTTGCTTCAAGAAGTGAATGACAGGTTGCAATCAACTGGCTGCTTGCCGTTACCAACAGTGGTAAAAATGCTTGGTCAAGAACTCTTTGCCAGACTGCACTCAATTGGCCTTTTTGATGTTAGTGTCGTTGGCAACGATCAGGGAAAAAATCATTTCGTAACACGGCCAGCTGCATTCTCAAAATTTAGCGGTTCAATTGCTGACGACGCACTAGATTTGGCGAAGGCCTTGGTCGCATCACTAACATATGGCATGACCATCAGTAGTTACTATCGTGGGCGAATTCAGATGATTTCCAGACTGATGGAAAAGCTAATAAATGGACATAGTGTTGGGCCAGCTACGGCTATTGGCAACGATTACCAAGCTCTTGAACTCAAAGGCGTAGTAGCCGTGTCACCAGATAAAAATGGTATGTTCACCATGAAGCTCCTCAAGCCTGAAGTAGGTCGTCTTGCGTTGACAGTCATTCAAGAAGGTGACATCACTACGGAAAGTGTCACCCATCTTCCAGGAGCTAGAGTCACAGAGTACGTTGCACCAGAAGCAAATCGAGAGATTCAAAGAAAAAATGCTTCAGAAGCGGTTAAACTGAACACCCGAAACCTATTACAAGAGATTAGAACTGGTGGGTTGAAAATATGACGGAGCAACCACTTAAAGGCGCAGCGGCCGAGGAGGCTCTTCGCAATTACTTTCTCAGCATTGGTTATTACGTAGTGCGTGGAGCAAAGTTTACCTACAACCGATTTGATGTGACTGACGTGGATCTTTGGCTTTATGCACGTAACTCTCCACTAAGTAGAGAACGTGTTTGCGTCGATATAAAAAATAAAAGAACACCACAGGCTCTTGAACGCATTTTCTGGGCGAAGGGGTTACAAACAGTTTTAGAATTAGATTCCTGTATTGTTGCCACTACTGACACTAGACCAGATGTAAGTGAGTTTGGATTAAAACATAATGTCAAAGTATTGGATGGGAAGTTCTTATCTCGTTTAACAAAAAGCCCAAGAAGCCATATGAGTCGCATCAGTGAGGAGGAGTTCCTTGCTGAAATGGATGCTGGTTCATTGGGACGCCTAGGTGGAGACTGGCGAGGTCGCTATGAAATGAGCAAATCTCGCTTACTTCATTCTCTCAACTTCGATGGTTGTAATGCTTGGCTTGAAGATATCAATTACCTTTTATCCCAAACGGTATCAGGAATTGAAACATGGCGACTACTTTATGCGTCTTGTTCACACCTCCTGATAGCAATCGACTTTATCTTGAGAGAGCTTTTAACCACAGCTCAAGAACAAAGGCGCCAAATTATAGAACGCGGTATCAGATATGGGGTGTCAGGCCAAGCATTTACGGAGAATGTTGGTCGTATGGCCGCAGCCTTGGTCGAAAGTGTTGCAGCTCAACCTGGTTTGTCACAAATGCTACAGCATGAGCTGCAAGCACAAGCTGCAAATGTAAAGGCCGATCTTTTAGCTGAATATTTTTCTAAAAATTCTGCTAGCTCTGGTTTATTCGAACTTGCATTGGCTTTTGAAACAGCTGCATTTTCAACTAATATAACCGCGCCTTCTCAATTGCCGATCACCTGTCAGTCAATAATTGGAGTTCTTGCTGATTTTTGTGATATTGACCGGAAAAATGTTCTCATTTAAGACGTCCAATATAATGGGAGGCTATTAACTATAGCTTCCCCTTTTTATCTTTAATATATTAAAAACAGCATGTCAGACCAATAAGACGGGAATAACTGCACATTAAATTTCAAATAAATTAAAGGAGATGTAATTGAACATATTAACGGTTGCATTAACCAATTGCTATGGCATTAGTAGTTTGTCTCACGAATTTGATTTTACTCAAGCTAGAGCGAATCTAATTTATGCACCAAATGGTATAATGAAAACCTCATTGTCAAATACTTTTTTCCAGTTATCTATTGGAAAGGAACCACAAGAAAAACTATACAATTTAGAACCTAGTTATACGGTAATGATTGATGGTGACGCTATTAAAAGTGATGAAATCCTAGTAATCGAACCATTCAATCCATCTTTTGATGCCAAAAATTTATCTACGTTGCTAGTCAATACGGAAAAGAAAACACGTTACGACTTATTGTATAAGTCCATCTTCGAAGCAAAAAAATCATTAATTATTGAGCTCAATAAGATTTCAAAGGTTAAGAAGGATGACATTGACTCAATTCTTTGCTCGGATATCGGATGCAATGATATTTTTGAAGCTGTAAGATGGCTGCAATCTAATGAGCTAGCTAATGACAATTATAAAGACTTGCAATATCAACAAATTTTTGATGATAAAGTAATAACCTTACTCAAAGATAAGGATATCATTGAGTGTGTCGAAGAATATATAAATCGATATAATGAGTTGGTTTCAAGCTCTAGCCTATTTAAGACAGGAGTATTTACTCCATCTAAAGCGGCCACAATTTCATCGTCACTAAAAAAAGAAAGCTTCTTTGAAGCAGACCACAAGGTTATTTTGAATGGACGAGATGGCATAGTTGATAGCTATGATGTATTCAATGAAATATTCGCAAGTGAAGAAAGAGAACTACTTGCAGATGCCAGGCTGAAAAAAATAAACCAGAAATTATTAACTGGTGTAGCTTCTGTAAAAACATTTCAATCGATTCTTGAACAGCATCCAGAGTTAGCCGTTGAGTTATCAGATATTGATAATTTAAAAAAAGTAATCTGGTGTACTTATTATAATGAAAAAAAGGAACAATTTGATAATTTACTATCACTATTTGATGCCAATAAGAAAGAGCTCGAAAGCATAGAGAACGAAGCTAAACTAGAAGAGACTCTATGGTATGAAGCTGTCGAAACATTTAAAGAAAGATTCCATGTCCCATTTTCATTAGATATTGAAGATCATCGCAATACAATATTGGGGACAACAGCACCAAACATTGTATTTAAGTTTACTAATGATGCTGGGGATATAGTACAATTTGATCGAGGACAACTAACATCACTGGATGTTCTTTCTATTGGTGAACGCAGAGCTATGTACCTGCTTTATGTAATTTTTGAATTTAAAGCTAGACAAGCAAGTGGCCAGAGAACTGTCATTATTGTTGACGACATAGCAGATTCCTTTGATTACAAGAATAAATATGCAATTATTGAATACCTTAAAGAAATAGCAGAAGAAGACTTGTTCCGGATGTTAGTACTAACACATAACTTTGACTTCTATCGAACATTTCAAAGTAGAGTTTTAACTGAACGTTCAAAAAGATCCACTTCTTATATTGCCCAGAAAGAACAAGATCGGTCTATATCATTATTAAACGGTGGAGACAACTATGTATCTAGTCCTTTTGATGTGTGGAGAACTAAGTTTTCGAATAACCCTGCAATGATTGTCGCTATGATTCCATTTGTTAGAAACTTGATTGAATATAAGGAGGGTACAACTTCTGATGGCTACATGTTACTCACATCACTTTTACATATAAAAGAAAACACAGAGACCTTACATCTATCAGACTTAGAAAATATAATTTCATCATCAATTAACAATACTGCATTCAACGCTGCAATTAATAAACAACAACTTGTAATTGATTTCATTTATGAAACAGCCGACACTCTGTGTGCAGATCCTGTTATTGATGAAATAAGGCTAGAGAATAAGGTTACATTATCAATTGCTATTCGGCTGAAAGCTGAGGCATTCATATGGTCTAAGATATCTGATAAATCACCTATTCGTGGGGTTCAAACCGGTAAACTTTATGATCGCTATGTCTCAGAGTTTTGTGCTTCGCCCTCACCTATAATACGAGAAATCAAAAACACTTTAGGTCAGGTCATACTGATGACGCCTGAAAACATCCATATTAACTCATTTATGTATGAGCCGCTAATGGATCTTTCCGTTCACCACTTAGTCAATTTATATCACTCTGTTTGCCAATTACGATAATGTCACCACACTAACTGATAATAATTACAAAGAGATGCACACCATATTTATGGTATATGGGAGCATTACCCAAAAGAATGGAATCAATATTGATTCCATTCTTATCTTTTTGCATGGAATCACAGTCAAAAACTTCTACATCACTTTATTAATTGAAGATTTCTTGGTAGTAAAACAACCTGCTCATTATTTCCTGAAAAATATTCATCTAGATGCTTACCAGTTATTTTCTCGAAACTCTGCTCTAGCTCTGCTATACGTATAGTTGCTTCATACAGCGCGTGCTCAACGGCACCACGCTCAGCACAGAGACGCTTGACTTGAGTTCTAAGCTCACCGCAAGTATCTCTATATTCCTCTTTAAGCCTCTTTTCCTTGTCACGGTCGTCACGCAAGGTCTGTAGCTCTACTTTATTAGAAACCACACCACCATGCTTTACATTAAGTCCAGAGTTGTACTCTGCCATCAGCTCTATAGCTCTAACACGAAATTCATAATATGGCTTGTAGTAAATTGTTCCACTCCCAACTCCTGACTCCTTTGCTAGTTGAGCCATAGACAGCTTTGTACCCGTCACGACATGTTTTCCCTCGCCTTTAATCAAACGTTCAAGAGCCTCTGCAAATATTGCTAGTTGGATCTCCGTCTTACCAATCTTAGTCTTCATACTCCCCCCTGGATTGTAATGTTGATTAAAGCGCCATAAGGTTCATAATCAATGCCATGATCAGCCATAACCTTTTCACAGGCACGAATACCCACTAAAGTTTTAGCCATTAAATTAGGTTGGTTTATATTCATCTCAACAGCATTTTTGTGGCGTTTAATTAGGCGCTCACGCAAAGCCACACGCTGTTTTGCGTGTTTTTCCATGATCACATTATGGCTGCAAAGAACCGAATTTATTACAGGATCAATGACACATGAGAGGATCTCACAACTTGGATTTAGACATAAACTATGTCCATTATCAATTATAGTTAAGTCTCCACTTCTCACGGCCGCCTCAATTTCATCTCGGCTATCGAATAATCTATTACCAAGAGAAATCTGCTCTCTTATATTAAGTCCCGCACGGCCAGAAATAGGCTCATCAGATAGATAAATTTTCTCTGCAATATCTATCATCAAGAGTGCATTCATTTCTGACAATTCAACTTGGATGTCCACATCTTGTTCCATATCAAATGTCGTAGCTATCTCCGCGTTGCGTCCATACCACATAGACATGCTAAGATTTAGATGAGCAAACTGTTGCTTCACTTGTAGGAAAGAACCAAACCCATTACGTAGTAGGAAAACTGCGAATGTACGACGGAACTGGTGGGTAGTAAGAGGCCACAGCTG
Source organism: Aeromonas sp. CU5 (assembly GCF_002586745.1). Taxonomy (NCBI): domain Bacteria; kingdom Pseudomonadati; phylum Pseudomonadota; class Gammaproteobacteria; order Aeromonadales; family Aeromonadaceae; genus Aeromonas; species Aeromonas sp. CU5. Next base: position 1,895,614 of record NZ_CP023817.1, read on the forward strand.
ATCTAAAGGCAGCGGTCCACTCCACTGACGGTTCAATAACCTAAATTCGTCCAGATGCTCTTTTCGCAGAAATGCTCCTTGTGTTCCATCCTTGTTAGGCACACTGGCGACTAAACGCTGTAATCCACGATTAAGGCTTACACCAGACACCATTGTACTTTTACCTTCTGTGCCAAGAGCGAGAAATAGAGAAGTGGCCTGCTGTGTCAAATATGTAGCAGCAGCTAATTGCCCAGACAGCCTTAAAGCATTAGCTTGAACCAACAATCGTGCACGTCTTGGAGCCGACACCGCTGCAAGTACTTCTATTGAGAGCCTTGCCACTGGCGCTGTGACCCAAGCATGGCGTAATGGGATACCATTATTAAGTTTACTAGTCTTACCAACCAACAGACTATGGGTAATCCCTTTGAACGTTTCCTCCTGATATGAACCAGCATCCAACTCGTACCATTCACCGTTTCGCATACCACTGACCGCACCAATGACAGCACCACAACAGGCAAGAATGTCATTATATAGCGTCGAGATTGATCGCAAACCAGGCGCTTTGTTATTGGATGCTATTACTGGATTGATAAAACCTGTACGAGAGAAAAATGTAGTAAACTCATTTGGTAAAGCCTTTCTCTCTATCATGTCAAGATATTCTCTGAAAAAACTCGCAAGCATATTGCGTTGCTCATGCCATTGTTCAAGTCGACTAATAGCATAAGAGTATATTTTAACTGCAATAGGTTGCGGGATCACCAACGTTTGCATATCCCCTTTGGCTAAGTTAGAAAGTTTTTTCGCAAGTTGACTATAGTTTGCAATGTAAAAGCTGGTAAACCCATAACGGTGTGCTAGACCAAGGGAAAAAAGATATATTTTAACCGTTCCAAAAGCAGCTTTTCTTTCTGACAACGCAGTTAATAACTTACGTTGCATTCCTAGCTGGTCTAATGCGGATAAGTTAGGAATCCCATACTTCTGACAAAGTTGAACAAGAACAGACCAAGACCGAAATATACATGAAAGCCCACTCAAACCTGTACTTGATGTGCGACGAAATTCAAAAAGATGAATATACATCAAACGTTGCACTGGTAGTCTAAAAGCATCAGGAAAAGAACTCCAACGCCATATTGCTCTTTTCTGACTTGCATTGGACTTTGTCCTTATATATGCACTAAAATCCCATTCATCGTCAGTCAAATAACTTAACGGCAGCCCTTCAATATCATAACTAACTACGACTTTAGATAGTTGCATCTCATCTTTGTTATCAACAACCAACTTAATATATTGTGGTGCGATAACATCCATGGTCCCATTGCTTACTTTAAATTTTGGTTCCATTCCAACCCCTCACCAAATACTGTAAAAATCGGCTATAGAGTCTTCATCATCCCAGAGAGGGTGAGCTTGCTCATGGAGTTTATTTACTGCTCCTGTGTACACATCGAGATAGTCGCGTTCAACGCCAGCCAACATAACTTGAATTTTATTTATGACATCTCGAATTTTAGCCACAGGTAAATTATGGTTAATTGTTGGGTGCTGGAGAGCCTCCAATAAACTTTCATGGAAACTGAGCATACACCAAATATCATCCACCTCAGCAACTAGTGCTCTATATTCACATTCGAAACAGTCCAGAAATTTGAAGCACGTAATAGACTCTTCTTCTGCTAGTAAAGCCCCTTTCACTAGCTCACGTTTAAGTCTCAGGGCTTTATCTGAAAAAGGTTTTTGACAACGAGTTCCTAAATCAGTTTTCACTGGTTCCGGCTCCCCTTTTTTTATAAGATCCATCACGCGAAGTGGCTTACCATATTTTATTTCAACTGTATTTCTTGCCTCTTCAATGGAGGCTCCCCTCGCGGTCAGCTCTAGCGCTTCGGCCGCCGACCCAATACGATTTCTATTATTGTGAGGATTGCCATTCATATAGTGCCTTGCCACTGTCATTGGAAGGTTGTTTAACCCCTCTGCAACAATAGAAATTGAATTAGTATCAGCTATCAATCCATCACTCTTACTTTGACGAAAACGCCCAATTAAAGGCCGAATCCCATGTGGACAGACTTCAACAAACCACTCAGTATATCCTTGTATATCAAAATCGCATAAAGCACCGGTATACTTTCCATCTATGAGATGAGGAAATAAATATGCATCTTCCGGTAAATTCAGTAATTCCAGACAACTCAAGTAAGCATAAAAAAACTCCCGACCTCGTAAAGTGAAACCTAGATCCCACGAATTTTTTTGATTTCCCTGTCGACCTTTTGCTGTGACCAATCGATAAAGATTTATCGTCTTATCAAAATGAAGAGGCCGTCCTACAACGTCACTACGCCGTAATTGGCGTAGTGGTGTCCTATTATCACCAACAAAATTTGCAGTTAAAAATAAAGCTGTTATGGTTAGCTTGTTGTACCAAGCAGTGCGATTAGAAGGTGTAACATCCCAACGTGCAACTGATTTTTCAAATGGACACGTTATAGGCTCCCCCGTTTTCAACCGACTAGCAAGAACATTGAATACCCGAAATAAATCACGAGACACTCCAATCTGTTCTATATCGGAATAGGCCATGGTCCTGCTTCCGTACCCATTATTCCGTGTTACTTGTGGCAGCAACGCAGCGAGATTATCATGCCCGGCCCATGTCAGAAAGGCAGAAAATACTGTAGCAGCATTCCGGTATACGCTGATTGACCTTGGCTTTGTACACACCATATCTCTAATATACTGAGCATAAGCAGTGATGCTAGACTCTAATAGCTCAGCCTTATACAATTTAGTATCACAATAGCGGAAGAAAAGAACGAGAGAGTTGAAATAAGCATACGCAGTACTTCCATTACGATGATTCACCTCCACTAACCATTCATATATATTTCGTAGTAATGGTAGACGGTCCATATAAACAATGGTTTTATCTTCTATGTTTCCGATAAACGGCACCCCGTGATATAGTGCACGGTAAACATAAATTGGCTTCAGCTCGCCCTCTCTTTTATTGGTATGCTTAACACGTAACACCAGATGCTCTGGCTCTAATTGGACTATATTATCTGATGGCCCAGTAGGATGAGGTATTGGTTGACTCAACGTTGCTCGTTTTATTTTTTCCATCTGGCGCTTTCCTAGTTAAATTTTATTCAAGAGCAAATCACCCCATACACCAATCGAAAAGTCGTCCCCATAAATCTTGTCTAATCCCTCTTGGTACACTCGATCTGATTGCCGCCCCAACACATGGTCCTCCCAGAATTTCACATATAATGCTGTCGTTTGGGGCGATGAATGACGTAGCCTAGCTTGCACTTCCGCCTCGACTTGGTCTCTGGTTAATACAGGTTCATTAGGACGTTCTGCATGATTACTGGAATAAGTAAGTTGTAGTAGAGCTATTGTCAGATAAGTTGCATAGGTTGAGCGTAAATTATGAAACTTATGGGAAAAATCAGATATACCATGATCGATATGTATCGCATTACGAATTTCCCCCCAACGTGCATTAAGTGAGTTTTCGTTATAAGGATTACCTTGATTATTAAGTAACAATGGAGGGTAGCGGCAGAGAAATGGATCGTGTGTTTGTGCTATGAACCTTGCTAAGCGCTGTTGATAGCGCTTACTTTGCTTATAAATCGTGAGTTGTTCCATAAGCCATGCAGGAATTTTTATTTCGCCAGACTCCCCTCCCTTTGTTTTGCAACAATTACTTGGGCCAATCATAACAACTATCGACGTTTCCCCCTGATGTGGTTTCCTTACTCTTTCACTACTAAATGTCAACACTTCTAAACGACGCATACCGGTGTACAGAGCCAGCAGCACAGCAATTCTCGTTTCAATGGAAATTGTCTTTATGACATATGTCCCTTGAACTTGTGCATAACCCCGACTAGCCAAAAGCACAGCTCGCAGTGATTGCAACTCAGGACGTTGCTCCTTGAGTAGTGGTCGCAAATGGTTGGGAAGCTGCATGCCCTTCACTTTGTCGTGTGCTGTTATCTTCAGGTCTGTCATCTGCACCTTGATGTACCGGTTTATATGTCCGAGCATCCTTTCATCAGGAATTCTGGCTTCATAGAATCGACAAGGGTCTCGCTGAAAAAGCTTGCCATAACCCAGCCAATAAACATACATACCGACAGCAGCACCTCGATAGCTCTTAGCCGTTGAGCTTGCAAGTCGACGCCTCCCGGTATTCGGCTCTATTTCGTCATGTAGAGCTTGTAGATAATCGCGGAAGCGATAAAGCGGACGTTGATTTTTCGGGCGCGGCATAAGATCCCAACGTAATCCACTCATTTCCAAAAATGAGAAAAAATGCATCAGTCCTTTAGCAATACTGCGCACATCTTGAGTCTTATTGACGGACTTGCAGTGGATCAGATATTCATTGGCTGCGTTGATGGGCCGATCTTGCGAATCAAACAGTAAAATCATGTCTTTGATTAAAGTCCCGTTTTGAACCCAATCTATGTAGATTTCACCATCTTCGTTGACATTGAAGTTTGGAGTAGCGTCGATAGCCATGTCACCAACTTCTATGTAGCGGACGGGCATATCAGTCTCCTTGATGACATTGGAGCTAAAGAGTAAATCTCCTCACGGATAACATATTAGACAATTTTTTCGAGATGTGCTTAGTGTGGAGGTAAATTCCAATATGCCCAGTGTGGGGGTACCAAGACAGGCTCACAATGAGTGGAGAGAGGGCGCTTTGTAGCGGCTTACCGGCCAAGGTACAAACCGGTTTGCTTCTCTTGAGAAGTCCCGCCATCAATACGCTATTTCATTGATGGCTATCTGATTTTTCCAGATGAGTGTGATCCCGCCCCTCCCCTTGCCGTATTGGCTGACGAAAGTGTGATATTACCCGCAATGAGCAGGTGCCATCACCGGCGAGTCTTGCCGCAGCAAGAGCCAACCGATACCGTAGCAGTAGCCCTGTTCCCCCTCTCTTATGCTGACAACCAACAAAAGGATAATGTCATGTCCCTGCCTGATCTGACTTTGCAACAACTGGATGACACCCCCTATCCGCTGACTCAGCTGGCCGGCAAGGTGATACTGGTGGTCAATGTGGCCAGTCGCTGTGGATTTACCCCGCAATACACCGGTCTTGAAGCGCTCTATCAGGAGCTTGGGCCCAAGGGATTGGTGATCCTGGGCTTCCCCTGCAACCAGTTCGGCAATCAGGAGCCGGGGGATGCGGACGATATCGCCCGTTTCTGCTCACTCGACTATCCGGTCAGCTTTCCCATCATGGCCAAGTGCGATGTCAACGGCGAGCATGCCCACCCCTTCTACCAGTGGCTTAAAAAGCAGAAACCGGGATTTTTGGGGCTGGAAAATGTCAAATGGAACTTCACCAAATTCCTGATCGATCAGGAGGGCAATGTGGTGGACAGATTCGCCCCCCAAGCCAAACCCGAGAGTCTGACCGAACAGATCCGCGAGATGCTCTGATCCCCCGACCCTGTTTTCGCCATATTTACACCATTGTATGGCGGCCAGCACGACAGCTACTGCGTGCAGGCCGCTCTTCTGCTATATTACGGCCCCACTATCTTTTCCAGATGGTGATTGGTGCAACGCTGCCGATCACCCATTGAGCCCAAGGCTCACCTCAGGAGTGTCTCTCGAACATGTCATTTAACGAACTGGGTCTGTCCCCGCACATTTTGCGGGCCGTCAAGGAGCTGGGTTACGAGCAGCCAACCCCCATCCAGCAGCAAGCAATTCCGGCTATTCTGGCCGGTCAGGATGTGCTCGGCGGCGCTCAGACAGGCACAGGCAAAACGGCCGGTTTCACCCTGCCGATGTTGCAGCGACTGCTGGTCAACCACGGGCGTAGCCGCCGTCAGGTGCGTGCGCTGGTGCTCACTCCGACGCGCGAGCTGGCCGCCCAGGTGGGTGAGAGCATCACCAAATATGCCCACCACCTGCCGTTTCGTACCCTGATCGCCTACGGTGGCGTCAGCATCAAACCCAACCTCGACGCCATCAAGCTGGGTGTCGATATTCTGGTCGCCACCCCGGGCCGCTTGCTCGACCTGCTGACCCAAGGGGCACTGACCCTGAACCAGCTGGAAGTGCTGGTACTGGATGAAGCTGACCGTATGCTCGACATGGGTTTTATCGTCGACATTCGCCGGATCATGAAAGCACTGCCTGCAGAGCGGCAAACCCTGCTGTTCTCTGCCACTTTCTCCAACGAGATCAAGGCGCTGGCCGATGATTTGCTCAAGGAGCCCACCCTGATCGAGGTTGACCCGAGCAATACCGCCGCCGAACAGGTGACTCAGCGGATCATCGAAGTCGATCGGGAACGCCGTCGTGAGATGCTTTCCCATATGATTGGCCGTGGCAACTGGCAGCGGGTGCTGGTGTTTGTCCGCACCAAGCAGATCGCCGATCGCCTCGCCCAGCAGATGCAAAAAGATGGCCTCAATACCGTGGCTATTCACGGTGACAAGAGCCAGGGCGCCCGCAACCGGGCACTGGCTGATTTTCGCAGCGGCGCCGTGCGGGTGCTGGTCGCCACCGATATTGCCGCCCGCGGCCTCGATATCGACCAACTGCCTTATGTGATCAACTTCGAACTGCCGCAAATGGCAGAGGATTATATCCACCGTATCGGCCGAACTGGCCGTGCCGGTCGTGGTGGTGAAGCCATCTCGCTGGTCAGCCATGACGAGCTGGATCAACTAAAAGCCATCGAAGCCCTGATTGGCCAGTCTCTGCCACGGGAGATCATGGCTGGGTACGAGCCCAGCGGTAAGGTGAGCCGCCAAACCCTGCCAGGTAGCAAGCCGGTGCAAAACCCGCCCCGTGACCGCGGCCATGCCAACGCCAAGAGCAATGCCAAAGGCAAACCCGCAGCAGGCAAAGGTAAAGCAAAGAGCGATGCCCCCAAAAAACCGGCACCAGCCCGCAAACGGGAAGTGGTCGGTGAAGATATCGGCTTTACCCCGATGCGCCGCCTGCCCAAGACCATGCGCGACAGCTATCAGGACAGCAGTGACGAATAAATCACGCCCTGAGCTGCCGCTCTAACCCCAAGAGGGAGCCAATTTGGCTCCCTCTTGCGTTATCAGCGTGGCAGTTGCACCCAGCTGTTCAGCTCAGGATCAGACCAGTGAATGGCCCACAGCGGCGGCGCCATGGCTGGGCGGCGCTGCGCCATCGAGCGGATTGAGCTGCAAGAACTCGAACAAGCCAGCCTGCATATTGACGTTCCAGAAGCGGCCAGCCAGGGTCAGCAACAGTCTATCGCCACCGATTTCAGCCAGCCCTTGCTGCTGCCAAGCAGCAAAAAGCGGCATAAGATGAGTCAGCAAAGGCACAGGCAGACGATCCAGCGCCAGCACACCACTGTCGAGGGCCCCTCTTAGCACACCATCCATCCGCCCATTGGGATTGCGCCCCATCACCATTCCGGGCGCCCGCTCGCCGTTGGCCAGCGCATCGTGCCAAGGGGCCAGTTCCCGGCCATACATCAAGCCGTGACCATGAACACTGCCCCCCGCCCCGGCGCCAAAAGGGAGGATCTCTGCGCCACGCTTGGCCATCTGGTTATAGCGGCTCTGCTCGGTCGGACTGCGTCGCCAGTGGCTGCACGATAGGCGCTCCCAGCCATGGGCTTCCAGTTGCGCTCCGCCATAGGCATACATGGCTGCTCGTTGCTGGCCGTCGGCTACCCAACCCAGGGTGCCCTTCTCCTGCGCCCGCTCAAGATTGGTGCCCTGCATGGCGATCAACTGGTAGAGATCGACCCCATGCACGCCGCTCGCCATCACATCCGTGATGTCCTGCCGCCACACGGCATCATCCTGACCGGGCAGACCGAAGATGAGGTCTGCCACGATCACGGCCGCATCATCCCGAGTCAGCTCGCCAAGACGGGTTAACAAGGTATCCCTGTCATCGAAGCGGGCCGCCTGCTGGCGCACTTGGGTATCAAAGCTCTGCACCCCGAACGAGAATCGATTGAAGCCACCCGCCAGTGCCGTCTGCCATTTTTCATCATCAAAACCGTTGAGCCGCCCCTCCAGCGTCACCTCGGCATCGGCCACCAGCGGAAAACGGCGGATCACCTCGGCCAGCATCGCCAGCTCGTCGGCGCTCATATCCGTCGGCGTACCGCCCCCCACATACACCGCCGAAAAAGCCATGCTCTGCACTAATGGCGTCTCTGCTGCCTGAGCAAGCGACCCGCAGAGCGCATTGATGTAGCGGTTGATCCGCGCCGGATTGGCGCCATTTTCAAAAAAATTGCAGAAGCTGCAGCGCTTGCGGCAAAACGGAATGTGGATATAGAGGGCTCGCTCTTGCGCATCGCTCTCGCGCTGCCACCAGCCCTGCCAACCGGCCTCATCCAGCGTGAAGGGGCGCATCCCTCCCCGACTGGCGTGAGCAGAGGTCTTGGCGCTAAAGGCAAATTTAAGGGGGTCCGGTGAGGCAATGCCGGTCATTGAGGGGGTCAGATTCATGGTGGTCACTATTCAGTAAATAATGACAATGATAACGATTATCGTTACTGGCAATTTGTTCTGGATCAACCCAAGGAGCCGTGCCATTCCCAGAAGCCATTTTGGCAACATGCATTACCGATCTACTTAACAGATTATTTACTCAAGAGCGGTTATGGTGTGCCGATAGAGAACCATCTCCCGCCGTTTCTTCGTCTACGATCAAGATGATACGGGATCTCATAACAACACCAAGCGCATGGAACTTGCCCAAGATGCATAACCTCTCCTTGAACTGGAAAATATTCCTCCCTCTTGCGCTGGTCATCAGCACCACCTTTGGCCTCTGCTTCGAACTCTCTGCCTGGCTGCAACGGGATCTCGCCATCCGGCTGGCGGGAGAGAAAGTCGAGAGCGCGGCCAACACCTACATGGATCAGCTCAACGTGCTGATGATGACCGGTGGCATGGCCAACCGGCAGATTGTGCAGACCAAACTCAAAAGCGAGGCAGGTATTGTCGAGGCCCGGCTGATCCGTGCCCCGGCCGTCAGCAACCTGTTTGGCCCGGGTCACCCGGATCAGAAAGCGCAGGATCCCCTCGATGAGCGGGCCATCAATCAGGGAGAGACCATCCTCCAGCAACAGGGCAACCAGCTCACCCTGATCAAGCCGTTCAAAGCCTACAAGGAGTATCGCGGCACCCAGTGTACCAGTTGCCATCAGGTCAATGAGGGGACAGTGATGGGCGCGGTGCGGATCAGTTATGACCTCAGCCACACCTTCGGCGAGATCCGCCACAACAACCTGATCCTGAGCGGCAGCCTGGCAGCCGTCTTCAGCCTCGGCTTCGGCCTGCTCTGGTGGGTGTTGCAACGCTATGTGAAACGCCCGCTACGTCAGTTGCAAATCACCATGATCCAGATGGCCAAAGAGCGTGACCTGGCCTTACCCCTGGTCAATCACAGCCGGGATGAACTGGGCCAGATGACCCGCGCCGTCAATGACATGGTGCAGGGATTCCGCCACAGCCTGCAGGAGGTGGAAGGCGCCACCCACCAGCTCTATCAGGAGTCGAACCAGATCCGTCAGATCGCGACCCAGACCGAAAATTCGGCCAGCCAACAAGAGGGGATGACCACTCAGGTCGCCGCCGCAGTGAGCGAACTGGCCGCCAGCTCTCACGAAGTGCGCGAACACGCCCGCCGCAGCGCCGAACTCTCCGCCCTCACCAATCAGGATGCCGCCAACACCAGCCGGCTCGCCCAGCACTCCATCACCGATATGGACGAAATGTCGGCCGAAATTGATCGGGTGGATCAGGTGATCCAGCAGCTCGATAGCCGTTGCCTCGCCGTTGACAGTGTGCTGGAAGTGATCAAAGGGATAGCCGATCAGACCAACCTGCTGGCGCTGAACGCCGCCATTGAAGCGGCCCGGGCGGGCGAACAGGGACGCGGCTTTGCGGTGGTAGCCGATGAAGTACGAGCGCTATCGAACCGCAGCCGCGCCGCCAGCGAAGAGATATCCCGGATGATCGCCGCGCTGCAAAAAGAGGCCCAGAGCGCGGTTACGGTGATCGGGGATGCAAAAAGCAAGGCCGGTGAAAGCATCAGCAAGACCGAAGCGACCCTGGCGGCCATGCAGAACATCATCGGACGTATTGCCAGCATCAACGACCTCAACGCCCAGATGGCTCAGTCGGCCGAAGAGCAGGATCGGGTTTGCCATGAGGTGGACAGCTCGGTGAGCGATATTCGCAGCACCTCCAACGACACTCTGGGCCAGGCCCATGATGCCAATCTCGCCAGCATCCAGCTGGTAGAGCAGTGCCAGAAACTGGAGGCGCTGCTTAAAACCTACCGTTGGTGATCGCTGCGGCTCAGCAAAAAAAATCCGATACCTGTACAGGTATCGGATTTTTCACTTATCAGATTGACCGATCACATGTTGGCTCTATGTGAGATCAGTCATCGGCCATGCTGACGGCTTAAGCCCGTTTTTCCTCAAGCCATGCCCCCTGGCTCTGCATCTCGAACAGCTGGGCATAATGACCGCCAAGAGCCATCAGTTCACTGTGGCAGCCCCGCTCGTTCACCTGACCGCGGGAGAGCAGCAGGATCTCGTCCGCATCGACAATGGTCGAAAGTCGGTGAGCGATGGCGATGGTGGTGCGGCCACGACGCGCCGCAGAGATCGCCTGTGACAGCGCCAGCTCGGTCTGGGAGTCCACACTGGCGGTTGCTTCGTCCAGGATGAGGATGCGCGGATCTCCCACCAGCGCGCGGGCGAACGAGAGCAACTGACGCTGACCGGCGGAGAGGTTCTTGCCCCCCTCCTCCATCAGGGTGTTGATCCCCTCCGGCAAGCTGCGAACAAACTCGGCCAGCTGTACCTCGCTCAGTGCTTGCCAAAGCCGCCCCTCATCGATGCCAGCGCGGCCAAGACGCAGGTTCTCCGCCAGAGTACCGACGAAGATAAAGGGATCTTGCTGCACCAGTCCGATAGTGCGGCGCACCGCGGCCAACGATAGCGTCTCTAGCGAGTGATCATCAAAACGGATCGCTCCTTGGTCTAGCGGATAGAAGCCCATCAGCAGACTGATGATGGTGGACTTGCCGCTGCCGGTATGGCCCACCAGCGCCAACATCTGACCGGGTCGCGCAGCAAAACTGACCTGTCGCAACACCTGTTGCTGACCATCATAGGAAAAAGTCACCTTATCAAAGCAAACCCGTCCTTGCAGTTCCTGATGCGCGCCATCGGTACTTTCACGCGGCTCATCGAGCAGGGCAAACACCCGCTCCCCCGCCACCATCGCCTGCTGCAGCTGGTTGAGCTGGTTGGTCATCTCGATCAAGGGCTCGATCATCCGCCCCAGATAGCTGATAAAGGCATAAAGCACCCCCACCTGAATGGCCCCTTCTGCACTTAATCCCTCTTTGGCAAACAACGCCAGCAAACCGATCAGCACCATCATGTAAAACATGTCGATCAGCGGGCGTAGCAGGATGCCATTGATCTTGAGACTCTTGAGCCGGGCCGACCAGTGTTGCTGGTTAACCTCGGCAAAGGCGTTGGCGAAATGACGTTCTTGTACCATCGCCTGGATCACCGGCATTCCCTGCAGCGACTCGTTAAGGCGACTGTTGATATCGGACAGCAAACTACGGGTCACTCGTACCACCGGCACACTCAACTTCTGATAAAGCCACATCACAGCCATTACCGCTGGCAGCAAGGTCGCACAAACCAGCATCAAGCGCAGATCCAGCAATGCCATTGAGATGAGAATGCCGCACAGCAGCACCACCTTTTGCACCAGCATCCCGATCACCTGCACATAGAGGTTCATGATGGCTTCAGTGTCATTGGTGATCCGGGAGATGAGGGAACCCGAGCGATGCTGGTCAAAATAGCGAACCGGCAACCGGATGGCAGTAGCAAACACCTGCTCGCGCAAGGTCTGCACCACCGCCTGGGCGATGCGGTTAAAGCGCAGTGATTGCAAATAGAAACCCGCCGCAGAGAGTACCTGCAAGGCCAGATAACCGGCAGCAATCGCGCCGATGGCTGGCCACACAATATTGCGCGGTGCCAGATAGTCATCGATGAAGGCCTTGATCAGCAGTGGCCCTGCCACTTCAGCGCCCGTTGCCAGTAGCAGGCAGATGCCAGCTTGGATCAGCCAACGCGGATAACGGGCACAGTACCCCAGCAGCCGTTTGATAGTCGGGTTCACAGGCTCTCCTCCACGTCTTGCTCCAGACGCTGGTAGCGCACCATGTCAGCATACCAGCCATCATGTGCAATCAGCTCCTGATGACTACCCCGCTCACTGATCATCCCTTGATCCAATACCAATATCTCGTCGGCCTGTTCCACCGCCGTCATCCGGTGGCTAATCAGGATCAAAGTGCGATCATGGGCCTTCAGCGCATGAAGGATCTGCTGCTCGGTGTGAGCATCTACCGCTGACAGCGCATCATCAAGTACCAGGATCGGTACCTCCAGCAGCAGGGCGCGGGCAATGGCGAGCCGCTGTTTCTGACCACCGGAGAGGGTGACGCCCTTCTCCCCCACCTCGGTTTCATACCCCTTGGGGAAACGCACGATATCATCATGGACACTGGCGATACGCGCCACCCGTTCGACCTCCTCACGACTGGCCTGTGGTTTGCCAAGAGCGATGTTAGCCGCAATGGTGGTTGAGAACAGGAACGGCTCTTGCGGCACATAGGCAAACTGGCTACGCAATACCCCCAACGACAGCTGCTCAATAGTCACGCCACCCATCACTATCTGGCCCGCTGTGGGATTGGCAAGGCGCATCAACAGCTTGAGCAAGGTGCTCTTGCCAGCACCGGTGCGTCCCACCACCCCGAGCATACCGTTCCGTTGCAGGGTAAAATCCACATCCTGCAGCAGGGTGCGTTGCTCCAGCCGATAGCTCACCGCCTCGACATGAAGGGGAAACGCTGCAATAAACGCCGTTGGATGAGCAGGTTCTTCAATGTCGCTGCGTTCGCCAAGCAGGCTCTCGATGCGGGAATAGGCAGCACTGCCCCGTTCGATGATGTTGAACAACCAGGCGATGGCAAACATCGGCCAAATCAGCTGGCCAAGATACATGGTGAAGCTGGTGAGCTGCCCCAGGGTCAGTTCATCTTGCAATACCAGCGCACTCCCCCCCGCCACCGCAAGAAAGTAAGAGCAACCGATACAGAGATAGATAACCGGATCAAACTTGGCATCGATACGGGCTACCGCCATGTTGCGATCCCCGGCCTGCCTTGTCAGCTCGGCAAAGCCTTCATCTTCAAGGGACTCGACCGCGTAGGATTTGAGCACCCGCACGCCGGAAAGGGCTTCCTGGGTCTTGTTGTTGAGCTTGGAAAAAGTCCCCTGCGCCGCCTTGAACTGGGTGTAGATCTGAGTGCCGAAACGGTTCATGAAATAGGCCATCACCGGCAGCGGTAACAACGAGAGCAGCGTCAATTGCCAGGAGTACTGGCTGCACATGATGGAGAGCACCAGCACCCCGACCATGATGGAGTCCACCAGCGTCAGCACCCCTTCACCGGCAGTCATCTCAACCGCCTGAATATCGTTGGTAGCATGGGCCATCAGATCGCCGGTACGGTGGCGCTGATAAAAATCGGGGCTCATGCGGGTGAAATGGCTGAACAGCCGATTACGCAAGACATAGGCCAGCCGGTATGAAGCGCCAAACAGCATCACCCGCCAGACGTAACGCAGCAGATAAATCAGCAGGCCAAGACCAAACAACCCCGCCAGATAACGCATCAAAGTGCCATTATCGAGCTCTCCCCTGGTGATGCCATCCACCACCCAGCCCACCACTTTAGGGGGGATCACCGTCAACAGGGCCACCATCAGCAGCAGGGAGATGGCGGCCAGATAGCGAGGCCACTGCTCCTTGAAAAACCAGCTCAATCGTAAAAAAACGCTCACACCACCAACCTTTAGCGTTATCTGTCGGTGACCACTCGTCAGAGCAGCCGCCAGGCAAGCCACGCAAACTGAGAAAAATGAAAACAATCGCCTCCAACTGGAGGCGATTAGAATGAAAGCTCATCATATCCTGAACCGGCATGGTTGAGAATAATTACTATTTAATTCACTGTGACATGTGATCATCCCCTGATGAATAGGGATTATGCGAATTATCATGCTGCTCACCTGTGAGCAAAAAGTGCGACACCTCTTCCCGCGTCTGACCAAATACGTATTGCAACTGCTCCAGATCCACCTCGTTCAGCACCTCTTTTTGCCTTAAACGCCACTCCAAATCTCCGCTGACCATCTGCAAGCGAACCGCTGAGATGTTAGCCGACACCCCCTTGAGGGTATGCAACAACTTGCTGGCCACCTCGGGTTGCTGACTGCGCAAAGCGGAGCGGATCTCCCACAGATCGTCCTTATGCTCCGACATGAACAACTTGAACAGGATCTGCAACGCCTCCTTGTCCTGCTCCAACCGTTTGAGGGCCTCCTGCAAATCGAGGATATCCATCTGATCGGGTGGCCTGACCTCCACCAGTCCAGTCCGTGCAAAGTCTTGTGGTTTTACCCACTGTAGCAAGTTGTTATAGAGTTCCAGCTTGCTCACCGGTTTGGTGACATAGCCATTCATCCCAACACCCAGACAACGATCCTTATCGCCAGGCATAGCGCTGGCGGTGAGGGCAATAATGGGCACATCGTGCTTGTCGACCATTTTGCGGATCTGGCGCGTGGCATCGAGACCATCCAGCACCGGCATCTGCAGATCCATCAGGATCACATCAAAAGGTTGCTCCGCAACCCGCTCTACTGCTTCCCGACCATTACTCACCACACAGACCTTTGCATCAACCCGACGCAGATACTCCATGATCAGCTGTTGATTGACCCGATTATCTTCGGCCAGCAACACCCGGGTACCTTGCAACAAGGATTTAAAATGCTGTTGATCCCCCTGCACCTCCGCCTTGCGCAGATGCTGATCGTAGGAGCTGCCGTTGAGCACCTCATCCACCTTGGCCAATAACCCATTTTCGGTCATCGGTTTGGACAGAAAATGGGTCAACCCCATACTGTCCATTCTGGCGTGCAACCCTTCCCTCGCCCAGGCACTGATCATCAGGATAGGGATCTGCCGCCACAAGCTATGCTGATACATCTCCAGTGCCAGATCGAGCCCGTCTTCCTGGCCCATGCGCCAGTCGAGAATCGCCAGACGCAGGTTTTGCCCCTCTTCCCATAACACCTGACGGGCACGAGAAAGGCTGTTGACTGGCAATACCCGCACTCCGGCACGCGTCAGGATGTCACGGGCGAGATCCAATACCAGCTCATTGTCATCCATCACCATCACTAGCGGCTGGTGCTCAAAGAATACCCGGTGCCCGGATACACCATACGCCGCCGTTGCCATCGGAATATCAAACTGAAACCGCGAACCAACGCCGGATTTGCTCTGTACGGTGATTTTCCCCCCCATCAGTTCCACCAGGCGCTGGGAGATATTGAGCCCCAAACCAGAACCACCATATTTACGGGTATTGCCCGCCTCCAGCTGGGTAAAGGCCTGAAACAACTGAGTCTGTTTCTCCTCGGCAATACCAATTCCGGTATCCCGCACACTGAAGCTGACCCTCATCGGATGAGCATTGACCAGCTGGATGGAGACTTCGACCTCACCACGCTCGGTAAACTTGATGGCATTGTTAACAAGGTTGACCAGCACCTGTCCCAGCCGCAGGGGATCCCCACGCAAGAAGACCGGCACCTCCGGCGACTTGCGAATGATCACCTCCACATGTTTGCGCTCTGCCAGATCGGCAAACATGCCCGCCAGAGAATCGAGCTGCTCGCTGAGATCGAAGTCGATCTCTTCGAGGGTCAGCTTGCCGGACTCCACCTTGGTCAGATCAAGGATGTCATTGATAAGCAGCAGCAAGGTGTCGGAGGAGGATTTGATCTTGCCCAGATAGTCCCGTTGTTGCTGATCCAGTTCGGTCTGCAGTGCCAGCGAACTGAAGCCAATGATGGCGTTCATGGGAGTGCGGATCTCGTGGCTCATGTTGGCCAGAAAATCGCTCTTGGCCTGGGCCAGCAGGCCCGTATGGCGCGACAATTCACTCAGCTTATGATTACGGCGCCACAGGGTATAAGCGACCAGACCAAAGCAGATTAACGCACCGCCCAACACCATCAGATAGAAGCGATTCATCAAGGCGGTGGCGCGCTCCAGCTTGTCGGTCTTCCAGCTGATAAGACTATCAACCACATGCATGTCGATGAGCCGATAACGTAGGGTGTGATACGCGACCACCTGCTGGCTCATGTCCTTACTCAGGCGGATCAGCGCGGTAACCCCCGGCTCACTACCATAACGGGATTGCAGCTGTTGTTGCAGCAGCGCCAGCTGCTGTTGCTCATTTTTATCCCAGCTACGCTGCAAATAGTTGGTCAGCTGTACCAGCTCAGCTACATCGCGTTGTAGTGCGCTGTCTGACTGAGTGATCTCGCGCATTTTGATCGCCTGGGCCTGCAGTGGCGACTCGAGATATTCAATGGCCATCTCCATGGCGTGGAGTTTGGACAACTCCATCAGATAAACATCCATATCCGCCAGCAGCGCTTGCGACAAAGGGTCTTGCTCAGCGGCAGGATCGCTGCGGATGTGGCGAACAAAGCCGTCAAGGATGATGGATAACTGGCCGAGGCGCTGCTGGATATTACTGTCGTTGGCCTGCTCCCGCCCAAGCAGATAGACGGTATCGGCGTTGATCCTGTTTAGCACCACCTCTGCCGTGCTATTGAGCTCCTTCACCTGCTGTTGTTGACTGAGCAACTGCCAGCAGTAACCTGAAAAAGCGAGCAACAAGGCTGTGATCAGCACTGCCACAACACGGTTCTTCCGTGATCCTTTTTTCATCCCGTCTCGGCTCTCATCTGGTGGTCGCTGAATTATCCGGTTGGGCGATAAACCCTGGGGAATTATCCACTCCCGCCGGCCACTGTGTTACCGTTATTTCACTGTAACCTTGCTGTTGTTTCATTCTGCCCCCCATCATATCTGCGGCCAGAGCCGATCTTGAAGGAGCCAATTATGTCATTTATCACTACTTATTGTAGCCACTGCTTTACCAGAAACCGCCTGCCTGTCACCCATATCGACACATCAGCCAAATGCGGCCATTGCAAGGCGCCGGTGTTCAGCCAGACCCCAATCCTTGGACGATCAGATCAATTTGATACCCTGATCAACTCCGATATTCCGGTAGTGGTCGATTTCTGGGCCAGCTGGTGCGGCCCCTGCCAGCAGTTTGCACCGGTATTTCATGAGGTGGCGCACGAGTTAGAGCCCCGAATGCGCTTTGTCAAAGTAGATACCGAGCAGCAGGCCGCCATTGCAACCCGTTACGCCATTCGCAGCATTCCCACCTTGATAGTATTCAAGCAGGGCAACATCGTGGATCAGATAAACGGTTCGCTTCCCAAGAGTATGTTCAAGCAGTGGTTGGAACAGTTCATTGATGTTTGATTTATGCTGCGCATATGTTTTATTCATGTTTAATTTCGCGCATTTTTATCAATCACTCTGTGAGTCGTGACTGATTTTGAGTAATGCAACCTGTTTCAAACAGGTGAACAGATGTAACCTCGGCAACACAAAAACAACCATAAATTAACCGAGAGAACATTATGCACACATCGGCTGTACCCTCTGCACCATCTCGCTGGCTGGACATCAAATCAGGGATCGTCATCCTGGATGTCCTGCTACTTTGTGCCATGCTGGCCTGGCTCCCGTTTGATCCCATGGTCAACAAGGGGCTGGGCATTCTGGTCTTTATCGCCATCCTCTGGCTGACCGAAGCGCTGCACGTCACCATCACCGCCCTGCTGGTGCCCCTGCTTGCCACCGTGCTCGGGGTGTTTGACATGAGCAAATCCCTCACCGACTTTGCCAACCCGATCCTGTTCCTGTTTTTTGGCGGTTTCGCCCTCGCGGCCGCCCTCTCCAAACAGGGACTGGATACCCTGATGGCAGGCAAAGTGATGCACATGGCCAATGGCCATCTGGGTTGGGGCGTCATCCTGCTCTTTACCATTACTGCCGCCATGTCGATGTGGATCAGCAACACCGCCACCACCGCCATGATGCTGCCACTGGCTATCGGTATGCTGGCTCGCCTCGATAGCAAAAAAGATCGCGCAACCTTCGTATTCGTACTGCTGGGGATCGCCTACAGCGCCAGTATCGGTGGCATCGGCACCCTGGTGGGCAGCCCGCCCAACGCCATCGCTGCCGCCCAGATGGGGATCGGCTTCACCGACTGGATGAAGTTCGGTATTCCGGTGGTGCTGATCCTGATGCCCTGCGGCATTGCCCTGCTCTATCTGGTGACCCGCCCGCAGCTCAACCACCGCGTCGAGATCCAGGATGTCACCATCAGCTGGACCCGCGAGCGCAAAGTCACCCTGGCTATCTTCCTGACCACAGTGGTGCTGTGGATCGGCTCGCAGCCCATCTCTAACGCCTTTGGCGGCATCCCACAACTCGACACCTTGATTGCCATGGGCGCCATCATTGCCATCGTGGTCAGCCGCGTCGCCAGTTGGGACGACGTCAACCAGAACACCGACTGGGGAGTACTGATGCTGTTTGGCGGCGGCTTGACCCTAAGCGCCATACTCAAAGCCACTGGCACCAGCGCCTTTCTGGCTGCACACCTGTCGGCCGTGCTCTCCCATGCCAATATCTTCGTGATCCTGCTGATGCTGGCGGCCTTCGTGGTGTTTTTGACTGAACTGGTCTCCAACACTGCCACCGCTGCCCTGCTGATCCCGCTGTTCGCCGGTGTGGCCGAGGCGCTAGGAGTCTCCCCCATCGTGATGGCGGTATTGATCGCTATCGGTGCCTCCTGCGCTTTTATGTTGCCGGTCGCCACGCCACCCAATGCCATCGTCTTTGCCAGCGGCCATATTCGCCAGAAAGAGATGATGAAAGCCGGTATGGCCCTCAACGTAGTCTTTACCGTGTTGCTCGCACTGCTGGCCTATTTTGTCGGTGATATCCTCTGATCACCTGTTACGCCAAAACAAAAAGCCCTCGCAGTGCGAGGGCTTTTTCATATCCAGTGGTTAATCAACCCGCAACATTGCAACTCTTCAGGTTCCAAATCCGATCCACATAGTCCTGAATGGATCGGTCGGAGTTGAACTTGCCCATGGTGGCCGAGTTGATGATTGCCTTCTTGGCCCACAGCGCAGGATCCCGATACCAGGTATCGATCAGCTTGTGTGCCTCTGAGTAGGACTGGAAGTCCGCCAAGGCCAGGTAAGGGTCTCCCCCTTCCAGCAAGGAGCGCTTGATGGAGGCCAACTCACCCGGACGACCAGGTGTGAAGTAGTCGGTATCAAACCAGTCCAGCACGGCTTTGAGCTCTGAGTTGGCATAGTAGAAGTCGTACGGGTTGTAACCGCGCGCTTTCAACGACTTCACCTCGTCGACCGTCAGACCAAAAATGGCACAGTTTTCGGCACCCGCCTCTTCAGCGATCTCGATGTTAGCGCCGTCCAGCGTACCTATGGTGATCGCACCGTTGAGCGCCATCTTCATGTTGCCGGTGCCAGAAGCCTCATAACCTGCAGTGGAGATCTGCTCGGAGACATCGGCCGCCGGGATCAGTTTCTCCGCAAGGCTGACGCGGTAGTTCGGCATGAACACCACTTTCAGCTTGCCCTGGATACGGGTGTCGTTATTGACCCGATCCGCCAACTTATTGATGGCATAGATGATGTCTTTGGCCAGTTTGTAACCGGGGGCGGCCTTGGATCCGAAAATGAACACCCGCGGATGCATGTCATAGTCCGGGTTGGCCAGCAGGCGACGATACAGCGCCATGATGTGGATAAGGTTCAGCTGCTGGCGCTTGTATTCGTGCAGACGCTTGATCTGGATGTCAAAGATCGCCTCGGCGCTGACATCAATGCCTGTCTCTGCCTTGATAACCTTGACCAGTTTCTCCTTGTTATGACGCTTGATGGTCATAAACTGCTGCTGAAACGCCTTGTCATCTGCAAACTTCGCCACCCCACGCAGTTTGTCCAGTTGCAGCGGCCACTCTTTGCCAACCACTTCGGTATACAGCCCGGCCAGCTCAGGGTTACAAGCCAACAGCCAGCGACGCGGTGTCACCCCGTTGGTGACATTGCACAGCTTCTGAGGCCACAGCTCGGCATACTCGGGGAAGAGGTCCTCTTTCACCAGTTTGGAGTGGATCTCGGCTACGCCGTTCACTTTGGAAGAGCCGACCACACAGAGATTGCCCATCCGTACCTTGCGCACACTCCCCTCTTCGATGATGGAGAGCTTGGCCTTGATGACATCATTGCCTGGCCACTTGGGCTCGACCTGCTCGCTCAGGAAACGGGCGTTAATCTCGTAAATCACTTCCAGATGACGGGGCAACACCTTCTCAAACAAACTGACTGACCACTTCTCCAGCGCTTCAGGCAGCAAAGTGTGGTTGGTGTAGGAGAACACCTGATAGCAGATGGCCCAAGCGGCCTCCCAGTTCAGATCTTCCTCGTCCACCAGTACCCGCATCAGTTCGGGGATAGCCACCGCCGGATGAGTATCGTTGAGCTGAATGGCAATTTGCGCGGCAAAGTTGCTGAAATCAGCGCCATGCACCCGCTTGTAGCGGCGCATGATGTCCTTGATGGAGCAGGCGCAGAAGAAGTACTGCTGGATCAAGCGCAGCTCTTTGCCCGCATCGGTATCATCGTTCGGATAGAGCACCTTGGAGATAGTCTCTGCCTGGGCTTTTTCAGCCTGAGAGTCGATGTAACCACCGGCGTTGAATACGTCCCAGTCGAAAAACTCGGATGCGCGGGATTCCCACAGGCGCAAAATGTTGACCGTGTTACCGCCAAATCCGACGACAGGGATATCCCAAGGCACCCCTTTGATCTTGCGACCGGCATGCCATACTTTTTTCAGGCCACCCTTGTCACCGAATACAGTCTCCACATAGCCGTAGAGCGGGATCTCTTGAACGGATTCCGGTCGGCAAATTTCCCAAGGGTTACCGTATTCACGCCAGGAGTCCGGACGCTCGATCTGACGGCCATCCTGGATCTCCTGACGAAACAGACCATGTTCGTAATGGAGTCCATAGCCGACCGCCGGATAGTTAAGGGTTGCCAGCGAATCGATAAAGCAGGCAGCCAGACGACCCAGGCCGCCGTTGCCGAGGGCCATGTCGGGCTCTTGCTCGCAAAGGTCGGTCAGCTCCAGACCGAGCTCACCCAGCGCCTCTTCACAAGCCTTGTACAGGGAGAGGTTGTGCAGGTTGTTGGAGGTCAATCGTCCCATCAGGAATTCAGCAGAGAGATAGTGAATGGCACGAGTATCTTTCTTGAAGTGAGTCTGCTGAGTGCGGGTCAGGCGCTCGTACACCTGTTCATTGACGGCCGCAGCAGTGGCTTTCCACCACGCTTCGGGGGAGGCTTTCTGTTCGCTTGTTCCCAAGGTAGAACGCAGGTGACGCACGATACTCGCCTTGAGCTGATCTTTATCCAGTTGGAGATCCTGGTCTGTCTTCTTCTTGGTAGCCATAAACCATATTCCTTCGTTACAAATAAAATTGTTATCCCGCTTGCGGGACCGGCGCTGTTGTTATCTCAAAATATGTACCGGCGTGAGAATACTAACTAAAGCGGCAGAATTAAAAGTTAACGCAAGTCACACTTTAACCGATAAAAACAGCCTGAAAAGCTTGAAAACCCTTTCCTTTAACTGATTGTGGAAAAACAAACATAACCTTAATTATCAATAGCTTATAAAGTAAATGAAAATATTATGGCATGAATAGGTTTTCAGAGATTGCCAAGCCTTGAAAATCCCTGAAAATAGACATCAAGATGGCGCATTGAAACCGATTTCAATGCGCCTTAAAAATTACCGTATAAATATGAAGCAATCATTGCACCCTCAGAGATGTGCCTTGAACTGATTGCTCAATGGATCGTAATGGTACCCAATCTGATCCAGACGTCCTGCCAATTGGGCTTCACTCATATCGTAATAGGCCAGCAGCTCCTCCAGCCCATCACACTCCAGTCTCAGTTTTTCATTAATGATACCCAGCAAGATGTTGGCATCCAGACGCTGCAAGGTACTTATATCCATAGCGGCACCTCCCTTTAAATGGCCTGTATAACCATGGGCGGTGCAGCGCCATTTGTCCATAGAGCAAAAAACACACGGCGTGGTTTTTATAAAAAACCTTTAAAAACAACATCGTGAGTAAAACCCGTGCCAACCCCATCACAGATTTCAGCAAAAACACCTTGTCACTACCGCAGGATAGAACTACTGTATACACATACAGCTTGGACATTCATACAGGAATTGAACTATGAACCAGCCTCTGCACTCACTGCCGTTTGCGATGAACCGTGCCATGAGTAACCCATGGCCAACCAGAACCGCTTGCAAAGCGGAATCTGCTCACTATGGCGTGACGATCAAGTCTGATGATCAGTTTCTGACTGAATTGGCCAAGCTAGGCAACACTCACGCCGGCTGGATCTTGCTGATAGCACCACCGGGGCGCCCCACCGCTGTGCGGCTGCAAGAGCAAGGCATAGATCCCAAAAGGGTACTGGTAGTACACAGCCCTAAAATCAAGAACTGGCAACAGACTCTGGAGCGCTGTCTGGGCAACGGCCACTGTGCCGCCGTGTTTACCTGGCTCCCCGAGCAGATCGAGCTGGATCACGCCAAGCTGCAACGTCTGGGACAACAATCTGGTGTGCTGACTCGTTTCTTTGGCACACAACGAAGCAGCCCAATCACACCCCTACTTGCCTATGCAGAGCAGGACATCTATCTCAATCATTAAGGCACGGTCACCCCATAGACACATCAAGATGATCCGCCGCAATTTGACACCATGGCAGCTATTTTGCCGTCATTATGACCCTCTTCTTGAAATTGTGAGTCACACAGGGTATAACCACGCGCTTTATCAGGTGAATTAAGTGAGCGGCATCATGCAAGCCCCCTTTTGGCAGACCAAGAGTCTGCAGCAGATGACTGAGTCCGAATGGGAATCCCTCTGCGACGGTTGTGGCAAATGCTGCCTCAACAAGCTTATCGATGAAGATACCGACGAGCTGGTGTTCACCAATGTCGCCTGTAACCTGCTCAACACCAAGACCTGTCAGTGCTCTGACTATACCAATCGTTTCAAAAAAGAGCCTGATTGCCTGCAGATCACCCATGACAAGATTGCCGAATATGACTGGCTGCCCTCTAGTTGCGCCTATCGTTTGCTAGCAGAAGGTGACACCCTGCCACAGTGGCATCCTCTGCTGACGGGCAGTCGCTCCGCGATGCATCAGGCAGGTCAATCTGTACGTGGCAAGGTCATTCACGAGGAGCAGGCAGGTGAATGGATTGATCACATCATCACCTGGGCCAGCTGACACGCTCCCCCCTATTTTCATTGAGACAAGGGCTGCACATTGTGCAGCCCTTGTTGTTTCTGCAGACATGGTTTTCCGCTTCATTGAGAAGAACCCAACGCATATCTGGCAGGATCACCGTAGCCCCCTCCTTACAACACACCGGTACATTGGTAGAAGATAGCGGCAGAGAGGCAGAGGCAGAGGCAGAGGCAGAGGCAGAGGCAGAGGCAGAGGCAGAGGCAGAGGCAGAGGCAGAGGCAGAGGCAGAGGCAGAGGCAGAGGCAGAGGCAGAGGCAGAGGCAGAAAATGATCACAGAGCCGCAAGCTTATGGGTTTTGCTTTACACCCGTGATGGCGTCTCTGTTAACCCGTAAGCCTGATAAGCCAGTTCGCCGGGTCATACGCGCCACTGGCGCAGTGACAGGCAAAGCAGCCTCCCTGGGTGGCGATAGCGCGCGAATCAAGCGTGATCGCGTTACAGGTAATGCCAAGGTCAATCCTGGTGAACCGCTATGCCATAACCCTGTTCAAATACCCCATAACAACGTTTGTGATTGCGATGATGCTTGATCCTGGAAGTCTATTCCCCCTTGAATCGCACACATAAAAAAACCGGCGCCTTGGCGCCGGTTTTTACTCACTACGTCTCGATTACAGAGAAGCGGTGAAGGTACGGGTGATGACGTCTTGCTGTTGCTCTTTGGTCAAAGAGTTGAAGCGAACGGCATAACCGGATACGCGGATGGTCAACTGCGGATACTTCTCCGGGTCTTCCATGGCGTCCAGCAGCATTTCACGGTTCATCACGTTAACGTTCAGGTGCTGACCACCTTCCAGGTTGGCTTCGTGATGGAAGTAACCATCCATCAGGCCAGCCAGGTTGGCTTTCTGGGATTCCATATCTTTACCCAGTGCGTTCGGTACGATGGAGAAGGTATAGGAGATACCATCTTTCGCGTAAGCAAACGGCAGCTTGGCAACAGAAGTCAGGGAAGCAACAGCACCCTTCTGGTCACGACCGTGCATCGGGTTTGCACCTGGGCCGAACGGAGCACCAGCGCGACGGCCATCCGGGGTGTTACCGGTCTTCTTGCCATATACCACGTTAGAGGTGATGGTCAGAACAGACTGGGTAGCAACAGCGCCACGGTAGGTGTTGAGCTTCTGAATTTTCTTCATGAAGGTCTCAACCAGCTCACAGGCGATATCATCAACGCGCTCGTCGTTGTTACCGAACTGCGGGTACTCACCGTCGATTTCGAAGTCGATGGCTACGCCATCTTCGTCACGGATCGGCTTGACCTTGGCGTACTTGATGGCAGACAGGGAGTCAGCAGCAACAGACAGACCAGCAATACCACACGCCATGGTGCGATATACGTCACGGTCGTGCAGCGCCATCAGTGAGGCTTCGTAGCTGTACTTGTCGTGCATGTAATGGATGATGTTCAGCGCAGCAACGTACTGCTTGGCCAGCCAGTCCATGAAGTGATCAAGACGGCTCATCACATCGTTGTAGTCGAGGAACTCGGAGGTCACCATGTCAGTCTTAGGACCAATCTGGATCTTGAGCTTCTCGTCCATACCACCGTTGATTGCATACAGCATGGTCTTGGCCAGGTTGGCACGAGCACCGAAGAACTGCATCTGCTTACCAACGATCATCGGGGATACACAGCAAGCGATGGCATAGTCATCGTTGTTGAAATCCGGACGCATCAGGTCGTCGTTCTCGTACTGAACAGAAGAGGTCTCGATAGATACCTTGGCACAGTACTTCTTGAAACCGACCGGCAGCTTCTCGGACCACAGGATGGTCAGGTTTGGCTCAGGAGACGGGCCCATGGTGTACAGGGTGTTCAGCATACGGAAGCTGTTCTTGGTGACCAGAGTACGGCCATCAACGCCCATACCAGCCAGAGTCTCGGTAGCCCACATCGGGTCGCCAGAGAACAGTGAATCGTATTCCGGGGTACGCAGGAAGCGAACCATACGCAGCTTCATGACCATGTGGTCCATCAGCTCCTGGGCTTCTTGCTCAGTGATCACGCCTTTCTGCAGGTCACGCTCGATGTACACGTCCAGGAAGCTGGAGGTACGACCGAAGGACATGGCAGCGCCGTTCTGGGACTTGACTGCCGCCAGGTAGGCGAAGTAGGTCCACTGTACAGCTTCTTTGGCATTCTTGGCCGGAACGGATATATCACAACCGTACTTGGCAGCCATGACCTTCATCTGTGCCAGGGCACGATGCTGCTCGGAGATCTCTTCGCGCAGACGGATGGTGGCTTCCAGGTTGACGCCGTTTTCCAGGTCAGCTTGCAGGGACTTGAACTGGGCCAGTTTGTCGGCCATCAGGAAGTCGATACCGTACAGGGCAACACGACGGTAGTCACCGATGATACGGCCACGGCCGTAGGCATCAGGCAGACCGGTGATAACACCAGACTTACGGCAGTTCAGGATGTCTTTGGTGTAAACGTCAAACACGCCCTGGTTGTGAGTCTTGCGGTACTCGGTAAAGATCTTCTCGACCATCGGGTCAAGTTGACGACCGTACACTTCGCAAGAAGTTTTAACCATCTTGATACCGCCGTTGGCGATGATGGCGCGCTTCAGCGGCTTGTCAGTCTGCAGACCAACGATCTGCTCCAGGCTCTGATCGATATAACCGGCATCGTGTGCGGTAATGGTGGAGGGCATATCAGTATCAAAATCGACCGGCGCATGAGTGCGGTTTTCGATTTTGATGCCTTCCATGACCTTGTCCCACAGCTTGGCGGTTGCGTCGGTCGCTCCAGCCAGGAAGGACTCATCACCTTCATACGGGGTGTAGTTCTTCTGGATGAAGTCACGGGCGTTGACAGAAGTCTGCCATTCACCGGCCGCGAAGCCTTCCCATGCTTTTTGGAACTGTTCGTTAAGTTCTGCCATTTTTCATTACCTCACACGGTATTGATGTAGTATCCCGCAATCATCCTTAATGATGACGACGGAAGATAAACCAGTAAGTCAAACCAACCATCACGCCACCACCAATGATATTACCGATGGTGACAGGGATGAGATTGTGTAGGACAAAGTTGGATACGGTCAGATCGGCAAAGGTCGCCGGATCCTGGCCGATGGCCTGCCAAAACTCCGGGCTGGCCAGGCTATGGATAGCGATGCCCACCGGAATCATAAACATGTTTGCAATGCTGTGCTCGAAACCGGATGCCACAAACATGGCCACGGGCAGCAACATTACCATCACCTTGTCGGTGGCAGTGCGGGCCCCAAAGGCCATCCACACCGCAAGACACACCATCAAGTTACAAAGGATACCCAGCGCCACGGCTTCAAAGAAGGTGTGGTGAATTTTGTGTTGGGCCACTTTCAGGGCATTCAGCCCCCACTGACCATCTGCCGCAGTATATTGCGCTGACATGATGATGAGGCCAACCATCAGCAAACCGCCGATCAGGTTACCGAAGTAGACCAGACCCCAGTTCTTGAGCAACTGGGCCCAACTGATGCGATTGGCGGCCTTGGCCACCAGCGTCAGGGTGGTGGAGGTGAACAGCTCGGCACCGAGCAACACGCAAAGGATCAGACCCAGGGAGAAACAGAGACCACCGACCAGCTTGGCCATGCCCCAAGACATAGAGCCTGAACCTGTGGTCACTGTGATGTAAAAAATAAACGCGATGGCGATGAAAGCGCCTGCGGTAATGGCCAGTGGAATGACCTTGTATGCCGGCTTGGTGGCCTTGGCATAGGTGATATCTTCAGCCAATGCAGCGATGGCTTCTGGCTTGAGACAATCGAATGGGGATTCAGCTTTCAATTCTTATCTACCTGAATGTTTTGCCTGTTGAAATCATAACAAAGGGCCAAATGGCCAAAATTGACATCGATCAAGTTTATCAGACTGTGAATGTAATTTTACTACAAATATTTTAGTGCAACGGCTGCGCCAGTTTACACCAGGTTTCAGCTGAAACAGAAATGCTGTGTGTTTAATTTAATGATTTCAAACAATTTATTACCATGCACGTAAAGATGATATTGGCAAGATATCTTTGCAGCTCGACAGCACATCCCCTGCCCCTTCATCAACCCCATTAGGGGTATTTTTTGTTTTTTATTTCATCTTGGAATAAAAATCACCAATCTTACCGCGCGATAAACAGAAGGGGCCACACGGCCCCTCCCTCTACCACAAGGGTTACGCCCAGCTATGGGCGCGCTTGGCGTTTTGCAGCTTCTCATAAGCCGCCAGCAGCTTCTGATGCAACGGGAACTGCGACAGCGACAAGTCGGCCGCCTCCAGCCCGTGGAAGCGCGCTTCGCCACTGGCGTTGGCCCACGCCAGCGCCAGCGTCTCTTCGCCGTACATGCGGGTGAAGACGGCGCGATACTGCTCCGGATCCCGCTCTTCGTCGAGGAACAACTCGACGCAGGCACGCAGGGCGCGGTAGTAGCTGGCTCGCTCGGCAGTGAACACTGACTGGTTGAACTCCATGGTCCAGTCGATAAGATCCATGGCCGTCTCCAGCTCGCCAGCAGCCAGTGCCAGCATGGCTTTCAGCTCACCGACCCGCAGGGTGTGCAGCGCGGTGCCCTTGGCGGCAGCGATGCCCAACAGCTCGCGAACACGGGTGCGCTCGTCGTGCCCCTCTTCATCCAGTTGATCAAACAACGCCATATATTGCTCGGCATCCCACTCCAGCGATGGCAACGCCAGGATCACTTCGCGCAGGTTGGCGCCCATGTTGTTGTTGGCCAGCAGCAGATCTTCAACCGGATAGATGTCAGACATGCCCGGCACCAGAATGCGGCAGGCGTAAACCCCCAGATGCTCGTAGTCGGCGATGTAAACCGGCTGCTCCAGCTCGTGGAAGATGCCGATCAGGTGGTCGAACTCCTCTTGCGAGGTGCCACGGAAGTCCCAGTCGGCGAACTCGAAGTCTGCATCCTGCTTGAACAGATCCCAGCTGATGAGGCCCGAGGAGTCGATGAAGTGAGTCTCGAGGTTGTGGTGATCCGCCACCTGCTCGTTATCGAATGACGGCGGCACGAACACATCCAGATCTTTGAGGCCACGACCTTGCAGCAATTCGGTGACGGTGCGCTCGAAGGCCACTTCGAAGCGCGGGTGGGCGCCGAAGGAGGCAAAGCAGGTGCCGTTGCTCGGGTTGAGCAACACCACGCAGATGACCGGATAACGGCCACCCAGGGAGGCATCGAAGCTGTAAATGGGGAAACCTTCCGCTTCCAAGGCCGCGATAGGCGCGGCAATCCCCGGATAACGGGCAATCACCTCGTCCGGGATCAGCGGCAGGCTCAGGGCCTCGGCGATGATCTTGTTCTTCACGTGGCGCTCGAACACCTCGGAGAGCGCCTGGGTGCGGGCTTCGGTGCGGGTGTTGCCGGCGCTCATGCCGTTGGAGACATAGAGGTTACCGATGATGTTCATCGGGATATAGACGGTCTGGTGATCAGACTGGCGCTCGAACGGCAGGGCGACGATACCGCGCTCCTCGTTGTTTGACTGCAGATCCACCAGCATGTCAGCGGTCACTTCACCGTCCGGGTTGTAGAACTTGCGGGTGAAGCTGTCGAGCAGACCGGCCGGGAACTGATCACCCTCAATGGGGAACCACTTCTCGTTCGGGTAGTGAACGAAATCACCGTTGGCTACCTGCTCGCCCAGATAGAAATCGGCGAAGAAGTAGTTGGTAGAGAGACGCTCGAAATATTCGCCAAGGGCCGAGGCCAGCGCCGCCTTCTTGCTGGCACCCTTGCCGTTGGTGAAACAGAGGGCGCACTCCTTGTCCCGAATATGCACTGACCAGACGTTGGGTACGGGATTGAGCCAGGAGGCCTCTTCGATATCAAACCCTAAGGCTTGCAGCTTGGTCTGGAAACGGTCGATGGAGTCTTCCAGTGCCGCGTCCTTGCCGGGAATAAAAGTGTGGTCTGTCATCACTGTATCCTGATTTTTATTGGCTCATGTTTGGCCGCAGATAATAGCAGGGGTCGGCGGCTTTGGCAGGACAAAAATCAGCAAACAAGGGGGATAGCAAGGTCATCAATGAGGCGGCTCCCCGCCCCTACACCACAAACAGCGCGGGCCCGGGGATTGCCCGGGCCCGCTTGTTACGCGAAGCGATACATCGTCAGAGCTGCTTGCCCTGGCTGGCGATCACCTGGCTGTACCAGTGGAAGCTCGCTTTCTTGATCCGGCGCAGGGAACCGCCCTGTTCGTCACGCTCCACATAGACGAAGCCGTAGCGCTTCTGATAGCCGTTGAGCCAGCTCAGGATGTCGGTGAACGACCAGGCACAGTAGCCGAGCAGCTCCACCCCATCCTGCAGCGCCTCCTGGCACGCCTTGACGTGACTGCGCAGATAATCGATGCGGTACTCATCGTTTACCTTGTCG
The DNA here is from genome assembly GCF_002586745.1 of Aeromonas sp. CU5. NCBI lineage: Bacteria > Pseudomonadati > Pseudomonadota > Gammaproteobacteria > Aeromonadales > Aeromonadaceae > Aeromonas > Aeromonas sp. CU5. The sequence goes on from NZ_CP023817.1 coordinate 1,925,519, forward strand.
CCCGCCTCCAGCTGGTCGAACTCGCCAAGGCCGTTCTCGGTGATCATCAGCGGCAAGCCGTAACGGGAAGAGAGGCGACGCAGGGCGATGCGCATCCCGGTCGGGTCGATGGCCCAGTCCCAGTTGCTGGTCTCAAGGTGCGGGTTGGGCGCCGTCTTGAAGAGGCCGGGAATGCCGCTCGACGGCGTAGTCCCCTTCTGTCCGGTGGTGTTGATCCGCTGCAGGGTCTGACCGCCCAGGGGGTTATCGGTGTAGGTCAGGGTGTAGTAGTAGTTGACGCCAATATAGTCGGGCGTCCCCTCTCGCAGCAGCGCCAAATCGCCCGGCAGGATCTCCGGCGCCTCGCCGTTCTCCCGCAGATAGGCGAGCGCCGCCTGCGGATAGCGGCCAAAGCAGTAAGCATCGAGCCACCAGAGGTTGTTGAACTCCTCGGCGTTCTCGTAGGCCAGCATATCTTTCGGGTCGCACGACGCCGGATAGGCAGGGGAATAGGCAAAGCTCGGGCCAATCAAGCCATTCGGCACATGCTGGCGAAACGCCTTGATCACCCGGGCATTGGCCAAAAATGCGATGTGGTTGGCGGCAAAGAAGCGCTTGCGGTCCTGCACCGCAGGCGGATGGGTGCCGAGCTGATAGGCGTTGGTCAGGTTGTAGTTCTGCTCGTTGAGGGAGACCCAGTACTTCACCTTGCCGGCAAAGCGCTGATAGAGGGTCACGCAGTAGCGCTCGAAATCCTCGATGATCCGTCGGTCTTCCCAGCCGCCGTATTCGTCTTGCAGCGCTTGCGGCAAGTCCCAGTGGTAGAGAGTCAGCACCGGCTCGATCTGGTGCGCCAGCAGGGTGTCGATCAGCTTCTCGTAGAAGGCCAGCCCCGCCTCGTTCACCTCGCCGCGACCGGTGGGGTAGATGCGCGGCCAGCTCACCGAGAAGCGGTAAGCCTTAAGCCCCATCTCGGCCATCAGCGCCACGTCCTCTTCCATACGGTGGTAGTGATCCACCGCCACATCGCCGTTGCTCCCCTCAAAGGTCTTGCCCGGCAGCTTGGTGAAGAGATCCCACACCGAGGGCCCCTTGCCATCGGCATTCCAGCCCCCTTCCACCTGATAGGCGGCGGAGGCGGCGCCCCACAGAAAATCGCTCGGGAAGTCGTTGAACTTGTGGTGATGCATCTGGTGTTGCTCCTGCTGCGCTGATGGTGTCAGCCATCTTTGATAACTCGGCGCCCCCGCGTTGGGGCGCCCGAAATGAATTGGCATCAGCATCCAACACTTCTAAAATTCCGTCCAATGACAAATATGACCACTCAACATTCCCGACAGGAATGAAAGGAGCCCTGATGGAGCTACGGGATCTGAAAGCCTTCGTCACACTGGGGGAGGTACTGCATTTCGGACAGGCGGCGGTGCGCCAGCACGTTACCCAGTCGGCCCTGAGCAAACAGATAAGGCGGCTGGAGGAGGAGCTGGGCGGCGAGCTGTTCGAGCGCAACGCCAGCAGCACCCGCCTGACCGGACTGGGTAGAGCGCTGTATGAGGATGCCCGCGCGGTGGTCATCCAGAGCGAGCAGCTCTCGCGCACCGCCCGCGACGTACTGGCGGGCAATGTCGGCACCCTGCGTATCGGCTTTGGCGTCGCTACCAAGATCCTGGTGCCCGCCGCCATCGCCCGTTTTCGCGCCGAGCGGCCACAGGTGACCATCGAGCTCAACGATCTCTCCACCCACCACCAATTGCTGGCGCTCAGTGAAGGCAAGCTGGATCTCGGTTTTTGCCGCCTGCCCGCCCCCAAGGGGTGGCATGCCCTGCCGGTGGTCGAGGCCCACTTCGTCGCCGTGCTGCCCGCCAGCTACCGCGATGTGAGGGAATTGGCGGATCTGGTGGACAAACCGCTGGCGATCCTGCGGCGGGACAAGGCACCGTCGTTTTACGATCACCTGATGAACTATCTGGCCCAGAGCGGACTGCGTTTTCGCGATATCCAGTACGTCAACGACTTCGCCGCCGGGGTTGCCACCGCAGCGGCGGAGATCGCCTGGACCCTGGTCCCCTCCTCCACCACCATAGAGCACCCAGATGTACTTACCCTGCCCCTGAGAGATGGGGAAGCCTGCTGGACCATTGGGCTGATTCGTCCGCCCCACAGCAAGGGGCCATTAATAGACGCCTTCTGGGCAACCATCGCCGATATGACGCAGGGATAAACGCGCTGCTGGCAAATAGCGGATGTCAGCAGCGCATCAACGATAGCGCGCAACAATACGCGCCAACTCACCGCTTTGACGCAACTGTTGCAGTGCCCGGTTGAACTCGGCTATGCGGATATTAAAGCGGGAATGGTTGCCAATGCAGAGGTTGAACGGGGTCGATGCCAGCAGCAGCGGCACCTCAACCACCTGCCCGGACAACCCCAGTTCGTTGAGTTTGAAGCGCGCCACCAGTGGATCGGTCACCATCAAGTCGCCCCGACCCGCCGCCAGCATTTTGAAGACGTTATCGACATTGATGGTCAGATGCACGCGAAAGCCAGCCAGATTCTCCTTGCCCCAGCCGTTGCCCAGATAGTCGAGAAAGGTGAAGGTCTTGAGGTCGCTCAAGCGGCTGGCTCGCTGGAACCCCGCCATCTGGGGGTGGCCAAGCTGAGTAAATATGGTCATGACCGTCATGGTGACTGGCTCATCCACAATCAGGGTATAGCTGCGCCGCTCCCGGGTGGCGATGGTCACGAAGCCATCTGCCTGCGCCATCCGTACCATTTTTTGGGCCCGTTGCCACGGATACCCCTGATGAGTGACCCGCAGCCCCATCTGCCCCGCCACCCGATCCATCACATCGATCATCAGCCCGCGCATCTTGCCCTGCTCGTCACGCCACGAATATGGGGCAAAGTCGTCAAAGTAGGCCATTTTCAACTCGGGAGCGGGCGCTGCCAAGGCACTCTGCCACATCAACAACCCCCACAGGATTACGCTCCCCAGCCTGACTCTCATGGCCGCAACTCCATCCACCTCTGCCAACTCTGAGCCTAGTGCAAAGCGCGCTGCGGCAAGGATCAGGAGCCAGCGAAAAAGTAGCCAGCAAAAAAGAGAGGGGAAGCAGTGGCTTCCCCTCTCTCGTTAGCGTGTCAGCTTGTCAGCACGCCACCTTATCGATGGCGGTCATGGCTTGCTGGTTACGCCAGCTCGGCCCGCAGCGCCCTGGTGGCATTGACCATCACTTTGAGTGCGGCCTCAGTCTCTTCCCAACCACGGGTCTTGAGGCCGCAATCCGGGTTGACCCACAGCCGCTCGGCCGGGATCTGCTTGGCCGCCTTGCGCAGCAACCCTTCAATCCAGCTCTGGCTCGGCACGTTCGGCGAGTGGATGTCGTAGACACCTGGGCCGATTTCATTGGGGTAGTTGAAGCGCTCGAACGCTTCGAGCAGCTGCATCTGGCTACGGCTGGTCTCGATGGTGATCACGTCCGCATCCAACGCAGCCACCGCCTCGATGATGAGGTTGAAGTCGCTGTAACACATGTGGGTGTGGATCTGGGTGCTGTCCGCCACCGGGCACGCGCTCAGACGGAAGGCGCGCACCGCCCAGTCGAGATAGGCCTGATGATCCTGTTTGCGCAGGGGCAAGCCTTCGCGGATCGCCGGTTCGTCGATCTGGATGATCTTGATGCCCGCGCTTTCCAGATCCGCCACCTCGTCGCGAATGGCCAGGCCAATTTGCAGGGCGGACTGCTCGCGGCTCACGTCTTCCCGCGGGAAGGACCAGCAGAGGATGGTCACCGGGCCCGTCAGCATCCCCTTGACAGGCTTGTCGGTCAGGCTCTGGGCAAACTGGGTCCACGCCAGGGTCATGGGAGTCGGGCGGTCGATGTCACGGGTGATCACCGGCGGCTTGACGCAGCGGGAGCCATAGCTCTGCACCCAGCCGAAGCGGGTGATGGCAAAGCCATCCAGCAGCTCACCGAAATACTCCACCATGTCGTTGCGTTCGGCCTCGCCGTGCACCAGCACGTCCAGCCCGATCGCCTCCTGACGCTCTATAGCATCGCGGATCTCCCCCTGAATGCCCGCCTCATAAGCGCGGTCATCGATGCGACCGGCGCGCCAATCCTGACGCAATACCCGGATCTGCGACGTCTGCGGGAAGGAGCCGATGGTAGTAGTGGGCAGCAGCGGCAACTTGAGATCGGCCCGCTGCAGCTCGGCTCTGACCGGATAGGGGCTGTGGCGATCAAAATCGCTGTTGGTGAGGCTGGCGAGCCGTGACTGCACCGCTTTTTTGTGCACCCGGCTGTCGGACTCCCGATCGACGATGGGCTGGCTGTAGGCGGTGATTTTGTAGAGCTCGCCCCCATCCAGATAGTCTCTGAGCAGTCCCAGCTCGAAACATTTTTGCAAGGCGAAGGCGAACCAGCTGCGGGTCTGGGGATCCAGCTCCTGCTCCAGAGTCAAATCCACCGGGCTATGCAGTAATGAGCAGGATGAGGCCACCCAGAGCCGCTCGCCGAGTTTGGCTTTCAGTGCCTTCAGAGTCGGCGCCAGCTTGGCCAGATTGGCACGCCAGACGTTGCGGCCGTTGATCACCCCGGCGGAGATGACCCACTGGGCGGGCAGATGCGGCACCAGGGTCTCCAGCTGTTCGGGGGCGGCCACCAGATCCAGATGCAGGCCATCCACTTTCAGGCTGGTGATGATGTCGCGCTGATGGGCGACCGAACCGAAATAGGTGGTGAGCAGCAGCTTGCAGGGGCCAGCCAGACGCTCGTAGGCGTTGAGGTAGGCCAGCCGCCACTCATCCGGCAAGTCCAGCGTCAGCGCAGGTTCATCGATCTGTACCCACTCCACTCCCTGGGCGGCCAACTTGGCCAGGATCTCCTGATAGACGATGAGCAGGCGATCGAGCAGTTCAAGGCGCGAGAAGCCGCTCTCTTTCTCCTTGCCGAGCCAGAGGTAGGAGACCGGTCCCAGCAGCACCGCCTTGACCGGCAGCCCCAGTGCTTTGGCCTCTTCTACCTCGTCAAACAGCTGGCTCCAGCCCAGCTTGAAGCGCTGGTCACGGCTGAATTCCGGCACCAGATAGTGATAGTTGGTGTTGAACCATTTGGTCATCTCGGCGGCGGCCGCCGCCGGGCCGGTCGGCGCACGGCCGCGGGCCACCCGGAACAGGGTGTCGAGATCGGTCTCGCCATGGCGGTGACGGGCAGGCACAGCGTCCACCAGCAGGCTGGTACCGAGCACCTGATCGTACCAGGCAAAGTCGCCCACCGGCAGCAGATTGACCCCGGCGCCGTGCTGGGCCTGCCAGTGGCGCTCACGCAGCGTCTTGCCCACGGCAACGAGTTCGGCCTGAGTGGTCTCGCCACGCCAGTAGGATTCGAGGGCAAATTTCAGCTCACGCTTGGCGCCGATACGGGGGAAGCCCAGGGTGTGTGCTCGTGTCATAGGTTCATTTCCTTATGCTCATTCATCTGATGGGGAACTGGATGATTTAGCCATCCAGATGTTTACACATCCAAAATGACAAGATAAGGTGACGCTGGCTATTGAATCCTCTTCAAGTGGCTCTCAAATAATCCTCAACTGACCGCCAATCAGGTTCACCGCGAGGATACAGAGGCCGATTTTTACAGGTGCAAAAAGTGCCGGTATTAATAAGCGCAGGAGGCTAACCGCCGCCAGCAACCTCAGCGCCATACGCAATCTCACAAGGAGCCATCTTATGGCAGTGCCAAGCAATGCAGGGATAGAGATCAAACACTTGAAAACATTGACCGCGCTGGCCGAGCAGGGCTCGCTGGCCGGTGCGGCGCTGACCCTCAACCTCACCCAGTCCGCCCTCTCCCACCAGCTCAAAGAGCTGGAGACCCGCCTCAATCTCGAACTTTACCTGCGCAAAAGCCGTCCGCTGGTGCTGACTGCGGCAGGTAGCCAGCTGCTCGCCCTCGCCCGTCAGGTACTGCCCGCCCTGGCCCAGACCGAGAAGCAGTTGCAGGCCCTGCAGAGCGGCGATGCGGGCAGGCTGCATCTGGCGCTCGATTGCCACAGCTGCATCCAGTGGCTACTGCCGCTGTTGCCGGAATTTCGCCGCCAATGGCCGGGGGTGGATCTGGAAGTGGAGTCAGTACCGGGCTTTGATGCCATCAATGCCCTGCTCGGCGGTCAGCTCGACTTGCTGCTCACCTCGGACGTGCAAGCCCGTGGAGATCTCCACTTCGAGCCGCTGTTTGCCTTCGATCTGACTCTGGTGATGGCGCCGGATCACCCCCTCTGCCACCAGAGCCGCATCGAACCGGGCGATCTGGGGGCGGAGGTGCTATTGGTCTACCCGGTGGAGCGCAGCCGCATGGATATCTTCAGCCGCTTTTTGCAACCCGCCGGGGTGGAGCCCGCTCGCTGCAAGCTGGTGGACAACACCTCCGTGATGCTGCAGATGGCCGCCGCCGGGCTCGGGGTCGCCGCCCTGCCGCGCTGGGCCAGCGAGGAGTTTGTCAGACAGGGGATGCTTTGCGCCCGCCCCCTCGGCAGCGGTATCCGTCGCCATATGTATGGCGCGGTGCGAGCCGCCGACCGGGATCAAGCCTGCCTGCAGAGCCTGTTCGAATGCATTCGCAACAAGATGGGGAATGGTTGAGGAGAGGGAAAAATCACAGTTATCGCAGGCAATGCTGGCCTGACAAGGGGCAGAACAGTATCCTGATGCTTTAACGTTGCTTAACGGTAGCCATCATGTCCCACGTTGATCTGAATCTCTTTCGCGTCCTGGATGCTGTGATCCGCTATGGGGGCGTCACCACCGCCGCCGAGATGATGGAGATGACCCCCTCGGCCATCAGCCAGGCCATCAGCCGCCTGACCGCGCTGGTGGGCGAACAGCTGTTTGTCCGTCAGGGGCGGGGAATTACCCCCACGGCACGGGCGCTGAGCCTGCACCACGAGATCATGGTGCCGCTGCATGACATGGAGCGCAGTCTGCAACGCACCGACCTGTTTGATCACCATACCAGTCGGCGCACTTTTCGCATCGCGGGCGTCCCTGATATCGATGTCTTCTTCCTGCCGGAACTCAACAACCTGCTGCAGATCCAAGCCCCCAACTGCCAGCTGGAGTGGAACACCCAGGTGCAGGATGAAGCCTTGCGCCAGAACAGTCTCTATCTGCACAGCGTTGACCTGGTGCTGGCGACCAAACCCATGGTCGAGCAGAGTATTGAAAACGAGCAGATCATGTCCCAGCCCCTGCGCATCGCCTGCCGCAAGGATCACCCGCGGATCCGCCAGGCCCCCGACATGACCACCTTCTTCAACGAAAAGCATGTGGTGCTGCAGGCCAGACGGCTCGACAACCTGTTACTCAATACTCTGACCAAGGCACCGCTGCCACCCCGTCAGATCGCCTACGAGAGCGACTCCCTGCTCACCGCCCTCCATCTGGTGAGCCGTACCGACTGGCTCTGCGTTGCCAGCCAGTGGCACATGGATATGCTGGGTGATACCCTGGCACTGGCCAGCTACCCCCTCCCCTGGATCTCGGAAGATTGCCCGGTTTACATGAGTTGGCACAAAAGTTCCAATCAGGATGCGGGGCTGAACTGGCTCAAACAACAAGTGCGCAATGTCTGCTCGTTTTAAGCCCGCTTCACAATTCAGCCCACCCATCTACTTATCTGGGCTATCGATATTCTGGGCAAGCGGTCTTCAGGATAATCGGGCGCGCTCTGCCAACCATTGAGACGCAGCTCATGCCGACATCGTGGTACCGAAATAGCTGCGCAGCGCCTCCACCACCCGCCGCACCTTCTCTGGGATCTCCCGCTGCGGCGTGATGGCGTGGATCTCCATCGGCGCCACCCGAAAACCGGGCAGCAGTTCGAGCAGACGCCCCAGCGCCAGATCCTCACCAATTTCCCCCTCCGGTTGCAGCGAGATCCCCTGCCCCGCCAGCGCAAACTGGCGCAGGGGCAACACGTTATTGCAGAGCACCCTGGGTTTGAACCTGACCCTGTGTTCGCCCCCCTTCTCATCAAGTAGCAACAAACCGTTGCCCAGCATGTCGCCACAGAGCCAGTCGTGAGTCGCCAGATCGGCGGGCGTGCGCGGCGTCCCCTTGCGCGCCAGATAGGCGGGGGCGGCGCAGAGCAGCATCCGGGTTTGCCCCAGTTTGCGGGCCACCAGGGTCGAGTCAGGCAGGCTGCCGACCCGCAGCGCCACGTCGATCCGCTCGGCAATCAGATCCCGCTTCTCGTCGTCGGCGATGATCTGAATGGTGAGGCCGGGGTGGGCCTGCAACAGCGGCGAGAGGGCCAGTGCCAGCGGTTGGCCCGCCATCCCCACCGGGGCGGTGATCCGCACTTCACCGAGCAAGGCGTCGCGCACCTCGGAAAGGCGCAGCTCGGTCTCGCTCAGGGTCTGCTGCAACGCCCGGCACCCTTGCCACACCACCTCTCCCGCCTCGGTCAGACTGAGCCGACGGGTAGAGCGATGGAGCAGGGTCAGCCCAAGCAGGCTCTCCAGCTGGCTGATATGCTGACTGACCGCAGAGGGGGTCATGCCGAGGGATTTGGCCGCACCTGTCATGCTGCCTGCCTCCACCACAGCAGCGAAGATGGCGTAACGTCTGAGCTGTTCCATTATTAAATCCAGCTTATAAGTGAATGCATTTTTGAGGTGATTATTAAATCATATCCGGGGGCGTAGGATAGCCTCATTCCAACAGTGAAGGAGAGTTCCCCATGAAGATTGCCCTGATCGGTGCCAGCGGTTTTGTCGGTTCAGCCATCCTCAACGAGGCCGTCAGCCGCGGCCATCACGTCACCGCCATCGTCCGCGATGTCAGCAAGGTGGCCGCCCATCCGCAGGTCACCGCCGTGGCGGTAGATGCCCAGAACCCGGATGCGCTGGCCGAGGTGCTCAAAGGGCACGATCGGGTGATCAGCGCCTACAACCCGGGCTGGACCACACCGGATATCTATGAGCAGTACCTCAAAGGCGCCAACGCCATCGTAGCGGCCGCCGTGCAGACCAACAGCTGGCTGCTGGTAGTAGGTGGTGCTGGCAGTCTGGAGATCGCCCCCGGCGTGCAACTGGTGGATACCCCGGAATTTCCAGCCGAGTGGAAACAAGGCGCACTGGCGGCCCGCGACGGTCTCACTGCCCTGCGCCGTGAAACCGCCCTCGACTGGCGCTTTGTCTCTCCCCCGGTGTTCCTGGAACCGGGTGAGAAGCGCGGCGGCTATCGACTGGGTGGCGATCAGGTGCTGTTCAGTGGCGAGCAGCCTGCCGGGATCAGCGCCGGTGATCTGGCCGATGGCGTGCTGAACGAGGCGGAAAAACCGGCTCACCTGCGCCAGCGCTTTACTCTGGGTTACTGAGCGCCAACAGGCTGTTAAGGCCAGACATTCTCGCTCACTCCCCTGCGCGCTCGATCAGGTGATAACCCGCTCAAACAGAAGGGAGGCATCCGCCTCCCTTCTGCTTTGATCATTTTGCCGCTGGCAGCTTGCCTCTGGTTGCCCTCAACAGGGCGCCCGACATGGGGCGCACCATCCGCAGCACTATGCATCACACTAGGTTGGCCAGGCTGGCGGCAGCAGTCAGGGAGCCAGCGCCCACCAGCTCACCCGGGTCAAGAGATGGTCAAATGATGTGACATCGATAGCGTCGGGTTACTTCTTGCCAAAACCCGACTGCTTGAGGGTATAGCTTGCGTTGTTTTGCCAGGCATCCAGACCGCTGCGGTTATTGCCCGCCACCAGACTGGCCGCAAGGCTCGGGCTGTTGAACAGCTGATCGGCAGTAAAGACAAAACCGCCCTGACTGCGGGGCACTATGATCCCCTTCTCCAGCAACTCCAGCCGCAGCTCGATCACCGCCTCGCGCAAAGAGGCAGCATCCTCGCCATTGGCGGTGGATCCCGCCAGCACCATAAAGCCCGGATTTTGCCGCTTGCCCACCGGATAACCGTGGGCCTCGGCCCCCTTGCCGTTGAAGTGGTAGAGCTCGCGCTCCCCCGGCCGGTTGTCGGCGAGCGCCTTTTGCAGGGTCATCAGCTCGTTGTAGATCTCGATGGGGACGACGGCAGCCTGCTTGTTGCCCTTGCTATCGATGATAAAACTGACTTGCTTGTGTAACATCCTTGCTCATCCTGTGACCCATGGAAGCCTCTATTCTAACCACCTCGGGCAACCATGATCCAGCGAGGATCCACTGCTCTTTTGCCGCCTTGATCACTAACTGGCACTCTTGATCAACAGCAAGGCTGTGTTGATCATTGGCGGCCGTGGTAGCGTAACGACCATGATGAAAGCCATTGACCATCAAACGGTTAACCCATGCTGACCCTGCGCAACCTCTACAAGAGCTTTGATAACGGCAGTGAACGACTGCCGCTGTTCCACCATCTCGATCTCGCCCTCCCCGCGGGCGAGATCACCCTGTTGCTGGGCCAAAGCGGCTGCGGCAAGTCAACCCTGCTCAATCTGATCGCCGGGCTGATTGCACCGGACGAGGGGGAGATCTGGCTGGGAGAGACCCGTATCGACACCCGATCACCCGACGAGCGGGCGCGCCTGCGTGGCCGCCACTTCGGCATCGTCTATCAGGATTTCAACCTGCTGCCGACCCTAAACGTGGCCGAGAATCTGGCCCTGCCTCTGGCCATCAACGGTCTGCCACAGGATGAGACCAAGATTGACAGCTTGCTGCAACAGCTCGATATGGCCCATAAGCGCCATGCCTGGCCGGAGCAGCTCTCCGGTGGCCAGCGACAGCGGGTGGCGCTGGCCCGCGCCCTCATCCATCAGCCCAGGTGGCTGCTCGCCGACGAACCCACCGGCAGCCTCGATGAGCACAATGCCGAGCAGGTGATGGCGCTGATGATAGCGGCGGTGCGCGACACAGGCGCAGGCTTGCTGCTGGTGAGCCACAACCCGGCCTATGCCGCCCTGGCCGACAGGGTGCTGCGCCTCGAAGGGGGTCTGCTGATCGAACTCAAGGGGCCCCGTCATGGCTAAGCTGCGTCTGCCGGTGGCCAGCTGATGTTGCCACTCAAAGCGCTGCTGCGCCTCTATCGCAGCCACCCCTGGCTGCTATTGATGAGTCTGGCCGGGCTGGTGCTGGGAGTCTCGCTGGTGGTGGCCATCGAGCTGCTCAATCACAGCGCCCGCACCAACTTTGTCGCCGCCCGCAGCCAGCTGGCAGGGGAAGCCAACTACCGGCTGGCCCCCACTGGCGGGCTGGATGAACAGCTTTACGTGCAACTGGTGAAAAGCCAGCCCGCCCTCGATGCCATGCCCCAGCTCCACGGCTGGCTCAAGGATGAGCAGGGTCGCAGCTTTCAACTGCTGGGGATGGATCTTTTCAACCCCGGCCCCCTGCGTCAGCTATTTGGCACCCGGCCTGATAGCGACCCCGCCTTCTCCTTAAGCCGTGCCGACAGCGTCTGGCTGGCGGCCCCCGAGGCAGATCGCCTTGGCTGGCAACCGGGTCAGAGCCGCCGCTTTGTGCTGGGTGGCAGCGACGGCGCCAGCGCCCGCCCCCTGATCCTGACGCTGGCGGGCACCTTCACCCCCGGTGCCGTGCCCATGGAGCGGCTGCTGATAACCGATATCGGCCTCGCCCAGCCGCTGCTTGGCAAAGCAGGTCGGCTCAATCGCATCCTCTTCAAGCTCAGCGACAGCGAAGCCCGCACCCTGCAAGCGACACTGCAAACTGGTCAGCCCAAGCAGCCGCTCTGGCTTGAGCCCATCAGCCCGGCGCTCGATGCCAGCCAGCTTGGCGATGCGCTGGCCCTCAACCTGACGGCGCTGTCATTGCTCGCCATGGCGGTGGGCTTGTTTCTGGTGTTCAACGCCCAGCGATTTGTGCAGAGCGTGCGCCGACCCCAGCTGGCCCAGCTGATCATTCTGGGGATGCCACCGAGTCGGGTGCTTGGCTGGCTCATCCTGGAGCTGGTGATTCTCGCCACAATCGGGACCCTGCTCGGGGTGCTGCTCGGCAGCCTGCTGGCGCTGGCACTAATGGGACAACTGACCCAGGCGCTGGCCGATCTCTATGGCCCCAACCCCATTGACCTGTTGCGCCTCTCCCCTTTGAGCCTGCTAAAAGCGCTGTTGATCGGACTGCTCGGCACGCTGGCCGCCAACCTGCCCGGCTGGTGGCAACTGCTGCGCCAATCCCCCCTTGAACTGCGCGCCGGGAGCAGCAGCCCCCCCGCGCACCCGTGGCGACGGCGCATTCTGGCCATCGCCATCTTGTTGCTGTGCGCTCTGTGCCTGTGGCTACCGCAAACCGGTCTCACCGGTGCGCTGTTTATCGCCGGCGGCTGGCTGCTCGCCATGGCGCTCTGGCTGCCCGATGCCCTGCGCGGCCTGCTTGGCTGGCTGCGACGGCGCGCGCGCGGCCCCCTCACCGCCCGGCTTGGGGTGGCCGAGACCCTCTATCACCTCGATCGCACCGCCATCGCGGTGATGGCGTTGCAGCTGGCCATCGCGGCAGCCATCGGCATCGGAGTCATGGTGTCGAGTTTTCGCTCCAGCGTGGAGATCTGGCTTGGCCAGCGTCTGGCCGCCGATCTCTATGTCACCGCCCCCAAGGGGTGGCGGGCAGCAAAGGCACCTTGAGCGACACAACCCTCGAGACCTTGCTCGCCAATCCGCTGGTGAGCGCCGCCTCGCGCCGTTCTGTGCACCCCGCCCGCTGGCAGGGGCAACCCATCGAATGGGCCCAGATGGACTTTATCCCGCAGCTCAAAGCGGCCTATCCGCTGCTGGCCGGGCGCTGGCCGACCCGCACTGACGAAGTGCTGGCGAGTGAACCGCTGACGGTGCGTCTCGGGGTCAAGGTGGGCCAGACGTTGGCGATCACCGGCCAGCAGGGGCCAAGGCAGTTCACCGTCACCGGCGTCTATCAGGACTACGGCAGCGACAAGGGGCAGATCCTCCATGCCTTTAGCGAGGGGGCGGTGCAATCCCTTGCCCTCTTCAGCGATGACCCCGAGCAGCTGGCCGACCGCCTGCGCGCCCGCTTTGGCGAGCAGCTCAATCTGCTGTCAGCCCCCGCCATTCACAGCGCGGCCCTCAAGGTGTTTGATCAGACCTTTGTGGTGACCGAGCTATTGAAGTTGCTGATCCTCGGCATCGCCTTTGTCGGGATCGGCTCGGCCTTTATGGTGCTGGGGCTGGCACGCCGTGGCGAGCTGCAGACCTTGCAGAGTCTGGGCTTGAGCCCCCGCCACTGCCGCCAGCTGCTGGTGTGGCAAGGAGCGGGATTGGGGCTGCTCACCGCCCTGCTGGCCCTGCCGGTGGGGTATGGCCTCGCGTGGGTGCTGATCGAGGTGGTTAACCCCCGCGCCTTTGGTTGGCGCCTCGCCTTCGAAGCCGCTCCCCTTCATGCGGTCACGGCCCTGTTGCTGGCACCGGTCTGTGGCGCACTGGCCTCCTGGTATGCCGCAAGGAGAGTGGTATGAAACATCGTTTACTGCGCTGGCTCAGCCATGGCTTGACGACCCCATTGACCGGCCCTTTATTCCCGACCTTTCTCCAGCACAGAGAAGATCGCAGAGCGGCCGCGCTCCATCCCCTCTCCCTTCGGGAGAGGGTCAGGGTGAGGGGAATCTTGTGCTCATTGCGCGCCCGCTGGCTCGCCGCCCTCTTGCTTCCGCTTATCACCATGAGCGGCAGCGCGCAGGCCAGCGATCTGGGCGCCCTGCTCGGCGGCGGCAACGACAGCTTTAAAAAGGTACTGCCGGGGCAAACCATCCAACTGCCGGAGGATCACGCCGCCCACCCCGATTACCGCTCCGAGTGGTGGTATCTCACCGGCAACCTCAAGGATGAGCAGGGGCGCGAATATGGCATGCAATGGACCCTGTTTCGCCAGGGTATCGAGCAAGAACTCCGCACCAGCAACCCCTGGCTCACTCCCCAGCTCTGGCTGGCCCAGTTTGCCATCACGGATCTCGACCGTGGCAGCCACCAGCAAGATGAACGGGCCAGTCGGCAGGGGCCGGGGCTGGCGGGAGCCAGCGGCGGCGAATATTGGCTCAGGGAGTGGCGGCTTGCCTCGCAAGGGGCTGCGCTGTTCCCCGCCACCCTCAAGGTACAGAGCAAGATTGGCGAGCTGAACCTCACCGTCACTGCCGCCAAGCCGCTGGTGCTGCAAGGCAAAGCCGGTTACAGCGAGAAGAGCCCGGGCAACGCCTCCTTTTACTACTCCTACCCGCGCCTCACTCTTCGCGGCACCCTGACTCGCGATGGCGAGACCCGCACCGTCAGCGGACAAGGCTGGTTTGATCACGAATGGAGCAGCTCGGTATTGGCCGAGTGGCAATCGGGCTGGGACTGGTTTTCGCTGCAACTGTCCGATGGCCGCGAGCTGATGCTGTTTCGCCTGCGCACCAAATCGGGACACAGTGCTAATCCCGAAAACCAGCCAGAAAACCGTTACGGTATTTTGATTGAGCGGGATGGCAGCAGCCGGGTGCTCGCCCCCGACGCGATTCGCCTTACGCCGGGCAACACCTGGCGCGGCCCCAAGGGGCAGGATTACCCCGTCGAGTGGCAGCTGGAAGCCGCCGGAATGAGCCTCACCATCAAAGCCCGTCAGCCCAATCAGGCCATGACAGGTCGCTTTGACTACTGGGAGGGGGCTGTGACTGTGGGGGGAGATGCCCAAGGGCTGGGCTATCTGGAGATGACGGGCTACTAACGTGGTTGGTTCTTTGGGCTACTCGGGACAGTGCTTGCGATACTTTGTGCACTCAGTTCCTTGCTATTGTTATTACCCTCCTCATTTACACTCATATTTTTTTCCATTTATGCACCTTAGGTTGCTTCCTCATTCACCAAAAAATCAGATCACTGTCAAAAAACACATCAAAAACTGAGCGTTCTCTGTCGTCTTCCTAGCCAAAAATGGTCTGCGTTTGATACCTTTCTCAATACAATCCTCACAGATCTAAAAGTAACCGAGGTTAGCCAGTTGATTTACTTTCTATTCGTTACGTATTTCAGCTATTTTTTACTAAATTATTTAAAAGGGATACATCAGGTGCCAACTCAGAACGAGATCGAAATAATAAAACATGAAATTGAACGCAACGGATATGCCGCTAATTGTCACCTAGATAGTTTTCATTTTTTCGTTTCCCACAATGTTCGTGAATATTTAGATATATTAAATAACTACCAAGATAAAGATAAAAGCCACGCAATATATGGTGAAGACTTTAACGATTTACATGTGGATTATATTGAATTGGATGAGCCGTGGGGAAATTGTGGTGCAATATATCTCGCCGACCATAAAAACATTAATTTACATAAAGCATTGGAAGCACTAAATATATATGCCGATAACTTTGTAAAACTACATCCTGAAGAAACTCGAACTTGGCGATAATTTGCACGGCCGTGTTATAAAATTAGCACCTTCTGAGCTGATTATAGAAACACTCCATTGATTCCATACTAGAGATAATGACTTGAAAGTAGAACTTTTAGTGATAATTGACTCAGAGATTTCATTTTGTAGAAACTCTCACTCATTTAAGAACTTCCTACAATCTGATTCTGAGATAAATATTAGTGGAAAAACATTTAAATTTCGAGATATAACAGTAGATTATGAACTTCAGGAAGGTGAAAACACCGATAAAAACCACAAGTTCTTTCATATAAAATTAGCTTGTGATGAAAAATATATATCTGATTTTTCTGACTTTTGCAGATCGATAAAAAAACTGCTACATATGAATAGTAAAAATAGTATTACAACTCTATGGGATGATATTAGCTTTTACTATTCATCTCGCAGTTATCCAATGATTTATGAAATTGAAAATTTAATGCGGAAGCTAATAACAAAATTCATGCTTACCACAGTTGGTCTGGGTTGGACTAAAGAGACTGTGCCAGAAGAACTAAAAAGAACATCACGCACAGAAAATATAGATACAAATATTAACTACCTTTACGAAACGGATTTCATTCAACTATCTAATTTCCTGTTCGATGAATATAGAACACTCGACATAGCTGCTTTGATCAAAAAAATATCTGAAATCGAGACAGAGAATTTTCGTGTGAGTGAAATTTATGATTTCATTCCAAGATCAAATTGGGAGCGCTACTTTCGATCCAATGTTGATTGCGAGGATTCTTATTTGAAAACCAGGTGGGAGAAACTATATAAACTCAGATGTAAGATCGCTCACAATAACACGTTTACTAAGTCGGATTATGAGCAAACAGAAAAAACTGTAAATGAAGTAAAATCTAAGCTCCTAACCGCGATCCAATCATTGGATAAAATATCTATTAGTGACGATGAAAGAGAAGACCTTGCTGAAATAGCAGCTAGCAATTCTAGTGTTGTATTTGGTAGTTTTATCCAAAAGTGGAAAATGCTTGAATCATTAATAACTGAACTCTTAGTAAAGGAAAAAATACTACCACCTGAATTATCTAAGAGAGAAAAAGCCATGCTATACAAGAACCAAGAGGCTTTAATAAAAAATGGCTTAATTGACTCTATGATGTACCAAGAAATTAAAACGCTAAATAAGGTTAGAAATATAATGGTTCATGAGACTGATCAATACTTCACAAATTCTGAAATAATGGTCTTTTCAAGAGATATCGACAGAATCATTGATTTTTTGGTTGATAGATTAGGTGTGTAGCTAGTGGCTGTACCCATACCCTACTTAGGGCCGTAGGTTTGAATGCGGAGTGTATTCAGACGGTCATTTATTGAACGATTGAACCATGCCAGCCCCAAGATAATTCTCGAGTCAGTTATCTTTTTTTGCCGGATGGGCGATATCGAACTCTGTAACAACGAGGTAATCCACTGTTTTGCTTCGCCTCACTCAACTCAACCACCTATGCCACGACCGTTTGGCTGCATATAAACGCCAACGACTGCCGGTTAAAGTGCTCCGGCTGCTCCACATTGCAAACATGGCCGCAGTTTTCGATGATCTCGAGCTGGCTGTAGGGGTCGCGGGCCACCTGCTCGCGCACTGGCGCCAGAAACATATGATCTTCCTCGCCCATCACATAGAGGGTGGGAATGGGCAGGGAGCGTTCGCGGAAGTAACGCATCAGCGGGTTAACCTCGGTGGCGAGGCGGAACCAGCGTTTGAACTCCTTCTGGCACAGCTTGCGAGCCTCGCGCACAAAGAGGTTGCGCGACTCCTGATGGTGCTGGCGCGGCATTATGATGAAGGCAAACAGCCGGTAGAGCCACATATAGGGCAGGAAGTGCTGGCCGAGTCGGCCCAGTTGCACCAGCACCCGCGAGCGGATATCGAGCCGCAAAATGGCGCCCCCCAGTACCATGCTTTTCACCCGCTCCGGGCAGAGCTCGGCCAGATGGCGAATAAGGATGGTGCCAAGGGAGATGCCGACAAAGTGGGCGCGGCGGATATCGAGATGATCGAGCAGCCGAACGATATCTTCGGTCACTTCCCGAAAGCTGTAGTGGCCCTTGACCACCTGTTGCAGCTGGTGAGACTGGCCGTGGCCACGCAAGTCCAGCAGCAGCACATTGAAGTGCTCGCGATAGGCGCGCAGCTGCTTGAACCAGATGGAGGAGCTGCCACCGGCGCCGTGGACAAACACGACCCAATCCCGTTCGGGGCCAAGCTCAAAGGTCTTGTGATACAGCATCTTGCGACTCCCTCATCGACGGCATTGGGGTATAGTAGGCGCGCATCTTAGCAGATAATTTCAGCAAAAAAATACGTTTACATGGTAACCGGCAAGGAGCGTGAGGATGGAGTTGACGAGTTTGAGGGCCTTTCTGCTCACCCTGCCTGGCACGCAGGAAGATACCCCGTTTGGCCCGGAGATCCTGGTCTACCGCATCGCGGGAAAGATGTTCGCGCTGGTGGATTGGCAGGCCGATCCGCTCACCATCAACCTCAAATGTGAGCCCGAACTGGCCCTGCTGCTGCGCGAGATCCACCCCGAGGTCAAACCAGGCTGGCATATGAACAAGCAGCACTGGAACACGGTGACCTTAACCGATGCACTGCCGGACGATCTGTGGCAAGGCTGGGTGCACCACTCCTATGAACGGGTTATCGCGGGTCTGCCCAAAGCCAAACGGCCGCAGGCGCCGCAACCCCTCCAACCTACTGACGACAAAGCCCCATGACCCCAGCACTGCGTATTGTCCCACTCAGCGAGCCACATATCCCCGCCCTCGTTACTCTGTTCGAGCAGGCGGTGCGTGGCAGCGGCCCCGAGCACTACAGCGCCGAACAGGTGGAGCAGTGGGCCCTCGGCGCGCACCATCCCGGCTTTGTCAGCCAGCTGCGCGAGCATCACGGCTGGGTGGCGGAGCTTGGAAATGTGCCCCTCGGTTTTGTCACCCTGAGCCCCGATGGCCACCTCAGCTTGCTCTATGTGGGCGCCGACCATCAGCGGCAAGGGTTGGGCAATCTGCTGCTCACCACGGCGCTGGCGGGCGCCCGGGCTCAGGGCCTGCAGCGCATCACCACCGAGGCCAGCGCCTTCAGTTATGAGCTATTTTTACGACATGGCTTTGTGTTGACCGGACTGGAGTGCGTGGAGCGGGGCGGAGTCAGTTTTACGCGCCATCGCCTGCACTGCTGCTTGCCAAGCTAGGTCAAGTCACTAAAATACGCTTAATTTTCGTATTGTTACTGTATTGAGGCAGCAACCATGGTGGTAGAAAGTGAAGGCTATATCTCGCTGATCGAGTATCTGGTGGAGAGTCTGGGATTGTTTGAATCCCAACAGCAGAGCAACGGTGAAGAGACCATCGAAGATCTGGTCAGTGGCCGTGTTGCCAGCAACCTGATGGCTATTTGCGAGCAAAACCCGCAGATCGATCCCAAGGTGCGTTTTGCCATCATGCAGGAGGCCGACGCCGTGGTCGCCGATCTGGAAGAGGTGCTCTCTGCCGTCTGGCTGCGCGCCCCGACCCCGGAACAAAAAGCCTTCCTCATCGAGTTTATTGACCTTATCAAGAACCTTTTCGACAGCGCGATCGCCTGATCTGCCGCCCGGTTCTCCCGTCCAACGCAAGGTTTTCAAAACACGCAGATATGAAAAGGGCCGCCTTGGTGGGCAGCCCTGCTTGCTATCACTTTCAATCCCCCCATGCGTTCATTCATTGGGTGGTTATCAAGGCAAGAAATGTGTCTGGACTTTGCATCCGATCCCTGGACGCTACCTAGTTAGTCCCGCCTAATAGCAATAAGTTCCCGCCAGACAGCATTTATTTTCACTTTTTTAAGAAAATCCCTACAAACCCGTTCAGCGGTTCAGACTTGGCGGCAAACAGACGCCAATGCCACCCAATCCGCAGTATCCGTCCGGGTTCTTCGCCAGATATTGCTGATGGTAATCCTCGGCGTAATAGAAGGGCGCCAGCGGCAGAATGCGGGTGGTAATGGCACGACTGTCGCCGCTCGCCATCATCGCCTGCTGATAAGCCGCCATGCTCTGCTGGGCAATGATCTGCTGGCTCTCGTCATCGAAGAAGACCACCGAGCGGTACTGGGTGCCCACATCGCCACCCTGCCGCATTCCCTGCGCCGGATCGTGCTGCTCCCAAAACAGTCTCAGTAGATCGCCGTAGCTGATAACAGCCGGGTCAAACACCACCTGCACCGTCTCGGCATGGCCGGTCAGCCCGCTGCACACCTCTTTGTAGCTGGGATTCTGGGTGACGCCCCCCTGATAACCGGCCGCGGTGGAATAGACACCCGGTTGCTGCCAGAACAGGCGCTCCACACCCCAGAAGCAACCCATGCCAAACCAGGCCACCGCCATCCCTTGTGGCCAGGGGCCCTGGGTCGGGTTGCCGTTCACCGCATGTTGCTGACCAATCACCATCGCTTCGCGTCGTCCCGGCAGGGCATCTGCCGGTGAAATAATCTGTTCCATGAATCCTGTCCTTGTATAAAACCCTGTGAAATCACACAGCTGACGAAAAGGAGCATCGAAGATAGCAGTTTATCGCGGCGGATCAACCGGCGGGCCCCCTCCCCGCTCGCCCCATAGTGCCATCTGCACCTCCCTACCCCCTTTTCCCGATCCGCACGGCTCGGCCGCCCCAAGTAGACCAGAAACAGCCAAAATCAATATTTAGTCTTGATTTGTGAATTAATTTTCATATATTGAGCCAATCGCTGTTTTTTTATGGAAGAAATATCAAGTGCGTGAACGCGAACCCAGTCTGGTCAATGCCTTTCGGCAATCCACCCCCTATGTCAATGTGCATCGGGGTGCTACGTTTGTGCTGATGATGGGGGGAGAAGCCATCAGCCACCCCAATTTTGCCAATATCGTCAGCGATATCGCCCTGCTGCAGACACTGGGCATACGTCTGGTACTGGTGTTTGGTTCACGGCCGCAAAATGACGAGGCGCTGGCCCATGCGGGCATCGAGGCCCAGTACCACAGACGCACTCGCGTTACCGATGGTGATAGCTTCGCCATCATCAAACAGGTGTGTGGCGGCCTGCAATACGACATCACAGCCCAGCTCTCCATGGGGCTGGCCAACACCCCAATGCAGGGGGCGCGGATCAGCGTGGTGAGCGGCAACTTCGTCACCGCCCAGCCGCTGGGGGTGGATGATGGCATCGACTTTTGCCATAGCGGCCGGGTGCGCCGCATCGACGTGGAGGGGATCACCCGCCAGCTCGATCAGAAGAGTCTGGTGCTGATCTCCCCCATCGGCTGCTCGGTCACTGGCGAGAGCTTCAACCTCAGCTCGGAAGAGGTGGCTCGCCGGGTGGCGGTGGATCTCAAGGCGGACAAGCTCATCTGCTTTAGTAGCACCCAAGGGGTAATGGATAGACGCGGCGAAGCCATCTCCGAGCTCTTCCCCGAGCAGGCCGAAGAGCTGCTGGTGGAGCTGGAGCAGGCTGGCGAAGAGATGTCCGGCACCGCCCGTTATTTGCGCGCGGCGATCGCCTCCTGCCGCGGCGGCGTGCCCCGCTCCCATCTGGTGAGTTATCAGGATGACGGCGCCATGCTGCAGGAGCTGTTCAGCCGCGACGGCCTCGGCACCCAGATCGTGCGGGAAAGTGCCGAACAGGCCCGCGCCGCCACCATCGAGGATATCGGCGGTATTCTGGATCTCATTCGCCCACTGGAGGAGGAAGGCATTCTGGTGCGCCGCTCCCGCGAACAACTGGAGATGGAGATCGACAAGTTCACCAT
The DNA here is from genome assembly GCF_002586745.1 of Aeromonas sp. CU5. NCBI lineage: Bacteria > Pseudomonadati > Pseudomonadota > Gammaproteobacteria > Aeromonadales > Aeromonadaceae > Aeromonas > Aeromonas sp. CU5. The sequence goes on from NZ_CP023817.1 coordinate 1,946,713, forward strand.
CATAGATCGCGATGGCCTGATCATCGGCTGCGCGGCGCTCTACTGCTTTATGGAAGAGGCGATGGCGGAGATGGCCTGCGTCGCCATCCACCCCGACTATCGCAACTCCAACCGGGGGGATCAGCTGGTGGCCAAGGTGGCCGAGCGGGCCAAGCGGCTCGGCATTCGTCGCCTGTTCGTGCTCACCACCCGCTCCATTCACTGGTTCCGGGAGCGGGGCTTCGATCCGCTGGAAGTGGAAGATCTGCCGGTGGCGCGCCAGCGTCTCTACAATTGGCAGCGCCGCTCCAAGGTTTTGTCAAAGACCATTGTCTAAGCCGTTGATTCTGTGTTGAGTTAGCTGACAATTTGAACTTTTTCACAAACTCGATTGACAGTGCAATCCAACGCAGGGTATTTCTAAATGCACTCCACCGCCATGGTGGAGCCAGAAGAGGAGCGCTGCCCAGGCAGCCCAAGGGAGGACGCCAGCGTCCGGTGAACTTGGGTCAGGGGGAGCAGCGCCGAGACGAATGAGGAGACTGGTGACCTCAACGTCGGCTGCGGGGGCTGAATCCCCCGGGTTGTCATCGGTAGTGATCATCCCCCACCGCGCCCTGTCAGGGGCGGTACGGGATGGGCTCTGCAGGTGGAGTGCTTCTGGCCGGGATAGCTTCGTTCATTCCTGCCATTTTCAGCCTCCTCCTCTCTTTTTTGCCCGATGGAACCGGAATCTTAAATTAAGACAGGAGTAAGCAATGAGCCCGATCAATGTCGCCAAGTTTGGCGGAACCAGTGTCGCCAACGCCGCGGCCATGAATCACTGCGCCGATATCGTGCTGGCCAATCCCGCTACCCGGGTGGTGGTACTGAGCGCCAGCGCCGGTGTCACCAACCTGCTGGTCGCCCTGGCACAAGGGGAGCTGGATGAAGCGGGCCGCGACGAGCAGCTGGCCAAACTGGCCGGGATCCAGCAGGCCATTCTGGCCGATCTCGGCAACCCCGGCGATGTGAGCGCCCTCATTCATGGCCAGCTGGACGAAATTCGCCTCATGGCCCAGCAAGCGCATCAACATACCGATGCGGAGCTGGCGGATCGCCTCATCGCCTGCGGCGAGCTGATGTCTACCCGCCTCTTTACCGAGCTGCTGCGCCAGCGCGGCGTCAAAGCCCACTGGCAGGATGTGCGCCAGCTGATGCGCACCGACAGCCGCTTTGGCAAGGCCACCGTCGATCTGGCCACCACCCGTACCCTCTGCCTGCAGACGCTGGGCCCGCAGCTTGGCGACAGCCTGATCATCACCCAGGGCTTTATCGGTGCCGATGGCGATGGCCGCACCACCACGCTGGGTCGCGGCGGCTCTGACTACAGTGCGGCCCTGCTCGCCGAAGCGCTCGATGCCGCCAGTATCGAGATCTGGACCGATGTGCCCGGCATCTACACCACAGATCCGCGCCTGGTCGCCCGTGCCCGCCCCATTCCCGAAATCAGCTTTGTCGAAGCAGCCGAGATGGCCACCTTCGGTGCCAAGGTGCTGCACCCCGCCACCCTGCAACCGGCGGTGCGCCAGAATATTCCGGTGTTTGTCGGCTCCGCCAAGGACCCTGCCGCCGGTGGTACCTGGATCCGCGCCAGCACAGATTCAAGCCCGCTGTTTCGCGCCGTTGCCCTGCGCCGCCAGCAGGTGCTGGTGACCCTGCACAGCCTCAACATGTTCCACGCCTACGGCTTTCTGGCGGAAGTGTTCGGCATTCTGGCCCGTCACCGCATCTCGGTGGATCTCATCACCACGTCGGAAGTGAGCGTGTCGCTGACCCTGGATCACACCGGCAGCCAGAGCAACGGCGAGCCGATCCTGAGCGACAAGGTGCTGGCCGAGCTGGGGCAACTCTGCAAGGTGGAGGTGGAAACCGGTCTGGCACTGGTGGCGCTGATTGGCAACCGGATGAGCGAAGTGAACGGGGTGGGCAGTCAGGTCTTTGACGCCCTGCGCGAGCACAACATCCGAATGATCTGCTACGGCGCCAGCGCCCATAACCTCTGCTTCCTGGTCAAGGAGGGCGAGGCGGGCAATATCGTCAACCGCCTCCATCAGGAGTTGCTGGACTAACCACTTGAGCAAGCTGACCAGATAAGGGTCGCAGAGCGGCATACAACAGGGCACCTTTTGCTAAACCAGCAAAAGGCGCCCTGTTTATTGGCAGACCCGGTTTTTAGCCAGATCCGTTATTGACCCGTGTATTGAACCGTGCGACTCAAGCGAGAGACGTGGCAGGCCGCTGGCAAGCCACGGCTTCGCGGCGCAGCTGCTGCAAGCGGGCGCGCAGCCCGGTCTGACCCAGCTCCGTCTCCTGAGGGGATAGATTATCCACCAGCAGCAGATAGTGATCCGTCACCGCCTGCAACAGCCAGTCGAGACGGCGCAGGGTCAGCGGGCCACAGCTCTTGCCGCTCAGATCGTCCGCCACATCGAGCCGGTGACTGCGATACATGTCCCGCCACCAGTTGGCGACCAGCGCCTCGTCGCTCGCCAGCGCGGCACTCCACTCTCCCTGCAAGGTATGCAGTCTGGCCAGCACCGGCTTACTGGCCCCTTCGCGGGTAAGGTGATGGATCTCGCGCTTGACCCACTGAAAACAAAGCTCGCGCCAGTAGCGAAACTGCGGCAAGGGATCGGCCTCATCGAGCAAGAGCCCTGACAGAGTGCGGGTCTCCAGCCGCTCCGGCACATGAAACTGCGGGTCAACCAGACCGTTGGAGTTGTATTCAAAGCGGGGATCGAAGGTCCACATGTAGCCAAAATCGAACACGCTGATCTGTTCGCCGTCGTCGAGCAGGTTGCCCGGGCTCGGGTCCCAGTCAAACCAGCCCCAGCGGGCAAGCTCCCCCTGCACCTCCAGCATCTGGGCCAGATTGCGCTCGTTGAGCTGATGGACCGGCACGCCCCGCAGCCAGGGGGAGACCAGCACCCCGGCGCGGGCAGAGCCAAAGCTGGTACAGACCACATGGGAGAGGATGGTGGGGTGCAGCTCGCGCAGGGCCTCAATTTCGCGCCGCCGCTCCAGCTCGGTCAGGAAGGCAGTTTTGCCATCGAGGTTAGCCACCAGCGAAGCCTGACGCCGCCGCTTGAGGCACCAGTGATGCCCCTCCACCTTGAGGTGAAACACCTCGGCGGTGAGACCGTGGCGATAGACCTTGATCACGGCCGGATGGGTATCCTTCAGTCTGACCAGCTGAGCCAGCGGCAGCGGGCAGTCGCGCTCGCGTCCGATCCGGATCTCTTCCTTGCTCTCCAGCATGCGCAGCAATCTGGCCTGACGCGCCATCACCTTAGGATTCATACATATACCTCCTGTCGCTATTGAGAGACTAAACAGCGCTCCCCTCCCAGGCCAGCGGCAAAACCCCATGATGACGCTTTCATCACATATTCCGTGCAACCCCTCGATCGGGATCACAATTTGCAGGGTTGAACAGTAACCAAATATTCATTAAACGGTCATTAAATTGACAAGCTGGAACAAGGCCCGCACCATCGGGTCAAACTCTATACGGATGAACGATCTCTCCCCCACTCGCTCAAAGGATGAGCTTATATGAATCGTCCCTCCTCAGGCCGCCCCCGCGTCCTGAGTCTGCCCTCTGTGGTACTCGCTCTGTTAGGCGGATTGCTGCTACTGACCCTGCTATTGCCACTGGTCAATCCCGGCAGCTGGCTGGGCCGCGCCCAGCCGCTGGTGTTGGGGCCTGCCGACAATCCGCTGGCCACTCTCAGCCGCCACGCCCTGCTCTATAAAAGCGACAGCCGCGGCCTCTATCTGGTGGTGCGCAGCCAGTGGCAGTTGCGAGGGCCGCTGCAAGCGGGGGACAAGGTGCGGGTAGAGCTGCTCAACGACAAGGGCGAACGGATCGACGAGCTGAGTCAGGGGGTGGATAAACGTCAGGTTTGCCGTAACAACCGCTGCACCCTGGATCTCAACAGCACCCTGCGGGCCCCGGACGATGCGCTGGACAGCCGTTACCAGCTGCGCATCGGCCTGCTGCTCAACGATCGCCCCGAGAGCGGTGATTTCAGCCAGATCCTGCAAACCCTGCCGGAGCAGGGCTTCAACCTCACCTATCTGGTGGTGAGCCTGACCCTGGTGCTGGCCCTGAGCGCCGCCGTGCTCAAAACGGTGCTGCCAAAACTGCGCCGCAGCCTGCGCTGGCGGATCATCGGCAGCCTGCTTTTGGGCAACCTTACTTTCGTGCTGCTGCACGGCTTTGTGGTGTTCAAACTGGGAGAGTTTCTGCTCTGGTCAGGCTTTCGGCCGGAGCACTACTACCTCGCCTGGGGCAGCATGGTGCTGGGCTGGAGCCTCTGCGCGCTGGCCGGGTTCAATCTCTATATGGGGCTGGTCTTTACCGCGCTGTCAGGCATAGGTCTGCTCGCCAACTTTATGAAGATCGCCATCTACGGCGTGCCGCTCGGCGGGGATGATTTTGGCAACCTGCTGGCGCTGCTGCGGATCCTGCTCGATCAACATCCCATCCTGCCCATCTTCACCGTTTTGCTGGCACTGTTTCTCTGCTGGCGCTTTGCCCTGTCACGCTGGGTGTTGCGCACCGCCGCCGCCACCGTTGCCTTCTTTGCCCTCTGCGTGTTTGCCACCCAGACCGGCAACAAGCTGCTGGGGGCCAACATTCGTTACGTGGATCGCGCGGTTAACTACCACAGGGACATCATCCGCTCCGGCCCCGGCCTCTATCTGTTCAATCTGGTGGACGAGATGCTGCAAAGCGGCAGCGTGTTTCGCTACCCCTTGCAGATCAACGAGCTGACCCCCCAGCTGAGCCATCCGCCCCAAGGCATAGCGCCGCGCTGGGATCTGGTGATCGTGCTGCAATACGAATCGCTCTGGCTCGACTGGCAGGGGCGGATCTGCGCCCCTGCTCCCACCCTCTCCCTGCCCGCCAGCGTGCAGCAGTGGCACAAGACCATCCACTCTCCCACCACCGGCGGCATGACGGTGCTGGCGGAGTTCGAGATGAACACCGGCCTGCCGGTGGGCTTGCTCAAGCAGGGGGTGGTGCCCTACTACTACCTCTCGGAGCAGGTGCCGGGGCTGGCCCAGAGCGCCAGACAGAGCGGCTACCAGACCCTGTTTGCCCACCCCTATGTGGAGAAGTTCTGGGGCCGCGCCAAGGCGATCCCGGCGCTGGGGTATGAGGAGCGCTGGTTCGATACCCGCTTCACCACCCTTGAGCACAAGGGACTCTATATCTCCGACGATGCGCTGATCGACCACATGCTCAAGCGCAGCGAACAGGATGACAAACCGCTGTTTGCCTATGCGGTCACCATGCAGGGGCACGGCCCCTTCGATGGCCCCCGCTATCAGGGGCAGGAGCGCAGCGGCGCCTGCCCGAACCAGAGCGAGAGCGACACCCAGCTACTCAACACCTACTACACCGGGGTGGTGGATGCCATGGCCTCGCTGGAGCGGTTGCTCAAGACCCTCGACCAGTCAGGCAAGCGCTATCTGGTGGTGGCCTTTGGCGATCACCAGCCGTTTTTGATGTCCGCCAGCAAGGGCATTCACGGTGACAAACCGGCGCGGGATGCAACCTACCAGATCCCGATGATGGCCTTTGCCCGCGCCGATGATCCCCTCAATCTGGCGACCCAGTTTGCCCCGGTGCGCCAGCTCTACCAGATGGGTCAGGCCACCCGCCAACTGCTGGCGGGGGATATCACCCCCATCGAAGAGAAGCCCCTGCTCCATCCGGTGCTGGGGGAAGAGAAGGGATTCGACCCTTCAAGCCTGGTGCCGCAGATCCGTGCCAGCTTCCGGCCCGATGCCCTGCCCTGATCCCTTTCGCCAACAACAAGGCCGCATCAGCGGCCTTGTTTTTTGACATCCATTTTTTGACATCCATGTTTGTTCACATCAGTTGCGCGCTCACCCGCCTTGCCACCAGGGCTGCAGTAGCGTGAGCTGCTGACTATCGAGATCGAGCGCCACCTCGATACCCAGCGGCAACGTCAGCATGGGGTGGGTATGGGCGCAGTCAAACTCCGCCAGAATGGGGAAGTTCGGCTCCCTCACCACCTCCAGCAGGATATCGAGGGGGCGCTTGCCGCTACCCTGATCGTTAAACAGCTCGTGCTTGCCGAGAATAAGGCCGCCGATGCGATCAAACACCCCGCACAGCTTGAGATGGGCGAAGGATCGCTCCATCGTCTCGGCAGATTTCAGGCTGTCCTCCAGCAGCAGAATGTCGCCGCGCTCGATGGTCGGCATATAGAGGGAGCCCCAGATCCCCGCCATGGTGTTGAGGTTGCCGCCAATCAGCCGCCCCTCTACCCGCCCCGTGCCCACCGAGATCAGTCGGTTCGGCTGGCAGAGCTTGGCCCTGGTCTGGTTCTCCCAATCCAGTCGCTCATCGCTCCATTGCGCGGGGGTCGGCATCGTACAGGGCACGCCAGCTGCGTCGGCCTGCACAATCTGTAAAAAGCTGGCGAGCGTCTCGTCCACCAGCGGCGGCAACTCGCCAAAGGAGGCCACCAGCGCCGGGCCATAAAAGGTAACCAGGCCAGTTTGGGCATGGATGCCGAGCAGCAGCGCCGTCACATCGGAGTAGCCGACGATGATCTTGGGATCGCGCCGTAGCGCCTCAACATCGAGATAGGGCAGCAGGGAGTTGGAGTTGCTGCCGCCAATCACCGACATGATGCAGCGCACTTCGGGGTCGCGAATAAGGGCGTTGAGCTCTTCGGCCCGCTCGGCAATGGAGCCAGAACGCCAGTGATCCTGCTGACCGGTGAGGCTACCCGCCTTGAGCCGAAAGCCCTGCCCTTCGAGAAAGGCCTTTGCGCGGGCAAAACGGTTGGGGGCCCAGGTGGTTGCCGCGCTGGAGGGGGAGAAAAAAGCGATGGTATCGCCACGTTGGAGCAGCGGGGGAACCAATAACGTCATGACACACTCATCCTTGCCAATATCTAGCCATTACAGAGTGATTGAGACTCCTACAAATCCCCTGCTAGTACAACAAGTTTTATCGTTAGCGTTTAGAAATACAAAACACTTAATTCATTATTAACAGATATTCTAAACACCATCCCCTTCTTAGAATGACCTCATTGCGATGGCCAACCCCGGTTGGCTGTCAGAACGGTCGGCCTGACAGCCCGGGCGTTTTCTCTCCGACTTAACTTTTCTCTCTCACTTAAATGAGGTGCCTGTCATGAACAAAACCGCATCCCCCAGCGCATTGGTTGTAGAAGGCGGCGCCATGCGCGGCATATTTGCCAGCGGCGTGCTGGATGCGTTTATCGAGCATGACTATCGCCCCTTTGACTTCGCCATCGGCGTCTCGGCGGGGGCCACCAACTTGCTGGCCTACCTTGCCAGCCAGCATGGCCGCAGCCACGACATTCTGACCGAGCTGGCGTGCAGCCAGCAGTTTATGGATCCCCTGCGCTTTGCCAAGGGGGGCAATCTGGTGGATATCCACTGGCTGTGGAACACCAGCTGCCGCAAGTACCCCCTCGACATTCACACCTACCGGGAGACCGGCATCCCCTTCTATGCGGTGGTGACCAATACCCTGACCGGCAAGGCGGAGTACATCCGGGTCAAGCCGGAGAACATGAACGAGGTGCTGCCCGCCAGCTGCGCCATTCCCCTCGCCTCCCGCGAATACCCGGAGGTACACGGGGTACCGATGACCGATGGCGGGGTGGCCGACTCCATCCCGGTGATCGAGGCCTATCGCCGCGGTGCCCGTCATATGACAGTGATCCTCTCCGAGCCGCTTGGCTACCGGCTCAAGCCGATGCCGTTCCCCTGGATGATCCGCACCCTGCTCAAGACCCGCCCCGCGCTGGCCCATGCACTGGAGCAGCGGGATCGCAGCTACAACGAGGCGCTCGATTTTATCGCCAATCCGCCGGCTGATTGCCAGATCGAGGTGATCGCCCCGGCCGACTACTTCCCCGTTTCCCGTTTCACCCGCGACATCAACAAGCTGGAGATGGGATACGTGATGGGCAAGTGCGCAGGCTATCAGGCCGCCCTGCTCAATTGATAAGGGTTTTACAGGCATGACCCGACCTGCCGCGACGCACGCGCCGCCAACACAATAACAATCGGGTCAGTTGAGCAACATGAGTCATAAAAACAGACCGTGGCGAGGCAAGCGCGGCCAGCACCGGTGCCAGACACCCTGACCGGCCCGCTCCTCATCCCTATGCCAGGGCATCTCACCCTCATACAAGGTGTTTATTTATGTCGTTTCTTCTCACCCAGCCCGCGCTGGCACAGCTGTTCGAGCGGCTGCTGCCCGATTACCAGATCATGGCGCCTGCGGCCGAATACCGGGGCGGCCGCTTCTCCGACACCGACAACGTCACCTACCACAGCATCCGTCATCCGGCCGATCTGGTGTGGCAGGAGAAGTCCCACTTCTCCCCGAAAGAGGTGGTACTCCCCATCACCCAGACCCTGTTCCACTTCGACAATCTGGAGCTGCGCGAATCAAAGGTGGAGGCCAAACCCACCCTGCTGTTCTTGCGCAGCTGCGATATCCACGCCCTGCGCCGGCTGGATCAGGTCTACCTGAACAACGGCCAGAACAGCGACGTCTACTACGCCCGGCTGCGCAGCAAGCTCAAGCTGGTGCTGCTGGAGTGCCGCGAGAGCTTCGAGAACTGCTTCTGCGTCTCCATGGGCAGCAACGAGACCCAAGACTACGCCGCCGCCATTCGTCTGAGCGATGAGGGGGCCCGCATCGAGGTGAAGGATCCCGAACTGCTCGGCTACTTTACCGAACTCGGTGAGCCCGACGACTTCACCCCGGAGTTCGTCCAGAGCAACCCGGTCAAGGTGCGTACCCCGGACAGCGTCTGTGACGACCCCCAGCGGATCCGCCAGATCCTCACCGCTCATCCGGTCTGGGCCGAGTACGACAGCCGCTGCATCGGCTGCGGCCGCTGTACCACCTCCTGCCCGACCTGCAGCTGCTACAGCGTGCACGACCTCACCTATGCGGAGAACCCCAAGCAGGGCGAGCGCCGTCGCCAGTGGGCCAGCTGCATGGTGGATGGCTTCAGCGACATGGCCGGTGGCCACGGTTTTCGCGCCAAGCATGGCGAGCGCCTGCGTTATCGCGCCCTGCACAAGGTCAACGACTACAAGGCCCGTCAGGGGGAGGAGCACATGTGCGTCGGCTGCGGCCGCTGCGACGATCGCTGCCCTCACTACATCTCCTTTAGCAACATCATCAACAAGATGACCGATGTGGTCGAACAGACCATCGCAGCCGACAACGCGCAGGGGGCGAACTGATATGTGCCAGTGCCAGCAAACCGCAACAGCAGAACCGCAGCAGGAAGCAGTCGAAAACCGCCTGCTGCCCAAGGCCTACACCATTCTGGCCATCGAGCGTCACACCGAGCTGGAGTGGAACTTTCGGGTCTCCCGCGACTTTGATGTCCACTACGGCCAGTTTGTGGAGATCTCCCTGCCCACCGTCGGCGAAGCGCCCATCTCGGTCTCCGACTATGGCGATGGTTATGTGGATCTGTTGATCCGCAAGGTCGGCAAGGTGACCGATGCGCTGTTTGCCCTCGATGTGGGCGACAAGGTGTGGATGCGCGGCGTCCACGGCAACGGCTATCCGCTGGAGACCTACCGCAACCAGCACCTCATCGTGGTGGCGGGCGGCACCGGCGTCGCCCCGGTCAAGGGGCTGCTGCGCCGCTTCAGTAAACACCCGGAAGAGGTGAAATCCCTCGACATGATCCTCGGCTTCAAGAACGAGCAGGCGGTGCTCTATCGCCACGAGATGCCGCTCTGGGCCGAGCAGCAGAACCTTATCGTCACCCTGGATGAGGGCAAGGAGAGCGAGCAGTTTCGCATCGGCCGGGTCACCGACTACATCGACCAGCTGGATCTCGCTGACAAGGAGGATATCCAGGTGATCGTGGTCGGCCCCCCCATCATGATCCGCTTCGTGGTGCTCGCCTTCCTCGAACGAGGCATCCCCAAGGATCGCATCTGGGTCGACTACGAACGCCGCATGGCCTGCGCCGTGGGCAAGTGTGGCCACTGCCGGATGGGCGACACCTATATCTGCGTGGATGGACCGGTCTTTCGTTTTGACCAGGCCCAGCATCTGATCGACTGAGGGAGAACACCATGAGTCTCGATATCGACATCATCAAGGCCCGCGCCAAGAACGAATACCGCCTCTCCAAGGTGCGCGGCGAAGCGATGATCAGCGTACGCATTCCCGGCGGGATCATGCCCGCCCACCTGCTGGCGGTGGCCCAGCAGATCGCCGAACAGTATGGCAACGGCCTGATCCACCTCACCACCCGCCAGAAGCTGGCGATGCCCGGAATCAAGTATCAGGACATGGACAAGGTCAACGCCGCCCTCGAACCCTTTATCAAGGAGATCGAGGTGGAGACCTGCGGCATCGAGGTTGAGGATACCCAAGCCGGTTACCAGACCATCGGCGGGCGCAACATCGTCGCCTGTCAGGGCAACACCATCTGCCAGAAGGGCAATATCGACTGCACCGGGCTGGCCCAGCGGATGGAGAAACACCTCTACCCCAACCCCTATCACCTCAAGATGGTGATCGCTGGCTGCCCCAACGACTGCGCCAAGGCCAACATGGCCGACTTCGGTATCCTCGGCATCGCCAAAATCCACTTCAATGCCGAGCGCTGTATCGGCTGCGGCGCCTGTGTCAAGGCATGCAGCCACCACGCAGTGGATTGCCTCGCCATCAAGCATGGCAAGGCGGTCAAGGAGGAGAGCAAGTGCATCGGCTGTGGCGAGTGTGTGCTGGCCTGCCCGACCCTCGCCTGGCAGCGGGATCCCAAGCAGCTCTATATGGTCAAGCTGGGGGGACGCACCAGCAAGAAGACCCCCCGTACCGGCAAGCTGTTCCTCAACTGGGTGACCGAAGAGGTGCTGCATGCGGTGATCAAGAACCTGTTCGAGTTCGAGGCCGAGATGCTGGATGGCAAACCCATCTACCTGCACATGGGTCACCTTATCGACCGGGCCGGTTATCACAAGTTCAAGGAGCGGGTGCTGCGCGGCGTCACCCTCAACCCGGAAGCCATGGTCGCTGACCGCATCTTCTGGGCCGAAGATCAGTACGTCGCCAACATGCACGTCAAAGCGGTGCAATAGGAAAAACCTCGTTTGGGGAAGCGTGATCAAGTGGCCGACACCGGTGGGGATCTGTCGTTGGCCCGGGCGTAGATCACCCTTCCCCTTTTTTATTCCCGTCGGGGGATCTTTCCCCCGACCATCCGGGGTACGTCACAGCGTGCCCTGCTATCTCGCCCGGCGCGGCATTGCGAGCGGGCCAGCATCCGGAGCCTGTTATGGACTTTCTCCCTCTCTTCTGTCAGTTGCAAAACAAGCCGGTCCTGATCGTCGGCGGCGGTGAAGTGGCGGTGCGCAAGGCGCGCCTGCTGCTCGATGCCAAGGCGAAGATCACCATCAATGCCCCGCACCTGGAACCCCAGCTGATGAGCTGGGCCGAGCAGGGTCGCCTGACCGTCTGCGCCGCCGGCTTTCATCCCGAACTGCTCGATGGCAAGTGGCTGGTGATCGCCGCCACCAACCAACAAGATGTCAATCATCATGTCTTTCACGAGGCGAACCTGCGCCAGATCTTCTGCAATGTGGTGGACTCCCCGGCCCACTGCAGCGCCATCATGCCCGCGATCATTGACCGCTCGCCGCTGATGGTGGCCATCTCCAGCGCAGGTTCGGCGCCGGTTCTAAGCCGCCAGCTGCGGGAAAAATTCGAAGCCATGCTGCCGCAACACCTCGGCCAACTCGCAGCGCTGGCGGGCAAGCTGCGCGAGCGGGTCAAACTGATTCCGGACAAGCTGGCCCGCCGCCGCTTCTGGGAGCGGCTCTTTAGCCACGATCGCCTCGCCCGCCAACTGGCCCGCGGCCAGCAGCAGGCTGCCGAGCAGAGCGTCGCCGAGCTACTCGAGGAGCAACCGCAGAGCAAGGGGAGCGTCACCCTGGTGGGAGCAGGGCCCGGCGATGCGGGGCTGCTTACCCTGAGCGGTCTGCAGCAGCTGCAGCAAGCGGATGTGGTGGTCTATGACCGGCTGGTCTCGCAGGAGGTGTTGGCGCTTGTTCGCCGGGATGCCGAGCGGATCTTTGTTGGCAAGGAGGCGGGCCGCCACTGCGTACCCCAGCAGGCGATCAACCAGCTGTTGCTGGAACAAGCGCAGCTGGGCAAACAGGTGGTACGGCTCAAGGGGGGCGATCCCTTTATCTTTGGCCGGGGCGGTGAGGAGCTGGAGACCCTGGCCGAGGCGGGCATTCCCTTCTCGGTGGTGCCGGGCATCACGGCCGCCTCGGGCTGCGCCGCCTACAGCGGCATTCCCCTCACCCACCGCGATCACGCCCAGCGGGTGCAGTTCATCACCGGTCACGACAAGGAGGGCAGCATCGCCCAGGAGTGGTCGGCGCTGGCCGCCCCTCACCAGACCCTGGTGTTCTACATGGGGTTGGCCCACGCCGCCCGTATTCAGGATGAGCTGCAAACCCACAGCATGCCCGGCCACACCCCGGTGGCACTGGTGGAACAAGGTACCCGGCTCAGCCAGCGGGTGGTGCGCGGCGAGCTGCAACAACTGGCGGCACTGGCCCGGCGAGTCAGGAGCCCGAGTCTTATCATCATCGGCTCGGTGGTCACCCTGGCCGACAAACTGGACTGGTATGGGGAGGCCAATACCATCATCGGGGTCTGATCCGGCAGTCGCGCCAAGCGGCGAGCTAATCCCTTAGCCCCCCAGAGGCCAAAAAGCAGACACCGGGTAACCGGTGTCTGCTTTTTCATCAGTAATATATGCGCTAAACCGCGCGCCCGTTACTGCAGGGTGATGGGGCCGCTATTCTGGGCATCGCTGTCATTCCAGTCGCTCTCATTACGAATACGCGGGTCCCCCTGCAAGGTGTAGAGGATGGTGCCCTGACGAAATTGCAGTGCGCCGTCGGTGCGCTTGGCTTTCACCTTCACGCCGTTGACCCACACCTGCTCCTTGCCATCGATCTGAATATTGGCCACCGTGGCACCGGTCTCGCTATTTTTGGCGGTCCACTTGCCCTGATAGGGAGAGTCCCCCTTGGCCATCGGCAGCGCAGCATCCTTGCCCGCCGACCAGGCGCTGACCGTACAGATGCCGTTGGCCCGCTTGTCATGCTTGATGGCGTAATCAACGCTGGGTTCGCTGTTGGCCGATGCAGAGGTAATGCCGATCATGATCTTGCCGCTCTGGGCGCTATAGGCGGTCGGCGCATCGGTTTTCAGGGTGGCCTTTTTACCATTGATAAAGACATTGCCCCCTTGCGCCTTGACCTGAATATTCATCGGGCAGCTGGCGGTAAAGTTGGGAACGGCCGCGGCGGCACTACCGGCATAAGCGGCGATGGCCAGCGTGATAACAGTCAACGGAGCAGATTTTTTGTGCATCTTGATACGCCTTCAAAAATTGTGGTGCAAGCCAAAAAATAGTGGTTCAAGCAACGTGGGGTTCATCCGTGAGAGGTGTCGTCCTGATGGCACCTAATCTAGTCCAGCTGTTCAGGGGGACCCAGTTAAAAAAAATAAAACCCGCGCCATCAAGTTATGAAAAAATATAAATGCTTAAAATCATAATGTTACCGTCACTGATGGCATTTTTTCAACGCCTCGGCCACTCCTCTTTGCCCGCAATGGGGCATCAAAAAAGCCGATAACCCGGTTATCGGCTTTGGCCTGCACAGCTGGCGGCAGGATATCAGACCACCACGGCGGTGCCGCTGATGCTGACCATCAGCATACTGCCGTTTTGCCCCACCACCTCGTAGTCGATATCGATGCCGACCACCGCAGTGGCACCGAGGGCGGCGGCGCGCTCTTTCAATTCGTCAAAGGCGATCTCGCGGGCACGAGCCAGCTCTTTTTCGTAGGCGCCGGAGCGGCCGCCGATGATGTCGCGGATCCCGGCAAAGAGATCCTTGAAGATATTGGCGCCGAGAATGGCTTCGCCTACCACTATGCCGCGGTATTCACGAATGGTTTTGCCTTCCAGCGTGGGGGTGGTCGAGAGGATCATCTTGAACTCCTGTGAGTAACCGAACTTTCAGACTACCGCAACGGTTGGCAAATCCCAACCCGCCAACCATGGCCACCGACAAACTCTGGCGACCACGAGACCCTGACCATATGGCCGCTGGTCAAGGTCAAGGTCAAGGTCAAGGTCAAGGTCAAGGTCAAGGTCAAGTTCCATCGTCTCATACCATCGGCTCAAGAGTTTCGTGACGGGCCAGAAAGCCATCGCAGATGGCTCACCATTTTCCTTATCCGATAAGGTATTTCCCGACCTGAAACACCCGCTGATAAAAGCGGGCGTCGATATGATGGATGCCTTTTTAAGGCTGGTGGAATAATATTTTTGCACCGCATCACACCAACCGTGAAGCCTCACTTAATTATCAAATACAAGATATTTAATGGTTGTCTGTTTATAAGAAAACAGGCCACTTGTTTTCAGGTTTTATAATGTACAGCGATGGATGAATATCCGCCGACAGTGCGCTACCAGCCACGATTTTACCGGCTGCAGCCCCCCTCGGATAACCACCAGTTATATTCGCTATAAGGCGACAACTTACCCCGAACTGCATAGAGTAAAACGGTTGAAAGCTTATTGTGTTTAATTCCCCGATGGGATAGCCCACCGCCGTAACAATATATGCACAGTAGATTGCTATTTCGGTGTCTGTTTCGGTGTCTGCGCTGATTCGGAATAACGGTAACAGCACATTATTTATCTGCTTTCATACAGCATTTTTGTGTACTAAATCACATCAAATTAGGAGTGGGAGCCAATAATGGCCATTCATTTAAACAAAATAGCAATGAGCCTTGCATTAATGGCCACTGCTGGTAGTGCCGCAGCAGCCGCCAAACCCAACATTCTTGCCATCATGGGTGATGACATCGGCTACTGGAACATCAGCGCCTACAACCAGGGCATGATGGGCTACCAGACCCCTAACCTGGAACGTATCGCCAATGAAGGCGCGATCTTTACCGATCACTACGGTCAGCAATCCTGTACCGCCGGTCGTGCCGCCTTTATCACCGGTGAAGAGCCTTTCCGTACCGGCTTGCTGACTATCGGCATGCCTGGCTCTACCCACGGTATTCCAGAATGGACTCCCACCATTGGTGATCTGCTCAAAGAGCAGGGTTACATGACAGGTCAGTTCGGCAAGAACCACCTGGGTGACCGTGACCAGCATCTGCCGACCAAACACGGCTTTGACGAGTTCTTCGGTAACCTCTACCACCTGAACGCAGAAGAAGAGCCGGAAACTTACTACTACCCGAAAGATCCGGAGTTCAAGAAGAAGTTCGGCCCGCGCGGCGTAATCAAGTCTTCTGCTGATGGCAAGATTGAAGATACCGGCCCCATGACCCGCAAGCGCATGGAGCACGCTGACGAGGAGTTCCTCGAATCCTCACTGGCCTTTATGGAGAAAGCGGTCAAGGCCAAGAAGCCTTTCTTCATCTGGCACAACGCCACCCGTATGCACGTCTGGACCCGCCTGCAAGAGAAGTATCAGGGCAAATCCGGTATCAGCATCTATGCCGATGGCATGCTGGAGCACGATGACCACGTAGGTATCCTGCTCAACAAGCTGGACGAGCTGGGTGTCGCCAACAACACCATCGTTATCTATACCACCGACAACGGCGCCGAGACCGGTAGCTGGCCAGATGGCGGTACCACTCCGTTCTACGGCGAGAAGGGCACCACCTGGGAAGGCGGTACTCGCGTACCTCAGCTGGTTCGCTGGCCGGGCGTGATCAAGCCGGGCACCAAGGTCAACGCCATGATGGCGCACCAGGACTGGATGCCTACTCTGCTGGCCGCCGCCGGTGTACCGGATGTGAAAGAGCAGCTGGCCAAAGGCTACAAGGCTAACGGCAAAGAGTGGCGTGTACACCTGGACGGCTACAACTTCATGCCGTACCTGTCTGGTAAAACCGAGACTGCACCGCGCAACTCCATGCTCTACTTCTCTGCCAACGGCGAGCTGAACGCCGTGCGCTGGAATGATTTCAAGCTGAACTTCGCCACCATGCAGGGCAACATCTCCGATGCCACCCGCGTGATCCCGAACTGGCCGCAAATCATCAACCTGCGCGCCGATCCGTTCGAGAAGGCACCGCACGAGTCAGGCATGTACATGCGCTGGATGGCTGACAACATGTGGCTGTTCGTACCGGTACAGGGGATCCTGAAAGGGTTCTTCGACACCCTGCCAGCTTACCCGATGCAGCAGAGCTTCCAGATGAACCCAGCCAACATCAGCTCCCAGAGCCTGATGCTGCAGGGCAAGCTCGCCGAGCTGGAAGCACTGAAGCAGAAAGTCGCCACCATCAAGTAAGACGGTGACTCCAACGCCCATCAATCTCTGGTGGGCGTTTTCAATTTCCACATGGCTCGTCCCGAACCCTGTGAAAATTGAAAACCCGTTGACTCGTCTGTCAAACATCTCTCATCGCCTCGTTATCTGCACTGGAAATCCCTATGAACCCCTTGCAACAACAGCTCTCTCAACTCATCGAACAGGTTGGTCAAAGCGTGGTCGGCCAGTCCCATGTGATCCGTGCCCTGGTGATTGGTCTGCTGACCAATAGTCATGTGCTCCTTGAAGGCTTGCCCGGTACCGCCAAGACCCGCTCGGTCAAGGCGCTGGCCGAGGCGCTCAATGCCAGCTTCGGCCGTATTCAGTTCACCCCCGATCTGCTCCCCTCCGATGTGACCGGCACCGAGATGTATCAGGAGCATGACGGTGCCCACCAGCTGCGCTTCCAGCCCGGCCCCATCTTCAACAGCATTGTACTGGCTGATGAGGTGAACCGCGCCCCGGCCAAGGTGCAAGCAGCCCTGCTGGAGGCGATGGCAGAAGGCACTGTCACCGTCGGTGACAAGAGCCATCGCCTGCCCGAGCTCTTTATGGTGCTGGCCACCCAGAACCCCGTCGAGCAGGAGGGCACCTACCCGCTGCCGGAAGCCCAGATGGACCGTTTTGCCCTCAAGGTCTCGGTCGCCTACCCCGATGATGAGGCCGAGCTGGCCATCATTCGGCTGGTGCGCGCCGAAGAGAGTGGCAACCGCCAGCAAGGCGACCATTTCGCCCCGCTCTCCCCTGAGCTGATTTTGCAGGCAAGAGCAGAGCTCTCGGCCATGACGGTATCACCGCTGGTGGAGCACTACATCATCGGCTTGGTGATGGCAACCCGCCATCCCGACCGTTACCCGGACACAGGGCTGCCCCAGTGGATTGCGGTCGGTGCCAGCCCCCGCGCCTCTATCTCGCTCGATAAATGTGCCCGCGCCTACGCCTGGCTGCAGGGCCGCAACCATGTGCTGCCGGATGATGTGCGGGCCATGGTGCCCAGCGTGCTGGGTCACCGCTTTACCCTCAGTTACGACGCACTGGCAGACGGGGTGGATCACCAGCAGGTGGTGATGGCGCTGCTCGATCACGTTGTCATCGGGTAAGCCATCCTATGGATCACCGTACCTTGCCCCATGGCGCAACGCCCCCCCAGCCAGATCCACGGATCCACTGTGACTACTTGCGACTGGTCCGGCTACAGAGTCTGGTCGGGCAGTTTTCCCTGTTGCCTCGGCGCAACAGCGGCAGCGTGTTGTGCGGTCGCCATCAATCCCGTTTTCGTGGCCGTGGTCTCAACTTCGAGGAGCTGCGTCACTACCAGCAAGGGGACGATATCCGGACCCTGGACTGGAAAGTGACCCTGCGCACCGGCCGCCCCCATGTCCGTAGCTACAGCGAAGAGAAAGATCGCCATGTGATCCTCTGCGTTGATCAGCGCAGCAGCATGTTCTTCTCCTCGGTCGAAGTGATGAAGTCAGTGGTGGCCGCTGAAGTGGCGGCGCTGCTTGGCTGGCAGGTGCTTAAAGAGAACGATCGGGTCGGGCTTGCCATCATGCGCAGTGACGGCGTGGAGTGGATGCGAGCACAGCGCTCTCGCGGCCACTGGCTGGCCCGCTTGCGCCAGCTCTGTGCGGCCAACCACGCCCTCTCGGTCAGCAGCCACGACCACGAGGCGACCGGATTGGCGCCATTGCTGGCCATGTTGGGCCGCCTCAAGCTCAAAAATGCCACCTTGATCTTTTTGAGCGACTGGGCGGGCGTCACCGAGGCCGATCTGACCCGCCTCGGCTATTTGCAGCAGCATAACGACGTGCTGGCCCTGCACATCGCCGATCCCCTTGAATCAACCCTGTCTGGCACCACCTCTGACGCCAGCTGGGTGGTCGGCAATGGTCAATACCAGCTCAATATCGCCCCTCATCAACTGCCCCTGCTGGATCAGGGTCTGGCGTGCCAACAGCAGCTCAAAAAAGATCAGTTGCTGCGGCTGATGGCCATCAAAGGATTGCCGCTTATCACCCTCGACACCCGTGGCCACCACCTCGCCCATCTCACCACCGCATTGGGAGGAAATCATCGATGATCCACAAGTTGCCCGGCACCTATATGCTGCGTGAACTGCAGGATGTGACTGTCCTGCCAGCCATCAGTTGGCAACCACAAACCGCTGGCTGGGTACTGATGGCCATGATCCTCGGGTCACTGGCATTGCTCTGGATCTATCACAGGGTGCAACTGTGGTGGCAACAGCGCTACCGGCGTGAGGCGCTGGCCGCCCTGCACACCCTCAACTGGTCCCATGCGGACACCAGCCTGACACTGTTTCACATCATCAAAGAGGTGCTGACCCATCTCTCACCCGGCTACGCCAAGCTGTTCGGCACCCCTCTGCTGCAGACCCTCGACAGCGCCATGCCTGATCGCCAAACCCGCTTCGCCACCGAACTGGGTGAACGCTGGCTGGTCTCGCTGGTGTGTGATCAGGTGGTGCTGAGTGTCGGCGATCAGCTCTGTCTGGTCTCCCTGTGCAGCGACTGGCTGCAACATCATCAAGCGCCATGCCCCAGCACTGCGCTGACGGTGGAGGCTCGTCATGCTTGATGCCGGTCTCGAGTTTGCCCACCCCCACTGCTTCTGGCTGCTGCCCCTGCCCTTGCTGGTGTTTCGCCTCATTCCGGCCTATCGCACCCGGCAAAGTGCCATCAAGGTGCCCTTCTTCGATCTGCTGGTCTCCCTGCTGGACGAACCGCCGCAAGAGGGGGCAACCCAGCTCACCGCCAGCTGGTGGCAACGGATCGCGCTGCTGCTGGTCTGGCTGATGGCGGTAGTGGCGCTGGCCAAACCGACCATCTATGGACCGCCCCAGGTACGGGAGCGGTTCGGGCGGGATGTGATGATAGTGCTGGACCTCTCCGGCTCCATGGCCGAAACCGACTTCTCACCGGATCCCGGCAAGCCCATCAATCGGCTGGAGGCGGCCAAAGGGGTACTGACCCAATTTGCCGCCAAGCGCCAAGGTGATCGGCTGGGGCTCATCCTGTTTGGTGATGCCGCCTTTATTCAGGCACCGTTTACCGCCGATCTCGACACCTGGCAGACCCTGCTGCAAGAGACCGATGTGGCCATAGCGGGCCAGAGCACCCATCTGGGGGATGCCATCGGTCTGGCTATCAAGGTGTTCAACCAAAGTGAGCGCACTGAGCCGAATGTCCAGACGGCCGGCAAACGGGAGAAGGTCGCCATCATTCTCACCGATGGCAACGACACCGGCAGTTTCGTCAGCCCCCGCGATGCGGCCCGGGTAGCTGCGGTCAACGGGGTGCGGCTGCACACCATCGCCATGGGGGATCCGGCGACCGTTGGCGAACAGGCGCTCGATCTCGATACCTTGCAGCAACTGGCAACCCTGACCGGCGGCCAGCTGTTTCAAGCCCTCGACCAGGCCGCGCTGGCGCAGGCCTATCAGGTGATCGATACCCTGGAACCGCAACGTTACGAGAGCACCCATTTTCAGACCCGCGAAAGCCTGCACCACTACCTGATTGCCGCCAGCGTCGGCCTCTATCTCGGTCTCTTTTCCCTGTTGACCCTCAGGCGCTACCGCCTGCGCCCTGCTCGCCAAGGAGACACCCCATGATTGATACCCTGTTCTGGCAACAGCTCTGGTTAAATGCCCACTTTCTGCGCCCCTGGTGGCTGCTTGCCTTTATCCCCCTTGCCGCCATCATCCTGCTGCGCTGGCGCATGGATGACGCGAAAAACTGGCAACAGCGACTGCCATCTCATCTGCGCAAGGCATTGACCCTGGGGGAAGAGGGCTGGAAAAAGAACCTGCCCCTCAAGGCGCTGGCACTGATCATGGGGCTTGCCATCCTGATCTGCGCCGGCCCGACCTGGAGCCGTGAGCCCTCCCCCTTTGGTGAAGATCAGGGCGCACTGCTGATCCTGCTCGATAACAGTGATTCCATGCTGGAAGAGGATATCGCCCCCAACCGGCTGACCCGTGCCAAACAGAAGATCGGTGATCTGCTGGCCACCCGCAGTGGCGGACGCACCAGTCTGGTGGTGTTTGCCGGCTCGGCCCATACCGCCATGCCGCTGACCCGCGACAATACGGTGTTCACCCCGTTTCTCGCTGCCATCAGCCCCGCGATCATGCCCAAAGCGGGCAAGCACACCGAGCAGGTGATCCCGCTGCTCACCGAACAGCTGGCCAATGAAGCTGGCAGCACCGTCTTGCTGGTCAGTGACGGCATCAGCCCGTCGGCCATTGCCCCACTGGCTGACTATTTCAAGGCGCAATCCCATCAACTGTTGATCCTGGCTGCCGGCGATCCTGCCCTCAGTGGCAAACGCCCGCTGGAGCTGGCCTCACTGCGGCGACTGGCGAGCGACAGCAACGCCACCCTGCTTACCATGACGGTGGATAATGACGATGTAGCGAGCATCAACCGGGCGATTGCTCGCCACTTCTTGATCCACAGCGACTCCCTGATGCCCTGGCATGACATCGGCTACAACTTGCTGTTTCCGGTTGTAGCCCTGTTGCTGCTGTGGTTTCGCAAAGGGTGGCTGGTGCAGTGGGGTCTGGTGGCGGCAGTCAGCCTCTCCCTGCTGCAAGCGGCACCGGCGCACGCCACCACCTTTTCACTGGCCCCCGCAGAGCCCACAGAGCCTGCGACTAATCACTGGGTTGAGGAGCTGAAACAGCAGTGGCTCGATCTCTGGCTCACCCCGGATCAGCAAGGGCAGTGGTACTTCCAGCGCGGCGACTATCTCGAAGCAGCCAAACGCTATGAAGATCCCCTCTACAAAGGGGTGGCCTACTACTATGGCGCCGAATTTGCGCTGGCCCAGTCGGCCTTTTTACAAGCCGATACCGAACAGGCGTTGCTCTATGCGGGCAATGCCCTTGCCAGACAACGGGAGTATCTGGCCGCCCGCCGGCTGTTCCAGCAACTGGCTGACGAAGCCAATGACCCAGCGGTGCGTCAATCAGCCGCCCACAACTATCAGGTGATGAGGGGGATCGTCGATGAGATCAACCGCGCCAGCCAGAGCCAGACCGGGACACCGGACGGGCCTGACCACTCCCGTGAGTTGCCCGAAAATGAACCACGCACCGCCGAAGGGGCAGAGGAGAAAGTCGCCGCCGCCCTGATGGAGCGCGAGACCCTGACCGCGGACCAGATCCTGGCCAATCCTGCCCAGGCCGAAAAATGGCTGCGCCGGGTCGAATCCGACCCCGCTGATTTTCTGCAAGCCAAATTCCGCCTGCAGTTACACACGCGGCAGACTCAGGCGATCTCACGCCCTCATCCCGCAGCCACCACCGAGGAGCCTGCCCATGTGCAACAGGCGCAATAACATTTGCCGCTGGCTGCTCGCCACGACCACAGTGCTGAGCACCCTGCTGCTGGCCCCGGTTACCCTGGGGGCAGAGGCGCAACCTGCGACCCAGATCACCCTGAAAAGCTGGCTGAAAGAGCAGCCAGCGGAACATGGCCCTTATGCGGTCAACCAGCAGATCACCCTCTATCTGGAACTGGCCACCAACCGCTGGTTTACCGCCGGTACCCGCATCAGTCAGTTCGAACTGCCTGGGGTGATGGTCAAGCAACGCAGTGAAATGGCCACCAACTTCACCCAGCGCCAAGACGGGGAGACCTGGTCGCACCAGCGCTGGGAGTTGAGCCTCTATCCCCAGCAATCGGGCCAGTTCGAGATCCCCGCAATTGCGGTACGCGCTACGGTTGCGCGTCCTGAAGGGGACTCCCGGCAGATCACCCTCACCACCCGGCCCCAGCGTTTTGCGGCCGCTCTGCCCGACCCCGCCCTGACGGTCGGGGGGCGCTGGTTGAGCGCCAGCAAGCTCACCCTGAACCAGACATGGCGCAGCTCCGGCGACAACAGGACCCAGGATGACAATGGTAGTGACGCGGGCGAACTGCGGGTGGGGGATGCCATCACCCGCACCGTCACCGCCAGCGGGCAAGATACCCTCTCGGTACTGATCCCGGCGCTGATCCCGACGATCGAAGGCACTGGCCTGCAGGCCTATCCGGCGCAGCCTCGCCTGAGCGACACTCAGGAGCGGGGGGAGTACCTCTCGACCCGGGAAGATCAGACCACCTACATAGTGCAGCAAGGGGGGGAACTGACCCTGCCCCCACTGGAGCTGAGATGGTGGAACAGCCAGCTCGGCCAACTGGAAACCCTGACCCTCCCGGGGCAAACCCTGCGGGTGCACCATACTCCCGCCTCCTGGCTGGCAGCCTATTGGCCCTGGCTGATCGGGGTGGCAAGCGGTTTGGCGTTGCTGGCACTGACACGCTTGGCCATCGCCCGTTACTACCGTCACCACCCTCGCCCACTCAGCTGGCAATACGGCACCGCCATCTGGCGCAAACAGTGGGGAACGGTGCGGGTGTTGGCCTATCGCTATCTGCGGGCCCGACGCGGGTCGCTGGAGCTGGCCAGTATCAGCAGTGATCCGGCGTGGCAGCAGCAACAGGCGGCCTTTCAGCAAGCAGATGGCGACCGCCCGCAAGCGTTCAAGATGGGATGGGCACTGGTGAAGCGGTTGTCATTGCCGACCGGTGATGGCGTTGCCCGGCTGTGTCGCACCGTTGGCTGGCGACCCGCCTTGCCGGGGCTGACAACCAGGGTGGACAAATCGGCTACTACCGGCCTCCCAGCCAGCGACAAGGAGAGATAAGCCACCACCCGGCCCCTGGATGGTTGTACCCGCAGACGCACTTCATTACACTGCCGAGACTGGACACCGGCCTGCTGCCGCGCCAATGCACTGGCGCGGCAGCATCTCTTTCCCTTGCTACCAAGCAATCATGGCGGCCGCGTGATCTACTTCACGAACATGTAACGAGGCCCCCTTTGCTTGACATCAGAAGTACCGAGCTGAATCTCATCCCGATCTTTGTCGCCATCTATGAAGAGCACAGCCTCTCCCGCGCGGCAACACGCATGGAGATCAGCCAACCTGCCGTTAGCAAAGCCCTCAAGCGACTGCGGGAGATCTACGATGATCCCCTGTTTCACCGCAAGGTGACGGGGATGGAGCCCACCTCGTTTGCCATCGACATCTACCCGGCGATGGCCGCTGCCCTGAAGAACTTCAGTTCGACCCTGTCAACCTCGCGCACCTTTAATCCAAAGACCTCGCAACGGGTCTTCTCCATCGCCTGCATTACCCTGGTCAGTGCCAACCTGATCCCGGCCTTGCTCTGCAAGATCAAAGCGCAGGCACCGGGTATTGCGCTGGAAGTGCACCCACTGTTTACCGAAGACATGGAAAGCGATCTGCGCATGCAGCGTTATGATCTCATCATCGACATGACGCCGAACGGGCGCAGCATGCTCAAGAGTGAGGTGCTCTATGCCGAGCAAGTCAAGGTGGTATGTGCCAGCGGGCACCCGCGACTGGGCACAACCCTGGCTGTAGAGGAGTATTTTTCCGAGGAGCATGTGGCGCTGGCCCAGTGGCAGGTCAGAGGCAGCATGATCACCGCCGAGCACCTGCCACAAATGGCCAATCGCAATATCGTGGTGCGGGTACCCACCGCCATGGAGATGCTGCCGATCATCGCGCGCAGCGAGATCATCGGGGTATTACCCCACTCCACCATAGATACCTTTAGCAATATGTATGATGTGCGAGCGCTGCCCTTCCCCTTTGCGGAGTCAGTGTTCAGCCTCTCGGCCATCTGGCACCCGAGCAGAAGTGCCGAAGCGGGGCACCGCTGGTTACGCCAGCAGCTGTTTGAGGTGATCAACGAGCTGGGGCTGATCACCGCCCAAGCGGCGCAATGACTCCGCCTTAGCGGGCATCACGCACCAGACGCAATCCCATATCTGCCATCATCACCGACTGGCTGGCAAAATCCCGCCGGTAGTTTTCCGACAGTTCCGCCTCGTAGGAGTAACTGCCGCCCCGCACTGATTTGTGGGCCAGGTGGATCTTGCTCTGCTGGGCATTGTTCGGGTTATCTTGCGGGCTGTGACGGTAGAAGGTCTCTTCATAGGCATCGGACACAAACTCCCCCACATTGCCGGTCATGTCATAGAGCCCCAGCTCATTGGGCTTTTTCTGCCCCACCGGATAAGCGCGATTCTTGGCATTGTCGCTGTACCAGGCAACCTCATCAATATCATTGGACCCGCTATAGCGATAACCCTGGCTAAGTTTGCCCCCCTTGGCGGCATACTCCCACTCCGCTTCGGTCGGCAGCCGGTAGTGACCACCGGTCAGCTCGTTGAGCTTTGCCACAAACAGGTTGGCCTGCTGCCAGCTCAAGTTGTTTACCGGCACACTGGGTGCCTGGAAATAGCTGATCGAGGGCCCCATTACGGCTTCGAACAACGCCTGCGTCATCTCGAACTTCGCCATGTAGAAACTGTTGACCGATACCGTATGAACCGGCCCCTCGCTCGATTTGGCGGCGGGCTCCTCAGAGCCCATCTCGAAGCGCCCCCCCTCCACCAGCACCATGTCCGCTTCAATTTTTTGTTGCAACGGATGGATAGGTTTATTGGCCCGGGTTACCCAGAAAGTGCAGCCTGCCACCAGCACTGTGGTGGCCAGCAGCGGGAGTGCGAATTTGAATGCGCTATTTTTCATCATCTGACCTGTGCAGTAAAAAGGAGTGCCGCCGTTATTGGCCAGCAGAAACAGGGGAAGCGCCAACCTTGCTCACCCGCTTGCCATTGAGCTCCGCCAGCACCTCGGGGGGCGCTATCTTGCCAAGCTCAGTCATACAAGCGTCGCTTTTGGGATGAGCGTGGCGCAGATAGATATCGCACACCGCATAGAGCTGCTCCGGCGCGCCGGAAATTCGATAGGCCAGCTCGAATGAACCGATGGCTTTATCGAGATCCAGCGGCTCTTGCAGCACCCCGTTGAGATACCAGAAGTAACTGTTATTGCTGGCCAGCTCTGCCGCCTGCTCCATGGTCGCCGCAGCCGCTGTTTTATCGCCAAGCCGGACTTGGGTCAGCGCTTTGGCGTAATACAGGCTGGCATTTTCCGGCACCGCTTTAATCCCTTTATCGAGCAGAACCAGCGCGTTCGCATCCTGCTGCTGGGCCCGCAGGTTGTCGGCAAGGCCGAGCCAGAGCTGGGGATTATTCGGCTGGGTGGCAAGCAGCTGCTCGTAGCCTGCCTGTGCCTTGGCCCACTGTCGGGTCCAGCGCAACAGGTCAGCGTGCAACTGCTGCAGCGCCGGGTCTTGCTGCCGGGCCAGATAACCGCTCACTTCCGCCA
The DNA here is from genome assembly GCF_002586745.1 of Aeromonas sp. CU5. NCBI lineage: Bacteria > Pseudomonadati > Pseudomonadota > Gammaproteobacteria > Aeromonadales > Aeromonadaceae > Aeromonas > Aeromonas sp. CU5. The sequence continues at coordinate 1,972,463 of NZ_CP023817.1, forward strand.
GCGGCTGGCGAATGGCGCTCAGCTGCCCCTCATCCATGGCGCCATAATCGCGGGCCAGATTGAGGGTGGCCGCGCGACGCACCTCGGCACTGCTGTCTGCCAGCAACGGCGAGAGCAGCCGCCAGCGGTGGGTAAACTGATAGGGATCTGCCGCAATCACCGCAGCCTCGCGCACCAGCGCACTCTCGTCACGCAGGCTTCTGGCCACCGCCACCAGACTGTTCTGGTTCGGATAAGCCGCCAGCTGGCGCAGGGCATCGGCCCGCACTGTCTCGGGTTGGGACAGATCCTGGGCGCTGTAAGCCCACTGCTGGATCTGGGTCGCTGACGGCGCACTGGCGGCAGCCGGCGCAGTGACTGCCGCACTCTGCGGATCCGGGGTTGCCGGTCCGCTCGTCGATACCGCCAGTGCGGCGCAGGAAGAGACCAACCCCAGGGTCAGCCACAAGGTGCGAACGCTACCAGCAAGTCGCTGCCGACCCGCTATGTTGCTCAACATGCTCATTGTTCTATTTCCCCTGCACAGAGTTCATCACCGCATCACGGAATTTACCGTGCGCCACCGGATAACCGGCCCGGCGCAGGATGAAGGCCATCGACTGATCGATGTGGCTGAAAAACTTGTGCCAGCCGGCGCAGAGGTAGTTCAAACCGGTTTCTCCCTCGTGGGTGCGAATAAAGCGATTCTTCGGGCACTCGCCATAGCAGGCAAACTGGTAGTCACACTGCTGACACTGACGGGTCAAGGTACGTGACTTGGCAAAACCGAATGCTTGCTGAGCCGGTGAATAGGCCAGTTCGTTCAGCGGCTGATGGTGGATATTGCCGATCTGGTACTTGGGATAGACATAGTGGTCACAGGCGAACACATCGCCGTTAGGCTCCATCGCCAGCCCCTTGCCGCAGATCTCCCCCAGGGTGCAGAGCGGGTTTTTGCGCCCCATCCAGGTCTCGACACTGGCTTCGAAATACTGCACAAACACCCGGCCCAGATCCCGCTCTGCCCACTCGTTGAAAATGGTGATGAGAAAATCCCCCCACCCTTCGGCCGAGACGCACCAGGGTTCGACCACCGAGTTTTTGTGCCAGGGGTTGAGGCGCTTGTCTCCCTGTTTGAGTTGCTCCTGCGGCTGCCAGGTCTGGGGCGCCGTGGTGCGAAAACTCTTTTGTTCGACAATGGGGATGAACTGCATCTGGGGCGACTTCACCTCGTCACGCAGGAAGCGATAGACCTCCAGCGCATTCTTGCTGGTGAGGTTGTTGACGCAGGTCAGGGTGGCAAACTTCACCTTGTATTTGTGCAGCAGCGCCACCGCCGCCATCACCTGGCGGAAGGTACCACGCCCGGCACGGTTGACCCGGTAAGTGTTGTGCAGCAGCTCGGGGCCATCGATGCTCAGACCAATGAGGAAGTTGTTGGCCGCCAGAAATTCACACCACTCGTCATTGAGCAAGATGCCATTGGTCTGCAGATCGTTGGCAATCACCACCCCTTGCGGCTGATATTTGCGCTGCAATTCGACCACTTTGCGAAAATAGCCGAGCCCGAGCAGGGTTGGCTCGCCCCCCTGCCAGGAGAAGATGATCTCGGGGGTATTCTGCCCCTCGATATATTGGCGGATATAGGTTTCAAGGGTCTGCTCATCCATCTCGGGGGAGCAGCCCTTTTTGTACTCCAGCAGCTCTTGCTTGCTGAGGTAGTAACAGTAGGTGCAGTCGATGTTACACACGGCCCCGATCGGTTTGGCCATCACATGCATCCGCTTGGATGCCTTGCCGTTGAACTGTGGACCCGGAGTAATCACCATAAACGCACCGCCTGAAAAATTGCTGTTTTGAGGGGTGCAGTATAAAGAGTCATGCTGTCACGCGCTGGTTATACCCCTTATAACCAGCAGATATGCATCCGCGGGTTGCGCCGGTATGACTGCCCTCCTCCCGGCTAATAGGGACAAGACCGGGGCACAGCAAACCAGCGCCCCAGGGTTTAAACATTTCGCGTGCTCCTGGCACTGCCACTGGCTAAAGCGACTTGGGCTACGGCGAGGTCAGCAAGGCACTCAGCAAGGCACTATGTCGCTTTAAACCGGTTATCGACGGCCATTCTGTGCAGGGGGGATGGTAATCACGTAGAATGCCCGCGATTTGTGTGACGCGAGCCGAGGAAAACGTGAGTCAAACAACCTTACAACATGCCCGATTGGACTGGAGCGACACAGGTACGCCTATCTCCAGCGAGTTCGGGGATGTCTACTTTGCCGATAACCACGGTCTCAGTGAGACCCGCTACGTTTTTTTATTGCAAAACCAGCTACCAGAGCGATTTTCACAGCACGATCGCGACTGTTTCGTCATCGGCGAAACCGGCTTTGGCACCGGTCTCAATTTTCTGGCGACCATGGAAACCTTTCTGGCCCATGCCCCCGATACAGGCCCCGGCGCTCGCCTGCACTTCATCAGTTTTGAAAAATACCCTCTTGCTACCGAGGACCTGCGCAAGGCTCATGGTGCCTGGCCAGAACTCGCCGCCTTGAGTCAGCAGCTGATTGCGCAGTGGCCGATCGCTACCGCTGGCTGCCATCGTCTGCACTTTGCCCATGGCCGGGTACGGCTCGATCTGTGGCTGGGAGATATCGAAGAGATGCTGCCGCGAGTGCCTCATGGGCCGCAAGGGCTGGTCGATGCCTGGTATCTGGATGGCTTTACCCCTGCCAGAAATCCCGAGATGTGGACCCAGACACTCTTTCAGGGCCTTGCACGCCTTGCTCGTCCCCACGCCACGCTAACCACATTTACCTGCGCTGGCTTTGTACGCCGTGGCCTGATTGACGCAGGTTTTGCCACGAAAAAAATCAAGGGGTTCGGCAGCAAGTGGTCCATGCTGGCAGGCCAGCGCGCAGACAAGCTCCCGCAGCAGAGCATTGCCCCCTGCTATGACCGTCCTGCCGGGCGGGAGGGCGAGGTAGTGATCATCGGCGGGGGTGTCGCCTCGGCCATGACCGCCCTGTCGCTGGTGGAGCGGGGCCGCAAGGTGACCCTGTTGTGCGAAGATGGCGAACCGGCCACCGGCGCCTCCGGCAACCGCCAGGGCGCGCTCTACCCGCTGCTCAATGGTGAGCACGATGCGCTGTCGCGCTTCTATTCGCTGGCCTTTGGCTACGCTCGCCAACGGCTGCTGGCACTGGCCGAGCGCCATCCCATCGCCTTTGAATTGTGCGGTGTGGTGCAACTGGGCTATGACGACAAATCCCGCGCCAAGCTGACCAAGATGAGCCAGGGCCCCTTCCCCCCGGCGCTGATGCAGCCCCTGACCGCCGCAGATACCGAAACGGTCGCTGGCCTGCCCAGTGGCCATGAAGGGGTCAGCTACCCGCTGGGGGGCTGGCTCTGTCCGGCCGATCTCACCCGCGCCGCCATCGAGGAGGCGCAAGCCAGCGGCCTGCTGCAGGTTGAATACAATACCCGGGTGAGCGCCATTACCGAACAGGCGGATGGCTGGCGATTGGAGAGTGAGGATGGCCGCCACTGGCAGAGCCCCAATCTGGTGGTCGCCGCCGGTCATCAGTTACCCGCACTGCTCCCCTTCGCCGAGCTGCCGCTCTATCCGGTACGGGGTCAGGTGAGCCATGTGCCGACCTCGGCCAGCTTGCGCCAACTCAAGACAGTGCTCTGCTACGATGGCTACCTGACGCCAATGCACAACGAGCAGCACTGTATCGGTGCCAGTTATGGCCGTAACCAGAACAGCCTTGAGTTTCGCGCCGACGAACAAGCCCAAAATCAGGCGCGACTGCAAGCCTGCCTGCCGGATCAACGCTGGCCAACGGAGGTGGATGTCAGTAGCAATGAGGCGCGCGTAGGGGTGCGCTGCGCCAGTCGGGATCACCTGCCGGTGGTGGGGCCAGTGGCCAGATTGCATGGTCTGGCAGAGCACTATGCGCAGCTGCAGCAGGATCAGCACAATGCCCAACCGCTGCCCCTTCACCCCGGCCTCTATGTGCTGGGGGCGCTCGGCTCACGGGGTCTCTGCTCGGCCCCGCTCTGTGGCGAGCTGCTCGCCAGCGAGATCTGCGGCGATCCCCTGCCGCTGGCTGCCGATCTGCTGGAGGCACTCCACCCGGCCCGTTACTGGGTGCGCAAACTGCTCAAGGGTAAAGCCTTGGTCTAAACCGGACTCTGCAAGCAGTAACAAGGCCGCCAGATGGCCTGATGCCAAATCAGTCAAGAAGCTCTTCATCGCGCCTTCTGATCTGTAAAAATCCGAAACCTGTTGATTGGTTTCGGATTTTTTATCTCTATCGAACAGGATCCCGGCTGACTTCACGCCACCCATGCTGCCCGGCTTGAGTCATGCGCCGAGCTCATTCTCGCCCTGCTTCGCGCGAAGGGAGCGACCTTATCCCCGCGGCGTGAAGCCAGGGCCACAGCAGCACAGTGCAAAAAACCAATAAAAAAATGCCAGTCAGGCTTAACTGACTGGCATTAGCCATCATGGCTCCCGTTTTTATCCCTTATCCATCAACCGCTCAGCCCGCCCTGGCGGCACTCATCCTGGCTTTGACCATGCCAAACACCATCGGCAACAGCGAGATAGCGATAATGCCGAAGATCAACAGGGTAAAGTTGTGACGCACCACTGGCAGGTTACCGAAGAAGTGGCCCGCGTAGACAAACGACAACACCCACAGCAGACCGCCGACCAGATTGAACGTCAGGAAGCGCGGATAGGTCATGGCACCCATCCCCGCCACGAACGGTGCAAAGGTACGCACGATAGGCAGAAAACGGGTGATGATAATGGTCTTGCCACCATGCTTGGCATAGAAGGCGTGAGTCTTGTCCAGATAGTCGCGACGGAAGATTTTTGAATCCGGGTTGCGAAACAGCTGCTCACCAAAGAAGTGTCCGATGGTGTAGTTGACCACATTACCCAGCACGGCAGCCACGATCAGCACGCCTGCCAAAGTATGCACATCAAGCACACTGCCCACGGTCAGCGCTCCGGCAGCAAACAGCAGAGAATCACCGGGCAAAAATGGCGTCACCACCAGCCCGGTCTCACAGAAGATGATCAGAAACAGGATGGCGTAAACCCACACGCCATAGTTCTCGAACAATTCTCTCAAATGCACGTCAACGTGCAGAATAAAATCGATAGCAAACAGGATTAGATCCATTTTTCCATACTCATAAAGTGAACGGCGTGGAGTCTACGCCAATGCAATCCGGGTCACAATCACCTGTTTGCGGGCTTTTTAATCAACGAACAGGCAGACTCAATAAATGCCTTGCATCACCAGGTCATTCACCCTGCTGCAACCCCTTTCTGACCTGTTCTGGCAGGCAACGCTCCCAGCCCCACAGCAACACCAGCAGTAAGGTCATGTCATCGAGCCAGCCCAGCAGGGGCACCACATCGGGGATCAGATCCACCGGACTGATGCCATAAAGCAGGATAAGGATGACCAGCCCTTTGGCCCACCAGGGGGTGGCCGGATGACGAAAGCCCCGATAGAGACGGCGCAGGCGTTGCCAAACCAGCCAGCGTTTCGCACTCATGATGCGATCAACTCGCCACGCAACCGCTGGATCTGATCCCGCAGCGCAGCGGCCTGTTCGAACTCCAGATCCCGTGCATGCTGGAACATCTGCTCCTCCATCCGCTTGATCTCTTTGGCAATCTCGCTGACCGAACGGGCATGGTACTCCCCTTGTGGTTCAGCCGCCTTACGAGCGCCGCGACCCGCTTTGCCGGCAGTGCGGCTGCTCCCGATGTCCATCACATCCCCCACTGACTTGTTGAGCCCTTTAGGGGTGATGCCGTGCTTGAGGTTATGTTCATGCTGCACGGCGCGGCGGCGATCAGTCTCCTCGATGGCAACCCGCATCGAGTTGGTGATGGTATCCCCATAGAGAATGACCCGACCGTTGAGGTTGCGCGCCGCCCGGCCTATGGTCTGGATCAGCGAGCGAGTAGAGCGTAGGAAGCCCTCTTTATCCGCATCCAGAATCGCTACCAGCGACACCTCCGGCATGTCGAGACCTTCCCGCAGCAGGTTGATCCCCACCAGCACATCGAACTTGCCAAGGCGCAGATCGCGGATGATCTCCACCCGCTCCACCGTATCGATGTCGGAGTGGAGATAACGCACCCGGACATCATGTTCTGCCAGATATTCGGTCAAATCCTCCGCCATCCGCTTGGTCAGGGTGGTCACCAGCACCCGCTCAGTCACGGCCACCCGCTTGCGGATCTCGGAGAGCAGATCGTCCACCTGGGTGGTCACCGGGCGCACCTCGATTTCGGGATCGAGCAGGCCGGTGGGGCGCACGACCTGCTGCACCAGATCGCCGCCAGATTTCTCCAGCTCGTAGGGCCCCGGGGTGGCTGAGACAAACACCGTCTGCGGCATCAGCGCTTCAAACTCGTCAAACTTGAGGGGGCGGTTGTCCAGCGCCGAGGGGAGCCTGAAGCCATATTCCACCAGGGTCTCCTTGCGGGATCTGTCCCCTTTGAACATGGCGCCGATCTGCGGCACAGTGACGTGGGATTCGTCGATGATCAGCAGGCCATCTCCCGGCAGGTAGTCAAACAGGGTGGGGGGCGGCTCCCCCGGCGCACGACCAGAGAGATAGCGACTGTAGTTCTCGATGCCGGAGCAGTAACCCAGCTCCTGCATCATCTCCATGTCGAACTGGGTACGCTGGCTGATCCGCTGCTCCTCTACCAGCTTGTTCAGTGAAAACAGCTGCTCACGCCGCCCGCGCAACTCCTCCTTGATATGCTCGATGGCACCGAGAATGGTTTCGCGCGGGGTCGCATAGTGGGTCTTGGGATAGATGGTGTAACGCACCACCGTCTGCTCGATGGCACCGGTTAGTGGATCAAACTGGGAGAGCCGCTCTATCTCCTCGTCAAACAGCTCCACCCGCAAGGCCAATTTGTCCGATTCGGCGGGATAGATGTCGATTACCTCCCCCCGTACCCGGAAGGTGCCGCGCTGAAAGGCCATGTCATTACGGGTGTATTGCAGCTCAGCGAGACGACGCAAAATATCCCGCTGATTGATCACATCACCGACTTTCAGATGCAACATCATGCTGAGGTAGGCTTGGGGATCCCCCAAACCATAAATGGCCGAGACCGAGGCGACGATGATCACGTCGCGCCGCTCCAACAGCGCCTTGGTGGCCGACAACCGCATCTGCTCGATGTGATCGTTGATCGAGGCATCCTTTTCTATAAAGGTGTCGGTGGTTGGCACATAGGCTTCAGGCTGGTAGTAGTCGTAGTAGGAGACGAAATACTCTACCGCGTTGTCGGGAAAGAATTCTTTCATCTCGCCATAAAGCTGGGCTGCCAGGGTTTTGTTGGGGGCCATGATCATGGTCGGGCGATTCAGGGTGGCAATCACGTTGGCGATAGTGAACGTCTTGCCAGAGCCCGTCACCCCGAGCAGGGTCTGCTGGGCAAGGCCGGATTCGATGCCATCGAGCAGCTGGCTGATTGCCGCAGGCTGATCGCCGGCAGGTTGAAACTGGCTGACTAGTTTGAACAATTTGCTCATGAACACTCCCGACACAAAACCGCAGAAGCGCAGTGTAACCGAGGGATTGGCACCGGTACACACAGGCGCGCTGCCCGTGTGTCTCCTGCCGAGAATGGCTTGACCCCCTCAGACTGCTTCTGTATAGTGCTCCTCCTTGCCTGATGTTCCCCCGTAGTTCAGTCGGTAGAACGGCGGACTGTTAATCCGTATGTCACTGGTTCAAGTCCAGTCGGGGGAGCCAATTCCTCACCATCTCGGTGCAAGTTATCCACTTTAGTATCTTCTCCTTCCGATTTTAATGCACAAGTCCCCTCTTGCTGCAGGCTTCCTCTTTTGTTACCCATCCATGCGCGACAGTGTTTTCTGCCGTCGTATCTAACTATATGATTTTTATACCAACTTTTTTAATACGGTATTTTTTGAACAGTACTTGCATCCCAGTAGTGGCGCGGCTTTCCGGTCAATGCGCAAGATTCATTAACAGGGTTATCCACAGATTCTGTGGGTAACTGCAGCAATCCCTGTCAGGACGCGGGATTGCCAGTAATCCCACCCTGCCGGGGTACTTTTCCCCCATCAACCTGATTTTATGCTGTTTTGCCAACGCACTCATGGCCCTCTGCTACAGGGCTCTTTTGACCCTTTACTCCGATCTCTTTTCGCCAGACCTTAGTGCATCAGCGATCGGGTAACAACGGCACCACTTTCGTCCATCACCAGCAGCCTGTGCCCCTGGTTGAATCTGCTGAAACAGAGCTGGGAGGTACGTTAAAGCAGCAGAATCTAAAGTGGCCCCACTCCCTCATGATGATCGCGGGTCATCAGCAGATTTCACTAATTGACAGCCCGACTCTCAGCAATAAACACTAACTTTCAACCATCCGCTTTACTGTCAAACTTCTTGCCGGTGAAATAGTGTCTGATAACTCCCGATTAATCGGTGGCTTGCGCTTCTTTATTGGCGATAGTTCCGGCACAATATCGACCCCACTTTTCTCTCGGTTTTCCCGGGCATGACCATAGATTTCGTGACACTGCTACATCAAAGTGACTCCCTGCTGCTGTTCGTGGTATTGGCCTTTGGCCTGCTGCTTGGCAAAGTACGGCTTGGCAACTTCCAGATTGGTAACACCATTGGCGTGCTGTTTACGGCCTTGCTGTTTGGCCAGATGGGCTTCGAGTTTACCGCCACCACCGAAAACGTCGGCTTTATGCTGTTTATCTTCTGCGTGGGGATAGAGGCTGGACCGCATTTTTTCAGTGTTTTCCTGCGCGATGGCATCCACTACATCACCCTGACTCTGGTGATCTTGCTGACCGCCCTGCTACTGACGGTGGGGCTGGCCAAGTTCTTCAACCTGGGGCCCGGCATGGCAGCGGGGATCCTGGCGGGTTCCCTCACCTCCACCCCGGCGCTGGTGGGTGCCCAGGATGCGCTGCGCAGCGGCCTGCTCAATCTGCCCCATCAGACCGATATGCAGGCAGTACTCGATAATATGGGTATTGGTTATGCACTGACCTATCTGGTTGGACTGGTGGGCTTGATGCTGGTGGTACGCTACCTCCCCTCCCTGGCACGGCTTGATCTCAATACCGAAGCCCAGAAAATTGCCCGTGAGCGAGGGCTCTCTGATAGTGACAACCGCAAGACCTATCTGCCCATCATCCGCGCCTATCGGGTAGGTCCCGAGCTGGCAGCCTGGATCGGTGGCCGAACCTTGCGCGAAACCAGCATCTACCCGCACACCGGTTGCTATGTCGAACGGATCCGCCGTAACGGCATTCTGGCCAGTCCCGATGGGGATGCCGTTATTCAGGAAGGGGACGAGATTGCCCTGGTGGGGTATCCCGAGAGCCACGAGAAGCTGGACGTCAACTACCGCAACGGCAAGGAGGTGTTTGATCGCAACCTGCTTGACCTGCAGATCGTCACCGAAGAGATCGTGGTAAAGAACGACTCGGTGGTGGGTCGTCATCTGGTGGAGCTCAACCTCACCGAGAAAGGGTGCTTCCTCAACCGGGTGGTGCGCTCCCAGATCGAGATGCCGTTCGATCGCAACATCATGCTGCAAAAAGGCGACGTGTTGCAGATCAGCGGCGAGAAACAGCGGGTCAAACTGCTGGCCAACAAGATCGGCTTTATCAGCATCCACAGCCAAACCACCGATCTGGTGGCTTTCACCACCTTCTTTGTGCTGGGCCTGTTGATCGGCTCCGTCTCACTGGTGTTTGGCCAGCTTGAGTTTGGCCTGGGTAACGCCGTCGGCTTGCTGCTGGCGGGGATCCTGATGGGCTATCTGCGTGCCAACCACCCGACGGTCGGCTATGTGCCGCCAGGCGCGCTGCGCTTGGCCAAGGATCTCGGTCTTGCGGTGTTTATGGTGAGTACCGGCCTCAAAGCCGGTGGCGGCATCCTGGATCACCTCAGTGAGGTAGGTATGGTGGTGCTGTTCTCTGGCATGCTGGTGACCACCTTGCCGGTACTGGTTGGCTACCTGTTTGGAGTCTGGGTATTGAAGATGAACCCGGCTCTGCTGCTCGGGGCCATCACCGGCGCCCGTACCTGTGCTCCGGCGATGGATGTGGTCAATGAGGCGGCCAACAGCTCGATTCCAGCCCTTGGCTACGCGGGCACCTATGCGGTGGCCAACGTGATGCTGACCCTGGCAGGCTCCTTTATCATCGGTTTTTGGTTCTAGCCAGCCGTCATCTGATCATCCATATGCAAAAAGGGGAGCCTGGCTCCCCTTTTTGCTAATTCCCTAAATTGATGGCGCTTGAATGGAACCCATTAAGGCTCGGTGATCTGAACACCACCATCCCCTTCAAGTCTGCATCAGGGGCACGTTGCTTCACCCCATCACCAGCAAGCCTCAATACCACAGATTGCTGATTAACTGTGGCTCTCTCACTTTTTAACTACTTGTAGGCTCGCCCTTCCAGATAGTGTTTGCGGCACAGCGACACATAGCGATCGTTGCCGCCAATCTCCACCTGTTCACCATCACGCATCACCTGACCCGCTTCGCTCACCCGCGAGTTCATGTGGGCCTTGTTGCCGCACCAGCAGATGCTTTTCAACTCTTCGAACTTGTCGGCCAGGCAGAGCAGATGGTAGGAGCCCGGGAACAGCTCGCCCCGAAAATCGGTCTTGAGGCCATAGGCCATCACCGGAATATCCTGCTCATCGACGATGCGCGCCAGCTGGTAAACCTGCTCACGGGTCAGGAACTGGGCCTCATCGACGATAAAGACATCGATGGCTTTCTCTGCATGACGCACCTTCACCATTTCAAACAGATCGCAGCTATCGCTAAATACATCCACTTTCAGCTCAAGACCAACCCGGGCACTGATCACCCCGACGCCGAAACGGTCATCAATGGCGGGGGTCATCGCCAGAGGGTGCATCCCCCGCTCCAGATAGTTGAAGTGCGCCTGAATAAGCTGGGTGGATTTGCCTGAATTCATGGTGGCAAATTTGTAGTGCAGTGAAGCCATGATACTGTTCCGAAACTGAATTTATGGGGCGCATGCTAACCAAAGCCCCTGACAAAACCAAGGGGCCCGTAGGCCCCTGCGCGTAAAGTGTATTTTATGTGCGTTATGCCGTTGCCAGGACGGCATGGGTTTTCGCTTTGCGCAGATGATAAGTGGTAAACACCACAAACCAGAGTGCGCTCACGCTAAAACCGGCCAGCACCGAGTGCATCATGCCCATGGCCAGATAACCAATGGCAGCACCGAACGCAATAGCCAGCGCATAAGGCAACTGGGTCATCACGTGATCGATATGATGGCAACCGGCACCGGTGGCCGACAGGATACTGGTGCTGGAGATGGGCGAGCTGTGATCCCCGAACACCGAGCCCGCCAATACAGCGGCCAGCATCGGCAGCATCAGGCTGATGTCACTGGCTGCAGCCATGTCACCGGCCAGCGGCAACATGATGCCAAAGGTGCCCCAGCTGGTACCGGTGGCAAACGCCATGGCACAAGAGAGGACAAAGACCACCGCAGGCAGCACTTCGACCGGCAGATTACCATTGGCGAGCGAAGCCAGGTATTTGCCGGTCTCCACATCACGCACCACGGCACCTATGGTCCAGGCGAACAGCAAGATATTGATCGCCGGCAGCATGGCCATGACACCTTGCGGCGCAGCCTTCATCCAGTTCTTGGCACCCAGCTTGAGACGCATCGCCAAACCGATGGAGACCACCAGACTGCACAGCGCGCCATACACCAGGGAAGAGCCGACGTTGGTGTTCTCGAACGAGCCAAGCACGCTGAACGGCAGCCCCTTCTCGCTCAATACAGCCGCACCGGAGTCAATCATGAAGTAGACGGTCGCCAGGGTCAGGGTCAGGATCGGCAACACCATGTCGATCATGCCACCGTTGCTCTCCTCCGGGCTCTCCATGTCCAGACCGATGGGGCGCCCTTTGGACTCATCCCACAGCTTGCCTTCCAGTGCCCAGGCTTCATGCTGACGCATCGGGCCGATATCAAGCTGAAACGCAATCACCACCAACACCATGATCAGGGTGAACACCGCATAGAGGTTCATCGGGATCATCTCGACAAACGCCGCGATGGGGCTCTGATCCGTCAGGCCATGCGCCGCCAGGATGCCACCAACCAGGGCGATGATATAAGCACCCCAGGAGGAGATGGGCATCAACACACAGACAGGCGCGGCGGTCGAATCCAGCAGATATGCCAGCTTGGCACGGGAGATCTGGAAGCGGTCAGTCACCGGACGGCAGATGGCCCCCACCGACAGACTGTGGAAGAAGTCGTCGATAAAGAAGGCAAACACCATCATGCCGGTGAGCGCTTTGGCCCCCTTGCGGGTCTTGGCGCGGCGCTCGGCCCACTCGGCAAAAGCACGGGTGGCACCCGACACGCTCATCAAACTGATGAGCCCGCCCAGCAGCAGCATGAACAGAAGCATGTTGACGTTGTCACGATTGAGCGCACCGTCGACCCAGAAGATCTTGAGCACGGTATTCAACATGTAATGCAGGGAGTCGAGAGGGGAAAACTGATTGAGCAGCAGGCTGCCTGTCACGATACCGACGCCAAGGGACAGCAATACACGGCGGGTGGTGATCGCCAGGGCGACAGCTAACAAAGGGGGAAGTACTGACCAACCGGAGTCGGCAAAATGACTAATGTCCATGATCTCTTTGCACCTAAAAAGACAGGTGGAGATCTACCGAGAGGATCTAAAGAAACAAAACCTATGGGGAGGTTATACTCCTCAGCCCCTTCAGGTAGCGCTCCATAGTGGATGACTATGGCAGTCCTGCATCTGTTAGGTGCAGAACCAGCAGCCCGGTATGATGGCCTGGCCACTTCGGCGCTGACTCCTTTCCTTGTGCATCGCAGGCATCACCCTCCGCACAAATACTCATAGGCAGCGCGCCTCTACTTAAAGGTATTCGCCGGTCATTCTATCGACATGGCAGCTTATAGCAAGTTTTTTGATTAAATGTTCATGATAAAAACATCAACACCGAGAAATGGTAGTCAAATGATGCAACAATCCCAGTTTTGGCGCTATTTTCATCTATTATGGTTTCATAGGTATCCAAGCCTCATACATAAATTCCTGCGTATGGTATATCCACGGCAAGTGACTCCTCCTCGATATAATATTTTGCACTTCTTGACTTATTTAAATTGCCACGCAAGAATCAGGAGGAAATCTATATTCCCCTCTGACTCGGCGTGGTAAATTGTATGAATGAATTTTTTAAGGTACTGCTTAATATCCGCAGTCTGCGTGCAACCTGCCGCGAACTTTCTCTGGAGCAACTGGAAGAAGGACTGGAAAAACTTTCTGCTATCGTCGCAGAACGTCAGCAGGATGAATCCGCTGGGCGTCAGGCACGCGAAGAGCATCAGCGTAAGATTAATGAATACAGCGAAATGCTGAAAGCGGCTGGTATTGATCCGGCAGAATTGGTTAACGTTGTCGCTACCGCTCCCGGCAAATCAGAGAAAGCCAAGCGCGCGCCACGTCCAGCCAAATATCGCTATCAGGATAATGGCGTAGAGAAAACCTGGACCGGCCAGGGTCGTATGCCTTCGGCAATTGCTAGCGCCGTGGCAGCAGGTAAATCACTGGAAGATTTTGCTATCTGACCCCACTTGCTTTGCCAATAAAAAACCTCGCCAAGGCGAGGTTTTTTATTGGCGCTTAAACGTGAAATATCAGATAACCGATTGCTGACGATCTGCGGCCTTGACCCACACGACTTCACGCTCCCCCGCCACACAGATGAGATAGCGGGCAACGGTAAAGAACCAGTCACTCATCCGGTTCAGATAGGGCAAGACCTCGGGATTGACGCACTCTCCATGACTCAATGTCAGCAGCAAGCGCTCGCAATGCCGTACCAGGGTACGCACCACATGTGCCTGCGCCGCGGCGCGGGAACCGCCGGGCAATATAAATTGACGCAGCGGTGGCAATGGCTCGCTATAACGATCGATCTGCTGTTCAAGTCGAGTGGTCCAGGCGGCATTGACTTGCCAAATAGATGGATTCTGGGCAGCACTGGAGAATGCCAGCTCGCCCCCCAGATCAAACAACTCCTGTTGCAGCAACTGCAAGTCAGCCAATAAACCGGCCTCTTGCGACGGCACTTCACAAATCAGCAGGCCGATATGGGAGTTGAGTTCATCGATATAACCGTAGGTTTCGACCCGCAAATGGTCCTTGGCCAGCTGAATGCCATCGGCCAGCCGGGTCATGCCCTTGTCACCCTGCCTCGTATATATTCTCATACCGACATCCTGTTAATAATGGGAATAATCATGGACTCGAGTCCATTGAGTTTGATCTCGTAAGCCAACGCCAGGGTCTGGCCCAATTTACCCGCCGGAAAACCGCTGCGTGCCATCCACACCAGATAGGGCTCGGGAATATCGATGATACGCCGCCCCTGATATTTTCCGTAAGGCATCTTGTTGGTCAGGGTCAGTAGCACCTGTTCGTCGGATAGCCAATCCATATTAATCGATATCCAGATATTTATGAGTCTGGATTGAAAGTCGCCAATTACGGGCGATACAGGTTTCCATCGCCAATTGGGTGGCCCGTGGTTTCTGGCTAATCGGCTGCAAGGCAATGACCACATCCGGACGCAGGGTCGCGGTCGCCAGCAGCGCATCCAGCTCTTCAATATGGTGCTCGGTTGCCACCGGATGCTTGATCTCGTTGGCGCGCTCCAGCGCCGAGACCAGTACAGGCAGTCCCCCTTTCATGCCAATCTTGGGCGAAACAGTGACCCAGGTCTGCTCATGGGTCTTGATCTCGCTGGTACCACTGGTTTCTATCTGCACCTGATAACCCGCCGCCAGCAGCGCTGACGATAGGTCGTGCAGATCGTAGAGGCAGGGCTCGCCACCGGTGATCACCACATGGCGCGCCTGATAACCCAGATCGCTAAAGCTGGCTATGATCTGCGCGGTGCTGAGTTTGCTCCAGCAATCGGATTCGTTGGAGCGATCCAGCACCGCCTCTTTACCCACTTCACGAGCCGGATCAACAACCCAGGTATGGCGGGTATCGCACCAGGGGCAGCCCACCGGGCAACCCTGCAGGCGAACAAAGATGGCGGGCAGGCCGGTAAAGATGCCCTCCCCCTGGATGGTCTGGAAAATCTCGTTGATTGGGTAGTGCATCTCGATCACGGCTTGTTGCAAAAGTCGCGGATTATACCCCAAGCCACGGCAAGACGCAGGCTCACTCTGCGCTTTTCTCATCCAGCCCGGTTTTTTCAAACAGCCTGGTCATGATGCCCGCCTTGTCGGCCAGATAGTTGTTCAGACCGCGACTGCGCAGCTCGCAAGCCGGACAAGTACCGCAACCGTCACCGGCAATGCCGTTGTAGCAGGTCAGGGTCTGTTGGCGCACCGTGTCGAGGTGACCATAGTGATCCGCCAGCGCCCAGGTCTCGGCCTTGTCGAGCCACATCAAGGGGGTTTCAAAACGGATGCCGCGACCCAGCCCCAGCGAGACCGCTTGGTTAAGGGCCTTGACGAACTCGTCACGGCAATCGGGATAGCCGGAGAAATCGGTCTCGCACACCCCGGTGATCACCGCTTCGGCGCCGACCTGATAGGCATAGATGGAGGCCAGGGTCAGGAACAGAATATTGCGACCCGGCACGAAGGTATTGGGCAGGCCATTATCCTGCAGCTCGCAGCTGACCGGAATGTCGTCACGGGTCAGGGCAGAGACCGCCAGCTCATTGAGCAGCGTCACATCCATCACCTTGTGGGCGGCGATCCCCAGCGCACTGCCCAGACGGCGCGCGGTGTCGATCTCTTCCCTATGACGCTGGCCATAGTCAAAGGTGATGGCGTGCACTTCGTCATACTGCGCCAATGCCTGCACCAGACAGGTGGTGCTGTCCTGACCGCCACTGAAAACCACGACTGCTTTTTTCATCTTGATAACTCCTTGAAATGTCACGAGCGGCGGCCTTCGGCAAAGTCCTGCCACTGGGTATTCAACCGGTTGAACAGGGTCAGCAAGGGCGCATAGCGCTCCGGCCTCCCCTCCCACCGGGACAAGAGGTGATAGCCCGCCTCTATGGTAGAGAGGGCATCGGGAAAGGGTTTCTTGCGAATGGCATATTGACCGGCAATGGCGCCAATGCCGATGCGGGGCAAGCGGGCCAGTGCCGGGTTGCTCTGCAACATGCGGTAGGCTTTGCGCCAGGTGCCGTCGAGCAAAATAAAGGCGACGGATGCCGTATCAGAGGGTTCACTCTCCCGCTGTTGGCGAAGATCGGTCAGCGAAATGGCATCCTCATCCGGCCAGAGTAGATAGCAGCGACGGGAAGGATCTGCGAGCAGTGCGTTGAGCCACTCATCGCCGGAAAAGTCCTCCCCCACATGGATCTCGCACTGCAGCAAAGAGGCCGCCAGCAGCGCCGCCGTGCCCTTGGGATGTGCCACCTCGTTGGGGTGCTGCAAGATGTAGAGAGGCGTTGGGTTATCAACCGCCACAATATAATCGCACAGGCAGGCTTTGAGGGCTCGGGTGCAACGTGTACAGTATCGACTGTTCTTGTCGTTGGGCTGTTTCATGTTGTCAGACAAATCTGGATTGCTCTGGGTTATCACGCTCTCTCTCACCAGCTTGCTACTCTTCTTTACCGTTCCCAATCTTCAGCTCTCCTTCGATCGGCCCTTGATCGCCGAAGGCGAAGGGTGGCGGATCATAAC
The DNA here is from genome assembly GCF_002586745.1 of Aeromonas sp. CU5. Lineage (NCBI taxonomy): Bacteria > Pseudomonadati > Pseudomonadota > Gammaproteobacteria > Aeromonadales > Aeromonadaceae > Aeromonas > Aeromonas sp. CU5. The sequence continues at coordinate 1,989,262 of NZ_CP023817.1, forward strand.
AGGCAATCTGGCCCATACCAATCTGTGGCACCTGCTGCTCAATCTGGGCGGCCTAGCCATCCTCTATAGCCTGTTTCGCGACTACCTGGGTCAGGCTCGCCTGCCGCTGCTGATGTTGCTGCTCTGGCTGGCAGTGGGCTTGGGGATCTGGTGGTGGTGCCCGCAGACCCAGTGGTACATGGGGCTATCCGGCTCGCTGCATGGCTTGTTTGTCTGGGGGGCGATGCAGGATATCCGCCACGGACGCCGCACGTCGGGCTGGCTGCTGCTAGCGGGGATGGGGCTCAAGCTTGTGATGGACTTCTACAACGCAGGAGATAGCCCGATCTCGACTCTGATCAATGCCAGGGTACACATCGGATCTCATCTTATCGGGGCAGGTGCAGGCCTGCTGCTTGGCCTGCACCGTGTATCACTGAGTGAGCCTGTTACGCACCAGCCAGCTCGGCATTGATGCTGGCCAGCATGGCGGCCGGATCGGCAGCCTGCGTAATGGGGCGACCGATAACCAGATAATCGGCACCCGCTTCGACCGCCGCTTTGGGTGTCATCACCCGGCGCTGATCGCCCGCAGCCGAACCGGTCGGGCGAATGCCCGGGGTTACCAGCTTGAAATCTGCGCCCAGCAAGGCTTTCAGCTCATGGGCCTCGTTGGCAGAGCAGACCACCCCATCCAGACCTGCTGCCTTGGTCAAGGTAGCCAGCCGGATCACCTGCTCGGCCGGGCTCACATCCAGACCAAGGGGGATCATGTCGGACTGCTCCATGCTGGTGAGCACGGTCACTCCGATCAGCAGCGGCGCCTTGTCGCCATAAGGCAGCAGCGCCTCTTTGGCGGCACGCATCATCCGCTCGCCACCACTGGCATGCACGTTGACCATCCAGACACCAAGCTCGGCACTGGCTGCCACGGCTTTGGCAACGGTATTGGGAATATCGTGAAACTTCAGATCCAGAAAGACATCGAATCCCTTGGCCACCAGCTGACGTACAAAATGTGGGCCAAACAGGGTAAACATCTCCTTGCCTACCTTGAGACGGCACTGGGCCGGAGAGATACGTTCAACGAACGCTAAGGCATCTGCCTCGTGCTGATAATCCAGCGCTACCAGTACTTTGGGATCTTGCATCTCACATCCTATTGCTTGTTATTCACCGTCCAGACCACGGATCGGCTTGATGGAACCCCACTGACGACAAGACGGGCACTGCCAGAACAGCGAGTGAGTGGCAAAGCCGCACTGCCGACACTTGTGGGTTGACTTGATTTTGATCTGCGCGCCAACCAGCTGTTGCAGCAGTTCGAGACTCTCCTTGGCAGGCCCCTCCTCCGCACTGGCCAGCTGAAAACCCACCAACTGGTAAAAACCTTTCATCGAGGGATGACGACGCAGTTGACGCAGCACCAGTGAACGGGCCTGGCTCAGGCCATCACGCTCTTCAACCAGCTTGGCAAGGGCGAGGGTCACGCTGACACCGGCGTGATCTTCCACCGCCTTTTCAAGCAGCGGGATCAAGGCTGGCGTGCGGCCCAGTTGCTGATAGCATTCCAGTAGCTTGGGCATCGCCTCGGATGCAAAATCGATATCCTGCTCAAACACCCGCAGTAATTGTTTACCTGCCTGCTCATACTCCCCCTGGGCCATGGCGTGGTCAGCCAAGCGCAAACTGGCGCGGGCACAGGCGGGGTTGATGCTGAGCGCTCGATTCAACCTGGCCAGCCCCTCGCCAGTATTGCCCTCACGCAAGGCAATCTCGGCCTGTTCGCAATAGAAGTGGGAGATGGGGGCTGCGAGTTTCTTGCCCTGGAATTTTTGCAGCCGGACTGCAGTATCAATAGCCTTGTCCCAATCCCGCAACTGCTGATGGATGATCAGTAGCTGCGCCAGCGCCGTCTCTTCGAAATCGCTGTCATCACACAGTTCGTTCCAGAGCGCTTCTGCCCTGTCCAGCAAACCTGCTGCCAGAAAATCGCGGGCCAGCTCCTGCAGGGCAAGCTGACGCTGTTCACGGGTCAGTTGGCGGGTCACCAGGTTCTGGTGGATCTTGATGGCGCGATCGACCTCCCCCCGCTGGCGAAACAGATTGCCAAGAGAGAGGTGGGTTTCGATGGTTTCACTGTCCACCTCAAGCAACTGGATAAAGAGATCCACCGCCTTGTCGGATTCATCGGACAGCAAATAGTTGAGGCCCGCCACATACTGACGGGAAAACTCGTTACTCTGTTTCTGGGTGTCCTGGCGAACACTCCTGCGGCCCATGTACCAGCCATAGCCGGCGGCAATGGGTAATAGCAGGAAAAGCAGTTCAAGCATGGAGGAACATTATTCCTTACCCGGTGAACGGGCCAGCTCCAACTCGCGGGATTGACGACGCATGGTGCGGTTGAGGGTGCGGTTTTGCATCTTCAGGCGCAGGAACAGCAGACCAAATACCAGCCAGCCCAGCAAAAAACCGCCAGCGAAAAAGAAGCCCAACAACATGGCAAGTGAGAACTCACCCTGAGCGATCAGGTAATTGAACTGAACCAGCTGGCCATTTTGTGAACCCAGCGCCAGCGTCAGAATGAATGCCAGCACCAACGGAATGAGTGCCAAGATACGCTTCATAAGAGCTCCCTGTCAGTATCTAATGAGAGGCTGATTATCCTTAAAATCGCAGGCAGACTCTAGCGTGAATGGGAAAAGAGTTTCAGAAACAAGACGATTGGCACAGGAATCCATGCCAAAAACAAAAAAGGCATACCTCAGGTATGCCCATTTCTACATTATTCGATGATGTTGACGCGCTCGCGCAACTCTTTACCAGGCTTGAAGTGCGGAACATATTTCCCGGTCAGTTCAACCTTGTCCCCAGTCTTGGGGTTACGTCCCACTCGGGGCGCACGATAATGCAGTGAAAAACTGCCAAATCCGCGGATTTCAATCCGGTCGCCGTTTTGCAAGGTCGACGCCATTTGTTCAAGGATTTCCTTGATGGCGGCTTCGACATCCTTGGCCGGCATATGCATGCGGCTGGATGCCAGTTGTTCGATGAGATCTGATTTGGTCATAACGTTAAATCTCCTTCCCCGATCACATGCAATATTCATTTATGCCAAGATAAAAAAGGGCGGCGCAATGCCGCCCTTTTTATGCATCAAGGATTACTCACCCTTGGCGGCTTTGAATGCTTCCATCATAGCATTGCTGAACACAACTTCTTCTTGTTGGTTCAGGCTATCGATAGCAACACGCTCATCAGCCTCGTCCTTAGCACGGACAGACAGGCTTACAGTGCGGTTCTTACGATCAACACCCATGAAACGAGCTTCAACTTCGTCACCAACAGACAACACCAGAGTGGCGTCTTCTACACGGTCACGAGCAGCGTCGGAGGCACGCAGGTAGCCTTCTACGCCGTCAGCCAGTTCGATAACGGCACCTTTGGCATCAACCTCGGTAACCTTACCCTTCACGATAGCACCTTTCTTGTTATCAGCCAGGTACTTGTTGAATGGGTCTTCTTCGATCTGCTTGACACCCAGGGAGATGCGCTCACGCTCCGGATCCACTTGCAGAACAACGGCTTCGATCTCGTCGCCTTTCTTGAATTCACGCACGGCTTCTTCGCCCTGGTTGTTCCAGGAGATGTCAGACAGGTGAACCAGGCCGTCGATGCCGCCATCCAGACCGATGAAGATACCGAAGTCAGTGATGGACTTGATCTTGCCAGAAACACGGTCGCCTTTAGCGTGAGTTTCGGCAAACAGCTGCCATGGGTTAGATTTGCACTGCTTCAGACCCAGGGAGATACGACGACGCTCTTCGTCGATGTCCAGAACCATCACGTCAACCACGTCGCCAACGTTAACAACTTTGGACGGGTGGATGTTCTTGTTGGTCCAATCCATCTCGGATACGTGTACCAGGCCTTCAACGCCTTCTTCGATTTCAACGAAGCAGCCGTAGTCGGTCAGGTTGGTCACGCGGCCAGACAGACGGGTGGTCTCCGGGTAACGCTTGGCGATAGCAACCCAAGGATCTTCGCCCAGCTGCTTCAGACCCAGAGATACACGGGTACGCTCGCGGTCAAACTTCAGAACCTTGACAGCAATCTCGTCGCCAACGTTGACGATTTCGGAAGGATGCTTAACGCGCTTCCACGCCATGTCAGTGATGTGCAGCAGGCCGTCAACACCGCCCAGATCTACGAATGCACCGTAGTCGGTCAGGTTCTTAACGATACCCTTAACTTCTTGACCTTCTTGCAGGTTAGCCAGCAGGCTTTCGCGCTCGGAGGTGTTCTCGGTCTCGATCACAGCACGACGGGAAACAACAACGTTGTTGCGCTTCTGGTCCAGCTTGATGACTTTGAACTCGAGTTCTTTGTTTTCCAGGTGAGCGGTGTCACGGATCGGACGCACGTCAACCAGAGAACCCGGCAGGAAGGCACGGATGCCATTCAGTTCAACGGTGAAACCACCCTTGACCTTGCCGTTGATGATACCGATAACGGTAGCTTGCTCTTCGTAAGCCTTCTCAAGCTGCAGCCAGGCTTCGTGGCGCTTGGCTTTTTCACGGGACAGCTTGGTTTCGCCGAAACCATCTTCGATAGAGTCCAGAGCTACGTCAACAGTGTCACCCACGCTGATTTCCAGCTCGCCCAGGGCGTTCTTGAATTCTTCAGCCGGGATGGCAGACTCGGATTTCAGACCGGCGTCAACCAGTACAAAACCATTTTCGATAGCAACGACAGTACCCTTGACGATGGAACCTTGACGGGTTTCAACGGAGTTCAGGGACTCTTCAAAGAGTTGAGCAAAAGATTCGATCATTGTTTATGTCACAAATGAAACATCCACTTGCAATCCGGCACAAGCGGGGCTGTTTTAAATAATCTGCGCCATCCATGGTGCAGACGACCGGATGTCAGCTTGCGCTGGCATCACCAAGTTGTTGCTCTGCATAGGCAAGTACTGTTGCCAGCACTTCCTCTATGCTCATGGCGGTAGAATCCACCACCAGAGCATCTTCTGCCGCTTTAAGGGGCGCTACGGCGCGATTTCTATCGCGGTCGTCACGTTCCCGAATCTCGGTTAAAAGACGCTCAAAGTTAACATCAAAGCCCTTATCTTGCAACTGCTTATAGCGGCGCTGGGCCCGTTCTTCAGCGCTGGCATCGAGGAAAATCTTCACTTCAGCTTCTGGGAAAACCACGGTGCCCATATCTCGACCGTCGGCAATCAGACCCGGAGCTTGACGAAATGCCCGTTGACGACGTAGTAACGCTTCACGCACCCGGGGGAAAGCAGCGATTTTACTGGCGGCATTACCCACCTCTTCGGTACGAATGGTGCGTGACACATCCTCCCCTTCCAGGATCACCTTCACGGCATCGCCTTCCACCTGAAATTGGACATCCAGATTGGCGGCCAGCGGCACCAGTGAGGCTTCACTATCCAACGCCACGTCGTGATGCAGAGCGGCCAGGGATAACACCCGATAGATGGCGCCGGAATCCAGCAAGTGCCAACCCAGCTTTTCAGCAAGCAGCTGACACAAGGTGCCTTTACCTGCACCACTGGGGCCATCAATTGTCATTACGGGGGCCATCTGAGGCATAACTTCTCTCCTGCACTGTGTTGCTCCCATCCCGAAGGGGTGGGTTAATGGGCGCCGATTATACCCGAATGTGATGTGCCTGGCAGTCATCAATCGGCACAAAGACTGAAAAGCGCCACTTCGTGGCAGTCCAGTATCACGTTTGGAAATTTCAGTAAGCAATGCAGGGACTTGTTCTTATGGTTGTTCCCGACAAGGCACGTTAAACTGGCCCCCCTTTTTTGAGCAGTGAGTAGTAAGGAGCAACCTATGAGCAGCGTTACCCTCGTGGCCAAATCCAAATTGCCAACCCCCTGGGGCACCTTCACGCTGGTAGGTTTTCAGGAAACCGGCACAGGCAAGGATCACGCCGCACTGGTGATGGGCGACGTTACCGGCGATGACCCCGTGTTGGGTCGTATCCACTCTGAATGTCTGACCGGTGACGCCCTGTTCAGTCTGCGTTGCGACTGCGGATTCCAGTTGCAAGCCGCCATGGAAAATATTGCCAAGGCAGGCCGTGGTGTCTTGTTATATGTGCGTCAAGAGGGCCGTGGTATCGGCTTGCTCAACAAGATCCGCGCTTATCACCTGCAGGATCAGGGGGCCGACACTGTCGAGGCCAACGTGGCCCTCGGCTTTGCCGCCGATATGCGCGATTACACCATCTGCGCCGATATGCTCAAGCAGCTCGAGGTGAAATCCCTACGCTTGATGACCAACAACCCGCGCAAGATGAAGGCGATGGAATCCTTCGGCATTCCGGTCGCCGAACGGGTGCCCTTGCAGGAAGGGCGTAATCCCCACAACGAGTTCTATTTGTCGACCAAGGCCAACAAGCTGGATCACATGCTGAAGAAGTGAGACTGCATTGACGAATGCGAGATGGTCAAACGCCTCCCGTTGGGAGGCGTTTTTCTTATGACGACCGCACAGCGACCAAGGCTATCGCAGTGGCACAGTCAGATTGGCCAGCAGTGCATCAAACTCTTCGCCAATGCGGGCTGAGCAGCATTGATCGACCTGCGCTCGGGCCAATTGCGGCGCGAGACGTTCAATCAGTTCGTACAGATAGCCGCACAAAAAGGCCCCTCTGCGCAGACCGATAGCAGCCACGCCACCAGGTAGCCAGGGCACAGCTTTGAGCACCAGATCGCCATCTCGCTGGGGCTCCCAGGCAAAGGTTGTCATGACACCAATGCCCATCCCTTGTCTGACATAGGTCTTGAGCACATCGCTGTCGCTCGCACTGCAGGCGATCCGGCTCTCGGCATGGGCACAATCGGTGCCATGAGTGGCAGAGAGCGCCCTTCCGTCGGTCACCAGCGCAAACTCAACCAGCTCGGCCGGGGTCAGCGATGTCGCTTTGGCCAACGGATGATCCTTTGGCAGCACCAAGCCCCGTTGCCACTGAAAACAGGGAAGCATCAGCAGATCGCTCCCCTCTTGCAGATCATCGACAAGTAACAGATTGGCAACGCCATCAAACACGGCTGCACGGCACTGCGCCGCACTCCCCTGCATCACCATTACGGCAACTTTGGGAAAGCGGGTCATGAAGCCCTTGAGAATGGCAGGCAGAATATAACGAGCCTGCAGATGAGTGGCTGCTATGGTGAGGGTTCCCTGCTCCGGATGCACATGCTGCTTGGCCATCACCTTGATGGTGGCGACCTTGTCCAGCACCTCGGCAGCCACTTTGATCACATCCCGACCGATGGGGGTGATCTGGGTCAGGTGTTTGCCGCTGCGCTCGAAGATCTGGATCCCCAGCTCATCCTCCAGCATTCTCACCTGTTTGCTGATCCCGGGCTGGGAGGTGAAGAGGCTCTCGGCGGTGGCCGACAGATTCAGCCTGTGGTTGGCTACCTCGACGATATAGCGCAATTGCTGCAGTTTCATGGTGTAGCCCTCAAGCGAACCCACGTTAATAGTAACAAACTTTCAGCAATGGCCCGCAGCCATCAGGCTGGGCGATCCTTGAGTAGGAAATCGCGCAAGGCACGGTTGGCCATGGAGAGCGGATCGCCACGCCGCCATGCCACGCAAAGATCGAGGTAGATAGGCGGGTCGAAGGGCACACCGCTCAGATCAGGCTCCTCTTCCAGCACCATCCGCAAGAAGGTGGTCACCGCAAAACCTTGCCGCACCACCGCCTTGAGCAGAGGGATCAGATTGCTCTCAAAAGCGATGTCGGGTTCAACACCCAGGCTCTGTGCCAGCACCTCCATATGCTCCCGGTGATAGAAACCACGGCGAAACAGCGCCAGCTCCTGAGCAAAAAACTGCGAGAGGGTCACGGCCGGTTCGCCGCGCAGGGGGTGATCGTCCCCTACAACCATCAACATCTCTTCACTCAGCAGATGTGCCCCCTCGATGGCGGGCGGCAGATCACTGGTGATGAGAATGGCCAGATCGAGGGAGCCATCCACCATCCGGCTGAGCAACTCGCGGGTGCCGGCCTCTTCGACCCGGATCTTGAGGCCGGGGTAGCGATGCTTGAAGGCCATCAGGCGAGGGGGAAAATAGTAGGAGCCCATCATGTAGGGGATCCCGATCCGCACCTCCCCCCGCTCCAACCCCTTGAGTTCGGCCATCTCGGCCTCGGCCTGATGCATTTGCAGCAACAGGCGCTCGGCATGGCGGCAGAGTACCTCCCCCTCCGGGGTCAGCCGTACCGCCCGGTCCTGCCGATCAAACAGCCGCAACTCGAGCTGCTGCTCCAGTTTAGCGATAGCCATGCTGATGGCCGGTTGTGCCACGTGCAGACTGTTGGCTGCCTTGGTAAACGAGCCGGCATCCCTGACCGCCAGCAGATAGGTGAGCTGTTTCAGATCCATGTATCAATTCATCTTATGAGATGGATAATTTAAATATATTATATTTATAACGCCAAGGGCTCTACCCTGACCAAAAGCAGTCAGGACAATACGCAATGATTGAAGTCGGAAGTCGCGAGTGGATACGCGCAACCCTGGCCCTCAGCCTGGGATCTTTTCTGGTGTTTCTGAACCTCTACCAGACCCACCCCCTGTTACCCCTGATTGCCGAGGTCTTCTCGGTCAACTCCCTGTCGGCCAGCTGGACGCTAGCCGGATGCACTGCTGGCCTCGCCGCCTCCCTGCTGATCTGCGCCAGACTGGCGGATCGCCATGGCCGTCGACAGGTCATGCTGGGCACGCTGACCCTGGCGATCCTGCTCTCATTGCTGATCCCGCTGGTTGAACAGTTTGGCTCCCTGCTGCTGCTGCGCATTGTACAGGGGGCGCTGCTGGCGGGGCTGCCCGCCACCGCCATCGCCTACATGGGGGAAGAGTTCAGCAAACGGGCGCTGCTCTCGGCGGTGGGGGTCTATATTGCCGCCAACTCCCTCGGTGGTATTGCCGGTCGGGTGGTGGGCGGCCTGCTGGCAGGCTGGTTTGGCGACTGGCAGCACACCTTTCTGGGGATTGGTGTTATCAGCCTGTCGCTGCTGCCGTTGGTCTTCTGGCTGCTGCCCCATCAGACCCGCTTTGTGGCAAGCGCCCCCGTTCGCGGCCAATTTGCCCGCGCCTTGCAGCAACACCTGACCAACCCCTTGCTGGTAGGGGCTTACCTTATCGGCGGGCTCAACTTTATGGTGTTTCTGAACCAGTTCAGCTATCTCACCTTCCTGCTGGCCAAGCCTCCCTTCTCCCTGCCTACCCAGTGGCTCGGCATGTTGTTTCTTACCTATCTCTCGGGGACGGTTGCCTCCTCCCTGAGCGGCCGCTTTGCCAACCGCTGGGGGGCACAACGTATGCTGCTGGTCGGGATCGCCCTGATGGCCCTCGGCACTCTGTGGCTGCTGCTGGGTAGTCTACCCGGGATCCTGAGTGGCTTGCTGGTCTCCAGCTTCGGCTTTTTCCTGGCACACGCCTGCGCCAGTGCCTGGGTTGGTCATCATGTTGAACACCACCGGGCCCTCGCCTCCTCCCTCTATCTGGTGGCCTACTATCTGGGGGCGAGTCTGGGGGGCTTTACTTACACCCATTTTGGGAGCAGGGCCAGCTTGGCGGGCTGGTCATGGGGATTGAGCTGGTCCTCATCCTGACGGCGGGCTTGAGCCTCTGGCTCGGCCGCCTCAAGCAACGAACCGAATCCCCACTGCCCGCCCAGCAACCCCACCGGCACGGGTAACGGGATCAGCGCAAACAGGGTCACTCACAACCCGATAGCCATCTCGCGATCAAGACAGCCAGATAGCAAAAGGGGTCACACTGGTGACCCCTTTTGCTGCGTTACTCAAGAGCCTGTCAGGCTCGCACGGCATTGTGCGCACAATCAATCCTGCTCGAAATAATCCGCAGGCACCGCCACCACAGCGCCGGTCGCCACCTCTTCGGCGATCACCTCAGCCAGCGGGCGCAGGTGAAACTTGATCTGGCCGGAGGGCAACATCAGGCCGATATCAGGATTGCGGGTATCTTGCATATTGCCGGTTTTGAACGGCAGCTCGGGATAGCGCGCCACAAGTGCAGGGAGCGAGGCAACCACCAGCTCGATATGCTCAAGCCCGGCCTGATGGACGCGACCCGGTTTCGGCGCAGCCAGTTCGATACAGGGCACCTGCACCTCGCCAACCTGCACCGACTGATGCAGCTGATAGGTGACGATGGGACGACCGCCGATCATCCCCTCCACCAGCAAGGTGCCCGCCTCGGCCAGCACAGCGCATAGCGCGCGGTACTCCTGCAACGTAGCAGCCCGATAACAGAGGTGATCGACCGTTGGCTGGGGAATAGTGACGCCACTGGCGGCCAGTTCGGCCAACAGCTGAGAAACAAATGGGGCCATTGGCCCCAGTGTGGAATCGAGTGAATGAGACATACTTACCATTTCTTCTTGGGTTGAAACAGGACATCGAGCTCGTCGGTTTCCTTGTCCTTGATATTCTGCAGATCCTGCGCGCTGTTCTGTTGCTGTTGCTCATCAAGCGCCTTGAGACCCTGCCGCATATCCTCTTCTCGGGCGACCAGATACGGATCTTTGTCGCCGACATTGCTGATGGCAGCGAGTCCCTTGGTATAGAGTTGGCGACAGGTACCAAATTGGCCCTGGATCTGCGCATCCATCGCCCGCTTGATCAAATTGGAGATATTGATTTTGAGCTGCATCAGCTCGAGCCGGCGCTCTTCCTGAGCAAACCCCTGCGGGTCAATCTTGCCCTTGTTGTGCTCGACTCGCAGCACGGCCCGCATCTTTTTGACCAGTTGCAGCATCTGGATCGCCTGGCGATCAGACTCAGGGGTTTTGAAATGCCCTTCATCATGAGGACTGTAGTTTTCCTGCACGTTCTTGATCTGGGTCTGCACATCGGCGATGCGCTGCTTGATCTGGTTGTTGGGCATCACCTGGGCGATGGCACGATAGGCATCGAGGATCCGGTGCTGCAACAGCAACACCATGTTCTTGGAAAAAGGCACCAGATTGACGTTCAGCAGCACCTCTTCGGTCTCGTCGGCCACCGTCTTGTGTCTGGCAACGGCGTGACGCTTGTCCGCCTCAGCCTTCTGCTTATATTGCTGCACCACGTTATAGGCGATAACCAAAAACAGGAGTGCGCCGATAGACAGCAATACCAAAGTTAAAATCATAGGATGTCCAAACCCCTGTCCCAATCCAATTGCGTGATCCTACAACAGCTTACCCACTTAAGGTAGCCTGCAGATCCCCCCTTACCCACGATTTGTCGCCAAGCTGTACCCCCGGTCTCAGGGAGAGATTGCATGATCAGGGGATGATGACCATGGTGGCCACTTCCCCATAGTATCGCCCATCAGCGCCATTACTTGAGGTTATAGCCCCGCGATTGCAAGAAGCCCATCATGAAAGGGCGGGACTCTTTACTGAAAATTGTGCGGATCTGGCCACTCCAGGTCTGCTGCTTATTGTTGTTGCTGCGCGCCTGATAGTAGTCCGCGATCTGCTGATCGTACCGGGCCAGCAGATCGCGATCCAGCTGCTGTTGATAGCGATCCTGATGCACCACCAGCGCCTGGGGCAAACGGGGTTTCTGCTCTGGTTGTTGATCCGGATGACCGAGACAGAGGCCAAACAGCGGGATCACCTGATGGGGCAAGCCTAACGACTCGCTCACCTCGGCCGGATGGTTGCGAATGCCGCCGATATAGACACCGCCCAGCCCTAGCGACTGGGCCGCCAGCAGGGCATTTTGTGCCATCAGGGCCCCGTCGATGGCACCGATCAGCAGTTGCTCCGCATAACCGGTCTGGGCCTCGGGCACAATCTGGCTGTGACGATGGTAATCGGCGCAGAACACCAGAAACTCGGCCGCCTGCACCACATAGGGTTGATTGCCAGCCAACATGGCCAGCTGCTGACGCACCTCGGGTTCGGTCACCCGCACAATGCTGGTCACCTGCATGAAGCTCGAGGTCGAGGCTGACTGGGCTGCGGCGAGAATGGCATCCAGCTGCTGCGGGGCGATCGGCTCGGCAGTGAACTGACGGATGGAGCGATGGGAAAGGATAAGATCGATGGTCTGATTCATGGCACCTCCAAAATGAGGTCACACCATAGCGAAAAAAACGAGAGAGCCCAAGGCTCCCTCGCATAACCCTGTTTAAGGGGCAGGATAAATGTAAGGGGCTTGCAACCCGAGCGGGAAGCCGAGCGCCCAGTAAAGCAGCAGGAAAATGGTCCAGCTAACCAGGAAGGCCAGCGAGTAAGGCAACATCATGGAGACCAGGGTACCGATCCCGGTGCTCTTCACATACTGCTGGCAATAGACCACCACCAGCGGGAAGAAGACCATCAGCGGGGTGATGATGTTGGAGGCAGAATCCCCCACCCGATAGGCCGCCTGGGTCAGCTCGGGGGAGATCCCCACCGCCATCAGCATCGGCACCAGGATCGGGCTGATCAGCGCCCATTTGGCCGATGCTGATCCCACCACCAAATTGACGGCTGCGGTAAGCAAGATCATCCCGACGATGGTGACCTGACCAGGCAACGCCAGCGCATGGAGCACTTCGGCACCGGAGAGGGCCAGCAGAGTACCCAGGTTGGAGTCGCCAAACGCCTTGATAAAGAGCGCGCAGAAGAAGGCCATCACCATGTAGGAGCCCATCTTGTTCATGGTGGCCGACATGGCATCGATCACATCCTTGCCACTCTTGAAGCTGCCTGCGGCAAAGCCGTAGACAATCCCGGGCAGGATAAAGAGCAGGAAGATCAGCGGCACGATGGATTTCATCACCGGCGCGGCGAAGGTAGTCAGGGAGCCGTCAGCGGCACGTAGCGGGGAATCAGCCGGCGACAAGGCCAACGCCAGCAGCACGATGGCCGCCAGCATGGCAAACCCGGCCCAGTTGAACGCCCGGCTCTCTTGCGCGCTGTAGCGGCCCATCTCGTCGGCACTCTCCAGATCCTCGTTGAGTGCCACATGCTTGAGACGCGGCTCCACCACTTTTTCGGTGACAAACCAGCCGACGCAGATGATCAGCAGCGAAGAAGCTCCGGTGAAGATGATGTTGCACAGGGTATTGACCATGTAGTCGGGGTCGAGCAACTGAGCGGCGGACTGGGTAAAGCCCTGCAGCAGCGCATCCCCGCCGGAGGGCAAAAAGTTGGCGGCAAAACCACCGGAGACGCCGGCAAAGGCGGCGGCGATCCCCGCCAATGGATGGCGCCCGGCAGCGTGGAAGATGATGCCACCGATGGGGATCACCAGCACATAACCTGCATCTGCGGCGGTATGGCTGACGATCGCCACCAGGATCAACATGGGGGTGAGGAAACGGGCAGGCGTCACTTTCAGCAGCTTTTTCAGGCCGGTGTTGATAAAACCGGACTGCTCGGCCACCCCGACCCCCAGCATGGCCACCAGCACGATGCCCAGCGGGGCAAAGCCGGTGAAGGTGGTCACCATGGTGGAGAGAAACTCGGCCAGACCGGCGCCGGTCAGCAGGTTGTTGACCACCACCGCCTCCCCGGTGCGGGGATTGACCAGATCAAACTGGAATTGTGACAACACCCAGGAGCTGACCCAGACGATCAGCAAGGCATAGAGGAACAGCATGGCGGGGTCGGGTAATTTGTTCCCGGCTTTCTCGACGCCATTGAGGAAACGGTTCAGCCAGCCGTTGGGAGGGCTGGCTGGACGGTCATTGACAGCAGCATGACTCATTATTGCGATACTCCTTTCCCTAGAAACGAGGTCGCATGCTAGCAATCCCTGCCAATCCGTCCCATGACGGGCCGCAAAAACATGATTAATATTGATTAAATATGGCGGGATAAAATCCCAAATTGTGGCCTAACGCACACTTTTCACTCTGCCATTACGGCGTCAAGCAGTGGATAACGCCCAACCTGACACTCCACCACGAAACCACTCGCCTCAACTTGCGCCACTGTCAGCGGTTTGCTGAACAGGTAGCCCTGGAATACCTGACACCCCTGGGTCTGCAGGGCAGCCAGTTCGTGAGGCTCCTCAACCCCTTCCGCCATGATCTCCAACCCCAGATTGGTGGCCATGGCGGCGGTTGCCCGGATCACCGGCAGGTTGAGGCCAACCACGAAGGATCGGTCCAGCTTGATGGTGTCGATGGGCAAGCGATTCAGGTAAGCAAGGGATGAGTAGCCGGTGCCAAAATCGTCGATGGCAATCTTGATCCCCTGCTCGCTCAACGCATCGAGAATGCCGAGACACCCCTTCATATCGAGCATCAGCACGGTTTCGGTCAGCTCCAGCGTCAGTAACGAGGCATCGACCCCGTGCATTACCAACTGCTGGCGCACTTTTCCCGGCAGAGAAGATGAAAGCTGAAAACCGGACAGGTTGACGGAGACCGGCACTCGCTGCGCAAAGCGCGTTTTCCAACTGGCCATCTGAGCCAGGGCGGTGGAGAGCACCCAACTGCCAATTTCGCGGATCAACCCCATCTCTTCGGCCAGCGGAATAAATTCCACCGGTGAGACATGGCCGAGTACCGGGTTGTACCAGCGCAGCAGCGCTTCATAGCCAATCAACCTTCCCTTGGCCGCATCAACCTGCGGCTGGTAACAGAGACTCAACTCCTGACGGCCGATGGCCTTGGCCAGAAACTGCTTGAGGTTGAGCTTGCGCTGCAGGGTCTGCTGCATGCTGGGGGTGAAGCGCTGCCAGCGCAGCCGCCCCATCTGCTTGGCCTGATACATCGCCATGTCAGCCCGGGTGATGAGGTTATCCCCATCATCGGCATCGTCGGGATAGATGGCGATGCCGATGCTGCCGCCGATGGTCACCTCCGGCAGCCCGCTCAGCTGCAGCGGTTTGGTCATCTGGGAGAGCATCTGATCGGCCACCTCTTGTGCCCGATCCCCCTGATTGCCCAGCGGCACCAGTGCGGTGAACTCATCGCCACCGAGGCGAGCCAGCTCAACATCCCGCGGGCAGATCTGTTTGAGGCGACCGGCGACCCGCTCCAGCAGGCGATCTCCCGCCTTGTGGCCGTAGTTGTCGTTGACCAGCTTGAAGTTGTCCAAATCCATGAATACCAGCGCGAAACGCTCACCCAGGCCGCAATAGGCTTCAAGGGATTTCATCAAACCATAACGGTTGAGCAGACCGGTCAGGGAGTCGTGCCAGGCGAGGTGGCGATGCTCCAGCTCCTCGAGTTTGCGATCGGTAATGTCCCGCATGGTGAGCAGAATGCGGGCACCCTGCTGGATATAGCGGAACTGATACTGAAACCAGCGCATCCCCTTGAGGGTACGGCACTCCCCCTCGGTCACCACCTCATCAAGGCGAGAAAGCTTCTGGTAAAAACTGTCGTCATTGCCGGAGAAGATCTGGGAGAGTTTGGCGATCTGGTGACCAAAACACATCTCGAAGTGGTAGTTGCCACTCTCGAACACACCGTGGCTATCGAACAGGCAGGCCAGGGTATCGCCGGTCGCCAGAGAGGACTCCTGATAGAGGGTATCGGAGTCGAGCACAGCCTCGGTCATCATCATCAAACGGCCAGCCAGCTGAATGCCGGAGAGGCGCAGATAGATCTGCTTCTTGACCCCCTTTGGGGAGAGGGTCCACCACTCGTTGTAACTGCGTCCCTGCTGGAAATCCCCCAGATAGCGCTGCAACAACAGATCGATGGCGGTGGCCATATCGGCCGAAAAATCACGGCCACAGAGCTCCGCGAGGGACGAGGCCTCCCAGACGGGAAGAGCCGCACGATTTGCCCAGAAAATATGATGATGCTCGATGTCATACACCCAAATCGGGGTATGTAGCACATCCATGGTTTTCAGTAACCGTTCGTCAAGGGTATTCATCAGATCAAGGTCATTCCTGCTGGATGGTCACTGGCTAACCAAGAGAGAAATCTAGCAAACTGCCAGAGGTCGAATGCAAGGAGCAAACACCGCTCGACCACCATTTTTAATATGGCCAAGAGCAGACAACACGACTTCAAAAATCAGTAACAAAAAGGCATTTCCAGCAATAGAGCGAAGGGAAATGCCAGTTTTCACCGCTAATTCAAGTGCGTTCCATTGTCAATTTTTAACTTTTTTCTCCATTAAAAACAAGCACTAAGAGATGCTCAGTCGAGCCCTTTCAACTCGAATTACTGTTTTGCGGCGGCGACTTTTTTATTAACAGTTTAATCAGCGACAAAAATAGTCGTCATTCCTTTCACAAAACATCCATTAATTAACCAAGTGGATGGAGAAACAGACAAAAACACACCCATGCGGACAATATTTATGCATTATTCATGATTCTGAAATACACCATATTCATTCTCCGGCAAAACAGGGGAAAAACGTGAATACGTGATCGTGATCTCATTTTTATCGGAGGCCGATGTGACGATCACTCAGCGCGCCACTACTGCCATACCAAAACGACGGCATCATACAACCGAGTCACATCCCCTTTGCACACCGACTATGCGATTGACCATATCGCACTCAGCAAACGTAGCGAGTGCCATATTACCACCTGGGTGTAATCATTTAGTTAACAAGCCACGGCAAAAGTGGTATCAGCAGAAATCGAATCCAGATCAATTAAACGCTGAATTACGCTTGCCAACCCTGGACGCTCTTTTTATGGTTGCCCCCTTGTTACACCCAGAACAGCGTTTATGAAGCACATCGAAGAGTTCTACCTGTTCGTCAAGGTGGTGCAAGAGGGGGGATTCTCCCACGCTGCCGCCGCACTGGGCATGCCAACAGGCACCATCAGTCGACGCATATCCCAGCTGGAAGAGCAACTGGGTTGCTCCCTGCTACATCGTTCTACTCGCAAAATCCGGCTTACTGATGAGGGTCTCAGATACTACGAACGGATCTGCACGCCGCTCGCGCAAATCGAACAGGCCACCAGCGAGATCCAGGGCAAAGAAGCCGACATCACCGGGCTTATCCGGATAGCCGCGCCGATCGCGCTCTCCAACACCATCCTGATCGATATGCTGGCCGAATTCGGGCTGCACTATCCCGAGGTGCAGTTCGATATCACCCAGACCAATGATCACCAGCACCTGTTCGACAATGATCGGGATCTGGTGTTCTTCAATGGTGAGCTGCCCCAATCGCTGCCCAATGCGATCTGTCTCGGTCATATCGAGTACGGCCTGTTTGCCTCGCCGCTCTATCTGGCCAAAAAAGGAACTCCATCCCACCCCAATCAGCTGGAAGAACACGATCTCATCTACTGCTGGCCGCACCAACACTGGCAGTTGACCGACCAGGATGGCCAGAGTGTCTGTGTCAAACGCGCCGCCAAACTGACCGTCAATCAGACTCAGGCTGCGGTGCGGGCGGCAAGGCGTCATCTGGGGATCGTCAATGCCCCCCTGCACTATTTGAACAGCTTCCTCCATGACGAGCAGCTGGTGCCGGTACTGACTGACTGGCAAACTGGCAACCGCCCCTTCTACATGTTGTGTTGCCAGCACCAGTTCGCCCCGTTGCGTGTTAAGATGTTCGTTGAATTTGTTGAAAAATACTCAGCGCGCTATCGCAATCGTCAATGGGACAACCAATTTTCACAAGGTGATACCCTCACCCATTGCATCTGACCGTTAGCGGGCCACACTTATAGCAATCCTTGCCAACAGAGCCTGCCTAACGCCATGAATGTATTGATATGTGATGACTCCGGGTTCGCCCGCAAACAGCTGGCGCGGGCACTCCCCGCCGACTGGAAAGTCGATTTGCACTACGCGGCCAATGGTCTCGAAGGGATCGAACAGGTGCTGATGGGTCATGGCGATCTCATCTTCCTCGATCTCACCATGCCTGAGATGGACGGTTACGGCGTGCTGGAGACCCTCAAACGGGAGGGGCTGCGCAACAAGGTGATCGTGGTCTCCGGCGACATCCAGCCGGAAGCCTATCAGCGGGTCATGGGGCTGGGGGCGCTCGATTTCATCAAGAAGCCTGCCGCCCCTGACACCCTGCTCGCCCTGCTCAAACAACATGGTTTCTGGAGCGCAGCCCCAAGCGGTCATTCGGGCGCCATCGAGCAATTGCTCGGCGGCGTGATAGCAGATGCGGGCGTCATCATCACACCGGAAATTCGTGACGTCTATCAGGAGCTGGCCAACGTCTCCATGGGTCAGGCGGCCGACTTGCTGGCGCGGCTGCTCAACGCCTTCGTGGTGCTGCCCATCCCCAACGTCAACGTGCTGGAGGTCTCCGAGCTGCACATGGCCCTCTCGGCGGCCGCGGATTCGGATACCCTCTCCGCCGTCTGTCAGGGGTTTATCGGGGCGGGGATCGCCGGCGAAGCGCTGATCCTGTTCCATGACTCCAGCTTCAAAGATTTGGCCAAGCTGATGAACCATCAGGGGACGCTGGATCGCACCGCCGAACTGGAGCTGCTGATGGACACCGCCAACGTGCTGATCGGCGCCTTCCTGCGCGGCTACGCCAACCAGCTCGATACCCCCTTCAGTCAGGGGCATCCTGTGGTCCTTGGCCAGCACAGATCTATCAACGAACTGATCAACACCAACAAGAGTCGCTGGCGCCGCACGCTCGCCATCGAGATCAACTACCGGATCCAGGATTACGCGGTGCAGTGTGATCTGCTGCTGCTGTTTACCGAAGATTCCATCGCCACCATGAACAACAAAATCATGCACATGCTCTAGGAGTGACTATGGAAATCCGTGAATTTCATTGGCTGATGAACATAGTCCAGAACCTGGACGTAGGCTTGGTGGTACTCGACAAGGAGTACAAGGTACAGGTGTGGAACGGCTTTATGGAGAGCCACAGCGGTCGACTGGCCGGCGAAGTGCGCGACGGCGTGCTGTTCGAGCTGTTCCCCGATGTGGACAAAGCCTGGTTCGAACGCAAGGCCAACATGGTCTTCAAACTCAACAACCGCGCCTTCAGCACCTGGGAGCAAAAGCCCTATCTGCTGCGTTTCTCCAACTATCGCCCCATTACCGGCTCGGCCCCCCACATGTTCCAGAACCTGACCTTGGTGCCACTGGCCGATTTCGGTGGTCAGGTGACTCACATCGCGGTGATGATCTATGATGCCACCGATGAGGCTATGCTGATGAGCGGCCAGCGGCAGGCTTAAGCTTGCTGCAAACAACAGAGGGCGCCGCGGCGCCCTCTGTTGTTTCGGTATAAACAAGTCTCGGTATAACGTCTACATCACCAAGCCCTCTCAACGCACCCCGAGATACTCGGTGAAAGCGTCGATCACCTCTTCAATATCGTCGTCGTTGATCTGCAGATGGGTCACCAGCCGCAGTTCGCCGTAACCGGAGAAGAGGATCCCCCGCTCCTTCATAAAGGCCAGCAGAGGGGTGGACTCCCCCTCACGCAGCCGCAGGAACACCATATTGCTCTGCACCAGCGAGAGGTCGAGCTCGATGCCAGGCAGCGCCGCCAGCCCTTCGGCCAGCCGTTTGGCACGGCGGTGATCATCGGCCAAACGGGTCACATGCTGCTCGAGAGCAAACAGACCGGCTTGCGCCAGAATGCCCGCCTGACGCATGCCGCCCCCCAGCATCTTGCGCAGACGGCGCGCACGGGCGATGAAGTCGTAACTGCCCACCAGCAGCGAACCAACCGGTGCCCCCAACCCTTTGGAAAGGCAAATCGAGATACTGTCAAACGGCGCGGCGATCACCTCGACCGGGGTTTTGCTGGCCACGGCGGCGTTAAAGAGCCGGGCACCATCGAGATGGAGCTTCAATCCGCGCTCGGCAACGAATGCCCCCATCTCCTGCAGATAGGAGAGCGGCAGCACCTTGCCGTTGTGGGTGTTCTCAAGACAGATAAGGCGAGTCTGGACAAAGTGGGCATCATCAGGGGCCAGCGCCGCCTTGATATCATCGAAGGCCAGCGTGCCGTCGCGCTGCATCGGCAAGGGTTGCAAGGCCACGGAGCCCAGCACGGCACTCCCCTGCGCTTCATAGCGATAGATGTGAGCGGCGTTGCCGAGGATGGCCCCCTCACCGCGCTGACAGTGGCTCATCACCGCCAGCAGGTTGGACATGGTGCCGGACGGCACAAACAGCGCAGCCTGCTTACCCAGCAATCTGGCCCCATGGGCCTCCAGCGCGTTGACGCCCGGATCTTCACCATAGACATCGTCACCAACTTCGGCGTGGAGCATGGCCTGACGCATGGCATCAGTAGGCTGGGTGACGGTGTCACTTCGTAAATCGATATAGCGCATGAGATCCCTCCTGAAACAGGAGAGTGACGTTAGCCATGCGCCCCTCGCTTGGCAAGGGGCGCATGAGCAGAATGTGAAGCCAATAGGCGTCCGGGGAACCCGCAGGCGGGATTTACCAGGGCAGCGGCTGACCGTTGAGATCCAGTAGCTGGCCCGATTGAGTCAACGATAACCCCTTGATGAGATTGAGCAGTTTCACCGCCACCTCGGCAGGATCCTGCATTTTTTCCGCAGGCAACTCGCTCAGAAAGGGAGCGTTCATCGGGGAGTCCATCAAACCGGGCGCCACCGCCACCACCCCCGCTTGCGGGAAACGTTGCGCCCACTCAAGAGCCAATGTTTTCACCCCCATATCGAGGGCCGCCTTGCTCATCCGGTAGCTGTAACGCCCCCCTTCCTGGTTGGCAGCGATGGAGCCCGCCAGATCGGAGATGGCGCAGAGCCACAGCGGATGGTCATTCCCCATCAACCGGCTGAAGCGGGCAGCCAGCGCCAGCGTTGGCCAAGCATTGGCCAGCAGGCTGTCGCATAGCCACTTGGGGTGCACCTCTTCGACCCGCCGTTCCGGCATAAAGCTGACATCGTGCAACACGCCGATGGTGTTGATGACCACAGTGGGAAGCGGATCGGTATCGTAGAGGGTAAACAGAGCATCGAACGAGATGGCATCGATCTCTTGCAGCGGGAAGAAGGCCCCCATCTCGATCCCTTTTGGATAGGTGCGCCCGGCCAGCAGGAAGGATTCCCCCCTTGCCATCAGCTCTCTTGCCAGCGCCGAGCCCAGCGCACCGCTTCCGAGGATCAAGTAGCTCATCGCCCATTCCATGGAGAGTTATCTTGCTTAGAGCGTATCAGAATAATCAACCGGCCGTGACACGACCAAAGGGTAATACGCCCCTCATCACGCTTCCCCCAGATGGCGGCCAAACTCCCGCGCCAGCGCCAGATCGAGAAAACCGTCCGCTTTCTTGTGGGTGCGCAAAAACTGGTAATAGGCGAGCAGGGTGACCAGCGCCTCCTCATCGGGCAGCCCCACCCCGGGTTGCTGCTCGCTGAGCAGTTGCTGCGCCGCCGCCAGCGCCTCCCTGTCCACCACTTCCGCCTGACGGTAGAGATAACCGCAGCCGGTTGCCAGCCACTCCAGCGAGCAGTTGGCCCCCATGGCGATCTGGTTGGCCCGCGCCAGGCCGGGCTCGGCCCCTTTCAAATATTTGCGGATCAGCGCTTCACTGAGCCCCACCTTGCGGGCAAAAGCACTCACGCTCATCTCCCCGATCAGGCTCTGCAAGCGCTCGGCAAATCCTTCCATCTATCTATCTCCCTATGCCTCTCTGGTCAGAACTAAAGTTCGAATCATGCCACTGCCCATTATTGCTTTGCCAACCACATGAGGCCAAGATGCCCGCAGTCATCTATGTTGCACATCGTTTTCGCATCTCGTTTGTCAAGGAGTCAATCATGTCTGTATCCCGTGTCGCCCTGCACCCGCAAGGCCCCACCTTCTCTCGCCTCATCATGGGTTACTGGCGCCTGATGGAGTGGCAGCTCTCCCCGGCCGCCCTGCTCGATCTGATGAAATATCATCTGGATCTGGGGGTCACCACCATCGATCACGCCGATATCTACGGCGGCTATCAGTGCGAAGAGGCCTTTGGTCACGCCCTGCGCCTCGAACCCTCACTGCGCGAGCGGATGGAGATCGTCAGCAAGTGCGGCATCGCCCTCACCGCCAAGCCGGAGCATGCCCTCAACCACTACAACACCGGCAAGGGCCATATCATCGCCAGCGCCGAGGCCTCGCTGCGCAAGCTCGGCACCGACCATCTGGACCTGCTGCTGATCCACCGCCCGGATCCCCTGATGAACGCCGATGAAGTGGCCGACGCCTTCATCACCCTGCAACAGGCGGGCAAGATCAAGCACGCCGGGGTATCCAACTTCACCGCCCGTCAGTTCGAGCTGCTGCAATCACGCCTCCCCTTCCCGCTGGTCACCAACCAGCTGGAGATCTCGCCGCTCCATCAGGAAGGAACCCTCGATGGCACTCTGGATCAGTGCCAGCAGCTTGGCATTAAGCCGATGGCCTGGTCATGTCTCGGCGGCGGCCGACTATTCAGCGATGACGCCTACGGGCCGCTGCGCGCCGAACTGGAGCAGATCCGCCACGAAGTGGGTGCCCAGACTATCGAGCAGGTGGTCTACGCTTGGGTGATGATGCTGCCGAGCCAACCGCTGCCATTGATTGGCTCCGGCAAGCGGGAGCGGATTGCCGCCGCCGTGGCTGCCGAATCCATCATCCTCAACCGCCAGCAGTGGTTCCGCATCCGCAAGGCGGCGCTCGGTTACGACGTCCCCTGATACAAACAAAAACGTCCAGAAACAAAAACGGCATGGGGGAAACCCATGCCGTTTTTCATTGCCGAGGCACCTTAGCGGTGGCGCTGTTGCGGTCGACCACGGGGAGCATCTGTCTTCGGTTTGGCCTGGTTGACGGTGATGGTACGGCCACCGACTTCCGTGCCATGCAGACCAGCGATGGCCTTTTCGGCATCACCATTGACCGGCATTTCAATAAAACCAAATCCCTTTGACTGGCCGGTATCGCGGTCGATGATGATATCAACCTTGTCGACCTGTCCAAACTGGCTGAACAGGGTTTTCAGTTCGTCGGCCGTCATCCGGTACGACAGATTTCCTACGTAAATCTTCATGCCATCCACTCTCGATTCAAGGTGCCTTCTCTATGCAATTCCCGGCATAACGGTAAGGGCACAACCCCTCTGCCGGACCTGCCATGGCGTCATGCCGTGGCCCTCACTACACTGTCTTCAAGTGATTGATCTCTTGGGTTAACAGTGCAGACAAGATCAATTCGAGTCACTGGCAGTATCTGAGCTTTGCCGGGAATTGTCGAGAAAATAGTCGATTCAGACCGATTGCAGATCTGACAATCGCCGCGCCAGCATCCGGCGACCGTGCCAGGTCCGTTTAAAGCCGAAACGATAGACCGACGGGCTCACCAGATGAAGTTCCTCTGCCTTGAGATCCAGCAAGACCATGGCCGCCGCCAGCTCCTCTTCACTCAGTTGCAGATCGAGGCTGAAGTCGAGCCACTGGCCGTCGTGGCCCACTCGCCGCTCCCGTTCAAGCGCCACCAGCTGGCTGCGCGGCAGCGCCAGCGCCTCATCCTTGTTGCCATTGAGCAAATAGATATGCTGTTCATCCCACCCCAGCTCCGCCAGGCGCCAGGGCTGCCAGCTGCGGGGCAGCGATACCATGATCCCGGTGATGCCACCAAACACCACCCCCACCCAGTTGAGCAGCCCCATGGCGCCCCAGCCATCCCACAAGGAGGCCGCCACCACGCCCCAACTCACCAGCAACAGCAGAAAAATGACGCAGCGATAGCGCACCGCTGGCGGCATCAACAGCTGCACCTGCGAACCGGCAAGCAAGGATGTAATACGCATGAAAAGCTCCTGTCATCACGAAATGGCGCCATTGTGAATAGCCATCAGGATACTGACAAGGGGGTTTTCTTTGTCATCCCCCTATAAAATCAATACCATGGCGTAAATGATTCTCAGTGGAACCCATTTCTTGACCAGCTCGCAACCCTGTGTGCGCTTTTGTGGCGTCGACAAATTCTATGGCGACTTTCAGGCTCTTCATCACATCGATCTCACCATTGAACGGGGAGAGAAGTGGGTTATCTGTGGCCCATCAGGCTCGGGTAAATCGACGTTGATCCGCACCATCAACGGGCTGGAGGGGATCGACGGCGGCCAGCTGTGCCTGTTTGGCGAGCCGGTGACCCCCGCCTACCTGCGCCGCCTGCAAGGGCGGGTGGGCATGGTGTTTCAGCAGTTCAACCTCTTCCCCCATATGACGGTGCTGGAGAACCTGATGGTGGCGCCG
Source organism: Aeromonas sp. CU5 (assembly GCF_002586745.1). NCBI lineage: Bacteria > Pseudomonadati > Pseudomonadota > Gammaproteobacteria > Aeromonadales > Aeromonadaceae > Aeromonas > Aeromonas sp. CU5. Next base: position 2,013,442 of record NZ_CP023817.1, read on the forward strand.
GTGCATACCCTGGGATTGCGCCCTCAGGAGGCCAAAGCCCGGGCGCTCGGGCTGCTCGAGCGGGTGCGCATTCAGGCACAGGCCGACAAGTACCCCCACCAGCTCTCCGGCGGTCAGCAGCAGCGGGTCGCCATCGCCCGCTCCCTCTGCATGCAACCTGAGCTGATGCTGTTTGACGAGCCCACTTCCGCCCTCGACCCCGAGATGATCCGCGAAGTGCTCGATGTGATCCGCGAGTTGGCTGACGAGGGAATGACCCTGATCTGCGTCACTCACGAGATGGGCTTTGCCCGTCAGGTGGCGGATCGAGTGCTCTTTATGGACGAGGGCAAGATCATTGAATCGGCCCCGCCCGCCCAGCTGTTCAGCGCCCCGCAGCACCCGCGCACCCAGGCCTTCCTCGAACAGGTGCTCAGCTATCATGGCTAGGCTCAATAGCCCCCGCCTGCTTGGCTGGCTGTCAGGCACAGTGGTGCTCTCTGCGCTACTCGGCTGGGCACTGTATAGCGGCGCTCGCCAGATGGGCTATGAGTGGCAGTGGCCGCGAGTGCTGCCCTTTCTCGGCGAGTGGGATGAGGGAACCTTTTATGCCGGCCCCCTGCTAAACGGCCTGTTAGTCACCCTGCAGGTGGCACTGCTCAGTCTGTTGGGCACTCTGGCGGTCGGGGTGTGCGTGGTCAGCCTGCGGCTGCTCCCCTCCCATTTTGGCCCCTGGATCGCCATCGCCTATCTGGCGCTGGTGCGCACCACGCCCCAGCTGGTGCAGCTCTACATTCTCTATTTTTTGCTGGGCCCCATGCTGGGATTGGCCCCCCTTGCCTGCGCCGTGTTGAGCCTCTCCCTCTATCAGGGAGCCTTCACCGCCGAAGTGTTGCGCGCAGGACTCCAGGCCATTCCCAAAGGGCAGTGGGAGGCGGCCCAATCCCTTGGCTTGTCGCGGGCCATCACCCTGCGCAAGGTGATCCTGCCCCAGCTGGTGCGCATCACCTTGCCACCGCTCACCAATGAGCTGGTGTCGCTTATCAAGCATTCGGCGCTAGTGAGTGTGATCGCCATCTTCGATCTGACCAACGAAGGGCGTACTCTGGTTGCCGATACGTTTCTGACCTTTGAGGTGTGGTTTACTGTTGCCGCCCTCTATTTGCTGTTAACCCTGACGCTGTCCGCCTGTTCACGGGCGCTGGCACGTCACCTGAATCCGGACCAACAAGGACGCTAACCATGAATTTATCATTCAAGACCGCCCTGTCGGGCGCAGCCCTGCTGTTTACTGCCGCCCTGGTGACCCCTGTCCAGGCAGAAGAAACATCAGCGACCCTGTCACAGATCGAGCAGAGCGGTACCCTGCGGGTCGGCATGTCCACCTTCGCCCCCTGGGCGATGCGCGACAAGCAGGGGGCCCTGATTGGTTTCGAGATTGACGTGGCCCGTCGCCTCGCCACCGACAACGGCTGGCAAGTGGAATTCGTCCCTACCGCCTGGGATGGCATCATCCCCTCCCTGCTGGCAAAAAAATATGACGTCATCATCGGCGGCCTCACCATCACCCCCGAGCGGGAGAGGAGCGTGCGCTTCACTCAGGCCTACTCCCACTCCGGGGTGCAGCTGGCCGCCTCCAGTACACAAGCCAAGGCGAAGAAAACCATCGCGGACTTCAACCAGCGCGGGGTGATCCTGGCGGTACGTCGTGGCGCCTCACCGGTACAGGTAGCCAAAGAGCACTTCCCCAAAGCCACCCTGCGCCAGTTTGATGACGAGTCACAGGTATTTCAGGAGGTGCTGAACGGCCGCGCCCACGGTGCCCTCTCCTCCTCCCCGAAACCGGAGCAGGAAGCGCTGCGCCACCCCGATGCCCTCTTCATGCCGTTTGCCGAGCCGTTGGCACAAGGCGATGAAGGTTTTGCCTTGCGCAAAGGGGATGATGCGTTAGCAGAAGAGTTCAACGAGTGGATCGCCGCCCGTCAGGCCGATGGCTGGCTCAAGGCGCGCCATGACTACTGGTTCAAGTCACTGGCGTGGGAAGCGCAGGTCGCCAATCCCTGATGCTGATTGCCCTCAAACAGACCATCCGGCGCATAGTCTGGACGCCATTTCGGCACATCAACTGGCTGGATGGGGTGATCGCCCTGTTCCTGCTGCTGGCTGGCCTCTGGCTGGCCAGCCGCTTGCACATCGGGGTGGCCTATCAGTGGCGCTGGCATCAGGCCTTCGATCTGCTGTTCACCCCCGGCCCTCACGGCGAGCTGCCCTACTTTTTTAGCGGTCTGTTCACCACCTTGCGCATCGCCCTGCTCGGCATGGTGCTGGCGCTGCTGCTCGGCACTGCGTTGGGGGTAGCCGCCTTCAGCCGCAGCCCGTGGCTGGTGATGCCCGCGACCCTGTTTATCCAGCTGATCCGCAATCTGCCGCCGCTGGTCTTTATCTTCATCTTCTACTTTTTTATCGCCAACCAGCTGCTGCCCGCGAGCGGCCTCTCCCGCTGGCTTGGCACCGTTTCACTCTCCCCGTGGCAAGAGGCGCTGTTTGGCCCACCTGCCCGCTGGGAGAACCTTATCTCAGGCACCCTCTGTGTCGGGATGATCAGCGCCGCCTTCGTCGCCGAGATCGTCCGCGCCGGGCTGGCCGCCATCCCCCGTGGCCAGTGGGAGGCGGCACAGAGCCTCGGGCTCTCCCCCTGGGTGCGGCTGCGCCGGGTGATCCTGCCGCAGGCCATGCTGCTGATGCTGCCCCCCCTCACCGGCCAGCTCATCGCGCTGGTGAAGGATACCGCCATCGTTTCGCTTATCTCGGTGCAGGAGCTCACCTTCGTTGGCACCGAGATGGCCAACTCCAGCGGACTGGTCTACGAGATCTGGCTACTGGTGGCGGCGGCCTATTTATTAATATGTTTGAGTCTGTTCGTGCTGCTGAGCCGACTCGAAGCAAGACAAGGAGCCCACTGATGCTGACGTCCCTGTTGCTGGCGACCGTATTGCAAGCGGAAGCCATCGGCGGTTATGCCGCCGGTTGCCTGAAAAACGGCGTATCCCTGCCTCTGGAAGGGCCCGGTTATCAGGTGATCCGCACCAAGCGGCTGCGCTACTACGGCCACCCCGACCTTATCCACTATCTGCAGACGCTGGCCAACCAGACCCGCATGGCCGGGCTGCCAGATCTCTACATCGCTGATCTGGCGATGGCCCGGGGCGGCCCCTTTACCTCTGGCCATCGCAGCCATCAGACCGGACTTGATGCCGATATCTGGTTTCGCATGGCCAACCGCCCCATCAGCAAATGGGAGCAGGATGCCCCCAAGGAGTGGGCACTGATCGACGAACCCAGCTACAAGATGTTGCCGGGTCGCTTTGGCCCCCAGCAGCTCACCCTGCTGCGGCTGGCGGCCAGCAAGCCCGAGGTAGCCCGCATCTTCGTCAATCCGGTAATCAAATCCGCGGTCTGCCAGCAGGCTGGTGACGAGCCCTGGGTCGCCAAGCTGCGCCCCTGGGTGGGCCACTTCAGCCACTTCCACGTGAGGCTACGCTGCCCGGTAGGCAGCCCCGATTGCGAACCTCAGGCCCCCATTCCGCCCGGCAATGGCTGCGGGGAAGAGCTGGCCTCCTGGCTCAAAGACAAGCCCCAACTGCCCAAGGTCTCCGGCATCAACAAGCGACCCGAACTACCTGCGCGTTGTGGCAACTGACCCCAAGCTGGTATGGTGGTGCACTCTTGGTCGTACACCATCCATGGCGCACTATCGACTCGAAATATCAAAGGAGAACAACAAGATGGCCACATCACTCTGGCGCAGAACCACGCAGAGCCTGTTGACCCTGACCCTGCTGCTCGGCCTGACCGGCTGCGGCATGAACAATATTCCGACCCTGGATGAGCAGGTCAAGGCGAGCTGGGGGCAGGTGGAGAACCAGTATCAGCGCCGTGCCGATCTCATTCCCAATCTGGTCGCCACCGTCAAGGGCTACGCCAGCCATGAGCAGGAGACCCTCAAAGCGGTCACCGATGCCCGTGCCCGGGTCGGCAGCGTGCAGGTGAGCGATCCTGCCCAGCTCAAGGAGTTTGAAGCGGCGCAGAACCAGCTCTCCAGCGCCCTCTCTCGCCTGATGGTGGTGGTAGAGCGCTACCCCGAGCTGAAAGCGGATCAGCAGTTCCTTGCCCTGCAGGCCCAACTGGAAGGAACCGAGAACCGCATCTCGGTGGCTCGCCGCGACTATATCGAGGCGGTGCGCCAGTTCAATACCGAGATCCGCACTTTCCCCGGCGTTATCTGGTCCAAGCTGCTCTACTCGGATCTGGAGGCCAAACCCAGTTTCAGTGCCAAACCCGGTGCCGATGAGGCGCCCAAGGTCAGCTTCCAATGAAGATGATGCTGCGTGCACTGCTCCCTTTTCTGCTGCTCTGGACGGCAGCGCTGCAGGCCGCGCCGAATTTTCCGGCCCTGAGCGGACGGGTGGTGGACGAGGCAGCGCTGATGTCCCGCAAACAGGCCCATCAACTGACCCAACAGCTGGCCGCCTTTGAAAAACGCAGCGGTATCCAGCTGGTGGTGGTCTCCATCGACAGCCTCGATGGGGAGACCATCGAGGAGTACGGCTACCAGCTCGGCCGCCATTGGGGGATCGGCCAGAAAGGCAAAAACAATGGCGTGTTGTTGCTGATCGCCCAGGATGAGCGCAAGGTGCGGATCGAGGTGGGATATGGGCTGGAAGGCGCCCTGCCCGACGCCATCGCAGCCAACATCATCCATGGCCGCATCCTGCCCGCCTTCAAGCGCGGCGATATGGTGGCCGGGATCATGGCGGGCAGCCAGAGCATCATGAAGGCACTGGCCGGAGAGTATCAGCCGGTCGAACAACCAAAAGATGACAAGTCCGGCGGATTCTGGCTGTTTATTCTGGTGGTGATTGCGATGATCGTGCTCCACAACCTGCGCGGGGGTGGCGGCGGTGGTCCGGGAGGACGACGTCGGTCGGCCTACATGGCCGGTGGATTGGGTGCCGGCTCCTTTGGTGGTCGCTCCGGCGGCGGATTCAGCGGTGGCGGCGGCAGTTTTGGCGGCGGCGGAGCCTCCGGTGGCTGGTAACAGGAGTAAAGAGACAAATCATGATTTCTAAACAGTTCTTCCACACGCTTCAGGCCAAGGTGCGCGAAGCGGAGCTAGAGACTGATGCTGAACTGGTCACCGTGCTGGCCCCGGCCAGCGATGGCTATCGCTACATTCCTACCCTCTGGGCGGCGCTGCTGGCGATGCTCACCCCGCTGCTGGTGTTCCAGCTCGGCTTCTGGCTCGGCTGGTACGAAATCCTGCTGGTGCAGTGGTCGGTCTGGCTGCTGCTGAGCCTGCTGTTCCACTGGACCCCCATCAAGATGCGGCTCATCCCGAAGAAGGTTCGCCAGCACCGGGCGGCCCTGATGGCTCGCCTGCAATTTGTCGAGCAGGGGCTGCACCGCACCCGCGACCGGCTCGGGGTGCTGATCTTCGTCTCGGCCGCCGAGCACTATGTAGAAATACTGGTGGATGACGGCATCGCCCAGCATATCGACAATGGCCAGTGGCAGGAGATCATCGACGACTTCGTGACACGCGTGCGCAACAAGGAGATCGAACAGGGTTTTCTGGAGTGCGTAGAGCGCGTTAGCGCCATTCTGACCGACGCCTTCCCGGCCACCCGGGATCAAAACGAGTTGCCGGACAGTCTGATCATCCTCGACAAGCCCTGATCCGGTTTAAAAAACCGGCATTCTGCGCAAGGGTTAGGCATTCGGAAAAGATTATGAAAAATAAGGGGAAAAGAGGTTGACCCACACAGTCCTTTCCCCTAAATTACGCCCCGTTCCAGCGCGACAGCGCAGCGAACGAAAATTTGGTGAGGTGTCCGAGTGGCTGAAGGAGCACGCCTGGAAAGTGTGTATACGGCAACGTATCGAGGGTTCGAATCCCTCCCTCACCGCCAAATTTAAAAAAACCGACCTAAGGGTCGGTTTTTTGCTTTCCGGCAAACGCAAACACCGATGCTGACAAGGGAGGGTGAGAACCCGCGCCAGGTTCGAGCAGAGCAGCTTGCTGCGATGAACGGCCAACGGCCGCCCCGAAGGGGTGAGCCACGCAGTGGCGAATCATCCACTCCCTCACCGCCACATTGCAAAAAGCCCTGATGGAAACATCAGGGCTTTTTGCTTTCCGGATTTCGGACACTCGCCCCCATCCAGATCTTGCTCTTGTGATTGACCAACCCTGCAAGTCTGTCCTTCTGTCACGACACGGTGCAACAAGGTAATTGCAAGGCAATCTCATTACCGCCACACACCGCCCTTTGCTAACGCTGCCCAGCTCTCATTAATTCCTCGGCGATTGGATATCATTTTGAAAAACTGATACTTAAGTAGCTACACTAGCCATTATCAATATTCAGGGACGTAGAAAAAATGAGCTTGATAGGCCTTGTCTTTGCACTGATCTGCATTCTTGGCGGAAACATCATAGAGGGCGGCCATCCCAGTGCGCTGCTCGATCTGCCCGCCTTTCTTATTGTGATTGGCGGTACCGTAGGTGCGGCACTGACCCAGTTCCCCTTCTCCGTGGTCGGTAAAACCGTCAAGCGTTTCAAATGGCTGCTCTCCCCCCTCAAGCTCGACATGCAGGAGCAGGCCCAGTTGCTGGAGACCATGGCAGGTAATGCCCGCCGCAGCGGTATGCTGGCCCTCGAAGGCATGGTCGAAGAGATCAAGGATCCCTTTTTGAAAAAAGGGGTACAGATGATGGTCGATGGCTATGAGAAGACCAAGATCCATGAGGTGCTGGAAAACGAGATCGAATTTGAACAAGAGGATCTCGAACAGACAGTCAAATTCTATGAAGCCATGGGTGGCTACTGCCCAACCATGGGTATAGTCGGTGCAGTATTTGGTCTGATCCACGCCATGGGTCTGCTGGATGCACCGGACAAACTGGGTGGCGCCATCGCGGTAGCCTTTATCGCAACCATCTACGGGGTTGCCGCCGCCAACCTGATCTTTTTGCCGTTCGGCAACCGTTACAAAGGATTTGCCCACGAGATCCGTCACTACAAGGAGATGACCCTGACCGGCATCCTCTGCATCGTGGATGGCGAGTCACAGGCACGGCTGCAAGTATCCCTCGAACCATTTATCGGAGGCCATGGTGGCCAAAAAGAAAAAAGCTGAAGCACCGGAGAACCACGAACGTTGGCTGGTCTCCTATGCCGACTTCATGACCCTGCTGTTCGCCCTGTTTGTGGTGCTCTACTCCTTTGCCATGGCCAAGCAGTCAGAGACTCGGGTGCTTATCCAGGGCTTTATCGAGTCACTGGGCAAAATTGGCCTCATCTCCCCGCCTGCCGGTTCGCCAGTGATGCAGGGTGGCACAGGTATTCTCGAACCAGAATCAAAAACGAGCCCCAGTAGTTCGGAAAAAGAGACTGTGCTAGAGAAAGACGCTCCCATGGCGGCGTCGGATCCCTTCAACGAAACCATTGGTGCCTCGGAAAAACCGAGTGCCACCGAAGCTTGGCCCCACAAAACCAAAGAACAGGAGTGGGTGCAGGTAACCAAGCAGAAGCTGGATCAACAGCTCAAGGCACAGATTGAATCCAAGGATCTCGAGGTCGAGCAGCTTGGCAGTCAGCTGGTGATCCGCATCGGTGAGAAGGCATTGTTCCCATCCGATTCAGCGTTCCTGCAACCCCAGTTCGTGCCGCTGGTCCACAAGATCTCCGGCATCCTGGCCGACATCCCGGGACAGGTGGTGGTGACCGGCCATACCGATGACTCTCAGGCGCCGGTGGAGCTCTACCGCAACAACTGGGAACTCTCGGTGCTGCGGGCCTCCTCCATCGTGCAGACCATGCTGACCAATCCCAAGCTGGATGCCAAACGGGTCATTGCCCAGGGTGTTGCCGACACCCAGCCCCGTTTTGCCAATGACACCCCCGAACATCGCCAGGCGAACCGCCGGGTCGATATCACCCTCTCTCAAGGCAAGGCGGCAGAAGAGTCGCTGCAACTGCTCAAGCCCTGACCCTCCCACTCCCGCCTCGCGCGGGAGCCTCTTTTTAAAAACAAATAACTCAGTAATATCAACGCCATAAGATCTTAATGATAATGATTGCCATTTATTGTCAAGCGGTCAGGCCTCTGCAATAATGCCGCCCCTCAGGCTTAAATAAAAACAATTATCATTATGAACAAACTGCTTCAGGCATGGCCGGCACTCCTGTGTGCCTCCGCTGGCGCGGCCGATCTTCCCCCTGTGGAGAAGGCTCGCAGCGACGACACCATCATTGTCACCGGGCAACGGGTACAACAGAAACTCTCCGATGTCTCCGGCTCCATCACCGTCATCACCCAGGAAGAGCTGGACCGTCAGGTCGCCAGCGAGCTGACTCATGTGTTTCGCAAGATCCCCGGTGTCTCGGTCACCGGCTCTGCCGGGCGACCGCAAAACATCAGCGTGCGCGGCATAGGTGGCAACCGCATCCTGCTGATCAAGGATGGTGTGCGCGTTAGCGACGGCTTTGGCGCCGACAACATCAATGACAAGGTGGGTCGCTTCAACTTCGATCTTGATGACATCAAACAGATTGAGGTGGCCAAGGGGGCTGGCTCCTCCCTGCATGGCTCAGATGCCATCGGTGGCACCGTGGTAATGAACACCAAGCAGCCGGAAGATTATCTGCAACAGCAGGATAGTTATCTGGCGGCCAAGACCCTCTACGGTGGCGACAGCAACAAGAAGAAGCTCAGCATGACCGGCGCGGTGCGGGCGCTGGAGAGCGAACATCTGCTGCGCCTCTCCGGCTGGCGCGGCAACGAAACCGCCAACTTTGAGGAGAACCGCATTCCGGCGGATCTGGATGGCATGAGTGCCTCCACCAGCAGCCGCCTCCCCCTCAATGCCCATCACGCTCTGCGGCTGGAGCTGGACTACTACGAGGATCACGCCAAACGCCAGATGGGCCCCAAAGCAGTGCCCCAACCCGATGGCAGCTGGGATGTGGTCGGTTTTCAGGAAGATGGCGATCAGCACACCCAAGGCGGCAAGTTCAGCTGGGAAGCCAGCGATCTGGGCATGGTCGATACCCTCAACTGGAGCCTGTTTGGCAACCAGTCCCGCAACGAGGCCAACCAACGCCAACTGCTGCGCAACGATGCCCTGAGCGGCTATCCCAAATATCGCAGCCAGCGCACCCTCTCCACGTTCGAGGAGCTGCGCCTTGGCAGCGAGCTGGAGCTGCAGAGCAAGCTGACCACCGGCTCGCTGGATCACACCTTCAGCTACGGTGTGGAGCTGGAGCAGGCCAACCACGAGCGGCCGGTCAGCAATCTGACCTTGGAAGATGGCATCACCACCCAGGGACAGAAAGCCCCCTTTAGCAAGGCCGAGACCCGCCGCGATGGCATCTGGCTGAGCGATGTGATCGATCTGGGCCGCTGGCAGTTTACCCCAACCCTGCGCTTTGACCGCCAGCGCCTGCGCGCACCGGACAGCAATCTGGCACAGAACCACAGCGATCACATCTCCCCCAGTCTGGCGGCCAGTTACCGCTTCAACGAGACATGGCGCAGCTGGCTCAGCTATGCCAACGGCTTCCGCGCCCCCGCTTACGATCAGGTTTACGGCAACATTCCCCACTACTTTGCCATGCCGCCGTTTGAGATCATTGCCAACCCCAACCTCAAGGAGGAGACCAGCCACAGTCTGGAGTGGGGAGTGAATGGGCAAAGTGACAACTGGAGCGTCAAACCGGCCGTTTTCTACAACCGCTACTATAACTTCATCGACTGGCGCCAGACCGGTTTCCGCCTCGATGACGGTGTCTTCCTGCGCCAGTATCGCAACGTCGCCAAAGCGGAAACCTGGGGCGCCGAGCTGGCTGCCAGCCTCTGGCTGAGCGACGAGTGGGAGCTCTCCTCCAATCTGGCCTGGATGGATGGCAAGGATCACCGCGGCGAGCCGCTGCGCACCCAGACACCGCTGGAAGGCAACACCACCCTGCGCTGGCAGCAGCTTAACTTGGGGGTTGAGCTCAGTGGCAACTATGCCGCCGCCATGACCAAGGTGCCCCAGTGCGCCAGTGCCCAAATTGGCTACAGCGGTGCCTGCCAGAGCAGCGCAGGCTGGTTCAGTCTGGATCTCACCGGCGACTGGCAGATCACCGAGGCACTCAAGGTCAATGCCACCATCGGCAACCTGCTCGATACCCGCTACGTCCGCTATCAGGATGTGGCCGGACTTCCGGCTGGCAGCGACACCGCCCTCTACAGCCAGAGCGGCCGCTACCTGTCCGCCAGCCTCAGCTACCGTTTCGTGGGGATGTGATGAAGCATCATGCAATCATGGCGGCCCTGCTGGCCGCCCCGTTGGCGTGGGCGCAAGAGGCCCTGCCACCGCCGATCCCGCCCCAGCCACACCTGATTTCGGGCAATCCCGTACGCCAGGATCCCTACTTCTGGTTGCGAGACGAGAGCCGCAGCAACCCGGCCATTCTCGCCCTGCTCAAGCAGCAAAATCGCTGGAGCGAGCAGCAACTCGCCGCGCAGCAGCCGCTGGAAGCCACCCTGCGCGCCGAGTTTGCCCGCCATCCGGCGGGGGAACCCGTGCCAGACAACTGGCTTGTGCGCGGCGATCAGGCATGGCAGCTGCGTCCGGATGGCTCCCTCTGGCAACGCCACGGGGGCAAAGTGCAGCAACGGCTTCCCGCCAGAGCGGGTGAGGGCTATTACGACGCGGGCGGCTGGGCCCTGAGCCCGGATAACCGCACCCTGGCCATCGCCGAAGATCGCCGGGGCGATCTCGACTATCAGGTCACCCTGCTCGATATCCAGAGCGGCAAAACGCTGGCCAGTTTAACGCAGCGCAGCGCCGATCTCGCCTGGTCACAAGATGGTCGCACCCTCTACACCATCGCCAACGAGCGCGATACCCTGCGCCCCTGGCAGTTGCGCGGCTGGCAGGATGGCCAGGAGCAGACTCTCTATGAGGAGCAGGATCCCGCCTGGCTGCTCAGCCTCTATCGCACCACGGATGGCCAGCATCTGGTGTTGCAGGGCAACAACCACGACAGCTCGGAGCAATACCTGCTCGACTCGGGCAAGCCGCAGCAGATCAAACCCCGCCAGCGCGGGGTGGAATACTATCTGGACAGTCAATCCGGCTGGGTGATCAAGAGCAACCGGGAGGGGGCGTTTGCCCTCTATTCAGCCAGCACGCCGCTCGATGAGTGGCAGCGCCTGTGGCCCGCCAAAGGGGAAGATCTCGGCGATCCCGACAAGTGGCGACTGTTTGATCGCCATCTGGTGGTGCAGTTTCGCCAGCAGGGGGAGGATTGGCTCGCCCTGCTCGACCGCAATGGCCATGAACGCCGGCACCTGCCGCTGGCCAGTGGCGCGGGTACCGGCTGGCTGCAAGGAGAACATGACCCGGCCAGCGACCGCATTCTGGTGCGCAGTCAGGGCTTGAGCCAGCCCCCAGGCCAGCGCTGGCTGGATTTGAATAACGGTCAGTGGAGCAACGACCAGCACACCGGTGACGACAAGGCATTGCCCTATCAGAGCGAGCGGCGCTGGGTCACCTCTGCCGATGGCACCCGAGTGCCTGTCTCGCTGGTGTGGCGCAAAGATCTGGCTCCCCGCGCCGTGCTGCTCTACGGCTATGGCGCCTATGGCACGCCGATGCGCCCCTACTACCAGAAAGAGCTGCTGAGCCTGCTGGATCGGGGCTTTGTCTACGCCATCGCCCATGTGCGCGGCGGCGGCATGCTGGGGGAGCAGTGGACCCGCGACGGGCGGGGCATCCACAAGCAGAACGGCATCAGCGACTTTATCGCTGCCGGTAACACCCTGCGCCACTGGTCGCCCGACGTCCCCCCTCTGCCCCTGTTTGCCATGGGTGGCAGCGCGGGTGGCACCCTGGTGGCCGCGGCTCTCAACCAGCAACCAGCTCTCTTTAGCGGCGCCGTGTTGCAGGTTCCCTTCGTCGATATGCTCGGCACCATGAGCGATCCCGCCCTCCCCTTGACCCGTCAGGAGTATCAGGAGTGGGGCAATCCCTCCCAGCCCGCAGAGTATCAGGCGATGCGCCGCATCAGCCCCTACGACAACCTGCACCGCGCACCCTACCCGCCCCTGCTGGTCACCACCGCCCTGCACGACAGTCAGGTGCCCTACTGGGAGCCGGTCAAGTGGCTGGCCCGCCTGCGGGAGCACAGCACGGGCTCCGGCCCCTACCTGCTGCTGACCGAACTGGAGGGGGGCCACCGCGCCGGTGGTGGCGATCGGGCTCGTGAATTTGCCTTCTTGTTGCATCTGGCGGGGATCAACCAATGACCCTGCCGCTGATTGGGAGTACCACTATGAAACCCCTGTTGCCCGCCCTCTTGCTGGGGCTGGCTGGCTTTGCCACTCAGGCCGCCGAACTGCGTTTTGTCGAACAGAACGCACCGGCCGATACCCGCCTCTGGCTCGAACAGCAACTCGGCGTCACCCTGAGTGATGCCCCGGCCTATCAGCGCCAAGGCAAGCTGGGCCACTATCTGCACTATCGCCAGCAGCTCAATGGCGCACCGATCGCCGGCCTTATGGCTGCCGTGAGTCTCGATGAGCAGGGTCGCCCGTGGCGTCTCTATCACAATACCCGACTGATGCAGGCACAGGCGACTCCATGTGATGAGGCAAGCCGCGCCGGGGTGGATGCCTATACCGCCACGCTGGATGGTGCTGTGTGGCAATTCGCCGGCAGTGACGAGGCCCAGCCCTGGTACTGGCAGGATGGCGACACCCTGACTGCGGCCTGGCGTCTGCTGGCGGTGGAAAGCCAGCCGGGCAACAGCAAGAGCAGCCACTGGCAGCTGTTTGTCACCTGCGATGGCAGCGCCCTGCTGGGGCGCACGCTGCAAGAGGCCAACACCCGCGCCGAAGCGGCCCCGCTGGCAGGGGAAGCGACCACGGTGCAAGCCCGCATCTTTGCCCTCGATCCCCGCACCCAGCTGCAAGATGGCAACCTGCTGTGGCGCCATGATCTGGTGCTGGACAACGGGGCCTATCGCACCGTCCCGCTCACGGTACAAAAGGTGGATGACACCTACCTGCTGAGCGGCCCTCGCGCCCGGGTCGTGGATGGCACGGCGCCGGCAACCGTTCCCTTTAGCAGCTCTGATGCCGATGGCTTCCAGCTGGATCACCAGCAGCCTGCCTTCCTCGATATCAATGGCTACTACCATCTGGATCTGGCCCAGCGCCATGTGGAATCCCTTGGCTACCCGGCGCTGATGGGCGGCCCCCTAGCCATCGATACCGATGCCGGAGAGCAGGACAACTCCCTCTATGATCCCTTCCTGCGCCGGTTGGAAATTGGCCGGGTCGGCGTGCCCGATGCCGAAGATCCCATGGTGATCTGGCACGAGTTTGGCCATGCGGTGCAGCACCATATCCTGCCCGACATGGGAGACGAGGGTGACTGGGGCGCCATCGGTGAGGGCTTTAGCGACTATCTGGCCGCCAGCTGGCGCCAGCGCAGTCCAGAGGCTCGCCAGTTCGAGCCTTTCATGGTCTTCAACTGGGATGCCAGGATCAGCGGCCGGACGCCGCGTCAGCTCGATGACCTGCGAGCGCGCTATCACCCGGGCTTCCTCTATCCGGCTCACCTCACCATCAACGGCAGCAACGGTGACCAGCTATGGGGCACCCCGCTCTTCACCGCGCTGCGCCAGGCCGTTGAACAGTATGGCGAGGTAGCCCGTGACGAGTTCGATGCCCTGCTGATTGAATCCCACTTCGGCCTCGGCCCGCAGATGCGGATGCCCCAGCTAGCGCGGGTCACCGTGGATACCGCCAACCGCCTCTATCCGGATCGCAGCTACGGCAAGCTGCTGGAGCAGGCCTTCCGCCACCACGCCCTGCTGCCCACTCCCATCGCGGCCCGCCTTGCCGATGACAGCTATCTGCTGCCCGGGGAGAAAAAGAGCCTCGCCATCGAATTGACCAACCAGAGCGGCCGCCCCCTGACCGTGGCTGACGCCAGCCTGCTCCCGACCAAGGGGCTCATGGGTGACGGTCATTGGCAGGGAGAGCTCAACGCCAATGGCACCGCCCGCTGGACCCTGCCGCTGGAAGCGGCGAGCAACCTGACCTGTGGCGAGACAGTCACCTTGCCGCTGCAGTTCCAGCTCACCCTGCCCAGCCCCACCGAGCGCCAGACCCGCCTTGACCTGCAACTGCCGATTGGTGAACCGCTCTGGCAACGGGCCATCGGCCAGGGTGGCCAGATAAAGGATGCACTGAGCAATGAACGGCACGGCCTGTCCCGCTTCACCCTCACCCTGCCCGAGAGCAAGGCCCGCATCGACAGCGGATTCGTGGTCGCCCTCGATCTGGAGCACAGCAAGCTGGAGCAGCTGGAGATCTGGCTCACCTCCCCTTACGGCACCCGGATCAGCCTGTGGAACAAGGGTTACGCCAGCCATACCCGGCTCAAAGGGGAGTTCCCCCGTGAACTGGTACCGTTCGAATCACTCGATAAGCTACACGGCGAACCGCTCGCTGGCCGCTGGCTGCTGGAGATCAACGATACCAGCGCCGGTGACACCGGTCAGTTGCGCAACTGGCGCGTAGCCCAACAAGTCGGCGCCCGCTGCGACAAGGATGAAGCCCTGCCCAACACCGGCATAGTCCCCCTTGAGCAGGATGAAGGAGGTGGCGGCACGGCTTCCCCCCTGCTGCTACTGGCCCTGTGGCCCCGTCTCTGGCGCCGGAGCACCCCGCGCCGTTGAGCCCTGTACCACGGGGGTCACCGCCCCCGTGAACCTGTGACCGAATCAAGGAATGTGAAGTGAAACCATCCGTACTGGTTATTGCAACCCTCTCAGCCCTGCTCAGCGCCTGTGGCGGCGGGGAAGATAACGCACCACTGGCGATCCCTGACTACCGGGTCGATGTCGCCCTGCCGAGCGCCGGTACCCTGTGCGCCGATCTGGATCAGAACTGGCAGTGTGATCCCGCCGATCCTGCCGTCAGCGGCGAAGGGACGGTGGCCCTTATCAGCCGTTCGGCCAACATCGTCAACTCGCCCCTGCTGTTCGTACCGAGGAGCGGAGGCCTGCTGCTGGCACATCCGGCCGCCAAAGGGGACCCACAACGGCTACAACCGACCCTGCTCAGCACCCTGTGGCAGAGCCGCATTGCCGAAGGGGTGGCCGCCGATCGCGCACTGACGCAGTTGTTGGCCGATCTCGCGCCGCTGCAACCGGGCAGCGACCGCGCGGCCCTCGCAGGTCTCGGCCAGTTTGATCAGGCGCTGCAGCAGGTGGCGATCAGCATGCAGCAACAAGCCCGCACACGCCTTGCCAACGCCAAAGAGATCCAGTTGCTCACCACCAGCTATCGCGCCATCAGCCTGATGCTGGAGCAATTGGCTCAGGAGTGGCAGCGCAACGGCCAGTTTGCCGAAGAGACCCAAAGCGAGCTGCTGACCCTGTTAGTGCAACAGCAGGCACGCAACCTGCTGACCGTCACCGGCGTCACCACCTTCAGCGATGGCAACGATCCGCTGCTGGAACAGGAACCCGCCGACTATCCGGGACAAGATGCCAGCTGGAATCGCACTCGTCCCCAGCTTGCCTATCGCAAGCTTGATGATCGCGGTCAGGTGCTACCCGACAACGCACCGAGCTGGCAGTGCGTCAAGGATCTCAATACCGGTCTGGTGTGGGAGGTCAAATCGGACGATCCTTTGAGTCCGGCCTGGAAAAGCAGACCCTTTGCCTATGAGGATGAGCAATTCAAGGCGACCGCAGGCGAACAGCAAGCGGCCTATCAGCATATCCATAACAGGATCGAACAGCTCACCGCCGAAGGAGATCTGGCGGCCCTCGCCCGGGCACAGGCGCTGACCACCATGCTGACCACCCGCGCGTATCAGCAGTGGCTCAATGGCGAGCAGCGCTGCGGCATCAGCCAGTGGCGGCTGCCCACCATGGGTGAGCTGATGTCACTGATGCACTATGGCAGCCTAGCCAAGGACCCGCTGGGTCAACGCATCATCGTGGACACCCGTTACTTCCCGGATATCGCCCCCTCGGAAGATGACACCTACGATGGCTACTACTGGAGCGCCACCAGCAACACCGCCCAGCGCTTCTCCGGTGGCCCCATCAGCAAACGCACGGCCCTGTTCCTGGGGGAAGATGCGGGCACCACCTATCCCGCGCTGGTTCAGCAAGATGACTATATCGAACTGATGCAGGTGCGACTGGTCGCTACCCCACAATAATCCGAGGAATATCATGAGCCTTTATCGTTTTTCGTTCGCCATGCTGGCACTGCTGGCCCCCCTTGCCCACTGTGCGGCAATTTGTGATGACACCATGGATCGCACTGCCCCCTCTGCCCGTTTTCTTGACCATGGCAACGGTACCGTCACGGATCAACACACCGGCCTCACCTGGATGCGCTGCAAACTGGGGCAAACATGGGATGGCGGTAGTTGCCTGGGGGAACCGACCGCTTACTACTGGCAGCAGGGGTTGCAAGTGGCGGAGCAGATCCGCAGTGACAGCAGCCATGCTCTCTATCACTACGGCGGTGTCAGCCAGTGGCGCCTGCCCGACATCAAGGAGCTGGCGACCCTGGTCGAGCATGCCTGCTACAAGCCCTCTCTCAATGAAGCCATTTTCCCGCGCGCCATGGCGGGAGATGGTAAAGAGGTCAACGACGGCTACGTCTATCTGATGAGCAGCACGGTGGCCTCCGCCAATGGCCAGCGGGCGTATCTGGATATCACCTCGGGAGATATCGGTTTTCGCGTCATTGGCGCCTACCCGGATCAGGTTTTGCTGGTCGCCAATAAACCCTGACCGCCCCACTCTCGAAACCGGAACGTTATGACAGGAGAGGCTTGCGAGCCTCTCTTTTTATTGCCAATGCCATAGCCCCTATCTCACCCGCCACCACATTCTTCGCCCACCGCCGGTGCATGTCCGTAATGCCGACCTGACCCGGCTTCGCACGCGACATTTACCCCTTTCAGGTGATGGCTAGGAGCAGCTTTCTGCTCTTTCCAAGCCTTTCCTGCCTGCCATAACCAGTAAAAAAGTGCGCTCCTTAACAGAATTTAATTTCCAGTTAACAGATTAATAATTAACTCGTAAAAATGGCATGTAAATCAGTGCGAAAGTGTCATAATGCGTAACATCATTGTTAAGTCGCATGATTAATTTGGTTAGGAAAAACCTCTATGTTTGCTGATATTTCTGCTCAACATTGGGCTTTTGCCATTTATGTCATAGGTGCCATCGCTATCTGTTTGACGATGATAGGTCTCGCCGCGCTGCTGGGGGGACGCGCCTATGGTCGTGCCAAAAACAAGCCCTTCGAATCTGGTATTGACTCGGTTGGCACTGCCCGCCTGCGTTTTTCCGCCAAGTTCTATCTGGTTGCCATGTTCTTCGTCATCTTCGACGTCGAGGCACTCTATCTTTTCGCCTGGTCTGTCTCCGTTCGCGAAACCGGCTGGGTCGGCTTTATTGAAGCCGCTATTTTCATCACGCTGCTCTTAATCGGTCTGATCTACCTGTGGCGCATCGGCGCCCTGGAGTGGTCACCGCGCAAGCCACAGCTGAATGATAAAAAAACTGATTGAACCACAGACCCTTTCCTTGAGGTTGCACCATGAAGTACACCCTGACCCGGATTGACCCGGATGCGCCGGTTGAGCGCTATCCCCAGGAGCAGCGCCAGACCGTCGATGATCCGCTGTCGCAAGAAGCGACGCGCGGCATCATGATGGGCCGTCTCGAGGAGGTGCTGCAAGACACTGTCAATTGGGGCCGCAAGAACTCCCTCTGGCCCTACAACTTTGGTATCTCCTGCTGCTACGTGGAGATGTGTACCGCCTTCACCTCGCCCCATGACGTAGCCCGCTTCGGCGCCGAAGTTATCCGAGCCTCGCCCCGTCAGGCCGATTTCATGGTGATTGCAGGGACGCCCTTCATCAAGATGGCACCAGTCATTCAACGACTGTACGAGCAACTGCTCGAACCCAAGTGGGTGATCTCCATGGGTGCCTGCGCCAACTCAGGTGGCATGTATGACATCTACTCGGTAGTACAGGGTGTCGACAAGTTCCTGCCGGTCGATGTCTACATTCCGGGTTGCCCGCCCCGTCCCGAAGCCTTTCTGCAAGCCCTGATGCTGCTGCAGGACTCCATCGGCAAAGAGCGCCGCCCCCTCTCCTGGACGGTAGGCGATCAGGGGATCTACCGTCCCCAGATGCAAGCAGAAAAAGAGCGCAAGCGCGGCGAGCGGATCAATGTGACCAACCTGCGTACGCCGGATGAGATCTGACCATGAAACTGACTCGTGATTTTCCCAGCAATTACGCCATGGCCCAGTGGCAGCCCAGCGACCACCAGGATGCCAAAATCATTGGCGAACTGTTTGCCCACTTCGGAGCCGAGCACTTCACTGTGCAAAGCACCCGTACTGGCGTGCCGGTGGTCTGGCTACCTCGCGAGCTGCTGCAGGATGTGATTGGCTTCCTGCGCAAGGTACCCTCTCCGTTCGTGATGCTGTTTGATCTCAGCGCCACCGACGAGCGGCTGCGCAGCCATCGCGACGGCCTGCCCCCCAGCGATTTCACCGTCTTCTATCACCTAATCTCCATCGACCGTAACGCCGATGTGATGTTGAAAGTGGCGCTGGCCGAGAGTGACCTGCATCTGCCCACCATTACCAACCACTTCCCCAATGCCAACTGGTACGAGCGGGAAGTGTGGGATCTGATGGGGATCACCTTCGACGGTCACCCCCATCTGACCCGCATCATGATGCCCAAAAACTGGCAGGGTCATCCGCTGCGCAAGGATTACCCGGCGCGCGCTACCGAATTTGATCCCTTCATGCTCGATGCCGCCAAACAGGACATGGAGCAGGAGAACCTGCTGTTCAAACCGGAAGAGTGGGGCCTGGCCCGTGGTAACGAGAACGAGGACTATATGTTCCTCAACCTCGGCCCCAACCACCCCTCGGCCCACGGTGCCTTCCGGCTGGTGCTGCAGCTCGATGGCGAAGAGATCCGCAACTGCGTGCCCGACATCGGCTACCACCATCGTGGTGCCGAGAAGATGGGCGAGCGCCAGTCCTGGCACAGCTACATCCCCTATACCGACCGGGTCGAGTATCTGGGCGGTGTAATGAATAACCTCCCCTACGTGCTGGCAGTCGAGAAGCTGGCCGGCATCAAGGTGCCGCAGCGGGTCGATATGATCCGGGTGATGATGGCGGAGCTGTTCCGCATCCAGAGCCACCTGCTGTTCCTCGGTACCTATATTCAGGACGTGGGGGCCATGACTCCGGTCTTCTTCACCTTCACCGACCGGCAGAAGATCTACACCATCATCGAAGCGATCACCGGCGCCCGCATGCACCCGGCCTGGTTCCGTATTGGCGGCGTGGCGCACGATCTGCCGGTAGGCTGGGCTCATCTCATCCAGGAGAACCTGCTGAACTGGCTGCCCAAGCGGCTGATGGATTACGAAAAAGCGGCGATGCGCAACAGTATCTTGCGCGGCCGCACCATAGGCGTCGCCCCCTATACCACTGAGCAGGCATTAGCGTGGGGCGTCACCGGCGGCGGTCTGCGCGCCACCGGCCTCAACTTCGACGTGCGCAAATGGCGCCCTTATTCGGGCTACGATCAGTTCGAGTTCGAGGTGCCGGTCGGTGCCAATGGTGATGTTTACGACCGCGGTATGATGCGCCTCGAAGAGATGCGCCAGAGCCTGCGTATCATAGAGCAGTGTGTGAATAACATGCCTGAGGGGCCCTTCAAGGCGGATCACCCGCTCACCACCCCGCCGCCCAAAGATCGCACTCTGCAGGATATAGAGACCCTGATCACCCACTTCCTGCAAGTGTCCTGGGGCCCGGTAATGCCGGCCGCCGAATCCTTCCAGATGATCGAGGCGACCAAGGGGATCAACAGCTATTACCTGACCAGCGATGGCTCCACCATGAGCTACCGGACCCGGATCCGCACCCCGAGCTTTGCTCACCTGCAACAGATCCCCTCGGTGATCAAGAACAGCATGGTGTCGGATCTCATTGCCTACCTGGGCAGTATCGATTTCGTTATGTCGGATGTGGACCGTTAAGTAACCGCTGGGTGTCCACCTGATGGGGACAGCCACGGATTACGAGACAACAGGACTCGCAGTTAAAGGACAAGCCACAAAAGGTCAAGTCATGAGCCAGCAATGTCAGTGTCACAATAATCAGACCCCAAAGGGGCAAGGGGCTTGCAGCAGCAAACAGAGCGATTTCGTTCTGAGCCAGGCTGAACGCGATGCCATTGAACACGAGAAACATCACTACGAAGATCCCCGCGCCGCCAGCATCGAAGCGCTCAAGATCGTGCAGCAGGCCAGAGGCTGGGTACCAGACGGTGCCATTCATGCCATCGCGGCCGAGCTGGGCATTCCTGCCAGCGATGTCGAGGGTGTCGCCACCTTCTATAGCCAAATCTTCCGCCAGCCAGTGGGGCGCCACATCATCCGGGTCTGCGACAGCATGGTCTGCTACATCAATGGCCATGAAGAGCTGATGGCCGGTCTCAAAGAGGTAATGAACCTCGGTCCGGGTCAAACCACGCCAGATGGCCGCTTCACCCTGCTGCCGGTCTGCTGCCTTGGCAACTGCGACAAGGGGCCAGCCATCATGATCGATGACGACACCTATGGCGGCCTCGACCCGGTGACATTGCTGAAAACCCTGGAGGCTTACCCATGAGCCAGCCTCAGAACAAAATGCTCGCCTCTCTTGGCACCGCCAACCGCACTGCCCGCGCCGCCGAAACCCACCCCCTCACCTGGCGGTTGCGGGACGACGGCCAGCCCGTGTGGCTGGATGAATACCAGAGCAAGCAGGGCTATGAGGCTGCCCGCAAGGCACTCGGCCAGATGAGCCCGGACGAGATCGTCAGCACCGTCAAGGATGCCGGTCTCAAGGGGCGTGGCGGCGCAGGCTTCCCCACCGGGGTGAAGTGGGGGCTGATGCCCAAAGACGAGAGCATGAACATCCGCTACCTGCTCTGCAACGCCGACGAGATGGAGCCCAACACCTGGAAAGATCGCCTGCTGATGGAGCAACTGCCCCACCTGCTGATCGAGGGAATGATCATCTCGGCCCGTGCGCTCAAGGCCTATCGCGGCTACATCTTCCTGCGTGGCGAATATGTGGATGCCGCCATTAACCTGCGCCGGGCGGTGGAAGAGGCCAAGGCCGCCGGTCTGCTTGGTAAAAACATTCTCGGCTCGGGCTTTGACTTCGAGCTGTTCGTCCACACCGGCGCCGGTCGCTACATCTGTGGCGAAGAGACGGCACTGATCAACTCGCTGGAAGGGCGCCGCGCCAACCCGCGCGCCAAGCCTCCCTTCCCCGCCGTCTCCGGCGTCTGGGGCAAGCCAACTTGCGTCAACAACGTCGAAACCCTCTGCAACGTACCCGCTATTATCGGCAATGGCGTGGCCTGGTATCAGGGGCTGGCGCTGCCGGGCTCGGAAGATCACGGCACCAAGCTGATGGGTTTTTCCGGCAAGGTGAACAACCCGGGGGTCTGGGAGCTGCCTTTTGGCATCACCGCCCGCGAGCTGTTTGAAAACTATGCCGGCGGCATGAAGAGCGGCTATCGCCTGAAAGCCTGGCAACCGGGGGGCGCCGGTACCGGCTTCCTGCTGCCAGAGCACCTTGATGCCCGGATGTATACCGCTGGCATCGGTAAGGTCGGCACCCGAATGGGAACTGGTCTTGCCATGGCGGTGGATGACTCCATCAGCATGGTGAGCCTGCTGCGCAACATGGAAGAATTCTTCGCTCGCGAATCCTGCGGCTGGTGCACCCCCTGCCGCGACGGCCTGCCCTGGAGCGTCAAACTGCTGCGGGCACTGGAGCGTGGTGAGGGGCAATCCGGCGATCTGGCCACCCTGGAGCAACTCTGCAGCTTCCTGGGCCCGGGCAAAACCTTCTGTGCCCATGCTCCGGGCGCCGTCGAACCGCTCGCCAGCGCAATCAAATATTTCCGATCCGAATTCGAGGCAGGGATCAAGGGCGCGGGTGACAACCACAAGCCATTTAAAGGGATCCAGCCCAATCTGCTGGGCGAACGCTGGTAACAACACCACCGATTTCACAAAACAGGTTTCAGGGAAGTTGTATGGCAACCATTTATGTAGACGGTAAAGAGTTCGAGGTAGACGGGGCAGACAACCTGCTGCAAGCCTGTCTGTCACTGGGTCTGGACGTCCCCTATTTTTGCTGGCATCCGGCGCTGGGTAGCGTCGGCGCCTGCCGCCAGTGCGCGGTCAAGCAGTATCAGAATGCCGACGACAAGCGCGGTCGTCTGGTCATGTCCTGCATGACCCCCTCTACCGATGGCACTTATATCTCCATCGAAGATGAAGAGGCAAAAGAGTTTCGCAAGTGCGTGGTGGAGTGGCAGATGACCAACCACCCCCACGACTGCCCGGTATGTGAAGAGGGGGGCGCCTGCCACCTGCAGGACATGACGGTGATGACCGGCCACAACAGCCGTCGCTACCGCTTCACCAAGCGCACCCACCAGAATCAGGAGCTGGGCCCCTTCATCAATCACGAGATGAACCGCTGCATCGCCTGCTATCGCTGCGTCCGTTATTACAAGGATTATGCCGGTGGCGAGGATCTCGGGGTCTACGGTGCCCACGACAACGTCTATTTCGGCCGGGTCGAAGATGGCACCCTGGAGAGCGAATTTTCCGGCAACCTGGTGGAGGTCTGCCCCACCGGCGTCTTCACCGACAAGACCCACTCCGAGCGCTACAACCGCAAGTGGGACATGCAGTTTGCCCCCAGCATCTGCCAGCAATGTTCCGTGGGCTGCAACATCAGCCCGGGTGAGCGTTATGGTGAGCTGCGCCGCATCGAAAACCGCTTCCACGGCAGCCTCAACCACTACTTCCTCTGTGACCGTGGCCGCTTTGGCTATGGCTACGTCAACCTGGCGGATCGCCCGCGCCAGCCGCTGCTCAAAGATGGCAACGACCAGCTGACCATCACAGTCGATGGCGCCCTCAACCGCGCCGCCGATGCCCTGCGCACCGCCAATGGCCTCATCGGCATCGGCTCGCCCCGCGCCTCGCTGGAGAGCAACTTTGCCCTGCGCGAGCTGGTGGGTGAAGGCAACTTCTACGCGGGCGTCGAGCAGGCCGAGTGGGCCTGTCAGCTGAAGATGCTGCAGATCCTGCAACAAGGCGGCGTGCCGACCCCGAGCCTGCGGGACATGGAAGAGGCTGACGCCATTCTGCTGCTCGGCGAAGATGTCACCATGAGCGCCGCCCGTATCGCGCTGGCGCTGCGTCAGGCGGTCAAGGGCAAGGCCCGCGAGATGGCCCGCAAGATGAAGGTCGATCTGTGGCAAGTCGCTGCCGTTCAGACCCTGGGTCAGAACGAGCGCTACCCGCTGCTCATCACCAGTCTCGACACCACCCGTCTTGACGATGTAGCGGCCGACAAGCTGCACGCCCCCTACGCCGATCAGGCGCGCCTTGGCTTTGCCATCGCCAACCTGCTCGACCCGAGCGCACCGGCCGTGGCCGATCTCAGCCCCGAGCAACAGGCACAAGCGGCTCGCTGGGCCGAACTGCTGGGCAACGCCAAGAAACCGCTCATCATTGCAGGCTCCAGTGCCCGCGATGTGGCGCTGGTCGACGCGGCCAGCAACATTGCCCGCGCCCTGAAAGGCCGTGGACTGGAAGCCAGCATCGCGCTGGTTGGCCAAGAGGCCAACTCGCTGGGTCTGGCCATGCTGGGCGCTCAAACATTGTCAGACAAGCCGCTTGAAGCAGCTTTCGAACGTATCGAGGCCAAAGAGGGGCTGGCGCTGGTCACTCTGGAGAACGATCTCTACCGCCGCGCACCGCGCAACCGGGTGGACGCAGCGCTGGCCCGGCTGCAACACCTGCTGGTCATCGACCATCAGGCTACCCTGACCGCCAACAAGGCCGATCTGGTGCTGCCTGCGGCCAGTTTTGCCGAGGCCGATGGCACCCTGGTCAATATGGAAGGGCGCGCCCAGCGCTTCTTCCAGGTCTATGCGCCCGCCTTCTACAACGCCGACATTCAGGTGCGTGAAGGGTGGCGCTGGCTGGCTGCGCTGCAAGGGGCGCTCGAGCACAAGCCGCTGCGCTGGCAGACCTATGAACAGATAAGCCATGACTGCGCCACCAGCCATCCGCTGCTAGCCACCATGCTGGAAGCGGCGCCCAACGCGGGCTTGCGCATCCGTGGCATGCGGTTGGCTCGTGAGCCGCACCGCTACAGCGGTCGCACCTCCATGCTGGCGGATCAGAACGTCAGCGAACCGCGGGTGGCGCAAGATCCAGACTCCCCCTTCAACTTCTCCATGGAAGGGTATGCTGGTGCCCGCCAGAACATGCCGCAGGTGCCCTTTGCCTGGGCACCGGGCTGGAACTCTCCCTCCGCCTGGAACAAGTTCCAGGATGAAGTCGGTGGTCATCTGCGTGCCGGTGATCCGGGTCGCCGTCTGCTGGAAGTGAGTGACCAACAGGTAGAAGGTAAGGAACCGCTCGGCTGGTTTGCCACCATCCCCGCCCCCTTCAAGGCCGCAGAGGCACTGCAGGTGGTCAATTATGCCCAGCTGTTTGGCGGCGAGGAGCTTTCAGCCCGCAGCCCGGTCATTCAGGCCCGCATGAACGAACCCGAGCTGGTGCTCAATCCCCTTGATGCAGAGCGTCTGGCCCTGCATGCCGGTAATCAGGTCTCCTTCTCCTGGGGCGGTAGCCACTGGCAACTGCGCCTGCGTCTTAGTGCACAGCTGAGCGCCGGTCTGGTGGGGCTCCCCCTTGGGGTGAACGGCCTGCCAACGGCCCTGCAACAAGCCTCAATCACTAACCTGCAGGAGGTGATCGCATGAGCGAGTCGCTGATCGATCTGTTGCTGGAGGTGGGCAAGGCACTGATCGTGCTGGTGGGGATCGTGGGGGCTGGCGCCTTCATGAGCTTCATCGAGCGCCGTCTGCTGGCCCTGTGGCAGGATCGCTACGGCCCCAACCGGGTGGGGCCGTTTGGCCTGCTCCAGCTGGCCGCCGACATGATCAAGATGTTCTTCAAGGAAGACTGGATCCCGCCGTTCGCCGATCGCCGGATCTTTATCCTGGCCCCCATCATCGCCTTCACCGCCTTTATTCTGGCGTTTGCGGTGGTGCCTATCACCCCCACCTGGGGCGTGGCGGATCTCAACGTGGGGCTGCTTTACATCCTGGCCATCGCGGGGCTGGCAGTCTATGCGGTGCTGTTCGCCGGTTGGTCGAGCAACAACAAATACTCCCTGCTCGGCAGCTTGCGCGCCTCGGCCCAGACCCTCTCCTACGAGGTGTTTCTCGGGCTCTCCTTGATGGGGATCGTGATCCAGACCGGCAGCTTCAACCTGCGGGATATCGTCGAGGCGCAGGCAGACCTGTGGAACGTGGTGCCCCAAATCCTGGGCTTTGTCACCTTCCTGTTTGCCGGTGTCGCCGTCACCCACCGCCATCCGTTTGACCAGCCGGAAGCCGAGCAGGAGCTCGCCGACGGCTATCACATCGAGTATGCGGGGATGAAGTGGGGTCTCTTCTTCGTGGGCGAATATATCGGCATAGTGCTGATCTCTTCGCTCATCGTGACCCTCTTCTTCGGTGGCTGGCATGGCCCCTGGTTGCCCCCCTTCATCTGGTTTGCTCTGAAGACCGCCTGTTTCATGGTGTTCTTCATCCTGCTGCGGGCTTCCCTGCCTCGCCCGCGCTTTGACCAGGTGATGTCGTTTGGCTGGAAAGTCTGCTTGCCGCTGACCCTGATCAATATGCTGATCACCGCGGCAGTTGTACTGATAAGTACGCAGTGAGGCACTCATTATGAAAATTTTTAGCATTATTCAGGGTGTCGGCACCCAGTTACGCAGTCTGGCCATGGTCTTCTCCCATGCCTGGCGGCCCCGTGAAACCCTGAGCTATCCGGAAGAGGCGGTCTATGCGGCCCCCCGCTACCGCGGTCGCATCGTACTGACCCGTGACCCCGACGGGGACGAGCGCTGCGTGGCCTGCAACCTCTGTGCGGTCGCCTGCCCGGTCGGCTGTATCTCGCTGCAAAAATCCGAGCGGGAAGATGGTCGCTGGTATCCGGAGTTCTTTCGCATCAACTTCTCTCGCTGCATCTTCTGCGGCCTATGCGAAGAGGCCTGCCCCACCACCGCCATCCAGCTGACGCCGGATTTCGAGATGGGTGAGTATCGCCGCCAGGATCTGGTGTACGAGAAGGAAGATCTGCTGATCAGCGGGCCCGGCAAATACCCGGACTACAACTTCTATCGCATAAGCGGGATGGCCATCGACGGCAAGCCGAAAGGGGATGCCGAAAACGAAGCCAAACCCATCGATGTCAAGAGCCTGCTGCCCTGAGGAGTCAATCATGGAACTGGCATTTTATGCCTCGGCCCTGGTGGCCGTTTACAGCACGCTGCGGGTGATCAGCACCAGCAATCCGATGCATGCGCTGCTTAATCTCATCATCTCCCTCATCGCCGTGGCCATGATCTTCTTCTGCCTGGGCGCCGCCTTTGCGGGCGCCCTGCAGGTGATCGTCTACGCCGGTGCCATCATGGTGCTGTTCGTGTTCGTGGTGATGATGTTGAACTTGGGAACGGCGCAAGTGCAGGAGAAGAACTGGCTTACCCCCATGACCTGGGTTGGCCCTGCCCTGCTCTCGCTGGTGCTGCTGGGCTTTCTGGCCCACGGTATTCTCGGTGTGACCGGGGGCCTGATCGGGGTGACCGAGGTGACTGCCAAGCAGGTCGGTATCGAGCTCTTTGGCCCCTATGTACTGGCTGTCGAGCTCGCCTCCATCCTGCTGCTGGCCGGTCTGGTGACCGCCTACCATCTGGGTCGGGAAGAGAAGAACGGTGAAGTGCTCTCGGTCCCTCGCACAGCATCCCGCTCTGCACAAGAAGGAGATCAGCAATGAATGGAATCCCTATGGAACACGGGCTTTTGCTGGCCGCGGTGCTGTTCTGCATCGGCTTGTGCGGTCTGCTGATCCGCCGCAACCTGCTCTACATCCTGATGAGCATCGAGATCATGATGAATGCCTCGGCACTGGCGTTTGTGGTGGCGGGTAGCCGCTGGGCCCAGGCCGATGGCCAGATCATGTACATCTTGGTGATTTCTCTGGCGGCAGCAGAGGCCAGTATCGGCCTAGCCCTGTTACTGCTGCTCTATCGTCGTTACCACACCCTGAACGTGGACATTGTGAGCGAGATGCGCGGATGAGCCTCTTATACCTGACTTTTCTATTTCCGCTGTTGGGATGGCTGGTGCTGGCCTTCTCCCTCGGCCGGTTTGGCGAGCGTACCTCGGCGCTGATCGGGGTGGGCTCCATTGGCCTGTCGGCCCTCACCACCCTGTGGGTCGGCATCGACTTTCTGGGCAACCCGCCCGAGGGGGGCGTCTATGTCCAGCGCCTGTGGCAATGGATGGCGGTGGGCAACTTTACCCCGAGCTTCTCTCTGGCACTGGATGGCCTGTCGCTGACCATGCTGGGGGTGGTGACCGGGGTCGGTTTCTTCATTCACCTGTTTGCCTCCTGGTATATGCGCGGAGAAGAGGGTTACTCCCGCTTCTTCACCTACACCAACCTCTTTATCGCCAGCATGCTGTTTCTGGTGCTGGCCGATGACCTGCTGTTTGTCTACCTCGGCTGGGAAGGGGTGGGGCTGTGCAGCTACCTGCTGATCGGTTTCTACTACAAGGATCGCAACAACGGCGCGGCGGCCCTCAAGGCCTTTATCGTGACCCGGGTGGGTGATGTCTTCCTCGCCATCGGCCTGTTTATTCTGTATCGGGAACTGGGCACCCTCAATATCCACGAGCTGCTGGTTCGTGCTCCCGTCGTGTTTGCCGAGGGCTCCCCTGCCCTGTCGCTGGCCTGCCTGATGCTGCTGGGTGGTGCGGTCGGCAAATCGGCCCAGCTGCCGCTGCAAACCTGGCTGGCGGATGCGATGGCAGGCCCGACCCCGGTCTCTGCGCTGATCCACGCAGCCACCATGGTGACCGCCGGTGTCTATCTGATTGCCCGTACCCACGGCCTGTTCCTGCTGGCGCCGGAGATCCTCCATTTGGTCGGGCTGGTCGGTGCCATTACCCTGGTGCTGGCAGGTTTTGCGGCGCTGGTTCAGACCGACATCAAGCGGATCCTCGCCTACTCCACCATGAGCCAGATTGGCTACATGTTCCTGGCACTGGGTGTCGGCGCATGGGAAGGGGCCATCTTCCACCTGATGACCCACGCCTTCTTCAAGGCGCTGCTGTTCCTCTCAGCCGGTGCCGTCATCGTCGCCTGCCACCATGAGCAGAACATCTTCAAGATGGGCGGCCTGCGCAAGAGCCTGCCGCTGGTCTATGCCTGCTTCCTGGTGGGTGGCTCGGCGCTGGCGGCGTTGCCGCTGGTCACCTCCGGTTTCTACAGTAAGGACGCCATCCTGTGGCAAGTAGAAGCCTCTGGCCAGAGCGCGCTGCTGTGGGCAGGTCTAGTGGGGGCATTCCTCACCTCGCTCTATACCTTCCGGCTGATCTTTATCGCCTTCCATGGCAAAGAGCAGACCAAAGCCCACGCGGGCCACGGTCTGGCTCACCATCTGCCGCTGCTGGTGTTGCTGGTGCTCTCTACCGGCATCGGCGCGCTGATCACCCCGCCGCTGGCTGGGGTACTGCCCGCAGGCCCCGGGGATTATATCGAAGAGGGTCGCCATGCGCTGGAGATCACCTCCGGCATCATTGCCATCGCAGGGATTGCACTGGCGGCCTTGCTGTTCCTCGGTGAGCGCCGACTGGCCACCTCGATTGCCAACAGTGCACCGGGCCGCCTGCTCAGCACCCTCTGGTTCAACGCCTGGGGATTTGACTGGCTCTATGACCAGTTGTGGGTCAAACCCTATCTGCTGGCTACCCGGCTGCTGGCCCGCGACCCACTGGACCGCACCATGGAACTGCCCGCCTGGTTTGCCCTGCGTGGCAACCAGCTGCTGGCCTGGACCGTGACCGGCAAATTGCGCTGGTATGCCGCCTCCATGGGGATCGGCGCCGTGCTGGTGCTGGCGCTGTTGCTGCTGGGGTAACGCGATGAACAACCGGACAATCATACAGCCAGGCTGTTTGCTCTCCCTGATGGAACAGGGAGCGCAATCTCATATGAACTTGAACGAGAGCTGATACCGTGACCTTACTCTGGATCTTGCTAATTCCTTTTATCGGCGGCTTGCTCTGCTGGCAGATGGAGCGTCTCGGCGGGCAGTTTGTCCGCTGGGTAGCCCTCATCTCCATGAGCGCCAGCCTGCTGCTCTCCTGCGCCATCTGGCTCGGCAGTGACTTCTCGCTTGCCACGACCGGCCTCGACAGTGCTGGCGTCACCGGTGCCGCCTCCGCCTGGGCCGCCGAGTGGCGTCTGCCGTGGATCCCCCGCTTTGGCATCTCTTTGCATCTGGCGGTGGATGGCCTGTCGCTCTTGATGGTGATCCTCACCTGCTTTATCGGGGTACTGGCCATCCTCTGTTCGTGGAAAGAGATCGTGCAGCGCATCGGCTTCTTCCACCTCAACCTGCTGTGGATCCTGGGCGGGGTGCTAGGCGTCTTCATGGCGCTGGACCTGTTCCTGTTCTTCTTCTTCTGGGAGATGATGCTGGTCCCCATGTACTTCCTGATTGCGCTGTGGGGCCACTCGGTCACTGACGGCAAATCACGGATCAACGCGGCGACCAAGTTCTTTATCTACACCCAGGTGAGTGGCCTGATCATGCTGGTGGCCATCATCGGGCTGGTGCTGACCCACCAGCATGCCACCGGAGTCTTCACCTTCAACTATCTGGACCTGCTCAACACCCCGATGAGCAAGGGCGTTGAGTGGTTGCTGATGCTGGGCTTCTTCATCGCCTTCGCGGTCAAGATGCCGCTGGTGCCACTGCACGGCTGGCTGCCGGATGCCCACAGTCAGGCACCGACCGCAGGCTCGGTGGACTTGGCCGGTATTTTGCTCAAAACCGCCGCCTACGGCCTGCTGCGTTTTGCCCTGCCGCTGTTCCCCGAAGCCTCGGCCGAGTTTGCCCCCTACGCCATGGTGCTGGGCCTGATCGGTATCATCTATGGCGCCATCGTGGCGTTCGGCCAGACCGACATCAAACGGCTGGTGGCCTACACCAGCATCTCCCACATGGGCTTTGTGATGATCGCCATCTACTCGGGGAGCGAAGTGGCCCTGCAGGGCGCCGTGGTGCAGATGATCGCCCACGGCCTTTCTGCCGCCGGTCTCTTTATCCTGTGTGGTCAGCTCTACGAGCGGTTGCACACACGGGATCTGCGCCAGATGGGCGGCCTGTGGGGACGCCTGCGCTATCTGCCCGGCGTGATGCTGTTCTTCTCGGTGGCATCGCTCGGCATGCCGGGTACTGGCAACTTCGTCGGCGAGTTCCTGATCCTGGTTGGCAGCTTCCAGGTTGCCCCGGTTATCACGGCGGTCGCCACCTTCGGTCTGGTACTGGCTTCGGTCTACTCCCTCATCATGTTGCAGCGCGCCTGCTTTGGCCCCGCCAAAGATGAGCGCGTGCTCAAGGGACTGGATCGCCGCGAGCTGACCATGATGATGGTGATCGCCGGTCTCTTGGTACTGCTTGGCCTCTATCCCCAACCCGTGATTGATACCGCCAGCAGCAGCCTCATCAACGTGCTGCACTGGTATCTGCTGCCGACTGCTGGAGCCCTGCAATGACTTTCACCGCTGCCCAATTGCTGGCACTGCTTCCCCTGCTGTTGACCACCGGGGCCATGGCGGCCCTGATGCTGGCCATCGCCTGGCGCCGCTGTGTCACCACCGCCTTTACCGTCACCATTGTTGGCCTCAACCTGGCGCTGTTCTCCCTGCCAATCGTGATGGCGCAGGGGGATCAGGGGGTCACCCCGCTGCTGCAAGTCGACAGTTACGCCGTCTTCTACATGGGTCTGGTGCTCATCGGTGCCCTGGCCACCTGTACCTTCGGTCAATCATGGCTGAAAGCCTACCCGGACAACCGGGAGGAGTTCTTCCTACTGCTGCTGATCGCCACCGCCGGTGGTCTGGTGCTGGCCTGCTCCCGCCATCTCGCCTCGCTGTTTATCGGGATCGAGATGCTGACCCTGCCGATGTTCGGTCTGGTGGGCTACGCCTACCGCGAGCGCCACTCGCTGGAAGCTGCGGTGAAGTACATGGTGCTCTCTGCCGCCGCCACCGCCTTCCTGCTGTTTGGTATGGCACTGCTCTACGCGCAGGCTGGCAGCCTGAGCTTTGCCGCCCTGGGGCAGACCCTGGCCGAGAGCCCGGCTCACCATCCGCTGCTGATGGGCGGTTTGGGGTTAATGCTGGTCGGCTTTGCCTTTAAATTGTCGCTGGCACCCTTCCATCTCTGGACCCCGGATGTCTACGAAGGAGCCCCGGCACCGGTGGCCACCTTCCTCGCCACCGTGAGCAAGGTCGCGGTCTTTGCCGTGCTGCTGCGTTTCTATCTGGCGGTGCCAGCGGCGAGCGATCCCATGATCCACTGGCTGCTGGCAGCCATGGCGGTCATCTCCATCCTCGTCGGCAACCTGCTGGCACTGGTGCAGACCAACATCAAGCGGATGCTGGGTTACTCCTCCATCTCCCACTTCGGCTACCTGCTGGCGGTGATTGTGGCGAGCCGCATCGGCCAGATGCCGGTGGAGGCGGCCGGGGTCTACCTGCTGATGTATCTCTTCACCAGCCTGGGTGCCTTTGGCGTAGTGAGCATGATGTCGAGCCCCTATCGCGGCAAGGATGCTGACTCCCTGCACAGCTATCGCGGCCTGTTCTGGAAACGCCCTTACCTCACTGCCGTAATGACAGTGATGATGTTGTCCCTCGCTGGCATCCCGATGACCCTCGGCTTTATCGGCAAGTTCTACCTCATCGGCGTGACCGTCGAGGCGCAGCTCTGGTGGCTCTCCGGCGCCATCGTGCTCGGCAGTGCGCTGGGTCTCTACTACTACCTCAAGGTGATGGTGACCCTCTATCTGCGCGAGCCGGGTATGCAGCAGCGGGATGCCAGCGCCGACTGGGCACTCTCCTCCGGCGGCGTGGTAGTACTGCTCTCTGCCGCGCTAGTGGTGTTGCTGGGACTCTATCCCCAGCCGGTCATCACTCTGGTGCAGGGTTTCCAGCACGTGGTATTGCAGTAACCTTTACCGTCGTTACCCCTCATCATTACCCGCAAAACCGGCAGCCTTGGCTGCCGGTTTTTTCTTTCCAGCCCGATTAACGTGCTTCCGCTCTCTTTGACTCGCCACCCAATCACCCTGCGACAGGAGAGTACCGGTCACCCGAGTTGGTGTTCAGTCACAGTCACAGGGATTAAAAATATCCTTATGAATCTCATGTTGATATAGTCATCAGATTCTGGAATGGAGTTCAGATTGATGAAGCAACATTACGTTTGCCAATTTAACCCGACAGAACTGGCAGCTACGCTCAGGCCCTATCAAGGCGGAAAACTGACCATACTGCTGGCTGAACAGGAAAGTTCACAGGTCGCGCTGTTGCAGCAGTTGTGCAACGACCTTGAGATCACCCTCGATGGCGCCATTTTCCCACAGCTGCTCGGCGCGCAAGGATTGCTACCAAAAGGGGCATGGTTACTGCCCAGACCAGAACCCTATCAGGCGACCTTGATACCACTGCCACCAGAGGGGGATGCCGCACAGCTGGCCCGACTGATCGCAGATCAGGTGGCAAGCATATTGGCCACCTGGCCAGCCCTCTCGCCGCCACCGACCCTGTTTCTGACCTTCGACAACCTCATTCCCAATATTGCCTCCATTCTGGATGCGCTTTATCTGCAGCTGGCCAATCGCGTCAACTATGCCGGTACCAACGCTGGCAGCGGCAGCTTCACCCCCCTTGCCTGTCTGTTCGACAACCAGCGGCAACTTGCCTACGGGGTCACCTGCACGCTGCTGCCAAACAACAGCTTTCCCTTTCTGGAGCATGGCTATCAACTCTCGGCCCAACCGATGCTGGCCACCAGCAGCAGTGCCAACACCATCACCTACATCGATTGGCAACCGGCTTTTCACACCTATCAGGAGCTGATCCGCCAGCAGTTCCAACACTCGCTGACGCACGAGGAGTTCTACCACTTCGTGGTACACATGCCCCTTGGCCTGTTGCGGGCCAATGGGGATGTGATTGTCAGGATCCCGGTCGATGTAACGGATGAGGGTGCCCTGATCTGCTCGAGCGAAGTATCCGAGCACAGCATCCTCACACTGCTGAAGGCGCCGGAGAGTGCCACCGATCATGCCTGCTCACTGGCCAGGCGCCTCAACCAGCAACAAGCCCTCACCCGGGCGCACTTGCTGGAGGTCTACTACTGCGCGGGACGCCAGTTGCACTTTGGCCAGCAGACGGTGACCGAGTTGCACACCCTGCTGAGCGACTCGGGCGCTGGCGAGCTGGCAGGTGCGCTTTCACTGGGTGAAATTGGCAGCGTGCGCCACGGGGATTATCCCCAGTTTCATAACGGCGCCATTCTCTGCAACGGGGCATTGGTATGAATAACGATCACGCCATGGCGATTGTGTGCGATCTGGCGCTCTGTATCGGGCGCGAAGTGACGCTGGACGCCTTGCTTACCAAGGTATTGCAACGTTTCATGTACCACTGCGCCACGCCAGTCGGTGTGGTCTTGCAACAAAAACCGGAGGGATACACCCTGCTCAAGGCGATTGGCGACGAACAGTTGTGCCAGCATACCGGTACCACCCTGACCCTGCCTGCATGGGTCAGCGAGGAGGCGCACTGCCTGCTGCAGCAGACGATCCCGCTGCCGGGTAGCCGCCCCTATCGCTTTGCCTATCGTCTCAGGGTCGATGGGGGCTATCTCATCTTGTTGCTCGCCCCCCAGCCACAGCAGCAACTGGTACCCGTCTGTCATCTGTTCAGCCCGGTGCTCGGCAATCTGGCGCGCACCATTCAGTTGTGCAAAGACAGCGAACTGCTCGCCCTGCGCCAGCAAGCCGAATTGAAAGATCTGCAGCACTTCAACGAATCCCTGCTCAAAGCCATCCCGATCCCGGTGTTTTACAAGGATATCGAGGGGCGTTTTCTGGGCTGCAATCCGGCCTTCAGTCAGGTGATCGGCATCAGCAAAGAGGCGCTACTCGGCAAGCGGACCAATGAATTGCTGCCAATCGGCATGGCGGAGGAGTACTCCGTACGGGAAACCGAATTACTGCGAAACCGCCAGCCCCAGTGCTTCGAGCTACAGCTGCACGATCGCAATGGCATGCGCTATCAGGTCATCTGCTTCAAAGATCTCTTCTACGACCATCAGGGGATGATCGCGGGCATCATCGGCACGCTGGTCGATATAACCCGCCTTAAAGAGAGCGAACGCCACCAGCGTGATCTGCTGTTCCAGGCCATTAGCGCCCTCGCCAGCGCCATCTCTCACAAGGATCGCAACAGCGCAGGCCATGAGCGGAGGGTGCATGATCTGGCGCTGGCCATCGGGCAGACCATGCAGCTGCGTCAGGAACAGCTCGATGGGCTGGGGCTGGCCGCCATGGTGCACAATATCGGCCTGCTGCAGACCCCCACCGAGATCATCACCCGCCCCCGTGAACTGCGACCGGTGGAGTTCGAGCTGATCAAACAGCATCCGCAAGCAGGTCATGACATCCTCAAGCAGATCGACTTCCCCTGGCCCATCGCCACCATAGTGCTGCAACACCACGAGAACCTTGATGGCAGCGGCTATCCGCAAGGGCTGGCGGGCAATGCCATTGCCCTGGAAGCAAGAATAATCCGGGTGGCGGACTCGCTGATCGCCATGACGGCCCACCGTCCGTTTCGCCGCGCCATGCCCCTGAGCGACGCCTTTGCCGAACTGATCCGCTATGCCGGGATCCGCTACGATGAACAGGTCGTCAATACCTGCATCCAGCTGTGGCAGACCGGCTACCACTTCAGCCCCCCCATCAGCCAGGCCATGAACAAGGCGGGATAATATGTCTGAACTGCTCACCCCCTATTCACTCCACCATCACCTGCCAGATGCCCTCCCCTCATCAGCCATGTTGCTGACTCAGGTGATGGACCAGCTCCCCTACCGGGTGCTGCTCAAGGACACCCGCTTCATCTACCTCGCCGGCAACCGCCTGCTGGCCGATGATCTGGCCCTTCCTCCCGAGGCATTGGTCGGCAAGAATGACAGCGATTTTTTTCCGCCTGAACTGGTGCGACGCTATCGGGAGGATGACACTCGGGTGATGCGCGAAGGCATACGTCAGCACATCGAAGAGCCCTATCTCAAGGGCAGAGAGTCCCGCTGGCTCAGCACCACCAAGTTTCCCCTGCGCGATGAAGCGGGGGCGATCGTGGGGGTCGGCATCTTCTTTGAAGACATTACCGAGCAGAAGTGGCAGCAAGAGAAACTGCAGCAGTACAGCTGGACCCAGCAGGCGATCAGTCGCGCCCATCACGCCCTGCTCAAACCGGGCGATGAGCCTCTGCTGCTGCAAGATATTTGTGATGCCATCGCCTTCGACGACCGCTTTCCGTTGGTGGCCGTGCTGCAGAACTGCCCGGATCCCGCCCAACCACCCCGGATCGTGGCGCGGGCAGGCAGTGCCGACGCATCAGAGCAGGCACTGTGGTTGACCGATGATGCCCTCGGACCGGCCATCCTCCACCAGCGTAGCCTCAATCAGATCATCTGCCATGAGCGGCCGCAGCACAGACGCCACCCACTTTACTCCCACCTGCTGATCCCCCTGCCACTACAGGGAGAACAGCCGGGTGCACTGATCATTCACAGCGACCAGCAACGGCTGTTCAGTCAGGAGGAGGAGCAACTCTTCATCCAGTTAACCGACTACCTCGCCTACGGCCTGCAAGCGCGCCATACCCAGCAGGCCTACCTGCACTCGCAGCAGGAGAAGATCCTCCACGCCCGCCAGCTGGAACTGGCACTGGAAGATGCGCTGGGCGCCATCGCCGCCGTGCTGGAGCAGCGCGATCCCTACACGGCTGGTCATCAGAAACATGTGGCCCGGCTGGCGCAGGCCATCGGCAGGGAGCTTCGGCTGGCAGAAAGGCAACTGCGGGGACTCTATCTGGGGGCCATGGTGCACGATATCGGCAAGATCCAGGTGCCCGCCGAGATCCTCACCAAACCGGATCGCCTCACGCCGCTCGAGTTCGAGCTGGTCAAGGAGCACCCGGCCATCGGCTATCTGGTGCTCAAGGATATCGACTTCCCCTGGCCCATCGCCCAAATGATCCACCAGCACCATGAGTATCTCGATGGCTCCGGCTATCCGCAGGGGCTCAAAGGGGATGAAATCCTGCTGGAGGCCCGCATCCTCACCGTCGCCGATATCGTCGAATCCATGTCCTCCGATCGCCCCTACCGCGCCGCCCTTGGCATTCCCCAGGCCCGTGAGCAGATCATCCAGATGTGCGGCCACCAGCTCGATGCGGATGTGGTGGATGCCTGTCTGCGGATCCTCGACCGGGGGGACTTTATCCCCCAACCGCTCGGCAAACCGTAACGCGACGGATAAAAAAACCGGCCAATTGGCCGGTTTCTGTTTTTATGCGCTTGCGCCGTCAGTATTAACCCAGACGAACGCGGGCGTTGCGGAACATCCGCATCCAGGCACCATCCTCGCCCCAGTTGTCCGGGTGCCAGGAGTTGGCCACGGTGCGGAACACCCGCTCCGGGTGCGGCATCATGATGGTGGCGCGGCCATCCGTGGTGGTCACCGCAGTGATACCATCCGGCGAGCCGTTCGGGTTGGCCGGGTATTGCTCGGTAACCTGACCGCGGTTATCGACAAAGCGCAGACCCACCAGACCGCTGGCTTGCAGTGCGTTCAGGTGAGCGGCATCGCGCACCTCCACGCGCCCTTCCCCGTGGGAGACGGCAATGGGCATCACAGAGCCTGCCATCCCGGCGAAGAAGGCAGAGGGCGACTCCTGCACCTGCACCAGACTGAAGCGCGCTTCGAAGCGCTCGGAGTGGTTACGCACAAAGCGCGGCCACAGATCGGCGCCCGGGATGAGATCCCGCAGGTTGGACATCATCTGACAACCGTTGCACACACCCAGTGACAGGGTATCGCCACGCTCGAAGAAGCGTTGGAACTGCTCGCGGGCATTGTCGTTGAACAGGATGGACTTGGCCCAGCCTTCACCGGCGCCCAGCACGTCACCGTAGGAGAAGCCGCCACAGGCCACCAGGGTCTGGAACTCCTCCAGCTTGATGCGGCCAGAGAGAATGTCGCTCATATGGACGTCCACGGCAGCAAAGCCGGCTCTGTCAAACGCCGCCGCCATCTCTACGTGGGAGTTGACCCCCTGCTCGCGCAGCACCGCCAGACGGGGGGAGACCCCGCGAGCGATATAGGGCGCAGCCACATCCTCAGACGGGTTGTAAGTCAGCTTGGCATGCAGACCCGGATCGGTGGCGTCCTGACGAGCTGCGTGCTCTTGATCCGCGCACGCCGGGTTGTCACGCAGACGCTGCATCTGCCAGCTGGTCTCGCCCCAGATGGTGCGAAGCGCGGTACGACTGGCGCGATAGAGCTCCTGACCCGCACGCTGCAAGGTGATGAGATCCCCCTCGCGCACTGTGCCGAGCACGTGGGAGCAAGCCGCCAGACCGTGACCGGCCAGCAGGGTCATCACCGCCTCTTTATCTTCGCGGCGTACCTGAATGACGGCGCCCAGCTCTTCGTTGAACAGCGCTGGCAACAGCTCGCCGCCGATGCGATCGAGCTGGATGTCGAGGCCGCAGTGACCGGCAAACGCCATCTCGGTCAGGGTAACGAACAGGCCGCCGTCAGAGCGGTCGTGATAGGCGATCAGTTTGCGATCGGCCACCAGCGCCTGAATGGCGTTGAAGAAGCCCTTGAGCTGAACCGGATTGTCGAGATCCGGCGCCTTGTCGCCCAGCTGGCGATAAACCTGCGCCAGGGCGGAAGCACCGAGACGCTGCTTGCCATTGCCAAGGTCAATCAGGATAAGGTCAGTTTCACCGAGATCGGTACGCAGCTGTGGGGTCACTGTGCTGCGCACATCTTCAACCCGGGCAAAGGCAGTGATCAGCAGGGAGAGCGGCGAGGTGACGCTTTGCTCCTTGCCATCCTGCTGCCAGCGGGTCTTCATGGACATGGAGTCCTTACCGACCGGAATGGTGATACCAAGTGCCGGACAGAGCTCTTCACCCACCGCTTTGACCGCCTCATAGAGGCCGGCATCTTCCCCCGGGTGACCGGCAGCGGACATCCAGTTAGCAGAGAGCTTGACCCGTTTCAGGGAACCAATATGAGCCGGTGCCAGGTTGGTGAGCGCTTCCGCCACCGCCATGCGGGCAGAGGCCGCGTGGGAGAGCAGCGCCACCGGGGTACGCTCGCCCATCGACATGGCTTCACCGTGATAGCTGTCGTAGGTGGCGGCGGTGACGGCGCAGTCAGCCACCGGGATCTGCCAGGGGCCAACCATCTGGTCGCGGTTAACCAGACCAGTTACGCTGCGATCGCCAATGGTGATAAGGAAGGATTTTTCTGCCACGGTCGGCAGGCGCAAGACCCGCTCGGCCGCGTCACTCAAAGTGATGCCATCGAGCTGGAGCGCCTTGCCTTGGGCGGGCAGGGTCACCACATCGCGGTGCATCTTGGGCGCCTTGCCCAGCAGCACATCCAGCGGCAAGTCGATGGGCTGGTTGTCAAAGTGTGCATCCGACAGCGTCAGATGCTTCTCTTCGGTAGCGGTACCGATCACCGCATAAGGGGCGCGCTCGCGCTCGCACAGTGCCTTGAACAGGGGTAACTGCTCCTGCGCCACCGCCAGCACGTAACGCTCCTGGGATTCGTTGCACCAGATCTCCAGCGGGCTCATGCCCGGCTCGTCGCTCTGGATAGCGCGCAAATCAAAGCGGCCGCCACGCTCGCCGTCGTTGACCAGCTCCGGCATGGCGTTGGAAAGACCGCCCGCACCTACGTCATGAATGAAGACGATAGGGTTCGCCTCCCCCATCTGCCAGCAGCGATCGATCACCTCCTGGCAACGGCGCTCCATCTCGGGGTTGTCACGCTGTACCGAGGCAAAATCGAGATCTTCTGCCGACTGGCCGGAGGCCATGCTTGATGCCGCACCGCCGCCCAGACCGATATTCATCGCCGGGCCGCCCAGCACGATCAGCGCCGCGCCAACCGGGATCTCCCCTTTCTGCACGTGTTCGCTGCGGATGTTGCCGATGCCGCCCGCCAGCATGATGGGTTTGTGGTAACCACGCACCTCGACGCCATTGTGGCTCGGCACCTCCTCTTCGAAGGTACGGAAGTAGCCGAGAATGGCCGGACGGCCGAACTCGTTGTTAAACGCCGCGCCGCCGAGGGGACCTTCCTGCATGATGTCAAAGGCGCTGACGATGCGGCTCGGCTTGCCGAAATCCTGCTCCCAGGGCTGCTCGAAGCCGGGGATGCGCAGGTTGGAGACGGAGAAACCGACCAGACCCGCTTTGGGCTTGGCACCACGGCCGGTGGCACCCTCGTCGCGGATTTCGCCGCCGGAGCCAGTGGCCGCCCCGGGGAAGGGGGAGATGGCAGTCGGGTGGTTGTGGGTCTCCACCTTCATCAGGATGTCGACCCGCTCCTGGTGGTATTGATACTCACCATTGGCGGGGCTCGGGAAGAAACGGCCTCCTTGACTGCCTTCCATCACGGCGGCGTTGTCTTTATAAGCAGAGAGGACATGATCCGGCGTCTGCTCGAAGGTGTTCTTGATCATCTTGAACAGCGACTTGGGCTGCTGCTCGCCGTCGATGGTCCAGTCGGCGTTGAAAATCTTGTGACGACAGTGCTCGGAGTTCGCCTGGGCAAACATGTAAAGCTCAATGTCGTTGGGGTTGCGACCAAGCCGGGTGAAATTCTCCACCAGATAGTCGATTTCGTCATCGGCCAGCGCCAGACCCAACGCCACGTTGGCTTCGGCCAGCGCGGCGCGACCACCACCCACTACATCCACCTGGGTGAAGGGGCGCGGCTCGTGGTGAGCAAACAGGGCGCTCGCCGCTTCCATGTCGGCAAACACCACTTCCATCATCCGGTCATGGAGCTCTGCGGCAATGGCGCTGCGCTGGGCAGCGCTCAGCTCATCCTGACCACCTTTGATAGTCAGGTAATAGGCAATACCTCGCTCCAGCCGCTTGACCTTGGCCATGCCGCAGTTGTGGGCGATGTCGGTTGCTTTGGAAGACCAGGGGGAGATAGTGCCGGGACGGGGGGTAACAAGAAACAGCTGACCGCTGGGGGTATGTGCGGGGATAGTCGGGCCATGTTGTGCACCAGAGTGCAGGAGCTGGCCCAGCCTAGCTCGCTCGGGGGGCGACAGGGGGCTCGTCAGCTCGGCAAAGTGCACATATTCGGCATAGACATCCTCTATCTCTAATCCACTCTCTTTTCCACTTTCCAGTTCACTTTTTGCCGCAATCTGCGCTAAGCGCTGCAGCAGTTTTTGGACACGAAAATCAGACAGCGCTGGGGCACCACGCAAGATATCCATATAACCTTTCTCACCTAGTTTTAAAGTGGGGGGGAATTGAGACGCGCGTATTATAGGGATCTGGCTCACAGCGGACAAACGTTTTTCTCATTTCATGCTGTGTGACTCGGCGCACACTCTCTGGTATAAAGGTGCCTCTTTTTTGACAAATGCCGATTTTTTCAACAAAGGTACTCACCTACTTGCGATGCATTTTTCGACTGTTTATCGGGTTGTTGTTGACGCTGACACTAGTCGGCTGCGACTTCTATAGCCCCTCCAGCCAGCTGGAGCAGATCCGCCAGCGTGGCGAGATCCGGGTTGGCACCATCTATGGCCCCACCTCTTATTACCAGCGTGATGACCTCGCCCAGGGGTTCGATTACGAGCTGGCGCAAAGTTATGCCGACTGGTTGGGGGTGAAGCTCACCATCATCCCGGTCGACACCACTGACGAACTGGTCGCCCTGCTGAAAAAGGGCAAACTCGATCTGGCGGCTGCCGCCATCATGGTCACCCCCGAGCGGCGCGAGCTGTTTCGCTTCGGCCCGGGCTTCTATCAAGTCTCCCCCAAGCTGGTCTATCGCAATGGCAAACCCAAGCCTGCCTCGTTGAACGACATCAAAGGCAAGCTGGTAGTGGCCGCCGGCTCCACCGGTGAAGACCTGCTCAAGGAGATGAGCAAGGAGAATCCCAAACTGACGTGGAGCACCAGCCACAACGCCGATGTAGAGGAGCTGCTCAAGCAGGTGGTGGATGGCAAGATTGACTACACGGTGGTGCAGGATACCGTGCTGGCCCGTACCCAGCGTTACTACCCCGAACTCACCGAGGGGCTGACCCTGGCCCAGAAGCAGACCGTCGCTTGGGCCATGAGCAAGCTGCCCGATGACAGTCTCTATGCCAGCGTCATCGACTTCTTCGGTCAGCGCTTCATGGATGGTGCCATCGCCAAGCTGGACGAGAAGTACTTCGGCCACGTGCAGAACTTCGACTTTGTCGATACCCGCACCTTCCTGCAGCGCGCCAAGAGCCTGCTGCCCAAGTACCAGTCGCTGTTCCAGACCCACGCCAAGAATATCGACTGGCGTCTGCTCGCCGCCATCAGCTATCAGGAGTCCCACTGGGACCCGCAGGCCCGCTCCTACACCGGCGTGCGCGGCATGATGATGCTGACCGAACCCACAGCCAAAGCGATGGGGGTCAATAACCGACTTCATCCGGAACAGAGCATCAAGGGGGGTTCCCTCTATCTGCAACAGATGATGGAGAAGGTGCCCGATTCAGTGCCCGATGACGAGAAGGTGTGGTTTGCTCTCACCGCCTACAACATAGGTTACGGCCACATGATGGATGCTCGCCGCCTGACCAAAGAGCTGGGCAAGAATCCCGATGCCTGGAGCGATGTAAAAGAGGTGCTGCCGCTGCTGCAACAAGCACGCTGGCATCGCAAGGTGCGTTATGGCTACGCCCGTGGCAGCGAGGCGCGCAACTATGTCAATAACGTGCGCCAGTACTACCAGAGCCTGCTGTGGCTCGATAACGAACAGCAGAAAGCCCATCAGCGTGAACGTCTCGACAATGACAGCGAGCCGGAAATTGCCGAGCGCCCCACCGTCATCGCCGAGGTGGTGCGCCAGATCACCATGAGCTAACAAGCCATTATTCGGCTATTTTCAGGCAAACTTCTCTGTTACCATCTGATTACATCGGAGCCTATCCGAAATCGCATTGTTTTCATCATCTTGATATTTTCAATAACAGCAATTTCTGATGGGCTCCATCAATGACCCATGGCCAGGATGGCCACCCGATTGGGAGGAGACCAAGATGCAAAAACGTAGAAAAATCAGTCTGGTCAGAAAAGCAAAGAGCGGCTGGAGCCCCAGACGTAAACTCAAGCTTAATGACATCAAGCGCAACCTGTGGCGCAGAAATCGTTCATATACCTTGCTTATTGCAGAACCAACAGCATAAACCCGGCATTCGCCGGGTTTTTTTATCTTCATTGTCACCTGACTAACGTCTTACACCAGCGCAGCCTTGAACTGTACCGTCCGCTTGGATACCAGCGAGTTGCAGTGGTTGCAGAAGTAATCCACCGCTCCGCATGCCTGGAGACGCTCCAGCTCCTGCTGGCAGGTGGGGCAGATGGCCGTGACACGAACATGGGCTTGGCACTGACCACAAGTCTGCTCCTTGCTGCGAGCATCCAGTTCAGCCTGGCATGATGGGCAAAGCAGGGCTTCCATTGTCGACTCCTCATAAAGTGAACCTGTGATGGGCTTGCCCATGGCGGGTTCCCCTCCCCGCCTGACCTAACGCCACTACAGGGGGAATAACAAAGCGGCTGCCGGTGAGGGCAGCCGCCAGGGCTTATTTCTTCATCTTCAGCAGGCGTTTACGCTGCCGTTCCTGACTCAGGGTCATGGTATTTTTTCTGCCTTCAAACGGGTTGGCCGATTCCTGGAATTCAACCCGGATCGGAGTACCCATGATCTTGAGGGACTTGCGGAAGTAGTTGATCAGGTAACGCTTGTAGGAATCGGGCAAGTCGTTCAGCTGGTTACCGTGGATCACGATACGCGGCGGGTTGTAACCACCGGCGTGAGCATATTTGAGCTTGACGCGGCGACCGTTGACCATCGGCGGCTGGTGATCTTCCTGCGCCATCTGCATGATGCGGGTCAACATGGCAGTACTGGTACGACGGGTCGCCGACTGGTACGCCTCCTGAATCGACTCAAACAGGTGGCCGACACCGCTGCCATGCAGGGCAGAGATGAAGTGGACGCGGGCAAAGTCGATAAAGCCCAGGCGACGTTCCAGCTCGTTCTTTACATCTTCTTTTACTTTCTGATCCAGACCGTCCCACTTGTTGACTACCAACACCACCGAGCGGCCGGAGTGGAGCACGAAGCCAAGGATGCTGAGATCCTGATCGGTGATGGTCTCCTGGGCGTCGATCACCAGCAGGCAGACGTTGGCATCTTCGATGGCCTTGAGGGTCTTGATGACGGAGAACTTCTCCACCGTCTCGTGCACCTTGCCACGACGACGCACACCGGCGGTATCGATAATGACGTACTTCTGCTCGTCACGCTCCATCGGGATATAGACGGAGTCACGGGTGGTGCCCGGCATGTCATAAACAATGACCCGATCTTCGCCGAGCATACGGTTGGTCAGGGTCGATTTACCAACGTTAGGGCGACCGACGATGGCAAACTTGATGGGCAGGTCGGCAAACGGGGTCTCTTTGGTATCTTCCCGGGTATCCAGATCACCGGCAGCTACCATGCGCAGCAGGGCTTCTTCGTCGAAGTCCTCCTCTTCTTCCTGCGCATCTTCATCGGTAACGGCGTCGACCAGGGTTTCCAGGTGGGGAGCCAGCGCCAGTTCGAACAGGCTCAGTACACCACGACCGTGGGCAGCGGCGATTTGATAGACATCACCCAGCGCCAGGGCGTAAAACTCGGACACAGCGGAATCACCGTCGATGCCATCGGTTTTGTTAGCAACCAGAAACACCTTCTTGTGGGTCTTGCGCAGGTGTTCAGCGATGGCTTGATCCGCCGC
Organism: Aeromonas sp. CU5; assembly: GCF_002586745.1. Lineage (NCBI taxonomy): Bacteria > Pseudomonadati > Pseudomonadota > Gammaproteobacteria > Aeromonadales > Aeromonadaceae > Aeromonas > Aeromonas sp. CU5. The sequence continues at coordinate 2,057,694 of NZ_CP023817.1, forward strand.
AGTCATACCGGCACGGGCATCCACCATAAACAGCACCACATCGGCTTCTTCGATGGCCAGCAGGGATTGCTCGGCCATCTTCAGCTCGATCCCCTCTTCGGAGCCATCGATACCACCGGTATCGACCACGATAAATTCCAGCTCGCCCAACTTCGCCTGACCGTATTTACGGTCCCGGGTCAGACCGGGAAAATCGGCGACCAGGGCATCCCGAGTACGGGTCAAGCGGTTAAACAGGGTGGATTTCCCCACATTGGGGCGGCCCACCAGGGCTACTACAGGAGTCATAAAAGCCTCATTCTCAAGACGACAAAGGCTCCTGGCCAAAAAGCCAGGAGCCGGATATTCACATTAACGGACGATCAAGGACGCTTGAGGGCGTACAACTTGCCGTCACGGCTCTGCACATACAGGGTGTCACCATCCACCAGTGGGGCGGCATAGAGACCACTGCTATCGAGCTGCTGCATCGCCTTGATGGTACCGTCGGTACGATCCAGCCAATACAGGTATCCTTCCACATCACCCACCACCACATAGTCACCAAAGATGACAGGTGCAGTGACGGTACGATTCTCCAGCTTGGTATTAGACCACAACTCCAGGCCGTTGCGACGATCGACTGCAAACAGGTGGCTGCGGCTGTCGGTCAGCACGATGGCATTGCCGGTCATCGCCAGATCGCGATAGCCGGAATACTTGCGCTTCCACACCTCGTCACCGGTCATCAGCTTGCGTGCCATCAGTTGACCATTGTAGGCAATGGCATAGAGCTCATCGCCGGCGATCAGCGGGCTGGCATCTACGTCAACCATGCGGTCAAGCTCGGTAGCACCGCGGGGATCCGCCACCTTGGATTGACGAACCGGCTGACCGTTGGCCAGCAGGGCAATGCCCACTTTGCCATCGGCACGACCGTAAATCACCGCACCATTGGTGATCACCGGCGCACCGGCACTGCGCAGGGTCAGCGGGGGCTGCTCTTCGGAGAGCGACCATTGCAGCTTGCCCTCATCGGTATCGAGCGCGATCAGGCGGCCAGAGGTGGTCAGCACCACCACCCGGCCATCTTCTACAGCAGGGCTGGCAACCACTTCGCCGGGCACATTGGTTTGCCACAGCACCTCGCCGTTGTCTGCGTTCAGGGCATATACAACGCCGTTTTCGGAACCGAGGAACAGCTTGCCGTAACGGGAGACCAGACCACCGGAAAGGCGAGCGCTGCGCTTGTCGGCATTGACCGGCAGATCGGCCAGGTCAACGGTCCACAGACGATCGCCACTGATACGATCGAAGGCGGTGACATCACCACCACGGGCAGCAGCATAGATATGCTCCTCTTCCACCACCGGCTTGAGCTGGGAGTAGAAGTTACCGATCCCGTCACCGACCGTCGCAGACCAGGCCGTATCAGCACTGAAGGCAGATTCAACCTGGGGCAGCGGTGCCATCGGGTTGAGATCTTCTTCCGAACTGAACAGGGAGCATCCCTGCAGGGCGAAGGAGACCGCAGCCCCCAGCGCTACCATCTTGAATAGATTACGCATCCGGTGCCTCACCCATTACCACGGCCGGCAAGGCCAGGTCGTCCATCTTCAGTTTGAGTTCCTGGCTGCTTTGCAGGCCGCCAGCATCTGCGGCTGCCTGATAAGCATCACGGGCTTCTTCGCTCTTACCCTGCTTTTGCAGGATATCGCCACGCACTTCCGCGACTTGGGCTTTGAAAGCATCACTGGTAATAGTGCCGAGCTTGGCCAACGCCTCATCGGCCTTGCCCTGATCATTGAGGACCCGGGCCAAGCGCAGAGCAGCGATGGGGCGAATGCTCTCGTCACCACTGGTGGCCACCAGGTTCAGCTGCTCGGCAGCCAGATCCAGCTTGCCCGCTTTGACAGCAGCAGCCGCCAGTTGCAGGGCGGCCAGCTCACCGTAGGAGTCGCCCTTGTTGGCGGTGACAAACTGCTGCGCCTGCTCGAAACCGGCGGCATCGCCCTTGGCCAGCTGTTCAATCACCTGATTGTAAGCCTGGGAGGAGGCCTCCATGGTCTCTTGCTGGTGCTGGTTGTAATAGCGCCAGCCAAAGAGTCCGACCAGACCGATCACGGTCCCGGCAATCACCGAGGTTCCGTTCTCTTTCCACCACTCCTTGATAACCTCAACCTGTTGTTCTTCGGTGGTATAGACTTCCACAGCTTACTCTCCTTTGGCTGCCAGCAGGGCGATGGCGGCGTCAACCTTGACGGTCTGTTGCTCGGCCTGACCACGCAGGTATTTGATAGTGATCTCCCCATTTTGCACCTCGGTTTCACCAAGGATCAGGGCGATAGACGCGCCGCTCTTGTCGGCACGTTTGAGTTGTTTCTTGAAGTTGCCGCCACCGCAGTGGCTCATCAGGCGCAAATCAGGCAGCGCATCGCGCAACCGCTCGGCCAGTTGGAAGCCCGCTTGCTCGGTCCCCTCACCCACCATGGCCAGATAAACATCCACGGCAGGACGGATATCACCATTGAGCTCGAGGGTCTCCAGCATCAATACCAGACGCTCCATGCCCATGGCAAAGCCAACTGCCGGGGTCGCCTGACCACCGAGCTGCTCAACCAGACCATCGTAGCGACCACCGGCACAGACTGTGCCCTGGGCACCCAGGCTGGTAGTGACCCACTCGAACACGGTCAGGTTGTAGTAGTCAAGGCCACGCACCAGGCGCTCGTTCACCTCAAACGCGATACCGGCAGACGTGAGCAGGCGCTTGAGCCCCTCGAAGTGAGCCAGACTCTCTTCGCCCAAGTGGTCGAACAGACGGGGAGCATTAACCAAAATGGCCTGCACTTTTTGGTCTTTGGAGTCGAGCACTCGCAGCGGGTTGCTGTACATACGGCGCTGGCTCTCTTCGTCCAGCTGATCCTTGTACTGCTCCAGATAGGCCACCAGTGCATCACGATAAGCGGCACGTTCGGCGCTCTGACCCAAAGTATTGAGCTGCAGGGTGACATTATCGCTAATGCCAAACAGACGCCACAGGCGGTGGGTCAGCATGATCAGCTCGGCATCAATATCCGGCCCGTTGATGCCAAACAGCTCGACACCGAACTGGTGGAACTGGCGATAACGGCCCTTCTGAGGACGCTCGTGACGGAACATGGGGCCCATGTACCACATCCGGCGTTCCTGGTTATAAAGCAGGCCGTGCTCGATACCGGCGCGGACACAGCTGGCAGTTCCTTCCGGACGCAGGCTCAGGCTGTCGCCGTTGCGGTCATCAAAGGAGTACATCTCTTTTTCGACCACGTCGGTCACTTCACCGATGGCGCGCTTGAACAGGTGGGTCTGCTCGACAATCGGCATGCGCACTTCGCTGTAGCCATAGCTGGCAACGACCTGGCGCAGGATCTGTTCAACCTTCTGCCATACCGGACTCTGCTCCGGCAGGCAATCATTCATACCGCGAATAGCTTGGATCTGTTTTGCCACGTTGATACTCGAGAAAAAGAGGTAAAATTTGGCCGCATTATAGGGATTTTCACCCCCGAGGTAAAATCAGAGAATCCGTATGCGGGATGTAAAATCAGTCACCTGGAACGAGGGCCACCCAAGGTGGCCCCAATTTGTTTAATCCTTGCCCACCAGGATCTGGTTGGCGGGGTCCAGCATGGCGGCTCTGGCACGAATACGCCGCTCCAGGATCGGGATCAGATCCTTGTTATCGAGCCGATCGACCCGCAGGCCCCCTTCGTAGAAGGCGCTCTTGTTGGCCGCACCAGCCAATCCCAGATCGGACACCAAGGCTTCGCCCGGACCATTGACCACACAGCCGATGATGGAGACATCCATCGGGGTGATGATGTCTTCGAGCCGCTCTTCCAGCGCATTGACGGTAGCGATCACATCGAACTCCTGACGGGAGCAGGAGGGACAAGCAATAAAGTTGATACCACGGGAGCGGATCCGCAGGGATTTGAGAATATCAAACCCGACTTTGATCTCTTCAACCGGATCTGCGGCAAGGGAGATACGAATGGTATCGCCGATCCCATCCGCCAGCAGCATGCCAAGACCGACCGCCGATTTCACCGCGCCAGCTCGAAAACCACCGGCCTCGGTGATCCCCAAATGGAGTGGCTGCTCAATCTGTCTGGCCAGCAGGCGATAAGCTCCCACCGCCAGGAACACATCGGAGGCTTTCACACTCACCTTGAAGTTCTGGAAATCAAGGCGATCCAGATACTCGACGTGGCGCATGGCGGATTCCACCAGTGCCTCGGGGGTCGGCTCGCCGTACTTCTCCTGGATATCTTTTTCCAGCGATCCGCCGTTGACGCCGATGCGGATCGGAATGTTCAGATCGCGAGCACAATCAACCACCGAACGTACCCGCTGCTCGTTACCGATGTTACCCGGGTTGATACGCAGGCAATCGGCACCATACTCCGCCACTTTCAACGCAATGCGATAGTCAAAGTGGATATCGGCAACGATAGGGATACGGGTCTGTTGCTTGATGAATTTGAAGGCTTCCGCCGCTTCCATGGTCGGCACAGAGACACGGACAATATCGGCACCAACTCGCTCGATCCGCTGGATCTGCTCGACGGTCGCCGCCACATCGGTGGTCTTGGTGTTGGTCATGGTTTGCACCGTGATGGGGGCATCGCCCCCGACCGGTACATTACCAACCATGATCTGCCTGGATTTACGACGAATAATGGGAGATTCGTGAGCGGATTTTTCGTGAACAGACATGGGAAACAGGTTACTCCTGCGGCAATGAGAAGCGAGCAGTACGGCCGTTGTTATAACGACTCATATCAAACGAGGTGCCCTTGTAGTCAAGCTTGACCGCCATCGGCGCACCAATGGTGAACTTGAGGGGCTCGGCGCCTTCCAGCACCAACTCGTCATTGGCTTTCTTCAGACCGCTGAACAGGGTCTTGCCGTTGCCATCTTTCACATCTAGCCAGCAATCGGCGGTGAAGCTCATCTTGAGTTGTGGCGTCTTGGCTGGCTCACCTTGAGCCGCCTCTGCTGTTGGTTCTGCCACTGCACTCGGCACCGAGGTATCGGCCACGGCACCATTCACCGGAGCCGCAGAGACTGCCGCTTGAGTGCCAGTTGCCGCAGAGACAGGTGCAGCCACATCAGTGCCAACGGCAGCAGATGGCTCAGCCCCCTCAATAAGGACAGGGCTAATGATCTCGGGCTGCGGATCGGCTGCAGGCTCAGAGACGGTCGCGCTCATTTCGGTTGCGGCAAGGGCTTCGTCACCGGCAGAACGGCGGGCGGTACTCTGCCACCACCAGGCAACGGAGAGCGCAATCAACACCAAGATCACCAGCCAGGTCACCATCTTGAGCCGACTGTCATTGGCTTGCTGGCGGGAACGGCGGGAGAAACTTTGCATGTCGATATTATCAGGTGGCGTCAGACCCAGCTTGTCGTAAGCGGCAAGAATAGTCTCATCCGGAATCCCGACCAGCTTGGCATAGGAGCGCAAATAGCCGCGGATAAACGTATGGGAGGTGTTCTTGTCGTAAGTATCCGATTCAATAGCAGCAATCAGGGTCAGACGAAGGTGAATGCGGGATGCAACCTGTTCTCGTGTCCAGCCAAGCTGTTCACGGGCGTTGCGCAGCAATTGGCCTGGACCTGCTGCCTGGGAGTCGTCTTGAAAATCGTGTGGCTGTTCAGTAGTCATTGGATAAATAACGCTTGGCTTGTTGCGAAGTGGGATATTGCCTTACCAGCTCAGTCCCGAATTGGTGAATTAATGCCGGTTTGTCCATCGCCTGTGCCAGCCGCAATCTCAACCAGAGACTGTCCTCGTTCTCGTCTGACGCATCGGCAAAACGAGCGAGGTAGGACTGCACATCAGGCAGCTTGCCATCTTTCATGGAAAGCTCGGCCAAGTCCAGCAATAACCTTGGGTTGCGGGGATTATACCCCAAGGCCAAGCGATAGTACTCGCTTGCTTTATCATTTCTGCGATTTTGCTGGGCGCAAAACGCTGCATTTTCATAGGTATCGGAGATTTTCACGTAGCCTGGCTGCTGCACCGCCTGATTAAAGGCCTTATCCGCCTCCTCATAACGGCCACGATCACACAAAAAGGCACCATAGTTGTTCATTGCGTCAGCATTGGACGGATCCATGGCAAGGGCATTCTTGTAATGATTTTCAGCGGCAATGAAATCCCCTACGGTCTGATAGAAGTAGGCGAAACCAATCTGGATTTGAGAGTTGGAGGGGTCATACTGGAGGGCGCGGTCAAGATTGAACTTGGCCTGCTCGGCATTGCCCTGACGCAGGTACTGGATCCCCAGGTCGAGGCGAGTTTGGGCAGCCGCCTTAAGGTCGGGACCCACTTCACGCTGGGTAGAATTCTGGCCAGCGTAAGTGGTCTCGGTCACACAGCCGGGCAGCGCGCAGAGCGCTGCCACTACGATCAATGTACGTGTATCCATTCCCTTTCTATACAATGGCTTAGCATTTAAACCATTTTGACGGAAATCCCATCCTGTTGCATCCGATTTTTGATAGTTCGCTTGGTACGGTCAATTACGTCACCCACCAACTGACCACAGGCGGCGTCGATGTCGTCACCACGGGTCTTGCGCACAATCACGGTATAACCGTACTCCATCAGCACCTTGGAGAAGCGATCGATACGGCTGTTGCTCGGCTTGCCATAAGGATTCCCTGGGAAGGGATTGAACGGGATCAGGTTGATCTTGCTCGGCGTATCCTTAAGCACTTTGGCCAGTTCGTGGGCATGTTGCATGTCGTCATTGATATGATCGAGCAGCACATATTCGACTGTGACCCGGCCACCATTGGCATTGGACTTTTCAAGATAACGACGGACACCAGCGAGGAAATCCTCAATGTTGTACTTGTCGTTGATCGGCATGATCTCGGAGCGCAACTTGTCATTCGGCGCATGCAGGGAGATAGCCAATGCCACATCGATCTGGTCGCCCAGCATGTCCAGTGCCGGTACCACCCCTGAGGTCGAAATAGTCACACGACGCTTGGAGATACCATAACCGTAATCATCCATCATCAGACGCATGGCAGGCACCACGTTGGCGAGGTTGAGCAGCGGCTCGCCCATCCCCATCATCACCACGTTGGTGATGGGACGCTTGCCACCGACCACGCGGGCGGCACGCCACACCTGACCGATGATCTCGGACACTTTCAGGTTGCGGTTAAAGCCTTGCTGGGCAGTGGAGCAGAACTTGCACGCCAGCGCACAGCCGACCTGGGAAGAAACACACAGGGTGGCCCGATCGCCTTCGGGAATGTAGACCGTCTCGACTTCCTGATCACCCACCTGCAAGGCCCACTTGATGGTGCCATCAGAAGAGCGCTGTTCCCGGCTGATCTCGGGCGCTTTGATCTCTGCCATCGCCTTGAGGCGATCCTTGAGCACCTTGTTGACGTTGGTCATCTGATCGAAATCATCACAACCGAAGTGATAGATCCACTTCATTATCTGATCTGCCCGGAATGGCTTCTCGCCCAGTTCGACGAAGAAGGCACGCATGGCATCCCGATCAAGATCCAGCAGGTTGATTTTTGTTTCGCTCATCAATGGCCTCAGTTCAAACACTTCATCAATTATTGGCTGACGATGTCAGGGGGCGGCATTGTACAAATAATGGGGCTGGCTTTCCACCTGGAGAATAGAGGGATATTGCGCAAAAAGGAGTGACGCCTGCAAAACAACAAAGGGAGCCGAGGCTCCCTTGCGTCTATCAAGCCACACCTCAGGCGCGGGTGTGGAGCTCTTCTTCGTTAAAGAAGTAGGCAATTTCACGCTGGGCAGAGGCAAAGCTGTCGGCACCGTGCACCGCGTTGCGATCGATGCTCTCGCCGTAGCAGGCGCGAAGAGTACCGGCCAGCGCTTGCTCGGGATTGGTCAGCCCCATCAGATCGCGATAACGCTGTACGGCATTTTCCCCTTCCAGCACCTGCACCATCACAGGGCCAGAGGTCATGAAGGTCACCAGCGCATCATAGAAAGGACGGCCTTGATGTTCAGCGTAGAAGCCGGCGGCCTGGTCACTGGTCAGACGCAGCATTTTGGCGGCGACGATGGTCAGCCCGGCGCTTTCCATGCGGTGATAAATCTCGCCGATAAGATTCTTGCTGACAGCATCCGGTTTGACGATAGAGAAGGTACGTTCGATGGCCATTGGTATCTTTCCTTAATTACAGGGTCTTATTGTTAGTATCCATGTTCGCTGGCGATTATACGTAAACAAAAAGCGGATAAACACACAAAAAAGCAACTTTTTATTAAACATAACCTCCTTGCAATCAACATCAGCACTCATCTTCGCTGAGCAGTGCGGGAAAATATGTGCGCTTGCGCACGATAGTCCTTTTAAGCTGCCAAAAAGACATCTTTTGCTCACTATTCGAACAACATGAAAAAGGCACCCGAAGGTGCCTTGTCTCGCTTATTTGGCTTCCGCCAGCAGGGCGCGCGCTATGGTGCGCATCCCCAGGGTATTGGCCCCCGGCGCCCAGAGAGCATCGCCGTTATCGCTAAAGCAGGCGGCCAGATCGATATGCAGCCAGCCCATCCCTTCGTTGGCAACGAAACGGGAGAGGAAACCCGCCGCGTTGGAGGCGCCACCCGGCCCGCCCCCCTTCACCGGACGGCTGTTGGCCGTGTCGGCATAATGGGAGGGGCACTGCTGACGGTGCCAGGGCTCCAGCGGCAGCGGCCAGGCAGGCTCCTGCTCGGCATCGGCATAGGTCATGGCCCGGCTCACCAGCCCCTTGTCGAGGCCAAACAGGGCATTGTAGCGACCACCCAGCGCCATCACGGCGGCGCCAGTCAGGGTGGCGGCGTCGATGATAAGCGGTGCGCCGCTGTCACTGGCCAGTTGCAGGCCATCAGCCAGCACCAACCGCCCCTCGGCGTCGGTATTCACAATCTCCACCGTGGTGCCGTTCTTGTAAGTGAGGATATCCCCCAACTTGTAGGCATGGCCGGAGACCAGATTCTCGGCGCAGCAGAGAATGAGCTTCACCCGCTTGTCGAGGCCGCGCAGCATGGCCAGCGCCAGCGCACCGGTCACAATTGCCGCGCCCCCCATGTCGCACTTCATGGTGAGCATCCCCTCGGAGCTCTTCATGGAGTAGCCGCCAGAGTCAAAGGTGATCCCCTTGCCCACCAGCGCTGCCGCTACCGGCGCTCTGGGATCGCGCGCCGGATTAAAATCGAGCTCAAGCAGCACCGGCTCGCGCTCACTGCCACGGCCCACCTGATAGAGGCCGACCCAGCCTGCCTGTTGCAGCGCTTCACCTTTCAAAATACGGTGACTCACCTTGTCTGGCGCCAGCTCGGTAATAAAAGCAGCGGCTTCGACCGCCAGCTCCAGCGGCCCCAATTGCTCTGGTGTGGCATTGGTCATCTCACGCACCCAGCGCCCACATAACCAACGCGCTTCCAGCTCTTCTCTGTCTTCTTCCGAGGACATGGCCCATTGCAGTTGCACCTCCACCTTGGGGGTTTGCAACCCCTGGGCAAAGGCCCACTGCTGCTCGCGATCCCAATGCCCTGCAAGCGCTACTTTCTGGATCCCCTGCTGACAGAGGCGGCGCGCCGCCTGCTGGATATCGAGCAGTGGGGAAGCGGTGATCAGGTGGATCACCACAGCGTCGGCACGGTATGAGAGCAAGGCCCCGTCACCCCATTCCGCCGGGGCAAAATCACGACTTAACCAGACATTCATGCAGTTACCTCCTGTAACCAGCGCGCGATAGTACGCACGCCGTAGCCTTTAGCACCGGTAGCCCAAAGCTCGTTGCCCGACTTCTGATATGCCGCTGCCAGATCCAGGTGTACCCACCCCTTTCCTTCATTGGGCACAAAACGGGACAGGAAGGCGGCCGCAGTGGTGGCACCGGCCGTGCCTTCGGCGGAAGCCACGTTGCCCAGTTCGGCAAAGGCCGAGGTGAGCTGGCTGGCATGCCAGGGTTCCAGCGGCAGCGCCCACGCCTGCTCATTTTCGGCCTTGGCAGCGGCCAGCGCACGCTGTTGTTCGGTCTCATCGAGGGCAAACACGGCGTTGTAGTCGCGGCCCAACGCCATCTTGGCAGCGCCGGTCAGGGTCGCGGCATCCAGGATGTAGGTCGCGCCACTGTCGGAGGCAGCCATCAGACCATCGGCCAGCACCAAGCGGCCTTCCGCATCGGTATTCTGGATTTCAACCGAGATACCATTTTTGTAGGTAAGGATGTCACCCAGTTTGAAGGCATGGCCGGAGACCAGATTCTCGGCGCAACAGAGAATGAGCTTCACCCGCTTGTTCAGGCCACGGCTGATGGCCAGCGCCAGCGCGCCGGTGACCATGGCAGCGCCGCCCATATCGGACTTCATCGGCAGCATGTTGTCAGAGGACTTCATGGAGTAGCCACCGGAGTCGAAGGTAATACCCTTGCCCACCAGAGCAGCGACCACTGGGGCGTTGCGATCCCCGGTCGGGTTGTAATCAAGCTCCAGCAACACCGGCTCACGCTCGCTGCCACGACCGACCGACCAGATCCCGATGTGGCCCGATTCGCGCAACGCTTCGCCGGCAGTGATACGGGCGGTCACCAGATCACCGGCCAGACCGCGAATGAGCAGCAGGGCCGATTCCGCCAGACTCATGGGGTAGATCTCTTCCGGGCAGCCATTGGTGATGTCACGAGCCCAGCAGCTCGCCTTGATCAAGGCATCCAGCTCGCAGCTATCCACCTCACTTTGCTGGCCAAAGTCCAGTTCACGCACTCCTTTCGCGGCATAAAAGCCCTGGGCGAAGGCAAAACGGCGTTCCAGATCCCAACCATCTCCGACCAGCTTGACCCGCTTGATCCCGGTGGACTCAAAGCGGCGGGCCGCACGCTGAATGGCACGCAGTGCATCTTTTTCCTGACCAACCGACCCCAGATGGATGTCAGCTCTGTCACCATTAAAACTGAGTAGCGCACCCTCGCCCCAATGGGCGGCAGCAGCCTGGGTAGATAACGCTACGTTCATCATGTTAGCCATCGTGTTTGCTTCCTTTTTTACTGGCACGATTTATAAGCACTCTTCATAGGCAAAGAGGGAATAACGAATACAAAAAAGGCCGTGCCCTTTAAGGGGCACGGCCTTCACCATATCACTGAAGCACCACGGGATGCTGCACGTGCAATGCACTCATGGGTAATTAATGGCGTTCAGATGCAAGGTTCAGGGTGTACTTGGGCAGCTCGACCACCAGATCCTCGTCCTCAAGCCTGGCTTGGCAACTCAGCCGTGATTCCGGTTCCAGACCCCACGCCTTGTCCAGCATATCGTCTTCCAGCTCGTCGCTTGGCTCGAGAGAGTCAAATCCCTCCCGCACCACGCAATGACAGGTGGTGCAGGCACAGGACTTCTCGCAGGCATGTTCAATCTCGATCCCATTACGCAGCGCCACGTCGAGAATGGTCTCACCACGTTGCCCCTCAAGGGCGACACCATCCGGACAGAGTACAGGATGAGGAAGAATGATCAGTTTTGGCATATTACACCTTGTTGACGTTTTGTCCGGTCAGCACCTTGCGGATGGACGCATCCATCCGACGTGCTGCAAATTCACCACTGACAGCATCTGCCGCCTCAATGGCATCTTTGATTTGATTGGTGGTGCCCGTGCTGCGCATGATCAGCAGGTGGGCGATGGCGGCATCGATCTCGGCGCGCTCGGCAGCACTTAGCAGTGACTCACCATCGGCGGCCAAGGCAACGTTGAGGCTCAGGGCAACCCGATCAGCTTCTACCTGCTGCTCTGCCAGCATGCGGGCATCCATATCTTGCTGGGCATGCTCAATGGACGCGCTCAACATGGTAAGAATGTCCTGCTCCGCAAGACCGTAAGATGGCTTGACCTGGATCTCGGCCTGCACGCCGGAGGATTTCTCCATGGCACTGACCGACAGCAAACCATCCGCATCCACCTGGAAGGTGACACGAATATGGGCTGCGCCCGCCACCATGGGTGGAATACCGGTCAGGGTAAAGCGGGCCAGTGAGCGGCAATCGGCGACCAGCTCACGCTCTCCCTGCACCACATGGATGGCCATGGCAGTCTGACCATCCTTGAAGGTGGTGAACTCCTGGGCTCGGGCTACCGGAATGGTAGTGTTGCGCGGGATCACCTTCTCGGCGAGGCCACCCATGGTCTCCAGACCCAGTGAGAGCGGGATCACATCCAGCAGCAGCATCTCGGCATCGGGCTTGTTGCCCACCAGAATATCAGCCTGGATGGCAGCACCGATGGCAACCACCTTGTCCGGATCAATACTGGTCAGCGGCGTACGCTGGAAGAAATCCCCTACCAGTTCGCGCACCAAGGGCACCCGGGTGGAGCCACCGACCATCACCACTTCCAGCACTTCCACCTGCTCAAGATCCGCATCGCGCAGGGCGCGGCGGCAAGCCAGCAGGGTGCGCTTCACCAGCGGTGTGATGAGTTGTTCAAACTGGCTGCGGGTCACACTGCCCTGCCAGCCAGCGAAGGTGCAAACCACCTGCTCGGCATCGGTCAGGCTGTGTTTGATCTGTGCCGCTACATCCAGCAGTTCGCGCTGGGTACGGGCATCCAGTACGCCGGTCAGACCGGCCTGTGCTTTGATCCAGTCCGCCAGCAGGTGATCGAAATCATCGCCACCGAGGGCCGAATCGCCGCCAGTGGCCATCACTTCAAACACGCCGCGATGCAAACGAAGAATCGAAATATCGAAGGTGCCACCGCCCAGATCGTAAACGGCAATCACCCCTTCCTGACCCGAGTCGAGGCCATAGGCAATCGCTGCGGCGGTAGGTTCGTTGAGCAGCCGCAGCACGTGCAGACCGGCCAGACGTGCCGCATCTTTAGTACCCTGACGCTGGGCATCATCGAAATAAGCAGGGACGGTAATGACCACACCGTCGAGTTCACCACCCAGGGAGGCGGAGCCACGCTCGGCCAGTGTTTTCAATATTTCGGCCGATACCTGTACCGGATTGACCAAGCCCTGGCAGGTTTGTAGCTGGGGCATACCGTTCTCGGCGGCAACAAACAGATAAGGTTGCTGACGGGTGTCCATATCGGCCAGCGCCTTGCCCATCATCCGTTTGACCGAGACGATGGTGTTGTGCGGATCAAGGGCTGCTTCGCGCTTGGCATCAATACCCACTCGAATAGCATCGGTCTGATAATGCACCACCGACGGGAGAAGATCGCGCCCTTGCTCATCGCAAAGGGTATCGGCGTGACCGCTGCGAACCGCAGCAACGAGAGAGTTGGTGGTGCCGAGATCGATGCCGACGGCACGTTTGTGCTGATGAGGTACAGCGCTCTGGCCGGGCTCGGCTATTTGCAGTAATGCCATGGGTAATCAAACTTCCAGCGTTAAAGGATCAAGACTCGAGGAGCGAGTCTTCGAATCGTTCCAGCTCTGCGAGGAGCTTGTCGACAAACTTGAGTTTGCGGACGCAGTCAGCCGCGTCCAAATCTTCGCCAGCGGCGAGATACGCGGTCAACTGCTGCATCAGCAGCTGATGATCATGCCTGATTTCAGAGCGAAAATCCTTGATGGCACGCTCAGGGTCAGCGTCGCCTTTCAAATCAGCCAGACGCTCACGCCACTCCAGTTGCTGCATCAGAAATGCGGTATCTTGCAGTGTTTGCTGCTCACCACGAATATCCGTACCGCGTAAGGAGAGCAGATATTCCGCACGGCGCAGCGGTGCTTTGAGGGTGGTGAACGCCTCGTTGATTTGAGCTGCATGCTGCACTGATGCCAACTGCTCCCGCTCGGGGGCCGTGGCAAAACGATCGGGGTGGAAGCGGGTTTGCAGTTGTCGGTAGGTATCCGCTAACTGCCGGGTGTCTAGTTCGAAGCCTTCAACCAGCCCAAACAGCTCGAAATGGTTCATATAAACCTCTTGGCAACGGTCGTCATAACCACTCTCGATATAGCGGCAGAAATAACACGGTTGAACTGGCGGTCAGATGCCAGTTCAACCGTCACATCCGTCAGGTCACCCCTGTCAGACATTAAAGCTCTCGCCGCAACCACATTCGCCTTTGGCATTGGGATTATTAAACTGGAAGCCCTCATTGAGGCCCTCCTTGACGAAATCCAGTTGAGTTCCGTCCAGGTGGATCAGACTCTTGGCATCGACAATAATTTTCACACCCTGCTGCTCGAATACCTGGTCTTCCTCGGCAAGCTCATCAACAAACTCGAGCACATAAGCCAAGCCAGAGCAGCCAGTGGTCTTGACGCCGAGGCGCAGGCCAATGCCCTTGCCCCGGTTAGTCAGAAAAGAAGACACCCGTGCCGCTGCGGCATCTGTCATGGTAATAGCCATACTGCTCTCCGGCGCTTAGAGACCTTTCTTCTGCTTGTAATCGGCGATAGCAGCCTTGATGGCATCCTCAGCCAGAATCGAGCAGTGGATCTTTACCGGTGGCAGTGCCAGCTCTTCGGCGATATCGGTGTTCTTGATGCCAGCAGCTTCGTCCAGGGTCTTGCCCTTGACCCATTCGGTCACCAGCGAGCTGGAGGCAATGGCAGAGCCACAGCCGTAAGTCTTGAACTTGGCATCTTCGATGATGCCCTCATCGCTGATCTTCAGTTGCAGCTTCATCACGTCGCCACAAGCCGGAGCACCGACCATGCCGGTTGCGATGCTTGGATCATTCTTGTCAAAACCACCGACGTTACGGGGGTTTTCATAGTGGTCGATTACTTTTTCACTGTAAGCCATATCTCACTCCTGCTAATTCCGTTGTTCACTGACCCTGTTGGATCAGTGATGAGCCCACTCGACCGTGTTCAGATCGACGCCATCTTTATACATCTCCCACAGTGGAGACATCTCGCGCAGACGGCCAATGGAGTCACGAATAAGCTTGACTGCGTAATCAATCTCTTCTTCGGTGGTAAAGCGACCCATGCTGAAGCGAATGGAACTGTGTGCCAGCTCGTCATTAAGACCCAGCGCACGCAACACATAGGAAGGTTCCAGGCTGGCAGAGGTACAGGCTGAACCGGAAGAAACCGCCAGATCCTTCAGCGCCATGATCAGGGATTCCCCTTCCACATAGGCAAAGCTGACATTGAGGTTACCCGGCACACGCTGCTCCAGATCACCGTTGATATAGACAGCTTCAATATCTTTGATGCCATCCCACAGACGCTGACGCAGTGCCATGATATGCGGCGCTTCGTTGGCCATCTCTTCCTTGGCGATACGGAATGCTTCGCCCATGCCGACGATCTGATGAGTTGGCAACGTGCCAGAACGCATACCACGCTCGTGACCACCGCCATGCATCTGGGCTTCCAGACGAACACGGGGCTTGCGACGTACATACAGGGCACCGATCCCCTTGGGACCATATACCTTGTGTGCAGAGACGGAGAGCAAGTCGACTTTCAGTGCCTCGACGTCCACCGGGATTTTACCCACGCTCTGGACTGCGTCCACGTGCAGCAAGATCTTGCGGGAACGACAAAGCTCACCGATGGCAGCGATGTCTTGCACCACGCCAATCTCGTTGTTGACATGCATGATGCTCACCAGAATGGTGTCATCACGCAAAGCCGCATTGATTTGTTCGATGGTAAACAGACCGTTTGGCATCGGTTCAAGGTAGGTCACCTCGTACCCTTCACGCTCCAGCTGGCGGCAAGTATCAAGCACTGCCTTATGTTCGGTCTTGGAGGTGATGATGTGCTTGCCTTTGCCGGCGTAAAAATGTGCAACGCCCTTGATGGCCAGGTTGTTGGATTCAGTAGCACCTGAGGTAAACACGATTTCGCGCGGGTCTGCACCGATCAGCTCTGCCACTTGATTACGGGCCAGATCAACCGCTTCTTCGGCTTGCCAGCCAAAGCGGTGGGAACGGGAAGCCGGATTGCCGAACAGGCCATCCATGGTGAGACACTGCATCATTTTTTCTGCGACACGCGGGTCCACCGGACAGGTTGCCGAATAATCAAGGTAAATAGGCAGTTTCATGTATTTCTCCGTTACAGCCTTGTTCGCACATCGAACGACTGTGGAAAGCACGTTTGTTTATAGTTGGACTTTCAAGCTCACATTGCCGCGTTCTGTCCGTTCAACCAGGGACAACGCGGTTTTCATCTGTTCATCTTGCTTGCCGGCAATCCGGCGTACATCTGCCTGGCGAACCAGTTCTGCCAGGGTGATATCGCCGAGGAAACTGGAAATTCGCTCACTGAGATCACGCCACAAAGAGTGGGTCAGACATTGGGTGCCGCCATGGCAGCCACCCTTACCGAGACACTTAGTGGCATCAACCGACTCATCCACTGCGGTGATCACCTGGCCAACAGATATCTCGTCGGGAGCCAGTCCCAAGCGATAACCACCACCCGGACCACGTACGCTGCTCACCAGGCCATGCTTGCGCAGGCGGGCAAACAGCTGTTCGAGGTAGGACAAAGAGATGCCCTGACGCTCGGAAATATCGGCAAGGGGCACAGGCCCCTGCTCTGCATGCAGTGCCACGTCGAGCATGGCGGTTACAGCGTAACGTCCTTTAGAAGTCAGTCTCATGAGCCTTACCGTCTTGCGAAGCGATTTGATGTGGCACATGGTCACATACCCGACAAAAACAGTCAAGTATTATGGTTGAGTAAAATAGTCGGTTAATCCGGTGTTTTCACTTTCTGAACCGAGGTCAAAATGCCGCGCAAGATATTGAGTTCAGATGCTTCCGGTCGTGCACGATTGAACAGCCGGCGCAATTTGCTCATCACATGACCCGGGTGATCATCGGCAATGAAACCGGTCTTTAGCAGCGTTTGTTCCAGGTGCTGATAAAACCCTTCCAGTTGGGCAGTACTCGGATAGGCCATCTCCTCTTCGGGTTCGACCACCATCTCTTGCAGCCAGTGCACCCGTATTTCGTAACAGAGGGTCTGGACCGCCATGGCCAGATTGAGGGAGCTGTATTCCGGATTGGCCGGGATAGCCACATGGTAGTGGCACTTTTGCAGCTCATCATTGGTGAGACCGGTACGTTCGCGACCAAATACCAGCGCGACCGGATGCGTCATCCCCTCAAGCACCAACTTCTCGCCCGCTTCACGAGGATCGAGCATCGGCCAGCTCAGGGTTCGGGAACGCGCACTGGTGCCAATGACCAGACCACAGTCAGCAATCGCTTCATCGAGCGTCGACACAATGCGCGCATTAGCAAGTACATCGCTGGCCCCTGCCGCCAGGGCGAAGGCGTTGTCATCCGGCAAAGCTTGTGGATCAACCAGCACCATCTGAGTCAACCCCATGGTCTTCATGGCCCGCGCCGCAGACCCCATGTTGCCGGGATGGGAAGTGTTTACCAAAATAATACGAATTTGATCCAGCATGCCCTGTCAATCTACAGTCAAAAATGGCGCGTAATAGTAACATAACCAATCGCTATTTTGGCACCGTAAAAGGTGCGCCATTTCAGAACAAAAGCGGTGATTTGTATAACAAACAAGCATGAGGCAATCGAGGTGGGACACTAAACTTGAAGGATACCTGTTCTATGAGATCGGAGAAATCAAGCCATGCTCCCTCCATTTATCTACGAGAGATTACCCAGCCTCTATCTGCTGGCAGCCGTTGCCCTGATTATGCTCAATGAGCAACGGCTACTCTGGTTTGCTGGCGCCCTGCTATTTATCGTGGGCGCAGTGACCTGGATGATGCGTTCCAGCTATCGTCGTACCGATCTCATCATCTTTCCTGCGAAACGCTGGCTGCAACCCGAGTGGCTTTATGAAGCCCAGCCCTTTGTGTTGCTTGCGCTGGGGTTGGTCATATCGCAACTGGCTGCCCCGATAGCGCTCGCAGCGTTTGTGCCCTGCTTGTGGGCATGCCGTTGCCTCTGGGCACGGCACCGTTATCGCCACCATGCCCATGTGGTAAGCAATCACTTAAAGCGGGAGCCGGCTCGGCGCCGCATGCACCGGAGCCTGCGCTGACTCGGCGCGGGCGCGCTCGATAAAGGTCGCCAAGTCCATCAGGGGATACTTCATCAGGCTCGGCAAGCCATCGAGATCCAGACTATCCATCAGGTTTTTTACCTCAAGACCCAGTTCGGTATCCCCTTCTATCTTCAGTTTGCGCTGGAAGAAGAGCGAATCCGGGTCCTCTTTGCGACCGGCAATCAGGATCAGATCGTTGACCGTACCGCTAAAACAGACATCCGCCTTGGCACATTCGCGAGCCACCACCAGCTGACCATTCTGCTCACTGATAAACCAGCACAGCTCCAGATCAGAGACTTCTACTTTCAGCCACTTATCTGCCAGAAACTCGAAATCGCCATCTTCGATGGCCTCCTTGAATACCCGGGCCAACAGGCTCTCCATCAACTGTTTTTGCAGATTGAAGGGGACCAGCTTGAGGGGATGGCGCAAGAAGCGCGGAGCCTGTTCGACCAGGCGATGTTGCAGTTGTTGAAACACAATAGACTCCCTTTTTTCGCATTCAAACACAGGGCCACTGCAAAGATCCTGTTGGAAATCAAACTTATGCAGGGTTACCTCAAGATGGACAAAGCCACACAAAGCTGCCTCAGGTCAAAAAGCGGGAGTGCATGCCTGCATACAATCAGGGCTCGTTTGCCCTTCATATGCACTCTCGGAGCGTACCAATGGAATTACTCTGTCCGGCAGGCAGTTTGCCGGCACTGAAAACCGCCGTGGATAACGGGGCCGATGCGGTTTACATCGGCTTCAAGGATGACACCAATGCCCGCCACTTTGCCGGTCTCAACTTTACCGACAGCAAACTGGAAAAGGCGGTGGATTATGTGCATCAACATGGTCGCAAACTGCATATTGCTATTAATACCTTCGCCCACCCGGGGGCCGATACCAGATGGAAACAGGCTGTTGATCGCGGGGTGGCCCTCGGCGCCGATGCGCTGATCATCGCCGATCTGGCGGTGCTGGAATATGCCAGCAGCCACTATCCGGAGATGGAGCTCCATGTCTCGGTACAAGCCAGTGCCACCAATGCCGCCGCCATTCGCTTCTATCAGCAGCAATTCAATGTCAAACGGGTAGTGCTGCCGCGGGTGCTCTCCATGCATCAGGTCAAACAGCTGGCCCGCGAAACCGATGTGGGCCTGGAGGTCTTTGCCTTTGGCAGCCTCTGCATCATGGCCGAGGGGCGCTGCTATCTCTCCTCCTACATGACTGGCGAGAGCCCCAACACCGTCGGCGCCTGCTCACCGGCCAAGTTCGTGCGCTGGGAAGAGACCCCGAGCGGCCTCGAGTCACGGCTCAACGAAGTGCTGATCGACCGCTATGGCCCCGGTGAAAACGCCGGCTATCCGACCCTGTGCAAGGGGCGCTTCGAGGTGGATGGCCAGACCTACCACGCACTGGAAGAGCCGACCAGCCTCAATACCCTTGGCCTGTTGCCGGAGCTGTTCCAGACCGGGGTTCAGTCGGTCAAGATCGAAGGACGTCAGCGCAGCCCCGCCTATGTGGAGCAGGTGACCCGGGTCTGGCGTGCGGCCATCGATGCCTATCAGGCCAATCCCGAGGCTTATCAGGTCAAGCCTGAGTGGGATGCCCAGCTCGCCCGCGTCTCCGAAGGTAGCCAGACCACCCTCGGCGCCTATCATCGTCAGTGGCAATAAGGAGACCACAGCATGCAATTTTCTCTCGGGCCTGTGCTCTTTTACTGGCCCAAAGCGGATACTGAAGCGTTTTACCGTGCCGCGGCCGACAGCCAGGCCGACATCATCTATCTGGGGGAGACCGTCTGCAGCAAGCGGCGCGAACTCAAAGTCGATGACTGGATTGCGCTGGCTCGTCAGGTGGCCAGCTCCGGCAAGCAGGTGGTGCTCTCTACCCTCGCCCTCATCTCCGCCCCCTCCGAGCTTAAAGAGGTGAAGCGGCTGGTCGATAATGGCGATCTGATGGTCGAAGCCAACGATCTCGGTACGGTGCAACTCGCCTGGGAAGCGGGGATCCCGTTTGTCTGCGGCCCTGCCATCAACGCCTACAACGCCGATGTGCTGCGAATGCTGCTCAAACAGGGGATGAAACGCTGGGTGATGCCGGTGGAGCTCTCCCGTGACTGGCTGGTACAGCTCAATCAGGATCTGGGCCCACTGCGCGACCGGTTTGAGGTGGAGGTGTTTGCCTACGGCCATCTGCCGCTCGCCTACTCGGCGCGCTGCTTCACCGCCCGCTCCCTCGACAAGCCAAAAGATAACTGTGAACTCGCCTGCATCCACTATCCGACCGGACGGCTGGCCAACAGCCGCGAAGGGCAGCGAGTGTTCAACCTCAACGGGATCCAGACCCAGTCTGGTTACTGCTATAACCTCGGGAACGAGCTGGCAGGCATGGAAGACGTGGTGGATGTAGTCAGGCTCTCGCCGCAAGGGATGGAGACGCTGGAGATGCTGGCCCGCTTCAAGGCTAACCAGCAGGGCAATCATCCCCTCGTTTTGCAGCAGGATCGCGATTGCAACGGCTACTGGCGCCAGATCTCCGGCATGAGCCTAGTGGAATAAGCCCGCCATTCGCCCAACAAAAAGGCCTCATCGCGAGGCCTTTTTTACAGCTGTCGTGTGGATCAGGAGGGCTTATCGCTCTTGCTGCGGGCACTCTGAGCACCCGGTGGCAAGGGTTTACGCGCCATCAGCTCCAGCTCCAGCAACGCATAGCGGTGCTCGATAAAGTCATAGACGTTGTTGGAAAGCGCCAACTTGAAGTAGCTGATGGCTTCCTTGCGGTTACCTCTGGCCAACTCGAACTTGCCCAGATAGAAGTAGGTTTCACACAAGCGCTCGGCGAGCTCCCGGTTATCCTTAACCCCTTTCACTACATTTCCCATCAACTGGGAGGCATTGATCTCGCCGATATAGAGGCGAACCAGATCCCAGTTCCAGGCATCGTCATCGTATTTGTTAAGCCGTTCGCGCATCCGGCTCATGGCCGCAGGGGCATCGAGTTTTTGCTCGGCCAGATAGAGCCAAATCACCCGATAGGGATCTTCTGGCTGCGCTTCATAGAAGCGCTTCATGTCCGCGCTGGCAAGCTCGGGACGGTTACCATAATAGAGCGCTATACCACGATTGAGATAGGCATAGTCATAATCAGGTGCCAGCTCGAGGGCAGAGTCGAACGCCTCATAGGCTTCGTCATAATTTTGCTGCTGTACCAGATAAACGCCGATGAAGTTATAGGCTTCGGCAAAATCCGGTTTTTCACGCAGGGCTCGATTAAAGTCGAGCCGCGCGAGGGAACGCAGGCCAACCCGGTCAAATACCACGGCCCGTTCATAGAACAGCTCGGCCCGTTGCTCGGTGGTCAATTCCATTTCACCGAGCATCTGCCCGAGTCGCGCCAGCGCCAACTCACTTTGGTAGGAGACCTGCAGGGGGGTCGCCAAAACCAGTGAAGCAGGCTGCTGCTTGGGAACCTTGGGGGTGTTAACTTGACTGCTACTGCTGCAACCCCACATGGGGAGCAACAACAGGATACCAAGGAGGTATCCAATCCCTTTCCTGACGTTCAATGAACACTCCGACGCTTACGCTTGACCCCGCATATGGTAAAGGTCAACTGCCACTTTGTCATGTAGCTGTGTCCCTCTGCCTCAAATAAATCAGGATTCGACAGGGTATCCGGCTTCCAACCAACCCCGAAAACCGCCATCTACGCTGACTACCCGGCGATAACCCATCTGTTGCAGATTATCCGCCGCCAGAATGGAGCGAAAACCACCACCACAATAGAGGTAGAGTTCGGTCTCGGGATCAGGGAAACGGGTCTCGATATCCCGCTCAATCACCCCACGCCCGAGGTAGAGGGCGTTTGGCAAATGCCCCTTGGCCCACTCACTCTCTTCTCTCACATCGATCAGATGAAAAGCGCGCCCTTCATCCTGCCAGTGCTTGATCTGGTGAACGTCTGTCTCGGTAACGCGGGAGCGGATCCCGTCAACCAGCGCCAAAAAACGAGGATTGTGTTGCATCATTAACTCCTGTTACTTGGAACCTCTGCATCCGCAAGCGGCATACGGAGATAAGAAAAGAGCGCCTTACGGCGCCCTTCACTGTTACGGCAGGATTTCCTGTTGTTCCGCACCCTCTTTCTCTACCTGGGTTGGCAGCATGTGCTCGCGCTTGACGCCGAGGAACATGGCAAATGCACTCGCCACATAGATGGAGGAGTAGGTACCGAACGCCACACCGATCACCATGGCCACGGCAAAACCGTGGATCAGCGCACCGCCCTTGAGCAGCAGCGCCAGCACCACCACAAAGGTGAGGCCAGAAGTGATAATGGTACGACTCAGGGTCTCGGTCATGGAGAGATCCAGAATGTACTCGGTATCCCCTTTACGCACCTTGCGGAAGTTCTCCCGCAAGCGGTCGAACACCACTATGGTATCGTTCAGGGAGTAACCCACCAGGGTCATCAGCGCCGCCAGTACGGTCAGGTCGAACTCGTACTGGAAGTAAGCGAACACGCCCAGGGTGATCACCACGTCGTGCACCAGAGAGAGAATGCCCCCCAACGCCAGACGCCATTCGAAACGCACCGCCACATAGGCCATGATGCAAAGGATGGAGGCCAGCATCGCCAGCGCACCGTCTGTTGCCAGTTCATCACCCACTGAAGGGCCGACAAACTCAACCCGTTTCAGCACTGCGCCCTCGTCGAGCAACTTGGCTGCCGCCAGCACTTCGTTACCCTGTTGTTCTACCTTAACCCCCTCTTTCGGGGTCAGGCGGAACAGCACATCACGGCTGGAGCCAAAGTGTTGCAGGGTTGCCCCTTCAATCTTCTGCTCTTCCAGTGCGTCGTGGACCTTGTCCAGGCTCACCGACTGCTGGAACCCCACCTCGATGGTAGTACCACCGGTAAAGTCCAGACCCCAGTTCAAACCCCGATCAAACAGGAAGAACAGGGCAATCACCATCAGCACGGAAGAGAAAACCACACCCGGCTTGGCATAGCGCATAAACGGGATCGGTTTTTCAAAATGTAGAATCTGAAACATTTCTCTATCCTCAGATGGGCAGCTTGTCGATGCGCCGTCCACCCCAAGCCAGGTTGATAATGGCACGGGAAACTGTGATGGCAGTAAACATGGAAGCGGTCAGACCAATGCCCAGCGTCAGGGCAAAGCCCTTGATGGCGCCAGTACCGATACCGAACAGGATCACGCAAGTAATCAGCGAGGTAACGTTCGAGTCGGCGATGGTGGAGAATGCCCGGTCAAAGCCCAGATGAATGGCTTGCTGAACACCACGACCATTGCGGATCTCTTCACGAATACGCTCGTAGATCAGCACGTTGGCATCCACCGCCATACCGAGCGTCAACACAATACCGGCAATACCCGGTAGCGTCATGGTGGCACCCGGGATCATCGACATGATACCGACAATCAGCACCAGGTTCATACAGACCGCCAGGTTGGCTACCCAACCAAAGGCACGGTAGTAGATCCCCATGAACAGCACGATCACCAGCATGGCCCAGCCAATGGCTTCCATACCGCTGTCGATGTTCTGTTGACCCAGGCTCGGGCCAATGGTGCGCTCTTCCACGATCTGGATCGGGGCGATCAGGGCACCGGCACGCAGCAGCAGCGCCAGGTTGTGAGCTTCGTTGGCGTTGTCGATACCTGTGATACGGAACTGGCTGCCAAGGCGCGACTGGATGGTGGCGACGTTGATCACCTCCTCCTGCTTGCGGAACTTGCGCTTGCCATCCGGACCGGGCTGACCGACCGGCTTGTACTCGATGAAGACGGTCGCCATCCCTTTACCGACGTTGTCCTTGGTAAAGTTAGCCATCTTGTTGCCACCCTGGCCATCAAGCTTGATGTTGACCTGGGGACGGCTGTACTCGTCGAAACCGGACTGGGCACCCACGATGTGGTCACCGGTCAGGATCACCCGCTTTTGCAGTACAACAGGACGACCGTTGCGATCGTTGTAGACCTTGGAACTCGGCGGGACACGACCATCGGCAGCAGCCTGGATGTCGGCAGTCTCATCGACCATGTGGAATTCCAGGGTCGCGGTTGCACCCAGGATCTCCTTGGCGCGGGCGGTATCCTGAATACCTGGCAGTTCAACCACAATGCGCTCGGCGCCTTGTTGTTGCACCAACGGCTCGGCTACACCCAGCTCATTGACCCGGTTCCGGATGATGGTGATGTTCTGCTCGAGGGCATACTTTTTCACTTCCTTGATCTTCGCTTCACTCAATGCAGCCTTGAGGATGAACTCATCCCCTTTCTGCTCGGTGGTAAAGGTCAAATCAGGGTTCTGACGACGCAGATGGGAAGCGGCACGCTCTTGATCCGCCTCATCGCGAAACAGCACCTGCACCTGATCACCGGCCCGGCGAACGCCTGAGTAACGGATCTTCTGGGTGCGCAGTTCGGTGCGAAAATCCTGCACCATCTGCTCTTGCTGCTTGGTCAGCGCTTCGGCCATGTCCACTTCCATCAGGAAGTGCACACCACCGCGCAGGTCCAGGCCGAGCTTGAGCGGCGCAGCACCGATGGCTTCGAGCCATGCGGGGGTAGAAGGAGCCAAGTTGAGTGCAGTGATGAAGTTATCGCCCAGCTTGTTGGCAACAACATCGCGCGCCTTGAGCTGCTCTTCAGTGTTCTTGAAACGGATCAGGATTAAACCGTGCTCGAACGCAGCATGTTTGACCGGGATATTGGCCGCTTCAAGCGTCTCTTTCACCAGGTCAAGGGTATCTAGCTTGACTTCGGCACCACGGCTGGCAGAAACCTGCAAGGCCGGGTCTTCGCCGTAAAGATTGGGGGCTGCATATAGAAAACCGATGGCGATCACCAGGACCACCATCAGGTATTTCCACAGCGGATAGCGATTCAACACGCTGTGCTCCTTGGGAGATTAAAGGGACTGGATAGAACCCTTGGGCAGAACGGCAGAGACGAAGTCCTTTTTGATGGTGACTTGAGTCTGGTCGTTCAGGGCGATCACCAAGTAATCGCTATCTGCAGCCACTTTGGCAATCTTGCCAACCAGGCCACCGGAGGTGAGCACTTCATCACCCTTGGACAAGGAGCTCATCAGATTGCGGTGATCTTTGGCACGCTTGGCCTGGGGACGATAGATCATGAAGTAGAAGATCAGGCCAAATACGGCCAGCATGATGATCATTTCCATACCACCACCCTGTGCACCCGGAACTGCGCCTTCTGCATATGCCTTGGAGATAATGCTCATTTAACAACCTCTTGTTGATGTAGATATACAAAGATAACGAGCTGATACGCTGTTGTTATTTCACGTCATTTTCAGCTAACGGAGGCACAGGCTTCCCTTGCCGACGGTAAAACTCAGTTACAAAGTCGTCTAATTTACCCTGCTCGATCGCGTCCCGCAAACCTTGCATCACTCGCTGGTAATAACGCAGGTTGTGAATGGTGTTCAGACGGGCACCCAGGATCTCGTTGCACTTGTCCAGATGATACAGGTAGCTACGAGTGTAATTTTTGCAGGTGTAGCAATCGCAATCCGCATCCAGGGTGCTGGTGTCGGTGCGATACTTGGCGTTACGGATCTTGACCACCCCATCGGTGGTGAACAGATGACCGTTACGGGCATTGCGAGTCGGCATCACGCAGTCGAACATATCGACCCCACGGCGCACCCCTTCCACCAGATCTTCCGGCTTGCCTACACCCATCAGGTAACGGGGTTTGTCGGCCGGAATTTTCGGGCAAACGTGCTCGAGGATGCGGTGCATATCCTCTTTAGGCTCACCCACTGCCAAACCGCCGACCGCATAGCCGTCGAAACCGATCTCCAGCAGGCCATTGAGGGAAACATCCCGCAGCTCTTCATAGACCGAGCCCTGGATGATACCAAACAGGGCATTCTTGTTGCCCAGCGCATCAAACTTGTCACGGGAGCGCTTGCCCCAACGCAGGGACATCTCCATCGACTTGCGGGCATCTTCGTAGCTGACCGGATAGGGGGTGCACTCGTCGAAGATCATCACGATGTCGGAGCCCAGATCGTACTGGATCTCCATGGACTTCTCGGGGTCGAGGAAGATCTTCTCACCATTGATTGGATGACGGAAGTGGACGCCCGCTTCGGTGATCTTGCGAATGTCGCCCAGGCTGAACACCTGGAAACCACCGGAATCGGTCAGGATCGGGCCCTGCCAGTTCATGAAATCGTGCAGATCGCCGTGGGCGCGCATCACTTCCTGACCTGGGCGCAGCCAGAGGTGGAAGGTGTTGCCCAGCAGGATCTCGGCGCCGGTTTCACGCACTTCTTCAGGGGTCATTCCCTTGACGGTGCCGTAAGTACCGACCGGCATAAAGGCCGGGGTCTGGACAGTGCCACGTTCGAACACCAGTTGACCGCGACGGGCACGGCCGTCGGTGGTTTTCAGTTCAAATTTCATTACTACCTCGATTCAGTCAGAGAAACAGTCTGACAATGGAGGGCCATCCGGCCCGATATAAAGGCGAAACTTACGCCTCGCCCCGGCGACGGGTGACAAACATGGCGTCCCCGTAGCTGAAGAAACGGTACTGTCCGGCCACCGCAGCCTGATAGGCCGCCATCACGTTGTCATAGCCGGCAAAGGCGCTGACCAGCATGATCAGGGTCGACTCCGGCAGATGGAAGTTGGTGACCATGGCATCGACAATCTGGAACTGGTAACCCGGGAAGATGAAGATGTCGGTGTCGCTGAAAAAGGGCGCCAGAGGTTTTCCCTGAGCCAGGGTGACCTTGGCGGCGCTCTCCAGCGAACGTACCGAGGTGGTGCCCACCGCGATGACCCTGCCACCGCGGGCACGGGTCGCCGCGATGGCATCCACCACCTCTTGCGGCACTTCGGCATATTCCGAATGCATGTGGTGATCTTCAATCTTGTCCACTCGCACCGGCTGAAAGGTCCCCGCCCCTACATGCAGGGTCACGAAAGCCGTTTCAACCCCTTTGGCACGAATTTTCTCAAGGAGCGCCTCATCAAAGTGCAGACCGGCGGTCGGGGCTGCCACCGCACCCGGCTTTTGGTTATACACCGTCTGATAGCGCTCCTTGTCGGCATCCTCGTCGGGACGGTCGATATAAGGCGGCAGCGGCATGTGACCGATCGCTTCCAGGATCTCCAGCACCGGGCGCGGGTCGAGGAAATGGATCTCGAACAGCGCATCGTGACGGGCACGCATCTCGGCCTCGACACTCTTGCCGTCCTGACCTGCATCCATGATCAAACGGGTGCCCGGTTTAGGCGCCTTGGAGGCACGGACATGGGCCAGCACGCTGTGCTCGTCCAGAATGCGCTCTACCAGCACCTCCAGCTTGCCGCCGCTGGCCTTCTGGCCAAACATGCGCGCCGGAATGACACGAGTATTGTTAAATACCAACAGGTCGCCCGGATTGAGCTGATCCAGCACATCGACAAATTGACCATGGCGCAGGGCGCCGGTTTGACCATCGAGCTGCAACAAGCGGCTGGCGGTGCGCTCTGCCATCGGATAGCGGGCAATCAGCTCGTTGGGCAGATCAAAATGAAAATCGGATACTTGCATCTTTCACCTCGAAGGGAATCGGCGGCTAGTCTAGTTATCCCCATCTTCCAAGGCAACCCAAAAGACCAAAAACCCAAGAGAGACAAGGGATAGCGAGCAATATTGATACACCCATCCGGTTAATGATTCTTTAATGATCTGTATTGACCCTGATCATGTTTTGCCAGAGAGGGGTGGGCTAGGGTGAAGAGAGATACACAAGGAGGCTCACCATGATGACCTTATCCGAAATCATGACCGAACATCCCTTCACCCTGGGTCCGGAAAACAGTGTCAAACAGGCGATGGAGCTGATGCAGCAGGAGCGGATCCGCCACATTCCCATCGTTGACGAGCAGCACCACCTGCTGGGGTTGGTGACCCTCACCGATATCCTGGCTACCCGGGAATCCAAACTGCTGCTCATCAGCCCGGAGCGGGAAGCCGAGTTTACCGACAGCGTGCAACTGGACGAGATCATGACACGGCAAGTGGCAAGCGTGGACCCCCACGCCGGCATCAAAGAGGCGGCACTCTACCTGCAGCGCCACAAATATGGCTGCCTGCCGGTACTAAAAGGACGCAAACTGATCGGTATCGTCACCGAGTCTGATTTCATTGCGGTTGCCATCAACCTGCTGGAGTTGATGGAAGAGCAGGAGCCACCCACCGATTTCTGACGGAATGAATGTAATAAAATTACAATAAAAGCGTTTTCAGCATACCTAATCGGCAAAAATGCTGAAAGTCTTTCATTTTGATTGAAAAATTACACCATATGGTTGCTTTGTGATCTTCGTCACACTATTATCAGCTCATGCAATAGTTGCCGAGAGGGAGACGAGGGATTGTGCACCCACACTCTTCCTTTCATATGTCTGCAAGTTTGCACACCCCGTAGTTAGTCTTTGCTGTAAAGCATTTGTTTATATCGCCATTCCTTGTTTGATGACCCGGTCCTATCGTTGCGATAGCGCCGGGATTTTTTTATCCGCGCTTTTCTGCCTCCCTCGATTGCCAACACATCCCCCATCGCCGCGACCAGTTGCCTCAACCTCCTGCGCCACCGGCTTGCTCCACCGTTCATCTCATCGCGTCATCGCGGCGGCGCTCGGCTGACCGAGCCTTGAAAAGGCGATGTACCGCACAGATATTAAACCACGACAAGGAGTTATCTCTGTACGCCAGAGATATTCATGTTAGGTACAGCCATAGTGAGCTATCTAATAAGTAGATTTAAGCGATTCAAAATTGCGGCTTTTATCGATTAGCAAAAGTCCCTATGATGAATCCATCGAAAGTTAAACGCCTCGTCTGGCCAACCTTTGCAACACCAGACCGGCATATGTACATCACCAAGGAGCTAATAGATGTCTACCTATATCAACACTGAAATCAAGCCGTTCAACGCTACCGCTTATCACAATGGCAAATTCGTTCAGGTGTCTGACGCTGACCTGAAAGGCAAGTGGTCCGTGGTGTTCTTCTACCCGGCTGACTTCACCTTCGTTTGCCCGACCGAACTGGGCGATCTGGCTGACAACTACGCTGAATTCCAAAAGATGGGCGTCGAGATCTACTCTGTCTCTACCGATACCCACTTCACTCACAAAGCGTGGCATGACACGTCTGACACCATCAGCAAGCTGCAGTACCCGATGATTGGTGACCCGACTGGTACCATCACCCGCAACTTCGGCGTAATGATCGAAGAAGCAGGTCTGGCTGACCGCGGCACCTTCGTCATCGACCCACAGGGCATCATCCAGATCGTTGAAATCAACGCTGGCGGCATCGGCCGTGACGCACTGGAACTGCTGCGCAAAGTCAAAGCTGCCCAGTACGTGGCATCCCACCCGGGTGAAGTGTGCCCGGCTAAATGGAAAGAAGGCGAAGCCACTCTGGCCCCGTCCCTGGACCTGGTAGGCAAGATCTAAGCCTCCCGCTTCCAAGACCGGCCCGCACAAGGGCCGGTTTTGTTTCCGGCCCTCAGAAAACGCGCGGTCTGCTTTCCGGCCGGCGTTAAATGTGCCGGTCAGCTTTCCGGCTCAAATTTCACGCCGACCCGCAATCACAAGAAGGAATTCGAAGATGTTGGATACCAACCTCAAACAACAGCTGAACACCTATCTGCAGTACATCGTCAATCCCATCGAGATCAGCGTGTCCGGCAATGACAGCGACAAATCTGCAGAGCTGCTGGCACTGGCCAGCGAGATCAGCGAGATGTCACCCAAAATTTCCATGACCGATGGCACTGCCGCGCGCAAGCCTTCCATGAGTGTCGCAGCACAGGGCCAAGCCCCGCGCGTTCACTTTGCCGGCATTCCCATGGGTCATGAATTTACCTCTTTGGTGCTCGCCCTGCTGCAAAGCGGCGGCCACCCCTCCAAGGCCGATGCGGCCGTGCAGGAGCAGATCCGCCATCTCAAGGGCGAGTTCCACTTCGAGACCTATATCTCCCTCTCCTGCCACAACTGCCCGGACGTGGTGCAGGCGCTGAACCTGATGGCGACCCTGAACCCCGGCATCACTCACACCATGATCGATGGCGCCCTGTTCCAGGAAGAGGTCGCCGAACGTCAAATCATGGCAGTACCGAACGTCTACCTGAACGGCCAACCATTCAGCCAGGGCCGTATCTCGCTGGAAGAGATCGTTGCCAAGCTCGATACCGGTGCCAGTGAGCGCAAAGCGGCTGAACTCAATGAAAAAGCGCCCTACGACGTGTTGGTGGTGGGCGGTGGCCCGGCTGGCGCAGCGGCTGCCATCTATGCCGCTCGTAAAGGCATTCGCACCGCCATCGTCGCCGAGCGTTTCGGTGGTCAGGTGATGGACACCGTTGGCATCGAGAACTTTATCTCCGTGACCTACACCGAAGGCCCCAAGCTGGCCGCCAGCCTGGAGCAGCACGTCAAGCAGTACGGTGTGGAAGTGATCACCGAGCAGCGGGCCGCTGCCATCAGCAAAGATGGTTATGTGAACGTGGATCTCGCCTCTGGCGCCACCTTGAAGAGCCGCGCCGTGATCCTGGCGACCGGGGCCCGCTGGCGCGATCTGAACGTACCGGGCGAAGTCGAGTACCGCACCAAGGGCGTGGCCTACTGCCCGCACTGCGATGGCCCCTTCTTCAAGGGCAAGCGAGTGGCGGTGATCGGGGGCGGTAACTCCGGCATCGAGGCTGCCATCGATCTGGCTGGCATCGTCGAGCATGTCACCGTAGTGGAGTTTGCCGATACCCTGCGTGCCGACGAGGTACTGCAGAAGAAGGCCCGCTCCATGGGCAATATCGACATCATCATGAGTGCTCGCACTACCGAAGTGATCGGTGATGGCAGCAAGGTGGTCGGCATGGATTACGAAGATCGCACCACCGGTGAAATCAAGCACCTGACAGTGGCAGGCATCTTCGTCCAGATTGGACTGGTGCCGAACACCGAGTTCCTGAAAGGGGGCGAGATTGCCCTGACCCGCTTTGGCGAAATTGAGATCGATACCAAAGGCGCGACCTCCCTGCCAGGTGTCTACGCCGCAGGGGATGCCACCACGGTACCGTTCAAGCAGATCATTATCTCCATGGGTGCCGGTGCCACCGCCGCACTGGGGGCGTTTGATTACCTGATCCGCAACCCGGCACCGGAAGTGACCAAGGCTGACGCAGTGACCGCCTGATAAACCCCGCTTAACAAAAAGCCGACGCCCGATGAAATGAACACGAGCGTCGGCTTTTTTACATCTGCATCGACACGAAATAAAAACCCCGCAGCAAATGGCGGGGTTGTTCATGACAGGGCTTAAACGACTTGCATCACTCCAGCAAGAAAACGGCCTCGATATTATCGCTTACCGTGATCTGCTGTTGCTGATAGCTGTTATCCGCTATATCCGGTGCGGGGGCTGCCATCGCCATGGCTTGCACCACCTTCAAGTTGCGGCTGTAAGCGGTGATGGGCGAGGAGTTGCGATACTCCACGCTGTATAGCTTGCCCAACTTCATATCGAATGCCTTGGCCAATGACTCCGCCTTGGTTTTGGCATCGTTCACTGCACTCAACCGCGCCTGCTCCTTGATGACTTGAGGCGATTTCAAGCCATATTCAATCTGGGATACGGACTCCAGCCCGGCTTTGAGGGCGGTATCCATCAAGGGGCTCAATTTATCCAGTTGATAGAGTTTGACCGCCAATTGTCGCTGGGCACGGTATCCCAGCAATACCGGCTTCTTGTTCTCGCCATACTGATATTCCGGAGAGACCATCAGGTTGCCAGCCTCAACATCGCTGCGCGTGATCCCCAGCCCTTCCAGCTGGCTAAAAAAGGCTGCGACCTTGGTATCGACCTGCTGCTTGGCCTTGAGGCCCTGCTTATCCAGTGCACTCACCGCGACATTGAGGGTAAGCATATCGGGTTCGGTCTTCTGCTCGGCGTAACCGCTCACCACCAGATGGGGCGCTTGCGGCACTTCAATCGCCAGCAGCGGAGCACTGACAACCAGAGCGGAAAGAGTAAGAAGGGGACGCCACATAGAAAAAACCTCAATCGGAAAGATTGAGGTGATTATGCCAGTGCAGCTACGGGATTCATATATCGTGCAAGGGGGGGATCTGATCCAGTATCTGATTGGTCAGATCGAGGCTGATGGTGACCATGCTGCCGGGCTCCTGGCTCTGGTTTGCCATATCCAGCGCCGGTGCCGCGCCACAGACCAGCACCTCATCATCGAAATGGAATGAGTCCCACGACAGAACGTGTCCTTGCACCGCCTGTCCAATATCGGAGCCAGCACTCTCCTCCTCCATCGCAGACCAGGCGATGGTATCAGGCGGCCCCAGCAAATCTTGCAACAACGGGGAGTGAAAACTGGCCAGCGGATACTCCTGCTGACCCTGATCATGGCCAACCAGAATCATGTTATGGGCAGACTCGGTATCCATGACAGGCACATAGGTGATAGACGCCGCAGCAAAGTCAACATAGAGCGAGCCCGCTACATCACCGGCCTCATTCTCAATCTCCATCCCATCCAGCCGGTCACCCGCGATCGAGGCCTGATAGCCAAACTGGCCGGCGCAGGTAATGTTTCCCTGCCCATCCCAGCTATAACGGATGCCATCAATGTCGACCCAGTTGAATGACTGCATGATTACCCCTCTCCTCTACTGCCGCTATCTTATCTATCCCCTTGAGGAAAAAACAGGGGCCAGGCAAGCCCGGCCCCGAGACAAGGTTACGGATCAACCTTCAAATTACCGTCATCCAGCAACTTCTGAATGATCTGCAGGTCACTGTTACCCAAGGTTGTCAGGTCAATATTGTCAAATTTTATGACGTGGCTTGTTCCTCCACTCGTGCCGTCCAAATCAATCGTTAATGTTGATTTCCCTGTCCCTGGTCCAGAGCTACTGAAATTGAGGTAGGCATCCAGCGAGTTCTTATTGGCATGTTCACCTGTGAGCAACTCGCTGAGGTCGAGGACATCCCCATTCGCCCCCGTGGTGAAATCCTTGATAGTGTCAGTACCACCGGCATCTCCCGCCTGCCATTTGAAGGTATCCTTGCCGGAATTGCCTGTCAGGGTGTCACTGCCCATACCACCTATCAGCAGATCGTCGCCACCGCCTCCTATCAAGGTGTCATTGCCGGCCAAGCCGCTGAGGATATTGGCATTGGCATCGCCTGTCAGAGTATCACCAAACATCGAGCCGACCAGATTCTCCATGTTACTCAGGCTGTCTGTCCCTGCCCCTCCGGTATTCTGACTGGTGCCATTGACTATCACAGTGACTCCGACGCCACCCGTGATATCGATGTAACTGGCAGTGTCGTTGCCAGCATCACCGTTCAAGGTATCATTGCCTGCGCCGCCGACGAGGATGTCGTTGCCATCTCCACCATTCAGGCTATCGTTTCCTGCTCCTCCAAGCAGGATATCGTTGCCAGCATTTCCGTTGAGCGTCTCATCGTCAGATCCACCAATCAGGATCTCGTCAAGATAACTACCAGTGAGCGTACTGCCCTGAACATCCACAAACACCTTGGCAGTATCCGAGGTCGTGCTGTTGGTGTAGTTGAACGACCCCTGGTAAGTGTTGGGTGTGATACTGCCCGGGGTATCGTCGAAGGTCACCGAGCCCACATTGTCGGTTACCGTACCACTGACCGCGCCCGAGACCCCCGTGATCATCTGGGTAGCCGCCAGCGGCCCCGTATCGTTGACCAGCAGCGCCCAATCCGGGATGGTAGACGGATCCTGATTGGTGATGATGAAGTCATCACGTACCACTGTAGGACCGACCGCCGGATTGACGATGATGGACAGGGTGCTGGACGCAATATCCCCATCGTTATCTATCACGCTGTAGCCAAAGCTCTGATTGATGCCACCGACCGGTATGGATGACGGCGGAGTATAGGTATATACACCGTTGTCCATGTCCACCTTGAGGATGCCCCCAGCAACCGTAATGGACCATTCGTTGGTCGTCGCATTGAATGTACCGGCTGCAGTGTTTGAGCTGGCTGAGTCAGTCTTCTGGTTGTAGGTGTAAGTGACACCTGCAACTGTAATGGCATTGATCCAGCCACCATCAGCACCGGTACTGGCTGTTAACCCTCCGTTGAGCAATTGCCCGGACAGTGGAGGAGCAACAACAGTGCTCAGCAGCGTGGCTGCCAGTTGACTGAAGTCCGTCACAATCAACGAAGTTGAGTTCACCTCACTGACACCGTTGTAGGCGATCGGATCGAGCGCCGATTGAGTGGCTCCAGACCCCATCCCAAGCGCAAAGGAGTTGATGTTGTTCGCCGTCAGGAAGTCAGCCCAATCCTTCGCCTCTCCGCTCAGCGTCACCCCGTCGCCACTGATTCCATCTCCTCCTCCCAGAGAATTGTCGCCGTCGGGAACCGTGGCGGGGCCGCCGCTCAGCTCATTCTCGTTTGGCAGGCCATCGGACATGAAATAAGAGACATTCTGCGCGCCAACGAGTTTGCCACTGTCACCAAAGGCCTTGATTGCCTCGTTCAGTGCGTCATCGTAGTTGGTTGCACTAGTCGGTGAGAGGCCAAGAATGATCGTCTTGGCCGCATCGACAGTGACCCAGACACCTGTCGCGTTGGCCGCAGAGGTAGCAAAGGTGATGATGTTGACCATTACATTGCCGTAGGCACTGTATTTATCGAGCAGCTCCAGTGCCGACTTCTGCATCACCTGCATTCTGGTCATGCCTTGATACCCCGATGCACTATCCATACTGCCGGAGATATCGAGGATCAGCATCAGGTTGGTGTTCTGCACCTGGGTAGCCTGGCCTGCGTTGGTCACGGCATTCGCCGTCGGGGCATCATCGCTGATGACCACCTGGAGATTACCGGTACCCACATCCCCCGTCGCGTCCGTGGCAGACACCACAAACAGCGGGCCGTTGACCGCATCATCATCCCCCTGCACGCTGTGTGTGAGCACATTGTCCTTGAGCGTGTAGGTGTAGTTCACCGTGTACAGACCCCCGCTCGGACCGGTCACCCCGGTCACGACCAGCGCACCCTGTGCGTTGTCTATCAGCGTCTGGCTGCCGCCGCTGACCAGGTTGTAGACCTGACCACCGATGGTCAGCCCGGTGAGGTTTTCACCTTGCGTATTGACGGTGAAGCTGCCGGTGAATATCTCGGAGTCGCCCGCCGCAGCCGAACCGGCCGGCTCACTGCCACGGACCGGCAGACCCTCTTCATCCACTGTCGCATTGCCGATGGTAAGCACCGGTGTGCGAGTATCCTGGCCGATGTTGATGGTCAGGGTCGCCGGGGCCGTGTCGTTGTCTCCATCCTTGAGCGTGTAGGTGAACACATCCGTGGCTCCGACCGGCACCGAGGCCGCGGTCAGCGTGTAGCTGTACTCGCCATCCAGGCCCATGGTCAGGTTGCCGTACTGGCCCGTGACCGTGAAGCCACCCGACGGATTGCTGTCGGTGCTGCCATTGAAGCCGACGACCTGGCTGACCGCCGCATCGTCCGCCCCCTTGACGTCAGCACCCGCACCACCGGCGCCGCCCGTGGTACCCAGCCCCGTGATGACGTTGCCGGTGACCGGGGTGAATACCCCTTCGACGGCGCTGTCCGCATCGTTATTGGCTATCGGGGCATCATCGCTGATGCGCACGACCAGCTGGTCGCTAGCACTGGTGCCACCCACTCCGTTCACCGTGATAGTTACGCTGTCATCAAACGCCGTCAGCGTAGCCCCCTCCTTGCTGTCGTTGTCGATGGTCGCGCTCAGCGTGTAGCTGTAACTCACCGTTCCACTGCTGGCTGTCCCGCTGTAACCCAGCAGCGCCAGAACACCTTCACCGGTGTTGACTGTCTGACTACCATTGAACCCCTGCAGTTGCGCCAGCGTGTAACTGGTGCCCCCTATTACCACGCTCAGGATGCCGTCCGAGGCCGACACCGCGAAGCTGCCCGTCGTCGTCTCAGTCGCAGCCTCCGCATTCGAGCCGCCCGGATTGAGACCCGCCTCGAACACCTGATGGTCCGGCCCGCTTGCCGCTGCCGTCACCACGCTCGCGTTGTCATCCGCTCCCTTGATGCTGATGGTCAGCTTGGCGATGCTCTCATCACCATCCGCATCCTTCATGGTGTACCAGACGTCGTAGCTCAGCGCTGACTCGGCAGTCAGCCCCTGGGTCGCAGCCTTGCTGTTGTCCAGTGCAAAGCTCCAGGCGCCAGTGGTCGGGTTTTGGGTAAAGGTACCGTAGGTCGCCAGTGCACTAACTGCTGCACTGTTGTCATGCCCGGTGGCACTCCACCCCACGAACACCGCCGGGCTATCCGCACCGGATACATCGTTGCCCAGCACGTTGCCACTGAGGCTACCCGCCACGTCTTCGGTGACAGAACCTCCCTCGTCGTTAATAGCACTCGGCATATCATCCACGATGCGCACGACCAGCTGGTCGCTAGCACTGGTGCCACCCACTCCGTTCACCGTGATAGTTACGCTGTCATCAAACGCCGTCAGCGTAGCCCCCTCCTTGCTGTCGTTGTCGATGGTCGCGCTCAGCGTGTAGCTGTAACTCACCGTTCCACTGCTGGCTGTCCCGCTGTAACCCAGCAGCGCCAGAACGCCTTCACCGGTGTTGACTGTCTGACTACCATTGAACCCTTGCAGTTGCGCCAGCGTGTAACTGGTGCCCCCTATTACCACGCTCAGGATGCCGTCCGAGGCCGACACCGCGAAGCTGCCCGTCGTCGTCTCAGTCGCAGCCTCCGCATTCGAGCCGCCCGGATTGAGACCCGCCTCGAACACCTGATGGTCCGGCCCGCTTGCCGCTGCCGTCACCACGCTCGCGTTGTCATCCGCTCCCTTGATGCTGATGGTCAGCTTGGCGATGCTCTCATCACCATCCGCATCCTTCATGGTGTACCAGACGTCGTAGCTCAGCGCTGACTCGGCAGTCAGCCCCTGGGTCGCAGCCTTGCTGTTGTCCAGTGCAAAGCTCCAGGCGCCAGTGGTCGGGTTTTGGGTAAAGGTACCGTAGGTCGCCAGTGCACTAACTGCTGCACTGTTGTCATGCCCGGTGGCACTCCACCCCACGAACACCGCCGGGCTATCCGCACCGGATACATCGTTGCCCAGCACGTTGCCACTGAGGCTACCCGCCACGTCTTCGGTGACAGAACCTCCCTCGTCGTTAATAGCACTCGGCATATCATCCACGATGCGCACGACCAGCTGGTCGCTAGCACTGGTGCCACCCACTCCGTTCACCGTGATAGTTACGCTGTCATCAAACGCCGTCAGCGTAGCCCCCTCCTTGCTGTCGTTGTCGATGGTCGCGCTCAGCGTGTAGCTGTAACTCACCGTTCCACTGCTGGCTGTCCCGCTGTAACCCAGCAGCGCCAGAACGCCTTCACCGGTGTTGACTGTCTGACTACCATTGAACCCTTGCAGTTGCGCCAGCGTGTAACTGGTGCCCCCTATTACCACGCTCAGGATGCCGTCCGAGGCCGACACCGCGAAGCTGCCCGTCGTCGTCTCAGTCGCAGCCTCCGCATTCGAGCCGCCCGGATTGAGACCCGCCTCGAACACCTGATGGTCCGGCCCGCTTGCCGCTGCCGTCACCACGCTCGCGTTGTCATCCGCTCCCTTGATGCTGATGGTCAGCTTGGCGATGCTCTCATCACCATCCGCATCCTTCATGGTGTACCAGACGTCGTAGCTCAGCGCTGACTCGGCAGTCAGCCCCTGGGTCGCAGCCTTGCTGTTGTCCAGTGCAAAGCTCCAGGCGCCAGTGGTCGGGTTTTGGGTAAAGGTACCGTAGGTCGCCAGTGCACTAACTGCTGCACTGTTGTCATGCCCGGTGGCACTCCACCCCACGAACACCGCCGGGCTATCCGCACCGGATACATCGTTGCCCAGCACGTTGCCACTGAGGCTACCCGCCACGTCTTCGGTGACAGAACCTCCCTCGTCGTTAATAGCACTCGGCATATCATCCACGATGCGCACGACCAGCTGGTCGCTAGCACTGGTGCCACCCACTCCGTTCACCGTGATAGTTACGCTGTCATCAAACGCCGTCAGCGTAGCCCCCTCCTTGCTGTCGTTGTCGATGGTCGCGCTCAGCGTGTAGCTGTAACTCACCGTTCCACTGCTGGCTGTCCCGCTGTAACCCAGCAGCGCCAGAACGCCTTCACCGGTGTTGACTGTCTGACTACCATTGAACCCTTGCAGTTGCGCCAGCGTGTAACTGGTGCCCCCTATTACCACGCTCAGGATGCCGTCCGAGGCCGACACCGCGAAGCTGCCCGTCGTCGTCTCAGTCGCAGCCTCCGCATTCGAGCCGCCCGGATTGAGACCCGCCTCGAACACCTGATGGTCCGGCCCGCTTGCCGCTGCCGTCACCACGCTCGCGTTGTCATCCGCTCCCTTGATGCTGATGGTCAGCTTGGCGATGCTCTCATCACCATCCGCATCCTTCATGGTGTACCAGACGTCGTAGCTCAGCGCTGACTCGGCAGTCAGCCCCTGGGTCGCAGCCTTGCTGTTGTCCAGTGCAAAGCTCCAGGCGCCAGTGGTCGGGTTTTGGGTAAAGGTACCGTAGGTCGCCAGTGCACTAACTGCTGCACTGTTGTCATGCCCGGTGGCACTCCACCCCACGAACACCGCCGGGCTATCCGCACCGGATACATCGTTGCCCAGCACGTTGCCACTGAGGCTACCCGCCACGTCTTCGGTGACAGAACCTCCCTCGTCGTTAATAGCACTCGGCATATCATCCACGATGCGCACGACCAGCTGGTCGCTAGCACTGGTGCCACCCACTCCGTTCACCGTGATAGTTACGCTGTCATCAAACGCCGTCAGCGTAGCCCCCTCCTTGCTGTCGTTGTCGATGGTCGCGCTCAGCGTGTAGCTGTAACTCACCGTTCCACTGCTGGCTGTCCCGCTGTAACCCAGCAGCGCCAGAACGCCTTCACCGGTGTTGACTGTCTGACTACCATTGAACCCTTGCAGTTGCGCCAGCGTGTAACTGGTGCCCCCTATTACCACGCTCAGGATGCCGTCCGAGGCCGACACCGCGAAGCTGCCCGTCGTCGTCTCAGTCGCAGCCTCCGCATTCGAGCCGCCCGGATTGAGACCCGCCTCGAACACCTGATGGTCCGGCCCGCTTGCCGCTGCCGTCACCACGCTCGCGTTGTCATCCGCTCCCTTGATGCTGATGGTCAGCTTGGCGATGCTCTCATCACCATCCGCATCCTTCATGGTGTACCAGACGTCGTAGCTCAGCGCTGACTCGGCAGTCAGCCCCTGGGTCGCAGCCTTGCTGTTGTCCAGTGCAAAGCTCCAGGCGCCAGTGGTCGGGTTTTGGGTAAAGGTACCGTAGGTCGCCAGTGCACTAACTGCTGCACTGTTGTCATGCCCGGTGGCACTCCACCCCACGAACACCGCCGGGCTATCCGCACCGGATACATCGTTGCCCAGCACGTTGCCACTGAGGCTACCCGCCACGTCTTCGGTGACAGAACCTCCCTCGTCGTTAATAGCACTCGGCATATCATCCACGATGCGCACGACCAGCTGGTCGCTAGCACTGGTGCCACCCACTCCGTTCACCGTGATAGTTACGCTGTCATCAAACGCCGTCAGCGTAGCCCCCTCCTTGCTGTCGTTGTCGATGGTCGCGCTCAGCGTGTAGCTGTAACTCACCGTTCCACTGCTGGCTGTCCCGCTGTAACCCAGCAGCGCCAGAACGCCTTCACCGGTGTTGACTGTCTGACTACCATTGAACCCTTGCAGTTGCGCCAGCGTGTAACTGGTGCCCCCTATTACCACGCTCAGGATGCCGTCCGAGGCCGACACCGCGAAGCTGCCCGTCGTCGTCTCAG
This sequence comes from Aeromonas sp. CU5, assembly GCF_002586745.1. Classification (NCBI taxonomy): domain Bacteria; kingdom Pseudomonadati; phylum Pseudomonadota; class Gammaproteobacteria; order Aeromonadales; family Aeromonadaceae; genus Aeromonas; species Aeromonas sp. CU5. Next base: position 2,097,673 of record NZ_CP023817.1, read on the forward strand.
TCGCAGCCTCCGCATTCGAGCCGCCCGGATTGAGACCCGCCTCGAACACCTGATGGTCCGGCCCGCTTGCCGCTGCCGTCACCACGCTCGCGTTGTCATCCGCTCCCTTGATGCTGATGGTCAGCTTGGCGATGCTCTCATCACCATCCGCATCCTTCATGGTGTACCAGACGTCGTAGCTCAGCGCTGACTCGGCAGTCAGCCCCTGGGTCGCAGCCTTGCTGTTGTCCAGTGCAAAGCTCCAGGCGCCAGTGGTCGGGTTTTGGGTAAAGGTACCGTAGGTCGCCAGTGCACTAACTGCTGCACTGTTGTCATGCCCGGTGGCACTCCACCCCACGAACACCGCCGGGCTATCCGCACCGGATACATCGTTGCCCAGCACGTTGCCACTGAGGCTACCCGCCACGTCTTCGGTGACAGAACCTCCCTCGTCGTTAATAGCACTCGGCATATCATCCACGATGCGCACGACCAGCTGGTCGCTAGCACTGGTGCCACCCACTCCGTTCACCGTGATAGTTACGCTGTCATCAAACGCCGTCAGCGTAGCCCCCTCCTTGCTGTCGTTGTCGATGGTCGCGATCAGCGTGTAGCTGTAACTCACCGTTCCACTGCTGGCTGTCCCGCTGTAACCCAGCAGCGCCAGAACACCTTCACCGGTGTTGACTGTCTGACTACCATTGAACCCCTGCAGTTGCGCCAGCGTGTAACTGGTGCCCCCTATTACCACGCTCAGGATGCCGTCCGAGGCCGACACCGCGAAGCTGCCCGTCGTCGTCTCAGTCGCAGCCTCCGCATTCGAGCCGCCCGGATTGAGACCCGCCTCGAACACCTGATGGTCCGGCCCGCTTGCCGCTGCCGTCACCACGCTCGCGTTGTCATCCGCTCCCTTGATGCTGATGGTCAGCTTGGCGATGCTCTCATCACCATCCGCATCCTTCATGGTGTACCAGACGTCGTAGCTCAGCGCTGACTCGGCAGTCAGCCCCTGGGTCGCAGCCTTGCTGTTGTCCAGTGCAAAGCTCCAGGCGCCAGTGGTCGGGTTTTGGGTAAAGGTACCGTAGGTCGCCAGTGCACTAACTGCTGCACTGTTGTCATGCCCGGTGGCACTCCACCCCACGAACACCGCCGGGCTATCCGCACCGGATACATCGTTGCCCAGCACGTTGCCACTGAGGCTACCCGCCACGTCTTCGGTGACAGAACCTCCCTCGTCGTTAATAGCACTCGGCATATCATCCACGATGCGCACGACCAGCTGGTCGCTAGCACTGGTGCCACCCACTCCGTTCACCGTGATAGTTACGCTGTCATCAAACGCCGTCAGCGTAGCCCCCTCCTTGCTGTCGTTGTCGATGGTCGCGCTCAGCGTGTAGCTGTAACTCACCGTTCCACTGCTGGCTGTCCCGCTGTAACCCAGCAGCGCCAGAACACCTTCACCGGTGTTGACTGTCTGACTACCATTGAACCCCTGCAGTTGCGCCAGCGTGTAACTGGTGCCCCCTATTACCACGCTCAGGATGCCGTCCGAGGCCGACACCGCGAAGCTGCCCGTCGTCGTCTCAGTCGCAGCCTCCGCATTCGAGCCGCCCGGATTGAGACCCGCCTCGAACACCTGATGGTCCGGCCCGCTTGCCGCTGCCGTCACCACGCTCGCGTTGTCATCCGCTCCCTTGATGCTGATGGTCAGCTTGGCGATGCTCTCATCACCATCCGCATCCTTCATGGTGTACCAGACGTCGTAGCTCAGCGCTGACTCGGCAGTCAGCCCCTGGGTCGCAGCCTTGCTGTTGTCCAGTGCAAAGCTCCAGGCGCCAGTGGTCGGGTTTTGGGTAAAGGTACCGTAGGTCGCCAGTGCACTAACTGCTGCACTGTTGTCATGCCCGGTGGCACTCCACCCCACGAACACCGCCGGGCTATCCGCACCGGATACATCGTTGCCCAGCACGTTGCCACTGAGGCTACCCGCCACGTCTTCGGTGACAGAACCTCCCTCGTCGTTAATAGCACTCGGCATATCATCCACGATGCGCACGACCAGCTGGTCGCTAGCACTGGTGCCACCCACTCCGTTCACCGTGATAGTTACGCTGTCATCAAACGCCGTCAGCGTAGCCCCCTCCTTGCTGTCGTTGTCGATGGTCGCGCTCAGCGTGTAGCTGTAACTCACCGTTCCACTGCTGGCTGTCCCGCTGTAACCCAGCAGCGCCAGAACGCCTTCACCGGTGTTGACTGTCTGACTACCATTGAACCCTTGCAGTTGCGCCAGCGTGTAACTGGTGCCCCCTATTACCACGCTCAGGATGCCGTCCGAGGCCGACACCGCGAAGCTGCCCGTCGTCGTCTCAGTCGCAGCCTCCGCATTCGAGCCGCCCGGATTGAGACCCGCCTCGAACACCTGATGGTCCGGCCCGCTTGCCGCTGCCGTCACCACGCTCGCGTTGTCATCCGCTCCCTTGATGCTGATGGTCAGCTTGGCGATGCTCTCATCACCATCCGCATCCTTCATGGTGTACCAGACGTCGTAGCTCAGCGCTGACTCGGCAGTCAGCCCCTGGGTCGCAGCCTTGCTGTTGTCCAGTGCAAAGCTCCAGGCGCCAGTGGTCGGGTTTTGGGTAAAGGTACCGTAGGTCGCCAGTGCACTAACTGCTGCACTGTTGTCATGCCCGGTGGCACTCCACCCCACGAACACCGCCGGGCTATCCGCACCGGATACATCGTTGCCCAGCACGTTGCCACTGAGGCTACCCGCCACGTCTTCGGTGACAGAACCTCCCTCGTCGTTGATAGCCTTGGGCACATCATCTTCCACGTTGATGGCAAAACTCCCTGCAGGGAAGCCACCTGTCAGCGGGTCTCCGTCATCATCGATGGCGATCAGTACGCCAGAGAAGTCGATGCCCACACCAGCCAGCTGTTCGCCGTCATCACCATCCGCTGTTGGATGGTCCAGCGGACCACTCAGGGTAAAGCTGTAGCTGCCGTCAGCCCCTACGGTCAGCGTAAAGACCGGCACACTACCTGCACTGGCGGTCAACACATTACCCGCCACGCTGTAGCTAAGCGCTACACCGCCGCTGGTCAATCCCTGCCCCACCAAACTGCTGACATCACTGTCCAGACCAAAGCTGCCTGCCCCATCGGCACCAAAGTTGACCAAACTATTGAGGGTACCGGCCGCACCGCTGGCGCTCACACTCTGACTGGTCCCTTCGCTGTTACCGCTGACCAACGCATCTTCCTGCACCTGACCGGCAACCCGAACCTGTGCCTCTTCACCGCCAGCCAGCACCGGCACATCATCTTCCACCCTGATGGCAAAGCTCCCCGCTGGGAAGCTACCTGTCAGCGGGTCTCCGTCACCATCGGTGACGGTCAGTACGCCAGAGAAATCGATGCCCACGCCAGCCAGCTGCTCGCTGTCATCACCATCCGCTGTCGGATGGTCCAGCGGACCAATCAGGGTAAAGCTGTAGCTGCCTTCAGCCCCTACGATCAGGGTAAAGACCGGCACACTACCTGCACTGGCGGTCAACACATTACCCACCACGCTGTAGCTGAGCGCTACACCGCCGCTGGTCAGTACCTGCCCCACCAGACTGCTGACATCACTGCCCAAACCAAAGCTGCCTGCCCCATCGGCACCAAAGTTGACCAAACTATTGAGGGTACCGGCCGCACCGCTGGCGCTCACACTCTGACTGGTCCCTTCGCTGTTGCCACTGGTCAGCGCATCTTCATGGACCAAACTGCGCACAGATAGTTCTTCCCCATTAGCCAGAGTTGGTATGTCATCCAAAATGGTGACATCAAGGGTATCGCTAGCCGTATCACCATCACTATCGATCAGTACAACGCTGAAGCTTTCGCTCAGGGAGGTGTCATTGACGGGTCTTGTATGGTCTCCATTATCGCCAAGGGTATAGCTGTAACTCACTTGCCCTTCACCGGTCACCGGGTTGTAGGTCACCGCTGTGATGGTCAGTGCATTTCCTAATGGGCTGATAATGGACTGTGGAAACGATGCGCCTAACTGGCCATTGGTGATTAATGTAACGCCAGCCAAGGTCAAACTCTGGACGCCGTCAGGAGCATTGAAGGTAAACACCCCACTTTGAGTCAAGGCTGCAGCGTTGGGAGCCGAACCATCCGTTAAATTGGTATCGCTAACTTGTACCTCCCCCCCTTCCCGAGCCAGCCCAGCAAGAGCTACTTCTTCATCGACTGGAGTGATTGAGATAACGAGTGTCGATGTCACTGTGTCCTGGCCGTCAGTCACCTGATAATTTATTGAGGGAACGGCGCCATCATAGTTAGGCGCTGGCGTGAAGGTGTAACTCCCGTCTGGGTTGATGATCAGCGTGCCCACACCAGTAATGGTGGCAGCCACTCCAGCAGGCACACCGATGTTGATACCCCAGTCAAATGAAACGACAGAGGCAGCAGCGGGTCCATCAGGGTTGGTACTGTTGTCCAGCAGATTACCGCTGACCTGAGTGTCTTCCAGGGTCACGACGGCTTCGCCCAAATCATCAAGCTGATTCTCAAGAATTAAATCTTCTGCCTGATTTGCATTGATTACGGCGGCCGTATCGTAGGTTGTATCAAACCCTGCAGCCGCTATCGTGGCATCGCCGGTTCGATCAATGGTGACGAAACCACCATTACCACTGGCTCCGGCAACCCCACCAATACCGCCACCACCACCGGCCGCAGGGGCACCACCGGCAGCAGAGGCTTCAAAGTTTTGAGTCGGGTCAACGCCCTGCAGAATCGATTCTTGCAATGCAGCAATATCTGAAGGAGCCCCTTCCGGACTGGCCCCCGCTTGTGGTTGACCTGGTTCAACCGACTCGGAACCCGTAGGGGAATTCTGTGCAGGTGTGTCGTCATAAGGGGAAAGTGCCAGCTTGGCATCATCCGCTATGGTCAACTTGGCTCCGGGTTGGAGGATTTCACCTTTTTGCAGAGGGCGGCTGCTTCCATCAGCCAGCACAATTTCCACATTGCCTTCGATAGCTGAGACAACCACTGACTTGTCGATGATTTGGGTACGCATATCCATTGCTCCAACGTGACGGATCTTGATTCCTAAACCGTAGGAGGAGATGACATGCTTATCCGTTGCAAAAATGTATCAATTCGGTAGGTATTCAATAGAACGAGGGAAAAAAATAGAAGGGTTGCTTTTTTAATATAAAAATCAACACCATTTACTGAGCGCCATTAGAGGCTCGCCATAATTCCATTATATTGAAAGAGGGAAAAGAGAATTTTTAGATATAAAAATGACCCCATTCGGGGCCATTTTTAACATTGTATTATTCAAGACAAGGGAAAAGCTGGATGAACAAACCCCTGATAACCATCAATATGCAACTTCGAGAGCAGCTCTACTTGGCGTTGGTCCTCCACACGGGTCGCAATCGTGGTCACACCAGCATTATGTGCGGCACGGCACACTGCGGCCAGGAATGAGGTATCTGCCCCCGGCTCCATAACCTGACTGGTATAACCGTGGTCAACTTTGACATACGCCGGTGCCAGCTCCTCCAGATAACCCAAAGAGTGGAAGTGACGGCCGAAGTGATCAACACCCCACTGGAAGCCATGCGCCTGCAAGGCGTGCACCAACGCGGTCACATTCTCTTTATGCTTCATGATGGCAGCTTCAGGTATTTCAAATAGCAGCCGCTCTTTCAACTCGGCATGCTCGGCCAAATAGCGAGTCAGCCAGGTTAAAAACTCATCTGAACAGAGCGAGCCAGCCGTGATATTGATCGCCAGCACCAGATCAGACTGCTTTTGCAGTAATGGAACGCAAGCATCGAGGACCGCCTGGTCAAACTCGCCACCCAGTTTGAACTGCTCAATTGCAGGCAAGAACTGACCGGCAAAATAATCGGTGCCATCACGAGAAATCGAGGCAAACAACTCGGCATGCAACCTGGCGCCATTATCAAATCGGCAAGCAGGTTGGGCTTTGAAGCGCCACAGTTGCCGTGAGATGGCATCTTGCACCAGATCTCGCCAGGCCAAACGTCCCATCAACCCTTGTTCGGCGCCCCCTTCCATCACGACAGCACCACGGCGTTCATTGCGCGCTTTGCCAAGAGCATTATCGGCCTTGGTCAACAAGGCTGAGAGATCATCGTGGCCATCACGACCGGCAATACCGATGACTGAGAGTGCATCGCCTTCGCCCATTGGATTCACCACCAGATCGGCGATGCGGCTATTAATCACCTCAGCCAAGTCTTTGAGTTGAGTGAGGTCATCAGTTGGGCAGAGCAGTGCATATTCCGTTGCCGAAATCCGGGCCAACGCAGCGCCATCCCACCCTTGCAGTTGTTCTTTCAAGGCTTGCGCGATGGATTTAACCATATTGTCACGGGCAGCAAAGCCCTCATCACGGTAGATGTCATCAAGCATGTCTACCGCAATCAGCATGACGCCCCCTTGTCCTGCCTCTGCAATCCAGGCATTGACCTGACCGACAAAATAGGCGCGATTGCCAAGACCAGATACCGCATCTACATACACCCGCTCACGCAATTTTTCAGCCTCATCGGCTTGCTCTTTGAACTGCAATGCCAACTTGCTTGATAGGGTATTTATAGCCTGAACCACCTGTTTCAATTCATGGGTTTTCGGCTCAGGAATGGCATGACCAAAATGATGCAACTCGATCTCGACCGCTTGCTGGCAGATGTGTTTCAGCGGTTTAAGCAAATAGTTGAGTGCTCTCATCAATAGAATGGTGGTGATCAAAAAACCGACCAGAAACCAGCTCGCCAGTTCGCTCATTCCGCGCCATAACTCGTAATAAGCTTGGCCAGGGTGGCCAACCACCTTTAATTTGCCAAGCTGCAACCAGCCAGATGTCAGAATTGACTCATTGGATACCTCTGGAAACAACCCCAAATTGATAAACCACTGCGGTACACCCTGAATAGTATTGGTGTTTTCCAACTCGATGACATCTTTGGAGGCGAGCAGGTCAAGGCGAACCTGTCGGTAATAACCACCATCAAAAATGGCCTGGATCACTGATTCGGCAGCAACCTTGTCACCATTTTCCAGGTAGGGAGTCAGTGCCAGCCCCAGCGAGGTGGCAGTGTTGATGACCGTTGTTTGCTGTTGCTGTGCCAGATACGTGCGGGTTGAATTGAATTGCACCCAGTATGTGGCCGCAAAGAGCAATCCAAACAACAGCAGCATGGTGGCTAATAACTGTCGATAGAGCGTCATAGGTTAATCATCCAAATTCACCGCTGGCCGAGCCAATCGCCCCGAGGTCATGCGATTGCGTAAATCATTCCATAATCCCAAGCGAGATGATTGACCAGCCAGTTCCCCTTGGCCTTTCGCCTTCATCAACCACAAGTGACTACCGTTAAAGCTATAAATAGGTAACAGATCCCGTCGTTGTGTGGCGGGTCTAATCGAGCCAATCAAATTATCCAAAATAACCGGAACGGAAGATGGCGTCTCGTAATAGGCAACCACCATGTGAAACTGGTTGTAATCAAGCGCCTTGACATACACCATCCGCATTTTTTCATCCGGGATCCCAAGTTCAAGCAGCGTGGAATATTTAGCAATACTAAAATCCTCGCAATCTCCCCCGGCCGCCCCCAGAAACTCAAGTGGCGTGGCCCAATAATCCTTCTTGCGCCACAACTTGATGTCATCAATAAAGCGCATCCGATTAAAAAAGTTATTCACTCGCTCGAGTTTTTTCGCCTCGCTAAGAGCCCTTCCCTTCGTCTCCATGACCAGCATCCGCCAACTGGTTACCCGCTTGCCTGCTCGTGCACCATAGGTCTGCTCAGCCCGTTTGATCAAATTGAGATCTTCCGGTGGCAAAGGTTGACTGGCACAGAGCAACAGCGAAACAGGTAGCAGCAAAACCCATAACGAGTGGCGCAAAACGCGCAGGCATAACAGTTTCCATCTACTGAAAATAAAAGGAAACCGGTAACCCTCTCCAGGCTGAAGTGTCACATCCGTTGCCTGCTGCATTGTTGCTGCGCACTCCTGAAACCGGACAACCACTTACATTTACCAAACAAGGTGACTGCAATACGCAGTCACCTTGGTGCGGTCATCATCCCTGCGGGATCAATAGCGAACCGTTACTTCTTGGCTTGCCATTCAGCGGGTTGCTTGACGCTAAAGGCATTGAGCAGGCTACCTGTCGCATTGAGAATGCGATAGTCCGCCAGCAGCGCGTCATATTCAGCAGTGATATAGCTACGACGCGCTTCAAACAGTTCGTTCTCGGTGTTCAACACATCCAGCAAAGTCCGTTGGCCCAAACCAAATTGCTTTTTATAGGCCTGCACTGTGTCATAGCTGGCGTCGACGTGCTCTTTCAAGAAGGTCTTCTGCTTGGTCAGCGACTCTTTGGCGTTCCATGCCAGACGCGTGCCCTCTTCCACTTGGCGGAACGCATTCAGATGAATGTCTTTCGCCTGGGAATAGAGCGCCGATGTAGCGTTGCTCTCTGCCACGTCAGAACCACCGCGGAACAGGTTGTAACGCATCCGCACCATGGCGGTCAGGTCATCGTTACGCCCTTTAACCGCATCGATATCCTCATTCCAGTTCTGATCCACCTCAAATGTCACATTGGGGTAGAAACCGGACTTGGCACCTTCATGCTGATATTTGGCCGCTTCAATATCCTGCAGTGAAGAGAGCAGGGTTGGATGAACTTCGGTCGCGGTTTTCAGCGCTGTCTCCAGACTGGCCGGAATGACCTCGGCGTTAGGAACCGGCTGTACCAAATCTTTTGGCACCTCATTCACGACACGGATAAATTCACTTTCTGCATCGCGATAGTTGTTCTCCGCTGCAGCCTGGTTCGAATAGGCTCGGGCAACACGACCATCGATCTGGGTCTGGTCAGCCGTCGATCCCAGACCTGAGTCGGTCCGCTTGCGAATGTCACTGCGGATCTGCTCGTGGGTTTCCAGATTCTGCTTGGATAGCTCCAGGATCTCCTGCTGACGCAGCATGTTGAGGTACACCTCAGAGACCCGCAGCGCGGTGTTTTCCGCTTCAGAGATCATCGCCAGACGCTGGGCATTGGCTTCTGCTTCTGTTCTGGATACGTTGTTGCTGACATCAAAGCCATCAAACAACATTTGGCGCAGACTGAGCCCGGCCTCTTTACGAGTCATGGAGTCATCAATATTGCTGTTGGCACTGGCAGCTCGGGTAGAAGGGCTGTCCGTCTTTTCATAGCCTACGCCACCACGCAGATCGATGGTGGGATAGTAACCACCCTTGGCACCATCATGCTGATAGAGGCGTGCCTGATACAAATCGAACGCTTCCTTGATCTTGGGATGTGTCGCAAGCGTATGTCCTACCGACTCCTCCAGCGTCTGGGCTTGCCCCAAACCAGGGAGTAGGGTGATGCCACTGACCAGCATGGCAACAATCGTTTTTTTCATGTTATCTCCAGTCATGTATTGTTTTAGATTGTTGGCTTATCGTTCTCTCAGTGCCGACTGCTTTGCCCTTAATATGGGTTTCAGCAAATAGTCTAGGACACTTTTTTTACCAGTAATAATATCCGCACTGGCTAACATACCGGGGATGATGGGAAGTGCGTTAAGCTCATCGCCCAAGTAACTCTTGTCGGTACGTACTCGAACCAGATAAAAGGAGTTCCCCTCCTCATCCTGGATCGAGTCCGCACTTATCTGTTCAACCTTGCCATGCAATCCTCCATAGATTGTAAAGTCATAGGCAGTAATCTTGACGATGGCGTCCAGCCCGGGTCGCAGGAAGGCGATATCTTTTGGCGACACTTTAGCTTCCACCAGCAAGGTATCTTCCAGCGGCACTATCTCCATCAAATCCATACCCGGTTGCACTACACCGCCCAGGGTATTGATCTTGAGCTTTTTGATAGTGCCTTTGAGCGGCGCAATCACACTGGTACGATCAACCCGGTCTTGCAAGCCGACCTGCCCTTCGGACAGCTGACCAAGTCGTCCCTGCTTCTCATTAAGCTCGGTTTGTGAATCAGCCCGGAAGGTTAACGCGATGTCATTACGCTTTGATATAGACTCCCGCAATACCGAGTTGAGTTTTGGAATAATCAACCGGTTACTCTCCAGCTCCCCTTGCATCTCGTTGACCTGACGCTCCAGTTTGATCAATTCAACCTGTGGCACAATTCCTTCTTTAGCCAGCGGACGACTGATATTGAGCTCTTGTCTGGCCAAATCCACGCTGCGGTTCACGGTGCGTATTTTGGCGTTCAACTCTATCAGTTCCTGCTCTTTCTGTTCGATTTGCTGCCCTAATATATAGAGCTGGTTCTTCAAGTTATTGAGGCGATCTTTTTGGACTGAACGCTCACGGTTGGCATATTCAGCGAAAATCGTTTCATAACCATCAGGAAACTGGATGGGAGCCTCAGAGATGACCACTTGCTCACGCCAACCGAGTGCCGGCTCATTTTTTACCTCAACACTGGCCATCTCGGCCCGCAGCCGGGCGATATCGCCTTTCAGGGTCACCAGCTCCTGCTCCCGTTCCCGAAAATCGGAGCGAAAACGGGTATCATCGATACGCAGCAATGCCTGCCCTTTTTCTACGATGTCACCCTCTTTGACAAAGATCTCTTTGACTATCCCCCCTTCCAGGTTCTGGATTACCTGTAATTGCCGAGAAGGCATTACCTTGCCTTGCCCCACGGTGACTTCATCCAGCTCTGCCCATGCAGCCCAGACAATGGCACTCACAAAAAACAAGAAACAACACCACAACAAGATACGGGCACTGGTCGGTGTACTGAGCAACACAGCGGCGGCTCCGTCATCGACAAACTCCAAGTGCTCAGGTGCGGGTAAGACGTCGTCAGACTGCGCCTTCTTAGACCGGTTGAACCAGCCGGAGAGTCCCTTAACCATGGGATACCTCCTGCACTCGTACTTTGCCTTCTTTCAACTGTTGCAACACCACATCTTTAGGGCCATCTGCAACTATCTGACCTTGCTCGATAACAATCACCCGGGATGCCACATCCAGCATGGAGGTCTTGTGAGTGATCAGGATCAGGGTGGTTTCCGGGCCAAGTCTGGCCAGCTCCTGTTTGACCTGCATCTCGGACTGGTTGTCCATGTTGGAGGTGGGTTCATCCATCACCAGAATGGGGGGATCATTGAGCAGCGCACGCGCCAGCAGGATCGCCTGACGCTGACCACCGGAAAGCTGACGCCCGCCTTCGCCAATCTGCCGATCAAGGCCATTGGGATCCCGGTTGGTAAAGTTGGTCACACCGGCCCGTTTGGCGGCGCGCAAGACCCGAGCATCATCCACCAGCGGATTACCCAACATAATGTTGTCCCGCACCGAGCCGAAAAACAGGATGACATCCTGAGGGACACAGCCGATATTGCGACGGATCACCGACGAGGGCAGCTGATCCAGCTCAAATCCATCGATACGGACCGAACCATCGGTGGGTCGATACAAGCCCATCAGCAGTTTCTCAAGGGTGGTTTTACCTGCCCCGATCCGGCCGATAATTGCCACCTTCTCACCTGGCTGAATGCGTAAATTGATATTGTGCAGCGAGCTGGTTTCCATGCCCGGGTATTTAAACGAGACATTCTCGAATTCGATCCGACCGGCAATCACCGGATGATGGATATATTGCTTGCCCTCTTCCTGCTCACCCGGGGTTTGCATGATCTTTTCCAGAATATCCAGCGCAGACTTGGCCTGGTTATAGCGTGTCGACAGCACCGAGAGTTGCACCATAGGCGCAATTGCCCGGCTCGCCAGCATCACGGCTGCAATCATGCCGCCCATGGTGACCAAACCTTCAGATATCTGGTAAACCCCTACAATGACCAGCCCAACGGTCACTACCTGCTGGATATAGCTGGCCAGTGAAGACATGGAGTTGGTAATGCGACGAGTCTGTACACCCCAAGTGGAGATATGGGATACCGCCTGCTCCCAGCGATGCTGGAACATGCTTTCGGCACCGAAGATTTTGACGGTTTCCAACCCGGAAATACTTTCAATCAGGTTGGCGTTTTTCTGGGAGGCAAGGCGCGAACCCTCTTCAATGGATTGCTTGAGCGACCCTTGAATATAGAAGCTGTAGGCAACCAGGATCAGCATGGCCACAATGGGCACCACCACCATCACGCCGGCAAACAACCAGATAATAAAGAGGAAGAACACCGCGAAGGGCAGATCGATAAGGGTAGATACGGTGGCGGAAGTGAAAAACTCCCGCACCGACTCAAACTCTTGTAAGTGCTTGGCGAAAGCACCGGTGGAGGCAGGGCGCGACTCCATGCGCATGCCCATCACCTTGGCAAAGATCTTGGCCGACAGCAGCACATCGGATTTTTTGCCGGCAATATCGATGAAGTAACTGCGTAGCTGACGCATCACAAAATCGAAGGTAAAGACCACCATGGCCCCCGCAGCCAGCACCCACAGCGACTCAAACGCCAGATTGGGCACGATCTTGTCATAGACGTTCATGGTGAAGAGGGGGCTGGCGACCGCAAACAGATTAATGAGGATCGAGGCAATCAGCACATCGCGATAAATACCCCGTGATTCGAACAGGGTGCTCCAGAACCAGTGACCATCGCGGGTTTCCAGCACCTTGGGTGAGCGTTCGTCAAATTTGAACTGCTTCTTCACATAGAAGAGGCGACCCAGATACTCATCACCGAGCTGAGCCGTAGATAGCCATTGGGCTGCATCACCAGCCTGCGGAAAAATCACTTTCCCCTGGCTGCGATCCTCGTTCCACTCCAGCAGAATACAGGCGCCACCACTGCGCATCTGCAATACGCAAGGCAGCAACAAGGGTGATATATCAGCCAACGGCTGGATCACTTCACGGGCAGATAAGCCACCCCGTTCAGCCGCGCGGCAAAACAGCGCCGTTGTCAGACGGCCAGAGACCAGAGGCAACCCGGTCGTCAGGGCATCCTGACTGTTGGGCACACCATAAAAGCGGGTCAAGAAGACCAGGCACTCTAATAGTTCATCGATACGACTTGTTTCTGCTTGCATAGCATCCTGTCACTGCATAAATGGGATCAAGACGAAAATGAACCGCACGTATTTTCCTGCTCGCGCGACTAACACACCAAATCACACATCTCCTGATGTGCGGGCACAGGGCATCAACCTGTCAGCAAACATTCATCCATAAGTTACTGCAGGGCGCTGGTAACGACATGGCCGAATCCCGATAAACATGGCCTGACTGACTCCATGCTATCACTGCCTTGCTGGGGCGTGTCGAACTTAATGGATAACAATGTCAATTAGATGGCCATTAAGTGTGCATTACTATATCAACCGGAACACCCCAAAACTATAGTTTATGGTATGTACTTTTTTATATAACCCTATGTTTTAGGTGAAAATAATAACGTCGCACTCAATTATAGGTCAGGAAGTATGAAGGGTCTGCCAAGCGCATGCCCTTGTGGGCCGCTCAAGGCCAACGCTTTGGCAATATCCGCCATCGCAGTCCAGCGATTTTCACACCAAACGGGCGCCAGCAGCGTTGGCCGACGTGCCGATGCCGATATGCGGTGATAAACCACCTCGGGCGGCGTGTGCTGGATCATGGCGACTGCCGCTTCCACATACTGCTCCAGCGTCAATACCTCAAGCCGCCCAGCCTGCCACGCCTTGCCGAGGGTGCTGCCCTCCACCACATGAAGCGGATGGAGCTTGATCCCCTCGACACCGGTTTCCACGATGCGATGCAGGGTATCCAGGCTATCCATCGGCACCTCGCCCGGCAGGCCAACGATAAGATGAGCGCACACCTTGATGCCGCGCTGATGGGCCCGCTTCACCGCATCCTCATAGGCGGCATAACCGTGTCCGCGATTGATCCGCTGCAAGGTTTTGTCATTGGCGCTCTGCAGCCCGAGCTCCAGCCACACCTCGTAACCCCGCTCCTGATAGCCCGCCAGCAGATCCAGCACCGCATCCGGCACGCAATCGGGACGGGTGCCCACACAGAGCCCCACCATATCGCTTACTGACAGTGCCTCTTCGTACATGCGCTGCAGATATTCGACCTCAGCATAGGTGCTGGTATAGGCCTGAAAGTAGGCGAGATAGCGCTTGGCGCGGGTCACTTCATCGCGGCGTGCCAGCAGTTGTTGCACCACGGAGAGCTGCTGGGCCGACTCGTCGGCAAAAGAGGAGACATTACAGAAGGTGCAGCCACCGCGGCCCAGGGTGCCGTCCCGATTCGGGCAGGTGAAGGCACCATGGATGGAGAGTTTGTGGATCTTCTGACCGTGACGCTGCTTGAGATCTTGACCGAATGTATTGACGAGTTCGTGTAACTGCATGGCACCTCCGCTAAAGGAGCGCCATTGTACGAGCTTGCGCAAAACAGGGGCTGAGCTGGATCAAGCTAGCGGAGGAGGTAAAACATATAAATATCCGGTCAATTTTGAATAAATATAGAGAAAAAGCGCAAAAAACAGATTTTGGCAGCTCGTTGACTATTCCAACAGTAAACATCCATATGAAAATGAGACCTGATAACTCACTGTTGAACAATGAAAAATTCAAAGAGACCCGACAAGACACAATTGCAAGCCTGCAATATTGAAAATGTGATCACCTCCGCTGTCGACCAAGCCGGGTTGGTAAAATTACTACATTCACCCTCGGTCGATAAGCGCACCATTGAACTCCCCAATGGCAATATATTTCACCACAAACACCAGACCGAGCAGAACAATCGCACCATTCTAGCCAATTACCCCCTCAGCTTCGACATTTTGTTATGGAAATGTAACCACCGAGACAAACCTGACCTGCGATTGACCTCGTCAGAAAATCCCATTAGTTTGGAGATTCGCCACGTCAGGCAGACGGAACCACAAGAGCCAATCGCAATTTATGCAGTCAGTTGATGGCTGTGCGATGGAAGGCCGAGCAAGGGAGAAATGCAATGTCACTATATGATCCAAAGCTGGAGAGGGATAACTGTGGCTTCGGCCTGTTGGCCCACATGGAAGGGGAAGCCAGCCACAAACTTGTCCGTCTCGCGATGTCAGCATTGGCTCGCATGCAACACCGCGGCGGGATCTCCGCTGATGGCAAGACCGGCGATGGTTGCGGCCTGCTGCTGCAAAAACCCGACAGCTTTTATAGAGCTGTTGCCGAGGAGAAGGGATGGCACCTTGGCCGCAAGTACGCGGTTGGCATGCTGTTTCTCAACCCCGACCCGGTCCTGGCCCAGCAGACTCGCGACATCATCGACGAAGAGCTGGAAAAAGAGACCCTGAGTCTGGTCGGCTGGCGCAAAGTGCCCGTCGATACCAATGTGCTCGGCCCTATCGCCAAAGCCTCCCTGCCCAGTATTGAACAGGTCTTTGTCAACGCACCTCCCGGCTGGGTTGAACAGGATCTGGAGCGTCGCCTCTATATCGTGCGTCGCCGTATCGAGAAGCGCATCAACGACGACTACTTCTATGTGGTCAGTCTCTCCAACCTGGTCACCGTCTATAAAGGACTGTGCATGCCGGTAGACTTGCCGCGCTTCTATCTGGATCTCGCCGACATTCGCATGCAAGCAGCGATCTGCGTGTTCCACCAGCGCTTCTCCACCAACACCAGTCCGCGCTGGCCACTGGCCCAGCCGTTCCGCTATCTCGCTCACAACGGCGAGATCAACACCATCGCCGGTAACCGCCAGTGGGCCAAGGCGCGCAGCTACAAGTTTGCGACTCCGCTGATCCCCGATTTGCAGGAAGCGGCCCCCTTCGTCAACACCACCGGCTCCGACTCTTCCAGCCTCGACAACATGCTGGATCTCTTCC
This sequence comes from Aeromonas sp. CU5, assembly GCF_002586745.1. Taxonomy (NCBI): domain Bacteria; kingdom Pseudomonadati; phylum Pseudomonadota; class Gammaproteobacteria; order Aeromonadales; family Aeromonadaceae; genus Aeromonas; species Aeromonas sp. CU5. The sequence goes on from NZ_CP023817.1 coordinate 2,113,533, forward strand.
TCGCCGGTGGCATGGACCTGTTCCGTGCCATGCGTCTGTTGATCCCGCCTGCATGGCAAAAGCACCCGAACATGGACGACGACCTGCGCGCCTTCTATGACTTCAACTCCATGCACATGGAGCCGTGGGACGGCCCTGCCGGTATCGTGATGACCGACGGTCGCTACGCCACCTGCGCGCTTGATCGCAATGGCCTGCGTCCGGCCCGCTACGTCATCACCAAGGACAAGTTCATCACGCTCGCGTCTGAGGTCGGCACCTGGGACTACACCCCGGACGAAGTGCTGGAGAAGGGCCGGGTCGGCCCGGGCGAGCTGTTCGTGGTAGATACCCACAACGGCAAGGTGTGGACCAGCTTCGAGATTGACGACGATCTCAAGAGCCGCCACACCTACAAGCAGTGGATGGACAAGCACTGCACCCGACTGGTGCCATTCGAGCAGATGGATGACAACCAGACCGGCAGCCGCGAGTTTGCCGATGACCAGCTGAAAACCTATCAGAAGCTGTTCGGCTACTCCTTCGAGGAGCTGGATCAGATCATTCGGGTCTTGGCTGAGAACGGTCAGGAAGCGGTTGGTTCCATGGGGGATGACACCCCGATGGCGGTGCTCTCGTCCGGTCAACGGACTCTGTATGACTACTTCCGCCAGATGTTCGCCCAGGTGACCAACCCGCCTATCGATCCGCTGCGGGAGAACCACGTGATGTCGCTGGCCACCTGTATCGGTCGCGAGCAGAACGTCTTCAACGAGACCTTCGGCCACGCCCACCGGGTGCTGTTCCAGTCGCCGATCCTGCTCTACTCCGACTTCCATCAGCTGCTGGCTCTGGAAGGGGAATACTATCGCCACCAGGTGATCAGTCTCAACTTCAAGCCCGAAGAGGGGCTGGAAGCGGCCATCATTCGCATCTGCGAGCTGGCTAAAACCGCCGCCAAGAGTGGCACCGTGCTGCTGGTGTTGTCAGATCGCGATATCAGCGCCGACACCCTGCCGATCCCGGCCGCCATGGCGGTGGGTGCGGTGCAACGCACTCTGGTAGACAACAACTTGCGCTGCGATGCCAACATTCTGGTAGAGACCGCCAGTTGCCGCGACCCGCACCACTTCTCGGTACTGCTGGGCTTTGGCGCCACTGCCGTCTACCCCTATCTGGCCTATGAAACTCTGGCCAAGCAGGTTGAAGAAGGGGTGCTGAAGATGACCTTGCGTCAAGCGATGGTCAACTACCGTAACGGCATCAACAAAGGCCTCTATAAGGTGATGTCCAAAATGGGCATCAGTACCGTGGCCAGCTATCGCTGCTCCCAGCTGTTTGAAGCTGTGGGGCTTGCCCAGTCGGTGGTTGAGATCTGTTTCCGTGGGGTATCGAGCCGTATTCAAGGGGCCGATTTTAGCGATATCCAGCAAGATCAGCACAATCTGGCCCGTCAGGCCTGGTTGCAACGCAAGCCCCTCAGTCACGGCGGCCTGCTCAAGTTTGTCCATGGCGGCGAGTACCACACCTACAACCCGGATGTGGTGCAAACCCTGCAAGCCGCAGTGCGATCTGGCAACTACGCCGATTACCTGGAGTACGCCCGGCTGGTCAATGAGCGCCCGGTCTCGACCTTGCGTGATCTGCTGGCGTTGAAAAAAGTCGACCATCCGGTGGAGGTGAGTGCTGTGGAATCTGCCGAGGCCCTCTTCCCCCGCTTCGACTCCGCCGCCATGTCAATCGGCGCCTTGGGGCCAGAGGCCCACGAAGCGCTGGCCATTGCCATGAACCGCCTCGGCGGCAAGAGCAACTCAGGTGAAGGTGGCGAAGATCCCAAGCGCTTTGGCACCGAGAAGAACTCCCGCATCAAGCAGGTAGCATCCGGTCGCTTTGGCGTCACCCCTCACTACCTGATGAACGCCGATGTGGTGCAGATCAAGGTGGCTCAGGGTGCCAAGCCCGGCGAAGGTGGCCAGCTGCCCGGCGACAAGGTAACCGCCCAGATCGCCAAGCTGCGCTATTCCGTGCCCGGCGTGACCCTGATCTCCCCGCCGCCGCACCACGATATCTACTCCATCGAGGATCTGGCCCAGCTTATTTTTGACATCAAGCAGATCAACCCGAGCTGTCTGGTATCGGTCAAGCTGGTCTCCGAGCCCGGTGTGGGCACCATCGCCTGTGGCGTCGCCAAAGCCTATGCCGACTTCATCACCATCTCCGGTTATGACGGCGGCACTGGCGCGAGCCCGCTCACCTCGGTCAAATATGCCGGTTCCCCGTGGGAACTGGGTCTGGCTGAAACTCAACAGGCGCTGGTCGCCAACGGCCTGCGCCACAAGGTGCGGCTGCAAGTGGATGGCGGTCTCAAGACCGGCCTCGATATCATCAAGGCGGCCATTCTCGGCGCCGAGAGCTTCGGCTTTGGCACCGGCCCCATGGTGGCACTCGGCTGCAAATACTTGCGGATCTGCCACCTCAACAACTGCGCCACCGGCGTCGCCACCCAGGATGAAAAGCTGCGCCGCGAACACTTCACCGGCCTGCCGGAGATGGTGATGAACTACTTCAAGTTCATCGCACAAGAGACCCGCGAACTGATGGCCCAGCTGGGCGTCACCCAGCTGACCGATCTGATTGGCCGCACCGATCTGCTTGAGGCCCTGCCCGGCCTCACCGCCCGTCAGGCCAAGCTGGACCTCGGGGGCATTCTGGCCAGACCCATCGCACCGGCGGGCTCCAGCCTGTTCAGCCAGCAGCATAACCCCACGTTCGACAAGGGGCCGCTCAACCTGCAGATGGTGGACGATCTGCTGGCAGCGGTGGAAACCTCAAGCGGCGGCGAGTTCCGCTATGACATCCGCAACACCGATCGCTCGGTGGGAGCCCGTCTGTCGGGCGAGATCGTCAAGCGTCACGGTAATCAGGGGATGGCCGCAGATCCGGTCAAGGTGCACTTCAACGGCACCGCAGGCCAGAGCTTCGGCGTCTGGAACGCGGGAGGCCTCGAGATGATCCTCACCGGTGACGCCAACGACTACGTCGGCAAAGGGATGACCGGCGGCAAGCTAGTGGTCAAACCCCATGTCGGCGTTGCCTTCAAATCCCATGAGGCGGCCATCATCGGCAACACCTGCCTCTACGGCGCCACCGGCGGCAAGCTCTATGCAGCAGGTACCGCTGGCGAGCGTTTTGCGGTGCGTAACTCCGGCGCGCTGGCGGTTGTCGAGGGGATTGGTGACAACGGTTGTGAATACATGACCGGTGGCATAGTCACCATTCTCGGCACGACCGGCGTCAACTTCGCGGCAGGCATGACCGGTGGTTTTGCCTATGTGCTCGATGAGTGCGGCAACTTCGCCAAACGCACTAATCCCGAGCTGGTAGAGTTGCTGGATGTGGCGAGTCTCGCCATTCATCAGGAGCACCTGCGCGGCATCATCACCGAGCACCTCAATGAAACCGGCAGTTCGCGCGCCGAAGAGATCCTGGCCAACTTCGATGCCTTTGTGCCCATGTTCAAGCTGATCAAGCCCAAATCCAGCGACGTGAAATCGCTGTTGGGCCACACCAGCCGTTCCAGTGCAGAACTCAGAATCCAGGCGCAATAAGGAGGGAACCCTATGAGCCAGAACGTATTTCAGTTTATCGATGTCCAGCGGGTCGACCCGCCCAAGAAGCCGCTCAAGATCCGCAAGATCCAGTTTGTCGAGATCTACGAACCCTTCAACCAGGCCCAGGTGCAGATGCAATCTGACCGTTGCCTGGAGTGCGGCAACCCCTATTGCGAGTGGAAGTGTCCGGTCCACAACTACATTCCCAACTGGCTGAAACTGGCCAAAGAAGGACGCATTCTGGAAGCCGTGGAGCTCGCCCACCAGACCAACAGCCTGCCGGAAGTGTGTGGCCGGGTCTGTCCGCAAGACAGGTTGTGTGAAGGGGCTTGCACCCTCAATGATCGCTTCGGTGCGGTGACCATCGGCAACATCGAAAAATACATCACCGACAAGGCGTTCGAGATGGGCTGGCAGCCCGATCTCTCCAAGGTGGTCAAAACCGGCAAGCGGGTCGCGGTGATCGGTGCCGGCCCCGCAGGGCTTGCCTGCGCCGATGTGCTGGCGCGGGGCGGCGTCACCCCTGTGGTGTTTGACAAGTACCCGGAGATCGGTGGCCTGCTCACCTTTGGTATCCCCTCCTTCAAGCTGGAAAAAGAGGTGATGCAACGTCGGCGCGAGATCTTCCAGGGGATGGGCATCGAATTTCGTCTCGAAACCGAAGTGGGCAAAGATGTCACCTTCGCCGACCTGCTCGGCGAGTTCGATGCGGTCTTCCTCGGGGTCGGCACTTACAAGTACATGAAAGGTGGCTTTGCCAACGAAGAGGCGCCGGGGGTCTATGATGCCCTGCCCTACCTGATTGCCAACGCCAACCGGCTGCTGGGCTTTGAAAAGGCGCAAGCCGATTACATCGACTTCGCTGGCAAGCAGGTAGTGGTGCTCGGCGGTGGCGATACCGCCATGGACTGCGTACGAACCGCCATCCGACAAGGTGCCGACAAGGTGATCTGTGCCTATCGCCGGGACGAGGAGAACATGCCGGGCTCCAAGCGGGAGGTGAAGAACGCCCGCGAAGAGGGGGTCGAATTCATGTTCAACCTGCAGCCGGTGGCGGTCGAGCTGGATGCCAGCGGCCGCACCGTCGGTATCAAGGTGGTGAGCACCGAGTTGGGCGAGCCCGATGCCAATGGCCGCCGCAATGCGGTGTTGATTGAGGGCTCAGAGCAGGTGCTAAACGCTGATGCTGTGGTGATGGCGTTTGGCTTCCAACCCAATCCGCAGCCCTGGATGGCCGAGTTTGACATCGAGATCGACAGCCGGGATCGGATCAAAGCCAGTGAGCAGGCGGAATATGCCTTCCAGACAACTAATCCCAAGGTATTCGCCGGTGGCGATGCGGTGCGCGGCTCCGATCTGGTGGTGACCGCCATCTACGAAGGCCGCAAAGCAGCTGAGGGGATCATGGACTATCTGGCGGTCTGATCTGACCGGCCACGGCCGTGATGCTCTCTAACAATCAGCCCCGCCAATGCGGGGCTGATTATTTGCAGCCCCCCATTCCCTACAAACGCACCACCAGCCACTCGCCTTTGCCGACCGGCACCAGCGAGGTGGCAAAGGCGGGGTCCTGTCCAACGTCGTTTATCCATTCAATCATCTCGCTGCGATGGGAGATGGCGTTATCGACCACCAGCAGACCGCGGGGTGCCAGCAGGCGGCGGATCTGCGGCCACCATGCCCGGTAGTGCTGGCGATCCGAATCGAGAAAGATGAGCTGATACCCGGCTTGCGACAAGGTCGGTAGCAACTCCCCCGCATCCCCTGCCAGCAAGGTGATCCAGGAGCTCAGTCCCGCCCGCTGAAAATTGTCATGGGCCAGCACGCGCTTATCCTCATCCAGCTCAATGGTGGTAACGTGCCCCTCCAGACGGCGTGCCGCCTCTGCCAACCAGAGGGTGGAGTAACCATTGGAGGTGCCGATCTCCAGCACGGCCTGCGCCCCGCGAGTGTGCACCAGCACCGCCAGCAGCTCCCCCGTGTCACGGGTGATGTTGAGCAGCTTGCGGCTACGTTCCTGCTGCTGGCGATCATTGCGTTCACCAAGCAGCTCCAGTTGGTGTTTTAACCGTTCAAGTTCCATCGTTCCCCCCCTTTCGTCCTTGGCCAAAACCGCTCGCTCTATCCTGTTGGCTTGGCCTTTGGGAGTCAAATGATTGCTTTTAAACGCCATTCAGACCGCAAGGATGAGAAAAGGACAACCATTTGAGGCAGAAATTATGCCGTCTATCTGTTACACTTCGCGCCCGCCATTTTCCGGCTCTCTCTCTGACTTGATGTCAGGCGCAGCCGTCGGTGGTTACAACCTCCGTCTCGCTCATGCCGAGCTAACCAAGCCAAACACAGCCCAGCTGGAACACAGGAACCCATTATGAGATTTGAATCGTTCGATTTTGCCCCCGAGATTTTGCGTGCTGTCTCAGATTGCGGTTATCAGGAGATGACCCCTGTGCAGCAACAGGCGATCCCGGCCATTCGCCGTGGCCGCGATGTGCTGGCCAGCGCCCAGACCGGTACCGGCAAGACCGCCGCCTTCGCTCTGCCCATTTTGCAGCGTCTGGTAGACAACCCGGCCCCGGCCCAACCGTCCAATGCCCGGGTGCTGATCCTGACCCCGACCCGCGAACTGGCGGCTCAGGTGGCGAGCAACATCAATGACTTCGCCAAGTATCTCGATATCACCACCATCACCATCGTTGGTGGTGGCAAGCAGGATGTGCAGGCCAAGAAGCTGAAAGCGGGCGCTCACATCATTGTGGCCACCCCGGGCCGTCTGCTGGAGCACCTCACCGCCTGTAACCTCAGCCTCTCCGGCGTTGAGTGTCTGGTGATGGACGAAGCGGATCGCATCCTCGACATGGGCTTCAGTGCCGATGTGCAGAAGATCCTGCAAGCGGTCAACAAAACCCGTCAGAACCTGCTGTTCTCCGCCACCTTCTCCGATGCGGTGAAGAAGCTGGCCAACCTGATGCTGGATCGCCCGCAGATCGTCAGCGTCAACAAGCAGAACTCCACGGCTGATACCGTCAGCCACACCGTCTATCCGGTCGAGCAGAAGCGCAAGCGCGAGCTGCTCTCCGAGCTGATTGGCAAGCAGAACTGGCAGCAGGTGCTGGTGTTCGCCAGTACCCGCGAGAGCTGCGATGTGCTGATCGATGAGCTGAACCTCGACGGCATCAAGTCCGCCGTGGTCCATGGCGAGAAAGCCCAGGGCAACCGTCGCCGCGCCCTGCGCGAGTTCATGGAAGGCAAGGTTCGGGTTCTGGTTGCCACCGAAGTGGCCGCCCGTGGTCTGGACATTCCTGATCTGGAGTATGTGGTCAACTACGATCTGCCGTTCCTGGCGGAAGACTATGTTCACCGCATCGGCCGTACCGGTCGTGCCGGCAAGAATGGCATGGCCATCTCCTTCGTCAGCCGCGAAGAGGAGCGTACTCTGCTGGAGATCGAGGCCCTGATCGGCCAGAAGATCCGCCGCATCATGGTACCGGGTTATGAAGTGAGCAACCGCGACGAGCTGATCAAGCAGCTGCAAGAGCGCCGCCGCTTCGGCAAGCGCCCGCAGCGTGAAGATAACGCCGTGGCACAGGTAATGGCCGAGAGCAAGCTGCAAGGCCAACGCCTCAAGCGTCTGGCGAGTGCCAAGAAGCCCCGTCAGCCGAAATAAGGCGCGCTGGCTAATCTATTGAACCGCAAAGGCGCCACTGGCGCCTTTGCTATCTCTGTTATTTCCCGAGGATCCATGATGACCCCTCCTTGCTACAATCAGGCCCTGCTCGAGATGGCCAGCCAGAGCCTGGCGGAACTGGCGCGCACCGCCGAGCAGAAAGCGGGCAAGCGCACTCCGGCGCAAGAGAGCCACTTTCTCTGCACCTGGATGGCCGACTCCCTCAAGGAGAAGCGCTTCTCCCGTCTGGTGATGGATGATCTGAAAGAGTGGGTGCAGCTTGGCCGCACGTTGGGTGCCGGTGCCGATCTCAAGGGGCTGCTGGAGCGCATCGCCTTCCAGTACCAGTGCGCCATGGCGACACCGCAGCAACTGGGGGCCAAGCTGGTCGCCCTGTTGGCCACCCTGGAAGAGGCGGGTTGGCAAGTGCTGACCGAGAGCGAGATCAACGCCAAGCTGCGGCTGCAATCAGATGGCCAGCCGAGCGTGGTGATCAGTGCCAGCGAGTATCGGGGCCATATCGAGGGGGGCGAACTGCTCAAACCCCTCACCCTCTATGTGCGCGGTGACGAGAAGGTGCTGGCCGAAGCCGCCTTTGCTAACGGGCTGCTGCTGAGTCAGGGCAACAAGAAGACCACCCTGGTCAAGCATCACAAGGCCTACCGGCTGATGCCGAACAACGCCCAACCGGCGCTGGCGCTGTTGGCGCAGGCTCGCCAGCACGCCTGATCCCGCCAGTTTGCAGCAATAAAAACGGCAGATCCTGAAAAGGGATCTGCCGTTTTTTATTGTTCAATATCTGATGCTCCGTCATCACCCGATGAGGTGTAGCGGCTGTTTAGCGGATCTTGAACCCAATCTGACCCGCGTCACACCACTCGAACATCACCTCCTCGCTCTTGCCACAGCAACTGCCGCCACAGACCCGGCTCTCGCGCTTGATGACCCGCCCCTTGCGCATCCAGACGCCGAGCATAGCCTCCACCGCATCTTCCGAGGTGTGGAAGTGGCGAGCCAGATCGCGCCGGCTCACCTTTTGCTGCGCGGCGAGGTAATCCCCCAGCTCGCGCAGGATCATAAAGTCACCACCTTGCGGGCAACGATGTCACCGTGACGGCGACCGGCCCACCAGAGCAGTACCAGAGAGAGGCCGTAGCTGACGATCCAGAACAGGCTCTGCTCGGGATGGGCAGCAAAGGTGGCGACCTGATAGAAGACAGTGGCGCACATAAAGGCCATGTAGTTGCACCATGCGGCGGTAAAGAGCGCCCACTGACGACCGGTTTCCCGCACCAGCGCACCCATGGCGGCGGCGCAAGGCATGTAGAGCAGCACGAACAGCAGATAGGCAAAGGCACCGGCTGCACCGTCAAAGTGGGTCTGCATATTGCCGTAAGTGGAGACATCGACCTCTTGCGCGTCGGCAGCGGCCTGCTGGTCATCCAGCTCACCGACAGCCAGCCCCATGGGGTCGCTCGGGTTGATCTCCGCCAGATTGGTCGCGACCGCCTCGATGGCCTCGTGGAAGCTGGCCACCAGTGAAAACTCGCTCGCCTCCTCGTCGCCGCTCTTGCCCGCGTAGAGGCTGTTGAGGGTACCCACTACCGCCTCTTTGGCGAAGATGCCGGTGACGATGCCGACCGTGGCCTGCCAGTTGTCATCGCGCACACCGATGGGGTGCAACACAGGGGTGACCATTTGGCTGACCTTGCTCAGCACCGAGCTCTCCTGATCCTGATGGCCGAAGCTGCCATCGGTGCCGAGGGAGTTGAGCACGCTCAGCACGGCGACTACCAGCACGATAGTTTTACCGGCGCCAAAGACGAAGGATTTGAGCTTCTGCCAGGTCTTGATACCGACGTTGACCGGACGCGGCCACTCGTAGTCCGGCATCTCCATCAGCATGGAGTCGCTCTTGCCCGGCAGCAGGGTGCTGCGCAGCAACAGGCCGGTGAGCACCGCAACCACAATACCGATGAGGTAAAGACCGAACACCAGGTTCTGACCCGATTCCGGGAAGAAGGCCACCGCAAACAGGGCGTAAACCGGCAGACGGGCACCGCACGACATGAAGGGGGCCATGGCCGAGGTCATCAGCCGCTCCCGCTCGGAGTTGAGGGTGCGGGTCGCCATCACCGACGGCACGGTACAGCCAAAGCCCATCAGCATCGGCACGAACGCCTTGCCCGGCAGGCCGAGACGGCGCATCAGGGCATCCACCACGAAGGCGGCGCGGGCCAGATAGCCGGAGCTCTCCAGCACCGCCAGGAACAGGTAGAGGCAGCCAATCACCGGAATAAAGGTGGCAACCGTCTGCAAACCGACCCCGAAGCCGTCCGCCACAATGGCGCCCAGCCACTCGGGGGCATTGATCAGCCCCAGCAGGTGGTGCACCCCATCGACAAACAGGGCGCCGCCCATGATGTCGAAGAAGTCGATAAAGGCGCTGCCGACCTTGATGGCGAACATGAACATCAGGTACATGACAAACAGGAAGAAGGGTATGCCAATCCAGCGATTGAGCAGCAGCCGATCCAGCCACTCGCTCTGGGCCACCGTCAGCTTGCCCTTCTGCTGGCTCGCCTGACTGGCCCACAGATGAATGTGGCCGTAGCGGATATCCGCCAGTTGCAGATCTATATCCTGCCCCTGATGGGCGCGGGTCACCACATTGCTGGCCGCCGCATGTTGACCGGGCAGCAGGGTCTCCTGCATCACCGCATCCTCTTCCAGCAGGCGCAGGGCGCGGCCACGGCTAGTGAGGTGGTGCGGGGCGAGCAGGGTCTCCAGCTCAGCCAGATCTTTTTCAAGGTCGTGACCGTAATCGAGCTGCAAGGCCGCTTGTGGCTGACCGATAAACTGCTGGATCTGCTGCTTGAAGGCAGCAACCTGCTTGCTGTTATGGGCAGAGAGGGCCACCACCGGGCAACCGAGGGATTTACCGAGCATCTCCTCGTCGATGACGATGCGGCGCTTGTGCAGGATATCCAGCTTGTTGAGCACCACCACCATCGGCAGTCCCAGCTCGCGCAGTTGTAGCGTGAGGTAGAGGGAGCGCTCCAGATTGGCGGCGTCGATGACGTTGAGCAGCAGATCCGGCTGCTGGCTCTGGGCAAAGCGGCTGGCAATCTGCTCGTCCAGACTGCCGTCCTGACTGGCCAGGCTATAGATGCCGGGCAAATCCATCAGCTTAAAGTGGTGCTCACCCGCGCTGAACTCCCCCATCTTCTTGTCGACGGTGACGCCACTCCAGTTACCCACTTGCTGGCGGGCACCGGTCAGGGCGTTGAACAGGGAGGTCTTGCCGCTATTGGGGTTACCGACCGTGACTAGGGAATAATTCATACTGGCTCGACCTCAATTTGCTCGGCAAGGCTCTTTTGCATAGAGAGACAGATCCCCTGGCACTGGATCTGGAGCGGATCTCCCAAGGGGGCAGACCGCAGATAGATGACTTCAGTTTGAGGCAACAGGCCCATCACCATCAGTTTGCGGCGCAGCGGCCGGGACAACTGGTTCATATTCTTGATGCGAGCACTCTGTCCCGGTGACAACTGCGTGAGTACCATGACTGACTCCTGAAGTTAAACAATAATAATTCGCTTTTACTCGAGGCATTATATGCTGTGTCTTCAACTTTTATTTGAGTAAAATCAAACTCCGCTTAGCTAACCGATAAAGTATTGCCATGAGTCACGACAACAACAGCCGCCTCGTTTACAGCACAGATGGTGGCATGATCAAGGAGCAGAGCGCTCCCCAATCCGCCTCCCCCTTCCCTGCCGATGGCACCGTGCGTATTCGCCGCGAGACCAAGGGGCGCAAGGGCGCCGGGGTGATCACCATTCATGGCGTACCCGCCGATCAGCAGAAAGCCATGGCCACCTTGCTGAAGAAAAAATGCGGTACCGGTGGTGGGCTCAAAGAGGGGATCATCGAGATCCAGGGGGATAAACGGGACCTGATCAAGGCCGAACTGGAAAAAGCCGGTTTCAGCGTCAAGCTGGTGGGTGGCTGATCCCCTTGTCACCCCTGCGGTTTTTCCCTAGAATGCCCGCTCCCATCGAGGGGGAGTAGTCTCGCATACCGGTTCCATGCATTGCATGAATACCGCGCTGTGACCCTGATCAACATACTTGGTGCCAACTCACCATGGTCAGGGTGATCCATGCCAGTCATGGATTTGACAAGACCTTTGACGGGCCAGTGCCAATACCGGGGACGGATGGCGCAGGCTTGTCTCTGGTTTATAACAATTCCGTCCCCCGGTCATATTTATGGAAGCCTTGTTAACCTCAACCCTCAGCGTCGCCATTGCCGAAATCGGCGATAAAACCCAGCTGTTGGCGTTACTGCTCATCTGTCGTTTTCGCAAGCCCTGGCCCATCATCGCGGGCATGTTTGCCGCTACCTTGCTCAACCATGCGGGCGCCGCCTGGATTGGCGAGTTCATCAGCCGCTGGCTCGATCCCAAAATCATGGTCTATCTGGTAGCGGTGGCCTTTATCGCCATGGCGATCTGGATTTTGGTGCCAGACAAGATGGATGACGAGGAGAGCTCGCTGGATAAATACGGCCCCTTTATGGCCACCTTCGTGCTCTTCTTCATCGCCGAGATCGGTGACAAGACCCAGATCGCCACCGTGCTGCTGGCCGCCAAGTATGACTCGCTGGTGCAGGTCATTACCGGTACCACCCTTGGCATGATGCTGGCCAACGTGCCAGTGGTGCTGATCGGCAAGCTGGGGGCAGACAAGCTGCCGCTCAAGGGGATCCGCATCGCCTGTGCCATCCTCTTCGTCGGCCTCGGGGTAAGCACCCTGATCTTTGCCTGATCGCTCTTTCCCTGTGACCAAGCCCTCCCCTCAGGAGGGCTTTTTTGTTTGCGCCTTGTCATCCCGCCATCTCACTGCGCTGAGCTGTGTCGCAGCGCCCATGCTGCACCGGCAAGGGGCAGTGCACGGTTGAGAGTGCCTCATGCCATAATGGGGCAAATCTCGTGGAGTCCCCCCATGCACAACGTATCAAGAGAGACGCTACTCGAATGGGTCAAACAAGGACGGCTGGCGCCAGAGAAGCTGGCGGACGCCCTGACCCTCGCCGATCTTCCCCCCATCCGGCGCGCTGGCAGTGGCTGTTTGACCGGCTGCTGCTGTGGCTCGGCGCCCTCTGTATCGGGGCTGGCCTCATCTTCTTCGTCGCCTTCAACTGGCAAGAGTTGGGCCGGGTGTCCCGCCTCGCCCTGCTGGAGGCACCGCTGCTCGCCATGCTGCTTCTGCTGTGGCGCAAACCGCTTGGGGAGACGCCCCGTCAGGCGCTGCTGCTGGCTATCGCCCTCAATATCGGCGCCCTGCTGGCGCTGGTGGGCCAGACCTACCAGACCGGCGCCGATCCCTGGCAGCTGTTCGCCACCTGGGCGCTGATGCTGGTGCCGCTGGCGGTATTTGGCCAAAGCCCGCTGCTCTGGACCTTAAGCTGGCTACTCGGCCAGCTGGCGCTGGTGCTCTACTGGCGGCTCGGCCTGTTCGCGATCTTCTTTACCTTCGATGAGGAGGGATTGGGCTGGTGCCTCACCCTGCTCAACGCCGCCCTCTGGGGCCTGCTTCTGCTGGCACCGGCCCGCTGGCGGCTGATGCCGAGCTGGCTGGCGGGTCTGGCTGCGGGTCTGGGCACCACCCTGCTCACCCTGCTGGCGCTGTTTGATGCCGCCTCCCCGCTAGTGTGGCCGCTCTGGCTTGGTTGGCTGGCAGCCGCCTATGCTCTCTGGCACCACAGATTTATCGCCGGACTCGCCATGGGGTGCCTCAGCCTGATTGCCGTCATCCTCGCGGCGCTGGGCAAGTGGATGGAGCCCGACATCAACGGCTTTTTGCTGCTGAGCCTGATCGCCATCGGACTCTCGGTCGCGGCCGCCCGCTGGCTACAACAACAACGGAGGCCTCATGAGTGACCTGACCCTTTGGCAAGCGCTGCAACAGGCCAATCTGGTGGACGGGGAGATGCCCCGTGACACCCAGCCCCACTGGTCGAGCCGTTTTATGCTGGGACTGGTGGGCTGGATTGCCGCCCTGTTCCTGCTCTTTTTCCTGTTTCTCACCTTCGAGCATCTGACCCGCGAAGCCAACAGCGCCCTGCTGCTGGGGGCCGTGCTGCTGGCGGGTGCGTATGCCCTCAATCGCAGCCAGCGCGGCGATCTCTGGGATCAGTTCGTGCTGGCACTCACCCTGGCGGCCGATGCCTGGCTGCTCTATGGCCTGCTCGATCAGCTGGATCTCCATCACGCCCTGCTCTGGTTTGGCCTCTGCCTGCTGTCGCTCGCCATCGCCGTGCTGTTCGATCATTGGTTGGTACGGTTGTTTCACAGCGTGGCGGCGGCCCTGCTGCTCACCCTTGGCCTCGCCTGCCTCGGGCTGCAACTGCTGGCGCTACCGCTGGTGATGGCGGCCATCACCTTCTGCTGGCTGCGGGCAGATAGGGATCCACAGCGCCACCAGCTCTACCACTCCATCACCCTGGGGCTCGCCCTCTCCCTGCTGGTGCTGGGCCGTCTGCACCACCCGCTGTGGGATGGCGGCAGCAGCGTGCTCGACGAGCTGGGTCTTTCGCGCCTGCCGCTCTGGCTCAATCCGCTGCTCTGCGCCGCCCTGCTGCTGGCGGTGATGGTGAAGCTCAAGCTCCCTCTGCTGTTTGGCCTGCCACTGGTGCTGCTCAGCGCCATCATTCCCGGCATGGGAGCGGGCGCACTGGTGCTGATCCTCGGCTTCTATGCCGGCAGTCTGGGGCTGATGACCCTCTCTGCCCTGCTGCTGCTCGGTTATGGCTCCCTCTACTACTACGATCTGGGGCTCACCCTGATGACCAAATCCTGGCTGCTGCTGGGCTCCGGCATCCTGCTGCTGGGGGCCCGCCAGCTGCTCAACACCTTCGCGGCAAGGAGCGACTCATGAAACCCGCCACCCGACAACTCGCCCTGTTGCTGAGCGGCCTCGCTATTGTGGCGGGCATCAATGCCACCGTCTGGCGCTATGAGCGCGCCATGAGCAGCGGCGAGGTGGTGCTGTTGCGGCTCGCCCCGGTCGATCCCCGCTCCCTGATGCAGGGGGATTACATGCGGCTGAACTATGAGATCGCCCGCGAGCTGGCCAGCCGCGATGCCCGTGCTACTCAAGACAACGGCAGCGACACCTTGGTGATCCGCCTCGATGCCCATCAGGTGGCAAGCCTGGTGGCCGAGGGCAAACCGGATCAGCTCGCCAGCAATGAGCGGCTATTGCAGGTGCATCAAAGCGAGCGGCAGTGGCAGATCGGCCCCGATGCCTACTTCTTTGAAGAGGGCACGGGGGCGCAGTACGAGGCAGCCCGCTACGGCGAGTTCCGGCTACAGGCTAATGGCAAGACGCTGCTGGTGGGATTGCGGGATGAGGCGTATCAGCCCATAGGCACGCCTCGCGCCCGCTGGTAACGGGATAGCCCGGCTCCCGTTACCAGCGGCGAGTGGCGATTTGGGTTATTAGTGGTCACACTCAAAACAAGGTTGATCGCTAAGGAAGTTCCCAATGAGGATATGGTTGATCTGTCATCTTGTACTGCTCTGCTGGGCCTCAACGGCCCGGGCCGATCTTGGCAAACTTGAGTACCTCACCGAAGAGTACCCACCCTACAACTTCAGCGACCCACAAGGCCAGCCCACCGGCCTTGCGGTCGAGCTGCTGCAGATGATCTGGCAAAACAGCGGCGTGGTACCCCAGCCAGTGCGCATCCTGCCCTGGGCGCGAGGTTATTACTTGCTAACCCAGAAACCCAATGTGGTGCTCTTCTCCACCGCCCGCACCCAGGCGCGGGAAGATCTGTTCAAGTGGGTGTGCCCCATCGGCTACTCGGAGTACATACTGCTGGGCCGCAAGGTGCAGAACATCAAGCTGAGCGCCTTCGAGCAGATGAGCCAGTACAAGATCAGCGCAGTGCGCGCCGATGCTGCCGAGCAGCTGCTGCTCAACAACGGTATGGATGACAACAACATCATCCCGGCCAACCGCCTCTCTCAGGGGTTGAAGATGCTGCTCTCCGGCCGCGCCGATCTGCTTGCCACCAGCAAGCTGGCCGGATATGACGCCATCCGCGAGCTGAAGCTCAACAGCGACGACTTCAATGTGGCCATGGTACTGAGTGCCGAACAGCTCTGTTATGCTTTCAGCCGTCAGATGCCCGACAGCGAGATCACGCTCTTCCAACAGGCTCTGACCCGCGCCCTCGCCTCGGAGGCGTATCGGAAACTGCAGGCCAAGTACCTGCCGGTACGCTAACCCTTAGTTCTTGCCCCGCGGGATGTCACTGACATCCCGCAGCTGTTTTGGCAACATCTCCCGCCACCGTGGCGAAATCGACCAGCATGGTCACACTTGAGCATAAGGATTCCGTTGAGCAGGATGGCAAACATGAAAACATGGATTGGATTAGCCGGGGCGCTGCTGGCCACCCTCGCACAAGCGAGTCCTGAGCTCGGCAAACTGCACTACCTCACCGAAGAGTACAAACCCTACAACTACGCCGATGCCAGCGGCACCCCCACCGGCTTTGCGGTCGAGCTGCTGCAACTGGTGTGGCAGAAGACCAGCACCCCGCCGCAGCCGGTCACCATCATGCCCTGGGCGCGCGGTTACTACCTGCTGACCCAAAAGCCCAATGCGGTGCTCTTCTCCACCGCTCGCACCCAAGCGCGGGACCCCTTGTTCAAGTGGGCCTGTCCCATCGGGTATGCCGAGATCGTGCTGGTGGGGCTGGCCGAGCGCAATATCGCCATCACCAAGCTCGACGATGCCAAGGCGTTCAATATCGGGGCGGTGCGGGCCGATGTGGGGGAGCAACTGCTGCTCAACAACGGCTTTGACGAGACCAAGCTGATGGCCGCCAACCGGCTGGCACAGGCGCTGAAGATGCTCACCTCCGGCCGGGTCGATCTGGTCTCCACCAACAAGACCACCATGGAGCAGCTGATCATCGAGCAAAAACTCGACCCCGCCCGCTTCAAGGAGCAGTGGGTACTGAGCTCAGAGCAGTTCTGCTTCGCCTTCAGCCATCCGGTGAGCGACGAGCTGGTCAAAGAGTTCCAGACCGGCTTGACCCAGGTGCTGGCCAGCGGCGAATACCCGCTGCTGCACAGCAAATACTTCCCGGCACCTGCTCCTGCGCCAGCCAACACTTCGCCAGCTAAAAGTGAGGCATCCAGCACGGCACCGGCCAACTAACCGCCCTCACCTTTCTCACACCGCCAATGCAGAGGGGCCCGATATGGGCCCCTTTGGTTTTGTGGCTCGCCACACTCAATCGCGCACGGCCTGCGCGTTCTTACCGATTTAGCTCTTCCAGTCATTCACGTTCAACCGCGCACCAGCGCCGCGGCCGCCACCTTGTGACGGGCAATCAATCCTTCGATATCCAGCCCCTCGATGGCGCCATCCACCACTCGCCACTTGCCGCCCACCATCACCCGATCGGCCCGCTCGGCGCCGCACAAAATCAGCGCCGCGATGGGGTCGTGACTGCCGCTAAAGCGCAGATCGTCGAGCTTGAACAGCGCCAGATCCGCCTGCTTGCCGGGCAGCAGCTCGCCGAGATCGCCGCGCCCCAGCAGCTTGGCCGAGCCACGGGTCGCCCACTCCAGCACCTTGCGCGGGGTGATGCGCTCGGCGCCGTAACGCAGCCGCTGCAGATAGAGAGCCTGACGGGCCTCCTGCATCATGTTCGAGGCATCGTTGGAGGCCGAACCATCCACCCCCAGCCCCACCGGCGCACCGGCAGCTTCGAGATCGAGGGTCGGGCAGATGCCGGAGGCGAGCCGCATATTGGAGACCGGACAGTGACACACCCCGGTGCCCGCTGCCCCCAGCCGAACAATCTCGTCCGGATTAAAGTGGATGCCGTGGGCCAGCCAGGTGCGATCGCCGAGCCAACCCACCTTTTCCAGATAATCGACGGTGCGCAGACCAAATCGCTCGAGGCAGAACGCCTCCTCATCCAGCGTCTCCGCCAGATGGGTGTGCAGCCGCACATCGAGCTCGGCGGCGAGTTTGGCGCTCTCCACCATGATCTCCTCGGTCACCGAGAAAGGGGAACAAGGGGCCAGCGCAATCTGGATCTGCGCCCCAGCGCCCCGCTGGTGGTACTGGCGCACCAGCCGCAGACTGTCGTCGAGGATCTGCTGCTGCCCCTGCACCGTGTGGCGCGGCGGCAAGCCACCCTCATCTTCGCCCAGGCTCATGGAGCCACGGGTCAGCATGGCGCGCATGCCTAGCTCACGCACCGCCTCGACCTGAATATCGATGGACTCCTCCATCCCGCGCGGGAAGAGGTAGTGGTGATCCGCAGCCGTGGTGCAGCCCGACAGCAGCAACTCCGCCATCGCCACCTTGCTCGCCAGCGCCAGTGCGTCCGGCGTCAATCTGGCCCACACCGGATAAAGGGTCTTGAGCCAGGGGAAGAGCGGCTGATTGACCACCGGCCCCCAGGCGCGAGTCAGGGTCTGGTAGAAGTGGTGGTGGGTATTGATAAGGCCCGGCAGCACCACATGGTCGCGGGCATCGAACAGCTGATCGCAGGGCCGGGCAGGCTGCTGGCCTGCCGCCAGCACCTCGCTTATCAGGCCGTTTTCAATCACCAGCCCGCCGCGACCATCGACGGCCTCGGGGGTAAAGGTGGCAAGGGGGTTTTTGATCCAGATACGGGTAGCGGACATGGCCGACGCCTCCATCAGTAACACATTCGGTGCGACATAAGGGTGAGCCAGCTCAGTTATACCCTGTCTGCTGATCCAGAGGCGGCGCAACGCCGCAGTGGCCTCAGTCTACCCAGCGGCGGTGAAAAATCTGTGAGCCCCGTTTTAAATCAAGGTGATAGCGACGAATTGCCCGGCACCGCAAGCCGCTCAAGGTTTGCACCGCAATGAATCACCAGGTAATTAACCAAAGCTTGTGTCAGCGCAAAAAAACTTCTGGTTTCTGATAGTTGCGTGATGGCCGCCATAGTTAAGCGCTCAATGAATCCGTAAGATATCCAGCGGCGCCTGTTGGCCCCCTTCTCGTGATCAATGGTCAACGGCGCAATGTGGCAGCGACAGCCAGGGGCGGTAGCAACTTTAACGGCGTCCAGCCGAACTCCCGCCCCTGCGGCAAGCGGGTAGGGTGCAATAAGCGGAGCGCATTGCACCGCGGTAACCATCCCCTCTCCCCTTACGGGAGAGCGGTAGGGTGCAATAAGCGGAGCGTATTGCACCGCGGTAACCACCCCTCCCCCCTTGCGGGTGAGGCACATGGCGCAATCCGCACCGCCTGTTGCTCCGCAATCAAACCCATGTCGAATAGCGGTGCAATTCACTTCGTTCATTGCACCCTACGGTACGGGTCACTGGCTGGCCGGATGTCGATGCTGTTTGGCTCAACGTCCGTCGCCACTGGGCATGCTCAGGGTTATTTGACCCGCATCAGGCGATGGCGGATGTCACCCAGCTCGAACTGGATCACCTGAGATCGCTGCATGGCATCGACCCGCTGCAGCATGTCGGCGTTGTACTGCTTGCGCCGCATCCACTGCATCGGCTCCTCGAAGCTGCCTTCATTGACGATAAAGGTATCCGTGTAGGTGTCGTTCACTATGCTGACCACCCAGATGCGCTGCTGAAACTCCGAGAGTTCGGCAAAGAGTGCGGCCCCGCGAGCTGCGAGCCAGCGCCCTGCCCGAGTGATGCTGTTTTTACTGTCGACGAGCCGGTTTGCCATAACTGATAGGGTTGGATAAGAAAACGGTTGGGCATCCTAGCATCCAGAGGGATGGGGCACCAAGCAGCGGGAGGGGTAGCCCTCCCCTCGGGATTACGATCCCCTCTCCCCTTGCGGGAAAACGGTAGGGTGCAATAAGCGTGTAGGGTCGATTAGCGAAGCGTAATCGTCCGCGGCAACAGTCCCCTCTCCCCTTGCGGGAGAGGGCTAGGGTGAGGGGTCGGTAACATCATTGCATAGCGGAATATCGCCACCCTAAATGGCACGGCTTCGCCATGCAGGACACGAGGACTACGTCCTCTACGGGGTTTCGCCGCCGCTGCGCGGCTTGGCGAGTGACTTTGGAAAGACCCAAAGTCACCAAAGGTCTAATCCCCCACTTGTTCGCCCTCCTACGTCGGGTTTCCTCGGTTCACCCGTTTGTCCGACGGCACGCGCCGATGGGCCATCCCTGGCCCAGCGGCGCTCGCTCGGCATCCTGCCTCGCGGCCTGGACATACGGGCCCACCTCGGCGAACAACAGGGGGCAAAACCCAGCCCGCAACCCCGAGACCAGTTAATAGTTCCTTGTTTATTCGTGGAATAGCCTGACATTAAAGGTTTGATAATAGCTTCAAGCCTTAATTAATATTAATCACAGAGTATTAAGCAATTCCCATAAAATAATTGAGCTTATATCAACCGCATATTTCAACCTGATGGCAAATCATATTTGCCTTCAATAAACACCACTAAGTTTCACACAATCCACCAACATCTCCCCCTAATAAAAAGGAATTGTAAATGGCCAGCAATAAATACCCTCGTGGTTCTGAGTGGCGAAAATGGGACTTGCATATTCATACGCCAGCATCATTTCATTGGGATGGGAAAAAATTCAATTTAGATGAAAACTCACCTGATAACATTAAACTTATCGACGAAATGATAAGTGCCTTAAATTCAGCTGAGCCATCCGTTTTTGCTATCATGGACTATTGGACGTTTGATGGTTGGTTTGCCTTAAAAAAGCGGCTAGCCCAACCTGATGCTCCACGCCTTCATAAGACAGTTTTCCCAGGAATTGAATTACGTTTGGTTGCACCGATGGAGGGGAGATTGAATGCTCACGTTTTATTTTCCAACGAAGTTGACGACCAAGTTTTACTTGACTTTCGCGCAGAACTTAAGATTGCACTAATTAACCGCTCCTTATCAGATCATTCTTTAAAATTTTTAGCTCGTTATGTCGGAGAGGATTTACTTAAAACAAAAGGTTTCAAAAAAATGATATAGATACAGATGATAAAAAGGCACTTGAAGCCGGTTCAACAATTGCTGAAATAACTTGTGACAGCTACAAAACTGCAATCCGTAAAGTACCTGACAATATGGCATTAGGCTTCATGCCATTTAATACAAATGATGGTTTAGCCAATGTAAAATGGCAAGAGCATTACTCTTATGTCCTAGAGCTATTTGATACATCTCCAATATTCGAGACTCGCTCACCTGATCTTTGGGCTGCATTTGCTGGTGTAGTAACAGACACAAATAAGGGATGGATTCGTGACTTCCAGCGCGCACTAGGAAACGTCCCTAGGCTGGCAGTTTCAGGTAGTGATGCCCATAGATTTACCAGTGCATCTGTCAGCAATGATAATAGGGGGTATGGTGACTATCCATCAGGGAAAGCTACATGGATAAAGGCAAATCCAACGTTTGAAGGATTAAGGCAAGCTATCAGGGAACCTGCAAAACGTTCTTTTATAGGAACAACCCCCCCCAAACGACAACTGGTAAGTGATAACAGAAGTTTATTCATTGAAAAACTAGTAGTAAACAAGACACCTTCCTCGCCAAATACAGATAGCTGGCTTGACAATACAGAGCTACACCTCAACCACGACTTGGTCGCAATCATTGGAAATAAAGGAAGTGGTAAGAGTGCACTGGCAGACATTATTGCATTATTAGGCAATTCTAAACAAAGCCACCATTTCTCTTTCTTAAAAGAGAATAGATTTAGAGGAAAAACAGGTGAACCCGCAAGTCACTTCAATGCAAAGGTAATATGGGGGGATGATGAAGAATTAACAAAAAATCTAAATGATAATCCAGCGACCGAAAATGTAGAACTGGTGAAATACATTCCCCAAGGGCATTTTGAAGAGTTGTGTAATGCACACGTCTCAGGCCAATCAAATGCATTCGAGAAAGAATTAAGAGCAGTAATATTCTCACATGCAGATGAATCTATACGTTTAGGTGCTCATGATTTCGAGGATCTCATCGAAAAACAAGAACGTTCTCTTCGTAGCCAACTTGAAAGTTATCGAAGTGAAATGCATAAGCTAAATGAACAAATTGCATTCGTTGAAAGTCAGATGACCGATGAAGCACGAAAAACATTAGATGAATTATTAGCCCAGAAACAAAGATTACTTGATGAGCTCATAAAAGCTAAACCAGAAGAGATTCCTGAGCCAGCAACTGAATTAACATCTGAACAGCAGCAAGTATCTGAACAACTGACAACCATCAACCAAGAACTCGAAGAGTTGCAACGACACCAAGAACTAACTCAAGAGGAATTAATAAAAATAGCAGCAACGAGGAAAGCGTGTGAGAAAATAAAAACTGGCTTTGAAATTATTGAACATGCTGTCAACCAATTCTCTGTTGAGTTTGCTGCAGATGCCAAACTTCTTGGTTTAGATATAGAAACACTACTAAGGCTGGAAATTAATCGCAAGGCGATTTCTGATTTCGAAGTAGTTAATCATTCCCGTGAGATTGAACTAAAACAAAGTCAAGAGTCACTAAGCACTAGGAAAACATCTCTCATAGAGCAAAAGATACCGTTGAGCAAGCAATTAAATGCACCACAGCAAGCATACCAGTCTTATAAAGAAAGTCTTAAACTATGGGAAGAGAAAAAATATACTTTGGTAGGTTCTAAAGATGAGCCAGATAGCCTTGATGGCGTTAAGCATAGAAAAACTAAGCTTGAACAATTACCACACCAGAGAGACGAACTGCATAATAAACGACTATCTTTAACCAGACATATATTTGGGGTTTTATATAAACAAAAAAATAACCGGGAAGATCTATTTAAACCTGTGCAATCGCTTATTCAGAATAATTCATTGATTCGTGATGAGTATAAATTACAATTTAAGGCTGAGTTAAACAGCACGACTGATCTAATTTCCAGCAAGTTATTCTCTATCGTCAAACAAGCATCGGGAGAGTTTAGAGGAGAGATTGAAAGCTTATCCGTCATTAAAGAGCTAATTGATCGGCATGATCTTAACATCGAAGAGTCTTTAATCAGCTTTGTTCAAGAATTGCATAAAAAATTAGAGGATTCATCGAAGAACCCAGTTGGTATCACTTCATTATTGCGCAAAGACCGAACCTCCAATGAAGTTTATGATCTTATCTTTGGCTTAGAGTACCTTGAGCCGAGGTATACCTTAATGTTCCAAGATGCTCAAATAGGACAATTATCTCCTGGGCAAAGAGGGGCTCTTTTGTTAATTTTTTATCTGCTTGTAGATAAAGGAAACTCTCCGATTATTCTAGATCAACCAGAGGAAAACTTGGATAACGAAACAATTGTAAGTTTACTTGTTCCTGTGCTGACCGAAGCAAAACAAAAGCGGCAAATTATTATGGTTACACACAATCCAAACCTTGCTGTCGTTTGTGATGCTGAACAGATTATTCACTGTGAGTTTGATCGCTCAAACGGGCATAAGATTACATACATCCCTGGTGCAATTGAATGCAACATAATAAAGAATAAAGTCGTTAATGTACTTGAAGGGACAATGCCCGCCTTCGATAACCGTCGGATGAAGTACATGTAAATCGCCAAGCCGCGCAGCGGCGGCGAAACCCTGTCGAGGGCAGTGCCCTCGCGTCCTGCATGGCGAAGCCATGCCATTAAGGCGTTGGACGACATTCAGCCGAGGAATAACGTTAGCCCCCCTCACCCTAACCCTCTCCCGCGAGGGGAGAGGGGATAGGGGATAGGGGATAGGGGATAGGGGATAGGGGATCAGACCGAAGGATGCCGAGGCTTCGGCAGGCCACAAACAAAAACCGCAGCCCAAGGGCTGCGGTTTTTTTATTGGGTCAAGCTGTTGGCAGCAACAGGACAACCGGCCTTAGGCACGGCGCCAGCTGGTCTTGCCGGCGCTGTCTTCCAGCACTATACCCATCTCGGTGAGACGGTTGCGGGCGGCGTCGGCAGCGGCCCAGTTCTTGTCGGCACGGGCCTGGTTGCGCTGGGCGATCAGTTGCTCGATCTCGGCCACTTCGTCATCCGCTTCGTCACCCTTGAGGAAGGCGTCCGGATCCTGTTGCAGGATACCGAGCACGGCGCCCAGTTCGCGCAGACGGGCACCGAGGCCAGCGGCAACGGTGATATCTTCCGCTTTCTGGCGGTTGATCTCGCGCACCAAATCGAACAGGGCGGAGTAGGCTTCCGGGGTGTTGAAGTCGTCATCCATCGCTTCTTTAAAGCGAGCCACCTGCTCGTCGCCACCGGCAGCAGCGGCCACCGGCAGGTCGCGCAGGGCGGTGTACATCCGCTCCAGCGCGGCGCGGGCTTGCTTCAAGTTATCTTCCGAGTAGTTGAGCTGGCTGCGGTAGTGGCCAGACATCAGGAAGTAACGGACGGTTTCGGCGTCGTAGTGGGCCAAGACGTCGCGGATGGTGAAGAAGTTGCCAAGGGATTTGGACATCTTCTCTTTATCCACCATTACCATGCCGCTGTGCATCCAGGTGTTGACGTAGTCGCCACCGTGGGCGCAGCAGGACTGGGCGATCTCGTTCTCGTGGTGCGGGAACTGCAGATCGGAGCCGCCGCCGTGGATGTCGAAGTGGTTGCCAAGGTGCTTGGAGTTCATGGCAGAGCACTCGATGTGCCAGCCAGGACGGCCCGGGCCCCAGGGGCTTTCCCAGGTCGGCTCGCCCGGCTTGGACATCTTCCACAGCACGAAGTCGAGGGGGTTGCGCTTGGCATCGACCACGTCAACGCGGGCACCAGCTTGCAGCTGCTCCAGATCCTGCCCGGAGAGCTTGCCGTAGTCGGCGTAGGATTCGACGATAAACATGACGTCACCGTTATCGGCCACGTAGGCGTGATCCTTGGCGAGCAGGCTCTCCACCAGTTCGATGATCTCTTCGATGTGCTGGGTGGCGCGCGGTTCGATATCCGGGCGCACCATGCCGAGGGCGTCGAAGTCGGCGTGCATGTCGCCGATCAAGCGCTCGGTGAGGTCATCACAGGTGACGCGGGTTTCAGCGGCGCGCTTGATGATCTTGTCATCCACGTCGGTGATGTTGCGCACGTAGTTGAGCTGGTAGCCGCTATAACGCAGGTAGCGCGCGACCACATCAAAGGAGACGAAGGTGCGGCCATGGCCGATATGACAGTGATCGTAGATGGTGACGCCACACACATACATGCCCACCTTGCCCGGGTGGATAGGTTTGAATTGTTCTTTTTGACGAGTGAGTGTGTTGTATATCTTCAGCATCTTCTAGCCACTGCCTGTGAGTAAAATGGTTGGTCATAATACCCCGTTCAATGGCAGAAAACGAGCCAGATCCCGCCTGCTATCACTGTGCTGGCGCCAAACATACTCTTTACAGGGCTCATCGCCGGGGTATCTGCATGGCGATGCGAAGGAGTAAGTGAAGGACTGTGAAGGGCTATGCCCGCCGCCGCTGATGGGCTAGAATTGCCACCACTTTATGCCATACCCCCTGCTCGCGCATTTTTTGCGCAAAAGAATCAAAGGACAACTCATGGTTACTCTGCACACCAATCACGGCGACATCACCCTGACCCTGAATGCTGAAAAAGCCCCGGAAACCGTGGCCAACTTCCTGCAATACTGCCGTGACGGTCACTACGACAACACCATCTTCCACCGCGTCATCGACGGCTTCATGATCCAGGGCGGCGGCTATGCTCCTGGCTTTGATGAGAAAGATACCCGCCCATCGATCAAGAACGAAGCGGCCAATGGCCTCTCCAACAAGGTTGGCACCATCGCCATGGCCCGCACCAGCGAGCCGCACTCTGCCAGCGCCCAGTTCTTCATCAACGTGAACAACAACGACTTCCTCGATTTCAAATCTGCCACCACTCAGGGCTTCGGCTACTGCGTATTCGGTGAAGTGACCGCAGGTATGGACGTGGTCAACAAGATCAAGGGCGTCAAGACCGGCAACTACGGCCGTATGCATCAAGACGTCCCGAGCGAAGATGTAGTGATCACCAAGGTGACCCTTGCTGACTGATCTTTGCCAACTCGGCACGGATGAAACTGCGGCCCCGGCCGCAGTTTTTCCATCTGCGTCCCCAACTGCCAGCCCGAACTGGCGCCGCCTCGACTATCTGGCCCACGGCAACCCGCGCCAACGCTCGGCCCATGCCCTGCTGACAGCAGGTTTGTGGGATGAGCTTGCGGCGCACTGCACCGATATGGCGCTGGTCAGCACGCTTGCCATCGGCCTCGATCGGCCGGGCAGCGATCTCGATATTCTCTGCCAACATCCTGATCCGGCGGCGTTTGCTGCAAGCCTTGCCGCGCTCCCGAACTCCCTGCATCTAAACGCCGCACTCCTAACCAAGGAGCGCTGGCAAGCAAGCGACAAGGGCGACAATGTCTGGCTGCTGGAGCGCACCTTTCCCAGTTGCGACAAGTGCGCAGCTGATCAAAACGGCGCCAGCTGGCCAGTGGAGCTGTACGTCACCCCCGCCCCCATCGAGACGCAACATGGCTGGCGCCACCTCACCCTGATGGCTGCCCTGCTGCAACGCTTTGGCGAGCCTTTCTATCGGGAGGTGCGGCGCCTGCGTCTTGATGAAGGATTAAAAGGGGAAGCGGCGATGTGCACCTTGCTCGGTCTGGCTGGCGACCCTTATCAAACGTTGCTGACCCTTGAAGGAAAAGACCTGGCGACCGTGATCTGGCAAACTAACCCCGCTTGTTCACTGCCCGTGGCCCGGCAGGCTAGCGCGCCTGTGAGCCCACCGGTGGCTCAACTCGACCCGGCGGCCCGCCCACGCACCGCACCCTACTTCGCCACCGGTTGCCCTCAACCGACCACTACAGAGAACCCTAATCCCCTATCATGAGCACTCTTTTTATCAGTGACATTCATCTGTGTGCCCAGCGGCCCGATATGACCGCCGCACTGGTGCGCTTTCTTGAGCACGACGCCGTGGGCGCCGATGCCCTCTATGTGCTGGGGGATCTGTTCGAATTCTGGATTGGCGATGATGATCCCAATGCGCTGCATCACCAGGTGGCGGCAGCCTTGTTGGCACTGAGCCAACAGAATGTGCCCATCTATTTTATCCACGGTAACCGCGACTTTATGCTGGGCCAGCAGTTTGCCAAGCAGGCGGGCATGACCCTGCTGGGGGACCCTTGCATCATCGACCTCTATGGCGAACGGGTACTGCTCAGTCACGGCGATCTGCTCTGCACCCGGGATGAGGGATATCAAAAGTATCGCCGCATCACTCAGCTCAAGTGGCTGCGCTGGCTGTTCTTGCGGTTGCCACTGACCCGCCGTCAGGCCATCGCCCACAAGATCCGTGGCCAAAGCCGGATGGAGAAAACCGTCAAACGCCAGACCATCATGGATGTCACCCCGGCCGCCGTCGACGAGATGCTGCGCGCCCACCACTGCCGGGTGATGATCCACGGCCACACCCACAGACCCGCCATCCACGACTTCACCCTCGACGGTCAACCTGCCCGCCGCATCGTGCTGGGGGACTGGTTCGAACAAGGCTCGGTGCTGGTCTGCCACCCCGGCGAGCAGCACCTCGAAGTGCGGGCGCTGCCAGAGGGCTGATACCGCCTCGGCCCCGCCTTGCCCGATCACACGGGCGAGCAACTCACGGCTGCGCCCTGCCGTTCACACCTCGCGGTTCACAAGGTAGTGTTCACAACCCACGGTTCGCGCCATATCAGGCGCGAACCGTGGCTGCAATTAGCCGTGGCCGCTCACATAACCGCAAGTAGCGGCCCCTTATCCGCAGCCGGGCAAGGGTTGTGTGACCCCCGTCACCCTGCGCCTTGCCGATATAGAGGATGATGCGCCCAGGCAGAAACTTCTTTCTCGCCAACTATTTCAATAAGTTGAGGTTTGCATGCCTGACACTAACGCCATCGCTCATCCCCTTGATGCCAAGAAGCTCAACATCAACGACCCCTATGAGATGAAGCTGTGGATCAAGACCTTCGAGTGCACCGAGGTCCAGTTGAAACGGGCAGTGAAAGCGGTCGGCACCACTGGCAAGGCCATCAGAAAACACCTCAAGAAGTAACAGCATCACCCCGCCACTGACCAGGCCCCGCTCACGGGGCTTTTGTTTTTTGGCTTTTGCGCTGGCCTGCCAGCGACCCCAGTTTGGCCGCACACATACCGCCTTTAAACCGATCACAACCGGCAGCAGAGCCCGGATAAGCAAGGCTCGCGGTGGCCGCCGTCCGACAGCTTGTGACCAGCCTGCGCCGTCCGGCCCTTCGCATCCGGGCATCCCTACCTATAATGCGGGCTCAAACACAAAGAGAGGATTAATCCATGGGCTTTATCAGCTGGATCGTATTGGGACTGTTAGTGGGTATTCTGGCGAAGTGGATCATGCCGGGCCGTGATGGCGGTGGCTTCTTCATGACCGCCCTGCTGGGGATTGTCGGCGCCATGGTTGGCGGCTATGTGGGTACATTGCTGGGGCTGGGCTCGGTGACCGGTTTCAATATCCCGAGCATCGCGCTGGCGACCGTGGGCGCCCTTATCGTCCTGTTTGTCTTCAACAAGATCCGCAGCTGACCCCCAACGCCAGCTATGTGTAGATAAACAGGGCACCGTGAGGTGCCCTCGGTTTTTTCATCACCCTCACGATTTTGCCAGCGGCAAGATCAGCCTGACCAGCAAGCCCCCCAGCTGGGTGGCTGGCAGCAGCACCACCTCGCCGTGGTGGTAATTCGCAATGTCGCGCACCAGCGCCAGACCCAGTCCGGCCCCCGGCTGTTCACTGCCCTGCTCGAGGCGCTGGAACGGCTGCCAGACCCGCTCCGCCAGCTCGGGGGCGATGCCGGGGCCGCTATCTTCCACCTCCAGCCAGATCTGCTTGTGGCCGCGCACCACCCGCGCCGTCACAGTGCCGTGGGGCGGGGTGTATTTGATGGCGTTGTCGAGCAGGTTGGCGCACAGCTCCCCCAGCAGCAGCGGCTCCCCCGCCACCATGACTACCGATTCCTCCCCCTCGAAACCGAGATCGATCCCCTTGCTGCGGGCCTGCGCCAGCCGTGACAGACAGGCCTGCTGCACCAGCGCCACCAGCGGGGTCAGTTCGCGCTGACGCAGCCCCGAGCACTCATCCGATTTCAGTCGCGCCAGCAGCAGGAGCCGCTCGGTCAGGGCAATGGTGTGATCGAGTCGCACTGCCATGGCATCGAGACTCTCGCTCATCAGTGCCGGATCGCCGCTGCTGCGGGCCACCTCAACCTGGGTTTTCAGGATGGTGAGCGGAGTGCGCAGCTGATGGGCGGCATCGGCACTGAAGCGCTCCTGCCGGGCCACCAGCTGCCGCAATCGGGCCAGCTGGCGATTGAACGCCTGCACCAGCGGTCGGGTCTCCTGCCACGGGAGCAGGTCGGGCAAGGGGGCGAGATTGGCGGCATCGCGGCGCAAGATCTCCCGCGACAGGCGACGCATCGGGGTCAGCAGCCCCTTGAGCAACAGATAAGCGAGCAGCAGGGTGAGCACCACCAGCGCCCCCTCAGTCAGCAGGGCCGACCAGAGCAGTTGCTCCGCCAGTTGCTGGCGGCCGAGCAGGGTTTCCGCCACCGTGATGCGGGCCATGCCGTTGACGCCCCCCTCGCCCACCGGTTGCAGCAGCATCACGGCGCGGATCGGCGCCTCCTGATAAAGGCCGTCGTAGAAGTAGGCGAGCGCCGGATAGCGGTCGGTCAGCGGCGTGTCGACCGGCACTGGGGGCAAATCGTCAAAGCCGGAGATGACCCGATCGTCGATGCCGCGCACCTGATAGAAGAGGCGATCGCGCATGTTGCGCTCGAAGCTGTCGAGCACCACGTAGGGCACATCCACCTTGAGACTGCCCTCGGCCGCCGTCAGTCGCTCAGCGACGGTGCGGGCCGAGGCGAGCAGGGTGCGATCATAGGCCGAAGTAGCCGCCGCCAGCGCGCCGTAGTAGCTGTACCAGGCCGAAGCGGCCCAAAGGATCAGCAAGGGGCCCCCCAGAAACAGCAGCAGTTGATGGAGCAGGGAGCGACTAATGGGAGGCCTCCGACGCTGCTTCCAGCAGATAGCCCAGCCCGCGCAGGGTGGTGATCACCACCCCGCTGCCCACCAGCTTTTTGCGCAGCCGGTGGATATAGAGATCGATGCTGTCGAGCCCCGCCTCGTCATCGAGGTTGAACACCTGCTCGAACAGCTGCCCCTTGGCGACCGGCCGCCCGTGGCGGTACATCAGCGCCGTCAGCAACGCCTGCTCCCGCGGGGTCAGGGCCAGCCGGGCATCGGCCAGCAGAAAATAGCCGTCGGGGTGCAGGGTCAGTTGCCCCAGTCGCAACTCGGCACCGCCGCTTTCACTGCGCCGCAGCAGTGCCCGCAGCCGCGCATCCAGCTCCCCCAGATCGAACGGCTTGGCCAGATAGTCATCGGCACCGGCATTGAGGCCGCAGATCCGCTCCTCCACCGCGCCGCGGGCGGTGAGCAGCAGCACCGGCAGCCCCTGCCCCCGGCTGCGCAACCGGCCGAGTACCGCCAGTCCGTCCAGCTTGGGCATCTCGATATCGAGCACCGCCAGCGCGTATTGTTCGTGGCGCAGCAGGTGGTCAGCCTGAGCGCCGTCAGCCACCCAATCCACCGCGAAACCGGCGGTGGTGAGTGCCCGCGACAGCCAGTGGGCCAGTTCGTGATTGTCTTCTGCCAACAGCAAGCGCATCCCTTTCCCCTTGTTCTTAACCACAGCATTCAACCGCAGTGCTTCAACTGCATCCCTTCACCACCGCCTGAGCGGGACAAGGTGTGATCAGGGTCACACTCCCGCCTCTTGGTCAGTGATTGAAAGGTAAATGAAAGGTTGTTGTTTTAACAATTGCGCATCACTTCGTCTATCGACGGAGTCACACCAAGAAAAAACAACGACAAGATGGAGCACACAACCATGAAGCAACGCACACGTCATGCCCTCGCCCTGCTAACCCTGCTCGGCACCCTGCCGCTGCAGGCAGCCGAGAGTGCCGCGACCCCGAACCGTACCGAATGCATCGCCCCGGCCAAACCGGGCGGTGGTTTCGATCTCACCTGCAAGCTGCTGCAGGTGAGCCTGCAGGAGACCGGCACCATCGACAAACCGATGCGGGTCACCTATATGCCGGGCGGGGTCGGCGCCGTGGCCTACAACGCCATCGTGGCCCAGCGTCCTGCCGAGGCGGGTACCGTGGTCGCCTTCTCCGGCGGCTCCCTGCTCAACCTCTCCCAGGGCAAGTTTGGTCGTTACGGGGTGGACGATGTGCGCTGGCTGGCGGCGGTGGGCACCGATTACGGCATGATCGCGGTGCGCCACGATTCCCCCTATCAGAACCTCAAGGAGCTGGTGAGCGCCATGGAGCGCGACCCCAACAGTGTGGTGATCGGGGCGGGCGCCTCCATCGGCAGTCAGGACTGGATGAAGACGGCGCTGCTGGCCAAACAGGCCGGGGTTGACCCTCACAAGATGCGCTACGTCGCCTTTGAAGGGGGTGGCGAACCGGTCACCGCGCTGCTTGGCAACCATGTGCAGGCGGTCTCTGGCGATTTGAGCGAGATGGTGCCCTATATCGGCGGCGACAAGCTGCGGGTGCTGGCGGTGTTCTCTGCCGAGCGCCTGCCCGGCAAGCTGGCCACCATCCCCACCGCCAAGGAGCAGGGTTATGATCTGGTGTGGCCGGTGATCCGCGGCTTCTATGTCGGCCCCAAGGTGAGCGACAGCGAATACCAGTGGTGGAAGCAGACCTTCGACCAGCTGGTGAAAACCGATACCTTCAAGGCACAGCGGGAGCTGCGCGGTCTGTTCGAGTTTGACCTCACCGGCGAGGCCCTCGACAGCTACGTCAAGGAGCAGGTAGCGCAATATCGCGAGCAGGCCAAAGCCTTCGGTCTGGCCAAATAGGAGCCGTAGCCATGAGCGATCGCATCTTTGCCGCCATCTGGCTGCTGCTCTGTCTGGCAGGCGCCGCCATCGCCTGGCAGATCCAGAGCGAATACAGCTATGAGCCGCTGGGGCCGCGCCCCTTCCCGCTCGGCATCATCGGCCTGATGGCGCTGTGCGCCCTGTTGCTGCTACGCCGCCAGCCGGACACCGTCACCTGGCCGCCGCTGCGTACCCTGCGCCACCTCGCCATCATGGTGGTGGCGCTGGCCGGGTACGGTGCCAGCTTCGAGTGGCTGGGCTTTCCCCTGGCCACCACCCTGCTCACCTTTGTACTGGGGCGCCTGTTTGGCGCCTCTGCCAAAGCCGCCCTGCTCTCCGGCGTCGTCGGCGGTCTGGTGCTCTATCTCGCCTTCGACCGGCTGCTGGATGTCACCCTGCCCCTCGGCGTCTGGTTCTCTTAAGGAGTCAATATGGATACCTGGATGTACCTATCCCAGGGCTTTGCGGTGGCACTCACCCCGGAGAATCTGGTGATCGCCCTGATCGGCTGCTTTGTCGGCACCGTGGTCGGCCTGCTGCCGGGCCTTGGCCCCATCAACGGGGTCGCTATCCTGTTGCCGCTGGCCTTTGCCCTCAAGCTCCCCCCCGAATCGGCGCTCATTCTGCTCGCCACCGTCTATATCGGTTGCGAGTATGGCGGGCGGATCTCCTCGATCCTGCTCAACGTGCCGGGGGATGCCGCCGCCATCATGACGGCGCTGGATGGCTACCCCATGGCCCAGCAGGGCAAGGCGGGAGTAGCTCTCTCCATCTCGGCGGTCAGCTCCTTTGTCGGCTCCATGCTCGCCATCGGGGGGATCATCCTGTTCGCCCCGGCGCTGGCGCGCTGGTCCCTAGCCTTCGGCCCGGCGGAGTATTTCGCCCTGATGGTGTTCGCCATCGCCTGCCTCGGCAGCATGATGAGCCAGAACCCGCTCAAATCCTTTATGGCGGCACTGATTGGGCTCGGGCTCGCCACCGTCGGGGTGGATGCCAACACCGGCGTCTATCGCTTCACCTTCGACAGCGTTCACCTTTCGGACGGGGTGCAGTTTATCGTGGTGGTGATCGGCCTCTTCTCGGTGAGCGAAATCCTGCTGATGCTGGAGCACACCAGTGGTGGCGGCAAGCTGGTGCGCACCACCGGGCGGATGCTGTTCAACTTCAAGGAGCTGGTCCATTGCACCGGCACCATGCTGCGCTCCTCCACCATCGGCTTCTTCGTCGGCATTCTGCCCGGCGCCGGTGCCACCATCGCCAGTGCCATCACCTACATGACCGAGAAGCGGCTGGCGGGGCCGAATGCCAAATTCGGCGAGGGGGACATTCGCGGCGTGGCCGCACCGGAGGCGGCTAACAACGCGTCGGCCTGCGGCTCCTTTATCCCCATGCTGACCCTGGGTGTGCCGGGTTCGGGCACCACGGCGGTGATGATGGGGGCGCTGACCCTCTACAACATCACCCCGGGCCCCACCATGTTCACCGAACAGCCCGATGTGGTGTGGGGACTGATCGCCGCCCTCCTGGTGGCCAACGTCATGCTGCTGGTGATGAACATCCCCATGGTGGGCATTTTCACCCGCATGCTCTCCATCCCGCTCTGGTTTTTGGTGCCCGCCATCGCCAGTGTCTCGGCAGTGGGGGTCTATGCGGTGCACAGCACCACCTTCGACCTGCTGCTGATGGTGGGCCTCGGGATCTTTGGCTACCTGCTGCGCAAGATGCACTTCCCCATGTCACCGCTCATTCTGGGCTTTGTGCTAGGTGAAATGCTGGAGCAGAACCTGCGCCGCGCCCTCTCCATCAGCAATGGCGACACCGCCATCCTGTGGAACAGCGGCATCAGCCAGACCCTGCTGGTACTGGCCATCGTAGTAATCACCCTGCCCCCGCTGGTACGCCTGCTGCGCCGCCGCAAAGCCGACCCGCTGATCCCGGACGCACGCCCGGAGCAGGGATCCTGACCCGATAAGACAGAGATGACGGGTCTATTGATAAACAAGGGCGAGATCTGAACGATCTCGCCCTTTCTAACAGACCAGATCCATATGTCACCACCTGAATAAAACGCCCACTATATGCCTCCCAGTTCCCTAGACACCTCAAGAGCCTAAAACTGAGGTCATTCAGGGGGTGTTATGAGCAAGCCGCAACGTGACAAGGAAGAATTCAAACTGGCCGCGGTATCCCTGGTACTTGACCTGTATTTCACTGAGTCATGGGCTGGGCAAGCCTGATACTAAGCTGGTAAATAAAAGCCGGAGGCTCTACCGGACTAAACCTGTGTGGATCAAATGTGGACTCTGAGGAAAAAGAAAAAGGCCACTATCTCTAGTGGCCTTTGTAACTCTTTGATTGCTTTACTTAATAACTGGTGCCCGAGGCCGGAATCGAACCGGCACGACGCGAACGTCGAGGGATTTTAAATCCCTTGTGTCTACCGATTTCACCACTCGGGCACCGCAATCGGTATCAAGTCCGCGTGGCGGGCTTGTCAATATGGAGGCACGTTCCGGAGTCGAACCGGACTAAACGGATTTGCAATCCGCTGCATAACCGCTTTGCTAACGCGCCATGCAAAAGAGAGTTGGCTCTCTATTGTCTGAATTTGGAGCGGGAAACGAGACTCGAACTCGCGACCCCGACCTTGGCAAGGTCGTGCTCTACCAACTGAGCTATTCCCGCATTGGTCTGGCTGACTGCCTGACTACGAGGACGCATTCTAGCGATGTTCCTCGCCCAGTCAACCAGAAATATTTAATTACCTGATCGTTCGGGCATTTTTTGCCCTTTTTGAACAGTTTTAGCACCTTTGGCCGTTTCCTGTCTCAAATCAGCGGAAACCTCACCTTGCGGCGCCGGTGACTCACAGCTTGGCGTGGTGGGTCAGATCACCCCAAGCGGCCTTCATGTACTGGAACATCGACCAGAAGGTGAGCACGGTGGCGACATAGAGCATCACATAGGCGAGCCACACCATCCAGACGTTGTATTGCCAGATAAGGCCGGTGAGCGACACCATCTGGATCATGGTCTTCCACTTGCCAATCCAGCTGACCGCCACCGAGGAGCGTTTGCCCAGTTCAGCCATCCATTCGCGCAGGGCGGAGATGATGATCTCGCGGCCAATCATGGTCATGGCGGGGATGGTGACCCAGATGGTGTTGTAGTGTTCGACGATGACCACCAGCGCGGCGGCGACCATGATCTTGTCAGCAACCGGATCGAGGAAGGCACCAAAGGCGGTGGACTGGTTCAGCTTGCGTGCAAGGTAGCCATCAAACCAGTCGGTGGCAGCGGCCAGGATAAAGACGAGGGCGGCCGCCAGATAGGACCACTGATAAGGCAGATAAAACAGGATGACGAAGACGGGAATGAGCAAAATCCGGAAAAACGTCAACAGGTTAGGTATGTTTGTCATTATTTTCAGCCACTTCTTGTACGTCGCTACACAGTGCGCCAAAGCCGATTTGCGATGCAATCGCACTGGCGCTCGTCTCGGTCTTGTTAATCCATCAATCTTCTCAAGATGCGGGGCCATTATGGCATTTACGGCCCCCCCGCGTCACGGCTCTTGTGCATCAAGGAGTTAGCGATATCCTCTGGCGCCAACGAGGGGCCAACAGCGGGTCAGGCACTGTGCAAGCCATCGTGGATGGTCTGAGCCAGCTCCTGACTGATACCGGGCACCTTGGCCAACTCGTCCACGCTCGCCTTTTTCACCTCCTGCAGGCCGCCAAGGTATTTGAGCAGCGCCTGACGCCGCTTCGGGCCTACCCCAGGAATATCCTCCAGGCTGCTGCTGGTACGGGCTTTGGCGCGCCGCGCCCGGTGACCTGTGATGGCAAAACGGTGGGATTCATCGCGAATATGCTGAATAAGGTGCAAAGCGGGCATATCTGCCGGCAAGTGCAGCTCTTCGTGGCTCTCCCCCATGATCAGCGTCTCCAGCCCCGCCTTGCGGGTCACCCCCTTGGCGATCCCCACCAACAGCGGGTATTTGCCGCCGAGGAACTCCAGCTGGCGCGCCAGGATCTCTTCGGCGCGGCGCAATTGGCCAAGACCGCCATCGATAAACAGCACGTCCGGCACCTTATCCGGCTCCTGCAGCTTGCCAAAACGGCGCTCCAGCACCTGCTCCATGGCCGCGTAGTCATCGCCACCGGTAATGCCGTCGATATTGAAACGACGATACTCGGAGCTGAGCGGCCCCTCGCGGTTGAACACCACGCAAGAGGCCACCGTACGCTCCCCCATGGTGTGGGAAATATCAAAACACTCCATGCGGGCGATGGGACGCTCCAGCTCCAACAGCTCCTCCAGCTGGTCGTAGCGGGCGATGAGTGTGCTCTTGTGGGCCAGACGGGAGCGCAGCGCGGTCTCGGCGTTGATGGAGGCGAGCTTGATAAAACGAGCCCGCTCGGCGCGGGTGCGGCTGACCACCCGCACCTTGTAGCCAGCGGTCTGGCTCAGGGTCTCGGCGATGACGATCTCATCCTCGAGGGCTACATCGAGCAGCACTTCACTGGGGATCTGCCGACCCCCCTGCCCCGACAAATAGAACTGCAGCAAGAAAGATTGCACCACCTCATCGAGCGGAGTATCGGCCGGCACCTTCGGGAAGTAGCTGCGCGAGCCGAGCACCTTGCCCTGACGGATAAACAGCACGTGGATGCAGGCGGCCCCTTGCTCGAAGGCGACCCCCACCACATCCAGCTCGTCCAGCACGTTGCCGCTCACCGACTGCTGCTCGGTGACCCGGCGCAGCGCCAGGATCTGATCCCGATAGCGGGCCGCCTCTTCAAAGCGCAGATCGCCGCTGGCGGACTCCATCTTGCCCACCAGCTCGCCAATCACCTGCTGGTTCTTGCCCGCCAGAAACAGCTTGGCCAACTCCACCTGCTGGGCATATTCAGCTTCGCTCACCAGCCCTGCCACGCAGGGGCCCGCGCAGCGCTTGAGCTGATAGAGCAAGCAGGGACGGCTGCGGTTGGCGTAGACCGCATCCTCGCACTGGCGCACCGGAAAGATCTTCTGCATCAGGTGCAGGCTCTCGCGCACCGCGCCGCCAGAGGGATACGGCCCGAAATACTCCCCCTTCACCTTGCGAGCGCCGCGATGGACGCCGATGCGCGGATGCTGGTGCGCGGTGATGATGATCCAGGGGTAGGATTTATCATCCCGCAACAACACGTTGTAGCGGGGCTGGTACTGCTTGATCAGGTTGTGCTCGAGGATCAGTGCCTCGGTCTCGGTATGGGTTACTGTGACCTGGATATCAGCGATCTGGCGCACCAGAGTGCGGGTCTTGATGCTGTCGACGTTGGTACGAAAGTAGGAGGCGAGCCGCTTTTTCAGATCCTTGGCCTTGCCCACATAGATAACGGTGCCACCGCTGTCATACATGCGGTAGACGCCACTCTGATGGGTCACGGCGCTCAGAAACGCTTTGCTGTCGAAGAGGGGATCGGGAGAGAGGGTCATC
Organism: Aeromonas sp. CU5; assembly: GCF_002586745.1. NCBI lineage: Bacteria > Pseudomonadati > Pseudomonadota > Gammaproteobacteria > Aeromonadales > Aeromonadaceae > Aeromonas > Aeromonas sp. CU5. Next base: position 2,150,269 of record NZ_CP023817.1, read on the forward strand.
AGCTACTCGGCTCATACAAAGGCAAAAATTGACGGGCAGAGCATACTGCCCCCGCCGCCTGAAAAGCAAAGGGGCAGAAAAGCAAAAAGGCGGCACCCGCCGCCTTTGAGACTTCACACGACCCGGTTACAGGGTGTCGGCATCCAGCATGCCATAGCGAATGGCCAGATGCGTCAGCTCCACGTCACCACTGATGTCCAGCTTGCTGAACAGGCGATAGCGGTAGCTGTTGACCGTCTTCGGGCTCAGATTGAGCTGCTCGGAGATATCGGTCACCTTCTGTCCCTTGGTGATCATCATCATGATCTGCAGCTCCCGCTCGGAGAGGGACTTGAAGGGATTCTCATCCGCCGAGGCAAACTGGCTCAGGGCCATCTGCTGGGCAATCTCCGGGGAGATGTAACGCTGACCGGAGTGCACCAGCCGGATCGCCTGGATCATCTCGTCAGGAGCCGCGCCCTTGGTCAGGTAACCCGCAGCACCCGCCTGCATCACCTTGGTAGGGAACGGATTTTCGCAGTGAATGGTCAGCACTATGATGCGTACATCGGGGCGGATCCGCAGAATTTTGCGCGTCGCCTCCAGACCACCAATGCCCGGCATGTTCATGTCCATCAGGATCACATCCGGATGGTGTTGGCGACAAAATGCAACGGCGGTTTCCCCGCTCTGTGCCTCGCCCACCACCTTGATCCCGCGCACGTCTTCAAGAATGCGTCTTATCCCTGTACGCACCAGCTCATGATCATCGACCAGGAATACATTTATCACCCAAACACCCCGTTTTTTATCTCGTTTTTGCCGCCCGGTTAGGGTTAACAGGGCGTCTTGCATCATAACCAAACTCGTCGGATTGGCAAACCATGTCCGCCAAAAGTTTGAGAAAACCCGTTATTGATGTTTAAAATCAAATAATTATATAAATATTAAAAACAAAAAACGGTGTCTGGCGACACCGTTGTTCCTTATCTGCACGTCGTTGCCATCACTTGGCCAACAATGCGCGTACCTTCTCCAGATCGGCTTGGGTATCTACCCCGACCGGCGGGGCTTCAAGGGCCTGGGCGACGTGGATCTTCTCGCCATACCAGAGCACCCGCAGCTGCTCCAGCGCCTCGACCTGCTCCAACACGCTCGGTGTCCAGTCCACATAACGCTGGATGAATCCGGCGCGATAGGCGTAGATGCCGATGTGGCGCTGATAGTGGCCGCCAATCTGCTCGTGACTCTTGGCAAATCGGTCCCGATCCCAGGGAATGCTGGCGCGGCTGAAATAGAGGGCGTAGCCATCCTTGTCAGTCACTACCTTGACCGCATTGGGATTGAACGCCTCTTCGGCATCCTTGATCGGCACAGACAAGGTGGCCATCGGCGCCGTGGCAGCAGCCAGATTGTCGGCCACCTGACGAATGATGGCGGGCGGAATGAGCGGTTCATCCCCCTGCACGTTGACGATGATGGTATCGGCAGCGAAGCCGTAGTGACGGCATACTTCGGCCAGACGCTCGGTGCCGGACTGGTGATCCGGTGAGGTCATGCACACCTCGACACCGGTCGCCGCCAACGCCTGCGCGACTCGCTGATCATCGGTGGCGACAATCACCCGGTCGGCACCAGATTGCAGCGCTTTTTCAACTACATGCTGCACCATAGGCTTGCCATGGATATCCGCCAGCGGCTTGCCCGGCAAGCGGGTTGACGCATAGCGGGCTGGAATAACGACCACGAAACTCATGATGGCAGCTCATCGCTATTGAGCAGGCGGGCGCGGTTTTCCAACAGCACCGGGATCCCCTCTTCCAGCGGATAGGCCAGCTTGTCGAAGCGGCAAACCAGCTCATGAACGGCTTTGTTGTAGTGCAACTTACCCTTGCAGACCGGGCAGGCGATGATGTCGAGCAACTTGATATCTAATGCCAAAACGATACTCCTTCAACGATGTCGAGCCAGCCACACAACCCGGCCAGCTATGATGTCGAGCAATCCGATATGTTAAATCCCGGCACCCGCATTGGGTGCTTTCACCAATTTCAATTTCTGCAGCAGGGTATCGAGCAGGGGGGCCGGCAATTGGGCGCTGACCGGCAGATACCACCAGTTATCGAGGGCAAACGAGCGACATTTGACCGCATCCTTTTCGGTCATCAGCAGCGGCTTGGCGGCAAAGCGACCCACCAGCTCGGTGCGATCGAAGGGGTGGTGATCCCCGTAAGCGACCTGCTGATCCAGTGCGTAGCCCAATCCCTCCAGAGTGGCAAAGAAACGGGGGGGATGGCCAATGCCTGCCAGTGCATCAACCGGCCCTGACAAGGGCACCGCCAGCGGTGCATCGTCGCGCACCCGGCGCGGGGCATCGGCCACCAGTTGCATGGGGTACTCACCCTTGCCCGGCTCGCCACCATTACAGATGATGGCGTCAACCCGCTTTAAACGGGTGACCGGCTCGCGCAGCGGTCCCATGGGGAGCAGACAGGCATTGCCAAAGCGCCGGGCGCCATCCACCACCACCAGCTCGATGTCGCGGGCCAGCGCATAGTGCTGCAGGCCGTCGTCGGTGATGATGATATCCACCTCACCGCTCTGCTCCAGCAGCCGTACCGCATCGGCCCGTTTCGGTGCGACCACCACCGGGCAACCGCAACGCCGGGCGATCAACACGGGTTCATCCCCCGCCTGCGCCGTGGTGCTGGTCTCATCCAGCCGATAAGGGTAATGGGGCGCCTTGCCACCATAACCCCGACTCACCACCCCGGGACGAAAACCGCGTACTTGCAGCTGCTCCACCAGCCAGACCACTACCGGGGTCTTGCCGTTGCCACCCACCGAAATATTGCCCACCACAATCACCGGCAAGGAGGAACGATACCCCTTGCGCCAGCCGTGGCGATAGGCGTAGCGGCGGGTGCCGCTGATGATGGCGAACAGCAGGGCAAACGGCGCCAGCAACCAGCGCCAGCCACTTTTGCCGAACCAGAGCTGTTGCAGCATTAGGCCTTGGTTCCCAGTGAAGCGCTCCCAAACTGGATGGCCCGCAGCTGGGCATAGGTGCCCTGCATGGCCATCAAGGTTTCATGGTTGCCGCGCTCAACGATATGACCCTCGTCGATCACCAGGATCTCGTCCGCCTTCTCGATGGTAGAGAGACGGTGGGCGATCATCAGCGAAGTGCGCGCTTTGCACAGCTCGTCGATGGCAGCCTGAATGTGGCGCTCGGACTCGGTATCGAGGGCCGAAGTCGCCTCATCGAGCAGCAGCACAGGTGCATCACGCAGCAGGGCGCGGGCGATGGCGATACGCTGGCGCTGGCCACCAGACAGCGATGCCCCGTTCTCGCCCACCACTGTGTCGTAACCTTCCGGCATCTTGCGGACAAACTCATCGGCATGGGCAATGCGGGCAGCCTGCTGGATCTCGTCCAGGCTGTAGCGCTCTTCGGCGGCATAGGCAATGTTATTGGCCACCGAGTCATTGAACAGGTGCACATGCTGGGAGACCAGCGCGTACTGCTTGCGCAGCTCGCTCAACTTGTATTCGCGGATGTTGACGCCGTCCAGCAGGATCTCGCCCTGCTCGATATCGTAGAAACGGGTCAACAGGCTGGCGATGGTGCTCTTGCCGGAGCCGGAGCGGCCCACCAGCGCCACCGATTTACCCGCCTCGACCTTGAAGCTGACATTGTGCAGCGCCGGTGTCTCTTTGGTCGGGTAGCTAAAGGTGACGTTGCGAAACTCGATTTCGCCACGGGCGCGCGCCAGAGTACGGGTCCCTGAATCTTCTTCCGGAGTGGAATCGAGCAGGCCGAACAGGCTCTGACAGGCGGTGATGCCGCGCTGGAACTGGTTATTGACGTCAGTCAGGCTTTTCAGCGGCTTGAGCAGCATCATCATGGAGGTGACCATGACGGTAAAGGTACCGGCGGTCAGAGTCGCCTTGACGCTGTCGATGGTCGCCACATAGAGGAATGTCGCCAGCGCGACCGAGGCCACCATCTGGACGATAGGACTGCCGATGGCATCGGCCGCGACCATCTTCATGGTCTGCTGACGCATCCGGTTGCTGACCGTGAAGAAGCGCTTGTCTTCCACCTGCTGGCCACCAAACATCAGCACCTCTTTATGACCTTTCAGCATCTGCTCGGTGGAGGTAGTGATGTCTCCCACCGCTTGCTGAATATGGCGGCTGATCTGGCGAAAGCGTCGGCTGATCAGGCCAATCAGGATCCCCACCACAGGGCCCACCACCAGGAAGATCACTGACAGCTGCCAGGAGTGCCAGAACATCAGCCCCAGCAGACCCACCACTGTGGCACCCTCTCGCACCAGCGACACCAGAGTTGAGCTGGCAGCAGAGGATACCTGGCCCGCGTCATAGGTCACTTTGGAGAGTAAGTTGCCGGTATTCTGGCGGTCAAAGAAGCTCATGGGCATTGCCATCAGGTGGCTAAAAACCTGCTGCTGCAGCCGCATCACCACATGGTTGCCGACCCAGGCCATGCAATAGTTAGAGAGGAAAGCGGCGCAACCGCGCAGCGCCACAATGCCGAGAACGAAGAAAGGCATCCATTTCAATACGCTGCTGTCATTGCCATTGAGGCCCTGATCGATCAACGGTTTGATGGAGTAGACGAAGGTGGTATCCACGGCGGCATAGCCCAGCATCCCGATGATGCCACCAACCAGGCCCAGCTTGCGGTCCCGGACATAGCCGAGCAGGCGTTTGAATACTGGCCAGCTCTCTTGTGAGGTTTCTTGTTGCATGAATAGCCGTTAGTAATGGAAATGACGCGCCATTCTAGCCAAAGCTTGGGTTTCCACCAAGTGCCGCCTTGGATATGACCGCCATCCACACCGGAAGTGACTATTTATTGGCCAAACCACCGCTTCGGCCGCCACCAGTCGCCACTGCGCCGATACCAGGGGCCATCATCACGCTCGGCCGTGACACGCAAGCCGTCGGCTGTTGGCTCGACCAAGATCGCCCCCTGCTGACCGGTGATCCACTGGCGAGCATCCCTATAACGGGCCACCACCTCGGGGCGGGGAAAGTTCCACTGGTTCCTGAAACCGGCGCTATGGACCACCTCTCGGGCCGCCACCGCCGCCACAAATGGTGGGGTGGAAGAGCTGCGGCTGCCATGATGGGGGCTCACCAGCAAGGTGCTGGCCAAACCCTCCCCCTCCCGCGCCACCAGTCGCTGCTCGGCCTGCCGTTCGATATCGGCGCTCAGCAATATGCTGCGCTCGCCATCGCTGATGCGTACCACGCAGCCATCGTTGTTACGCCCACCGCCCGGGTGCTCTGGCCAGAGCACCACAAACGCGAGCCCCTGCCAGTGCCACTGCTGACCCCGCTGGCAGAGGGTGGTTCCCTCGCTGAAGGGATAAGATGAGGTTTCATGGCGAACCGGCATGGCGCTGAGCAGCCGCCTGCGATTACCGGCATGATCCCGATCCTTGTGGCTGATGATGAGACGATCGATCACTCTGATACCCAGACGGCTCAACTGGGGCAAGATCACCGCATCCGCCATGTTGTAGCCCCCGGGATAGCGATCACCGGTGTCATAGAGGATGGCGCGCTCGCCCTTGCTGATCAGCACCGCCAACCCCTGTCCCACATCCAGCACCCGCAGTTGCCAGCGGGCCGGTGCAGGCCAGCACGCCAACACCAGCGCAAGGGCGCCCGGCAACCACAGCCAGCGGGCGGGGCGCCACTGCCAACCGAACCAGAGCAGCAACAGCAGGGCACAGAGCGGCAGCCACCAGCCGGGCAGTGGCCACCACAGTTGCAACTGACTTGCCAACCAGCTCAAGGTGGCCAGCACCCACCCCAGCCCCAGATCCGCCAACCAGAACAGGCCATAGGCGAGCGAAGTGGAGAGCGGCGCCAGCAGCACGCCAATCAGCGCCAGTGGTATGATGGCAATACAGAAGAGCGGTACCGCCAGCAGGTTGATCACCATGGCCAACGGCGCTATCCCCTCAAATAGCGCCAACTGCAGTGGCAACAGGCCGAGCAGCAACCAGAGCTGGATCTGCCACAGCCCGGGCTTGTGGTGGAAATATCCCACCAACAGCAAAATGGCCACCGCCAGAAACGAGAGCCAGAACCCGGCCGAATAGAGGGCAAAGGGGTCCCAGAGGGTTAGCACCACAAAGGCCCACAACCAGATGCGCCAGGCAGGCCACTCCCGCCGGCTCCAGCGCAGCACACTCCACACCAGCACCATGATCAAGGCCCGCTCAGTGGCCACCGCAAATCCTGCCAGTGCGCTATAGACGGCGGCAAACAGCAGGGACGTGACAATGGCGCCACGCAGGCCAAACAAGCGCCCCAGCCACCACCCGAGCACCGCCACCAGCGCAATGTGTTGCCCTGAAATGGCGATGATATGAGTCAGGCCGCTACCGCGAAACAGCTCCCACTGGGCATCCGTGATGCCACTCTGTTCGCCAAAGGTGAGGGCTGCCAGCAAGGGTGCATGGTTAAGCGAGCGCCAACTCTCGGTCGCCGCCTCCAACCAGCGTTCACGCCAGCCCGCGGCCACTGGCTCAATGGCGATCACCCGACGCAGATTGCCAGTCGCGGTGATCCCCTTGCCCAGCAGCAGACGCCGCCCATCCAGCCCCGCCTCGTTGGCAAGACCGTGGGCCGGTTTCAACGAGGTGACCAGGGTGATCCGGCTGCCCACTGTCATGGCGGGCAATGCCTGATAGGCATTGACCCGGATCAGGGGCTCAGGTGTCACCGGTTGTTCGTCGAGGGTGCTCACCCGCAGCAGCAGCCGGACAAATTTATCCCCCTCGGGCTCTGCACTTTGCAGCTGCGCGGTTATGATGTGGCTTGTTTGCTCTCCAAGCTGGTTCAACCACGTCAGCCGATAGGCAAGGTTGGCTTGCATCCAGAGGATACCAAGCAGGAGAAACAGCAGCCGCCATGCGCGGTAATATGCAAGGGGAACCAGCAGGGACAGCAACAGGCCCCCCCATGCGAGTGAAGGTAACCATGGCCAGAGCAGTGAGGAGCTTGCCCCCAGGGCAAACGACAATAGACGCAGATCCATGGGATAAGTATTTAGCAAGGTTTCAATATGCCCAAACGACTCATAAAACGCTGGATGCCCGATCAACAAACCCTGAAAGAACACAAGCACTTGCGACTGTTCGGCAAACTGCTGCTCGACGCCAATCTCTGGCATCTCAATCGACGCTCTGCCGCAGGGGCATTTGCAGTGGGCCTTTTCATGGCCTGGGTGCCACTGCCCTGCCAGATGTTGCTGGCCGCCGGGGGGGCCATCCTGTTTCGGGTCAACTTACCGCTCTCGGTGGCGCTGGTCTGGCTCTCCAACCCCTTCACCATGCCACCCCTGCTCTATGGCGCCTATCTGGTCGGTTGCCAGCTGCTGGGACATTCGGCGCAGCAGATCGAGATTGAGTTCACCTGGGACTGGCTGGTCTCGGTGCTGGGGACGATAGCGCCGCCGCTGTTGCTGGGATCGCTGATACTGGCACAGCTGAGTTCCCTCATCGGCTACACCCTGATCCGCACCTTCTGGCGGATCAGCACGGTGCGCCAGTGGCAAAAGCGCAAAATGGCCCGCCCATGCTGAGTCGCTGGTTTGCCCGCTTCAAAATAGACCCCGACACCCTGCGCCAGCAAAAATGGTTTGCGCTGTTTGGTGAGCGGTTGCTGGCACCCGCGCTGTGGCAAGGGGGCTCCCGAGCCCTCAGTGGCGCGGTAGCGGCCGGGATCTTCGCCTGCTGGATCCCCATCCCGATGCATTCGCTCATCGCCGTCGGACTGGCGCTGGCGTTCAGCCTCAACCTGCCGCTGGCCCTGCTGGCGGTTTGGTTCAACAATCCGCTGACTTTGCCGTTCATGTATCTCTACGCCTATCGCACCGGTTGTCTGGTGCTGCACCAGACGCCGGAGCCTTTCCACCTTAGCTGGACCCTCCACTGGCTGGAGCAGGAGGCGGTGACCCTGGTGCCTCCATTCCTGCTCGGCAGCCTGCTGCTGGCGGTGTTGACCGCCCTGAGCGGCGGCGCCCTGACCGCGCTGCTACTGCAGTTGCGCAAGCTGTGACAAGGCGCTCGCCACCACTAAATTGTCCTTTCCATTGATTGGCGATCAAAAAAGCCCGTCACCAAGGTGACGGGCTTTTTCATGGCATAGTGCCGCAAAGAGCCGCATAGTGCCAAAGCACAAGGCAATGCGGTTACAGCACCTTGGCGATCGCCTCGCACAGGGGATCGATATTGGCGCGGGTAATACCGGCCACGCTGATCCGGCCGGAACCGACGATGTAGATGGCAAACTCGCTGTTGAGGCGCGCAACCTGATCCTTGGAGAGACCAGAGAAGGAGAACATGCCGTTCTGCTCGCGGATAAAGCTGAAATCCTGGCTCACGCCGAGAGCAGCCAGCTTCTCTACCAGCAGCTCGCGCATCTCGCGAATGCGCACCCGCATCGCGGCCACTTCTTCGACCCATTCGGCATAGAGAGCCGGATCGCTCACCACGGCGGTGACCACAGCGGCACCGTGTGACGGCGGGTTGGAGTAGTTGGCACGGATAACGGTCTTGACCTGAGTGAAGGCCACGTCGGCGATCTCTTTGGTCGCGCTCACCAGAGTGAAGGCACCGACCCGCTCGTTGTAGAGGCCGAAGTTCTTGGAGAAGGAGCTCGCCACCAGCAGTTCGTCATGGCACTCGGCGAAGATACGCAGACCTTCGGCATCCTCTTCGATACCACGGGCAAAGCCCTGATAGGCAAAGTCAAACATTGGCAGCCAGCCAGCGGCAGCACTCTGCTTGGCCAGTGCGCGCCACTGATCGCTGGTGGGGTCGATACCGGTCGGGTTGTGGCAGCAGCCGTGCAGCAGCACCAGCTCACCCGGCTGCACGTCAGCCAACGAGGCCTGCATGGCGGCGAAGTCGAGCGCCTTGGTGGCCGCGTCGTAGTACTTGTACCACTTGACGGTCAGACCTGCGGCCTGGAATACGCTGACGTGGTTGGCCCAAGTGGGATCGGAGATCCAGATGGTCTTGGCCAGACCATTGCGTACCACGAATTCGGCGGCGATACGCAGGGCACCGGTACCGCCCGGCGCTTGGGCGGTCTTGGCACGGCCGCTGGCGACCAGCGCGGAATTTTGCCCGAACAGCAGTTGCTGCACGATGCGGCCATATTCGATATTGCCTTCAATACCGAGGTAATTCTTGGTCTTCTCGTCAGTCAGCAGCTTCTGCTCGGCTTTCTTGACACAGTGAAGGATTGGGGTGGCACCGGTCTCATCCTTGTAGATCCCGACCCCCAAATTGATCTTGTGGCTGCGAGAGTCAGCGCGGAAGGCTTCGGTCAGGCCCAGGATCGGATCCGCTGGGGCGGCAACAACCTTTTCAAACATGGTATTCCCTGTATTCCGTTGAGTTCGTTGGGTGGCAAAGCGGCTTGATAAACAAAAGCGCTCATCTAGCGAGCGCTTCGTCAACTCTTTATATCATCGCGTTCAATGGGGGAAAACCGCTTTTTGGCTCGCTTACAGGCCAATTTCAACCAACCGCATGCCAGGCTGGCGCCAATGCGCACACCTCGGCCGACAAGCCACCATTGGACTCAACCAAACCGCTACAAACTGCTAACAATGACTTGGGGATCCGGCTCGGTTCCCAGGGCCGAGGATCCGTCAAGGGTTGGGCATAAGCGCTGAGGATGGGTGCCAGATCACGGGGCAACCACCAGCTGGCCGGACGGCCGAGCCGCTGGGCCAGCGCCTGTACCCGATCCACCCCGGCAGGGTCGAGGGCGGTGAGATGGCTCCACAGCACATTGGGCGGCAAGGCGGCCACCACCTGCTGCAAGGCAAGGGGGGCCGTTGAGGGAGCAAACACCAGCAAGGTGCCGGCATCAACGGGAAGCTCGGCAAAGGCGCCAACGCTGTCGGTGGTGATCACCCGCTCGATATTCCCCTCCCCCCACAGGATCTTGCCAAGACCCGCCAGAGTGCGTTCCGGCAGGGCTACCTCCCCCAGCGCCTGTAACCAGGGCGCTGCATCGATCAGAGTACCACCGCTGAAAAAGAGGCTGAACGGCTGGGCGGCGCGCAAGCGCAACAGCTGATCGGCACAGAGCCGAATCCCCTTGTCCTCGAAGTCGATCTGCTCGTTGGGGGAGAAGTTCACCTCTGACTTGCGATAGAGCGCAGCCAGCACCCGCTCGTTGACCAGCTCCCCCAGCTGCCAGCCCTGAGCATGCAGCCACTCCTCGGGCTCCGGGGGGGCGATGGCGATCTCGGCCAGCATCAGCTCGCGGGTGAGATAGCGCCGACCGGCCGGTGTCAGCTCATAGCGATGCTGGCCCACCGCTAGCAGCAGCTGGTTGTCCCTGAGCAAGCCCACCAGCGGCTGCCACTGACGGCCACGGATCACCGCTGGCGCGTGTTCCAGCAACTGCTGCGCCAGCGCCCGCCATTCGGGGTGACTAAAGTCGATCAATTGCAATCCATCCCTGTAAACAGCCAATCGGATAAACAGCCTGAAAAGGTACCGTTACCCGCTGATGACGCCAAGCCTCCCGCGCCAATTACGTGACCTTGCTCCCTGCAATTGTGTCCTAACAGAAGAGCCCACCATGGTGGTGGGCTCTTGTTTGATAACGGTGCGACGCTTACTCGATATTGAGCCGCAGCTCGGCATCGTGCCAACCCAGTGGCAGAGTCAGCAACTGATCAATCAGCTCCCGCCGATCGGATTTTTCCAGATAGGCGAGATAGAGCGGACGACTCAAGGCGTGGCCACCCTCAACCAGATGAAGCGCCCCCTGCTCGAGGAAGGGACTGACCATCCGCCGGGGCAGATAGGCGGCGCCACCGTTGGCCAGCACGAACTGCAGCGCCATGCTGGCGGAGCTGGAGTGCAGCACCGGGGTCTTTTGCAGACTCTGCAGGCGGCTCGGCTGTGGCTCGAAGCTGGTACCCCAATCAAGATGGATATGAGGCATCTGCATCAGGTTATCGGCATTGGCCGCCGGATCACGGCTCACCAGCTCGAACACCAGCTCACCAATAGGATGCAGGGCAATCTCGTCAATTTTGGTGGGCTCGGAGAGCAGGGCCAGATCGAGGGAGCGCTCCAGCAACTGGCGGCAGAGGTGTTCGCGAGAGGCAGTCTCCAGCCGCACCGCCAACCCGGGCGCCAGCGCATAGATGTGATTGAGCCAGTCGTTGAAATCGAGCTCCCAGAAAACTGCGGGGGCACCGATGGCCAACTGCTGGCTGAACCCTGGCGAGAGCGCCACATCCTGCTTGGCACGGCCGAGGGTGTGCAAGATGGCATCCGCATAAGGCAACAAACGCTCGCCGGAAGCGGTCAGGCGAATGTTGTTGCGATGACGGGCAAACAGACTGACACCCAATTGCTGCTCGAGCTGGCGGATCCTGAAACTCACCGCCGACTGGGTCAGGTAGAGATTTTCTGCCGCCCTGCCAAAGTGCCGGGTCTTGCTGACCTCGATAAAAGTCCGAAGCAGCTCGGTATCCATTAATCCATGGACTCGTCACTGCTGCGGCCACTGCCGCTGCCGCCACCGACATCAAAACTGGCGCCGCCACTGCTCTCTTCGTTGGCACCGCCGACCACTGTACAGAGGCGATGCACCCGCTTGGGACCGATCACCTTGAGGTATTTGAACCATACCTTGGCGTGGGGATTCGTGCCTGCTGCGCCGGATTTGACCTGCTCGACGAAAGCCGTCTCGACATCGTCACGGGCGATCTGCGTGCCCTGATAGAGTGCCAGCATGGCTGAACCATATTTTTCCAGACTGTCCGCTTCGGCCACAGTGAATTCACCACTGCGACGCAGGCCACGGGGAAAATGTTTGAAGTCATTGAAACGCTTGTCTGATTCGAAGCTCATAGTGCTCTTTTTCTGGTTAGTTTGACCTTTGCGGGCAAGTATCATCAGGCCATCGCCGAGTGCAAAATCAATTTTCTCACTATATTAATAAATATCTTTTATCGAAGTCCATTTGCCCCATAGCTTGCGCCGATTTTGTGGCAGAACACACAAAAATCGTTGATAAATAACAGGCTTATGTAAGTTCATCGCCATCCGACACGGCCACTTTCTGGATTTTCAGGTAAAAATAAAGCGCCATACGGCGCTTTATTTATCACATCAGCGATGCCAATGTCATTTCAGGTTCACCTGCACTTATTCAATCATGGCCGGTTGTGCCAGGTTATCGGCACGCCACAAACGGTAACGCACGTCATACTCCTGCGGCACATAAATCACGAACGGCAGTTTGGAGTTGTAATTCACAAAGAAACCCTGACCATAAATCTGGACGAAGGTCTCTTTTTGCTGATTTTCCGGGCACATCATCAGGGTGCTGATGGGATCAGAGATCTTACCCAGTTTCAGGTAGTTGTAGCCCCAGCCTTTCACGCTGTGCTGTTCAAGGTTGCCCGCAAAACGGGGCACGTTGCAATCAACCATCATCTTTTTGCCAACCTGCAGCTCGACCATCATGTCGGCTTCTTTCTCGACTTCAGGCAGGCGGATCACCACACGTTCCTGATTCACGTCAGCGGCTGGGAACATGCTGATATCAAATTTTTTCGGCTCGGCGGCGAAGGCATGGCCACCCAACAACAAGGCGCCCAGCAGGCTAAAACGCAATACGGTTTTCATCTGTACCTCTTGGGGTTGCTTCAACGCCGCTAGACTAACCGCTCTGCCGATTTCATGCCAGCGGTCTGCTACGTAAAAACTGCGTAAAATGATGCAGATCCGGCACACCATGACGTGATCTGGCTATTTTCTGACAGGGCGCACACTTCAATAACCGGTATGAAAGACAAAAGCGAGACCCATGGGCCTCGCTTTGCATTCAAATGGCGCCTGGCGGTTATTTAGCCGCCCCTTCATGGGCCTTGATGACGGCCACCGCCTTGTCGGGGAAGTCACTGAACACCCCGTCCACATCGGCCTGATAAAGGAAAATATTGAGCAGGTCGGTGAAGTCCCTGGCATAGGCCGGGATCTGCCCCTCATCCTGACGGAAGGTATAGGGGTGAACTTTCAGCCCCGCCGCGTGGGCCTCTTTCACCATGCCGGTAAAGGTCGGTTTGCCCAAAGTGCCCGGTTCGGTAACGATCATTGGCTTCCAGGGGCCTATCCCTTCGGCATAGCTGGCGATGGTTTTCATGGCACCCGGCTTGAACATCCAGTCGTAGTTGTAGGGGGTCGCCTTACCCTTGGCGTCATAGACCATGGTCTCGTTCCAGTCGGTCTCGGCCATCAGCTGCACCAGTTTCAGATCCATGCCCATGGCAGGCATCAGCTCGCTATTGATGCGCTTGAGTTCATCGGCATCGAAGCACTGCAGATAGACCTTGTCATCCTTCCCGGTGTAGCCGTACTCCTTGAGCACCTTCAGCACCGCCTTGGAAATATCCTTGCCCTCGTGACGGAACAACCAGGGGGCCTTGATTTCGGGATAGATGCCGATGTGCTTGCCGGTGCTCTTGTTGAGCCCCTGGATCATCTCGATCTCCTGCTGGAAGGTATGGATCTTGAAGTCCGACTTCCAGAGCGGGAAGCGGGCCGGATAGACCGGTACCTGCTTGCCATCCACCAGTTGGAACGGCTCGGTCATGCGCAGGGTGCGCACCTCGGCCAGGGTGAAATCCACCACATAGTAACGGCCGTCCGGACGGGCACGACCGGGGAAACGTTCGGCCACATCGGTGATGCCATCGAGGAAGTGATCGTGCATTACCACCAACTGGTCATCCTTGGTCATCACCAGATCCTGCTCCAGATAGTCGGCCCCCATGCCATAGGCCAGCGCCTTGGACTCCAGGGTATGCTCGGGCAGGTAGCCGGAAGCACCACGGTGGGCAATCACCACCTTGCCTTCATCGGCAGCAAATACGGGTAATGAGAGGGATGCCCCAAGGCTCAAGGCGATGAGGGAAACGGCGAGTTTTTTCATATGTGATGCTCGTTATTATTGTGTGTAGGGAATTGTTCTATCAGAGGTTTATTGCATATTTTCGGTGGATAGCAGTGGGCAGCAGCGCGCTGCCCACCGTCACTCATCAGCTCGCCTTGCGCAAAGCGTGATGATATTGGTCGAGCCAGATGTTCAGCATCTGCTGCTCTGACTCATTCAGGCGCAGCCCCAGCTTGCTGCGGCGCCACAGGATATCGTCCAGTGAACAGGCCCACTCCCGCTCGATGAGATAACGCACTTCCGACTCGTAGAGACCGCCACCAAAGTGAATACCGCGATCCTCTTTCAGCCAGAGACGGGCATGGGCGCCATAGGCTTCGGCAATGCGCAGGGCGCTGCGATCGTCGAGCCAGTCAAACTCCAGCGCGAAGGCGCGGGCCAGCTCGCGCACCGAGCAGTCAAACTCGCCGCCGGGCAGACGGCTGGTGGCGGTCCAGTCATCCCCCATCTGGCTAAACCAGGGTTTGAGCTTGTTGCAGGCGGCCTGAGCCAGCTTGCGATAGGTGGTGAGCTTGCCGCCAAATACCGAGAGCAGCGGCGCGCCGTCCGATTCACCCGACAGTTCAAGGGTGTAGTCGCGGGTCACTGCCTGCGGTGAATCTGACTCGTCATCACACAGCGGACGCACCCCGGCGTAGGTCCAGATCACATCTTTCGGGGCGATCTGGCGAGTGAAGTGAGCGTTGACCACCTTGCACAGGTAGGTGATCTCGGCCTCGCTGATCTTGGCCTCCCGTGGGCTGCCGTGATGCTCCACATCGGTGGTGCCAATGAGGGAATAGTCCTGCTGATAGGGGATGACGAAGACGATGCGGTTGTCCTCGTTTTGCAGGATATAGGCCTCTTCGCGCTCATGGATGCGCGGCACTATGATGTGGCTGCCCTTGATCAGGCGAATGCCACGGGGGGATTTCTCTTGCAGGCTCTCGTCATAGAAGGTCTTGACCCAGGGGCCGGCCGCATTGACCAGACCACGGCAGGTGACGGTGAACTGCTCGCCCCCTTCCCGCTCCAGAGTCAGGGTCCAGTGTTTAGAACCGCGCACCGCCTTGATGCAGCGGGTGCGGGTCTGCACATCGGCACCCTTGTCACGGGCCATCATGGCATTGAGCACTACCAGCCGGGCGTCGTCGACCCAGGCATCCGAGTATTCAAACCCCTTGTTGATGCCGGCGACCAAGCCATCTTGCGGCAGCAAGCGCACACCGCAGCTCCCCTTGAGCTTGTCGCGCTTGGCCAGATTGTCATACAGGAACAGGCCAGCACGGATCATCCAGGCCGGACGCAGGTGCGGGCGGTGCGGCAGGCGAAAACGCATGGGGCGAGCGATATGCGGCGCCATGCCGAGCAGCACCTCACGCTCCGCCAACGCCTCTTTCACCAGCCGGAATTCGTAATGTTCGAGATAGCGCAAACCGCCGTGGATCAGCTTGCTGGAGTTGGACGAGGTGGCAGAGGCGAGATCTTGCGCCTCAAACAGGGCAACCTTGAGGCCCCGTCCTGCCGCATCGGCTGCGATGCCGACCCCATTGATGCCGCCACCGACGACAACCAGATCATAATGTTCGCTCATGTTCACCTACTTTCATTTTTATGATTGCTATAACAGCAATGTTTGATTTCGCTCATTTTAGAACATGAAAATACAACAAACGAACATTTTTTAACGAAAGTGTGATCGCCACAGCCCGCCAGAGGGCACAAGGAGGACTCGTCAGGTGAGCAACGGGGGGCAAGCTGAAATCGGTGAGTTAATAGCCAAAAAAACCAAATTGAATACGGTTTTTAGCAATACCCAGAAAGGGATGTAATGAGAGAAACAATAAAGAAAGGAGGCCGCCCGAACGGGCGACCGGCACAGCGCTGGTTCATACCGCGCTCAGCAGATGTGACAGGCGATCTGGTGTTGCTCCATCAATCGCGTCAGGCTTTCCGGTGGCTCCTGATCGGTAAAAAGGGCGTGGATCTGGTTGAGATTACCCAGATTGACCATGGCGTTACGACCAAACTTGGTGTGGTCGGCAGCCAGAAACACCTGACGGGAGTGGGCAATGATGGCCTGGGCAATTTTTACTTCGTGGTAATCGAAATCGAGCAGGGAGCCGTCGTTGTCGATGCCCGAAATCCCGATGACGCCATAGTCCATGCGAAACTGACCAATAAAGTCACGGGTCGCCTCCCCCACGATGCCGCCATCGCGGTTGCGGATCTCGCCACCGGCGATGATCACGGTGAAGTCATCCTTGGCCGTCAGAATGCTGGCCACGTTGAGGTTGTTGGTCACCACCCGCAATTCCCGGTGATCGAGCAGAGCCCGGGCAATGGCTTCGGTGGTGGTGCCAATGTCGATAAAGAGCGATGAACCGTCGGGAATATTGGCCGCCACCTCACGGGCAATGCGCTCTTTCTCCTTGAGTTGCATCACTTTGCGGGCACTGTAGGCGGTATTGACGGTACTCGAATGCAGGGAGGCACCGCCATGATGGCGCCGGATCTTGCTTTGCTCGGCGAGATCGTTCAGATCCCGGCGAATGGTCTGGGGACTGACATCAAAATGGGTCACCAGATCGTCGGTCGAGACAAAGCCCTGCCGCGTCAGGACGTCCAGGATCTCCAGATGTCGTTGGGTTTGCTTCACGCTTGCACTCCGATGATGAAACGAAAAAAGGCCCCGGCAGGTGCGGGGCCTTTTGGCAGTTTACCTGATCCCCTTTGGGATCAATAAGCTGAGGATCACGTTTTATGCCTTACCGGCAGCCGCTTTCTTGGCTGCAACAGCAATATTCTCGTGCTTGAGGGTCATCGCCAGCAGGATGATGGAAACCACGCAAGAGGCGGTCAATACCATGAAGCCACCGTCCCAGCCGAAATGGTCAACGGTATAGCCCAGCATGGCGTTGGCTGCCACGGCGCCGCCCAGATAACCGAACAGACCGGTGAAACCTGCCGCAGTGCCGGCTGCTTTCTTCGGTGCCAGCTCAAGGGCATACAGACCAATCAGCATGACCGGGCCATAGATCAGGAAGCCGATGGCCACCAGCGCCAGCATATCCACGGTGGGGTTACCCGCCGGGTTGAGCCAGTAGACCAGCACGGCCACAGTCACCAGTACCATGAACAGGATACCGGCCGGGGCACGGCGGCCCTGGAACATCTTGTCAGAGATCCAGCCACACAGCAGGGTGCCCGGAATACCGGCCCACTCGTAGAGGAAGTAAGCCCAGGAGGAGTTGTCGACGGTAAAGTGCTTGGCCTCTTTCAGGTAGGTCGGCGCCCAGTCCAGCACACCGTAACGAATGAGGTAAACGAAGGCGTTGGCAATGGCGATGTACCACAGCAGTTTGTTGTGCAGCACGTACTTGACGAAGATCTCCTTGGCGGAAAACTCCTGCTCGTGGCTCGCGTTGTAATCCTTCGGATAGTCGTCCTTGTACTCTTCAATAGGCGGCAGACCGACCGATTGCGGGGTATCACGCATCACGAAGAAGGCGATCACCGCGATGGCAGCCGCAGCAGCAGCCGGCACATAGAAGGCACTGCGCCAATCGTTGAACCAGCCCATCCCGAGGATAAACAGCGGACCAATCATGCCGCCACCCACGTTGTGCGCCACGTTCCAGACCGCAACCACTTCGCCACGCTCTTTCTGTGACCACCAGTGCACCATGGTGCGACCGCAAGGCGGCCAGCCCATGCCCTGTGCCCAACCGTTGAGGAACAACAGCACGAACATGATGGCGATGCTGGAGGTTGCCCAGTGCATGGTACCCATCATGAACATGATACCGGCCGAGAGCAGCAGACCGGCGGAGAGGAAGTAACGGGCGTTGGAACGGTCAGAGACGTTCCCCATCAGGAACTTGGACAAGCCGTAAGCAATGGACACCCCGGAGAGGGCCAGACCCAGATCTCCGCGGGAGAATCCCTGTTCAATCAGGTAAGGCATCGCCAGACTGAAGTTTTTCCGTACCAGGTAGTAACCGGCATAACCGAAGAAGATCCCGAAAAACACCTGCCAACGCATGCGTTTGTAGAAGGGGTCGACCTTGTCAGCCGGGAGCCTGTCGATGTGCGCCGCAGGCCTGAAGAGACTAAGCATGTTCTGCTTCCTTATTGTTGTTATGGGCGGTTGAGGATGCCCTGACCATTCCGACGAACCATGTGAGTCCACTGATTCGTAAGCGAGCCCATTGTGCTCATATGCGCTCATTTAATCTGTGATGCATGCTCAAATATTTCATTTTTATTACAAATAAAAGTTCCAAATGAGCAGTTACTCATCTGCCTCAAACCCTTGCTGGACAAGGGATAGAGAGTACCCCCTTAGTGGTATCTTGCCGCCATCAAGTTGCTATACGTCACATTTTCTTAGCAATGAGTGGGATCTTGTCCACATTTCCCATGGCAGGGGGATGGTGAATTTCGCGGGAAGGTTTATTTTCTCTCTCGTCCGATAACGAGCGCAAACGAGCATAACGTTTGCGCAAGACGCAAAAACAACAAGGAAACGTTTTCGGCCGCAACGGATAGACACAAAAATGAAAAACGGAACATTAAACCTCTATGGCCTCTACGGGTGGATATAAGGAATAAAGATATGAGCATACAAAGACCCAATACCCTGCTTGGCGAATGCATCGCCGAGTTTATCGGAACCGGCCTGCTGATATTCTTCGGCGTCGGGTGTGTCGCCGCACTGGTGCTGGCAGGCGCCAACTTCGGGCAGTGGGAAATCTCCATTACCTGGGGTCTGGGTGTCGCCATCGCCATCTATGTGACCGGCGGTATTTCAGGTGCCCACCTGAACCCGGCCGTGACCCTGGCGCTGATGACCTTCGCCGGCTTTGACAAGCGCAAGGTGGTGCCCTACATCATCGCCCAGATCGCCGGTGCCTTCTGCTTCGCGGCCCTTGTCTACTTCTTGTATGGTAACCTTTTCACCCAGTGGGAAGTGACCCACAACGTGGTACGCGGCAGCGTCGAGAGCCTTGGCACCGCCGGGATCTTCTCCACCTACCCCAATCCCCTACTGAACAACATGCAAGCCTTCGCGGTTGAGCTGGTGATCACTGCCGTCCTGATGCTGGGCATCATGGCGCTGGGTGACAACAACAACGGCGCACCCAAAGGTTTCGCTGCCGCCCTGCTGATCGGGATCCTGATTGCGGTGATCGGTGCCTCCCTTGGCCCATTAACCGGTTTCGCCATGAACCCGGCCCGTGACTTTGGTCCGAAACTGTTCGCGTTCTTTGCTGGCTGGGGTGATGTTGCCCTGACCGGTGGCCGTGACAACCCCTATTTCTGGGTTCCGATCCTTGGCCCCATTGTTGGCGCCCAGCTTGGTACCGCTCTGTATGTCAAAGTGCTGGCTCCCTGTGTGCCGGGCAACCGTGTTGCCGCCGCCGAGCAAGCTGCTACCCAAACCGCCAAAGAAGAGGCTGCCGCATAAGAGCGGCCCCCAAACGTGGAAAATAGAAACGTGGAGAACATCATGTCTGCTGAAAAAAAATATATCGTCGCTCTGGACCAGGGAACCACCTCTTCCCGCGCCATCGTGTTTGATCAGGATGCCAACATCGTCGGCACCTCCCAGCGCGAATTCACCCAGCACTACCCGAAAGCGGGCTGGGTAGAGCACGACCCGATGGAGATCTGGGCAACCCAATCTTCCGTCTTTACCGAAGTGCTGGCCAAGACCGGCCTGCGCAGCGAAGAGATCGCCGCCATCGGTATCACCAACCAGCGTGAAACCACAGTGGTATGGGAAAAAGCCACCGGCAAGCCCGTCTACAACGCCATCGTCTGGCAGTGCCGTCGTACCGCCAGCATCTGTGAAGAGCTCAAGGCGCGCGGCCTGGAAGAGTACGTGCGCGAAAATACCGGCCTGGTGCTGGATGCTTATTTCTCCGGTACCAAGATCAAATGGATTCTGGATAACGTTGAAGGTGCCCGCGAGAAGGCGATGAACGGCGAGCTGCTGTTCGGCACCATCGACACCTGGCTGGTGTGGAAGATGACCAACGGCGAAGTGCATGTCACCGACCCGACCAACGCCTCCCGTACCATGCTCTACAACATCCGCGAGCTGAAGTGGGACGAGAAGATGCTGGACGAGCTGGGCATCCCCATGTCCATGCTGCCAGAGGTCAAACCTTCTTCCGAAGTGTACGGCTACACCACCCGTGGCGGCGGCTCCCGCATCCCCATCGCCGGTATTGCCGGTGACCAGCAATCGGCCCTGTTTGGTCAGCTCTGCTTTGAAAAAGGGATGGCCAAGAACACTTACGGTACCGGCTGCTTCCTGTTGATGAACACTGGCACAGCTCCGGTTCGTTCCAGCCACGGTCTGCTGACCACAGTCGCCATCGGCCCGAAAGGGGAAGTGAACTATGCGCTGGAAGGTGCGGTGTTTATGGGCGGCGCCACCATCCAGTGGCTGCGTGACGAGCTGAAACTCATTCACGATGCCCGCGATACCGACTACTTCGCCTCAAAAGTAGGTGATACCAACGGTGTCTATCTGGTGCCAGCCTTCGTCGGTCTGGGCGCTCCTTACTGGGATCCGTATGCTCGCGGCACCATGGTCGGTCTGACCCGTGGCGCCAACCGCAACCACATCATCCGTGCCGCGCTGGAATCCATCGCCTATCAGAGCCGCGATGTGCTGGATGCGATGCAGCAGGACTCAGGCATCAAGCTGGCAGCTCTCAAGGTAGACGGCGGTGCCGTAGCCAACGACTTCCTGATGCAGTTCCAGTCCGACATGATGCACACCCCGGTGGTGCGTCCGACCCGCATCGAAACCACCGCCATGGGTGCCGCCTTCCTGGCCGGTCTGGCGGTTGGCTTCTGGAAAAGCTCTGACGAGTTGCAAGACAAGTTCAGTGTGGATCGCGAGTTCATCCCGCAGATGGATCACGCCGATCGCGACAAGCGCTACCACGGCTGGCAAAAAGCGGTTGAGCGTTCACGCCGCTGGGCTGAAGAGGATTGATCGGGCAACCGACTCCCCTTTGACATACATAACTAATGAGGCCGACAGCAATGTCGGCCTCTCTTTTTGCCTGCGCCCTTGATGTTGTCACTCCCCTTACCTCGTGCTGATACCGCCACATTTTGCTGCTACGACCAGTTACCAATCCCCAACGCAACACAATTGACTTATCTATCTATAATCATCTTCTGGGTCGCATATGCGACCTGATTTATGACAGGAGAGGGATATGGAGAGGGCGATACACCGTTTTACACTGCACTCACTCTGGTCGGGGCTCGGGATCCGCACACGGATCCTCTCCGGCGTAGCCATTCTGATGGCCATTGCCATCAGCTGCATTACCTTGATCCTCGAGCAGATCTCCCACACGCAAGCCCAGCAGCGGGTGGAGCGTTATGAGCTGCCAAGCAGTGTGGATCGGATTGCCAACCAGCTGACCGCCCAGTTGATCCAGCACCTGACCGAGGCGCAGGCGCTCGCCAGCAACAGCTTCGTCATCGATTGGCTGGCCCAGGGGATGCCCGAGGCACAGTGGCCCGAGATGGAGCGTTACTTTCAGGATCTGCAGCGGCGTATCGGCGGCAACGTCTTTATCGCCCCGCTTCAAACCCATACCTTGCTCAACTTCAGTGGTGCCCCCACCGGGCAGAAACTGTTACATGAGTCGGATCCGAAAGATGAGTGGTTTTACGGCTTTCTCAAGCGTAATCACCCCTACGAGCTGAACCTCGATATCTCCGACTTTGACAAGCGCGCCTCCCTCTATATCAACACCGCCGTTACCCACGAGGGCAAAACCCTGGCGGTGGCGGGCACCTCCATCAACATGAACGCGCTGAGCAAACTCATCAGCAGCTACCGGATTGGCAAGAGCGGGCAGGTCTATCTTGCGGACATGGACGGCAAGATCGAAATCCATCCCGAACAGGAGCAGGAAGGGGCCGCCCACCACCAGCAATCCTTCCTCGATACCGTCAAACGGCTCACCCCCAACGCCCAAGATCAGGTGGCGGTGGAAGCGCTGACGCTGGAGGGGCAAACCTACCTCATCGCGGTACGCTACATCCCGGCCCTCAACCGGCTGCTGATCGGCGAGATCAATGGCGCCGAACTGGAAGAGGGACTGCACGAATCCCGTCAGCTCATCATCATGGTGTCACTCGCTATCGGCGGGCTCGCCATGTTGGCTTCGGCCTGGCTGGCCCACTCCATCAGCCGTCCCATTCGCCAGGCTGCCGATGGCATGCACCACATCACCGCCGATCGGGATCTGGCGACCCGCCTCGACTTCTCAGACGAGTCGGAACTGGGGCTGATGGCCCAGAGCTTCAACCGGCTGATCCAGAGCCTGAACCAGAGCTTCTCCCGCTTTCAGCAGTCGGGTAGCGCCCTCTCGGCCCAATCCTCGCAATCCCTCCATCAGGCACAGGCTCTGGCGGGGGAAGCGAACCAGCAGGCCCAGAGCATTCAGGAGCTGACCAATGTGGTCGCCACCATCGGCAACAATGCCGAGCAGATCGCCAGCCGCTCGGAGGGGGTCAACGACGTGACCCGGCGCATCGCCGACCATATGCTCAGCATCGAACAGGATGTGACCCAGAGCGCCGATCGGCTCGACACCTTGCGCAGCAGCATCGGCAGCTCCTCGGCCCTGCTCGATGAGGTGGTGAAAGACAGCAATAACATCACCCAGATCATGAACCTCATTCGTGATGTCTCGAACCAGACCAACCTGCTGGCTCTTAATGCGGCCATCGAAGCGGCCCGGGCGGGGGAGATGGGACGGGGCTTTGCAGTAGTGGCCGATGAGGTACGCCAGCTGGCGGTGCGAACCCAGACCGCCACCAAGGATGTGCAGGATCTTATTTTGCGCCTGCAGGAGGGAACCCGGCAGGCCAGCAGCTCAATGGCAGACTCCCGCACCCTGAGCGAAGAGGGATACAACAGGATGAACCAGGCCAGAGAGGTGCTGGTTGATGCCACCAGCCAGATCAACCAGACCGCCCTCGAGATCAACGAGATCAGCGCACTGGCGCAGGCGCAGAATCAACAGATGGGGCAAGCCAGAACGGCGCTCGATGAGCTGGCCATGGTGGCTGAACACCAGCGGGAACACGCGCAGGAGAGCAATGCCGCCAGCCGCGAACTGTTCGAACTGGCCAAGGCCATCGACGAGCAGATCCGCCAATACCGAATTGGCTAGGCCCGCCTCTTCTTCCTCTCCCTCTCAATAATCAACACGCCACCGCAGGGTGGCGTTTTCATTTTGCAAATCATTTTGCCTGCGATCTCGAAACGGGAATGACGAGCAAGAGCACAACATATTGATAATTAACATGAAAAAATGTGGAACGGCCATTGCTTAGTGATATCAGACTCAACAGAGGGATATCACCATGAAACCGACCACCACTCAAGCGCCCGTAGCCCACGTCGCCACTCAAAAAGAGACACTGACCCCCCGCGAAGGCACCTTCCTGATGATGGTGGCCCAACTGGTGGTACTGATCAGCATCGTACTGGCGGCCACAGTAGGCGGCCTCTCCTGGCAGTGGACTCTGCTGCTGGCCATTCCGCCGGTGATCGGCGGCGCCCTGCTCAGCCGGGTCTGGGGCAAACTGCCCCGCTAACTCCGCCTCACCTCGCACACCTTCCCGAACCGGCGGCCGACCCTCAAGTCGGCCGTCTGTTTATCCACCGCTTGGCTGCTTGTTCTTCGATTAGCAAACCCCAGCGACTAACCGCACAAACCAACCTGCGCTACAGGGTATGGCTGCCCAGCTGCTCTTTGAGAAAATCGAGCCAGACCCGCAGCCGGATATCCCGCTGTGCATCGGAGTAAAAGACCGCATTGATGGGCCGCGAGGCGCCGCTGTTGCTGCGGGCCAGCACCTCCACCAGCGCCCCGCTCGCCCGATCCGGCCCGGTCATAAAGTCCGACAGACAGACGATCCCCTGCCCCGCCAGCGCCAGCTGACGCAAGGTTTCACCGCTGCTGGCTCGCAGACTGGGGGTGATGGCAAAGCGATCCCCCTGCTCGGCACTGAGCAGTGGCCAGTGGTTGAGGTGATCGGGATGCAAAAAGCCCAGCAGCTCGTGGCCACTCAGCAGATCCGCCGGTTGGCGCGGGGTGCCGCGCTCACTCAAATAAGCGGGAGAAGCCAGCAGTCGCAACCGCGAACGACCCAGCGGCAGAGCGCGCAGGGAGGAGTCGGTCAGCTCGCCGATGCGGACGGCCATGTCCACCCGCCGCTCCATCAGATTGATAAAGCCCTCCGAGCTGTGCAACTGCAACTCGATGGCGGGATAGCGGCGGCGGAAGTCGCCAATGATCGGCACCAGTCGGTGCAGGATAAAAGGGGTGGCCGCATCGACCCGCAAGATCCCCTCCGGCTGCTCCCGGCGCATCAGCAGATGCCCCTCTGCCTCGCTCATCTCGGTCAGGATCTTCACCGCCCGCTGATAGAACCAGCTTCCCTCCTCGGTCAGGCTGACCCGGCGGGTGGTGCGATTGAGCAGCACGGTGGAGAGCTTCTCCTCCAACCGCTTGATGCCACGGCTCACCACCGAATTGTCCATGCCGAGGTTCTCCGCCGCCTGGCGAAAACTGCCCGCCTCCACCACCGCCACAAACAGGGTCAGTTCATCAGAATGGGTCTTCATTGCTGTTATCCGGACAAGAGTAATGGGCTTTTATAGGCGCAGCTGCTGTGGATTGGCAAGCGTGCGGTGAGGCCAGATCTTGTTTTCTACAGAGAAAGAACGTGACCGCGAGCCCATATCACACTCGCGATGTGTCAGTACAATGCAGCCAGAAAAGCACCGTATAGCACCAAGCAATCACAAGGACGAACACCATGACATTCGAAGAGCGACTGGCCGCTGCCCATCAGGAACTGGCAAGCAAAGGGGTATGGCATGCCAACTACAATCCCCCGCTGTGCAGGCTGGCACGCAGATTCGGTTATCCCGTCAAACCGCCTCACTATGAGGGCTGGCTAACCAACGTTCTGGTATTCGGGGTAGGCGTTGGTCTGGTATGGGGTGTAATGATGTGGTTTTTTAGCTGGCAACCCATGGGGATAGATCCGCTATTTGCCCTGCGCCAAACAGCTCTGTTTGCGGGATTATTCGGCCTGTCCATGGCATCTTGGCTCTGGCTGCGGCGCAAGCAGCTTAAACTGACCCCGTGGGAGCAACTTGCTGAACCCACCGATGCTGATGATGAGGGAGACGAACTGAATGAACGCCCATGAAAAACTGAACTATGTGGAGTTTGCAGCACGGGATCTTGCGGCCACCAAGGCCTTCTTTCAGGCCGTATTTGGCTGGCACTTTGTCGATTACGGCCCCGACTACTGCGCCTTTGCCTATGAGGGGCTGGATGGTGGCTTCTATCGGGCGGATCAGTGCAACCTGACAGCTCAGGGCGGCGCCCTGCTGGTGTTCTACAGCGCCGATATTGACGCGACTCAAGCCAAGGTGAGCCAACACGGTGGCACCATCAGTCGCCCACTATTCGACTTCCCCGGTGGCCGCCGTTTCCACTTCGTTGAGCCCAGCGGCAATGAGTTTGCGGTTTGGACTGAACCGGCTGCCTGATGGCGAGGTGTGGAGAGACACAATTCAGCCCCACCCTATATACCAAGCCAGCCGTTGCCTCTAGTTGCATCAACAACAAAAAACCTGATTGAGCATATTTTTGTGATCTTTGCGCTGCCAATTAGAGGACCAAATAGATTATCATCGCCATTCGATGCCAACTCCATGATTGGTAACCTCTATCAACGGATTGTGGCCTATATATTTAAAAATTTAAGTGGAGCAGGTAGATGGCAGGGGAAAGATCTAAAACCATTGGTGAGGTCGGAGAGAAAATTGCAGATAAATTTTTCAGTAGAATAGGTTGGAACTCTCCACAAAAAGGCATGTATTACACTTGTTACAACCCTAAGGTACATGCGCTTCCTGAAGCAAAAGGAGGTGAGAAAAAACAACATGGCATTGATTTTCAATACTCCTATAAATCATCTCTTGAATCTAACACACTCAACAACTTAATTATCTCAATAAAACATATAAAAGATTCAAAGTACCCTCAATCCGCCACAGAAAAGTTTAAAGGGTATATCAGGGATTTAGTACATACTACTGAATGCTTTCAACGCTCTGCTGAAAGAAGAGATATTAGCTCAACTTTTAAAGGATGCACTCAAATAAATGACATTCCAGTTTTGTTTTTCATTTCAAGTTTAGATGATGATGATACAGACTTCGTTACTAAACTACAAAGCAGCAGATTCATTTCTGAATATGATGTAAAACAACTTTATGTAATAGATAATAAGAAAGTAACTTTTATACTTAAAACAATAGACTTTATAGAATCAACATACCAAGATTGGGAGTGGTACTTTTATCACCCGCTCACTGGATTGAATTTAAATGATAACACTATTGTTTTGCATAGCAATAAACTTCAGGTCGAATATTTGACCAGCCCTATAATTCCGTTTTTATTGAAGAAAAAAGTTGGTGAGCATGATACATACAAATTTATAGTTTCAACTATAAATGGGTTCTCAGAGGACAACTTTTCAAAACTAATAACATATTGTAGAGATAACACATTAGACCATGTTAGTGACTTTGAAGTATTAACCCCTGATTACTTCTCAGATGACCATGATGCTATAAAAAGAAAAGTTCTTAGCTCTTTTGAAACTTCAATAAAAATTTCCATTAAGAACTATTTGCCAACTTTTAGGAGCCTTGCTGATGAGTGATTCTTTCTTTATTCCGACTGGTGATTACTTACGTCAGTTTATTGGAAACTCAATGATTAAAGCTCCTGATATACAAGCCATCCTAAAATCGAGGGGAACCTTCAGTTCATCAACTGATAAAGTTGTTCTAGGGCCACTTCTTGTTAAGACTGGCATATCTCCTGAAGAGTTTGAGTTGCTAAAAGAAGCAATCCAATCTAAAGAAGACAACCCTAAGATAAGAACACGTAATTTAAAATGGAATAGTGATGAAACATTACTTAGTGCTCTTCCTTTCGATTTTGATTTTTCAAATCTAATAAATGACCCTTTCGGTGTTATATCTATCGATAATGTACCTTCATTTTCCGCCGCAGGAGATGGAAAAGATCCCAACCATATAATTGCCGAGGTTACGCTAAAAAGAACTGATAAGACTAAAAACTTCGGCGATGATGTTTCCTTTCACAATGGCTCCATTGAATTAAAATTAACAAATAATAATGTTGATTTAAGACTTACAATGAAGCACACATCAAAAGAAACCGCTAATGTGCTGAACAAAATATCCACGAGAGTGCATAAGCATCTATCTGAACATAATTATATTGTTGACCAACCTTTACAGCAAATCTTGTTTGGCGACTTTACAAATGAAGCAAGAATTGGTTTCTTGCTGGAACTGGCTAGAACGAATGAAATGTACTTGTATTATAAGGACATGAAAAAAGTAACGTTCTCACCAGATGATGACCTAAAAGATAGCCGTCCAAAAGAAATGGAGTGGTTTGAAGAGAAAGTGAAAAATTTGATGTTTAAAGGGCAAGGCTTAGATACAAGTCTTTTTTTCATAAAACAAGAATTAAAAAATCATATAAAGCTATATAGCGTTACATCAAGTTATGAGCTTAATGATGATGAGCATCAAGGTACTTGCACTGTAACTATTTGCTTTCCAGAACAGGAAGAAAATAGCGAATTAATGATGGAAGTCGATAATATCAACATACATAGAAAAATGCCCGCAGAACAAAAGTCAAAAATCAAACTTGATATACTTAAGTTTTTAGAGTCACACAAATTAAAATTACATGAAAAACATAAGAGTTAATATGTTTTACTGAATGTATAGTTCTAGGTTTGTACATATGGATTGTACAAATCTAGATCTCACCTGACACCAAATTTGTCTTTGTCATTTATTTCACCCCATTGTTGTTCTCTTCTCAATTCACTGCTGCGCCAATCGCCCTGTTTCCAGCAAGTCACGGCAGGCATACTGACCCTTCGTTTTTGCCAAGGAGGTTCAGATGTCATCACCCGTGATTGTGATTGCCCAGCTTGAAGCCAAACCCGAATATGCCGAGCAGTTTCGCGCCGCCCTTGAGCCACTGATTGCGGCCACCCTGCAAGAGGCGGGCTGCCAGCGCTATCAGCTGCATCAGGATCTGGACAATCCAAACAGCTGGATGCTCTACGAGGTGTGGGAGAGCGAAACCGCCCTCACCCGCCATCAGGGGCAGCCTCACTTTACCGAATTTGTCGTCAAGGCCGAGCCCTGGTTTGCCAGCAGCACTATTCGCCGTTATCAGCCGCTGGACGCCTGACTAGCCGCGCCGATGAACGCCCTTTTGCAACCCGTTTGAGGAGTAGCATGATGAAGATGCCCAACCTGGGTCTTGGAACCTTTCGCCTGACCGGCCAACCCCTGCGCGACTCCCTGCAGCAGGGGCTGGAGCTTGGCTACCGTCACATCGACACCGCACAGATCTATGCCAACGAGGCCGAAGTGGGCCAGCTGATGAGCGAGAGCGGCGTGCCTCGCCAGGATATCTATCTGACCACCAAGGTGTGGACCAGCGAATTTGGCTCGGGCAAGGTGATCCCGAGCCTGGAGGTAAGCCTCGAAAAACTGGGCACCGACTATCTGGATCTGGCGCTGATCCACTGGCCCTCCCCCAAGGATGAGGTGCCGATGGCGGTCTATCTGGAACAGTTGGCCGAGGCCAAAGCCCGGGGCCTGACCCGGGAGATCGGGGTCTCCAACTTCACCGTGGCCCAACTCCAACAGGCTACCGAGATTTTGGGGCCGGGCGCCATCGACCATCAGCAGATCGAGGTTCACCCCCTGCTGCAAAACCGCAAGGTGGTCGAGTTCTGCCAAGCCCACGGTATCGCCGTCACCGCCTATATGCCGCTCGCCTATGGCAAGGTGCTCGCCGAGCCGCTCTTGATGGAGATTGGCAAGCGCCACGGGGTATCGGCGGCGCAGGTGTCGCTGGCCTGGCTGCTGGCCCAGAATATGGCGGTGATCCCGAGCTCCACCAAGCGGGAGAATCTGGCCGCCAACCTTGCCGTCCTCAAGGTTAAGCTCACTGCCGAAGAGATGGCCGCCATCGCCACACTGGAGCGGGGCGAGCGCTGCGCCAACCCGGACTTTGCACCGGATTGGGATTAAATGGGAAGGGAGGCATGGGCTCTCTCGCTTCGACGGCAAATATCAGCAACCCTCACGGGCCTATTGCAACCACGAGCTATCCCCTCTCCCTGTGGGAGAGGGTCAGGGTGAGGGCAAGCTCCTCCTGTAAGTCATCAGGCCTTCAACCAGATAGCGCCCCCTCATCCCCACCCCTTCTCCCGCAAGGGGAGAAGGGAGCAAATAACGCTCTGATGACATTCAGCACCAGCGGGGGGCACAATGCCTCCCGCTTTTTTGTCTCCAATACCACGTGTTACTACCGTCCGTGCAGCTGACCGCTTCCCGACCCCTCGACTGTCCCTTGCACCTTAACCGCTCCCCCTTGGCCCCCGACTCTCTGCACGCTGTTGCCCCCTGCTCTCACCGAACTCTGCACGGCCGCTCTTGCCTTCATTGTCTCAGTTACGCCCACCCCCCCATTCCCCCTCACCATTGCTGCTGATTTGGCAAAAGTAATTTGATGTCACCGTCATTTTTGCCAACAAAACCCATCGGCATACTGGCGCCATTCTCCCGTCGGGAGTCCCTAACCAAGGAGTTGTTATGCCACTGGCGTTATTTGCCCTTACCTTAAGTGCCTTTGCGATCGGCACCACCGAATTTGTGATCGTGGGGCTTATCCCCACCATCGCCGAGCAGCTCAATGTCTCGCTCCCCTCGGCGGGCCTGTTGGTCAGCCTCTATGCCCTTGGCGTGGCCATCGGTGCCCCCGTGCTCACGGCGCTCACTGGCAAGGTGCCGCGCAAGTGGCTGCTGGTGGGGCTGATGGCGCTCTTTACCGCCGGTAACCTGCTGGCCTGGCAGGCCCCCGGTTACGAGAGCCTGATTGTGGCCCGCATCCTGACAGGGCTGGCGCACGGGGTCTTCTTCTCGGTGGGCAGCACCATCGCCACCGGGCTGGTGGCCAAAGAGAAGGCGGCGAGCGCCATCGCCATCATGTTCAGCGGCCTCACCGTGGCGCTGGTAACCGGCGTACCGCTCGGCACCTGGATTGGTCAGGTCTTTGGCTGGCGTGAAACTTTTCTGGTGGTAAGCCTGCTGGGCCTGGTCGCCATGGTGGGCAGCCTGCTGCTGATCCCGAGCAACCTGCCCAAGGGGGCGGCCTCGACCATCCGCGAGCAGCTTTCGGTACTGACCAACAAGCCGCTGCTGTTGGTCTACGCCAAAACCGCCCTTGGTTATGGCGGCGCCTTCACGGCGTTTACCTTCCTCGCCCCCATCCTGCAGCAGGTGAGCGGCTTTAGCGCCGGGGCAGTGAGCCTGATCCTGCTGGTTTACGGGGTATCGGTTGCCATCGGCAATATCTGGGGTGGCAAGCTGGCCGACAAGATGGGCCCGTTGCCTGCGCTGAAGCTGCTGTTTGCCGGTCTGGCGCTGGTGCTATTGGCCCTCACCTTCACCGCCCCCCATCCGGTGCTGGCGGTACTGACCGTGCTGGTGTGGGGCGCCTTTGCCTTCGGCAACGTGCCGGGTCTGCAGGTGCTGGTGGTGAAACAGGCCGAGCTGCACACCCCCAAGGCGGTGGATGTGGCATCGGGTCTCAATATCGCTGCCTTCAACGTCGGCATTGCGCTGGGATCTGTGGTCGGTGGCTTGGTGGTAGAACACCTCGGCCTGATGCACACCCCCTGGATCGGCGCCCTTATCGTGCTGCTGGCCTACGGGCTAACCCATGTCAGCGAGCGCCGCGAAGCCGTCCGGCTCGCCGCCTGTCAGGCATAAGCTACGCCAGCAGGCAGCTCTGCCCTCTCCCGTCATCACATAAAAACGAGCGGCTTATGCCGCTCGTCTCTTTTCACGCGCTGTTATTTTGTTGGTTGTTATGCCGTGCGAGAAACCACGTCCCCCTTGTTCACCGCCCGCTTGAGCCAGTAGTCGAGGCTGACGTAGCGGCCCCCGCCGTAAACCAGCAGCACCAGCAGCATCACGAAGTAGGTGGCGGCAAACTCCATCCCGTTATTGAGCATCACGGGGTCACCCAGCTCGGTGATGTAGTTGTAGCGACCGGGGAAGTTGGCGGCCAGCCACTCGATAAAGCCGTTGAGGCGCACAGTGGCCTCCATGCTGCCGGTAGCGATGGCGTCCCAGCCGTGCTTCCAGTGCACCATGGCGCTCGCCACGCTCATCAGGAAGATGGTGGGAATGGCCATGATGCGGGTAAAGAGGCCAAGGGCGATGCAGATGCAGCCCAGCACCTCGGTGCCCGCCGCCAGAAAGGCGAGCAGGGTCGGGAACGGCAGGTTGAGCCCCCCTTCCGAGATCGGCGCACCAAACCAGGCGGCGGTACCGGCAAAGCCCACCACCTTGGAGTGGGCCCCCACATAGATGACCGGAATCAGATAGAGGCGAATGGCCAGCAGGGCCAGAAAATCGAGCCGCTTGCACTGGGCTACCGCCCGCTCGTACCACTGGATCAGGGTGTTGTTCATGGGAATTCTCCTTGGTGTTTGTTAAATGAGGGCCTACGTCAGGGCAAAGGGGCACCGGGCTGGCGCTCACCAACGGGCAGCGTCAGCAGACCCAGCCGGTGAAAATGGCGCGCCCACTCGGTCAGATCAAAGTCGCTGCGAACCTGTTGCACCTGTTGCTGGAACGCCGCTCGGGTGCTCCCCGGCTGCTGTTGCAGCAATTGGATCAGCGCCACGTCCCATTCACGCAACCGCTGGGTCACCACCTGATGATCCGGGCTGCGAAACAGGCCATAGAAGTGGTTGCCCTGCCGGGTTGGCACCACGCCGCTGCGACGAATGGCAAAGGGGAGTTCAAGCAGTTGCAGGGTGGGATTGAGCCAAAGTGGGCTCTCCGCCGTCACCTCCTCCCCCGGCAACACTGGCGGCACCACCCCTTCATCAATCTCGACACAGAGGCAGGCCCACTCGTACTCCAGCAGCGCCAGCCGCTGCTTGGGCCAGTTGAGGGTGCCCTCGCGGTGGCGATGCTGCACATAGCGGACAAACTCGGTGGCGATATGGTGAAACTCGGGAGCCTCGGCACCGTGCGCGATGACAAAGCCCTCCACCAGCTGCCCTCTGTCCACCGGCGCCCAGTGGCCGTGGGTAAGCGGAAAAGCGCTCTCCAGCACCGACGCCACATTGGCGCGCACGCTGCGGGCATAGTGACTGGCGATGCCATCCTGCGGCAGCCGCACCCGGCTTGCCAGCCAGGCGGTCTGCTGCTGCATCCGCTGCGGGGCCGTTTTGGGCGATGTGATCAGAGATAACCGTCTATCCATAGCGCACCTCCCGCACCTGACTGTCGAGCGCCTCACAACAGGCGCCATGCACCCACGCCAGCTCGGCTTCCAGCTCAGGCAACGACGGCAGATGGTGATCCCGCTCCAGCAGCAGGGGGCGCAGGCCATGGGTCTGCACCGTATAACGGGCCAGCGCCACCACCTCCTCGCACACCGGTTTGCCATGGGTATCCAGCAGGGTGCCATCCGCCTCTTCCAGATGGCCGGCGATATGGAAATAGCGGATCGCATTGCTCGGCAACCCGGCGATCATCCGCTTGGGGCAGTAACCGTGGTTGCGGCTGTTGACAAAAACGTTGTTGATATCGAGCAGCAGCTCGCAACCGCTGCGCGCCACCAGCTCGGCGAGAAAACCCTCCTCCGGCATCTCGTGGTCATAGCCGTGGTAGTAGGAGATATTTTCCAGCACCAGCGGGCGGGCCAGCGCCTCCTGCACCTGCTCGATCCGCGCGGCCAGATAGGGGATGTTCTCCCACTGCCGTGGCACCGGTAAGAGCTCGTAGAGATAACCCTTGTCATCACGGGAAAAGCTCAGGTGCTCGCTGTAGGTCTCGATGCCGAACTCGTCCAGAAAGGTGCGGATCTGGTCAAGCAAAGTGCGATTGAGGGGCTGGCAATCGCCGAGGGAGAGGCTGAGCCCATGGGCCACCAGCGGATAACGCTCGGCCAGCTGATGCAGCTGCGCCCGCTTGGCGCCGCCGATGGCCATCCAGTTTTCCGGTGCCAGCTCGAGAAAGTCGATGCCAGGGCGTATGGGGCCGGAGCAGAGCACATCCAGATGCTCTTGACGCAGCCCAATCCCCCGACTGCGGGAGCTTATTGGCCGCATACCCCCTCCGTCATCTTGCTGCCCTTGCTGGATGTGTCGCCATCAATCCCCTGCTCCGCCACACCGCACTTGCCGTCACGGGCGCGTACCAGCCGCCCTTGCGGGTCACTGTCTAAAGCCTGCTTTTCGAAGCGCTTCTCGGTGCCGCACTTGCCCGCCGCACACTTGCCGCCGTGCTGTTCGCTGGTGGCGGCTTTCACCGGCGCATCGCTCGGGGTGGCCGCCAGCGCCAGCCCCGGGGTCAGGGCAATCAGGCTGGTCATGGCGATGGAGAGGGTCAGTTTGCCGGTGGTTTTGTTGCTGCTTGAGTTACTCATGAGCGGACTCCTTGACGGATGAAACGGGGTAGCTGGAGAGATCGCGGGCGGCCACAATCTGGCCGTGGAACTGTTGCTTGACGATGGCCATCGCCTCTTTCTTGTGATTGAGGCCAACCCCCATCCAGTGGCTCAGCACCAGCAGCTTGGGGTTCACCTCGGCGGCAATCTTGGCCACCACCGACGGTTTGGCGTGGAGCGAGGCGGAGACCTGATCAGCCGCTTCGTGGATGGCGAGCGGCATCACCAGAATGTCGGCCCCCTTGGCAAACGGCACAAAGGCCGGGTTGCTGCCGTTCTGATCCGCCGAGATGACGATGGTCCCCTCGGCGCTCTCGATGCGATAGGCCAGACAGGGCACGTCACCGTGGGGGATGCCGAGTGCGGTGATGGTCAGCCCATCCTGCTGATAGACAGTGTGGGGCTGCGGGGTCTGATAGGGCACATCGTGCAAGTTGATGGGAAAGAGGCCATCCGTGCCATCCTTGAAACCGCTCAGGTAGGCATAGGCTCCCTTGTCCTTGTTGAAGAGGGCATCAAAGTAGCCGCTCATACTGGGGAAGGCCGATCCTGCCTCTGGCCCCGCCAGATCCAGCGGATCGCTGCGCTCGAAGAAGTAGGCCCCCTTGAGCAGGGCGGGCAAATCGGTCACATGGTCGGTGTGAAAGTGGCTGATGCCGATAAAATCGACCTCTTCGAGCTTGGCCCCTGCCTGGCCGAAGCGCAGGTAGACGCCGCCACCGGCATCGATCAGGATGCGGGATTTCCCCTTCCACCAGATCACCTCGCTGGAGGAGGCGCGCAGATCGTCGGAGATGGGGCCACCACTGCCGAGCACCTGCAGGGTGAAGGTTTTATCCAGTGGCGTCAGTTGTACCGGTTCGGCACAGGCCGGGGCGACGGTGAGCGCGCACCCGATGGCCAGCGCCACCGCTTTCAATCTCTGTTTCATCACAATTACCTGTCGGTTGGTTGTCGGTTGAAAGTGTGTCGTTTGTATCGTTTGTGTCGTTTAAAGAGGCGTGAGAGGGGCCGATGGCGACGTGTGAGCGCCAGCCACCGGCCATGGGGAGGGGCGCGTGCCCCCCACCGTCAGTTGCCGTCCCGTTCGTCCGCCTGCCAGCGAGCTTCCAGCCAGAGCAGGTTGCACAGGCCTAGCAGCAGGGCGAAGCCGAGGCCCAGAATCCAGGTGAAGTACCACATAGCGTCCTCCTTATGGTCAGTAGAGTTGATGGCTGTCGCGCTTGATGCGGGCGCGGTCAAGCTTGCCGCGCACCACCCGATAGACCCAGCCGGTGTAGCCAAGGTTGACGGGGAGCAGCACCAGCACGATGCCGAACATGATGGCCAACGTCTTGTAGCTGGAGGTGCTGTCCCACAGGGTCAGGCTGCTGACCGCATCAAGGGATGAGGGCAGCACGAAGGGGAACAGGGCGATGGCCACCGAGCAGAGCATGGTGGCGCAGGCCAGGCCGCTGGCCAGCAGCGCAATCCGGCCCCGCTCCAGCCAGGCGGCAATTCCGCTCACCAGCGGCGCCAGCGCCCCGATGATCGGCACCAGCCACAGCAGCGGATAATCCAGATAGTTCTGCAGCCAGCCATTACTCTGGGGGATCACCCCTTTCATCAAGGGAGTGATAGCTGCATTGGGGTCAAAGGGCGCAGTGCCCAGACCGCTCAGCTGATAGCCCGGCAGCTCCACCAGATGCCAACCGGCCAGCAGGTAACAGAGGGTCACCAGCGGGGCTAACAAGATGGCCAGCCCCCGTGAGCGCAGCGCTGGGGTGCCCGTCACCTTGGCCTGTAAAAAGCTGGCTCCATGGAGCAGCAACAGAGATATCGCGGTGGCGAGCACCGAGAGCAGCCAGCCCCAGTGGAAATTGAACGCCCCGTAGTGCAACCGCAGCCCCTCGTCGAAACGAAACGGCAGCCCCTCCATCACCAGACCGATGGCTGCGCCCAGGATCAGGGTTGGCACCAGACCACCGGCCACCAATGCGCGATCCCACCAGCGACGCCACACCGGATCGGCCAGCTTGCTGCGATAGTCAAAGCCGACCGGGCGCAGAAAGAGCCCAAGCAACAACACCACCATGGGGATATAAAGCGCCGAGAAGGCGGCGGCATAGACCAGCGGCCAGGCGGCGAACAGAGCACCGGCACCGGCGATCAGCCACACCTGATTACCCTCCCACACCGGCCCCACGCTGTTGATCACCAGTCGCCGATCTGCATCGTCTTTCGACACCACCGGCAGCAGCATGGCGATACCGAGATCGAAGCCATCCATCACGATAAAGGCGACCATCATGAAGAGCACCAGCCCCCACCAGATGAGTTTCAGGGTTGCGTAATCCATCAGGCGATCCTCGCAAGTTCGGGTTGTTCACCAGCGTAACGGCCGGTATGGAGAATGGCGGGCCCCTTGCGGATCACATGGCGCAGCAGGAACAGCTCCACCACCAGCAGCAGGGTGTAGATAGAACAGATGGCGATCAGGCTGAACCAGAGCTGGCCCGGCTGGAGCAAAGAGACCGAGGCCGAGACTGGCAGCACGTCACTGATGGTCCAGGGTTGACGGCCAAGTTCGGCCACCAGCCAGCCCGCCTCAATGGCAATCCAGGGCAGTGGAATGCTCCAGAGCAGGGTCTTGAGCAGCCGTGGCGAGCTTTGCAGCCGGTTGCGGCAGAGCTGGACAAAGCTCACCACCATCAGCCCCAGCATGGTGACGCCGAGCCCCACCATCACCCGAAAGCCCCAGAACAGCGGCGCCACTGGCGGGATGGAGTCATCCACCGCCCTGGCGATCTCCGCCTCACCGGCCTTGGCGATATTGCTGGCATAGGGGGTCAACAGCATGCCGTAACCGAGATCCTTACCGTGCTGCTCGAAGCGGGCGCGGTTGGCCGGGCTGTCATCACCGCGCCGGATCTGGTCGAGGGCTTCTGCTGCCACCATGCCGCTGCGAATGCGCGCCTCGTTCTGCACCTTGATATCCTTGAGACCGGTCACCGCCTCGTCGATGGAGCGGGTGGCGATGATCCCCATCAGATACGGGATCTTGATGGCGGCGTGGGTGGTCTCGGCAGCCTGATCCGGAAAGCCGAACAGGGTGAATGATGCAGGCGCTGGCTCGGTCTCCCACTCCGCCTCGATGGCAGCGAGCTTCACCTTCTGCACCTCACCGGTGCGATAGCCCGACTCATCCCCCAGCACGATGACCGAGAGGATGGCCGCCAGCCCGAAACCGGAGGCAATGGCGAAAGAGCGCAGGGCAAACTGCACCTCGGTTTTGCGCAGCAGATACCAGCTGCTCACCCCCATCACAAACATGGAGGCCGCCACATAGCCCGCTGCGACGGTGTGAACGAACTTCACCTGCGCCACCGGGTTAAACAGCACGGCGGCGATATCCACCAGCTCCATCCGCTGGGTCAGCAGATTGAACTCGGCCCCCACCGGGTTTTGCATCCAGCCGTTGCCGATCAGGATCCACAGCGCCGAAAGGTTGGAGCCGAGCGCCACCAGCATGGTCACCAGCAGGTGCTTGCCGCGGGATAGCTTGTCCCAGCCGAAGAAGAAGAGCCCCACCAGCGTCGATTCGAGGAAGAAGGCCATCAGCCCCTCGATAGCCAGCGGGGTGCCGAAGATGTCCCCCACATATTGGGAGTAATAAGCCCAGTTGGTGCCGAACTGAAACTCCATGGTGATCCCCGTGGTGACCCCCATGACGAAGTTGATACCAAACAGCTTGCCCCAGAAGCGGGTGATGTCCTGATAGATCACCTTGCCGGTCATCACATAAGCCGACTCGGCGATCACCAGGATCCAGGACAACCCCAGCGTGAGGGGGACAAACAGGAAGTGGAACAGAGCCGTGGCGCCAAATTGCAGGCGAGACAGGCTGACCACGTCATCCGGATTGATCATGCGTCACTCTCTTTTGTTGTATTTGCTCTACACGTTTCGTGTCTGACAAGTACACCACGGAGCATGACACCTATAACAGATGCAGTTATATTGAATTACACCTATAACAGTTGATCCAGATCATGTCCCTTTACCAGCAGTTGGCCGACCGCCTGCAAAGCCAGATCGACGATGGCATCTGGCAACCGGGGGAGCGCATCCCCTCCATTCGCCAGAGCTGCAAGACCCACGGGCTCAGCCCCATGACGGTGTTACAGGCCTATCAACTGCTGGAGAGTCAGGGGCGGATCCTCGCCCGCCCCCAGTCCGGCTACTACGTCAAAGCAGCCTCGCCGAAGGTGGTGCAGCACACCCCGAGCCAGACCCACTACAGCGGCTCGGTGGATATCAACGATCTGGTATTCGAAGTGTTGCAGGCGAGCAAGTCGCGTGAGCTGGTGCCCCTTGGCATGTCGGTGGCCGACCCGACCCTGTTCCCCCACCCCCAGCTCGGGCGGGCGCTGGCCAGCTGCATGCGCAAGCTCGATCCCTTCAGCACGGTGGCCGACCTTCCCCCTGGCAACGAGGCGCTGCGCCGTGCCATCGCCCAGCGCTACGCCAGCGACGGGGTGGCGGTCAATCCGCAGGAGATCATCATCACCGCCGGCGCCCTGGAGGCGCTCTCCCTCAGTCTGCAGGTGCTGACCGAGCCCGGTGACTGGGTGGTGGTGGAGTCCCCCACCTTCTATGGCGCCCTGCAGGCTATCGAGCGGCTGAAACTCAAGGCGGTGGAGATCCCGGTCATCCCGGGGGTGGGTATCGATCTCGAACTGCTGGCCGACGCCCTCACTCGCATGCCGGTCAAGGCGTGCTGGCTGATGGGCAATGTGCAGCACCCGCTGGGCCACACCATGCCGGATGGCCACAAAGCGCGGCTGATGGCGCTGCTCAACAGCCACGGGGTGCCGCTGGTGGAAGATGACGTCTATGCCGAGGTCTACTTTGGCCGCGAGCGCCCCAAGCCGATCTGGCACTGGGATCAGCGCGGCGACAGCCTGCTTTGCAGCTCCTTTTCCAAGTGTCTGGCGCCGGGCTTCCGGGTCGGCTGGGTAGTGGCGGGACCCCATGCCGAGCGGGTGCAGCGGCTGCAACTGATGTCCACCCTCTCCACCAATGTACCGAGCCAGCTGGCGCTGGCCGAGATGCTGCGCCAAGGCGGGGTCGATGCCCACTTTCGCCGCCTGCGCCACACCCTGGCCCAGCGCCAGCAGCAGATGCGGGCGGCCCTGCTGCGGCTGTTGCCGGGCGAAGTGCGGATCTCCTCCCCCGATGGCGGCTACTTCCTCTGGCTGGAGTTTCCCGCCCACCTCGACAGTCGCGCCCTGCACGCCCAGGCCCTTGGCAGCGGTTTTTCAGTGGCCCCCGGCGCGCTCTTTGCCAGTCAGGGGCAGCACAACCACTGCCTACGCCTCAACAGTTCCCATCCCTGGAGCGAGCAGCTGGAGCAAGCCCTCACCCGGCTGGCTTCACTTATCTCCGTTCAACTTGGCGAAACGAACAAAGGCCCGTAACGGGCCTTTGTAGTTGGGGAGTGACGCGCCTTGGCTCGCCATCAAAAACTGATCATCTGGCCATGATCTGCGACTGCACCTTGAAGCCCAGCGCCTCGTAGAGCGCTTTGGCGCGCTCGTTGAAGGCCATCACCTCCAGCCGGATTTGGTGAGCATCAAGGGTCTTGGCCCACTCATCGCAATGGGCGATCAGCGCCTTGCCAATCCCGCGGGAGCGGTGCTGCTCATCCACCACCACGGAGCCGATGCGGCAAATCGGCGCACGGGTGAGAAACGGCACGCTCTCATTGATGTCGATCCGCGCAGTCAAAAAGCCCACCACCATGCCATCCTGCTCGGCAACGCAGAATAGACGCCCTTCCGCGCCGATGGCACTCAGTAAAAATGCCCGCTCCTCTGGTGACGGGGGGCAGAACACCTCGGGGTAGTGCTCATGGTGGATCTCTCCTATCTGCCGGTTCAGCTCGACAATGGCGTCGATATCCAGTTCGCTTGCCTTGCGTATCTCCAACGGTTGCTCCTTGCAAAAATGCTGATAACTCTGCGCCATCTTAGGGGTTATGCCCCGCAATCCAAATAGGCTCATCCGCATCTTTTGACGAGCAGCAGAAACAACAACGCCCCTTGAGCGGGGCGTTATCGGCAATCCATGGCGGTGAGGGGTATCAGGCGGGGGCGTTAAGTTGGGCCACCTGCCGCTCGATGCTTCCTTTGAGGTTGTCATCGAGCTTGAGGGCGCGTGCCAGCTCGTCGAGATAACCGCGCTCCATAAAGTGATCCACCTCGATGGCGAGCAGGGAGGCGAGATAGACCTCGGTGGCCAGCTCCATGTCGGTCACTTCCCGCGCCAGCGCGTGGGGGTCGAGGGGGCGCGCCAGCTCGGCGTCAATCCAGCGGGCCGCATCGCTCTGGCCCTGTTCGGTCAGGTACTCCTGAATTTTCTGGCGCTCGGCGCCATCGATATGGCCGTCGGCCCGGGCCGCAGCCACCATGGCGCGCACCAGCAGGGTGGCGCGGGCATCCAGCGCATTGCCTTCCAGCGCGCTGATGGGATGGGTCGGCTGGGCCGGATCAGACTGCTTGGCCTGCCAATCCTGATAGAGCTTGTAGGCCAGCCCGCCAAGGGCGGCGGCGCCGCCCACGGCAGCCGCTGTGCCGCCATATTTGCGCACTTTTTTATTGCCCAGCAGCAGACCGAGCGCGCCACCGGCCAGCGCCCCCTGCATCTGCCCCTTGCGCTTGTCGCCCCCGTCGTTGAGCAAGCCTTTGCCTGCCCCCAGCAACTGTTCCAGCATCTGTTTCATGGTGTCACTCCTGCGGGTAAGAAATCTGAAATCGGGATACGTAAAACAAGATAGTGACCCTACCCTCCTGAATCGGGGATGAACCCTTGACCGGGCTGCCCGATGGGGCAAAGCTCAGGGAAACTCTTCAGGCAATAAGGATGTGACTGTGCCAAATCGCGAGCTGACCCTGCAATTTCTGGCCGAGCCCTCTGACGTCAATTTCGGCGGCAAGGTACACGGCGGCATGGTGATGAAGTGGATCGATCAGGCGGGCTATGCCTGCGCCGCTGGCTGGTGTGGCGGCTATGCGGTGACCGTCTATGTGGGGGGGATCCGCTTTTTGCGCCCCATCCAGATTGGCCAGCTGGTGGAGGTGCACGCCCAGGTGATCCACACCGGCACCACCAGCATGCATCTGGCGGTGGATGTCTACAGCCGCCACCCCACCGACACCGAGCGTCACAAGACCACCCACTGCATCATCATCTTTGTGGCGATGGATGAGCAGGGCAAACCGACCCCGGTGCCCCAGTGGCAACCGGTGAGCGAGAGCGATCTGCAGTTGCAGCAGTACGCCAAAAAGCTGATTGCCCTGCGTGAGGAGATCGACAAGGAGATGCGCCAGCACCTCTGATCCTGCACAACCTCCCTCCCCGACACAGCGGGGCGCTTTCGGCCAACGGCGGCGCCCCTGTATACTCCCCGCTTATTCCCGTAACCCGAACCAACCGAGGCCACACCGAATGTCACTGGAAACTGCCCCGCCCGAGGTGAAACTCGCGGTGGATCTGATTGAACTACTGGAAACCAACGGGCTTGCCCCCGAGCTGGTGCTGGCGGCGCTGGCCATTGTGAAACAGGATTACGAGCGCAAGCTGGCGGAGGGGCAGGATCACTGATCTGCCCTCGCATTTTGTGGCGCCTTTTCTGGCGTCAATTTGTCCCTACAGAACCACTCACTGCGGCCCCATCACCTCGTCGCAAAGGGCGATCAGGGCCGTGCTCAAGCGAGTGAGCGGCTCGCCCCCGCCAACCCCGGCATGGAGCGCCAGCTCCACCGGCGCCACCTTGGGCCACTGGGTCAGGGCCACCTGATCGGCAGGCATCAACCGTTTGGGCAGCAAGCTCACACCAATGCCTGCGCTCACCGCCCCCTGCAAGCTGGCAAGGCTGGCGCTGACATAGGCGATGCGCCAACGCCGCCCAAGGCCATCGAGCGCCTCGGTCATCTGGCGCCGATAGAGCCCTTCGCTTGGGAACACCACCAGCGGTAGCGGCTCCCGCTCCCGGGCGGGCCAGTCGCGACTGTCGACCCAAACCAGCGGCTCGCGCCAGCGGGCAAGGGGCGAACCCTGCCCCCGCGTCTGCTTGACCAGCGCCAGATCCAGCTCTCCCGCCTCGAAACGCTGCCAGATCTCGTGGCTCAGGCCGCTTTGCACCTCCAGCCGCACCTCGGGGTAGTCGCGGGCAAAGGCGGCCAGCACTGGGGTAATGGCGCCGGCGGCGAAATCCTCCGGCACCCCAAGGCTGAGCGCCACGCTCCCCTCGGTCACCTGCTCCTCGGCCTGTGCCAGCAGCGCCAGAATACGGCGGGCCAGCCCCAGCAATTTTTCCCCCTCCGCCGTCGCCACCACCTGACGGCCAGCGCGATCAAGCAGCGGACACCCGAGCTGCTGCTCAAGGCGACGGATCTGCTGGCTGATGGTGGATTGGGTCAGATGGACCCGTTCACCGGCGCGGGTAAAGCTGCCGGTGTCGATAATGGCGACAAAACTGCGCAGTAACAAGGGATCCAGCATAGGGCGCTCCATTTATAAAACCACTGGAACTCATTCTATCATTTAATTTCCAAATGACTTTCGACCCCGTTAGGCTGGCGTTTCGCCCCTTTGACGGTGATCTGCCATGTTCTGCCCCGATTGTTCCGCGTCCCGAATGCTCTCTGTCTCTCCCAGAACCGGAAACTGCACCCGATGAATCAACGAAATACGGATCAACCCGCAGGCCACACCGCCCTGCTGGTGCTGGTGATCCTGATTGGCCTGAACCTGCGCCCCTTTCTCACCGCCATCGGCCCGCTGGCCCAAGCCATTGACCAGCGTCTGGCGCTGGGGATGGACACCCTCGCCTGGCTCACCCTGCTGCCGTTGTGGCTGATCGGGATTGGCGTGCTGCTCACCCCCAGCCTGCGTCGGCACGCCAGTCCACGCCAACTGCTGGGGGCGGCCTTGCTGCTGCTCTGCATTGGCAGCGCCATGCGCTTCGATGCCCAGAGCGGCGCCTTGCTGATTGCCAGTGCGGCGCTCTGTGGATTGGGGTCGGCGCTGGTGCAGGGGGTGCTGCCGGCGCTGATCAAGCAGGCGTTCGCCCACAAGGTGCCGCTGGTGATGGGGATCTTCTCCGCCTGCATGATGGGGGGCGGGGCGCTGGGGGCCAGCCTAACACCAAGGCTGGCGGCCAGCCTCGACTGGTCGCGGGCACTGGCGCTCTGGAGCCTGCCGGTGCTGCTGGCCCTCATCTGGTTAGGGTGGAAAGTCCGTCTGCCGCGCGCCGCCGCGGTCGCAATTCCCCACGGCGAGCAACGGCTGATTGCCCTGCCCCGCAGCTGGTTGCTGATCATTTGCTTTGGCATCATCAACAGCGGCTACGGCATAGTGGTTGCCTGGCTGGCCCCCGCCTATATGGCGCAAGGGTGGAACGCCGCGCAGGCGGGCGAGCTGGTCGCCTGGCTGGCACTGGCCCAGACCGCCAGCGGCCTCGGCCTGCCGCTGCTGGCCGCCCGCAAGATGGACCGACGACCCTGGATGGGCCTTGCCATCGCCATGCAACTGGCGGGATTTGCCGGTCTCTGGCTGGCGCCAC
The DNA here is from genome assembly GCF_002586745.1 of Aeromonas sp. CU5. Classification (NCBI taxonomy): domain Bacteria; kingdom Pseudomonadati; phylum Pseudomonadota; class Gammaproteobacteria; order Aeromonadales; family Aeromonadaceae; genus Aeromonas; species Aeromonas sp. CU5. The sequence continues at coordinate 2,193,562 of NZ_CP023817.1, forward strand.
AGGCGGCCCCCATGCTCTGGTGCATGCTGTGTGGCGCAGGCCTTGGCGGCAGTTTTTCGCTGATCATGGTGATTGCACTGGATCACCTGCCCGACCCGCGCCGCGTGGGCACCTTGAGCGCCCTGATGCAGGGATTCGGCTTTATGCTGGCGGCCACCGGCCCCTGGGTGGCGGCGCGGCTTTATCACCATTTCGGCGACTTTGCGGCCGCCTGGCAGTGGCAACTGGGAGGCTTGCTGCTGATGAGCCTACTGGTGCTGCGCCTGGATCCGCGCGGCTATGCCAAGGTGATGAGGTTGCCCGCGCCTGCGGCCACGGGCAGCAGTACGGCCCAAAACAACACACCGGCCTGAGGCCGGTGTGTTGGGGATAACCGTGTTGGGGATAACAAGGTGAGGCTGACGCCACTCAGGGTTGCAACTCAGCGCCCCTTCTTCTGCCGCCCGGCGTTAGCGGTGCGCGGCTTGCCTGCCGCCGGTTTGCCACCCTTGTTGGGGGCCCCTTTACCTGCGGCCGCTTTTCCGGCACCGCCTTTATTGGCAGCCCCTTTACCCGCGCCACCCTTGCCTACCGGGCTCTTATTCTCGAAAGCATCCGGGCCCGGCACATTGGGGCGACCACCGATCTCGTGATCGTCATCGCGGCGGGGCTTCTTGCCGGGTGCCAATTTGCCAGCTTGTCCGGCCGGGGCCTTGGCCACCTTGGGCTTGTCGCCTTTAGCCGGTTTCACCTCGGAGGAGGAGTCCTCAATCAGCTTGAACAGCTCGATCAGCTCGTCGTCGGTCAGATCGCGCCACTCACCCACCGGCACACCCTTGAGGCTGACGTTCATGATGCGAATACGCTCCAGCTTGGTTACCTCAAAGCCGAAGTACTCGCACATGCGGCGGATCTGGCGGTTCAGCCCCTGCACTAGCGTGATGCGAAAGACAAACGGCGCCTCTTTCTTCACCTTGCACTTCTTGGTAACGGCACCGAGGATCGGCACCCCGGCCGCCATGCCGCGCACAAACTCGTCGGTCACCGGCTTGTCGACGGTCACCAGATACTCTTTCTCGTGATCGTTGCCCGCCCGCAGGATCTTGTTGACCAGATCGCCGTGGTTGGTGAGGAAGATCAGACCCTGCGAATCCTTGTCGAGCCGCCCGATGGGAAAGACCCGGGTGCTGTGGTTGACGAAATCGACGATGTTGTCCTTCTCGCCCGCCTCTGTGGTACTGACGATGCCCACCGGCTTGTTGAGCACGATAAACACCAGACTGTCCGCCTCACGGGCCTCGATCACCTGACCATTGACCTTGACCAGATCGCCAGCCTGCACCTGATCGCCGATCCCGGCCCGCTTGCCATTGATAAACACCTGGCCCTGCTCGATAAAGCGGTCGGCTTCACGGCGCGAGCAGATGCCGCTCTCGCTGATGTACTTGTTCAGACGCATGGATTCATTAGCCAGCATGGGTCACCTGCCACAGGGCCTTGGCCCCATCCTGTTGTCCATTTGCCAGCGTCAGCCACGCTGGGAAGGCTGTCTGCTGGATCAGCCAATTCACTGCATCAAAGTTCTGCATACCATTCCATCTTCAAAAAAGGCTAATGCCAGCCTAACCCGCAAAAAACGCCGCTACAGTAGCATAATTGGCCCCTTTCAGGGGCAGATAGTTGCAGGGCAACGGCTATCGGGCAGGCATCCGGTGATAAGCTCAAGCCGACACAAAGCACACGACACAACCCCGGCGCTGCCAGCCTGACGTTGCTGGCGGGAGCAGGCGCCCGACTCCGGCGCAGCCAGTCGCCATCAACTATACATATCACCTTGTTTCCATTAGGCTTTAAGCCGGTTATCAGCGCCTTGGGTGCTGCGCCGAACTCGCCCGCCCAGATGCGGCTTCACCTCTATCGCCAAGGATTGCGCCATGCTGGCTCACACTCGCCGCCTCATCCGCCGTGCTCTGCTGACCCTGTTGCTGCTGTTGCTGACTGCATGGGCGGTGATCGCCTACTTCGCCTGGCAGGCAGCGCCGCTGCAGCTGTGGCACACAGTTGTGCCCCCCGAACTCAGTGCCGATGAGCTCGATAGCAGCGACTGGCAAGCCTATCTGGCCCGCGAAGCGCAGCTGTTCGAGCTGGTGGCCACCGAGGTGGTTGCCAAGACGCCGCCTGAGCAGCAACTGGCCAGCAATCGCTACTATCAGGACTCCCCCATCAATCCCGCCCGCTTTCAGGAGAACTGGAACCGCTCCTACCTGCTGCGTCCCGAGGGGGAAGTCAAAGGGGTGGCGGTGCTGCTGCACGGCCTGACCGACTCCCCTTACAGCCTGCGCCATCTGGCCAGACGCTATCAGCAGCAGGGCTTTATCGCGCTGGGGCTGCGGATCCCCGGCCACGGCACTGTGCCCGCCGGACTGGTGGATGTGGATTGGGAGACCTGGCTGGCCGCCACCCGACTGGCGGTGCGGGAGGCCAGATTGCTGGCACCGGGCAAGCGGCCGCTGCATCTGGTGGGCTTTTCCAACGGCGGCGCGCTGGCGGTGAAATATGCGCTCGATGCGCTGACAGACCAGAGCGGTGCGCTGGCAAAACCGGATCGGCTGGTGCTGATCTCCCCGATGATCGGGGTGACCCGCTTTGCCCGCTTCGCCGGGCTCAAGGCCGTGCCCGCTCTGCTGCCCGCCTTTGCCAACGCCGCCTGGCTCGACACCATGCCGGAGTTCAACCCGTTCAAGTACAACTCGTTTCCGGTCAATGGCGCGCGCCAGTCCTACCGCCTGACTCACGCCATCCAGCAGCAGGTACGCCAGCTGGCCGCCAGTGGCAAGCTGGCGGCGTTTCCGCCCACCCTCACCTTCCAGTCGGTGATGGACTACACCGTCAGCACCCGCTCCATCATTGCCGATCTCTACCACTACCTGCCGGCCAACGGCAGCGAACTGGTGCTGTTTGATATCAACCGCAGCACCCTGTTTGGCCCGCTGATGAGCTCGGCCTCCGAGCTGGCGCTGCACCGTTTGCTGCCAAACGCCCCCCAGCACTATCGCCTCACCGTGGTGGGCAATGTCGAGCCCGCCTCCCCCGCGACGCAGGCCAGAACGCTGGCTACCGCCGACCAGCCTGAGCAAGTCCGCCCGCTGGGTATCGACTATCCCAAGGAGATCTACTCCCTCTCCCACGTGGCGCTCCCCTTCCCGATGGACGACCCCCTCTATGGCATGGCGGCGCGCCCGGAGCAGCGGGAGCAATACGGCATCAATCTTGGCGGTCTGGCCCTGCGTGGCGAGCGCGGGGTGTTGATCGTCAACCCCGGCGCCCTCACCCGCACCTCCTCCAACCCCTTCTACCCCTATCTGCAGCAGCGGGTAATGGAGACCCTCACCGCCCCTCCCGTCGCCCGACCTGCCGTCGTAATCCCTGCCAGCAGTGGTCAACATGATGCGGCCTATCAGGCCGAGCTGGAGCAGTTTTTACAGGAGAGCGATGAGAGCAGCGCGCCTTTCTAGGGCGTCTCTGGCACATCGGCAAAGCGCCACCGGCACGATAGCGATACGAGAGAGGGGCCGTCAATTAACGGCCCCTTTCTATTGATGATGGCGATGGGGGTGATGGCTCAGGGGGGATTAGGGGTAGATGCTGACCTCAATCAGGTTCTGATCCGGGTCGAGGAAATAGACTGACTCTATCGGCCCACAGGCCCCGCTTTTGGTCACCGGCCCCTCGACAATCTCCACCCCGTGACAGGCAAGCTGTGCCATCACCTGCTCCAGCGGCCAGCGGGTGATTAGGCAGACATCCCCCGACCCCACCTGCGCCCGGTTGCGCGGCTCCTGCCCCAGCAGTTGCAGATTGATCTTCTGGTTGCCAAACCCTACCGCCCGGCGCCCTGCACCAAAGGTGATGGCCTCCATATTGAGCACCGAGCTGTAAAATGCCACGGCCCGTTCAATATCACTGACCGTCAATACCAGATGGTCGATATGGCTGATCATGGTTACCTCCTGGTGGTGATCTGGCTGATGTGACCGGCATATACCCGCAAGCATCCGACTGTTGCCGCCACGGCGGGTAACCCCATCATACCCGGCAAGGGGAAGCCCATGTGTGCCGTGGCGCGCAAAGCGAGCGCAAATGGTCTGGTCAGATAAATTCGCGTTACTGCACCGCAGCGCACGCTTTGTCACGCTGGGCCTGAAGGGTCTCATCTTCGCTATCCATCGCCGCCAGAATCGCCTGATTACAGGCGCGCTCAGCCAGCTTGGCCGGACTCTGTTTGGCATCCCCAATTTCGGCGATAAGGGGCCGATAGCTGATAGCCGCCGAGCAGTACATGGTGCGAAACTTGGGCAGTTGCCAGCTGCTGTCATCCTGCCGGGTCAGGTCGTCGCACAGCTTGTGAAACAGGGCGGACGCCTTGACCGTGCACTGGCTAAAACGCCGCACATCTTGCTCATAAGGACGGCAAACGCTCGGCTGCTGGATCTGCCACAGCTGAAAAGAGAACGGGACCGACTCCCCCTCATACTGCACCACCAGCGTCTTGGCCTCGGTGCCATAGATATCCGCAACCTGCTGCTGTACCAGATTGAGATAAGCCGAAAAAAGATAGGAAACCGGATCCATCACCACCTCCCTGTGGTTGTCACTGCCGGGCTCTATTACCGAAAACCGGGGCGATTTTCAAACGAGTAACAGGCGACAACAGCTTACTGATTTGGTTGGAAAAAATGATACTCTTCTCGCCACCCTCATGTACAACGTTCAAGGCCAGTGTGCGATGCAACAATGCGGTATTTATGAACAACTCATTACTCAACTGCTGACATCTCGACTCGACCGCGAGCGTTTTTACGTAGGGGAACGCCAGCTTGAACCTGCCGAAGCGGCAGTCTGGTTATCCAGATTTCTGAGCCGGGTTTTGGAGTATGCGGTGGGTTCGGTCACTGGAGAGGATCAGCTGCAACGGCAAATTGAACTGGCTAACCAGTTATTGCTTTGGCTAAAGGATCGCACCCAAGACCCAGACTTTATTGGCGAGAACCTCATCGATAGTCAGGGAAAAATTCTGACCGCGCTCTACCAGTTGGATAACCCCATCTCAGCCAATTTAAAGCAATATGCCGAAGATGTTTTCCCTCTGACCGGTCTAACGCAAAGTGAGCTGTTCTGCGGCAGCAATGCGGGTTTGTCGATGGAGTCCGAGATTAAACGGGAGATATTATCGGCAGATAGTATCTGCTGGCTGGTCTCATTTATCAAATGGGCAGGTATCCGTATTTTCCGTCATGAGCTGGAGGAGTTCACCCGCAGCGGCCGCCAATTAAAAGTGATTACCACCTCTTATATGGGGGCAACCGACGCCAAGGCAGTCGAATTTTTAGCCAGTCTGCCCAACACCGAAGTCAAACTCAGCTATAACACCCAGCGCGAGCGGTTGCATGCCAAGAGCTATCTCTTTTGCCGAAATACTGGCTTTCATACCGGCTATATAGGTTCATCTAACCTCTCTCATTCTGCCCTCACCAGTGGCTTAGAGTGGAACCTAAAAATCACCTCGCAAGAGATCCCGCATATTATCGAGAAATCCCTGAGTACCTTTGAAACCTATTGGGAATCCGATGATTTTGAGCTGTTTGATGGCAAGCTCGAAAGCCGTACAAAATTACAGCATGCGCTGCAAGAGGCCCGTGGGGATGGTGACAAAAATAGTCCTGCCTATTTCTTTGATATCACGCCGTTTCCCCATCAACAGGAGATCCTTGAGCAATTGGCAATGGAGCGCGCTTTACACCAGCGCTTTCGTAACTTGGTGGTTGCGGCCACCGGTACAGGTAAGACCCTGATCTCCGCCTTTGATTTCGCGCGTTTTCTAAAAACCAAACCCGATGCCAAGTTTCTGTTTGTCGCTCATAAAGAAGAGATCTTGCGCCAAGCATTGGCCTCATACCGCGGAGTGCTTAAGCAATCCAATTTTGGCGAACTGTTAGTCGGTGGCGCCGTGCCAACCCACTATCATCAACTGTTTGCCTCGGTGCAATCCTTGAATAATCAACTGGCTACGTTGCGTCTTAGCCCAGACTATTTCGATTACATCGTCATCGATGAGGTTCACCATATTGCGGCGGCCACTTATCGTGGTCTGCTCGCCGCCTTTGAACCTCACATTTTGCTGGGATTGACCGCAACGCCAGAGCGCCATGATGGCGGTGATATTCTCGCTGACTTTTGTGGTGTGATCGCAGCAGAGATCCGCTTGCCAGAGGCCATTAATCGTCGCCATCTCTGTCCATTCCAATATTTTGGTATCGATGATGATACTGACTTGCGCCAAGTCGCTTGGAAAAATGGCCGCTATGACATTAGTGAGCTCACCAATATCTACACCCACAATCAGCAGCGGGTGCAGAAAATAGTCCAGAGCCTCGATGAGATCGTCACCGATATTACCAATATCAAGGCGCTGGCATTTTGTGTGAGCCGTGAACATGCCGATTTTATGTGCAAGGCATTTTTACTAAAGGGCATCAAGGCAGACATCCTCACAAGCGATAACCGAGACGAGCGGTATAGCAAACAACACGCTTTGCGCAACAAGGTTATCAATATTCTCTGCGTAGTAGACATCTTCAACGAAGGGGTCGATATCCCGGAAGTTGATACCTTGCTGTTTTTACGACCAACGGAAAGCCTCACTATCTTTTTGCAGCAATTAGGACGCGGCCTACGGCTGGCGAGCAATAAAGAGTGCTGCACCGTGTTGGATTTCGTTGGCAATGCTCGCGCGGAGTATGACTTTGCTCAGAAATTCCGAGCACTAGTGGGTAAAACCAATAAGGCGATCAGCCACGAAATCAAACAAGGCTTTCCCCATGCCCCCTTGGGTTGCCGCATCGAACTCTCAAAACAGACCCAAGAGTTCATTCTGAGCAATATCAAGAGGGCGACCCTCAATACCTCGCGCCTCATGGGCCTGATCCGCCGTTTCTCACAAGATTGTGATTTACCGCTGACGCTGGCGAATTTTTTGAAGTTCTACCCTCATATCAGCCTTGAGGAGATCTACAAGCGCGGCAATTGGAGATCCTTAGTCAAACAAGCACACAACCATACCGTTTCTGAAATGAGCAATGAGAAGTTATCTACCCTCTACACCCGGGCCATCAAAACCCGGCTATTGGGCTGCGATGCGCTCCATTACTTGAACTTCTTACAAACCTTGGTGGAAAGCGCCTTTACCTTAACGGCCGAGCACGATGAACGCATGGCCTTGATGTGCCATTACGACTTCTGGCAACAGAGCGGCCCCAACGCAGGCTTTAGCGCCTTGGCGCACAGCCTGAAACAACTTAATCAACCAGAGTTAAGGGCCGAGCTGGCAGACCTGTTGCCCATGCTGATCAACCGGGTGCAGCACGAACAAAGCGCCATGCCAGACCTTCCCGGCAATCCGCTGCAACTGCATGCTCGCTATGCCAGAGAGCAGGTACTGGTTGGCTTTGGCGCGACCACCTTCGCGCAACAACCCACTGCGCGCGAGGGGGTGTATGTCATCGCAGAGCAAAATATCGAGTTGCTGTTCGTGACCCTGAACAAAACGGAGCAGCACTTCTCCCCCACCACCCGTTATCACGACTACGCCATCAACGAGTCACTGTTCCATTGGCAGAGCCAAAACAGCGCTCGCCCCGAACGCGGTAAAGGCCTGAGTTACATTCAGCACAGAGCAGAAGGTAAGCGCTTGTTTTTGTTCGTCCGTGAGCAGAGCAAAGATGAATTTGGCCGCACCCTTGGCTTTGTGAACTTTGGCGAGGTGGAGTACGTATCCCATAGCGGCAGCCAACCGATGAACATTAAATGGCGTCTCACAACCCCGATGCCGCCATTCATGTGGAAAGAGGCCGCCAAGCTGGCCGTTGGTTAGTAGGGAGCGTCGCCCGGTGGGAAGATGACGCAAAACCCACCGGGTTCTGCCCCAGAACCACGGCTAAATTATCCAGTTGCATAATAACCATGCGGCCTTGCGGTTGTTTAACTTGCCCTAACATCAGATAATACCGGCCGCCTTCAAACCCGGATAACCCGACTTTCAGTGACGGTAATTGATGACTGAGTACCTGCTTTTATTGATCGGCACCGTGCTGGTTAACAACTTCGTGCTGGTGAAATTCCTCGGCCTCTGCCCCTTTATGGGGGTCTCGGGCAAGCTGGAAACCGCCATCGGCATGGGGCTGGCGACCACCTTCGTGATGACCCTCGCCAGTGCCAGCTCCTATCTGGTGGAGCACTATATCCTGCTGCCGCTGGATATCGCCTATCTGCGCACCCTCGCCTTTATTCTGGTGATCGCCGTGGTGGTGCAGTTTACCGAGATGGTGGTGCGCAAGAGCAGCCCGACCCTCTATCGCCTGCTGGGGATCTTCCTGCCGCTGATCACCACCAACTGCGCGGTGCTCGGGGTGGCGCTGCTCAGCATCAATGAGCGACACGACTTTATCCAGAGCGTGATCTACGGCTTTGGCGCCGCCACCGGCTTCTCGCTGGTGTTGATCCTGTTTGCCGCCATGCGCGAGCGTCTGGTCGCCGCCGATGTGCCCGCGCCGTTTCGCGGGGTGTCGATTGCCATGATCACCGCCGGTCTGATGTCGCTGGCCTTTATGGGCTTTACCGGCCTTATCAAGATATAACCATGATCCATATTCTCTTTGCCATTCTGGTGCTCACCCTGCTGGCGCTGGCGTTCGGGATTATCCTGGGCTTTGCCGCCGTCAAGTTTCATGTGGAAGCAGACCCCATCGTCGATCAGCTCGATGCCCTGCTGCCCCAGACCCAGTGTGGCCAGTGCGGCTATCCCGGCTGCAAACCCTACGCCGAGGCGCTCGCCAACGGCGATCAGATCAACAAGTGCGTACCCGGTGGCGAGGCCACCATGCGCAAAATTGCCGATCTGATGGGGGTCGAGCCCCAGCCACTGGGGGGCAGTGACGAGGCCACCGTGCCAGTCAAAAAGGTCGCCTTTATCCACGAAGATCAGTGCATCGGCTGCACCAAGTGCATTCAGGCCTGTCCGGTGGATGCCATCGTCGGCGCCACCAAGGCGATGCATACCGTGATTGCCAACGAGTGCACCGGTTGCGATCTCTGTGTTGACCCCTGCCCGACCGACTGCATCGAGATGATCCCGCTGCCCACCACGGTCGATAACTGGAAGTGGGATCTCAATAACGTGCATGTTCCGGGCAAGATTCCGGTCAAGATGTTGGAGTAACCATGCAGTCTTTACTTGAACGCATCAAAGCCGGGAATATCTGGGACTTTCACGGTGGCATTCACCCCGCCGACAACAAGCTGCAATCGAGTCAGAGCCCGGTGGTGGACGCCGGTCTGCCGCCGCGCCTCATTATTCCGTTGCGCCAGCACGCTGGCCCCGCCGGCGATCTGTTGGTGCAGGTGGGCGACAAGGTCAAAAAAGGGCAGCCGCTGACCCGTTACGCCAAAGGGCGCACGGTGCCGGTGCATGCCTCCACCTCGGGCACCATCACCGAGATTGGCAACCACACGGTTGCCCACCCCTCCGGGCTCGGCGATCTCTGCGTCATCCTCACCCCTGATGGCGAAGATGCCTGGGGCGAGCGCAATGGCAAAGCCGATTACTGGAATCTGGAGCGGGGCGAGCTGCTTGAGCGCATCCAGCAGGCGGGGGTAGCGGGCCTTGGCGGCGCCGTGTTCCCGACCCACAGCAAACTCGACGGCCGCGGCCAGCTCACCGAGATCCTGATCGTCAACGGGCTGGAGTGCGAACCCTATATCACCACCGATGATCGGCTGATGCAGCAGTACTCAGGCGAGATCATGGATGGCATCCGGGTGCTCAAGCACCTGCTCAAACCGAAACTCACCCTGATCGGGGTGGAAGACAACAAGCCAGAATCGATCGAGCAGCTGACCCGCCACGCCACCGACGAGGATGTGCTGGTCAAAACGGTGCCAACCAAGTACCCCTCCGGCGGTGCCAAGCAGACCATCGAGCTGCTCACCGGCCGTCAGGTGCCCAAGGGGGGCCGTGCGGTCGATATCGGCATCATGGTGCTCAACGTGGCCACCGTGTTTGCCATCAAGCGCGCCATCATCGACGGCGAGCCGCTGATCGAGCGGATCGTCACCCTTACCGGCGACAGCTTCAAAAAACCCGGCAACGCCTGGGTACGCCTCGGTACGCCGGTGCGCTGGCTATTGCAGCGTTTCGAGCTGCAACCGGAAGCGGAGCAGCGGGTGATCATGGGGGGCCCCATGATGGGCTTTACCTTGCCCCACGCCATGGTGCCTGTAGTCAAAGCCACCAACTGCCTGCTGGCACCGACGCAGGCCGAACTGCCCGCCCCCGGCCCGGAGCAAGCCTGTATCCGTTGCAGTGCCTGTGCCGATGCCTGCCCTGCCACCCTGCTGCCGCAAGAGCTCTACTGGTACAGCCGGGCCAAGGAGTATGACAAGGCCGAGAAGCTCAACCTGATGGACTGCATCGAGTGCGGCGCCTGTGCCTGGGTCTGCCCAAGCGAGATCCCGCTGGTGCAGTACTACAAGATCGCCAAAGATGACATTCGCGAAGCCCGTACCGAGGCCGAAAAGGCCGAGCGCGCCAAGCAGCGTTTCGAGGCCAAGCAGGCCCGTTTCGAGCGGGAGAAAGCGGCTCGCGAAGCGCGCCATGCCGAAGCCGCCGCCCAGCGCCGTCAGACCATGACGGCCGCAGGGGGGGAAGATCCAGTGGCCTCCGCTCTGGCTCGTATCAAGGCCAAGCAGGATGCCCCCATCACCGCCATTGCGGCCACCGCCGAGGGCGTGCCCGACAACAGCGCAGTGATTGCCGCCCGCGAAGCCCGCAAACGGGAAGCGGAAGCGCGCCGCGCCGCCAAGCTGGCGGAGAGCGCAAACAGCGAAACCGCCGCCGCTGAAGCGGTTGACCCCGCCAGCGATCCCAAAAAAGCGGCGATTGCCGCTGCCATCGCACGTGCCAAAGCAAAAAAGGCCGAAGTCAGTGGCGAGCCAGTGAGCGCAGATAACAGCGCGGCAGCCGACGCAGGCACCCAAAGCGATGCGCCCGCCGATCCCAAGAAAGCGGCGATCGCGGCTGCCATCGCCCGTGCCAAGGCCAAAAAAGCCAAAGCCAGTGGCGAGCCGGTAAGCTCAGATAACAGCGCGGCAGCCGACGCAGACACCCAAAACGATGCGCCCGCCGATCCCAAGAAAGCGGCAATTGCAGCAGCCATTGCCCGTGCCAAGGCCAAAAAGCTGGCGCAGCAAGGTGAAAGGGCCGGAGCCGAGAATGCGGAAAGTGAACCAGCTGCCAGCGCAGAGACCCGCGACATGACGGTAGCCAAGAGCGAAGTAACCACCAGCCAAAGCGATACGGCTGCAAGCGAAGCGGTCGATCCCAAGAAAGCCGCTATCGCCGCAGCCATTGCCCGCGCCAAGGCCAAAAAGCTGGCACAACAGAGCGCAAGTACCAGTGCTGAGGTAGAGAGTGCCGCTACTCAGGTAGATAGGGCCGGAGCTGGGGGTGAGCGCGCACCGGTTGAGCCGATGCAAACCGACGCAGCCAGCAGTGAACAACCACTTGCCGTCGCTGCCGCGCCTGAAGCGAGTGCTCCTGCGGCTGACGCCCCGGTTGATCCGAAAAAAGCGGCCATTGCGGCTGCCGTGGCCCGCGCCAAGGCGAAGAAGCTGGCGGCCGAGGCAGCCAGCGCCGCCGAGACTGCCGCTGAAGATGCACCGTCAGCCGACCGAACAACCACAAGGTAACCGACAGACTCATGTTCAATATTGCGACTGCGCCGTTTGCCCATAACCGCAAACAGACCCGAACCCTGATGCTGCTGGTGATCCTGGCCTGCGTGCCGGGCTTGCTGGCCCAGACCTGGTTCTTCGGCTGGGGCACCTTTATCCAGATCCTGCTGGCGCTGGTCACCGCGCTGCTGTGCGAGGCGCTGGTGCTCAAACTCCGTGGCCGCGCCATCAAGCCTGCCCTGATGGATGGCAGTGCGGCGCTCACCGCCGTGCTGATCGGTCTCTCCCTGCCGCCTCTGCTGCCGTGGTGGATGCTGGTAGTGGGCACTGCCTTTGCCATCATCGTCGCCAAGCACCTTTACGGCGGGCTGGGCCAGAACCTGTTCAACCCGGCCATGGTCGCCTATGTGCTGCTGTTGGTCTCCTTCCCGGTGCAGATGACCAGCTGGCTGCCGCCAGAGAGCGTGCGCGCCTACAGCCTAGGCTTTGGCGATGCGGCGTCGGCCATCTTCACTGGCTTTAGCCTCGACGGCTACAGCATGGCCCAGCTCAAGCAGGGGGTGGATGGTCTCACCATGGCAACTCCCCTCGATACCCTGAAAACCGGCCTGACTCAGGGGCTCACCACCGGCGAGATCCTGAGCGGCCCGCTGTTCGAGGGTTGGGGCGGCATCGGCTGGAGCTGGGTCAACCTCGGCTATCTGCTGGGCGGCCTCTTCCTGCTGCAACAGAAGGTGATCAACTGGCGCATTCCCACCGCGATTCTCGGTGCCCTGCTGGCGGCGGCAACCCTCGGCTATCTGGTGAGCCCGGATGCGACCGCGACCCCCATCTTCCATCTCTTTAGCGGCGCCACCATGCTGGGGGCCTTCTTTATCGCCACCGATCCGGTCAGTGCCTGCACCACGCCACGCGGTCGGCTGGTCTATGGCGTGCTGATCGGGGTGCTGGTCTATATCATTCGCCGCTTTGGCGGCTATCCGGATGCCTTTGCCTTCGCCGTGCTGCTGGCCAACCTTTGTGTACCGTTTATCGACAGCCTGACTCGTCCGAAGGTATATGGAGCTCGTCGCCAATGATGTTTCTGCCCTCTTTCCCCATCACAGCTGACGGAGCCCGGACATGTTAAAGAGCATGCGCAAGAACGGCCTTATTCTGGCGATGTTCGCGCTGGGCTGTACCGCGCTGGTGGTACTGACCAACGAGCTGACCAAGGATAAAATCGCCCACCAGCAGCAGCTGGAGAAGCAGCAGACCCTCTCGGTATTGTTGCCGGAGGGGAGCTATGACAACGATCTGGTGGCCAGTTGCAAGCAGGTGACCAGCAGGAAATATCTCGGCAGTGATCAGCCGCAGGCCCTCTATACCGCCAGCAAGCATGGCGTGGTGACCGGCTATGCGCTGGAGGCGATCGCGCCGGATGGCTACAGCGGGGCAATCCGCATCGTGGCGGGCTTTGATGCCAAGGGCACCATCACCGCCGTGCGAGTGCTCGCTCACAACGAGACCCCCGGCCTGGGTGACAAGATCGAGCTGAAAAAATCGGACTGGATCAACCGCTTTGCCGGAAAATTTCTGACCCATGACAACGAGCCCCAGTGGGCGGTGAAGAAGGATGGCGGCGAGTACGATGCCTTTACCGGCGCCACCATCACCCCGCGAGCCGTGGTCAAGGCGGTGAAGAACCTGCTGAAACTGCAGCAGGAGCAACCCGAACTGCTCAGCAACGCCCCGGCTTGTCCGGCGGCGCACTAACGGAGTCGAGCCATCATGAACGAGATGGAACAGATTGAAACGGGCGCAGCCCCGATTGCCGAGCTGGAGAGCCGCAAGGGCGAGCTCAAGGAGCTGATGAGTCAGGGGCTGTGGAAGAACAACCCCTCACTGGTGCAGGTGCTGGGTCTGTGCCCTACCCTCGCCGTCTCCTCCACCTTTACCAATGCGCTGGGGCTGGGCCTTGCCACCATGGCGGTGCTGATCTGCTCCAACCTCGCCGTCTCGCTGGTGAGAAACTGGGTGCCGAAGGATATTCGCATCCCGGTCTACGTGATGATCATCGCCTCGCTGGTGACCAGCGTGCAGCTGCTGATGAACGCCTACACCTATGGCCTCTATCAGGCGCTCGGCATCTTTATCGCCCTGATCGTCACCAACTGCATCATCATCGGCCGCGCCGAGGCCTATGCCTCCAAGAACCCGCCGCTGCTGGCGGCTCTCGACGGCCTGATGATGGGCCTTGGCTTTACTCTGGTGCTGCTGGTACTGGGTGGCATGCGCGAGATCATCGGCATGGGCACCCTGTTTGATGGCGCCGAGCTGCTGCTGGGCGAGTGGGCCAAGTCCCTGCGCATCGAGCTGTTCCACGCCGATGCCAGCCTGCTGCTGGCGATTCTGCCGCCGGGCGGCTTTATCGGGCTGGGGCTGCTGATCGCCGCCAAGAACGCCATCAACGACTGGCGTGATCGCAAACAGGCCGCTACCGTAGCCCACTGCAACGTTGCCCCGGCCCGCGTCCGGGCGACCGAGCTATGACCGGACGCAAGGCATGAACAACCAGAAACGCAGAGAGATCCTGGAGCGGCTGCGGGAAAACAATCCCCACCCTACCACCGAGCTCAACTTCAACTCGCCGTTCGAGCTGTTGATCGCCGTGCTGCTCTCGGCGCAGGCGACCGATGTCAGCGTCAACAAGGCGACTGACAAGCTCTATCCGGTGGCCAACACCCCGCAAGCAATGCTGGATCTCGGGGTGGACGGGCTCAAAAGCTATATCAAGACCATCGGCCTGTTCAACACCAAGGCCGAGAACGTCATCAAGACCTGCGCCATCCTGCTGGAGCGCCATGGCGGCGAGGTGCCGGAGAACCGCGAAGCGCTGGAAGCCCTGCCCGGTGTCGGCCGCAAGACCGCCAACGTGGTGCTCAACACCGCCTTTGGCTGGCCCACCATCGCCGTCGATACCCATATCTTCCGGGTATCGAACCGCACCGGCTTTGCGGTAGGCAAGAACGTGGATCAGGTGGAGGAGAAGCTGCTTAAAGTGGTGCCCGCCGAGTTCAAGCTGGATGTCCACCACTGGCTCATCCTGCACGGACGTTACACCTGTCTGGCTCGCAAGCCCCGTTGTGGTTCCTGTATCATCGAAGACTTGTGCGAATACAAAGAGAAGGTCTATCCAGAGAGCTGACCGATCTACTTTCTAGCCTCACGGCATACGAATCACCAACCCGGAGAACTGAGCAATGAGAATTCTGCATACCATGCTGCGTGTCGGCGATCTGCAACGCTCCATCGACTTCTACACCCGCGTACTCGGCATGACGCTGCTGCGCAAGAGCGAGAACAGCGAGTACAAGTACACCCTGGCCTTCGTGGGCTACGGTGACGAGAAAGATGATGCGGTGATCGAGCTGACCTACAACTGGGGGTGAGCGAGTACGAACTGGGCTCTGCCTACGGCCATATCGCGCTGGAAGCGGACGACATCTATGCCACCTGCGACGCCCTGCGCGCCGCCGGCGCCAAGATCACCCGCGAGCCGGGCCCGGTCAAGGGTGGCACTACCGTGATCGCCTTCGTCGAAGATCCGGACGGTTACAAGATTGAACTGATCGCCAAGAAAGATGCCGGTACTGGCCTCGGCGACAGCGTCTAAGCAGCCCGACTCCCGCTGCAGGATGGCAGGATCAAAAAAGAGCGCAGATGCGCTCTTTTTTATGCCCGGCTGCCGATGGCGGCGCTAGATCTCGCCATTGCGCCCCATGCTGATCACCACCCGCCGGTTCTTGGCTCGGCCCTGTTCGGTTTCGTTGGAGGAGACATGCTGCTTCTCGCCGTGCCCCTCCACCGAGACCTTGCCGGGCTCCAGCCCCAGATCGACAAACACCTTCTTGATGGCATCGGCCCGCTTTTCCGAAAGCTTCTGGTTCGGCCAGCGGCCGCCGTAGCTGTCGCTGTAGGCGTCGATCACCACCACGTCGATGCTCTTGTCCGCCTTGATAAACTCGCTGATCATCGCCAACCGCCGCTTGGAGGCGATGGAGAGCTGATCGCTGTTCTTGTCATAGGTGAGCACGCTAAAGGCGATGTCGTTGAAGCTGTAGGGCAAGAGCCCGCTCAGGCAGTCGATAAAGGCCTGATATTTCACCCGAAAGTTGACTGATGAGAGCGACACCCGCACCGCGCGGTTCTGGCGATACCAGTCCCGATACTGGAAGGTGGGCATGCTCCCCCCTTCCAGCTCGTCGAGCATGGTCCAGGCGGTTTGCCCTTCAACTAATCCGTCAAACTGCTGATAGAAGCGCAGCTGGCTCACTTCCCGCCCCGCGATACCGGGGCGCCAGATCGGCGGCATGATGCCAAGACTCACCGTCTCGGTGCGGGCCTGCGGCCGCTTGCCCTTGAGCTCGAAGTCGAGGTTGATCTTGCGCCCGGCACGGCTGACAAAGGCCCCCGTTCCCCAGTTGGGAATGGGGTGCTCAAGGCGACACTCTATCTGGGTATCGGAGGTCAAACGCCAGACGGATTGATCCAGACCGGCACCGAATTCGGTAACCCCAGCCTGTAACTGCATACTCACGGATATGCTGACCAACCCTAACACCCAAGCGTTCAATTGCCTGCCCTCCACACGATCTCACCAGAGATATCGGCGGCCAGGCAGCAAGCTTTAGCGACAAACTGCAAAGCGCTGCCGTCGGTGTGGCAAAGGCTTGCCCCCTAGCGGCAACCGACCGCAAGCGACGCTCATTCCCCCTCTTTACCCCGTGCCAACCGGCGGGAAGCTCGCTACAGTAAAGCCAGGGCAACCAGACGCCGCTTATCGGGAATCACGCTCATGCTCCGACCCTTCTCCTCTTTATTGCAGATATTGTTGCCAATGCTGCTGGCGCTATCCGGCAGTGCCGTCCATGGGGCAACCCAGGAGCAGGAGTGGGCGCAAGAGCGCGCCAATGCGGTGCTCTCGCTGATGACCTTCACCGTGGTACCCGACATCACCGCCAGCAACCTCGATATCGGCAGCGGCACCAATCAATCTGCCGCCCTCAACATGACCCAGATCGGTGGCGGCGCCACCATGAGCGAAGCCGTGCCCATCTATCTGGAAGGGGCGATCGGCTTTAGCCGCTACGATCCCCAGTTCGTGGTGAGCAACGGCACCGAGAGCCGCACCCTCCCGACCAAATGGAACAGCGTGACCGCCTCGGGCGGGGTCGGCTGGGATATCGCCCTCCATGAAGACCAGCGTGGCGGCCACTGGGTACTGCGCCCCATCGCCAACGTCTCGCTGGGCACCATGGCCAGCGATCTGCGGATCGGCAACTGGCTGCTGGAGCGCACCAAGGGTTACTCCCTCGACTTTCTCGAAAATGGCCAGCTCAATATGTACGGAGTGGGGGGCTCGCTAATGCTCGACTACGAGCTCTTTTCCAACACGCAGGATATCGACGCCGAGGTGCGTTACTCCTACCAGCACCTGCAGAGCTTTGGCAACACCTCGGAGAGTGTGCGCGGTAGCGCCGAGGCGGAGAACCTCGGCCTCTATCTGCGCCGCCGGGCCCCGGTGTTTGACTGGACGCTGCTAGATCGCCCGCTGCGCTATGTGATGGAGGGGGCGCGCACCGAATACCTCGGCGAGCAGCGCGGCCTGCTCGGGTTCAACTCCCTCAACTCCCTTGGTCTGGGGCTGGAGCTCGACAGCAGCAAATACGACATCATCGTCAGCCGCACCCGTCTGGTCGCCCGCTATATGTTCAGCCACAACACCAGCGGTTATTCCATCGGACTGGCCATGAGTTTTTAAGCCGTTATTTCACGCCTTATCTGGCAAAAAATATCCGGCTATATCGCAACAGCAAACCAAATCGCCACTACATCGTAAATTCAGATAATGAGTGCAACGCCCATGGCACATAGTAGAGAGCAGGCTAACCGCTGGTTCGAGTATGCTTCTGCTCGCCACGCCCCCATTACCAGACTCAAAGCCCTATCACGAGCTTTTTTAGTTGGACGCCATACTCGATAACGTGCCCCTGACCTGTCTGGATGCTGGTTGGTTATCACTCTCCTGTTAAACAGCTCGCCGCCCTGGCGGTTATCACCTCCCCCCGCAAAAATCCTGCGTCGTCACACAGTTAGTGCAATCAGTCACATATTCACGCCGATAGGCTTGGTAAGATGGTTCGGTTCGAAGCCCTATTGCCATGTGTACAGGAGATATCATGCGTTCCATTGTCTTGTTGCTAAGCGCCAGCCTGCTAACCCCAGCAGCAATGGCGATCCCTAATATCTGGAGTAGCGGTTTCGGTCAGGGGATTGCGGAACATGTCATCAAGAATGAGCAAGGAGACACCTTCACTCTCAGCTGTGACGTCGGTTATTCGGATAATGGCGATCTAACTGGCGTTAGTTTTGTTCTCGCAAACGGACAGGATCTCTCACCTGCAGACAACCACAAAGTAGAGCTACTGATCGATGGCAACGGCTACTGGCTACCGGAGAAATTGGGTTGGCGAAACGGCGACAATGCTTGGGCAAGCTTTCTTGAGGTCATCACCAAAGCAAGCGCCTTCGATGTTTATGTCGACGATAAGAAAATGGCCAGTTTTGCCCCTACCCCACAGAGCACAAAAACCGTGCTGGGTGACTTGAGCGGCTGCACCTATCGCTACTCTGGGATGTAATAGCGCATCTGAAAGAAGCGAGTTGAAATGGACTTCACACCCGTTATTACGGTTCTGCTGAACCAGCTCTGGTATCTGCTGCCCCTGCTGTTGCTTGCCACCCTGATCAAAACCCCCTGGTTCAAGGGGATGATCGGGGAGGCCTTTATCAATCTCGGTATCCGGCTCTTTCTCGACAAGCGGGAGTACCACCTGCTCAAGGATGTCACCCTGCCAACCCCGCAGGGCACCACCCAGATCGACCATGTGCTCGTCTCGCGCTTCGGGGTGTTTGTCATTGAGACCAAAAACATCAAGGGGTGGATATTTGGTAATCCGGCCCATAAGAGCTGGACCCAGCAGCTCTATCGCCGCAGGCACAGTTTTCAAAACCCGCTGCGCCAGAACTATCTGCATCTGATGACACTCAAATCCCTTTTCGGGCTGGCGGATCAGCAACTCCACTCGGTCATCTACTTTATTGGCGACTGCACCTTTAAAACTCCGATGCCGGAGAACGTGATGAACCGCGGGCTTATTCGCTATATCAAGGGCAACACCATACAGGTGTTGACCCCAGCCGAGGTCACTCGGGTGATCGACACCATCCAGCGGAGACGACTGGCCGCCAATTGGCAGACCCATAAACAGCATGTGGCGCAGCTAAAAGCGCGTCACAGCCAACCTGCCACGCCCTCTTCCCGTAACAACCCAGCAAGCGTGGCAAGAGAGATGATCCCCGAGCCTGCTGAAGCGAGCCACACTCAGCAACACTGCCCGAAATGTGGCAATGCCATGGTGCTACGAACAGCACGCCACGGCAGCAACAAGGGTGAGCAGTTCTGGGGATGCAGCGGTTATCCGACATGTCGGCAGATCATCACGCTACGAGCAGAGGAGAGATAAACCTCCTTGCACCTGTGGAAGCATCAAGGGCGGCCAGTTAGCCGCCCTTGATGCTTCTTAGCGAATGGTCGCCATCTGCCGCACGCAGCGTTGCTCCCTGTCATCCACCCGCTTGGCAAACCAGGCGGTGGTGAGATTGCGGGTGATCTTGGGGCTCTTTAGCTGAATGCCGGGCAGGATGGCGCGGGGCTGCCGCTTGCCAGCCTGCTGGTCGGCCAGGGTAAAGATGCGATGGTAGAGGTCGGTCTCGGCAAATTCGGCGGTATCCCCTTTGCGCAAACTCTGGTGGATCGCCTGTTTACTCATATTGACTCGGTTGGCGAGGGTGTAGACGGCCAGCTCGGTGTTGCCCGGCAGATCCGAGTCATAGCGGATCAGATCCCCATCCAGCGCCAGAGTTTTGCCACTCAAACGGCTGACTGCGGCCTGAAAGGCGGCGTTGCGGCTGGCATACCAGCCGGCGTTGAAGTCGGCAAAGCGGTAGAGGGTATCCGGGTAGTCGGCGGGATAACCGAAGATATGCTTGGTGCCAAACCAGATGCCGCCGCGGCGGGTGAAAACTTCGTGGCGAATGGAGTCCTTGATGGGATAGGGATAGCCACGGGCGTTGGCCTCGGCAAAGGCGATGCTCACCTGCATCGGGCCGCCGGTATGCACCGGGTTGAGGTTGCCAAACAGGGTTTTGCCCATCGGCAGCATGCTGATCATGTCCTCGAAGATCTCGCTCATCTCCCGTTCGGTACGCAACTTGTCGATGCGCTCAGCATAGCTCTTGCCGGTCGGCGAGTTGATGGAGAGCGCGGCCCGCACCATAAACTCGGGGATCAGCAACTTGGCCGCCCGTGAGTTGATCTCTTTCCAGGCGATCTTGCCAAGGCCAGGTACCACGGGATCGGCCTGATAGGTCGCCTCCTGCTCCGCCACCGCCAGCACGGAGCAGACGTTGTGATCATTGACCGTCACCCCTTGGGTGGTGAGCGCCGTCACCACATCATTGGCCCACCCCTGTTTATCGACCACATTGCGGGGCAGAAATGTCACGATGCGGCTCTTCATATCAGCCGGTTTGCGCGGTTGCATGGCAGGCGGTGTCTTGGGGGCGCTAACGCTCGCCTCTTTGGTCGGGGCGGAGGCGGGATCACTGGCACAACCGGCCAGCAGCAAGGCAACACTGAGGGCAATAAGACGACATGAAGGCACTTCGGTCATAAGCATTTCCATTTTGGGTTGACCACTTCAGGCAGCGCCTGTGGCACTGCACTGACAAGCAAAGTGAGGCCATTGTAGAGGATTGCCTGCGGCAGTTGAAACCCGCGCTCGCCTCTGCGCCCTCCCCTTGCCCACTTTTGCCGCCCCACGCGCCATCCGCTGTCTGCGATGCAGCAGCCATGACCTGACCGGTAAGCCATGAGACCAAAACCGTTAACTGCGGATAAAAAGAAACCCCCGCCATCGCTGGCGGGGGTTGGTCGTCTGGCAAGTCGGACTGATGCCCGCTGCAAACTCCTTAGCGGTTTTTCACGCGCTGATGCAGCTCCTGCACCGAGTTGACGTTGGCGGTGGCATCCATGCTGATGGCCATGCAGGTGGCAAACGCCTCATTCATGGTGGTGGTATAAGCCACTTTGTGCTGCAAGGCGGCGCGACGCAGCTGCTTGGAGTCCTGGATCGCCACTCGCCCTTCGGCGGTGTTGACGATGTAGGTGTACTCGCCATTCTTGATGCGATCCAGAATGTGCGGGCGACCCTCGTGCACCTTGTTGACCAGGCGCGGGTTGATGCTCGCTTCACCCAGCGCCACTGCGGTGCCGTGAGTGGCATCCAGCTCGTAGCCCAGCTCCAGCAGCTTGGCGGCCAAATCCACCACCAGCGCCTTGTCGCTGTGACGTACAGACAACAACGCGCGCCCCTCTTTCGGCACCGCATGGCTGGCACCCAGCTGGGCCTTGGCATAGGCCTCGGCAAAGCTGCTGCCCACCCCCATCACCTCACCGGTAGAGCGCATCTCTGGCCCCAGCAGCGGGTCAACCCCAGGGAACTTGGCGAACGGCAGTACCACCTCTTTCACCGAGTAGTAAGGCGGGATTATCTCGGTGGTAAAGCCCTGATCTTTCAGGCTCTGGCCGGCCATGACGCGGGCGGCAATCTTGGCCAGCGGCGCACCGGTCGCCTTGGAGACGAACGGCACGGTACGGGCGGCACGGGGGTTCACTTCGATGAGGTAGATGTCATCGCCCTTGACCGCAAACTGCACGTTCATCAGGCCGACCACACCGAGTTCCAGTGCCAGCTTGCGCACCTGCTCGCGGATCTCGTCCTGAATTTTCTTGGACAAGGTATAAGGTGGCAGGGAGCAGCCGGAGTCACCGGAGTGGATACCGGCCTGCTCGATATGCTCCATGATGCCGCCGATGACCACATCGGTGCCGTCGCAGATGGCATCCACGTCCAGCTCGGTGGCATCGTCCAAGAAGCGGTCCAGCAATACCGGCGATTCGTTGGATACGCTCACCGCCTCGGCGAAGTAGCGACGCAGGTCGGTCTCGTCATAGACGATCTCCATGGCGCGGCCACCCAGCACGTAGGAGGGGCGCACCACCAGCGGGTAAGTGATCCGCTCGGCGGTCAGCACTGCCTGCTCCAACGCGGTGACTGTGCCGTTTTCCGGCTGCTTGAGGCCCAGACGCTCGACGGCGGACTGGAAGCGCTCGCGGTCTTCGGCGCGGTCGATGGCATCCGGGCTGGTACCGATGATCGGCACGCCGTTGGCTTCCAATGCCCGTGCAAGCTTGAGCGGGGTCTGGCCGCCGTACTGGACGATAACGCCCTTGGGTTTCTCGATGCGCACGATTTCCAGCACGTCTTCCAGGGTCACCGGCTCGAAGTAGAGGCGATCCGAGGTGTCGTAATCGGTGGAGACGGTCTCCGGGTTGCAGTTGACCATGATGGTCTCGTAACCGTCTTCGCGCAGGGCCAGTGCCGCGTGCACGCAGCAGTAGTCAAACTCGATGCCCTGACCGATACGGTTCGGGCCGCCGCCGATGATCATGATCTTGTCACGATTGGTCGGGTTGGCCTCGCACTCTTCGTCATAGCTCGAATACATGTAGGCGGTGTTGGTGGCGAACTCGGCCGCGCAGGTATCGACCCGCTTGTAGATCGGGAAGATGTTGTGGCGGGCACGCAGTTTGCGCACCTCGCCCTCGGCCACGCCGAGGATCTTGGCCAGGCGGGCGTCGGCGAAGCCCTTTCGCTTCAGGGCGCGCAAGAAGTCGGCGTCGAGACCGGCCATGCCGCGCTCTTTCACCTGCTCTTCCAGCTTGATGAGATCTTCTATCTGCACCAGGAACCAGGGGTCAATCTTGGTCAGCTTGAAGATGCCGTCCATGGAGAGACCGGCGCGGAACGCATCGGCGATGTACCAGATGCGGTCGCAGCCAGCGTCCTGCAGCTCGTGGCGGATGCGGGTCAGGGAGTCAGGGGCATTGAGGTCAACCATGGGGTCGAAGCCGGTCTTGCCGGTCTCGAGGCTGCGCAGCGCCTTGTGCAGGGACTCCTGGAAGTTGCGGCCTATGGCCATCACTTCACCAACCGACTTCATCTGGGTAGTCAGGCGGTCATTGGCACCGGCGAACTTTTCAAAGTTGAAGCGCGGCACCTTGGTGACCACGTAGTCGATGGCCGGCTCGAAGGAGGCCGGAGTGCGACCGCCGGTGATGTCGTTCATCAGCTCGTCGAGGGTGTAACCGATGGCGAGCTTGGCGGCGATCTTGGCGATGGGGAAACCGGTCGCCTTGGAGGCCAGCGCAGAGGAGCGCGACACCCGCGGGTTCATCTCGATGATGACCATACGGCCATCTTTCGGGTTGATACCGAACTGGACGTTGGAGCCGCCGGTCTCGACCCCGATCTCGCGCAGTATCGCCATGGAGGCGTTGCGCATGATCTGGAACTCCTTGTCGGTCAGCGTCTGGGCTGGCGCGACCGTGATGGAGTCACCTGTGTGGATGCCCATGGGATCGAAGTTTTCGATGGTGCAGACGATGATGCAGTTGTCGTTGCGATCCCGCACCACTTCCATCTCGTACTCTTTCCAGCCGATGAGCGACTCATCGATGAGCAGCTCTTTGGTCGGCGACAAGTCCAGACCGCGCTCGCAGATCTCGACGAACTCTTCGGTGTTGTAGGCGATGCCGCCGCCCGAGCCGCCCATGGTAAAGGAGGGACGGATGATGCAGGGGAAGCCGACCATCTGCTGCACGCCCCACGCCTCTTCCATGTTGTGGGCGATACCGGCGCGCGGACACTCCAGACCAATGCTCTTCATGGCGATGTCAAAGCGGCGGCGATCTTCGGCCTTGTCGATGGCGTCAGCGGTGGCACCGATCATCTCGACCCCGAACTCGGCCAGCACGCCGTGTTTTTCAAGATCCAGCGCGCAGTTCAGTGCGGTCTGGCCGCCCATGGTGGGCAGTACGGCATCCGGGCGCTCTTTCTTGATGATCTCGCGCACCACTTCCCAAGTGATGGGCTCGATGTAGGTGGCGTCGGCCATCTCCGGGTCGGTCATGATGGTGGCTGGGTTGGAGTTCACCAGAATGACGCGGTAGCCCTCCTCGCGCAGGGCTTTGCAGGCCTGGGCGCCGGAGTAGTCAAATTCGCAGGCCTGGCCGATAACAATGGGGCCAGCGCCGAGGATCAGGATGCTCTGTAGGTCGTTACGTTTTGGCATGGCTTCTCTTTTCCTCTTAAGCGCGATACTGCTTGATCAATTCAATAAAGTGGTCGAACAGACCGGCACAGTCGTGCGGGCCCGGGCTCGCTTCGGGGTGACCCTGGAAGCTGAAGGCCGGACGGTCGGTGCGATGGATTCCCTGCAGCGACCCGTCGAACAGGGAGACGTGAGTGGCGCGCAGGCAATCCGGCAGGGTCTGCTCGTCCACCGCGAAACCGTGGTTCTGGGCGGTGATCATCACTGTGTTGTCATCGAGGCTCTTGACCGGATGGTTGGCACCATGGTGGCCGAACTTCATCTTGATGGTCTTGGCACCGGAGGCCAGACCCAGCAGCTGGTGACCCAGACAGATGCCAAACACCGGGGTATTGGTGCCGAGGAAGGTCTTGATGGCCTCGATGGCGTAGTCGCACGGCGCGGGGTCGCCCGGGCCGTTGGAGAGGAAGATGCCATCGGGATTCATCGCCAGCACTTCGGCGGCCGGGGTCTTGGCCGGTACTACGGTCAGGCGGCAGCCACGGTCAACCAGCATCCGCAGGATGTTGCGCTTGACGCCGAAGTCATAGGCCACCACGTGGTATTTGAGCTGGTCGGCATCCGGGGTGATGTGCCCCTTGCCAAGCTGCCAGCTCCCTTCGGTCCAGTTGTACGCTTCACCAACCGTTACCTCTTTGGCGAGATCCATCCCCTTCAAACCGGGGAAGGCGCGGGCCTGTTCGAGGGCATAGGCTTCATCAACCTGTTTCCCAGCCAGAATGCAGCCAGCCAGGGCGCCTTTCTCGCGCAGGATGCGGGTCAGTTTGCGGGTGTCGATGTCGGCGATGCCAACGATGTTGTGAGACTTGAGGTAATCGGAGAGGGATTGCTGATTGCGGAAATTGGAGGCAAGTATCGGAAGGTCCCGGATGATCAATCCCTGAGCGTGGATTTGACTGGACTCTTCATCTTCGCTGTTGGTGCCGGTGTTGCCTATATGGGGGTAAGTGAGGGTGACTATCTGACGGGAATAAGAGGGATCGGTGAGAATTTCCTGATAGCCCGTCATCGACGTATTGAAAACCACTTCACCAACGGAACATCCCTCGGCGCCTATCGACACGCCTTTGAACACAGTTCCATCTTCCAGCACTAGCAATGCAGTGTGATTCAAGACAACCTCCAGTTATTTAGCTTTAAATTCAGCAACTTACCTGGGTGTTGCGGGCTCAACCCCTGTTTCAAACAGGGCTCAAAACCGGCAGATTTCTGGCAAATTGGGCGCATTTTACTTAAAAAAAGTGGCAATTCAACGTCTTTTCTCAGATTGAATGCATCTAAATTCAATAAAAAAGCAACTTTACCCATTATCTATGCACTAACCGCCTTTGCAACCCCCATTGATGAAAGAAAAGAAAAAATCACCATCAAAAGAGGCCACCAAACCTTCAATAACAACAAAATCAGATTAATTTTAAACTTAAAACAATGAGTTACAATTTAAACAAAAAATATAAAAAGGAAAATAACGCCATTTTAATGGCAAGAGATCGCACCGAAAAAATAGAAAACGTTTTTCTTTGTTTGAATTTTTAGTCTTTTCGATGATCTGTAAAAAAATCGCAGGGAGAGCCAAAATGCCACTCAACTTCGTTACCTGACGATGACATTTTGGGAGGGACGATCTGGCAGAACAAGCAAAACAGTGCCTTTACTGCGACTCAGACAAAATGAGCACAAAAACCGCCATTTTTACATTAATGCTATCGCTGGACAGTAAAAACCCCGGCAAGCCGGGGTGGTTCACAACAGATGTATCAGGTCGATCACTTCAGATTGAGCACGTCCTGCATGTCATATAGACCGGCACCCTGCTGACCAAGCCACTTGCCCGCCCGCACCGCACCATTGGCGAAGGTCAGACGGCTGGATGCCTTGTGGCTGATCTCCACCCGCTCGCCGATATCGGCAAACATCACGGTGTGCTCCCCCACCAGATCGCCGGCACGGATGGTGGCAAAGCCGATGGTGTTGCGATCCCGCTCGCCGGTGATCCCCTCGCGGCCATAGACGGCGCACTCCTTGAGATCGCGCCCCAGGGTCTTGGCCACCACTTCCCCCATGGAGAGCGCGGTACCGGATGGTGCATCCACCTTGTGGCGATGGTGCCCTTCGATGATCTCGATATCTGTGTAATCCCCCATCACCTTGGCGGCCTGCTCCAGCAGCTTGAACACCAGATTGACACCGACCGAATAGTTGGAGGCAAACACTATGCCGATCTGCTGGCCCGCCTCTTTGAGCGCCGCCTTGCCTGCCTCGTCAAAGCCGGTGGTGCCGATCACCATCTGCTTGTGGTGGGCCAGCGCAAAGGCCAGATTGGCCAAGGTCACCTCGGGGCGGGTGAAGTCGATGATAAGATCAAACTCATCGCGCACCTTGTCCAGACTGTCGCTGATCGCCACCCCCAGATGGCCCAGCCCGTTGAGCTCACCGGCATCGAGACCGATCACCGCAGAGCCCGGCCGCTCCAGCGCCGCACCGACCACCACGCCATCGGCATGGGTGATGGCCTCCAGCAGCACCTTGCCCATACGACCATTACAGCCCATCACGGCCACACGGATCGGATTGTCCATCTCCACCCTCTCATCACTTTTAATTATGGAAAGAGACCGTTTTACCAGCCTGCGCCTGCTTTGAAAAGCCCACAGTGAGTCAACCAAGCGTTCCGACAAATCAACGAGATATTTCATTTAATCCGAACATTTAACGGATTTAATCAAAGTGACAAAATCACCAGACAAAAACACCCATCCGTCTGGACGTCTACCTTGACCAGAAAGGGGTGAGTCACTACTGTGGCCTCCCAATGCGGCAGGATGCCCGCCCTGTTTTCCCCTTTTTATCTTCGATAACGGCATAAAGCAGCGCATGACAGGAGGTCATTGTTCAATTTCAGAGGAACACATGATCCAGATCCAACCCAGTGCCAGGGCCTTGCTGCCACTCCTGGTTTTTCTCGCACTCTTTATCGGTACCGGTACCTGGCTGACCCTGCAAGGGGTCGAGTTCGCCTTCTATCAGCTGCCCGCTCCCGTGGCGGCCCTGCCTGCCGTGATGCTCGCCCTGCTGCTTGGCAAGGAGGGCTTCAACAGCAATCTGGAGACCTTCTTCAAGGGGGTCGGCCACAGCAACATCATGGCGATGTGCCTTATCTATCTGCTGGCGGGCGCCTTTGCCAGTGTGGCCAAGGCCACCGGCGGCGTTGATGCCACCGTGGCGCTCGGTCTCTCGCTCATCCCCGGCTGGGCGCTGCTACCCGGGTTGTTCCTGATCTCTGCCTTTATTGCCACCGCCATGGGTACCTCCATGGGCACCATAGGTGCCGTGGCGCCGGTTGCCCTTGGCGTGGCACAGGCGGCCGGTATCGATCCGGTGCTGATGGCGGGCACCATTCTCTCCGGCGCCATGTTTGGCGATAACCTCTCCATCATCTCCGATACCACTATTGCGGCCACCCGCAGTCAGGGCTGCGAGATGAAGGACAAGTTTCGCGAGAACTTCAAGATTGCCGCTCCTGCCGCCATCGCGGTGATCCTGCTCTATCTGACCCTGGGGTCAGTGGGTGAAGCCCCTGCCAACGGCAACGCCATCGAGCTGGTCAAGGTAATGCCCTATCTGCTCATTCTGGGGCTGGCGCTCACCGGGGTGAATGTGTTCGTGGTGCTGGGGATCGGCATTCTGGCAGCCGGTACTGTGGGCATGGTCAACGGCTACGCCATCGGTCAGTTCAGCAAGGATATCTATCAGGGCTTTACCGGCATGCAGGAGATCTTCCTGCTCTCCATGCTGATCGGTGGCCTCGGCGCCCTGATGGAACGTCAGGGTGGGCTGGCCTGGATCAGCGAGCGCATCAGCGCCCTGATTGCCCGTTTCACTCGCGAGCACAACGGTGAACAGAACGAGAAAGCGGCTGAGCTCGGCATCGCCGGGGTGGTGAGCCTCACCAACCTCTGCACCGCCAACAACACGGTAGCCATTATCGTCGCCAGCAAGGTGGCCCGGGATCTGGCCGAACACCACGGGGTCACCCCGCGCCGCGCAGCCTCCATGCTCGATATCTTCTCCTGCGTGGTACAGGGTCTGATCCCCTGGGGCGCACAGGCACTGCTGCTGGGCTCCATCTTCGCGATGTCGCCGCTGGCAGTGGTGAGCATGAGCTTCTATCCGATGGCGCTGGCTGTGGCGGCCCTGATTGCCGTGTTCGTGAAGCACCAGATGCGCAGCAAGGCTGACAAGTAACCGATCCGACGCAGGCATGCCATCAACAGGGGCTGCACCGCAGCCCCTGTCACCCCCCTTAACGTCCAGAGTGAATGTGCTAAGGTAGAGCGCGTTCAAGCCATCGATGCGCAGCTATACCAGAGGTTCCCCATGCATGAGTCCCAACCCGAACGTCAATCCCTGCGCCAACTGGTTCGTCAACGCCGCAAAAATCTGAGTCCGGCCGAGCAACAAGAGGCAGCCCAACAGCTGCTGGCCCAGTTCAAGCAGCACCCCGAGATCCTCGCCGCCAAACGCATTGCCCTCTATCTGGCCAATGACGGGGAGATCAACCCCCTGCCCACCATCCACTGGCTGTGGGCCCAGCACAAAGAGGTCTACCTGCCGGTGCTCCACCCCTTTACTCCGGGTCACCTGCTCTTTTTGCACTACACCGCCACCAGCCCCATGGTGCGCAACCGCTACGGCATCGAAGAGCCGGAGCTGGATATCCTGCAGGTTGTGCCCCACAGTACCCTCGACCTGATTTGCACTCCGCTGGTCGCCTTCGATGCTGCAGGCAATCGCCTTGGCATGGGTGGCGGCTACTACGATCGCACGCTGGCATGCTGGCATGAGCACAAGCTGGGCCCCAAGCCCCTGGGCATTGCCCACGACTGCCAGCAAGTGGATGCGGTACCGCAAGAGGAGTGGGACGTGCCGCTACCCCAGATCATCACCCCGAGCCACTGCTGGCGCTTTGAATAGGCTGTTTTTGGCCGGCTGCCCCGGCTTTGTGCGCGCAAACGCAGAATAAACAGGCAAACGATTTACCAAGCACTGCTTTTTGCCCCGGAACGTGAGCAACAAGGTCGCGACGGGGTACAGGGTTGGATATAATGCGCCCGCTTTTTTCTTAAGGAACGATCATGACTCAAGATGAAATGAAGAAGGCGGCCGGTTGGGCTGCGCTCAAGTATGTGGTTCCCGGCACCATCGTCGGGGTGGGCACCGGCTCTACCGTCAACCACTTTATCGACGCGCTGGCGACCATGAAGGACGAGATCAAGGGGGCGGTATCCAGCTCCGTGGCCTCCACCGAGCGCCTCAAGGGCTTCGGCATCACAGTGTATGATCTCAACGACATCGACGCCCTCTCCGTCTATGTGGATGGCGCCGACGAGATCAACGGCACCCGCGACATGATCAAGGGCGGTGGCGCGGCCCTGACCCGCGAGAAGATTGTCGCCGCCGTGGCCGACAAGTTCATCTGCATCATCGACAACACCAAAACCGTTGAGGTGATGGGCCAGTTCCCACTGCCGGTAGAAGTGATCCCGATGGCCCGCGAATACGTGGCTCGCGAGATCCGCAAACTGGGCGGCAACCCGGTCTGGCGTGAAGGTGTGGTCACCGACAACGGCAACATCATCCTGGATGTGAAGGATATGGCCATTACCGATGCCAAAGGGCTGGAAGTACAGCTCAATGCCATCGTTGGTGTGGTCACCAACGGCCTGTTCGCCGCACGCGGCGCAGACGTGGTAGTGATCGGTACCCCGGACGGCGTAGTTATCCAATAATCGCCCATCGACTGAAACACGGCGCCTGATGGCGCCGTTTTTATTTACCCCTCAACAAGTTGCAAACGAATGTTTACAACAATCGTTGATAACTTCAAAGAATTTGACTTTCGTCACAAATATTCCCTCTCCCGAACGTTTTTGCTACTTTACGGTTTTCTTCGCACACCAAATCTGCACTTACGCTTCACACATAGAGGGATCGTCATGACTGCCACGTTTTCGTTGGACAAGGATAAAATCAAGGTGCTGCTGCTGGAGGGGGTTCATCCCAATACCGTAGAGACCCTCCGCGGCGCAGGTTACACCAGTGTGGAGTATCTCAAGACCTCACTCTCTGAGGAGGAGCTGATCGAGCAGGTTCGCGACGTCCATTTCATCGGGCTGCGCTCCCGCACCCAGATCACCGAAAAGGTGCTGGATGCCGCCAACAAGCTGGTCGCCATCGGCTGCTTCTGCATCGGCACCAATCAGGTTGAGCTGGAAGCGGCCCAGATCCGCGGCATTCCGGTCTTCAACGCCCCCTTCTCCAACACCCGTTCGGTGGCCGAGCTGGTACTGGGTGAGATCCTGCTGCTGCTGCGCGGCATCCCCGAGAAGAACGCCAAGTGCCATCGCGGCGTGTGGGAAAAACTGGCCAACCGCTCGGTGGAAGCCCGTGGCAAGAAGCTCGGCATCATCGGCTACGGCCACATCGGTACCCAGCTTGGCATCATCGCCGAGAGCATCGGCATGAAGGTTTATTACTACGACATCGAGAACAAGCTCTCGCTGGGTAACGCCATTCAGGTGCCGAGCCTGGTCGAGCTGCTCAATATGTCCGACGTCATCAGCCTGCACGTACCGGAGACCGCCTCCACCAAAGATATGATCGGCGCTGAACAATTGCGGATGATGAAACCGGGCGCCATCTTGATCAACGCCGCCCGCGGGTCCGTGGTGGATATCGATGCCCTGGCTGACATGATCAAGAGTGGTCATATTTCCGGTGCCGCCATCGACGTCTTCCCCATCGAGCCCAAGTCCAACGACGAGGAGTTCCAAAGCCCGCTGCGTGGGTTGGAGAACGTGATCCTGACCCCACACATTGGTGGTACCACCCATGAAGCGCAGGAGAACATCGGGCTGGAAGTGGCCAACAAGCTGATCAAATACTCCGACAACGGCTCCACCCTCTCCGCCGTCAACTTTCCGGAAGTGTCGCTGCCGGGCCACAAGGGCTCCAGCCGCCTGCTGCACATTCACCGCAACCAGCCGGGGGTGATGAACCAGATCAACCAGATCTTCGCCGAAGAGGGGATCAACATCGCCGGTCAATACCTGCAGACCAGCAGCCATATCGGTTACGTGGTGATCGACGTGGAGACCGAGCACAGCGAGAAGGCGCTGGCCAAGCTCAAGGAGATCAGCGGCACCATCCGCGCCCGCATCCTCCACTGATAAACCCGTTTATCTATGCAGCAAAAAGCCCGTCGTGATGACGGGCTTTTTATGGTACTGAGCTCAACGCACCTCCGCGGCTTTGCTCCTTTTCGCCCTTCGCGGGGCAAGGCTTGGGATCGGGAGAGAGTAGGGTCGATTAGCGAAGCGTAATCGTCCGCAGAGAATAGCCCGACTCTTTACCACCAGCCCAACAGATTGCGGCCAACCAGCGCGCCCCATACCAGCCCATTGAGGGCCAGCGCGATAAACACCGCGGCAGAGCCGAGATCCTTGGCGCGGCCGGAGAGCTCGTGATGCTCAACGCCGATGCGGTCGACCACCGCCTCGATGGCAGAGTTGAGGATCTCGACGATCACCACCAGCCAGCTGATCACAACCAGCAGCAGGATCTGGTTGAGAGAGTCGCCAACCCAGAAGGCCAACGGCATCAGCAACAGGATCAGCATCAGCTCCTGGCGAAACGCCGCCTCGTTGATCCAGGCTGACTTGAGCCCCTTCATGCTGTAACCGGTTGCGTTGATGATGCGGGTGACCCCGGTTGCCCCTGGCTTTGCCACGCTATCTACCTCATTTGGAATCGATTTTGGCCTCACATCCTATCAGAGCCCCCCAAGGTTTCAATCAGGGGACTTTTGCTTTATTTTATCTCTTTGCTTTTTCGCCCCTTGCGGCTGACACCACCCACTCGAGACTTGAGTTGTATGTCCATTCACACAGATGAATTGCGCACCCGTCGCCTGGAGTCACTGATCACTCCGAGCGAGCTCGCACACGCGTTTCCGATCACCGATACCACTGCCCAGAATCTGCTGGATGCCCGTCGCGAAGTGGAAGCTATTCTGGCCGGAGACGATCAGCGCCTGCTGGTCATCGTCGGCCCCTGCTCCATCCACGATCCCGTCGCCGCCCACGAATATGCCCGTCGCCTCAATGCCCTGCGTGAGCAGTATAAAGAGAGCCTCTGCATCGTGATGCGCACCTACTTCGAGAAGCCGCGCACCATCGTCGGCTGGAAAGGGCTGATCAACGATCCCCGCCTCGATGGCAGCTTCGACGTCAACGAAGGGCTGAAACTGGCGCGCAAACTGCTGGTCGACATCAACGAGATCGGCATGCCCACCGCCACCGAATTCCTCGATATGGTGACCGGCCAGTACATTAGCGATCTCATCACCTGGGGCGCCATCGGCGCACGCACCACCGAATCCCAGGTGCACCGTGAAATGGCCTCCGCCCTCTCCTGCCCGGTCGGCTTCAAGAACGGCACCGACGGCAACACCCGCATCGCCATCGATGCGGTGCGCGCCGCCCGGCACAGCCACATCTTCTATTCGCCGGACAAGGACGGCAAGATGACCATCTACCGCACCGCCGGTAACCCCTTTGGTCATGTGATTTTGCGTGGCGGCCACAGGCCCAACTACGACACCGCCAGCGTCGACGAAGCGTGCGAAACGCTGGCTGATGTGGGCCTGCCCGAGCGTCTGGTGGTCGATTTCAGCCACGGCAACAGCATGAAGGATCACCGTCGTCAGCTGCTGGTAGCGCAAGATATCTGCGATCAGCTGCGCCGCGGCCGTACCGGTATCGCCGGTATCATGGCCGAGAGCTTCCTGGTGGAAGGGCGTCAGGATGTGGAGAACGGCTGCGCCGCCACCTTTGGCCAGAGCATCACCGATGCCTGCCTGTCGTGGAACGACACCGAAACCCTGCTGGCGATGCTGGCAGAGGCCGCACAGGTGCGCCTTCACAAGCTGCAGGCCTGAATGCTTATGACGAACGTCGGCTGGCGAATAGTACCTCTCGACGAGACACTGCTGGCGCAGTGGGCAACCCTGCGCCAGCAGCTATGGCCGCACCACGCACTCTCGACCCATCTGCAGGAAGGGGCCGATATGTTGGCCGATGCACATCTCAACGCCTTTCTGGCGCTGGATGAGCAGAGCAAGGCGGTGGGCTTTGCCGATGCAGCCCTGCGCCACGATTACGTGAATGGCTGCAACAGCAGCCCTGTGGTCTATCTGGAAGGAGTCTATGTGCAACCGGCCTCGCGCCAGCGCGGGTTGGCCCAAGCCTTGATCGCTCAGGTGGCGCAGTGGGGCCGCGAGCTGGGTTGCCGCGAACTGGCCTCCGATGCCGCCATCGACAATCTTGCCTCGCAGCAGATGCACCAGCGACTCGGCTTTGCCGAAACGGAGCGAGTCGTATTCTTCAAAAAGGCCCTCGGCTGACGCCAAGGGCCTTTCTTGTTTCTCACAGGCTCGGCATAAACCAGACCCGACCCGCCGCTTCGATGCGGTCGGTGCGGATCTGGAACACCTGCGCCAGCAGCGCCTCATCCACCAGCTCGACGCCCCCTTCACGCACCACAGTCCCCCCTTGCAGGCAGAGAATGCGGTCGGCCCAGTCGATGGCCAGATTGATATCGTGGATGGCAAGCACCACCAGCAATCCCTGCCCGGCCAGCTTTTTCAGCAAACGCAACAGCGCTAGCTGGTGATGCAGGTCGAGCCCCGCCAGCGGCTCATCCAGCAGCAGCACCTTGCCGGTCGGATTGAGGCTCGGCCACACCTGCAACAGGGTGCGAGCAATCAGCACCCGCTGCTGCTCGCCCCCCGACAATCGGCTGAAATCCCGGGCCAGCAAAACCTCCAGCTCCAGCGCCTCGCACAGCGCCCTGATCGCCTCGTTCTGTCTGGTAGGCGCCACCCCTTGATCAAGACCCAGGCTCAGTACCTGAAACACCGGAATATGAAACAGCTGGGGCTGGCGCTGGGGTAGCATGGCGCGCCGTTTAGCCAGCTCTGGCCAGCTCAGGTCAGTGAGCACTTCCCCCCCCAGCAGCACTGTGCCCTCGGCGGGCAAAATCCCCGCCAGCGCGCCGAGCAGGGTCGACTTGCCACTGCCATTGGGGCCGAGCAGTGCCACCAGCTGGCCGCCATGCCAGCGGATATCGAGGGGGGAGAGCCGCCCTGCAATGGCGAGCGCGCGCGCCTCCAGCAACGGCACAGTTGCACGAGCAACAGAGATGGGATCAGCGGGCGACATCGGCATCTTGCCTCAATAGCAGATAGATAAAGAGCGGCGCACCCACCGAGGCGGTAATGACCCCGATGGGCAGCTCACCGGCACTGAGTGCCGAGCGCGCTAACAGATCGGCCGCCAGCAGCAGGGCCCCGCCCCCCAACGCCGAGGCAGGCAGCAGGAAGCGCTGATCGCTGCCGCCACAGAGCCGCAGCAGATGGGGCACCACCAGCCCGACAAAACCGATGACGCCGCACAGAGAGACTGCCACACCAGTCAGCAGGCAGACCGCCAGCACCAACCGCACCCGCATCCTGTCCACATCCATTCCCATCAGGCGGGCCTGGGTCTCCCCCAACAGCAGCTGTTGCAGCGCCTTGCCCTGCCAGCAGAGCCAAATCAGGGTGAGCGGCAACACCAGCCACCACAAGCCGAACTGCTGACTGCCGTAAGAGAGGCTGCCCATCATCCAGAACATGAATTCACGCAAGGAGCCATCGTCGGCAAAATACATCAACCAGGTCATGGCAGCATTGGTGAGAATGCCGATGGCCACCCCAAACAGCAGCAAGCGGGCATGGCCGAGACGGGCGCGGCGAGCCAGCCGGATCAGCACCATGGTCACCAGCAGGGCGCCACCGAAGGCCGCCAGCGACAGCCCCCAGCCGGGCAGATAGAGGCCGAGGGATTTGGCTACCGCCATCGCCACCATGGCGGCCAGCCCCGCCCCGCTCGAGACGCCAAGCAGCCCAGGCTCCGCCACCGGGTTGTGCAGCATCACCTGCAACACGGCGCCACCACAGGCGAGCGCCGCGCCAGCCAAGAGAGCCAGCAAGGCCCGCGGCAGGCGCAACTCCAGCAATATACGCTGTTCGAGATCGCCAAGGGGCTGCCAGGGCAGCAGCACAAACTCGCCCCAGACGAGGGAGAAGAGAAACAGCAACAGGGTCAGCAACGTCAGGCCACAGAGCCAGCGCCGCTGCCAGCGCTGCTGGCGGGCGATAAGGGAGAGGTACAAGGATGATCCCCGACAATAACAAGGCTTCATCCCCGGCCCTGTCGCAGCGCCGAGGGGAAGCAGGAAAAGGGCATGATAACAGTGGCTTGCCACCCAAGGTCAAGGTTGGTAACGCTTGGCCATCACGCTTATCTCGCCGCTGGCCACCAGATTTTGCAGCGCCACCAGCAAGGGCTGGCGCAGCGACTGGTGAGGTGAGTGCTTGCTCATCCCCAGATAGAGGGTCACCGGCGTGGCGGGTCGGTAGTCCGCCTTGCCTATCCGGTTGGTATTTCCCTGACTCAGGGCATAGTCCACCTGACAGTCGGTGCCGATCATCAGCGGCAAGTGACCCCGCTGCACCATGCGCAGCAGTTGATCTTCGGTGGGTACCCCGTGTTTGTCTAGACGACCGTCAGAGTTGAAGGGCTCAAAGTAGACGGAGTTAAGCACATAGCCCACCTTCACCCCCTGCAGATCGCGGTATTGGTGGATCCGGGCCACATTGACCGGCTGACCATAAAACGCCGGCCAGCACTGGTAGTAGGCAGGTTGCAGATAGTCGATGAACTGCGCCCGCTCGGCGGTATAGGCGAGCCCAATCATCAGATCGACCTGACCGGTCTGCATCTGCTTGAGCGCCCTGCCCCACGGCATCCGCCGTACCTGCAACTCAATGCCGCTCACCTGTTGCAACCGTCGCAAGATATCCATATCAAGCCCCTGCAACCGGCCATCCGCTTGCAGGATGCGAAATGGCGGCCAGAGATCGGTGGCCACCGTCAGCGTCGGGGTCGCACGCGCCGGCATGGCAAATAACAGTAACAACACTATCCCGCATAACTTGCCCATCCCGTCGCATACCTCGCACGGCTTGATCCTGTTGGTTAAAAATACCCTCCCGCACCACGTATGAAAACCCGTGGTTCAGGGATAAAATGCGCCGGATTTTCAAGGAGAACCCTATGAACCCGATTTTCGCCAGTATCGGTCTGCTGCTGTGCAGCAACGTTTTTATGACCTTCGCCTGGTACGCTCACCTCAAGAGCATGAACCATAAACCCTGGATCATTGCCGCGCTGGTGAGCTGGGGTATCGCCCTGTTCGAATATCTGTTACAAGTGCCCGCCAACCGCATCGGCCACACAGTGATGAGCGTGGGCCAGCTGAAAATCCTGCAAGAGGTGATCACCCTCACCGTATTCGTTCCCTTCTCTATCTTCTATCTCAAAGAAGATCTGAAATGGGATTACCTCTGGGCAGGGCTCTGCATTCTCGGTGCAGTCTTTTTTGTCTTTCGCGAGAAACTGACCGGTGCCTGAGGCTGTACACTCAATATCATCCCGCTTATGGCATCTCCTTGATAGACGAGGCAAAACAATGGAATTGCGAGACATGCTACAGATCCTGGCCCAGCAAGATGGCTCGGACCTTTATCTCTCAACCGGAGCCCCTCCCTGCGCCAAATTCCACGGCGGCATGCGGCCTCTGAACGACACGCCACTGGCGCCCGGCGACGTGGCCAGGATCGCCGCCGAGATCATGGATGGCGAGCAGAAACAGCAGTTCGAGAAGGAGCTGGAGATGAACCTTGCCATCTCCCTCCCCCAGATCGGCCGTTTCCGGATCAACATCTTCAAGCAACGTAACGAAGTCTCCCTGGTGGCCCGTAATATCAAGACCGAGATCCCCCGCTTTGAAGACCTGAAACTGCCGCCCGTGCTGCTCGACACCATCATGGAGAAGCGGGGTCTGGTACTGTTTGTCGGCGGTACCGGCTCGGGCAAGTCCACCTCGCTGGCCGCCCTTATCGATCACCGCAACCGCAACAGCGGCGGCCACATCATCACCATCGAAGATCCGGTGGAGTTCGTTCATCGCCACCGCAAGAGCATAATCAATCAGCGGGAAGTTGGCGTGGATACCCGCAGCTTCCACGCCGCCCTGAAAAACACCCTGCGTCAGGCGCCGGACGTCATCCTTATCGGCGAGATCCGCGATCGCGAGACCATGGAACATGCGCTGGCCTTCTCCGAAACCGGCCACCTTGCCATCTCCACCCTGCACGCCAACAACGCCAACCAGGCGCTGGATCGCATCATCAACTTCTTCCCCGAGGAGCGCCGCCCGCAACTGCTCAACGATCTGGGCAACAACCTCAAGGCCTTTGTCTCCCAGCGGCTGGTGAAAACCACCGATGGCGGCCGCCGGGCAGCGGTGGAGATCATGCTGGGCACCCACACCATCCGCGACATGATCAAGCGCGGCGAATTTGGCAGCCTCAAAGAGGTGATGGAAAAATCCAAGGCCCTCGGCATGGTCACCTTCGACAGCGCCCTGTTCGATCTGGTGGTTGAAGGGGTGATTGAGGAGGAAGAAGCAGTTAAGAACGCTGATTCGGCCAACAACCTGCGCCTCAAGATCAAGCTGTGGAAAGAGAAGGGGCAGATTGCCAGCAGCAGCGATGCCACCGGCTGGAGCCTCGAACCCACCAAAGACGAGAAAAACGATCACTTCTAGTGCCAGCCTGCCCCCCGAGCCTTAATCGGCTCGGGGGGCTACCGCTTTTCTCGAGACACACGCCTACCGATCAACTGCAGCTCAACTACCGATCAACACCAGCGGCGAACACGCAGGCAGTAGCGAGCATACTCGTCGCCAAAGCGGGCGCGCAGCAACCGCTCCTCCGGCATGATCTGAAAACGAGTCAACCAAACCACCAGCATGATCGGCCCCAACCAGACCCATACTCCACCGAGATAACAGCCCCAGGCGGCCAACCAGCAGAGCAGCCCCAGATACATGGGATTACGGCTGAGGCGATAGACACCGCAGGTCACCAGATGGCTGGT
The DNA here is from genome assembly GCF_002586745.1 of Aeromonas sp. CU5. NCBI lineage: Bacteria > Pseudomonadati > Pseudomonadota > Gammaproteobacteria > Aeromonadales > Aeromonadaceae > Aeromonas > Aeromonas sp. CU5. The sequence continues at coordinate 2,231,772 of NZ_CP023817.1, forward strand.
GTGCTGGGGCTTGGTGGGGCTGACCGTTGTCTGGTGGTGGCGAAACCGTTGCAGGGCACCAAAGCCCATGATGGCTCCTGCCACAAAAAGCGCGGCCATCAGTACCATGACCCATACTCCGGGTTGCCCCTCTCCCCCTAGACACCACATGGTTCCTGCACAGAGCAGGAAGATCAGTGGTGGTGGCAAACGTAACTCAAGATTGACCATTTTCTTCCCCTGACGAGTGTCGGCTGATGCCTTGTTGCGGTAGACTCGCAATCGGTCAGCGCCTGTTTAAAGTGACAAAGATCATAATAATAACAACAGGTTGTGGTGAAACCACAGCCAATATTGACGCTCTCATCCACACTATCCAACGCGAACAACAAAAAGGAATCACCATGCATAAGAAAACGCTATTGGCTACCCTGATCTTCGGCCTGCTCGCGGGCCAAGCCATTGCGGCTCCCTACCTGCCCATTGCGACAGATCATCGCAACGGTCAGGAGCAGACCGCCAGCAACGCCTGGTTAGAAGTGGATCTGGGTGCCTTTGAACACAATATCCAGACCCTCAAGGATCGCCTCGGCGACAAGGGCCCGCAGATCTGCGCCATCATGAAGGCCGACGCCTATGGTCATGGCATCGACCTGCTGGTCCCCTCCGTGGTCAAAGCCAATATCCCCTGCATCGGCATCGCCAGCAACGAAGAGGCGCGCGTCGCCCGCGAGAAGGGCTTTACCGGTCGTCTGATGCGGGTGCGTGCCGCCACCCCGGCCGAAGTGGAACAGGCCTTGCCCTACAAAATGGAAGAGCTGATCGGCAGTCTGGTGAGTGCCCAGGGCATCGCCGACATCGCCCAGCGCCACCACACCACTATTCCGGTGCATGTCGCGCTCAACTCCGCCGGTATGAGCCGCAACGGTATCGACCTGCGTCTGGCCGATGCCAAGCAGGATGCGCTGGCCATGCTCAAGCTCAAGGGGATCACCCCGGTCGGCATCATGACCCACTTCCCGGTGGAGGAGAAAGAGGACGTCAAGATGGGGCTGGCCCAGTTCAAACTGGACTCCCAGTGGTTGCTGGAAGCGGGCAAGCTGGATCGCAGCAAGATCACCATCCATGCCGCCAACTCCTTCGCCACCCTGGCCGTGCCGGACGCCTACTTCGACATGGTGCGCCCGGGCGGCCTGCTCTACGGCGACTCCATCCCCTCCTACACCGAATACAAGCGGGTGATGGCATTCAAGACCCAGGTCGCCTCGGTCAACCACTATGCGGCGGGCAACACCGTCGGCTATGACCGCACCTTTACCCTCAAGCGTGACTCCTGGCTCGCCAACCTGCCGCTGGGTTACTCCGATGGCTATCGCCGTGCGCTGAGCAACAAAGCTTATGTTCTGATCCAGGGTCAGAAGATGCCGGTGGTCGGAAAGACCTCCATGAACACCATCATGGTGGATGTGACCGATCTCAAAGGGGTGAAACCCGGCGATGAGGTGGTGCTGTTTGGTCGTCAGGGTGAGGCCGAGGTGAAACAGGCGGATCTGGAGGAGTACAACGGCGCCCTGCTGGCGGATATGTACACCATCTGGGGCTACACCAACCCCAAGAAGATCAAACGCTGATAACGCGACATGAATAAGGGCTCCCGCGGGCCTGTCTCTTATACAAAAATCCCCGAGCATCGCTTGGGGATTTTTTTGAACTGTGTTCCCTTCCGTGATCTGAACCTGTCAGCGCCCCATCAAGGTTCTAACATGCCCCTCACTCAACCTGCTCAATGGCCTCAGGCCCAGTTTGACCACGCCAACTTCAACGACCCCAGACACACCAGAAGGAAGGTCCCGTTCGCCACCGCCCTTGCTCACCAACCAGAGCCGCAGTCTCGCCCTGCTGGCGCACTCTCTTGGGCATCCATAGATGTGATCAAGAGACAGCCAACGGGCCCTTTTGTTGATCATGCGCCCTCACGCCGGAGCATCCCCTGTGGTGACTTGCCGCACAGTTTGGCTCGCCTTTCAGATTGATAAATCGCTTATCTTGTTTTGATTCAACAGGTTAAAAAAATCCTCCCAAATACTTCAAATGATTACCCCTAAATCCGATCGTGATCACATTTATCCCGGTCACTAAGGGGTAGCTTGGTGTTACAGGCACAGACAAGCGTAACCAAGGAGGTTCCATTACATGTTCCCGGAGTACAGAGATCTCATCTCTAAACTGAAGAGCAGTGATGTCCATTTCCAGAAAAAGTTTGACTTGCATAACGACCTGGATGAGGAGATTAAGAAACTGGAAAAGCACCACGCCAGCGACTTTAGCTCTGAGGTGAAGGATCTGAAAAAACAGAAACTTAAACTGAAAGAGGAGATATACGACATCCTCAAACAACATCCACACTAGATGCCTCGAAGATTACCCGGATAAGCAATTTATCCCCCAGCCCGGCTCAAGAGCCGGGCTTTTTGTTATTCCTGTCAATTAGTTGACCCACAGCGCTATCGACAGCGTCCGTTGTTTGTTACATTTTTGCCTTGGGATGCAATCAATAAGGGCGATGATAGCATGCGTAAAAAACGGCCATTTTATCATCTGTTGCTGCTTTGCCTGCTCTCTTGCTGCCACTCTCTGCGAGCCCAGCAGCTGGAGTTATGGCATTCCCAGCAGGCCGGTTATGTCATTGATCAGGTGATAGCCCGCTTCAATCAGGAGAGCGGCCACCAGGTCCGGGCACTCCAGTTCGAGCCCGACAAGATCAAGGCAGATATTCTGCTGGCGGCCCAGGCCAAAGGGTTGCCCGACCTGATGCTGGTTCCTTCCGATTTTATCGGCCTCTATCAGCAGATGCGGCTATCGCCCATCCCTGATGAGTGGTTCTCATCCGAACTGATGAGCAATGCTCTGCACTATGTCACTCTCGATGCCCGGCGCTGGGGTATGCCCATGATGCAGGGCAACCATCTGATGCTGTTTTACAACAAGGCGCTGGTATCAGCCCCAGTGACCCGGTGGCAGCAACTGGCCGCCATCACACCGGCTCTCAAGGCCAAAGGGGTCTACCCCGTCAGTTGGCCATATAACGACATGTACTATTTCGCCGCATTTTTACACACCTTTGGTGGTACACCGGTCAGCAAGGGGCGCATCACCCTCGATACCCCGGCCATGGTGCAAGCGCTGGAGGCCTACCGCACGGTTGCCAGCGAGCAATGGATCGACCCCGACTGCGACTATGACACCGCCCTCACCCGTTTTAATGAAGGTAAGAGCGCCTACCTCATCAACGGGGACTGGGCCTTCAATGACCTGGTGAAAAACATGGGGGATCAGCTGGGAGTTGCCCTGCTGCCAAACTGGCAAACCCGTCCCATGTACTCCATGAGTGGTGCTTATGTGATAACCGCCTCCCGCAAAGCGATGGAGGAGAAGGATCGACGGGATGCCATCCAGGCACTGCTGACCTTTATCCAGCGCCAGGATATCCAGCAGTTCATCTATCAACAGGGGGCACTGCTACCGGTCAATCAGCAGGCCTTTACCACCATTAGCCGCCACCCAACCCCGCTGGCAAAAGTGCTGCTGGAACAGTTCACTGTCACCATTCCCATGCCCTCTGACAGCGCCATGTCTATTGCCTGGCAGGCGATGGACAAGGGATTCGAGCGTTTCAAGGAGGGGCTCGGCGCCCCCGAAACTGCTCGCTATATGCAACAACTGGCAGATCAACAATATCGGCAGGTCACGTCACCATGAATCGCCGCACCTTTCGTCTGGGCCCAGCCCTCATCATCATCCTGTTTACCGTTGCGTTGCTACCCGCCCTGCTGGCCAGCACGGTACTGCTGATCCGCCAGCACCAGATCATCGCCCAGAGCGAACAGTCACAACTGGAGCGTGCCCTCACCAGCATGACCCGCGAGGCGCGCTTTCGCAGCGAGCTGACCGGCACCCAGATCAACCAGCTCAGCCAGGATCGGGTGCTCCATCAGGCCCTCGACAACTTCCTCTTCTCCAGCCATGCCCGGCTGGCTTTGGCCACCTTCATCAAGTCCAACAGCCTGCTGACCTCGGCCTATCTGATCAATGACCAGGGACAGGTGGTGGAGTACATCCATGGTCAGGCATCTCACCTCGAAGCGAGCAACCTGATGCCGCAGCTGATGGCCTGGAGCAAGACCCGCGAGGCCAAACAGGGCAAGCATCTGCTGCTGCCCGTTGATGATCCCGTGCTGGTCGGCAACATGGAGCAGGAGCACAGCGGTGGGCTGGCGCTGGTGGCCCCCATCTATCGCAACCACCAGCGCGCTGGCGTAATGCAGACCCCCTCTGGCTTCGTGATGGCTATCCTCCCCTGGCGACAGATGGCCCACCTGCTGGAGCCCTATCTCAAAGGAAGCGAGTATCTGGTGATTTCGCAGGGAGCGTCTCGTCTCTACCAAGGCATCCACCATGGTGACAAGGCGGTGGATGACCGGGCACCAAGCCAGATGGCGCAGCCCCTGATCATCAGCTGGCCCCAGCTGGAGAAGGATCTCACCCCCACCATCACCCTTTACAGCTATAACGCCGACAGGGTCAGCGAACTCAACAAATCCCAACAACTGCTGACCGGCAGTATCGCCGTCATGTTGTTACTGGTGGTCATCAGCTGTGTCTGGCTCACTCGCTGGTTGACCAGACCACTGCGCTCGCTGGCTGAGCTGGTACGTAGTTATGGCAAGGGCAACTATCAGCAACGGCAGGCGCCGCTGCGCTTTGTCGAGTATGACGAGGTGCGACAACTGCTGCAGGAGATGGCCTACACCATCTCGGCTCAGGTGCGCGCACTCTATCAGCAGAACCAACAGCTGCAGCTCGCCAATAGCGAGAAGGAGACCTTCAACCAGCGACTGGTCGGATTCAACGACGAGCTGGAGCAAGAGGTCGCCGCGCAGACCACAGCGCTGCGCTTGGCCCTGAGCCGGGAAGCGCGTAGCCGCCATATCCTGCAATCCTGGCTGCAGTTTGGCCTGCACCAGCAGCTGGATTTGGATATCGCCGAGCTGGCCAGCTCAGCCCTGCTGCAGATCTCCGAGCTCTATCCCGGGCATAGCTGGGGACTGGTGATCCGCCAAGACGGGCAAGAGTGCTACGCCCTGACCCAGGGGGTTGATATCGCCATGCGCGGAATATTTCAGGAAAAACTGGCCCAGCTGATGGATGAGGATGCCAAATATTCCGAATGTTTGTGGCAGCAGGAGCGTTGGAAGATCATGACCCTGCCTGGCAGTCAGAGCGGTGTCAGATTCGGCTATCTGATGGTCAGTGCAGAGGGACTGGAAACCGAAGACAGAGCTATCCTGCGGCTATTTGTCAAACAGCTGGCGGTGGGCATAGAGGGACGCCTCTTCACCGATGAACTGGCGCGGGTCGCTCGCACCGACAACCTCACCGGGCTGCCCAACCGGCAAGCATTCGAAGAGACATTTCAGCACTATCAGGCGGTGCTGGCACGCCATCCCGAGCGCCATCTCGCCCTCTTTATGCTCGATCTCAACGGCCTCAAGCGTACCAATGATCAATATGGTCACGAAGCCGGCGATGCCCTGTTGAATCATATGGCTCAACAGCTGCGTACCCTCTGCCGTCAGGATGAGCAGATCTTCCGGATCGGCGGCGATGAGTTCGTGTTGCTGGCGGAGGCAGATCATCTCGCCTGTCAGCAGTTGGCTGCCAGACTGGAGGCGAGCCAGCAGAGCACCACTGTACAGCATGGTGAGCACCGCTTTCCGCTGCGCTTTGCCATCGGCTGGAGCAGCAGCGACCAGACCCCGTTGACCGAACTCAGCAGGGTGGCAGACGAAGCCATGTATGCCGATAAAGCACGCTTCTACCACGGCCAGCCGTGACGAGCACCGGCACTGTGGTTGGCGAGCCTTTCGCCAACGCCCTGATTACCTCGCAAAAATGGCGCGCAACGCTAGACGTAGCGCGGGCCATGGCTAAGATAGGGGCTCTTGAAATCGCGATGTGATAGGGAGTAGGAAATGGAGTTAGTACTTGGCCCGCTGGAGGCCCGTGTCATCGGCTGCCTGATTGAAAAAGAGATCTGCACCCCGGATCAATATCCCCTCTCCCTCAATGCGCTGGTGAACGCCTGCAACCAGAAGAGCAACCGCGAGCCGGTGCTGGAGCTCTCCGAACTCGATATCCGCGCCGTCATAGACGAGCTGATCCGCAAGCGGCTGGTGGTCAACACCGCCGGTTTCAACGCCCGGGTGCCCCGCTACCAGCACAGATTCTGCAACACCGAATTTGGCGAGCTCAAGTTCAGCACTCAGGAACTCGGCATCGTCTGCGAGCTGCTGCTGCGCGGCCCGCAGACCCCGGGTGAACTGCGTTCGCGCACCAACCGCCTCTGCAGCTTCGATGATGTCACCGAGGTGGATGCCACACTTGCCCAGCTCATCGAACAGGGCCCCTTCGTGGTCAAGCTACCGCGCGAGCCGGGCAAGCGCGAATCCCGCTACGCCCACCTGTTTAGCGGCGACGTGGATATTCAGGCGATGATGGATGCGGCCCCCGCGGCGGCCTATGCCTCCCCTGCCGCCGATCGCCTGAGCGAGCTGGAGCAGGAGGTGAGCGAGCTCAAGAGCCGCCTCGCCGCCATGGAAGCGCGGCTGGCGGCACTGGATGGTCAGGGCTGATCGCGTTTACCATCGCCAATCTCTATCAGGGAGCCGGGGCTGATGTCCCCGGCTCCCTGCGTTTTTTCATCGTGAGGAAGTGCCCGTGATCTCCCTGATTAAAGAGTCTGACCACCAGAAGATGCCCTGGAAAAACCAGCAGGGCACCACCAGCCAGATCCTCATCTCCCCCAAAGGGAGCAGCCTTGCCAAACTCGACTTTGACTACCGACTGAGCTCGGCCCCCATCAAGAGTGCGGGCCCCTTCTCCCCCTTTCCCGGTTATCAGCGCATTTTGCTGCCGGTAAGCGGGGCAGGCTTTGTGCTCAACGGCCACCCCTACGCCACCTTCGAGGCGGCGCACTTTAGCGGCGATGAGGAGACCCACTGCGAGTTGCTGAAAAAAGAGGTGACCGATCTGGGGCTTATCTACCACCCGGATCGCATAAGCGCCAACGTGCGGGTGCTGAACCTCCCCTTCCCGCTGACCCTCACGCTGGAACCCGAGAAAACCTACCTCTGCCACCTGCTGAGCGGCCAGTTGACCGTGCAGGGCAAAGAGGTGGCCATCAACGAGACGCTGGTGGTGACCGGGGAAGAGAGCATTCACTTCGAATGCCAGAAGAAGACCGCCATCGCCTTCTTTACCCTGCAGGCCAAATAGCGCTGGCGTCGGCTCGCAGCCATGCCACCCCACGCCAAACGCAAGCAACAGAGATGAAAAAGCCGGGCAATCCCGGCTTTTGCTATTCAGGCAACCGGCTCGATGCCGGTAACCGCCTTAGTTGACCTTGAAGGAGCCCTTCATCATGGCGAAGTGGCCGGGGAAGGAGCAGAAGAAGGTGAGATCCTTGCCCGCCAGACCGTCGGTCTTGAAGGTAACGCTGCTGCTCTCGCCGCCGCCGATCAGCTTGGTGTGAGCCAGCACACGGGGATCGTCCTTGGGCAGATAGCCGTTCTCGGCACCGGCGCTCATCCCCGCAGTCGCCACTGTCTGATAGTCGGCAGTGCTGGCCAGCACCCAGTTGTGGCCCATGGCAGCAGCCGGCAACTTGCCGGTGTGGTTCAGGGTGACCGTCACCTCTTTACAGGTAGCCGGCACGCTCATCTCTTTGAGGTTGTACTGCATGGCATCATTGCCTTCGATGACCAGTGCACACTCATCCGCCAGCACGGGGGCAGCCAGGGTACTCAGAAACAGCAGGGTAATCGCCTTTTTCATCATCTTCTCCTTTGATTGGCAATGGATGGCAACGACTTGGCGGATGCGGTTAGCGCTTCGCAAAGATGCCGTCTAAATCGACCTTCATTTTACTCAATTGTCTTCAATCGGCTATGGCTTTTGGCCAAAGCTGCGGGCCAGGTCACCAGACGGTGCCGTACTCTTCGATCAGTCTCCTCTGGATGGACGATACGATCCACTGCTGCCACAGGTTCAAAACTGTTTAATTTTTTCTGCTCTTTTCCCTCCGATTGCTCCTATCAGAGCTCGCCCGACGGGCGCCCCTTGGCTAAGCTAGCGCCCCGATATGAACCTTCTCCAGATGAGAGCGCCGGATGATTGCGATAACCCCCGTGGCGGCCCTGCGCGGCCTGCTGCTGACCCTGCTGCTGGCGCTGGCCGGCTGCCAACCCACCCCGCCTGCCCAGACCCGTATTCAGGGCAAGACCATGGGTACCTACTATGTGGTAACCCTGAGCGATAGCTACCCCGGTGGGGAGCCCTCCCTCAAAAGCGACGTAGAGAGTCTGCTGGCCCGGATGAACAAGGAGATCTCCACCTACGATCCGGGCTCGCTCATCTCCCGTTTCAATCAGGGGCCAGCCAACACCCCGTTTGCCGTCCCGCCCGCCATGGCCATCATAGTCCAGCAGGGCATTGATGCCGGTCGGCTGACCGACGGCAAGCTGGATGTGACCGTGGGGCCACTGGTCAATCTGTGGGGTTTTGGCCCGGACAAACGCCCGGTCAAGCGGCCCGATGAAGCGGCCATCGCTGCTGCCCGCCACAAGGTGGGGATCAACAAACTGACCCTGACCCCGCAGGGGGATCACTTCCTGCTAGAGAAAGCGATCCCGGATCTCTATCTCGACCTATCCACCCTCGGTGAAGGGGCCGCCTCCGACGAGATTGCCGCCCTGCTCGAGTACAAGGGGGTACACAACTACCTGATCGAAGTGGCCGGTGCGGTGCGCAGCAAGGGCAACAACAGCAAGGGCTCGCCGTGGAAAGTAGCCATCGTCGAACCCTCCGATCAGCCGGGGGCGTTTTCCGATATCGTCATCCCCAACGGCATGGCGCTCAGCACCGCGGGCAGCTATCGCAACTACTACGAGATGGATGGCCAGCGCTACTCCCATATCATCGACCCCGCTACAGGCCAACCGGTCACTCACAAGCTGGTCTCGGCGAGCGTCATCACCCCGACCGCGCTGGAGGCCGACGCCCTCGATACCGCCCTGATGGTGATGGGGCCCGAAGCGGGGATGGCATTTGCCAAACAGCACAAACTGGCGGTCTATCTCATCATCAAAACCGAACAGGGATTCAAAGCCGAGTACACCCCGCAATTTGCCCCCTATTTGGCGAAAAACTGATAGAGATGCGGGCAGAAAAAAGCGCGTGAACAGGGGGCCCCGTCAGCGGGGCCTTCTCGTTGGATGCGCCGGAACATGATGTGTCGTATGCAATCAGCTACTTGGCCAATTGCCTCTGCGGGCGCTTTGGTGGCACACTTTCTCCCATCCGCCCGCAGCGCCTCGACCCAGACAGATGCAGACACCTGAACAAGAGCCAGAAAAAAAGAGCCCAGCCAAGCCCCAACGCATTCTGATGGTCAATGAGCAGCGCTCGTTTCAGGTGATGATGAAGGCGATGCTGATCAATCTGGGTATCAGTAACATCACCTACTCCAATACTGCCGAGGATGCGCGACGCCGCTGCCAGAAGGGCAGTTTCGACATCTATCTCATCGATTACGATCTGGGGATCGGCGAAAATGGCCGCCAGCTGCTGGAGAGCCTGCGCGACAAGAGCCTGATCCCGCCCCAGAGCGTGGTGATCATGGTGAGCGGCGACAGCTCCCGCGCCATGGTGCTGAGCGCGCTGGAGGCCGAACCCGACGAATACCTGATGAAGCCCTTCTCCCAGGAGCAGTTCTCGTTTCGCCTCAAACGCGCCCTCGCCCGGCACAACGCCCTGGCCACGGTGTTTACTGCACTGGCCGAGAACAATCTGCCTGCCCTGATCACCGCCTGCGCCGAGCGGGCCGATGCGGTGCCCCGTTTTGCCAACTACTGCCGCTGCGTGCAGGCCGATACCCACCTCAAGCTGGATCAGGCGCAGGAGGCGCGCTCTTTGATGCGCCAGTTGCTGGCCGGGCAGGAGAACAGCTGGGCCCGCCTGACACTGGGCAAGGCGTGCAACACTCTGGGGCTCCATGAAGAGGCGGTCAGCCACCTGCAGGCAACCCTCAAAAATACCCCGCTGATGGTGGAAGCTCACCGCTGGCTGGCGGAATCTCTGCTCGCCCTTGGCAATGACGAGCAGGCGCAGCAGGAGCTCAGGCGGGCAGTGGATATCTCCCCCCAGTCGGTACAACTTTCCCGCCGTCTGGCGGAAGTGTGCCTGCAGCGCCACGACTACGCCCAGGCTAAAGATGTACTGCTTTCGCTGATCGATTTGTCGCGCAACTCCATCCACCGCACCCCCCACTATCTGGGGGCCTATATCCAGACCCTGACCCTCTATGCCCTCAACAGCAACGACAGCTATCACATCGCCAACCTGCAAAAACAGGTCAACTCGGCCCTGTCGCGGATCCGCGATTCGCTGATGATGTCGGAGTTCAACTACCCGGTGTTCGAACAGATCTGTCAGGCGCGGGTACAGATTGCGCTGGGAGAGCTGCTCAAGGGCAAGAAGATGCTCTATCGCGCCAACCAGAACTGGCTCGATGAACCGGCCACCATGCCCCCTGCCCTGCTCGGTGAAACTATTCTCGCCCTCTACCAGCTCGGCGAGTTTGAGTACGCCGAAAGCCTGCAGAGTCTGCTGGCAGAGGATGAAGATCGATTACTCACTACCTGCATTCAGGCGACCCGGGATGACAAGACGGTACTGGAACGGCGTCAGCGCTATCAGCAGCTCAACGAGCTGGGGATCAAGGCCTATCAAGCCGGTGAGCTGGAACAGGCGCTCGGCCATTTCCGCGAAGCCCTGCGCCGCGCCCCGGCCAATACCGGCGCGGCCCTCAACAAGATCCAGGTGTTACTGCAACTGATGCAGAAAAACCGCAAGAGCCCGGAGTTTGGCGCCGAGTGCAAAGAGACCCTGGACGTGCTCGACGGCATCCCCCTCAACCCGGCCCAGCAAGAGCGTTTTCGCAAGCTGCGGCAGGAGTTTACCCAGCTCAGCTAAGTCGCCACCACGCCCTCTTTTCCCCGCCTATGCTGAAACCAGTTCGGCAATCCGAGGGAAACGAAGATGGGAATGTGTCGTTATCTGGTGGCCGATGGCCGCCACTGCAGTGAAGAAGCCGGTGAGCACGATCTCTGCCACTGGCATGATCCCCACAGAGTCCATCAGGAAACTCACACCGCCGAGGCGCTAGAACAGTACGTTCGCGCTGGCGGTCTCTGCCATGGCCTGCAACTGGCAAAGGCCAACTTGACCGGCCTCAATCTGGTGAGCAAGGATACCGATCAGGGCTTCCTGCTAGAGCAGTGCAACCTCTATCGCGCCAACCTGCGAGGCAGTCACCTCTACGGCCTGCGCATGAAGGGAGGCAGCATGATGAAAGCCGATCTCAGCGATGCCAACCTCCAGTGCGCCGCCCTCGATGACGTCAACCTGCTCGGCATCCGCTGGCACAACACCCGACTCGACAACATGCAAACCGGCAAACGGGTGATGCAGGATCGCAAGGGGCGACGTGAGCGGGACCCCAAACAGGCGCGTGTCTGGTTCAAGGAGGCGGAAGAGACCTACCGGGATCTGCGCAAAGCCTCCGAGGCGCAGGGGATCTTCACCATGTCCGGCAACTATATCCAGCAGGAGCTCACCATGCGCCGGCTGCAACTGCCGTTCTGGTCGGCCCAGCGCTTCACCTCCTGGATCGTTGACCTGTTCTGCGGCTATGGCGAGGCCCCGATGCGGGTGGTGCTGTTCTCTCTGCTGCTTATCTTCATCTGCAGCATTTTTTACTTCTTCTTTGGCCTGAACTTTCAGGGCGAGTACCTCATCTATCAACCCAACGCGCCCTTCGAGCAAAATGCCATTTTCCTGCTCGAATGCCTCTACTACAGCGTGGTCACCTTCACCACCCTGGGCTATGGCGACTTCACTCCGGTCGGCCTCTCCAGGATCTTCGCCGCCTTCGAAGCCTTCACCGGCAGCTTCACGCTGGCATTGTTTGTGGTGGTGTTTGTCAAGAAGATGACCCGCTAAGTCAAAGGGAGCATTGCCGATACACATGCCGGTTGGGTCGGCGCTATTTCAGCGCTGGCCCTTGTGCCCCGGAACTTGCATCCACCGCAGATTCCGAGTCCAATAGCGGCTTATAAAAATGACATGAGCATCCCGAACATGAAAATCATCTCTTTCAATATCAACGGCCTGCGCGCACGCCTTCATCAATTGCAAGCCATCATCGACAAGCACCAGCCCGATGTGATCGGCCTGCAAGAGATAAAAGTACACGATGAAGCCTTCCCGCTCGCCGATGTGGAGGCCATGGGTTACCACGTCGAGTTTCACGGCCAGAAAGCCCACTACGGGGTGGCAATCATGAGTAAAAAGAAGCCGGTCAAGGTGGAAAAGGGCTTTCCCACCGATGACGACGATGCCCAGCGCCGGATGATCATGGCCACCTTCGAGCGAGAAGACGGCTCCCTCATCAAGGTGATGAATGGCTACTTCCCGCAGGGAGAAAGCCAGGATCACGAGACCAAGTTTCCGGCCAAGCAGAAATTCTATGAAGATTTGCAGCACTATCTGGAGACCAACCACACCCCGGATGACCCCCTGGTGTTGATCGGAGATGTGAATATCTCCCCCACCGATCTCGATATTGGCATCGGCGAGGCAAATCGCAAGCGCTGGCTGCGGGATGGCAAGTGCTCCTTCCTGCCCATCGAGCGCGAATGGATGGAGCGCCTGAAAGGGTTCGGCCTCACCGACACCTTCCGCGCAGCCAATCCCACCGAGTGCGAGCGCTTCTCCTGGTTTGACTACCGCTCCAAGGGCTTTGACGAGAACCGCGGCCTGCGCATCGACCTCATCATGGCCTCCGATGCCCTCAAGGACACTGTGACCGAGACCGGCATCGACTACGAGCTGCGCGGCATCGAGAAACCCTCCGACCACGCCCCTATCTGGGCCTGCTTCGCCTGATGCGGCGCAAGGTTAACCAATGAGCCGCTGCGAGTTTGCAAACTGTGAAGCGGCTCGCGGTTGCCCGCGATAAAAGGGCGTAAACACGCCTATCCAGACAAGGTGCCTCAGGGCACCTTCTTTTTGCAGCAAGGAGCGCCTGACGTGACCACCACGCAACTTCCCCTCTCTACCGCCCGCTTTCTGGCACTGCGCCTGTTGCCGGGTGAAGATCTGATCGCCGGATTACGCGCGCATATTGCCCGGCACGGCATACAGGCGGCCTGGATCGCCGGGGCGGTCGGTAGCCTGACCCACGCCAACCTGCGCTATGCCGCCCAGCCCGATGGCACCCTGCTGGAAGGGGCCTTCGAGGTGATCGCCCTCGGCGGCACGCTGGATCCCGAGTGCGAACACCTGCACCTCTCCATCTCTGACGAGCAGGGGTTGATGCGCGGCGGCCATGTGCTGCCCGGTTGCCGGGTGCGCACAACCCTAGAGCTTGTTATAGGGGAGCTGCAAGAGTACCGTTTTACCCGCGCCCCCTGCCCCCAATCCGGCTATGAAGAGCTGCTCATTACCCCCAGAACCTTGTGAGGATCCCTATGTCCGTCAGTAAACTTTCCAGCTACAACCTGGCCTTTATGGTCATCTGCATCGCCATCAACATGGTGGCGGGACAGGCGGTCTCCATGCTCAAGCTGCCCATCTTCCTCGACTCCATCGGGACTGTGCTCTGCGCCATTCTGGCGGGCCCCTGGATGGCTATAGCCAGCGGTCTGCTCACCAACCTGCTGTGGGGACTGCTCACCGGCCCCATCGCCGCAGCCTTTGCGCCGGTCGCCATGATGATTGGCCTCAGTGCCGGACTGATGGCGCGCGCTGGCTGGTTCAACAATCTGCCCAAGGTAGTGGTGAGCAGTGTGGTGATCACCCTGGCGCTCACCCTGGTGGCTATTCCCATCCGCTCCTACCTGTTTGGTGGCGCCACCGGCAGCGGTGCTGACTTTATGGTTGCCTACCTGCACGCCATGGGCAGCGATCTGCAAGAGTCGGTCGCCGTCACTGTGCTCGGCACCAACCTGCTGGACAAGCTGCTAACCGTGCTGATCGCCTGGGGGCTGGTACGCCGCCTGCCGCAGCGCACCCTGCGCCACTTCCCGCAGATGGCCGCCGTGCGCTAATGCACCCGTTTACCTCCCTCGCTCTCTGGCTGTGGTTTTCGGTCACGGCCAGCGTGCTGCCGCCCCCTTGGCTCTGGGGCTGGAGCCTGCTGCCGCTGCTCGTCTTGGTGCTGCTGCCAGGAGCCCGCTCCCGGGTCAAGCTGGTGTTGGCAGTAATGCTGCCGCTGGGACTGGGGCTCTATCTGGTGCACGGCCCCTGGTTGCGGATCCTGCTCGGCATGCCAGAGGCTCCTGCCAGCGAAGCGTTCCCCATTCTGCCCCTCTGGTGTCGCCTGCTCGCCTGCCTGGCCAGTGCCCAGCTCTGGCTGTGGGCGGTCTCGACCGAGCGGTTTGTCCATGCGCTGTTTGCCAGCCGGCTGCCCATCGCCCTCTCCTACCTCTGCTGTAGCCCGCTGCTGCTCAAAGAACAACTAGGCCACCAGCTGCAGGCCATCAAGGAGGCACAACTGGCCCGTGGCGTCCCCTTTGACGGCCATCCGCTGGCCCGGTTGCGCGCCACCATCCCGCTGCTCTCGCCGCTGGTCGGACAGGCGTTGAGCGAGCTGGCGACCCGCAGCATGGCGCTGGACCTGCGCGGCTTTCGCAGCCAGCCGACCCGCACCCGCGTGGTCGAGATCCCGCAGCAGCGTTATGAGCCGCTGCTGCGCTATCTGTTGCTGATGCTGGTGCTGCTGGAGATCGTCTGGAGGTGGTGGCCATGATCTCGCTACGAGGGTTGACCATCGGCCATGCGGCCCACCCTGACCACTTTCAGCTGGGGCCCCTCGATATTGAATTGGGCGCTGGCGAGTGGCTCACCATCCTCGGCGGCAACGGGGCGGGAAAATCCCTGCTGGCCCAACTGCTGGCGGGAGGCTGGTCGCAGCTGCACCTCAGCACCCTGGCCGGGAGTGGCACAATCCTCGGAACTCCCCACGACGGGGGGCAGCTCAATGAACAGGCGGCCCAACGCCAATGGGTACAGCAATCCCCCTATCTGCAATTTTCCGGCTGCTGCTTTTCGGTGGCGGATGAGGTGGCCTTCGGCCCGGCCAATCTGGCGCTACCGGTGACCGAGATCACCCGGCGGGTAGCTGACGCCATGACTTGCTGTCACTGCGAGGAGCTGGCGACGCAACATCCCCTCTCCCTGTCAGGAGGGCAGGCCCAGAGAGTAGTGCTGGCCAGTGCCCTGGCGATGGCGCCCAAGCTGCTGATCCTGGATCAAGCCTTCAGCCGTCTGACCCCGGAGGCGAGCCACACCCTGCTGCGGCAGATCCGCCGCTACAGCCAGCAGAGCGGCTGCAGCGTCATCTTGCTGGAACAACGGCTCTTTCCGGCCGCGCACTATTGCGAACAGTTCGTACTGCTCGACCATGGCCGCCAGTTGGCCTGCGGCGAGCTGGGCGAGGTGCTGCCCCATCTGCCCGGGCGGGTGATCCTGCCGGACTCCCTGCGCGAGGCGTTGCAGGCGCGCGACCCGCACCACCATCCCTACCCTTTGGCCATTTTGCGGGAGTTTTATGCTGAGCTTTGACCGCCTCTGCTTCTCATGGGCGCCGGACAATCCCTGCCTGCACGACATCACGTTGCAGATTGCCAGCGGGGAACAGGTGGCAATCGTCGGGGATAACGGCGCAGGCAAGTCGACCCTGCTGCGACTGGCGGCGGGCCTGCTGGCCCCCACCTCCGGTACGGTGAGCTGGCAACAACAGGGGCTCTGCGAGCAGCGGGCACTGGCGCGCGCCAGTCAGATCGGCTTTCTGTTTCAGGAATCGGAGCGCCAGCTGTTTCACAGCCGGGTCGACGATGAAATCGCCTTTGGCCTGCGCCTGCAAAAACTGCCGCGAGAGGAGACCCGCCAGCGGGTGGCGGCAGCGCTGGCGCAGTGCGAGCTGACACAGTGGGCGGCATCCCACCCGCTGGATCTCGATGCCGGCCAGCGGCGGATGGTGGCGGTGGCCTGCCTCCATGCCATGCAGCCCGACTTGCTGCTGCTCGACGAGCCGAGCCGGGATTTCGATCCCCGCTGGCTGGCCATTATGGAACGCTGGCTGGCCAGTGAACGGGCGAAGGGCACCACCATAGTGGCCATCAGTCACGATGCCGAATTTGTCAGACGCAACTTCACCACGCTGATCGAGCTGAACGCTGGCCGTCTGGTGGCCCACGGCCCCGCAGCCGAACGACTCTCAGCCCTTAATGGCTATAACCAACACGAGAAGAGCAGCGCCCTGCTGCTGGCAGCCCTCGCCCAGGCCGAACATCCCCGCTGACTTACTCCGGGCTCGGAAAAAGACATGAATCGCTCGTCAATCGTCAACCCCAATTGCCATGCCGAGCAGCTTGGGTTCAGGTTCCCCCCCTATCATCCTTGATTCCCTTAATAAATAAGTTGTTTTTTTTATCATGAAGTTAATGATGTGTATGGAACAACGCGCTGAACGCAGCCACCGGGATAGACCCAACAGGAGTTTGATGATGCAAGTGCCTAATGCAGGACGAAATAATTACAAACGCAGCTTGCTGACCCTGGCGCTGATTGGCGGACTGAGCGCCTGCGGCGATGACGCAACCCAGACAGCCCAGTCCATGCCTGCCGTGCCGGTGGTGGTCGCCGAAGCCACCCTGACCGATGTTCCGCTCACCACCGAGATGGTGGGAGAGACCGCCGGTTTTCGCGAGATTGATGTGCGCTCCCGGGTCAGTGGCATCCTGCTTAAGCGCACTTATGTGGAAGGTCAGCCGGTCACCGCTGGTCAGGAGCTGTTTGTGATCGACCCCGAGCCCTACAAGGTGGCGCTGGAGCAGGCCAAGGGTTCTCTGGCACAGGAGCAGGCCCGTCTCAACAAGGCCCGCGCCGATCGGGATCGCATCATTCCGTTGTTCAAACGTCAGGTGGTGAGCCGCAAAGATTATGATGACACCATCGCCAATTACGAAGGTGCTATCGCCAGCCTGCAAGCGGTGCAGGCCAAGGTGAAAGAGGCAGAGCTCAACCTCAGCTATACCCAGGTGACTGCCCCCATCAACGGTATGGCGAGCAAGAGCTCCCAGTCAGAAGGGAGCCTGATCGCCACCAGTGGTGATAATGGTCTGCTCACCACCATCACCCAATTTGATCCCCTCTACGTCAACTTCTCCTACTCGGAGCAGGATCGCCTCAAGTTTGACCATGCGATAAAAAAGGGATTGATTGAAGCCAAAGATGCAACCACCTGGCGCACCCATATTCGTCTGGCCGATGGCTCCCTCTATCCCCATGCAGGCAAGCTCAACTTCTCCGACAGCCGGGTCGATCCCCAGACCGGCACCATCCGTGCCCGCGCCATCTTCGACAATAAAGAGGGGGCGCTGCTGCCTGGCCAGTTTGTCCGTATGACCATTGATCTCGGTTTGCGCAAAAATGCCATCGTGGTTCCCCAACGCGCAATTGTTCAATCCCAGGCTGATCGCATGGTGATGGTGGTCGATGCCGACAACAAGGTGGTGCCACGCCCGGTTATGCTCGGCCAGAACGTTGACAGTGGTGTGCTGATCGACAGCGGCCTCAATGCCGGTGATCGTTACATCGTCGAAGGTCTGATGAAAGCGCGCCCCGGCGCCGTGGTCAAGCCGGTCTCTGCCGATGAAATGAACGCCATCACCACCAAGGTGATCGGCCAGTCTGCGGCCAAGTAAGGAGCTCGTATGTTTTCCAAGTTCTTCATAGAACGCCCCATCTTCGCCAGCGTAATTTCGATCATTATCGTGCTGGGCGGGTTGGCGGCGATGCGCGCGCTCCCCATCGAGCAGTATCCCCAGATCACCCCACCCGTAGTGCAAGTCACAGCCTATTACTCGGGCGCGACTCCAGAAGTGATCTCCCAGACAGTGGCGGCGCCACTGGAGCAGCAGATCAACGGTGTAGAAAACATGATCTACATGCAGTCGGGATCAGCCTCCAATGGCCAGATGAACCTCAATATCTATTTCGATATTGGCACCGATCCGGACCAGGCCACCATCAACGTCAACAACCGGGTCTCGGCCGCCATGGCTCAGCTGCCGGATGAGGTGAAAAAACAGGGGGTAACGGTTCGCAAAAAATCTACCTCGATCCTGCAGGTAGTCACACTGCAGTCTCCGGACGGGGAATTTGATACCACCTACCTGTCGAACTACGCCCTGCTCAATATCATTGACGAGCTAAAGCGGATTCCCGGGCTGGGTGATGCGACCCTGTTTGGCGGTACTGACTATGCCATGCGGATCTGGTTGCGACCGGATCGATTGGCCCAGCTGCAGCTCACACCAAGCGATGTGATCGGCGCCATTCGTGAGCAAAACACCCAGTTTGCAGCAGGCAAGATCGGCGCTCAGCCCACCAGTGCCCCCATCGATTTCACCTACACGGTGCAAACAAAAGGGCGCCTTGAGGATGTCACCGAGTTCCAGAACATCATCGTCCGCTCCATGCCCGATGGCTCCAAGATCCGGGTACGGGATGTCGCTCGGGTCGAGCTGGGCGGCAAGGATTACGATGTGACCGCCAGCGTAAATGGCAAGTCGGCCATCGGTATTTTCACCTACCTGCAACCGGGCGCCAATGCGGTGCAAGTGGCAGAGGATGTGGAAAAAACCATGACCCGCCTGCAGGAGCGCTTCCCGCAGGGACTGGAATACCGTATTCCCTATGACACCACCGAATTCGTGAAAATCTCCATCGAAGAGGTGGTCCACACCCTGTTCGAGGCGATCGCTCTGGTGTTCGTGGTGGTCTACCTGTTCCTGCAGAACTTCCGTGCCACCCTGATCCCCTGTATCGCCGTGCCGGTATCCTTGATCGGGACCTTCGCCGGCATGCTGGTGCTCGGCTTCTCCATCAACCTGCTGACCCTGTTCGGCATGGTGCTCGCCATCGGTATCGTGGTGGATGACGCCATCGTGGTGCTCGAAAACGTCGAGCGGATCATGAGCGAGAAGAAGTGCTCGCCCAAAGAGGCCGCCATCCTCGCCATGCAGGAGGTCTCCGGCCCGGTGATCGCCATCGTGCTGGTGCTCTGCGCTGTGTTCCTGCCGGTCGCCTTTATGGGCGGCATGACGGGGGTGATGTACAAGCAGTTCGCCATCACAGTCGCGGTCTCGGTCGCTATCTCCGGTCTGGTGGCACTGACCCTCTCTCCTGCCCTGTGCGCCGTACTATTGAAAGAGGGACACCACAAACCGGCCCGCTTCTTTGTCTGGTTCAACAACAGTTTTGACAAGCTGACCAGCCGCTACGTGCGCGGTGTGGCCTTCCTCAACCGCCGGGTTGGCGTGGCCTTTTGCATCATTGCGGTGATCGTCGGATCGATCGGCATTCTACTGATGAAGGTGCCGGGTGAATTGGTGCCCAATGAAGATCAGGGTTACCTCATCTCCTCCATCATGTTGCCAGATGCGGCGTCATTGACCCGTACACAGGCAGTGGCCAAGAATTTCGACAAGATCATCATGAACAACCCGAACGTGCAGGATGTGGTGACCTTCTCGGGTTTCGATATTCTCTCCAACTCCATTGTCAGCAACCGGGGACTCTCTTTCATTCCTTTGAAAGATTGGGCAGAGCGGAGCGAGGCGGGACAAAGCTCGTTCGATCTGGCCAAGAAGTTCCAAGGCTATAGCGCATTCGGGCTGGCTGATGGCTTTGTCGCCTCATTCAACCCGCCACCCATTCAGGGAATGTCCACCACCGGTGGCCTCGAAGCCTATCTGCAAAACCGTGGCACCGGCAACGCCCAAGCCTTCTCCGGCGAAGTGGAGCGCTTCCTGGAGGCAGCCAAACAACGACCGGAGTTTGCCAGCGTCACCACCACCTACCGCGCCAACGTACCTCAGGTCTATCTGGACCTGGATCGCGAAAAGGCCAAGGCACTGGGGCTGCCGATCAATGCGGTGTTTGACACAATGCAGGCCACCTTCGGTCAGGTCTATGTCAACGACTTCAACCAGTTCGGCCGCACCTACCGGGTACAGTTGCAGTCCGAGGCAGACTACCGCGCCAAGAAGAGCGACATCCGCAACGTCTATGTCCGCTCCGACAAGGGGGAGATGATCCCGCTCAGCAGTCTGGTCACTGTGCGTGATGCCACCGGCCCCGAACTGGTGGAGCGCTTCAACATCTTCCAAGCCGCCAAGATCATGGCCCAGCCCGCCCCCGGCTACAGCTCGGGTCAAGCCATCGCAGCGCTGGAGGTGGTAGCCAACGACACCCTGGGCAACGACGCCAAGCTGGAGTGGACCGGTTCCGCCTATCAGGAGAAAGCGGCCGCAGGCAGCGCCGGCACCGCATTCGGCTTTGGTATCGTGATGATCTTCCTCATCCTGGCTGCCCAGTATGAACGCTGGAGCCTGCCGTTTGCGGTGATCACCGCGGTGCCGTTCGCCCTGTTCGGCGCCCTGCTCGCCACCTGGGCGGTGGGGCTGACCAACAACGTCTACTTCCAGATCGGGCTGGTGACGCTCGTCGGGCTGGCGGCCAAGAACGCCATCCTGATCGTGGAGTTTGCGGTGATGAAACACGAAGAGGGGATGAGCCTCATCGAGTCGGCACTGGAGGCGGCGCGCCTGCGTTTTCGCCCCATCGTGATGACCTCGCTCGCCTTCATCCTCGGCTGTGTGCCGCTGGTCACCTCCAGCGGAGCAGGTGCGGCAAGCCGTCACGCCCTTGGCTGGCCGGTCATCGGCGGCATGCTGGCGGCCACCTTTATCGCCATCTTCTTTATCCCGCTGTTCTTCCGGCTCATCATGGGCCGCTCGGAAAAACAGACCTGACCTGCCCGTTTACCCTGACCAGGCCCCTCCTTCACGGAGGGGCTTTTTTTTACAAATCACATAGCAAACAGATAGGCCTTCATCGCCTTGAGCCGCACGGTCGCCCCGCCGATGATGTCAATAAAACCGAGTAATGGATGAGGCTTGTGTGCCGAGATCCAGGCCGAACCGGTGGCCCCGATGGGCAGCACCACACCATCAGGCTCCAGCATATCGAGGATCACGGTGCGACCATGGCTGGACATGTTGTTGCCCACATGCTGGCGCACATGCTGATCCCCTTGCATCGCCGTCAGCTGGGCTTCACCGGTACCGGTTCGCACTGAATGCACTCGCGCCCGGAAGATGCGCCCCGGATAGGCATCCACATAGAACTCGGCAAACTGGCCCGGCTCAATGGCGCGGTAGCTCTGATCCGGTATCCGGAACTCGAGGAACTTGCGCGAGGTATCGTAGAGGTGCATGTTGCCAGTGCGTGAACCATTGGCCAGATTGACCACCGACACCTGGCCGTCGAACGGCGCGCGGATCACCTTCTCTTCGTTGCGGCGCTCCTGCAACGCCAGCTCGGTTTCAAGGTTCAACACCTGGGAGCCGATGATTTTCAGCTTGGCCTCACTGGCACTCAACTGCGCCACATCACCATCGATCTGGGCCTGCAACTGGTCGCGACTCTGGATGCTGGAGTAGTTACCCAGCTGGGTCAGCCGCGCCAACTCCTTGCGATTGAGGGTCAGCCGCGACTGGATCGCCTGTTGCTGACTGAGCTCGGCAACGCTCTGGGCCTGCTGGGCGGTAATCTGGTGACTCAGGGCCTGCGCCTTGCCGTCACTCTCCCAGTTGGCGAGGGTATAGATGGGCTGTCCCCGCTTCACCTGCTGGTTATGAACAACATGGATTTGATCTATCTGATGAAACTGATTGGTACCCAACAAAGGGCCCAGTACGGCATGGGGTGCCTTGACCGTCGCCGAATCGGTAAAATCTACCGGTGCCAAATGGCGGGAGGTCGTCAGCAAACCAAGCGCCAACAAGGCACCAATGGCAGTGCTCCAGAAGCCGGTCTTGAGGTTCCAGGGCAGCACATTCAACTTCACCAGCAGCCAGACAATCAGGATATAGGGCAACAGTATCTCTTTCATGATGTCTCCCCCTGCTGACGACCACGACGAATGCCATGACCAATGATCTGGCTCACCCGCTCAGCCAGCACATCCCAGCGGGCAAAGGCGATGATGATGGCCAGCACCCACCAGGTCTTGTCGATAAACAGGCCGCACAGCGACAAGGCAAACACTAGCGTGATATGCACCGACTCGGACAATTTGGCGCGATGTACCGCAATTTCATGCAGTTGCCACAACAGATAGACCAGATAGAGCACCACATAGAGAGTAATGACGGTGATCACCCCCATAAACAGCTCGGAATCAAGTAACACCATGATGGCTGGCACGCCGTGATTGAACTGAGCCGCATCCACCGGATAGATCTGAGCCCCTTTTGAGAAGAACAGCACCAGTGCGACCGTGACCAGGATGAACGCCAGACGCCAGAGCCAGCGAACGAACAGGGATGAGTGAGGGGATGACATTATCTGTTGCTCCTCGTAAACAGGGTATCCAACAAGCACGTATTGGTGACGGCAGATTTAAATCGGCAGATAGCCACTAACAAGCGAGCCAGCAATCTGCACAGTGCGAATGCTCACGCGTTGCGGGCTGACACCTGAGTATCATGCGCAAGCCCCCAACCAGTGGGGGCTTGCTTAACGGACGATTTAGAACTGGTGTTGCACACCGATATTGAAGAAATTGAGGTAGCTGTTGTTGTAGGTGCCGGATATTTCCGGGCGGATCAGCCCGCCATCGTGATGAACCGCCATATCCCCCAGCCAGGCCAGGGTATAACTGGCTTCCAGCTTGGTGGCAGGGCTCAGCTGATAGCTGGCGCCCAGACCCCAGCGCCACCCCTCTCCCATCGGCAGGGTGACGGTACGATGAACATCGTCAACAGCGCTGCTGTCATAGGCAATACCGCTGCTCAGACGAAGGGCTGGGGTCACATCGAACTGGGTACCCAGGCTGACGTGCCAGGTGTCCTTGTAGTGCATATCAATGGTCTGGCTACCAAGCACTGATGCAACATCGATATCGCCAAAACGGGACCACTGCTGCCAATTGGCGCTGGCCAGCAAGGCCCACTGGTCGTTGAGCTGGTGATAGCCACTCAGGGTGACGGTCTGCGGGATCATCATATCCACACCAAGACCTGCGAGATTGACGCGACTGAACAGCTGATCTTCCAGCTCCCACTTCAGTTCGGAGAAGTAGCTCAGGCCGATACGGGAGTGCTGATCCAGCTCGTAAAGCACCCCGAAGGAGGCGCCATAGGCCCAGTCGCTATCGGAAAACTCGCGACCATCGCCCATGCCCGGCGTTAGATCCAGAGAAGACTCCAGCGCACCATGCATCGCGATCAGGCTGGCCCCCACTGACCAGTTGGAGTCGATGCGATACGCCAGGCTCGGTGCCAAGGCGATACCGGTCAGCTTGGCGGACTGGGCATAACCACGACCATCCCAGCCATCACCATAATCGATACCCAGACCGTGGCTACCAAACATACCGAAACCGACAACCCACTGATCATTGAGGGCATGGGTCATATAGACGCTGCCCAGCGGGGCAGTCTGCAGGGCATTGCCGCCGTTATTGCCACCATTGTCCAGATCCAGCTCGAGATCGCCGTATACCACACCGCCATTGACCTGCAGCTGGGTGCCTTCCAGCTTGGTCATACCGGCCGGGTTGCTTGCGATGGTCTCTGCTCCCTGGGCACGGGCAGCAGCCCCTGCGTTGGCCAGTGCACTGTTGGAGGTGCTGGTTTCGTAGAGGGCAAGGCCGCCAGCCATTGCTGATGGGCTCAGCAAGGCAGCAAGCATCAGCGACAGCAGTCGTTGCTGCATTTCGATACTCCTGAATAATGAACAAAAGGGGCACCCGACAGGGAGTGCGTATCAACAATCACATCTAACGTATTTGGCTATCAGCATCCGGAAACCTGACGGCGTTATGCGGCTCGTTCCTGGCTCCCCGCCATTGCAAGGCTTGGCAAGCATGTTGTGTTGACCCGTCCTGCTGCGATAAGCGCCAACAAGGAGATAACGGGACATCACTCAATAGCGAAAACTGACAGGCCCGCATCCTAAAGGCAGGATGCAGTAACGTCATTAGAGTTGGGGATACGTAATGATTAAGCATTACTTAACGATAAGACCGTAATAGCCCGCCCTTCTAGTACATTTTGCGACATTGACCTTCACCTCAAAGTAAGGTTTACAGTCCAACTATCTGATCCCGAAGGATGCCCGGATTGTCACTCACCCAGCTCGCTGCAAGATTGCCCTCAGTTGCGTTGGCCCGGCTATTGCTGGCGCTGCTGCTTATCTGCAATCTGACCCTCTGCATCAGCTGGCATGGGGCGCAACCAGCGCTCGACACCTCGCCCCGACAAATGGCCTCTCAGTCACACAAGATGGTGATGAGTGGTAGCGAGATGGGCGAGCCGATGGCAATCATGGATCACCAAAACAGTAGCGTCCCCCTCTCCTGCCATCAGGGGATGGGAGACGATGCCGCCATGAGCGGTGAGTGCCAGATGCAGACCGGCATCTCGGCAGCCGCCAGCGCTCTGCCGCTGTTTGGCATGCTGCTCTCCCTGTTTATCTTGCCACTGTTGCTGCTCCCCTCTCTGGGGGCTGCCAGCCATAGGCTCGATCTCTGGCTGCGGGATCCCTTCCTGCGCAGCCGTGGCTCTCACCCACCCTCCTGGCCGCGCCGACACCTGATGCTGTCGGTGCTACGCCACTAGAACGATCTTCTCCCGTGCATAGGGCAAGTCTCACCTTGCCACTATCTGCACACCTTTATCGCTTGACCCTGTGACCACTGGCGCCGCCAGCAACAGGGAGCCGTGCGTCCGCTGACTCGTCAGCAACGCCCGTTTGCCGCCAGCCCCTTTGGTGATGCCTTGCACCTCACCCGCCCGGCGGCCTGCACAAGAGAAGACGTATCATGTCACCAGCCAACTGTTCACCGTCCAAGGTTGCTGCCTTCGCGGGCGCCTTATCCTCCTGCACTTTCTGCATGCAGATCCGCGCCGGAGGCCAGTCATGAACAAGACCATCCTGATGTCGGCCCTGCTGCTGGCCCTCGGCGCCGGTGGCGGCTACTGGGCCGCCAAACAGACCTCCGATGGCACCAGTGCCAAAGCAAAGACCCCCCTTTACTGGGTCAACCCCATGGATCCCCGCGACAAGCGCGATGCCCCTGCCAAAGACAACATGGGGATGGACTTTATCCCCGTCTATGAGGAGCAGAAAAGCGGCTCGCCGGGCACAGTCACCATCAGCCCCGAGATCCAGCAGAACCTGGGGGTAAGACTGGCCAAGGTCGAGCGACTGCCTATCCACCAGCAGATCGAGACGGTGGGCTATGTCGGTTATGACGAGGATCGGCTGGAGGCGATCAACGCCCGCATGGCAGGCTGGATCCGCACCCTCGCCATCAAGAGCGAGGGGCAGAGGGTCACCAAGGGAAGCCTCATCTATGAGCTCTACGCGCCGGATCTGGTCAACGCCCAGCACGAATACCTGCTCGCTCTCAACACCGCCAACCCGCTGCTGCTGCGCGCCGCCGAGGGCAAGCTCAAGTCCCTGCAGGTGCCGGCAGATCAAATCGCCGCCCTCAAACGCAGCCGTCAGGTGCGCGAAACCATCAGCATTTACGCCCCCAGCAGCGGTTATGTCTCGGAGCTCAAGGTGCGGGAAGGCCAGTATGTGGAGCCCGCCGCAGCCCTGTTCAACATCAGCACCCTCAAGCAGGTGTGGGTCAGTGCCGAGGTGTTCGAACGTCAGGCCGCCCAGCTGAGAGTCGGCGATCCGGTCACCATGACCCTCGACTATGCCCCGGGCCGCCACTGGCAGGGCCGGGTCGATTACCTCTACCCGACACTGGATGCCGCTACTCGTACCCTCAAGGTGCGGCTGCGCTTTGACAACCCGGACGAGTTTTTGAAACCCAATATGTTCGCCAAGGTGGCCATTCGCACTGGCAAAGGAGAACCGCAGTTGGTGGTGCCGAGCGAAGCGGTGATCCGCACCGGCAGTCAGAACAGGCTGGTGCTGGCGTTGGGGGATGGCAACTTCAAGTCGGTCGCCGTCACTCTCGGCCCCCAGTTTGGCGACAAGGTTGCCATCAAGGCGGGAGTCGAAGCAGGGGACAGCATAGTCAGCTCTGCCCAGTTCCTGCTCGACTCCGAGTCGGCCATCGATTCGGACTTCCAGCGCATGACGGCGGTGCGCCCTGCCCAGGTGTGGACGCAAGGGACGGTACAGAGCATCGATCTGGCCAGCCGCACCCTGATGGTGGCACACCAGCCCATCCCCGAGTGGCAGTGGCCTGCCATGGAGATGGAGTTCACCGTCGCCGAAGGGGTCGATATGAGCAAGCTGGCCGACGGGCAAACCCTCCATCTGCAGGTGATGCAGCAGGGGGATGAGTACCGCATCACCACCATTCATCAGGAAAGCGCACCCGCTACTGGTGACGCAACCAAACCCGCGACGGGCGAGATGGACAAGATGGAAGGTATGGACCATAGCCAGCATCAGATGGCGATGCCCGAGGTGGAGAAGAAATCATGATCCCTTCCATCATTTGCCACCTAGCAGGCTACCGCTCCCCGCTCTCTGCACCAAATGAGCAAGGAGCCAAATCATGATCCCCTCGATTATTCGCTGGTCAGTGGGCAACCGCTTTCTGGTGCTGCTGCTGACCGTCATGCTCACCGCCTGGGGGCTCTGGTCAGTCAAGCAGACCCCGGTGGATGCCCTGCCGGATCTCTCTGACGTGCAGGTGATCATCAAGACCTCCTATCCGGGTCAGGCGCCCCAGGTGGTGGAGGATCAGGTCACCTACCCGCTCACCACCGCCATGCTGGCGGTGCCGGGGGCGACCACGGTACGCGGCTACTCCTTCTTCGGCGACTCCTTCGTCTATGTGCTGTTTGACGACAGCACAGATCTTTACTGGGCCCGCGCCCGGGTGCTGGAGTATTTGAGTCAGGTGGCCCCCAATCTGCCCGCCTCTGCCCGCCCCCAGCTCGGCCCCGATGCCACCGGGGTGGGCTGGGTCTATCAATACGCATTGGTGGACAGAACCGGCAAGCATGATCTCAGCGAGCTCACCTCGCTGCAAAACTGGTTCCTCAAGTACGAGCTGCAGACGGTGAATGGCGTCTCCGAGGTCGCCACCGTGGGCGGCATGGTGCGCCAGTATCAGGTGCGGGTCGACCCGGACAAGCTGCGCGCCTACGGCATCCCGCTCTCCCTTATCGAAACCGCCATCAAACAGGGCAATCAGGAGACCGGCGCCTCCGTCATCGAGATGGCGGAAGCGGAGTACATGGTGCGCTCGAATGGCTATCTGAAGAGCGTGGAGGATCTGAAGCAGATCCCGCTCGGCACCACGGTACGCGGCGCGCCCCTGCTGCTGGGGGATGTGGCAGATGTGGTCACCGGTCCCCAGATGCGGCGCGGCATCGCCGAGCTCAACGGCGAAGGGGAAGTGGTGGGCGGCATCATCGTCATGCGCTATGGCGAGAATGCCCAGCACACCATCGACAGGGTCAAGGCGCGACTGGCGGAGCTGAAAAGCAGCCTGCCACAGGGGGTGGAAGTGGTCACCGTCTACGACCGATCCGATCTTATCCAGCGCGCCATCGACAACCTTTCCGGCAAGCTGCTGGAGGAGTTTGCGGTGGTGGTGCTGGTCTGCCTCGCCTTCCTGTTCCACCTGCGCTCGTCGCTGGTGGTGGTCATCACCTTGCCCATCGCCATTCTGGTGGCCTTTATCGTGATGCACCTGCAGGGGATCAACGCCAACATCATGTCGCTGGGGGGCATTGCCATCGCCATCGGCGCCATGGTGGATGGCGCCATCGTGATGATCGAAAACGTCCACAAACATATGGAGCGGGAGGCGCTCACCGACAAGAATCGCTGGCGCATCATCACCGAGGCGAGCATCGAGGTGGGGCCCGCCATCTTCTTCTCCCTGCTGATCATCACCATGAGCTTTTTGCCGGTGTTCGCGCTGGAGGCGCAGGAGGGACGAATGTTCCACCCGCTCGCCTTCACCAAGACCTACGCCATGGCCGCCGCGGCAGCGCTCGCCATCACGCTGGTGCCGGTGATCATGGGTTACTTTATCCGTGGCAAGGTGCTGGCGGAGCAGGCCAACCCCCTCAACCGGATGCTGACCCGCGGCTATATTCCGCTGCTCAAGGCCGTGCTGGCACGCCCGAAAACCACCCTGATGGTGGCCGCCATTGTCACGGTGGCGGGCTTCTGGCCGCTCAAATACTTGGGCTCCGAGTTTATTCCGCCGCTCGATGAGGGGGACATCATGTATATGCCCACCACCGCAGCCAATATCTCGGTGGGCAAGGCGCGGGAGATTTTGCAGCAAACCGACAAGCTCATTCACACCGTGCCCGAAGTGCAGAACGTGTTCGGCAAGGCGGGTCGCGCCGAGACCGCCACCGACCCCGCCGATCTGGTGATGATGGAGACCAGCATCCAGCTTAAACCCCGGGATCAGTGGCGCCCCGGCATGACCCCGGAGAAGCTGAAAGAGGAGCTCGACTCCCTCATCCGCTTCCCAGGCCTCACCAACGCCTGGGTGCCCCCCATCAAGACCCGCATCGACATGCTGGCTACCGGCATCAAGACCCCGGTCGGTATCAAGATAGCGGGGCCGGATCTCAAGGTGATCCAGCAGCTCGGCCAACAGCTTGAGCAGATCGTCGGCAAGGTGGAGGGCGCGTCATCGGTCTACGCCGAGCGGGTGGCCGGTGGCCGCTACGTCAAGGTGGATATCGACCGGCTGAAAGCGGCTCGCTACGGCCTCAACATCGCCGATGTGCAGGCGGTGCTCGCCACCGCAGTGGGCGGCATGGAGGTGGGGCAGACCATCGAGGGGCGCGAGCGCTACCCCATCAACCTGCGCTATCCCCAGAGCTATCGCGATTCGGTGGCGAGCCTCGAGCTGCTGCCGGTGGTGACCCCGAGCGGTGCACGCATCGCGCTGGCGGACGTTGCCAGGGTCTACATCAGCGACGAGGCCCCCATGCTGCGCAGTGAAAACGCGCGGCTCAACGGCTGGGTCTACGTCGATATCCGCGGCCGCGATATCGGCTCCTTCGTTGAGCAAGCAAAGGCCGAGGTGAACAGGCAGCTGGTACTGCCGGCGGGTTACGCCCTCACCTGGTCGGGTCAATACGAGTACATGGAGCGGGCCAAGGCGCGCCTCGCCTACGTGGTGCCATTAACCGTCGCCATTATCGTGTTGCTGCTCTATCTGGCGTTTCGCCGCTTCCAGGAGGTGCTGCTCATTCTCATCACTTTGCCGCTGGCGGTAGTGGGCGGGATCTGGACCCTCTGGCTGCTCGACTTCAACCTCTCAGTGGCGGTCGGAGTGGGCTTTATCGCCCTGGCTGGCGTCGCGGTGGAGACAGGCGTCTTGATGCTGGTCTACCTCAACCACGCTTGGGATGAGCTCGTGGCCAGCGGCAAGCCGGACCAGGCGGGGCTGCACCGGGCGGTGATCCACGGCGCCGCCCTGCGCCTTCGCCCCAAGATGATGACGGTGGTGACCATTATCGCCGGCCTGTTGCCCATCATGTGGAGCCACGGCACTGGCTCCGAGGTGATGCAGCGCATCGCCGCCCCGATGATCGGCGGCATGGTGAGCGCACTGGTGCTGACCCTATTAGTGCTGCCCGCCGCCTACTACCTGTGGCGCAGCCGCACCCTGCTGCAGCTGACCACCGAGGTTCAGCAGGAGTCATCACTCTGATGAACAGAACATTTTCAACCAGACAAACAGCAACCCCATAAGCCAGACAAGGAACTCAGGATGAACTACAAGACGCTGACACTGACCCTGCTAATGGGCCTCGCTACCCACACCAGCCTGCAGGCTGCCGAGATGATGAACCATCAGGACCACGATATGAGCCAGATGGGGCAAATGGAGGGTATGAGCGAGATGGGCGACATGATGATGACCAAGGGAGTCATTACCCGCCTCGATGAGGGGAGCGGCAAGGTCGGCATCAAGCATGAGGCGATCGAGAATCTCAAGATGCCCGCCATGACCATGGTCTTTCGAGTGGCAGATCCGGCCCAGCTCAAAGGGCTTAAGGTGGGGGATGCCATCCACTTTCATGCGGAAAGCCAGAGCGGCAAGCTCACAGTGACAGCCATCCAACCGCAATAAACGGCTCTGGCTCGCCGAAGAAGTCGCGGCAGATAGTGACAACGCAAGAGGGAGGCATCAGCCTCCCTCTTCTTTTGATCAACCTGTTCGTGTGGTCAACCTCTGGCGCGCGATAGCACTCAGCTGCGGGTTTCCAGCAACTGCTCCACATCCTCAATCACCTTGAGGGCCGCCTGCGGGCCGCCGCTGGAGGTCCAGAGTGACCCATCCACGGCACCAAAGCGCTTGGCCTTGATCACCGGCAACTGCTGGAACGCCGGGGTCTGCTCCGCCTGACGCATGGCATCCACCGCATCGCCGGTGGCGCTCAGGGTGCCGATCACCAGCCAGTCGGCGTCCAGCAGGTTGAGGGACTCCAGACTGAGCGCCGGTGAGTGAGGCGCACCCGTGCCCTGTTGTTTACCCGGACGCACCAGCCCCATCGACTCCACTACGCTGCTGGCAAAGGTGCCCTGATACATAAAGCTCGGCCCCTTGGGGTTCCAGCGCACTATGCTGATGCTCTCCCCCTGATGCTTGGCCAGCTTGCTGCGGGCCTGAGTCAGCCGCTCGGCATACTGCAGCAAGAAGGCATCAGCTTGCTGGTCGCGGTTAAGGGTGTGGGCGGTGCGGCGGAAGCTATCCTGCCACGGCTCCCCCCACTTGCTGGTCACCACGGTCGGCGCGATCTCCCCCAGCAAGGTAAGCAGTTCGGGACGGGTCTGGCCGGTCAGGATAAGGTCAGGCTCCAGCGCAATCAGCGACTCCAGATTGGGGCTGTCGAGATCACCGATCACCTGGATCCCCATGCCCGCCTTGTTCAGCAAATAGCGAGGCAAGGTGGGTTGACCACGGCCATTGACGGCGCCGATGGGGATCAGCCCCAGGGTCAGGGTGCTGTCGAGTTCGAGCTCGCTCAGCACCACCACCCGCTGTGGCTGGACTGGCACCTGCACCTTCTGGCCAAACGCATCAGTCACTTCACGCATCTCCTGCGCCTGAACCAGCGGCGCGGCCAGCATCAGGATGGCTGCTGCCAGGGCGGCAAAACGCTTCATCATCTCACTCCTTCTCGTTGCGCGACCCGGATAATCGGCCGCGTGAATACACTCGGTGGGCCCACAGAACAGGCCCATATGACTCAACTCACCGAACGCAGGGAACGGCCATGTTCGTGACGACGGGGCACGATAATGGGCGCCCCGTCGCCGGGGGCATGCAGAATGTCGACACTGGTCTGGTAGAGCCGGTCGATTAGATCCTTGGTCACCACCTCCCGGGCCGGGCCCATGGCGGCGATGGTGCCCTCGCCGATGGCGATCAACTCGTCACAGTAGCGGGCCGCCATCGCCAGATCGTGGATCACCAGCAGCACTGTTTTGCCTTCGGCGGTGATGCGATGGATCGCCTCCATCACCTCGGTCTGGTGACCGATATCGAGGGCACTGGTGGGCTCGTCGAGCAGCACCATGTCGCTGTCCTGTGCCAGGATCATCGCAAGCCAGGCCCGCTGTGCCTGCCCGCCGGAGAGGGACGCAGCGCTCTGCTGCCAGATCCCCTCAAGCTGCATTCGCTCGCAGGCGCTACGCACCATGCGGGCATCCTCCTCGCCCCACTGATTGAACCAGCCCTGATGAGGGTGGCGGCCATACTGCACCAGCTGCTCCACCAGAATGCCGGCAGGCAGGGTCGGCCGCTGGGGCAGATAGGCGAGCTCCCGCGCCAGCCCCTTCATGGGGTAGCTGGCAAGCGGCTTGCCCTTGAGCAGGATCTCGCCGCTTTGAGCTTTCATCTGGCCGGAAAGCAGCTTGAGCAGGGTCGATTTGCCGCAGCCGTTGGGGCCGACGATCCCCACCAGCTTGCCTCTCGGCACGCTGAAAGAGATGTCCCGCAAAATGGGGGTCTGCTGATAGGCGAAGTGGAGGCGATTTACGGTGAGCGTCATCAGTCAGCCCTCTGGCGATCGTTAACGAGAAGAAACAGCAGCAACAGGCCGCCGAGAATGCGGGTCATGATGCCGGTCGCCACCTCGTGAGGGCTGGCCAGCACCCGAACCAGGGTATCGCTGGCAAGCAGCAGCAAGGCGCCGCTGAGTGCCGCCAGCCAGAGCGGCACCACTCGGTCTTTCACCAGCCAGGAGGCAAGAATGGGGGCCGCCATGGCGATAAAGACCACGGGGCCGCCGATGGCGGTGCCGAGCGCCGCCACCAGAATGGCCTGGGCCAGAATGCCCAGTTGTACCCGATCGCCGTTGACGCCAAGCCCTCTGGCCATCTCGGGACCAAAGCGCAGCACCGCCAGCGCGCGGGAGAGATAGACGATCCAGGGGCAGAGCACCAGCAACAGAATGGCGATGGGGGTGATGGTGCTGTAACCCACGGCGATAAAGCTGCCCATATTCCACAGATAGAGGGAGCTCAGGTGCAGCAGGGCCTGAGTGGACATCACAAACTGGCCGAGCGCCTCGAACAGCTCGGAGAGGCCGATGCCGATCACCACGAACAGATAGCCTTGCTCACCCGGTTTGCGGCAGAGGGCATAGAGCACCAGCGCCGCGAAGATGGCGCCGATGGGGGCAGCCCACCAGGGCCAGCTGCCTACCGTCAGGTAGAGGGAGAAGACGATGATGGCCAGAGAGGCGCCGTTGTTGACCCCCACCATGTCGGGTGTGGCCAGCCGATTGCGCACCAGCGTCTGCACCAGACAGCCCGAGAGCCCCATGGCCGCCCCCGCCACCACGACCCCAAGGATGCGCGGCAGCCGGATCTTGAACAGGGTGAGCTGCTCAAGCCGCGTCCCCTCCCCCAGCAAGGTGTTGACCACCCCGGCCAAGCCAAGCTTGCCGCCGCCAACGCTCAGGGCCAGCAGAGCCAGCGCCAGCAACGCCATGGCCAGCAGAGCCAGCCAGCGCCAGCTTGGCAGATGGATCAGCAAAGAGCGGTTGCCGGCCCGCAGGCAGAGCATATCGGTAGGTGTGCGCATCAGCCCCTCACTTGACGGTCAGCAGGGTACGAAAGCCCCCGCGGTGGACGATGGCGATCAGCACAGGTGCACCGATCAGGGCCAGAATGACCCCATTGGGCAGCTCGAACGGCTGGATCAGCCAGCGCGCCAGAATGTCGGCCAACAGCAGAAACAGCATGCCGAACAGGGCGGAGAAACAGACCTGCACCGACAGCTTCACCGGCTCCACCAATCGGCCACAGTAGGCAGCCAGAAAGCCGACAAAGCCGATAGGTCCGGCGATGGCGATGGCACTGGCAGTAAACAGGGTGGCGGCCAGCAGCACGCCAATTCGCACCCGGTTTGGGCGGATCCCCAGCGCCTGGGCCTGACTGTCCCCCATCTGCATCAGGGTCAGCTGGCGACAGAGCAGCAAGGTGATGACAAACGCCGCCAGCACGAAGGGCAGTACGGCTATGATGGCATCGAGATTGGCCGCCGACAGGGAGCCGAGGTTCCAGAAGCGGTACTGCTCCAGCACCATCTTGTTGGAGAGCAGCAGAAAGCTGGAGAGCCCGCCGAAGGTGGCGGAGAGCGCCACCCCGACCAGAATCAGCTTGAGGGGGTTGGAGCGGCCAATCATCATGCCGAGTCCCAGCACAATCACGTTGCCGAGCAGCGCGCCGAGTCCGGCCCAGAGCAGATAGCCGTAGGCGGACTCCACCCCGAACCAGGTGAGCCCCACGACTAATGCAAAAACGGCCCCGGCGTTGACCCCGAGCAGGCCGGGTTCCGCCAGCGGGTTGCGGGTCGCGCTCTGCAACAAGGAGGCAGCCAGAGATAAAGAGGCGCCGACCACCATGGCGCAGAGGGTGCGCGGCAGTCGCAAGGTATTGAGCACCATGGCGAGCTTCTCGTCGCCAACCCAGCGGGCATCCCCCATCAGGTAGCCGAGTACCTCGCGGGCACCATAGACGCCCGCACCGGTGGCGAGCGAAAGAGAAAGCAGTACGAACAGGAGGAACAATCCCAGCCAGAACAGCGAGGTCTGGTCTCTAAACACCCTTTAACTCCTTATGATTGCAATGCCATGTGGTTGAAATAAAAGCCATCACCCGAGGTGATGCGGTGGCAACAATGGAAGCCCGCCAGTGCGGGCTCCCGCTCAGCCATTACAGCTTGTAGGCCACACCTGCATAGACAGTGCGCCCGTCGAGGATCTGATCGGCCTCGGTGGCAACCCAGTCACGCTTGGTATTGGTCAGGTTGTTGAGTCCGAACTTCAGATCCAGTGCCCGGGTGGCGTTCCAGACTGCCCCGACATCCAGGGTGTGGAATCCGGCGGTGGTCTCATAGGTGGTGCCGCTCATGCGCGGAACCGGGAGGATCTGGCTGCCGGTGTAGTTCCAGCCGAGCTGGGTACTCAGGCTCTCGATGATCTGCCACTCCAGCTTGGCGTTGGCAGTATGCTCCGGCGTCCGATAGAGATCCTTGCCACTGGTCTTGTCCTCCCCGTCGATCAGGGTGACGTTGCTGGAGAGAGTCAGGGCATCGGTGATATCAAACCAGCCGCTCAGCTCCACCCCCTTGATGCGGGCCTTGCTGACGTTCTGATAGGTCATCACCGCCGGACGCCAGGTGGCGGTCCATGCCTCGCTCTGGATCTTGTCCTTGATATCGTTGTGGAAGGCGGTAACCCCGGCGCCCCAGAACGAACCATCATAGGCGGTGCCCAGCTCGTAGCTGACGGCGGTTTCCGGCTTCAGATCCGGGTTGCCCACCACGGCGCAGCGACCGCGACAGGCGGCTACCGCATAGTCCGGGTTGGACTGGGCAATGGTCGGCGCCTTGAATGCCTTGCCAATGCCGCCCTTGACCACCCAGTTGTCAGTCAGGCTGTAGAGGGCATAACCGCGGGGGCTGAACTCGGTGCCATAGGTCTCGTGGTGATCGACCCGGCCACTCAGGGTCAACGCCAGATCGCCAAAGCCAAACTCATCCTGCAGATAGAGCGCGCTCTGGTTGACGCTGACATCGCCCCCCTTGAGGTTGACGTTATGTTTGAGTTCGGTGATGCGGTACTCGGCACCGCTGGTCAGCAGGTGGCTGCCCAGATTACCGCTCAGCTGGCCATCGAAGGTGTGGTTGGTCTGGCTCACATCGCCGCTGGTCTTGCTCAGCGCCGTCATCAGTTCGGAGTCGTCAAACAGATCAACCTGCTCGAAGGCATAGCCGACCCGGCTGTCGAACTGATCCCAACGGCCGACGTGGGTGGCATTGAGCCCCAGTCGCTCCATCTGCTGGATATTGCGCGGCGTCTGGCCGTAGTTGTTCCAGTGGGCCTCCCGATCGTCTTTGGCGTAGTTCATCCCCACATCCAGATCCTGACGATCGTCGATCAGCCATTTGACGTTGGAGAGGATCCCCAACTTTTCACGCTGCTCGATGGCATCGGCCTTGGGGTTGATGCTCTGCTCGCTCTGCCAGGCGTCCCGGTGATTCCCTTCTACCACCAGGTTGGCCAGCAGTTTGTTGTCGATCAGTGCCCCGCCCACATAGGCACTCGCCTTGTTGATATCCCCGCCGTGACCATCGGTGGGGTCGCTGAAGGTATAGGTGGCCGCCGCTTCGGTCTTCTGCCCGGGTTGACGCAAGATGACGTTGACCACCCCACCCAGCGCATCTGCACCGTAGAGGGAGGAGATGGGGCCGCGGATCACTTCGATACGCTCGATGGCCGCCATGGGGATGGCGGAGAGATCGAAATCATTGCCATAACCGGAGGTAAGGGCATCGCGGGAGCTAATACGCCGGCCATTGACCAGCAACAGGGTGTAATCCCCCTCCAGCCCGCGCAACTTGATCTCGCTGCGGCCATAACTGGTAGCAGGGCTGATATTGACCCCCGGCAGCTGTTTCAGGGCGCCGGTGAGATCATTGACATTGAGCTTGTCGAGCTCGGCCCGGGTCACCACAGAGACGCTGGCCGGGGCGGTCAGCTCGCTGTGCCGGGTTTTACTCGCCGTTACCACCATGGTTTCATGAGCGGCGGAAGGCGCAGTCCCCTGGGCCAGAACTGGCAGGGCAAAAAGAGACAACACCAGCGGATGCACTGCAAATCGTCGGGATGATGTACGCATCATCAACACTCCACATAAAACAACCGAAGCCAACACCACCGACATCCCTGTCTGACCTCGCCAGACCCGGTGAAAAGTGATGGAGTTCATTGGCATGAACAGTCGTCCATGCCCCATCGCCCAGAACATCAGCGCATTACGGCAGGCCCTGCGTTGTGCGATGCCACTCGTAGCAATCAATAACAAAAGCGCCGTACCGACTGACATCGGGACGGCGCAATACTAAATGCAAATCATTTTTATTTGCAAGCGTGAATCAGATATTCTTTCGCATCCGCTTAATTATCCATCACATCGTGACGGGTCTGGTGATAGGCCTCTTCACTCTTGCCCCGGCGCCAGTACGGCACAGCGTAGAGCGACTGGCGATCCACCTCGAGCACTGACCTAAAATGGCGGCGCAGCGGCAACACTAGCGCCTCTTCACCACCCAGCCAGAAGAAGCCGCCATCGCGCACCAACGGCAGAGCAATCACATGCTCCAGCAGGCCGCTGGATTCGGGCTCGCCGACAAACCAGTGACAGCGCACCCCGACCGGCAGCGTCAACGGCTGAGCATCGGCCTGATCCGGCAGCAGTATGGCGATCTCCCCTCTGGCCTCGGCAGGCATCACCTCACACATCGCCATGATGGCGGGCAAGGCAGTGAGATCCCCCACCAGACAGTAGTGATCGGCCAGTTGCAGCATGGGGTTGGGGCCACCCGGCCCGGAGAGGATCACCTTCTCTCCCGGCTTGGCATGGGTAGCAAAGGCGCTGGCGGGCCCACCGTCACCGTGCAGTACGAAGTCGATATCAATTTCCTGCTCATCACGGCGAAACGCGCAGATGGTGTAGGTGCGGATCACCGGCTTGTCCGCAGGATTGCTCCAGCGCGGGCCGCTCGGGGTCATGGCAGGCAGCACCGGCTCTACCTGATGAGGCTGGGCCAGCATCACCTTGATATGGGCCCCACCGCAGGTAAAGGGATAATCAGCCAGTTCGCTGCCACCAAAGGTGATGCGACGCAAATGGGGGGTGATCTGGGTAATGGCTTTGACAGTCAGCAGACGGGGACGATTGGGAGGCAGAGATGGGGACACGATGAGGCTCCTCGTTGAGTGTGTCGCCATGCTACACGCAAATAGGAATCACTATCAAATAAGATTATTTCTCGTCTAATAGGTCCAATATGGATTCAAACATCACCAACCACTACCGCTAACACCCGAACACAGAAATGGGCTTTATGCACGCTAGCCCCATGATTGGGCAAAGAAAGCGGCCGGACAACACCACGGTCACAAAGGGTTCCATTTGCTTATTTCGACCATAGATTTTCGAGATCAAATATAATTTCTCAATAAGTTTCCTATCCTTAGTTAAGCAGTTAATGTAAGCACAGGATGCCAAACAGGATTGTATGATGGATGACCAAATCCTGATTATTGATGATGATGATCTCGCGCTTCCAAGCACGCAGCAAGCA
The DNA here is from genome assembly GCF_002586745.1 of Aeromonas sp. CU5. Lineage (NCBI taxonomy): Bacteria > Pseudomonadati > Pseudomonadota > Gammaproteobacteria > Aeromonadales > Aeromonadaceae > Aeromonas > Aeromonas sp. CU5. The sequence goes on from NZ_CP023817.1 coordinate 2,269,627, forward strand.
GGCTGGAAGGTGATGATTGTTGACGATGAGCCCGAAGTGCATCGCATCACCAAAATCACCTTGAACAAATTCGAGTTTGACAATCGTCCCATCGATTTTCTGCATGCTTATTCTGCGGCCCAGGCCAAAGAGTTACTTGCCGTGACACCGGACGTGGCATTGCTGCTGCTGGATGTAGTGATGGAAGTTGACCACGCAGGTCTCGATGTCGTGAAATATGTCCGTGAAGAGCTGCAAAACAAGATGGTACGCATCGTGTTGCGTACTGGCCAGCCCGGCCAGGCGCCGGAAGATGATGTGGTCACCAACTACGACATCAACGATTACAAAGATAAAACCGAGCTAACCTCCCAGAAGCTGCGCACTCTGCTGCGGGCCAGCCTGCGATCCTATCGTGATATCCGCACCCTGGAGAGCAACCGTCAGGGGCTGGAAAAAGTCATCGAAGCCTCCAAGGGGATATTTGAGAAACGGGCGTTACGCCAGTTTGTCGAGGGTGCACAAGAACAGCTTAGCGCCCTGCTCCATCTTGGCGAGACCCAGATATACGACGTCAAACAGTACGCCTATGAGGTCAGGGATCAACTGCTGGAGCCACTGCTGCCGGGCCATTCAGCCATGTTGCTGACGGAAGCGCCCGAGATCCTCCGTCAAGCCATGCACATGCAATGCAATATCTATGGCATCAACCAGATGGTGCTCTATTGCCAGAACCCACGCCACCATCTGCTGTTCCATATCGAGACCACTCGGCAACTCAGCCAGATGGATACCGGGCTGCTGACCCTGTTCACCGAAAACATCATAGTGGCGCTTGAGAACATCCGTCTTAACGAGGTGATCGCCGATAACCAGCGGGAAATTATCTACCGCATCGGTGAGTTGGTTGAAACCCGATCCAAGGAATCGGGCCTGCACGTCAAACGTGTGGCGCTCTATACCGAGCTCTTTTGTCAGCTGCTTGGCATGAGTGAAGAACAAAGCGAATTGATTAAACGGGCGTCCCCTTTGCACGATATTGGCAAAGTTGGCATTCCTGATGCCATCTTGCACAAGCCGGGTAAATTAACACCTGAAGAGTGGGAGGTAATGAAAACTCATGCCCAGCTCGGGCAGGATATGCTCTCCGGCAGTGATCTGGCGCTATTTCAGATTGGCGCCACCATCGCAGGCAATCACCATGAGAAGTGGAATGGTGGCGGCTACCCTCGTGGTCTGAAAGGAGATGATATACCGCTGGAGGGAAGGGTTGTGGCGCTAGCAGATGTGTTCGATGCCTTGGGCTCGGATCGCTGCTACAAAAAAGCCTGGCCGCTGGACAAGGTGCTGGCCCTGATAGAAGAAGAGAAAGGGCAACACTTCGATCCCCAGCTGGTCGAGCTGATGATGAGCAATTTGGACAAGTTTTTAGAGATCCGTGAACAGCACAAAGACGTCTATATTGGCGAACACTAAAGCTGGATCGTTGCCAGCGATAGCTCAATAAAAAAACCGAAACCCATTGATGGGTTTCGGTTTTTTTATCTAACAAAGATGAGCTAATGTCTGCCCATAACTAACATATTGAGCCCTGCCTCGTTCTGGAGGCAAGGCTACTAATTAGACGCCAGCCTTGGCCAGCGCGGCAGAGACGATCTGCTGGGCTTCTTGCTGGATCAGATCCAGGTGTGCCTCACCCTTGAAGCTCTCCATGTAGATCTTGTAGATGGACTCAGTGCCAGAGGGACGAGCCGCGAACCAGCCGTTCTCGGTCACCACCTTGAGACCGCCGATGGCGGCATCGTTGCCCGGTGCCTTGGTCAGCTTGGCAATGATGGGCTCACCGGCGAGCGTTGAGGCTTCCACCAGTGCCGGATCCAGTTTGGAGAGCACCGCTTTCTGGGCGCTGTTGGCCGGGGCGTCGATACGACGGTAGCTGGAATGGCCAAACTTGGCTTCCAGTGCGTCGTAGTGGGCCTGGGGATCCTTGCCGGTCACCGCCAGAATTTCGGCCGCCAGCAGCGCCAGAATGAAACCATCCTTGTCAGTGGTCCAGACGGTGCCATCTTTGCGCAGGAAGGAGGCACCCGCACTCTCTTCACCACCAAAGCCGAACTCGCCGCTGTAGAGACCATCCACGAACCACTTGAAGCCAACCGGCACCTCTTTCAGGGTGCGGCCAATCTCACCGGCAACCCGGTCAATCATCGAAGAAGAGACCAGCGTCTTGCCGACGGCTGACTCTTTGGACCAGCCGGTGCGATGGGTGAACAGATACTGGATCGCCACCGCCAGATAGTGGTTCGGATTCATCAGGCCGGACTTGGTGACGATACCGTGACGGTCGTAGTCAGGGTCGTTGCCAAGGGCGATGTCGAACTTGTCTTTAAGCGCAATCAGGCTCGCCATGGCGAACGGGCTGGAGCAGTCCATCCGGATCTTGCCGTCTTTATCCAGGGTCATGAAGGAGAAAGTCGGGTCGACCTTGTAGTTCACCACCTCAATGTTCAGACCATAGGTCTTGGCGATGACGTCCCAGTAGGCGACGCCGGAGCCGCCCAGCGGGTCGACACCGATCTTGATGCCCGCGTTCTTGATGGCATCCATGTCCAGCACGTTCTTCAGATCATCCACGTAAGGGGTGACATAATCGTGCTCGACCACGAACGGGCTCTTGAGGGCTTCGGCGAACGGCATGCGTTTCACGCCAGCCAGACCCGCTTCCAGAATGGCGTTGGCACGGTCTTCCACCCACTTGGTGATCTCCCCTTCAGCGGGGCCACCGTGGGGCGGGTTGTACTTGAAGCCACCATCTTCCGGCGGGTTGTGAGACGGGGTGATCACCACACCATCAGCGCGCGCAGCAGGTTTGCCTGAGTTGTAGCGCAGGATGGCGTGGGAGATAACCGGGGTCGGGGTAAAGCCCATACCGACTTGAATGCGGGTTTCGACGCCGTTGGCCGCCAGCACTTCGACTGCGCTGGCAAAGGCGGATTCGGACAGGGCGTGGGTATCCATGCCGACAAACAGCGGGCCAGTGATACCGGCCTGCTGGCGATACTCCACCAGTGCCTGGGTCACCGCCAGAATGTGAGATTCGGTAAAGGCGTTGTGCAAGGCACTGCCACGGTGGCCAGAGGTACCGAAGGCAACCCGCTGTTCGGGGCGGCTCATGTCCGGCTTGTTGAGGTAGTAGGCGCTGACCAGACGGGGGATATTGGTCAGGTCGCTTAAACGGGCCGGTTGACCGGCGTGGGAATGCTGAGCCATAGCGTGTTCCTTGCGTAATGGCGGCCTTGGCGGGCAAGGCCTGAGTCTTGAGAAGTCGTTAAATAGCGCCACACACCTGCGCGATCACCTCTTCGCCATAGCTCATGCTGGCCATCATCTGAGCCACCATGTTTTGCTTGCGACGAGTGTTGGTATTGGTGATCACCCAGAATGGGGTTTCCGGTACCGGCTTGGGCTTGGTGGTACTGCCACTGGCGCGCAGAGCCTCAGGATCCCGCGAGAAATAGACCCGAGTACGGCCCTTGATTTCGGTCGCTTGGGTAAACCCGGCGGGGTCATCCCCATAGAGGGTGCTGAGCACCCGCATAAAGCGGTTGATAGACTTCTCTTCTTTTTCTAGCTCACCAGAATCGAGCAGGAGTTGCAGCCCCTGCTGCGCGGTTACCGCCTTGGGCTGTGCGACAGCCACTGGCTCGGCAACCGGCACACGTGCGTGAGCAGGCTGTTCCAGCAGGCGACGCAGGATATCGGAGGCACTCTCACCAATGTGCCGGGTCTGGCTGGCGATATAGAAGTAGAGATCGTCATCAAGCTCGATGGTTTTCATAGGGATGCGCTGGACTCGTCGAAATTCGGATGCGGCGATTATACATAGGCAAACCCGACAGCCCAAGCAAGGGGCTGGCAGATGTACATGAATCTCATCGAGAATACGGCATAATAGCGGGCCAAGTGTGTGATCAGCCGCACTGATAGCCGATCTGGACGGGATTTTTTAGAAAAAAAACCACATAAATTTCTCATCCGTTGGACGAAATCCTTTTCTTTCCAGTGCGTTAAATAAAACAGCGATACGCACCCACGACCGACAAGGTGTCATTTTGCAACAAAACAGCATATTGAACTTCAAGGAGCAGGGTCAGGGCCCGGCGGTCATTCTGATCCACGGCCTGTTTGGCAGCCTCGACAACCTCGGCCTGCTGGCCCGCCCCCTCTGCGAGCAGTACCGGGTCATCAGCGTCGATCTGCGCAACCACGGCGCCTCCTTTCATAGCAGCGAGATGAGCTATCCGGCCCAGGCGGCCGATATCCTGACCCTGATGGATCGGCTGGAAATTGCCGAAGCCATCCTGATTGGTCACTCGATGGGGGGCAAAGTCGCGATGCAGGTCGCCAAGCTGGCGCCAGAACGGGTGACCAGGCTGGTGGTGGCCGATATGGCGCCGGTCGCCTATCCCCACTCCCGCCACCAGAATGTCTTTGCCGGGCTGAATGCCACCCTGAACACGCCGCCGCAAAGCCGCAGCGAAGCTGAAGCCATGCTGGCGCAGCACATCGAAATCCCTGGGGTGCGCCAGTTCCTGCTCAAATCCTTCGCCAAAGGCGAACATGGCTGGGGCTGGCGCTTCAACGTCCCCGCCCTTGAGCAAAACTACGCCAACATCATGGGTTGGCCAGCGGATGAACACCGCTTCGAGGGCCCGGTGCTCTTTATCAAAGGGGGGATTCTGACTATATGCAGCCGCAATACAGCGCAACGGCGCTGGCCCAATTCCCGGCGGCAAAGGTGCGAATCATCGCGGGTACGGGCCACTGGCTACATGCGGAAAAACCGGCCTTGTTCAACAAATTGGTTGTGGATTTCCTGTCGATAGGCGGTTAACAGTTTCAAATCCTTTGTGATATAGTGCGCCGGTCATAAGGAGTGTGCGCAATCCATGCTAAGTGAACATATCGACCTGATCGAAAGTGTGGGCCTGAAATTATTTTTTCTGGCCATCTTCATCTTGATTGGTCTTGCCATTCATGACGTACTCAAGCGCGGCAATGTGCCCCGTTTTGGCCGTTTTGTCGTCTGGTTGGTACTGTTTCTGGGTTGTGCGGGTTTTGTCGCCAAGGGGCTGATCGAACTGGGCTGGGAAGGCTCAGGACTCGGCTAACTTATTTTCATCTGTGATGTATGGCCAAACAGCAAACTGATCGAACAACACTGGATCTGTTCGCAACTGAGAAGCGCCCCGGCAGGCCAAAAACCAATCCACTCCCCCGCGAGACCCAGCTCAAGATCAACAAGCGCAATCAGCTTAAGCGCGATCGAGACAATGGGCTCAAAAGGGTAGAGTTAAAGGTGGAGGCCGAGTTGCTGGAGCGCCTGAACCAACTTGCGTTACAACAGAACATCAGCCGAGCCGAGCTGATCCAATCTATTCTGAAACAACAGACTGAATCCGCCTTTGCGGTGGAGACCTCAGTCTGAGCGTTAAGCATTAACACCAAATACGGGTAACTAAACACTATGGCAAGTGTAGGTCTGTTTTTTGGCAGCGATACCGGTAACACCGAAGCTGTCGCCAAGATGATCCAGAAAGAGCTGGGCAAGCAACTGATTGAAGTCCGAGATATTGCCAAGAGTAGCAAGGCCGATATCGAGAGCTTTGACCTGCTGATGTTCGGTATCCCGACATGGTACTACGGTGAAGCTCAGGCCGACTGGGACGACTTCTTCCCTGATATGGGTGAAATCGACTTCACCAACAAGCTGGTTGCCATCTTTGGTTGCGGTGATCAGGAAGATTACTCCGAGTACTTCCTCGACGCGATGGGCACTCTGCGTGACATCGTCGAAGCCAAAGGCGCCATCATCATCGGTCACTGGCCTACTGCCGGTTACGAGTTTGAAGCTTCCAAAGCGCTGGTCGATGACAAGCACTTTGTCGGTCTGGGTATCGATGAAGATCGTCAACCCGAGCTGACCGCCGAACGCGTCAAAGGCTGGTGCAAGCTGTTACACGAAGAGATGTGCCTGGGCGAGCTGGAGTAATCCGCTCACCCTTACCTCTCTTAAGGGCCCCGATGGGGCCCTTGTTGTATCTGTAATGTGGCCGCTTATCCACCCCTGTGCTCCGGTTTGGATCTGACATACAGCGTCCGTTTCACCTGTGCTACCAACTCACCACTCTTGTCCTGTACCGTCACCTCGAACTCGGGGAAGTGCTTGTTACCCCCCTCGGTCGCCGCCACTATCTCGGCCAGCTTGCCCTCGGTCAGATTGAACTCAGCCACCAGCTTGCCCTTGCCCGGTTTGATGTAGTTGATGCTGCCCGCCTTGTCCCAAACGTAATAGCGATTCTTGAAGTAGCCCATCAACATCAGCGGATAGATAGGGTCCGTCATGGCAAACATGCTGCCGCCAAACTGGGTGCGGTTGGCATTCTTGTTCCACCAACGGGATTTCAGGGTCACCCGGCAGTAGCGAAAGTCATCGCTCAGGGTCTCTATCTTGATACCGGCGCCCCAGAAGGGGGGCCAGGCATTGAGTGCACGGCGCACCCAGGCCGCATTGCCAAAAAGCCAATCCATGATTCTCATCCGACCAGATGTGTGAAAGTTACATACTATCAACATATCCAATACCAGCAAGTCGGATCACACGATAGATTATTTCAATCCAGCCCCCCATTCATGGCTAAAGCCTTTGAATTACTGGGTTTATTTTTAGGGATGGTGCGACCTATAATGACAAGCCAAGCGAGTTCAAGGTTGCCATTCCAGTGGCAGTCCATCAGAATAACCTCACCTTCGAGAATGCGAATAAGTAGAATATGGCAGACAACAACCAAGCGTTAAAAAAGGCCGGGCTCAAGATCACCTTGCCCCGGGTCAAAATCCTGGAAATCCTGCAACAGCCGGACTGCCAGCACACCAGCGCCGAAGATCTCTATAAACGACTGATCGACCTGGGTGAAGAGATTGGTCTCGCCACCGTCTATCGCGTTCTGAACCAGTTTGATGATGCTGGTATCGTGACCCGTCACCACTTCGAAGGTGGCAAATCGGTATTCGAACTGGCGACTCAGGAGCACCACGACCATCTGGTTTGCCTCGACTGCGGCAAGGTGATCGAGTTTTCCGACGAAGTGATCGAGCAGCGCCAGCGTGAGATCGCCAAGAGATTCAATATCCGTCTCACCAACCACAGCCTCTACCTCTACGGTCATTGCGCGGCAGGTGATTGCAAGCACGACCATTAAATCGGGCTATCACACTCGATAACAGACAATAGACGGGCAATAGACGGACAACAAAAAAGCCAGCATCAGCTGGCTTTTTTGTTGTCCGATTGGCAGCAGAGAAGAGCAGGGTCTCCCCTGCCCTTGTCGCCACTTAGCCTTCGGCCTTACCCCAAACATCGCGCAGGGCAACGGTGCGGTTGAACACCAGATGCTGCGGGCTGGAGAGCTTGTTGTCGGCGCAGAAGTAGCCTTCACGCTCGAACTGGTAAGCTTGCTCCGGCTTGGCGCTCTTCAGAGAGGCCTCGACACGGGCACCCTCAATGATCACCAGCGAATCCGGGTTCAGCGCGGCTTCGAAGTCATCCTCGGCACCCGGGTTCGGCACCTTGAACAAGCGGTCATAGAGACGCACTTCGGCTGGCAGGGAGTGAGTGGCGCTGACCCAGTGGATCACCCCTTTCACCTTGCGGCCATCGGCCGGATCCTTGCCCAGGGTCTCGGGATCGTAAGAGCAGTAGATGCAGGTGACCTTGCCATCGGCATCTTTCTCGATGCGCTCAGCCTTGACCACATAGGCATTGCGCAGACGCACTTCCTTGCCCAGCACCAGACGCTTGAACTGCTTGTTGGCTTCTTCTTTGAAGTCCGCTTCGTCGATGAAGATTTCGCGGGTAAAGTTCAGCTCGCGGGTTCCCATCTCGGCATTGCTCGGGTGGGCCGGGGCAGTCAGTACTTCATCAGTGGCCAAGTTCTCGATCACCACTTTCACCGGATGCAGCACGGCCATGGCGCGCGGGGCATGCTCGTTGAGATCTTCGCGAATGCAGGCTTCCAGCATGCTCATCTCGACGATGTTGTCCTGCTTGGTCACGCCGATGCGCTTGCAGAACTCGCGGATGGAGGCCGGGGTGTAGCCACGGCGGCGCAGACCGGAGACGGTCAGCATGCGCGGGTCATCCCAGCCATTAACGTGCTGCTCGGTCACCAGCAGGTTCAGCTTGCGCTTGGACATCACTGTGTATTCGAGGTTCAGACGAGAGAACTCGTACTGACGGGGGTGGCACTCGATGCTGATGTTGTCCAGCACCCAGTCATACAGACGGCGGTTGTCCTGGAACTCCAGGGTACAGATGGAGTGGGTGATCCCTTCCAGCGCGTCCGAGATGCAGTGGGTGAAGTCATACATCGGGTAGATGCACCACTTGTCACCGGTCTGGTGGTGGTGAGCAAACTTGATGCGGTAGATAACCGGATCACGCATCACCATGAAAGGGGACGCCATGTCGATCTTGGCACGCAGGCAAGCGGTGCCTTCGGCACACTCACCGTTCTTCATCTTGGCAAACAGCGCCAGGTTCTCGGCCACGCTGCGATCGCGGAACGGGCTATTTTTGCCCGGCGCAGTCAGGGTACCGCGATACTCGCGCATCTGCTCGGCGGTCAGCTCGTCCACATAGGCCAGACCCTTTTCAATCAGCTCGATGGCATAACCGTGCAGCTTGTCGAAATAGTCGGAGGAGTAGCAGATCTCGCCGCTCCACTCGAAGCCAAGCCACTGTACGTCCTGTTTGATGGACTCGACGTATTCGATGTCTTCTTTCACCGGATTGGTGTCATCGAAACGCAGGTTGCACTGGCCCTGATAGTCACGGGCAATGCCGAAGTTCAGGCATATGGACTTGGCATGGCCGATATGGAGATAACCGTTCGGCTCGGGCGGGAAACGGGTATGCACGCTGCTGTGCTTACCACTGGCCAGATCTTCATCAATGATCTGACGAATAAAGTTAGTTGGGCTGTTCGCCTGAGTCATGGCTCACCTCAAAAATGCGTCACTGGCGGAAGTCGTGCCGGTTGGCACCCTCATACCCCCGCCGTCAAGCCGGATATGATCCCTCATTACGCGCCCTGCCTCAACCTGAATTTGGCCGTTACCAGCCATTGAGCAGCTAAAAAAACCGAGGTTTGCCCAATTTTAAGCAGCCATCATAAAAAAGCCCCGCACAAGGCGGGGCAGAAAGTGATGAAAAACAAACAGACAATACACACACACAACAAAGGCTCACACGCACAGTCAACCTTTCCCAAACCCGATACATCATCCATCGCCCTTGGGAAAGGCGGGTCTTGCGACCCACCTCATGTTAACGGTTGACGGCTATCAGTTCAGTTCGGTGACGCGGCTGGTGCGCTTGCCATCGAAGCTGGTGGTACGCAGGTAGACCTTGCCATTTACGCTCGGCTTGGCCGCAGCATCGTAGGCAGTCCAGGTGGTGCCATCCATGCTGTACTGGATAGGCAGACCCGGCAGATCCACGTTAGCTTCCAGCACACCGTTGACTACCTTGGCACCCGGTACAGAGAGACGGTATTCAACACCGCTCTGATCCAGCTTCGGCAGCACGCGCTGACCCAGCAGGTTGGCAAACTGGTTCCACTCTTTGTTGAGGGTGGCCTTGTTGACATGCTTGGTCTCGCCGGAGAACTCGCGACCCTTCACATAGTTCAGCTCGAAGCCACCTTTGTGCCAGGCACGCTCGGCCACGGAGAAGATACGCGGGTAGACCATGTACTCGTACTGAGCATCAGTACGCACGGTTTCACTCCACTGCTGACCGGAGATCCCCTTGAACTTGACCGGATCCTGGTCACCCTTGGCCACGAAGGCGTTGCCGTCGCGGTCAACCGAGGTCTCGGCGTTCTGCGGCAGGTTTTCCGGGGCGAAGGCGAACACCTTGCGCGTGTCGTTGAAACGGGTTGCCCAGTAGTAGCCACGCTCAGCCGGGTGTACTTCGTTCGGGAAGTCGAAGTAGAGGTAATCCGGGTTGGACAGCACCACTTCGTAACCCTTGTGCGCCCACTTCATCGCTTCGTTGAAACCACCCCAATAGAGGGTCTCCCAGAAGTTGACTCGAGTATTGTCGGTCGCAAAATCTTTGGAATTGGCCGCGTACTTCAGACCATCTTCCCATGCCTGCAGGGTTGACAGGCCGCGGTCCTTGACCATCTGGCCCACTTCCTTGGCGAAGTAAACCGGCAGCTCGCCCACTTCCTTGATCTTGCCATCGTCGATCATCTTCTGGCACATCGGGGACTTGCCAAACGGCTTGTCCTGCTTGCTGGAGTCGACGTTGCCTTTCCAGGCGACCAGCTCTTCTTTCTTGGTGACGGCCGGATCCTGATAGCCACCGCCCTGCATGATGTTCTTCGCCTCGTCACCACCGTAGTGCCATGCGGTCAGCGGCTGGCCGGCGGCCTGGTGCATCTGGGCCACTTCATCCATCACCTTGGCCACGAAGGTGGCAGCACCCGGCTGGCAAGGGTTGATGAAGGACATCTTGTCGTAGAACTGGACCGAGGTAACGTTGGAGGTGTCAGCCGGGTCAGTCAGACGGAACTGGTTGGCTTCGGCTTCTTTGCCTTCCGCCATCAGACGCTTGTAGCGCGCTTCCATGGAGACCACGGCAGCACGGGCATGAGCCGGCATGTTGATCTCGGGCACCACGGTCACACCGCGGGCCTTGGCATAACGCACCAGATCCACGTAGTCAGACTTGCTGTAGAAACCGGAACCCTGGTTGTCGCTGGTCGGGCCGGAACCCAGTTGCGGCATCAGGCACTTGGTTTCGGATTCGTCGTGGCAACGCTGGCTACCGACTTGAGTCAGCTCCGGCAGACCCGGGATCTCCAGACGCCAGCCTTCATCGTTGGTCAGCCCCAGGTGCAGCACGTTGAGCTTGGTGGCAGACATCTGATCCACCAGCTTCTTCATGGTCTCCAGGCTGCGGAAGTGACGGGCCACGTCGGTCTGCATGCCACGGTATTCAAAGCGCGGCGCATCCTCGACGGTCATCTGGCTCACCAGCTTGTCATCAACACCCAGCAGGGAGATCAGGGATTGCGCACCCCAGTAAGCCCCGTCGATATCATGACCCTGGATCACAGTGCCTTTTTTGCCGATGGTCATGTCATACCCTTCGGCCTGCTTGAGCTTGCTACCAAGTTTGATGGTGACTGGATAGCCGGTGTCGGAGAGGGTAACACCCAGCTTGGTCAGTTCAGCCTTCAAAACCTCGGCGCGATCGCTCGGCAAGTCCAGGGCATTGAGTTTGATGGTAGAGAAGTCAACCTGCGGGCCAGCCTTGACCACTTGCTTGAGCGGGGTCGGCAGGATCTGGTTGTCAATCTTGCCAGCGGGCAGCAGGGTGCTGGTCTGGTTGGCAGCGAAACGGGTTTCGCTGTTCATCAGGATGTTCTTGTCATCCTTGGTGCGCTTCCAGCCATCGGCCGGCATCGGCTTCTCGTAGGTGCTGGCATCATTGATATTGCTCATGCTGGCCAGTACTTTCGGCTCGGCACCTTCGCTGGCAACATACCAGTTCGGCATGATGTCAGATTCGAACAATACCCAGTACTCCACCACCAGCGGCACTTCGACGGTGGTATCCTTGGCAAAACCCTGGAACTTATCGGTTGGCGTCAAACGATATAGGTCGCCAGTCATGGGGGTGATGGTGAACTGGTCATTATCCACGCGCTGGATACGACGAATGGAGGAGATGTAGATGCTCCAGTCTTTGGAATCCACATCCGCACCGGTATTGGTCAGATGCAGCTTGGCAACGCCACAGCTTGCCCACTCGGAACCGAGCGCCTGGCAATCGAGGCTGGCACCGGCACCGTCGTTGGTGACCACTTCATACTTGACCACCAGATTGCTGGCGAGGGAGTCAACCACGGCTTGCTTGGCGGCATCAGCTGCCAGTGCGGGGCCTGCAAAAACGGTAGACATGGCAATGGCTAACAGAGAATGTTTCAAGTTCATAACTGCTGCTCTCATTTGAAGTAAAGGTTGGATTTTCTTGGCTTTTTTATATTGGGCCCCTGAGCGGGGCCCTTAATTATGTCAACAATGGACTTAGACTTGAGGTGAGCGAGTCGCTCGATTAACGCAGGGCTTTCATCTCACCGGCGATGATTTCGGCCAATGGGCCCAGAATCACCTGCAGGTTCTGCTCACCGAGTTTGACCACACCGGCCGCACCCAGGGCTTTCAGCTTGCGCTCATCGACGATGCTGCGATCTTTCAGAGTCAGACGCAGACGGGTGATGCAGGCATCGATGGAGACCAGGTTCTCTTGACCACCCAGCACGTCCAGGTATTGCTTGGCCAGCTCGGTACGGTTGGTAGATTGAGCCACTGCCGGAGCTGTGTCTTCGTCATCTTCACGACCCGGGGTTTTCAGGTTCAGCTTGGCAATCACTACACGGAACACTGAGTAGTAGATACCGAAGAACACCAGACCCTGAGCAATCAGCATGTACCAGTTGGTCGCCAGCGGGTTACGGCTGGAGAGCACCATATCCACCAGGCCGGCACTGAAGCCGAAGCCAGCCATCCAGTGCATGGAGGAAGCGATGAACACAGAGATACCGGTCAGCACAGCGTGGATGACATACAGTACCGGAGCTACGAACATGAAGGAGAATTCAAGCGGCTCGGTTACCCCGGTGAAGAAGGAGGCAAAGGCAGCTGCGATCATGATGGAAGCAACTTTCTCTTTGTTCTCTTTCTTGGCGGAGTGGTAGATGGCCAGCGCTGCACCCGGCAGACCGAACATCATGATTGGGAAGAAGCCAGCCTGGTACATACCGACCACGCCTTTCACCTGATCCAGGCTCTTGCCAGCAGCCAGAGCGGCATCGATGGTAGCCTGACCACCCAGGAAGTTCGGGATGTCGTTGATACCGGCCACGTTGAACCAGAACACGGAGTTCAGGGCGTGGTGCAGACCAATCGGGATCAGCAGACGGTTGAAGAAGGCGTAGATACCGGCGCCAGTGGAGCCCAGGCTCACGATGGATTCACCGAAGGAGACCAGACCACCGTAAATGGCTGGCCATACCGCCATCAGGATGAAGGAGACGACGATCATCACGACGGAGGTTACGATCGGTACCAGACGGCGACCGGAGAAGAAGGAGAGTGCCTTGTGCAGCTCGACGCTGCTGAAGCGGTTGTACAGCTCAGCGGCGATAACACCACACAGGATACCCACGAACTGGTTGCTGATCTTGGCAAACGCGGCAGGAACTTCTTCCAGCGGGATGCTCTTGATCTGGGCAACTGCACCCGGGCTCAGCAGGGTGGTAACGACCAGGAAGCCGACCAGACCTGCCAGCGCAGCAGAACCGTCTTTATCCTTGGACATACCGTAAGCAACACCGACTGCGAACAGTACGGACATGTTATCGATAATGGCTGCACCCGCTTTAATCAGGAAGGCAGCCAGCGCGCTGTCACCACCCCAACCATTCGGGTCAATCCAGTAGCCAACCCCCATCAGGATCGCTGCGGCAGGCAATACCGCTACCGGCACCATCAGGGCACGGCCGATCTTTTGCAAATAACCGAGAATGTTCACGGTTCCTCTCCTTAGTTAATGTTTTTCTAGAAATTAAGTGCTTATCACGTTTGACGCATAAGCCATCAAGGCTTGATTGGCAGTCTAGGGCTTTTATTTCGCTGCGCAAATTAATAAACCAATAATCGTGATCGTTATCACCCAAACAAGATAAAGGTGGTGGATAGATGTGGCTTAGTTCGCAATCTTTATTTACGCTATAAAACAACTTGAATCCGTCTTAGCCCATTGCCACCGCCAAACCGGTAGCAACCCGAAACAGAGGTATCCTTCATGCGCCTGATCCCGTTGAAATCTGCCAGCCAAGTAGGCCTGTGGTCTGCCCGTTACATCGTTGACCGCATCAACGCGTTCAAGCCGACTAGCGATCGCCCTTTCGTGCTGGGCCTGCCCACCGGTGGCACCCCGCTCAATACCTACAAGCGCCTGATCGAGTTGCACAAAGCCGGTGAAGTGAGCTTCCAGAACGTGGTTACCTTCAACATGGACGAGTACGTCGGCCTGCCGGAAGATCACCCGGAGAGCTACCACAGCTTCATGCACAACAACTTCTTCTCTCACATCGACATCCGTCCGGAAAATATCAATATCCTCAACGGCAACGCCGAGGATCTGCTGGCCGAATGCAAGCGTTACGAAGACAAAATCAAGTCCTATGGCAAGATCCAGCTGTTCATGGGTGGCGTGGGCAATGATGGCCACATCGCGTTCAACGAACCGGCCTCTTCTCTTGCTTCCCGCACCCGGATCAAGACCCTGACCGAAGATACCCGCATCGCCAACTCCCGCTTCTTTGGCGGCGACATGGAGCAGGTGCCCAAACTGGCCCTGACCGTGGGTGTCGGTACCCTGATGGATGCTGAAGAGATCATGATCCTGGTCACCGGTCACGGCAAGGCACTGGCCCTGCAAGCCGCCGTGGAAGGCAGCGTCAACCACATGTGGACCATCTCCACCCTGCAACTGCATCCGAAGGGAATGATGGTGTGCGACGAGCCCTCCACCATGGAGCTCAAGGTCAAGACCGTTCGCTACTTCCAGCAGTTGGAAGCCGCCAACATCGGCCGTCTGTAAGGAGTCGTCATGTACGCATTGACCAACTGCACCCTCTACACCGGCAGCTGCGTGCTGACCGGCTTCGGGGTGCTGATCGAGGGCGACCAGATTGTCGCCATCTCTCATCTGGCCGAGCTGCCAGCGGGCATTGAGCTGATTGACCTCAAGGGCGCCAACCTGACCGCCGGTTTTATCGACGTGCAGCTCAACGGCTGTGGCGGGGTGATGTTCAACACCGACATTACGGCCGAGACCCTGGCAACCATGCAGGCCGCCAACCTCAAATCCGGTACTACCAGCTTCCTGCCGACCCTGATCACCAGTCCGGATGCCGACATGAAGCAGGCCGTTGCGGTGACGCGTGATTATATGGCGGCCAATCCCAATGAGGTGCTGGGCGTCCATCTGGAAGGGCCTTACACCAACCTCAAGCGCAAGGGGATCCACCCTGCTGCGCAAATTCGCCAGCCAGCGGACGAGATGATCGACTTCTTCTGCGCCAACGCGGATGCCATCACCAAGATCACCCTGGCACCGGAGCGCAACGACCCGGCCCATATCCGCCGTCTGGTGGAAGCGGGCATTCTGGTCTCGGCCGGTCACACCGCCGCCAGTTACGATCAGGCGATGACGGGCTTTGACAATGGCATCCGCTTTGCCACCCACCTCTACAACGCCATGACTCCGACCCTCAACGGTCGCGAGCCGGGCGTGGTGGGCGCCATCTATGACCGCAAGGATGTCTATGCGGGCATCATCGTCGATGGCCACCATGTGCACTGGGCCAATGTGCGGCTGGCTCACAAGATGCTGGGGGAACGACTGGTGCTGGTCACCGATGCCACCGCAGCGGCTGGTGCGCCAGAAGGCTTTGAGAAATTTGATTTTTGTGGCACCACCGTGTTTTTACGCGATGGTCAGTGTATCGACGAGAATGGTACACTCGGCGGCTCTTCCCTCACCATGATTGAGGGGGTAGAGAATCTGGTCAAGCAGGTCGGATTACCGCTCGATGAAGCACTGAGAATGGCCAGCCTCTACCCTGCGCGCGCCATTGGATGGGACTCACGTCTCGGTAGTATCCAGGTCGGTAAAATAGCCAACCTCACTGTCTTCGATCAGGACTTCACGGTCCAAGGGACCGTGGTTAACGGACACTACACACAACAGTGACATCATGACTGGCGGACAAATAGCAAACGTAGATCTTATCAAGCAGGTCAATTGTGCAGCCGTATATCGGCTCATCGACCTGCAGGGCCCCATCTCTCGGGTCAAAATTGCCGAGTTGAGTCAGCTGGCCCCGGCCAGCGTGACCAAAATAACCCGGCAACTGATCGAGCATGGCCTGATCAAGGAGACCTCTCCGCAAGCCTCCACTGGCGGGCGGCGCGCCATCTCGTTGACCACCATCAAACAGCGCTTTCAGTTTGTCTCCGCCAAGCTGGGCCGCGGCTACCTGCAACTGAGTCTTTATGATCTCGATGGCAAGGAGCTCGACCAGCACGTCATTCAGGTGAGTGAAATCGACCAGCAACCGGTGGTTGACATGCTGCTGCGTGAAATTGGCGCCTTTATCGATGCCAACCGTGAGCGTAGCCGCAACCTGATCAGCATCGCATTGACCATGCCGGGTCTGGTCAACCCGGAATCCGGCATGGTTATCTACACCCCCAAATACCAGATCCGCAATCTGGGGCTGGCGAAGCTGTTGGAAAATCACTTCAACCTCCCCTGCTACGTGGGCAACGACATACGTTCGCTGGCGCTGGCCGAACACTTCTTCGGCGAATCCCGCGACTGCATGGACTCCATTCTGGTGAGTGTCCATCAGGGCACGGGCTCGGGGATCATCACCAAGGGGCAAGTATTCCTCGGTCAGAACCGCAACGTCGGCGAGATCGGCCATATCCAGGTCGAGCCGCTCGGCAAACGCTGCCACTGCGGCAACTTCGGCTGCCTCGAGACCATCGCCTCCAACGAAGCCATCGTTGACAAGGTGAAGGAGCTCATCAGCCGCGGCCACCAGAGCGCGTTGCAGGAGAAGCACATCACCATCCAGGAG
The DNA here is from genome assembly GCF_002586745.1 of Aeromonas sp. CU5. Lineage (NCBI taxonomy): Bacteria > Pseudomonadati > Pseudomonadota > Gammaproteobacteria > Aeromonadales > Aeromonadaceae > Aeromonas > Aeromonas sp. CU5. The sequence goes on from NZ_CP023817.1 coordinate 2,286,396, forward strand.
GTGTGCAAGGCCGCAATGGCTGGGGACGAACTGGCTCGCAGCGTGATCGAGAACGTAGGTGAGCATCTGGGACGAGCGGTGGCCATCACGGTTAACCTGTTCAACCCGCAGAAGGTGCTGATCGCTGGCGAAATCACCGCAGCAGAAGAGATCCTGTTCCCGGCGATCCGCCGCTGCGTCGAGCATCAATCCCTGCCGAGCTTCCACCGTGGCCTGCCCATCGTGAAAGCCCGCTTCCAGAATCAGCCGACCTACGGCGGTTTTGCGCTGGTCAAGCGCGCCCTGCTGGAAGGGGATCTGCTGCAGATCATCATGGAACAGCGGTAAGACTCCCCCTTGCGAATAACAAAACGGCAGCCAGTGGCTGCCGTTTTCTATTGTGTATTCGCTGGAGGCTTAGTCTGCATGGTGCGTCTCTTGCCCATTCACCCCGCACGGCACGGCTTGAACAAATCCAGCGCGCCGTCGTAGACGCGGGTCTGCACGTCCATGATGCCCAGCATGGCGCGGGGCAACAGGTTGTCGCGTTTGTTCAACCTTGCTTACCCATTCACCCCGCCCGACACGGCTTGAACAGATCCAGCGCGCCGTTGTAGACACGGGTCTGCACATCCATGATCCCTAACATGGAGTGGAACAGGTTGTCGTGTGAAAAACGCTTGCTGCCCGCCTCCGCCGCCAGACAGCCCATATCCAGCTGGCGATCGGCCTGCAACTGGGGTGAGAACCAGGTCAGCAGCGGCACCCGGGTTTGGTCATCCGGCGCAAACTTGTAGGGGGTGCCGTGCAGATAGAGCCCCATGGCACCGAGGGATTCGCCGTGATCGGAGAGATAGACCAGTCCCACATCGTACTGGCTCTCCAGCGACTTGAGCTTGTCGATCAGCTGCCTCACTACCTTGTCGGTGTAGCGAATGGTGTTGTCATAGGTGTTGACCAGCTCTTCGTTGCTGCAGTTTTCGATGTCGCTGCGCGGGCAGTCCGGCACAAAGGCGCGCTCACTGGCGGGATAACGACGGAAATAGGTCGGGCCATGACTGCCCATCAGGTGAAAAGCCACCAGCTTGTTGCCCTTCATCCCGGCAATCTGCTGATCCAGCCCCTCCAGCAACACCTCGTCATAGCAAGACTCCCCCTGACAGAGCGCCGGATAGGATTTGGGGAGGATCTCGATGGTCGGCACATTGCGGCACACCCCTTTGCAGCCACCATCGTTCTCTTTCCACAGCACCGACACTCCGGCATGTTGCAGCACATCGAGCAGGCCATCACGGGAGCTGGCGAGCTGATCATCGTAGCCGCGGCGGGTGAGGTTGGAGAACATGCAGGGCACCGAGACGGCAGTGGCCGTGCCGCAGGAGCGCACATCCTTGAACGACACCACCCCCTGCTCTTTCGAGGTGAAGCTGTTGGTTGCCTTGCCATAGCCATTGAGGGAGTAGTTCTGGCTGCGCGCGGTTTCCCCCACCACCAGAAACATCAGGGTCGGCTTGCCTCCCCGGGCCACCACCCTGGCGTCGGTCCCCAGATGCTGGTAGGGGATCGGGGTGGCAAACAGCACATCCCGCCCATATTTGTAGAGGCCGTGGACATAGTTGGCGGGCACAATCTCTTTCGCCAGCGGCTTGTTGTTACGCCCGACCGAGGCGTAATCCTGATAGTAAAGTGCGGCAACGCCCCCGATAAACAGCAGGGAGATGGCCAGCGCACCTGCCCGCAACGCCAGCCCCTGATACCAGCGAGCTGGATAACGGATCTTGATCGACCAAAGCACCAGCACGGGTAGCAGCCCGGTCAGCAGAAACCAGAGCGCAACCGAGCCATTCAAATAGGCCCCAGCTTCGCCACTGTTGGTCTCCACTATGTTCTGCATCATGCCGGCATCGAAGATGACGCCGTACTTGAGCATGGCGTAGCTGACGATGGAGCCGCTCAGGATCAGCACGGTGAAAAATGGCTTGAGCAAAAAACGGAACGTAAAAGGGATAAACACGGCATTAAGTGCCGCGACAAGTACCAACGGGATCGAGATGGCAAACCCGGCTTTGACATGGGTCAGACCACTGAGCACCGTATAGAAATGCAAAAAGATTGGCCAGTTCAGTACCAGAGCGAAAAAGAGCACCAGCAACAGATTGGTCTGCAGTACACCGAGCGTTATACGCATAAACAACTCCTACATACCGGCCTACAGAGAGAGGACCCGGTCAAGCCAACAGAAACGACGGGGCCAGCGTAGGAAGTAAAACTTAAGAGCGAATTAATAAGGGAAGCGTGGTGCTAGTGCGCGCCATCACAGCGTGGGGTAATCACCTCACTTACAATGGATTTTTAGTTGTCTATCCCTTGGATTTTGCTAGCTTGTTGAGTAGGCATTCACGAAATGCAGGTTCACTGATGGCACTGATCCAAGCCTCGATAGAGCAGCTGAGAGTAGGCCACTTTATCCACCTTCCGACCGGCTGGACCAACCATCCGTTCATGTTCAATACGTTCAAAATCAAGGATCAGCAGCAACTCGACATTATCCGTCATCTTGATCTCACCCTGTTAATGGTTGACCCCGACAAGAGCGATCTGCCGATCGAGCCGCTGCTGCGCGGGGATATGCCGGATGCGGGCCCTGATCTCGAAGAGCTGGAAGAGCTGATTGCCTCGGGCCCGCCCCCTTTTGACGAGAAAGCCTTTCGCCGATCCATGCGCGCTGCCGACAAGGCCTTTGGCCAGTCCATGAGCGAGCTGCGCGATGCGCTTGGAGCCCTGAACCTCAAACCGGATGAGGGGCTGGCCAATACGGCGCAGATTGTCCGAAACGCAGCAGCCGCCCTCAGTCAACACGAAGGCCCCCTCGGGCTGCACCTTATTCGCAGCCCTCACACCGATATCCTGCTGCAGCACAGCCTCAACGTCGCCTTTATCTCTATGCTGATGGCGCGCGAACTGGGCATGAACCCCATCGAACTGGAGGAGACCGGGCTTGCCGGACTTATCCACGACATCGGCGAGCTTAAAATCCCGAGCCAGATCACCCAGAAGCGCGGGGATCTCAGCAAGGCAGAGCAGAACTTCCTCAATATGCACCCCCAGTACGGGCTGGAGATGCTGACCCATCTCAACGCCTTTGAACCGAAAATCCGTCAGGTCGCCCATCAGCACCACGAGCGGCTCGATGGCAGCGGTTATCCACTGGGGATCAAGGGGGGAGAGATCCCGCCGCTGGCACGGATCATAGGACTGGTGGATTACTACGATGAGCTACTGCACCCCCGCAGCAGCGGCAACCCGGCAGCACCGAGCCAGGCCATCAGCCAGCTCTACAAACTATCCCAGAAAAAATTCGACCAGAATCTGGTCAAATTGCTGATCAAGGTGCTGGGGGTCTATCCGCCGGGATCTCTGGTGAAACTCTCCGATGAGAGCATAGCGCTGGTGCTCTCCACCGAGCCCACCATGCCCCTCAAGCCGAAGATCCTGCCCTATATCAAGGCCCAGCGCCCGGAAGCGGTAGCGATGATCGACCTGCGGGAAGACGAGCGCACCATCACCGCCTTTATCAAACAGGAAGAGCTGGATGAGGGACAACGGCAGTTCTTCAACCTGACCCGCCGCTTCTGCTACTACTTTGCATTCTGAGTTATCCCCAGAAGCTGGGGATAACTCATTGGACAAACCGGAATAATTGCTCGAATCCCTATCCCAAGGTTGCCATCTGACCATGTATAAAAAACGCCCAGCCATGGGGCTGGGCGGAGCATGCCACCTCCGTGTGGCGTATCCAGCGGATACTTCCATGCTCTACCCATCAATATCAACCTGCGGCCGCTTACACAAATATCAATTTAACATGCTGATTTAATATGGTTTTATCCACCTGTTCTGGCAAACTGACGGCCCGTTGCAGCCCTTTTGGCCAACAGAACAAGATCTTGATCACACTTATTCACGGGCTGGTTATTTTTTCACCCGCCTTATGAGGAACGTTTTTTATGCAGTTGGTCCTCTCCTTGCTGCAACAGATGAGCGTCAGCCTGGTGATCGCCTATCTCTTCTCGAAAAGTCCGCTGCTGCGCCCGCTTGCCAACTATTCGGTGAGACTACCTCACAAGATACTGATATACATCATCTTTTCCAGCTTTTGCATCCTCGGCACCTATGTCGGCCTCGATATCGACGATGCCATCGCCAACACCCGGGCGGTCGGCGCCGTGTTGGGAGGGCTGTTGGGGGGCCCGCTGGTGGGATTTCTGGTGGGATTGACCGGTGGCCTGCACCGCTACACGCTGGGAGGATTTACCGATCTCGCCTGCGCCATCTCCACCACCTGCGAGGGCTTACTCGGCGGAGTGGTGCACTGGCGGCTGATGCGCGCGGGGCGAACAGATGCCCTGTTTCAACCCCGCATCGCCTTCTTTACCACCCTCTATGCCGAGATCATGCAGATGGTGATCATCCTGCTGGTGGCCACCCCGTTCGATAAATCCCTGCTGCTGGTGCGCACCATCGCCACCCCGATGATTTTGGCCAACTCCTGCGGCGCCGCGCTCTTTATCAGCATGATCCGCGATCAGCAGCAGATGTATGAGAAGTTCTCCCGGGTCTTCTCCGCCAAGGCGCTCAACATCGCCAACCGCACCGTAGGGATAATGAGTCAGGGCTTTACGCCAGAGGCGAGCAGCAAGATTGCCCGCATCATTCAGGAAGAGACCGGCGTGGGTGCGGTCGCCATCACGGACACCGAGAAGATCCTCGCCTTTATCGGCACCGGGGAAGATCACCACCTGCCGGGGACCCCCATTGCGTCGGCCATCACCATGCAGGCCATCGCCCGCAACAAGGTGCTGTTTGCCGATGGCAACAGCCAGCCCTATCGCTGCAGCCTCTCACCCGCTTGCCAGCTGGGCTCGGTGCTGGTGATCCCGCTGCAGGGTGACAAGGGGGTGATCGGCACCATCAAGCTCTACGAGCCGAAGAAGCGGCTGTTTCTCAAGATCAACCACACCCTGGGGGAAGGGATTGCCAACCTGCTGTCACAGCAGTTGCTGGCCGGTCGGCTGGAGCAGCATCAGCGGCTGCTGGTGCAATCCGAACTCAAGCTGATCCAGGCGCAGATCAACCCCCACTTCCTGTTCAACACCCTCAATACCATCAGTGCCATCACCCGGCGCGATCCGGACAAGGCGCGAGACCTGCTGCTGCACCTGTCGCTGTTCTTTCGCAAGAACCTCAAGCGCCAGAGCGGCCTTGCCACCCTGCAGGAGGAGCAGGAGCACTGCCAATCCTATCTGGAGATCGAACTGGCCCGTTTTGGCGACCGATTGACGGTGATCAACGAGATCCCGCCCCATCTGGCCACACTCCGGTTACCCAGCTTCACCCTGCAGCCGCTGATCGAGAATGCCATCAAGCACGGCACCTCAACCCTGCTGGAGCAGGGGCGTATTCGCCTCTATACCGAGGAGCAGCCCGCCAGCGTCACCATCCATGTGGAAGATAATGCCGGCACCTGGCAAGCGCGCCCGGCCGGTGACGGTCTTGGCATGACCATCGTCGACCGGCGACTGAAGAGCGCCTTTGGCGAACGCTACGGCGTGACCATTGCGTGCGAACCGGAGCAGTGGACCCGGGTGTCGTTCACCATCCCCAAGGAGCAACCATGATCCGCACCCTGATTGTCGATGACGAACACTACGCCCGCGAAGAGCTGAAGCTGCACCTGGCCTGCGATCCCGCCATCGAGATCGTGGGGGAAGCGGCCAACGCCATCGAGGCGCTGCCGCTGATCCAGCGGCTCAAGCCCGACGTGGTATTCCTCGATATCCAGATGCCCAAGCTGAGCGGTATGGCGCTGGTGGCCATGCTCGACCCCCTGCCCCGCATCGTCTTTGTCACCGCCTTTGACGAGTACGCCATTCAGGCCTTCGAGGAGAATGCCTTCGACTACCTGCTCAAGCCGGTGGAGCCCGCCCGGCTGGCCAAGACCCTCGCCCGCCTCAAGCAGGATATCTCCCCGCAGCCGGTCGAGCGGCTGGCCCCCGCCATCGAACATATTCCGGGCTATCTGCACAACCGGGTCAGGCTGCTGCCCATCGCACAGGTGGAGTATGCCTTCTCCGATCTTGGCGGCGTCCATGTGGCCAGTCAGGGGGAGCTGTTCCACACCCAGCTCACCCTCAAATCCCTGGAGGAGAAGAGCCCGTTGCTGCGCTGCCATCGCCAGTATCTGGTCTCCCCCAACGCCATCTTCGAGATCCAGCTGCTGGATAACCAGCTGGCGGAGATCGTCACCCCAAGCGGAGCCAGGGTGCCGGTCAGCCGTCGTTATCTCAAGGAGCTGAAGGATCAGCTGGGGCTGGACTGAGCCGTGGAGTGTGCGCCGGATCACAGCCGCCGACCACTCGGCGCGCCATGCCGCCGCTCGGGCCGTTTCACCTGCCAGAGCAGAGCAATCGTTTTAGACTCGCTGCGCAAATCAAAAAATAACAATGCAGGAGCGTAGCAATGATCTGGTTCTTCCTCTGTGTCGGCTTACTTGTCGCTGGCTATTTCATCTATGGCAAGTTCATCGAACGGATATTCGGCCCGAAACCTGAGCTGAAAACCCCCGCCATCACCATGGCTGACGGGGTGGACTATGTCCCCATGTCGGACAAGAAAGTCTATCTGGTGCAACTGCTCAACATCGCTGGCGTCGGCCCCATCTTTGGCCCCATTCTGGGCGCCCTCTACGGCCCGGTCGCCATGCTGTGGATCGTCTTCGGCTGCATCTTCGCTGGCGCGGTGCACGACTACTTCTCCGGCATGCTGTCGGTACGCGCCAAAGGTGCCTCGGTACCGACCGTGGTCGGTGAGCATCTTGGCACGGTTGCCAAGCACTTCATGAACCTGTTCGCCGTGGTGCTGCTGATGCTGGTGGGCGTGGTGTTCGTGCTCAGCCCGGCAGGCCTGCTGGCCAACCTCACCTCTACCGATCTGGTCTACTGGATCATGGCGATTTTTGCCTACTACATCCTCGCGACCATAGTTCCCATCGACAAGATCATCGGCCGCTTCTATCCCATTTTCGGTGCCCTGCTGGTGTTCATGTCAGTTGGCCTGATCATTGGCCTTATCGTCTCCGGTAAAGGCTTCTACAACACCGGGATGGATTTCTCCAACCTGCACCCGACCGAGCTGCCGCTCTGGCCGCTGCTGTTTATCACCATCGCCTGTGGCGCGGTATCGGGCTTCCACGCTACCCAGTCACCGCTGATGGCGCGCTGCATGCAAAACGAGAAATCCGGCCGTTTCATCTTCTACGGCGCAATGATCGGTGAAGGTGTTATCGCGCTTATCTGGTGCACTCTGGGTCTCTCCTTCTACGACAGCACCGAAGCGCTCAACGCCACCATGGCCAACGGCGGCCCGGCCGCTGTGGTACACGAAGTCTCCACCAGCCTGCTCGGCACCGTGGGCGGCATTCTGGCCATCCTCGGCGTGGTGATCCTGCCCATCACCTCTGGCGACACCGCGTTTCGCAGTGCCCGCCTGATCGTGGCGGACTTCCTGAAGATGACCCAGAAGCCGCTGATGAAGCGTCTGCTGATCGCCATCCCCATGTTCATCCTTGGTTTCATCATCTCCAAGGCCGAGTTCGGGGTGATCTGGCGCTACTTCGGCTGGGCCAACCAGACCACCGCCGTCATCATGCTGTGGGCCGCCGCCGCCTACCTCATCAAAGAGGGCAAGCTGCACTGGGTCTGCACCATCCCCGCCATGTTTATGACTGCCGTGGTATTCACCTATCTGGCCAACGCCCCCATCGGGTTCGGGCTGGAGATGGGGATCTCCACCATCATAGGTCTGACTGCAACAGCAGCGATTACCGTGGCCTTCCTGGTGAAATTCCGCCAGCCGCTGGTCAGCAGTACCAGTGAAGGGTGATATTGCATGCAAAAATAAAAGAAAAGGCGCCTTATGGCGCCTTTTCTTTAATAATAAAACCACAAACAAAATAACCATTTACTCCCTTCAGCCCTGATACAGCCAAAAGCCTTAAGATTTGGTGCGAATTGACGATAAACATGTGATTATTAGTCACTTTAGACCTTGCTAATACCCATGAACAAGCTGCGCAACAAGCCAGTGGAGGTTATATATGGCCCTTGAATATTTTGCTCTTGGCCTGCTCGTCTTTGTCGGGCTGGTCATTTTTTATGGGGTTATCGTGATCCACGATATTCCTTACGAGATTGCCAAACATCGCGACCATCCTCATCAGGATGCCATTCACGTCGCCGGTTGGGTCAGCCTGTTTACCCTTCATGTGCTGTGGCCATTCCTCTGGATCTGGGCCACTCTCTACCGTCCCGATCGTGGCTGGGGCTTTAGCCAGCGGCTGCAAAAAGATGAAGAGGATTTGGCAGCCCTCAAGCATGAACTGGCCGATTTGAAGAGCCGTATCAACACTATCGAACAGAGTGAGCAACAGGGGTAAACCATGGACCTGCTATTGATCCTGACCTATACGGCACTGTGCGTAGCCGTATTTAAAATCTTCCGTATCCCGCTCAACAAGTGGACAGTGCCGACCGCAGCACTGGGTGGCATCATCCTCATCGGCACCCTGATCATGCTGATGAACTACAACCACCCCTACTCAGAGATGGCGCGTAATTACTACGTCTCCACCCCCATAGTACCGCTGGTCAAGGGCCGGGTTACCGAAGTCCCGGTGCAGCCAAACCAGCCGGTGAAGAAAGGGGATGTGCTGTTTCGTATCGATGATGAACCGTTCCGCCTGAAAGCGGACAGCCTCACCGCACGACTCGAGTCAAACCGCGAACACCTCAAATCTATCGAGGCGAGACTGCGCTCCGCCAAGCTGGATCGGGATCGCGCCAGAGAACTGATGCAGCGCGGTGTCGGTAAACAGCGTGATCTGGACGTGAGCCAGGCCAATGTGGACGACATCGTAGCCCAGATTGACCAGCAGAAAGCCAACCTGAACGATCTGCAATCCCAACTGCAGGAAGCCAAATATCAGCAGGCCCAAACCGTGGTTTATGCCCCGACAGATGGTCATGTGGTGCAGCTGGCCCTGCGCCCGGGCATGATTGCGACCCCTTTCATGTTCCGTCCGGTGATGACCTTTGTTCACAAGGATGACACCGCCTACGTCGGCTGGTTCTGGCAGAACAGCATGCAGCGACTGGCGGTGGGCGATGAGGCCGAAGTGGTGATCGATGGCGTACCCGGCAAGATCTTCAAAGGCAAGGTAACCGCGGTGATCCCGGCCATTGCCGCCGGTAACGTGCAGGCCAACGCCGGTCTGCTGGATCAGATGACCGCGGTGCGTCCGGGTCGCATGCCGGTGCTGATCTCCATCACCGACCCCGAGTGGGCCAAGTATCAGGTGATTGCAGGCTCCAGCGGGCAGGCTGCTGTCTATACCCACTACTTCCACCATGTTTCCATCATGCGGAAAATACTGCTGCGCATGGCAAGCTGGATGAACTACATCTTCCCGTTCCATTAATCAGCACAATCCCTCCCAGCGGGCCGGCATCATGCCGGCCCGCTGTTTTTGTGGCAGCAAGATCCCTATAATGGCGCCATCCTGCGCCGCACCATGCCCAAACACCACACCCTCATGTTCGTTCTCAGACCCTATCAAACCGACGCCGTCAACGCCGTGATCAGCCACTTTCGCAAACACCCGGATCCCGCCGTGGTGGTGCTGCCCACTGGAGCGGGCAAGAGTCTGGTGATCGCCGAGCTGGCCCGCAAGGCCCGTGGTCGGGTGCTGGTGCTGGCCCACGTCAAGGAGCTGGTGGAGCAGAACCACGGCAAGTTCGAGGCGTGGGGGCTCAAGGCCGACATCTTCGCCGCAGGCCTTGCCCGCAAGGAGGCAAGTGCCCAGGTGGTGTTCGGCTCGGTGCAATCGGTCGCCCGCAATCTGGCGGCCTTCGACGGCGCTTTCTCGCTGCTGATCATCGACGAGTGCCACCGAGTCTCGCTCGATGACGACAGCCAGTACCATCAGGTGTTAGACCACCTCAAAGCAACCAATCCGGCCCTCAAAATCCTCGGTCTCACCGCCACCCCCTATCGGCTGGGGCTGGGCTGGATCTACCGGCGCCACTACCACGGCATGGTAAAGAGTCACGGCGAGCGGCTGTTTGGCGACTGCGTGTTCGAACTGCCCCTGCGTTTCATGGTCAAAAACGGCTATCTGACGCCGCCACGCATGGTGGATGCCCCCATAGTCCACTACGACTTCAGCAAGCTGGTGGCACGGGAGAACGGCCTGTTCAGCGAGGCGGATCTCAATGGCGAGCTCAAGCGCCAGCAGCGGGTTACCCCCCATATCTTGAGCCAAGTGCTGGAGTATGCTGCCGATCGGCAAGGGGTGATGATCTTCGCCGCCACCGTCGAGCACGCCCGGGAAATTCAAGGGCTGCTGCAGGCCCAATCCCAGAGTGCAACCCTGATCACCGGCGAAACCCCGGGGCCAGAGCGCGATGCCCTTATCAGCGCCTTCAAGGCCCGCGAGATCAAGTTTCTGGTCAACGTAGCGGTGCTCACCACCGGTTTTGATGCCCCCCATGTCGATCTTATCGTGATGTTGCGCCCCACCGAGTCGGTGTCGCTCTATCAGCAGATTGTGGGCCGGGGTCTGCGCCTCTCACCGGGCAAAGAGGATTGTCTGGTGCTCGATTATGCGGGCAACAACTTCAACCTGTTTGCCCCCGAGGTGGGGGAACCCCGCCCCCACGCGGGCACCGAGCCGGTGCAGGTGCCCTGCCCCGCCTGCGGTTTTGCCAACACCTTCTGGGGCAAGACCGACGAGGATGGCAAGGTGATCGAGCACTACGGCCGCCGCTGTCAGGGACTGTTTGAAGATGACGAGGGCAACCGCGAGGAGTGTGACTACCGCTTTCGCGCCAAGATCTGCCCCGCCTGCGGCGCGGATAACGACATTGCAGCCCGCCGCTGCCAGAGCTGCGATCAGCTGCTGGTAGACCCTGACGACAAGCTCAAAGAGGCGCTCAATCTCAAGGATTGCATGGTCATTCGCTGCGCGGGACTGACCCTCACCGCAGGGCGCGGCAAACAGGGGGAGCGGCTGGAGGTGACCTACCACGATGAGGATGGGCTGACCCTCAGCGAATACTTCGGTTTTCACTCCCCGGGCGCACAACGCTTGTTTCAACAGCGCTTTGTGCGTCATCATTGGCCCGCCCCGGGGCTGGAGCCCGAATTCACCACCCTGGCGAGCGTGCTGGCCGCACAAAGCCAGTTCCGTCATCCGGATTTTGTCATCGCCCGCAAATCGGGCCGTTTTTGGCAGATAAAAGAGAAAATTTTTGATTATGACGGCCGCTATCGCACCGCCAACTCGATGGCGTAATGGCGACCGGCATAACAGAATGGATTGCTTTACGACTGTCGATGCTCCATCGACAGGTGAAACAAGGTTGATTTATCAGGACTGGCAGCACTGCCAGACCCCTTCGTCACGTTAGAGGATGTTATGCAGCGGCTGTTGATTGGTTTTTGTGCTCTCTTTTCTCTGGCGGCTCAGGCCGCCCCGCTGACGCCCCCGCAGGGTGGCCAGTACGCCATCATAGTGCAGGGCAATAACGGCGTTGAGTTCGCCCGCCATGCCGATCAGATGATCGCCCCCGCCTCCACCATGAAGGTGCTCACTGCGCTGGCGGCCCGCCTTGAGCTGGGTGCCGACTTCCGCTTCGCCACCGATATTCAGGCCCAGCCCGGCGCCAAACAGGGTGACACCATCAACGGCGATATCTGGATCAACTTCGTCGGCGACCCCACCCTCTCCCGAATGGATCTGCTGGCCCTGTTCAAGCAGCTTGGCGTCACCAGCATCAAGGGCAATGTCTACGTCAACACCGGCGCCTACAACGGCTACGAGCGCGGCAACGGCTGGTCGTGGGGGGATCAGACCCTCTGCTTCGCCGCCCCTGTCTCGTCGGTGATCATCGACAAAAACTGCGCCTACGGCACCGTCACCGCCACCCAGATCGGCAAACCGGCCACCGGCAATGTCGCCACCGGCGTGGCCATCGGCATCGGCGCCGACAATGTGGAAGTGATGAGTTACGGCGACATGGCGCGTCAGTTCTGTGCGCTGGAAGTGGACATGGCCAAGGGCAACTTCTACGAGCTCAAGGGTTGCATCACCCCCAACAAGGAGCCACAGGGGCTGCGGTTTGCCATCCACGACGTGGAAGCCTGGGGCTGGGACAACATCCGCTGGGCCATGAGCCGGGCGGGGATCAAGCATGATGGCCTGCTGCGGGTCACCCACAAGGCACCGATCGGTGCCGAGACCCTCGGCACCCACTACTCGGTCTCCCTGCCGGTGATGCTGGCCAAGATGCTGAAGAAATCGGACAACCTCTACGCCGACACCTTCCTCAAAACCGTGGGCCGTCACTACTACAACAAGCCGGGCAGCTATCGCAGCGGCACCATGGCAGTGCGCGCCATCCTGACCAAGAACGGGATCGATCTGGGCAACGCCACCCTGGCCGACGGCTCCGGCCTCTCCGCTCACAATCTCATCAGTGCCCGTCAGATGCTGTCGGTGCTGAACTTCATCCAGAAAAACGATGCCGAGCTCGGCCTGATCAAGCTGCTGCCAAGCTCTCAGGTGGATGGCACCCTGGCGTGGCGCCGCAGCGTCACCGCCCCCATGATGAAGAACAAGGTCCACGCCAAGACGGGGACCATCACCGGCACCTCCAATCTGGCCGGCTTTATCGATACCGCAGGCGGCCAGCGCAAGGCGTTCGTGATGTTCCAGCGTGGCCTGTCCCAAGACCCTGCCACCCATGAGCGCTACCGTGCCAGCAAGGCGCCGTGGCCCTGGACTGTATTCGAGAAGGGGGTGCTGGAGGGCATCTATCAGCAGCAGCCGATCCAGATTGCCGAGCCGCAGTGACGCCGCAATAGGCCCACTCGAATCACGATATCGATAATTTCGGCTTCAAGTCGCCACGAGGCAGGGCTATGCTGTTGCCTGCCTCATATCAACGGCCATACAAAAACGGCTTAAAGAACGGAGAGAAAATATGTTTGCAGTGATTTTTGGTCGCCCGGGTTGCCCCTACTGTGTCCGTGCCGTACAGGTCGCCGAGCAGCTGACCGAACAGCGCGATGACTTCAAATTCCGCTACGTGGATATCCATGCCGAAGGCATCACCAAAGAAGATCTGGCCAAGAGCGCCGGCAAGCCGGTCAATACCGTGCCGCAGATCTTCCTGGACGAGCAGCACATCGGTGGCTGCACCGATTTCGAAGCCTACGCCAAAGCGAATCTGGGTCTCTACCAGTAATCCTTGCGGGTCATCCCGAGCTGGCCACTGTTGCCAGTTGCGTATAAAAAAATCCGGCGCCATCAGGCGCCGGATTTTTTATGGGCAACACGCGCACATCATACCCAGTCAGGGGGTCACAGACTGGGCGGCAAAGCGCGCAATGATGGGGTTGTGATCCGAGCTGTCGGTGGCCGGTGAGCTCACCTCGACCAGATCCAGATTGCGGTAGTAGAGGTGATCGAGCGGACGACCGAAAGCGGTGCGGCGCAGATCCGGCACCGGCAGCGCCTCCTGCAGGCCCAGCTCGTCCACCAGTTTGTTCAGCCAGAACTGGCGCTTGTCGCTCCAGGTGTTGAAATCACCGGCCAGGATCACCGGCCCCTGATGGCGGCGCACCAAGGCAGTCAAATCGTTGAGCTGCTCGCGGAAGGTGGCCATCCCCAGTTCGAAGTTGACCGCATGGAGGTTGATCACCAGCACGCCGTCAGGGTCGCCCTGCAGCGGATAGAGGCTCACCAGCCCGGATTTGGGGATGCGCAGCAAGGGCTCGGGGGAGCGCACGCCACAGACGAACGCCTGCGGGGTCTTGGCCACCGTCATCACCCCGAACGACACGCCACCCTGGGTGAAGGCTTGCAGCTGTTGCCACTGGAAATCACCGGCGCGCAGCCAGTCGAGCATCTCGGGACGGGTGGCCGACTCTTGCAGCAGCACCAGATCCTGCCCCTTGGCATAACTGTCCATCCCTTCACGCCAGTTCTTGCGCTGACCCTTGTAGAGATTCCACACCGTCACCCCGAATTCCCGGGGCAGCGCCGTGGTCGCCAACGCTACCAGCGGCGGACGCTGGCAGTCGATTCCCGGCACAATCCCTTGAGCAGTGACCAGATGATTCTGATCCGGCACCTCAAAACAGCCTACCAACCCCAGGGTCAGCAGGGAGGTGCCAAGAATGCGATAACTATTTTTCATTGGCTAACAACCGCCCGCCTTTGCTTTTTGTTGCGACCATCACAAACGTCATCCGCGCCGACTACGCTGATAGTCCCTGTTCCACCCAACCAGAAGGAGCCTGGCAATGGCGAGAGAACTTCGGTATTGCGTGACGTTTTATGATCAACAAGGAAATTGTCATCAAGTGGAGCTTGCCACCGTCTATCAGATAAGACGGGACTCTCAATGCGATCTCTGCCTGTTTGACACCCTGCAATACGTGGGGTCGGAAGAGATACTGGAACGCATGATACGGCAAAAAACCGGGCTTGAGCAGGAAATATCCATCATCAATGCCCGGCTGATTTGATCAGACGCTGACCGGAACCGGGCGGGATTTACCGCAGTCGTCGATGGCGACATAGGTAAAGACCCCCTCGGTCACGCAGTAACGCTGGGCATCGTTTTCCCGCAGTACCGGCTTGACCCACACCTCCAGCTTGAGCTTCATGGAGCTGCGGCCAATCTTGATGCAGCGGCCGTAGCAGCAGACCACATCGCCCACCTTGACCGGACTGTGAAACGTCATGCCTTCGACGGATACGGTACAAATACGTCCTTTTGCCAGCTCCTTGGCCATAATGCCCCCACCTATATCCATCTGGGACATGATCCAGCCACCAAAGATGTCGCCATTGGGGTTGGTATCGGCTGGCATTGCCAGGGTTCTCAGCAACAACTCCCCATCGGGGTGACGTTTTGTATCTACCATCATTACCGCCTCTCTCTCATGGATGGCGGCATGATAGGGGGCGATCACCCCCTTGGCAAACCTCAATTGCCCAAGGCGGCGAGCTCGGCAAACCAGTGGGCCGGATCGGGCCAGCGATAGTTGAATCCCATCTGCTGGCAAATCAGCTGACCGTCGATGGGCTGAAATTCACCGGCAGGCTCGATAAAGACCGGTGCGGGCAGCCCCTGCTGGCGAGCCGCAAAGGGGTAGAACTGCTCGCGGCGCGGATGCACAGGCGCGCTCAGGTTGAACACATCCCCGTCCTTGCCCCGCTCCAGCAGCAGCATGCAAGCCGCCACCACATCGTCCAGATGGACCAAATTGACCGACTGGGCGCCGCCATCCAGGGTCTTGCCCGCCAGGAAACGGCCGGGATGACGATCCGGGCCATAAAGGCCAGAGGGGCGCACTATCATCACCGCCTCGAAACCGACCGCCAGCACCGCCTGCTCTGCCGCCAGCATTCGCTCGCCACGGGCATGACGCGGTTTGGGCTGCTCACCCTCTTCTTGACCTGCGCCCCATACCGAGGTGGCACTGACAAACAGCACCCGCCGGGTGCCACTCGCTTTGGCAAGCGCGCAGGCCTTTGCCACCGCTTGCGGATAGTCATCGGTCTTGCTGGGCGGTACGCAGATCACCAGCGATTCGCAGGGGATGGGCCACTGCTCTTTTTTATCAGCGGCGCTTATATCAGCAGTTGCCATATCAGCAGAAATAATCAGCGGATAGGCGTTGATCCCCTCCCCCTGCAGACGAGCCGCCTTCTCGGCGCTGCTAACCGTCACCACTACCGGCTTGCCTGCCGCCAACAGGGTCCGCGCCAGCGGCAGCCCCAGCCACCCCGCCCCCAGAATGCCGATCGTCCCGGCGATATGTTGTTCTGTCATCGTCCCTTCTCCTGCTTGACGCTATTTGCCCCGCAGCTTACCTGCCTTGGAATAAAAAGAAAGCTTTGGCCAGCAGCTAGCGATATACCGACAGTTAATATCGGATTTGGCATCGCAAGCTCTCCAACACATTATGCTATCCACTCAGCTCTTATTCTCATTCATTTTCAATTCACTAACAGTGTTCAGCTTGTAAACTCGGTAAAGCATGATATTAACTTTTTAACATCCTCTGATTCAATAAAAAAACCTCCCTTTAAATATACAGGCCAATTTTTGACACCACTATATTGATATCTATGTAACTGAACCTCCATTTCAATATGACCTAATGAGTCTGAAGGACGAATTTCCAACATGAACTCATCGGGGCTAATACTTGATATTTTTGCACTACCGACTCGAGTCTCATCAAGCGACTTCAAGTCAGAGATAAACCGATTCATTTCAGTAAATTCAAACCAAATGCCATTATGTGCGCCAGAGAATGCCTGTAAGTTCAAAACCACCCTCACTCTAATATCTCCCTCGCATGGACACCCCTTTTGATTTTTCTCAAGAGATTCAAGCTCTATATATTCTGAGTTTGTACCAACTTTCATTGTTGTGAGTTCCTTCTATAGCGATGCTAACTAAATAGTTGGTATCGAATAACAACAAATATGACCTATAACTTAACCCCTGGTAAATAATTAAAGAACACACCACGTATACAATGAAACTCATATGAACCTAGAAAAGAAATTTTTCACTGAGTTATATAACTTGTCAACCCCCCCCATACACTTGACTATCTACACCTTTTTTATCAAATACATTTATTTCTGAATCAATTTTTTTAAGCTTTAAGCCATTTATAGGTTGCACAATAAACACACCCGTTAATTTATTTCCATCAGAATACGCCATTATGGCACTTTCTGAATAAGCACGAATAAGCACACGACCTGATTCATCCGCAAAATATTCTTTCTGACTTGATGCCAACATATAGCCTGCCGTTTGTCCGGCAATCATTAAATAAATAGCAAGTAGTACAAACCGCAAAAAAAATGTATTACCAAAAAATGTGTATCTCTGCTCTAAGCCACCATGGCAGTTTGTCCATTCAATTATTTTATTTTGAGCCTCACTATATGACCCATATCTTTTCATTTCGAAAAATGGCATGACTATTTGTAACCACATATTATAAAATGGAATGGTAAGAAGAAATGCTTTTTTGTACCATGCTAAATCAGCAAACAGACACAATATCAAAAAGGCAGTAAAAATAATCCCATACGAGTCAAAAACTTTAGCCATTGGTTTATCGGCAAAATTATGTTGTATGAACGTTGCCAATATGTCTGAAAATTGATAAACCAATGCTGTTATACCTAAAACAGACAGGCCTGCTAAAATTATAGATTTAATTTCAACTTGAACTAGCCCCTCTGGGATTTCAAAATATGAAAGATAACTTTTCTCAAAAATATATGCCACTAAGTACGATATCGCGGTTATAGCAACACCCACAATGGCTTCATGACCAAAAGATATATTATTATCATATTTTTCTTTCAATTTAAATCTCCAAATGCCGACGCCAAATATATCACGTTGTATATCCTGCCCACATTCCCAAGATTCATCAATAAAATCAGTATATTGTTTTTATTTTTTGCTGCTGATGTTACCGCATAGCACTGAGATCAGTTTCAGATGGATGAACACATCCCTGAGACAGTCCGTATATTCACCAGCGCTCATTTTTTAAACACCACTGCTTGTAGTAGTGCATCCTTTCATAAAACCAACACCACCTTATACCAGATAAAAAGCGGGCCAGTGGCCCGCTTCGTTTTATGTAGAGTTAACCCCATTCTCACACCGGCGGATGGAAATGGCTGGCCTCGCGGGTAGCCATCTCCTCGTAAGTGGCCCACTTCTGCCACGCCACTTTTTGCGCCACCTGCATCAGTCGCTCAGCCTCCTCCGGATGGCTCTGGGCCAGCACCCGATAACGGGTCTCCTCTTGGCGGTATGTAGCAAGGGGAATGGAGGGGCGCAGGCTGTCGAGGCTGAAGGGGTTCTGCCCCGCGCTACGCAATACCGGGTTGTAGCGCATCAGCGGCCAGTGGCCCGAGTCCACCGCGCGTTTTTGCTGGGTCAGGCCAAACTCCATATCGATGCCATGAGCGATGCAGTGGCTGTAGGCGATGATCAGCGACGGCCCCGGATAGGCTTCGGCCTCACGCAAGGCTTGCAGCGCCTGCTGCGGATTGGCACCAAAGGCGATGCGGGCAACATAGACGTTGCCGTAGGAGATGGCCTGCAACGCCACATCCTTCTTGGCCAGCGTCTTGCCTCCCGCCGCGAACTTGGCGACGGCACCGAGCGGGGTCGATTTCGACATCTGGCCGCCGGTGTTGGAGTAGACCTCGGTATCCATCACCAGCACGTTCACATCGCGGCCGGAGGCGAGCACATGATCGAGCCCCGCCGAGCCGATGTCATAGGCCCAGCCATCGCCGCCGATGATCCAGACCGAGCGGCGCACCAACTGATCAATCAAGGAGAGCAGCTCGCGAGCCTTACCGGATTTCACCTCTTCCAGCCGCTCGCGCACTTGGGCCACCCGGCCCCGCTGGGCGCGGATATCCGACTCCAACCGCTGCGGGGCGTTGATCAGGGTATCGACCAATGCTTCCCCCAGCTCCCCCTTCATCGCCTGCAAGGCCGCCACCGCCTGACCGTGATGCTGATCGGCGGTGAGACGGAAGCCAAAGCCGAACTCGGCGTTGTCCTCGAACAATGAGTTGGACCAGGCGGGCCCCTTCCCTTCCGCGTTCTTGGCCCACGGCGTGGTCGGCAGGTTGCCGCCATAGATGGAGGAGCAACCGGTGGCGTTGGCCACCAGCATGCGATCGCCAAACAGCTGGGTCAGCAGCTTGAGATAAGGTGTCTCGCCACAACCGGCGCAGGCGCCGGAGAACTCGAACAGGGGTTCGAGGAACTGGGCACCGCGCACGGTGGAGAAGTCCACCCGCTCGCGGGCAGGCCAGGGCAGGCTCTCGAACCAGCGCAGCGCCTGTTTCTGGCCCGCCAGGTGCGGCGCCTTGTCCAGCATGGTAATGGCGCGCGTGCCTTCATGTTCCTCATCAGCCCCGACCCGTACCGGACAGGCCTGCACGCACTGGCCGCAGCCGGTGCAATCCTCCGGATAGAGCTGCAAGGTGTAGCGGCTGTCGGGGAAGCCCTTGGCGGTGACCGGCACCGACTGGGCCGCCTCGGGGGCGGTCGCCAGCCAGTCCTGATGGTAGAACTTGGCCCGCAGCGCCGCGTGGGGGCAGACAAAGACGCAGTTGCCGCACTGGATGCAGATATCGGAGTGCCAGATCGGGATCTCGCGGGCAATATCCCGCTTCTCGAAGCGGCTGGTGGCGGTGGGGTAAGTACCATCCACCGGCAGCATGGAGACAGGGATGAGATCGCCACGCCCCGCCAGCATCTCGCCGGTGACCCGCTGAACAAACTCGCTGCCGCCCGCTGCCAGTGGCAGCGGATAGTCGCTGATCTGCTCGTCCCCGGCCGGGATCACCACCTTGCTCAAGTGAACCAGGGTATCGTCCACCGCGGCAAAGTTGCGCGCCACCACCTCGGGCCCCTTGCGGGCATAGCTCTTCTCGATGCTCTCCTTGATCAGCGCAATCGCCTCATCCCGCGGCAACACCCCGGCCAGCGCGAAGAAGCAGGTCTGCATGATGGTGTTGATGCGATTGCCCATGCCATTTTGCTCAGCCACCCGATCCCCATCGATGCAGTAGAGCTGGATATTGAGGGCGCGAATGCGGGCGCGCAGCCGCTCGGGCAGCTGGCACCACACCTTGTCAGCCTCATAGGGGGCATTGAGCAGCAGGGTCGCCCCTTCGGCGGCGTGCTCCAGCAGATCCACCGATTCGACAAAGCCCCACTGGTGGCAGCCGATAAAGCTCGCCTGCTCGATAAGCCAGGGGGCGTCGATGGGCTCGGGGCCAAAGCGCAGGTGGGAGACGGTGCGCGAGCCCGACTTCTTGGAGTCGTAGACGAAGTAGCCCTGGGCGTGGAACCCCTCCAGCTCGCCGATGATCTTGATGCTGTTCTTGTTGGCGCCGACCGTGCCATCGGCACCAAGGCCGAAGAAGAGCGCACGCACCCGGCTGGCGGGCTCCAGATCGCCGATGGGGTGCCAGGCCAGACTGAGGCCCGATACGTCATCGACAATCCCCACGGTAAAGCGGGGGCGCGGCGCATCACAGGCCAGCTCCTCAAACACAGCCGCGCACATGGCGGGGGTGAACTCTTTCGAAGAGAGACCGTAGCGGCCGCCACTGAGCCACGGCAGCCGCTTGATAAGGCCGCGCTGCAAACCGTCGATCAGCGCGCTCTGCACATCCAGCAGCAGCGGCTCGCCACCGGCACCCGGCTCCTTAGTGCGATCCAGCACCGCCATGCGGCGCACGCTCGCGGGCAGCGCATCGAGCTGCGCCTGCACCGGGAAGGGGCGATAGAGACGAATGACCAGCACCCCGGTCTTGCGATCCTGCTGGTTGAGCCAATCCACGGTAGTGCGGGCAGTGGCCGCCCCCGAGCCCATCAGCACGATGACATCGGTGGCATCGGTTGCGCCGTGGTACTCCACCAGCTGGTAGTGACGGCCAGTCAGCTCGCCCAAGTTGTCCATGCACTGCTGTACCCGCGCTGGCACCGCTTCGTAGAAGGGGTTGACGCTCTCACGGGACTGGAAATAGGTGTCCGGGTTCTGGGCCGTGCCGCGCATCACCGGATGATCCGGGTTCAGCGCCCGGGCCCTGTGGGCACGCACCCAGTCGTTGTCGATAAGGGCGCGAATTTCATCCCGATGCAGCGCGACTATCTTGTTCACCTCATGGGAGGTACGAAAGCCGTCGAAGAAGTGGATAAAGGGCACCCGGCACTGCAGGGTGACGCTGTGGGCGACCAAGGCCAAGTCCTGCGCCTCCTGCACCGAGCCGGAAGCAAGCATGGCAAAGCCGGTGCTGCGCGCCGCCATCACGTCCTGATGGTCGCCAAAGATAGAGAGCCCCTGCGCCGCCAGCGAACGGGCCGCCACATGGAACACCGCCGCGGTCAATTCCCCGGCAATCTTGTACATGTTGGGCAGCATCAGCATCAGCCCCTGACTGGCGGTGAAGGTGGTGGCGAGCGCCCCCGCCTGCAGGGCGCCATGTACCGTACCGGCCGCCCCCCCTTCACTCTGCATCTCCACCACTGTGGGGATGTTGCCCCACAGGTTGGTCTGTTTCTCGTCCGCCCAGGCATCGGCCAGCTCGGCCATGGTTGAGGAGGGGGTGATGGGATAGATGGCACACACTTCGCTCAGCTGGTAGGCCACCCGGGCCGCGGCTTCGTTGCCGTCGACCATGATCAGTTCATGTTTCATTGGGACTCCTCCGGTTGGCGCAGCTCGATGGCGTGACAAGGGCACTGGTCATGGCAGGCACCGCAGCCGGTGCAGCGCGCCGCATCCACCCGATAGCCCTTGCCCGGCCCCAGCTTCTCGATGGCCTGCTCGGGACAACTGCCATAGCAGCCGTCGCATTCGAAGCAGTTGCCACAGGAGTAGCAGCGCGCCGCCTCGTAACGGGCGGCCACCTCATCCAGCCCGCCGATGATCTCGCCAAAGTCATCCCGCGCCCACGCCGGTTTGACCGGCTGACTGCTGGCCGGGGCGTGAGTCTGGAACCAGAGTTGCAACTGCTCCGGCCCCACCTGCGGGTAGGAGACCATCTTCTGATAGTGGCGACCGCGCAGCCAGGCATCCATATGGCGCGCCGCCTTCTTGCCGTGGCCGGTGGCGATGGTGACGGTGCGCTCGGAGGGCACCATGTCGCCACCGGCAAAGAGGCCGGACACATCTGTCATCAGGTTGCCCGCCACCTGCACCACCCCCTCCTTGTTGACCCGCACGCCGGGAATGCTCTCCAGCACGCTCAAATCAACCTCCTGACCCAGAGCCAGAATGAGGGAGTCTGCTTCGAGGGTTTCAAACTTGCCGGTGGGCACCGGCTTGCCCTCTGCATCCAGCGCCATCACCTCCACTTCGATGCTGGTGTTGTCGAGCTGGCGGATACTGCGCAGCCAGTTGATCTTGATCCCCTCCTCCTCGGCCTCAAGGGCTTCAAAGGCGTGGGCAGGCATATGGTCCCGATCGCGGCGGTAGATGATCATCGCCTCTTCAACACCGAGGCGACGGGCGGTACGGGCCGCATCCATGGCGGTATTGCCACCACCATAAATCGCTACCCGCCGTCCCAGTTTGGGGGGCGGCAAGCCCTGCTCTTCGGCCAGACTGGCCTGTTCGAGGAAGCTCACCGCATCGAGGATCTTGCCCGCTTCCCGCGCCGGAATATCGACCCGCTTGGCCAGATGGGCACCGATGGCCATAAAGACGGCGTCGAAGCCCCCCTCGTCGCGCTCGCGCAGCACATCTTCCACCTTGTGGTTGAGGGTCAGCGTCACCCCGGCAGCGACGATGCGGGCCACCTCCCGATCCAGCACATCGCGGGGCAAGCGATAAGCGGGAATGCCAAAACGCAGCATGCCGCCCGCCAGCGGCCCCGCTTCGCGGATCTCCACCTGATGGCCGAGCCGGTTGAGGTGCCAGGCGCAGGAGAGGCCGGAGGGCCCGGCGCCAATCACCAGCACCTTCTTGCCGCTGGCAGGAGCTGGCGGCGCTGGCTGCCAGCCACGGGCCAGCGCCTCGTCGCCGAGGAATCGCTCGATGGCGTGGATGGAGACGGATTCATCCACCTGACCGCGATTGCAGGCGCTCTCGCAGGGGTGATAGCAGACCCGGCCATGAATGGCGGGCAAGGGGTTCTCTTCGATCAGGGTCTGCCACGCCGCCTCAAAGCGACCGGCCTGCGCCAAAGAGAGCCAGGCCTGGATATTTTCTCCGGCCGGGCAGGCGTGATTGCAGGGTGGCAGGGCCGGCCGCCAAACGGGCAGCCGGGTACGCACCGGGCCTGTTCCCGTTTTCAGGGAGAGATCCGGTTGTGGGGTCATATCCAGTTGTTTGCTCATACATTGCTTTCTTCTTGTTGGGTAACAGGCCCACTCCGATAGCACTTGATACCGTGTCGCCGAAGCGGACGGTGGCCAGAGAGGGAAGAAGCGAAAGCGTTAGAAACTGGGAACTAAGTCGATAGTGGCGGCTTTTTTGTACTGATTAGCGAATCAGGATCAAAAAATGTTGCACTTTATGGTTCATAGAGACCAGAACGTGACTCAAGTAACATCTTATCCAGCTGACCGCTGGCTTTCAGTTTGGCGAGCCCCCGATTGAACGTTTTGATCAGCTCGTCAGCGTTGGCGCGCTTGCGGCTGATCAGCAGGTGACCTTCGACTTTCATCACGGGTTTTGAATGGGTTGCGAAGAGATCGACCGTGCTGGCCGGGTAGAACTGACGCAGGGAGTAGTAGCCGACATCGATGTTCTCAAGCGTCAGGTCGGCGCGACCGGAGAGCAGCAGATCGAAGCTCTGGCGCAGCCGGGTGACGAACTGTACCTGTAGTGGCACCTGCGTGATGGCTGCAAAAAAATCTGCATTGTAGGTATAGCCACTGACCGCAGCCAGCTTGCGATCCGCCAGATCCCGATAGCCTTTCCATTCAAGCGGATCTGACTTGAGATAGAACCAGACGTAGGTTTCGCTCAGGATGGGATCGCTGTAGAGATGGGTTTTGCGCCGCTCGCTCGACTCATACCAGTGGACTGTGCCATCCACCACTCCCTCCTCCGACAAGCGAAAGGCTCGCTTCCAGGGCAGAAACTGGAACTTGACGCTCACCCCTTCACTCTTGAACGCCTCGCTCACCACATGGGGGATAAGCCCCTGATATTTCAGCGTCTCGGAGCAGTAAGGCGGATACTCTCCCGTGGTCAGGGTCAGCTCCTGCGCCCAGAGCCCGTGGCAAAAAAGGCTCCCCGCCAGCAACCAGCTTATTTTCATCCCGATGCCCTCTTGTTCTGTTTTCCCAACTATAGACCGCCCCCCTGAAAGGATTGCCGGATCGCCAGGGAACCGTTATGTTCCCCTTTTTCCAGGCGAACGCGCCGCGTCACAAGGATACGAAGATGCCCAGGCTAGACAGCATTCACCTCTACCCCATCAAATCGACTGCAGGCATGCCGCTGGCTCGCGCCCGGGTGACCGAAGAAGGGCTCGCCGGGGATCGCCGCTACATGGTGGTCAAACCGGACGGCACCTTTATCACCGCCCGTACCCATCCCCAACTGCAACAGGTCGTTGCCACCCCCATCGAAGGGGGCTTGCAACTGCGCTATCCGGGCTTTGAACCGCTCACCCTGCAAGAGGTCGACTTCAGCCGCGCCCCGCAGGCCACCGGGGTCTGGAGCGACCGCTTCACCGCCCTGCATACCGACCCAAAAGCCGATGGGTGGCTAAGCCGGGTGGCTGGGGAAGCGGTGCAACTGCTCTGGCTGGGTGAAACCTCTGATCGTTTTCGCGAAAAGACCGGCACCCGGGTCAGCTTTGCCGACGGTTATCCGCTGCTGCTGATAAGCCAGGCCTCCCTGGAGGATCTCAATCTGCGCTCCGATGCCCTGCACCAGATGAGCCAGTTCCGCACCAATCTGGTGGCAAGCAATACCCTGCCCTTCGAGGAGGACAGCTGGGTGCGTATCCGCATCGGCGAGGTGGAATTCAAGGTGGTCAAGCCCTGCAGCCGCTGCATCATGACCACGGTGGAAGCGGGCACCGATCGTTTCAACGCCCTGAAAGAGCCGCTGGCCACCCTCACCCGCTACCGCCGTGGCGAGGATGGCGAGGTCTACTTCGGCCAGAATCTGGTGGCGCTGAACGAGGGGTGGATTGAAGCGGGCAGCGAGATCGAGGTGCTGGAGCGCACCCGTCCGGTGGTCTATCCCGCCGCCGCACCGAAAAAGCGGGAGCTGGTCTGCGTGGCCCGCGAACCGCTGGCGCGAGATCTGGAGACCTTCTGGTTCGAGGCGGCCGATGGCGAGCCGCTGCCTGACTACCTGCCGGGCCAGCATCTGCCCATCAGCCTTGATATCAAAAACGAGCGGATTCAACGGCGCTATACCCTGAGCTCCACGCCGGATCACCCGGAGCGTGACAGCATCAGCGTCAAGAAGGTGGGAGGTGGCCGCATCTCCCACTGGCTGCACCAACAGTTGCAGGTGGGCGACCGGCTGCTGGCAGCTAATCCCGCAGGCGAGTTTCACTTGGGCCGCGAGCGCAATCTCCTGTTGCTCTCCGCAGGCTCCGGCGTCACCCCCATGCTGGCGATTGCCCGCACCCTGGCGCTGCGCGGGGAGCTGGGGGATGTTCACTTTATGCACCTGTGCCGCAGCGAAGCGGACATTCCGGCCGCCAACGAGCTGCACGCCATGGCGCAGCAAGGGATGACCCTGACCATTATTCTGAGCCAGCCAGACAGCCACTGGCAGGGGCTGCAAGGGCGACTCAATGATGAGCATCTGCGACTGGTCAAAGGGCTGGCCGAAAAAGAGGTCTTTATCTGCGGCCCCCACGGCTTTATGGCCGATGCCGCAGCCAGAGTCGCAGCCCTCGGCGTCCCGGCTGCACGGATCAAACAGGAGAGTTTTGGCGGCGCCATTCTCTCGGTGGCCCGCCCCCATCAGGCGGTGCAACTCAAGATCGGGGAGCAGGCATTCACCGGCAACAATCAGGGTACCGTGCTGGATCAGGCCAACAAGCAGGGGGTTGAGCTGCCCTGGAGCTGCCGCGCCGGGATCTGCGGCAGTTGCAAGCAGACGCTGGTCTCGGGCGAGGTGGATCATCCCGATGCCCCCGCCATCACCGCCGCCGAGCGGGCCGAGGGCAAGATCCTCACCTGCTGCGCCGTGCCGCTCACCGACCTTGAGATCTTATGATCTGGTGATCGGGCCGCGTTAACTCACGTCAACTCAGATGGCCGGGGAATTGACCCCGGTCATTTTTTTGTCACCTTGTTCGATACGAGCCCTTCCTTTCGTCCTCCCCCACCCGCAAGAGCGCGTTTCCTTCCTATACTCTCAGGGCAAAAAGCCTTGCCAGACATTGACTTGGCGATGCTCCATACGACACTCCCCCATAGGGAAAGGACGCCCACACCATGGAACAGAACAAGCCCGCCTTTCAGCTCAACCTGCTGCTATCCGTCATCACCCTGATCCTGCTATCACTGGTGTTTTTCGCCTACAGCTGGGCGGGGAAACAGCTGGAAGAGAGCTATCGGCAACAATATGTCTCCTACCTGCTGGCCGATGAGCTGCGCCAATCCTCCGATGATCTGACCCGACTCGGGCGCACCTACGTCATCACCAAGGATCCCGCCTACGAGCAGCAGTACATGCGGATCCTGGCCATTCGCAACGGTGAGCAAGCCAGACCGGATGGCTACAACCGTATCTATTGGGACTTCGTCGCCGCCAACGGTCAGAATCCCCGCCCCGACAGCAATGTTCGTCGTGGCCTTATCGACCTGATGAAAGATGCCGGTTTTACCGAAGGGGAGCTCGCCAAGCTCAACGAGGCCAAAAACAACTCGGATGCGCTGGTCAACACCGAGGTCGCTGCCTTCAAACTGGTGCAGCAGACCGATGGCGACCCGATCGCCAACCAGCAAAAGGCCATCGCCATGATGCATGACAAGGCCTATCACCAGAACAAGGGGCGCATCATGTCCCCCATTGATGACTTCTACGTGATGATGGAGGCGCGTAATCAGGAGGCGGTCGAGAGCGCCATGACCAATACCGACATGCTGCGCTATCTGTTTATCGCCCTCGGCCTGGTGTTGATGTTTTTCCTCTGGCGTACTTATCGCTCCCTGCTCGATCTGGTGGGGACTTCCGTCGAACAACTCAAAACCGATCTCCATCTGCTCGCCATGGGGGACTTCTCACTGCCTATCAAGGTGCCACAAGGCTCGAAAGAGAGTCTGATCGGCCTGCTCGGTGGCATGCAGAGCACCCTCAAAGGGATCATCGCCAAGGTTTCCCACTCCACCGAAGAGTTGTCCGACTCTGCCGACAGCATCGCCCAGATCGCCGAACAGACCGCGCTGTTTGCCACCTCCCAGCAGAGCAGTACCCAGACCATGGCCGCCGCCATCGAGGAGCTGGTGGTGAGCATCAGCCACCTCTCCGACAACGCGACCCATGCTGACGAGCTGAGCAAGGTCTCTGCCAATACCCTGGAGGAGGGTTCCGGGGTTATCAAGGAGACCCTGGACAGCATCGAAAATATCTCCACCACCGTGGGCGAAGCAGCCAGCACCATCTCCGAGCTCAACGGTCATACCCAGCAGATTTCGGAGATCATCGGGGTGATCCGCAGTATCGCCGATCAGACCAACCTGTTGGCCCTCAACGCCGCCATCGAGGCAGCGCGGGCAGGGGAGCAAGGCCGTGGCTTTGCGGTGGTCGCCGACGAGGTGCGCAATCTGGCCAGCCGCTCTGCGGCCTCCACCCAGCAGATCACCGGGATGATCAGCAAGATCCAGAGCGGGGCCGATGCCTCCATCCGCAGCATGGAAACCACAGTCAACAACGTCTCCCGCGGGGTCAGTCTGGCCAACCAGACCGGTGAGGCGATTTCAAGCATCCGCAGTCACGCCTCTAACCTGACCGGCCTGATGGGGGAGATCAGCCACACCCTGCGCGAACAATCTACCGCCGCCAACGAAGTGGTCTCCACCGTCGGCAACATTACCTCCCTCTCGGAGCAGTCGGGGGATGCCGCCCGCCATGTGTCGCAAGAGGCATCCAAGCTCAAACAGCTGTCACGCATGCTGCGCCAGGAGATGAGCCACTTCAAACTTTAAAAAACGCGACAAAGCAAAACGGCTGCCCCAAGGCAGCCGTTTCTTTATTCGGGGTTATCCCCTGCCATCCACATCCAGCATCAATCAACCACGCAGGGCGGCGATACGTTGCTCGATGGGCGGGTGGCTCATGAACAGCTCGCTCATGGAGCGCTTGCCGTTGATGCCAAAGGCCATCATGGAGCCTTCCAGCTGCGGCTCTGCACCGCGGGAAAGACGCTCAAGGGCGGCAATCATTTTGTCGCGACCCGCCAGCTTGGCGGCACCGGCATCGGCACGGAACTCGCGCTGACGGCTGAACCACATGACGATCATGGAGGCCAGTACGCCAAACAGCATCTCCAGCACGAATACGGTGATCATGTAGGCAAAGCCGCCGCTGCTGCTGCTCTCTTCACTGTTGTTGGAGCTGAAGAAGTTGCTGATAATACCCGCCACGATGCGAGCGAAGAACATCACGAAGGTGTTCACCACCCCTTGCACCAGGGTCAGGGTCACCATGTCGCCGTTGGCTACGTGGCTCACTTCGTGGGCCAGCACCGCTTCCGCTTCGTCACGGCTCATGCTGTAGAGCAGGCCGGAAGATACGGCGACCAGCGAATCATCGCGGCGGGCACCGGTCGCAAAGGCGTTCATCTCGGGAGAGTCGTAGATCCCCACTTCCGGCATCTTGATACCCGCTTCACGAGCCTGACGGGCCACAGTGCTCACCAGCCAGTGCTCGGTCTCGTTACGGGGTTGCTCGATGACCTGGACACCGTAGCTGCGCTTGGCCATCCACTTGGACATCAACAAGGAGATAAAGGAACCCCCAAAACCGAACACGGCACAAAACATCAACAGGCCGGTAATGCTGGACTTGTTGATACCCAGAACCGAGAACAGGATATTGAGTACCACCCCCAGCACCAGCATGACGGCCAGGTTGGTCACCAGGAATAGCATAATTCGCTTCATATAGACTCCTTGTGAAAAATAGGACATGACAGCCGGTCATCCACCTGTTCATGTTAATGGTGGCCATTCTAGATGGATTCGATGAATGTTCGCTGAATGTGCCGTTAAAGTAGCGGAGATATATCGATACGCCCCTGCAAATCGGCCTCAAGCGGATTGTTTATAAACGGAATTTCCCCCAGAAAGGGAGCAGGCAGCAAGCTTCTGAGGGTGTCCAGATTTTCCTGATAATGGCTCATGGAACCATGGAGCCGATTAATTACCCAGCCCGCCACCGGCAGTTGATCATTACGAATGGCGGCAAAGGTGAGCAATGCATGATTTAGGCAGCCCAGCTTGGCCCCCACCACCATGATCACCGCCATGTTTTCCTGTTTTACCCAATCCGATAACAGGTGTTTGCGATCGAGCGGCAGATACCAGCCCCCCGCCCCTTCCACCACCGTCAATTCGGCCCCCGCCTGCTCAATCTTGCGCAACCCCTCGCTCAAGCCCTGCATGGTGATGGGCTGGCGCGCCTCGCTGGCGGCGATGTGGGGTGCAATCGGCGACTCGTAGGCAAAGGGATTGACCACTTCATAGGGCAGTTGCAGGCTCGCCGCCTCTTGCAGCAACACCGCATCGAGATTGCGCAGCCCGTCCGGGGTGCGGGCACATCCCGCAGAAACCGGCTTGTAGCCAGCACAGTTGATCCCCTGTGCGCTGAATTCTCGCAGCAGGGTGCGCGCCACCAGCGTCTTGCCCACATCGGTATCGGTGCCGGTGATAAAGAATGATTTCATACGATTATCTCCTTGGCAGGGCGCCGTTGACTGCCCTGCAGATATTGCCATTCCCGACGGTCAGCAAGGCTTGCTGAGCTGGCCAAGACACACCCGATAACTCGCCAGCAACCGACCATCAGGCTGGCGAAACACTTCATACGCCTGTGCCAGCTGCTGCAATCTGGCGCGACCGCTCAGCCCGGACGGTGCGGCATTGTGCTGATTGTCGTTGACCTGATTAGCCCCGATCCCCTTGAGATCGCGCAACAGCTGCGGCAATGCCTGATAGGCGAGATCCCAGGTGATACAACGCAGCTCGGGAGCAGATACTCCGGCGGTGGCCAGCGCCTGCTCCAATTGTGGCAGGCTGAGGAAGCGATTGACATGGGCTCGACCATCCAGCTGCTGCCAGGCGGCTCGCAACTGCCAGAGCGACTCATCGAGCAGGGTCGAGAAAAAGATCTGGCCGCCCGGTTTGACCACCCGCAGCAGCTCGCCAAAGGCGTGGGCCGGACGCTCGCACCACTGCAGCGCCAAACTGGAGAAGACCCAGTCGAACGCGTTATCGGCAAAAGGGAGCTGCTCCGCATCGCCGCAGAGCAGGCGAGCGCCGCTGCCGCGCAAGGCGGCCTGCGCCAGCATACCGGGAGCAAGATCCAGCCCCACCAGCTGGTGACATAGGTTCGCCAACTGAGGCAAGAAGAAGCCGGTGCCGCAGCCCAGATCCAGCCCGTTGACCGTCAGATCAGCGCCAACCGGCCTGTCCGGCATCAATTCCAGCAGCGCCTGACCCACCTCCTGCTGAAAATGGGCGTGGGCATCGTAATGACGAGCGGCGGCGCCGAAACGGCGGGCGAGCTGCGCCTTGTCCACCAACTGGAAGCGTTCAGCCATGGCGAACCTCCCCAACCATTGTCGCTGTGGGGCAGACCCCCAAGGCATCGAGCAGACGATCCACATCCTGCTCGCGATGAGCCGCGCTCAAGGTAATACGCAGCCGTGCCGTACCGACCGGCACCGTGGGCGGGCGGATGGCGCTCACCCAGACGCCGCATTCGCGCAGCCGTTCAGCCAGTTGCAGGGCAGCACTGCTCTCCCCCACCAGCAGCGGCTGGATGGGGGTATTGCTCGCACCAAGTTGCCAACCCTGCGCCTTTGCCCCTTGACGGAAGCGAGCGATCAGCTGGCCAAGATGGGCGCGAGAGTCATCAGCTGCGCGCACCAGTTCGATGCTCTTGCTGACGGCGCAAGCCTGCGCGGCAGGCATATGGGTGCTGTAGACATAGTGACGGGCGAAGTTGACCAGATACTCCACCAGCTCGCGGCTGCCGCCAACAAAGGCCCCAGCGACGCCGAGCGCCTTGCCAAAAGTGCCCATCTGGATATGCACGCTAGCCGGTTCCACCCCTTGCGCCGCCAGAGTGCCGCGCCCCTCGGGCCCCAGCACGCCGAGGCCGTGGGCATCGTCGATCATCAGCCAGTTGCCGCTCTGGGCGGCGAGTGTTGCGAGCTCGCGCCAGGGGGCCTGATCCCCATCCATGCTGAACACCCCTTCCGAGACAATCAGCCCGTGATTTGGCTCAAGCAGCCGTTCAAGGGCCGCCATATCGTTATGGCCAAAGCGCTTCATCTTGCAGGGCAGCTGGCTGCCCATCTCCTGCAAGGAGGCGTGGTTGAGTTTGTCCTGCCACAACAGATGCTCTTTGCCGAGCAGGGCTTTGAGCACCGCCTGATTGGCCGAAAAACCGCAATTGAACAGCAGCACCGCCTCCACCCCGAGCCACTCGGCCAGGCTCTCTTCCAACTGCTGGTGAGCGCGGCTGTAACCGGTCACCAGCGGCGAGGCGCCAGAGCCCGTGCCATAGCAGTCAATCCCCGCTTTGAAGGCAGCCTTGATGGCGGGATGATCCGCCAGCCCCAGATAGTCATTGGCGGAAAAGTTGAGATAGTCGCGCCCGGCGACCTGCAACCGCCCTGCCACACTACCTTGCGTCGCGATGCGGCAACGCAGCAGATTGGCCTGCTCACGCCCGGCCAACGCAGCGCCCAATGCAAAGGGGCCCGTGACTGCAGGGCCAGTCATGACCGTAAGGCCCCTGCACGGGGACGGGTGGCGTCATAAAAGAGATCGCTTGGTTCGCTCTGGCGGCTCACCTCGGCCAGCAAATCTTCTTCTTGTACCTGATCCGGCTTCTGGGCGCGCTGGGCGGGGCGAATGCCGAGTCGCTTGAACAGCTGCATATCGCTGTTCTCGTCCGGATTGGGGGTAGTCAGCAACTTGCAGCCGTAGAAGATGGAGTTGGCTCCCGCCATAAAGCACATCGCCTGCATCTGCTCGTTCATCTTCTCCCGCCCGGCAGAGAGGCGCACATGGGAGGCGGGCATCATGATCCGCGCTACCGCGATAGTGCGGATAAATTCGAACGGGTCGAGGTTCTCTTCGTTCTCCAGCGGCGTCCCCTTCACCTTGACCAGCATGTTGATGGGCACGCTTTCGGGGTGACGGGGCAGGTTGGCCAGCGCCATCAACAGGCCCGCCCGATCTTTGGCCTGCTCCCCCATGCCGACGATGCCGCCGGAGCAGACCTTCATGCCCGCGCCGCGCACATGCTCCAGGGTATCGAGCCGATCCTGATAGGTGCGGGTGGAGATGATCTCGCCATAAAACTCCGGCGAGGTATCGAGGTTGTGGTTGTAGTAATCGAGCCCCGCAGCGCCCAGACGGGCAGCCTGATCGGCGGTGAGCATCCCCAAGGTCATGCAGGTCTCCATCCCCAGCCCGCGCACCTCCTCAATCATCCGGATGACGTAAGGCATGTCTTTCTCTTTGGGGTTGCGCCAGGCGGCCCCCATGCAGAAACGGGACGAGCCGTTGGCCTTGGCCTCGCGGGCCCGCTCCAGCACCTTCTCCACCTCCATCAGCCGCTCGGCTTCGAGCCCGGTGTGATAGCGAGCACTCTGGGGGCAGTATTTGCAATCTTCCGGGCAGGCGCCGGTCTTGATGGAAAGCAAAGTGCTCACCTGCACCTCGTTGGGGTCGAAATGAGCGCGGTGGACGGTCTGGGCCGCAAACAGCAGATCGTTGAATGGCAGGGCAAACAGGGCCTGAACCTCAGCGAGGGTCCAGTCATGACGAAGGGCGTGACCGCCCGCGGTGAGAGCATTCATACATGGCTTCCGGTTGTTATTAGTGGGATCCTGCGCCCGCATCACGCGATGGCCAGCCACAAAACCCGCCGCCGGGCCCGCGCGATCAGGGTGATGCGCCGCGCCAAGTGGCTGAAATTGTTGGCTAGTGTAAAGAGCACGCGTAGACTGTCAACACCGACCAGATCAAATCAATTGACAACAGAACAACAAATGACCAATCAAGAATTCGACCTGCACCACATCTGGCACCCCTATACCTCCCTCACTCACCCCCTGCCCTGCTATGAAGTGGCCAGCGCCAAAGGGGTGACCCTTACCCTCAGCGATGGCCGTGAACTGGTGGATGGCATGAGCTCCTGGTGGGCTTGCGTGCACGGCTATCAGGTGCCGGAACTGGACGCCGCCGCCACCGCCCAGCTCGGCAAGATGTCCCACGTAATGTTTGGCGGCCTGACCCACGCTCCGGCGGTCGAGCTGTGCCGCAAACTGGTCGAGATCACGCCAGCTAAGCTGGATCGGGTATTTCTGGCCGATTCCGGCTCGGTGGCGGTGGAAGTGGCGCTCAAGATGGCCCAGCAGTACTGGCACAGCAAGGGCACCCCAAAAGCCAAATTTGTCACCCTGCGCGGCGGTTATCACGGCGACACCTTCGGCGCCATGAGCGTCTGTGACCCCGATGGCGGCATGCATGAGCTCTACAAGGGATTCCTGCCAGAGCACTACTTTGTCGAAGCCCCCAGCTGCCGCTTCCACGCAGAGTGGGACGAGCAGTGCGTGGTGGAGCTGGCAACGCTGGTGGCCGATCATCACCAAGAGATTGCCGCCCTCATCCTCGAACCCATAGTGCAGGGGGCGGGCGGTATGCGCTTCTATCACCCCCGCTACCTGCAGTGGGTACGCGCCCTGTGCGATGAGTTCGGCGTATTACTGATTGCTGATGAGATTGCCACCGGCTTTGGCCGTACCGGCCAGCTGTTTGCCTGTGACTGGGCGGGGATCAGCCCCGACATCATGTGCCTCGGCAAGGCGCTCACCGGCGGTTATCTCACCCTATCGGCGACCCTGACCACCGAACACGTAGCCCGCACCATCGGTGACGGCAAGGCAGGGGTCTTTATGCACGGCCCTACTTTTATGGGCAACCCGCTCGCCTGCGCGGTGGCCAACGCCTCCATCGATCTGCTGCTGGCTTCCCCGTGGCAGGAGAGAGTGCGCGCTATCGAGCATCAACTGCGTACCGAGCTGGTGGAACTGACCCTCAACCCGGCGGTAGCAGACGTGCGGGTACTCGGCGCCATCGGGGTGGTGGAGATGAAAGAGCGGGTGGATGTGGCGCGCATTCAGCGCAAGTTTGTCGAGTTGGGAGCCTGGATCCGCCCGTTTGGCAAGCTGGTCTACCTGATGCCCCCCTTCGTCATCACCACCGAGGAGCTGCGGGTATTGACCGGCGCCATCAGTCAGGCCATCGCCGAGGGCGAGTTTTAAGGCAAGCGGCGGGCGGCCATTGCAGCCGCCCGTTTCACTACCCACATTTGATATATAAAGAGGGCAACTTTATCTACTTCAGTGCGGTTTCACTTGCCGTAATGTGAGCAAAACACCAGACCTGAGGCACCAAGAGGGGTAAACTGCTGCGGTTTTACCATCAAGAAAGATTGCTCATGCGCCTCTCCATTGCTGCCAAAATCAACTTTTTCCTGCTCTTCATCTTCTCCATGGTACTGGTCTTCTCCGCAGCCTATCAGGCGGTGCGCGAGCGTGATCTCATCCTGACCCTCATGAAGGAGCAGAGTCGCGAGCAGACCGATGCCTATTTCGATGGCCTCAATATGCTGATGCTGACCGGCAAGATGGAAGCCCGCGATACCCTGCGCGCCAAGTTTCTCGACCACGCCCATGTGGAAGATGCCCGCATCGTGCGCGGTGATGCGGTCAACAAGCAGTACGGACCAGCACGGGCGACCGAACAGGCCAAGGATGAATATGATCGACTGGCGTTAGCGGGAACAGGCAGTATGGCGGTGGTGTATGACGATATGCATAGCCGGCTGGTAGTGACCCGACCGCTGCTGGCTAAAAAAGATCTTCGTGGCACCGACTGCACCAGCTGCCATCTGGTACCGGAAAACACAGTGCTGGGTGCGGTGCGCTTTGACTACTCCCTCGATTCGCTGTTTACCCGGGTTGAGCAGAACATCCTCACCTCGGCACTCATTCTCACCGCCATCTTCGGGCTGGGACTGCTGCTGACCCTGTGGGTCATCCGCACCTGGATAGTTCGCCCGCTCAATCACCTGACCCGTTCCATCGAGGAGGCCACCGATCTGCACGACTTTGACCACCGGCTGGAAGGAGATGACGACGATGAGATAGGGCGGGTGGCCCTCGCCTACAACCAGATGCTCGACAGCGTGGCGCGTCAGCTGGGCAAGCCCCCCAGGCCTGCGGACAAGCACCCAAAAGAGCCTCTGAACAAGTAATCGATCAGGGGACGTAGTAAAAAAGCAGGCTGGCAATCAGGATCAGCAACAGGATGGCCAGATTGACGTGCATCGAATCCTCTTTGCGCCGGCTGCGCTGCCGCTCCAGCAGTAACACCGTCAGCGTCAGCCCGCAGCTCCCCCAAAGCCAATAGAGTAACCAGGGGGTCAACGCAGGATCCCAATAATCGCGCACCGCGATCCCGCCATAGACCAGAAAACCGTAGGCAATTTCGGGACGGGCATAGTGGTAAAGGGAGAGCAGCACAATAAAGCCGCCCCAGCAGAGCACCACCAGCCACTGCAATGCCTTCGTCAGCCAATCAGGTCCATGCCGCCTATCTTTCACACACAGCTCCTTTGCCATGACACCCGGGTTGCGCCAACCATGCTGAAAACCCCACCAGAGTCCGACATTTTTGCTTGTTTATCAAACCCGCGCGGGTAAGATTGACGGCTTAGTCTGCCATGATGGGCCAATGAATGCCCGGCCAGACCCCTAGTGTTGCAAATAGCGCTGCAAGAACAAGCTGGAGACAATATTTCGATGACGCACGCATCCGTAGTAGATGTGCTGACCGGTAAATATGCGGTTGGCACCACCCAAACTGTAAAAGGGTGGATCCGGACTCGCCGTGATTCCAAGGCGGGGATCTCATTTTTGGCCGTATCCGATGGCTCCTGTTTCCATCCGGTACAGGCGGTTGTTCCCAATACCCTGGCCAATTACGAGAATGAAGTGCTGCGTCTGACCACTGCCTGCTCCGTGGAAGTGACCGGCGTGGTTGCCGCCTCTCAGGGCAGCGGCCAGGCTTTTGAACTGCAAGCCACCGACGTGAAGGTTGTCGGCTGGGTCGAAGATCCGGACACCTACCCGATGGCAGCCAAGCGTCACAGCATCGAGTACCTGCGTGAACAGGCTCACCTGCGCCCGCGCACCAACATCGTTGGCGCCGTGACCCGGGTACGCAACAGCCTGGCCCAAGCCATCCACCGCTTCTTCCATGAAGAGGGCTATCTGTGGATTGCGGCCCCGCTCATCACCTCCTCTGACACCGAAGGTGCTGGCGAGATGTTCCGCGTCTCCACCCTGGACATGGAAAACCTGCCGCGCACCGACGCTGGCAAAATCGATTACGACAAGGACTTCTTCGGCAAGGAGACCTTCCTGACCGTATCTGGCCAGCTGAACGTCGAAACCTATGCCTGTGCCCTCTCCAAGGTCTATACCTTCGGGCCCACCTTCCGCGCCGAAAACTCCAACACCAGCCGTCACCTGGCTGAGTTCTGGATGGTAGAGCCGGAAATTGCCTTCGCCAACCTGGACGACAACGCCGCCCTGGCCGAAGCCATGCTCAAATACGTCTTCAACGCCGTACTGGCAGAGCGTCGCGACGATCTGGAGTTCTTCGCCCAGCACGTGGACAAGGATGCCATCGGTCGTCTGGAGCGTTTCGTCTCCTCCGACTTCGCCCAAATCGACTACACCGATGCCATCGAAGTACTGAAGAACTGTGGCAAGAAGTTCGAGTTCCCGGTCTCCTGGGGTATCGATCTCTCCTCCGAGCACGAGCGCTATCTGGCCGAAGAGCACTTCAAGTCTCCAGTGGTGGTGAAGAACTACCCGAAAGATATCAAGGCCTTCTATATGCGCCTCAACGACGACGGCAAAACCGTTGCCGCCATGGACGTACTGGCACCGGGGATCGGCGAGATCATCGGTGGTGCCCAGCGTGAGGAGCGCCTTGAGGTGCTGGATGCCCGCATGGCCGAGATGGGCCTGAACAAGGAAGATTACTGGTGGTACCGCGACCTGCGTCGCTTCGGTACCGTACCCCACGCCGGTTTCGGTCTGGGCTTCGAGCGTCTGGTGGTCTATGTGACCGGCATGGGCAACGTCCGCGACGTGATCCCGTTCCCGCGCACACCGCGTACCGCCGAGTTCTGATCAGCGGCATCTTGCCACTGCATCATAAAAGCCGACCCTGGGGTCGGCTTTTTTATTGTCACCGTTATGGGTGATACTCAGTATCAATCGGCACAAGGAACTGGTCGCCTATGGGATATCGCCCGCTGCTCTCGCTACTGCTGTTCTGCATGCCTGTTCAACTGTGGGCCGAGCCCGTTCGTCTGACCACTCTCGAGTGGCCCCCCTTCACCAGCCAGAGCCTACCCGATGGCGGTCTTACCGGTCATATCGTCAAACGCGCCTTTGCCGAGGCAGGGCTGGAGGTGGAGTTCGATTTCTATCCCTGGCAGCGGGCGGTGCGGCTGGCCGCCGATCCGGCCCAGCCCTACAGCGGCTATTTCCCCGAGTACCTCTCAGACACCCTGCCCACCCTGTGGCGCAGCTCCCCCAGCGTGGGGGACAGCGTATTGGGCATGGCGCAGCGAGTTGGCCCCCCCATTCCATGGCAACGGCTTGCAGATCTCGCCCCCTACCGGATCGGCGTGGTAGAGGGGTATGTCAACACCCGGGAATTTGATGCCCTGATGACCAGCAAACGCCTCAACACCTTTGCCGTCGATGCAGATCTGCTCAACCTGCGCAAATTGCAACGTGACCGGCTCGATCTGGCGGTGATCGACCGGGATGTTTTCTACTGGCTGATCCATCACGACCGCAAGCTACAAACGGCCGGATTGCAGTTTCACCCACAGATCCTCGAGCACAAGAGCCTGCACATTATGTTTCGCCCCGATCAACAGGCGCTGCAGCAGCGGCTGGCGCAGGCCATTGCCAGACTCGATATTGCCAAGCTGAGTGAGGATTATCAGCGTCGCTATCTGCAGCCAGCACCTGCGGCCAAGTGAGCCAACCCGCCGAAGTCCCCGTTTGCAGGCAGAGATGGCCTGAGCACCGGCTTTTTGACCCTCTTCTCTCGCTATTTATCACTTTTTCTGCCCCTCCCCTGCAGCCTTGTTCTCTCTCCTTGCCGCCACCATGACGACCTGAAGGCTTGGCTCCGTGTGATACCACACGACCATTAAATTGATTTTTTTGTTAACAAGAGGTTTTTAAGTGGTTTAATCAAAAATTCATCGAGTTATTGAAGTAACTCAATTTTTTCACTTATGCAGGGGAGCAGAATAGCAACTAACCCTTTTGGGCTAAATAAAACAAACAATGACAATTCATGGTTCAGGCTACCCGCGGCAATATGGGTTGAATCACACGAGGTAATGGAATGATCTTGATGGAATTTTTGGTGGTACTCGGCTGCTTGCTGCTGGGTACCCGCTTTGGTGGCATGGGACTGGGTCTCATCAGTGGTATCGGTCTCTTCCTGCTGACCTTCGTCTTCGGCCTGGTGCCGGGCGAACCGCCAGTGCAGGTGATGCTGACCATTCTGGCGGTGATCGGCTGTGCCGCCACCCTGCAGACTGCCGGTGGCCTCAACCTGATGATGCAGGTGGCCGAGCGTCTGCTGCGCCGTCACCCGCAATACATCACCATTCTGGCACCGCTGACGACCTGGACCCTCACCTTCCTGTGCGGTACCGGCCACGTGGTTTACACCATGTTCCCCATCATCGCTGACATAGCGCTGCAGAAGAACATCCGTCCCGAGCGTCCAATGGCCGTGGCATCCGTTGCCTCCCAGATGGCGATCTGCGCCTCCCCGGTCTCCGTTGCCGTGGTCTCCATGGTCTCCATTCTGGCGGCCGGTCATGGCATCGGTCAGGCTTACGGCCTGCTCGACATCCTGATGATCGCCATCCCCTCCTCCCTGACCGGTGTGGTCATGGCGGCCCTGTGGAGCCTGCGTCGCGGCAAGGATCTGGATCAGGACGAAGAGTTCCAGGCCAAGATCAAGGATCCGGAGCAGCGCACCTTCATCTACGGCGGTGGTGAAACTCTGCTCAACACCAAGTTCCCGAAAGAGGCCTACTGGTCTACCTGGATCTTCTTCGCCGCCATCGCTGCCGTGGTATTGCTCGGCGCCAACGAAGGTCTGCGTCCGGTATTCACCATCAAGGACAAAACAGGCCCGCTCTCCATGAATCTGGTGATCCAGATGATGATGCTGATCGCCGGTGCCATCATCCTGATGCGCTGCAAGGTCAAGCCGGGTGAGATCTCCAACGGCCCCGTGTTCAAGGCCGGTATGGTCGCCATCTTCTCGGTGTTCGGGGTGGCATGGATGAGTGAGACCTTCTTCCAGGCTCACATGCCGCTGCTCAAAGAGACCCTGGCTCACGTGGTACAGGCCCAGCCCTGGACCTACGCGCTGGTGCTGTTCCTGATCTCCAAGCTGGTGAACAGCCAGGCCGCCGCCCTGACCGCCATTGCCCCCATGGGTCTGGCACTGGGCGTAGAGCCGAAACTGCTGATCGCCTTCCTGCCAGCCAGCTACGGCTACTTCGTGCTGCCGACCTACCCGAGCGATCTGGCCTGTATCGGTTTCGACCGCTCCGGCACCACCCGCATCGGCAAATTCATCATCAACCACAGCTTCATCATTCCGGGGTTGATCGGGGTAAGCAGCTCCTGCGCCCTGGGTTATCTGCTGACCACCATTTTGCTCTAATCGCAGTTGCGTTTATCGCGCCATTGCCAGACAGGCCCCCGCTTCGGGGGCCTGTTCTTTTTCCCCGACTTTTCCCCTGACGCACCCTGCAGCGTTAGCCCAGCCCCGGCCACAGGGCAACATCCCCCCCTCTTTCGCCAGCAACATCCTCCCCATCTATCCCCTCATTTTGCTCTGGCGCAGCGCCATCTTGGCCCTCAGCCATGCCAGCGCAACAGAGGGCATAACACGCCACCGACAGTCCGGGCTTTGCCATCCCCTTGTGCCTCGATGGCTGGCAGGTGGCACGGCAGGATCATCTGGCCTATCTAGCCGAGCTGCAGGGGTAACGGCGCTGAGGCACCTAGCCAGCTCGTTCAGGGACGCGCGAGAAATCGAGATAAAAAAACGGGAGGCAGCAGCCTCCCGTTTAAGTTTGAACGGGCCAATTTTGAGCGGGCCAATAACGACCCGAACAAGGAATAAACCGGCTTATTTCGCCAGCTTGCCCAGCACCCGCTGCAGCAGGCGGATGCGCGGTTCGATGCTCTCCAGCAGCAGGAATTCCGCCTCCGAGTGGAAACCGCCCCCCATGGGGCCGAAACCATCGAGGGACGGCACACCCGCGGCGGCGGTGAAGTTGGCATCCGAGCCGCCGCCGGCTTCCAGCCAGTTGAAGGGGATACCTTCCTCTTTGGCTGCCGCCTCCACCAGCGCCATCAGCGCCTCGGTGTCACCGCTCGGTCGCATCGCCGGCTTGAAGGTCTGGCGATCCACCTCGACCCGACAACCGGCGAGGAAGGGATTGTTGGCCATAAAGGTGAGCCGGTCATGCACCGCCGCAGCCTCTTCGTTGCTCCAGAAGCGCAGATCGACGATCGCCTCGGCAAAGTCCGGCACCACGTTGACGCCGGTGCCGCCCTGTACCACGCCGACGTTCATGGTGGTGCCCGTGGTCATGTTGACCTGCTCGTTGATGGCCAGCACCCAGTGCGCCAGCTCGGTGATGGCAGATATCCCTTCGGTGAGGGCCGAACCGGCGTGGGAGGCCTTGCCGTGGAAGGTGATGCGGTACTTGGCATTGCCCTTGCGGGCGCTGATAAGATCCCCGTTGGGACGGGCTGCCTCGGCCACCAGCACGCAGCCACTCTGTTTGGCTTTTTTCACCAGCCAATCCTTGGACCAGGGGGAGCCAATCTCTTCGTCGCAGTTGTAGCAGACCAGCACCTTGAGCTTGGCCAGCAGCACCGGATCCATCTCTTTCAGGGCGTACCAGATAGAGAGCAGGCCGCTCTTCATGTCCGACACGCCGGGGCCAAAGGCTTGATTGCCTTCGATTTTCAGCGGGCGCTTGGCCGCAGTCCCCTCGGGGAAGACGGTATCCATGTGGCCGCACAGCATCACGTCGTAGTGATCGGCCCCCGGCGCATTGGTGATCTCGAGGCAAGGGCCGCACTCAGGAGCGAACTGGTGGCGGGTCACCTGCCAGCCGATGGCCTCATATTTCTCGGTCATGATGTCGGCAACTTTCGCCACCCCGGCCGGGGTGCGGGTACCACAATCGAGGTTGATGAGCGGGGCCAAGTCGGCCAGATAGCTATCGAGGGAAAACGGGCTCTTTACAACTGTCATTATCTTCTCCATGCAACAATCAGCGTTGATGGCCGATCGTCTATTGCAACAATGCGACACAGTGAGAAAAAGGCGGGCAACCATGCCACCCGCCCGACCGGTAAATTCCAAACACCACTACATGAACAGCAGATAGTTGAGGGTCAACGCCGTCACCAGCGCCCCCGCCATGGGCACGCTGGTGCGCTTGACCACGGTAAAGGGCGACACCTTGGCAATCCCCGCACAGGCGATCAGCACCGCTGCTATGGGGGAGATGGTGCGACCAATACTGGAGGCCAGCTGCATCGGCAGCAGCATGGTCACCGCAGGCACACCAAACTTGGCCGCCACTGCCGGTGCCAGGGTCGAGAAGCTGAGGAACGCCGCGTTGCCAGAGCCCATGATGACCGCCGCCACCATGATCAGCGCCACCATCACTAGCGTCATCAGGCCGCTGCCGATACCGGCATTGCTGGCAGAGTGCAGCAGGGTATCGATGGCGCCGATGGCCTTGAGGGATTCGGCAAACAGCTCGGCACAGACGATGAGCGCCACCACAGGGCCAAACACCTTGCCCATGCCATCGAGGAAGCTCGACAACCCGGCCATGGCGGTGCGCAGCGAGCGGCTACGCAGCAGCTCGCACAACATGCCGATAAAGACCGACAGCAGCATGGCTACCTCCACGCTCATCTTGATGTCGCTTACCAGCAGCTTGGAGAAGGTCATCATCAGCACGAAGGGGATGATCGGCAGCAGGGCATACCAGGTTGGCGCCTGCACCGCATCAGTACCCTGCTCGTCCAGTTCGGCGTGATCGCCGCGATGCAACGCCGGATCCCAGCCATCCTTGCGATCGCAGTGACGCTGCCAGAAGAAGTGCAGCACCATGGTCACCAGCAGCATGGGGGCCACCAGCCAGATCTGGTAGTCAACGAAGTAGCTGGTCGGATCCATGCCGGATTGACCGGCGGAGAAGATGGCGTTGGTCTGGGTCGGGCCAATCTCGAACGCCTGAGAGGTGGCGATGACGCCACAGGCGGAGGCCGGGCTGATGCCGAGGTTGCGCATCACCGGGTACATGGTGACCATCAAGAGCAGGCCAAGGCCGGTGGCGGAGGTGACGAACAGGGAGACAAATACCGCCACCAGATAGCAGATGGAGAGCATCAGGTAGCTGGACTGGATGCCAGCCACCGGTTTGACCGCCACCCGCACCAACGCCTGGGAGGCACCGATATGGGACATGTAGGTGGCAAAGCCCGCCACTGCCATGATGGTGAGGCCCAGCCCCGCCGCGCGGTAGGAGAAGATCCCCTTGAACACTTCGAACAGGTCGAACAGGGCGAAGCCGGTGCTCTTGTCAGCGGGGAGAATGGGGTGCAGCCCCAGCCAGTAGGCCACCGCAAAAATGGCCATGCCCGCCAGCGCCAGCACCGCCTGCGGGTTGTAATCCTTGATAATGCCGTAGACCACGGCGACCAGAACGAGCAAGACGAATAAAAGTTCCAATATTCACTCCTGATAAATTTATCGAAGAGCGGAATCTAGTGTTCTGACCAGAGATTGCCTTTGATCCCTATCAATAAAGGTGCCTTCACTGGGTACCATCAGCATAATATGTCGGTGATGTAACAAATTTTCGTTGTTTAAACTACCGGAAAACCTTTATCAACCGCTATCCGGGGATTGTGTGACACGACTCCCCTCTTTTTTGCGTTGGATCAACATATGACAACGCCGAAGTGGCGAAGATGCGCTTCGACATTTAGCGACCATTTCGCGCCGGAGAGAGTTATGACAAACCAAGCCACCGCAGGTGTCTCGACCTGCGACTACAAGCTGTGGGACATCCTCGTCGAGTCTGCAAAGGAACGCACTACCATTCGTTACTCCAAACTGGCCAAGCTGGCCGGGCTGGAGCAGTGCCAGGATGAACTGCGCACCCTGCTGCAACGCATCCGCATGTACTGCACTGAAAACAACCTGCCGATCCTCTCCACCATAGTGGTGGATGATGTGGGCAAATATACTGGCCTCTCTTCCAGCCTGCCTGATGCACCCTGGGAGCGGGCCCGGGTCTTTGACCATGAGTGGACCACCCTGCACTGATTGACGTGCTTGAAGATGCCGACCAAAACGCGCCCGCTGGCGCGTTTTGGCTATCTGGCGTTTGTCCCCTTCTCTTTTTCTCCCGTAATAGCCGCTGTTCTCCCGCAATAACCGCCCCCATCGGGCACACCCACCGCAAAGCGCCTGACCTTGGGCACAAAAACGCCGTTCAGGTGCGACCCGTCCCGGTAAAACCCGCGAGCTAGACCATCAGCGTTGCCATGAGATCGCCACAATGCCAGAATCAGGCCCTTGCACTGTTTTGATTCGGATTTTCGGGCAGCGGCCCACGGCCAGCGCCCACAAGAGAAGGACTCCCCATGGCCACCACCCTCTATGGCATCAAGAACTGCGACACCATCAAGAAAGCCC
This sequence comes from Aeromonas sp. CU5, assembly GCF_002586745.1. Classification (NCBI taxonomy): domain Bacteria; kingdom Pseudomonadati; phylum Pseudomonadota; class Gammaproteobacteria; order Aeromonadales; family Aeromonadaceae; genus Aeromonas; species Aeromonas sp. CU5. The sequence goes on from NZ_CP023817.1 coordinate 2,330,174, forward strand.
GTAAGTGGCTGGATGAAGCCGGTATCGACTACCGCTTTCACGACCACCGTGCCGACGGCCTGAACCCGGACGATCTGGACAGCTGGCTGGCACAACTCGGCTGGGAAGCCCTGCTTAACAGCCGTGGCACCACCTTCCGCGCCCTGCCGGATGAGGCCAAACAGGGGCTCGACACTGCCAAAGCGCGCGCCCTGCTGCTGGAGCATCCGGCCATGATCAAGCGCCCGCTGCTGGACCGTGACGGCGAACTGACCCTGAGTTTCAAGGCTGATCACTACCAATCCCTCTTCTCCCGTTAAGGACAACTGATGTCGGATGTCATCGCACTGGCCAAGGATCTGATCCGCCGCCCTTCCGTTACCCCCCTCGATGAAGGGTGCCAGACCCTGATGGCGGAGCGCCTCGCCAAGCTCGGGTTTGTCATCGAGCCCATGGTGTTTGAGGACACCACCAACCTCTGGGCCCGTCGTGGCAGCGAGGGGCCACTGTTCTGCTTCGCCGGTCACACCGACGTGGTGCCCGCCGGGCCGCTGGACAAATGGCACACCCCGCCGTTCGAGCCGACCATCAAGGATGGCGTGCTCTACGGACGCGGCGCCGCCGACATGAAGGGCTCGCTGGCTTCCATGGTGGTGGCGGTCGAGCGCTTCGTGGCCGAGCATCCGGATCACACCGGGTCCATCGCCTTTCTCATCACCTCAGATGAGGAGGGGCCCTTTATCAATGGCACCACCCGGGTGATCGACACCCTGGAGGCCCGTAACGAGAAGATCCGCTGGTGCATCGTCGGCGAGCCCTCCTCCACCGCCGTGGTCGGGGATGTGGTGAAAAATGGCCGCCGCGGCTCCATCACCGGCGATCTGCTGGTGCGCGGGGTGCAGGGCCATGTCGCCTATCCCCATCTGGCGGATAACCCCATTCACAAAGCCACGCCAGCGCTGGCGGAACTCGCCGCCACCGTGTGGGATGAGGGCAACGCCTACTTCCCCCCCACCAGCTTCCAGATCGCCAACATCTCGGCCGGCACCGGCGCCTCTAACGTCATTCCGGGCGAGCTGCAGGTGCAGTTCAACTTCCGCTTCAGCACCGAACTGACCGACATGGATATCCGCGAGCGGGTCGAAGCGCTGCTGGATAGACACGGTTTGGATTATCAGCTGAGCTGGACCCTCTCCGGCCAACCGTTCCTCACCGACACCGGGGCGCTGCTCGATGCGGCTGTGGCGGCCATCGAGGCGGTGAACGGTCAGCGACCGGCCCTGCTCACCACCGGCGGCACCTCCGACGGGCGCTTTATCGCCCCCACCGGCGCCGAGGTGATTGAGCTCGGTCCCGTCAACGCCACCATTCACAAGGTGAACGAGTGCGTGAAGGCGGACGATCTGGATCTGCTGGCGGACATGTATCAAGGGGTGCTCGAGAGATTGCTGGCATGACGCAGGAACAACTGCTGGGGCTCGACGAGAGCCACCTTATTGTGGTGGGACGCGGCCCCCATCGTCTGACTGCCGCCACCGCAGCGGCCTTCAACGACATGCAGGTGGCAGCAGCCTATGAGGGGTTCAACCTGCAGGCAGCCTCCAGCTGGCGCAGCTTCGAGCGCCAGCTCGCCATCTGGAATGGCAAGTGGCGCGGCGAACGACCTCTGCTCGATGCCAACAGCCAACCCATCGATGCCCTGCAGCTAAGCGAGGTGGATCGGCTGCATGCCATCCTGCGCTGGAGTGCCCTGCCGGGCACCAGCCGCCACCACTGGGGGACCGATCTCGACATCTATGATCCGGACTGCTTGCCTGCCGACACCAAGCTGGCGCTGGAGCCGTGGGAATATGAAGAGGGAGGCTGGTTTGCTGACTTGAGCGAGTGGCTCAGCGATCATATGAGCGACTTCGGCTTCTTTCTCCCTTATGCCAAACCGGTAGGAGCAGAGAGCGGCGTCGCCTACGAGCCCTGGCATATCAGCTTCTCGCTGGAGTCCGATGACCTGCAGCTTGATCCTGCTGCGCTGGCGCTTTGTCTGCAACAGGCGGATATTGAAGGCAAGTCGACCATACTGGCCAACCTGGATGACATTTTGACCCGTTATGTCACCACCTGTCCTGACGAAAGGAAAAAACTATGAGTCTCTGGCTGTGGATAGGGTTGCCGCTGCTGTTCCTGCTCGGGCTGTTTCTCAATGCCATCAAAGACATGAAACGGCTGGAGAAGCAGTTGCCCAACTACAAGGACAAGATCCGCGAAGTGAAGGATGACGAGGACGACTACTGACCCTGCATCACCGGATCCCCATCACCCCGAGGGGGAGCGCTGGCGCTCCCCTGCCCCTCTTCAGTGCCACCCCACTAGTACCCCATCCGCGCGCATCTGCACATCCTGAAATCGACGCTCCTTTGACTCCTTTTCATTCCGCTCATTGCAGTCAGAATATGGCGCATCCATGAGGGGAAAAAATGTAAAAAAATGCAAATTGATGCACAAATAAGCCACACGATAGTGCCTAACTGCATATAATGCGCCTACTTTGCACATTACCAGGAAGGAGTTCGCCCTTGGATGCCGCTACCATCAACAGTTTCTTTTTTGTCGCCGCACTGCTAGTGGGTGCCAGCGTCCTGTTGAGCGCCCTCTCTTCCCGCCTCGGTATTCCCATTCTGGTTATCTTCCTCGCCGTCGGCATGCTGGCCGGTGAGGATGGCCCCGGTGGCATCCACTTCGCTGACTACTCCATCGCCTATCTGGTGGGCAACCTGGCGCTCGCCATCATTCTGCTCGACGGCGGCATGCGCACCCGGGTCTCCTCGTTTCGGGTGGCACTCTGGCCTGCGCTGTCGCTGGCCACGGTCGGGGTAGCCATCACCACCGGCCTGACCGGTCTGGCCGCCGCCTGGCTGTTTGACCTCAACCTGATGCAGGGAATGCTGATCGGCGCCATCGTCGGCTCCACCGATGCGGCGGCGGTCTTCTCCCTGCTTGGTGGGCGCAGCCTCAACGAACGGGTGAGCGCCACCCTGGAGATAGAGTCAGGTAGCAACGATCCCATGGCGGTGTTTCTCACCGTGACCCTGATCGAAGTGCTGGCCACCGCCCAGCAGGGGCTGGATGGTGGTTACCTGTTGCTGCAACTGTTGCAGCAGTTTGGCATGGGGGCCGGGATTGGTCTGACCGGTGGCTGGCTGTTGTGGCGACTGATCAACACTGCCAAGCTGGCTGCAGGTCTCTACCCCTTGCTCACCGTCAGCGGTGGCCTGCTGATCTTCGCCCTCACCACGGCAGTGGGGGGCAGCGGCATTCTCGCCATCTACCTCACAGGTCTGCTGCTCGGCAACCTCTCCCTGCGCAGCCGCAGCACCACTTTGTCGGTGCTGGACGGCCTGACCTGGCTCAGCCAGATCGGCATGTTTCTGGTGTTGGGGCTGCTGGCCACCCCGAGTAATCTGCTGCCCATCGCCCTGCCCGCGCTGGCGCTGGCGATGTGGATGATCCTGATAGCCCGCCCGGTGTCGGTCTGGATCGGGCTGCTGCCGTTCAAGAACTTCGCCCCCCGCGAGCGCTGGTTTATCTCCTGGGTCGGCTTGCGCGGTGCGGTGCCGATCATTCTGGCGGTGTTCCCTATGATGGCGGGGCTGCCCAACGCCCAGCTCTACTTCAACGTCGCCTTCTTCGTGGTGCTGGTTTCGCTGATTTTGCAGGGCAGTTCGCTGCCGCTGGCATCAAAGCTGGCGCGGGTTGAAGTACCGGCACCGCCCTCGCCCATCAACCGTTCGGGGCTCGAGATCGATCTCGACAGTCAGTGGGAGACCTTCGTCTACCAGCTGGGGGCCGATAAGTGGTGCATCGGCTCGCCACTGCGGGATCTGCAGATGCCCACCGGCACCCGGATCTGCGCCCTGTTTCGTGGCCGCGAGCTGCTTCACCCCTCGGGTAGTACCTGTCTGCAGGCCGATGACATCCTCTGCGTGATTGGCCACGAGCGCGATCTCTCCGCCCTCGGCCAACTGTTCAGTCAGGCACCGGAGCAGGATCTCGGCCCCCGCTTCTTCGGTGACTTCCTGCTGGAGGCGGCGGCGCGGCTGGTGGATCTCGCCCCCCTGTACGGATTGGATGTGAGCGAGGTGGCGGATCAGACACTGGGCGATTTTATTGCCAGCCAGTTGGGCGATAATCTGGTGGTCGGTGACAACATCGAATGGCAGGGCCTGATCTGGACCGTGGCCGAAATGGACGAGAGCGTGCCGAGCAAGATCGGGGTGCGCTTTCAGGAAGAGGACCCGGTCTGACCGACCGTCCCGTATCAAGTCCCCAGCAAGAAGGGAGAGAGTTATGCCATATCAAAGTTTGCTGTCCGGCCCCCTGCCCCCCGCTGCCAATCTGGGGGTCATTGAAGGCTTTTTTGGCAAGGGATGGAGCTGGCAGGCCCGCGCCCGCTACGCCCAGTGGCTGCCGCGCCACGGTTACGGCTTCTATATCTATGCCCCGAAAGAGGATGGCTATCTGCGCAAGCACTGGGCCCTCCCCTGGCCCGAGCAGCAGCTGGCAGATTTGGCCGAGTTGGCGCGCCAGTGCCGTGCCAACGGGCTCGCCTTCGGGGTGGGCTTAAGCCCCATGGGGGCGCACCACGACTACGATCGCAAGCGCCCGGCGCTGCTCGAAAAGGTGCGTCTGATCGACGAGATGCTCCAGCCCGACATTCTGGCGGTGCTGTTTGACGACATGAAAGGGGATACCCCGGACTTGGCCCGGCACCAGCTCACCATCGCCCACGATATCGCGGCCCACAGCAAGGCGAGCCGCCTCATCTTCTGCCCCAGCTACTACTCGACCGATCCGGTGCTGGAGAAGGTGTTCGGCGCCATGCCACCCCGCTATCTGGAAGAGCTTGGCGAGCAGCTCGACCGCCGCTTCGAGATCTTCTGGACCGGCCCCAGGGTCTGCTCCAGCGAGTATCCGGCCAGCCACCTCAAACAGGTGACCGAGCTGCTCGGCCGCAAGCCCTTCCTGTGGGACAACTACCCGGTCAACGATGGCAGCAAGGCGAGCAGCTACCTGCACCTGCGCGCCTTCGAGAACCGCCCCGCCGAGCTGGCGGAGCTAGTCTCTGGCCACGCGGTCAACCCGATGAAGCAGGCGGCGCTGTCGGCCCTACCGCTCGCCACCCTGCCGATGAGCTACCGGCTCGGCAAGCAGTACGACCCCGACAAGGCGCTGCATGCCGCCCTCAACGCCACCTGCGGCCCGCAGATCTCGGCGATGATCGAGGCCGACCTACCGCTGTTTCAGGATCTGGGGCTGGCGCAGCTCACCCCCGAGCAGATTGCCGCCCTCAAGGCGCGCTACCTGCCGTTTCGTGACCAATCCTGCGTCGACGAAATCGTGCGCTGGCTGGACGGGGAGTATGTGTTCGACCCCGACTGTCTGACCGATTAAATCACCCTGGGGGGCAGGCTGAGCCAGTCTCGGCTGGCGTGATTGCCGTGATGGGCGTGATGCGCGCAGCCAGTCTGGGCAAAGTGTGCGCACAGCTACGGCAATGAAGAGTTCATAACTGAGAATATCGGGCATAACCCGGGGCCAGGATGGCAGTTAAACAGCCCTGACAAGATGGTTTCAAGGGAGCTTGTATGGATACACATCTGCTTTACCAGAATCTGGCTGTGATCGCTGCCTTCTTGCTGATCTACAGCCTGATTGCGGGGCGCTTTGAATCAAAACTGGTCAACGGCCCCCTGCTGTTTCTGCTGACCGGCTGGCTGCTGGGGCCCGGCGGGCTGGAGCTGCTCTCTCTTTCTATCGACAGCGCCGGCATCAAGCTGCTGGCCGAGCTGACCCTGGTCATAGTGCTGTTCAACGATGCCGCCAACACCAACTGGCAGGTATTGCTGGCCAACCGCCAGCTCCCGATCCGGCTGCTGCTGATCGGCCTGCCCCTCACCCTGCTCTGTGGCGCCCTGTTTGGCCACTGGATCTTCCCCGATTTGCCACTGCTGGAGATGGCCATCCTCTCTACCATTCTTGCCCCCACCGATGCGGCGCTGGGCAAGGCGGTGGTGAGCAACCCCGCGGTACCGGCACCGCTGCGCGAAGGGCTCAATCAGGAGAGCGGCCTCAACGACGGCATCTGCGTGCCGGTACTGCTTCTGCTGCTAGCCCTTATCGCCCCCACCGAACAGCACGCAGGCACCGCTACCCTGGCCATCACCCTGATGCTCGAAGAGATCGGCATTGGCCTCTTGGTCGCCTTTGTGCTGACCAGCCTCACCATCCGGCTGTTGAAAATCTCTTATCTCAACGGCTGGCAACTGCCGCTCTGGCGTCAGCTCACCATGCCGGGTCTCGCCCTGCTCTGCTTTGCGCTGGCCCAGACCTTGGGTGGCAGCGGCTTTATCGCCGCCTTTGTCGGCGGCCTTTTTATCGGCCACCGGCTCGGCGAGCACAAGCACGCCTATATGGACAGCTGCGAAGGCTACGGCGACCTGCTCTCCGTGGTGATCTGGATGGTGTTTGGCGCCACCCTGATGCCCATCCTGCCGGAGCTTCTGCAGTGGCAATACTGGCTCTATGCCATTGCCAGCCTCACCCTGCTAAGGATGGTGCCGGTCTGGCTCAGCCTCATCGGCACCGGCCTCAAGCCAGAGCTCAAGCTCTTTATCGGCTGGTTCGGGCCGCGGGGCCTTGCCAGCATCGTCTTTGCGGTGATGGTGCTGCAAAACCAGCCCGCGCTGATTGGCCAGCGCCCCATCATCGCCACCGTGCTCTGCACAATTATCTTGAGCGTCATCCTGCACGGCATCACCGCCAACCCCTGGGTCGAGCGCTTCAAACCGCGCTGAGCCACGCTGGCCCATAAAAAATGCCACCGACCGGTGGCATTTTTCTTTCATAGCGCGGGTAATTGACGGCTCTTAACCGAGCGCCAGCCAGACTCCCACCCCCAGCATCAGGGTACCGGCGATGCGGTTCATCAGGGTGACGTTACCGCTCTTGGCGAGGAAGTGGCGCAGGGTGCGGCCACCGCAGGCGTAGAGCAGCAGGCAGGAGAACTCGATGACCAGGATCAGCGCCACCAGCGCGGTGATCTGCGGCGCCATCGGCTTGTCGGCAGAGATAAAGGGGGGCAGCAAGGAGATCATAAAGGCCCACCCCTTGGGGTTGGCGATGGCGGTGACAAACCCCTGCACCGCCAGCCCCATGGGGCTGGTCTGCTGACCGGCCGAGAGATCCGCCGGAATGGCCATCTTCCCTTTGGCCTGCCACATCTGGATGCCGAGCCACACCAGATAGGCGCCCCCCACATATTTGAAGGCGGCGAAGATCCCCGGATAGTTGAGCATGATGGCAGCTACCCCGATCACCGACAGCACCGAGACCAGCCCGACTCCGATCAGCTCCCCCCACATCATGTGTAGAGTACGGCGCACACCCAGGCTCATCCCCAGGGTCATCGACAGGGTCATGCACATGCCGGGGGTCACCGAGACAAAGAAAAAGGTCGGGATAAACAGAGCCAGAATGGCCGGATCGATCCAGCTGGACACAACACACCTCCATGGGACGAGAGCGGGGAATAACGAAAACGGGACAGGATTGACACAACCCAGCCAGTTGTACCACATATTCAGGTGATAAAGCGCTCAATCATGCCTAAACGGCTCCTTTATCACAAGAAAAACCTTTTCTTCAGCTCATTTCAGCAATAAAAGCCTGTGACAGCTCCTGACGTGCATGTGTAATATGTCGGCTCCTCCAATTCCGGATTAGAGCCATTTATGTCATTGAATAATCTATCAATACGCATCCAGGTCTTGATACCTCTGCTGCTGGCCAGCCTGCTGATGATGGTGATGATCGCCATCAGCAAACAGGGTCTGGATGAAGCCATCAGTGACATAGATGAGACGACCCAGACCGTGGTTGAAAACAAGGACGACATTGCCAAACTGATCCACGCCACCTATCGGCTGCGCACCAGCGCCATCTATGGCCTCTACGATGCCAAGCTGTTTGCCGCACTGCCCGCAAACCTCAACAGCGCCGAGCAGGAGATCAACACAATCCTCGGTCGTCTGGTGCTCCCCGGTGCCGAGCAGGATAACCGTCAGGTCGCTGCCGCCCTGCAGGCCTACCTCAGCCATACCCGCAGCAACATGCTGCCGCTGCTGGCGCAAAAACATCAGGGTGGCAGCGATCCAGTCGCCTACGAGGCGGCCCGCCTCCATTTCCGCGAGCTGGGTGAACAGCTGATCAAGCAGATCGACAGCATGTCGGCCCACATCAACCAGTTGATCCAGCAAGAGCTGGCCGAAGAGCAGGCCCACTACGATGCCACCGTGCTGCGTACCCTGTTGCTCACCGCCGGTACCCTGCTGGCGGCGCTGATCTGCGGCTGGGTGCTCTCTGGTCGCATCGTCAGCCCCATCGCCCAGTTGCAGGAAGTGATGCACGCGGTGGCGCAAGGGCGCTTCAACGTGCGTGCCAAGGCGGAGGGCAACAACGAGCTGACCCGTCTGGCCAAAGATATCAACCTCACCCTGACCCAGCTCGGCAACACCATCGAAAGCCTGACCGGGATCAGCAACAGCGTCGCCTCCGCCGCCACCGAGCTGGCCGCCGTGATGACCCAGTCCGAGGCCAATGCAAGGCAGCAGCACAGCGAGATCGAACAGGTTGCTTCCGCCGTAACCGAACTCTCCAGCACCGCTGACAACGTCAACCACAACGCAGCAATCGCCGATGAACTGGCGCGCGATGCCAATGGCCGGGTCGAACAGGGGCTCGCCCTCTTTACCGAAAGCATCGCAGCCAACAGCCGGATGGCGGGCAGTCTGGAAGATGCCGCCGCCATCGTGACCCAGCTCAAATCCCAGTCCGAGCAGATCGGCAAGGTGATTGAAGTTATTCAGGGGATCTCCGAGCAGACCAACCTGCTGGCGCTCAATGCCGCCATCGAAGCGGCCCGTGCCGGTGAAACGGGCCGTGGCTTTGCGGTGGTGGCCGACGAAGTGAGAATGTTAGCGGCCCGCACCCAGGACTCCACCAAGGAGATCCAGGCCATCATCGAGCGGCTGCAGGGCCAGTCCCAATCCGCCAACAACGGCGTGCAAGAGACCCTGGAGATCCTCAGCCATAACCAGCGCCTGTCGGCTCAGGTGCAGGAGCTTCTAAGCGGTATTACCGGTGCAGTGCGCCAGATCAACGACGCCAACGCCCAGGTAGCCACCGCAGCCGAGGAGCAGTCCTGCGTCACTGCCGACATCAACCGCAACATCACCAATATTCACGAGATCGTAAGCCAGAGCTCCGCCGGCATCAGCCAGAGCGCCAGTGCCAGCAACGAACTCTCGCAGCTCGCCGAGCAGCAACGCAAGCAGCTCTCCCGATTCCAGCTGTAAGCGCACAAAGCGAACAAGACAAAAAGGCCCGCAAGGGCCTTTCTTGTTGATAGGGCAATGGCTTTGTCTCTGTTTTAAACGCCATTTTTTGGCCAATGGCTCCATAGGGGGCTGGGCTGATCCACCAAATATCGGTATGGTAGAGGCACGTTACTCCCCCTCACGTGAGCACACCATGAGCCTGAGATTCAAGAAACCCGCCTTTATCGCTTTGGGGCTCATCGCCCTCGTTTCCGCCACCTGGCTCGACTTCTACCTGCCGGAGCACACCATTGCCACCATTACCGGTGTCGAGGTGAAGCGCACCGACAAGGATGGCCCCATCAGCCAGAAGAACCCGGCTGATGGCCCCACCTCCGACGTCTACTACATCTATACCGAGCGCCCCGGCGAGAAGATCCGGGTATTCCGCAATGAAGATACCGAGTGGGGCTGGCCCTTCTACTTCAAGTTCAACGCCGCCGATGTGCAGGCCAAAGCCAAGTCGATGGAGTTCGAGAAGCGTCTGGCCATCATCACCTCCTACGGCTGGCGCGTGAACATGTTCTCCCTGTTCCCCAACGTTACCAAGATCGAAAGCACCGAGCCTGATGCCTCCACCTGGAGCTTCTTCCGCTGGTTCTGGTTCGGCCTCTGGGCACTGGTGATGGGCAAAGCGGCCATTGCGACCTGGCGCTACTTCGATCGTCTTGAGGACGAGATATGAGTGAGCCGAGTAAAACCCGCACCAGTTTCTACCGGCGGCTCTACGTGGCCTGGCTGATCAGCCAGGGCACGGATACGGTGCCCGCCATCATGGAGGTGACCGGCATGCCGCGCCGCACCGCGCAAGATACCCTGAGCGCGCTGGCCGAGCTCGATATCAACTGCGCCTTCGAGCAGACCGAAGGGGCTCGCCACCTGCAAGGGCACTACCGCATCAGTGACTGGGGCCCCATCAACCCTGCATGGATCAAGGCCCAGTTGCCTTTTATCAAAGAGACGCTGAGCTATCCCTAAGCCGGGAACAGCTCTGCAATAACACTCGGTACTAAATAAATAGAGGGGCCAGCCGACAAGGCTGGCCCCTCTATTTTCCGGCCGCATGTTTCAGGCTGACAGGCTGACAGGCTGACAGGGGATAGGGTGATGGCAGCCCTACTCGGGCATGGCCGAATCCTGCAACTCCTCGTCGGACTCCCCCTTGGTGCAATCGATGATAGATCGCTTGGGATTGTTGGGGTCGCGCAGCAGCAGGGGCGCCAACCCCTCGTCATGCTTCTGCTCGTCACTAAACTCGCTGCCGTAGGCGTTGTGGGTCAACCGGCGGGCGTTGGCGATGGGGGTATCGACAAACAGGGCATGCACTTCGAAGCTTGCGGCAGGCACGATAAAGCCGACCACCGGCAGGCCGTGCAGCTCCTCGTGCACCTTGTACCAGGCAAAGCCGTCGCTCACCTTGTAGGGGGTGTAGTTGGTCAGTTGTAGATTGGCAGCCCTGCCCGTCTCATCTACATAGAGATCGGTAAATTCACAGGTCGCCAGCCCCTGCCACATCCGCTCGAATGGCGTCGCACAGCCCGTCAGTTGCAACCCGGCCAGCAGCACCAAGCCTCTCTTCCACATTCCCCGCCCCTTCTTGCAAAAATGAACCGGCGCTCAGTCAAACGCCCGCAGCCGCGTCACCAGCAGATCGATAAAGCCCGGACGATCCAGCCCCAGCAATACCAGCGCATTGGCTGGCTTGCCGGTCAGACCATAACGATCCACCACCGTCATCCCCACGGTATGCTCCCCTCTGGTCTCGATATCGACCCGGCACTCGACCCCGTGGAACAGCTCGGGAGCCAGCAACCAGGCAATGGTACAGGGGTCGTGGAGCGGTGCACCGGCAAATCCCCACTTGGGATCCCGATGGTAGATCATGAAAAAATCGAGCAGCCCGGCGACGCACTGGGCCACCGGATTGGTGATGGCGCGCACCCGCTCGATATCCTCGTCCATCACCTGCGCCTCATGGGTCACATCAAGGCCGCACATGGTGATAGGAATATCTGACTTGAACACCATATCGGCCGCTTGTGGGTCGACATAAATATTGAATTCCGCCGCCGGGGTCCAGTTGCCGGCCCCTGCGGCGCCCCCCATCAATACGATGCGGGCAATCCTAGGTTTGAGCTCCGGGTGGGCCGCCAGCAGCAGGGCGATATTGGTGAGCGGCCCGGTCGGCACCAGGGTCACCGGCTCCGGGCTCTCGCGCAGGCACTTGGCCATCAATTCAATCCCCGTCATGGCCTGCGGCGCAAAGGCGGGATCCGGCAGCTTGGGACCATCGAGCCCCGACTCGCCGTGGACGTTGTCGGCAATAATCAGCTCGCGGGCCAGTGGCTTCGGCGCCCCCGCCACCACCGGAATATCGTCCCGCCCCAGCAAGGTGAGGATGCGCAGGGCATTGTTGAGGGTTTTATCCGGTGTCTGGTTGCCCGCGCTGGTGGTGACCGCCAGCACCTTAAGTTCAGGGCTGGCCAGCGCTAGAATGAGGGCAATGGCGTCGTCGTGGCCGGGATCACAATCGAGAATAACGGGCAGTGCCATGGAAAGGGTCCTTACAACATAACAGGGAGCCATACCTTAACAAGCAAGCTTCGGATGAACTCGGGAAGGGGTCACAAAACGGGGCCTTGTTGGTGACCAAAGCGGTTTGCACTTCACGCCGTCGCGCGATCAAAGCGGCTCATTATCAAGAGGTTGCATGGCGCAATCCCGTTCATTTCCCGAGGTAGCGCACCGCCCATTCGCCCGGCCGCGCCGGTTCGGGTATGATCGCCCCCCCGTTTCCAGCCCGTGCCCCCTATGTCCGTTATCGTCGACACCTTTATCGCCCCGCCCTGCAGTGCCGCCATCGAGACGTTGTTTGAAGATGAGCACCTGCTGCTGATCAACAAGCCAAGCGGCCTGCTGAGCCTCTCGGGCAAGAACCCGCAGAACCTCGACTCGGTTCACTATCGACTGGTGCAGGATCACCCCGGCTGCACCCTGGTGCATCGCCTCGACTTTGGCACCTCGGGCATCATGGTGGTGGCCAAAAACAAGGCCATCAACGCCCAGCTCTGCCAGCAATTCAGCCAGCGGGCGGTGAGCAAGGCCTACAGCGCGCTGCTCTGTGGCCATTTAGCTAGTGATGAAGGGGTGATCGACGCCCCTATTGCCAAGGATCCGGCGATTTTCCCGCTGATGAAGATCTGCGCCGCCAGCGGCAAACCCGCCCGCTCCCGCTATCAGGTGATTGAGCTGCTGGATCAGCAGATGCAAGGCCAGGTTGTGCCACTGACCCGGGTGCGGCTGGTGCCTGAGACCGGCCGCACTCATCAACTGCGGATCCACAGCCAGTTGCTGGGCCACCCCATTCTCGGTTGCGATCTCTATGGCGGCCTGCTGCTGCCTGGCTGCGAACAGGCACCGCGGCTGATGCTGCACGCCAGCGAGCTGGATTTTACTCATCCGGTGAGCGGCGAGCCGATGCAGATCCGCTGTGCAGCCCCTTTTTAGAGGCAATGAGTAGAGGCCGTCAGTAGATGGCAATCAGCACGAGTGCGGCGGGATCAGTGAAAGGGGTGACGGGAGAAGAACAGGGGCAAACGGCGGATAAAGATAGGGGCCGCGCTTTCGCAACGGCCCCCACCCCCCACTCGGTGCTCTTGTAACAAGAGCTCTGCTATCAGATCAGCTTGCGGGCAGCGCCCAATACGATCTTGATGGCATCAGATTCGGTTTTCGCCATGGTCTCGGCGTTCGGGATTTCCTGCTGGGTACGGTTGACGATAACGCCAGCCACCATACCGGCACGCAGGCCCTGGCTGGTGCACATGGTCAGCAGGGTTGCGGATTCCATCTCATAGTTCAGCACGCCCATGGCTTGCCACTCTTTCATGGAACCCTGGAAACGGCTCACTACGCGGCCAGATACGGTGTCGTAACGCTCCTGACCCGGGTAGAAGGTATCGGAAGAGGCAGTCACACCAATGTGCAGCTTGGAGCCCATCTCTTTGGCGGTGTTGACCAGCGCTGTGGTGCAGTCGAAGTCGGCAACAGCCGGGAACTCCATCGGTGCAAAGTGCAGGCTGGCACCGTCAAGGCGCACAGAACCGGTAGTCACAATCACATCGCCCACGTTCAGGTGCGGCTGGATGGCACCGGTGGTGCCGATACGCAGGAAGGTGTTGATACCCAGCTGGGCCAGCTCTTCTACCGCGATGGAGGTGGACGGGCCACCGATACCGGTAGAGCAGATGATCACGGCCTTGCCGTCCATCTCGCCGCGCCAGGAAGTGAATTCACGATGGCTGGCCAGGTGCACCGGGTTATCCAGCATCTCTGCGATGCGCTTGACGCGCTCGGGGTCACCGGGGACGATCGCCAGGGTGGCGCCTTGCAGATCCGCTTTCTTCAAACCCAAGTGAAATACATCAGACATATTGGACTCCTGGTTGCCCCCTGCCAGCATGGTCAGGGCGCAAGTTAAGATGATTCTTTATGATACTTTCAAGCCTTTACCCCCCTTTCTGGGGAGGCGCCAACTATGGTCGAAAGCGCTTTCCAATTCCTTGAAGCGCCTCACACTTCCACGCATTGACAGTCACGAAATCCGCGCAAAACGTTTGCTAACCCAATGAAATAATTGACAAACGTTTTTCTGAAAAGTGAACAGGAAGCGGAAAAGTCAAGTCTGGTTCAACGCTTAATTAGCGACTCGTGATCGACCCCGTAAAGTTGTAAACAAGATGCTTTTGTATCCCACCCATGATGGTAACTTAGCGCTCACTTACCACTAAATGGCTAACTATAGGGAGTCCATCATGGCTACATTCAAGTTCTATATTCCTGCAATCAACCTGATGGGTGCCGGTTGTCTGCAAGAGGCCGCCGCCGATATCAAGGGTTACGGCTATCGCAAAGCGTTGATCGTTACCGACAAGATCCTCAACCAGATCGGCGTGGTCGCCAAGCTCACCACCCTGCTGGCTGAACATGGTATTGAAAGCGTGGTTTTCGATGAAACCAAGCCGAACCCCACCATGACCAACGTCGAGTCGGGTCTGGCCATGATCAAGGCCAACGGCTGCGACTGCGTCATCTCTCTCGGCGGCGGCTCGCCCCATGACTGCGCCAAGGGCATCGCGCTGGTTGCCGCCAACGGTGGCAGCATCAAGGATTACGAAGGGGTGGATCGCTCTGCCAAGCCGCAACTGCCGCTCATCGCCATCAATACCACCGCCGGTACCGCCTCCGAGATGACCCGCTTCTGCATCATCACCGACGAAGCGCGCCACGTGAAAATGGCCATCATCGACAAGCACGTTACCCCGCTGATGTCGGTCAACGATCCCGAACTGATGCTGGCCAAGCCGGCCGGTCTGACCGCCGCCACCGGTATGGATGCCCTGACCCACGCCATCGAGGCTTATGTCTCCACCATCGCCACTCCGGTGACCGATGCCAGCGCCGTGATGGCCATCGAGCTGGTTGCCAAGCACCTGCGCACCGCCGTCAACCACGGCGATGATCTGCACGCCCGCGAGCAGATGGCCTATGCCCAGTTCCTGGCCGGCATGGCGTTCAACAACGCAAGCCTGGGTTACGTACACGCCATGGCGCACCAGCTGGGCGGTTTCTACGATCTGCCCCACGGTGTCTGCAACGCCGTGCTGCTGCCCCACGTTCAGGCTTACAACGCCCAGGTGAGCGCCGCCCGCCTGAAAGAGGTGGCCCGCTACATGGGTGTTGACGTGAGCGCCATGAACGACGAACAAGGTGCCGCCGCCGCCATTGCCGCCATCAAACAGCTGGCGCTGGATGTGAAGATCCCGGCCGGTCTGGAGCAGCTGGGCGTCAAGGCCGATGACTTCGATACCCTGGCCAGCAACGCCCTGAAAGATGCCTGCGGCTTCACCAACCCGAAACAGGCCAGCCACGAAGAGATCGTCGCCATCTTCCGCGCGGCGATGTAATGGTTGCGTGATTGCCGATAAGGGTCGCAGTGCGGCCCTTTTTATTGGCTGATGGATCAATGGCTTTTTACTTCCGTGGAGGGAGTCGGTATGATTTGCCGAGCCAAAAAGACTGTATGGATGATCTGAACTCGATATGCGGATGAAACACCTGATTGCCGCGGCTTTGACCGCCCTCACCCTCTCCGGTTGCAGCCTGGTCTATCGCATTGATATTCCCCAGGGCAACTATGTGGAACAAAAACAGGTCGACAAACTGCGCCAGGGGATGACCCGCGAGCAGGTCAGCTATGTGCTGGGCAGCCCCATGCTGCGCGACGGCTTTGACCCCAACAGCTGGTACTACCTCTATGAATTCCAGCCGGGCCACGGCGACAAGGAGCGTAAAGAGCTCACCGTCACCTTCGCCAATGAGCGGCTCACCACGGTGACGGGTGACTTCCCGCTGCCAGCGGCCTTCAATACCCCGCTCTGATATCCCGCAAAACCGGCCTCGCGCCGGTTTTGTTTTATCCAGCCCTCGCTATTTATCCTGCCCGTTATCCCGTCAGGCAGCAGTTAGTCATTGCCTCCCCATTGCAGCTGCCCGCAAATTGACTGATGCTGATGAGCAGCCACCATGGCATCAACACCATCGAATGACACAGGGAGAATCCTCATGAGCCGGATCCTGATTGCCGGAGCCAGCGGCCTTATCGGTCGCGAACTGGTGCAGCAACTGCCTGCCGAACATGAACTGACCCTGCTCTGTCGCAAGCCGGGCAAGGAGGCCCACCACTGGCTGCCGGTCAATTTTGATGATCTGGCCAGCGTCACCCTCTCCCGCCCGGTGGATATCGCCTTCTGTGCCCTCGGCACCACTCGCAAGGAGGCGGGCTCTGCTGAGGCATTTCGCCTGGTCGATCTCGACTATGTGCTCGCCTTTGCCGAACTGGCCCGTCGCCACGGTTGTCAGCGGCTGATCGTGGTCTCGAGCATGGGGGCCAACGCAAGCTCACCGGCCCTCTATCCGCGTACCAAGGGGAGATGGAGCAGGCCCTGCTGGCCCAATCCTGGCCGCGACTCGCCATCGTGCGGCCAGCCATGTTGCTGGGGGATCGCCAGCCACCGCGCCTCTCTGAGCAGATCTTTCAGGCCATCTATCCGCTGTTTCGGCCGCTGCTGGTGGGCAAGCTCGCCCGCTGGCGCGCCATCAAGGCCCAGCAGGTGGCCCACGCCATGATCGCCCTCTCGAAACTGCCCGCTGGGTGCGAGATTGTCGAGAACGAGCAGTTGCTGGCTCTCTGAACCCGACCTTCCCCACCGCTTTCGCACAGTCAGCGCCACAGCAGTTAAAACAGCAGGGCAAGCCAATCGGCTTGCCCTTTCTTTATCTTATTGGCGTGACACACCCAAGCCATCACTGGCTACTATTGGCCGCACTCGGCAGTCAGGGCGACCGCCATCAACCGCGAATATGGTCGATAAAGGCGTCGATCTGCTCGCGGGTGCAGGCGGGGTTCATAAAGACTGCCTTCTCCCCGGCGATGTAGGAGTACTTGCCGCGGGAGTCATAGTCGGAGTGAGCTACCGCCTCCACCCAGTTGGTGTAGAGCCCTACCTTGCCGCGCCCCTTGAACTGGCTGCGGTGGTAGTCGGTGTTGCGCTGCAAGCGGGCCTTGTAGGCAGGATCGCTGGAGCGGGCCAGCTCGAAGGCAAACTCGGCCTCCGGGTCGCTCACCCACTCGGGGTTGTAGATCTTGAAGCCGACGCTCGGCCCCTGATTCTCCTGCGCCACCAGCTTGACGTTGCCGAGCTGGCTTAACCGGAAGCGGAAGTAGTTGGCATTTTGCAGGCAGTGGGCCAGCACGGTGCGATAACCCTCCACCCCCATATAGTTGAGGGCGGCATAGGCACCGAACAAACCGCTCGCGCCGCGGGAGCACTCGATGGTGGATTGCAGGTGGGTCTGGCCCTGAATGTCCCGCTCAAAGTAGGAGAAGTTCTCCGGGTCATTCTCCATCGCCTTGAGATCATCCTGCTCCTTGATCATCACCAGACTGGAGGTGTAGGGCACATAGCCCCACTTCTGGAAGTCGACAGTGAAGGAGTCGGCATATTTCAGCTCGGCAAAGCGCGCCACGTTGCGCTCGATCCCCGCCAGAGTCGCGCTGTTGATGGCGAGTGGGTTGGCGGCAAAGTCGTAACCCAGGAAGAAGATCATCGACCAACCGATGGCGGCATCGACGTGGATGTGCGGCTTGACCGTCACTTCGAACTGCTCGCAGAGGCGATTGCGCAGCTCGAACACCGGCTTGACCTGATCCACCCCGAAGGTGTCGGTGGTGCCCATGGTGAGCATGATGGTGGGTACCACGTGCTTCAGGGCGAAGCAGGCGGTCAGGGTGCGCTCGAGGTGGTCAAGATCGATGTCATTGTTCTCGCCGACCTGAATCCGGATGGTCTTGTTCTCGATATCGACCCCAAGCAGGGAGAGGTTGGTGATGTTGGAGTAGTGACCGCCCTGGGAGTTGATGATGCGGTAATCCTGATAGTGGCCGAGCCCCTTGTGCTTGGCCTCCGGCAGGCTTTTGCGAATGCCGAGCAGGTAGCCATAGAGGTTACAAAAGGTTCCCCCCTGGGTGAAGATGCCGGTGGCTCGCTCGGGGTCATAACCCGCCAGCAGCGCTATCTGGCGCACCACCTTCTTCTCAAGCTCCTCGGCCACCCCGGCATATTCGGAGTAGACCAGATTGGGGTTGGCCAGAATGCCCAGCTGGGCACCGTAGATAGCGGGATCCGCCGACATGGTGATGACGTTCTCGACGCTGGAGGGGTTCTCCCAATCCTTCGACAGGGCGGCGGCAAACAGCAGCTCGGCCATCGGCTCGCCCGGAGTGCGCATGGTGGCGGGCACCGGCATGGTCTCGCAGAGATCTGCAAGGCGCGCGCGGCCATCAGGCCAGGCGTTCAGGCGGGCATCCGGGGCCAGACCACGGGCACGAAATTCATTGAGGGTGGCAAATCCGGGTTCGCGAAAAACGGGCCAGAGATCGGGATTGCGCGAGAAAAAGTTGGCTTTGACTGTGGCGAAACGGGCAGCGAATTCGGGGTGGTCGGCATTGACGCTTTCGTCTTTCAGATAAACTAAGTCACTCATTTTTATACCATTAGTACAGCAAATGTGCGGCCGTTATACCCCTGTGCCAGCGGGGCCGACAGCGACAATATCTAATGGCCTACCCTACTTTTTGTCATGTATCAGCCATGACAAGGGCTGGCAAAAAGGCGCCTTTGAGGCGCCTCTTTATATTTCGTGATCTTGCTCCCATCCTGGCTGACATAGTCCTTACTACCAGACCGCCATCAGCACAGTGCCACCCTCAACGCAGGGAGGCCAACAGCCACTCGGCAAACTCCGCCAGCTCGATCTGCTGCTGCGGAAAGGCCGCCAGCCAGGGCTGCAGGCGCGCGGCGACCGCCTCCGGTCGATAGTCGCAACCCGCCAGCTCGGCCGCCAGCAGATCAAACGGGGCGGGTTCCAGGGTATCGCTGAACAGCTGCGCCCGGGTGATGGCCCCTTTCTCCACATCAAAGTGCAGCTCCACCCCACCCCAGCTGAACCGCTCTTCCAGCAAATGGCTGAAAGCAGGGGCATGGCCATAGTTCCACTCCCAGCTGCGCTGGCGGGCGAAGGTCTCGGCAAAGCCCGGCAGATCCGGCATCTGCTCGGGAGAGATATGCTCGGGCGCAACTCGCGCGCCGTAATGGTGGAAGAACGCCTCGGCAAGCGCCTCGCTCACCTGATCGTGGTCGATCCCCGGCAGCAGTTCGCACAGATTGGCCACCCGGCCGCGCACCGAGGTGATCCCCTTGGCCGCCAGCTTCTTGGGATCAGGATTGAGGTAGTTGGCGAGCCGGCCGAGATCGGCGTCCAGCAGCAGGGTGCCGTGGTGAAAACCGCGATCCAGGGTCTCCCTGTAGGCTGACCCCGATACCTTGCGCTCCCCGTCCGGGGTGGCGACCAGCAGATCGTTGCGACCGGAGGCAAACGCACTCACCCCGAGCCGCTTGAGGGCATCGAGTACGATGGCGGTGGAGATGCTCTTGTCATACTCCGGCTTGCCCGCCATGAAGGTGAAGCAGCTGTTGCCAAGGTCGTGGAACACGGCGCCGCCACCACTGCTGCGGCGCGCCAGCGTCACCCCATTCTCCTCCATCCGGCGGGTATTGCACTCCTTCCACGGATTCTGGGCACGACCGATCACCACAGTATTGGCGTTGCGCCACAGGAACAGCACCCGCTGGCCGGGGTCCATCTGGCGGAAGATGCACTCCTCGACGGCCAGATTGAACAGGGGATCGTGAGAGTCGGAGACAAGCAGACGCAGCGTAGTCATCGGGGGAACCTTATATCGAGTCAGTAGCGAAGGGATATTACCACCTTGCCACCTGACTCGCTTGTTACCGCGCGCGTTGACAACGACCACTGGGCGGCACAGGGCGGGATGGCTTAATCCCCGCGCAGGGCGACCACGGGGTCGAGACGCACCGCCCGCAACGCGGGGGCGACCCCGGCCAGCAGACCGACCAGAGCGCTGCAACCGAGCGCCAGCAGCAGATAGAGAGGATGGAGGGTGAGCGGCAAGCCGGCCGCCAGCAATGCGAACAGCAGCTTGAGCACCCCGAGCAGGGCCAGCCCCATGGCCCCACCCAGCAGCGCCAGCACTACGGCTTCCAGCAGGAACAACAGCAGGATGCGGCGCCGCGGGCAGCCCAGCGCCATCAGCAAGCCCACTTCGGGGATCCGCTCCTGCTGGGCGATGCTCATGATGCTGAAGATGCCGACCGCCCCGATCAGCAGCGAGATAATACCGAGCCCGCCAACCGCCAGCTTGATGATGGAGAGGATCTTGTCGAGGCTGGTCAGCATGTCCTGCTGGGAGGTGAGGGTGAAATCCTCGGCGCCGTGGCGGGCGATCAGCAGCCGCCGGATCTGGGCGGTAATCTCGGCCTCCGTCTGCCCGGCGCGATAGATGACGTCGATCTCCTGCAGCCCCTCCTTGTTGAACAGCGCCTGAGCGTGGGCGGCGGGCAGATAGATCATGTCGTCCAGATCAAAGCCGAGAAATTGCCCTTTGGGAGCCAGCACCCCGGCCACCCGAAAACGGCGATCACCGGCCCGCAGCAGACTCCCCGGCCCATCGCCGCGGGGAAACAGCTCCGCCGCCACCTTGGAGCCCAACACCGCATAAGCGCGGGGCATGGCACTGTCATCCGCGGGCAGAAAACGCCCCTGCACCAGGGTGAGTCGCCAGCCGGAGAGCGCCGCCGAACCGGTGCCCAGAATGGCGGTGCTGCGGGTGAGCCCGCGGCTGCGCACCTCTCCCTGCCCCTGCACCACAGGGAGCGCCGCCTCGATCCCCGGTAATCTGGCGAGGGCATCGGCATCCTCCAGCAGCAGGGGACGGCTGCTGGAGAGGATACCGGGCGGACCGCCAGCGGTTTCGGTCTTGCCCGGGGTCACGGCGATCAAGCGGGTGCCGAATTGGGAGAAACTGTCGAGCAGATAGAGCCTGAGCCCCTCGCCAATACCGGTGAGCAGGGTCACCGAAGCGATCCCGATGGCGATGCCCAGCGCCGACAGCAGGCTGCGACTGCGTCCTGCCAGCAAGGCGCGCCAGAGCCAGAACAGCAGATCAGCGAGGCGCATCAGCCACCACTCCATTGCCCGCTGCGCAGGCTGCTGACCGGATCTTGTCTTGCCGCCCGGGAAGCGGGCAGCCAGCTAAAAAACAGCCCGGTCAGCAGGGCCGCCGGTATGGTGCAGAGGGTCGCGAGCAAAGGGACCGCCACCGGAAAACTGGGCCACACCAGTCCGGCGAGGGCCACCAGGGCATAGCCCAAAGCCGTACCAAACAGCGCGCCACTGCCGCTCAGCAGCAGCGCCTCCCACAAAAACAGCTGGCGGATCTGGCGACTGTCGGCCCCCAGCGCCTTGAGCAGGCCGATCTCGCCGGTGCGCTGGCGGGTGCTGATCAGCGCCAGATTCATCATCATGATACCGGAGACCAGCAGGCTGATGGCGCCAATACCGGCGACCGCCAGCGTAAGGGTCGAGAGAATGGTGGAGAAGGTGGCCAGCATGGCGTCACGGCGCACCACGGTCACATCGAGCACCCCGTGGCGCGCCTGCATCAGTTGCTCCAGTCCCTTGACCAGCGGAGACACCGCTTGCCCCGCCAGCGGCTGGATCAGCAAGCGAAACAGCCCCTCGGTGTTGAACAGCCGCATGGCGCTGCCCACCGGGATCAGCGCGGCCTCAGCCATATCCATCCCCAGATTGCTGCTCTGGCTGGTGAAGACCCCCACCACCCGAAAGCGGCGATTGTCAAAACGCAGCCACTGGCCGACAGGATCGGCCTGACCAAACAGCTCACGGGCCACCACGGCCCCGAGCAGGACGACCGGTCGATCCTCTGCGGCATCCCCCGGTAGCCAGCGGCCGGAAAGCAGTTCCAGCCCGTGGGTATCGCGCAGCCCGTTGCTGCTGCCAAGCAGCATGGTCTGGCGCAGCCGCGCCCCCTGTTTGGCCTCGGCAAAGCCCATCACCAGCGGCACCAGCCGCACCTTGGGCTGGTGCTGGCCAAGGTAGTGCATGTCATCCAGAGTGATCTGCCGCAGGCTGTTGCCGGTGACCGGCGGCAGCCCGCCGGTGGTCTCCTTGCGGCCCGGGAACATCACCAGCAGATCCTTGCCAAGGGAGCTGAACTGGTCGGCCACATAGCGCCTCGCCCCCTCCCCCAGCGCGGTGAGCAGCAGCACGGAAGTGACGCTCAGACTCACCGCCAGGATCAATACCAGCGCCCGGGAGCGCTGGCGCAACAGGGCCACGGCGGCAAAGCGGATCACATCGGGCCGCCGCATTCAGCCCCCGCCGCTATCAGTGTTGATGCGGCCATCGTTCATCAGGATCCGCCTGCCCGCCCGCTCACCGAGGCGCGGGTCGTGAGTCACCACCACCAGCGTGATCCCCTGCTCGCGGTTGAGCCCCTCCAGCAGGGTAATCACCTCCTCCCCTGAGCGGGAGTCGAGATTGCCAGTGGGCTCGTCGGCCAGGATCAGCCGCGGCGCCATCGCCATGGCCCGGGCGATGGCCACCCGCTGACGCTGACCGCCGGAAAGCTCGGCAGGGCGGTGTCCGGCCCGGTTCTCCAGCCCCAGCTCCCCCAGCAACTGCTGGCTGCGGCGATCGCGCTCGGCGGGGGCAATCCCGCACAGCATCAGCGGCAGCTCGACGTTTTCACGGGCGGTGAGGCGGGAGATCAGGTGAAACGACTGGAACACGAAACCGATGCGATGGCCACGTAGTTGGGCCAGCGCCGGTTCTGACAGGGTGGCGGTATCCTCCCCTCCCAGCCAGTAACGCCCCTCATCGGGCCGATCCAGCAGCCCCAGCACATTGAGCAGGGTCGATTTGCCGGAGCCCGAGGGGCCCATCACCGCCAGATACTCCCCCTCGGCAACTCGCAGAGAAACGCGATCGAGGGCGGCCACCTCGCTCCCCCCCAGAGTGAAACGACGGCTGACGGCATCAAGGCGAATGAGATCACTCATCCGTCGGCTCCGTGGCGGCACTGAAGGGCCCCTCCCCGACTATCTGGCCGGGCTGGGCCGCCAGCTGGTCACCGGCGGCGAGCCCCTCTGCCACCTCAATCCAGTTCCAGTTCTCCACGCCCCAGCGGGGCAGCACCCGCACCAGCTTATCTCCCTCCAGCCGCAGCACGCTGCCATCGTCGGCCCGGCTGCTGGCCGCCACCCGAAGCACATCGGTGGCGCGGGTCACCTCGACCTCGAGATCGGCGCTGTAGCCGATAAGCAGGGGCACGTCGCTAGGCGGGGCTGTGAGTACCGCCTCCACCTCCACTGTGCGGGCCTGTTTCTCCAGCTCCTTCACATAGGGGGCGATGCGGGTGACGGTGGCGGCAAAATCGCGTCCGGGCATGGCGTCGAGCAGTACCCGGGCAGACTGACCCACCTTGAGGCGGGCGGCATCCACTTCATCGATGGGGGCTGAGACATAGAGGCAGCGATCGTCGATGAGATCGATAACCGGAGGCATGGCCACTCCGGGCGGTGAGGGGGTCATGTATTCGCCCAGCTTGCTGTTGACCTCCGCCACCACACCGGCAAACGGCGCCTGCAGGCGGCGCTCGCTCAAACGGGCTTCTACCTGGGCGACCTGCGCCTCGTCAACCCGCTCCTGCTGACGGGATGCCTGACAGATATAGCGGCGGGTATCGGCCAGATTCTGGGCCTGCTCGGCGAGCGTGCGGGAGGTTAGGTTTTTGGCCAACAAGGTAGCCAGCCGATTGGCCTCCCGCTCGTAGTAGGCCGCTTCGCTGCAGCGCTCCTCACGCTGGGTCTTGCCGAGCGCCTGCTGGGCACGGGCACGGTCGAGATCGGCGCGAATATCGTCACTCCAGAGGGTCAGCAGCAGATCTCCCTGCGCTACCCGCTCCCCTGCCTTGACGGCGATCTGCTCCACCACGCCACCACCGGGCAGACTGAGCCCAGCCCGCTGGCACGACTTGATGGTGCCAGCCCGGGTGTTGACCACGGTGACCAGCACATTCCCCCGCCCGACCTCAGCCAGCCTGATCGGCGTCGGCTGCGGTCGCCACCACCATGCCACAGCAGCCACCGCTACCACGGCGCCACTTCCCCACCACAGCCAACCTCTCTTCATCGCGCATCCTTTCGCTAGTGACTCCCGTCATGAGCGTCGGGAGAGCAGGGCATAATAGAGCAAGGGTATCACTACCAGAGTGAGCAGTGTGGAGACCAGGATCCCGAAAATCAGACTGATGGCCAGTCCGTTGAAGATGGGATCATCGAGGATAAACAGGGCCCCGATCATCGCCGCCAACGCCGTCAGCATGATGGGTTTGGCCCGCACCTGCGCCGCTTCGATCACCGCCTGCTCGAACGCCACTCCGGCGCGGCGCTGCTGTTCGATAAAGTCCACCAGCAGGATGCTGTTGCGTACGATGATCCCGGCCAGGGCGATCATCCCGATCATCGAGGTGGCGGTAAACTGGGCCCCCAGCAGGGCGTGGCCCGGCATCACCCCGATGAGGGTGAGCGGAATGGGGGCCATGATGATGAGCGGCACCAGATAGGAGCGGAACTGGGCCACCACCAGCAGGTAGATGAGGATCATCCCCACCCCGTAGGCGATACCCATGTCGCGGAAGGTCTCGTAGGTAATCTTCCACTCCCCGTCCCACAACAGCGCCACCTCCCCCAGCTTGTCGGGCTGCTGCACGTAATATTGGGGCAGGTCGATGTCAGCACCGGCGGCAAACATGCCGTAGAGCGGGCTGTCGGTATGGCCGCCCATGTCGGCCACCACCATCACCATGGGCTGCATGTTCTTGTGCATGATATAGCTGGGAGCCACCTCATCACGGCGACTCACCAGCTCGGAGACCCGCACCAGCTGGCCACTCTGGCTGCGCACCTTGAGGGCCAGCACGCCCGCCAGATCCCGTTTGTCACCGGGAGCCAGTTCGATGCGGATCGGCACCGGATACTTGGCGCCGTGCCCCTGCAGCCAGCTGGCATCCTGATAACCCACCCCGCCATTGAGGGTGCTCACCAGGTCCCCGAGGTCGACCCCGAGCAGGGCCGCTTTGCTGCGATCCACCACCAGTCGCCACTTGGGCTGCGGGTCGGTCAGATAGATATCCACATCCACCAGATCCGCCGTGGCTACAAAGCGGGCCTGTACGGCGCGCGCCGCCGCTTCACGGGCAGCAGGCGTCGGGCCATACACTTCCGCGACTATGGGGGACCAGACCGGCGGGCCGGGGGCACCTCCACCACCTTGAGGTTGCCCCCTGCCGCACTGGCGATGGCCTGCAGCGGCGCCCGAACCGACTGGGCGATCTGGTGGCTACTGCGATCCCGCTCATGCTTGTCCACCAGATTGACCTGAATATCCCCCACGTTGGCGCCGCTGCGGATAAAATAGTGGCGCACCAGCCCGTTGAAGTTGATGGGGGCCGCCGTACCGGCGTAGATCTGGTAATCCTTCACCTCCTCCACCTTGGCAAGCTCTCGCCCGACCGCCAGCAGGGTACGCTCGGTCTGCTCCAGCGTGGCCCCCTCTGGCATATCGAGCACCAGCTGAAATTCCGACTTGTTGTCAAAGGGGAGCATTTTGAGCACCACCCACTGCACCACCGGCATGGCGGCAGCCGCCCCGACCAGCAGCAACACCACCAGCCAGAGCTTGCGTCTGGCCCTCTTGGCGCCGTCACCGATCAGGAAGGGGGTCATCAGCCGCTGGAAGAGGCCAGCCTTGGCCTCGCCGTGGGCAGCCTGCACCTCCCCCTTGAGCAAATGGCTCGCCAGCCAGGGGGAGAAGATAAAGGCCACCAGCAGGGAGATAAGCATCCCCATGCTGGCATTGATGGGGATGGGGCTCATGTAGGGGCCCATCAGACCGCTGACAAAGGCCATCGGCAGCAGGGCCGCGATCACGGTCAGGGTCGCCAGTATGGTCGGCCCGCCTACCTCGTCCACCGCCCCCGGAATAAGATCCTTGAGCGACCCCTTGCCTAAACCGCGATGGCGGTGAATGTTCTCCACCACCACAATGGCGTCATCCACCAGAATGCCGATGGAGAAGATCAGCGCAAACAGCGACACCCGGTTGAGGGTAAAGCCCCAGGCCCAGCTGGCAAACAGGGTCAGTGCCAGGGTGATAACGATGGCCACCCCCACCACCAGCGCCTCGCGCCAGCCCATGCTCACCAGCACCAGCAGCACCACCGCCGTGGTGGCAAAAATCAGCTTGCCGATCAGGGTGTTGGATTTGGTCTCGGCGGTGACGCCGTAGTCCCGGGTCACCGTCACCTCGACCCCGGCAGGGATAAGCCGGTTCTGCAAACTCTCGACCCGCACCTCCACCCGCTTGGCCACATCGACCGCGTTCTGGCCCGGCTGTTTGCCGATGGCCAGGGTCACCGCCGGATAGCTGCGATCCCCCAGCCCCATCCAGCTGCGCTTGGTCGGAGTCTCCTGACCCAGAGAGACCTTGGCCACCTCCCCCAGATAGACCGGCTTGCCGTCGTGCAGCCCCACTACCAGCTCGCGGGCCTGCTGCTCGCTTTGCAGGAACTGCCCCACCTGTACCTTGATCTCACTGTTGTCCTGCTCGATGGCCTGTGTCGGGCCTACCTGATTGGCGGCCGAAAGGCGCTGACTCAGCTCGCCCCAGCTGATGCCGTGGGCGCTGAGGGCCGCCGGATCCGGCATCACCCGCAACACGGTGCTCTGGCTGCCCAGCGTGTAAATATCGCGGGTACCGCGAATGCGCTTGAGTTCGGTCTCCAGCTCATGGGCGACCCGGGTCAGCTCGGGTGCCCCCAGTTGCTTGCTCCCCTCTTTGTTCCACTCTTTGCTCCATAAGGTCAAACTGACGATGGGGACATCATCGATCCCCCTCGGTTTTACCAGTGGCTGACCGACCCCGATCCCCTGTGGCAGCCAGTCGCGGTTGGAGTCAAGCTGGTTGTTGAGATCGACGATGGCCTGCTCGCGGCTCACCCCCACCTTGAACACCACCACCAGCAGGGCGCCATCGGGTTGGGAAAAAGAGTAGAGGGTATCAATGCCCTTTATCTGGGAGACCACCTGCTCGGCAGGGGTGGTGACGAGAGAGGCCACTTCAGCCGGGCTGGCTCCCGGGAAGGGAATGTAGACATCGGCGAAGGTGACATCGATCTGCGGCTCCTCCTCCTTGGGGGTCACCAGCACTGCAAACAGGCCGAGCAACAGCCCCACCAGCGCCAGCAGCGGGGTGATGGCCGAGCCCTGAAACAGCGCAGCCAGCCGACCCGCGGGCCCCAGCCTCTCCCTGTTGCCGTTCAGCTCGCTACTCATGGGCCACCTCCTGCTGCAGCGCCCAGGCATCGGGGGCCAGCTTGTCACCGGCTTGCAGCCCGGCCAGGATCTCGCACTGCCCCGCCAAGCAGTGGCCGACCCGCACCGGCGTCAGGGCCCAGCCAGCGGGCTGCTGCAGATAGACGCCGTTGAACTCCCCTTGCCGCAGCAGGGCGCGCTCCGGTACCTGCAACACCTGACGTTCACCCTGTTTGAGCTGCACCTTGAGCCACATGCCGGGCAGCACACCTGCGGTTTGCGGCGGCAAGTCGAGGCGCAACCTGAAGGCGTGGCTCTGGCTGTCGGCATAGTTGAAGCGGGTCAGTTTGACCGGGGTAACGGCCCTGCCATCCGGCAGCAGCACCTGCACATCCGCAGGCTCACGAGCCAGCGTCAGGGCGGATTGGGGCAACTCCACCTCCACCCGCAAGGTGTCGAGAGAGAAGCCGGAGAGCAGTGGGGTACCGGGGGCGACTGTCTCCCCCAGCTCTACCAACCGCTTGGTCACCACCCCGGCGTAGGGGGCCAGAATGCGGGTATAACCGTAGGCCTCACGGGCCTGAGTGAGGGCCGCATCGGCAGCGTTCACCTCGGCGCGGGCGGCGCGATCGGTCGCCTGGGCGTTATCGAGCTGGGCGCGGGTGATCACCCCCTTGGCAATCAGCGCCTGAAAGCGGGCGAGCTGGCGCTCGGCTTCCACTTGCTGGGCCTGCGCCCGCGCCAGCCGTGCCTGCGCACCCGTGACGGCGGCAAACTGCTCTTTGCCGCTGATCTCCAGCAGCGGTTGCCCCGCTTGCACCTGATCGTTCACATCCACCAGCATGCGGGAGACCCGGCCACTGGTCTGGGCCGCCACCGTCCCCTGATTGATGGCAGTGACGGTGCCATCCAGCATCAGCCAGTCGGTCACCGGCTGTGGCGATACTGTCAGCAAGGACTCTGTCAGCGAAACAACAGTCAGCGGGGCCACCGGCTCCCCTTGTGCGGCCAGGGCCTGGGTGGATGTCATGGCCTGCGATATCATCACTAGCAAGGTGAGCCCCAGCAACCGAATGTTTTCCATCATCACTCTCCTTCCCTGGCATCATCAGTCACTTCACGGGATCAGCCGGTATGGGACTGGCGCACCTTACCCTTTCCCCGAGCTGGCGCCTTGGTCAGCACCCTGGCCAGCCCTCTGTCAAACAGCAAGATCCCGGCCACCATGGCCGCTATAAACAACATTATCATGGGCTGCCCGCTGGAAATGAGACTCAGAGCTGGCCCCGGGCAGATGCCCACCAGCCCCCAGCCGATGCCAAACAGCGCGGCCCCGCCGATCAGCCGTCGATCCAGCTTGGAAGCAGGTACGGCGGCGATGGGCTCACCCAGCACACTCTGGC
Organism: Aeromonas sp. CU5; assembly: GCF_002586745.1. Taxonomy (NCBI): domain Bacteria; kingdom Pseudomonadati; phylum Pseudomonadota; class Gammaproteobacteria; order Aeromonadales; family Aeromonadaceae; genus Aeromonas; species Aeromonas sp. CU5. Next base: position 2,358,860 of record NZ_CP023817.1, read on the forward strand.
GACGAGGTTTCACCAGCAGAAAATAACCCGGCATAAAGACCAGCAGGGCGCCCCCCATCACGAAGCCGAGGCTGGGATCCCAGCCGCCAGCCAGATCGAGAAAACCGGTGACCCGGGCGGGATCCACCATGCCGGAGATGGCCATCCCCAGCCCGAACAGCAGGCCCGCAAACAAACTTGTCAGCAACTTCATGGCGATCAGCCTCTTACAACAGATGATGAGTAACGAAGACGGTGATGAAGCCAGCCGCCATAAAGGTCAGGGTAGCGACGATGGAGCGCAGGGAGAGCCGCCCCATGCCGCAGATACCGTGACCGCTGGTGCAGCCATTACCAAGACGGGTACCGATGCCGACCAGCAGACCGGCCAGCAACACCACAGGCCAGCCGGGCAGCGTGGTGAATGCAGGCATACTGGCCCAGCCCAGGGTCAGCGCCAGCCAGGCGCCCACCCCGAGCCCCAGCAGAAACAGCACCCGCCACGGCGCACGCTGTTGCAGCGCACCGGCCAGAATGCCGCTGATCCCGGCCACCCGGCCGTTGAACAACATCAGGATCAGGGCCGACAGCCCCGCCAGCATGCCGCCGCCCAAAGAGAGCAGCCATTGGCTTTCCATCATCAAGATTCCTTATTTTCTGAGTGACAAAAATGGGTTTGCAGCGCCGCCAGCACATCGGCGGCCGCCTCACTCACCAGCGAGTAGTAGATCTGCTGGGAGACCTTGCGCGAACGGATCAGGCCGTAGCGCTTCAATACCGCAAGTTGCTGGGAGAAGGCCGACTGCCCCAGTTGGCTGTGGGCCAGCAGCTCCCCGACCCCCTTCTCTCCTTCCACCAGCTGGCAGAGCACCATCAGGCGTTCGGGATGAGCCAACGCCTTGAGCAGGGAGGCGGCGGCTGTCGCATGTCTGTTCATCTGGTCGAATTGGCTCATAAGAGTAAATTAGCAATTGCTGATATTTGTTCTATTGTATAAAACAACACTAAATTAGCAATATCTAAAGTAGATAAGGAGAAAGACCATGACAGTAGATAACGGAGTCAGAATCGTCGCGGGCTGCATGCTGCTGCTCTCGCTGATCCTTACCACCTGGGTTCATCCGGGCTTTGTCTGGTTGAGTGCCTTTGTCGGGGTCAACCTGATCCAGAGCGCCTTCACCGGTTTCTGCCCGGCCGCAATGATCCTCAAACGGATGGGACTGAAATAACCGGGTCAGTTTTTGGCGGACCGGCGCGGCCAAGACAGACGCTTTCGATTATGTTTCAAGATGTTGCTGCGGGCGGCGCGGGGTTTACCCTGCCTGCCGCCTCGGCTATCATTCGAGCCTCTTATCAATAGCGGAGACCATCAGTGGGCAACTCATCAAGTGACAGTTGTAGACCGGCCCTGTCAGCCGGTACCAAGGTCGCGAGCTAGCCGCAGATTTCCTCTGCCGCAACTCGCAACCCTGCGAGAAGCGGAAATCCACTCCCCTCTTCTCTTTTTACACTTGACGTCTGGTGACCATTGGCCAAAAGCCATGGCCGTCATGCCTGCATAGTTTCTGCTTCCCACAAGGAGGCTGCTATGCGCTTTATCTCAATCAAACCGGCTGCGGATCCCACGGTCGCAACAGGTTCCGTTGCTACCCGGGCTCACCCTCTGCTGAGCAAGCTCGGCCGTGGCATGCTGCCACGCTGGCTGGGCGGCAAACAGCGCCAGCACCACTACCGGCTGCAGATCCGCTGCGAGGATCGCGCCGATATGGAGCAGGTGCTGGATATGGTGAACCACACCCTGCAACCGGCCGGACTGCAACCGATGCAATCGATAAAGCCGGGTCGCAGCGGCGGGCGTGAGCTGGTGCTCAACCTGCAGTGCACCCCGCCCCAGCGACGCTATCTGGTGCAGTTTGTTCATCAGGTCGGAGTAGCACATCCGGTGCGCTGGCAACTGCGCCCGCGCATCGACTGCGATCCTGAGCTCAACTGAACGCGCACCTGAGTTAACCACAGTGAAAGGGGCCAGCCACGCTGGCCCCTTGTTGTGAGCAACAGCTTGCCCAGCGGCAGATCGGGTCACCGATCCGCCGTCCATGCTCGCACCTATGTTCGCACTTATGTTCGCGCCCATGCTCGGCTCGCACCCCTGGTGCCCGAGTGCGGGCGCGTAGTGTTGTTTTTCTGCTGGCCATCCGCGCAATCACCCCTGATCCATCCGCCATAGGGCGTCTCATCATGGATTGCGCCAAGCCAGCACTCATCAGAAGGAGTACGCCATGAAGATGTGGCAACAAATTGACATGATCTCCCTGCTCGACACTCTGGCCAGCCTGCTGCTCGCCTTTGTGCTCGGCAGTCTGGTCGGACTGGAGCGCCAGTACCGCCAACGTACTGCGGGCCTTCGCACCAACGTGCTGGTCGCCGTGGGGGCCGCCCTGTTCGTCAGTCTGGCCCAGCGCATCTATGACCTGCACGGCGGCAACTACAACGTGGTCCATGTAGTGGCCTATATCGTCTCCGGCATCGGCTTTCTCGGTGCCGGTGTCATCATGCGCGAGTCGGGCAATATCCGCGGCATCAACACCGCCGCCACCCTCTGGGGCGTGGCCGCCGTCGGCGCCGCCTGTGGTGCTGGGCTGGCCATGGAGGCGATTCTGGGGGCCCTGTTCGTGCTGGCTGCCAACACCCTGCTGCGGCCGCTGGTCAATCAGATCAACCGCCGCCCAGTGGACAATACCGACACCGAAGTGACCTACAAGGTGACGGCGCTAACCCAGCGCGAACATCAAAAAGAGGTGCTGCACTGGCTGGAAGAGATGCTGGAACAGGCCAACTATCCCATGAGTGAGCTCGATATCGAGCCGTTCGGTGCGGGGGATCTGGAGATCTCGGCAGTGCTGCTCGCCACCTCCATTAATGGCGACGAGCTGGATGCCCTGATGCAAAAACTGGCCATCCACCCCCATATCAAGCAGGTGTTCTGGCGTACCAGTACCACCGATTGATCTCTCGGTCAGAGGAACGGCACCATCCGCCAACAGCAAAAAGCCCCGCCAGCAATGGCGGGGCTTTTTCATATGGGATGGGCGAAGCGGCGTGGCTAGCGGCGACTGCGCCAGCGCACCCGGGGGTTGATCACCAGGGCGGTCTGCGCCGGGGGATTACCCGCAATCAGTTGCTGCATCAGCTCGAAAGCGGCACGGGCTAGCGCCGGACAATCCTGCGCCACCGAGTCGATGCGCATGGGAATGCAGTCGAGCAAGTCGTGATCATCGAAGGTACAGAGCCGCATCCCAGTCTCCATCAGCCCCGCCTCGTTGAGGTAGCGCAGTACACCCTCCAGCAGGGTAAAGGAGGCGGTAAAAAGCCCCTTGGGTGGCGCCCCCAACTCGGCCACCAGCTCGGCCATCAGCTGATAACCGGAGCTAGGCTGATAATCGCGATGGCGCACCCGGATTGCATCGGCCTCAAAACCGGCGCGATGGAGCCCCAGCTCATAGCCCGCCAGCCGGTGACGGCTGGGGGAGAGATCCAGCAGGCCACCGACGTAGTAGATCTCCTCGCCGCACTCGCTTGCCATATCCCGCACCAGCTCGGCGGTAGCCTTGCAGGCATCGGAGATCACCATGGGCAGGCGCGACTCGCCGATGTGGCGGTCGAGCTGTACCACCGGCAGGCGGTCGTGAATGCGGGCATAGATGTCATCGCTGTGGCCGCTGGAGGCGACAATCAGCCCATCCACCTGACGGCTGATCAGGTTGTCCACCACCCGCTGCTCGAGGGCGGGATCATCCTCGGAGCAAGCAATCAGCAGCTGGATGCCCGCCTCCCGGCAGTGGGCCTCGAGGGCGCGGGCGATGCGGGCAAAACCGAAGTTGGTGAGATCGGGGATCACCAAACCCCAGGTGTAACTGCGGGTCTCGCGCAGGGAGCGGGCGTGAAAGCTCGGCAGGTAGTGGCACTCATCCGCCACCGCCTGAATACGCTTGCGGGTATCGTCGGCGATCCGGTACTCCGCACTCTTCCCGTTGAGCACCAGACTGGCGGTCGCCTTGGATACCCCCGCCAGTTCGGCAATCTGGGCAATCGTGATCCGTTTCTTCTTCTCCACCTGGCCTCCCGGCTGACTAGAACCGGGCTATTGTACTAGGCACGCCGACAGCGGCCAGTGATTGAGGCAAATTTTGCAGCCATCAGCGCCGTTACCTGATGAAAGTTGCGGCTTTTCCCCGGGGAAGTAGCGCGCAGACAGGCTGTGACGGCCCTCATCGATAAAACACTCCAGACTGGAGCGATCGCACAACAGGGTGATCCGCCCGCCAGACCATGAGCTGCTGCGGGTCTCCCACGCCCCGCTCTGCCAGTTCTGCCGCCGCAAGGTGATGCGCCCCGGCTGCCACACCAGCTCGGCCACGGCACCGAACCAGAGGCTCCCCTCGCCGCAGAGAGCCAGATCGAGCCAGGCCGAGTCGATGGCCAGCCCCGGAAACTCGCCAAGCGTCCCCTCGAAGCGGGTCAGCTCCCCCTTCAATACCGCGAGCTCGGCCACCGGTCGCTGGCAGAGCCACTCATCCTGCCAGAACAGCTCCCGCGGGCAGCTCATCTGGTGGATCCAGCCATAGGGGATGGTGGGCTGGCTCATCTCGTTCTCCTCCGGCAGCCCCAGCCAGCCAATCAGCAAGCGGCGCCCCTGACTGTCTCGGGCGGTTTGCGGTGCATAGAACTCGAAGCCCCTGTCCAGCTCGTGGAAAGCCCCGTGCTCGAAGCGCTCGCCGTCGAAATCCCCCGCCAGCCAGCCGCACTGGTAGAGGTTGCGATAATCCTCGCCTGCCGGGGCAATCCCCTGCGGGCAGCTGATCAGCACATGGCGATCCCCTAGCGGGAAGAGATCCGGGCACTCCCACATATAGCCAAACTCACCCAGCCCCCCTCGTCCGCTACCGGCGATGGGGCCCACCCGCTGCCAGCTTTGCAGGGTGTCGCCGCGATAGAGCAGCACTTCACCCTTGTCATTCAGGGTGCGCGCTCCCAGCACCATCAGCCACTGCTGGCCGTCGTGCCACACCTTGGGGTCGCGCACATGGCCGCTGTAGCCTGCGGGCAGATCCAGCACAGGCCCCAGTTTCTCGAAGCCCCCCTCACCGTCGGCGCGGGCCAGACATTGATAGGCGGTGCGGCTGCCATCCGGGTATTTGACATTGCCGGTGTAGATGAGGGTCAAGCGCCCCTGCTCGTCGCTCACCGCCGAACCGGAATAGCAGCCGTGGCTCTCATACGCCTCGGTGGGCAACAGCGCCACCGGCTCGTGCTGCCAGTGCAGCAGGTCGGTGGAGGTGACGTGCCCCCATCCCTTGTCGCGGTGCTCGCAGCCCAGTGGATTCCACTGGTAGAAGAGGTGGTAGCGCCCGTCGTGCTCGATAAAGCCGTTGGGATCATTGAGCAGCCCCACCGGGGCAGCCAGATGCCAGCGGGGCCGATGGGGATCGGCCGCCGCCTTGAGCTGTCCGGCCAGCAACGACCGGACAATCTGGTTGAGAAGATCGCTTTCCTTCATCACTCCACCTTGTATTTGAGCAAGGTGGAGGCGGCGAAGGCGGTGCCAAAGGCGATCACCAACCCGATGATGTAGTGAATAAGGCTCATGGGCTGGACGATGGCCATGCCGGGAATACCGGTCAGCCCAACCGCCGTCATCCCCACCTTGGCCGCCACCACGTAGGCGCCGCCGCAGGCCCCGCCGAACAGACCAGCCAGGAAGGGTTTGATGTAACGCAAGTTCACCCCAAAGATCGCCGCTTCCGTGATGCCCAGCAGGCACGACATGGCGGCCGGCACGGTAATGGCCTTGATCTTCACGTCACGGGTCTTGAAGTAGACCGCGAGGCAAGCCCCACCCTGTGCCACGTTGGCCATGGCCCAAATGGGCAGCAGGAAGTTGACGCCAATTTGCGGATTAGCCAGCAGTCCCGCCTCGATAGCGTGGAAGCTGTGATGGATGCCGGTGATGACGATCAGCGAATAGGTGCCGCCAAATACCAGCCCTGCCAGCCAGCCAGCCTGCTCATAGAGGGCGCTTAGGCCGAACGAGATGCCATCCCCCAGTACCCGACCCGCCGGGCCGATAAAGAGCAACGCCACGAAACCGGTGATGATGACGGTGAGAAACGGCGTGAGGATCAGATCCAGCGCATCCGGAATGCGCTTGCGCAGCTGTCTCTCCAGATGGGACATAAACCAGACCGCCAAGAGCACCGGGAAGACGGTGCCCTGATAGCCGATCATCGCCACATCGAGCCCGAAGAAATCCATGGTTTTGAAGCCACCGGCCACGCCCCAGGCGTTGGTCAGCGCCGGGTGGGTGAGAATGCCGCCGAGGGTCGCCCCGAGATAGGGGTTGCCACCAAACTCCCGCGCAGCCGTAAAGCCGATCAGAATGGGCAGGATGATAAAGGCCGCCGAGCTGAACATGTCGAGCATCACAAACAGGGCGCTGTCGGCATTGACCCAGCCGTAGGTGCGCACCATGCCGAGCAGCCCCATCAGCAGGCCCGAGGCGACGATGGCCGGAATGATCGGCACGAAGATGTTGGACAGAGTCCGCGCCAGCCGCTGGGCCACGTTGAGCTTGGCCGTCGCCATGTTGGTCAGTTCCGCCTTGCTGGCCATGCCGGTGCCGGTCAGCGCCACGAACTCCGCATAGACCTTGTTGACCAGACCGGTGCCGAAGATCACCTGAATTTGACCCGCGTTGCTAAAACAGCCCTTGACCCCCTCCAGCTTGTCGATGGCAGCCTTGTTCACCTTGCTGTCATCGGCCAACACCAGCCGCAGCCGGGTGGCGCAGTGAGCGGCACTGACGATGTTCTCCTTGCCCCCGAGCAGGGGCACCAGATCCTTGGCTATCGCACTGATATTCATATTCTTCCTCTTATGACCCGCCACGCTGGCGGGCCCTTGTCACATGAGAGTAGGGGCTGTCGAGCCGGGCTTCTAGCCGCAGATCAACAGCCGCTTGCGCCTGATCGCAAAAAGGCATCCAGTTCGGTGCGGGTCGGCAGCGCCGTCATCGCCCCCTTGGCGGTGGTGGCGAGCGCCCCGCAGCCGTGGGCCTGAGCCAGAATGGCGGGCAGCTCAGCCAGATTGGGCAGCGACGAACGCCCGGCCAACGCCGCCAGCAGCCCGGCGACGAAGGCATCCCCCGCCCCTGTGGTGTCGAGTGGGGTCACTTTCTGCCCCACCCACTCCAGCAGCTCGCCATCGAGACGCGCCACCACACCGGCCGCGCCCCGGGTCACCAGCACCAACGCCGGGCCCGAGAGCGTCGCGAGCCCGGCAACCAACTCATCCTCGCCGCTCAGTAGCTGCAGCTCCTCGATGGATAGCTTGACCACATCCGCCTGCGCGATGGCCTGATGCACCAGCGGCAGCATCTCGGCGGGGTTGCCCCACACCTCGGGGCGCAGGTTGGGGTCGAAGCAGACCCGCCCACCAGCCGTCTTGATGGCTGCCATGGCCTGCAGGCAACTGCCGCGCACCGGCTCGTTGGCGAGCGCGATGGAACAGGTGAGCAACCACTGACCGACATCGAAGCGGGGCAACTCATCGGGGGTGAGAAACTGGTCGGCACTGGGGCGCACCATAAAGGTGAAGCTGCGCTCCCCCTCATCATCCAGTGCCACCAGCACGGTAGAGGTGCGATGGTCTGGATCAAACCGCAGCGCGGCGATATCCACCCCCTCCCCGCTCAAGGTCTCGGCCATAAAGCGGCCGAACGGATCGGCGCCGACCCGGCCGATAAAGGCCGCATCGCCACCCAGCCGTGCCACGCCAACCGCCACATTGGCGGGCGCGCCACCCGGACACCTGAGGTAGTGCAACGCCCCTTCCGGGATCAAATCCACCACCGCATCCCCCATTACCCACACACGATTCGTCACCTTGCTACTCCACTGCTGCATCGGATCCACGGTCAAACCCAGACTCTGTTCTGTTGGCTGGCATTATCAGCTAAACCGTTTTAGCCAACCAACAGATCTCCGCACTGGCTGCCATTTTTGTGATCGGGATAACGAACTAGAACCAGGTTTCCATCTGTACGCCAAAGTTCCACTCGCCACCGGCGGTGAAATTGCTCTGGCCCATGGCATCGTCGCTGGCGTAGTTGTCGAGCTCCGATGACCAATCCATCCAACTGGCGAACACCCGCAGCTCGGGCCGCTCGAAGAAACCGGCGGTCTGCGCCTTGAAGGTGGGGGCGAAGGTGAGCTTGGTGAAGTTGCCATTCACCGCTTGGCGTCCCTTGTAGCCCTTGGGATCGAGATCCATGTACTGCCAGGCCGCCTCGTAGACCAGCTCGACGTTCTGGCTCAGCACCTGGGCCACCCGGGTATTGAAGGTAAGCCAGCGGTACTCGTCCCCTTTCACGTAGCGATCCTGACTCTGCTCGGCCAGCAGGGCCGGGGCAAAACGCCAGCGCGAGTTGAGATCGGTGGCGCCAAACACGGCGACCCGCACCGCATCGGCATCCGGCAGCAGCTCGCTGTCAGAGCCCAGCCCCTTGAGCTCGGCCCCCAGCCCATGACCGTACAGCACTGCCGCCTTGGCAAAACCGGGGTTGATGCCAAAGAAGCTCTCGCCGTGGTAGGCCAGCAGGGTGTGTGCCCCCTTATCCGCCGCCTCGCTGCCCGCCCCTTTGTCATTGATGCGGGCGTCATTGTCCTTGGCCGAGAGACCGTTCACCATCCACTGCCAGTTACCGACGCGGTTGTTCATGGTGAGGATGTAGCTCTCGATATCGGAGAGACCGCTGGCGCTGATGTCGCCGTAATCGCGGCCATAGAGGGAGAAGTTGGCCTTCCAGCTGTCGGCCAGCTGCACATCGTAGACGCCACCGCCAGTACCGGCCAGGAACACCACGTCGGAATCGAGCCAGTGGATATCGAAGTTGTCGCGGTCAAAGCGCTTGCCCGCCCACAGCACCGCGTTCTTGAAGGGGCCATCGAAGCTCGCCAGATTGCCGATCTCGGCAAACACCTGACGGGTATTGAGGCTCGAATCACTGGCGGTCCAGTCGTTGCTGGTCTCCACCCCGTCTGCCAGCATCAGCTTGTAGCGGGCCCAGCTGCCATCCTCGAAGGTCTGGGTTTTCAGCAAGTTGGCCTCCATGTAGGTGTCATCCTCGTTACCAAGGCGACCCACTGCCCCGCCCACCGAACCGGCTGGGGTGAGGTAGGGGCCGCCGCGCCCGCCGTTGCCATTGCTGTTGACCAGCAGGCCCGAGCGAGCGTAACCATGAAACTCGAAACCCTGGGCGCCTGCGGTCTTCTCATCCACCTTCTGGCTGCGACTGTCGGCCACCTGCGCCTGCTCGCTGGCGGCGCTCGCCTTCACTTCCGCCTGACTGGCACGGCTCTCTGCCGCCTCGGCTCTCGCTTCGGCCGCCTGCACCCGCGCCTCCAGCGCCGCCAGTCTGGCTTCGACACGCTCCTCTTCGACACTCTCCCCTCCGACACTCGCCTGCGCCGCCCACAGCGGGCTGATCATCCCCAATCCCAGCGCTACCGCCAGCGCCAACTTGCTCTTGAACATCATCATCTTCCTCACCTGTCATCTGTGGCCCGAACGGGCGCTGTTGTTATCGACAGCCAGAGCATAGCTAAACCGCTTTAGCTAACTCAATATGACAACTAAACCGTTTCAGCAACAGTGTGGGCTGGATAACATTTGTACAGCAGGAATTGGCGGGAGTTGTGAGGAGGATCCCTCATCAGGATCCACTCAATAGCGCGGATCCTGGCTAAATGACGGGCAAAAAAAGAGCCGGCGCAGGGCCGGCTCTGTTTATTCGGGTGGCTGAAATCAGCGGGTCAGATCGTCGAAGAAGCGTTTCACCCCTTCGAAGAAGCCTTCCGATTTCGGCTTGTGGGTCTTGGCAGCGGCACCGCTGAACGACTCGTCCAGCTGGCGCAGCAGCTCTTTTTGGGATTCGTTGAGCTTGACCGGGGTCTCAATGACCACTTTGCACATCAGATCGCCAACCTGGCCGGAGCGCACAGATTTAACGCCCTTGCCGCGCATGCGGAACATCTTGCCGGTCTGGGTCTCGGGAGTCACCTTGAGCTTGACCCGGCCATCCAGGGTCGGCACTTCGATCTCGCCACCCAGCGCAGCAGCGGTGAAGCTGATGGGCACTTCGCAGTAGAGGTTGTTGCCATCACGCACGAAGATCTCGTGCTCTTTGACGTGCACCTGTACGTACAGATCCCCAGCCCCTGCGCCCGCTTCGCCTGCTTCCCCTTCGCCGGAGAGACGGATACGATCGCCGGTGTCGACGCCCGCCGGAATTTTCACCGACAGGGTCTTGGTCTTCTGGTAGCGACCTTCGCCGTGGCACTTGCGGCACGGATCCTTGATGATCTTGCCGCGACCGTGACAGTGGGGGCAGGCCTGCTGCACCGCGAAGAAGCCCTGACGCATCTGCACCTGACCGGCGCCGTGGCAGGTCGGGCAAGTCTGGGCACTGCTACCGGTGTGGGCACCGGAGCCGTTACAGACTTCACAGTGAACCAGGGTCGGCACCTTGATCTCCTTGGAGACCCCGCGCACCGCCTCTTCGAGGGTCAGCTCCATGGTGTAACGCAGATCGGAGCCACGGGCCGGGCCACGACGGCCGCCGCCACGTTGGCCACCACCAAAGATATCGCCAAAAATATCGCTGAACGCATCACCAAAATCAGCGCCGCCACCAAAACCACCGTGGCCACCGCCACCCTGGCTCGGATCGACACCGGCATGGCCATACTGATCGTAACGGGCACGCAGGTTGCCATCGGTCAGGACCTCGTAAGCTTCCTTGACCTCTTTGAACTTCTCTTCAGATGCCGCATCACCCTGATTGCGATCCGGGTGATACTTCATGGCCAGACGTTTGTACGCCTTCTTGATCTCGCGCTCGTCGGCATCTTTTGCCACACCCAGCACTTCGTAGAAATCGCGCTTCGACATACTCATCCTGTTGCTTCGTAGCAGTTACGCAGACGGGCGTTGGTTACCCAACGCCCGTGAATTCATTGACTAAGCCGATGGGTGAAGCGAACTTCCCCCATCTGGGTAGGGCTTACTTCTTGTCGTCTTTCACTTCTTCGAACTCGGCGTCGACCACGTCGTCGTTAGCCTTGGAAGAAGAGGAGGACTGACCGGCATCAGCACCGGCGGCGCCTTGTTGAGCCTGAGCTTGCTGCTGAGCAATCTCCATCAGCTTCTGGGATGCTTCCAGCAGTGCCTGCTGTTTGGCTTCGATGGCAGCCTTGTCGTCACCCTTGAGGGTGGCTTCCAGCTCGCTCACCGCGGCTTCAATCTTGCTCTTGTCGTCAGCAGGCAGGGCTTCACCGGCTTCGGTGATCTGCTTGCGTACCGAGTGGACCAGACCATCAGCCTGGTTGCGAGTCTGCACCAGCTCTTCGAACTTCTTGTCCTCGGCCGCGTTGGCTTCGGCTTCGCGAACCATGCGCTCGATCTCTTCATCAGACAGACCGGAAGAGGCCTGGATGGTGATCTTCTGCTCTTTGTTGGTCTCTTTGTCTTTGGCAGAGACGTGCAGGATACCGTTGGCATCGATGTCGAAGGTCACTTCGATTTGCGGCAGGCCGCGCTGTGCCGGACGGATACCTTCCAGGTTGAACTGACCCAGTGACTTGTTGTCGCTGGCGCGCTTGCGCTCACCCTGCAGCACGTGAATGGTCACGGCAGACTGGTTGTCTTCGGCAGTGGAGAACACTTGGGATTTCTTGGTCGGGATAGTGGTGTTCTTCTCGATCAGCGCAGTCATCACGCTACCCATGGTTTCGATACCCAGGGAGAGCGGGGTCACGTCCAGCAGCAGTACGTCGGTCTTCTCACCAGACAGTACCGCACCCTGGATGGCAGCACCCATGGCCACGGCTTCGTCCGGGTTAACGTCTTTACGCGGCTCTTTACCAAAGAATTCAGATACGGTCTTCTGCACCATTGGCATACGGGTCTGACCGCCTACCAGGATGATGTCGTCGATCTCACCAATCGCCAGACCAGAGTCTTTCAGCGCCATGCGCACTGGCTCCAGAGAGTCTTTCACCATGTCTTCTACCAGGGATTCCAGCTTGGCGCGGGTCACCTTGATGTTCATGTGCTTGGGACCGGTGGCATCAGCGGTGATGTACGGCAGGTTGACATCAGTCTGCTGGGCAGAGGAGAGCTCAATCTTGGCTTTTTCTGCGGAGTCTTTCAGACGCTGCAGGGCCAGTTGATCGTTGCGCAGGTCGATGCCTTGCTCACGCTTGAACTCGTCAACCAGGTAGTTGATGACGCGGTTGTCGAAGTCTTCACCACCCAGGTGGGTGTTACCGTTGGTCGCCAGTACTTCGAAGGTGGTCTCGCCTTCCACTTCATCGATCTCGATGATGGAGATATCGAAAGTACCGCCGCCCAGATCATATACGGCAACCTTGCGCTCGCCCTTGACCTTGTTCACGCCGTAGGCAAATGCTGCGGCAGTCGGCTCGTTGATGATGCGTTTTACATCCAGACCCGCGATGCGACCAGCATCTTTGGTCGCCTGACGCTGAGCATCGTTGAAGTAAGCTGGCACAGTGATAACGGCTTCAGTGACCGGCTCACCCAGATAATCTTCAGCGGTCTTCTTCATCTTCTTCAGCACTTCGGCAGAGATCTGCGGCGGTGCCATTTTCTTGCCCTTCACTTCAACCCAGGCATCGCCGTTGTCAGCTTTGGCGATGGCATACGGCATGATTTTCAGGTCACGCTGTACTTCTTCATCTTCAAAACGACGACCGATCAGACGCTTGATAGCGAACAGGGTGTTCTTCGGATTAGTGATGGCCTGACGCTTGGCCGGTTGACCAACCAGGATCTCGCCATCATCGGCATAGGCAATGATGGACGGAGTAGTACGATCGCCTTCTGCGTTCTCGATCACGCGAGCAGTGTCGCCATCCAGAATAGCGACGCAGGAGTTGGTAGTACCCAGGTCAATACCGATGATTTTACCCATTTGACGAATCTCCAAAAACTTTGAATAAACTGGCGAGGAACTCGCCTTAATGCGTTAACGGCTAGGTGGGGGCAGCCAATCTGGCTTTCAAGCTCCCGGCATCAAATTTTCTTGTGCCGCCGCGCCTTGCTTCCTATATGGGGTCGCCAGCCGCAGCTTCAAGCCCTAACCCTAAAAAACCACACCCTTTATCATGATTGAGCGACGGTTTTGAACCGTAAAGCCGGACAAGATGACGGGGTGCAGCACAGATAAACAAAAAGCCCGCCACGGGGCGGGCTTGGGTACCCACAACCAATCAGTCGATCGCTTTGGCGATCATCACCATGGCAGGACGGATCACCCGACCGTTCAGCTCATAGCCTTTTTGCATCACGGCGATGACGGTATTGGGTGCCACATCGGCACTCGGGATCATGCTCATCGCCTGATGGGCATTGGGGTCAAACGGCTGATTGGTGGGGTCCAGTGCCACCAGACCGAACTTGGCCACACCGCTCTGCATGGATTTCAGGGTCAGTTCGACACCTTCGATCATCGGCTTGAGGGCTTCGTTCTCTTTGTCGGCCAGCTCGATGGCACGCTCCAGGTTGTCCAGCACTGGCAGCAGCTCGCCTGCGAACTTCTCCAGCGCGAACTTATGCGCTTTCTCCACGTCCTGTGCAGCACGGCGACGATGGTTTTCCATCTCGGCGACGGCGCGAATGGCACGCTCCCGCTCCTCGAGAGAAGCTTGTTGGGCTGCTTCCAGTTGCGCTTCGAGTTCAGCAATGCGGGCCTGTTCGGCTGTCACTTCACTGTCTACATCGGTCGGCTCGACTGGTTGGGCTTCCACTTGCTCCATCGCTTCAACCTTTTGCTCTTCGTGGTTCATGACATCTCCAATTCAGGGTTACTTCAATCATTGCCGCTATTATGGGGATGCAGCCCCGGCTTTCAAGGGGTAAAAGGCCAATCAGGGCTTCTGAACCGCTGCAAGCGGCTATTTGCCCGTGTCACTGACCACTCTTTCGCCAACTGGCGACAGGGGCACCGCACTATCCGGAGCGCCACAAGCGCGGCAAAGCACTGTATACTGGCCCGCAATACCCATCCCAGACCTGACAGACTATGGATTCTCCGTTCAAAACCATCGCCCTGATTGGCAAACCCCACCATGAGGGGGCCAACCAGACGCTGACCGGCCTGCATCAATACCTGACCGCTCGCGGCTTTCGGGTACTGGTGGAGAGCCGGGTCGCCCAGACCCTGAGCATCCTCGATGAAAACGTGATGGATCTGGTACAGCTGGGCCAGCAGGCCGATCTCGCCATAGTGGTCGGCGGTGACGGCAACATGTTGGGGGCGGCACGGGTGCTGTCGCGCTTTGATGTGGCGGTGATCGGGGTCAACCGGGGCAACCTCGGCTTTCTGACCGACCTCTCGCCGCAGGATTATCTGCTGCCGCTGGAGCAGGTGCTCTCCGGCCACTACAAGAGCGAACATCGCTTCCTGCTGGAGGCCTCGGTCTATCGCCACGGCGAGCGCAAGTCGAGCAATCTGGCGGTCAACGAAGCCGTGCTGCACCCGGGCAAGATAGCCCACATGATCGAGTTCGAGGTCTATATCGATGGCAGCTTTATGTATAGCCAGCGCTCGGACGGCATCATAGTGGCCACCCCCACCGGCTCCACCGCTTACTCGCTGTCAGCGGGCGGCCCCATCCTCACCCCCAAGCTCAACGCCATCACGCTGGTGCCGATGTTCCCGCACACCCTGAGCAGCCGCCCCATAGTGCTGGATGCCGACAGCGAAGTGCGCCTGCTGGTCTCGCCAGACAATCAGGACGATGCCATGCAGGTGAGCTGTGACGGTCAGGTGACCCTGGCGGTCCACCCAGGGGACGAGATCCTCATCAAGAAGAGCCACCACCAGCTTCATCTGGTGCATCCGCTCGACTACAGCTACTTCCACGTGCTGCGCAACAAGCTCGGCTGGGGCAGCAAGCTGTTTTAAAGGACAGGATCACTGCCAAGCTGGCTGAGCGCCACCTCGCTGCGCAGCCAGTCGCTAAAGGCGCGAAAACGTGGCCGCTCACGGTTCTCCCGCGGCGAGATCAACTCGTAATTACGCCCGGCTGTCACCGCCGGGCCCCCTACCGCTACCAGCGCGCCCTGCTCCAGCAAGTTACGCACCAGCACCTCCCGCCCCATCGCGACGCCCATGCCACCTTGCGCCGCTTGCAGGGCCATCTGATAGTGATTGAAGCCGTAGTGACGCTGTTCATAGGGCAATGTCATGCCAACGCCATCACACCAAAGACGCCACTCAGAGAAGATCTGCTGTACATCGGTCGATTCGGAGGCATGAATAAAACAGGCATCCACCAGCCGGGACGGATCCGCCAGCAACCCCAGCCGCTCGGCATAGGCGGGGGAGCAGACCGGCAGCAGACGCTCCTCCATCAACAACTCCCGGTGCAGATCACTGCAGCGAGTCGCGCCGTAATAGATCGCCAGATCCACCCGCTCCTCGTTGAAATCCACCGCCCCCGCCCGAACCCGCATCATCACGTTCAGCCCGGGCCAGCGCTGCTGGAAGCGGGGTAACCTTGGCATCAACCAGTTGAGCCCCAGCGTCGGTGCAACCCCCACATGGAGCGTCCCTCGCAGATCTTGGGCCCGGATATCTTCAATCTCCTCGTTGATCTGGCGCAGGGAGTGGCTCAGGGTTGCCAGCAGTCGCGTCCCCTCCTCCGTCAATTCGAGCTTACGAGTCAGGCGAATAAACAGGCGAAAACCCAACAGCCCTTCCAGATGGCGAATGCGGTGGCTGATGGCCCCCTGAGTGAGGTTCATCTCCTCGGCAGCGCGAGTAAAGCTGAGGTGACGGGCCGTGCTCTCGAAGGTGTGCAGCAGGGCCAGGGTATTCTGTTGTACCAGCATGGATAACCTCGTGATGACGCGCGTTGCGGTGCAGGCCATTAGTATGCCATTCACTCTCATGGATTAAACAGGCTAATCCATACCGCCCCTTTTTTCGTTTGTCTGCCCGCCACAGCGCCTCTTTAATAGGATCAAACCCTATCCCTGTTCATGAGGTGGACAATGAAAAACGGACTCAAGATTGTGGTCATCGGTGCAGGCTCCAGCTATACCCCGGAGCTGATCGAGGGATTGATCCAGCGTCAGCACGAGCTGCCGCTGCGCGAACTCTGGCTGGTCGACATCGACGATGGCCGCGAGAAGATGGAGATCATCGCCGCCCTTACCCGCCGTATGCTGGCCAAGGCCGGGCTGGCGGTCAGGGTTGAAACCCGGCTGGAGCGGGAAGAGGCACTGCGCGGCGCCGACTACGTCTGCTCCCAGTTTCGCGCCGGTTGTCTGGAAGCCCGCATCAGCGATGAGCGGATCTCGTTGAAATATGGACTCATTGGACAAGAGACCAACGGACTTGGCGGCTTTGCCAACGCCTGCCGGACAATCCCCATCGCCCTGCAGATCGCCGCCGACATGGAGCGTCTCTGCCCCGATGCCTGGCTGCTCAACTTCACCAATCCGTCAGGCATGGTGACCGAAGCCGTGTTGCGCCACAGCAAGATCAAGGCGGTAGGGCTTTGCAACGTACCTGTGATCATGCAAAAAGGGGTCGCCACCCTGCTGGAGAGCCGCGATGAGCAGGAGTTCATCATGCAGGTGGCGGGACTCAACCACTTTATCTTCGTGCGCCAGATCCAGCATCAGGGCAAGGATAAACTCAGCGAGGTGATCGCCCGGCTCGCGCAAGGGCCCGATCCGCTGGTACCGCGCAATATTCCCCCCTTTGCCTGGCCCAAAGATCTGCTGGCCAATCTGGGCATGATCCCCTGTGCTTATCTGCGCTACTACTACATGAGCGACGATATCCTCAAGCAGGAGCTCGGTGAGGCCAGTGGCGAAGGAACCCGAGGCGAAGTGGTCAAGGCCATCGAACAGCAGCTGTTCGATCTCTATCGCAACCCGGATCTCGCCGAGAAACCGAAGGCGCTGGAAGGACGCGGCGGCCAGTACTATTCAGAAGCAGCGTGCGAACTGATGAGCGCCATCCACAACGACAAGCGCATCATCATGCACGTCAACACCCGCAACAACGGCGCTATCAACGGTCTGCCGGACGAGTGCGCCGTGGAGGTCAGCGCCCTCATCACCAAGTCGGGCCCGCTTGCGCTCAACGTGGCCCCTTTCCCGCAAGACACCCTGCGGCTACTGCAGTTGATGAAGGAGTTCGAACAGCTCACCATCGAAGCAGCCATCACCGGCAACCGCCATACCGCCTGGCGCGCCCTGGTGCTCAACCCGCTCATCACCAGCGGTAGTCGACTGGAGCAGGCGCTGGATGAGGTGATTGCCGCCCATCCAGATCTGATGTCGGCCTTCCACTGATCCCCCGCGTCTCTCTTCGCGGATCTCTCCTCACTATCCCGTGCGGGTCACCACTCTGGTGGCCCGTTATCGTTAAAAATGGCGGCCCCCTCTTTACTGTATATAAGACCAGTATATACTGTATGCATACACAGTAAAGTTGACCTATACAGGATGAGACCATGCTGACCCAGCTGACCGTCAACAACTTCGCCATCGTCAAGTTTCTCGAACTCGATCTGCAACCGGGCATGACCTGCATCACAGGTGAGACTGGTGCCGGTAAATCCATCGCCATCGACGCCCTTGGTCTCTGTCTCGGGGAACGAGCCGAAGCGGGCATGGTGCGACCCGATAGCGACAAAAGCGAGGTCAGCGCCCGCTTCCTGCTGGACAACAACCCGGCCGCCCGCGCCTGGCTAGCCACCAACGAACTGGAAAACGAAGGTGAGTGTATCGTGCGGCGAGTCATCTCCGCCGAAGGGCGCTCGCGCAGCTATATCAATGGCGTGCCCGTCCCCCTCACCCAGCTCAAAAATCTGGGCCAACAACTGGTCAACGTCCATGGCCAGCATGCTCATCAGATGCTGCTCAAGCCTGATTACCAGCTCGCCCTGCTCGACGGTTATGCCGGTCACCATCTGCTGCTCAATGAAGTGCGCCAGCATTATCAACTGTGGCGCCAGCTGCAAAACGAGCTGAACCGGCTCAAGGCCGAGCAGCAACAGCGGGAAGCCCGCCGCCAGCTCATCGAATATCAGGTGCAGGAGCTCGATGAATTTGCCCTGCAGCCGGGGGAGTTCGAGCAGATAGAAGAGGAGCACCAGCGTCTCGCCAACGGCACTGATTTGATGCAAGAGTGCGGCGCCTGCCTCGATCTGCTCTATGACAATGAAGAGACCACCATCGCCGGTCTGCTGCAAGTGGCAGTAGACAGAGCCGAAGGACTGGTCGCCATGGACAGCCGCCTCACCCCGGTACTGGAGATGCTGAACGAAGCCCTGATCGGGGTGCAGGAGAGCCACAGCGAGCTGCGCAGCTACCTCGATCAGCTGGAGCTGGATCCCGAACGCTTCAATGAGCTGGAAGCCCGCCTCTCCAAGGCGATCAATCTGGCCCGCAAGCACCACGTCAAACCAGCAGATCTGGCCCAGCACCATCAGGAGCTGGCCTCCGATCTCGCCCGCCTCAACTCCGACGAGGAGCGGTTAGAGGGGATGGAAGATGAGCTGGCCGAGGCCCGTCAGGCTTTTGTCCAGGCTGCCGAAGCCCTGAGCCAGAGCCGTCAGCGTTACGCCCAGGAGCTGGGCGCCAAGGTAACTAGCAGCATGCACGAGTTGGCAATGCCCGATGGCCGTTTTGCCATCGAGGTACGCCCCGATGCCCAGAGCAGCCTCTCCCCACTGGGTATAGATCGGGTGGAATTCATGGTCACCACCAACCCGGGCCAACCCATTCAGCCACTTGGCAAGGTAGCGTCAGGGGGTGAACTGTCGCGTATCAGCCTTGCCATCGTGGTGATCAGTGCCCGCAAGATCTCCACCCCAACCCTGATTTTCGATGAGGTGGATGTGGGGATCAGCGGCCCGACTGCCGCCGTGGTAGGTCGCCTGCTGCGCCAGCTCGGGGAGTCCACTCAGGTGATGGTGGTCACTCACTTGCCGCAGGTGGCAGGCAACGGCCACCAGCATATGGTGGTGAGCAAGCATACCGACGGCAAAACCACCGAAACCCAAATGAGCGCCCTTGATGAGACCGCCCGTCTCAATGAGCTGGCACGGCTGCTCGGTGGCGACCAGATCACAGACAACACCCTGGCCAATGCCCGCGAGCTGCTGCGCCGCTGAATCAGGTGATAAGGCAGATTTGCAGAGATGGCGACTGATAGGGCTGACCAAACATGCTGACGGCGCTGGCACAAGCGAACGCCATTGCCCTCGCAGTCAGCAATAGCCAATAGCCAATAGCCAATAGCCAATAGCCAATAGCCAATAGCCAATAGCCAATAGCCAATAGTGAGAACCGAACTCGCGTCAGGATTACCGACCCAGATCAATAAAATAGCGAGTTAGGCGAAGCTGGCAGCAACATGGGCGCGGATCCGGTTGCCTTCATGCAGCGGATTTCGCATAGTGTTGCCCCCCTTTATGGGTATCCAATTGTGAGGCTTTGTCTATGATCCACGTTTTTGGTCACAAGAATCCTGATAGCGACAGTATCTGCAGTGCGCTGGTTATCACCGACTGGCTCAATGGCCAGGGCCGTCAGGCCACCCCATGGCGTCTGGGTGACCTGCGCACCGAAACCCGTTTTATTCTGGAGCAGGCTGGCGTCAGCGAACCCGAGTTGCTGACCAAAGATCTGACCGGTGAAGATGTCTGGCTGGTGGATTTCAGTGATCTGGAACAGGGCCCCGCCACACTGGCACAAGCCAATGTACTGGGTCTGGTGGATCACCACCGTCTCGGCACCCTGGTCACCCAGTCTCCACTGGATGCCTGGATCCGTGCCGTCGGCTGCACCTGCACCATCGCCTTCGATCTGTTGAGCCAGCAAGGTACCGTGACCCGCAGCCAGGCTCGCCTGATGCTGGGTGCCATCATGAGCGACACCCTCTGTCTCACCTCGCCGACCACCACCGAGCAGGACAAGATCGCTTGTGAGCGTCTGGCGCCGCTGGCCGAGGTCTCACTGGCCGAGTTCGGCCAACAGCTGCTGATGGCAAAAACCGACCTGAGCGGCCTGACCCCGGCTCAACTGCTGCAGCAGGATGAGAAAGCGTTCCAGGCGGAAGGTTACAACTTCATCATGAGCCAGATCGAAGTGGGCAGTGAGCAGCAGCTTGCCGAGCAACTGCCGGCGCTGCAGCAGGAGATGGTCCAGCGCGTGGCGAGCGAAGGGCTCGACTTCTTCGTACTGATGGTGACTGACCTGACGGCTGCCGCCAGCCGCATCTACTTTACTGCGCACCCGAAAGTACCGGCAGAATCCAGCTACCACCCGGGCTTTGTTAGCCGCAAGAAGCAGGGTCTGCCCTGGGTGATGGATCTGCTGGCCAAGGCCTGATCCTCACTCCCCATAACACATTCCAAAGCCCTGCCTCTGCGCAGGGCTTTTTTCATCACCACTGCCAGCAGCACTCCCCGCCCTGTTTTGCTAACCATCTCGCTCATCCCTCTTGCCTCCCGCATATCCCTTTGCCTACTTATTGACAGTTAACCCCATAACTTTGCTTACATATTTGCGGCTGTTATTTATCAGGGCTTTGCTGCAGGATAATCGCCGCGCACAACCCTTTTCCGTTTCCATTCAGGTGATCGATGAACATAACCCCCAAGCAGAGAACCCTGGCCATCACCATTCTGATCGCCGTGGTGCTCCTCGGCTGGCTGCTCTGGCCCAGTCAACCCCCCAAGGCGATGCTGACCGCTCAGGTGACCCGCGAGGATATTGCCCAGACCGTGCTGGCCAGTGGCGTGCTGCAGGCTGTTGAGCAGGTGGATGTGGGTGCCCAGGTTTCCGGTCAGGTTACCAAGCTGGCCGTCGAGGCCGGTGATCAGGTCAAGCAGGGAGACCTGCTGGCCGAGATCGATCCCCTGATTGCCCAGAACAACCTCAAGACGGCCGAGGCGGAGCTTGCCAGCAACCGCGCACAGCTCAAGATCAAGCAGGCGCAACTCAAACAAAACGAGCTCGCTTGGCGGCGCCAGCAACAGATGTTCAAGCAGGAGGCGAGTTCACGGGCCGATCTGGAGAGCGCTGAGGCACTGCTGGCCGTCACCCGCGCCGAACTGCAAAACAGTCAGGCCAATATCGACAGCGCCCTGATCAAGGTTGATCGGGCCAGAACCGAGCTAGGCTACACCAAGATCCTGGCGCCGATGGATGGCACCGTCATCAGCATTGTGACCCGTCAGGGCCAGACTCTGGCTGCCAGCCAGACGGTGCCGACCGTGCTCAAGCTGGCCAACCTCGAGACCATGACGGTCAAGGCGCAGATCTCCGAAGCCGATGTCACCAAGGTCAACGCCGGCATGCCGGTCTACTTCACCCTGATTGGCGATCCGGATACCCGCTATCAGGGCACGCTGCGCGCCGTGGAGTTAGCGCCTACCAACATCAACGATCAGGCCGCTACCGGCACCACCACCAACAATGCGGCTGTCTACTACTACGCCCTGTTCGATGTGCCCAATCCCGGCCATACCCTGCGGGTGGCAATGACCACCCAGGTGACCATAGTGCTCGGCGAGCGCAAGCAGGTACTCACTGTGCCGCAGACCGCCCTTGGCAAGCAGCTGGCCGACAACGAGTATGAGGTGACCCTGGTCAAGGAGGGCGATCAGAGCGAGACCCGTACCATCAAGACCGGCATGAAGGACGAGATCCGCATTGAGGTGATCAGCGGGCTGACCGAGAAGGAGGAGGTGCAGCTCAATCACGGCGCCCCCGCCGCCAATGATGATATGGCGGTGATGCTATGAGTGAGCCCCTGAGCCAGCTGCCGTTGATCCAGCTGAAAGGGGTCGAGCGACGCTATCAGAGCGGCGACAGCGAGGTCACCGTGCTCCACCCTCTTGACCTCACTATCGCGGCAGGAGAGATGATCGCCATTGTCGGCGCGTCCGGCTCCGGCAAGTCGACCCTGATGAACCTGCTGGGTTGTCTGGATAGCCCGAGCAGCGGTCAGTATCTGTTTCGCGGTCAGGACACCGCCACCATGGATGCGTTGGCGCTGGCCCGGCTTCGCTGCCACCACTTCGGCTTTATCTTTCAGCGCTACCACCTGCTGCCCCATCTCGATGCCGCCGCCAACGTGGAGATCCCCGCCGTCTATGCCGGCACCAACCGCCCGGATCGCCAAGCGCGTGCGCGCCAGCTGCTAGACAGACTGGGACTGCGCGATCGCAGCCACCATAACCCGGGTCAGCTCTCCGGCGGTCAGCAGCAGCGGGTCAGTATCGCCCGGGCACTGGCCAACGGCGGCGAGGTGATCCTCGCCGATGAACCGACCGGCGCGCTGGATAGCCAGAGCGGCAAGGAGGTGATGGCGATCCTCAAGGAGCTGCACGCTCAGGGTCACACCATCATTCTGGTCACCCACGATATGGACGTGGCCAGCCATGCCGACCGGATCATCACCCTCAAGGATGGTCGGGTAGAGCAAGATAGCGGCACGCGCCAAACGGCCGTGCTGGCCCCAACCACCAACATCGCACCCAATAAAGGCGCCATGGGCCACGACTGGGATCGCTATCGGGAAGCGGGACGCATGGCGATCCATGCCATGCTCGCCCACCGAATGCGCACCTTCCTCACCATGCTCGGCATCATCATCGGCATCGCCGCCGTGGTGAGCGTGGTCGCCCTTGGTCAGGGGGCCCGCGCCAAGGTGATCGACCAGATCAATGCAATGGGCACCAACACCATCGAAATCTTCCCGGGCAAGGGGTGGGGCGATGAGAAGATGGCCAGCATCCAGACTCTCAACAAGGGGGATCTCGATGCCCTGCTGGGGCAACCCTATCTTGCGGGCGCCAGCCCCGAGATTGGCAGCTCCGGCCAGTTGCGCTATCGCAACAAGACCAACAGCGGCAACGTGACCGGGGTCGGTAACGACTATTTCAAGGTGAAGGGGATGACGCTGGTCAGTGGTCGCTTACTGGAATGGCAAGATATCCAGCAGCGTGCCGCCGTCGCCGTGGTGGACAAGAAGAGTATTACCAGCCTGCTTGGCAAGGATGATCCGGTCGGCAAGGTGGTACTGGTCGGCACCCTGCCGGTGCGTATTGTCGGGGTGGTCTCGCAGGAGACCGGCTTCGGTCCCACCAGCCAGTCGGTCAATATCTGGCTGCCCTACAGCGCGGTGATGAGTCGCCTCATCTCGCAGCACCACTTCAGCCAGATCACCATCCGGGTCAAGGACGGAGTACAACCGGCACTGGCCGAGCAGGCGGTGATCGAGCTGATCACCCAACGCCACGGGGTGAAGGATTTCTTCACCTTCAGCAGCGACAGCATCATCAAGTCGGTGGAGAAAACCACCGCCACCATGACTCTGATGGTCTCGGCCATCGCGGTGATCTCGCTGATCGTCGGCGGGGTGGGCGTGATGAACATCATGCTGGTGTCGGTGGTGGAGCGCACCCGCGAGATCGGCATTCGCATGGCCGTGGGCGCCCGCCAGTCGGACATCCTGCAGCAATTTCTGATTGAAGCCGTGATGGTCAGCCTGCTGGGGGGGATCTTCGGCGTCGGCCTCTCTCTTGGCATTGGCGCACTCTTTTCACTGCTGGTGGACTCCATCAAGATGCAGTTCTCGCTCTTCTCCATCCTGATGGCCTTTGGCTGCTCGTCACTCATCGGGATCCTGTTTGGTTACCTGCCGGCACGCAATGCGGCGCGGCTCGACCCTGTTGTCGCACTGGCGAGGGAATAACAATGCACAAACTCTCCTGGCTGGCTCTCTGTATGGCCCTCAGCGGCTGCAGTCAGCACAGCACCTATCAAAGACCCGAGCTGGGGCTTGCCCCCACATGGCAACAGGCAGACGGCGCCCGACTGGCTGCGCAGGCTGGCCCCTGGTGGCGGGAATTTCATGATCCCCGGCTCGACAAACTGGTCGAATCGGTACTGGCCGCCAACCCGGACATGCGTGTGGCGGCCCTCAAGCTCAAAAGCGCCCGACTGGGCGCCGAGCAGGCAGATACCAACCTCACCCCTTCGGTCAATGGCACTATCGGCGCCAGCGGCAACAAGGATCTGAAAACCGGCAAAGGCACCAACAGTCTGGGTCCCTCGCTGAGCCTCAGTTACGAAGTAGATTTGTGGGGCAAGCTCGCCTCGGTGCGAGATCAGGCAAGTTGGGAGGCGGCGGCAAGCGAGCAGGATCTCGCCAGCACCCGACTGCTGCTGATCGGCAATACCCTGGAGCAGTATTGGCAGCTCGGCTATCTCGGCTCTGCCATCGCGCTCGGAGAACAGCAGTTGGCCAACCTGGCGCGAACCGAGCAGCTGACCCGGACCAAATACCAGGCTGGCGCCATCACCCGGCTCGATGTGGCGCAGGCACGCCAGCAACTGGCAGGCCAACAGGCCGAGCTGGCCTCCCTCAAGGCGCAGCAGGAGCAGGCTCGCAACGCTCTGCGTCTGCTGCTTGGGCGCAGCAGCGGGCCGCTGGAGTATGCACCCGCTTCCCTTGCAAACCAGACCATTCCTGAACTTGCGGTGGGTATCCCGGCCGATGTGCTGGCCCGCCGCCCCGACGTCAAAGCGGCCGAATTGCGGCTGCGCAAGACGCTGGCAAAAGGGGACGAGATCCGCACCAGCTTCTACCCCAACCTGACCCTGACCGGCAGTGCCAGCACGGCATCCGATCGACTGGCGCAGGTGCTGCAAAATCCGGTCGGTACGCTGGGAGCCAGCCTCGCCCTCCCCTTCCTCGAATACAACCGTACCCAGCTCGCCATCGAAAGCTCCGAGCTCGATTACCAGATCGCCGAAACCGAGTTTCGCAAACAGCTCTACACCGCACTGGTGGAAGTGGAAGACAATCTGGCCGCCCGCCACTATGGCCAGCAGCGGCTCGATTATCTGCAGGAACAGCTGAGTTATGCCCAGGAGGCCGAGCGGCTGGCCAAGGCCCGCTTCCAGGCGGGAGCAACCGGCGTACAAGCCTGGCTCGATGAGCAGAACCGACTG
Organism: Aeromonas sp. CU5; assembly: GCF_002586745.1. Taxonomy (NCBI): domain Bacteria; kingdom Pseudomonadati; phylum Pseudomonadota; class Gammaproteobacteria; order Aeromonadales; family Aeromonadaceae; genus Aeromonas; species Aeromonas sp. CU5. Next base: position 2,383,970 of record NZ_CP023817.1, read on the forward strand.
TGGGATGCCCAGCAGAGCCTGCTGGCCCAGCAAAAAGAGCAGCTCACCACCACCGCCAAAATCTATCGCGCCTTGGGTGGCAGCGATAGCGTGATGCCCCGCTAACGGTTCACTCGACTATTCCTCACCCAGCAATACCCCACTCTGCCAGCAGAGTGGGGCTTCCATCGCCATACACCATACAGACCCCCGATCTCACACTGCAGCCGAACTCCATTGCCCATCATCAAGTGGCAGAAATGGCAGCGCAGCCAATTCCGTACGTCGGCCACCCTGAATATCCCGACGATCCCTTGCAGCAGTCTTGATGCGGAAAGCCTCCTGTAGAGATAACGGTTACCGGATATTCCATCAGCAGGCGGAATTCTGTTGCTGGACGATGCCAGTGAATCGCGAGAAACATATCCGGAGATCGTATCTGCACTGCGTGTACAAATAGCGTTATCGCACCGGAGCTCAGCACGGCAGAATTAATCGCAAATAGTGAGTGATATTGAGTAAAGTAACAGCAAAAAGGATACAAGCGAGGATGTAGGTAACAGCGGAGGGGATTGGATAACGCGAGCAAAACGGCAAAAAATAATGCCGCCCTTGGGCGGCATTATTCAATCTCTGAACCTGACGAATTAGATCAGGAAATCGTTCAGGTCTTTACCCAGAGCTACTTGAGCAGCAATGGCTTTCGGCATACGGCCTTGACCGGTCCAAGTTTTCATTTGACCGTCTTCTTCATACTGATATTTGGCCGGACGCGGAGCACGCTTGCTCTTGGCAGCACCGGCAGAAGCAGCGGGGGCAGCAGCGCTAGCCAGCAGCTCGCGAGGATCAATACCCGCCTGCTGCAGCATTTCGGTAAATTCATTCAGCTTGCGCTGACGCTCTTCCTGTTCAGCTCGGTCCTGTTCAACAGAAGCAGCGCGCTCTTGATAAACCAGGTCAAACTTCTCTTTAGCTTCCAGCAGTTGCTCAAACGGCAGCTCACGAATAGCGGCGCGCAGACTGCGAATGTTCAGCAGAACTTTCAGAAACTCGTTCATTATTTCCTCACAAAAAAGTCGGTTACAGGGATAACCGTTTCAGAATAGCATGGACAATTCTCGACAACATACAGTTTTTCTATATTAACGTTCTTTTTTTCTTAATTTTCACCATTGAGATCGAGTGCGCGTCACTATCAATAACAAACAAGCTGAAATGCAGATCTTTGAGGTTGTAGGTTGATTACCATGTTGTGCACAAGAAAAGTCGGTATTTCAAGACTCATTAATTTCCAGTTCAGTATCCAACAGACTGACTCTGTGACCTGTTATATAAGCCTTGAGCGCTCATTTCTACCATATGCTCAGCATCATTTGGTAAGCCTGCGACTCTCCGTTTAGCCATGAGCAAACCAGGATCCCACACAGTTCACCCGATGACGAGGAGTATGTCCCAATTGACCATCAATGTATGCAAAACCATCAATTAAAAACAGATAACCATATATAAATCATAACCTTGCAATCACACTGTGACTTTTCAATGTATGTATTTCATAACCAGTTTTGTAGATGTATGTACCAGAAAACAAGCTGTTCAGATGCCGGTAATCCAGAAGGCAAGCAATAAAACGCCAGCCTTTGTGAAGGGCTGGCTTTCTACGTAGTCAAATAGCACTATTTATTTTTGGTTATATTCTTGCCTGATTGATCAACCCCGGTAATCACTGCCGTTGCAGCCGACCCAGTCAAAATGGGCTCGGATGGATAGAGCTTAAGTGCTGCTGCTCGCATCGCATTGGCTTCCTCCGTACGACCCAATGCATTAAGTGCTATCACCATATTGGCGTATATGTTGGCACGTGGTGTATGGCGTACGAATGCCTGCCCCCACTCCAGATAAGCTTCCAGTTCAGCCTTGTTACTTGTCTGCAAACCCACCATTAGACGAACCGAGTTCACATCAAACTCGACTCGGGTCAACCAAGCCATGGGATTGACAATATCGAGTAGCAAGGTCGGCTCTTTATACCCACCTCTTTCATACTTGGTGACTACCCAGGCGGTGTGAATTGCAGTGAGCATAAAGGGGACCACCAACAGCGGGATCGCGATCGCCATAAATCGCAGCAACAACCAGGGGCGGCACGCCATATCCCACCATGATGAGCAAGCACGGCTCGCCAATCTGGTCTCTTCAATTTCGGTATCGATGATATAAATCAGCGTCAGCAACAACCACCACAACACGATTGCATGGTAAAGAGGATATTCCGTCTGGGTATGGAGCAATATCGGTGTCACTAGGGCAAGCAGCCCCATGGCATTTACCCAACGGACACTCGCCAGACGCCATAATAATGCGCCGCCCATGATCACCATGCCGATCATAGGTGCAATGCCCCCCTCAACAGCCCAATAGAGAAACTCGTTGTGGGGGTGGTCAAGATTGTACTCAATCTGCACCATAGATGGATTCAGCGCTTTATCAGCCATGTAGTGATGGAGAAAAACAGATTCAAAACTGCCGTATCCCCAACCACTCCAGGGAGCCTGTGCAATCAGTTTTGCCGCATAAGGCCAGTAAATAGAGCGCATACCACCGGACTGATAGATCTCTAATCCGCGCTTTGCTCCAGCCATCCAATATTGTGATAACAGGCCAATAGCTACAGCAAGGATAACCAGACCCAATATACGCCATAGCAGCCGTTGTCGATAAAGCTGAGGCATCAGTAAGAACAGGGCTATCAGGCCGCCTAATTGCCCCACTCGGGATTGCAAAACAACCAGCAACAGTGATGCAGATAGAATGACGCCATAACGCAGAGCCATCAGTAAGCGACCAGCTTCTCTACGTAGCTCCAGCCAGATGGCAAGGGCAATCCCGGTCGCCATAAAAGTAGCCATCACATTCGGCTGTTGAAAGATCCCGTAAGGGCGATTGGCTTTGGTGTCATAGCCAATCCAGTTACCTGGCGTCAACAGATAGAATTGCACCAGACCCAATACCGCCTCCATCGCGATCGCAATCAGGATGAGATAGAGCAAGCGATCACGCTGCTGCCGATTAAAGCGCCATTGATAGAGCCCAAACAAAAACAGCAGACCAGCAAAAAGCCCCAGTAATCGGGGAATGGCATAATCCTTGAGTACAAATCCTGGATAGAGCATCGGGAGCAGCAGCAAGAGTGCCCCTATCCATAAGCCAGCCTGCAATGGAGAAAAAACCAGACGCTGGCGTAACGTCACCTTCCACAATCCCAACCCGATAGCCAGACTGGCGAAAATCCATCCCCACGCATTAAAGGGCAGATAGAGCCCAGCACCACCTGGATTGTGCATAAAAAAGTGCATACCGAACAACCAATAAGCGATAAAGAGTACGCCAAACACACCATTTATGTTTTTAATCATCATGCATTCCTAGCATAATTTCTTCAGATTGCCATATTTCTTGGGTAGATAATAAAAGAGCGAGCAGTTTACAACTGCTCGCTCTGTTTTATGAAGAAAGATCGGCCTTATGGCAACTTTCGATTACTGCAACTCTGTCAAACCGTAAAGACCACTCTTGCGGCTCAACATCTGGCCTCCATCCCGTGTCAAAGGAACCCACCCAATACTTCCTTTCGCGGTTGTTGGTTTGAGCAGCATCAAATCAAAAGGTATCGTGACATAAATTCCTTTAGTAAAACTACCTTCACCATACTCGTCCGCAGAGACATCTGTAAATGTTGCATATCCCCCCAAGATAACGCCCGAATCAAACCGTTTGGAGAAGTCGAATGTAGCGCCTTTGTCACCAGCTAAATACTGACCAACGGCGACTTTGGCTGTGACATTACTCATGAATGGTAACTGCCAATAAGCAGTAACATGTCCGGTCATCACATCGTAATCAGCCATTTTCAGGGTGTTGTTCCAGTCTCGCTGTTTCACCCAGTTGGCATCAACGCCAATGGCCCAAGCCTTACCATATGGACGATAGAGTACCTCACTCCCCACGCCTGCATACATCATCTCCAAATATCCCCCATAAACTTACCCGTACCAATCTTGAGAAAGTGGTTGCATATGGGTTAACTGCAAGTTGTTGAGTAATACATCTGAGGAATCTACATACTCACGAATCCACGTCCGAACTCGTGGTAAGGCCGCGCCATCTGGAGGAGGGGCTTTATAATTAAACTCATCGTAGTTATTCGCCAGATTGACAAACAGCGTACCCTGCAAGCTGTTGTTTTCATTTATACGCCAATCAGCATTGGCATTAATGCCTAACTGATACATATAGAAAGACTCTGCACCACCAAATGATTGCGTCAGATCTGGATCAAAAGAGTATGAAAAAGCTTTGCGCTCAGAGGCATAGATGGGTTTCCCCTGAATTTTTCCTGCAGCCTGCACCGTCGATTTTTCATGCTGTTCGTCTCCCAATACCTGTACCACATTTGCACGACGAACAGATGGGAGATCGATGCGGGTCTCTTGTAACTGGAAATTCGCCTTACGTTCAACGACATTCAGTTCATCGACCGTACCAGGCAAATAATTTGCGGCTAACAAAGAGGCTCTCTTCATCGCCTCACTCTCATCGCGATACTTGCTCTGCGTACCGATGACAGTCACAGTATTGCTAGTTGTGTAAAACTCAGTATCTTGCCAACCAGCATTATCTTTCAAATCAGCGGTTAGCGCTTGCCACTTCACGTCCGTCATGATGGCTGGAACTTGGCCAGGCTGATAAATGGGTCTCGGCTGGTCAATATGAGCTGGTTTCATATCATTAAAGTTAGTCCGAAAAGTCACCCCCCACATCAAGGTGTTTCCTCTCTGCCAGCTAATATGACTATCCAGATTATCGAAAACGCGGTACACAGCCCCTATATTCCAAGGTGAATTTTGAGATATATGGCCAGCAAACTCTTTGCTATAATCATTGCCATCATATTCCAACTTCAACCTAAGTGGTTGCCATGGTGTTTGATACTCAACACCACCGAAGAGTGCTGCTGGCCCATGAAACAAGCTATCAAACTCAAACTTACCACCATTACCGGAGAAGCTATTATTTCTTTGACACCAGCTATCTTTATACTCACAAAATGGGTTTTTAACATTACCACTTTCGGCCATATTTCCCCAGCCAATACCGATAGTAAAATCAAATGGACCATAGCGTTTGCTAGCCGTCACAAACTCACTGTCAAAGAGACCGGTCCCCATTAAATCTCTAAATCCCACAGAAACCTGTGGCAGATAGTTAGATTCTTGCCAAAGACGGAACTTGAAATCCATTCCTTTGTCTTTATAGGTTTGATCACCACTAAACTCTTCGTACGGACTATATTTTTTTGTTCTTACGTCTGTGTATCTTAGTGTCGCTTCAAACCAATCAAACGGCTGCGCGGAGATAGACCATCTACGATATTGGTCATTATCAACATAGTTGGCACTGAATTCACCTTCTTTGGCCATTCGCGCGGTAGGCATTTGAAGCAGCCCCCCCCACCGAAATCACCCTGTGAGGGACCATAAGGATCAATAACAGACTCTGCAGCACAAACAGCCCCTGAAACAAAGATCGCAATATATTTCAATTTAGGCAACATCATTCTGGTACTCGATTAGCAAGCAGATTGGTAATACGAATGTTGATATCTCTATACTGCTCAGGAAGGAGCTGGGGATCAAAACCGACAAAGAGCGTGGCACCCGCCATAGGTTCACGATGCAGTTTGTTCCAATTCGCCACAGGAACGCGACTAATAGATCCGTCAGGCTGGATCAGGAATGCTTCATTCTGCGCAGCGCCTGCCAACAAGTGGTAATCCTGCCAATAGCTTGCCAAACTAGCTCCAGATTGAAGAGGCTGTTTACTGCGACCGTTAATCAGTCCTACGAAGTAGATAAAGTCGGGTCTTGAAGCAACAAAGAGGGTGTACTGTCCTTTTAACAGTGGATTACCATTCGGATCAATTCTGGACTTCGCTGGGTCTAATGCGATTGACAAACGGCCACTGACAGGAACTTTGTCCAGCTCTTGTAGTAACTGCTGAGTTGACTGGATCAATGCGCCTTTGTCACCCTCTCGCATCCAAAATACCTGGAGTGCTTTAAGATCCTTGAGCAAATTCTCTTTAGTCGTCTGGAACGCTGTGATTGTCTTTTCATTAGCTATTTGTGCAGTACGCCAATATATATCCTTAGGCAATTTAACATTAAATAACAGGTCTGCAAGTCTGGCTCCATCGTGAAACTCAATCTTTACTGTAGAATGACGTTCAAAAATCACGTCTACATCAGCTTGAGCCAAAGCAAAAAATGGTATGAGACCGATCATCAGGTATCTTTTCATAATGCGTACGGCTTTAATATTGTCATTTCAATCACCGGTAAGTCCGGCCCCAATTGCTGCTGGCTTTTTAAGATTCTGCCCGTACTGCGCTCAAACCAATAGTAGTTATGCCAAGAGTTCTGACTCAGTCCGAAACTGACCAACTCGTCAACCAACATAACATCATGTAATTTATCAAGGATTAACAACTTTTCCGGCACTGCGGATATAAACTTAGCCTGCATGTTATATCCACTCACATAGTCTTTTTCCCATTCGGCATTATACTGCCAACGCATAGTATCGGGATTAAAAACCTCATCAGGTGCATTTGCCATTTTTTGCAATGGATCAGGCCAAGATGATGCCACTAAATAGAGATCATTTTCCAAACCCACCGTCTTGTACAGTCGACCTGATTTGGTAACAAAAAGCTTATTATCAGAACTCACCCAGCTCAATGAACCATCAGGATCTGCAAACGCAAGCACTACCAATGCCTGTGGATTATCACCCACTCGCAGATAGGCGCTCGCATAAGGCAATTCACGCACTTTTTCAGTCGTCACCTCCACATTATCCACTCCCAAAAGGGCATAGCGGAGAGTTGCATAGGTATCTGAACTGGTGGCGGAACAGCCACTCAAGAGTAATAACCCCAAAGACATAAAAAAACGAAGAGAAAACATAGATGGGTTACTCAGTGGAATGGGAAAATAATTGCAAAGCGACAAAAATAAGGCTGCCAATGTGGCAGCCTTATTACAATATCAAACAACTTATTTAGTAGCAGTTGTTGTGTTAGTGCTGGTACTGGTGGAGTCGTCATTGGCATTAGCAACAACAACTGCCGCCAGTGCGGCAGCACCGACGCCCACAGCAACCAGAGTGGTGGTACCTACAGCGGCAGTACCTGCTACGCCAGTGGAACCAGCAGCAGCACCTGTAACTTCTTCAGCTGCAAATGCATTTGAAGAGAGAACCAACAAAGCAGCTAGAGTCAACACTGATTTTTTCATTACTAATTTCCTTATTTAAACATGACTTAGAGTACTAACAGGATATCTTGAAACAGACCAATTGACCAGAGTGAGTCGCTCAGATGAGCCCTCTCATCAGTGACGAGGTGGACGACCGATTGCATGGCGTACCAGCACAATCATAACGCCTAACATGCCGCCAAGCAGCGTCCCCAATACGGCGATCAACGCCCGTTTGGGTTTCGCTTTTTCCTCAGCAACCACGGCAGGATCAAGAGTTTTAAAAACGTACTCTTGATTCACTTCCGTCAACATCAAGGTTTTGGTCTGATCCTCGATCAGTTGATAGAACACCTTCTGCATATCTGCAACTGGGGTTTTCTCAAGCTGTGTTTTGAGATAGGCAATGTTACGTGTCGCATCAGTTTGATCACGCAGCTTCATGGCCTCATTGAGATCAGCCACCAACCAGTCAACCCATTGCTTCGCAGACTCGGGGGAGTAGTACTCGACCGCGACCGTAACCAACCCTGATTTGGCATCATGACTGATACTGGCAATACCGCGAAATGCCTTAACCAGCTCCCAATCTGTTGGTTCAACGGACTTGCCAGGAGGTATTTCACGCACCCACTTTTTGCTGGCGACATCGTAGACATCTTCATCAATCACCAATTCACCGGTCGCCTTGTCTGCTTTGGCAACAGCCATCAACGGCACTTCCAGCTGGTGTTGGCGGATAAAGTGACTTAAGAATTGGCGGGATTTCCCAATTTCGACCGCAATAGCAGTCTTGTCCGGACCGCCGCCACCACTGAGATTTACACCAGCCAAGCTAGCAAGACCACCAAACTGGGCAGCCATGGCGGCAAGTCCACCTCCTTGCTGCTCCGTAGAGGGGGCGAGCAAAGCCTCTGAACGATAAATATTTGGCAGTGATAGTGCAAAAATGACAGCTATTACCGCCACCAACAAGGTACTGGCGACTATCCACCACTTACCACGCCAAAGCGCCGCGAATAATTCACGCAAATCGATTTCATCTTCCTTCCCTCCGTTCATTGCCAAGGTTAAAGGAGGGTATTCTTTTAGTTGCGCCATAACAAACCGGATCTCAGAAGAGTCAGGTGGCCTTCACCACCTGACTGTGAATGGGTGACCAAATAAACGATACCATTACTTTACTTGATTGCACTCCACGCGACACCCAGTTGATAGAGGATCTGGGTTGCTGAAGTCATGATGCTCAGGTTATCCAGATAATCAGAATCAACAGGTACCACAATGGTATCACCCGGCTCTAGGCTCTTGCGACCACCAAACCAGCTATCACCTGGCAGCATCACGCTACCATTGGCCTTGATCACGTAGATACGGTCGGTATCAGCCTGCTTCTTGGTTCCCCCGGCACGACTCAGGTAATCATTGACACTCAGGTTACCATCGTAGACATGGGAAGAGGGGAATTGCACCATCCCCTGAATAGAGACCACATTTTGTAACGCAGGCACATAAAGCTTGTCGCCATCTTGCAGCATCACGTCAGCCTGCTTGTCTCCAGACAAAACCGCCGGCATATCGATGGTCATGCGACCGACAGCCTTGCTGTTTTCCAGCTGATTAACCACCGTCATCGCCTCTGCAGGCGAGCTGTTGTAGTTAGCGATACTAGATTGACGACGCAGTGTCATCGTCGCGATCTCTTGCTTTAGCTCATCACGCAGCAACGCGATTCGTTCTGCTTCCTGTTTACGCAGAGCTTCACGGGCAAAGACAGCACCATTCGGATTGGCATAGGGGGTAATACCACCGACACGCAGGATCAAATCCTGCAAACTTTCTCCACGACGAACCGTATAGGTTCCCGGATACTTCACCTCGCCAAACACCTGTACGGTAGCTTCTTCACGCCACTGAGGATGAGGCAACACGTTCAAGCTGTCTTTTGATTGCACCAATGGCGAACCGGTTACCCGATTTGCAGTTGCCAAATCCAGACGCTGATTTTCAATTGCAATATCGTTCCCTCGCTCACTCACGCGAGATAACTCAATCACATTCGCCTGTTCGTTAAACCCGCCCGCAGCCATGATTAAATCATGAGTTCGACTATAAGGCGTCAAGGGATAGACCCCCGGATATTTAACCTCACCGCGAACTTCAGCAATCTGTACCGGTTTACCTTGTGCTGCTTGTGCTTTCAAACGCTCAATAACCGGAGTGAGCAAAGCTTGACGAGAGGCCCCAACCATCGCCGCAGTCTTCGTCGTGTTAGATACACTAGCCAAAGTCATCTTATCTTCTTTAGCCAGCTGAGCACGGCTAACATCAGCACCAGTACTGTCGTCTACCGCATTGGCTTGCTGCTCAATGCGTTTGTTAGCCTGATTGTCGATACTTGTCGAAGAACTCTGAGAGCTCGCCAGCTGCTTCAGCCGGTCCGTTGCATCATTGCTAAAAATAAGCACCTGATCCCGCGGCTGCAAACGAATGTCATCTTCACCTCCCGGCATTTGCAGCACACGGCCCAGATTGAATTGCAGCACCTCAATATTACGTTGCGCATCCACCTCACGCACAACCAGGGCATAATTCAGGTCAGTGACCGATGTCAGATCGCGGTCGGCACTTTGCAACACACGACTGATCCGCATTCCCGGCTGAAAGCTGAAGACACCTTCACGAACTACGGCACCTTTTACCACAATCGCCTGGCTATATTCGGTGCTGCTCGGCTTGACCGTGACCTTGTCACCATCACGCACGACAAACTGATGATCATGCTGATTTGACAAGTTCAGGTTAAATACCCGCATCCCGGTTTCACCATAACGGGTCACCGAAACCTCTTTGAGTGCAGCGGCCTTCATGCCGCCCGCCAACCCAAGCACATTAACCAGGGCTGCGGGACCACTCAATTCATAAATAGCGGGGCGTTTAACCAAACCATCGATACTCACTTCACTGCCTTTAGCAGGGATAAACACCGTATCACCGGAGCGCAGACGGATATCCTGGCTGGTGTCGCCCCAGACCAACATTTTGTAGAGGTCGACATCGATCACTTTTTGCCCTGCACGCTTGACCTGGATCTTGCGCAGCGACCCCACAGTATCGATACCACCCGCAGCCTGCAGAGCCTGGGTCACGGTGGCCATCCCATTGACGTTATAGGCGCCGGGGCGATAGGCATCGCCCATCACAAAAACTTGCATGGTACGTAGAGCGCCAAAACTGATAAACGCTTCTACACCAATTTTTTGCTCTTTGATCCGGTTTTCCAGTTCACTGCGTAGTTGCTGGAAAGTCTGGCCACTGGCTGCAATAGGGCCAAGGGAAGGGAAATCGATAAATCCCTCACGGCCAATCGCCAAGGTATAACTCGCATTCTCCTTGCCATAGAGCTGAACCCGGATTTCGTCACCCGGACCCATCACATAATCGTCTGCAACCGGCATATCCACCACGGGCGTATCTGTCAGAGGTTCCCCGGCAAAAACGCTATAACCAAAAGGCTGTAATGCCCCCTCTTGCGCTACACCAGCGACCAAAGGCCGCTGAGACTCTTGGCTGTAATCCACTTCACGTGGAGCAGCCACAGGCGCAGTATTGACCGGAGTAACACTGCTTTGCTTGTTACTTCCTCCCAATTGGGATGGGTCGATACCATACTGAGCAGCCAGCGCCTGCTGCTGGGCAGGAGATAATTGTTTAAATTTGGCCATCATCTCGGGAGTGATTTGTGGCGCAGCCATAAGCGGCAAGCCCATCAAAGCCAGTGAGAGAAGCAATCCCTTTTGTTTCATTCTAGTTATTCCACCCAATACCCATAAAAAATAAACACCATGATAACCATGAGCAAAAACGGCTGCATGGTAGCATTAAGCACTAACGAAGTCATATCCAAGTGAATAGCATTCAAACGCTATGCTCAAACAAAAACATCACACCCCTTCTGATCGATGAAAGGCATGCCGTACTAGCACAATCGCAACACCCAACATGCCCCCCAGCAGGGTAGCCAGTACAACAATTAGTGGGCGTTGGGGCTTATCACGGGTAAACGGTTCTTCCGGTGAATCGATCATATTAAAAGACTGAAAGTCAGCATTTTTAAGTTTCAATGCTTTCAAACTACTTAATTGCAGACGAATACTTCCTAATTCAGGATTAAGAAGTTCAGGATCTTTAATTTCATTCAATATTTTCAATTTTTCCGCAAGGCCTTTCGTCCCTAACTGAATATTGAAAACCTCTTGGCTATCAATTCGTTCAAGAGGAGCATCAACTCCAGCCGCCTTACTGATACGCAAACTATATCCAACCCGCTGAAGCTCTTCCTGCCTTTTCAGCAATGTATCAGCTTTGGCACTGTAATATTGTGCAGTCAGCGCTTTTATTCTATTTTGCCATATGGATTGTAACTCTGCACTTTTGCTTTTGAGTTGCTGCTGCTGGACAAAGTCTATATATTTCTCTAGTCGCTGCAGAGCAAGTTCAGGCGTTTCAGCAGAAAAACTTAACGTCATCTCTTGACTGGTTTTATCCTGAATCTTGGCTGATACTGACTCAGCTAACTTGCTCATTAGCGCACGGCCATCGCGCTTATCAGAGATCTCAAATTTTTCCATTTCTGCGGCATAGATACCTTCTCGAATCAAAAAATCCCGCTTATTATTCATACTGTTAAAGGCTGAGATAAAGCTCTGGAAAATAGCAGGTTGCTCAAGCGATGAAAATTCAGCTGTCGTCAGAGGAGAGCTATTGCTGGACATGATTGCTTGTAATTTATCTACAGCTAGCTGTAAGGCCTCAACCTGGGACACTGATGGTTCAGAAATCACCGCCTGACTGGTCCATACCTGGCGCGCAACCGTGGCATAAACAATACCCGCGACAGCAAACGCACCGGTCACCAACAATATAAGTACTTTTTGACGCCACAGCACAAGCAGCAGCTCTCGCAGATCGATCTCGTCTGATGCAGGTATATGTACCAACTGATTTGGAATAACTGGCGTTTTATCGCTCATATCTCTCTCTTGTTATCGATATTAAAAATGTTACGACTGGAGCACTCTTAAAGTACCGCAACAAAGCAGGGGGCCAGGCGAACTTTATCCGATAGCAATAAGGGTCGCTGTTCAGATAATGGCCACTGAATCGCCAAATCAGGACTATCCCATCGAATTACTGCTTCATCATCGGGATGATAATAATCTGTACATTTATAAAATACATCTGTAGTCTCGCTTAACACATAAAAGCCATGGGCAAAACCGGGAGGGCTCCACATAAGTTCACCTCGCACTGCATCCAGTATATGGCCCACCCAACGACCATAGGTCGATGATGCAGGGCGAATATCTACTGCCACATAAAAAATTTGGCCAGTGGTCACCTGTATTAATTTACCTTGAGGATGTGAGCATTGGTAATGCAATCCTCGCAAGGTACCCCCAACTGAACGGCTCAAATTATCCTGAACAAAAGAATAATGCCCACAATAATGTTCAAACTCTTCCTGGCGAAAAGACTCACGAAAATCACCACGATGAACAGAAAATATTTCTGGCATCAATATCATCACGTCTGCTAATTGTGTAGCCTTAAACCTCATTAACACATCACCAACATTTAAAACACCTTGCGGTTGATTATTCACATCAATGAGGTGGATTCAACCCCTCACTGATATTTTCCTGACTAACCAATCGCCCCCTTCATGCACCACCACTCATCACATGTATATTGTTCAGGGCAAACGGCAACAATCTTGACTCCGGGGGGGGGGCCTGACCAGTGATTTACTTACCCAGGATCTCGGTCAACATCCGCTCTACACCGACCGTCCAGTCCGGCAGCACCAGATCGAAGGTGCGCTGGAATTTACTGGTATCAAGGCGGGAGTTATGGGGGCGTTTGGCCGGGGTCGGGAAGGCGCTGGTCGGCACCGCATTGAGTTGCGTGACCGCCAGTTCAACCCCGGCCTCTCTGGCTTTGGCAAACACCAGCTGGGCGTAGTCAAACCAGGTGGTGGTACCGGAGGCAATCAGATGGTACAGCCCAGCGACCTCGGGTTTACTCTGCGCCACACGGATCGCATGGGCGGTGCAATCGGCCAGCAACTCGGCACCGGTCGGAGCGCCGAACTGGTCATTGATAACTGACATCTCGCTACGCTCTTTGCCAAAACGCAGCATGGTCTTGGCAAAGTTAGCGCCCCGGGCGGCATAGACCCAGCTGGTGCGGAAGATCAGGTGACGCGAACAGAGGGCTGCGCCCTGTTCCCCTACCAGCTTGGTTTCACCGTAGACGTTGAGTGGGGCGGTCGCATCGGTTTCCACCCAGGGGCGCTCACCGCTGCCATCGAACACATAGTCGGTAGAGTAATGCACCAACCAAGCTCCCAATGCTTCCGCTTCTTTGGCGATAGCGGCTACGCTGGTCGCGTTGAGCAGCTCGGCAAACTCCCGCTCGCTCTCCGCCTTGTCAACTGCGGTATGAGCTGCCGCATTGACAATCACGTCCGGCTTGACCAGACGTACAGTTTCGGCCACCCCTGCCGGGTTGCTGAAATCGCCGCAATAGTCAGTGGAGTCAAAATCAACGGCGGTGATGCGGCCCAGTGGCGCAAGTGCTCGTTGCAGCTCCCAACCTACCTGACCGTTTTTGCCAAACAGCAGAATATGCATCAGTCGCGCTCCCCGTAGTTCTTCTCAATCCAGGACTGGTAAGCACCGCTCTTGACGTTATTCACCCACAGCTGGTTATCCAGATACCACTGCACTGTTTTGCGAATGCCCGACTCGAAAGTTTCTTGCGGTTGCCAAGCCAGCTCGGCGCTCATCTTGGTCGCATCGATGGCATAGCGGCGATCGTGACCGGGGCGATCCGCCACATAGGTGATTTGATCACGGTAAGAGCCCGCTTTTGGCACCATCTCGTCAAGCAGATCACACACGGTATGCACCACGTCCAGATTCTGCTTCTCGTTGTGGCCGCCGATGTTGTAGGTCTCCCCGACCAAGCCAGTGGTCACCACCTTATAGAGCGCGCGCGCGTGGTCTTCCACGTAGAGCCAATCACGAATTTGGTCACCCTTGCCATAGACCGGCAGCGGCTTGCCATCCAGCGCGTTGAGGATCACCAGCGGGATCAGCTTCTCGGGGAAGTGATATGGCCCGTAGTTATTGGAGCAGTTGGTGACGATGGTTGGCAGGCCGTAAGTACGGCGCCAAGCGCGCACCAGATGGTCGCTGGAGGCCTTGGAGGCAGAATAGGGACTGCTGGGGGCGTAAGGGGTAGTTTCGGTAAAGAGCGGCAATGGCTTATTCCACAAGGGATGACCGGCAGCCACTTCATCCGGATGGGGCAGATCGCCATACACCTCGTCGGTGGAGATATGGTGGAAGCGGAAAGCCACCTTGCGCACCTCATCCAGACCGTTCCAGTAGGCGCGAGCCGCTTCCAGTAACATATAGGTGCCGACGATATTGGTCTCGATAAAGTCAGCCGGGCCAGTGATGGAGCGGTCAACATGGCTCTCGGCAGCCAAGTGCATCACGGCATCCGGCTGGTGCAGGGCAAATACCCGATCCAGCTCGGCGCGGTTGCAGATATCCACTTGCTCAAACACATAACGATCACTTGTCGATACATCGGCCAAGGATTCCAGATTGCCGGCATAAGTGAGTTTATCGAGATTGATAACGGAATCCTGAGTATCACGGATGATATGGCGCACCACGGCAGAGCCGATAAAGCCTGCGCCACCAGTAATCAGAATTTTAAACATATCTAAACGAGAATCTCTGCTGTATAAGGCGCACTGGCCAACTGACAAGACATTGTTGGAGACGTCCACTGACATGCCATTGTCCCTGATGGGAGCAGAGGATACCCTCGGCCCAAACTGGTCATGAATGAGCGACATGTCGCCCCTCTACCCGCTACTTAATGCATCGGCTGGTGACTCTCTGAATTAAGAAAATCAATGTCCTCGACCACACTCAGGCACGGTTCATGCGGCAAAGTGTTTTTTGCCTGCCACACCAGATCGCAGATCCCGTCGGTGGGATTAAAACCGGTCGGCATACTTAACAGCAGGCTACGGATCTGTTCATGATCAAAACGGAAACACGCGCTATCGAGCTCGGCCAAAAACGTCCGCAATTGTGGCCATGGCAGCATTAACTCGGAGGCTTTCATAATCCGAGGATGTGCAGTGCCCTGAACCTGCTCACCAATTAGCAGCTCCTCAAACAGCTTCTCACCAGGGCGCAAGCCAGTGATCTTAACTTCAATATCACCAGCGGGATATTTGTCGCTCTTGAGCTTCAGGCCACTCAAACGGATCATCCGGTGCGCCAAATCAATGATCTTGACCGGCTCGCCCATGTCCAACACAAATACATCTCCACCTTGCCCCATGGCACCCGCCTGGATCACCAATTGCGATGCCTCAGGAATGGTCATGAAATAACGAATGATGTCAGGGTGAGTCAAGGTCAAGGGGCCACCATCGCGAATCTGCTTGCGAAACAACGGTACCACAGAACCCGAAGAGCCCAGGACATTACCAAAACGCACCATGCAAAAACGGGTTTGCCGCTGCGCGGCAGCCAACGATTGCAGTACCAGTTCGGCCAATCGTTTGGTAGTGCCCATGGTGTTAGTGGGGCGCACCGCCTTATCAGTTGAAATCAACACAAAGGTTTCAACCTTGGCCCTGATAGCGGCCTGTGCACAGTAAAGGGTACCAAACACATTATTTCGCACCCCCTCAACCACGTTGTATTCAACCAAGGGGACATGCTTGTATGCCGCTGCATGGTAAACCGTCTGGATCTGGAAGGTGCTCATCACCGCTTGCAAACGATGTTGCCGCTGCACCGACCCCAGCAATGGTACTATCTCAACCTGCAACCCTTCTTGCTGGCCGATTTCTTGCAACTCTTTATCTATGGCATACAAGCCATATTCAGACAGCTCAAACAATACCAGTTGCGAGGGCTTGCAACGGATGATCTGGCGACACAATTCAGAACCGATAGAACCGCCCGCCCCCGTCACCATCACCCGCTTGCCAGAGATATTGGCATTGATCAGCTCAGGGATTGGGGCAACCGCATCACGCCCTAACAGATCTTCAATACTGACCTCTTTAAGCTCATCGATATGAGCGTGTCCTTCCACCAAATCCGCCATACCAGGTATAGAGAGCACTTCACAAGGGCACTGTTCCAGTCGATTGATCACCGCTTGCCTGACGCTGCGCGATGCACTCGGCATGGCCAACAGGATCTTTTTAATATCAAAACGCTCGATCAACGCCTCGATAGCGTCGGTACTGTAAACGTTAACCCCTTGGATTACGGCTTTCACCAAAGCGGGATCATCATCGACAAACGCCACCGGCAGATACTCCTGCCCTTGATTCAACGCCAACTGCAATTGCCGCCCGGAAGATCCGGCCCCGTAGATCAGCACCGCAACCCGTTGTTGACCACTGCGCTGTACCAGCGCCCGGAAAAAAAGCCGCACACCACCGACCAGCAACACTGAAAAAGCAAAATAGATGAGCGATACAGTTCTAGGAAGTGGCACTTCCATAAAAAACGCCAGCATTACCAAAGACATAGTTGAGAGAAGAACACCGAGTGACACCGTCCACAACACCTTGAAACCGACATAGCGTAATACCGCGCGATAAAGCCCCAACCGCATAAAGATTACGATGGTGATCGGCAGCAACAATGCAAGCATTTGCCAGTGAAGCACACTCTGCAATGGAATATTGGCATCCAGCCGCACCCAATAGCCGCCCCAGAATGCCAAGGTTAGCAATAGCAGATCAGCACAAACGCTAATCCCCCGTTTATAAACACGGGGGATAGCCAAGAAAGAGGTCAACATAATGGCACCATCTCGTTAATAACGGTTAGGAAGATAAGGTGAAGCAACTCGGAGCAATACTATTTCGATCCAATCGCATCGCCCGCGCCACTGCCGGTTGCCGTCATAATGATATAACGAAAGTAGCTAGTTAACGTGAGGGTATCGATCATCTGCCGATCTGTTTTTGCAAGCAAAGCAGGGGTCGACATATCGATATTTTGTACCTGTGCCAACCCGGTAATCCCAGGTAACACCTCATAAACCCCCAAGGCATCCCGCTCTTTGATCAGTTCCTCCTGATTAAAAAGATTGGGTCGCGGCCCAACCAAGCTCATCTCACCTTTAAGCACATTGATCAGTTGTGGAAGTTCATCAATTTTAGTCTTGCGTAAAAAAGCACCTAATTTGGTGATGGAACTTGTGCTCGCCAAATGGCTCGCCACCGATTGTGTATCGACCGACATTGTGCGAAATTTAATCAGCCTGAATGACTTTTTGTGTTTACCAATCCGGGTTTGCACAAAAATCGGCGAGCCAGTATCAAACAGGCCAATAATAGTGACGATAAGCAAAATGGGCCACAGCAGCAGCAAACCAAAAAATGCTGCGCAAAAATCAAAAAACCGTATCAACATAATTATTCTTCCTCAATAAAACAGCGCTGGATACCTTCTGCGACCGATATAGGTGGTTGCCAACCCAACGTGTGTTTTGTGTGACTGATATCAACCTGAAGATTACCACACAGTCGCTCTATCACGGCCTGTTTTCCAGTCATGCGCCCCAGGAACTGCAGCCAACTCATCGGCACAGGTAATAACCACGGCGATTTACCCGCAGCGCGCGTCATCATCTCAAGCAATTCAGTTGTTGAAATATCGTCATCATCACTGACTAAAAAGGTTTGATTCGCCGCTTGTGGATGACGGATACAGGTGATGATCAAATGGACCAGATTAGCCAGCGCTACCATGCTGCGTTGGTTATTGATAGCCCCCAATGGCAACGGAAGATTTTTTTTTGCAATAGTCAGTAATGAAGAAAAATTACCTTTAACACCATGCCCATAAACTAGAGGTGGACGAATAATCACCAGGTTCATTCCCGAGCTGGCCACCAATTGTCGTAGCCCATCCTCTGCCGCTTGCTTTGAACGCCCGTAGGCATCCTCAGGTGCAGCAGCACAATCATGCGTAAAAGGCTGGCTATAGATGGTCGATTCACCATTCACTTTAATGGAACTAATAAAGATAAAACGCTTCACTCCCGCTGTAATCGCCTGCCGCGCCAATTGCAATGTGCTATCTACATTAATATCCCGATAAATATCTCCCCCATTACTTCCTGAAGTATTCATCACATGCGCTTGCGCTGCACAATGAATGACCACATCAACATCGATCAGGGCGGTGGCATAATCCGCCACAGCGCTAACCCCCCCTATCACATGGCTAATCATTTGAGCACTGGCATCGGCAGCACGGTTAGCGTTCACTCCAACCGGTGCACGACGACCATAAGTACGTATTGTTACATCAGGTTGCAGCATTAACTGCTTCAATACTGCATTACCCACAAAGCCGGTGGCACCGGTTAGCAATATTGTCATTTATTTGACTCTAAAAATGTATTAATTATCTGCTGAGCTGCGGCCTTAACTGAAAAGTTAGCTGTAAGAACATCATAACCACGCATACCCATTTCAACACGCAACACTTTATCGTTTAAAAGATTAATTGCCGCCGTTAACAACGCCTCATCTTCACTATTAATATATGCCCAGCCAGCACCTTGGCCATTAATGAAATCAATAACGTCATTACCTGGATTCACACTACCAAGAATAGGCAAAGATTGAAGCATATAACCAAGCAACTTCCCGGGAAAGTTATGTGCTTTATGCGTTTTAGCTAATGAAAACAAACCAACATCAACCTGCGTCAAAACTTCCTTATATGCATCTTGGTTGATTGAAGGTAGCAGCGTTAGGTTGTGAAGGTTTTCAACAGCTATAGTCTGCTTGACTAACTCGAATTCATCGCCTTGGCCAATAAACAAAAAATGGGCATTTGGGTATGGTGTCATATTCTTGACTAAACGTAATAAATTACGCATATCTTGAGCATGACCAATATTGCCGCCATAAAAAAATATGACTTTATCATTTAAATCATATACTTTCCTAATGTCTATAAGCTGTGACGAGAAACTGACAGGATTAATATCAGCCCAGTTTCTTAGCACTTGTAGATTATTGTACTCGGAATGCAGAGTTCTAAAATAATCAACATTAGCAGGAGACATTAAACCAATGCAGTCGGATGCATTGTAATTGAGTTTTTCAAAAAAATGGAAATATGACGCGATTGGGGATTTAGCAGAAATCAACCCTTCATCTATTACCCATTGCGGGAACATGTCCCTCAACACTAAATAATTAAATGTTTTCGCTTTACGTTTGAACCAATGCATTAGTGGGCCAAAAAAAATAGTTGGCGAATAATTAACACACAGTTCGAATGAATATATATCCTTTACATTTTTAATTGCTAAAAAAGCATTGAGAGATAGCAATGTTTCACTTATCACTCTTTTAACCTTACCCTGCCCCCGCATAGGTGGGTTACGAAAACGCCATATTTCTACACCATCTATATAATCGATCTTAAGACGTTTAGTTTGTTTGCCATGGCTGGGGGTAATTATCACCGGATCATGGCCAAGCCTTTTAAGCTCTAATGCCAGTTCATGGAACATTTTAGCATGCACTAAAGTGCTATTAGGTAAATAATCATCAGGGAACAGGGCGATCTTCACAACGACTTTCTCCACACCACTCGATTGACATAATCGGTGTAGCTTAAAATGGTGCGCAACACTTTGTCTGATACATTCGGAGCAATGTAATCTTGTACCTTATTGATCAACCGCGTTGCACCACGCGGTTGCTGCTCCAACACTTCAATCGCTTGCAGGATCCGCTCAACACTCATGCCGGTGAACATCACCGCCCCTTCTTCAAAGCCTTCTGGGCGCTCTTGTGCCTCCCGAATATTGACGGCAGGGAAGTTCAAGATGGATGACTCTTCCGTAATGGTACCGCTATCACTTAGCACTACCTTGGCATCCATTTGCAGGCGCACATAATCACTAAAACCAAGTGGCTTTAACAAATTAACTAAAGGGTGGAAAGTTAAATTCAATGCTTCAATTTTTTTACGGGTACGCGGATGGGTCGAAACAATAATCGGATACTGATATTTTTCTGCAAGTTCGTTTAATACCCTCACATAACTGTTAATGTTTTTATCTGAATCCACATTCTCTTCACGATGTACACTCACCAAAAAGTATTCCTCCTTGATGAGTGACAGACGAGTTACCACATCGGCAGTGTGAATTTTATCGTGATAAAATTCCAGTACCTCGTCCATCGGACTACCGGTTTTAACGATAAAATCAGGCTTGATTCCTTCGCTTAACAAATATTCGCGCGCAATCTCGCTGTAGGGCATATTCACATCAGAAATATGGTCAACAATTTTACGGTTAATCTCTTCCGGCACCCGCAAATCAAAGCAGCGGTTACCCGCCTCCATATGGAAGATCGGGATTTTTTTACGCTTGGCCGAAATAGCCGCCAAGGCACTATTAGTGTCTCCCAAAATAAGGAGCGCATCCGGTTTTAACTCAGCAAATACCTTATCTGACTTGCTGATAACTTGCGCCATAGTTTCAGCAGCGCTGCTGCCAGCACACTCTAAAAACACGTCTGGGGCCCGAATTCCTAAATCATCAAAAAAGATTTGATTGAGCTCATAATCGTAATTTTGACCGGTATGTACCAAGATATGATCGCAAAACTCATCCAGCTTGGCGATAGTACGCGACAGCCGAATGATTTCTGGGCGCGTACCAACAATAGTCATTACTTTTAGTTTTTGCATTGCACATACCTTGTCAAATAATCGTTATGCATAAATTCAATCAACTCACGCCAACTAGGCACAGTCAAATCCAGCGCTTGGCGCAAGCGGCTAGAATCGAGCGAACGGTCGATCACCAGTTGGGTTGACTCATTAATCTCAATCTCTTTGCCATAAATATCAGCCACCAACGAGATTAAACTGTGCTTATTAATAGGTTCGACAGACAGATGGTACAACCCACAGATCTCAGGCTTGTTCAGAATGTTGTCGGCCAGTAGTTTGGCGATGTAACAAGTAGGCACCCCAGAAAACACTGCCTTGGAAAAACCATTCACAGTACCTGATTGGCTTAAAAACCAATCAACCAAGCTAACGGCTGAATCCAGCTCATGGCCAATGATCGAGGTACGCAAGGTTAAGTGGCGGCCATAGTTAACCTCACCTAGGCACTTAGATTTGCCATACAGATCCGTCGCGGTCGGCAAGTCAGCTTCCTGATACATGCCTTGCTTGCCATCAAACACGCAGTCGGTCGAAAAATGGATTAACCGTGCGCCATATTGGTCACACAAAGCAGCCAGCTGATGTGGCAGCAGCGCATTAATTTCAATTGCCGCCACATGCTGCTTGGCAATATCGTGCTGCTTAATCAAGCCAATACAATTGATCACCACCTCTGGCTTGGTAGTGACAATCGCCTCTTCAAGGCTGGCGATATCGGTAACATCAATACCTTGCAACAGGTGCTTTTGGTACTGCGCAAAAAAAGCCGCCTTGCCGGTTAAGCTGCGCACTGTGCCCGTGACGTTTAATGCTGAGTTGTCAGCCAAATTGCTAAACAGGCTGTAACCCAACATGCCGGTGGCACCCAAGATTAACACATTCACCGTTATACCCCTTCCGGCACGATTAGATTACCGGCTTCGATTTCACGAATGAAATCGAGCTTGCGCAACAATTGCTTCATACCAGCCACATCGAGGCGCTCGGTGTTATGAGAGTTGTAATCTTCAATCTGCGACAGATCTTGCTCACCCTCTTCAAAATACTTTGAGTAATTAAGATCACGGTTATCGGCAGGCACTCTGAAGTATTGTCCCTGCTCATGTGCGACAAACATCTCTTCACGGCTACAGAGAGCTTCAAATTGCTTCTCGCCGTGGCGTGTACCAATCACATTAACTGGGTGCCCTGGTTTATTCAGGATCTCCAACAAGGCTTTTACCAATACATCAATAGTTGCGGCTGGTGCTTTTTGAACAAAAACATCACCATTCTTGCCATGCTCAAAGGCATGCAATACCAGATCAACCGCATCATCGAGGGTCATCATAAAACGTGTCATCGCCGGATCGGTAATGGTAATGGCATCGCCATTAACAACCTGGCGAATAAATAGCGGGATCACCGAACCGCGCGAGGCCATAACATTGCCATAACGGGTACAGCAAATAGTGGTATTGGTGTGTTCCAGGTTACGGCTTTTGGCAACAATTACCTTTTCCATCATCGCCTTAGAAATACCCATTGCATTGATCGGATATACAGCCTTATCAGTACTCAAACACACCACTCGCTCAACGCCATGGCTGATAGCAGCCTCTAGTACATTTTCAGTACCCAATACGTTGGTCTTTACCGCTTCCAGTGGATAGAACTCACAGGAGGGTACCTGCTTTAACGCTGCGGCATGGTAAACATAGTCGACTCCACGCATAGCATTAGCCACGCTCTGGTAATCACGCACATCACCGATATAAAATTTAAGCTTGCTAGACTTAAAAAGTTTACGCATATCATCTTGTTTTTTTTCATCACGGGAAAAAATGCGAATTTCTTTAATATCTGTATTTAAAAAACGGCGCAGCACTGCGTTACCGAAAGAACCGGTGCCACCGGTAATCAAAAGCACTTTATTATTAAACATGCTAACCTCAACACTATTAAAATTTAAATAAAATTAAAAAAATCTTTCCAAGTTGCACACTTTGCAAATGACAGCGGTGCAAAATTAAATACTATTTGCTGCCCAATAACAAATTCCATTTCATCTGCCCATTTAGTTACATCTTGATAATTCAAGAAACTCGCACCTTGATAACCTTTCAATACGTCTCTGGAATAAGGTAAATCCGCACAAATGATTTTTTTCCCTAATACTCCTGCCTCAGCAAGTGGTAAGCCAAAGGTTTCAATATAACTGGGAAATAATACCGCATCAGCTGAAATATAATTATCAATCACTTGCTCGTAAGACATCACGCCTAAATAAAAAACAGTATCACTCAGCTCTAATTGCTGCACTTTCTCATCAAATACAGGGTAATCACCAACGGTTAATGTCACAGCAAAACGGGCTTTCTTGTTTAGCTGTCTAGTTTTAAGTAACGCTAACGCATCCAGAATCAATAAGTGATTCTTATAAAACAGCGGTGAAGCTGGATAAAAAAAAGTAATTTGCTCGGTAGTTAATCGTTGCGCTTGTTCAGGGCTCTTTTTTAGATGGCCATCTGGCAACTTGATATCCGGCGTAAATACCGAAATATTGCCTTCTACCACACCACTTTGCGTCAGCGCTGCCTTCATCCACTGCGTTTGCACCACAAAACGCGTGCCCGAGGTGACAAATAAGAAAATAAAAAACTTATAAAACCACTTATATAAAAAGTATTTTATCGTCTCTTTGTTAAGAGTATACTTGACAGTTGTAAAAGGAAGAGACTGGTGTAAGTAGATTAATTGCTGACAATCAACATTTACCGACGTGTTTTGCAATGAAATACACAGCTCACTCTCGATGTTATGTTGTTTTATATAGCGTTTTAAACCGAAACTATCCCACCAAATCCGTTTCAACCAAGATTTGGTATCAACTTCAATATAAATAATATTGGCATGTACATCGAGTGGCACCCCGATGGGTGCAAAAACAATATATTTTTTATTCGTTAATGCCGCATGGGCAATAAATTGTCGAAGGATAGTCAGTGCACCACCAGAGGATAAAGCTGTTGCATTAACTAAAATGAAACCTACTTCATTAAGCTTTAATATATCCATAAAAAAGCTTATTTCCCCCAAAAATGAAAAAAAGTAAAGATAAAAGAAAATAATTTTTTCTCATGAAAATATGGCCATATACAATCAAAGAAAAATTTAATTTTCCCACGTTTATCACCCATCACCTCTCTCATAACAAGAGAGCCTTGATGCGCTCTTTTTATTCCAGCTATTAGTTTTTTGGCATTTTTTAACTTATAGAAATGAGGTTTATTAAATGCTGCACCACCAACAACATTACTCGCATGCTGCCTGTATAGTATTGTTGGTTGATCATAATAAAACACTGCTCCGTGCTTTGCTGCAATCAATGCGAGCCAGTGATCGTGCATTGGGATGTATTTAGGAAATGGCAAAGCCATTTTTAAACAAGCTTTGTTAAATATACACGAGCAACCGTAAACAGTAGAACGCCATAATAAAAATCCTTCTTGTGTATTATTTAATGGGTCATAATTATTCGCTTTATAAAAGCTGTCTGCAATAACATTTAAGTTTTCATTAACTAGAGTTAAATCAGAAAAACATAATATAGGGGACTCTGAGCCTAATTCGTTTTCTTTTTCAATGATAAAATTGAGCATGCTGTCTATTTTATGAGGAAGCCAAACATCATCTTGATCGGACAGCATAATATATTCTGACTGCGTAGCCTCTAAGGCTTTTTCAAAATTTAAAACAGTCCCACCAACTCTTCTTGTATTACAAACATGTATTCGAGTATCAAACGTTGCATAATTGTCAACTTTTAAAACTGTATCATCTTTTGAACCATCATCTGAACACAAAACTAAAATTTCGGTATGCGTCTGATTAAGAATTGAATCGAGTTGCTCAGACAAGAATGGCGAACCATTGTATGTAGCCAAAGCAATATCTATTTTTTTCATTATATATAAATCCAATAAATTATTTTTTCACTTTAAAAATATGTATGAGCGCCCATACTCAATGAAAAAAACCAATAATATAAACCCACCTATAAAATTATTTAAATATGGATTCGTATTGGATGCCAATACAAAAGAAAAAATAGCCGATAAAGCAAGTGCATTTTCTTTATAATTCACTACAAACTTAGTGCAATAATTACTTTTTGCTGTAGATAGATAATAGGCAAATAAAAACAACATCAAAAAAATAAATGTTAACCCCAAAAAACCGATTTGAGCAATAAATGCTATTATACTTAACTCGTATATCCATGGCGTATTCACGTTCCTAACAATATCAGCATGTGCCCCCATAGAGATACCCCAAAATATATTGTCACTTAGTCCATTAAGCAATGATTCTTGTTGTAAAAATCGAAGATCTTCACCATATTCTCGAGTAAGTCCGATTGTTTTTAACGGATCAAATATTACTATTAAATAAGTTAATACTGTTGGAGTAAATAGTGTCATAACAAATAACACTGCTCTTGAAACGAGAGTTTTAAATAGTGGCTGCAATGCTATATATAAATAATACAACACTGGAATTAATATTACCGAAAAAATCAAAGCTCTAGATTGAGTGATAAGAATGAATATAAATGAAACAAAAAGTTTCACTTTATTAAGCCGGCTTTTTAAAAAAATAAAATCTTTTATTTTAAAATAAAAATATAAAACTAAGAAAACTGATATTCCAAATTGGATTCTAGTAACCAGAAATGAACCTGCAAAGTCAGGTACCATATCATCAGTTGTTTCTACATCATTCAAATATATAGAGAGTATAACATAGATAGAATTTCCAATTTCCTCACTTAAAAAATAAGAAAACGATGCAACACAGTGCATAACCCCTACAAAAAAAATAACTTTTGAAAAAAAATCGTTGCAAGTTTTGTTTGTTTTATCATTTATAAATGAAGTTATAAACATAGCAAGGAATGGAATTGTATATGGTAAAATTTGGCTTATAGCATCGGCAATACTCAAACCTCTGACTATAGGCACTAGCCCTGCGAAAAAAAAACCAAAAATTATAAAAAAAATGGTACAGATAAGGACGCCTAATTTTATTCTTTTATATAAAAGATAAAATATAATAGAAGAAATAAAAAAAATGAAAGTTATTTTTCTAAAAGGAATTCCACCAAAGAAAAGTTTATCTGCATTTCCTAACAAAGATATTGAAAGAAAAAAAACAAACATAGAATACATAAAACACTTTTCAACATAAGACCTAACCAAGATACAACCTCTTAATTATGTTAAGTAACTTTGGCTGTCAAAAAGCCATGGAAAAATTTATCGTGCGGTTAATTTATTTTTTTGAAAAATTTGCAGTGACGCAATCCGAAGAAAATGTTAAAAATGATCTTTTTAATATAAAAAGAACAAAAAGCTCTTTTTGTGGAAATACGTCTAATTTTGGATATTTGATCTATTTTCACTGGTATTTTTTCAAATAAAATTTTGACCTTTGGAACAGACAAAATAAAATCTTCTTTTGCATACACATCTTTAAAAATTGCATCTAAAAAACGAGCTCTCACAGAGGTAAAACCGTGTTTTATTTCAATTTTATTTTTTATATCAATGATTTTTTTGTCATTTATTAGTTCGATTTCTCTCAAAACGGCATCCACACTGTCTTTCTTAAAAGACTCTAGTGGTGTATAACCGTTATAGGTGCTGTTTAGGCCAACACACAAGCGCCCCTGCAGAAACTGCTCAGCAAATGCTGTACCACCAGGTAAAGGATGGCTATCTATATACAATTTTGCTTCACTTGTTGCTTTTATATATTCTTCGTATGGCAGTGATTTGGACAGTGTCAGTCTATTCCAATACTTTAACTTTATCGCCCACCACCAATAATTGGTTAAAAAATTAACACCAATTGCTTGAAAATTGGATTTGTCATACTTATCAAGCAGCGCACCAACTAAAGGCATAATGCTGTGCTGGTTAGTTGGTTCATATTTATTGGGAGATGCGGCACTTAAAATCAGATCTCCATTTTCAAACTTATAACTACTTTCCGAATTTTGCTTACTCGTGTCTATTGGTATCCCCAAAAAACATTTTTTAGCTTTTAATCCGCGTATCGCATCAACTGCCACGCCATAACCACTTATTTCAAACCATACGTCTGAAATAGAACTGCCATAACTAAATGTATGGTCGGCATGATTAACAAAAAGGATTTTAATATCTTTTTTTATTTTTTTTGCCAAACCGCAAGCAACAATCGCATAGATATCTTCTGGGTGTGTATTTAAAATAATAAAATTATACTGCAATATCACCGTCAAAAAAAAGGAAATTTTTTCCAACACGGTACAACCGTCAACGCAACCATGATGTATTGACGAGAAAAAACCTTCTTCTCTTTTAATAATTGATTTGATTGTTTTTTTAGTTATTAACAAATCAGGATTAGTGTCTAGAAATGATGCGAGTCTTTCCATCAACCTAGTATGCCCACCGGTATGATATAGCTCGGTTGCTATAAAAATAATTTCATTATGCCTGCTATTATCTATCACATCATAATTTATAGATAACTCAGCAAAAACATTATTTATTAAAAATGTTTCGAGTTCATTTAGAGAGTAAATACCAACTTCATTAGCACGTAAAAGCAATCCCAGCTGCTCAGCTTGCTCTAACGCCTTATCAAGAGGAAGCCGATAAATCTCAGCCTTGTAATAATCGATAAACTCAACTATTTTTTGGTTAACAGTGGATTGCATATATAAACTCGATTTTTATCAGCGGGCAACCCGCTTAACATTAAAAAACACCACAAAAAAGTAAATAAAATAATTTATCGCATAGGCCATATTTGCACCAACTACACCATGATGCAGCACAAAAAAATAGGTTAGTGCAACAAAGCTCATCGTGAACACTATTTCAGTGCCGATAAACCATTTTGTAGCACCACGTGAGAGCATCGGGTAGGCATACAACCAAGCTAAAATTTTAATTACATCACCGGTTAATTGAATGGCAAACAGGTCGCGTGCGCTGCGAAATGCTTCGGTGAACAGCAGTGAAATCGCCACATCACGTAATAAGTAAACACCGAACGCCATAATGGTGACAATCGGGATTATTATACAGGCAGTTTTATGAATTTCACCTATTATCGCGTCGATGCCAGTTAATGAAGCCAAACGCGGTAAATAATAGGTGCCAAGCGATATGGTGATTACCCCCAAATAGACTTCAGAGATTTTATAGACCGCTTGCCATTGACCTGTAGCCTCCCAACCTACTTGATCAATTAAGATATTGCGCACAAAAATCATGGATATCGGCACGGTTAACGCACTAGTTATCGCCATCAGCATATATTTGCCAATATCTTTGCGGGCTTGGGGATCCACTGCGCCCCACCAGTAATGCAATTTAAACCAGGGCTGACGTAGGTTAGCAATTAACATCACCAGGCCAATCAAGGCGCTTTGTAGCGCGGCAGCTAATAGTGCACCCTCGATGTTGTGCAAGGCGATCATCGTCAGCATTACGCCGCCCGAAATCAGCGCCGATAACATACCAAGACCGACATAACGTCGATATAACTGCTGACCGTTAATGACCGAGTTACACAAAGTACCAACGGCAGCAAAAGGTAACACACTCAAGCTTGCCATAACTACCCAAGCAAGGTTGACATCTTTAAACAAACTGTTGGCAATCGGCTTGGCAAATAAAAACCCAACCGGGATAGCAATAGCTGAAATAATTAATACCCAATGTAGAGCCGCTCGCCACCAAGGGGAGCAAGCATCAAATCCTTGATCCTTATTTTCAGCAGTAAAACGCACCACGCCGCTGCCTACGGGCGCATTAATTATACCATTTAAACTACCGACTAAGCTTTGCACTTGACCTAGCATTGCCATACCGGTGGGGCCAGTATAAATGGCCACCACCTTGGCAATCACAAATCCCATCACCATACGTAGCAGAGTTAATAACCCCGTCATAGCGGTGACTTTGAGTAAACGCTTCATCCAGCAAACTCATTGATAGCAGCTATCACTTGTTTAACCGCGGCATCACTCATAGTTGGGTCAAGCGGAATAGAGAGTACTTGCTGGTGAATTTTTTCGGTTAGCGGCAACTGCATATCAGCATATTGTTGATATGCCTGCTGTTTGTGCGGCGGAATTGGGTAATGAATTAAGGTTTGAATATCATTTTCAGCTAAGTGCTGTTGCAGGGCTTGACGCTGTTCACAACGCACAACAAACAAGTGCCAAACATGTTGCTTGTAATGCTGGATGGCGAATGTAGCAGCATCGAGGGGTAATATGATGTGCGGGTTGCTGATCCCCTCACAATACATAGCGGCAATCTGTTGACGGCGGGTAGTTTCGGCCTCTAAGTGGCGTAACTTGACGCGCAGCATGGCGGCTTGCATTTCATCAAGACGGCTATTTACACCTTGATAGAGGTTTTCATATTTTTTATGGGAACCATAGTTGCGCAGGGCTTTGAGTGTTTGAGCTAGTTTATCATCATTGGTCGTGATGGCACCGGCATCGCCAAGGGCACCTAGGTTTTTCCCCGGATAAAAGCTAAAGCCTGCGGCATCACCCCAGTTACCGGCACGCTTACCATCTATTTCGGCACCATGGGCTTGAGCACAATCTTCCAGCACTAATAGGTTATGCTGCTTGGCAAGCGTCATGATTTCCGGCATAGGGCATAACTGGCCATATAAATGTACGGGCAGAATAGCTTTAGTTTTCGGGGTAACCGCATCGGCTATCGTGGCTGGATCCAAGTTATAGCTGGCCGGATTTGGCTCAACGAATACCGGCACCAATTCATTTTCGGTGATGGCTAACACGGAAGCAATATAGGTATTCGCTTGGACAATAACCTCGTCACCGGCCTGCAGTTTGCCCTGCTCCTTCCAAGCTCGCAGTGTCAGAATTAAAGCGTCCAACCCATTAGCCACGCCAATGGCGTGCTTTACCCCACAATAAGCTGCAAACTCGGTTTCAAATTGGGTTAGCTCATTGCCCATGATATACCAACCGGAATCAATGACGCGGGTACAAACATCTTTAAGTTCCTGCTGGTATTGATTGTTGATGACTTTTAAATCGAGGAAGTTGATCATTTTATCACTCTGGAATATAAATTTCGGCGGTCCCTGTAATAACTTTTGACTTACCAACCTTACAGTAGGTATCAAAAAATACGCGCCTTCTTTTAAAATCTACTGATGTAACTTCAATAGTCGCTGTCACAGTATCACCAATATATACTGGTTTGCGAAATTTTAAATCCTGACTGACATATACACAACCTCGCCCAGGGAGTTGAGTGCCAAATAAAGCTGAAAAAAAACTAGAACTTAACATCCCATGTGCAATGCGTCGCTCGAATCTTGACTCTTTTGCGTATATCTCATCCATATGCACTGGGTTTTTGTCACCAGATATGCCTGCAAAATCTTTTATATCTGCATCAGTGATGGTCTGTGAGTATGATGCTGTCATTCCAGCCTCAATTTCTTCTATTTTATACATTATCTGAAAACTCTTTTATCCATTCTTGAACTATGTGTTCTGGGTAACCTCGAGTGAAGTGTTTCCTCCACGGGTAAGCAGGTCTGCGTGTTCCATCTTTTAGTTTTAATTTTGATGTACAACCAATCGCTTTGGCTGGCGAACCAGAATAAATAGTATCTTTTTCTGTCTTTCCAGATAAACAGGAATGTGCACCAATTAAACACCCTTCAGAAATATGTGCTCCAGGCAAAATAACTGACATAGTTGCAATTACTGCAAAGTTATCTACTACAACCCCCTGCATTACATTGCTTGGCGGGGTTGGATCATTTGTGAGAACAACATAGGGGAAAATCCATACAAAATCACCAATTTTAGAATGTTGACCTATATGCACATTGCTATGGGTTCGAACATAATCACCAATTTCACAATGACCTTGTATATCTGACAACGTACCGATTTGAAAATTTTTTCCCGCTTTTGTTTTTTCGCGTACCGTGACACGGTGGCCTGTAACAAGCAATGAATCGAATTGAGAGCCCTCATAAAAAATACTATGTGAGCGAATGTGTGCATTAGCGCCGATAATCAAAAAATTGCCTTCCGATAATGAATTAGCAACTCCAAGTTCACAAAATGATTCAATCACCGAACCGTCACCTATATCAACATTATCGTAGACTACTGTATAGGCACCAATAGTTACATTTTTACCAATTTTAGCCTTGTCTGATATTACTGCTGTAGGGTGTATACTCATCTAATCTCCTCCAAAAAACGCTCATAATCCCTAATATAATCCGACTCATCATAAAGCTGATCAGCTAACACCATCAAAACACAATCTTCGGAAAAGTCGTACATTTCCCGCCACATAAAGGATTCTATCAGCAAGCCTTGGGCAGGATTATCGAGCAACACCTCGACACGCTCGTTACCATCATCCAATAAAAAACGGCAATAACCGCGCACCGCAATAGCGACTTGCTTAAGCGTTTTGTGAGCATGAAAGCCACGGCGTACACCATCTTTGGTATTAAAAAGATAGTAAACCCGTTTAACTGGAAAAGGAATGTTTTTGCCTTCCTCCAGTGCAATCAGCGAGCCGCGCTCATCACCGTGGGCTTGAAGGGAAATTAGCTTAATTTGCATGTTAAAAAGCCTGTTTGAATTGTAGAAATGATTGAGCATTCTCATCTTTTTCTGAAAGAAATACACTATCAATAGGCCATTGAATTTTCAGCTCGATATCATTCCACGCAATTGCACCTTCACTTTCTCGATGGTAATAAGCTGTGGTCTTATACAAAAACTCTGCTGTATCACTCAAGGTAACAAATCCATGAGCAAAGCCTTCAGGGATCCACAATTGTCGCTTGTTTTCACCTGACAGGTGAATCCCAACCCATTGACCGAAGGTCGCTGAGCTTGTACGGATATCTACCGCCACATCAAACACTTCACCAGCCACACAACGCACCAGCTTACCCTGGGCATGGGGAGATAACTGATAGTGCAAGCCGCGCAATACGCCTTTTGAAGATTTGGAGTGATTATCCTGCACAAAAGCCACCGGATATCCGACCGCCTCTTCAAACGACTTGTGGTTGAAACTCTCAAAGAAAAAGCCACGCTCATCACCAAATACTTTCGGCTCAAAAATAAGCACATCAGGAATTGCTGTCTTGATTACATGCATCTTATATATCCAAATTCAATTCAGCCTCTATTGGGGGAGTGTATTACTTCCCCAATTTCACTCAAGCCTTTGCAACCATTCTCAGCAGATATTGGCCATAAGCATTCTTTGCCAGCGGTACAGCAAGTTCACGCACCTGCTCAGCATTAATGAACTTCTGGCGATAGGCAATCTCTTCCGGACACGCAACTTTCAAGCCCTGACGTGTCTCGATGGTCTGAATAAAGTTGCTCGCTTCAATCATGCTTTCATGGGTACCGGTATCAAGCCAGGCATAACCACGACCCATCATCGCCACCGACAGATTGCCTTGCTCCAGGTAGATACGGTTCACATCGGTGATTTCCAGCTCACCACGCGGCGATGGCTTCAGGCTCTTGGCGATCTCCACCACGCTGTTGTCGTAGAAATAGAGGCCGGTGACCGCATAGTTGCTCTTGGGCTCAAGTGGCTTCTCTTCCAGAGAGATAGCTGTTCCCTGTTTATCAAATTCCACCACCCCATAGCGCTCAGGGTCATGCACATGGTAGGCAAAGACGGTAGCGCCACTATCTTTGGCCGCTGCCGCCGCCAACTGTTTCTGCAGATCGTGGCCGTAGAAGATGTTGTCGCCCAGCACCAGTGCACACGGATCTGAACCGATGAACTCTTCACCCAGAATAAAGGCTTGTGCCAACCCGTCCGGGCTTGGCTGCACCTTGTATTGCAAGTTCAGGCCCCACTGGCTGCCATCACCCAGCAATTGCTCAAAACGGGGGGTATCTTGCGGCGTGCTGATGATCAAAATATCGCGAATACCGGCCAGCATCAGGGTGCTGAGCGGATAGTAGATCATCGGCTTGTCATAGATGGGCAGCAACTGCTTGCTCACCGCCATGGTGACCGGATAGAGACGGGTGCCAGAGCCACCGGCCAGAATAATGCCTTTACGTTTGGTCATGATGCTTGTTTCTTATTTTTAAATTGCAAAAGAAAAGGGTGGCTTGCAACCACGCCTTTCTGTTTTATCCCTGCCAGCTAGGGATGCAGTCACTACATCCCTGACCAGTGATTTACTTGCCCAGGATCTCGGTCAACATCCGCTCCACACCGACCGTCCAGTCCGGCAGCACCAGATCGAAGGTGCGCTGGAATTTACTGGTATCAAGGCGGGAGTTATGGGGGCGTTTGGCCGGGGTCGGGAAGGCGCTGGTCGGCACCGCATTGAGTTGCGTGACCGCCAGTTCAACCCCGGCCTCTCTGGCTTTGGCAAACACCAGCTGGGCGTAGTCAAACCAGGTGGTGGTACCGGAGGCAATCAGATGGTACAGCCCAGCGACCTCGGGTTTACTCTGCGCCACACGGATCGCATGGGCGGTGCAATCGGCCAGCAACTCGGCACCGGTCGGAGCGCCGAACTGGTCATTGATAACTGACATCTCGCTACGCTCTTTGCCAAAACGCAGCATGGTCTTGGCAAAGTTAGCGCCCCGGGCGGCATAGACCCAGCTGGTGCGGAAGATCAGGTGACGCGAACAGAGGGCTGCGCCCTGTTCCCCTACCAGCTTGGTTTCACCGTAGACGTTGAGTGGGGCGGTCGCATCGGTTTCCACCCAGGGGCGCTCACCGCTGCCATCGAACACATAGTCGGTAGAGTAATGCACCAACCAAGCTCCCAATGCTTCCGCTTCTTTGGCGATAGCGGCTACGCTGGTCGCGTTGAGCAGCTCGGCAAACTCCCGCTCGCTCTCCGCCTTGTCAACTGCGGTATGAGCTGCCGCATTGACAATCACGTCCGGCTTGACCAGACGTACAGTTTCGGCCACCCCTGCCGGATTGCTGAAATCGCCGCAATAGTCAGTGGAGTCAAAATCAACGGCGGTGATGCGGCCCAGTGGCGCCAGTGCTCGTTGCAGCTCCCAACCTACCTGACCGTTTTTGCCAAACAGCAGAATATGCATCAGTCGCGCTCCCCGTAGTTCTTCTCAATCCAGGACTGGTAAGCACCGCTCTTGACGTTATTCACCCACAGCTGGTTATCCAGATACCACTGCACGGTTTTACGAATGCCTGACTCGAAAGTTTCTTGCGGTTGCCAGGCAAGCTCACTGCTCATCTTGCTGGCATCGATGGCATAGCGGCGATCGTGACCGGGGCGATCCGCCACATAGGTGATTTGATCGCGGTAAGAACCCGCTTTGGGCACCATCTCGTCCAGCAGATCACACACGGTATGCACCACGTCCAGATTCTGCTTCTCGTTGTGGCCGCCGATGTTGTAGGTCTCCCCTACCACGCCAGTGGTCACCACCTTGTAGAGTGCACGCGCGTGGTCTTCCACATAGAGCCAGTCACGGATCTGGTCGCCCTTGCCATAGACCGGCAGCGGCTTGCCATCCAGCGCATTGAGGATCACCAGCGGGATCAGCTTCTCGGGGAAGTGATAAGGACCGTAGTTGTTGGAGCAGTTGGTGATGATAGTTGGCAAGCCGTAAGTACGGCGCCAAGCGCGTACCAAATGGTCGCTGGAGGCTTTGGACGCAGAATAGGGACTGCTGGGGGCGTAAGGCGTGGTTTCGGTAAAGAGCGGCAATGGCTTATTCCACAAGGGATGACCGGCAGCCACTTCATCCGGATGAGGCAGATCGCCATACACCTCGTCGGTGGAGATATGGTGGAAACGGAAGGCCGCCTTGCGCACCTCATCCAGACCATTCCAATAAGCGCGAGCCGCTTCCAGTAACATATAGGTGCCGACGATATTGGTCTCGATAAAGTCAGCCGGGCCAGTGATGGAGCGGTCAACATGGCTCTCGGCGGCCAAGTGCATCACCGCATCCGGCTGGTGCAGGGCAAACACCCGATCCAGCTCGGCGCGGTTGCAGATATCCACTTGCTCAAACGCATAACGATCACTTGTCGATACATCGGCCAAGGATTCCAGATTGCCGGCATAGGTGAGTTTATCAAGATTGATAACGGAATCCTGAGTATCACGGATGATATGGCGCACCACGGCAGAGCCGATAAAGCCTGCGCCACCGGTCACTAAAATTTTCATAGAAAGGATGCTCTTATAACAAAGGGAGGTTCATTTGAGAACAAGATTATTGCTCGGGGGAAATACGACGCAGGAACTCAAAGAAGTGCATGGATATTTGCAATCTAATACATATCACCGGATGGGCAGGTGCTCATTACTTGAGCTTAAATCGACAAAGGACATGGCTACCGCACTGAGTTGCAGCCCCCAGTTCGCTGATTTTAACCACATTGCTCAAGCTGTTGGTCATCATGTCCTCCAGCATTTAATTGTATTTTTGGCGGTATGCATTTCACAGATCTCTCGTGAGATTGCACACCAGACAGACCCGATTTGATGCCGGATTCTATCTCGTATTCCCCCCATATGAACAGCAAAAACTACCTCATTGGGGGTCAATTTGAAGCTGAACACGAGGCCGATCACAGCCTGCTCGTACGTTCTGCTACTTATTTCAACAATCGCTAAAACGAACATCTCGGCAAGCTCAGAAAAACAGGGCAACCCATGGGGTTGCCCTGTTTAGTAGTCAGCGAGGTCAAATCAAGCTGGCGGTTTATTGCACGCAGCTCAGATCTGCCTCGCCTGCATGCCATCAGTCATGTTTTGACTCATCGGCATGGGTCAGGCGCTCTTCTTTGCTGCTGTGTTTGGTGAAGTAACGCATCACCAACACGAAGAACAGCGGTACAAAGAAGATGGCCAGCACGGTGGCGCTGATCATTCCCCCCATCACGCCGGTACCGATGGCGTTGCGGCTGCTGGCGCCAGCGCCGGAGCTGATCACCAGCGGCAGCACCCCGAGGATAAAGGCGAGCGAGGTCATCAGGATCGGGCGCAGACGCAGACGCGCCGCCTCCACCACGGCTTCACCCAACCCCATCCCCTTGTCATAGAGCTCTTTGGCAAATTCCACGATCAAAATCGCGTTCTTCGCCGACAAGCCGATGGTAGTCAGCAGGCCGACCTGGAAGTAAACATCGTTCTCCAGCCCGCGCAGGGTGGCAGCCAGAATGGCCCCCAGCACCCCGAGCGGCACCACCAGCATCACCGAGAACGGAATGCTCCAGCTCTCGTAGAGGGCCGCCAGACAGAGGAACACCACCAGCAAAGAGATGGCGTAGAGCGCGGGGGCCTGTGAACCAGCCTGACGCTCCTGGAAAGAGAGCCCGGTCCACTCGATACCCACCCCTTCCGGCAGCTGTTTCACCATCTGCTCGATGGCGGCCATGGCATCACCGGTACTCTTGCCGGGCGCCGCTTCCCCGACGATCTCCATCGCCGGTACGCCGTTGTAACGCTCCAGACGCGGCGAGCCGAAGCTCCACTCGCTGCTGGCAAAGGCAGAGAAGGGCACCATCTGGCCAGCGGCGTTGCGCACATACCAGAGCTTCAGATCTTCCGGGTTCATCCGGAAGGGAGCATCCGCCTGCAGGTAGACCTTCTTGATCCGGCCCCGGTCGACGAAATCATTGACGTAGGACGAACCCCAGGCTGCGGCCAGGGTGTTGTTGATGTCCGCGATGGAGAGCCCCTGCGCCAGCGCCTTCTCGTAGTCGATCTTGATATCGAGCTGCGGCGTATCTTCCATCCCGTTTGGGCGCACCCGCACCAGATTGGGATCCTGCGCCGCCATGCCGAGCAGCTGGTTGCGCGCCGCCATCAGCTTGTCGTGACCGATGCCGCCGCGATCCTGCAGGAAGAAGTCAAAGCCGGTCGCCGTACCCAGCTCCGGGATCGGAGGCAGGTTGAAGGCGAACACTTGCGCCTCCTTGATACTGAACAGATAGCCCATGGCGCGACCGATAATGGCATTGGCGCTGCGATCCGGGCTCTTGCGCTCGCTCCAGTCCTTGAGCTTGATAAAGGCCATGCCCGCGTTCTGGCCGCTACCGGCGAAGCTGAAGCCCGACACGGTCAGTACGGAGTCGACGTTATCCTTCTCGTTTTTCAGGAAGTAGTCGCGCATGTCCGCCAGCACCACCTCGGTGCGCTGCTTGGTAGCCCCCACCGGCAGTTGCACCATGGACATGATGACCCCCTGGTCTTCTTCCGGCAGGAAGGAGGTGGGCATCCGCATAAAGAGCACTGCCAGTACCGCCAGCATGGCACCGTAGATCAGGCTGTAGCGCACACCCTGCTTGATCACCTTGCGCACGCCGCGCTGATAGCGGTTGGTACCGGCATCAAAGGCGCGGTTGAACCAGCCAAAGAAGCCGCGCTTGGCACCAAACTCGCCATGTTTCATCGGCTTGAGCAGGGTGGCACAGAGCGCCGGGGTCAGGATCAACGCCACCAGCACCGACAGCACCATGGCCGAGACGATGGTCAGCGAGAACTGGCGATAGATGGCACCGGTCGAGCCGCCGAAGAAGGCCATCGGCACGAACACGGCGGAGAGCACCAGGGCGATCCCCACCAGTGCGCCGGTGATCTGGGTCATCGACTTGCGGGTCGCTTCCAGCGGGGAGAGATCCTCCTCGCTCATCAGCCGCTCCACGTTCTCCACTACCACGATGGCGTCATCCACCAACAGGCCGATGGCCAGCACCATACCGAACATGGTGAGGGTGTTGATGGAGAAGCCAAACGCCGCCATCACCCCGAAGGTACCGAGCAGCACCACCGGCACCGCAATGGTCGGGATCAGGGTGGCGCGGAAGTTCTGCAGGAACAGATACATGACGCAGAACACCAGGAAGATCGCCTCGATCAGGGTCTGCACCACCTCCTCGATGGAGATCTTCACAAACGGCGTGGTGTCGTAGGGATAGACGATCTTCATGTTGGCCGGGAAGTAGTCCGACAGCTCGTCGAGCTTGGCGCGCACCTTCTCCGCGGTATCCAGCGCGTTGGCGCCGGTGGCCAGCTTGATGGCGACTGCCGCGGTGGACTGGCCATTGTAGAGCGCCTCGGCGTCATAGCTTTCACCCGCCAGCTCGACCCGGGCCACGTCTTTGAGCCGCACCTTGGAGCCATCCTGATTCACCCGCAGCAGGATATCGTTGAACTGCTCCACGGTAGAGAGACGAGTCTGCCCCATGATGGTGGCGGTGAACTGCTGATCGTTCACCGACGGAGTGCCACCCAGCTTGCCGAACGCCACCTGGGCGTTCTGCGCCTTGATAGCCGCCTGCACATCACCCGGGGTCATCTGCACTCGGTTGAGCTTGTTGGGATCGAGCCACACCCGCATGGAGTATTGGCTGCCGAACAAGGTGATATCCCCTACCCCGTCCAGACGACTCAGGGGCTCCTTGATGTTGGAGACCACATAATCCGCCAGGTCGTCGTTGTTCATGCTGCCATCGCTGGAGATGAACGCCGCGACCATCAGGAAGCTGCTGGAGGTCTTCTGTACCCGGATCCCCTGCTGCTGCACCTCTTGCGGCAGCAGTGACATCGCTTGCTGCAGCTTGTTCTGCACCTGCACCTGGGCGATATCGGGATCGGTCCCCGGCTGGAAGGTCAGGGTCACCGACACCCGACCCGCGGAGTCAGACTGGGAGGACATGTAGAGCAGGTGATCCAGCCCGGTCATGTTTTGTTCGATGATCTGGGTCACCGAGTCTTCCACCGTTTTGGCGGATGCGCCCGGATAGCTGGCGGAAATACCGACAGCAGGCGGCGCAATGCTCGGATACTGGGCGACCGGCAATTTGATGATGGCCAGGCTGCCCGCCAGCATGATCACCAGCGCGATCACCCAGGCAAAAATGGGTCTGTCTATAAAAAATCGAGCCATGAGGCGATTACTCCATCCTACTTGTTGGCCGGGGTGTTGGAAGACGCTTGAGCAGACGGCGCATCAGCACCCTGCTCAGCGGGATTAACCACGGCGCCCGGTCGTACTTTCTGCAAACCAGCCACGATCACCCGCTCGCCGGAGGTGAGCCCTGACTCCACCACCCAGTTGCTGCCAACGACCCGGCTCAGCTGCACATTGCGCAGCTCCACCTTGTTGTCAGCGGTCACCACCATCACGGTGGCTCCGCCATTGGGGGTGCGGGAAACCGCGGTTTGCGGCACCAGCAATCCTTGCGCCCGCTCACCCTCTTGCAGGGTGGCGCGCATAAACATGCCCGGCAGCAGCAGTTGATGAGGGTTGGGCACAATCACCCGCAGGGTCACCATGCCGGAGGTCTCATCCACGGTCACGTCGGAGAACTGCAACGAGCCCTCTTCGCTATATGTGGAGCCATCTTCCAGCTGGAAGGTCACCTTGGCCCCTTTCTGTTCGTCTTGAGTCAGCTTGCCCTCGGCGACCAGTCGCTTGAGGCGCAGCAGATCGGCGGTGGACTGACGCACATCCACATACATGGGATCGAGCTGCTGGATGGCAGTGAAGCTATCCGCCTGCTGGGCAGTCACCAGCGCACCCTCGGTCACCGCGGATTTGCCGATGCGGCCGCTGATGGGGGCGGTGATGCGGGTGTAACCGAGATTGATCTCGGCGGTGCGCAGGGCAGCCTTGCTCGCCATGATCTCCGCCTTGGCCTGCTTCCAGCTGGCGTCGGCGTCGTCATAGTCCTGACGGCTGATGGAGTTGACTTTGAGCAGCTCCTGATAACGTTTGGCTTTGAGGCGGGCACTCTGCTCGTTGGCCTCGGCCTTGGCCACATTGGCCCTGGCGCTGGCGACCGCAGCCTGATAGACAGACGGATCGATCTGATAGAGCAGATCGCCTGCCTTCACATCGCTTCCCTCGGTAAAGAGGCGCTTGAGGATGATGCCGCTCACTTGCGGACGCACTTCGGCCACCCGCAGCGGGGCGCTGCGGCCGGTCAACTCGGTGGTCAACATCAGCGGGCCGCTCTGCAGGGTCACTACGTTGACCGCAGCGGGGGGCATGCCGCCCTGTCCCTGGGGTGCGCCCCCCTTGTCACCACAACCTGCCAGCAAGCCTGTAGCCAGCAAGGCAAGACCAACTGAACGAGCAAGAATATGTTTATGCATGAAACACCTGAGCCTTTGCCAGTCAATGAACAATCAGGGCCGCATGGGCCCTGTTGGTAAATAGTCTAAAGTTGAGGCAATATACATACATTCATAAATGTATGTAAGTGACTTTTTGCTTGCATGAGGCATAGATTTCAATGGCCAGACGAACCAAAGAAGAGGCGCAGCAAACCCGCGGCCATATCATGAACACGGCGCTGAATCTGTTCTGCTCTCAGGGCCTGGCCAAGACCAGCCTGACCGACATCGCCAGGGCGGCAGACCTGACCCGTGGGGCCATCTATTGGCACTTCAAGAACAAGGACGAACTCTTCATTTCGCTCTGGGAGGAGCTCTGCAGCCCCCTCGCCCACCAGCTCGATGCCTGCCTCAATCCAGACGAACCAGATCCGCTGGGACAACTGCGCCTCTTCTTTGAAGGGGTGCTCCACAGCTTCATTCACAATCCGGCCCAGCGGCAGATGTTCACCATCCTGTTCAATCTCGAATCGCTGGAGGGGGAAGCCATCTCATTGCGCGAACATATTCGCAGCCAGTCCGGCCACTTTTTTCGGGATCTGGAGACAACCCTGGCCAACGCGATACGCTGGGGCCAGCTGCCCGCCAACCTCAACCTGCAGCGCGCCGCCACCCTGCTCCACTGCACCCTGGATGGCTACATCATCAACTGGCTCCACTTTCCCGGGCGGATCGACCTGCAGAGCGAGTCCAGCTTCCTGATAGAGAGCATGTTCACCATGCTGGTCCAACCCAACGGGCCTGCCTGCGGCCACTAACAGGTTCCGGTAATCCCAACACATCCCTGCACATCGGGGCCTGAGCGCACGCTTTGGCAGTCAGGCCCCGATTTGTTAAAGTGTGCGCCCCCTGCTTGAGGTAACCCCTGTGCCACACTCTGACGCCATTCCCACTCCCCAACCATTGCACGACCAGCACGCCCCTATTCGGGCCGCCTTTGTGGCGCACCTCAAACCCGGCGCCCATCTGCTCAATGGTCAGTGCGGTACGGGGGAGGATCTGCGCTGGCTGCGTGCTGAAGGATATGTGGTCACCGCCTGTGAAGCGGTGCTGACCGACGCCAAAGTTGCCTCG
Organism: Aeromonas sp. CU5; assembly: GCF_002586745.1. Taxonomy (NCBI): domain Bacteria; kingdom Pseudomonadati; phylum Pseudomonadota; class Gammaproteobacteria; order Aeromonadales; family Aeromonadaceae; genus Aeromonas; species Aeromonas sp. CU5. The sequence goes on from NZ_CP023817.1 coordinate 2,425,404, forward strand.
CAGCAATCCGGACAAGCGGTGCGGGTCGGCACCCTCGCGCGGATGCACTCGGTGCTCCCTTACGATGGTATCTGGCTAAGTCGCCCTCTTGATAGCGAAGCGGCCACCCTCGTCCCCCTGTTGCAACAGCTAGCGACCCTGCTCAAAGCGGGTGCCCCGCTCTGTTTCCCCCTGCAGCCAACCGGCGAAATGATCCTCGACCAGCTGATGCAGTATCTACAGCAGCTAGTCACCACATCCGGGATAGCGCTGCAACTGGCCCCGATGGGGGCCGTATCTGCCAGCACACCACCATACGCCAGTAAAAACGCCAGCCACTACGTCATGTTGCTGCGTGGCGATCATCCCGCCTCCTAACGGGCTAATTCATCACGGATTTTTCAGTTCAACGCCAAACCGACAGCAAGTCTACTCTCATAGCTTTCGACAATATTTAACTCGGTGTTAACGCAGTGAAGGCAGACATAACACGGTTTCTGTGTTAAAAAGTGTGATTAATATCAAAAATTAATAACAAGACAGACAATACAACCAACTCCGGATTTCCTTATGAAACTTGTCCTGAAACTCATTGCTGGCATCCTTGCCGGTCTCTTGCTCGGTCTCTACGCCCCTGAGTGGATGGCGCGCGTGCTGTTTACGGCCAAGACGGTGATAGGTCAGCTGATCACCTTCACCATTCCGCTCATCATTCTGTTCTTTATCATGAGCGGCATCGCCAGCCTGCCGAAAAACTCCGGCAAGCTGCTGGGCAAAACCGTGGCCCTCTCCTACTGCTCCACCATTCTGGCGGGACTGTTCGCCTTTACTGTGGCGAGCCACCTGATCCCGCAGCTGACCACCGCCGCCGAGCCCACCACGGCCACGGCTATCAAGCTCTCCTCCTACGTCAATCTGGAGATCCCGCCGCTGTTTGGCGTGATGTCGGCACTGGCCGCCGCCTTCGTGTTCGGCATCGGCATCAGCGCTACCCAGGCCACCGATCTGCGCCGGGTCGCCGATCAGGGCCGTGACATCATCGACCGCCTGCTGGCCAAGGTGATCATCCCGCTGCTGCCGTTCTATATCGCCGGGGTCTTTGTCGAGATGACGGTAGAAGGCACTGTGTTCGCCACCCTGAAAACCTTCGGCGTGGTGCTGGTGATGGCGATCCTGATGCACTGGATCTGGCTCTCCGTGCTGTTTATCGGCACAGGTCTGGCCCTTGGCCGCTCACCGGCCCAGCTCATCAAGAACATGCTGCCCGCCTACTTCACCGCGCTGGGGACCATGTCGAGCGCCGCCACCATTCCAGTCGCCCTGCAATCGAGCAAGAACAACGGGGTGAGCGATGGTATCGCCAACTTTACCGTGCCGCTGTGCGCCACCATTCACCTGTGCGGATCCACCATCACGCTGGTGACCTGTGCCACCGCGGTGATGTTCCTCTCCGAGCATCTGGCCATTCCGGGCATCGAGACCATGCTCCCCTTCATCATGATGCTGGGGGTGATCATGATCGCCGCACCGGGCGCTCCGGGTGGTGGCGTGATGTCGGCACTGGGCCTGCTCACCTCCATGCTCGGCTTCGGTGAAGCCTCCATCGCCCTGATGATCGCCCTCTATCTGGCGCAGGACAGCTTCGGCACCGCCTGCAACGTCACCGGTGACGGCGTGATTGCCCTATGGGCCGACCGCTTCGCCAACGGCAGCGAGAGTGCAGCCCCCGTGGCCGAAGCCGAACAGGCGTAAGCTCGCCGGGAAGGCACCCGCCATCCTCTGTAAAAACCGCAGGCCCGAACAGTGTTCGGGCCTGCGTCGTTTCGGCCTCCTTCTCTGTCTTTCTCTTTCCTCCTCTGCCCCTATCTCTGCCTCTCTCTGCCTCCCACCGCACTCCCATTACCCCTTACAACCGACAAAATTATTGGCATATGCCAGATACAAGCGTATAAGTGGCATATGCCAATTAGGAGCCACCATGCCAAGACCCAAGATTGCCCGCCAGATCTGTGGCCGCCCCGCCAACAGCTGCTTCAAACCCAACGGCCGCCCCATGCATCAGCTGGAGCAGGTCACTCTGGCCCCTGACGAGTTCGAGGCATTGCGCCTCGTCGACCTTCAAGGAATGCAGCAGCAGGAGGCCGCCCTGGTGATGGGGGTCTCCCGTCAGACCCTGGCCAATATCCTGAAAAAAGGGCGTTACAAGGTGGTGGAGTGTCTGAGTCTGGGCAAGGCATTGATGATGCAACCCGCCGAGCCCGCCCCCCAAACCCGTGGAGAAGAGCCGACATGAATGCTGTCACAACCATGACCACCAACCCCTGCAACAGCGCCCTGATGCTGAGTCAGGGACTGCTGGCCGGACACTTTACCCGTGCCGAGCAGCTGCAAATTCTGAGCCCAGAGGGGAGCATCATCACAACCCTGGCCAACCCGGCCACCGCCGAGGGCTGTCATGGCAAGCAAGGGCTGCTCGACGCCCTCGCCCATCATCAGGTGGGTCAGGTGGTGGTGCGCAATATCGGCGAGCGGATGCTAGGGCGCCTGCTGGCGGCCAATATCCGGGTGCTGCAGTGCCGCTCTGCCCGGCTGCCGCTACCCGCGCTGCTAGCTCCCGCCAATCTGCAACTGCTCACAGATGCCAGTCAGGGCCGTCCCTCTCGCCGTCATCAGAGCAAGGCGGCGATCCGGGCTATCCAACCCCTCGGCGCAGGCCACAGCCATACCAATTGTCATGGTGGTTGCAACAGTGGTTCCAATCACTGTTGCGCCAGTGGTGACAATCAGGCAGACAGTCCACGGCAAGGCCATACTTGTTGCCACGGCAGTGAGGGCAGCGATCAACAAAGCGGTTGCTGCCATCAGCATTAATGCCATCACGACTCGTTCCATCACCACCAAGGAGAAGAGATCATGTCCATCTGGTTGTTGAGCCTGCTCGCCTCGTTCGTGCTGATCCTGGCCATGGGCACCATCATCTGGTGGCGCCAATACCAGCTTGCCCAGAAGCGGGAGGATAAAGAGGTGCGCCCCTGCGGATGCTCAAGCGCCTGCGCGGATCACCTCTACCAAATCAACGAGCCGCCGTCCAAAAAGTAACCTGGCCACCGACGCCATATCCATAGATACAACGTCTGCAAAATGAAGGCGCATAAAAGAGAGGGGGCACCTGCTGGTGCCCCCTCTCTTGTTACTCCGTCCTCGTCATGCTTAACCCTGTGCTTTGCCCCCCGAGCTCACCACGACAGGTCAACCCGACTCCGTGCCGCTGGCCGATACGCCCGCCCAACTAGCTAGCTCCTGATACTGCTGATAGATGGCATAAAACTCGGCCTTATTGTGCAGGGCCGCGGCGACACAGGCGGGATCAAACTGGCTACCGGCAAGCTCCTCCAGATAGGCAAATGCCGTCTCGAACGGCCAGGCCCTCTTGTAGGGGCGCTCGCTGGTCAGGGCATCAAACACATCGGCCACCGTCACGATGCGCGCAGCCAGCGGGATCGCCTCCCCCACCAGCCCTTGCGGATAACCGGTGCCATCAAAGCGCTCATGATGGCTGGCGATGATGTTGGTCAGCATGTCGGTGTGGTGGATGCCATCGAGGCCAAACTCGTTGATCATCAGGCTGATCATCTCCCGCCCCTTGCCGGGGTGGATCTTCATGATCTCGAACTCTTCCGGCGTCAGCTTGCCCGGCTTGAGCAAAATGGCATCCGGCACCGCGATCTTGCCGATATCGTGCAGCTCGGAAAAGAGATAGATAAACTCCACCTCCTCATCGCTCAGGCCGCAACTGGGAGCCAGCGCCTTGGCAATCAGCCGGGAGTAGGCAGACATCCGGTGCAGATGGTTGGCGGTCTCCTCATCCCGATAACGGCTGAACTCCCGCGCCGTGGTCAACGCGCCGCCAAGGGTCTGGATGGAGAAAAACTCCACCGCAATAATGGCCGACAGCATCTGGGCGGCGTTGTTTCCCAAATCAGCCAGCAAGTCATGACTTCCCCAGCCCCGGGTGACCGCTACACTCGGGGCTTTCTGACAGGTAAGCCAAGGGTGTTCAGTTTGTTTATCGCGCTCACATACGCCATCACTTCTCCCACTTGACCATTGTATTTTCGCAGGGTGATTTGGCCTGCCATTAACTGTTTGAACCGGAACATCGCTGTCTCTGCCAGCGAACGACGGTGATACCCCGATATCTTCTTCCAGTGCGCCAGCCCTTCCTTGCGCATCACCTGCACCGCCTCATTTCTCGGATGGCCCTTTTTCCATAGCCCTGCGTTCTTGCGAGGCGGGATACACGCCGTCGCCCCTTTACGCGCAATCAACCGATGGCTGGCTTTGCTGTCATAGGCGCCATCCGCGTAAACACGCCCCAGCTTGCGACGCAGAGGATTGAGCAAGGTCGGCAACACCTCCGCGTCATGCACATTCTTCAGCGACACTTCTGCCGCCACGATATCGTGAGTCACCGGATCTACCGCCAGATGCAACTTGCGCCAGACTCGACGTTTCTCAGCGCCGTGTTTTCTGACTTTCCACTCGCCTTCACCAAACACTTTCAGACCCGTCGAGTCGATAACCAGGTCGGTAATGCGCCCCTTGGGGGGCTGCCGATAGGCCACCTTCACTGTGCGTGCGCGCTTGCTGACACAGCTGTAGTCCGGGGCACACAGCGGCACATTCATCAGCTCGAACAGGGAGTCGAGTAGCCCCTGAGTGGCTCGCAGCGTGAGGCTGAAAATCCCTTTGAGCATCAGAACGGTACAGATGCTCTGGTCGGTGTAGAGCTGGCTGCGTCCCCGTTTTCCGTGATGGTCTTGGTGAAACCAGTTATCCATGGCCTCGGCATCAACCCAGAAAGTGAGAGAGCCACGGTTGATCAAAGACCTGTTGTATTGAGGCCAATTGGTGATGGGGTGAAGCACTTTACCCATGATGCAGACTTGAGGGGGATGGTGGTGATCAGAGCACTGGGTTTTCAATTAGTTCCATTCAAGCTGCATCGATTTAGGAAACAACGCCCATCTGGGCATAAGCTGACAGCTCGCTGCGGATCGGCTCGTTGAAATAGCCCGGTTCCATCGCATCGCAAAACAGAAAGCCAAACAGCTTGCTGTTGAACAGCAGTGGCTCGGTATAACTGGAGGCATAGCCCGCTTCCAGCAGCTTGCGGCTGTGCTCCGATGCTGAGCCGCGCAGGGCATCGAGATTGCCGAGCACCCGGGGCTGCTTGTGCTCCGCCAGATAGCGCAGGGAGGGAACATCGCTCAGCTTCACCTCATACTGCACCAGCGGCGAGTGCCCCTCGGTGCTGTGGGCAAAGGTCTTGAGCTGATCCGTATGCTGGTCGTAAATCGCGATGGCCACCCGACCCAACTTGTCAAAGCGCTGCCTGAGCGTGGCGTGCAGATTCTGCACTCTCTCGTCAAATGAATGTTCCATCCCCATCTCCATCCGTGCAGCTTTGATAGGAGTATAGTGACCCCCATCCTGGCGGACCTGTCATATTAACCACGGAATCAATAGTAGTCGGGCGCACAGCAGGACTAATCCTCCTTACATCGCGCCATCATTGGCATTAGCCGGTACGATTTGACCTTATCGAAGATATTGTTCGGTTCTGCCATGCTGGCTGTATAGTTTTTGGTTAACCATTCCGGTAAAATTCGCGCCCTTAAAGAAGAGCCACCTAAGAGTGATTGAGCGATGTCCAACACAAAACAGGCCCCCAAAGTAGGATTCGTCTCCTTGGGTTGCCCAAAAACGCTTGGTTATTAATAGAGTCCCCTCATTAGGGGAAACATAAACTTTCCACATTGGCACTTAAAATTAAGTTTAGGGTTCGCAGATCAGAGTTATCATCAGCAATTTTTCACTACGTAGTGAAAATAAATAAAGCCTCTGACATGAGGAATGTCAGAGGCTTTATTATATATAAAATAAACTTGGTGCAATTAAATTATCATGTCAGGCACTGCGTGATGTAGCTTGAACCGAGTCGACCATAACATTTTCCTTAATCGAGAACCTCTTACTGTAAATAGCAGTAAGGATAGGTACTAGCACAGCCGTTACGATCACACAGGTTGCAACCAGCGCGGTTGCAGATTGAGCCACAGGTGCAAACGCCGGGTTCATCTGGGCGATGATCATCGGGTTGGCGACGGCAGCCCCGGCGGTGGAAGAGGCCGCTACCCCGGCAGTACCATTGCCACCAGCCAGCCACTTGTCGGCGAAGATGAGCGGGATCCCGGTGATAACGATTACTGCCAAGCCAAGCAAAATTCCAAGTAACCCAGTCTCTATGATGACTGAGAAGTTGATGGTATTGCCCAGTGCAAAACCGAAGAAGGGGATCAGAGTACCGGTGGCTTTACTGAAGAACTCCTTCAGATCAGAGTCCAAATTACCAAGAGCAAAACCGATAAGGAAAGGTAGGACCGCCCCAACAAAATGGTGGCCCTGGAAGGAGGCCAGCCCTGTTGCACCAAGGATGACCATGGTCATCAGGGGACCAGACTCGATAGACATTAACACGAACGCGCCGGACTCTTCCTTGGTGCCATACTGGTTCATCAGGCTGGCATAAAGACCGCCGTTAGTCATATCCATAGCTGAGACGAGAGCCAGAGTGGACAATCCCGCGAGCAGACCGGCCTCAATACCGTGCTCAGGTAGCAGTTGGGATGCCAGTACTGCAACCAACCAGGCTACCGCTATTTTGGTGATTACCAGTACACCAGATTTTCGGATCACGGTACCCGTGGCTTTGAGATTGATGGAGGCGCCGATACAGAAGAACCAGACTGCCAAGATTGGCACTGTACCGGTGATAATCCCTTTGGTGAAGCCGCCATAATACTCTGCGGTACCGGGAGCAAATGTATTCAGAGTTGCGCCCAGAAGCAGCGGGATCAGCATGATCCCCCCCGGAATTTTATCCAACGTCTGTTTGATTTTCATATAGACCTCAATAATGATAAAAGAAATAACGTAAAAATTTCAACTCTGTATTTTTAATGTTTTTATTGATTGGCCAACCACGTTTTGCTGACCTTGAATACGGCTTTTTTTATCTTTTCAGATGTATTTACTTGGCAAGTCGGACGATGAACTTCACCCGGATAAAAAATGGCGAAATCACCTGCACTAAGTAGTATCCGATTGGTAATTTCATCTTGGTCAATGAAGATCAAGTCAGGCTTGGTTTCCTGATATGAATATGGGGAGGTAATGGCTGCGCTGGTAGCGATTATCTCTTGGCCACACAACAGTATTTGAATATCGATAAACTGATCATGAAATTCACTCTTTAAGCTGTCTTCAGGAGCAGTGGTTGGGTTTGAAATAAGATAAAAAACGTCATTCTCGATTATGTCGAATTTTCCATCTTGCTGAGTCAGTAAATGCTGATGGGAGCACTCTTCTCTTTGTAAAAGCTGCAATAACGGAGTGGGTAACATCGCCATTCCGAGTTGATTCATATTACCGATGATCATGATCCGGATTTCCTTGTCACGTTGTCCGTCTTGATCGTCGGTACAGACAGGCGAGAGCCGTCCATCGAGCGAGTAAGATCGGAGTTATCGTTACGTATCTGTGGTATGGGCCCGGTGGCCGGGCCCGAATGAGAGTTAAAGTGCCGCCATGGCATCCCGTGCAAGCGAGCCAATCTTGTCCCACTCCCGTCGCTCGATGAGATCAGCCGGGACCATCCAGGTACCGCCGCAGGCAAACACGGTCCCTTGGGCCAGATAATCCTTCACATTACTCGGGCTGATACCGCCGGTCGGCATGAAAGTGACGGGGTAGACGGCGCTCAGGGCCTTGAGCATGGCCAGCCCGCCGGATGCCTCTGCCGGGAAGAACTTGAGTGTATGCAGGCCAAGCTCCATTGCTTGCTCAACTAGGCTGGGATTGTTGACCCCCGGGATGATAGGCACGCCTCGCGCCTGGCAATACTGAACGATCCGTGGATTGAGTCCTGGGCTGACGATGAAATCCACCCCTGCTTCTATAGCCTGATCCACTTGGGCTGTAGTGAGCACGGTCCCCGCCCCGATGGTCATGTTGGGGAAGGCTGCGCGCAGTTGGCGGATGGCATCGGCCGCAGCGGGAGTGCGGAAGGTGATTTCCGCGCTCGGCATGCCGTTGTCCATCAAAGCCTGACCAAGGGCCACTGCATCATCGGCATTCTTGATAGCGATGACGGGGATGATCTTCAGGCTGGACAGTTGTTCAAGCAATACTGACATGGGATTCCTCACTGGCATTGGTGGTGGCTGGCATCGCCAGCAAAGGGATGATGGCGCCGCGATGCTGAATAACCGTGCTCGCCAGTCGATGGGCATAGTGTGCTGAGTCGTTGACCGAGGCGTTGGCCAGTCGTTTGGCAAGGTAACCTGCGCTGAACGAGTCACCAGCCGCCGTAGTGTCTATCACCTGCGTCTGTGCCAGTGACACGGCGGGTACTTCATTGCACCGTTCGTCCTGCACGATGAGGCAGGACTCAGCACCGCGTTTGACAACTATTTCACTGACGCCGAGGGCCTGAGTCCGCGCCAGCGTCTGCTCAACCTGGCTATCTCCCCACAAGGCGTACTCGTCATCGAGTGTAAGGAAAGCAAGGTCAGTCAGCGACAGCATGGCGTGATAGGCCTGCTGTGCCGCTTCCCTGCTTTCCCAAAGGCGTGGCCGGTAGTTGTTGTCAAAGGCGATCTTCACCCCGGCAGTGCGACACTCGGCAAGACGTTGTAGCAGGGTTTCCCGGTCTGCTTGGGACAGGATGGCGAGGCTGATGCCACTCAAATAGATGTAGTCAAACTCGTGCAACTGCTGGCAGATCTGCTTCGCTTCATCGCCTTGCAACCAATAACGGGCAGCCGCATCGCTGCGCCAGTAATGGAAGGTCCGCTCGCCGTGCTCGTCAGTTTCAATGAGGTAGAGACCGGGCAGTTTGTGAGCAAAACGCTGCACCAGATCGGTATGGACACCTTCCTGTTGCCACAGCTGCAACATGGTATTGCTGATGGCATCGGTTCCCATTGCGGTCACATAGTGTACGGCCAGCTCAGTGTTGGCTCGTGCCAGATAGACCGCAGTGTTGAGCGTATCTCCACCGAAATGGCGGACGATGTTCACCTTGCTCTCCGATAGCTCGATCATGCATTCGCCAATGACGGCAACCTTGATAGCCATATGTCCTCCCACTTTTATGATGGGTCCATTCTATTTAATGAAACGAAACTATCAAATGAATTGAAACAGCATTTCATTAATTTGTGACGGAACGCAAAGGTTCTTCAGCATGAGGAGGATGACCGGCGTGAGAAGCGCTTGAAATGGTTCTGTTTGATACCGTAATCAGGTAAGGTAGCTGCGACCTTGGCTATGATTGCGCACTTGTTTCAAATATAATGAAACGATAGATTTTATAAGGGGATATAGATGTCAGCGGTAGATAACTCACCGGATTCGGTCTCGTCAGTACTGAAAGTGTTCGGTATCTTGCAGGCCTTGAGTGAACAAAAAGATATCGGAGTGACTGAGCTGTCCCAGCGGATCATGATGTCAAAAAGCACTGTTTATCGTTTTTTGCAGACAATGAAGACACTTGGTTATGTCAATCAGGAAGGGGAAACTGACAAGTACACCCTTAGTCTGAAGCTTTTCGAACTGGGTGGAAGAGCGCTGGAGCACCAGGATTTGATCCAAATCGCTGATGTCCAGATGTACCGTTTGGGTAAGTTGACCAAAGAAACGCTGCACCTAGGGGCACTGGATGAAAACAGTGTCGTCTATCTGCACAAGATCGACTCCGAATACAATCTGCGTATGTACTCCCGTATCGGTCGCCGCTGCCCACTCTACAGCACCGCGCTTGGCAAGGTGATGATGGCTTGGCTACCAGAAGAAGAGGTGCGGAGCATGTTGGCCGGAGTGACGTTTGAGCGCTTCACCGGACATACCCTGGCCAATATTGATGACCTGTTGGCTGAGCTGGCACAAGTGCGCGAGCAAGGCTATGCGGAAGACAATGAAGAGAATGAGAACGGGCTACGTTGCTTCGGTGTGCCTATCTACAACCGGATGGGACGCATCATCACCGGGCTCTCTTTGTCACTGCCGATAGTACGTTTTGAAGAGAGCAAACGTGCCGAGCTTGTTAGCTTGCTACATGAATCTGCGGCCCGCATTTCGGCGGAACTTGGCTACCACGACTACCCCTTTACTTCGAACTGAGGCTGAGGGCCTAAGCTCCTTAGCCTCATCATATGAGTGGATGCCCAGTCTGGCATCCACTCAATGCTCCCGGTTATCGAACCCGATCGAGCGGCGCTACACCTTGGCGCCGGTAGAGAGAAACCATGGTGTAGCCATTGATGACGAAGAACATCCCCTCTAACAGACTCCCGCCAATCGAACCAGCCCAGAGGTTGTGAACCACCCAACAGAGACTGCTGACCAGCATGCACCCTCGCAGTGGTAGTCCATCCAATCTGAACAGGGTATAGGTACTCAAAGTGGTCCCCATCAGGGTGAGCAATTGCATGGGATGTTCCAGCTGAGGAAGCACCAGCACCCAAGCCAACACAATAAAGGTCCACATGACGCTTAACGTTCGGTGGTATCCGGAGACCCACGAGCAGGCAGTTTATGGCGGCGACCGTCGCACCGAGCATCATAAAATGCAGAGCCAAAAGTACACCATTAAGGGTCAGGTGCCGCCGCAATTTCTGATCCTGGTGTTGCAAAAAAGCGGTGGCACCGATAGCGCAAGCCAGCAACCCAAGGAGCTGGGCCAGCCAAGGGGTATCAAGATGCATAGGGTAAATTCCGTAACAGGATTGAACAAAAAAAGGCGCCATTGGCGCCTTGTTGCATCTTAAGAGATCAGCGGGCCAACCAGCCACCATCCACAGCGATTGTGTAACCATTGATGTAGTCGGAAGCCGCAGAGGCAAGGAAGACTGCCGGGCCCATCATGTCATCGGGTACACCCCAACGTCCGGCCGGGATCCGTTCCAGAATGGCGGCATTGCGATCCTCATCTGCGCGCAGAGCAGTCGTATTGTTGGTGGCCATGTAACCGGGAGCGATGGCGTTGACGTTGATACCTTGGCTTGCCCATTCATTTGCCAGCAGGCGAGTGATCCCCATCACGCCGCTCTTGGAGGCGGTGTAGGAAGGCACCCTGATCCCGCCCTGATACGAGAGCATGGAGGCAATATTGATGATCTTGCCGCCATGGCCCTGAGCGATAAACTGTTTGGCAACTGCCTGGGACATGAAGAAGACGCTCTTGATGTTGATGTTCATCACATCATCCCAGTCCTTCTCGCTGAAGTTGATGGCATCTTCGCGGCGAATGATGCCAGCGTTGTTGACCAGGATGTCGACACGACCAAACCGAGAGACGGCCTGATCCACCAGACCTGGTAGGGTATCAACCTTGCTAACATCGGCCTTGAGACTAAGGAACTGGCGGCCAATGGCCTCGACCTTGGCAATGGTGTCGGTAGGCTCGACGATGTTGACACCAACGATGTCACAGCCTGCCTGAGCCAGGCCCAACGCCATGCCCTGACCCAAACCGGTGTCGCAACCGGTCACGATGGCAATCTTACCCTTCAAATCGAATGCATTGAGAATCATCTTGTTTCCTCTGCTGCCACCCTGCGTGACAGTCTTGATGGTGGTGATGCGGGCCGTCTGAAGCGGGCCCGGACATAAAGGGAATTAACGCAGATCCTCGATGGCAACATGATCCATGTCACCGAACACCTGATTCTCGCCGACCATGCCCCAGATAAAGGTATAAGCCTGGGTACCTACCCCGGAGTGAATGGACCAACTTGGCGAGATCACTGCCTGCTCGTTGTGGATCAGCAAATGGCGAGTCTCGTCAGGTTTGCCCATCATGTGGAATACAGCCGCATCCTCTTTCATGTTGAAGTAGAAGTAGACCTCCATACGACGCTCATGAGTGTGGCAAGGCATGGTGTTCCACAAACTGCCTTCCTCCAGCTGGGTCATGCCCATTACCAGTTGGCAGGTCGGCAGTACATCCGGCACCAGGTATTTGTAGATGGTGCGACGGTTGCTGGTAGACGCGTCACCGATGGTGCTGGGGGAAGCCTGCTCCTTGGTGACTTTGCGGGTCGGGAAATGCATGTGGGCCGGAGCACTGTTGTAGTAAAACTTGGCCGGTTGCGAGGCATCGACGCTGGCAAAACTTAGCTCCCTAGCGCCCTGTCCCACGTAAAGCGCTTCGGCATTACCGACTTCAAAGGTGGTTCCATCCACAGTAACCACACCGGGGCCACCGATGTTGATAAGCCCAAGCTCACGACGTTCGAGGAAATAGCTGACACCAAAGGTCTTACCTAGCTCGTCTGAGAAGCCAAGCGGACCGTTAACCGGCATCATGCCACCGAACACGATGCGATCGATGTGGCTGTAGGTCATGGTCAGCTTGTTCGGGGTGAAGATCTCCTCAACCAGAAACTCACGGCGCAGGCCCTGAGTATCAAGTTGCTTGGCATGGTCGCTATGGATGCTTTGACGAATTTGCATAATGAACCTCAATTCAGGGCCTTTAGGGCATCAATGACTGCGTACTTACGCTTTACTTTGTGGAACGCACGATACCAATAAAAGGAAACACCATCAACTTAAAAGTGAAACGCTGTTTTGATTTTGTGATTCTGAGCTAATTCCAAGAGGTTGACACCTCGGTTGCTTGTCGGGCCACAGGGGCAAGTCAGTAAATAGCGATATGGGGATGGCAATAGCTGATGAGAGTGCAGGAGTCATCCCTGAGCTGAGTTCTCTTTGTATAGTGAGTCGTTCTTAGTTCCATCCAGGTGATTCGTGGGTACCAAGATGATAGAGAGTGAGTGTTGTACAAGCCCCACTTTGCGGTTAGCGGATAGGCTCATTTGTTTATGGTTGACGCGTATAATGCAGGCCAGAACAAGGCAACATTGTGGTGAGTTTTCAGTCTGGTTCATCAGGGAGCCTGTAAATCCAATTGTGTAACCGCCCACGAATAAGTAACTTTTTCAAAAGGATACCTTCGTGGGTAAGCAAATGGACCAAGACAAACTCAAAGCACTCGCCGCTGAGCTGGCAAAAGACATCAAGTCTGAAAAAGATCTCGGCACCCTCACCCAACAGCTGATCAAGCTCACCGTCGAGACCGCGCTTAATGCCGAGATGGACGAGCATCTGGGCTACCAGAAACACGCCCCACAAGGCCGCGGGACCGGCAACAATCGCAATGGCTATTCCACCAAGCGCCTAAAAGGGCAGCACGGAGAGGTCACTATCCAGGCGCCTCGTGACCGCAACAGCTCCTTCGAGCCTCAGTTCGTCCGCAAGGGCCAGTCCCGCCTGACTCAGATGGACGACCAGATCCTCTCCCTCTACGCCAAGGGTTTGAGCACCCGGGATATCGTTGACGCGTTCAAAGAGATGTATGACGCCGACATCTCGGCGGGGCTGGTATCGAAGGTGACCGAGCGTGTCATCGAGCAGGTCCACGAATGGCAAAACCGACCGCTGGATCCGCTCTATCCCATCGTCTATCTGGACTGCATTGTGCTGAAGATCCGCGAGAACCAGCGGGTGATTAACAAGTCGCTCTATCTGGCACTGGGCATCAATATGGACGGTCACAAGGAGCTGTTGGGCCTGTGGCTGGCCGAGACCGAAGGGGCAAAGTTCTGGCTGTCGGTCCTGACTGAGCTGAAGAACCGTGGCCTGGAAGACATCCTGATTGCGTGTGTAGACGGTCTCAAGGGCTTCCCTGATGCGATTGCTGTGGAGTATCCCCAGACCAAGGTTCAACTGTGTATCGTCCACATGGTGCGCAACTCGCTGCGCTATGTCTCCTGGAAGGACTACAAGGCGGTGACGGCGGAGCTGAAGCAGCTCTACCAGTCTGCGACGGAACGTGAGGCTCAGCAGGCGCTGGCGGCCTTCGGCGAGCGCTGGGATAGCCAGTACCCGCAGATAACGCGCTCCTGGCAGAGTAACTGGGCCAATCTGATCACACTGTTCGATTATCCCCCCGCCATCCGGAAGGTGATTTACACCACTAATGCGATCGAGTCACTCAACAGCGTGCTGCGTAAAGCGACCAAGCAAAGGAAGCTCTTCCCGACCGACGACTCGGCGCTAAAAGTGGCGTTTCTCGCGATACAGCAAGCCTCCAAGAAATGGACCATGCCGATCCAGAATTGGAAGCTTGCCCTAAATCGCTTTATTATCGAATTCGGTGATCGCCTGAACGGTCACCTGTAATGGAGTGGGCAGTTACACAGAATCATTTACAGGCTCTCATCAGGCACTCACCAACCTCCCCCCAACGCACCCCATACAAATATTAGAAATACCCATGAGTCACTGGACAGGTAGATTAAAAAACACCCAGCCATGTTCTTCCTCTTTCCTGCTCATCAGGTATAATCCGCCATCTTTTTTACAGATGTGACCTGCGCCCCCTATGACCGTCAACCGTTTTGACCCCAGCTCAGAGAGCCTGACGCCTGCAACCGCGCAGGCTCAACCATTGGACAGCCAACCTGTCCAACAAGCGACTTCCAGCATTATTAGGTCTCACCACCCAAGGATTGGTTTTGTGAGCTTGGGATGCCCCAAAAACCTGGTCGATTCAGAACGCATCCTGACCCAGCTGCGTACCGAAGGGTACGATGTGGTGCCCAGCTATGACGATGCCGAGCTGGTCGTCGTCAACACCTGCGGCTTTATCGATAGCGCGGTGCAAGAGTCGCTGGAAGCGATCGGTGAAGCGTTGGCCGAAAACGGCAAGGTGATTGTTACCGGTTGCCTCGGCGCCAAAGAGAACCAGATCCGCGAGATCCATCCTAAGGTGCTCGAGATCACCGGCCCCCACGCCTACGAAGAGGTGCTGGGTCACGTCCACAAATATGTGGCCAAGCCGGAGCACAACCCCTTCACCAGCCTGGTGCCCGCTCACGGTGTAAAACTGACTCCGCGCCACTACGCCTATCTGAAGATTTCCGAAGGCTGCAACCACCGCTGCACCTTCTGCATCATCCCCTCCATGCGCGGTGATCTGGTGAGCCGTCCCATCGGCGAAGTACTGGCCGAAGCCAAGCGCCTGAAAGAGGCGGGCGTGAAGGAGATCCTGGTGATCTCCCAGGACACCTCCGCTTACGGTGTCGATGTCAAACACCGCACCGGTTTCTACGATGGCATGCCGGTCAAGACCAGCATGGTCGCCCTGTGCGAAGAGCTGGCCAAGCTCGATATCTGGGTGCGCCTGCACTACGTCTACCCCTACCCACACGTGGATGACGTCATCCCGTTGATGCGCGATGGCAAGGTACTGCCCTACCTCGATATTCCACTGCAACACGCCAGCCCGCGCATCCTCAAACTGATGAAGCGCCCGGGTACTGTCGAACGTACCCTGGAGCGCATTCAAAAGTGGCGTGAAATCTGCCCCGAGATCACCCTGCGTTCTACCTTTATCGTTGGCTTCCCGGGCGAGACCGAGGAAGAGTTCCAGATGCTGCTGGACTTCATCGACAAGGCAGAGCTGGATCGGGTCGGCTGCTTCAAATACAGCCCGGTTGAAGGGGCATTGGCCAACGAGCTACCGGATCCGGTGCCAGCAGAGGTTCAGGAAGAGCGCTTCCAGCGCTTTATGGAACTGCAACAGCAGGTCTCCATCCGCAAGCTGGCCCGCCGAGTCGGTAAAGAGATGATGGTACTTATCGACGAAGTGGACGAAGAGGGCGCAACCGGCCGATCCTTCGCTGACGCGCCGGAAATAGACGGTCTGGTTTACCTCAACGGTGAAACCAGCCTAAAGCCTGGTGATATGGTCAAGGTGCGGATTGATGAATCTGACGAATACGATCTGTGGGCGAGCCTGATCAGTTAAGCCACTGGAAATATAAAAAAGCGCCTGCGGGCGCTTTTTTATATTCTGATGTTGCACCATACAGCATGGCTAATGTGGCTAATGTGGCTAGCCTGTTAGCCACATTAGCCATGCCACAACAGGGACTGCATCAATATCTCTGCAAGTTTCTACACATACATGTATCACAACTGGCCCAATAAAGTTCAGGAAGGCGATTGCCTTCCTGAATCCTCAAGAGCGACCTTTGCGCAACGATATCAAGAGCTCTGCTTCTGCCTTTGGCAACTCGCATTCACTCATGACCTCATCCAGATCAGCGCCCAGTTCGACCATCTTGGCTGCGCGACTGTAAAGCCGCCGCTCGGGATCTTGCATTGTCAGCTCTTGCTGACGATCATTGACCTGCTGCATTGTCCCTTCTACTGACTGCAAGCGCTGCCCCATGCCTATCGCCCCGGTATGAAGCTCCATCATCTGCTTGCGCAAGCTCTCCAGTTGACCCTGCAGGGTCGTCACGCTCGCCTCGGACTCCTGTTTGCTACGCTTGCTTTGGAACCAGATATAAAAAGCAAACAACAAGGCAATCAGGGACAACCCCAAGGCAACTATCTCGATAATCAAAACATCACCTTATTCATCAGAGAGAACCGATATCTTCCCACTCTTCATCAGAGAGCAGCTTGTTCAAGTCCACCAGGATCAGCAGTTGCCCATCACGGTTACTGACCCCCTGAATGAACTTGGCGCTCTCCTCGGTCCCGACAGCGGGTGCTGCATCAATTTCGGAGGAACGCAGATAAACCACTTCCGCCACACTGTCCACCATGATGCCGATGACCTGCTTTTCGGCCTCGATGATCACAATGCGAGAGTTTTCACTGACATCACCGGATGGTAAGCCAAAACGGGAGCGCGTATCGATGACAGTCACCACATTGCCACGCAGGTTGATGATCCCTAGCACGTACTCGGGCGCACCAGGAACAGGCGCGATTTCGGTGTAGCGCAACACTTCCTGAACCTGCATCACATTGATGCCATAGGTTTCGTTTTCCAGTTGAAAAGTTACCCATTGCAGCACTTCATCTTCGGCCAGATTCTGTGCGATATTGCGCTTTCCAGTCATATTTTTATTCCTTTTATGAAAATGTCTACTGCTAAAACTAGCAATAAAACAGCTCGATTGCAGAAGTTATCAGCGACCTTCTATGTTAACCCCACGCTCCAATAACAAGAGCAGTTCACGAACATGCAGCAGGGCGCACATTTTTTCTTTGACCATGCCAGCCAACCAGGGGCGCTTACCCTCCTGATGTCGCCACTTCACCTGGTCTCGGTGTAATAATTCGGTTCCTTTAAGATGATGGCAGGCTAATCCCCAAGGGGATTCACCGAGCATAATCAGATATTTGTAACTATCCATCTCCAGATGCTGGCCGGGCATGACCCACTGGGCTGTATCTACCACATTCATCTTCTGCTCGCGGGAAGTCATGAGCCCCTTATACCAAGCTGGTTGGCCGAAGAGGGAGGTGATCTCGCCCAACTGATGGATCCCGCCAAGTTCGGTCAGAGGAACAGCGAAAGTAACGCCAGCGACTTCAAAAAATAGCGCCTGAAACTCTTTGCCGGTATCGATATTCTCCCAGACAACCGGAGCGCTAGCTTCTATCGGAGCTACCTCCGGCGCGGTCTCGGTAAGGATAGTGGCATGTGGTTCCACGACCGCAGGAGACATGATCTCTGCAGGCCATTCCTGTTCTACCGGTAATAATGACTCTTCAGCCACTATCTCCAGCGGAGCTGTAACTGTGACCTCATGCGTAAACAGATCATTTTCGAACTGAACTTGCCCAACCTGTGCAAGCAACTCCCCCAACTGGGCAAGACGCGGGTCATTCTCCAGATAGGGGGCCACCACCAGATCAGGGATGCTCTTGCGCTGCATCTGCAGTACTGGTGTCGGTGGCTCCTCCTCCACCTCATCCAAAACCAGCGGCTCGTCGAGTAGCAAGGAGTGAAAATAGTCATCCATCGCCCGCACTTGAATGGTATCGCTCATGGCATTACCTCATGCATTCGCTGCCGCTCGAGGGAGTCGAGATAATTGAGCAGTGTCTCGTAGGCATAAGTCCCACGGCTCCCAGGGGAGTAAATGGACGGAGGAATATGTAGCAAGCTGGCATCGCGAAACTTGGTATCAATCGGGATCACTGCATTCCATACCGAGTCACCGTATTGATCCTTGATCGATTTCAAGGTCATCAGAGAGGCGCGTGTTCGTTTATCAAACATGGTCGGGATAACTGTATAACGAAACTTGTCCCGCTTGGAACGCTGCATAATCTCGAATGTTTTCATCATTCTTTCCAGCCCTTTCAGAGCCAGAAATTCGGTCTGGACAGGCACTAGAATGCGATCACAAGCAGCCAGCGCATTGACCATCATCACCCCCAGTACCGGCGGGCAATCGATTAACACATAGTCGTACTGATCTTGAATCCGTAGCAGCGCTCGCTTGATAACCAGTCCCATCCCCTCCCGATTACCCATCACTCTATCGAGCGTGGCAAGGGTTATTGAGGCCGGTAATAGATGAATATTCTCGAACTGGGTTCGCAGTGTGAGTTTATTGACCAGCTCGGCTGTCGGTTTGACCGCTTGAAACAACTCATAGAGGGTGCCGTCCAGCCGATCCGAATCAAAGTCAAGATAAGCGGTCAGGGATGCATGAGGGTCAGTGTCTATCAACAGCACCCGTTGGCCACGTTGGGCCAGGATCCCGGCAATCGAGACCACTGTGGTGGTTTTACCCACTCCCCCCTTTTGGTTGGCAACCGTCCAAACAATCACGTTATCAATCCTGCCTTGTTGTTATGCGTATGCCACCACCGGGCAAGGAGATCACCTTGATCTTTCCCACATCCACTGCATTGTTCACTGCTGGTGCCGGTTCAGCAGCCACCGGGCTGACAACGGCAGGAGCAGGGGGCACCCAGGCAAACTTCGAAATAGCGACCACCACTTTGCGATTCTGTAACCGCCCCTGCTCGCTACCATTGTCTGCGAAGGGGGAAAACTCACCATACGCCTCGAAAGCTAGCCGCTGGGGGGCAATGCCATTTGTGACCAAGCCACTGAGCACAGCTTCTGCTCTCGCGGCAGAAAGCACCCAATTCGAGCGATAAATTTCATTATTAATCTGTTGGTTATCTGTATAGCCCCTGACTCTTACATAGTTATCGACCGGTTTTAGAATACTTGAAAGAGTATTAATGATGGGCGCTGCATTTGGTCCCATGAAGGCGCTACCGCTGCTAAACAGCAATCCGGAGCTCAGTTCTATGGTCAACCAGTTTTCATCTTGCGTCAGTTTGACTATCCCTGCGTCCACCAACGATCCCATGCTCTGTTGCAACTGTACATCGAGTGTGGCCAGTGTGGTGCCATCTTGCTGAATAGGGATACCAGAAATAGGGGCAAGTGCAGGAGCTTGCGCTGTAGGCCCGTCCAATAGTGAAGGTTCAGCAGAAAGCGCATTGTTTAGCAGTGTATTGCCTTGGCCGTCCAACACACCGTCGTTATGGGAGGGAATTACATTAAATGCCTGGCTCATGCCATCAATGACTGCACGATATTTGTCCTTGTTTACTAGCGCCACGGAATAGAGCACCACAAAAAGAGCAAAGATCAGCGTCATATAATCGGCATAGGAGACCAACCAGCGATCAAGATGATCACCTCCCTGCAAGTGCAACCGATAGCGCTTGCGCATGGCTACTCTCCCTTCAGATAGGCCCTGAGCCGACGTTCAACCTGCATACCATTCTCCCCATGAGCGATGGCCAACAGCCCTTCGAGAGTCATCTCCTGAAACAGTCCGTAGTGGTAGTGAAAGGCTCGTAACCGGTTGGCGATGGGCAGATAGACCAGATTGGCAAACCCCACACCATAAATGGTTGCTACAAATGCCACTGCGATACCAGCCCCCAAGACGGCAGGATCTTCCAGATGAAACATGGCCTGGATCAAGCCCAGCACGGCACCGATGATCCCGATGGTCGGACTGTATCCACCCATGGACTCGAATACCCGGGCAGCATGCTCATTGCGCTCCTGTTCGATATCGATATCAGCTTCGAGCAACATACGAATATCGTCGGTAGATACACCGTCAACAATCATACCAAGCCCCTGACGGGTAAAGTTGTCCTCTTCCTGCTCTGCTTGGTTCTCAAGGGCCAGCAACCCCTGCTGGCGAGCGAAGACAGCCCAGGATTGCAGCCGCTCGGCTTGAACAGAAAGATCTTGTCGCGGGGGGGTAACAATCCATAACAGTTGCCGCAGAGCCAGCAGGATATATTTGGCGGGAGTCTGCAATATCACGGCGCCGAAGGTGCCGCCCAGCACAATCAGGAAGGCAGGGCCATCCACCAGAGTCAACAGTGAGCCGCCATGCCACAATTGGGCAATAGCCATAGCCCCCAACGCCAGGAGCAGACCAAGCAACCCCATGATTAGCGCCCCAACTCAACCAGAATACGCTGGGCCACTTTGTCCAGAGGAAGTGATTCGCTGGCAATACCCGCTTTAGCAACAGCCTGCGGCATGCCATACACCACGCAGGAAGCCTCATCCTGTGCCCAGATGGTAGAACCCTGCTCTTTCAGCAGTCGAGCACCATCACGACCATCAGCCCCCATTCCCGTCAGCACTATGGCTAGCACCTTATCGCCATAGGTTTTGGCGGCAGAAGCAAAGGTGATATCCACGCAAGGCTTGTAGTTCACCTTATCATTGCCATCAATGATCCGGATGCGGGCACCGGCGCCACGCCCTTCCAGCAACATCTGCTTGCCACCGGGAGCCAGGTAGGCATGACCGGGTTTGAGCACATCGCCATCCTCGGCTTCCTTGACGCCAATCTGGCACAGACCATTAAGCCGAGCAGCAAACGCGGCCGTAAAGGTCGCGGGCATATGCTGAATAAGCAGGATCGGATGAGGGAAATCCCCAGGCAACTTGGTCAGCACATTTTGCAGTGCCACAGGCCCACCGGTAGAAGTACCAATCGCCACCAGCTGGTATGTCTTGCCACTGCGCTTGAATGACGCTGTTGTAGCAGGGCGCAGCGAATCAAGTTGACGCTCCGTAGCCCTGGGCGCGGCACTACCCAATGGAGTGCGAGCAACAGGCTCCGGAGCTTTGGGACGAGCAGACGGAGTCATCAAGAAGCGCTTGCGGGAGATCTCCTTCACCCGCTGCTGCAACAATTTGACCGCCTCGTCCTTGTCTCTGGCGATGTCCTCAAACTTTTTGGGCAAAAAGTCGAGAGCTCCGGCATCCAGCGCATCAAGGGTTGATTTAGCCCCCTCATGGGTCAGGGAGGAGAACATCAGAATGGGGGTCGGACACTTTGCCATGATCTCCCGCACCGCACTGATGCCATCCATCACGGGCATCTCGATGTCCATGGTGATCACATCAGGGCGCAGCAAGAGCGCCTTGTCCACAGCTTCCCGTCCATTCTGGGCCGTGTCGATCACCGTCAGCATAGGATCCTGATTGATGATTTCACTTACCCGACGGCGAAAGAAGCTCGAGTCGTCGACAACTAATACCTTGACTGCCATTGTTATTTTTCTAACTCCTTGGGCCTGAGCTATTAATGTCTACGCGCATATGCTTTGAGCAGACTCGGCACATCCAAAATCAGGGCAATCCCGCCATCACTGGTAATAGTTGCGCCAGCCATACCGGGGGTGCCTTGCAACAGGTTATCCAGCGGCTTGATCACTACCTCCTCCTGGCCAATCAGGCTATCGACTACAAAGCCAATTTGCTGAGTGCCGATCTGCACGATCACCACATGGCCAGTATCCTGACGAGAGCGCTTGTTGGAACCGCGGATCAACCATTTATGCAAATAAAAGAGCGGTATCGCCTTGTCACGCACAATGATGGTGAGTTGACCATCAACCATGTTGGCCTTTTTCAAGTCCAGGTGAAAAATCTCGTTCACGCAGCCAAGAGGCAACGCAAAGGTCTGCTCACCCACTTCCACCATCAGAGTCGGCAGGATTGCCAGAGTCAGGGGAACCTTGATCTCAAGACGGGTGCCTTTACCCCAAGTTGAATCGATATGCACCGAACCGTTGAGGCTGACAATACTGGTTTTTACCACGTCCATCCCGACACCACGGCCGGAGATGTCCGAGATTTCTGATTTTGTCGAAAAACCCGGAGCAAAAATCAGGTTATAAGCATCATTGTCACTCATCCGAGCAGCACTATCTGCATCCAGTACACCACGATTGATGGCAATGGACTTGAGCTTCTCAGGATCCATTCCCGCCCCATCATCTTCGATGCAGAGCAGAATATGATCACCTTGCTGGGAAGCACTCAGGGTAATCGTCCCCTGCCGAGGCTTGCCTGCCTTTTCGCGCACATCCGGCATTTCAACCCCGTGGTCACAAGAGTTGCGCACCAGGTGAACAAGCGGGTCTGCCAGTGCTTCCACCAGGTTCTTATCCAGATCGGTCTCTTCACCGACCATGACCAACTCAATATCCTTTTTGAGAGTACGCGCCAGATCGCGCACCACGCGCGGGAAGCGACCAAATACCTTCTTGATTGGCTGCATGCGGGTTTTCATCACCGCACCTTGCAGGTCAGCAGTCACCACATCCAGATTGGCGACCGCCTTTGACATGTCTTCATCGTTACTCGCAATCCCCAAGCTCACCAAGCGGTTACGCACCAGTACCAACTCACCCACCATGTTCATGATGACATCCAGGGTCTTGGTATCTACACGTACAGTGGTATCGCTTTGTACTGCATTTTCGGCGGGCGCGGCCTTGGCAACCGGGGCTGGCGCTTTTACGGGTGCCTCTGCGGGTTTGGCAGGGGAAACGGGCGCCGGTTTACTGACCGGCACAGCAGGGGGGATAGGTGCGGCCTGCTTAGGTGGTACCGGTGGCGTGACCGCAACAGGAGGCTGTGCAGCAGCCATTGTGGTTTGAGGTGACTGACCACGCCCATGCAACTCATCAAGCAGACGTTCGAACTCATCATCATCGATCAGTGCATCAACCTCTTTTTGCACCGATGCCAATGGATTAACCTCTGGTGCCCCAATATGTGCGCCTTGACCATGGAGCTGATCCAAGAGGGCTTCAAACTCATCATCAGTAATATCACCGGTACCACCGGCAACAGGAGCCGATACCGCAGCAACCGGAGTTGGCGCGCCTCCGGCACCATGCAACTCATCCAGCAGACGTTCAAATTCATCCGCTGAAATTTCATCGATAGAGCCACCGCCATTAACAGGCAAGGAGTCAGCGATCACCTCTAGCTCGGCATCCGCCTCAACGAACTCCGCTGATCCAGTGCTCTCGGCTGGTGAACTATTATTCGCCGAAGCAGTTAGCAACTGCTCCTCGCCCTCCGGCTTGCAGAGTTCATGTAAGTCATGCAGGACTTCAGCAGAAGCGGGGCTTGGCGGTTCGCGGTTTTGAACTTGTGCGAACATGACGTTAATGGCATCCAGCGCTTGCAGGATTACATCCATCAACTCAGCGGTGACTGAACGTTTACCATTGCGCAAGATATCAAACACGTTCTCCGCGCCGTGGCATACGTCAACCAGTTCACCCAACGACAGAAACCCTGCACCACCTTTTACGGTATGGAAACCACGAAAGATGGCATTTAACAGGTTCTTGTCATCAGGCCGCTTTTCCAAGTCGACCAGTTGTTCAGACAACTGTTCCAATATTTCGGATGCTTCGACCAGAAAGTCTTGCAGTATGTCTTCATCAACTTCGAAGGCCATGCGTCACTCCATTAGAATCCCAGACTAGACAGCAGATCGTCCACATCATCCTGACCATTAACCACATCGGCACGCGCCTCAGGGTTCATGATGGGGCCTTCTGCTTCAATCCCGTTAACAGGAAGGCTGCGAGTTGAATGCTCTGCAGAGGCTTCACCACACATGGTCAACATTTCAATTAATTTTGTTTCAACTTCCTGAACCAGTTTGATGACCTTTCGGATCATCTGACCGGTCAAATCCTGAAAATCTTGCGCCATCAGGATCTCTGTCAGCAGTTGTCGTAATTTATCGGCATCTGTAGCTGAGGCCTTAATAAAATCATCGAGTTGGTGACATAACGATTTGAACTGCCCAAGGCTCATGTCACGGGACATCAACGCATTCCAGTTCGGCAGCACCAGCTGAATATTGTCATTCAGGCGATCCGCTATCGGCAGACTGGCTTCCACTGCATCCATAGTGCGGTTAGCAGCCTTGTCCGTCATCTCTATAACGTAACTGAGACGTTCCCGTGCATCGGGAATATCATGTGTCGCCAAATCGGGAATGCGAGAGTCAAGACAAAATTCTTGCAGTGAATTATGTAGTTGTCGGGTCAGCTGACCTACTTTGTCAAACAGATCGGCTGCGTTGGGAGCACATACATCGGCAAGAAGTTCATCCGCAAGCTCAAATTTATCCTGTTCTAAATGAGCAACAAGCATCCTTGCCTGGTCGAGCGAAATCATTGCTCTCGTTTTGGCCATCATCCCTGCAGCTCCTTAGCCGATACGTTCAAAAATTTTATCCAGCTTTTCTTTGAGCGTTGCAGCGGTGAAAGGCTTGACGATGTAACCGTTGACGCCAGCCTGTGCGGCTTCGATGATCTGCTCGCGCTTGGCTTCCGCCGTGACCATCAGTACCGGCAAATGCTTGAGCTTGTCATCGACGCGAATGGCCTTAAGCAAGTCAATTCCTTGCATGCCGGGCATGTTCCAGTCGGTGACCACAAACTGAAAATCACCGTTTTTCAGCATCGGCAATGCTGTATTGCCATCGTCCGCTTCATGGGTATTATTGAACCCCAAGTCCCGCAGCAAGTTCTTGATAATCCGCCGCATAGTTGAAAAATCGTCAACAATGAGGATTTTCATGTTCTTGTCCAAAATTCCCTCCTAAATAGCCACCAGAATGGCTAACTTACATGATGCTAAAAACAGGTTGTGTCGTGCGGATTATGCCCTAGAGTTTCATCTCAGTGTAGCCAGTACAAACACTTATAGATGCCAATCTCTCAAACGAGCACGTAATCTGTGCATTGCCTGGCTGTGGATCTGGCTGACTCGCGACTCACTCACATTCAAAACATCGCCAATCTCGCGTAAATTGAGCTCTTCATCGTAGTAAAGAGAGAGAACCAACGCTTCTCTCTCTGGTAAGCGACCAATTTGCTCAGATAATGCAATTTGAAATCGTTCCGCTGCCAATTCATCAAATCCGGTGCCTGCAGGTCCATCATCAGGGTGCCCGATCACATCCTCACTGATCCCCAGATCTTCGATACCGATAATCTTGCCACATGAGACATCCTGCAGCATGGCGTGATAGTCATTGAGGGAGACCCCCATCTGGACCGCCACTTCGGTATCCCGAGCATCCCGTCCATGAGCCTGCTCGACATTTTCGATCGCCTCGGCAATAGCGCGACTGTTGCGATGGACAGAGCGCGGCACCCAGTCGCCACGACGAATTTCATCGAGCATGGAGCCACGGATGCGGATCCCGGCGTAGGTTTCGAAGCTGGCGCCCTTGCTACCGTCAAAATTGCGAGAAGCTTCGAGCAACCCAATCATACCTGCCTGGATCAGGTCATCCAGCAAGACACTGCTGGGCAGGCGAGCCAACAAATGCTGGGCAATTCGCTTGACCAGAGGAGCATGGCGCTCCACCAGCACATAGGAATCCTGATGACGCAAGTACGCTTGGGCTTTATTCACGGGAACCTTCCTGTGTCGTGGCCGGTTTTTGCAACAAGTTTTCCAGGAAAAACTCCAGGTGACCACCTGGCTGGTTTGGCACCGGCCAGCTCGCCGCCTTGTTGGCCAGCGCCCTAAATGCCAGCGCAGCTGGCGACTTGGGAAACGCTTCAACAATCAGCTTCTGTTTACGCACTGCCGCACGTAAATTCGTGTCGTAAGGCACGCAGGCAACCAGCTCCAGTGAGGTGTCGAGGAAGCGGTCTGTCACCCTGGTCAACTTGGCAAAGAGCTCCTGCCCTTCACGCAGGCTGCGCACCATGTTGGCCACAACTTTAAAGCGAAATACGCCGTGATCCTTGGAGAGGATCTTGATCAGGGCATAGGCATCGGTAATGGAGGTCGGCTCATCGCACACCACCACCATGATGTCCTGAGCTGCACGGGTGAAACTCAGCACCATGTCGGAGATCCCCGCCGCCGTATCCACCATCAGGATATCGACCTGGGTCTTCATCTCGCTGAACGCCCTGATAAGCTCGGCATGCTGCACTGACGAGAGCTCCACCATCGATTGGGTGCCCGAGGTCGCGGGTACAATCATCATGCCATAAGGGCCTTCGACAATGATGTCATCGATGGTGCATTCGCCAGCCAGTACATGAGAGAGGTTACGATGAACCCGTAGCCCCAGCATGACGTCGACGTTGGCCAACCCTAAGTCAGCATCCAGCACTAGCACCCGTTTACCTTGGGCCGCCATGGCTCCCGCCACGTTCAGGGTCACGTTGGTCTTGCCCACGCCACCCTTGCCACCGGACACGGCGATTACTTTTACTCGATTGTTTTGACGCATTTTGCGCAGACCACTCGCCTGATCCATATGTATGTTACTCATAAAACTCCGAATCTTCGGCCTCGCCAAAGCCTGCGCCCCAGAAATAGGGCTCTTCTGTTTCTCGCTCCAGCGAGCCCATGGCCGCTCCGACGAGCTGCGCCGCATTGGCAACCTGAATATCTTCCGGAACCCGTTGCCCGTCAGTGATATAGCTGATTGGCAAAGCATTCTGGATACACACGTTTATCACTTCACCCAGGTTCAGACTCTCGTCCAATTTGGTAAGTATGCAGCCGCTCAATGGGATCCGCCGGAAATGGTCCACCGCTTCCTGCATCACCCGACGCTGGGATGTCGCAGACATCACCAGATAGCTGCGGATCCGCACCTTGGCATTCTTGACCAGGGTATCGAGCTGCTCGGTCAAGCGGATATCCCGCTGGCCAACCCCGGCCGTATCGATGAGCACCAGACGCCGATGACGGAACTGATAGAGTGCAGTGGCCAACTCTTCGGCATCACGCACCTGCCGCACCGGGCAACCCATGATCCGACCATAGGTCTGCAGCTGTTCATGGGCACCGATCCGGTAATTATCGGTGGTGATCAGCGCCACCTGCTCCGCGCCATACTTCATGGCAAAGCGTGCCGCCAGCTTGGCGATGGTGGTGGTCTTGCCTACCCCGGTCGGGCCTAGCAGCGCCACCGCTCCCCCCTGACGTAAAATCTCGTCTTCACTGATCTTGAGCTGACCCGTCAATACTTCTGCCAGCTGTGCCATGGCCTGGTGGATGGACATATCCTCGGGGATAAGCCCCGCCAGTTGATCGGCGAACGCATCATCAAAGCCCATCTTCTTGAGCTCTTTGATCAGCAATGCCCGCATTGGCTCACGGCGCTCCACCTCTTGCCACATCAGCCCGGAAATCTGGTGTTCCAGCAACTTTCGGATGCTGGCCATCTCCTTGCGCATCCCTTCCATCTCTTGTTCGCGAGGTGCAGGCTGCGCGGGCCGGCCCAGCGTTGCAGCCCTGGCTTTTGGCTTGGCGGGCTCAGGGGCGGCGCCCCACTGCCCCTGTTCGGCCAAGGTTCTGGGCGCGGTATTGGCTGCCGCAAGGCCAGCTGACTGAGTGCTGCTCATGGCGGCAGCGTTACCCGGCTTGAGCTTTTGCTGGCGAGCCAGCAATGCGGCCAGGGTATCGGCATAATGTTCGTTCTGCTCCTTCACCTGAGTCGGTTCAGGGCGGGTCATCTGCCGTCCGGCAGACGAAATATTGACGCTCTCGTCATTCAGTTGACGGCGAACCGGCGCATCTTTAGGCCCCGGAACCTGGGATTGATAATCGACTGCGGCGACTATCTCGACCCCACCGGTGACCTTCTTGTTGGACATGATCACCGCATCGGGCCCGAGAGTCTCCTTGACCTCGGCCAGAGCCGTTCGCATGTCCTTGGCAAAAAACCGCTTAATCTTCACCCGTCATCTCCGCTAACTAGTTCTGCCCTACTGCGCTGACGATGCGAATCTGCTTGTCGTCGGGCACTTCCTGATAAGACAGAACGCGCAATCCAGGAATGGCATTCTTGACAAATTTCGCCAAGGTATTACGCAAGATCCCCGATGTCAGAAGCACGGCTGGCTGGCCTTCCAGTTCTTGTCGTTGAGTGGCTTCCACCAGTGATCGCTGCATCCGCTCGGCCAGGCCAGGTTCAATACCGGCACCATCACCGCCACCTGCCTGCAGGGATTGATGCAATATACGTTCCAATTCCGGCGCCAAGGTAATCACCGGCAACTCGGGATCAGGGCCGGCAATCTCCTGCACAATCAGACGGCGCAGGGCAATCCGGCAAGCCGCAGTGAGCACTTCCGGATCCGGGCTGCGCGGCGCGTATTCAACCAGGGTCTGCAGGATAGTGCGCATATCGCGGATTGGCACGCCTTCATTGAGCAAATTCTGCAATACCTTCACAAGGTTACCCATGCTGATCACTTCCGGCACCAGCCCTTCCACCAGCTTGCTCTGGTGTTTGCCAATCATGTCGAGCAGCTGCTGTACCTCATCATGGCCCAGCAACAAGGCCGCATGGTTGGTGAGGATCTGGCTCATATGGGTTGCCACTACAGTGGCAGTATCCACGACTGTATAACCCAGTGTCTGTGCCTGGGACACCTGATCTTTGGCAACCCAGACCGCTTCCAGTCCAAAGGCGGGATCCTTGGTGGCAATCCCCTGCAGCTGACCAAACACCTGGCCCGGATTGATAGCCATCTCTTTGTCATGGTAAACATTGGCCTCGCCGGTACTGACCCCCATCAAGGTGATGCGGTACTGGTTAGGCGCCAGATCCAGGTTGTCGCGAATATGCACGGCCGGCACCAGAAAGCCCAACTCTTGCGAGAGCTTCTTGCGCACCCCTTTGATCCGGTTGAGCAATTCCCCACCCTGGTTGCGATCCACCAGCGGGATCAGCTGATAACCCACTTCAAGGCCAATGATATCGACCGGCATCACATCGTCCCAGCTCAGCTCTTTCTGCTCGTGGGGCTGCTCGTTGGTAGCAGGCATCAGCTCACCCCTGGCGACTTTGGCCGCGGCCAGCTTCTCACGGCGCAACAACCACCAGGCGGCTGCTGCAGATACCGCCCCCAGACCCAAAAACGCCAAGTGAGGCATACCCGGCACCAGACCCATCATCAGCAGAATACCGGCAGAGATAATCAGCGCCTTGGGATTGTCAAACAACTGACCCAGTACCGCAGTACCCATATCCTGATCGGTATTTTGCCGGGTCACTATGATAGCGGCGGCGATAGAGAGCAACAGCGAGGGGATCTGCGCCACCAGGCCATCACCGATGGCCAGCAAGGTGTATATCTCTGCCGATTCCGCGAAGGTCAGCTGGTGCTGCATCATCCCGATAATGAAGCCACCGATGATGTTGATAAAGAGGATCATGATGCCCGCGATGACATCCCCTTTGACAAACTTGGAGGCACCATCCATCGAGCCGTAGAAGTCGGCCTCCTGCGTGACCTCTTGCCGACGCTTCCTGGCTTCTTCCTGATTGATGAGACCGGCGTTCAAGTCGGCATCGATGGCCATCTGCTTACCCGGCATCGCATCCAGGGTGAAACGGGCACTCACCTCCGCAATCCGCCCCGCACCCTTGGTAATGACCACAAAGTTGATGATGATCAGGATGGTAAAAACGATGATACCGACCGCATAGTTGCCACCAATCACCACCTTACCGAACGCCTCGATCACATGGCCCGCAGCCGCGGTGCCATTATGACCTTCCAGCAACACCACCCGGGTTGACGCAACGTTAAGCGCCAACCGCAGCAGGGTGGCGAGCAGTAACACGGTGGGAAAGGCGGCAAATTCGAGGGGACGGCGGGTGTAAACGGCGACCAGCAACACCACAATGGAGAGCGCAATGTTGAACGAGAAGAGCACATCCAGCATCAAAGGTGGAATAGGCAACACCACCATCCCCAAGGCGGCCAGTACCAGTAACGGCGTACCGAACCCGGTGGTCAGTAACCCTCTGTACTCTTTCAATCGGCCCAAAGATGCCTTGAATTCCATCGTCTTTCTCAATTTCAACGTGCTGGTGTCAGATTAATGCAAGCATCAAGCCAAAACACCAAGCTATTGAAGTTAAATGATTTTATTATTATTGCGTCAGAACTTTGTCATTTTCGGTATTCGGTCGGGATGGGGAGGTCTTTGGCCAGCGTCTGAGGACGGCGTCCCTGGCCACGGCGGAATTTTTTCAGCTGGAAGACATAGGCAAGCACTTGGGCAACTGCCGCAAACAGCCCTTCTGGGATCTCGTGGCCAATCTCGGTGGAATGATAAATAGCCCGGGTCAACTCAGGTGAGGGCATAATCGGGATCTCGTATTCCCTGGCTATCTCCCTGATCTTCATTGCAATTTCATCAGTGCCCTTGGCCACTACCTTGGGTGCGGCTCCGGGTTTGCCTGCATCATACTTGAGCGCCACCGAGTAGTGGGTCGGGTTGGTGATCACCACATCGGCCTTGGGTACATCCCCCATCATCCGGCGCATCGCCATCTGCATCTGCAACTGCCGGATCCGCCCCTTCACCTCGGGCTTGCCTTCGCTGTCTTTGAACTCGTCCTTCACCTCCTGCTTGGTCATCTTGAGCTGACGCATATGGTTCCACTGCTGGAACGGCACATCGATGGCAACAATCGGAAGCAGGGCACAGCAGAGGATGATCAACATCCAGAGAAACAGCTCAAGGGCGTCTATGATGCCGCCGGGGAATCCCTCCATGGAGAGGTTAAGCAGGTGATTGAACTGGCTGGAGAGCATCCACCAGGCAAACAGGGTAATAAACACCACCTTGGCGATGGACTTGACCAGCTCAATCAGCGACTGCACCCCGAACATCCGTTTCAAGCCACTGAGCGGGCTCAGCTTGCTCCATTTTGGCAGCATAGCTTCGGTCGAAAAATTCATCCCGCCCATCAGGGTGTTACCGATAAAGGCGGCAACGGCCACCAGTGCGAACAACAGCCCCAGCGGAAGGATCAATTCCGCCAGAAGCGCGGGCACCATGGCGATCATGGCGTTGGGATCAAACGCCTGCTCCCGATCCAGGGTAAAGCCCATGGTCACAACTTTGATCATTGCGGTCGCCAGCGAGCCCTTGAGCATCAACAGGCCGAATACTGCTGACAGCAGGACACTGGCGGTGCCCAGCTCCTTTGAACGTGCAATCTGCCCTTTATCACGGGCCTGTTGCAGTCGTTTGCCCGTGGGTTGTTCGGTACGTTCCTGATCGGTATCAGCCATGGGCACCGCCAAAGCATTGGGTGCCGATCAGCTCGCAGCTGACCTCTTGTACCCGCTCCCACATCATGTCGAAATGGCCGAGGAAACCACCAATGGTGAGCCAGAGGATCAATAGACCCGACATCATGCTGACCGCAAAACCGATACTGAAGATGTTGAGTTGCGGCGCGGCCCGGGTCATGACGCCAAAAGCAAAGTTGATCAGCAGCAGCGCAACGATGGCGGAGAGCGACATCACCAGCGATGCCTGATACATCACCCCGAGAAAACCGATCAGGGTGCGGATCGCTGGCAGAGAAAGCCCACTGTCTGATACTGGTAATGTCTCAAAACTGAGGATCACCAGCCGCAGCATGATCAGATGACCATCCAGCGCCAGAAACACCAGGGTTGCCAACATCAGATAGAACTGACCCACCACAGGGGCCGACTGGCCATTCATCGGGTCAACCAGCGTGGCGAATCCCAGGCTGGTCTGCATGGCAATGACCTGACCGGCCATCACGAAGCTCTCCATCAGAAACTGGGTCATCAGGCCGAGGGCAATACCGATCAACAGCTGCTGGCCTAATACCAGAAAGCTGCCAGCAGAGAAGAGTTCGATGGGGGGCATTTTCGGCAACAGGGGGGCAATCAGAAAAGTGATGGCAAGTGCCAGCCCCATCCGTACTCGCGCAGGGGCAAGGCGGCTACCGAATACCGCCATCACCATCAGCAAACTACTTACTCGTGCCAGCGGCCAGAGAATGGAAGACAACCACTCCATGATCAGAGCGGTTGTATAGGTCATCCCACCACCTCGGGTATTTGATTGACCATCAACACGAAGAAGTCCATCAGACTCTGTAAGCCCCAGTGAGCACCCGCTCCCAGCGCAAACAGGGTCACGATTAGACGTGGCAAAAAACTCAGGGTCTGTTCGTTGATGGAGGTGGCCGCCTGGAAGATGGCGACCACCAGCCCGATGGCAAGACTGGGCAGGATCACGGCGCATACCATGATGGTCACCAGCCAGAGTGCCTCGCGAAAAACGTCGACAAAGGTTTCAGGACTCATGTTCGGGCTCCTTGCTTCACACCGGCTAACCGGCACCCAGTCCGAAACTGTTGGCCAGTGACCCGAGAATGAGGTTCCAGCCATCCACCATCACAAACAGCATCAGTTTGAAGGGCAGCGAGACGATCATCGGCGAGAGCATCATCATCCCCATCGCCATCAGGATACTGGCCACCACCAGATCGATGACCAGAAATGGCAAAAACAGCATAAAGCCAATCTGGAAGGCGGTTTTCAGCTCGCTGGTGACAAACGCCGGGATCAGCACCCGCAGTGGCACCTCGGCAGGCTTCTCCACCTGCACGTTGGCGATCTCCATAAAGGTATTGAGATCCTTGATCCGGGTCTGGGCCAGCATGAACTGATGGATGGGCAATGTGGCATGCTCCAGCGCCTCCTTGGCTTGAATGGTCTCGGCCAGATAGGGTTGCAGCGCCTCATCATTAATGCGGTCCAGCACCGGCGACATAATGAAGAACGACATAAACAGTGCAATGCCGATCAGCACCTGGTTGGAGGGGCTCTGTTGCAAACCGATCGCCTGACGCAAGATACCCAGCACCACTATGATGCGGGTAAACGAGGTCATCATGATCACCATGGCTGGCAAGAAGGAGAGCGCGGTCATCAGCGCCAGCACTTGCAGGGTCAGGCTGTACTCCTGAGAGCCATCCCCCATGGTCTTGACGGTCACCGCCGACATGGCGTCTTGCGCCAGCGCGGGCCAAGAGCAAAACAGTGGTATCAGCAGGCTGACCAGCAGCCCTATTTTCAGCAATAAGCCGTTAGCTTTTTTCATGCTTGCCCATCAATTTGCCAAGCTGTTGTGAAAACGCCTGTGGCTGGCTCTCGTCCAGCGGCTCCTCCAGCCGACAGAGGAAGTTGACCTGTTGTGGCGTCACCCCGACCAGCAGTTGCTGTTCACCCACCTTGACCACCAGCAGCTTCTCTTTGTAACCCACCGGCAACGAGGCGATGACTCTCATCTGCCCGCCACCCATGGCGGTCGCCAGCTTGCTCTTTTTGAGCAGAAAACCCAGCACCAAAATGAGGCCAATCACCATCAAGCTGGAGAGCAGCCAGGAGCTCAAACTGGGCGCGTTGGCAGATGCCCCTGTCTCGGCAAAAGCCGGTACCGGCAGCAGTAACAACAGGAGGCGCATCATTTGAGCTTCTTGATCCTTTCAATCTGGCTGATAACGTCGGTCAGACGGATACCGAACTTGTCATTCACCACCACCACCTCGCCGTGAGCGATCAGGGTGCCGTTGACCAGCACGTCCAGCGGCTCACCCGCGACGCGATCCAGCTCCACCACCGAGCCCTGGTTCAGCTGCAGCAGGTTGCGAATACTGATCTGGCTACGGCCCACCTCCATCGCGATGGTGACCGGAATATCGAGAATCGTGTCGAGCTTGCGCCGCTCCTCAGCACTGATGGGAGCATCATCTTTCAGCTCTTCCAGCGGGGCCGGTTTGGCTTCTGCAATGACCTGCTCCTCCAGTGCCGCAGCCCAGGCATCAGCCATCAAATCCTCTTCCTCAGTTCCGCTCATCTTGTTTCCTTATGCTACTTCGTGACCGTTTATCGCAATAAACCGTCGATTATCGCTGTTGATCTTCGATACTGCGCTCGAGCTCTTCCAGCTCGGCCTCGCCATCAATACGTACACCGCCCCGGGTCACCAGATGCATCTCGGTCTTTACCCCTTCAGGGCGCTTGAGTTTATCGGTGATCTTGAGCGCCACATTGTCCTTGGTACGCCCCATTTTGGCGTGGAAGGTCGGCAAGTCTTCCACATAGACCAGCAGATTTTCCGGCATATCGACCGGGATGATATCGCCAGGTCGCAGCTCCATCAGTTCGCGCAGGGTCAGCTCGGTTTCCAGCAACTTGGCCCGCATCTCGACCTTGACGTCCATGATCTCGTCGCGCAGTGCCTTGCTCCAGCGCACGTCAGTGTCACCCTTGTCACTCTGTACACCGGCATCAAGCAGTTCACGGATCGGTTCCAGCATGGAGTAAGGCATCGCCACGTGGAAGTCGCCGCCACCACCATCGAGTTCAATGTGGAACGAACTGACCACTATCACCTCGGTTGGGCTGACGATGTTGGCCATCGCCGGATTCACTTCAGAATCGAGGTACTCAAAGCCCACATCCATCACCGGTGCCCAGGCATCCTTGTAATCTTCGAACACCAGTTTGAGCAGCATCTGGATAATGCGCCGCTCGGTCGGGGTAAATTCGCGCCCTTCGATCTTGGCGTGGTAACGACCATCGCCACCGAAGAAGTTCTCCACCAGGATAAAGACCAGGCGGGCTTCCATGGTGATCAGGGCCGTGCCCTTGAGCGGACGAAAACGCACCATGTTGAGACTGGTCGGCACGAACAGGGTGTGGACGTACTCGCCAAACTTGAGCATCTGCACCCCGTTGATAGAGACCTCGGCGGTACGACGCATCATGTTGAACAGGCTGATCCGCATGTGGCGGGCGAAACGTTCGTTCACCAGCTCCAGCGTCGGCATGCGACCACGGACGATGCGGTCCTGGGAGGAGAAGTCAAACTGGGCAACGCCGGGATCCCCCGCCGAGCCTATTTCCTCCTCTTCGACATCATCGACACCGTGCAAGAGGGCATCAATTTCGTCCTGACTTAACAGATCGCTCACGCTTCCACCTACTGCATCACAAAGCCGGTAAACAGCACTTGTTCGATAACGGGGGAAGAGACCAGGTCCTTGAGTACCCGACGGCACTCTTCCAGTGAATCCTTACGCAGCTTCTCCTTGCCTTCAAAGGTCATCAGCTGCTCGGCACTGGCCGCGCTGAATACCCGCAGCAAAGTACCTTCAATAAGGGGAATATTCTGCTTGGCCAGGGCCTCGTCGGCCGTGCCCCGCACCATCAGCTGGATCTTGATCTGCACCAGCCGATCCCGTTGGGCACCCGCAACGTTGAATACAAAGGGGCGTGGCATCCCCACATAGAGGGAGGGTTGAGGTGCTTCTACCTTGGGCTTGGCCCCTTCTTCTCCTTCAGCCGCTTCTGCGGGTGGTTTATCCGAGCCGGAGAGCATCAGGAAGGCACCCGCGCCACCACCGCCCAGCAAAATGACCGCCAGAGCAATGATAATGATCAGCTTCTTTTTTTTACCCGCAGCCGGGTCTTTTAGCGTCAATTCGGTATCGTCTGCCATCCCTTGTCCACCCTAGTCTCAAACTTGTTCGATATCATAAACTTACTCGGGATTGCATCAAGCATAGAAATCAATTGCACTGCTGTTTTCCGATCCCACCAGTACACTCAGGGTCGACGTTGTAATATTTCCCTCATCTTGCCTGTTACCTGAGCTCGACTGACCACTACCCTGCCCCTGCTGACCCTGTCCGGTAAAGGCTGGCTGGCCCTGTTGTTGCTGTTGCTGCTGTTGTTGTGACTGTTGCTGAACCTGGGTCTGGCCAAGCTGGATCCCCTGTCCTGCCAGCATCTCCCGCAGCCGGGGCATCGACTGCTCCAACATCTCGCGAGTCTGCCCATGTTGTACCACGAAATGGACGTTGGCCTGGCTGTCGGCACCGATCTGGATCTGGATTTTCATCTTGCCAAGGCCAAGGGGGTCGAGCTGGATCTCCGCCTGCTGCAGTTTTTCAGCCAGCATCACGTTGACCTTCTGGTGCAACTCGACTGGTGCCTCCTGGCCGGCCAACTTCAGATGAGGTAATTGTGCTGGCTCACGGCGCAATGTGCCCTCTGCAGCGGGAGCCCGGCTCTCTGCCACCTGGGGCTGGCTGTTCTGGCCGTGCTGTACGGTCTGGCTCTGGCTGCTCTCGCTGCTCGACGCCGTGGCAAGGAGGCTCTTGTCCACCTCACCGGCCTTCGGTTTCACCTCCAGCTGCACCGCTTTTCGTACCTCGTCGGTACCCGTCACTTCCATCTGCTTGATGCCGGCGGAAATGCTCGACAACGGCGCTTGCGGCCCCTGGGATTCGGCCTGTGCCAACACCTGCTGCGGCGCCACCATCACGGGCGCGGCGGCGCTATCGGTCTGGGCCGAACCATTTGGCGTCACGCTGCTCTGGGCTGCGGCACTTTCTGCGGCACTTTGCGCCGTCTTCACGTGCGCCGCCCCTTGATTGGCTGGTGCGGCAGTGGCTGGCTGCTGGTTCCCCTCGGCAGCACTCTTCTCTGCCCCTTTGCCAGCTGCACCACTGCCCTCTGCGGTAGCTGAAGCGGTAGCAGCACCCGCTTCAGGCTGCTTGAGCCCCTCGCTAAATGCCTTAAGGGCTGCCCCCTGAGTCGCGGCTTGCGCCGCCTGCCCCTTGCCGGTCACGGCGTTGCTGGCTGCGGGGTCGGATTTGCTGTCGCCAGCTTCTTTCGCTGCGAGTGACTCACCGGGTTTGGTGGTGTTGGCAGACTCATCGACCGGCAACACCTTGGCCAGCTGGGCCATCCGCTCTGCCCCCGTGAGAGGCTTGGTGTGCTTGCCATCCGCCCCGAGGGTTTCTCCCTTGGCTGAGGCTTTCTCCCCGGACTGTTCATCCGGTGGGGAGGCAGCATCTTCCCCCTCAGAGGAGAGGACTGCGGGGGAGAGAACGGCGGAGGATGCGTCACCCTGCACCACCCCTCGCGCCGTAGAGGGCGATACCGTGGTATCAAGAGTCGATTTTCCGGTCGTTGTCAGCGGCGATTGCGCCCCGGTCTGACCGGCAAGCTGGCGGGCGATCCTGGTAGCGGAAGGTGCCAGCTCGCTTTCATCAAGCGCAATATCTTCCTGCTCACCCTGTGGTGGCAACGGATTGCCGTCTACCGCAGTGGCGCTCTGTTGGGGCGCCATCGCCAGCTGGGGCGTCACCAGCGAGGTATCGAGCTTGAGGGAGTCTTGCAGGCGCAGCAGAAAGTCGGTGGCGGGAACCTCCTCCACCTTGTTGTCGGCGTCAGGATCCTGCTCCTTGCTGGTCTCTTCTTTGGGAGAGGCGCTCTCGGTCGCCAAAGATTTGGCTGATCGGACATTGTTACCGCCCTGAGTGGCCTCGGCAGCGCCCTGTTCGCTGTTCTGGGCCTTGGCAATCAGGGTAGCGAAATCACCCTTGCTGTCGCTGCTGGTTCCCCCATCGATGCTTTTGCTCTCGACGGAACCGCTCAGAGGCGCTTTGTCCAACCCGTTGGCCGGAGCCGAAGGCGTTTGTGTCAACAGTGTCTGCATCATGATGGGATCCCTGAATTCTGGTGGCCCCCAAAGAGATGGCCCCCGACAATGTCCAGTTCAAAGCAAGTTACAGGCCAGCTTGATGAAAGCGGCGCAGCATAGCGTATTCATCCAGCATTTTCTGCTCCTGACGCTGGGCTTTCTGCTGCTCGCGACCCGCCTGCTTCTTCAACAACAACTCGACAGCCTTACGCCGCTGTTGCGCAGCCAGCCACTCTTCACGGCGCAACTCCAGCGCCTGACGCACCTGCAGCACCCCTTCGTACTGCTGGGTAGCCGCTTGCTCAAGCTTGCTGATAAAAGCGTGATACTGAGTGTTTTGCTGGGCGGTGATCCCCTGCAGACCGCGATCGGTCCACTGCTGGTGATAGATCTGACGATATTGGTTAAGGGCGTTTTGCTGATCCATGAACAGCTTGAGATCCTGCTGC
This sequence comes from Aeromonas sp. CU5, assembly GCF_002586745.1. Taxonomy (NCBI): domain Bacteria; kingdom Pseudomonadati; phylum Pseudomonadota; class Gammaproteobacteria; order Aeromonadales; family Aeromonadaceae; genus Aeromonas; species Aeromonas sp. CU5. The sequence continues at coordinate 2,463,477 of NZ_CP023817.1, forward strand.
GCCTTCACCAGCGCCAGCGCACACTGCTGCTCCGCCTCCACCAGCCGATCAGCCAACAATAGCAACCCTTTACTCATGGCCGACCTCCTCCATCAACGCCGTTATCAACGCATCAGTGGCATGGCCACCATCTGCAACGCTTGCAGGCCATCATCGTAGTGAATGACCTCACGCATTCCCTGCTGCAAGAACTGATCCAGATAGGGTTTTTGAATGATGGCTCGGTCGATGCGGGGATCGGATCCCTGACTGTAAGCGCCGATGGTGATGAGGTCCCGGTTCTGCTGATAAAGGGAGTAGAACTGCTTGAGGGTGCGCGCCAAATCCATGTGTTCCGGCGAGGTGACCATGGGCATGACCCGACTAATGGATTTTTCGATATCGATGGCTGGATAGTGGCCCGCATCAGCCAATTCGCGCGACAACACTATGTGGCCATCAAGGATCGCCCGCGCCGCATCGGCGATGGGGTCTTGCAGGTCATCCCCCTCGGTCAGTACGGTGAAGAAGGCGGTGATGGAGCCCTGGCCATCACTGCCGTTACCCGCCCGCTCCACCAGCGCCGGTAATTTGGCAAACACCGACGGCGGATAGCCCTTGGTTGCTGGCGGCTCGCCCACCGCCAGTGCGATTTCACGCTGGGCCTGGGCATAACGGGTGAGGGAGTCCATCAACAGCAGAACGTTGAGCCCCTGATCGCGAAAATACTCAGCGATCGCCAGAGCAGTCTCACACCCCTTGAGACGCATCAGTGGCGAGGCATCGGCCGGCGCCGCCACCACCACAGAGCGGGCACGCCCCTCCTCACCAAGAATGTCTTCGATAAACTCTTTCACTTCCCGGCCCCGTTCACCGATGAGGCCAACCACCACCACATCCGCCACCGAGCCACGGGTCATCATGCCAAGCAGCACCGATTTACCGACACCGGAACCGGCAAACAGCCCCATCCGCTGGCCCTGCCCTACCGTCAGCACGGCGTTGATGGCGCGCACCCCCACGTCCATCGGTTGGTGGATCGGGCGGCGGGAGAGCGGGTTAATGCGGTGCTGGGCAAACTGCACCGTTTGAGAAGAGAGAATGGGGCCGAGACCATCCAGCGGCTGCCCGATACCATCGATGACACGACCCAGCAAATTCATGCCAACCGGAATGCCGTGCTCCTCGGTCATCGGTACCACCCGGGCGCCAGGAATAACCCCCTTGAGCTGTTCGCTCGGCATCAAAAACAGCCGGTCACCGGAGAAACCCACCACTTCGGCCTCCAGCTCGCCATCTTGAGTATCGATGCGGCAAAGGGCACCGATCGCCGCACTACAGCCGATGGCTTCCAGCGTCAGACCCACTACCCGGGTTAATTTACCGGCTACGGGGGGCTTGAGGGCAATACCGCGCACCCGATACCCTTGCAATCTGGTGAGTAACGAGCCGCTCATCTGGCCTCCTGAGAGATAAAAGATTTAGCCGGACAGCAGCGTCCGGCATCGGTTATGGGCGTGGATCCTGCGAGGCTGGATTTTGCGATGAATTGTCCCGCAAAAAGTTGCGCAGCAGCTGTTCGATGCGGCCCGAGAGGGTCAGGTCGATGCTGGAGAGTACCGTTGCCAGCTGCAGATCGCCGGGGGAGAGAGTGGGATCGCTCTGCAATCGCCACTGGCGCTTGGCACACTCTTCCGCCCCGAATGCCTGCTCAACCCGGGCGAGGTCATCGGGATGGAGCATCAGGGTCACTCCCTGTTCGGCGGCAGGGAGCAGCGCCAACCCCTGTTTCAGCGCTTCCAGCAAGATACGGGGAGAGGTCTCGGCTTCATGGCGAATAAGTGTACGTGCCAGTTGCATCACCAGCGAGATGAGCTGCTGCTCCACCGCCTGATCCAGCTCACTCAGCGGAGTGGCAAGGCGGGAGACCAGCCCCTGCCAATGGGCTATCTCCTGATCCACCAGGTCGCGCCCCATGGCGAGCCCCTCTTCTTTGCCCTGCTCCAGCCCAACCTGGTGCCCCTGTTGCAGGCCTTCCAGCTTGCCCTCTTCTTGCCCCTTGGCAAAGCCAGCGGCATGACCTTCGGCCATACCCTCTTCCCAGGCAGCCTGGCGGATCGCCTCCAGCTCTTGGGCGGTAATACTCGGCAGCGGCTCCGGTTCTGGCTCCGGCTCAACGACCTCCTCCTCCTGCTGATACCAGTCAGGCGCAAAACCGAGGGCATTGGTCTCGACCGCCGCTTCGACCTCCATCTGTGGCCAGCCCCACGCCTCTACCGGAGCATCTTCCCCGTCAGGACGCACGTAGCCACGCAGCTTGTTATTCATTGGTTGAGGTACCCCTTGTCACAGCCTGATGCCGCATCTGCACAGCCGTACCTTTGATGACCCATGGTTTAGAGGAACTCCTCACCGCCACCGCCACCCAACATGATCTCGCCAGCATCAGCAAGACGGCGGGCGATGGAGAGGATCTCTTTCTGGGCGGCTTCCACTTCGGAGACCCGGATCGGCCCCATGGCCTCCAGATCGTCCGCCAGCATTTCCGCCGCACGCTTGGACATATTCTTGAAGATCTTCTCGCGCATCTGATCGTCAGAGCCCTTGAGTGCCCGTTGCAGCAACTCGCCCGGCACTTCCCGCAGCATGGTCTGGATACCGCGGTCGTCCACATCGATGAGGTTTTCGAACACGAACATCAGATCCTGAATTTGCTGGCTCATCTCTTCATCCGACTCGCGGATAGAGTCCATCAGCTGGCCTTCGATGTTGGTATCCAGATAGTTCATGATGTTGGCTGCTGCTTTCAGGCCACCCATCTTGGCAGCCTGAGCACCCGCCGCACCGGCAAACTGTTTCTCCATGATGTCGTTCAGCTCTTGCAACGCCGCCGGTTGCACCTCTTCCAGGTTGGCGATCCGCATCACCAAATCCAGGCGCACCTGCTCCGGGAACTGGCTCAGGATCTCGGCGGACTGCTCCGGCTCCAGATAGGAGAGCACGATAGTCTGGATCTGCGGGTGTTCGTTCAGGATGATGCTGGCCACCTGACGGGCATCCATCCACTTGAGGGAGTCGAGGCCGCGGGAGCCTGAACCCAATATGATTTGATCCACCAGATTACTGGCTTTGTCCTCGCCAAGGGCCGCCACCAGCGCCTTGCGCACGAAATCTTCGCTGCCGATACCGATGTTGGTGTACTTCTGGATGTCGTCGATGAATTGACGGTGCACCGCCGCTACCCGATCGTGACTGAAGTCAGACATCGAGGCCATCGACATACCGAGCCGCTGCACCTGCTTTGGCTCGAGATGGCGAAAGATTTGGGCGGCATCCTCTTCATTGAGGCTCAACATCAGTACCGCCGCCATCTCAATGCCGGACATCTGATCGAGGATCTGGCGCTGGCCGTCGGTGATGTCATTGCCGATGACTTGAGTCTTCTTTTCTTCAGGCATCTTTGTTGGTTACCCATTCTTTAATGACCTGAGCGGCCAGATCCGGTTCGTTCGCCACCAGCGCACGCACCGCCTTGAGCAAGTCTTCATCGCGGTGCAGATCAGGCAGCTTCAGCTGACCATCGCGCACACCGAATACCTGATCGCCCTCCACTTGAGCGGACAGCAGGCTCAACTCGTCATCGCCCCCCAGCACAGTGTGGTTGTCAAAATCCACTTCCCCTTCCGGCTTGGCATCCGGATAGAGCAGTCGCTTGAGCATGGGGCGAACCACGGTGACAATCAATACGATAATCACCAGCACTGATGCCGCGATGCGCACCGCACGCCAGAACCAGGGTTGCTCGTAAATCGGCAGGTCGGCGACACTTTCCAGCTCGGGGCGATTAAACGGAATGGCGACCACCTCAAGGGTATCACCCCGGGTCACATCAAAACCAAGGCCGCCACTCAGCAGACGGCGCAGGGTATCAATTTCGGCCTGGCTACGGGCCTCGCGGGTCACAGCACCATCCGCTCCGGGCACCGCTTTGTAATCGACCGCCACCGAAACGGTCATGCGGCGAATGCCACCCATCTGGCGACGGGTGTGACTGACGGTGGTATCCAGTTCGAAGTTGCGGGTCGCCTCTTTGCGCGAGCGGCCAGAGGCTGCAGCGCTGGCACCATCAGCAGCGGTCGCCTGCTCGGGAATGTTGGACGCGGCAGGGGGCTGGTTAGAGAGTGCCCCCGGCACACCACCGCTACTACCATTGGCGCTGTTCTCTTCCATGGTCATTTCGGAGCGCACCGCAGGCAGATCCGGGTTGTAAGTCTTGCGGGTTTGCTCTTGCTGGGAGAAGTCGAGGGAGAGATCCACTTCCGCCGTATAGTTGTCGGCACCCAGCACCGGGATCAGAATTGCGTCAATTTTTTGCTTGTACTCGATCTCTTGCTTCTGCTGCATGGCAAACTCTTTGCGAGTTTGGGCAGAGACCGGGTCTTGCGAGCCGGAGTTGAGCAGGCGGCCATTCTGGTCGGTGACAGTTACGCGAGTTGTCTCAAGGCCGTGTACCGCAGAGGCGACCATGTCGACGATGGAGTCCACCTCACCCTGCCCCAGCGCCGCGCCTTTCAGGTTGAGCACCACAGTGGCACTGGGTTTGCGCTCATTGCGGGCAAACACGTTGTCTTTCGGAATGGCCAGCAGCACCTGAGCCTTGGCCACATTCTGGAACTGCTCGATGGCGCTCGCCAACTGGCGCTCGCGGCTCAGCTTCAGACGCTCGCTCTCCATCCGCTGGCTGACGCCGAAACTGGAATCTTTCAGCAGGATATCTTCACCACCATTGGTGGCATCAACGACATTGGCGAGACCGGCACGGGTCAGGGCCAGCTGGATAGTGGGGTAACTTTCAGCGCTGACCAGTACGCTCTTGCCATCCACTTCATAGGGGATCTTTTGCTGATCGAGGAAGTCGAGGGTCTTCACCAGCTCCTGGGTGCTGTAGGTGCCGAGGGGACGCATGTCCGGCTCCTTGCCCCACAGCAGGATAAAGACGGCAATGGCCAGACAGATGGCAAGCCCCAGGATCAGGGTGATTTGTCGCAGTACATCGGTATTGGACAGGAATCCCAGCGCCGAACTCTTCTGCTCATTTTCATCGAGGGCGGCGGTACCCTCATCGTTTATCAGCAGATCGCCGTTTTGGTCAGTAGCCACGATTTATGTCCTTATTGCTGACATGTTCATGATGTTCAGTAATCACTTATACCGGCATGTTCATGATGGTCTTGTACGCATCGACCATCTTGTTGCGCACCTGTACCGTGGCTTCAAAGGCGATGGACGATTTTTGGCCGGCGATCATGACCTCGGCCAGATCCACCGACTTGTCGCCCATGTCGAAACGGGTGCGCAGATCATTGGCGGCGCCTTGCAGCTCGTTGACGTTGCCCAGCGCCTGTTGCAGCAGCTGACCAAAGTCGGATGTCACCGGGCGACCGGGCTGTGCCAGCGGCGTTGCGCCTGCTTCAATCTTGAGCGCCTGCATCTCTTGCATCAGGCTGCTTGCACTTATTTCCATTTTCCATCCCCAGACAAATCATTGACGCTGACAGCCAATAAGCAATTAAAGTGCCAATGCGTTAAAAGCGCGGGGCGGATGAGTGGCCAGACCAGGCCGGACGGGTTCGACAACGGCAGGTGGCTCTGATTAAATCCGACTCTGATGCCCACTTTTGCTGGCTGGCAAGGAGTACGCCCTGGATTATCGCAAACCTGTGTTCAAGGCGATGGACTACATCAGCCACCATCTGGATGACAACCCGAGTCTGGATGAAGTCGCAACGGCGGCCGCCATCTCCACCTTTCACTTCCACCGCATTTTCAAGACGATGGTCGGCGAAACCATCGCTGGCTTTACCCGACGCCTACGCATGGAGCGCGCCGCCCGTCGCTTGCTGGCCTCACCGCAGAGCGACATCACCACCCTCGCGCTGGCCGCCGGGTTCTCCAGCTCCCAGAATTTCGCCAAGGCCTTTCGCCTACACTTCGCCATGAGCCCCTCGGAATACCGCCAGCAACAAGGGGGAAACTGGAAAAGCAAGATTGGAAACGATCCCCTTCCCTTTGAAACCTATGATGACCTGGTCATGCACCCGGTCACCGAACACCCGGGTCTGTTGCAGGGGGCAAGCGTCAAGCAGATGCCCGCCCGGCGCGTGGCGTACATGCGCCGCCTGGGCCCCTATGGCAAGGAGACCTGCGAGCAAGCCCATCGGGATCTGCTCGCGCTGTTCGCCTCAGACGAGGCGATGACACCGGCGGGCACCCTGAGTCTCTATTGGGATATCCCTGATATCACCGATGAGACACGCTGCCGTACTGACGTCTGCATCGAGCTGGGGCCAAAGATCCCCGCAGGGCGCCAGTTAACCACCCAGACCATTGCCGCTGGCCCCTATGCGGTATGTCAGTTTATCGCTCGCGGCGATCAACTGGTCGCCAGCTGGGAGACGGCGTTTCGCTGGGTGGTGAGCAAAGGGCTGAGCTGCGACGATCGCCCGTGTTACGAGCAATACCACGCGGGCACTGACCCTGACCGGGATCATTACGTGTTTGATATCTGTATCCCGCTGATCAACCGATAAGCCGATACCTCATTTCCATTTACCCACTTCGGTGCCTTCGGGCGCCGAAGCGACGGAGTCATGCCCATGAATATCAAAACGCTGTTGCTCGCCAGCCTGCTGGTGACGCTTCCTGCCGCCGCCAATGCCCAGTCACAGAGCCAGACCCTGATCTTTGGCGGCACCATCTACAGCGGCGATCCGGCGAACCCTCACCCGGAGGCGGTCGGCATTGAAGGTAAAAAGATCGTGGCGGTCGGCAGCTATCAGGAGGTCAGCACCCGCCTCGGCAGCCATGCCAAACGCCTTGATCTGCAAGGAAAGTACCTGATGCCAGGGCTCATCGACAGCCATGTTCACGCAGCATTTGCCGGTTTTCAGGGGATGACGGTTAACTTTCCCGATGCCATGAATCAGGTTGAACAGGTGCAGCAATTTCTGACCCGCAGCAAGGATGATCCCCGCCTGACACTGGGGGATGTGCAGCTATACAGCAATGTCTCCCTCGACTACTGGCATCAGCTTCCCCTGCTCGATCAGGTGTTCAATGGCCCGCAATACCAGCAGCTCCCCGTAGTGCTGGCCGGTTCGGATGCCCACACCGGTTGGGCCAATCAGGCCATGCTGCGCAAGGCGGGCATTGATGCCGACTCCCTTGCCGGTCGTTATGCCCCGCTGAAAGGCAATTTTGGCCTCACCCCATCCGGCCAACTGAGTGGCTTTGCCTCGGAAGGTGGCTGGGATGCCATCCTCAAAGCTTTGCCACCGGTCAGCGACGAGACGATTGCCAAAGCCATCATGACAGCAGCCAAGCAGCTCAATCAGGTGGGCATCACCGCCTGGATGGACCCTATCAGCAACATTCGCCCCCTCGCGCCCATCTTCAACGCCGAGCCGGATCGCCGCGACACCGGCCTGCTGCCGGCGTACAGCATGCTCTCCCGGGAAGGCAAGCTGACCGGCCATGTGTCCGCGCTGGCACTGGTGGGGATCCACGCATCGCCCGCCATTATTGATGACGTATTGGCACTGCAACAGCAGTTTCAAGACGCCCCGGACGTCAAACTGGTGGGGATCAAGATCCTGCAAGATGGTGTCATCGAGTTTCCATCCCAGACCGCCAAGTTGAGCGAACCCTACCTCAACCGCCCTGGTTACAGCGGCAAAGACGATCTGGACAAACAGCGTTTCAACGAGCTGATCCGCACCGCGGATGCCCATCAACTGATCGCCCACTTCCATGCCATCGGCGATCGGGCCGTCCGTGAATCCCTCGATGCCATCGCTTATGCCCGGGCCCACAATCAGGATCACCGCCTGCTGCACAGCATCACCCATCTGGAAGTGGTGAGCCCAGCCAGCATTGCCCGTTTCAAACCCCTCAATGTGGCAGCCTCGATGCAACTGCTGTGGGCCGGGAAAAACGTGGCGACCACCATGCTGCTGGAAGGGAAAGTGCCCCCGGCCCTGCTGGCCCGCCTCTACCCGGCTGGCAGCCTGCTGCAAAGCGGCGCCATTATCGCCGGTGCCAGTGACTGGCCGGTCTCCAGCCCCAGCCCTTTCCTCGCCATGTATACCGCGATCACCCGCCAGGGGGAGCTTGGCTTGCTGCCACCAGCCAGTGAGCAGATCAGCCGTCAGGCTATCTTGCAGGCGTATACCCTCAACGCCGCCAAGGTGATTGGGCAGGAGAAAGAGATTGGCTCCATCAGCGCAGGCAAGAGTGCTGACCTGATCTTGCTGGATCGCAATCTGGAGCAGGTGGCGAGCGAACAGATCAAGGAGACCAAGGTGCTCTGGACCATGTTCAAGGGCAAGCAGGTCTATTCAGCCCTCTGACCCCGAGAGAACCAACAGGCCCGCACTGCGGGCCTGTTGGCAAACTAACTGCAAGCTTATGGCGAAGCCATGGTGTGTAGTGACAGGTTGATAACAACGCAATTAGCGGCTCGTTTCCGTCAAGTCCTTGTCAATCCAGTATTTGGAGCCGGAGATATTGGCATCGAGCAGCAAGCCCTTCTCGCCAATCTGGTAGATCGCCATGCCACCGTTGTATTTGGCGGTCAGCTCGGCGCTCTCCTTGCCAGCCACCACCCCCACTTCGGAGGTGGCTTCCCAGCCCTGGGTCACGAACGCATCGAATCTGGCCTTGTCTTCAAACAGGATCACCTGCTGATAGAACTTGCCGCCAATCCCTGCCGCCAGACCCGCACCAAACATCTTCATATAGGTGTGCTGGCCGTTTTTGCGATTAACCGCCACCCCGGCCCCCTGATTGGTATGCAGCATCAGGGAGAACTTGCGCGAATCGAACACCGCATAGCCATAAGCCTTGTCAAACAGCAACTTGGCTGAAGGCTGCTCGTTGAACAACCGGATCAGCGCAGTGTCGGCCATGGTATTGAGCGCGACTCTCGCCTCTTTCGCCGTCTTGGGGTTGAGCATCTCGTTGAGTTCTTTATCGGCGGCCTTCAGCCACTCCTTGCTGGTCGCGATGCTCTTGTCGGTCCAGACCCCGGCAGTATTGAAAGCATCTTCGCCCCAGGCCGAGATAGAATCCCAACTCTTTTTGGAAAAATCGCTGACGTCCTGCCACACCTCTTTGCTCGTTTCACTCACTGCAGCGCCCAGATCAGAGGCTGCAGCCTTGAGTTTTGCCCAATCGGCATAGCAGGGCGAAAATGCCAGACTCAGTGATAAGGCCAGCAGCCAGTTACGCTTTTTCATCTTCTTGCTCCCGTTCAGAGTGAGGGACCTTTTGACGCACCCGCGATCCGGCACATGGCCATGTATCCGCTATCCGGTGTGCTTTTTATCCGGTTCATGTCTGCATTATCAGGAGGACCTGTGATGGAAGCAATCATTGAGTCCTTCACCACCTGATGCGGACGGCTAAGTTCCCCAGAAACCGTCATAAAAAAAGCTGCCCGCCAGTGGCGAGCAGCTTTGATAACACAGTAAATAGCAGCCGTTATTCGACCATCATTACCTTGCAGGTGTTGGTACTGCCCACGGTTTCCATCTTGTCACCGTGGGTCAGCAGCACCATGTCGCCACTCTGCACCAGGCCTTTGGCCTTGAGTACGTCCAGCGCGTCGCGGCACACTTCGTAGACCGGCTTGGTCTCGTCACCGTCAAACATCACCGGGGTGACGCCACGGTAGAGATTGGTCCAGGCCAGGGTCTTGTTGTGGGGAGACATGGCGAAGATCGGCAGACCGGAGCTGATACGGGACATCAGCAGCGGGGTGGTGCCAGATTCGGTCAGCGCCACGATCGCCTTGACCCCTTCCAGGTGGTTGGCGGCATACATGGTCGACATGGCCAACGCCTCTTCCACCGAGGTAAAGGTATAGCTCATGCGATGATTGGAAACGTTCAGGCTCGGGTGCTTCTCGGCACCGACACAGACGCTCGCCATGGAGGTGACGGTCTCGATAGGGAACTGACCAGCGGCGGTTTCGGCAGAGAGCATCACCGCATCGGTACCGTCCAGCACGGCGTTGGCCACGTCCATCACTTCGGCACGGGTCGGCAGCGGTGCATTGATCATCGACTCCATCATCTGGGTCGCAGTGATGACCACACGATTCAGACGACGGGAATAACGGATCAGCTTTTTCTGCACGCCAACCAGCTCGGGGTCACCGATCTCGACACCCAGATCGCCACGGGCGACCATAACGGCATCGGAACCGAGGATGATATCTTCCATCGCCTCATCGGTAGCGACGGTTTCAGCGCGCTCCACCTTGGCAACAATCTTGGCGTTAGAACCGGCTTCGCGGGCCAGCTCGCGAGCATAGCGCAAGTCATCGCCACAACGGGGGAAGGAGACAGCCAGATAGTCCACGTTCATCAACGCAGCGGTCTTGATATCTTCTTTATCTTTCTCGGTCAGGGCTGGCGCGGAAAGACCACCGCCTTTTTTGTTGATGCCCTTGTTGTTGGAGAGCGGCCCGGCAACAGTCACAGTGGTGTGAATGCGGGAACCTTCAACCTGCTCGACTTTCAGCTGCACCCGACCGTCGTCCAGCAGCAGAATATCGCCGGCGATCACATCGTCAGGCAGACTCTTGTAGTCAATGCCGACCTGCTCCTGACATCCTTCGCCCTTACCAAGGGCCGCATCGAGAATGAATTTGTCACCGATAGCCAGATAGACCTTACCATCCTTGAAGGTGGATACACGGATCTTGGGGCCTTGCAGGTCACCCATGATGGCGACGTGGCGGCCAAGCTTGGCAGCAATCTCACGCACCTGGTTGGCACGCAGAATATGGTCTTCCGCAGTACCATGAGAGAAGTTCATCCGCACCATGTCGGCACCGGCAAGAATGATCCCCTCAAGGATCCCTTCGCGGTCGGTAGCCGGACCAAGTGTGGTAACAATTTTTGTACGTCTAGGCATGAAAAACTCCAATGTGAAGTGGATATAACTTGAGATTCTGCCCTATCGAGCCCATGGCTCGATGCACCCGTTTGCAAACCATCCGGGTGGTTTTTGTTATTAAATTACAATACTACACCACTGCGCGGGGCATAGACAGCCGGGGGCAAACGCCCCTGCCGATTCAGGAAGAGTGCGGTGTTTCGAAGCGGGATTCACGCAATCCCTCTTTTACTTTTTTCAAATTTTCGCGAAATTTCATCCCACGGCGCAGGGTAAACCCGGTCGCCAGCACATCAACCAGCGCCAGCTGGGCGATGCGAGAAGCCATCGGCATGTAGACATCGGTATCTTCCGGCACATCCATGGAGAGCACCAGATTACACTCACGGGCCAGCGGGGAGTCTTTGGCGGTCATGCCGATCACGGTGGCATCGTTCTCCCGAGCCAGCGCGGCGATCTCGACCAACGCTTTGGTGCGACCGGTGTGGGAGATCAGCACCACCACATCCCCTTCGCTGCCGTTGATACAGCTCATCCGCATCATGACGATATCTTCAAAACTCACCACAGGAATATTGAAGCGAAAAAATTTGTTCTGGGCATCGCGGGCAACTGCAGAAGATGCCCCCAAACCGAAGAAGCTGATCTTCTTGGACTGGGTCAGGATATCGACGCAGCGGTTGATGGCGGAGATATCCAGGCTGTTCTTGGCCGCATCCAGACAAGCCATGGTGGATTCGAAGATCTTGGCGGTGTAGGTATCCGGGCCATCTTCCGCTTCCACATGACGATTAACATAAGGGGTGCCATTGGCCAGACTCTGGGCCAGATGGAGTTTGAAATCGGGAAAGCCTTTGGTATCGAGACGACGGCAAAAACGGTTGACGGTCGGTTCACTGACGTCGGCCATCTTGGCCAGGGTGGCGATGCTGGAGTGAATGGCCGTCTGGGGAGAGGCCAGGATCACCTCGGCTACCTTGCGTTCCGATTTACTGAAACTTTCCAAGTTGTTCGTAATTTTATCAAGGGTATTCATCATCACCACCAGGCGTTTTTGTAATTTAGCTTCAGTGTCTCTGCACTGAATCTACGACTAAGCATGCTGCCAATCAAGCTAAGGACTATACAAGACAAGCGGTTATCGCAACTAACACCTGCCATACAAAGTATGACTCATCTCTAATTATTTCGTACTTTTCGTTACAAAACGTCATCTCACCATGAAAACGCTTACAAATGTTGCAAAGCAACAACACTGTGAGCAGCCGCACGTTTGTGTCGATCCAGCGAGTTAGCACAGCCCAAGCTCGGATAGAATATACAGTCACCCTCTAACAATAATCTCGGGATGCAACGGTCGTCCCAACCCTGTAACGAAGGAGTAGTTATGCAGCATACCCACGCGCTGGTCGGCGATGTCGGCGGAACCAATGCACGCCTGGCTCTGTGTGAGCTGGCCACCGGTACTATCTCGCAAGCCAAGACCTACTCTGGTCTGGCCCATCCCAGCCTTGAAGCCGTGGTACGCCTCTATCTGGACGAACACCACGCACAGGTGAGCGAAGCCTGCATCGCCATCGCCTGCCCCATCAACGGTGACTGGGTCGCCATGACCAACCACAGCTGGGAATTTTCTATCAGCGAGATGCAGGGTAATCTGGGGCTGGATCGCCTGCAGGTGATCAATGACTTTACTGCCGTCTCCATGGCAGTGCCGGTACTGGCAGCAACGGATCGTATTCAACTGGGCGGCTCGGCACCTGTCTCTGGCAAACCCATCGCCATCTATGGCGCGGGCACCGGCCTTGGGGTCGCTCACCTGGTGAGGGCAGGAGAGCAGTGGCTGAGCCTGCCGGGTGAGGGTGGCCATGTAGATTTCGCCGCGAACACCGAAGAGGAAGATGCGGTGCTGCAGGTGATGCGGAGCGAATTGGGCCATGTCTCGGCCGAACGACTGCTATCCGGGCCTGGTCTGGTCAACATCTATCGTGGGCTGGTGAAATCCGATGGCCGTGAGCCTGAACCGTTCGCCCCCAAAGATATCACCGAGCGCGCACTGAGTGGCGAATGTCTGGATTGCCGTCGCACCTTGAGTCTGTTCTGCGTGTTGATGGGGCGCTTTGCCGGCAATCTGGCCCTCAATATGGGCACCTTTGGTGGCATCTATATTGCTGGCGGTATAGTCCCGCGCTTTCAAGAGTTCTTCATCAGCTCGGGTTTTCGAGTGGCCTTTGAAGACAAGGGACGCTTCAAATCCTACCTCAAAGAAATCCCGGTATTCCTGATCACTCACCAAGGGCCGGGGCTGCTCGGTGCTGGTGCTTATCTGCGCCAGTCGATGGGGATCTCTATCTGATTAACCTCTGGCACGAGGCGGGATCATCGATGGTTCAGCCTCGATTCAGTGTGAATGGCATAAAGTAGCTGCACGTAACCAAGAGGGTTGTACTTCACAAGGAGTGGAAAGCGACTCTCATCCACTGGATACGTTTGTCACCTGACAAGCCTGAACTGTTTCAACCGGCCTTTTGGCCGGTTTTTTTTATCTTCAATTCCGCAGTTACTGTGCCAGCGCCTTCAATTGTGACTTATCGGGGGGATTGTTCCAATCGATGGGGCCATGGGTAAAACGGTACTGCAAACGCGGCAAGCTGATCTCCAGCCACTCTTCCCGAAAATAGGCAAAGCCCTGATTCCAATCAGGATCATTGGCCCAGCCGGTTTGCAAAAAGTGCAGACGGGTCCCCTGCCCTTCAGGTACAAAGTGCAGACAGACATGGGTTTTCTGCAAGCGAATATGGGGAAACGTGGGCGGAAAATTCCAACTAAAGCTGAGTAAATCATAAGGCATCACCGCCATGACCCGGCACCCTTCACTACCCCGTTCGCCCAGCGGGGCATCGGGCCTGAAGTAGATCTCGAATGGGCCATTCGGTTCGGCCACCATCAAACACTCGGGAGCCAGAAAACTGCGCAGACCGCTTTCTGTCGTCCAGGCATGCCAGACATCGTCTATGTGTGCCGGCACAAAAATATTGCCTTCAATCTGTTTATTGTCCATAAATCAGCGATCCTCAAGCCATCCATACAAGAGCTTCCGGCAGTATAGCCCCATGCCAAATATAATGGACAGAGCTTAATCACACCCTTGTCACTTACATCGAGTTGACTTGTCACTGTGCAATATCATCAGCTAACAGTCACTGAACCCGGAAGGTCATCATGATAAGACTCATGGCAGAACAGGATATTCCCCAACTGGCCCAGCTGTTTTTAAAGATCCGGCGACAAACCTTTCACTGGGTCGAACCCGTTCAATTTCAGCTTGATGATTTTACAAAGCAGACCGAAGGCGAACGTGTCTGGGTAGCCGAGCATGGGGCAAACATCTGTGGATTTATTTCCATCTGGCAGCCTGACAACTTCGTCCATCATCTATATGTTGCAAGCGACTGGCATGGCCAGGGGATTGGGCGAGCGCTGCTCGAACACGGGTTGACCGATACCGCCAAACCCGGCTCGCTCAAGGTCGCGACCCTTAATACCGCAGCGTTGGCTTTTTATCATCGCCTCGGCTGGATAAACAGCGATGAGACCGGTCACTGTGACGTCACCGGCCCCTGGTGCAAATTGCTCAGAAACTAGCAGGGCGCCCAGCGCCTGCGCTTTGCGGCTGAACAGGCACCAGCTGTACCGGGGGGAAGAACCAGCGGTAGAGATCGAACCAGCCATCGCGCTGGGCAATCACCACCTCGTGCACCGGATCGCGCTGGAAGATCGCCACCTTGTTTTCGGTCAACGGCACCCAAGCGTAATTGACCAGCGCATATTGCGACTGGATCAGGTTGTACTCATTGAGATAGGAGTCATCGTTACCCGACTCGTGCAGCTGGGTACGACTGTCTATGAGGTAAACAAGCTGGTTGAAGAAGGTAAATTGAAAGCCGGTCACCCGCCACTTCTCTTTGGTCGCCTCCTCCTCTTCAATCACGGTAATTTTTCCCCAGCGACACACCCCGTGATAGTTGACCCCGTTGGCCGACATTTTCAGATCGTAATGACAGCCCAGACTGTTGATAAACATCCCGACCACAAACAGCAGCACGAAAAGCAGTGGCAACAGCAGCAAGGTATTTTTCAGCGTTCGTTTCATCAGACATCCCTTACAGCGTTTTTTCGAGCTCTTTATAGGAAAGCACGCGCACTTTATGACCCGAGATCAATACCAGCGATGCCGGTTTGACTGGTGGCACGTCACTCTTGGCCTCCATCTGGCAAACAACGCCGGTCGGCGAGTCGGCGCAATGCACATGGAGCCACTCGAAATGGAGATAGCTGGCGGCAAACACCACCAGCACAGCCAGTAGCAGATTGACGTACATCAAGCTCTTGGCCAGCATCGGCCGCCCGATACCGCTGAGGAAGGCGAGTTGGAAACGCTCACCGAAGGAGCGGGGAGCTGCAGAAGCAGAAGCAGAAGCAGGCTCTTTGATGACCTCGTGGTCAGACAGTGGTGGCGTTGACGATGACAGCGCAGTCACAGCAGGCTCGGGCTCGCTCACCGGCTCGGACAAGGGCTCACTATTTGTTGGCTCCGACTTGCCGTAATAGCTCTTCACCTTGCAGTTAAGGTGCAGGGAGTACCCTTTTTTCGGGGTGCTTCTGATATCCAGCGTTTGAGGGGATGATGCGAAGTGGCGGCGAATATTGGCGATGGCCACGTTCAAGGAGTTAGGGCTGATAGGGCGGCCCAACCAGCCGATATTTAGCAGCAGATCCTTGTCGCACACCTCGTCATGGTGATCAAGCAGATAGCTGAAAATGAGGCTCTCTGCCGATGACAAGCGCACCACCCTGGCACTTTGCAAGTTGTCCTTGTCGGCACAGAAGATCAGCTCTCGCCTTTTGACATCAAAGACATAATCACCGAAGTGATAGGCTGATATGTTATTGCCTGGCGCAACCCCCGTCATACCAACCACCTGTTATTTGCATTCATCATGAAGAAGATGGGATTCCACGTCTGATATGGCCAGATGGCGGCTCAGGACTTTCTGTATTTAAACGAAATTCTAATGGGTCGGGATCAGCGGCACAATAGATGCAGGCAGGCATGAGCGGGGAAAATGAAAATATGCGTCCAGCGCTGTCGGACTGCGTATCGGGCAGAGCATGATGCTGCGATGTTCACCCATCGAGGTCATGCCAATCTCGACCAAGCAGCGGCATGAGCATGACGAAAAGTGCCATTACCGGACAGGCGGCCCCTGTCCCTCACGACAGCTCGTATACCTCACAATGAAGGGAACCTGCCCCGTGGGATGCACCGGCGGGGCGAGGCTGACTGACTAAACCCGAAACTGCTTGAGTAGACCATCAAGCTGGGTCGATAGTTGACGCAGATCGCTGCTGGCTTCAGCAACTTGTGCCACTCGCGCTGCGCTCTCACTATTGAGTGTGGCAATGCGGTTGACGCTGTGGCTTACGCCTTCTGCCACCGAATGCTGCTCTTCCGATGCCTGGGCAATGTAGATATTCATCTCGCGGATCAAGCTAACCTGACTTTTTATCTTCTCCACCGAGTTCTGCACATCTGCCGCCTCGATACCCGCACGGGATGCTTTCTCCTGACTTTGCTGCATGCCCAGACCGACATTCTGGGTGGCCTGTTGCAATCGCTTGATACTGGCACTGATCTCCTCGGTTGACTGACGAGTGCGTCCTGACAGGGTACGAACTTCATCCGCCACCACCGCAAAACCCCGGCCCTGATCCCCTGCTCTGGCCGCCTCAATGGCGGCATTGAGGGCCAGCAGGTTGGTCTGTTCGGCAATGCCGTTGATCACTTCGATGATGGTGCCAATACTGCTGCTCTCGGTCGAGAGGGAGCGCATCAAGACAGCTACCCGTTCCACTTCACCCACCAGTTGATGAATGGCCTCATTGGCATGGCCCGCCAGCTTGTAGCCCTGCTCCACATAGAGATTGGCCTCATCTGTCGCGGTGGCAGTTCTCCCCGCATTACCCGCGACCTCCTGCACCGCTTGGCTCATTTCGGTAATGGCGGTGGCGACCTGATCCAGCTCTGATTGCTGGGCGTCACTGCCAACACGAGTATCTGCCGAGAGGGCATCACAGCGTTCGGCATTTTGCAGCACCCCGGCAGACAGCTCATTAATCTCCGCCACCATCTCCTGCAACTTGGCAATGAAGAGGTTGATGTTGGTGGCCAGCGCCCCCATTTCATCCTGACGGCGGATCTTGAGACGCTGGGTCAGATCACCCTCTCCCCGTGCCAGGTCAAACACCGCCTGATTCATCTGATGGAGCGGCCTGAGCACATTGCGGTGAATGAGTACCATCAGCAGCACAATGATGCAAAGATCGAGCACCACGATTTGCCAGACGGTCGTGATCAACTGCTGACGCAAGTGGGCCTGAATAGCAGCATCACTGGTTTGCACCAACAATCTGGCCACGGTGTTTTTCTGACCACTGTCGTCATAGACCAGATCATACCCCCCGTAGGCAGCCGTATCGGCAGGGATGGCGCTAATCGGTGCGATAGTCCCCGCAGCATCACGAGTAAAGCCGGCCACCAGCTTTTCCTTATTCACCACGAGTAAAGTGCTCAGCATATCCGCTGCCAACTCGGATCTGAGCGATGCCTCGATGAAGGCTGATTCATAATTCCACAGCGGGCCGGGTAGGGAGAGCTGCAGCCGACCGATGGCCTGTTCGACCAACACGCTCTGCTTGCTATAGCTCTCCGCCCTGGCGGCGCTGTAGTTGTAACCGCCAAACAACACCAGCAACAGACTCACCGATAGAGAGGTCAACACGGCGATCCTGAACGTCAGACTTTTCCAATCCATGGTTTCCTCCCGGTTTTACGGCAGCCGGAGCAGTGCCATAAACTGGCACTTGCTGTTGGTACTGTTACTGGTATTTGGCGTTGATCTTGTCGATGGTGCCATCCGCCTTCATGGCGGCCAGGATCTCGTTGAGCTTGGTGATGAGCTCATCCGGCGTCTCCTTGTTAAACGCCAAACTCATCTGGGTTTCCTTGAACACAAACACTGACTTGGGGTTGGCAACCTTCTCCTTGGTGGCCAGATAGGGGGCCAGATATTGACCGGTTGCCCACAAGTCGATGCGACCCGCTTCCAGTTTTTTCACGTTGGCGGTGTCATTGGCGGCCAGCTGCAACTTGGTGAAACCCTGCGCCTTGAGATACTCGGCAGCTGCATCACCGTTATAGCCCCCCACCGAATACTGCTTGGCATCTTCGAGTGATGTCACCGTAATATTGGCCGTCGCGCTGGAGAAAAAGACCCAGTTGTTATTAACCAGCGGCCCGACCCACTTGAACAGCGCTTCCCGCTCTGGCGTGCGCGTTGTTGAATAGAGCGCCGTGTTGGGGGTGCTGAGGGTATCTTCATAAGCCCGCTTCCAGGGCATCAGCGTCAGTTTGTATTCAACCTCAGCGCGCTTGAACAGCTCTTCAACCACTTCGGTAGATAGCCCGACAATCTTGCCCCCCTCCCCTTGCATGTTGAATGGAGGATAATCCTCCGTCATCACATTCAATGGCACGGCCTGAGCCGCACTCATCGTCATTACGGTAGAGACTGAAAAAATTGCGCTTTTCCACAGCTGTTGATAGTTCATTGCAACCTCGCCTTGCTTGCCATTCATCCCTGAACACCCACCCCTTTTGGCGGGCGGTGCACTCCTGACCCGATACGGGTCATGCCGGCTTTCACGGCTCGCCGCCCACCCGATGTGCAGCAGCAAACAAATTCCGATTTCGCCAGCACGCGATTGAGCGCAACCGGCAAGACAGGCTCATGGTCAAAGAGAGGGGGAACAAGCCAAAGCAAGATGAAAAAATGCTGGATGGGGACGGATAATACCGATGACGTGCAACAGCGCCGTGGCAAAAGAGAGGCGCATCGATACATGGCGACGGCTTGGAAGAAAAATGATCGAAAACGCCAACATCCATTTTATCATCCTGCTCAAAACAACATCAGAGCCATACCTGCCCTTTAGCTAAGGTCACGAAAACAGATACGTCAAATGACAAGGCTAAACCCCTAATCCATCACCGGACTGCGTTGTGGCAATGGAATTTCGCTGCAGGATTCAGTCAAAAAGGAGGCCACCCCAAGGTGGCCTCCTGCAGATCAACAGCGTGTGTAATGCCGGGGCTTAATCCTTGGCTGCTTCCATCACTTCCTCTTCAGAGTGAGCAGGCAGGATCAGATTGAGCAGGATGGCCGCCACTGATGCCAGACCGACACCGGCCAATGCGAAGTCACCGATCTTCATCTCCAGCGCACCCACACCAACCGTCAGCGTCACACCCACGATAGCGATGTTACGCGACAGCCCCATATCAACTTTGGACTCCACCAACGTCTTGAGGCCGATAGCAGCAATGGATCCGAACAGCAGCAGCATGATACCGCCCATCACTGGCATCGGGATGGAGGTGAGCAGTGCATTGAACTTGCCGAAGAACGCCAGAATGATGGCGAATACGGCCGCCCAGGTCATGGTCACCGGGTTGAAGTTGCGAGTAATCATCACAGCACCGGTCACTTCGGCATAGGTGGTCACAGGTGGGCCACCGATGAAACCGGCAAAGCAGACACCGATACCGTCACCGGCCAGCGTGCGGTGCAGACCCGGATTCTTGGTGTAATCCTGACCCGTCACCCCACCGATGGCCAGCACGCCACCGATATGCTCGATACACGGGGCGATGGCTACCGGCAGCATAAACAGGGCGGCAGCCCAGTTGATCTCCGGGGTTTCAAAGTGAGGCAGCGCTAACCAGGGGGTATTGACCATCCCCTCAAAGCTCACCAGCCCCATAAATATTGCCGAGATATAGCCGACTACCACACCACTGAGGATCGGGATGAGCTTGATCCAACCTTTGCAGAACACGGCAGCAATCAGGGTCACCGCCAGTGAAATCCCCGCCAGAGTCAGCGCTGCACCGGCCGGAATAACTTGCTCGGCACCCGCACGCCCCATCGCCATGTTGCAGGCAACCTGCGCCACGGAGAGGCCAATTACCATGATCACCGGGCCGATGACGACCGGCGGCAACAACTTATGGACAAAACCCATCCCTTTTACCCGGATCAGCACAGCCAGAATGAAATACATGAAACCGGCGGCAAACAGGCCAAACATGGTGGATGGCAATCCCCAAGTCTGGGTGGCGTAGATGATGGGGGCGATGAAGGCAAAGCTGGAACCGAGGAAAATCGGGACTTGGCGACGAGTGCAGAGCTGGAACAACAAGGTTCCCACACCAGCGCCAAGCAGGGCCATGGAGGGGTTCAATCCGGTGAGCAGGGGCACCAGAACCATGGCGCCGAACGCAACAAACAGGATTTGCAGCCCGGCGACACTTTGCTTGACTAAGGAAAACATGGATGTCCTTAATTTTTTGATAACTGACAGGGATATTTGACACTTTTCAGTTATCACAAGACTTTTTCAAGGCACGAGGTGAGCATAAAAGCATCACCTGTTACCTTTTACTGCTTGGGGAGGGCATGAAACTGGCTTTTTAGGCGGGATTCGTTGCTACAAGCATCGAGTATGCGATTTTACGCATTATTGTGGCGAACGCCAATCGTTTTTCCATCATGTTTATTGTGTTTGTGGTCAGAAATGCCGCCATCAGAGGGCGATCTATAATGGATCCCGTGAACCAAGATGGACAAGGAGTCCCCATGTCACAGCCCCCATTCAAAGCCAACCAGCGCAGATTGCTGATCGGCTCGGCTATCGCACTAGCCCTGTTTGCGAACCCGTTCAGTTATGATTTCACCCACAATGAGTGGCAAATGAATCAGGCTTATGCCAAGTCCTGCTTTATCGCCGGCACCCGCATCACGATGGCCGATGGTTCCATCCGCCCCATAGAGACGCTCCGGGCCGGTGAACAGGTGCTGGATCAGCACGGCGGCAACAACCGGATCCTTGCTGTCGAACATGTAATACTGGGCAAACGCAGACTCTACGGGATCAACCATCTGGCCCCATTCTTTACCGCAGAGCATCCTCTGCTGACCACTCGGGGCTGGGCGGCCATCTCACCCGCCATGACCCGAACCGAAAACCCGCAGCTGACGGTGCTACCGCTATTTACCGGCATGCAGATAGTGTGTCGCCCGGCACCTGGCATGGTGACGGGCAATCTGGCCCTGCAACCCCAACCTGAGCTACTGCTGGTTGAGTCGCTCTGCTGGATCGAGGCTCCCCCAACCACTGCGCTCTTCAATCTGCTGCTCGATGGCAGCCACAGCTATATCGCCAATGAGCTGATCGTTCACAACAAAGATGGTGACGGGGGTAGCGACAGCGGCGGAGGTAGCGACAGCGGCGGAGGCAGCGACAGCGGCGGAGGCAGCGACAGCGGCGGAGGCAGCGACAGCGGCGGAGGCAGCGACAGCGGCGGAGGCAGCGACAGCGGCGGAGGCAGCGACAGCGGCGGTGGCAGCGATAGCGGCGGTGGCAGCGATAGCGGCGGTGGCAGCGATAGCGGCGGTGGCAGCGACAGCGGCGGTGGCAGCGACAGCGGCGGAGGCGGAGGCAGCGATGACAGTGGCGGCCAGGGCGAGCATGCTGGCGGTGAGCGGCATGGTGGTGGTGAGCAACACGCCGGTGGCGAGCGTCATGGCGGCCGCGGGTTTGGCAATGGCGTTGATGACAGCGGTATGGATGCCGTCGATGCCAATGGCAACAAGCTCAGAGGTGATGGCACCATTGATGACAACGGTGTGGATGCCGTCGATGCCAACGGCAACAAGCTCAGGGGCGATGGCACGGTCGATGATAACGGCGTGGATGCCGTCGATGCCAATGGCAACAAGCTCAGGGGCGATGGCACGGTCGATGACAACGGCGTGGATGCCGTCGATGCCAACGGCAACAAACTCAGAGGCGATGGCACGGTCGATGATCGCCAGCAAGTGCTTACCGATGAGCAGGAGCGTGCTCTGCTCAACAACGGTTTTCGCCAACAGGGGCAACCATGATGCGCTATCTGCTACCACTCCTCCTGCTCGGCCTCGCTGGCTGCGCCACGGTCGACACTCCGCCGCTTTACCATCAGATGGATAAGGCCGATGTTCAACTGGCCAATCAGGCCCTCGCCCAGGCGCTGGAAACCCGCACCAAAGGGCAGAGCCTCACCTGGTTCAATCCGGCCAACCGTCACTCGGGCAGCGTCACGCCGCTGCGAACCTTCCGCCATGCCAGCGGGGAGTGGTGTCGCGACTATCGCGAGCAACTCTATATCGGCAAGGCCAGCCAGCAGTGGCAGGATACCGCCTGTCGCAATCAGGACGGTCGCTGGCGGCCCTTGCGCACTTAGCGCGTGACGGGGATAAACGAAAGGGGGTAGCTGTGCTACCCCCTTGTCATTTGTGCCAACCCATTATTTTGGCAGGGGATCCGCGGTTATACCCGGCGATAGGGCAGGTAAACCGGCTCCCACATGTGGTGGAGGATATGCTGCTGCAAATCCTGACCGATCAGCGGATGGGAGGGATCCCGGCGCACTATATCTTTGAGCACCGCAGTCGCCACATGCACCGAGATGCTGCGCAGCTCGCGAATACGCGGATAAACGGCGCCTTTCGCCAGGTCCACCTCGCTCACGCATTCGGCCAGCGCAAAGGCGGCAGTAGTGAAGATATCGGGGCTTAACTCGCGAAGCTGGCTGACGATGGCCGCCAAACCCACACCGGGGAAGATAAAGACGTTGTTGCCCTGCCCGACCCGGAAATCCTGTCCCTCATAGCTCACATCCTTGAACGGACTGCCAGTGGCAACGATGGCCTTGCCCTGACTCCAGCGGTAGATATCCTCCGGTAGCGCTTCACAGTTGGCGGTCGGGTTGGAGAGCGGGAACACCATGGGGCGCTCGCAATGCTTCTGCATCAGTTTGACGTGCTCTTCCTGGAAGGCGCCGCCCGAGCCGCTGGTACCCAGCAGCACGGTAATGGGCACATGGCGCAGCACATCGGCCAGATTGGCCTTGCCGGGCACCTCGGTATCCCAGCCCGCGAGCAGCAGTCCCGGCTTGGCGTAACGACGTTTGTACTCGTCGAGCCCGTCCCGGTTGTCACACACCAGCCCCTGGGTATCCAAGATGTAGATGCGATCGCGGGCCGCCTGCGGATCCATCCCCTCGCGGATCATTCCCGCGCAGATCTGATCCGCCACCCCGACCCCGCCAGCACCGGCGCCATAGACCAGATAGTTCTGCTGGCCGAGGGTTTCCCCCTTGACCTTGACCGCACCTATGATACCGGCCAGCACCACGGCACCAGTGCCCTGAATGTCATCGTTGAATGACGGCAGCGCCTGCTGGTAGCGGGCCAGATTATTGAAGGCGTTGGATTTGCTGAAGTCTTCCCACTGCAGCACGGCGTTGGGGAAGTGGCGCTTGACCCCGGCGACAAACTTGTCGATGAAGTCGTCGTACTCCTTGCCGCGAATGCGCTTGTGGGGCTGACCCAGATACATGGGATCATCGAGCAGTTTTTGGTTGTCGGTGCCCACATCCAGCGCGATGGGCAAGCAGCAGGCGGGGTGAATACCGGCCCCCAGGGTATAGAGAGAGAGCTTGCCGATGGGGATCCCCATGCCGCCCACCCCCTGATCGCCGATCCCCAAGATCCCCTGGCTGTCGGTCACGACTATGATGCGGATCGATTTGGCATCGATATGACGGGCCAGCGAGTCCATGTCTTCGACGTTTTTCGCGGTGATATAGAGGCCGCGCGGCTTTTGGAAACGGTGGCTGAACTCCTGACACGCCTTGCCGACGGTCGGGGTGTAAATATAGGGAGTCATCTCCTCCACATGGCGGGAGAGCAAGGCATAGAAGAGAGTTTCGTTGCGATCCTGCAGGGCGCGCAGGTTCTGGTACTTCTCGATGTCGCTGCTCGCGCTCTTGAACCCTTCATAAACCCGTTCGAGCTGGGCTTCAAACGTTTGTACCTGAGGCGGCAACAAGCCATCGAGCTCGAAATCGGCACGTTCCTGTTCGGTGAAGGCAGTGCCCTTGTTGAGATTGCGATCATTCAGCAGGTTGGTACCTGTCAGTGCAACGGGGCGAAAATCCTGTCCCTGTGCATCTTTCCACAGCAGATATTGTCCGGTAGCCATAGTCATTCTCTTTGATTTACGTGAAGTTGCCATTCGGCAGGAGAGTAAGACTCATAATGAAATCAATCATATGACGTTTATTCGATCGGTTTTGTGAGCTTGGGCATACCCTGCGGCCAAAATAGGCCCCCGGCGACCCCGGCGAGACAAATATCCACGGCAAGGAATGAGACTCATGTTAGCATTGCTGGCAACCCAGCCACCCTTCACAGCATCACAGCCGGGAGTGACCCTGATGCCCTCGACTCTGCCAGCCTGCGCCCCCCTCTTCTCTCCATGCGCCTGATCCCGCTGCTTGCTCTTTGGCTGTTTCTGACCTGCCAATCGGCACTGGCCGCACCGGGCCGGGTGCTCAACATCATCGTTGGCGAGTGGCCTCCTTTTGTTTCGGAACAGTCAAAAAAACAGGGCCCGGTGGCCCATCTCATCAGCGATCTGTTCAAGACGGCGGGCTATGAGGTGAAGTTCCACTTCGCCCCCTGGGGCCGGGTCTATTCGCTGGCGGCCAACAGCCAGCTCTACGATGCCACCGCCGTCTGGATGCACAAACCGGAGCGGGAGCAGGATTTTCTGTTCAGCGAAGCGGTGCTGCAGGAGCAGTTTGTTTTTTTCTCCCTCAAAGCACGGCAGCTGCAGGCCGAGCGCCTTGAGCAAATCGTCGGCATGCGGTTGGGGGGCGATATCGCCTACAGCTACGGGCCAGAACTGGACCAGATGGTGGCTGACGGCAAGGTGACCCAGCAGAAGGTCACCGACGTGAAACAGAATTTTGGCAAGCTGCTGCGGGGGCGGATCGACCTCTATCCGCAAGAGCTGCGGGTCGGTCTGGCCGAGCTGCAGAGCCAGTTTGATCCCGCCAGCGCAGCGCTCATCACCCACAGCCAGACCCCTTTCCTGCGTAACGACAGCTTCGTGATGTTCCCGCGCAAGATGCCGGATTCGGCCAAATTGCGGGATCAGTTCAATCAGCAATTGCAGCAGGCCATCGCCAGCGGGCGCTATCAGACTTACTTCGAACGACTGGCCCGGGGCGACTATTGATCGTCTTGATGAACGTCTTGAGGTAAACGCGAGGGAAAAACAACAGCGGTGGCCCCTTGTAACAGCCACCGCCGTGATGCTTGTCAGCAGCAGGCATTAACCGCTGATGCCCACCTCCAGCTTGAACGGCGTCTTGGCCTTGCTGCTTTCGGCCGCCCCCATCTGGTAGACACGAATGGTGTAGGTGCCCTTGGCGGGCAGGGTTGTCTCAAAGTTGTTCCCTTCGGTGGAGCCGATAAAGATCGCCTCCCCCTTGCTGCCTGGCGGCAGAATATTGAAATAGGGCTTGCCGGTCAGGATCACCACCATGCTCTGGCCCTTATTGGCCGTCAGCTTGTAATCTAGGGTCTGGCGGCCCTGAATGGTGCCGTTGATGGTTGCCCCCGATTCCCCCTTCTTGAACTGCACCTGCTGGGTCTTGATCTCGTCAGCCGCCTGCACAGACCAGGCCGATATCCCGCCCAGCAACCCGACCGACCATACCGCAGCCAATAACACTTTGTTCATCTTCACACTCCTCTCCATTGAAACCATGCCCGTCTACTGTCGCCTGCTTACTATTGCACATTTTCCATACACCGCTGGCGCACAAAAACCCGTTTGAATCACTTTTCCCTTGTTTGTAAACCGATAAAGGGGATGAACCACTATGCTGAAGATTGGGCCCATAGCAACGGAACTGCACTGCGGTATGCCAAACAGCAACACCATGAGCAACATACTGATCGTCGATGACATGGCCTCCAATCGCTACATCCTGCGCAGCCTGCTCGAAGAGGCAGGCTATAAGGTGCGCGAAGCGACAGATGGCCAGCAGGCCGTTGATGCCGCAGCACAGGCCACGCCCGATCTGATCCTGATGGACATCAATATGCCGGTGATGGATGGCTACGAAGCATGTCGGCGGATCCAGCAACAACAGGGGCAATGGGCACTGCCCATCATCTTTATCAGTGCCAACAGTGAAGTCAGCGCCCTTGAGCAAGCCTTTCAGGCCGGTGGCTGTGACTATGTCTCCAAGCCCTTTCATCAGCTCGAAGTGCTGGCCCGGGTGCAAAACCAGCTGCGCCTCAAGGAGCTGGGGCGCCAGCAGGCCAGAGTGCAACTCTACCAAAGCCTGTTCCAGCTCACCGCTGGCATTGCCCATGAGATCAATACCCCGCTGGGGGTCGGCATTACCGCTTCCAGCCTTATTCAGGGCGCGGGCGACCTGCTGGCCAACGCGGTGAAAAGCGGCGTGCTGGGTCAACGCCTGCTCCATCAGCAACTCACCGATATCAAAGAGGGCACCGAGCTGGTTGAATCCAGCCTGCGCCGGGTTGCAGTGCTGGTCACACGTTTCAAGGAGCTGACCCGGGATCAGACCGAGCTGGATGCCAATACCTTTTCGGTGCAGGAGAGTGTACAGAAGCTGCTGCTGGCCTTCTTGCCCGAGCTGCAGATCGCCAAGGTCAGTTACCATCTGGACGGCAACCAGGTCACCATAACTGCGCCCGAATCCCTGTTTCTGGATCTGATCCAGGAGCTGATCAAAAACAGTCTGGATCACGCCTTTCAGGGCGCCGGAGAGCACAGTTTCACCATCCATATCGGGCAGCAGGATGGCTCACTGCTGCTCACCTACAAAGATTCCGGCCCCGGCATGCCCGCCGACAAGTTGCCCCGGCTGTTTGAACCCTTCTTCACTACCCTGCGCGGCAACGCCAATCACTGCGGGTTGAGCGCCTGTCGGATCCACAATCTGGTGGAGAACAACCTGCGCGGCTCGATCAATGTCACCAGCCCAGCGGGTGAAGGGCTCTGCTACGAGATCCACCTCCCGCTCAAACCGGCGGGCTGACACACCAAGCAGAGCAGATGAACAACAGGGGGAATGGAACAACAACAAGGGGCGCCTCAGCGCCCCTTACCTTTATGTGTTCCGTGCCATCGACGGTCAGCTTGATTTACCCGTCTTGGGCTCATCAAGGGTGTGTTTCACCTCTTCATACCAGAGGTCGTGGTGCTCCTTGGCCCAGGTCTCGTCCACCTCGCCGGTCACCATCCCCTCCAGCGCCCCTTCCAGCTGGAACAGGCCCATATAGATATGGAAGATAAAGCCGCAGATGAGGATCAGCGCCCCGACGATATGGATAAAGCTGGCCCACTCCATCTGACGGCGCAGCTGGCCGAAGATGGGGAAGTCCAGAAACAGCCCGGTCGCCACCACTATGCCGCCAAACCAGATCAGCAGCCAGAAAATGGCCTTCTCGCCGCCGTTGGAGAAGCCCGCCGAGGGGTGGCTGCCCTTGTGGGGGCCCAGCATGCCGCCCGCCTTCATGAACCAGCGCACGTCCACCATGTTGACTATGTTGTGACGAAACCACTTGATGAGCACGCCCAGCAAACAGAGGAAGAAGAGCGGCCCCACATAGTTGTGGAACTCCTTGGCGAACCAGATCCAGTTCTCCCACACCCCCATGCTCACCACCGGCTTGATGAAGTGCTTGCCGTAGATGATGGCCAGCCCCGACCCGGAAAGGGTCAGAAACATGGCCGCAGTGGTCCAGTGCAGCGCCCGATCCAGCCTGCTCCAGCGCTTGAGCTTGCGCCCGGTGCGGGGTTTGGAGAGCTTGGTCTGCCCCACCGCCCAGTACATCAGGCCGCACATGGCCAGGGAGCCGAAGATGGCGATGGCACCGAGCGGTGACACCCACTTGGTCTTCACCTCGAACCAGAGCTGGCCCGGCACCGAGATCAGCACCCCGTGCTCCGGCGAGCGGGAGGTGGTGTAACCCTCCTGCCCATCCTTCACCGCCCGCCAGTAATCGGCGCCGGCAAAGCCGACCGCCTCTTTCTGCGCATCAGCGAAGCCGGGCGCGCTGAACAGCAGCAAGGCCGTCAGCAGCGCTGTCAGCCAGTGTCTCATTGGCCATCCTCCTGCTTGCCAAGCTTGAGCCCCTTGCCTCTGCCATCGTGAGGTTTGCTGGCGTCGCGATAGATCGCCTGTTCGTCAGCTCCCCAAGCTGCATGAGGGGCGCCGCGATAGGCGACCCGCTCACGGAAGATGTCGGAGATCACCTGCGCATCCCCTGCCAGCAGTGCCTTGGTAGAGCAAAGCTCGGCACACATCGGCAGCTTGCCTTCGGCGATGCGGTTGGCACCGTACTTCTGGCGCTCCGCCTCGCTGTGATCCTCTTCCGGGCCACCGGCGCAGAAGGTGCACTTGTCCATCTTGCCGCGATCGCCAAAGGCGGCGGTTTTCGGGAACTGGGGCGCCCCGAAGGGGCAGGCAAACAGGCAGTAGCCGCAACCGATGCAGAGATCCTTGTTGTGCAGCACTATGCCGTCGTCGGTGTGATAGAAGCAGTCGGCCGGGCAGACCGCCATGCAGGGGGCGTCGGTGCAGTGCATGCAGGCGACCGAGATGGAGGTCTCCCCCGGCAGGCCGTCGTTGAGGGTCACCACCCGGCGGCGCTGGATGCCCCACTCGAGGGCATCGTCGTTCTCGTTCTTGCACGCCGTCACACAGCCATTGCACTCGATGCAGCGCTTGGTGTCACACATGAATTTCATTCTGGCCATGGGATCAGGCTCCTACTTTGCGAAAACGGCACAGGGTGACCTTGGTCTCCTGCATCTGGGTGACAGGGTCATAACCATAGGTAGTAACTATGTTGACCGACTCACCCAGCACATAGGGGTCAGACCCTTCCGGATATTTGGATCGCAGATCCTTGCCCTCGAAGTGGCCGCCGAAGTGGAACGGCATGAAGGCGAGCCCCGGCTTAACCCTTGGGGTCACCAGCGCCTTCACCTTAACCCGGCCCCCTTCCGGCCCCTCGACCCACACATCCTGACCGTCGCGCACGCCGACGTCGTTGGCATCCGCCGGGTTGATCTCGACGAACATCTCCTGCTGCAATTCAGCCAGCCAAGGGTTGGAGCGGGTCTCGTCGCCGCCCCCCTCGTACTCCACCAGACGGCCGGAGGTGAGGATGATCGGGAACTCCTTGCTGACGTCCTTCTCCTGCACCGAGGCGTACTGGGTCGGCAGGCGCCACAGGCTCTTCGAATCAGGCCAGGTGGCGTAGTCGGCCAGCAGATCCCGGCGCGGGGTGTAGAGCGGCTCGCGGTGCTTGGGCACCTGATCCGGGAAGGTCCACACCACGCAGCGCGCCTTGGCGTTGCCGTAGGGGACGAAGCCGTGCTTGATGGCCACCCGCTGGATGCCGCCGGAGAGGTCGGTCTTCCAGTTCTTGCCCTCGGCCTCCTTCTTCTCGGCCTCGGTCAGCTCATCCCACCAGCCGAGCTGCTTCATCAGATCGGCAGTGATCTCGGGATAGCCGTCTTCTACTTCACTTCCCTTCGGCCAGGAGTCTTCGGCGAGCAGCGAGACCCCCTGATACTCGATGCCGAAGCGGGCGCGGAAACCGCCGCCCCCTTGCGAGACCGGAATGCTGGTGTCGTAGAGGATGTGGCTGCCGGGGTGCTTCATCTCCGGGGTGCCCCAGCAGGGCCACGGCAGACCATAGATCTCGCCGCTAACCGGGCCCCCCTCGGCCTTGAGGTTGGTCTTGTGGAAGGTGTGCCAGTTCTGCTGGTGCGCCTTGAGCCGCTCCGGGCTCTGACCGGTGTAGCCCACGCTCCACATGCCACGGTTGTATTCGCGGGTGATGTCTTCCAGCAGTGGCTGGTTGCTCTCTACCTTGATGTGCTTGAACAGTTGATCGGCAAAACCAAGCTTCTTGCTCATGAGATACATGATCTCGTGGTCAACCTTGGATTCGAACAGCGGCTCGATCACCTTGTCGCGCCACTGCATGGAGCGGTTGGTGGCGGTGACGGAACCATAGGTCTCGAACTGGGTGGTGGCTGGCAGCAGGTAGACGCCGTCGGTGCGATCGTTCATCACCGAAGCAACGGTAGGATACGGGTCGACAATCACCATCATGTCGAGCTTTTGCATCGCCTTCTTCATCTCGGGGCCGCGAGTCTGGGAGTTGACCGCATGGCCCCAGTAGAACATGGCGCGGATGTTGGAGCCCTGCTCGATCAGATCGGCGTTCTCCAACACACCATCCACCCAGCGGGAGACCGGGATGCCGTTGTTGTTCATCGGCAGCTTGCCGTTGTAGGCCTTGTTGTCGAAACGGGCCTTGATCCACTCGTAATCCACGTCCCACACCCGGGCCCAGTGCTTCCAGGAGCCCTCTTCCAGCCCGTAGTAGCCGGGCAGGGAGTCGGAGGTGACGCCAAAGTCGGTGGCGCCCTGCACGTTGTCGTGACCGCGGAAGATGTTGGTGCCCGCTCCGCTCTTGCCCACGTTGCCGAGGGCCAGTTCGAGGATGCAATAAGCGCGGGTGTTGTTGTTGCCGGTGGTGTGCTGGGTACCGCCCATGCACCAGACCACGCAGCCGGGGCGGTTGTCGGCCAGCAGCTTGGCGGCATCGTGCACTTGCTGTTCGTTAAGACCGGTCACCCGCTCCACTTCCGCCGGGGTCCAGCGTGCCACCTCTTTTTGCACCTCGTCCATGCCGTAGACGCGGGTGCGGATAAACTCCTTGTCTTCCCAGCCGTTCTTGAAGATGTGCCAGAGCATGCCCCAGATAAAGGCGACGTCGGTGCCCGGGCGCAGGGAGAGGTACATGTCCGCCTTGGCGGCGGTACGGGTGCGACGCGGGTCGACCACCAAAATCTTGCAGCCGTTGCGCTCTTTCGCCAGCAGGATGTGCTGCATGGCGACCGGGTGGGCCTCCGCCGGGTTGGAGCCGATGAACATGATCGACTTGCTGTTGTGCATATCGTTCAGGCTGTTGGTCATGGCGCCGTAGCCCCAGGTGTTGGCTACGCCAGCGACCGTGGTGGAGTGGCAGATCCGCGCCTGATGATCCACGTTGTTAGTGCCCCACAGGGACGCCATCTTGCGAAACAGGTAGGCCTGCTCGTTGGAGTGCTTGGCGGAGCCGAGCCAGTAGACGCTGTCGGGACCGGACTCCTTGCGAAGGCGCAGCACCTCGTTACCCACCTCTTCGATGGCCTGATCCCAGCTGATGCGCTGCCACTTGCCGCCCACCAGTTTCATCGGGTACTTGAGGCGACGCTCGCCGTGGCCGTGCTCGCGCAGGGCCGCCCCTTTGGCACAGTGACCACCGAGGTTGAAGGGGTGATCAAACGCCGGCTCCTGACCGGTCCAGACGCCGTTTTGCACCTCGGCATAAACGCCGCAGCCCACCGAGCAGTGGGAGCAGATGGTGCGCTTCACCTCGACCGGCACCTCTGCAGCCACGGTTTTGGCCTCGGCCCGCTGCATCATGGCGGGAGTCAGCCAACCGGCGGCCACGGCGCCACCGGCCACCAGACCAGAGTTGACCATAAAGGCGCGACGGGTCAACCCCTGGCCGCGAGCGGCCTCATTACTTTGTAAGCTGCCCTGCTCGCCCACTTGGGGCTGCTCGGCACGTTTTGTCAGTTTCATGAATTCTCCTTCACTGATCCGGCTCAGTCGGTGCCGCGCAGGGTGCGATAAAAGTCGTGAACATGGGGGGTCTCCCGATAGCCCTTGTCAGGCTCGGTGTCGTGGGTCAGCACCTCTTTGCCAACCACCCGACCGGTGGCACCGGCCAATACGCCTATGGTGGCGACCACGCCAACTCCCTTGATCAGATTGCGGCGGGACGGGTCTTTCAGCTTTTCATCGCTCATTCTTGTGACCTCTGTTTTTGTTCTTGCCGGCGCCTGCGCGCCAGCTTCGCGTCCAATGGGATATCTCATCTGCTCGTTTTGTTATGCGCAGCTCTTGTTATGCACAGATAGGGGCGTTCAGCCCTTCACCACGCAGGCGCCAAACGGCAGGCGCAATTCGTTTTCCAGCTTGAAGAAATCTTCGGCAAGGGCCCCGACCGCCCGGTAGAAGCTGCCCCCTTTCGCCTGTTGCTGATCGCGGCAGCAGGCGAGAACCCAAGGGGCAAGGTGGCGTTCATAGAAGCGGTTGCGCTCCGGGTGTTGCTCGCCAATCAGTACCGCCATCACCTCGCACAAGGCGGCCAGATGATCTTCCGGCTCGCACACTCCGCTCTGGCGCTCGAAGCCGAGGGACTGCAGGTCGGCGCGCAGTACCGCCAGCGGCAGCTCCATCAATGAGCCGGTGAGATACCAGGAGGCAAACGGCACGATCTCCCCGCGCCCCAGCCCGATAAAGAGATCCTGATACTCCTCGCCAAGCTCGTTTTCGTGGTGGCTGCTAGCCGCCAGCTGCACCAGTCCCAGCCCTCTGGCAAAGGGGCCCGGCATAGCCTGCAACCCTTGCAGCCAGGCGAGCTGTTCGCCACGGGGGGCGGCGCGCCAGAGGCTTGCCAGCAGGGCGTAGAGATCGGCGCTGCTCTGTTCCAGTTCGGTCATGGTCAGTTCGCCAGCCTTTTCGTTATGTTGTTCACTCATCACTGGCCCTCACACCTTGAGCTGGGAGACGGGATCCGCCGCCAGCGCCGCAAACACATCCTTGACCCGACAGTCCTCGCACATCAGCAGCCGCTGGGCGGCCTCATTCTGGAAGTGGGAGTGACCGGCCAGTTTTTGCTGGATGCGGCGGATCATCGAGGCTGGCGCGAACGGCTTGGAGCAGCGAATGCAGCAGGCAGCCTCTTCGGCCTTGAGGCTCTGGACGGCGCGGCGCGCCTCGGGCACAGGTTGCAGGCGGGGCACCAGCACAATGGCCTGCTCGGGGCACGCCTTTTCACACATGCCGCACTGGATGCAATCCTGCTCGATAAAATTGAGGCCCGGCGCATGACCCACCGCATGCAGGGCGCGGCTCGGGCAGACCGCCACGCAGCCCATGCAGAGGGTGCAGTCAGCTTCTTTCAGCTCCACACTGCCGTATGGGGCGCCATGAGGTACCGCCAGCGGCTCGCAGCTCCCTTCGTTGGCCTGCCAGAGGACATCGAAGGCGGCAAACAGGTTTTCCCGTTTGTCCCCTTTGAGCGGCTTCTCCAGCAGGGCAATGGCTGGCTGCACGTAAAGAGACTCATCCATTTCGGCATCGCCGTTAAACAGGGCAATACGATCGGCAGCAAGCCCAGCGCCCGCCAAGAGCACGGCGGCGCTGGCCAGCTCCCGTTCAACCAGCGCACGGACGCTTGCGGGGGCATCATCGCCCAGTGCAATGCGCACCGCGCTGGCGCCATAGGCGAGGGCGGCGAACCAGCTCTCGATGCCTAAACTGGCGCTCTCCTCCACCCAGATCGGCAGCCAGTTGGCGGGCAGGCGGGTGAGTTCGGCTTCCACCCATTCGCGCTCGTTTTCACCGGCGATCAGCAACTGGGGCGCTTCGCCGCCCGCCTCCCGGTAGTGCTTGAGCAAGCGCAGCAGGTAGTCGCCGCTGGTGTTGGCATCGGGCTGGTGATAGGCAATCGCCCCGGTCGGACAAGCAGAGGCGCAGCTACCGAAGCCCTGACAGAGATGGGGATCGATCTGGATGCGACCATTGATGGGCTTGAGGGCATCGGTCGGGCAGACATCGAGGCAGCGGCTGCAACCGGGCACGCCGCGAGCGGTAAAGGCGCAGGCCTCGGGGTCGAGGCGAAAATAGCGTGGCTTGTCGAAGATACCGGTCAGTGCGCAGATCTCGGCGAGCCGTTCAGCCAAGTCTGTGTCATCAGCCAGATGCAGATAGCCCACCGGCGGGCGCTCCAGCGCAAAGAGCGGGGCGCGGCCCAGATCGGCCACCAGATCGAAGCGCGGTTCGCCATTTGCAGCGGCCTGCTGAGTAAAACAGAGCGCAGCCAGGTTAACCCGCTCACCCTGCCCATTGAGGCCGGTGAGCTGGAACTGGCCGAGATACCCTGTCAGGCTCGGCTCGCGCAGGGTCAGGGCCGCGAGGGATGCGGTGGCATCAAAAATGGCTTCAAGATCTGCCGCCTCAGCATCGTGAACCGATTCAGTCACCAGCAGGGTGGGCTTCACCCCGGCAGGCAGCAGGCTGGCGGCGCGGCGAATGCGATCTTCCGGGCCGACCAGCAGCAAGCGCCCCTGACTCTGGTAAGAGACAGTGGCCGGGATCAGGTTGTCGGTCTTGACCGTATGCTGCAGGGCACAGGCGCGCGCGCGCGCGTTATGCTCGGCCGCCCCCGCCCCGTGGGCCAGATTTGAGGTCAGATTTGGGGTCAGATTTGGCAATGTTTGTTCAGTGCTCACATACGCTCCTGTGCGCGCCACCTCATGGGATGGGCGCTTGTTGGTAAGCCGAGAGAGCAAGAGGCGAGCCAACTCCCCCGGAAAAAAAGTGACTGACAGGGAGTCAGGATCCTGAGGGTTCCATTCCCCCACCTTTGGTTGGGACATTTTGTCCATTAGAGGAAGCCAAAATGTCCCGACCATCGATGTGGGTTTGAGAATGGTTATCAGCCAACTCGTGCGGCTCGTCGGCGGCAGGTTCGCTGGCAACTGCAACCGGTTCAGCGGATCCGCTGGCCGGATTGGCCGATTCGCTGTCCGGGGCGGTTACCTGATCTACCAGCCAGTTGCGCAGCCCGGCGGTCAGGGCCGCAGGCAGCAATTCGGGCTGGCTGAAATCCTGGGTGTAGTCGTCGAGCCCATCCGGCTTGTGGCTGCGAAACATGGCCCGCAGCGCCTCCCTGTCCGGGAGTTTTGACTTGCCCGGCTGAGCCGTTGTTAGCGGCGGTTCGCCACTCTCAGCCCCCTCAACTGCAAGGGGTTCACCACTCCCCTTGTCAGTGCTGACTACGGAGCTATCCATCGCGGTATCTGGAGTTTCACCTTCGCCACTGCCTTCGGTTGACGCGGTAACAGCCTCGGGAATGGCCTCTTCCCTCGGCTGCAATACCTGATGCTTGCGCGCCTCACTCTTGCGAGACGACCAGCGCTTGAGGAACTCACTCATGGGCGCTGTTTCCGGCCTTGTTTCCGGCACTGTTTCCAGCATTGCTGCCACGCTCGCGGCCATCGGGGCCGGTGGCTTTGACTGCGCCGCAGCTGGCTTGATCTTGGCTATCGACACCGAGCTGATCCTGCGCCCGCCCCTTGCCCTTCTTGCCCTTGCGACGGGCCTCCAGCAGCTCGCCGTGACGACCGATAAAGGCCTCCACCCAGGCTTGCAGCGCTTCGGGCAGCGGACAAGAGAGCACCTGCCGCTCGCCATCCATATAGGCGGCAGCCACGGTCTGGCTCAGGGTCAGGCCATCGGCCACAAAGCCACTGTCCACGCGGCTTCCGGTGACAAAGAGGCGGGGCGAGCCGGAGCTCAAATTGAAGCGATAATCCCCCCGCTCATCGCGAAACAGGGTAAGGGGCAAGGCACCTGCAGCCTCGGGCTCGGCAGGGTGGAGCGCCGCAATCTCGAAACGGCGGCTCTGCCAGCGGCCAACCTGGCTGTCGATGGCCTTTAACTCCAGTTGCAGCCAGCGCTGCGGGGGCAAGGTATTGGTGGTGTCTTGCACTGTCACGGCTCCCATCAGAAGGTCTCTGCCGGGCCGCCCTCCCCCGTAATCCACCCCGTTCGGGGCGGATCAGAGCAGGAGATTCAGGGCAGCCACGGCCATCAATGGGATAAGACTTAGCAAGAGTGGGGCCAAGGCAGGTTTGGTGGTTAATGGGGGCTTTGATGCGGGTTGGGACGTCGTGCGGGACATAGGTTGGCGCGGGCGTAGGTTGGTGCAGAGCGCAGCGAAGCCCAACATGCGGCGTCAAACCTATTCACCCGAGCATAATCGAGGGAATGGCAATAATCGAATAAGGCCGAATTATCCGATTATTGCCTTGATAAGGCTGTTCGCGGTAAACGTTGGGATTCGCTTCGTGAAGCGTCAGACTACAAGTAAGTCAAAAAATACGATCTATTTTTATGTTCCACACCATACAAGATTAGTGGCCAAAACTGTGGCCACCAATCTTGATACACAGTGCATTTAACACAACTAATAAATCATCTTAAATAAGATCTAAGCAGATCGTTTTTTAAAAAAACGTGCTGTACGATAAAGTCAGAACCTGTAAGGGATAAATGACCATAATCCCAGACAAGCGGCGAGTTATTATCATCCACTTTAGCAAGACACTTCCCGCGATGACACAATTTGTCAAGAATAGATATATAACTTACATCAGTGCGTTGTGAGAAATTCACTTTCATTGAATTATCTATCTCAAGTAGCTTTCTATCAAAAGCACTATCAGCAAATGAGGTTTCTGCCTTATCAAAATGTCGCAAGCCTATTGTTCTAGGTAATGATGGTTGCCATTGTGGTACAGGGCCAACAATAACAACATGCTTGACCCCTAGCTCTGTGAGACGCTTAACAATTTCTTCATAATGGTTTTTATCATGATCATGTTGCTGCGCCATGATAACTAAGCTAGGTTGCAATTTTTCTATTGCTCGGATTGCAGCATTATTTGATCTATCACAAGCCAACTTGAATTGCCCAGTAGTCACACTATCACTACCTAAATGAGGCTGACAACCCGAAGATGCTATTTGATAAAAATCATAATTTGGTAGCAAATGTTTCCTTAAGCCATATGACAATGCTTGTGCATGAGAATCCCCCCACAAAAATATTCCATCCTCTTGATTTTTAATAGCACAAGTGTCGGGTATTCCTTCATTTTTAGCAATGTAGGTTTCCCCATTAAAATAATCACACTCTAGCTTATATTCATTTTTGATCGTATTTGTTAAGTATGCATCACGCGAATATTTATCGATATACTTTGAGCTGTCTGACACTGCGCCAGAGCGGATTGGTAAATTAGCACCACCTAGAATAAAAATTACACAAGATAAAAATACCAACATTATCACCGGTGACAGTACAGCTAGACTTTCTTTTAACTTGGTAAAAGTTGCTAAAGATCTTCTTGTGGGGTTTTCCACAAAAAGATAAGAAACCTCACCCAACATCAGCGAGCCCGACACCCCCAAGATAATCCATAGTGGATTGCCTTGCTCACCAGCATAAGTCAGCAATACTACCAACGGCCAGTGCCACAAATAAATTGAGTAAGAGCTGGCCCCGAGGTGGCGAGCAAACAGGTTAGCGGTAAACCATGAATGCTGGCGATTGGCTGCCAATACCAACATGGCCCCCACCACCGGCACCAGCGCCAAATAGCCAGGCCACAGCATCGCTGGATCAAATGTGGCGATCGCCCAAACGATCAGCGCAAAACCAAGCCCTTCAATTAATGCGGCCCACTGGCGCGGCATAATTTGAGTTCGAGTGGCCCACCACACCAAGCCACCCGCTAGCATTTCCCACGCGCGAGTTGGCAACAGATAAAACGCAGGCCCCGGCCAGCGCACACTAACATAAATAGACAGGGCTAACGACAACATCCCGACCACAACAAGCGCCCACTTTACCCCGCGCTTGCCAAAAAAGTGCCACAAGAGCAGGCAGCCCAGCGGCAATAGAATATAAAATTGCCACTCCACCGACAGCGACCAAGTGTGCAGTAACCACTTTTCATGAGAGGCGGCATCAAAATAACCGGCTTCGCGCCAGAATTTTAGGTTTGATACGAACGCAACCGCCGTACCCACATGGACGCCCAGCATCTTGTAATCAACGCTGGGTAGCCAGACCCAGCCAAAGATCAGTAAGCTGGAACAGAGCACCAACAGGGCAGGGATAATCCGCCTTGCCCGTGCAAGATAAAAATCCCACAGCGAAAAATTGCCACGTTCGAGGCCAGCAATAATGATCCCGGTCATTAAAAAACCAGAGATGACGAAAAAAACATCAACCCCGATAAAGCCACCAGCAAAACCGGGCACGCCAAAGTGATAAAGCATCACAGCGGCCACCGCCCAAGCCCGCAGGCCGTTAATATCGTGACGAAATGACTTAGACTGGATTAGGGGTTGGTTGGTTGGTTGGTTGGTTGGTTGGTTAGTTGCCATACAGCTTCACATTCCGAAATGTAATAAATTGAAAAATTGCCCGCCATTGCGAGAAATAACGACCAAAAGTGGGCAGATTATGCCGCAATCGATGCCCTAACACACTCATAAAATCACGGTGCCCTACTTCAAGCCAACCCCATGAGCCGAGCATCTTGAAACGTACCAAGAGACTCACGCTAATATTTACCAATCAGGCATTTAGTAGATATATCAATAGTACCAGCATTGCTGCCTTCTAAATAACTGCTCCGAATAGTAGATCACCGGAGGAAGGGAACTCAGACCAGTTTGTGTGATCTCATTAGTCGCCAAACAAAACAAGCCACACCCAAAGGACTGAGTTGATGCCTATGGCGTTGTTTCCCAAATCAGCCAGCAAGTCATGACTTCCCCAGCCCCGGGTGACCGCTACACTCGGGGCTTTCTGACAGGTAAGCCAAGGGTGTTCAGTTTGTTTATCGCGCTCACATACGCCATCACTTCTCCCACTTGACCATTGTATTTTCGCAGGGTGATTTGGCCTGCCATTAACTGTTTGAACCGGAACATCGCTGTCTCTGCCAGCGAACGACGGTGATACCCCGATATCTTCTTCCAGTGCGCCAGCCCTTCCTTGCGCATCACCTGCACCGCCTCATTTCTCGGATGGCCCTTTTTCC
The DNA here is from genome assembly GCF_002586745.1 of Aeromonas sp. CU5. Taxonomy (NCBI): domain Bacteria; kingdom Pseudomonadati; phylum Pseudomonadota; class Gammaproteobacteria; order Aeromonadales; family Aeromonadaceae; genus Aeromonas; species Aeromonas sp. CU5. The sequence continues at coordinate 2,502,228 of NZ_CP023817.1, forward strand.
ATAGCCCTGCGTTCTTGCGAGGCGGGATACACGCCGTCGCCCCTTTACGCGCAATCAACCGATGGCTGGCTTTGCTGTCATAGGCGCCATCCGCGTAAACACGCCCCAGCTTGCGACGCAGAGGATTGAGCAAGGTCGGCAACACCTCCGCGTCATGCACATTCTTCAGCGACACTTCTGCCGCCACGATATCGTGAGTCACCGGATCTACCGCCAGATGCAACTTGCGCCAGACTCGACGTTTCTCAGCGCCGTGTTTTCTGACTTTCCACTCGCCTTCACCAAACACTTTCAGACCCGTCGAGTCGATAACCAGGTCGGTAATGCGCCCCTTGGGGGGCTGCCGATAGGCCACCTTCACTGTGCGTGCGCGCTTGCTGACACAGCTGTAGTCCGGGGCACACAGCGGCACATTCATCAGCTCGAACAGGGAGTCGAGTAGCCCCTGAGTGGCTCGCAGCGTGAGGCTGAAAATCCCTTTGAGCATCAGAACGGTACAGATGCTCTGGTCGGTGTAGAGCTGGCTGCGTCCCCGTTTTCCGTGATGGTCTTGGTGAAACCAGTTATCCATGGCCTCGGCATCAACCCAGAAAGTGAGAGAGCCACGGTTGATCAAAGACCTGTTGTATTGAGGCCAATTGGTGATGGGGTGAAGCACTTTACCCATGATGCAGACTTGAGGGGGATGGTGGTGATCAGAGCACTGGGTTTTCAATTAGTTCCATTCAAGCTGCATCGATTTAGGAAACAACGCCATAAAAGACCCAGCTTATCAGGAGAAAATGGCGAATATCGACGCTGCACTGGCCCACTGTGATGCCGATAATCCGGTGTTTTATGAGGATGAAGTCGATATAGACCTCAATCCCAAATTAGGGGCCGACTGGATGTTCAGAGCGCAGCAAAAGCGTGTTGTCACTCCGGGGCAAAATGCCAAGCATTACCTGGCAGGCGTTCTTCATGCAGGCAACGGAAGAGTGCTTTACGTCAGCGGGATAAAGAAAAACTCATCGCTGTTTATCGCCATGCTGGAAAAGCTGCGTCACCACTACCGACGAGCCAAAACCATCACGCTGATCCTCGATAACTACATCATTCACAAAAGCAAACAGACCGAGCGATGGTTGAAGAAGAACCCCAAGTTCTGCCTGGTATTCCAGCCAGTTTACAGTCCTTGGGTTAATCACATAGAACGGCTGTGGCACAAGTTGCATGAAACCATCACGCGCAATCATCAATGCAGAGGGATGGCCAACCTGCTGGCTCGAGTGAAACACTTCATGGATACAGTGTCTCCTTTCCCCGGGAATGGCTATGGCACAGCGAAGGTGTAGCACTATTAGGATCAGTTATTTAGAATGAAGCATCTGGAACAAAACTTGCTGTATCCCTCCCCTTAGATCCCGGCAACCGGTCGCGAGGGGCCCATGACACCGACCTTTATCAAAAGCAATGCAGCCGCCCAGCTCACCATGGCCGTCGAGGTGATGGATGAACAGGGCACGATGAACACCCGCCAAATCGCCTGTGAGCGGCCACTGACTGTCTACCTCAACTGGAAGGAGATAGTGACCCTGATGACCCTTGGGGCGCGCCCCGAGGCGCTGGTACTGGGTTATCTGAAAAATCAGGGCTTTATCGAGGATATTTCGGCCATCGAGTCGGTGATCGTCGACTGGGAGAGCGAGGCCGCCGCCGTGGTGAGCAGCCAGCAGGCCGCAGATCTCGACAAGTCGCTGGAGAAGAAGACGGTCACCTCAGGCTGCGGTCAGGGCACCATGTATGGCAGCGTGATGAAGAAGCTGGAAGGGGTGGTATTGGCGGCGCCGGAGCTGAAACAGAGCACCCTCTACGCCCTGCTCAAGGCGCTGTCGGCCCATAACGAAACCTACAAGATGGCGGGTGCCGTGCATGGCTGCGCCATCTGTCGCGGCAGCGAAATCCTCTCTTTTGTCGAGGATGTCGGGCGCCACAATGCGGTGGATACCCTGGCGGGCGAACTCTGGATGCGCGGCGAGAGCGGCCACGACAAGATCTTCTACACCACCGGGCGGCTCACCTCGGAGATGGTGATCAAGGTGGCGCAGATGGACATTCCGGTGCTGCTGTCGCGCTCCGGCGTCACCCAGATGGGGCTGGATCTCGCCCGCCAACTCGGCATCACCATGATTGCTCGCGCCAAGGGGCGCCATTTCGAGGTCTTTAGCGGCCACGACCATATCGTGCTGGACGAGAAGCCGCCGGTGCTGGCGCCCGGTTCGGCCGGGCGCGGGATGCGGGACTAAGCCATGAACGAGTTTATGAGTGCCGAACAGATCGCTCTGTATCTCGACCACGCCACCAAAGGGTCAAGCGCAAGCCATGAATGAATTTATGAACGTGAAGCAGGTGGCCGAATACCTCGATCTCAACGAGAAGAAGGTTTACCAGCTCGCCAACGAGGCGCGCATCCCCGCCACCAAGGCGACCGGCAAGTGGCTGTTTCCCCGCTCCCTGCTCGATCGCTGGCTGCTCGGCAGCTGCCACGAGGGGGTGATGAACGACCGGCTGCTGCTGGCAGGCTCCGACGACGTGCTGCTCCACTACGCCAGCAGCCGTTTGGCCCAGCAGCTCGGCACCCAGGCACTGGTGGGCTACACCCCGTGCGGCACCCGTCAGGGGCTGGCGATGCTGGCGCGCGGCCATGTGGATCTCTGCGCCATCCACTGGGGGCAGGCCGAAGAGGCCCATCTGCGCCACCCGGCGCTGGTGCAGCAGTATCAGGGCCACCGGCAATGGGTGATCGTTCATGGATTTAGGCGGGTGCAGGGGCTGGTACTGCGGCAGGGGTTGCAACCCAAGGAGGCGAAAGAGGCGCTCGACTGGCGCTGGGCCATGCGCCAAGAAGGTGCTGGCAGCCAGCGCGCCCTGCAGGAGTGGTTGCAAACCCAGGGGGAGTCGCTGACCCGGCTGGAGCGCACCCTCGAGGTCAACAGCGAGCGGGAGCTGGCCGCCGCCATCAGCCGTGGCGATGCGGATGTCGGGCCCGGCGCCCAGAGCACCGCCACCGAGTTTGGCCTCGGCTTTATGCCCTTGTCGCAGGAGTGTTTCGATCTGGTAATGCCGCAGGGGGTCTTCTTTCGTACCTTGCTGCAACAGCTGATCGGCTGGCTGCAATCCCCCGAAGGGCGCGAGCTGGCGGCCCGCCTTGGCGGTTATGACCTGACCCAAAGTGGCAAGCCGGTGTGGAGCCCGCAGTAAATAACCACTCACCCACCGACAAAACAGCCCGCCAACCATGTTGACGGGCTGTTTTTATAACGGGCCTTTTTATAACAGCATCAATCGCTTGTCTCACGCCCCTCGGCATTGAGGGCGATGCGCCACCCTTCCAGTTTCGTGGGCTCACCACCGCTGGGCAGCAGGGCGTGGCTGCGCAGCCGCACGGTAAAGCAGCTCCCCTGCCCCGGGGTGGAGTCCACCAGCAGCTCCCCGCCCCAGCGGCTGATGATGCGGTGGCTCAGGGCCAGCCCCAGCCCGGTGCCGGTGGCGCGGGTGGTGAAGAAGGGATCGAAGATCTTGTCGATAATGGCCGCCTCGATGCCGCTGCCGTTGTCGATCACCCGCACCTCTGCCCCGCGCAGCTGACCCAGTTCATCGAACCAGTCGCGGCTCTCGACCCGGATCTCCCCCTGTTCCCCCAGCGCGTGGCTGGCGTTGACCAGGAGGTTGATCAGCACCTGCAGCAGCTGCTGACGATCCGCCTCGATGGGCTGCATGGCCTTGAGGTCGGCCACCAGCTCCACCTGCTGCTGACGCAGAGCGGAGCGCACCAGGGTCAGGCTCTCTTCGATAATGGGATTGAGGTGCTGCCACACCGGCGCCGTCTCGTAGTCGCCGGGGCGGGAGTATTGCAACAGACTGCGGGTGATGGCACGAATGCGCTCGATCTGGGCCAGCACCAGCGCCAACTCCTCGCTGACCGGCTCGGCCGCCTCCCCCAGCTCCAGCTTCATCAGCTCCACATTGCCAAGGATCACCGCCAAGGGGTTGTTGATCTCGTGGGCCACTCCGGCCGAGAGCTCGCCAAGGGCCGCCAGCTTCTCGCTGATCAGCAGCTGCTGGCGCGCCTCGGTCAGCATATGGATATGATCTTCCAGCTCGGCGGTCTTGAGCTTGAGGCTCTGGGTGCGTTCGGCCACCTTCTGCTCCAGCTCATCGGCGCTGCGAGCCATCTGCTGCTGGTGCGCCTCCTGCCGGTCCAGCATGGCGTCGAACTGGCGGCCGAGCTGGGCCAGCTCGTGGTCGGGGTCGAGGGCCAATGGGCCGATGCGAGCCGAGTGGCCCGCCTGCACCTGCCGCACCACCTTGTGCATCCGCTCTATGGGGGAGAAGAGATCCCGCGCGCCGCGATAGACCAGCAGGCCCGAGAGCAGCAACAGCAGCACCACGCCGGAGCCCAGCTCCACCAGATTGGTGAGGTAAGTGCGGATGATGGGCCACTCGAGAAAGCCGACATAGAGCATGCCGAGCCGTTCGCCCCGGGCCCCCAGCAGCGGCTCGTAGCCCGAGACATACCAGGCGTCGTGGACGAAAGCGCGGTCAACCCACATCTCCCCCCGCCCCAGCACCTGCTCGCGCACCGGCGGCGAGACCCGGGTGCCCACCGCCCGGCCCACCTGACGGCTGCTGCTGACCGGTACGTTGGTGCTCACCCGCAGATCGTCGAGAAACAGGGTGACTGTGCCGACGCTGCCATCCGGCAGGGTGTTTTTGGCAAACACCTGCCCCTTGAGCTCATCCACCAGCCGGGTGCTGCCGTTGACAAGCTCGCCCCCCTCCAGCACAGCCCAGAGCGAGCCGTCGCGGCCCATCACCGGCGTCAGTGACAGGCTGATCAATCCCCGGTTCTCCACCACCTTGGTGCCATCCCGCTGCCACAGCACAGCCCGCTTGGCCAACACAGGGGCGAGGGCGAGCATCTCCTGCTGCGACCAGACCACGAAGTGACTGACGCTGCGTCCGGCCGTGAGGGCGGCACGCGCCTGCGCCGTCAGCTGATCCAGCTCGGGGCCACGGCGCAAACGCAGGAAGTCGAGGCCATAGTTGGCCGCCAGCGGCATCACCCAATCCTGCAGCTGATCCGGCGATTCCCGCAGTCGCAGCTGAAAGGCCCAGGCATCGCGCAGATGCTCCAGATGTTCGGTCTGGCGCTGCTGCTGCACCGTGATGGCGTGGTGGGCCACCCCGAGATCGCTGCGCACCGTGGTGAGCAGGTTCTGCCAGCTGTAGGTGAGGGTCCAGTAGAGGGTGAGCGCGATCATGCCCGCCAGGGTGAGCATGATGGGCACCGAGGTGAGCAGCAGCAGACGCCAGCGCACTTTTGTGCGCACGCAGCGGGGCAGCAGGGCGCGCATGCAGCGGGAGATCAGGGTCAGTTTCATCGCCACCCCATCCGATCAACCTTCCTCATTCGATGGCCCACTCCTTGAATTTGCGCTCCAGGGTCTTGCGCGCCACCCCGAGCACCCGGGAAGCGGCCGACTTGTTGCCATCATGGCTGGCTACCACTTGCAGGATGTGGGCCTTCTCCACCTCGGCCAGCGGCCATGCCAGCGGATAACCCTCCTCGCTCGCCTCCTGTTCGGCGGGTTTGCTGCTCAGCCAGTAATCGGCGGGGGGCTTGCCCAGCAGCAGACAGCGCTCAATCAGGTTGCGCAGCTCCCGCACGTTGCCGGGCCATGGATAAGCCTGCATGGCCACCACATCCTCGTGGGTCCAGCTTAAGGATCCCATCCCCATCTCGGCGGTGAGCTGGCGGGTAAAGTGGTGCACCAGCGCGGGGATGTCGTCGATGCGATCCCGCAGCGGCGCCACCGGCAGTGCCACCACGTTGAGGCGGTAGAAGAGATCTTCACGAAAGCGGCCCGCCTCCACTTCGGCTTTGAGGTTGCGGTTGGTGGCGGCGACGATGCGTACATCCACCGCCAGCTCGCGCTCGGCACCGACCGGGCGAATGGCTTTTTGCTCCAGCACCCGCAGCAGGGAGGATTGCATGGCCAGCGGCATTTCGCCGATCTCGTCGAGAAACAGGGTGCCCTGATGGGCAACCCGAAACAGGCCGTCACGCCCCTTGCGGGCACCGGTAAAGGCCCCCTGCACGTGGCCAAACAGCTCGCTTTCCAGCAGTTCGGGGGCGATGGAGGCGCAGTTTAGCGGCACAAAAGCCCCCATCCGGCCAGAGAGTTGATGCAGGGCGCGGGCCACCAGCTCCTTGCCGGTGCCGGACTCCCCCTCCACCAGCACGGCGGCATTGGAGGGGGCCACTCTGGCGATGAGCGTCTTGAGCTCGCGGGTCTTGGCGCTGTCGCCAATCAGGGTGGGGGGGAACAGCTTGCTCACCTCCCGGCGCAGCAGCAGGTTCTCCCGCTCCATCTGGCGGCGCTCGATGACCCTGTCCACCGCCTGCACCATCTGATCGAGATTGAAGGGCTTGAGGATAAAGTCGCTGGCGCCGAGGCGCAGCGCCTTGAGGGCGGTATCCATGTCGCCAAAACCTGTCATGAAAATGATGTCGCTGCGACGGGTAGCGGGGTCGATGGCCTCGTGCCACTCGATGCCGGAGCGCCCCGGCAGCCGGATGTCGGCGATGATGAGATCAAAATGCAGGCGGCAGCGCAGGGCTTCCGCCTCTTCCACGCTGGCGGCAGTCTCTATCTGGGCGAAGCGCTTGGCCAGTGCCTTGGCCAGAAAGCTGCGCATGCCGGGCTCATCGTCAACGATGAGCAGGGAGAGGGCAGACCAGCGGCTAACGGATGCAGTCATGGAAAAAAGTACCTCAGATACACGTAAGGTCAGATAATATCCCGATAACCGGAACTTTAGTGGGACATTTTGTCCTTCCCGTATCAAAAGCACCAACACCCATGATTAAAAGCGACAACAAGCTCCCCTGATTGATTTCAATAAGCTTCTGTTTTTAAACGGCAAACCGTGAATGCGATGACAAAGGAACAGTTTGGCACCCTGCTTGCTTACTCTTGCCCTCTCCTCATCCACCCTGAAAAAAGTTGCATCAAGATGACGATAAAAACCAATTTCAAACGTTTTGCCCTCTCCCTCGCCGCCAGCCTGCTGATCGCCGGAGCGGCCCACGCTGACGCCGCGAAAGCGCCGATCCGCCTCGCTACCACCACCAGCACCGAGCAGTCCGGTCTGCTGGGCTGGCTGCTGCCCCAGTTCACCAAAGAGACCGGTTATCCGGTGCAGGTGATGGCGGCCGGTACCGGCCAGAGCCTGAAGATGGGCGAAAATGGCGATGCTGATCTGGTGATGACCCACGCCCCCTCTGCCGAGAAGAAGTTCGTTGATGCGGGCTTTGGCATCGAGCCGGTGCATTTGATGTACAACGACTTCGTCATCGTCGGCCCGGCGAAAGACCCGGCGGGTCTGGCCAAGCTGCACGACGCGGCCAAGGGGCTGCAAGCCATCAAGGATCAGGGCCAGACCTTTATCTCCCGCGGTGACGAATCCGGCACCCACATCAAGGAGCAGACCCTGTGGCAAGCCGCTGACGTCAAACCCGAGTTTGCCGGTTACAAATCCATCGGCCAGGGGATGGGTCCGACCCTGACCATGGCCTCCGAGCTGGGTGCCTACACCCTGACCGACCGTGGCACCTGGCTCGCCTATCAGAGCAAGCTGGATCTCGCCGTGCTGCTGGAGGGTGACAAGCGCCTGTTCAACCCCTATCAGGTGATCCTGGTCAACCCCAAGCGCTACCCGGATCTCAACACCGAAGGGGCGCGCACCCTGAAAAACTGGCTGATCTCCGAGCATGGCCAGAAGTTGATCGGCGACTTCAAGGTGGCGGGTCAGGCGCTGTTTGTGGCGGATGCCAACGGGAAATAATGGCAACCCTGACCCCTGCGATGACGTTGATGGCCCTCCCCCGGTTCGCTGAGGGAGGCGCCTGATGCTGACACGGCTCGATGCGACGTTGGCCGCCCTAGCCCTGCACCATGGGAGAGAGGCGTCATGCCAACCTTGATCGATACAACGTTGGCGGCCCTCGCCCTGCTGTTCAGTGGTGACACCGAACTGTGGCAGGTGGTGGGGGTCTCCTTCTCCGTCTCCTGTATAGCACTGCTGCTGGTGCTGCTGCCCGCGTTGCTGCTGGGCTTTGCGCTGGCCTATCTGCCGTTGCCCGGCCGCTGGCTCTGGCTCTCCTGCATCAATACCCTGCAATCGGTGCCGACCGTGGTGATTGGCCTGCTGCTCTATATGCTGCTGTCGCGGGCCGGCCCCTTTGGCGACTGGAAGCTGCTGTTTACCCAGCAGGCGATGGTGGTGGGGCAGATGCTGATCGCCTTTCCGGTGATCGCCACCATGGCCCACGCGGCGTTTGTCCAGAGCGATCGGCGCGCCTGGGAGACCGCCCTGACCCTGGGGGTATCCTGGCCCAAGGCGTTGATCGGCCTGATGCATGAGTGCCGCTTTGGCCTGCTGGCCGCCATCATCGGCGCCTTTAGCCGCATCGTTACCGAGGTAGGCTGCTCCATGATGGTGGGGGGCAATATCCTGCACTTCACCCGCAATATCCCCACCGCCATCGCGCTGGAGACCCAGAAAGGTGCCTTCACCCAGGGGGTGGCGCTCGGCATAGTGCTGCTCACCCTAGCCCTCTTGCTCAACCTGCTGCTGACCGCGTGTCGCGGCCACAGTTATTTGAAGAACTGACCATGCCCCCACTGTGTATCAACAGGAGTACCCCATGGCCCTGACCGCCCAGCAACTCACCATGCGCTTTGGCGAGCGCCAGCTGTTCGAGATTGACCGGCTCGCCATCGCACCGGGGGATGCCATCTGGCTGCACGGGGCCAACGGGGTGGGCAAGACCACCCTGCTCAAGATCCTGGCGGGGCTGCTCGCCCCCACCCGTGGCAACACCAATCTACCGGGGCGCTGGCAACGGCGGCTCAACCGGCTGCTCAAGCGGGATCTGGGGCCGGGCCGGGTCACCTATCTGCACCAGACTCCCTATCTGTTCGATCGCACCGTACACGACAACGTGGCATGGGCGCTGGATAAACAGCTCGGCAGCGAAATCCGGGTGTTCGAAGCGCTGCGCCGGGTCGAGCTGGAGGGGCTGGCGCGGGAGCACATCAGTATTTTGTCCGGTGGCGAACGGCAACGGCTGGCGATGGCCCGCGCTTGGGCGCTGCAACCGGCCTTTCTGCTGATGGATGAGCCCACCGCCAATCTGGACACACATTCGGTTGCCCTGATGGCCGCATTGGCGCAAGATCTGCGGGAACATGGCAGCGGCCTGGTCGTCATCAGCCACCAGAGCAATGCCCTGACCGACCTGTGCGAGCGGCAATGGACCCTCGCCCGTGGCCAGCTGCAAGAGACGACCCCTTTAAAAATCATCGAGCGACATGACTTCAAAAAGCGACAGCCACTCTGATCCCGTTGCCGTATCAGCAGTGATCCTGGCAGGAGGCCGCGCCACCCGCATGGGGGGCGAAGACAAGGGATGGGTAGCACTGGCGGGACGCCCCCTGATCGACCACGTTTTGGCACGCCTGCGCCCCCAGGTGGATGAGGTGCTGATCAACGCCAACCGCAGTCAGCCCCGCTATCAGGCGCTGGCCCCAGTCATCAGCGATGACAACAACGACTATCTCGGCCCGCTGGCGGGCATGCAGGCGGGCCTTGCCGCCGCCCGTCATGACTGGGTGCTGTTTGTCCCCTGCGATGGCCCCGCCCTGCCGCTGGATCTGATGAGCCGCTTTCGCGCCGCCCTGACCCCACAGACCGAGCTGGTGGTGGCCCACGACGGCGACTGGCTGCAACCCGTGGTGGCTCTGCTGCATAAATCCCTGCTCCCCTCCCTCAGCGCCGCGCTGGCCGAGGGTGAGCGCAAAATCGATGTCTGGTTTGCCCGCCACAATATGGCGGTGGTGAGCTTTGCCGATCAGCCGGATGCCTTTATCAATCTCAACAGCCCTGCCGAGCTGGCCGCCTACGAGGCCCGCCTGCTTGCCCCGGCTATCGACCCCCAACAAGGAGTCACCTCATGACCCCGGCCCCCACCCTTCCCCTGCTCGGCTTTGCCGCCTGGAGCGGCACCGGCAAGACCACCTTACTGGAGCAGTTGATCCCCCTGCTGGTGGATCGCGGCCTGCGCATCGGGGTGCTCAAGCACGCCCACCACGACTTTGACATCGACCAGCCGGGCAAGGACAGCCATCGGCTGCGCAAGGCGGGGGCCCAGCAGATGATGGTGGCCTCCCGCCGCCGCCATGCCCGCATCATTGAAACCGAGCTTGCCGAAGCCGACTTTCGCCAGCTGCTGGCAAGCTTCGATCAAACCAGCCTCGACTTGCTCTTGGTCGAGGGGTTCAAGCACGAGCACTTCCCGAAAATCGAACTGCACCGCGCCGAAATTGGCAAGCCGCTGCTCTTCCCCGACGACAGGGACATCATCGCGCTGGCCAGCGATCAGCCCCAACAGAGTGGCGAACAACAGCAGACAAGCCTGCCCCGCCTCGATATCAACGATCTGGCGGCCATCGCCGACTTCGTCTGCCGCTGGCTTGACGGCTGCCAGAGCAAGGAGCCGGAGGCGGGCAAGGGATTTCTCTCGGTAGAGGCGGCCCGCAACGCCATTCTGGCGGCCCTCACCCCAAGCAACGCCTGCAGTGAAAAACCGCTGGCTCAGTGCCACGGCGCCGTGCTGGCCGCCGATCTGGTGAGCCCCATCAATGTGCCGCCCCACGCCAACTCGGCGATGGATGGCATTGGCCTGCGCAGCGACGACCTCGCCGCCGGTCGCTGGCAGCTGGTGGGGGAAGTGCTGGCGGGCCAGCAGCACCATGAGCCGGTGCTGGCCGGTCAGGCGGTGCAGATCATGACCGGCGCCCCGCTGCCCCCCGGCGTGGATACCGTGGTGATGCGGGAAGAGACGCTGATTGAAGGTGAGTGGGTCGCCGTCACCACCCCAATCCGGGCGGGGCAGAATGTGCGCCTGGCTGGCGAAGATCTCGCCAAGGGTGCGGTCGCCATCCCGGCCGGTACCTGGCTTGGCGCCCCCCAGCTCGGGCTGGCAGCATCCCTCGGTCAAGCCACGCTCAGCGTGCGCACCCCGCTGAAAGTGGCGCTGTTCAGTACCGGCGATGAGGTGCAGGCACCGGGCGAACAGCTCGCCCCCGGCCATATCTTCGACAGCAACCGCTTCACCCTGATGGCCCTGATTCGCGCCGCCGGGTGCGAGGTGATGGACCTTGGCATCATTCCCGATGACAAGGCCATCCTGCGCCAGCAGCTGGAGCAGGCCGCCGCCAGCGCCGATCTGGTGCTGAGCTCGGGCGGGGTGTCGGTGGGCAACGCCGACTTTATCAAGCTGGTGCTGGCAGAGCTCGGCCAGATCGATTTCTGGCGCATCCAGATGCGGCCGGGCCGCCCGCTCGCCTTTGGCAAGCTGGGGCAGACCCCCTTCTTCGGCCTGCCGGGCAATCCGGTGGCGGCGATGATCTGCGTGCTGCAGTTTGTCGAACCCGCCATCGCCCGCCTGCAAGGCAAGCTGTGGCAGCCGCTGCGCCTGTCGGCACTGGCGGACGAGAAGATGAAGAGCCGCCCGGGGCGCACCGAATTTCTGCGCGGCATCTTCCATCAGGACCGCAACGGCCAGCTGCGGGTGCGTACCACAGGGCCGCAGGGCTCCGGCATTCTCAGCTCCATGAGCGATGCCAACTGCCTGATCGAAATCGTACCGGATCAACCCGGCATCGCCATTGGCGAGCGGGTCTGGATCCACCCCTTGCAGGGACGACTGGCCTGATACCCGAACGGGGCGTCGGCCGGATGCACGGCGCCCCGTCACACACCTGATCGGCAACCTGATACGAGGCAAACTGTGCGTCTTGATGCCCCTCTCTCCCGACTCGATCTGCTGGTCTATGGCCACTACCGGATCGTCCATGGCCTGCGCATTGCGCTCGCCTTTATGCTCACCTTTTTGCTGACCCGCGAACTGCAACTGCCGGAGAGCACCTGGCCGCTGATCACATTAGTGGTGGTGATGGGGCCCATCTCGTTTTGGGGCAATGTGCTCTCCCGTGCCCTGCAGCGGGTGGTGGGCACCATCTTCGGCGCCGGTTGCGGGGTGGTGGCACTTTATCTGGAGATCTACTCCATGCCGCTCACCCTGATCTGGTGCGGTTGCATCATGTTCCTCTGCGGCTATCTGGCGCTCGGCAAGCGCCCCTATGTGGGGCTGCTGATCGGTATCACCCTTGGCATCACCATGGGAGCCATGCCGGGGGACATCAAGATGGCGCTGTGGCGCAGTGCTGATGTGATCCTCGGCTCCCTGCTGGCGCTGCTCTTTTGCAGCATCTATCCCCAGCGCGCCTACAGCCACTGGCGGCTGCAACTGCACCAGATCCTGCAACAGTCGGGGCGGCTCTATCACACCCACCTCTCCCCCAATGTGCTGGAGCGGCCGCGCCTCAAACACAATCTCTCCCAACTGCTGGCCCAGACCGGCAAACTGCGGGCCCTGCTGGCTCCCGCGGCCAAGGAGACTCGCCACAGTATCTCGCTGTTTGATGCGGTGCAGGTCACCATGCGCAACACCCTCTGTACCCTGGAGATGCTGGCCAACACTTACTGGAACGATCGCCAGAGTCACTTCCTGATGCAGAGCACCCGCGAGCTGCACACTTGCCATCAGGCCACCGAGGAGGTGATCAGCCAGCTCGCCCTGATGATGCAAACCGGCGACGGGCGCGGGGCGGATGCCGCCATAGCCCGCCTGCAGGAGGTGGCGATGCAGGTGTCGCTGCCCCCCAACACCGAGGCGGCCATTAATGGCTACCTCTGGCTCAACGTCCAGCTGACCGAACAGCTCACCCACCTGCGCCGCCTGCTGGGGCTGATCCTCACCCCGCCCCATCGCAAGCAGCCGGACTAGGCCCAATGCAAAACGCCCCGCAGTTGCGGGGCGTTTTGAGTACCAACCTGAAGATCTCAGCCGTTTACGCGGCGGTGCGGATCTGCTCAAGTTGATCCTGGGTCATGGTAGAGACCAGCTGACCATCGAAATAGATATCCAGCATCTCACCACGCTTCTCGCCGCGCATCATGCCGATGCTGCCATCCAGATAATGCAGCTTCATTTCGGCGCTTTGTGCGTTGGGATAGCTGATTTCTACTTCGCGCACACCCTGCGGCAGCATGGCCAACGGCACCTTCTTGAGGGCCGGATCCAGATGCTGGTTCACCTTGATCACCGAGTTGGCACGCATGTCGACCAGCGCTGGCGACTTGCCAGTGATGACGTTTTTGCCAGTCCAGAATTCGATGGTATTGAATACGAACAGATCGCCGGTGGCCGCCAGACCATAGACAGGGGCGAGCAACACGAAGACCCCGGCACGGCCGTAGCGGTTATCCACCACGCTCAGGTTGCCCTTGGTGACCATGCCAGAAAGCCCCATCTGCCCCATACAGCCGCCCAGACCCATGCTCGCGACCATAACCAGCAGGGCCATTGCCCGCCCTTTCTGTTGTAATGCCATCTTGTTCTGTTCCTGCTCCAAAATTAATGAGGCGGCAAGCCTAATCAAGAGGTCAAACCAGAACAATTCACAATGGAGGGACGATACAGGAGGGGTTCAGATTCACATATCAAGTGCACAAGAAATAAGCACCGATGGAGTAATAATCCAAACGGTGCCTTTACTCAACAACCAATACCACTCAAGAATCTATGGCCAAGTTGGATACGGTTTCGGTGACACTGATGGCCCCCTGCTCAATCTGGGCCATCACACTGCTCACCTCGCTAATCTGCTCCTTGCCACGTAATGCTCTACTGGCCACTTCATCGATATTGCTGGTGATATGGGCGGTCAACTCGCGGTTTTTCTGCACTACTGCGGCAATCTCGCCGGTAGAGAGCGAGGTGCGAGCCGCCAGTTGCCGCACTTCGTCGGCCACCACCGCAAAACCACGGCCCTGATCTCCGGCCCGCGCAGCTTCAATGGCCGCATTCAGTGCCAACAGGTTGGTCTGCTCCGCAATGCTGCTAATGGTGGAAACAATCGCCTCTATGCTTTTTGACTGCTCATTTAACTGACCAATCAGAGCTGAGGTTTTGCTTACCTGCTCCGAAATAGCACTCGAGAGAGCGACCGAGGCATTGAGCAGATCAGAACCGGTCGATGCAGCTTGGGTGGTCTCTTTAGAAATAGTGTGAGCGATACGGGCCGCTTCACTGACCGCCTGGGCCCGTTTGATCCGTTCCGTCACGTCACTGGCAAACTTGACCACTTTGATCACCTTGCCCGACTCATCCTTGATGGGGTTATAGGTTGCCTCCAGCCAGAGCTCGTTACCATGACTGTCCCGGCGTAAAAAAAGACCCGACTTGAGCTGGCCATGGGCCAAATCCTCCCAAAAATGGGGCTGTTCCCGATAAAAGCTGTCGTCACAAAACAGCTTGTGATGCTGTCCTTTGAGTTGTGATAACGAGTAACCAACGCAGGAGAGGAAATTCTGATTGGCAGTGATGATGTCACCTTTGGGGGTGAATTCGATAATGGCCAGCGAACGGTCGAGGGCTGAGGCGATGGCTTTCTGACGGCTAAGCTGGATGTAACTCTCGGTGATATCGGCGGCAATCTTGACCACTTTGATCACCTTGCCATCAACCTTGACCGGGAAGTAGGTCGCCTCTAGCCACAACTCTCGCCCCTGCTTATCAAAACGCTGATAAATGCCGCTGTGGGTCTCGCCATGGTCCAGTTGCTGCCAAAACTGCGAGTAAGAGGTCGACTGCCCATAGTGGGCATCGCAAAACATCCGATGGTGTTTGCCAACCACCTCCTGCTCGCTATAACCCACCACACTTAAAAACAGCGGATTAGCCTCGAGGATAACCCCTTGCGGGGTAAAACTGATGGTTGCCACCCCCTTTTTGACGGCATCAATAAAGGCGTGGGCCTGGGCCAACTGCGTTTGACATGCGAGTAATTCTGCTTTGATTTTAAAATTAAACATCAGCCCAGCCTCCGATAGATACCTGCAATTAGGTTACGTCTGTACCGATTTTAGACGAAAAATCTGATAGATAGCGCTTACCACTTCCCCCCGGCCATCAGGCGCATAAAAATCCTAATCACGTCGAGAAAAACAGGGGTTAACGTGATAAAGATCACACTGCTTTATTCTGGTTCACCACATAAAAATCCATCACCAGATAGAGATTAATTTATTGATATTACCCATAACAAACCTCACCCCATGCCACAAATAGCCTCAATCATTTGTTTTTAAAAAGAAAAATAAATACCGACTGAAAATAGCGAGTCCTGCCTGAAAACGGGATCTTCATCACATCGTGTTTTGCTGCGCACAAAAATCCAGTGATTGGCACATTTGTCCGATAGGGCGAGGGCGGACGAACCGCGATAATAGCCAGGTCATTTTTATCCAGTACGTCGATACGTACTCACGCATAGCTTCCGTCACCGGAAGCGGGGAGAGCGCCATGATCACCACCTTGATCAATGAACATCTGATCAACCTCGATTTGAAAGCGACGCGAAAGGAAGAGGTCTTCACCGAGATGGCCCGCCTGCTGGCATCGCAAGGCAGGGTCAGCGACGAGCAGGCCTTTATCAAGGATCTGTGGGCCCGCGAAGAGCTGGGTAACACAGGTTTTGAGGAGGGAGTGGCCCTGCCCCACGCCAAGAGTGCGGCGGTGAGCAACCCGGCGGTCGCCATCGGCATCAGCCGCAACGGCATCGAGTACGGCGCCGAAGATGGCAAGCCGTCCCACCTCTTTTTCATGATCGCCTCCCCCGATGGCGGCGCCAATCACCATATCGAGGTGCTGGCCGAGCTCTCCGGCAAGCTGATCGAAGAGGGTTTTATCGCCAAGCTGCTGGCCGCCAAGAGCCCCGCTGAGGCACTGGCGCTGCTGCTGGCCAAGAAAGAGGAGCAGAGCGCAGCCCCAACCACCAGCAAAGGCTTCATCATCGGTGTCACTGGCTGCCCAGCCGGTATCGCCCACACCTATCTGGCGGCCGAGTCGCTGGAGCGCGCCGCTCGCGAGCTGGGTTATGAGGTGAAGGTGGAGACCAACGGCTCCATCGGCGTCAAGAACAGCCCGACCGCAGACGAAATTGCCCGCGCCAGCGCCATCGTGGTTGCCTGTGACAAGCAGGTGGACATGGCCCGCTTCGCTGGCAAGCCGCTGATCAAGACCGGCGTCAAGGCCCCCATCAAGGATGGCAAGGGTCTGATCGAGCAGGCACTGAAAGCCCCCGCCTATGTTGCTGGCAAAGAAGATAAAAAGGGTGAAGAGAAGAGCGCGGGCGGCAGTTCCGATCTCTATCGCTACCTGATGAACGGCGTCTCCCACATGATCCCGTTCGTGGTGACCGGCGGTCTGTTGATTGCGCTGGCACTGGCCATCGGCGGCAACCCGACCCCGAGCGGCATGCAGATCCCGGAAGGGAGCATGTGGAACCAGATCCTCAACGTGGGTGTGGCCGCCTTTACCCTGATGATCCCCATTCTGGCGGGCTATATCGCCTACGCCATCGGTGATCGTCCGGCGCTGGCCCCGGGCTTTATCGGCGGCTGGATCGCCAACAACGGCAGCTTCTACGGCGCTGACGCCGGTACTGGCTTTATCGGTGCCATCATCGCAGGTCTGCTGGTCGGCTATCTGGTGCGCTGGATTGCCACCCGTCACTACCACAAGATGGTGCAGCCACTGGTGCCGATCCTGATCGCCCCCATCGTCGGTTCCCTGTTTATCGCTGCGGTCTTCATCTTCATCATCGGCGCCCCGATTGCCGACATGATGACAGGCCTCAACGCCATGCTGCTCTCCATGAGCGGTGGCAGCCTGGTGTTGCTGGGCATCGTGCTGGGGGGTATGGCCGGCTTTGACATGGGTGGCCCGGTCAACAAGGTGGCCTTCCTGTTCTCCGTCGGCATGATTGCCTCCGGTCAGACCCAGTTTATGGGTGCCATGGCCTGCGCCATTCCGGCCGCGCCGCTCGGCATGTCGCTTGCAACCGTGCTCGGTCGCAAGCTGGGTATCTTCGATGCCTCTGAAATCGAAGCAGGCAAAGCCGCCGGTGCCATGGGTCTGGTGGGGATCTCCGAAGGGGCGATTCCGTTCGCCGCCCGTGATCCGCTGGCCGTTATCCCGGCCAACATTCTGGGCAGCATGACCGCTGCGGTGATGGCCTTCCTGTTTGGCATCACCAACAGCGTCGCCCACGGTGGCCCCATCGTGGCCCTGCTAGGTGCGGTCAACAAGCCGCTGCTGGCACTGCTCTGTATGGTCTGCGGTGCCATCGTCACCGGTGTGGTGGCGGTAGCCCTGAAAAAACTGCGGATCAAAAAGAGTGACGAGGTAGCTCTGGCCAAGGCGGCCTGAGTCTCCCTCGCAATCGCTACTCGTAACGCATAAAAGGAGGCCACCCCACGGGGTGGCCTCTTTGGTTTTCGCGGCGGCTGATAGCCCGTTATCCCCTGCTCCGCCCCCACGAAACAGTGGTCGATGACCCCGCCTACCTCGCTTCTCTCCTCACTTCTCGCTTCGCCCTCCTCTCCTTACTTCTCTCCCTCACGCCTCGCAACCAAGGGCTCGTACACCGCAGCAAACTGGCTGACATGGCAGCAATTGGGCGTTCACTGTGTGATGTTTCTCACGCTTTTTCCGCGAAAGCGCAAAAACTAGGAAATTTTCCTAGTGCCACTAGGGATGGCTCTCAAGCCATTTTCTGCCCCTCTGATTAGAGTCACCCCACCTGATGTCGTGACCCGCACCACGATGGGCAACCAGCCCCATCATCCCGTGCCGGGCCCGGGTTTATATGGATGGAGAGTCGGCCGCAGCACCAACTGGCAGGATCTGACTTTCGGTTCCCCTTCCGTGGCGTGACCTCAAACAATTTATCTACAAATGAGGGGCGCGGCGGAAATACCGTCTATCTCGCAGAGGATGAACGAAGATGTTGAAATTGCTCCAACAGGTCCGGGTTCCGACCCTCGACCTGCCGGTCGAAGCCCGGCGCAAGCTCTGGTTCAAGCCGTTTATGCAATCCTATCTGGTTGTATTTATTGGCTACCTGACCATGTATCTGATCCGCAAGAACTTCAACATTGCGCAAAATGACATGATCCAGGAGTACGGTCTGTCGATGACCGAGCTTGGCATGATCGGCCTTGGTTTCTCCATCACCTACGGGGTGGGCAAGACAGTCGTCTCCTACTACGCCGATGGCAAGAACACCAAGCAGTTCCTGCCGCTGATGCTGATCCTCTCCGCCCTCTGCATGCTGGGCTTCAGTGCCAGCATGGGTGGCACAGGTTTTAGCCTCTACCTGATGATCTTCTTCTACGCAGCCAGTGGTTTCTTCCAAAGCTGTGGTGGCTCTTGCAGCTACTCCACCATCACCAAGTGGACGCCACGCAACAAGCGCGGCACTTACCTCGGCATGTGGAACCTCTCCCACAACGTGGGCGGTGCCGGTGCGGCCGGTGTGGCGCTGTTCGGTGCCAACTACCTGTTTGATGGCAATGTGCTCGGCATGTTTATCTTCCCGTCCATCATCGCGCTGATCGTCGGCTTTATCGGCCTGCGTTTTGGTAGCGATTCACCGGAAGCCTATGGTCTGGGCAAGGTGGAAGAGCTGTTTGACGAAGTGGCGAGCGAAGAAGATATCGCCACCGAAGAGCAGCAGCTGACCAAGGGTCAGATCTTCGTGAAGTACGTGTTGCTGAACAAAGTGATCTGGCTGCTCTGCTTTGCCAACATCTTCCTCTACGTGGTGCGCATCGGTATCGACCAGTGGTCTACCGTCTACGCTCACCAGGAGCTGGGCTTCTCCAAAGAGGTGGCGATTCAGGGCTTTACCTTCTTTGAAGTGGGCGCACTGGTCGGCACCCTGATGTGGGGTTATCTCTCCGATCTGGCCAATGGCCGTCGTGGTCTGGTGGCTTGCGTCGCCTTGGCACTGATCATTGCCACCCTGGGTCTCTATCAGCACGCCACGACCCCGTTCATGTTCCTGGGTTCACTGTTCTTGCTGGGCTTCCTGGTGTTTGGTCCGCAGCTGCTGATCGGCGTTGCCGCCGTGGGCTTCGTCCCCAAACAGGGCATCAGCGTAGCCGATGGGGTCAAGGGCACCTTTGCTTATCTGATCGGTGACAGCTTCGCCAAACTGGGTCTGGGCATGATCGCCGATGGCACCCCCATCTTCGGTCTGACTGGCTGGGCAGGCACCTTCGCCGCCCTCGACATGGCTGCTGCCGCCTGTCTGGTGCTGATGGCCTGTGTGGCCGTGGCCGAAGAGCGCAAGATCCGCCGTATCAAGCGCGAGCTGAAAGCCGCAGCGCTGGCCGGCCAGACCGCCTGATCCCCTACAGATTGTCGCTGATTGTTCAGGGCCACCCACAGGGGTGGCCCTTGTTGTTTGGCGCAACCAGACACCCGATGGGCCCGACATGAGCCTGCGCTGCCGCTCAAGGGGCAGACATATCCCCATCAAGATCCCACTTTTCGTATGGACTTTTGGTAAAGCCAGCCCGCCAGCGCTATCTTGTTGCTCCCACTTGCCTGCATCACAGATATCTGATGAAGATCGTTGCCATCACCGCTTGCCCGACCGGTATTGCCCATACCTATATGGCTGCCGATGCCCTGCAAAAAGCTGCCACCACCTTGGGGCTCAAGATCAAGGTCGAAACTCAAGGTGCCATGGGCATGGAGAACATGCTGACCGCCCGCGATATTGCCAGCGCCGATCTGGTGCTCATCGCCTCCGATATCGAGATTGAGCAAAAAGATCGCTTTCTCGGCTGCACCATCCATCAAGTGACCCTGGAGACAGTGCTGCTGGATGCCATGGGCGTACTCAAGGGATTGCCGATCCCGGCCTGATGCTGACCCGCGAGATCACCTTCTACTGCCAGCAGGGAATGAGCATCACCCAGGCCAAACAGTTGAACCGGCTGGCGGGGATGTTCAAATCCTCTATCTGTTGCGCCAACCTCACCCGGCGCCAGACTGTCATCGCCAGCAACCAGCTCTCCCTGCTGACCCTCGCCACCCAACCCGGCGACCTCTGCCAATTGCAGATCGAAGGGTGTGATGCCGAGCTGGCCCACATGGCGTTTACCTGCTGGTGCGGCGAACTGGGCCAACCGCTGGTGCGCCCATTGACCGCCGCACTGGCCGAATTACGGTTGGCGAGCGCCCTGCCCGACTACCATTTTGCCCTGCGCCAGCTGGCCCACAGCCCCGAACCGCTGACCAAGGCCGAGGCCCTCGAACATCTGATCGATCTGCTGCCCGCCGAACTGGTCACCGACCGCACCAAACTGACCGCGGCAGTAGAGCGGCGCGAGCAGGTCTCTGCCACCATTATCCGCCCGGGCCTTGCCATGCCCCATGTATTGAGCGAAGGGATAAGCCAACCGGCGCTGAGTCTGCTCAACTGTGTAGACCCCATCGAGTGGGGCTCCCGGATTGGGCCGGTGCAGAGCATCATTTTGCTGGCAGTACCGGTCGGCAGTGGACGGGAGACCCTGCGCCCCCTCACCCGACTGGCGCAGGCGATGATCGACGATGTGGTCAGCCACGCCCTGTTGCAGGCAGGCTCGGCCCCCGCCCGTCAGGCTATCGTGATTGAGAGCTTGCTGAGCTAGGCCGGTTTGCCCCTTGTTGCCAACTGAGCTGTTGCCAACTGAAGAGTCGGTCTGCGATCTTGGTCTCACCGCGGCCTCTGCCATTCATCCCGCCGTCAGCCCCCTGTGGTACACTCGCTGCCATCGACAGTCTGAAGTGTGTATCCGATGAAATCTCCCCGTTCCCGTCTCTCTCTCCCTAACCGTCCACCCCGTGATGGCGCCGCGCGCACCACCACAACGGCGCGCCCAGCCGCCCCCCGCAAACCGGAGCTGGCAGCGGCGGATCGCAAATTGCTGCTACTGAACAAGCCCTACATGGTGCTGTGCCAGTTTACCGACGAGGCGGGCCGGGAGACCCTCAAGGATTACATCAGGGAGCCCGGCATCTATGCCGCTGGCCGCCTCGACAGAGACAGCGAGGGATTGCTGCTGCTCACCAACGACGGCAAGCTGCAGGCGCGCCTCACCCAGCCGGGGGAGAAGACCCCCAAGACCTACTGGGTGCAGGTAGAAGGCATCCCCAGCGAAGAGAAACTGGCCGCCCTGCGCGCCGGGGTAGAGCTCAATGACGGTATGACCCTGCCCGCCGGGGCCCGCATTATGGAAGAACCTGCGGTGTGGCCGCGCAATCCGCCCATTCGCGAGCGCAAGGAGATCCCCACCAGCTGGCTGGAGATCAAAATCATCGAGGGACGCAACCGGCAGGTGCGGCGGATGACCGCCCATATCGGCCACCCCACACTGCGCCTTATTCGCTACGCCATCGGCGACTGGACCCTCGATGGTCTGGCTCCGGGCGAGAGCCGCAGCCTGCCCGCCCCCGAGCTGGCGCCAGCGTCGGCCAGCCGCCAGCGTCTGCCCTCATCCCGCGCAGGCGTAAACACCAAACCGGCAGGAGAGGCTCCCCGGCGGGCCAGCCAGCCGAAACGGGACGAGCGTCCCCGCAGCACTAATTCAACTGCAAGCTCGACCGAGAGCCCGACTGGCGGCAAACCCCGCAGCAGCGGGCGCAGCACAATGCGCAGACCGGCCCGCGCGGGCAATCCCAATAGCAACGACAAGGAGTCATGATGAGCAATCAGGCAGAGCAATCGACCAGCAGCCATGCCCGCATGGAGGCGCACCTGACGGTCGCCGCCGTGGTGCAGTGGCAGGGCCGCTTTCTGGTGGTGGAAGAGGAGATAAAGGGCCAGCGCCGTTTCAACCAGCCCGCCGGTCATGTGGAGCCGGGGGAAAACCTGCTTGAAGCGGCCTGCCGTGAGCTGAAAGAGGAGACGGGTCTGACCGCCACGCCGACCGCCTGGCTCGGCACCTATCTGTTCAAACCGGCTGACAGTGAGGCCACCTTTGTCCGGACCGCATTGATCTTCGACCTTGAAAAAGCGCCCGGTCAGCACCATCCAGAGGATCCTGACGGCGATGTGCTGGCTTGTCACTGGCTCACCCTGGAGGAGATCGCCGAGTGCAAACCGGCCCTGCGCAGCCCGCTGGTATGGCAGTGCATTCAGGACTATCTGGCGGGCACCCGCCTGCCACTCTCAGCACTCAAGGCCTTTATTTGAGGCCATTTGACACTCTTTTACGGCCGC
This sequence comes from Aeromonas sp. CU5, assembly GCF_002586745.1. Taxonomy (NCBI): domain Bacteria; kingdom Pseudomonadati; phylum Pseudomonadota; class Gammaproteobacteria; order Aeromonadales; family Aeromonadaceae; genus Aeromonas; species Aeromonas sp. CU5. The sequence continues at coordinate 2,524,520 of NZ_CP023817.1, forward strand.
GCTGGCCAATAACAGAAAAACGATTTCCTGCTATCAGGCTCCTGATGGGAACGACAGCATGGAGATGTGACCGGGGGCGCAAAACTCTGGTAGAATACGCCCCGTTTAAACGAACTGGTAACTTCGACTAATGACAGACAACAGCCAAATCAAGGTGATCGTCGGCATGTCCGGCGGCGTGGATTCTTCCGTCTCGGCCTACCTGCTCCAGCAGCAGGGCTATCAGGTCGAAGGCTTGTTCATGAAGAACTGGGAAGAAGACGACACGGACGAGTACTGCTCTGCCGCCCAGGATTTGGCTGATGCCAAGGCCGTCTGCGACAAGCTGGGGATGAAACTCCACACCATCAACTTCGCAGCCGAGTACTGGGACAACGTGTTCGAGCACTTCCTCGAAGAGTACAAGGCTGGCCGCACGCCGAACCCGGATATCCTGTGTAACAAGGAGATCAAGTTCAAGGCGTTCCTCGAATTTGCCGCCGAAGAGCTGGGTGCCACCTACATCGCCACCGGCCACTATGTGCGCCGTGACGACAGCACCGGCCACCCGCGCCTGCTGCGTGGTCTCGACACCAACAAGGATCAGAGCTACTTCCTCTATACCCTGAGCGAGAAGCAAGTGGGTCAGAGCCTGTTCCCGGTGGGCGATCTGGAGAAGCCGGAGGTGCGCCGCATCGCCGAGCAGCTGGATCTCATCACCGCCAAGAAGAAAGACTCCACCGGCATCTGCTTTATCGGTGAGCGCAAGTTCAAGGACTTCCTGGCCAAGTTCCTGCCCGCCCAGCCCGGCCCCATCGAAACCGTAGATGGCAAGGTGATCGGCGAGCATCAGGGGCTGATGTATCACACTCTGGGCCAGCGCAAGGGGCTCGGCATCGGTGGTCGCAAAGATGCTACCGAAGAGGCCTGGTATGTGGTCGACAAAGAGGTCGAACGCAACGTACTGGTGGTGGCGCAAGGTGAGCATCCCCGCCTCTACTCCGACGGCCTGATTGCCAGCCAGCTGCACTGGGTGGATCGCACTCCGATCCGCGAGCCGCGCCGCTGCACCGTCAAGACCCGTTACCGCCAGCAGGATATCCCCTGCCTGATCCAGCCCATCGACGATCTGACCATCCGGGTCATCTTCGACGAGAAACAGGCTGCGGTCACCCCGGGCCAATCCGCCGTCTTCTATGACGGGGAAGAGTGCTTGGGCGGTGGCATCATAGAGCAACGTTTCAGCCATCCGGTTTGAATCCTTAACACAAGGCAGCAGACGTGAGCGATAAATTCCAAGACAGAACAATGGCCTTTGCCGGCATCTGCCAGGCTGCCTTTCTGGTGCAGAAGGTGGCCCGTGACGGCAACTGCGACGAAGCCTCCCTGCGCGAGAGCCTCTCGAGCGTACTGGTGACCGATCCCAAACAACCGCTGGAAGTGTTTGGCAGCCATCTGGCGATCCGCGATGGCTATCGCGCGCTGGTCGAGCAGCTGGGTGCCGACGGCAGCCAGAAGAATGCCGAGCTGACCCGTTATGTGGTGAGCCTGATTGCGCTGGAGCGCAAGCTGGCCAAGCGCAAGGACATTCTCAACATGCTGGGTGAGCGGATCAGCCAGATCGGCCGCCAGCAACAGCATTTCGATCTGCTGGATGAGCAGATCATGGCCAACATGGCGAGCATCTACAGCGACCTCATCAGCCCCATCGGGCCGCGCATTCAGGTGGCGGGTACCCCGCTGTTCCTGCAGCAGCCGCTGGTGCAGCACAAGGTGCGCGCCCTGCTGCTGGCGGGCATCCGTGCCTGCGTGCTGTGGCGTCAGCTCGGTGGCAGCCGAACCCAGATCATCTTCGCTCGCAAGAAGATGGTGGAGCTGGCCAAACGTTACTAATCATCGGCTCGCGCGCGGGCAATCGAGGTCGACATCAGGGTGAACAGCCGCACAGCGGCCTTGATGACGACTCCGGCCAACGCGCGAGTGGATACGGATCCCCCACACAAATCATCAGGAGTTCACCCCATGGAGCTGTCCGCGCTGACTGCTGTTTCCCCGATTGACGGTCGTTATGGCGACAAGGCCGATGCCCTGCGCCCTATCTTCTCCGAATTCGGCCTGCTGCGTTTTCGCGTCGAAGTCGAGGTGCGCTGGTTGCAAAAACTGGCCAGCCACACCGGGATCCCCGAAGTCCCTGCCCTGAGCGCGGCCGCCAATGCCCTGCTCGACGGCATCGTCAGCAACTTCAACGAGAGTGACGCAGCCCGTATCAAACAGATCGAGCGCACCACCAACCATGATGTGAAAGCGGTGGAGTACTTCCTCAAAGAGCAGGTCGAAGTGACCCCTGAGCTGGCAGCTGTCAGCGAATTTATCCACTTCGCCTGCACCTCGGAAGACATCAACAATAACTCCCACGGTCTGATGCTGAAAACCGCCCGCGAAGAGGTCATCAAACCTTATTGCGAGAAGCTGATCAGCGAGCTCAAGCGTCTGGCTCACGAGTACCGTGACATGCCGCTGCTCTCCCGTACCCACGGCCAGCCGGCAACCCCGAGCACCATGGGCAAGGAGATGGCCAACGTCGCCTACCGTCTGGAGCGCCAGTACAAGCAGATCATGGCGGTGGAGATCCTCGGCAAGATCAATGGTGCGGTCGGCAACTACAACGCCCACATCAGCGCCTACCCGGATGTGGACTGGCACCAGTTCTCCGAGGAGTTCGTGACTTCGCTGGGCCTGAACTGGAACCCCTACACCACCCAGATCGAGCCCCACGACTACATTGCCGAGCTGTTCGACGCCATGGCCCGCTTCAACACCATCCTGATCGATTTTGACCGCGATGTGTGGGGTTACATTTCACTGGGTCACTTCAAGCAGCGCACCATCGCGGGCGAAATCGGCTCCTCCACCATGCCGCACAAGGTCAACCCCATCGACTTCGAAAACTCCGAAGGCAACCTGGGTCTGGCCAACGCCGTGTTCCAGCACCTGGCGAGCAAGCTGCCCATCTCCCGCTGGCAGCGGGATCTGACCGACTCTACCGTGCTGCGCAACCTGGGTGTGGCAGTGGGCTATTCGCTTATCGCCTATCAGGCGACCCTCAAGGGTATCTCCAAGCTGGAAGCCAACAGCGATGCCATGGCCGCTGACCTGAACGCCAACTGGGAAGTGCTGGCCGAGCCGATCCAGACCGTGATGCGCCGCTACGGCATCGAGAAGCCCTACGAGAAGCTCAAAGAGCTGACCCGTGGTCGCCGCGTTGATGCCGAAGGGATGCGTACCTTTATCGACACCCTCGAACTGCCAGAAGCAGTGAAGGTGGAGCTGAAGAAGCTGACCCCGGCCAACTATATCGGTGACGCCCAGCGTCTGGTTGATCTGCTGAAATAAGCGGATAAGTAACACGACCGGGGCCCTGTGCATGATCTGCAACAGGGCCCCGGTTATTTTATGTGGCACCCTATACACAGTTTGCAAGAGGGCTTGCCCGAGGTTGGCTGCCGCCTCTGGCAAGACCTCTCTTACCCTTTGCCGAACCCTTTTACGAGAAGATCTATGTACGAACTCAATCTGGATATCGCTCACTTCCTTGAGCACTACTGGCAGAAGCGCCCGCTCCTTATCAAGGGCGGCTTCAAAGACTTTCAGGATCCCATCAGCCCGGACGAGCTGGCAGGTCTGGCCATGGAAGAGGTGGTAGAGTCCCGCCTCGTCACCCGTTTTGATGGCAAGTGGGATGCCGCCCACGGCCCCTTCGAATCCTATGACCATCTGGGCGAAGAGAACTGGACCATTCTGGTACAGGCTTGCAACCACTGGGCGCCCGAGGTGAACGAACTGGCGGTGCCCTTCCAGTTCATCCCCGGCTGGCGGCTGGACGATGTGATGGTGAGCTTCTCCACCCCCCACGCTGGTGTCGGCCCCCACATCGATCACTACGATGTGTTTATCACCCAGGGCCTGGGCAAGCGTCACTGGCGGGTTGGCGATGCGCTGCCGCTGAACGAATTTGCTGCCCACGCAGCCCTGCTGCACTGCGAGCCGTTCGAGGCTATCATCGACGTCATCATGGAGCCGGGCGATATCCTCTACATTCCGCCAGGATTCCCCCACGAAGGCTACGCCATCGAGCCCTCCATGAACTTCTCGGTCGGTTTCCGCGCGCCGGACGCCAAGGCGCTGATCTCCTCCTTTGCCGATCACCTGATCGACAACGAGGTGCGTACCGAGCGTTACAGCGACCCGGACCTCAAGCCCCGTGCCCGTCATGGCGAGATCCAGTCCCATGAACTGCACCGTCTGCGCGAGCTGATGCAACAGGCCCTCGATGACGAGACCCTGTTCAAGGAGTGGTTCGGCGCCATGATCTCCGAGGCCAAGCACGATCTGGACGTCAATCCGGTCGAGCCGGACTACAGCGCCGAGGAAGTAGCCGACCTGCTGACCCAGGGCGAGCCTGCCATCAAGGTACCGGGCCTGCGCAGCGTCTGGTTCAGCGGCGAGAGTCAGCAGTGCTATATCGACGGCGAAGCCTGGACCCTGCCGAGCGAAGATGCGGCTGCCATCTCCCTGCTGTGTGATAAAGACATCATCACCCAGGCAGATATGGTGGAGCTCGCCGATCAGGCCGGTTTCCTGCAACTGCTGACCCGTCTGGTCAATCGCGGTTACTGGTTCTTTAGCTGATCAGGCTATGGTTGGACCATATGAAAGGCGCCTTTTGGCGCCTTTTTTATTGCTCCGCCACTGTTCAATTAACAATCTATTCGCGAAGCTGAACCTACTCTTGATGAACCGGCAAGTGGTGCTTTGTTGAACGAAACCGGCCACGTATCATGCGGCCGTTCCTGTTCAGAAGAGAAGAGCCCCCATGCAGATCACCTCCCAGCCCATGCCACTGCCCGATTACAGCAAATACCCCTCCTACCCCGATGTGACACCCGAGCAGATCAATAAAGCCCGCAATGAAGCGCTGGCCAAAAAGGATGAGGTGAAGGCGCAGAGCGAGGAGCAGGCAACCGCCCGCAGAACCATGGCCGTCTCCTACACCGCCCACCAGCAGGATAAAGCGGCGATCAATCGTTACTTGCAAGCGAGCGGACAAGAGACCGGCGACAGCGCCGCCCCGAGCACCGCTGATGTTTATCAGGCGGCAAATCGCTACCAGCGCCAGCAGAACCTGACCGACTATCTGCAATTCCAGCAGAGCCCCCTCGGTCAACAGATGGGTAGTATGGTTGGTGAAGAAAAACGCAAAGGCTCCCAGCTGGATATCATGGCCTGACGGGAGAGACTGCCAGCCATGGGTTCATCACGACGCCCGAAGAGCCGGCAGGCTCTTTGGGGTTTGTCGCAAAAGTGTGATTTATTTCAAATAACCACCCGTTGCGCCGTCTCGTTATTAGCTGGTTTTGGCAGAAGCATGCCATACGCGCAGTCACTAATGTGACTAACTATTCAGGTTTCTGATCCGCCCTTTATCCCCCTTGGCTGACCCTGCCCAACCACTCGATAACGGGACTCACATATCAGGGGATCATGGCAAATATGATCCGGATCAATATTCAGGCGCCATGCACCCTGCAGCGACGATTTGCCGGTTTTTCATCCCCTCTCTGACCATCCTGTTTTTACCCCAAAAAGAGCCGCAAGGCGCACCGGCAGCCACAGCGGGATAGTGATCACTTACCTGCCTCCCCTTTATGCAAATAAATGCGTTTTAGCGCCTTTAATTGCTTGTCAAGGGGGCATCACGAATGCAAAATACGCCGCCAATAAAGGACCGATGTTCACTGCGACATCGGTTTTTGTATTTTTGAAGTGCAGTACAAACCCACCACAAGAGGCCGGAACGTTTCCGGAAGTGATATTCGAGATTGCCAAACAATCTCCCGACGTTGAGAGGATAACCATGGGGCGTTTTAATGCTTTCCTGCCGGTACAGCCCGGTATGCGCCACCCCGGCGCCCTTGATGTGCAGGTGTGCGAATCCATCGTATCCCTGCGCTCGTTGCAAGCACGTGCTGCGGCACTGATTGAGGAGAAAGCGTAATGGCATCGCAAAACGCCACGCTGCTCAAGACCCTTACCCTGACACAAGTGATTGTGATGGGTCTGGCCTATCTGACCCCCATGGCTGTGTTCGACACCTTCGCCATCGTCGGTGACATCACCGATGGCCGGGTCGCCACCGCCTATCTACTGGCACTGGGTGGCATCCTGCTCACCGCCCTCAGCTATGGTCATCTGGTACGCAAGTTCCCTTCTGCGGGTTCTGCCTACACCTATGCCCAGAAAGTATTCAACCCCTACGTCGGTTTCATGGTCGGCTGGTCATCCCTGCTCGACTACATGTTCATGCCGATGATCAACATCCTGCTGGCCAAGATCTATTTGACCGCCATGTTCCCGGGCGTCGAGCCCTGGATCTTCATCTTCGGTCTGGTGACCGTGATGACCTTGCTGAACCTGCGCGGCATCAATCTGGTGGCCAACTTCAACGGGCTGATCGTGGTGATCCAGCTCGCCATCATCACCCTCTTCATCGGCCTGATGGCATGGGGCATTTATCATGGTGAGGGCGCTGGCACCCTGATGAGCAGCCGTCCGTTCCACGTCGAGTCAGCCCAGATGGTGCCGCTCTTTACCGGTGCGACCATCCTCTGCTTCTCGTTCCTCGGCTTTGACGGTCTGAGCTCCCTCTCCGAAGAGACCCCGAACGCCGGCAAGGTGATCCCCAAGGCGATCGTGCTGACGGCCCTGATCGGCGGCATCATCTTCGTCGTGGTCTCCTACTGCCTGCAGCTCTACTTCCCGAGCCTTGCCCGCTTCCAGCATCCGGATGCGGTACTGCCGGAGATCGCCCTCTACGTTGGTGGCACCTTCTTCCAGTCGGTGGTACTGGTCTGCACCACAGTCGCGGTACTGGCCTCCGGCATGGCGGCTCACGCCGGTGTCTCGCGCATCCTCTACGTGATGGGTCGTGACCGGATGATCCCGGAGCGGGTGTTTGGCTACATCCACCCGAAATACCGCACCCCGGCCATCAACGTGCTGATGGTGGGCGGTCTGGCCCTCTCCGCCGTGTCGTTTGATCTGGATACCGCGCTGGCGCTGGTCAACTTCGGGGCGCTGGTGGCGTTCAGCTTCGTCAACCTGTCGGTGATCGGTCAGTTCTGGGTACGCGAGAAGCGCAACAAGACCCTCAAGGATCACGTTGTCTTCCTGCTGCTGCCGCTGCTCGGCGCTGCCACCATCGGCGCCCTGTGGATCAACCTGGAGCAAAGCTCCCTCGAGCTGGGGCTGATCTGGGCCGGTCTGGGTGTGACCTATCTGTTCCTGCGTCTGGCGGTGTTCCGCATCCCGTTCCGTCAGTACGAGGAAGCGGCTGACGCCTGATCCTGAGCGATAACGGATACACAGAAGGGGAGCCATGGCTCCCCTTCTGTTATTTCACCGGCGCTATCTCACCGAGTGACTGCCCTTACTCGCTAAAAAGCGTAAGAGGAGAGGGTGATCAACTCTTGTTGATCACCGCAGTTGCTGCCGCCTTGAGCGGATCATTGGCAACCGCTTTAACATCCTTGTTCACTTGCTTGAGCTGATCTTGGGCCTTGTCGGCCTGGCGCTGGGTCGATTTAACGTCATCACGGGCACCTTGCACGCTGTCGTTGGCCTTGTCACGCAGATCGGCGGTGCCATTTTTCAGCTCATCCTTCGCCTTCTCTTTCTGCTGACGCATCAGCATCTCGGTATCACAACGCCCCTTGACGCCGACGGAGGCCCCCATCGCCTCGTTCTTCAGCGCTTTGTCCAGATTACAATCCGGCTGCAGCACTGACTTGGCCTGCACACCGACCGACAACAACCCGAGGGAAAGAGAGAGAACCCATGCTCGCATCACGCTTATTACTCCACGACTCAAAAGAAACGCCGCAGCATAGCGTCCCGTGCCGGGATCACAAGCCTTATTGTGCCGATAGCCCCCGGGCGACCGGATAATCGTCCATATCCGTCACACCTTGTCGAAGAAGTTACCGAAAAAGCCCCCCTCCCCAGTCATAAAACCATCATAAAAGTGTCACTTTGTCATATTTCTGTCATTTACCACTGCTTAAATGCGCGGGTCATCAACTACCCAAGACGGAACGACCGTCCCAAGAGGCTTTATGCAACACCATCACGCTTTGTCACAGCCGCCCGCGACTCGCGCCCTGTTCAACTGGATGAGTGTCATCGTACTGGTCTACCTGATCCTGGTAGCCGTGGGCGCCATCTCCCACGGCTTCAAAGATTTCTCCGGCGGCGCCGAGGGCGCAGCCCAGATCTTCGCCTTTGCCAACAACCCCTTTGTCGCCCTGCTGCTCGGCATTCTGGCCACCGCGCTGGTGCAATCCTCCAGCACCGTCACCTCGGTGATCGTCGGTCTGGTGGCCGGCGGCCTGCCCATCGGCATGGCCATCCCCATGGTGATGGGTGCCAACCTCGGAACCACCATCACCAACACTATCGTCTCCATGGGTCATATCCGGGATCGCGACGAGTTCCGCCGCGCCTTCGCCGCCGCCACCGTACACGACTTCTTCAACCTGCTGGCGGTGTTCATCTTCCTGCCGCTGGAGCTGATGTTCGGTCTGCTGCAACAGAGCGCCGAGTGGCTGGCCAACCTGCTGGTAGGCTCCGCCAACATGTCGATGAAGGGGATGGATTTCATGAAGCCGCTGACCGCACCGGCCCAGCAGCTGATCGACAGCGCCGTCGCCTTCCTGCCGGGCAAGAGTGCCGCCATCGCCACCATCGTCATCGGTATCCTGCTGATCCTCGCCTGCGTCACTTGGCTCGGCAAAGTGCTGCAACAGGTGCTGGTTGGCCGTGCCAAAGAGCTGTTGCACAAGGCGCTGGGCCGTGGCCCGCTGACTGGCATCACCTCGGGTGCGCTGGTGACCATCATGGTGCAGTCCTCCTCCACCACCACCAGCCTGATGATCCCGCTGGCTGGCGGCGGCGTGTTCAGCACCCGCCAGCTCTACCCCTTCACTTTGGGGGCCAATATCGGCACCACCATCACCGCCCTGCTGGCTGCCACCGCCATCAGCGGAGCCGGAGCCCAGCTGGCCCTGACCATAGCGCTGGTCCACGTGCTGTTCAACGTCTTCGCCGTGGTGCTCATCTATGGCATCCCCTTGCTGCGTGACCTGCCAGTGCGGGCCGCCGAGGGGCTGGCCCGGGTAGGCAGCGAGAACAAGCTGCTGGCACTGGGTTATGTGGCGGGTCTCTTCTTCGCCCTGCCCGCCCTGATGATGGTGGCCGCCAAGTAAGCGCTGGCGCCATCACGAGGGGCGAGTCACCGACTCGCCCCTTTTTGCATCTGCGTCACCCTGCTTTGCCTGCCCGCTCACATCCTCCCGCCCTGTGGCTCGCCATCAGAGGCGGTGCGCGATAAGATGGCGCCTTTATTGCACTTTTTACATTTCATGGAACAGGAAAAACCGATGAAATTCATACTGATCGCGCTGCTCATTGCCGGTGTGGCCTACTACTTCTACTCCAGCAGCAACAACAAAAAGCTGGCGGCCGACAACGTGCGGATTGGCGCCGAGTTCCTCGCCAGCAACAAGGAGAAACCGCTGGTGACCACCACCGCCTCCGGCCTGCAGTACGAAGTGCTGATCCCGGGTACCGGCACCGTTCACCCCACCGCCACCAGCAAGGTGAAGGTGCACTACGAGGGCAAGCTGCTGGACGGCACCGTCTTTGACAGCTCGGTCGCCCGTGGCGAGCCCATCGAGTTTGGCCTCAATCAGGTGATCAAGGGCTGGACCGAAGGAGTACAGCTGATGGTGGAAGGTGAGAAGACCCGTTTCTACATCCCCGCCGACCTCGCCTACGGCGACCGCGCCGCGGGCAAAATCCCGCCGGGATCTGTACTGATCTTTGACGTAGAGCTGCTGGGTATCCAGTAAGCACGCCGTCACACGCCATCAACAAGAAGGCCAGCATCATGCTGGCCTTGTTGCTATGGGAACGTCACTCCCCCTTGGCGATCCCTTCCCGACGCGGATCCGCTGCGCCAAACCAGCCACCAGCGTTGCGCTCAACCCCCTGCAAGCCAGAGGTCTGCTCGTTCAGCACCACCTCGTGCCCCCTCGCCTTCAATCCCTCGACCACCGACATGGGAGTGCGTCCCGCCTCCAGCTCGGTGGGGCCGTTGCGGCTGCCAAAGTTGGGCAGGTTGATGGCCTGTTGCAGGTTTAAGCCCCAATCCTGAGTGCCGAGCAGGGTCTTGCCCACGTAGTTGATGATGGCGGAGCCCCCCGGCGAGCCCAGCGTCATGGTCAGCTCGCCGCTTGGCTTGTCAAACACCAGCAGCGGTGACATGGAGGAGCGGGGCCGCTTGCCCGGCTCCACCCGGTTCGCCACCGGCAGACCGGCAGCGTCCACCGAGGTGAAGGAAAAATCGGTGAGCTGGTTGTTGAGCAGATAGCCGTTAACCATCTGGCGCGAACCAAAACCATCCTCGATGGAGCTGGTCATGGAGATAGCCATCCCCGCTTGGTCGACGATCGAGACATGGCTGGTAGAGGGCAACTCTGGGGTCGCATCCTTGCCGCGAGCCAGCGCCAGCGGCGGCGTCCCGGGCTTGGCAATCCCCATGGACCTCTCGCCGACAAGCTTGCCGCGCTCGGCCAGATAGCCCTTATCCAGCAGCCCCTTCACCGGCACGCTGACAAAATCGCTGTCGGCGACGTACTGATTGCGATCGGCGAAGGCAAGGCGTGCCGCTTCGCTGTAGAGGTGGATGGCCTCGCTGGAAGCAGCCAGTCCCCCCTCCTTGGTGGTGATCGGCTTGAGGGCCGCCATATCGCGGCTCTCCAGCATGCCGAAGATCTGGCCGAGCGCCAGAGTGCCGGATGAAGGGGTGGGGAAACCGCAGATCTCGCTCTGGCGATAGTCAAAGCAGAGGCCGTCCCGCAGTTTGGCCTGATAGCTGGCCAGATCGGTGGCTGCCAGTACCCCGGGATTGGTGGGATGCTGACGCACCTTGGCCACCATGGCATCCGCCAGCGGCCCCTGATAGAAGGCATCCGCCCCCTCTGTTGCCAGGGTGCGCAATACCTTGGCCAGCGCCGGGTTGGTCAACCGTGAGCCCGCAGGTCTGGGGCTGCCATCAGCCTGATAGAAATAGGCGCGCGCATCCGGGTCGCGGGCCAGATAGGGATCCTTAGCCAGCAAGGTTGCCAGCCGTGGACTTATCACAAATCCTTGTTCTGCCAGGGTAATGGCGGGCTCGAACAGCCCAGCCCAGGGCAGCTTGCCATAACGCTGATGGGCCAGCGCCAGGGCGCGCAGGGTGCCGGGAACGCCGACCGAGCGGCCCCCTACCACCCCATCATAAAACGCCAGCGGCTTGCCATCTTGCATAAACAGCTGGTCAGTGGCGGCGGCTGGTGCCGTCTCGCGACCATCCACCGCGCTCACCTTGCGGCCATCCCACACCAGCAGCAGCGTCCCACCACCGATCCCGGAGGATTGCGGCTCCACCAGCGTCAACACCAGCTGCACCGCAATGGCGGCATCAACGGCACTGCCACCCGCCTTGATGATCTGATAGCCCGCATCCACCGCCAGCGGGTTGGCAGCCGCCACCATGAAGTCATGGCCCTGCCAGCCCTGTTTGTCGGTCCAGCCACTGGCCGCTTCCGGCGCGATCAGGGCCTGGGGTGGCGGGGCGTAGTGAAAGCCTTTATCACTGGCACAACCGGCCAGCAGGGCAAGGGCAACAGCCAGCCCCAGAGGTTTGAGCAACATGACACTCTCCTTGTCTGTTTTATGACCATGAAGAGGGACTATGTCACGATTGGCGCTGACAGCTCAAGTTATTGAACAAGATCAATATCTTAGTCATCTATCAATAATGGTTATCCGCAATAGACATAAAAAAACCGCCCGAAGGCGGTTTTTACAATGGGATAGCTGAGGCTAAACAGCCGCCAGTCCATTTAGATGGACTGCTCTTCGCCACCCAACACGGCAAACAGCGCCGGGATAAACTGGGCCAGCTCGGAGGTGACCAGCGCGAAGTCGGCATCCAGACGGGCGGCCGGATCTTCGCTGGTGACGTCGTCATTCTGCTCGCGCAGCTCTTCGCTGAATTTCAAGCGCTTGATGGAGAGATCATCCCCCAGCACAAAGCTGATGGTCTCGCCCCAGTTGAGGGCCAGCTTGGTCACCAATTTGTCGTTGGCCAGGTGGTTTTTGATCTCTTCACTCATCAGATCCTGCTGTTTGCAACGAATGATGCCGCCGTGCTCCATGGCACTGCGCAGCTCGGCTTCGTCTTCCAGCGTGAAAGTAGATGGCAGGTTACCCTCGTTCAGCCACTCGGTCATGGTGATCTCGGGCGGGTTCTTGAGGGCCACCGGTACCACCGGCAGGGAGCCGATGGATTTGCGCAGCAGCGCCAGCAGATCATCTGCCTTCTTGGCAGAACCTGCGTCCACCACCATTAAATTATCGGCCGGATTGATCCAGGCGAAGGTCTGACTAGTACGACTGAAGGCACGGGGCAGCAAGGTGTGGAGGATCTCCTCCTTGAGCGCTTCCTTCTCTTTCTTCTTGAGGGCACGTCCCTGTTCGAACTCGATCGCCTCTACCTTCTCGGCCAGCATCTCCTTGACCACGGTACCGGGCAGCATCTTCTCCTCTTTACGGGCGCAGAGCAGTATGTGGCCGGAGGCAGAGTGGGTCAGGGTTGAGCCGAATTTGCCAAGGGGCTTGACCCACCCGAAACGGGAGATGTCCTGACTGCCGCAAGGGGTGAAGGCACAGGCTTCCAGCTGGGTTTCCAGCTGATCCACGGTCAGGTCAAAGGGGCGGGTAAAGCGATAAATCTGCAGGTTTTTAAACCACATGGCGTCCTCGGTCTCTAGATTGTCCGGCGGGCATTGTACTAGAGAGGCGCTTTGTGATCAGCCAATCATTCTCGCTAAATAAAGGGCGATCGACCTCACAGGGTCTCATTTATATCACCTGAGCGGTCACCAAGTTCCCCTAGACTGCGAGTTGTGCAAGTTGTTAACAAGGATGAAATTATGTTACGGCCCAGTCGCCCGGAAGACATGGAAGAGATCGTCGAAATCTGGTTGCTGGCCTCCCTGCAGGCCCACGATTTCGTCGATGCCTCCTGCTGGTGGCGGGCTCAGGAGGATCTGCGCATTCGCTACCTCGATCGCGCTGCCATCTGGGTATTCGAGGAGCGCGGCGATCTGCTCGGTTTCATGGCGCTGGTGGACAACTACCTCGCCGCCCTGTTCGTGCGCCCCGACCGCCAGGGACGCGGCGTCGGCCATGCCCTGCTGCAAGAGGCCAAGCGTCAGGGGGCGTCGCTCCACGCCCGGGTCTTTGTCGAGAACGATCAGGCGGTGCGTTTCTATCGCCGCCACGGCTTCGTTATCGAGGCCGAGGAGTCCGATCCCCTCACCGGCCACCCCCAATACAGGATGTGCTGCGAACCAGCCTGAATCGATGCCAGCCCCCTGTTTTACTTGAAAAAAGCACGGGGCATCCTCATCTTGTCTCCATCGGGTGCCACTGGCACCGTCCCTGCAACCGGGCAGCTTTCCAATGAAAATCCTCCATACCGCCGACTGGCACCTTGGCCATCAACTCCATGGTCACGACCGCCGTTTTGAACACGATGCCTTTCTCGACTGGCTGAGCGACACCCTCAAGGCGCGCGAGATCGACGCCCTGCTGGTGGCGGGCGATCTGTTTGATACCGCCAATCCGCCCGCCAGCGCCTGGCAACAGCTCTACCGTTTTCTGGCGCGGCTACGCGCCGAGATGCCCCACCTCAACATGGTGCTGATCGGCGGCAACCACGACTCTCCCTCCAAGCTCGATGCCCCCCACGAGCTGTTGCGCGCCTTCGATCTTCATCTGGTGGGCAGTGTCAGCCGCGACAGTGAAGGCAAGCTCGAAACCGACCGCCTGCTGGTGCCGCTGCAAGACAAAGCAGGCAAGCTCGCCGCCTGGTGCGCCGCCGTGCCGTTCCTGCGCAGCAGCGATCTGCGGGTGGATCAATTGGCAGAGGGGCAAGACAGGCTGATCGAAGGGGTACGGCAGGTCTACGCAGAAGTGCTGGCCGAGGGGCGCGCCCGCTGCGGGCAAGATCTGCCGCTGATCGCCATGGGCCACGCCTATCTGGCGGCGGGCCAGCTCTCGGAGCTTTCGGAGCGGAGGGTGCTCGGCGGTAACCAGCACGCCCTGCCTGCTGATCTCTTCGCCGCGGCTGACTACACGGCGCTCGGTCACCTCCATCTGGCCCAGAACCCGGCCGAGGGGGTGCACTATAGCGGCTCGCCGCTGCCGCTATCGCTGGCCGAGGCCAACTACAACCATCAGGTGCTGGAAGTGACCTTTGCGGGGGGCAAGCTCACCACGGTGGCATCCATTCCAGTGCCACGCGCGGTGGAGATGATCCGCCTACCCCAGAGCACCCTCGACGACGCGCTGAACGCCATCGCATCGCTCGAGCTGCCTGCTTGTCCACAAGAGGCACAGCCCTTCCTCGAAGTGCGGTTGCTACTACCCAAGCCCGAGGCCCGCATCCGCGAGCGCATCCTGGCCGCCATTGCAGACAAACCGGTGCGCCTCGCCCGCATCAGCACCCAGTATCAGGGCTCGGGGGAAGGGCTGGCCGATGGTCGCGAGCGGCGCAGGCTCGATGAGCTCTCCCCCACCGAGGTGTTTCGTCTCTGCTATCAGCGCCAGTTTGAAGGGGAGCCCGAGGCCGGGTTGGTCGCCTCGTTTGAAGAGATCCTGGAGCAGGTGAAGGAGTCAAACCAATGAAAATCTTGTCTCTGTCTGGTGAGAATCTGGCCAGTCTGACCGGCGCCTTCACCATCGACTTTACCAAAGGGGCGCTCGGCGCCGCGGGCCTGTTTGCCATCACCGGCAACACCGGCGCGGGCAAAAGCACTTTGCTCGACGCCATTTGTCTCGCCCTCTACGACGAGATGCCGCGCTTTATCGCCAATCGCAAGAACGTGGCCGAAGTGGGCCGCATGGATGATGAAGAGAAGCTCAAGGCCAACGACGTGCGCGGCATTCTCAGTCGCGGCCACGCCAGCGGCTTTGCCGAGGTGCAGTTTCGTGGCTGCGATGGCCGCATCTGGCTAGCCCGCTGGGCGGTGCGCCGGGCCCGCAACCGCTCGGAGGGGCGCTTTCAGGCGCAGGAGCGCACCCTGACCGATATCGAGTCGGGGCAGGTCTTCTCCGGCAGCAAGCGGGAGCTGCAGGATCGCATCGACGAGCTGGTGGGGCTCTCCTGGGAGCAGTTCCGCCGCGCGGTGATCCTGCCGCAGGGGGAGTTTGCCGCCTTCCTCAAATCGGACGCCAACGAGCGCTCCGCCCTGCTCGAACGGATGACCGGCACCGAGCTCTACTCCGCCATCTCCATCCAGACCTATGAACGGGCGCGGGAAGAGCAGCAGAAGCTGGCGACCATTGCCCAGCGCCTCGGCGACGTGGCGCTGATGGACGAGGCCACCCGCGAACAGTGGGTGAGCCAGCAGATAAGCCTCTCCACCACCCTCAAACATGAACAGCAGCAACAACAGCTGATGCAGGATCTGCGCGACCTCAACAGCCGCATTGCCGCCCAGTTGCAGGGCTGCGCCGAGGGACAGGCGGCGCTCGATGCCACCCTGCAAGCCCACGGCGCCGCCGCCCCCGAGCGCGACGAGTTTGCCCGCGCCGAACAGGCTCAGGTGGCCCGCGCCGATCACGACGAACTGGCCCGCCTCACTCTGGAAGTGCAGCAGCAGGAGAAGGTGATCGCCGAGCTGGGGCCGGAGCTGGCCAAGCTCGAGGAGCAGACCCGGCAGAGTGCCCTCACCGAGCAGCAGCTGCTGGCGGAGAAGATCGCCGCCGAGCGGGAGTGGGGCGCCCTGCAACCCGAACTCAAACGGGCACAGGAGCTCGATACCCGCATCCGGGAAAAAGTGCAGCAGTTGCAGAAGATCCAGCAGGAGGGGGCGCAGGAGCGGGAAGTCCAGCTCACCCTCGAGCAGGGCTGGCGCGAGCAGAGCAAACAGGTAGAACTGCTCAAGCAGCAACACCAGCAATGGGGGCTCTGGCTCGAAGAGCACAAGGGGCTGGCCCCGGTGGCCCGCCAGTGGCAGCCCCTGCTCACCGCCGTGCAGGATTGGGCCGAGGATGCCGACAAGCTGCAACAGCTGCTCACCCTGCGGGATCACCAGCTGCACACCCTGCAGCAGTTGCAACGCCAGCTGGAACAGGGCCAGCAGAAGCGCGACTACTGGCAACAGGAGCAGGCGCGGCTACAACAGCAACAAAACGAGCTGCAGGAGCAGCAGTGGGAGAGCCGTCTCGCCAAGGCGCAGGAGCAGTGGCAGCAGCAGACCGAACAGCTGGGCCAGCTGCGCCAACTGCTGGAGCTGGCCGATTATGGCCGCAACCACGGCGAGCAGCATGGCCGCTTGCAGCAGGAGATTGCCCAGCTGGAGCAGGCGCTCAGCAAACTCGCCACCCTCAGCGAAGAGCTGGCGCCAGCCCGCGAGCGGCTCGCCCTGCAGCGGGATGAAGCGCGCCACGCGCTGGAGCAGTCCCGCGCCATCGCCAGCTTCGAGCAGTATCGTCACATTCTGAGCGATGACGAACCTTGCCCGCTGTGTGGCGCCAAGGAGCACCCCTACAGCCAGAGCCAGCCGCAGGTGGCGGGGATCCTGGGTCAGTTGGCTGAACGGGTCCGCAGTCTGGATCTCGAATGGGAACGGCTCAACCATCAATACATTCAGTGCGAGAGCGAGCGTCAAGAGCTGGCCCGTCAGCTGGCGGTGCGCCAGCAGCACCTACCGGAGCTGGAGGCGCGCGCCGAGCAGCTGACCCAGCGCTGGCAACAACTGGGGGGCGATACCCTGCTCGGCCATCCGCTGCCACTGCGCCAAAGCCCCATTGAGTGGAACGAGCTGATGAGCACCCTGCTCGGCCGTGGCCAGGCGCTGGAGCAGGGGCTGGCCCACAGCCAGCAGCTACTGCGTCAGGCCCAGCTTGGTCAACAACAGCTGCAAGGGGTGCGTCAGCAACTTAGCCAACTGGCTGCCCAGCACCAGCAGTTTGACCAGCAGTGGCAGGAGGCCGACCGCCAGCGCATCGCGCTGGAAGGGGAAGTGAAGGGGATGGGCGAGCAGGAGGCGACCCTGCGCCAGCGCCTTGAGCAAGGCGCTCACCGCCTCGACGAGCAGATGGGTGGCCAACCGTGGCGCCAGTGGCTCGGCAGCCAGCAGTGGCACGAGTGGCAGCGGGCCTGCGAAGCCTGGCTGCACGGCCAGAGCGAGTGGGAGCGGCTGGCCAGCGAGATCGCCAGCCTCACCCCAGCCCTGAGCGCACAGGAGGCGCGCCTGCAGAACCAGCGCGAGCTGCTGCACAAACTCGAGCGGGATTACAAGGAGCACGAGCAGCAGCGGCAGGGGCTGCTCACCAGCCGCAGCGGTTGTCTCGGCGGTGAGGAGATCCCGCTGGTCGAGAGCCGTTGGCAACAGCGGCTGCAACAACTCGCCAGCGAACTGGAGCTGATGCAGAGCGGCGCCCGCGTTGTGCGGGAGCGGCAGACCGAGCTCAAGACCCGCCTCACCCATGTGGAGCAGGAAAAACAGACCAGCAGCCGCCGCAAGCGGGAGGCGTTGGGGCGCTGGGCTGCCCACGCCAGCACCCTTGGCATCGCCGAATACGACCTGCGCCGCCTGCTCGCAATCACCCCCGATGAGCTCAAGGCACGCCGCACTGCCCTGCAAGGGCTGGAGGATGCCCTTGGCGAGGCGCGTACCCGTCTTGCCGAGCGGCAACGGGCGCTGGCGCTGGAGGAGAGCAAGCGGGATCGCTATCGGGAGCACCATCCCGAGCTAGCCACCCTGCCGGATGCAGAGCTGAGTGAGCAGCTGGCAGCGCTCGATGCCCGTTGTCGCGCCCTTGAAGAGCAGCTGTTCGAGTGCAAGAGCAAGCTGGCACAGGCCGAAGCCGCAGCCCTCAAGGCGGGCGGCCTGCAGCAGGAACTGGCCGCCCAACAGGCGGTGGCCGACCACTGGCAGCAGCTGTGCGATCTGATCGGGCAAGCCAACGGCGCCAAGTTCCGCACCTTCGCCCAGAGTCTCACCCTCGAGCGCCTGCTGCTGGAAGCCAACGCCCAGCTCGCCGAGCTGTCGCCACGCTACCGGCTGGAGCGGGTGCCCGGCACCGATCTGGCGCTGCAGGTGGTGGATCTCGACATGGGGGACGAGGTGCGTTCGGTGGACTCCCTCTCCGGCGGCGAGAGTTTTCTGGTGTCGCTGGCGCTGGCGCTGGCCCTCTCCAGCCTCTCGTCACGGCAAACCCAGGTCGAGTCGCTGTTTATCGACGAAGGGTTCGGCACGCTCGATCCGGACAGTCTGGATCTGGCGCTCTCCAGCCTCGACTCCCTCCAAGCCGCCGGTCGCCAGATCGGGGTCATCTCCCACGTCCAGACCCTGGTGGAGCGGATTGGCGTGCAGATACGAGTCGAAGCCCTCGGCGGTGGCGAAAGTCGGGTGCGGGTCCCCTGAGTAGCATCGGTTCAATCACCAGTTCCATCGGCTCAATCACCACGCCATAAACAGCAAGACCCCGCCAATTGGCGGGGTCTTGCTGTAAGGGAGGCTATCAACCGAAGCGGTAGGCGCCCATATAGAGGCTGCCGCCATCCCAGCTTTCGTGCAGCCGGGTGGGCGCCACACCATCGGCTGCCCCCAGCGCCACAAAGAGTGGGCGCAGGTGATCGTCGTGGGGATGGGACTCCACCGCTCCGGGAGCCCGCTGGCGATAGTCGAGCAGCGCCAGCCGATCCTCCTCGGCCATCTTCTGCTCCAGCCAGCCGACAAACTGGCTGGCCCACTCCGGCACCGGTGAATCATCCGGCCCCAGCGCCCGCAGGTTGTGGGTGATGGCGCCGGAGGCGAGGATGCCAATCCCCTGACTACGCAGCGCCCCCAGCACCTCCCCCAGCTGCCACAACTGGGCCGGGGTGAAACTAGCAGGGATGGAAATCTGCACCAGCGGGATCTTGCTCTCAGGGTCGATCAGGGAGAGCGGCGACCAGACCCCGTGGTCCAGCTCGCGCCGCACCGGGGTGGCGGTCAGTCCGGCCAGCGTCAGCTGATCGCTCACCCCCTGCTGCAACCACTCGGGGCTGCTGGCAGGCCAGCGCATCCGGTAGAGGGGCTCGGGAAAGCCGTAGAAGTCGTACATCAGCGCAGGTTTGGGCTCGACGTTGATCTGCAGCTCGCGGCTGAACCAGTGGGCGGAGATGACCACTAACCCCTTGAGCTCACCCAGACGCAGGGTACGCAGAAAACGGGTGGCGGGTTGCTCACGCAGCACCAGATCCGGTGCGCCGTGAGAGATAAACCAGACGGGGGCGAGAGACATAAAGCGAACTCCAACAAGGTATCAGGGGGCGATATCGGATGGGATATCGCTGATGGAATCGATTATCACCCTGCCACTTAAGGTGAACAATCCAGCAACATAGATAAGCACTATCAACCAATGGTTGATAATTTCACCCCTTCACTCCTTCACGACCGGGAAGCGGCAATACATATCAAGGCTGTGGCACATCCGGCAGCGGTCGGGAAGCGCGAAGCGCCATCCGGGTCGCGGCGCCATGATCCTGCCATTCGCGCCACGCCAGCCCCTCGGCGGCAGCCTCCCCTGTCACCGGATGGGAGAAGATCGCCAGCAAACGAGGGTTGTCAGGCCAGTACCCGGCTGGCAGTGCCTGAACCAGCAGCAGGGCGGTGCCTAGCAACAGCAGGGCCAATCCGGTTTCATGGCTGTTTTTCATCCCGACCTCCTTCACCTGCGCGCCAATGAACTAACATTTTTGCGCAAGCTGGTGACAAGACGGTGACAGTGGGCGGGTGGTCATTTTACAACATCTGAACCTCAACCGGGCCAAACCACCACAGGTGGTAACATTTGTGTCCCGTCAGTCCGGATCAGTGGCCGTATATCCTAAATAGTGACCAATAGGAAAACGTTATCCCTTAAAAGAAAACGTTATCTGGTCAAAACGTTGTTTCTGGATCATAAAAAGATTCCAAAAACTGGTGTATATTGCTCGGCGGAAATTCCTTAACCATGAAGATTGACATGAAAAAGACCAAAATCGTCTGCACCATCGGTCCTAAGACCGAATCCAAAGAAATGCTGGCCAAAATGCTGGATGCCGGCATGAACGTCATGCGCCTGAACTTCTCCCACGGTGACTACGCCGAACACGGTGGTCGTATCAGCAACCTGCGCGCAGTGATGGCCGAAACCGGCACCCACGCAGCTATCCTGCTGGACACCAAAGGTCCGGAAATCCGTACCATCAAGCTGGAAGGTGGCAATGACGTCGCGCTGGTCGCTGGCCAGACTTTCACCTTCACCACCGACCAGACTGTGGTTGGCAACAAAGACAAAGTAGCTGTGACCTATGCCGGTTTCGCCAACGACCTGCGCGTCGGCAACCGCATCCTGGTTGATGACGGCCTGATCGGTCTGGACGTTATCGAAATCACCGAGCGCGAAGTTATCTGTAAAGTGCTGAACAACGGTGATCTGGGCGAGAACAAAGGCGTTAACCTGCCGGGCGTCTCCATCAAGCTGCCGGCACTGGCCGAGAAAGACAAGCGCGACCTGATCTTCGGTTGCGAGCAAGGCGTTGATTTCGTTGCTGCTTCCTTCATCCGTAAGAAAGAAGACGTACTGGAAATCCGTGAGCACCTGAAAGCCCACGGTGGCGAGAACATCCAGATCATCTCCAAAATCGAAAACCAGGAAGGCCTGGACAACTTCGACGAGATCCTGGCTGTCTCCGACGGCATCATGGTTGCTCGTGGCGACATGGGTGTAGAAATTCCGGTTGAAGAAGTTATCTTCGCCCAGAAGATGATCATCACCAAGTGCAACAAGGCACGTAAAGTGGTTATCACTGCCACCCAGATGCTGGATTCCATGATCAAGAACCCGCGTCCGACCCGCGCCGAAGCTGGCGACGTGGCTAACGCCGTGCTGGATGGTACCGACGCAGTGATGCTGTCCGGTGAGTCCGCCAAGGGTAAGTACCCGCTGGAAGCCGTGACCATCATGGCCACCATCTGCGAGCGTACCGATGCCGTGATGCAATCCAACCTGTCTGCTGCCAATGACAGCAACAAGCTGCGCATCACCGAAGCCGTTTGTAAAGGTGCCGTAGAGACCTCTGAGAAGCTGGACGCCCCGCTGATCGTGGTTGCTACCGAAGGCGGCAAATCTGCCAAAGCCATTCGCAAGTACTTCCCGCAAGCCTGGATCCTGGCCATCACCACCAACAAGAAAACTGCTGCCCAGCTGGTTCTGACCAAGGGTGTGGTTGCTCATGTTGTTGACAGCATCGCTTCTACCGACGATTTCTATCGCATCGGTAAAGAAGCTGCGCTGCAAAGCGGTATGGGCCTGAAGGGTGACGTAGTTGTTATGGTCTCCGGTGCACTGGTACCGAGCGGCACTACTAACACCGCTTCTGTTCACGTTCTTTAATCAGAGCCGAACAACGTGAAAACGGCGCCTTCAGGCGCCGTTTTTTTTATCCCTCCCCCCTGCTTACCTGACAAGCCCGGTGTTAGAATCCACGCCAATTTACTCTATGTGGGAAGTTTCCCGCGCCCCGTGTAATAACCCGGAAGTTATATGCCCTCAATACGTTTTAAAAGAGCCTCGGCCACCCTGTTGCCGCTGCTCTGTCTAATCTCCAGTCTCTGCACCCCGCTCGCCATGGCGCAAGATGTGCCCTCTCGAGCCACAGTTCAGCGCACGCTGGACAGTCTGGCGAAAACAGAAACGCCGACGGTCAGCCAGCAAGAGGATCAGAAGTTGCTGACCGCAACCCTCGCCCTGCTCGACAGCATCGACAAGGAAGAGGCCAAAGCTAAAACCCAGGCCCAGCGCATCCGCAGCTTGCCCACCGAGCTCAACGAGATCAGTGCCAAGATCGATGCCCTGACCAAGGGCAAGAGCGTCGAGCAGATCAAGAGCGAATACGCCAGCATGAGTCTGGCGGAGCTCGATAGCCGCCAGCCGGAAGTACTGGCCAATATGCAGGGAGCCCAGGAGGCGCTCGGCGCCATTGGCAGTCAGCTGACCACTCTGCAGACCCTGCCGGAGCGTGCCCAGACCAGCATGAGCCGCGCCTACCAGCGCAGCCAGGAGATCCGCAGCCGTCTCAATGCGGGCGAAACTGTCAGCAGTGCCGAGAAGATGAAGCTGAACGCCGAATCCGCACTGCTGGATCTGCAACTGGCGCTCCTGCAAAAGGATTTGGATAACCGCACCAGCATGCAGGATCTGGCGGTCAAACAGCGCGACTACCAAAGTGCCCGCCTCGCCAGCGAAGAGCAGAAACTGCAACTGCTGCAGGAGCAGAGCAGTGCCAAGCGCCTTGGCGACACCGAAAAAACGGCCGAACAGACCGGTGAACTGGTCGCCAGCGAAGATAACCCGCTGGTACAAAAAGAGCAGGAACTCAACCACCAGCTGAGTCAGCAGTTAGTCAACGCCACCAGCAACCTCAACTCGCTGGTACAAAAAAACCTGCAAGCCAAGACCTGGTTAGAACGCGGCATCCAGACCGAGCGCAACCTCAATGAACAGGTGCAGATGCTCAAAGGCAATCTGCTGCTCTCTCGTATCCTCTATCAGCTCTACCAGCAACTGGAGGCGGCCCCCGCAATCGCCGTCAAGAATCTGGAAGAGCAGATCGCCGATCTGCATCTGGCCCAGTTTGAACTGAGCCAGCAGCGTGACCAACTGTTCCAGAAGAACCTCTATCTGGACAACCTGATTGCCGGCAGCAAGGATCCGGTCAGCGATGAGGACAAGGCCAGCCTTGCCAAGCTGCTCGATACCCGTATCAACCTGCTGGACCAGCTTAACCGCCAACTCGACAGCCAGCTCACCAACGCCATCAGCCTGCAGCTGACCCAGCAGCAGCTGGCCCGTACCCACGACGCTATCGAGTTTACCCTGCAGCAGCACATCTTCTGGGTAAGCAGCAACAAGCCTATCGACAGCAAGTGGCTGATCAACTGGCCCACCCAAGCTTACAAACAAGCCTCTGACTGGGTGCTCAAGCCCGACTGGAAGCACTGGCGCGCACAGCTGCTGGCTGTCTCCGTACTGGCCTTCCCGCTGTTGCTGATCGGGGGCGTACTGATGTGGAAGCGCCCCATCCTTATCGAACAGCAGAAGCGGATCACCAAAGATCTGGGTCGCTTCCGTCAAGACAGCCAGTGGCACACCCCCAAGGCGCTGCTGTTCACCCTGTTGCATCGCCTGCCGGGCAGCCTGTTCATTCTGGCTGGCGGCCTGTTAATCACCTACTGCGGTCTGCTCAGCCCGAAACTAACGTTCCAGATCACCCTCAACCTCGCCCTCGGTTATCTGGTATTCAGTGTCTATCTGGCCGTGATGCGTCCGGGCGGTATTGCCGAATCCCACTTCCGGATCCCGAAGGCGGAGTTACAGGCCACACACACCAGCATGCGCTATCTCTGGCTGCCACTGCTGCCGCTGATCATGCTCGCGACCAAGGCGGTGGTTGAACCCTCGACTCTTGGCAACGACGTGATTGGCCAGGCCATGACCCTCTCCTTGCTTGGACTGGCCGCCTATCTGGTGTTCCCCATCTCCCGCGCCCGCATCAAGGGCGAGGCGAGCATGCAGAAGTCGATCATCGCGATCGCGCTGGCACTGGCGCCAGTGGCACTGATCGTGTTGGCGGTGCTTGGTTACTACTACACAGCACTGAAGCTGACCGGTCGCCTGATCGAATCCTTCTACCTGCTGATTACCTGGGGTTTGATCTACCGTACCGCCCTGCGTGGTCTGGAGCTGGCCGCCCGTCGCCTGGCTTATCGCCGTGCAGTCGCCAAACGTGATCACAAGTCTCAGGAAGATGCAGAAGGTGGCGAATCCATTGAAGAACAGCCAATGGATCTGGAGGATGTCAGCCAGCAATCCCTGCGCCTGACCCGTACCGTGCTGCTGGTGATCTTCGGCGTGGCCTTCTACTGGCTCTGGTCTGATCTGGTGGCGGTATTCTCTTACCTCGATAGCATGGTGTTGTGGCACAAGAGCGAAGGAACCGGCGCCAATGCCATCCTTTTCCCGGTTAGCCTCAGTGATGTGCTGATCGGCTTCCTCATGCTCGGAGGCGCCTGGTCACTGGCCCGCAACCTGCCGGGTCTGCTGGAAGTACTGGTGCTTTCACGGTTGCGCCTTGCCCAGGGTACGGCCTACGCCTTCACCACCATGCTCAACTACCTGCTGATTGGGGTGGGCACCCTGACCGCCCTCTCCATGATGGGCGTGCAGTGGGACAAGCTGCAGTGGGTCGCGGGTGGTCTGTCGGTCGGTATCGGTTTCGGTATGAAGGAGATCCTCTCCAACTTCGTCTCCGGCATCATCATCCTGTTTGAACGTCCGGTACGGATCGGTGACACCGTCACTATCGGCTCCTTCTCCGGTACCGTCTCCAAGATCCGTATCCGCGCCACCACCCTGACCGACTTCGACCGCAAAGAGGTGATCATCCCCAACCAGCAGTTGATGACCGAACGGCTGATCAACTGGTCCCTCAGTGATACCGTCACCCGGGTTATTGTGCGAGTTGGTGTGGCCTATGGTTCGGATCTGGAGCTGACCCGCACCCTGCTCAAACAGGCGGCGGATGAGAACAGCCGTGTACTGAAAGACCCGTCACCTATCGTCTACTTCCTCACCTTTGGCGCCAGCACCCTGGATCACGAGCTGCGCTTCTTCGTGAGCGAACTGGGTGATCGCAACCCGGCGGTGGACGAGTTGAACCGCAAGATCGATCAGTTGTTCCGCGAGAATGGCATCGAGATCGCCTTCAACCAGATGGATGTCTATATCAAGAACATGCAGGGAGAAGAGCAGAAGGTAGAGTCCAGCTCCACCGCCCTGCCGCCTCCAGCTGAAGATGGCAAGCAGCCAGCCTGATAGCCCAGCTGCAATGACTTGATGACAAAAGCCGCTCACCCAAGGGGAGCGGCTTTTTCATGGCTATCTCTCAATGACCTGTTGAAAGGCTAATCTTGGCATAACACATCAGTTCCAGGCCTACCATCATGGACATCTCAGCCTTTCAATACCGGTTGCGGGTAGCTGTAGCTACAAAGACCTTTGTAAGCAGAGTTCATCCAAACATGTTCAGACTGTCTCATCCCCCTGCGAGCACCACCAGACCGATCGGAAAACCCCCTCCCGCAGTCGCTATAAATCGGTTTACCACCCCTGGGCTCTGGCCTATGGTAAAGCATGCAATATATGCATCAAGGAGCCAGGTTCCCGATGAATGACCTAGAACTGCAACAGATCCTGTTTCGCTCCTTCGATGTAATACCGCTGCCTATTCTGGTGTCGGAAGCCATTACGCGACCCGATAGCACCTCACCGGACCCGCTTTCGCAACGGCTCCACCGTTTTATCAACAAGGCATTCCTTGAACAGCTGGGTTATGACCTTGCTGATCTGCCTGACATGGCCTCCTGGTTTCGACTCGCCTACCCGGATGAAGGGTATCGTCGCACCATCATCGATGCCTGGCATACCCAGGTGGAGCAGAGCCTGGCTCAAGGGCTGGAAGTCGCCGAAATGCCTGCGCTGATCCGCTGCAAGAACGGTCAGTCCCGTTGGTTTGTCGCCACCGCACAACTGGGGGCGGATGCCATCCCTGATTGCCATATCATCACCTTTCGCGACATTCACGACCTGCAGTGCATGGTGGAAGAGGTGAGTCACCTCTCCTGTACCGATCCCCTCACCGACCTGACCAACCGG
The DNA here is from genome assembly GCF_002586745.1 of Aeromonas sp. CU5. NCBI lineage: Bacteria > Pseudomonadati > Pseudomonadota > Gammaproteobacteria > Aeromonadales > Aeromonadaceae > Aeromonas > Aeromonas sp. CU5. The sequence goes on from NZ_CP023817.1 coordinate 2,550,422, forward strand.
CGCGGCGCCCAGCAACAGCTGCAGGCCCACAGGTTGCAAGATGAGACCCTGGCGGTGGTACTGGGGGATATCGACCATTTCAAGCTGATCAACGACTGTTATGGTCATCCTGCAGGCGATGCCGTGCTCTGTGCCGTCGCTCACGCCATGGCCAGCCAACTGCTGCCAGGGGAGAGCCTGGCCCGCTGGGGCGGGGAAGAGTTTTTGCTGATCTTGCCAGGTTGCACCATAGAGCGGGCCGCATTACGTGCCGAACAGCTGCGACAGCAGGTTTGTGCCACCCGCTTACCGTGGCAAGGGGAGCAGCTCTCGATCACCATCAGCTTGGGTTGTGCCAGCATGAAGAGCCAGGAGAGCCAGGAGAGCCTCGACAATCTGCTGATGATGGCCGACCGGGCCCTCTATCAAGCCAAGGCACAGGGGCGTAATAGGGTTGTCATCTCGGCACAATAGAGTGGTAACCAGAAGGGGAAGCCGACTCCCGGCCATAAAAAAACCGAAGCACCAGGCTTCGGTTTTTTATTGCAGCAACTGGCTTGCGCCAGCCGGGCATTACTTCTTGATACGGATAACCGGGGTCTCGCCCACAGTCACTGCACCAGTCAGTTTGATCAGCTCCTTGATCTCATCCATGTTGGAGATGACAACCGGCGTCAGGGTAGACTTGGCTTTCGCTTCCAGAATGGCCAGATCGAACTCGATGATGGTGTCGCCACGCTTGACCTGCTGGCCCTCATGAGCGATACGAGTGAAACCTTCACCTTTCAGTTCAACGGTGTCGATACCGAAGTGAACGAACAGCTCGATACCTGAGTCAGATTCCAGAGAGAACGCGTGGTTGGTCTCGAAAATCTTGCCGATGGTACCATCGCACGGAGCAACCATCTTGTTGCCGGTTGGCTTGATGGCAATACCGTCACCCACGATCTTCTCGGCGAAGACAACATCAGGCACATCTTCGATCGGTACGATTTCACCTGACAGCGGGGCATACAGCTCAATGCCACCGGTATCAGAGCTATCATCGGAAACCAGTTTCTTCAGTTTATCAAACAGACCCATAGTAAAGCTCCTAGAGATGATTTGTCGCTGCTTGCAGCCGATCTTAGCAGACTGCTTTTTGCTTAATAAAGTTATCTACGCAAGCTTCGATTTCAGCTGCAGTGGCAAAGCTCAGTGCCTGCTCGGCCATTGCCTTCACATCTTCAAAGTTGGTGTTGCGGATAAGCTTCTTGATACGCGGTACAGAGATGGCGCTCATGGAGAACTCATCCAGACCCATACCCAGCAGCAGCAGAGTGGCGCGCTCGTCACCGGCCAGTTCACCACACATACCGGTCCACTTGCCTTCGGCGTGGGACGCATCGATAACCATCTTGATCAGCGTCAGGACGGAGGGCGAAAGCGGGTTGTACATGGCGGAAATCATCTCGTTACCACGATCGACAGCCAGAGTGTACTGGGTCAGGTCGTTGGTACCGATACTGAAGAAATCCACTTCCTTGGCCAGATGGTGAGCCATCACGGCCGCAGCCGGGGTCTCGACCATGATACCCACTTCGATGGATTCATCAAAGGCTTTGCCTTCAGCACGCAGTTCGGCTTTCAGCGTCTCTACGGTAGCTTTCAGGCTACGGAACTCTTCGACAGAGATGATCATCGGGAACATGATGCGCAATTTACCGAAGGCAGATGCACGCAGAATGGCCCGCAGCTGAGCGTTCATGATGTCTGCGCGGTCAAAGAAGATCCGCACGGCACGCCAGCCCAGGAAAGGGTTCATCTCTTTCGGGAAATTCATGTACGGCAGTTCTTTGTCGCCGCCGATATCCATGGTGCGCACGATGATCGGCTGATCCGGCATCGCTTCGGCCACTTCTTTATAGGCTTTGAACTGCTCGTCTTCGGTCGGCAGCGCATCACGATCCATAAACAGGAACTCGGTACGGTACAGCCCTACGCCTTCGGCGCCATTACGGATGGCACCTTCGGTATCCTTGACGGTACCGATGTTGGCGCACACTTCGACCTGATGACCATCCAGGGTGATGGCAGGCAAGTCTTTCAGCTTGGCCAGCTCATCTTTCTCGGCCTGGAACTGGGCTTGGAACTTCTTGGCCTCGGTCAGCTGTTCAGCGGTCGGATTGACAATAATCTGGTTGTTGATCCCATCAAGGATCAGCAGGTCACCATTGTTGACACGCGCAGTGATGTCGTTGGTGCCCACGATGGCCGGCAGCTCCAGAGAGCGGGCCATGATGGAGGTGTGAGAGGTACGGCCACCGATATCGGTCACAAAACCCAGCACATATTTCAGATTGATCTGAGCAGTTTCAGACGGGGTCAGGTCTTTGGCGACCAGGATAACCTCTTCGTCGATGGTGCTCAGGTTGACAACGGCGATGCCCAGTACGTTCTTCACCAGACGGGTACCGATGTCACGGAAGTCAGTGGCGCGCTCACGCAGATAAGGGTCATCCAGATCAGCCATCATTTTGGCGTACTGTTCGATCACCTCATAAATGGCTTTGTCAGCGGAAGCCTTGTTGTCTTTGATGAAGGATCTGATATCCCCTTCCAGCTCCTCATCTTCGAGCAGCATGATGTGGCCTTCGAAGATGGCCTCTTTTTCCTCACCGAAGGTGCGACCGGCCATGGTTTTGATGGCTTCCAGCTGAGCAGCTGACTTGGTACGAGCTTCGAGGAAACGGTTGATCTCGACATCAATCTGCTCGGCAGAAATTTTGCCCTGATTGATAACGATTTCATCTTCTTTAAGAAGAAGCGCCTTACCGAATGCGATACCGGGGGACGCAAGAATGCCAGATATCATAATCCTTCCTATTAAAACGACTGTGGGGGAGGAATAAAGCTGGATTACTCCAGCTCGTCCATCAGGGCAACCAGCTTCTCAACAGCTTGTTGAGCGTCCGGACCATCGGCCTGGATGGTCACGTTGGTGCCCTTGGTCAGGCCCAGGGTCTGCAACTTGAACAGGCTCTTGGCGCTGGCGGACTTGCCACCGGAGACCACAGTGATCTCGCTTTGGAATTCTTTGGCTTCTTTCACGAACTGAGCTGCTGGACGGGTGTGCAGGCCGTTTTCAGCAGTGATAACAACAGACTTCTCGTACATGGTTTCACCCCATATTATTGATATTTTTTGGTGGATTGGTCGGTTTTTAAGCGCCCTGACCCACCGTGTCAGTATGGATATGTTGTAAAGTAACGAAAGCAGACCCGCAATAGCTTAATCCAGGTCAAGTTTCTGTGCAGTAATCGGCGCGCTGGTTGGCAATTTTCAGTTATTGGGCTACAAGCCGCATCAGGACTGGCCTGAAATTATTTTATAACGAAAAATAACACTTTGTTACTTTGTGATACCAAGCCAGCAAACACCGCGTGACGCCGCACAGGATATGAGATTTGCCGCACGATGTCTGCTTTTTTTCTCATGCAGGAACTTGTTATTTTACCCCAAAAAATAAGAAACAAGTGACACTAACTGGCGCTGAGTCTAGCCCATAAAGAAGCGGCGCTCCTGAGAGCGCCGCTTCTTTGACAAAATCCGATCAGTTACTGTTGCAGCTCTTGCTCGCTGAATACCCCGGCAAACAGGGCGCTGGAGAGGTAACGCTCCGCCGCGCTCGGCAGTATCACGACAATCGTTTTTCCTTCGAATTCTGGCAGTTCTGCCAGACGACTGGCCGCCACTACCGCGGCACCCGAGCTGATACCAGCCAGAATGCCCTCTTCCTCCATCAGGCGGCGGGCCATCTCGATGGCTTCGTCGCTGGTGACCTGCTCAACCCGATCAATCAGGGACAGATCCAGGTTGCCCGGGATAAAGCCGGCGCCGATACCCTGGATCTTGTGGGGGCCCGGTTTGATCTCTTCACCGGCCAGCTTCTGGCTGATGACCGGCGACTCGGCCGGTTCGACCGCGACAGAGACCACCGCCTTGCCCTGAGTCTGCTTCAGATAACGGGAGACACCGGTAAGGGTGCCACCGGTACCGACCCCGGCCACGAACACATCTACCTCGCCGTCGGTGGCATCCCAGATCTCGGGGCCTGTGGTCTTTTCGTGGATCTCCGGGTTAGCCGGGTTTTCAAACTGTTGCAGCAACACATACTTGCCCGGCTCGGATTCAAGGATCTCGTTGGCCTTGGCAATGGCCCCCTTCATGCCGAGCGGCCCTTCGGTCAGCACCAGATTGGCACCGAGCGCCTTGAGCAGCTTGCGGCGTTCCAGGCTCATGGTGGCGGGCATGGTCAACGTAATGGCATAACCACGAGCAGCCGCAACAAACGCCAGAGCAATACCCGTATTACCGCTGGTGGGCTCGATGATCTCCTTACCCTTGGTCAGGATGCCGCGCTTCTCGGCATCCCAGATCAGGTTGGCACCGATACGGCACTTGACGCTGAAGCTAGGGTTACGGCTCTCGATCTTGGCCAGCACGCGGCCTTTGGTAACACGGTTGAGACGAACCAGCGGGGTGTGACCGATAGTCTGGCTGTTGTCCTCAAAAATTTTGCTCATGGTGCTATCCCTGTGTTTGTTACGACGATGAAACAAGATTACCCTGTGATTTCTGAATGAGAAGTGACTATTCGTTATAACCATATGGTATTACAACATATAGAGCTTATTCTCTCTGGCCCCTGACTCCGGGCGCCAATCGTCAAAGGAACCGACGTTATGGGATTTTCAGGAAGCAGCGATTATCTCGCCTCCGATGCATTGAGGATGGCGGTCAATGCCGCCATCACCCTCGAAAAACCGCTACTGATCAAAGGGGAGCCGGGCACCGGCAAGACAGTGCTGGCAGAAGCGGTCGCCGACCATCTCGGCACAGACCTCATTGCCTGGCATATCAAGTCCACCACCAAGGCCCAGCAGGGGCTCTACGAATACGATGCTGTGGCCCGGCTGCGCGACTCCCAGCTCGGCGACCCCAGAGTGGCCGATATCGGCCACTACATTCGCCAGGGCAAGCTGTGGCAGGCCTTCAGCGCCGAGCAGCGGCCGGTGCTGCTGATCGACGAGATCGATAAAGCCGACATCGAATTCCCCAACGATCTGTTGCTGGAGCTGGATCGGATGGAGTTCGATGTCTACGAGACCGGCGAGCGAGTCAAGGCGCGCCAGCGGCCGGTGGTCATCATCACCTCCAACAATGAAAAAGAGCTGCCGGATGCCTTCCTGCGCCGCTGTTTCTTCCACTACATCCGCTTCCCCGACAAGGCCGAGATGCAGGCCATCGTCAAACTCCACTACCCAAACCTCAAGGAGAGCCTGCTCGGCGAAGCGATGGAGCTCTTCTTCGAGCTGCGCGAGGTAGAGGGGCTGCGCAAGAAGCCCTCTACCTCAGAACTGCTGGACTGGATCCGGCTGCTCTTGGCCGACGATATCGCCCCCGAGGCGATGCGCGCCCGCGAGCCGGGCAAGCTGGTGCCCGCGCTTTACGGCGCCCTGCTCAAGACCGAGCAGGACCTGCATCTCTTCGAGAAGCTCGCCTTTTTGGCCCGGCGCGGCAGCTGACCCATGCTGATCGACTTTTTTACCCACCTGCGCCGCCACAAGCTCCCCTGTAGCCTGCGCGAACTGCTGGACTTGCACGCCGCACTGGCAGCACGGCTGGTCACTATCGATATGGACGAGTTCTACCAGCTCGCCCGCTGCCTGCTGGTGAAAGACGAGGCCCACTACGATCGCTTCGATCGCGCCTTCGCCGAATATTACCAAGGGCTGGAAGCCATCCCCCTGCTGCCGGAGAGCCTGCCCGAGGAGTGGCTACGCAAAGAGTTCGAGCGACTGCTGAGCCCTGAGGAGAAGGCCTTGCTTACATCCCTCGGCGGACTCGACAAGCTGCTGGAGACCCTCAACCAACGGTTGAACGAGCAAAAAGATCGCCACGCCGGTGGCAACAAATGGGTAGGCACAGGCGGCAGCAGCCCGTTTGGCCACGGCGGTTTTCACCCCGAGGGGGTGCGCATGGGCGGAGAGGGGCAGCACGGCAAGGCGGCCAAGGTGTGGGAGGCCCGACACTATCGCAACTTCAGCGACGACTCGCCGCTCGGCCAGCGCGCCATCCAGCTGGCGCTGCGCAAGCTCAGACGCTGGGTGCGCAAAGGCAGTCCCGACGAGCTGGATCTCGACGAAACAATAAGCAGCTCTGCCCGGCAGGGGTGGCTTGATGTGAAGCTGCGACCCGAGCGCCACAACGGGGTCAAGCTGTTGGTCTTTTTCGATGTGGGAGGCTCCATGGATGCCCACGTGGCCGAGGTGCAGCGCCTGTTCTCCGCCCTGCGCCACGAGTTCAAGCATCTGGAGTACTTCTATTTTCACAACTGCCTCTACGACTTCGTCTGGAAGGACAACGCCCGCCGCTTTGAGGAGCGGTTCGACACCCTGCAGCTGCTACGCACCTACGGCAGCGACTACCGGGTAATTTTGGTGGGAGACGCCAAGATGGGTCCCTACGAGATCAGCTGGCCCGGCGGTGCCGTTGAGTACTGGAACGAGGAGTCGGGTCAGGTATGGCTCACTCTCTTGCAGCAGCACTTTCCCAAACTGGTGTGGATCAACCCTATTCCGCGGCGGGAGTGGCTCTGGCACCCCTCCATCAAGTTGATGAATGACGTGGTTGGCGGGCGGATGCATCCGCTGACCCTGGCGGGTCTCGCTGCGGCGATCGACCAGCTGTAACCCTCTCTACCCTATAAACCGACAAGCCGGGAACGCACCCGGCGAGGAGCAAAGATGACCTCTATCGTGATCAGTGGCTCAGGCCTCTATACCCCACCCTTTGCCGTCAGCAATGAAGAGCTGGTGGTCGCCTTTAACCAGCATGTGGATCTCTACAACGAAGAGAACGCCTCCGCCATCGACGCTGGCCAGCTACCCGCCAAGCAGCATTCAAGCTGCGAGTTCATCGAGAAGGCCTCCGGCATCAAGAGCCGTTATCTGGTGAGCCGCGAGGGGGTGCTCAACCCCGACATCATGCAGCCGCTGCTGGCGGAACGGCCCGATGAAATGCCCTCCATCATGGTGGAGATGGCGGTGGCCGCCGCCGAACAGGCGCTGATCGCCGCTGGCCGCGAGCCGGGGGAGATCGATTTGGTGATAGTGGCAGCATCCAATATGCCGCGCCCCTATCCGGCGCTGGCCATCGAGCTGCAGCACTATCTGGGGGCGAGCGGCATGGCCTTTGACATGAACGTGGCCTGCTCATCCGCCACCTTCGGCATCAAGACTGCCGCGGACATGTTGGCGGCAGGCACCGCCAGAGTAGCGCTGGTGGTCAATCCGGAGATCTGCTCGGGGCACCTCAATTTTCGCGATCGGGATAGCCACTTTATCTTCGGCGATGCCTGCACTGCTGTGTTGCTGGAGCGGGAAACCGATTGCAAGGTCGCCAATCCGTGGCAACTGGTGGCCAGCAAGCTGGTGACCCAGTACTCCAACAACATCCGCAACAACTTCGGCTTTTTGAACCGGCTGAGCCCGCGTACCCGCTATGGCGATGACAAGCTGTTTCGCCAGCAGGGGCGCAAGGTGTTCAAGGAGGTGTTGCCGCTGGTGTGCGACCAGATCACCAGCCAGCTCGATGAGCAAAGCTGGCCCGCAGAGAGCCTGAACCGGCTCTGGCTCCATCAGGCCAACCTCACCATGAACCAGTTCATCGGCCGCAAGCTGCTGGGCCACGATGCCAGCCAACAGGAGGCGCCGGTCATTCTTGATAGCTATGGTAATACCAGCTCGGCGGGTTCCATCATCGCGTTTCATCTGTACAATCGCGACCTTACTGCGGGGGCCCGCGGCGTACTTTGCTCATTTGGCGCTGGCTACTCCATCGGTAGCCTGCTGCTGCGGCGCCTGTAATGGCGGGCCTCCCGCCGACATAACAATAACCAGCAACATGGGTGGGAATATGCAGAGGATCACGGGGCGCTGCGCCCTGCACTACGGGGTAACCCTGTCACTATTTTGTCTCTATGGCTGGCAGGTCTGCCCGTTTCTGGAGAGCCTCACCCTACCCCAGTTGCTGGGGCCAACCCTGGTGACGTTCGCCATCATGTTCGCCGTGCGCAACCGGCTGCTCTCAAGGCGGCCCCTGCCGCGCAACGAGCTGAACGGGTTCGGCCTGGAGGTGGGTTTCTACCTGCTGGGGGCGCTGCTGCTCTCGTGCTACAACGCCCTGAACCACGACTTTCCGCTGGAGAGCCACCTCAAGGTGCTGCTGGGGATGACTACCCTTGGCTTTCTGGTGGCAGCCGATCTGACCCTGGAGCGGGGCTGGCATCGGGCCAGAGCACGGCAAGCCGAGCAGAGTCTGGCGCTGAGCCACCCGCTGGCCATGCCGCTGCCACGCAAGTTCACGCTCTTTACCCTGGCGACCCTCACCCTGCTGGGAGGCGTCTTCTTCTTGCTGTTCAACAAGGATCTGGAGTGGCTGGTGACGGTGGAGCGCAGTCTGCCGAGGGCCGATGCCCAGCACTACATCCTGTGGGAGATCGCCTTCGTGATGACGGTGACCTTCTGCTATCTCGCCCTCATCATCCACGGTTATGGTCGCAATCTCGGCCTCTCCCTGCGCCAGCAGACCCGCACCATGGCCAGAGTGCAATGCGGTGACTTCGACGCCCGGGTGCCGGTCACCCGGGATGACGAGTTCGGCCTGATTGCCGCCAGCACCAATCAGATGATCGGCGAGCTGAAATCCCGCAGCGACGAGCTCAACCTGACCCGTGACGTGGCCATCCTCGGCCTCGCCTCGCTGGCGGAGACTCGGGACAACGAGACCGGCGCCCATATCATCCGCACCCAACACTATGTGAAGGCGCTGGCGCAATACCTCAGTCGCAACGACCGGGATCGCTACCCGCTCGATGACGCCACCATCGACCTGCTGTTCAAATCGGCGCCCCTGCACGATGTGGGCAAGGTGGGCATTCCCGACGCCATCCTGCTCAAACCGGGCAGGCTGACCGACGAGGAGTTCGCCATCATGAAGCGCCACCCGCAGATCGGCGCCGATGCGCTGGCCAGTGCCGAGGCGCAGCTGGGCTCCAACTCCTTCCTGCGACTGGCCCGGGAGATCTCCCTCACCCATCACGAAAAGTGGGATGGCAGCGGCTATCCGGCAGGGCTGGCGGGTGAGGATATTCCTCTCTCCGGGCGCTTGATGGCGGTGGCGGATGTCTACGATGCGCTCATCTCGAAGCGGGTCTACAAACCTGCATTCAGCCATGACGAGGCGAAGGCCATCATCGTGAAAGGGAGCGGCAGCCATTTTGATCCCGGCATCGTCGCGGCTTTTCTCGCCTGCGAAGCGCAGTTCAGGGAAATTGCCGCGCAGTTTCAGGATCACCACTGAGCAGGCGCATCCCGACCCTTTGCCGTGGTGGCTGACAGGACAACCTGCGTCATAAAAATGCGCACAAGCGGCATGTGCCACGCCGGGCATATTGATATTTCCCTTTATTTACAGATGTTTTTTGTCATTTTGTGATCCGGGTTCGTGCAGATGGCACAACCGGGATCACAAGATGGCAGGAAAATCGCGACATTAGCCATCCGGCGTCAATGATGGCTTCCAATGAAAGCGAGGTTTGCTATCATCCGGTGATATTTTTCATCTTTCGCCAGCCAAACAAGAATACCCTCATGTACACACAGTTCTTCGGCCTCTCGGAACATCCGTTTTCCATCTCGCCCAATCCCAAATACCTCTATATGAGCGAGCGCCACGGCGAAGCCCTTGCTCACCTCAACTATGGATTGCAAGATGGCGGCGGCTTCGTACTGCTGACCGGTGAAGTCGGCACCGGCAAGACTACCGTCTCCCGCTGCCTGCTGCAGCAGCTGCCCGCCGAGACCGAGATCGCCTATATCCTCAACCCCTCTCTGACCGAACGGGATCTGCTGGCCGCCATCTGCGACGAGTTTCAACTCCCCTATCCCGAAGATGCCGGGATCAAGCGGCTGTTTGACCTGATCCGCGATCACCTGCTGGCCAACCTGGCAGCAGGCAAGCGTAGCGTGGTACTGGTGGATGAGGCGCAGCACCTGCTGCCCGGGGTACTGGAGCAGTTGCGTCTACTCACCAACCTCGAAACCGACGAACGCAAACTGCTGCAAGTGGTGCTGATCGGTCAGCCCGAGCTGCAGCAGATGCTGCGCCAACCCCTGCTGCGTCAGCTGGCCCAACGCATTACCGCCCGCTATCACCTGTTGCCCCTGTCGCACCCTGATGTGGATGCCTATGTCCGTTTTCGCCTGCAGGTGGCTGGCTGCGTGCAACCGATTTTTACCCCCAGAGCCATCAAGACACTCCACCGCCTGAGTGGCGGCATCCCCCGTTTTATCAACCTCATCTGCGATCGCGCGCTGATCGCCGCCTTCTCCCGTGGCAGCTACAAAATAGTACATAGCGATATCAGTCAGGCCGCGTTTGAAGTAAACGGGGTGCGCGACGAGGGGAGCTGGATCTCGGGTCTGATGATAACGCTGGCGGGCGCCCTGCTGGTGGCCGCAGGTTGGTGGGGCTGGCAACTCTTTGGCGTATTGCCCGAGCGCCCGGTGGTCAAGGTCGAGGTGCCAGTCACCGTCGACGAGACCGCCGAGCAGCAGGAACAACTCACCGAGGCGATCAATCAGGCCATCGATCCCGATAGCGCCATGCAGAATCTTTACAAAGTCTGGGGCTATGAGGTCGACTCTTTTGAGGCGACCTGTGACAACGCCCCTCGCGCTGGCCTGCGCTGTCAGGAGGGTGAGGCGAGCCTCGATGAACTGCGCGCCCTGCAACACCCCGCCATGATCACCCTGACCGACGAGACTGGTGGTATCTACTACGCGACCCTGGTCAATCTGGGGCCGAGCAAGGCCAGCCTGATGATCGGCAGCCAAAGCTGGCAGGTGGAGCGGCAGTGGCTCACCGACAACTGGGGTGGCAGCTACACCCTGCTCTGGCGCATGCCCAAAGGGGGTGTCAGCCTGATTGCCAGTAATGCCGGACAAACCCAGATCCAGTGGCTCGACAACGCCCTGAGCCGTGCGCTGCAACAGCCCGAACGCAAGGTGCGCCGTTTCGATGGCGAGCTCAAAAACAAACTGCAGCAGTTCCAGCAAGATCAGGGACTGACCCCCGACGGCATCGCAGGCAGCAATACCCTGTTGCGCCTCAATGTCCACTCCGGTGAACCCATGCCCAGACTGGAGGATGCCTCCTGATGTCCACCCTGCTCAAAGCGCTGCGCCGCGCACAGCAACCGCAACAGAGTGCCCATATCCCCGCCATGGGTTTGCCAATGCCCCGTGAAGAAGAGCGCAACCCCCGCCGCATCGGCTGGCTGCTCGCACCGTTGGCGCTGCTGCTGGGGGTTGCCGCCAACTATGGCTGGCATCTGCTGCACAATCGCCCCATTGAGGAAAAAGTGGAAGTAAAGGAGGTGATTACCCCTCCCTTCGTGCGGGTCGAACCCAAGGCGATGATCACTCGGCCGCTGCCGCCCCCCTTGCCAGAGCCGGTGGTACAACCCAAAGCGGTGGCCAGAAACGACGCAGCCAACCAGGGCCAGGCCCCCTCTTTGAGTCTGGCCGAGCAATTGATGCGGGCTCTCAACGATACCCCGTTGCAAGAGACCCCCGGGGCATCCGCTCAGAACGTACAACCGGCCCAATTGATGGCACTGGCTGCTGCCCCGCAGTCGATACGCCAGCAAGTGCCGACACTGAGCTATGGCTCCCATCTGTTCTCATCCAATGCGGCCAAGCGGGCCGTCGTGCTCAATGGCCGCGAATACCGTGAGGGCAACGAAGTGGCGCCCGGCGTACACCTTGCCACCATAGAGCAGCAGTACATTGTGCTGGATGTGGGTGGACAGAGCGTCACCCTCAAGGCGCTGCAGGATTGGCGCGGATAACTCATAAATTGCACAGGCTTATCGCTGGCACCATCTTGGCGAGCATCAGGCGGGCATGTAGTGACGCAGGCTGTTACTTTTATCAGCACCCATTCAGGCTTAGTGTGATGAAATATTCATTTTTGCTTATTGGCGTGCTCAGCGCCGTTGTGTCGCAGCCACCGGCCGTACACAATATGCAGCCGACCCAGAACCTGGAATTTGTTGATTAATATGACATTACGATTCAGGGATGAGATCTTGACCCTACTGGCCCAGTGCCGGCGGCTCCCCATGACCAGAGTCACCCAGGTGATTTTTCTGGTATTGCTGCTGATGCTGGCGCAACAGAGCGCCGCCCTCACCTGGCGTCTGCTCACTCTGGCAAGCCCGCAAACCAGCCAGCCGTGGCAACCAGTGCCGGTAGCCACTGCCAGCCAGAGCGGTCCACGCCTTGAACTGGGAGAGATAAGCCGTCTGGCCCTGTTTGGCAAGGCGATCCCCAAGGCGCAGGCAAAAGCCGCCGCCGTGGCCGCCAACGCGCCGCGCACCCAGCTCAATGCCCAGCTCAACGGGGTGTTGGCGAGCTCAGAGCCCGCCAAATCCATCGCCATCATCGCCATGTCCGGCATTCAAAACTCCTATGGTGTCGGTGATATGATTGACGGCACTCAGGCCAGGATCCGCCAGGTCTTCTCAGATCGGGTGATCATCGAGCGGGATGGTCGTGACGAAACCCTGATGCTGGACGGCGAGGAGTACGGCAAGCCGCTGCCACAAACCGGTAACGCCGCACCGCTTGGCGCCCTGCGCAGCGAGCTGATGACCGATCCGGGCAAGATCACCGATTACCTCAATATTTCACCGGTTCAGGTGGATGGCCGCATGACCGGCTATCGCCTCAATCCGGGCACCCATCCGGAATTTTTCAACCAGAGCGGGCTGCAGGCCAATGATCTGGCCATCAGCATCAACGGGCTGGATTTACGAGACAACATGCAAGCCATGCAGGCCATGCAGCAGATGGCGGGTGCCACCGAACTGACAGTGACCGTCGAGCGACAGGGCGAACAGTTCGACATCTATGTGCACTTGTCAGAATAATGATTTGGAGTCGTACCAATAATGACCACTAAAGGGAAATGCTGGCGTCTGGCCACTGTCGCAGCGGCACTGATGATGGCGGGCTCAGCCTGGGCCACCGAATATTCAGCCAGTTTCAAGAACGCCGAGATTGAAGAGTTCATCAATACGGTGGGCAAGAACCTCAATAAAACCATCATCATAGAGCCATCGGTGCGCGGCAAGATCAACGTGCGCAGCTACGACCTGCTCAATGAGGAGCAGTACTACCAGTTCTTCCTGAGCGTGCTCGACGTCTACGGCTTCGCCGTGGTGCCGATGGACAACGGGGTGCTCAAGGTGCTGCGCTCGCGGGATGCCAAAACCTCCGCCATTCCGGTGGTGGATGGCAGCAACCCGGGGGTGGGCGACGAGATGGTGACTAGAGTAGTACCAGTGCGCAACGTCTCGGTCCGTGAGTTGGCCCCATTGCTGCGCCAGCTCAACGACAACGCCGGTGGTGGCAACGTGGTGCACTACGAGCCCTCCAACGTACTGCTGATCACCGGCCGCGCCGCCGTGGTCAATCGGCTGGTGGAAGTGGTCAACCGGGTCGACCGCGCCGGAGATCAGGATGTGGACATCATCAAGCTCAAGTTCGCCTCTGCCGGCGAGATGGTGCGACTGGTGACCAACCTCAACAAGGATGGCAGCCCCCAGGGCGGCACCGCCTCCCTGCTGCTCTCCCCCAAGGTGGTGGCCGACGAGCGCACCAACTCGGTGGTGGTAAGCGGTGAACCGAAAGCGCGTGCCCGCATTATCCAGATGGTGCGCCAGCTCGACCGCGACCTGCAAAGCCAGGGCAATACCCGGGTCTTCTATCTCAAATATGGCAAAGCCAAAGACATGGTCGAGGTGCTCAAGGGGGTCAGCTCCAGCATCGAGGCCGACAAGAAAGGCGGCGGCGCCACCACAGGTGGTGCCAGCATCGGCGGTGGCAAGCTGGCCATCTCCGCCGACGAGACCACCAATGCGCTGGTCATCACTGCTCAGCCGGATGTGATGTCCGAGCTTGAGCAGGTGGTCGCCAAGCTCGATATTCGCCGTGCCCAGGTGCTGGTGGAGGCGATCATCGTCGAAATCCAGGATAGCGATGGTCTGAACCTCGGGGTGCAGTGGGGCAATGCCAATGGCGGGGGTACCCAGTTTACCAACACGGGCCTGCCACTCGGTGGCGCTATTGCCGCAGGCAAGGATTACCAGAATGGCAAGCCTGAAACTGCAGCCAAATTGCTGGACGGCTTCAACGGCATGGCTGCTGGCTTCTATAAAGGGGATTGGGCCATGCTGTTGACCGCCCTCGCCTCCAATACCAAAAACGATATTCTCTCCACCCCGAGTATCGTCACCATGGACAACAAGGAAGCCTCATTTAACGCGGGTAAGGAAGTCCCGACCCAGACAGGCAGCCAAAGTTCCACCAGTACTGACAGCATCTATAACACCATCGAATACAAAACTGTCGGGACCAAGTTGACCGTCACCCCACAGATCAACGAGGGGGACTCGGTGCTGCTCAATATCGAGCAGGAGGTCTCCAGTGTTGGCAAGCAGGCTGAAGGTACAACGGGTCTCGGCCCGACCTTTGACACCCGTATCGTCAAGAATGCGGTGCTGGTCAAAAGCGGCGAGACCGTGGTACTGGGCGGTCTGATGGATACCCAGACCCTGGAGGAGATATCCAAAGTGCCACTGCTTGGCGATATTCCGGTGCTGGGCTATCTGTTTCGCTCTACCTCGAACACCACCACCAAGCGCAATCTGATGGTCTTTATCCGCCCGACTATTTTGCGCGATGCCAACGTCTACTCCGGTATCTCCAGCAACAAGTACTCCCTGTTCCGTGCCGAGCAACTTGATTTGGCCGCCGAGGAACGCTATCTCACCTCACCCAAACGCCAGGTGCTGCCTGCTTATGGCCAGGATGTGATGATGTCGCCAGAGGTGCAAAAACAGATTGAGCTGATGAAGGCTCACCAGCAGGGAACGGCCGACAGCACCCGCTCGGTTGTCCAGGGTCAGCCCTGATGAGTGCCTACCATCTCGATGGGGGGGTAGGCCCTGCGCCCCTGCCCGAGCTGCCCTTTGCCTTTGCCCGCAACTTCGGGGTGATCCTGATGGAGCGGGCGGGCTTGGCGATATTGCAGTGCCGCCCCGGCGTCACCCCGCAAGCCCTGCTGGAAGTGCGGCGGGTGGCGGGCTGTGCCTTCACGGTAGAGCAACTGGACAACGACACCTTTGAAGAGCTGCTGATGGCCCACTACCAGCGCGACTCTTCCGAAGCGCGCCAGTTGATGGAAGATCTCGGCAACGAGATGGACTTCTTTGCGCTGGCCGAAGAGCTGCCGCAGAGCGAAGACCTGCTGGATGCCGATGACGACGCCCCCATCATTCGTCTCATCAACGCCATGTTGAGCGAAGCGATCAAGGAAGAGGCCTCCGATATCCATATCGAGACCTTCGAGCGGGCCTTGGTGATCCGCTTTCGCATCGATGGGGTGCTGCGGGAGATCCTGCGCCCCCATCGCAAACTGGCCTCGCTGCTGGTATCGCGGATCAAAGTGATGTCGCGGATGGATATCGCCGAGAAGCGTGTACCGCAAGATGGCCGCATCTCATTGCGTATCGGCGGCCGCGCGGTCGACGTGCGGGTTTCAACCATGCCGTCGAGCTACGGCGAGCGGGTTGTGCTCCGTCTGCTGGACAAAAACAACGTGCGCCTCGAGCTCAAGCAGCTCGGCATGACCAAGCCCAACCGCACCATCATCAGCGAACTTATTCGCAAGCCCCACGGCATTATTTTGGTGACCGGCCCGACCGGTTCAGGCAAGTCCACCACCCTCTATGCGGCGCTCTCGGAGATCAACTCGCGGGATCGCAACATCCTCACGGTGGAAGATCCCATCGAATATGACCTCGAAGGGGTAGGCCAGACCCAGGTCAACAGCAAGGTGGACATGACCTTCGCTCGCGGTCTGCGCGCCATCTTGCGCCAAGACCCTGACGTGGTGATGGTGGGGGAAATCCGGGACCTGGAGACCGCCCAGATCGGGGTACAAGCATCCCTCACCGGTCACCTGGTGATGTCAACCCTGCACACCAACACCGCCATCGGTGCCATCACCCGGATGCGGGACATGGGGATCGAGCCCTTCCTGCTCTCCTCATCCCTGTTGGCGGTGCTGGCCCAGCGACTGGTGCGCACCCTCTGCCCCGACTGCCGCGCCCCGCGCCCCATCACCGAGCAGGAGCGGCTGGCGATGGGCATCGAGCTGGCCCCCGATCAGCAGGTGTGGCGCCCGGTGGGTTGCGAACAGTGTAACCACACCGGCTACCGTGGCCGGACCGGCATTCACGAACTGGTGGTGATCGACGAAGCTGTGCGCGAGGCAATCCACAGTGCCAGCGGCGAACTCGCCATCGAGCGGCTGATCCGTGGCCACACCCCCAGCATTCGCCGCGATGGCATCGACAAGGTCCTCAAGGGGCAGACCAGCCTCGAAGAGGTACTGCGCGTGACCCGGGAAGATTGAGATGGCGGCATTCGAATATAAGGCCCTCGACAACAAGGGGCGCAGCAAGAGCGGCGTGATGGAGGGCGACTCGGCCCGTCAGGTACGCCAGCTGCTGCGTGAGCAAGGGCTCACCCCCCTTGAAGTGAACGAAACCACCGAGAAGGCGAAGCGGGAGGCGACCCGTTTTGCCCTGTTCCGGCGTGGTGCCAGCACCGCCGAGCTGGCCCTGATCACCCGCCAGCTGGCGACCCTGGTCGGTGCCGGTCTCACCATCGAAGAGGCGCTGCGAGCGGTCGCAGAGCAGTGCGAGAAGGCTCACCTGCGCAGTCTGGTGGCCACGGTGCGCAGCAAGGTAGTGGAAGGCTATTCGCTGGCCGACTCGCTGGGGGCCTTCCCCCACGTATTCGACCAGCTGTTTCGCTCTATGGTGGCGGCCGGTGAAAAATCGGGCCATCTGGAAAAAGTGCTCAACCGGCTCGCCGACTACACCGAGCAACGCCAGCACATGCGCACCAAGCTGCTGCAGGCGATGATCTACCCGATCGTGCTCACCTGCGTGGCGGTCGGGGTGATCTCGATCCTGCTCACCGCCGTGGTGCCCAAGGTAGTGGCCCAGTTTGAACACATGGGTCAGCAACTGCCGGCTACCACCCGCTTTCTCATCGGCACCAGCGAACTGATGCAGCACTATGGCCTGTGGTTCCTGCTGCTGATCTTCCTCGGCAGCTTTGTCTGGCGCTGGTGGCTGACCGATGAGAAACGCCGCCGCCACTGGCATCAGGTGATCCTTGGCCTGCCAGTGATTGGTCGGGTCAGCCGCGGTCTCAACACCGCCCGTTTCGCCCGCACCTTGAGCATTCTCAACGCCAGTGCGGTGCCATTGCTGGAGGGGATGAAGATCTCCGGCGAAGTGCTCTCCAACGACTTTGCCCGCACCCGTATTGGTGAGGCGGCAGAGCGGGTGCGCGAAGGTACCAGCCTGCGCAAGGCGCTGACCGAGACCAAAATTTTTCCACCCATGATGCTGCACATGATCGCGTCGGGCGAGCAGAGTGGCGAGCTCGACAGCATGCTGGAACGGGCGGCGGACAACCAGGATCGGGAGTTTGAATCCCAGGTCAACATCGCCCTCGGGGTGTTCGAGCCGCTGTTGGTGGTCTCCATGGCCGGCGTGGTGCTGTTTATCGTGATGTCGATCCTGCAGCCGATCCTCGAGCTCAACAACATGGTGAATATGTAATTTTCCGGCGTTCGACAGGGAACCTGTCGACCCCACCCATTGATCAATCTCTGATGGGCCATCCCATCTCATTCGTTACGGAGCAACTCATGAACAAACGTCGTCAATCCGGTTTTACCCTGCTGGAAGTCATGGTGGTCATCGTGATCCTCGGCATTCTGGCCAGTCTGGTGGTGCCCAACCTGATGGGCAACAAGGAGAAGGCAGACCAGCAGAAAGCGGTATCCGATATCGTGGCGCTGGAAAACGCCCTCGACATGTACAAGCTGGACAACAACCGCTACCCGACCACCGAACAGGGGCTGGACGCATTGGTAACCAAGCCTTCCATCGATCCGGCGCCGCGCAGCTACCGCGATGGCGGCTACATCAAGCGCCTGCCGCAAGACCCCTGGGGCAACCAGTACCAGCTGCTGAGCCCGGGCCAGTTTGGCAAGCTCGACATCTTCTCCATGGGTCTGGATGGTGAAGCAGGTACCGATGACGACATCGGTAACTGGAACCTGAAGGATTTCCAATAAGTGATTTGCCACCACCGTACTCCTTGTGAGCTGACTGCATGAATCGGTCTCTCTCCTCTCGTCGCCAATCCGGCTTTACCCTACTGGAGGTGCTGTTGCGTAGTGCCGCCATGCTGGCGGGGTGGCGCTATATCGCCACAACGCGGCCAGGAGCTGCGCGATGAAGCATTCTCGCCAAACTGGTTTTACCCTGCTGGAGGTACTGCTGGTCGCCATGCTGATGGGGCTGGTAGCTACCGCTGTCACCCTCAGCATGGGGGGTGCCAGAGGGGATCGGGAGCTGGACAAGCAGGCGCGCCGACTGATGGCGACCCTGCAGCTGGCGCAGGAGTATGCGGTGATGGATGGTCGGCTGGTGGGCATTCGCATCGAGGATAACGGCTGGCAATTCATGCAGCGTCAGGCCAAGGATCGCAAGTGGCTGGCCCTGACCGGCGACAAGCAACTCGGTCCGGTGCAACTGCCCGAAAATATGGTGCTGGCGCTGGAGCTGGAAGGCTTTGGCTGGCAACCGAACCCCGATGAAAAAACCGAACAGAAGCGTGACGAGAAAGAGCGTACACCGCAACTGCTGGTCTTCCCGGGCGGCGAGCTGAGCCCGTTTGTACTCACCTTCACCCAGCAGGATGACGACGTGCGCTACACCCGCATCGTCAAGGGGGACGAGTTCGGTCGCCTGACCCTGCTCACCGGTGATGAAGATGAAGAGGTGTCCGAGTGAACGCCCGTGGCATGACCTTGTTTGAGAAAGGTGTGATGGTGGCGCCACCTATGTGCCAACAACACGCCCAACGGGTGGCGCTATGAACGCCCGTGGCATGACGTTACTCGAAGCGATGGTGGCGCTGGCGATCTTTGCCATCGCCGGTCTGGCGGTGATGAAAACCGCCAGCGAGCACCTCTCTGCACTCAACTATCTGGAGCAGAAGACCCTGGCCAGCTGGGTGGTGGAGAACCAGCTGGTACAGCAAAAACTCGAGAACAAGTGGCCCCGCAGTAGCTGGGTCGAAGGGGACGAGCAGATGGCAGGCACTACCTGGTACTGGCGCTATCGTGGCGTGGCCACCAATGACAATAATTTTCGTGCCCTCGATATGGAAGTGCGCACCGAGGCCAAAGCCGACAGCCCGGTGGCCATGATGCGGACCTATATCAGCCGATGATTCAACACCCTATCCGCACGACTCACCACGTCCGGCCAGCTCGTCAGGGCGGTTTTACCCTGCTCGAGATGCTGGTGGCGATCGCCATCTTCGCCAGCCTCAGCATGGGTGCCTATCAAGTGCTGCAGGGTGTGCTCACCAGCGATGAGGTGGCCAAACGCAAGGAGGCTCGCCTCAATGAATTGCAGCTCGCCTTCACCCTGCTGGAGCGAGATGTCACCCAGATGGTGCCGCGCAGTGGTCGCATCGAGGGGGAGAACAGCAAAGTGCTGCTGGCGGCGTCCCGTTTCGGCCAGCAGAGCGATGACTGGGGCATGGCCTTTATGCGCAGCGGCTGGCTCAACCCCGATGGCATGTTGCCCCGCTCTCATCTGCAGCGGGTTGGCTGGCGCCTCAAAGATCAGAAGCTGGAGCGGCTCAGCGATCTCTATCCGGATCCGGTGATCGGCAACGAGCCACGGATCCAGCAGGTGTTGACCGGCGTCACGGCGTTTCGCCTCTATTTCTACGACAAGGGCAACTGGAAAGAAGGGTGGACCCAGCGCAGCGTGCTGCCCTACGGGCTGGCGGTGGAGCTGGATCTGGAAGATTACGGCACCATTCGCCGTCAATTCCTGATTGGGGCCGGTGGCCAGCGAGTCGAAAATGCGAACTAAGCGCCCCTCACCACCCCGCCGCCAGGGTGGCATGGCCCTGCTGGTGGTGCTGCTGATCCTCTCGATTATGGTGATCATCGCCAGCAACATGAGTGGTCGCCTGCAGCTGGAGCTGCGCCGCACCGCCAACATTACCACCGGCAAACAGGCCTGGTGGTATGCCCTGTCGGCGGAAGCGCTGGTGAGCAAGGTGCTGGCGCAGGATTTCAAAGATAACCCGGAAGTGGTCAATCTCAGTCAAAACTGGGCCCGCAAGAATACGGTGTTTCCGGTAGATGATGGCCAGCTGCGGGGTGAGGTAACCGACCTGCAATCCTGCTTCAATCTCAACAGCCTGAGCTTGCCCCCCAAGGAGGGCAGCAGTGGCGAGGAGCTGGAGCAACAACCCTATCCGGTACAGGTGTTTCGCGAGCTGCTCAAACAGCTGGCGATGGAGGAGTATGAGGCGGCCCAGCTCACCGATGCCATTCGTGACTGGACCGACAAGGATACCGCGCTGGTCTCGAGCCTTGGCGCCGAAGATGCCTACTACGAGGGGCTCAAGCCTCCCTATCTGACCGCCAACCAGTTGATGCTGGGCAAGGACGAGCTGCGGGCAGTACGCGGAGTAACGGCCAGGGTCTATGCCAAACTGGCCCCCTACGTCTGCGCCCTGCCAAACGACAAGTTGAAGATCAATATCAATACCCTGGCCCCCGAGCGCCCCGAGTTACTGGTCGCCCTCTATCTGGGCAAGATTGAGTTGAATGACGCCAAACGGGTGCTGACCGAGCGCCCGACCAAGGGGTGGAAAGAGCCCAAGCTGATGACGGATCAACTCACCTCGGCCGACTCGGTCAAAGGGTTGAAAGAGGCGCTGGTAGTCAAAAGCGACTTCTTCGAAGCCCGTATGGTCGCTGAAGTGGGCGATAACCGGGCCTGGCTCGAAACCCTGTTCCAGCGGGGCAAGGACAACAAATTGGTGATGCTGCGCCGCCTCAATGGTGGCGCCGAATAAACAGCGTATCCGCGGGCATCTGGTCGCGGGTACAAGAGGTTTTGGCTGCAGCCTGCGGGCTGCGCACTGATCGTCCCCTTGAGGCCGAACAGTATCGCAGGAGAGAGATGCGTGAGCGAAAGTCTGGTCATCCGACTGGGGACCAATAAACAACAACCCGTGGCCTGGCTGGTCTGGTCAGGTCAGGAGCAGGAGATCATCGCCTCCGGCACCCTGCCCTCGGCCGATGCACTGACAGAGCTGCAAGAGCGGGCCGGTGGCCGCCCCGTGGTCACGCTAGTGCCTGGCAGCGATCTGGTGTTCCGGCGTGTTACCCTGCCGGGCCGTTACAACAACCAGTCGGCGGCGGCCCTCCCCTACCTGCTGGAAGATCAGATCGCCTCCGATGTGGAAACCCTGCATCTGGTAGTGCTGGCCAATGACGGCCCACAAGTCGATCTGATGGCGGTGGATCAGCAAAAGATGAATGAGTGGCTCGGCTGGCTCGAGGCTGCCGGCATCAAGAGCCTGCAACTGCTGCCCGATGTGCTGGCGCTGCCACCGGCCGCTGATGGCTGGTCTGCCCTGCAGCTCGGCAGCGAATGGCTGGTGCGTCAGGGCCCCTGTCAGGGGATCGTCGCCGACGAACCGCTGCTGGCCATGTTGCTGGCAACCGAAGCCGAACCGGTCACCATCCACAGCCACACCCCGCTACCCACCATTGCCGCCGCCAACTGGCAGGCGGCAGAGCCCGAACTGCCGATGCTGCTGCTGGCCAAGGGAGCACTCAGCTGCCGCGCCAACCTGCTCACTGGCCCCTACCGGCCACAGACCGAATATGCCCGCTACTGGTTGCAGTGGCGCAAGGTGGCCATCACCGCTGGCCTGTTGCTGCTGGTGGCCCTCGGCCAGCGCGGGGTGCAGCTCTATCAGCTCACCGAACAGGACAAGGCGCTGAAAACGGAGATCCGTGCCGTCTATACCCGCATCTTTCCGGGCGAGAACCGCATCGTCAACGTGCGCAGTCAGATGACCCAGCACCTCAAGTTGATGGGGCAAACACCGCAAAACGGCGTGCTGCTGATGCTGACCGAACTGGCCCCCACCTTTGCCGAAGTGCCTGGCCTGAAACCGCAGGTGATGCGCTTTGATGCCAGTCGCCGCGAGCTGCGGCTACAGGTCACCGCCCCCGGCTTTGCCGAGATCGAGCGGTTCCGCGAGCTGGCAGGCAAGCAATTCGAGGTACAGCAGGGCGAGGTGCGCAGCACCGAGGGCAAGGTAGAGGGTTCACTGGTGCTCAAAGGTAAATCATCATGATGGAAAAATTGCAGGGCTGGTGGCAGGGCATCAGCGCACGGGAACAGCGGTTGGTGGTTGTGGGCGGTGCCCTGCTGCTGGTCGGCCTCTGCTACTGGAGCATCTGGCAGCCCATCGCCAACCGCATCGCGGAGCGGGAGCGGCAGGTGCAGAACCAGCAGCAGACCCTGGCCTGGCTCAAGGAGAAGGGTGAAGAGGTGCTGGCCATGCAAGGTGGCGCGGGGCGCCAGATCGACACCAGCGGCACCCTGGAAGGGGTGGTCAACCGCACCGCCTTCAACCACAAGATCAAGATTGCCCGGCTGCAACCACAGGCACAGGAGCTACAAGTGTGGATCGACACTGTCCCGTTCGATGACTTGCTGCTGTGGCTCGCGACGCTGGTGGAGCAACACGGCATTCAGGTCCAAATCATCGAGATCGCCCGCGAGGGGCTGGCCCCCGGTCTGGTCAAGGTCAGACGTTTGCAGCTGAGTCGTCCCCAATGAAAAAACGCATCCTGATTGCCAGCTTCTTTCTGGCGGCCTATTTGGTGTTTCTGCTGGCCACCCTGCCTGCGGCACTGGTGGCGCGATATCTGCCGCTGCCCGCTAATGTCGCCAACCTGCTGAAACTGGAAGGGGTGAGCGGCACCCTCTGGAACGGCCAGGCAGCCCGGCTGCAATATGCCAGCGAATCGGTGAACCAGCTACGCTGGGATCTCAACGGTTGGTCGCTGCTGCGCCTCGCCCCCGAAGTGACCCTTCGCTTTGGCGATCGCAACGGGCTCAACGGTCAGGGCGTTGTCGGCTGGAATGGCGCCGCCTTTGGCCGGGATCTGACCCTCAACGCCCCCGCCCCCTGGTTGCTGAGCCGGGTGCCGATGCGCCTGCCGATCCCGATCACCGTCACCGGCCAGCTGCAACTCAAAGTGGATCAATTTGCCCAGGGCAATCCCTGGTGCGACAACCTCTACGGCAACCTCGACTGGTATAACGCCAGCGCCGATACCCCGGCGGGCAAACTGGATCTGGCAGACCCCGAGGTGAAACTCACCTGCCTCGACTCCAAACTGGTGGCCGAACTCAAGCAGGGATCCGATGCCGTACAGACCATTGGTCGCCTCGAGCTGCAACCCAATGGCCAGTATCTGTTCCAGGGCACCCTCAAGCCTGGGCCCGAGCTGCCAGAGCAGATGCAGCAGGGGCTCCCCTTCCTCGGCCAGCCCGACAGTCAGGGCCGCTTCCCCCTACGCTATCAGGGCCGGATCTAACGCCCTCCCCACCGACCCCGGAGCCACTCCGGGGTCGGCTTTTTTACCCTTTTGTGTCCTCTCCTCTTATTGCCCTCGCTCACTCACCGCCCACGCTTGTGATTGCCCTACTTTCCCCCATCAGCACAACCGTCACATCACGAGAAAGCCGAACATCAATCAGGTTGCATTATTTATCGAGTCAGAGCTGCCAGTTATTGATTTTTATATCCAAGCTATGAGCAGCTGCACCATCCATTCCGTAGCCAATATGCCAGGTACTGTTTATTACGATATAATCACTACCCTTTTCGCCCGGCCCGCACGGTTAGCCCAAGAGTACACAAGATGGAAATAAAGCTGCACCAAAACGCAACCACTACGCCCCGGACCCGCAAATATATCCAGACCTCAACCAAATCCGATGCCGCTCTTGCCGAAGAACTGAGCATCTCGATTGATACAGTGAGACGCTGGCGCAATCGTGATGATTGCTATGACAAATCCCATAGACCGCGCACTATCCATCGCAAGCTGCAACCGGAGCAAGAATGGCTGGTGTTGTTTCTCCGCCATCGGTTACACCTATCTCTCGATGAGCTGCTTGAAGTCACACGTTTACTGATCCGCGCCGATGTCTCACGGGCAGGCTTAAGTCGCTGCCTGCAGAAACATCAACAAGACCGGTTAAAAAAGCCTGACCCAGCATCTGAATTAGGTCGAATGTGGCTGGATGCTGTCTATCTCCCGGCTGGGCTAGCAGCTAGTCAGCCTTTGCTACTGATGCTCACGGAGCAATTTACCGGCCATATCTCATTTGCCCTCTGCGCTCCGGAAGAGCAGGAACAGACCCTGAATGGCTTTGCCAATTATCTGCAAGAAGGGCTGCCCTACGCGCTCAAGAGCATTGAGGTGACCTGTCTACTCCCCGAAGTGCAGGCAATGGCAAGCCGACTATGTAAACAAGTCACCCCCACCCCTCTGCCGGTATCAAATGAGCTGATCGGCTCGACAACATTGTCTAACTCACTGGCAGACATTCTGGCTGGGGAGCGTTTTGACAAACGCCTTAATCTAGGCGCAGTGTTACTTGAGTACGAAGATATCCTCAACCACAGGGTATTACGTACTCGCTTGAAAAGCCTTACACCTAGCGCCTACATCCGCCAATTGCAGCAAAAATGCTAACGTTGACTTCCAAGCACAAACTGTTCGAGCTTGATGTAGTCGGCAATGAGAAGAGGGAAGCATAACGCCTCCCTCTTTTAACCTTCGGCCTGACAACAGAAATGCCTTAGCAGGCCATTGCCGCTGATTGGCTGCGGCTTGTCGCTACAGGCGGTAAACGACGATGGATCGCAATCATCTCTTGGGTCAGATCCATCAGCAAGACCGCATTCATCACATGATCCTGAGCGTGTACCATCACGATCTGGACTGGCAATTTTCCCTCTCCAGCATCAGCTTCAATCAATTGCGTTTGCACCGCATGTGCGGCATGGAGTGCACAACGAGCCTGCTCGACCAACTGCTCAGCTTGTTCAAATTCCCCATTACGTGAATGCCTCATGGCCTCCATCAACATGCTGCGGCAACTACCTGCACTGACAATCAGGGTCATGACCTGTTCTTCTAGCTCCATGATTGCTCCTTAGATCAGCGTCAACGCATGGTCGAGGATCTTTTCCCCATCCAGCATCCCGTAGTGCATCATATTGATAGACTCGACTTTTTTACCATATTGAGCGGCTTGTTCCTTGCAAGCTGCCAATTTATAGCTAATTTGCGGGCCCAGCAGTGCACAGTCAAACGACTGTATGGCTTCTTTGAACTCCTGCATACCTTTGGCCTGAATGTCGATCTCAAGTTGACGGCGAGCCGCTACATCCTGCATTTTTTTTACTACCAGACTGGTAGACATGCCCATATCACATACCAATAAGATCTTTTTCATTATTAACTCCTTCGGCTCACCCATTCATGGCGGGAGCGATTTGCTGGATTAGAAATTCCGTCAACAAGGGGATAGGACGACCACTGGCCTGGGTATAGTCACCACGGCGCAGGGCGGTACCACTCACATCCAGATGAGCCCACGGACGGTTGCCACAGAATTTACTCAGAAAATAGCCAGCAGAAACAGCAATAGCTGCGTTGTTAGGGGGCGTATTGGTGAAATCTGCAATGTAGCTCTTGATTTGCGGTTCAAAACTGTCGTCAAACGGCAGCGCCCATAGTCGGTCTCGACTCGACTCAGCAGCCAGGGTCAGGGCCGAACCCAACGCAGGGTCATTGCTCATCAAGCCACTCATGTCATAACCCAGCGCCTTGACGACGGCGCCAGTGAGCGTTGCCACATCGATAATGCAACGAGGAGATAGCTGACGATCCGCAAAGGCGATTCCATCCGCCAATACCAGCCGCCCCTCGGCATCGGTGTTGATGATCTCGACAGTGTGGCCAGCATAGGTTGTGACCACATCGCCGGGCCGCATGGCTCGATCCGTTGGCATATTTTCAGCCAATACCAGTACAGCATCCAGATTGAGCGGCAGCTTCAACCGTCGCACAGTATCAATAAGTCCGAACACCACGGCCGCACCGCACATATCGTACTTCATGGTACGCATACCCTCGCCCTCTTTGAGCCAGAGGCCACCGCTATCAAAGGTGATCCCCTTGCCCACTATCGCGTAAGGTTGGGCATCACCGCCCCCCCGATAACGCAGCAAGACCAACCGGGGCGGATTCAAGCTCCCTTTGCCAACCGCGTGCAATGCACCCAATCCCAAGGTACGGATAGCCTCCTCGTCGAGAATTTCACAGCTGACCTCGTCATGTTGCGCGGCATAGCTCGCTAATTCATCGGCAACACTCACAGGCGTACAATCTTGGCTTGGCCGATCAGCCATGCGCCGGGCAAGTCGCATCCCGCAGCTGATGGCACAAGACTCCTTCAACAGCGCCTCGGCCAATGGATACTGCTCTGGTGCTGCCAGTAGCCGCAGTGCCGGCTCTGCATGGCTGGGGACAGATCGATAACCGAGCAGAGGCAGTTGGTAGAACTGGTTTTGCAACGTGACGATGCAGTGGCGCAACGCAGCCCGTTGCGCCGGGTTTTCCAGCGAAAAGGGGGTGATGTCGAGGGCAATACACTCGGTTCCGTCACCGGGTATGGCACGGATCAATGCCTCGGTCACCTCGCGCAATCCAGCAGATTTCAGCAACTTCTGATGGTCAGCTGCCAGCCAAGTGAGACGTTGACACAACCCCGCCAGCCCGACATCAACAGTGGTGTTCTGACGACAGCTCAATTCAGCCAATAGTGCCGCTATGGGTTGTAAGGCAGGTTGATCCCTATAGCTTTGTAACCCGCTCTGCCACAGCAGCAAATGCGCCGTCGCAGGTAAGTGGGCTGACCAAAGTGCTACTGACGCATCAAGCATGATGAGGTTCCTCCACGGGGGCACTGATACGGGCAAGATATGCATTCAGCCAAGTCTCATCCGCCTCACTGTAGAGGGTATGATTGCCTTCACGCCGAGCCAGAAAAACCGTCGGCGCGAGGGAGTGGTTTGCAACAACAAAAGAAAAGCTGTCGATGTTGGTTGCTGCACCAAACTCACCTTCATGGTTCATACATACAACCGAAAGGTCTCCGGCTCGCCCATAACGGGCCAGCAGACGGGCTTCCAGTTCATAAACTGCAGATTCTGCCGCCATCTGCGGCGTCATCCCCCGCCCCATGCGCTGAACAATCTCGTAGCTAATACAGCCCTTCATTAAATCTTCACCCAGACCAGTAGCCGTCGCGGCCCCCATAGTACTATCAGCATAAAAACCGCTACCGGAAACTGGAGAGTCCCCCACACGACCAGGCCGCTTCATGAAAAGCCCACTGGTTGAAGTTGCCACACAGATCTTGCTACTTTGATCCAGAGTAATGATGCCGACAGTGTCATGTCCTGTGTAAGGGTTTAGACCACGCGCAAGCGTTTCTCGGCATCGCTTGCGATAGTGTTGCATCGCCCGCTCGGTCAACATCTGCTTTTGCTCGAAGCCCTTGTGGATAGCCCACTGTTCCGCACCGCCCCCCACCATGAAACTGTTGAATCGTTCTTCGCTCAGCGCCGCAGCAATCAAAACCGGGTTGGCCAAATTACGTACCCCAGCTACAGCCCCCATAGCCAATGAGTCGCCATCCATGAAGGCAGCATCCAGCTCAACTTCACCATTCTGATTTGGCAGGCCACCGTACCCGACTGACTTGTAGAGAGGGTAATCCTCTACCTGCTTGACTGCTTGTAATACCGCGGAACGGGCATCGCCGTTGTCAGCCAGCAGTCTGGCACTTGCACTCAGACCTTCGTAAGCCATCCGCCAGGTGGCGATAATGCCCCATTGATGATTAACCATTGCTTACCTTCTTATGTGATTGCTGTGAATATGACGGCTCCCCATGACTCTCTGCTGGGCTCTCTGTTGCCTGATACTGGCGATCCAGAACCTTGAGGAAAGGCAGATAAATCATGGCGCCAATCACCAGATTGAATAACTGGATGAGGGCTCCACTCAGATGGCCAGTGACAATAAAACCACTGATGACAGCCGGAAGTGTCCAAGGGATATAAACCCCGGTTGTCGTTGCAACCAGACCCGATGCCATCGCGACATACTGGGTGGTCACCAGTACGACAGGCACCAGATTGAACGGTATCAACATGATGGGGTTCATGATGACCGGAAGACCAAACAGGATGGGTTCATTGATATTGAAGATGGAAGAGCCCGCGGCTAATCGGGTCATTTTCTTGATATGTTGGCTACGGGCAAAAATCAGCATCGCCAAGACCAGCGACAAGGTAGCACCTGAGCCCCCCATCCAGATCATGTCGTAAAACTGCTCTGTGACAACGTGCGGGGGCATCAAGCCGGCATGAGTCGCTGCCAAGTTTTCTGCCTGATTGTCCATCCAGAAGGGACGCAAGATCCCGTTAATCATGGAACCGGAGTTAATCCCGACCGACCACAGTGAGCTGATGCTGAGCACCGTCAAAACCGCGCCAAAATAGGAAGTACCAAAATGGCGAACCGGCATGGCAATAACGGAATAGATAAATTCATGAATGGTGTGATATGCGGTGGATGCAAAGAAGATCCGGATAGCCAGCGCCATAGAGAGAATGATCAGAGCCGGGATCAGGGCAGCAAATGATTTCTGTACCGCTGGTGGTACCCCCTCTGGCATTTTGATCACTATGTTGCGACGCAGGAACAAGGTGAATAGCTCAGTCCAGACAATGGCCCCCAACATGGCAACAAACAGTCCTTTGGAACCAATCCACTCCATCGGAATCACTGCTGCCCCATGCGCATCCACGCTAAATGGTGTCAGGATGAGGAAACAAGAGAGCGACAGAATCCCGGCAGAACTCTTATCGATATCATTACGTTCCGCCAGACGATAGGCCACCAGATAAGAGATAAACAGTGCCATGGTCGAGAAGATGGCATTGAACGGGATCTCAATCGTGGTGCCCCACTGTTCACCAAAGATGGATGCCATGAAGGCTTTGTAGCTGTCGCTGGGGAACGATGAGATGACCAACAATATCGAACCAACGATGATGAACGGCATAAATGAGATGTAGCCATCCCGAATAGCCCCCAGATGACGCTGTTGAGCAAGGCGCCCTGCCAGCGGCATCAATTTGCTTTCTATCAATCCGACCACGCTTTTCATCTGCGTTCCCCAAGCCACTAAAAAAATAAAGCAATCATTCGATACAATGTGTCATGCGTGATTATGCTAATCCATAAAAACGGTTTTTTTCGTGACTTAAATCACGACACCAACACCAAAGTATCACTTGATTGCTGAAAACTTATTGAGCTCCTTATACAGGAGTAAAGGGGCTAAATAGTGGGCTCTCGTCGCTCGAAAGTGGTCTGTTGACCGGGTATCTGTGTTGTTACTTCTTGCGGGGTATGCAGGAGGACGCCCCGCCCCGACCTCATCACCACCCAGTTTGAAGTGGCATGAAGTGAAACTCTGCGCCATCGACACATCACAATGAAGCGGCTGGTTTTGGTCACCACAACTTCAGCTGCGAATAAAATGGTCAATTAGCACACACTTTATTACTGATAGCGAACCTCCGAGCCAAAAAAGAAAAATATCAACCACGTTGCACATTGCTAAAAATGTGATCTCTCGCCAGTTATGAGTGTTTTATATAAAAAGTAGAATGCCATATCTCATGAAAAACTTTAATTACATGAAAAATAACAACTTATTTTTTTGTTGCATCATCTGGATCTGCTGTTTTTTGTGTACTCACTCTGATCCCCACCCTCAAAAATGTGAGCAACGGCAAAACAGATGGTCAACCAAAGACTATTGATATAAATATCGAAATACCCGGTGAAAACTAGGGATCGATACAATGAGGTCAACTGAAGATGATTGATTTGTCTTGCTGAAGCGACAAACAAGCATCTCGACCTATCTGTTCATTTAGTTTTCAAGCGTTGAGGGAAGAGTTATGGAAAAGAAGCGTATCTACCTGTTTTGCTCTGCCGGGATGTCCACGTCACTGCTGGTCTCAAAGATGAAGGCGCAGGCGGAAAAATATGATGTGCCGGTGCTGATCGATGCCTACCCGGAGACCCTGGCCGGTGAGAAGGGACAGGATGCCGATCTGGTGCTGCTGGGCCCGCAAATCGCCTACATGCTGCCTGATATCCAGCAACAGCTGCCGGGCAAGCCGGTTGAGGTGATCGACACCCTGCTCTACGGCAAGGTCGACGGGCTGGGCGTGCTGAAGGCAGCCGTCGCCTCCATCAAGAAGAGCCTCGCATAGGTTAAGGAGATCCCTGTGAGCAACATCATCGCATCGTTGGAAAAGGTCGTTCTACCCATCGCCGTCAAGATGGGTAAACAGCCTCATGTCAACGCCATCAAGAACGGCTTTATCAAAATGATGCCCCTCTCTCTGGTCGGGGCAATGTTTATCCTCATCAATAGTGTCTTTCTGAGCTTTGGCGAAGGTTCCTTCTTCTACTCCATCGGGATACGGCTCGATCCCGCCACCATTGCCATTCTGGACGGGCTCAAAGGAATTGGTGGTAACGTCTATAACGGCACCATGGGGATCATGTCGCTGATGACCCCCTTCTTTATCGGTATGGCGATGGCGGAAGAGCGCAAAGCCGATCCCCTGGCCGCCGGCCTGCTCGCGGTGGCAGCCTTTATGACCGTCACGCCGTTCAGCGTGGGAGACGCCTATGCGGTTGGCGCCAACTGGCTGGGTGGTACCAATGTCATCTCCGGCATGTTGCTCGGTATTGGTGTTGCCGAAGTCTTTGCTTTTATCGTCCGTCGCAACTGGGTCATCACCCTGCCAGACAGCGTACCGGCCTCGGTCTCCCGCTCCTTCTCTGCGCTGATCCCGGGCTTTATCATCCTCTCCATCATGGGGGTAATTGCCTATCTGCTGAACGGCGTCGGTACCAACTTCCACCAGCTGATCATGGACAATATTTCCAAACCTTTGTCCAACATGAGTGACTTGGTAGGCTGGATTTACGTGGTCTTCTCCTCCTTCCTCTGGTTCTTCGGTGTGCACGGTATGTTGGCACTCACCGCGCTGGAGTCCGGCGTACTGGGCCCCTTCACACTCGAAAACATCGATCTATTCAACCGTTACGGTTCAGTTGACGCAGCCATCGCGGCAGGTCATCAGTTCCACTTCTGGGCCAAGCCGATCTGCGACTCCTTCGTCTTCCTCGGCGGTACCGGTGCCACGCTGGGCCTCATCATCGCCATCTTTATGGTCTCCCGCCGCGATGACTACCGTCAGGTCGCCAAACTGGGTCTGCCAGCAGGCATGTTCCAGATCAACGAGCCCATCCTGTTTGGCTTGCCAGTCATCATGAACCCCGTCTTGATGGTGCCATTCCTGCTGGTGCACCCGGTACTGATGGGGATCACCATGGCGGCCTACTCCGCCGGGATCATCCCGCCCATCACCAACACAGCGCCATGGACCATGCCAACCGGCCTGATGGCTTTTTTCACCACCAACGGCAGCGTGGCCGCCTTCTGTCTGGCGATATTCAACCTGGGGGTCGCCACCCTGATGTATATGCCTTTCGTGCTGATTGCCAACAAGGCGCAGAACGTCATCGATGAAGAAGAGGAGAGCGAAGAGGATATCGCTCTGGCCCTGAAGTTCTGATAACAGCCATTCAAATGACAGCAAGGGAGGAGCAATACTCCTCCCCCATCAGCCTGGAGAAATCACCCATGCAGTATCGTTTTCCGGATAACTTCTGGTGGGGCAGCGCCAGCTCGGCCCCGCAGATGGAAGGCGCCGCCAACCGCGGCGGCAAATCCGCCAATATCTTTGACTACTGGTTCTCCATCGAGCCGCAGCGTTTCCACAACGGGGTCGGTCCGACCGATGCCTCTACCTTCTATGACAACTTCGAGAGTGACATCAAGCTGCTCAAACAGGTTGGACACAACAGTTTCCGCACCTCCATCTCCTGGTCACGGCTGATCCCGGACGGAGTAGGCGAGGTCAATCAGGAGGCGGTCAGCTTCTACAACGCCGTCTTCGATCGGCTGCTGGCCGAGGGGATTACCCCGCTTATCAACCTCTACCACTTCGACATGCCGATGTGCATGCAGGAGCGCGGCGGCTGGGAGAGTCGGGAAGTGGTGGCCGCCTATGTGCGCTACGCCACCCGCTGCTTCGACCTGTTTGGCGGCCGAGTCAAACACTGGTTCACCTTCAACGAACCGATCGTGCCGGTCGAGTGTGGCTATCTTGGCCACTATCACTACCCCTGCGTGGTCGATTTCGGCCGGGCGGCCACCGTCGCCTACCACACCGCGCTGGCCCATGCCGGTGCCGTGCAGGCCTATCGCGCCTGTCAGCATGATGGCGAGATCGGCATCATCCTCAACCTGAGCCCGACCTATCCCCGCTCGCAGGATCCGGCAGATATCGCCGCCTCCCGCATCGCAGATCTGCTGCTCAACAAGAGCTTCCTCGATCCGGCCATGAAGGGGAGCTATGACCCCGAGCTGGTCGCCCTGCTGGCGCAGTATGACTTGCTGCCGCAGATCGAAGAGGGTGACAAGGCACTGCTCGCCGCCGGTAAAGTGGATATCCTCGGCATCAACTACTACCAGCCACGCCGGATCAAGGCCAAAGAGGAACCCTGGCAGGGGGTGCCACGCACCCCTGACGACCTGTTCGACTACTACAAGATGCCGGGTCGCAAGATGAACCCCCACCGCGGCTGGGAGATTTACGAAAAAGGGATCTACGACATCCTCACCGAGTTGCGAGTCAACTATGGCAACCTGCCCTGCTACATCTCGGAGAACGGCATGGGGGTAGAGGGGGAAGATCGCTTTATCGGCCCCGAGGGTCGGGTGGAGGATGACTACCGCATCCAGTTCATTCGCGAACACCTCGAGTGGCTGCATCGCGCACTGGAAGAGGGCAGCGCCTGCCGCGGCTACCACCTGTGGACCTTTATCGATAACTGGTCGTGGCTCAACGCCTACAAGAACCGTTACGGCCTGATCCGCCTCGATCTGGAGAGCCAACAGCGCACCATCAAGAAGAGCGGCTACTGGTTTGCCGAGGTAGCGCGCAACCATGGTTTTAATTAACGGTTTCAATTAACGCATTCACGTAAGGAACGACACATGTTCGATCTGGACAACATCACTGAAGAGGCCGCCACCTGCAACGATCTGGAAGAGGTGGTGATGGGGCTCATCATCAACTCCGGGCAGGCCCGCAGTCTCGCCTACACCGCGCTGAAAAAGGCCAAAGAGGGGGAGCTGGCCGCCGCACACCAGCTGATGGCCCAATCCCGCGAGGCACTCAATGCCGCCCATCTGGTGCAGACCCAGCTGATCGAGGATGATCAGGGCGAAGGCAAGATCCCGGTCACCCTGGTACTGGTCCATGCCCAGGATCACCTGATGACCTCCATGCTGGCCCGTGAGCTGATCAGCGAGCTGATCGAGTTGCACGAAAAGCTGCAGAATAAATGACCTCCGGACGGGGCGCTAAGCCCCGTCATCGGCCCGCAGATCAGGAAGCGACTCATGAGCGTTAAAACAATCCGGGAAACCGAACTGTTTAACAACAAACCGTTCCAGATGTTCATCTACAACAAGCAGGTGAGCGGAACCGGTTTGCACCAGCACGACTATTACGAGTTCACCCTGGTACTGACCGGTCGTTACTATCAGGAGGTCAACGGCAAGCGGGTGCTGCTGGAGCGGGGGGACGTGGTGTTTATTCCGCTCGGCTCCCGCCATCAAAGCTTCTACGAGTTCGGCACCACCCGCATCTTCAACGTCGGGATCACCCGCACCTATTTCGACGAGCACTTCAAATACCTGCTGCCGGAGCACTTCGTCGCCTCTCAGGCCTATGCGCTCAAGAGCGAGTTCCTCAGCTACATCGAGTCGGTGCTGGTCTCGCCGGGCTTTCGGGAAGAGGCGCTGACCGAATTTCTCGAAGTAGTGACCTACGCCGTGATGAACCGGCTGCGTCACTACAAGGACACCTCCGCCAGCGACGATCTGCCGCTCTGGCTCCACGAAACCGTGGAGCGGATGCACGATCGCCCCCTCTTTGCCGAGGATGCGCTGGCCAACATGGTCTCCCTCTGTGGCAAGAGCCAGGAGTATCTGACCCGGGCCACCCGGCGCTACTACAACAAGACGCCGATGCAGATCATCAACGAGATCCGGATCAACTACGCCAAGATGCAGCTGGAGGTGACCAACAACTCGGTGGCCGATATCGCCTTCGAGACCGGCTACAACGACGTCAGCCTCTTTATCAAAAACTTCAAGAAGCTCACCTCGTTTACCCCGGGCAGTTACCGCAAATATCTCTACCCGAAATTTGAAAGCCCGGCCTGATGCCGACAGTGAACTCCATGTAAATAGAACAGATTGCAATAGAAAGCACAGAACCTGACCAGCCCCTGCCACAGGCGGCTGCGGCCCCTCTCACCCTGATGACAGAGCGGCCACCATCAAACCGATAGAGATCGATGAAGAGGGATTTATGAGCGAGAAGATCAAGGTAGTCACCATAGGCGGCGGCAGCAGCTACACCCCGGAGCTGGTCGATGGTTTCATCAAGCGCTATGCCGAGCTGCCCATCAGCGAGCTGTGGCTGGTGGATATTCCCGCTGGCGAAGAGAAACTGAACATCATCTTCGACCTCTGCCAGCGGATGATCCGCCAGACTGGCATCCCCATGACCCTGCACAAAACCCAGGATCGCCGCGAGGCACTGGTGGGCGCCCACTTCGTCACCACCCAGCTTCGAGTCGGCCAACTGCAGGCGCGAGAGAAGGATGAGCGCATCCCCTTGAGCCACGGCATGCTGGGGCAGGAGACCAACGGTGCGGGCGGTCTGTTCAAGGGGCTGCGCACCATTCCGGTCATCTTCGACATCATCCGCGACGTGGAGGCGCTCTGCCCGGATGCCTGGCTGATCAACTTCACCAATCCGGCCGGCATGGTGACCGAAGCGGTGCGCCGTCATACCAACTTCCGCCGCTTTATCGGGGTGTGCAACATTCCGGTCGGCATGCAGATGTTCGTGCGCGATGCCCTCCAGCTCACCGAGCGGGATCACCTCTCCATGGACTTGTTCGGCCTCAACCATCTGGTCTTTATCGGCGATGTGCTGGTCAACGGCGAATCCCGCTTTGACGAGCTGCTGGAAGGGGTCGCCGATGGCAGCCTGACCCGCGCCAGCTCGGTCAAAAACATCTTCGATCTGCCGTTCGATCCCGGTTTTATCCGCGGCCTGCGCCTGCTCCCCTGCTCCTACCTGCGTTACTACTTCAAGGAGAAAGAGATGCTGGGGATCGAAATGGGCGAGTTTTACAAAGGCGGCGCCCGGGCTCAAGTCGTGCAGCAGGTCGAGAGGAAGCTGTTCGAGCTCTACCAGAACCCCGAGCTGTGCGAAAAGCCCAAGGAGCTGGAGCTGCGTGGCGGCGCCTACTACTCCGACGCGGCATGCGAGGTGATCAGCGCCATCTACAACGACAAGCAGAGCGAGCACTATGTCATCGTGCCCCATCAGGGCCATGTCACCAATATCCCGGCCGACTGGACGGTGGAGATGAGCTGCCTGATCGGGCGTGATGGCGCCATTCCCCATCCGCGTCTCACCCGCTTTGACGACAAGGTGAACGGGCTGGTGCACCTCATCAAGAGCTTCGAGATCGCAGCCGCCAAGGCCGCCATCAGTGGCAACTTCGACGACCTGCTGTTGGCGATGAACCTCAACCCGCTGATCCACTCCGACAACGATGCCCGCATCGTCGCCCGCGAGCTGCTGCTGGCCCACCGCGAACACCTGCCCAACTTCGCCGCCGCCATCGACGCCCTCGCCTGAGACCAGCACGCCCCGACCGAACCGGCGGGGCGCTTAACCGCAAGGGAACCCTCATGAGCAAGAGATTGATCATCAACGCCGACGACTTCGGCCTCTGCCGCGCCCAGAACTACGGCATCGTAGAGGCGTTCGAGCACGGAGTCGTCAGCTCCACCACCGCCATCGTCACCTCCCCCGCCATCAAACACGCCGCCTGGCTGGCCGAACGCTTCCCCGAGCTGCCCGTTGGGCTGCACTTTATGCTCAGCTGGGGAAAACCGCTCACGCCGCTCACCTCGCTGGTGAACGAGCAGGGTGAGCTCAACAAGGGGATCTGGCACAAGAGCGAGGCGGGAGAGCTGGATCTGGCCGAGATATCCGGCGAGCTGGCGAGTCAGTATCAGCGCTTTGTCGCGATCTTCGGCAGAAAGCCGACCCATATCGACAGCCACCACCATGTTCATATGTTGCCGACTATCTACCCACTGGTGGAAGCCTTCGCCAAGGCGCATTACCTGCCCCTTCGCATCGACCGGGGCGAGATCGCCCGCCACGGCCTGACCGTCAACCAATCGCAAAGCTGCGATCGGTTTGACGACCGCTTCTACGGCGCGCAGCTGACCCAGACCGACCTGCTGCAACTGCTCGATGAGGCCAGCGCACAGGGGGCCCATTCGCTCGAGATCATGTGCCACCCCTCCTTTATCGATCTGGAGATGCAGGGTAGCTCCTACTGCCAGCCCCGCCTCAACGAACTGGCTATCCTGACCAACCCATCACTGCCCGCCCTTATCGCCGAGCGCGGCTACCGCCTCGCCAGCTATCAAGAGTGGCAATAGCCCGCAAGCCATCAGCTGAACCGGCAAGCATCAGAATGTGCCAAGCCGCAGATACGAAAAAGCCCAAGCGATTGAATCGCTTGGGCTTTCTCTTAAGATGGCGGAGGAGGTGGGATTTGAACCCACGGATGGTCACCCATCGCCGGTTTTCAAGACCGGTGCATTCAGCCGCTCTGCCACCCCTCCGAACGGCGTGCATACTACGTCAATGGCCCGTTCATATGCAATACATATTTCCTGTGGGATAGTGTGCGGGAGCAAAATGGCAGGTGGCTTGAAATTGTTCCTCGTCATCCCTATTTGTTCTACATACAATGCGTATAACAAGCGGTAACAAACAGCGATCACGAGACGGCCGCTCGCCGCCTCACCCGGACATCAAGAGGACACCCAAGATGGATACCCGTTCTATCTTCACTGGCACCCAAAGTGCCGTACGTGATACCAACAAGGTGCTGCGTAACACCTATATGCTGCTCTCCCTCACGCTGGGCTTCTCTGCCGTAGTGGCAGGGGTCGCTACTGTGATGAACATGCCGCCGCTGCACTGGGCCGTATTCCTGATCGGCGTCTACGGTTTGATGTTCCTGACTCAGAAAAACCAGAATAACGGCATGGGTCTGGTATTCACCTTCGCCCTGACCGGTCTGATGGGCTACAGCCTGGGCCCGATCATCAACATGTACATGAACAACGGTGGTGGCGAGATCGTGATGACCGCCCTTGGCGGTACCGCGCTCACCTTCTTCGGTCTGTCGGCCTATGCCCTGACTACCAAGCGTGACCTCTCCTTTATCGGCGGCATGCTGTTCGTCGGTTTCTGGGTGCTGCTGGTGGCCATGGTTGCCAACATCTTCCTGCAGATGAGTGCCCTGAGCCTGGCCCTGTCTGCCATGTTCATGCTGTTCTCCTCTGGTGCCATCCTGCTGACTACCCAGCAGATCGTGCGCGGCGGCGAGACCAACTACATCTCTGCCACCGTCACCCTGTATGTCTCCATCTACAACATCTTCCTGAGCTTGCTGAGCCTGCTTGGCGGCAACCGCAACTAATCAGAGCAACCCCGCTTCGGCGCTGTCGCTGATACCCAACTCCCCACCCCATCGGTGGGGAGTTTTTTTTGCGCGAGTGCATTGCTCGGGATAAGGCCGATCGCCGTTCAAACACCCTTTTCTTGGTCAAGCCAGGTGGTCTGCATCGTACCGGGGCACATTGCTGTATCGCCCGTTCTGCCCACCTTAAACGCGAATGATGATCAAGAGACAGGCACGCGGCGGGCTTTACCTTGCCAACGGCCACGGGTAGTGTGCTGACAGCGCTTGCCCGAGGATGTCACCATGCCCTATGCCCTGCTCCCCACGCTCCCAAACACCTGTACCCCCGCCCAGATATTGGCTGAGGAGCAACACTGGCTGCGCGACTGTGCCCGTGACGGCCAGCCCCGCGCTCACCTCTGGCAGGCGCCCCAATGCCTGATTGTCACCCACAAGGATACCCGCCTCCCCCATTACGAAGCCGCCTGCCAGCAACTTGCAGATGAAGGCTGGCCGGTACATGTGCGCGACAGCGGCGGTACCGCCGTGCCCCATGGGGCGGGCATTCTCAACCTCTCCTTACTGCTGCCCCGCACCACCACAGATCTCGCCCACTACTACCGGCTGCTGGGCACGCCACTGCTGACCCTGCTGGCGGAGTACGGCCTTGCGGGAAGTTACGACTTCGTGCCCGGATCCTTTTGCGATGGTCAGTACAATCTGGTGATCGGGGGGCGCAAGATCACCGGCACCGCCCAGCGCTGGCTGGCGCCGGGGCAGGATCACCAGGGCGCCGTGCTGGCACAAGCCATGCTGCTGGTGGCAGGCGATGTGGATGAGGGTACCAAGATGGCGAGCCGCTTCTACGAACTGGCGGGCGGCGAACTGCGCTTTATGACGGGAACCTCCACCACGCTGGCAAGCTGCATTGGCTGGCGCGGTAGCGACCAGGCGTTGGTGGAGAAGGTGCGAGCACGTCTGGATAGCCTGCTGAGCGGGGAGCTATCCCCCTCACCCTGACCTTCTCCCAGAGGGGGAGGGAAAATGCCCGCCATGGAAATAGCGCAGCGCACAAAAAAGCCACGACATCAGGTCGTGGCTTTGATTTCTTAAGGCTCACCTCGCGGAGCAAATCCCGCAACAGCACAGCCAACTCAGGCAGTCTGCGGCTCCGGCTCGGCTTCGCTATCCAGATCCCGACCAAAGTAGGCACGGGTCTCGGCAATCACCACATGGCGCAGGCCAATCAGGCCGATAAGGTTGGGCACCGCCATCAAGCCGTTAACGATGTCGGCCAGCAGCCAAATCATATCCAGATGGAGGAAGGCACCGCTCGCCACCAGCGCCAGATAGATGACGCGGTAGGGCTTGATCGCCTTCACCCCGAACAGGTACTCGGTGCAGCGCTCGCCGTAGTAGTTCCAGCCCAGGATGGTGGTAAAGGCGAAGAACAAGAGGCCAATGCTCACCAGATACTGGCCAATATGAGCATCCAGTCCTTGCGCAAAGGCGGCGCTGGTCATGGCGGCACCGCTCAAATCACCACCCCATACCCCGGTCACTACCAGAGTCAGGCCGGTCATGGTGCAGATGATGATGGTGTCGATAAAGGTACCGGTCATGGAGACCAGCCCCTGCTCCACGCAGGAGTCAGTCTTGGCCGCCGCCGCCGCTATGGGCGCAGAGCCCAGCCCCGATTCGTTGGAGAAGACCCCCCGCGCCACCCCGGATTGAATGGCCAGCATGATGCTGGCGCCGACGAAGCCGCCGGTCGCTGCATGGCCGCTAAAGGCGCTCTCGATCACCAGCATGACGGCATCGGGCAGAGCGCTGGCGTTGTTCAGCAGCACGCCGAGACAGGCGACGATGTAGAAGATGGCCATGAAGGGCACTACCTTGCTCGACACGCTGGAGATGGACTGGATGCCCCCCAGGGTCACCAGCGCCACGATCAGGGTCAGCACCACGGCGGTCACTTCACGGGGCACCGAGAAGGAGAGGCTCATGGCGTCTGAGATGGCATTGACCTGCGGGAAGGTACCGATCCCGAAGAAGGCCACGCCGATGCCAAACAGGGCAAACAGCTTGGCGAGCGGTTTGGAACCCAGCCCCTTCTCCAGATAGTACATGGGGCCACCCGCCATCTGGCCGTTGGCATCCTGCTCGCGATATTTGACCGCCAGCAGACACTCTGCGTACTTGGTGGCCATGCCGAACAGCGCCGCCATCCACATCCAGAACAGGGCACCGGGGCCGCCGAGCTTGATGGCGGTGGCAACCCCGACGATGTTGCCGGTGCCAATGGTGGCAGAGAGGGCGGTACAAAGGGCGCCGAAGCTGGAGACATCCCCCTGCTTGCCTTGCCCCTGATCGCGGCCAAAGACCAGTCGCAGAGCGAGCGGCAAGCGCACCACCTGAAGCAGACCCAGACGCAGGGTGAGATAGATACCGGTCCCGACCAGCAGGATCAGCAGGGGCGGACCCCAGATAAAGCTATCGATGGCGGTTAACGCCGATTGAATTGATGACATGCATCCTCCTTAAAAAACAAAGATTAAGGAGGAGAAGGATGATCTTCCCATAGGTGTCGCGATCGGCCAGAGGCGATCGGATGCGGGCCAAGAACTTGTTTACGCTCTTACTGCGAGGCCGTGATCAAGGCTCATGTGCAGCTCGCTTATGTGGGACCGAGAGGCTCATGTATTCACATACACTCCGGTTCCTGCGCTGCTCTTTACCTTGCTGACGACCTCTCGTGACAGATCGTGAACAGTTCCAAGCTCAGGTACAACCATCCCATCCCCTCTGTCCTTTTGCCTGAGAGTTTCCGACACCAGCCTGCCCTTGCGGGTAGTCATGGTGCCTTGCTCCTTCGGCGCCCGATTTAACGGGTCTCTCCAGAGTATCGTCCAGTAGCAGTCCACACCGGTTGCCCGGTACCTGAAAGATTCACTTCTTCGGTGGATGGTCCCCCATCGCTCTCCTGCTACCTTCATCCGAACTAGTTTGGATTAGGAAGCGGGCATGTTAATCCAAAAAATGTGAGCTGTCTCGCACTTGAAATCCGACCACCGCACTTTTTTGCCTTCCGTGCAAAGCCTCACCACCTTGTTAAATATTAGTTAACTATCAAAAAGTTAGGCACTAACGACTGAAATGCGACCCGAACGGGAAAAGTGCCGGATAGAGAACAGGGCTCTCTCTCGTTTCGCCAAGAAAATCTTGCCAACATATCCAATCAAAATGCTTGCGCACAGAATCAATAAGCCGATAATCCGGCGCATAACCAAGCACTTTGCCATCAATTTATGCACTGTGTTCGGTTGGTCCCACCGGACCGCTCGCCTGACCCGGCCGTCGCCGGTTCAATCGCATATGGCTTGGGCATATCACGCCCCCTAAGGATGACCAAAAGAGAATGAACGAGACTCTGGTTGCAAAAGATGTGGTCGCACAAGATTACCGTCAGCTGGTTGAACAATTCGGCTCCCCCCTGCTGCTGCTCGACAAGGCAGCTGTCCGCAAACAGTATCGGGCTCTGGCCGCCGCCCTGCCCGATGTACGATTGCACTATGCACTCAAACCCCTGCCCCATGAGGCGGTGGTCTCTGTCTTGAAGGAAGAGGGGGCCTGTTTCGACCTGGCCACCAATGGCGAAGTGGATCTGGTGCGCAGTCAGGGGGTCCGCCCGGGACGTTGCATTCATACCCATCCCATCAAGCGCGACAGCGATATCCGTTATGCGCTGGAGTTCGGCTGCACCGTGTTTGTCTACGACAACCCGCTGGAGCTGGAGAAGTTCATTCCCTACAAGGACGAAGTGAAACTGCTGCTGCGGGTCAGCTTCCCGAACCCGGAGACCAAGGTCGATCTCTCCAAAAAGTTCGGCTGCACCCCGGAGCAGGCCCTGCCGCTGCTGCAACTGGCCCACGCCAAGGGCCTCAAGGTGATGGGGTTGTCGTTCCACGTCGGCTCTCAGGTGCCACACTCACGACGCCATGTACAGGCTATCGATGCCTGCCGCGAGATCATGGAGCAGGCCTGGGATCTCGGGCTCAAGCCCTGGGTGCTGGATATCGGCGGCGGTTTCCCGGTGGATTATGAGGGGGGCGAATTCGACATCGACGGCTTCTGCGCGCCGATCCGCGAGGCGCTGGCCAAGCTGCCCGCCACCGTACAGAAGATTGCCGAACCGGGCCGCTTTATCAGCGCACCGGCCATGACCTCGGTGGCCAGCGTAATGGGCAAAGCCCACCGCGGCGACAAGATCTGGTACTACCTGGATGACGGCCTCTACGGCAGCTACAACGGTCAGCTCTATGACCATGTCACCTATCCGGTGAGCACCCCCTATGCCAACGGCGAGCAGCACAATTCGGTGCTCTCCGGCCCCACCTGCGACAGTGTGGATGTGATCCGCGAAGGGATCATGCTGCCGGATCTCGCCATCGGCGAACTGGTAATTGGCAAGGTGATGGGGGCCTACACCTGGGCCTCGGCCTCCACCTTCAACTTCTTCCCCAAGGCGAGCATCCTCATTCTGGACAGCAGCCAGAAGGGGCAGAAGCTGGTGGCAGTGGCCTGAGCGAACAGTTCATCGGCCAACAGACTCACCGAGCAAAAACAACAGGGGGAAGCTTGAGCTTCCCCCTCTCTCATTTCACCGGCACCGGTCAGATAAACTGACTGGTCAGCAACCAACCGGTGTAGGCGACGAAGCAGCTCAGCAGCACGCCACCCTCCAGCCGGTTGATGCGGCCTTGTCCCTTGCGGCCCAGACACATCACCAACAGCAACAGGGTCAGCCCCATCATGACGGTCCAGTCACGGGTAAGCACTTCCGGCGCCACGTCCAGCGGATGGATACCCGCCGCAATCCCCACCACCGCCAGGGTATTGAACAGGTTAGAACCAATCACGTTGCCCAGCGCCAGGTCGTGCTCATTCTTGCGAATGGCGATCAGCGATGACGCCAGCTCTGGCAACGAGGTACCGATGGCCACGATAGTGAGACCAATCACCAGATCACTGATGCCAAATGCCTGAGCGATGGTCACCGCGCCCCATACCAGCAAACGGGAGGCGCCGATCAGCAGCACCAACCCGACAATGAGCCAGAGAATGGCGCGCTTGAGGGACATCCCCTCGCTCTCGATATCCTCGGCGGTCTCGGTATCCAGCGCATCTCCCTTGCCCCTCATGCCAGCCCAGATGGACCAGCCCATCAGACCAACAAACGCCACACCCAGAATGGCCGCATCCATCCAGCCCAAATGACCATCGAGCAGCAGGGCACCGGAGAGCAAGGTAATACCGAGCAGGATGGGGATCTCTTTGCGCACCACCTGAGAGGCGACCGCGATCGGGCTGATAAGCGCCGTCAACCCCAGGATCAGCGCGATATTGGTGATGTTGGAACCATAAGCATTACCCAGCGCCAACCCGGGATTGCCCTGCGAGGCGGCCAGTGCCGAAACCACCATCTCCGGGGCCGAGGTGCCAAAACCGATGATCACCATGCCGATCAGCAGCGGCGGCATCCCCGCATAACGGGCGGTCGCCGCAGCGCCATCGACAAACTTGTCTGCACTCCAGACCAGCAGCGCCAGTCCGGCAATCAGGGCAACAAAAGCCAGGGTCATAATCTCTCCATCCCATCGCCAGAAAATAGCAGAGCCAGACTCGGGTCCTGGCTCTGCCATAAAGGTGGTCAAGTGTAACGGGCAGACCTCCCATTTCAAGAGGAAATCAAACCATGATTAACATTTCATAGTGCAGCCAGCAGGCTCGCCGCATCGGAGACCTCAAACTTGCCGGGCGCCTCAACAAACAGCTGCTCGACCACGCCATCGTTGGCGATCAACGCAAAGCGCTGGGCACGGATGCCGCCAAAGGCGCCGGTATCCTTGGCAAGACCCAGTGCCTGGGTCCAGCTGCCATCGCCGTCCGCCAGCATGGTGATCGCCTCGGCATTCTGGGCCACTTGCCAAGCCCGCATCACAAAGGCGTCGTTGACCGAGAGGCAACAGATGGCATCCACCCCTTTGGCCATGAACTGATCAGCCAGCACCACGTAACCCGGCAGATGGGCATTGGAGCAGGTAGGAGTGAAAGCGCCGGGTACCGCAAACAGCACCACTTTTTTACCGGCGAACAGCGTGCGGCTATCCCGCAGCTGCTTGCCCTCGGCGGTGATAAAGGTAAATTCGCCCGCAGGCAGGGGTTGTCCTACAGCAATCATGGGTTCTCGTCCTGAGTCGTGGTGGAAAGTGGCCAGTTTATCCCAGAGTGATAACGCCGCCTAACCGGTACACGGAGCAGGGCCACGGATGGCGGCAGGCATTTTCCCCTTGGGCAGACTACTCTTGAGCAGGTTTCACGGCGCCAGGAGGCCCCATGCAACACTACTACGATGGTCTGG
The DNA here is from genome assembly GCF_002586745.1 of Aeromonas sp. CU5. Classification (NCBI taxonomy): domain Bacteria; kingdom Pseudomonadati; phylum Pseudomonadota; class Gammaproteobacteria; order Aeromonadales; family Aeromonadaceae; genus Aeromonas; species Aeromonas sp. CU5. Next base: position 2,594,808 of record NZ_CP023817.1, read on the forward strand.
AAATTCGTCCCCCCACCATGCGCGAACAGCAGCAACTGGACCAGCTCAATCATCAGCTTACCCATGTCAGCCAATACTGCGCCGGTTACTCCAGCGCCTATCGCCAGTGTCGCCTTGAGGATCTGGCAGAGCTGGCCACCCTTCCCTTGCTGGACAGCAAAGAACTGTTTGCCGCCCAGCAGGCCCATCCCCCCTTCGCCGGTCTCACCGGTCGGCCAGCCAGTCAGGCGCTGCGGGTCTTCTCCTGTCCGGGCCAGCTGGCCATCCCCGAGTATGCCGGGGCGGACTGGTGGGGCGCCGCCCGGGCGCTGTTTGCCGCCGGTTTCAAGGCGGGGGAGGTGATGCTCAACGGCCACGACTATCACGCTGGCCCTACGGCCTTTATCTTCGATAACGGTGCCCGCCAGCTGGGGGCCCCTGTGGTACCGTGCGGGCCCCACGATACCCAGCGCCAGCTGGAGGCGCTGCTGCGCTATCAACCCACCGGCTATGTCGGCCCGCTGGTAACCCTGCTCGACCTGCTGGAGGCTGCCGAGGCGGCGGAGATCCCGACCGACTCATTGCGCCGCGCCCTGCTGTGCGAAGCCACCCATCCTGAAACCGCGCCACTGCGCGCCATTCACGGCATTGCGGCCCTCAACTGTCTGGTGTGGCAAGATATTGGGGTGGTGGCCTATGAGAGCCAGCCCGGTCAGGGCTTTATCGTCAACGAGAGTTGTATCGTCGAGATAGTCGATCCCGCCAGCGGCGAACCGGTGAGCGGCGACGAAATAGGCCAACTGGTGGTGACTAGGCTCGATCTGGAGTATCCCCTGCTGCGGCTGCTCACCGACTGGCAAGGGCACTGGCTCGCCAAGCCGAGCGCTTGCGGGCGCACCAACCGGCGCCTCAAGCTGGTGTAGCAACCCACAGAGATGCACAGATGCACAAATGCAAACGGGCAGCCATCAGGCTGCCCGTCTTGTCTCTGGCGAGGAGAATGTCTGACGCTTGTCAGCGTCTCGCCTGCCAGGTGGCGATGGCGAGCAGGGAGTCAGGGGTAAACTCGGTGGCGCGCTCGGCAATCTCGGCCAGGCTCATCCAGTGCACCGCGCTCACCTCTTCGGCCTGCAGCTGCAACGCCCCCTGATAGCGGCAACTAAAGAGGCCGCCCCAGACCCGGTAGCCCTCCCCTTCGGCGTAGAAGCTGCCAAAGCCCTGCAGGGGAACATCCGCGATACCCAGCTCCTCGGCCAGCTCGCGCCGGGCGGAGAGCTCCATCTCCTCACCGGTCGTGACCACACCACCGGCGCAGGCATCCAGCATGCCGGGGCAGAAATCCTTGCTGAGGGTGCGCCGCTGCACCAGGATCCGATCCGCGTCGTCGAGCACCAGAATATAGCTGGCGCGATGGCAGAGATTCTCCCGCCGCACCTTGGCTCGCTCGGCCACGCCAATCACCCGGTTATTCCCGTCCACCACATCAACCCATTCCACGCGCAGACCCTTTTGTTCGTTCCATTCAAGCCCGCAGTATATCGGTGCAGCCCTTTGTCATGGCACTACTTTTTCTGCCGGGGCGGCTCTTTTTCTGGCTCCCATCGTCAGAGTGAGGATTCATGCAAATCTTTATAAACCGTCATCTCAGTGTCATCGACTGACACCATAGTGTGCCCTGTCCAGGCAATCAGGGAACGTGTGATGAAGGTGTTCAAGCAGTTATCCCCGCGGCAGATCGCTCGCTACATCAAGAGCTTTCACCGAGGCTATTTTGCCATCGAGTCGCTGGGGACATTTGAATTCAACGCGGGCAGGATCAGCCTCCATGGCTTGACCTGTCGCCAGCGGCTAAGGCTGGCTCGCCAGATCAATCAGGCCGTCAGCCAGCTTGGTCACAACGAGCTGTTGCCGGACATGTGAGTCAAAGGGTCTTGCCCTACTGTCTGTTGTGCATCCATGCTTTGCCCGCCGGCTAGTCGCCGCGCGGGCCGTTTTCGATGTCGGTAATCATGCCGTTGCGCACCGTCACGAAACGCATGAACTCGTTCTTGCCGAAGTTGTAGGTCCAGCGCTCGCCATATCTGACCTGCACCAGGTTGCCAAACTGGTTCTCTTCATTGCGGTTGAGCTCTTCGCGCAGCATCGGCTCACCGCACTTGAGCAACATCTCGGCGGTGGTATCCCCTTCGGTGATAAGGGCGTTCTTGCAACGCATGGCATCGGCACTGGCCGGAATGCTTAACAGCAGCAGAGTGAGTGCCGCCACGTTCTTCATCTTGTTCATCGGGTACCCCTTATCCTGTCCAATGAGTCGCAGTATGCCTGTTCCTGTTGCTGAAAAAACCGGTCAATGGTGCAAAATAGCGCTCCCCCCCGCTCTCGCAGCATGGTGGTCACGACACCGGCTGTCTATCGGGCAGCACTAAAACAAACGGCGACCCGAAGGTCGCCGTTTGCATCAAACTCGCAGGATCACAGGATGTCCAGCAGCTCGACTTCAAATACCAGTGCAGAGTAGGGCGGGATGGAACCAGCGCCACGGGCACCGTAGGCCAGATCGTGGGGGATGTAGAGCTTCCACTTGGAACCAACCGGCATCAGCTGCAGCGCTTCAACCCAGCCAGCGATCACGCCGGTTACCGGGAATTCAGCCGGCTGGCCACGGGCGACTGAGCTGTCGAATACGCCACCGTGGGTGAAGGTACCGTGGTAGTGCACACGAACGGACTGACCGGCTACCGGTACAGCACCGTTGCCTTCAACCATTACTTCGTACTGCAGACCGGAGTCGGTCACGTTCACTTCGCCGCGCTTGGCGTTGTCAGCCAGGAAGGCTTCGCCATCGGCAGCAGCGGCCTTGGCAACGGCTTCCTGCTCTTCCTGCATGCGCGCGGTGATCACCTGAAAGGCATCATTGACATCGTCACGGCTGACCGCGAACTCCAGACCATTGAGCGCATCTGCCAGACCTTGTTGCAGAGCCGGGATATCCAGACCGGCGAACGCTTGCTGCGCCAGTTGCTCACCCATGTTGCGGCCGATGCCATAGCTGGCCTTCTGTTCGATAGAGTCGTATTGGGACATTGAGATGTTGCTCCAGATCCATGTAGTAAAGAGGCGGGATAATATCAGACTTTTGGCCGGGGTGCTGCCGGGGACGCCCCTGATTTCCCCGTCAGTGGGAGGAACTTCACACAAGAAGCGGATGAACGCCGCCCAACGGCGGCGATCTGCTTAAACGCGATTCAGCAAGGCTCTGACTGCAGCAACTTTACCACCGTCAGTGATATTGACCCCGTACGGAGGGACACCATGCCACCACGCAGCTTTCCTCACGCCTTACTTCAATAGAGCGCGTACCGCAGCCACTTTGGCGCCATCGGTGATATTGACCCGACCATCATCCGAGGTGCCCATGTTGACGCCATGAGGCACCATGCCACCGCGCCAGCCCATGCCGGACATATGCACTTCGCTCACTCCGGTGAACTCGATGATGGTTCGCACGTTGTCGGCATTGACCCCGGCCCCCGGCATCAGGCTGGCGCGCCCCGCCAGCGCCTGCTGCATCTCCTGCAGGGTTTCCAACCCCGCCAGCGCGCTTGCGGCGTGGCCCGAGCTCAAAATGCGCTCGCAACCGGCAGCGACTATGGTCTCCAGGTCGAGGCGCCAGTCGGAGGAGAGGTCGATGGCGCGATGGAAGGTGACCCCCAAGGGGCCTGTTGCGTCCACCAGTTGCTGGAGTTTGGCGGCAGGTACCCGCCCCTCCTCATCCAGCAAACCGACCACCACCCCTTGCAGGCCCGCAGCGCGCGCGGCCGCGATATCCAGCAGCATCATCTCGAACTCGCCGTCGTTGAAGCAAAAATCCCCGGCGCGCGGGCGGATCATGGCGTACACCGGCACGCTGGCGTGGCGGGCGGCCAGTTGCATAAAGCCGTAGGAAGGCGTCAGGCCACCCAGACCCAGCGCAGAGCAGAGCTCGATGCGATCCGCCCCGGATTGCTGGGCGGTAAACAGAGATTCCAGGTTGTCGATACAGATTTCAAGACGGGTCATGAGGACTCCTTTTTCGGGGAGATCAGACCCCACATCTGATCTCATAGATTGAGCAAGGCTGCGCCGCGCACACCACCGGCGCCGCCGAAGCGGGCCTGGCGGATCTCGGGCAGGGCAACACCGGGCAACAAATGGCCCGGCAGGCGCAGCGGCAACTGTTCATAGAGGGCAGGCAGACCACTCAGGCCGCCCCCCAACACCACCACCTCGGGATCAATCACCGAGATAGCGGTGGCAAGCCCGGCAGCCATGATCTCCAGCCAGCAGTCGATGGTTGCGACCGCATGGGGCTCATTTGCCTCGAAACGCCCCACAATCTGGTGACCCGTGGCGCGCTGGCCATGGAAATGGTGATAGAGACGCTCCAGACCGGTGCCGGATGCATAGGTTTCAAAACAGACCAGACGGCCGCAGCCGCAACGGGGACGGGGCAATTCGGGGTACTTCATCAGCATGGTGGCGGGCAAGGGGTAGTGACCAATCTCGCCAGCCAGCCAGTTACGGCCCTGGATCAGCGTGCCCGCCAGATAGACGGCGCCGCCAATACCGGTACCGATGGTGACACCGAGCGCACTGCCTGCACCGTCGGCAGCCCCCTGATGCACTTCAGACCAGAGGAAGCAGTTGGCATCGTTCTCAACCTTGACCGGTCGCCCTAGCAGCTCAGCCAAGTCAGCCCCCAGATGACGACCATTGATGGAGGGCAGATTGGCCGCCACTATGCTGTGGTCATGGCTGTTGATGATGCCTGGAAAACCGATACCAACCGAGCCTTTGGCGCCGAAGCGGGTATCTGCCTGCTCGACCCGAGACTGGATAAGCTGCTGCAACCCCTCATAATCGTTGCCGGGGGTGCTCATTCGCTCTTCATGGCAGAGGTTCAACCCGCCGTCATAGACCGCGAAGGCGATCTTGGTTCCACCGATATCAAAGCCGTAATACATGCCAGCACTCCCTTGTCAGCCCGTGTTTATCCCGATCTGTTCTGGGGTGACATTGTATTAATTCGCAAAAAAAATAAAGTGACCGGGGGCGAAAAACGGGAGAGTGTTCAGAGCAAACGGCTCATTTGTCGCTGCAGGCAGGCGTGCCCAAGGCTTGTCAGGGTGCGCTCCTCGCCGTCAAAGACGAAGCCGCGACGCAGGTAGAATCCCTCGCCAATGTGGTTACCATCGAGCAGCCACAACTTGACGCAACTGCAACCAGCGCGGCGCATCTGCATCGCCACCGTCTGCCACAGCCGCTTGCCGTAGCCTTGCCGCCAGTGATCAGGGTGAAGGTAAAATGCGCGGATCAGGGCACGGGTCTGCCCCTCTTCCTGCAGTAGCTGCCAGTAGAGCAGGCCAACCACCACCTCATCGAGACAGAGCAGCATGGGTCGTGGGCCCAGCTCGGCCAGACGGCTCTGCCAGATCTGCAGATGGGCGGTGACATCGAGCTGCTCCAGCATGTCGGCACCGAGCACCTGACCATAAGCCGCGAGCCAGCTGGCTCGCTGCATCACCGTCATGGCGGCGGCATCTTCACTGCGCGCCATGCGCAAGCTTATGCCTTGCATTGGGGCACCAGACCGTTGGCGCGGGCCTGCTCATAGAGCGGCTGCACTTGCGCCTGTTGTGCCTGCAGTTCCGCGATACGGTTCTCGTTGCTGGGGTGGGTAGAAAGCAACTGTGGCGGCGCGTTGCCACCGGCAGCAGCACTCATGTTCTGCCACAAGGGAACGGCTTGTGCAGGGTTAAAACCGGCACGGGCCATCAGCTCCAGGCCCAAACGGTCGGCTTCGCTCTCCTGAGTGCGGCCATAGGGCAGCATCACACCCACCTCGACCCCGAGGCCAAGAGCGGCCATGGTGGCACCGCGATACTCGCTGGTGCCCATGGCGATGTCGGCTGCCGCCAGACCGATACCGGCCAGCTGGCTGCGAGAGAGCCGCTCGTTGGAGTGCTGGGCCAGCACGTGGGTCAGCTCGTGGCCAATAACGGTGGCGAGTTGATCCTGATTCTTGGCCACCTTGAGCAGGCCACTGTAGACCCCGATCTTGCCACCGGGCAGGGCGAAGGCGTTGACCTGCTTGGAATCAAACACCACTACCTCCCAGCTGGTGATGCCATAGCTGGCAGGCACCTGGGCGGTCACCGCCTTGGCGACACAAGAGACATAACCGTTGAGTTTGGCATCCTTGCTCACCTTCTCCTGCTTCTTCATCTGCTCGAAGGAGTCAGCGCCCAGCTGGCTCATCTGCTGGGGGGAGTAGAGCAACATCTGGCTGCGGCCGGTGGGTGACTGGGCGCAGGCAACCAGCAAGGAGCTGCAGAGGGCAACCAGGCCAAACTTGGTGAGAGACGCAATCATGAGGGGATCCTTTGCCGTGACGTTGTCCTATTCTCGGAAATGCCGCCCCGCGACGCAAGAGAACCCGCCCCCGTCTGGTGTAAAAACCACCAGCTCACGCTATTAACAAAACGGATAATCGCCAAAAACAAAACGAGCCCGCTAGGGGCTCGCTTTATCACAACATCCAGGTAACTGACGCTTAGATGATGCCCAGCTTTTTCAGGTCAGCCTGCACCACTTTGGCTGGCACCGGTACATAGCCATCTTTGGCGACTATGCTCTGACCCGCCTTGGAGAGGATCATTTTGACAAACTCTTGCTCCATCGGGGCAAGGGGCTTGTTCGGATGCTTGTTCACATAAACGTACAGGAAGCGGGAGAGCGGATACTTGCCGGTGATGGCGTTGTCAGAGGTTGCTTCAATGAAGGTTTTGCCATCTTTGGAGAGCGGGACTGCACGCACGCCGGAGGTGACATAACCGATACCGGAGTAACCGATGCCGTTCAGGGAAGCAGAAACTGACTGCACCACGGAGGCAGAACCCGGCTGCTCGTTCACGCCGCTCTTGAAGTCGCCGTTACACAGGGCGTGCTCCTTGAAGTAACCGTAGGTGCCGGATACCGAGTTGCGACCGAACAGTTGCAGATCCTTGGAAGACCAGTTGCCATCCAAACCCAGATCAGACCACTTGGTGGCTGCCTTGGCTTCGCCGCACTTGAGAGTGCTGGAGAAGACAGCGTCAACCTGCTGCATGGTCAGCCCCTTGATGGGGTTGTCCTTGTTGACGAACACCGCCAGCGCATCCACCGCGACGCGGATAGCGGTCGGCTTGTAGCCGTAACGCTTCTCGAAAGCTTCCTCTTCACCGGCCTTCATGGCACGGCTCATCGGGCCAAACTGGGCAACACCTTCGGTCAGGGCAGTCGGTGCGGTAGAAGAACCGGCGGCCTGGATCTGCACGTTGACGTTGGGATAAACACGCTTAAATTCTTCGGCCCAAAAGGTCATCATGTTGGCCAGGGTGTCCGACCCGACAGAGGACAGGTTGCCCGAGATGCCGCTGGTTGGTGTGTAATCCGGCAGATCTTTATCCACACCGGCAGCCAGAGCGCTGACAGAAAACAGGGTTGCTGCGGTGAATCCGATTACACCAGCCAGTTTGTTGAGTTTCATCCAATCTCTCCAAAGTTACAGAAGGCGACTGCCTTGAGTTTCATTCTGTCCCCTCTATCAAAGATGACAGAAGGTTATTGCCAATACATGGCGCCGATTAACACTGTCTTGTGATGGTCAACCCGACTGAGTCAGTCAATCAGATCGTTGCGTTTCATTCAGGCTCCTCTGGCCAACATGGCAGAAGGTCTGCTCTTAAGACGGCGCCAGTATCTGACCTGGCAGTGACAAATTTATGGATTTAATGTGACACTTTAATGACATACCGAAAGATTCGAACAAATGAAAAGAGGGCCACGTTCAGTGGCCCTCTTGTTGCATCTAACCCATTGCCATAAAAGACTATTTAATCACTACCATACGGCCAGGAATGAGAAAGCTGAAGCGGCTGCCAAGGCCGACCCGGCTCTCGATATCGAGCTGGCAGTCGTGATGACTGAGGGCGTGCTTGACGATGGCAAGACCGAGCCCGGAACCGCCGGTATGGCGGGAACGGGCCTTGTCGACCCGATAAAAGCGCTCGGTCAAGCGCGCCAGATGCTCGGGGGCGATTCCCTCCCCCTCGTCGCTCACGGCAAACAGCGCCATCGCCCCTTGCTTGCGCCACTCCACCGTGATCTTGCGCCCCGCAGGGGTGTAGTGAATGGCGTTGTAGACCAGGTTAGAGACAGCGCTGCGCATCTGCTCCTGATCCCCGCGCACCAACAGGTCAGGCTGTACCATAAATTCGATCTGGTGGGCCCGATCCCCCGACAGCGCCCGCGCCTCCTGCTCCAGCAGCCCCAGCATGGCAGGCATGTCCACCAGATGGGAGAGATCCACGGTGGGCGCGGCCTCGATGCGCGACAACATCAGCAGCTGATTGACCAGATTATCCATCCGGATGGTCTGCTCCATCATCACCCTGTGTGCCTTGGCCCACATGGCGGGCGAGAGCGGTTCCTCGGCCATCTCCGCCGTCATTTCCAAATACCCCTTGAGCACGGTCAGCGGTGTGCGCAACTCGTGGGAGACGTTGGAAACAAAGTGTTTGCGAGTCTTCTCGAGGCTGCGCAAACGGGTGACATCCCGCACCACCAGCATCGCCTGATCCGAGGCGTAGGGCATGATCCGAAACTCGAGAAACTTCTCCTCATTAATCGGGGAGTGCATCTCCAGCGGCTCGTCATACGCCCCCTTGCCCAGATAGGCGTTAAACGCCGGATTGCGAATGAGGTTGCCGATATGCTGACCAGAATCCTCCGGCCAGCGAAAACCGAGCAGCTGCTCCGCCAACCGGTTGCACCAGAGGATGCTACCGTCGGTGCGAAACACCACGGCGGCATCGGGCAAGGCCTCGGCCCCCTCCCGAAAGCGGCGGATCAATCCCGCCAGCTCGCGACGGCGGGCGCGGTGACGCTGCTGCAACTTGTAGATACCGTTGAAGATGTACTCCCAGCTGCCACTGCCGCTGGGGGGCACCAGGCTGCGATCGTGCCACAGCCAGTCAGATAGCCGCTTCTGGAAACGGTAGTGCCAGCCCAGATGAAGCACAGCGGCTACCAACAAGCAGAGCGGAAGGTGATCAATCAACCAACCAACCAATGCGAACGGCGTATAGAAGAACACCATCCGCCACAACTGTCGCCGCCAGGCGTAAGGTTGCAACATAACTGCCCCTAGAGACGGGTTGAGAAGCGGTATCCGGCTCCACGCACCGTCTGGATCAATCTGTCGTGCCCTGTCTCTTCAATCGCCTTGCGCAGGCGACGAATATGCACATCCACGGTTCTGTCCTCGACGTACACATTGGTACCCCAGACATTATTGAGCAGCTGTTCACGGCTATAGACCCGTTCGGGATGGGTCATGAAGAAGTGCAGCAGCTTGAATTCGGTCGGCCCCATATCGAGCGCCTTCTCTTCGGCACTGACCCGGTGCGAGACAGGATCGAGTTTCAGTCCCTGCACCTCGATCACCTCGTCCACCGAGGTGGGCGACACGCGGCGCATCACCGCATGGAGGCGAGCGGTCAGCTCCTTGGGCGAGAAAGGCTTGGTGATGTAGTCGTCGGCACCGGCCTCCAGACCACGTACCTTGTCCTCCTCTTCACCGCGGGCGGTGAGCATCACCACCGGGATCTGGCGAGTCACCTCATCCTGCTTGAGCTGCTTGATAAACTGGATGCCACTGCCGCCCGGCATCATCCAGTCCAGCACGATGAGTTCGGGGTAGGGTTCGCACACCTTCGCCAGTCCATCGGCGTAATCTTCCGCTTCAATCGTCTCATATCCCTTCTGCTCCAGCACAAAGCAGAGCATTTCGCGGATCGGTGCTTCGTCCTCGACCACCAGAATTCGCTTAGCCATATCCCTTCTCTCTCCTGTGTGAAGATGGGTGCGCCAATTATTAGAACTTTATGTGACACTTTTATGACTTTATGACAGGCGGGATGATAAAGGTTTTCAGGTTCAGTTGGCAGCAGCCCGTTGCAGCAGATCCCAGCGGTTGCCACTGATATCCTCAAACACCACCACTGTGCCGTAGGGCTCTTCGCGGGGCTGTTCACAAAAATGAACACCGTACGCCTGCATCCGCTGGTAATCCCCCCAGAAGTCGTCGGTCTCGAGAAACAGGAACACCCGGCCGCCGCCCTGCTGGCCGATGGCGGCCTGCTGCTGCGCATTGGCCGCTTGCGCCAGCAGCAGTGCTGAACCGGGGGCACCTTTGGGGGCAACCCGCACCCAGCGCTTGCCCGGTTTGCCCGGCTCATCAAGCCGGGTATCTTCCAGCAGCTCAAAGCCGAGCCCTTCGGTAAAAAAGCCGATGGCCTGGTCGTACTCGGCCACCAGCAGGGTCAGCGCCCCGATCGATTGTGTTGTCATCTTGCTCTCTCGCATTCATTGGTTGTTCGGTGGTTGGCGGCGCGATAGTACTGCGGTCAGTTCACTTCCACCCGGTTGCGACCCCGCTTTTTGGCCTGATAGAGCGCCTCGTCGGCGCGCTTGAGCAACAGCTCCAGCGGATCCCCCTCACGCTCGGCCACACCGAACGAGGCTGTCACCAGCAAGGCCGACGGCCAGTGAGGATCAGCCTCCAGCTTGGCACGCAGCCGCTCGGCCAACGCACAGGCTCGCAGTTCGTCGTAATGGAGGCAGAGCAACACGAACTCCTCCCCACCCCAACGCACCAGATGGCAGAGCGGATCGCACTGCAGCAGGATCTCGCTGACCAGATGCTTGAGCACCTCATCCCCCACCGGATGGCCATGGGTATCGTTGATCTGTTTGAAGTGATCCACATCGATATAGATAACAGCGCAAGCCAGCTCACCTATCTCGGCCAGCAGTCGCTCACCACCAAGACGGTTGAGGGCACCGGTCAGCGGATCGTAACAGGCCAGCTCGCGGGAGCGGCGACTCTCTTCGCTCAGGGTACGGTTGAGCGCCTCCACCTCCAGCTTGGCTTGATGGGCATGCTGCAAGCGCTGTTTCATATAGAGATGGTTGACCAGAAAAACCGCACAGCCATAGAGAAACCAGACCAGCAGGATCAACCGATAAAAGAGGCTGGCATCGAGCCAGGGGCCATGAAATTGCAGCTCCTCGATCACTACCCCGTGTTTGCCGGGCGGCATCTCTGAACCCGCTACCACCTCGATGGCATAGACCCGAGTCAAATTCGCCCCCTGCTGTTGCAGCGGCACATTGAATTGCTTGATCCACCAGGTCGCCGGGGTGAATACATCCAGCGGCACCTCATGAGCCTTGCCGTAATCGGCCGGGCGAAAGATGATTTCGTTAAACTTGGGTTGCAACGGGTTATCCATCTTGCCGAACACCGGATTGTAGTTGCGCAGATAGAAGCGCCAATCCTGCGCCCCTTCTCCTGTCACGCTCAAACGAATATGGAGCATGTCAAAACGGGCGAGATTAATCCCCTGCTCACGCGACGTCAGGGTGAGGACCAAGCCGCAACTGGGATAACTGTCCGGACTGGCTGCCAGAATGCACTCAACCCCGGGGTTACCATCCGCCGAGGGGTGGTCACGCACCGACCCCGGCGCAGCATCCGCCGCCTGCTGTACGGTCACGGAGAGCGGCCATCCCTTCATATCTAGCACTCTTTCGGGGCCGAACTCGAACAGCAGGATGGAGCAGCCGGTCAACGCCAGCAGATACCAGAACAGCGACTCGGCAAAACGGGAACTGGAAGCGATCATGCTGACCCCATCGCGTCAATATGGAAACGCAGGCCACTGACTCGGGCAGAACAATTCATCTGCGAGCCCATCATGGCCGACGATAACAAAACGCTATGATAACCCCTGGCACGACAAGAAACAGGTCACTTATCGAGGTGTGCGCAGATCATCGTCACCTTTTCCCACCATTGCGCCCCCCCGCTCTGCCGACTGCAGGCGATAACGTTGCGGCGAGCAGCCCAACTCCCGGTTGAACATGGCGATAAAGGCCGAGGTAGAGCCGTAACCAAGCCGCCAGCTGATCTCCTGAATAGGCATGTCTCCCTTGAGCCAGGCCAGCGCCTTGAGCAGTCGCAAGCGCGACCGCCACTGACCAAAGCTCATCCCCAGCTCCCGCAGGCAACGCCGTGCCAGGGTACGCTCGGTGGTGTGCAGTTGCCCGGCCCACTGCGCCAGGGTGCGGGGATCGGCAGGATCGCTGTGCAGCACTGCCAGCATGGGGGCCAGCAGCTTGTCCTGACTCATCGGCAGGTAATTCTCCTGACTGCGGGTACGGGTCAGTTTTTCTACCAGTAACTCGGCCTGATGCTGATCCCATGCATCCGCCATATGGCCTATCTTGCGTTCACAAAAATCGGCCAGCAGGGCCCGGATTAACGGTGTGAGCAACAGCAGCCTTGGCTCTGGCGGCAGCTTGGCCGCCAGTTGGTGGCTGACGTAGATGGAGGTGTAATCGAGGGCCTGCTCGTTGTAGGAGGTGTGATCGAGATCCGCCGGCACCCAGATCAGGTAGTCGGCTGGCGCCACCAGCCGCTGCTCCCCCAGCACTATCTCCATGATCCCCAGACTGATCATATTGAGCTGGCCCCAGGGGTGGGAGTGCAGCACGGTCGCGCTGTCGGCCAGCACCTGTTGATAACTGAAATAGAGCGGATTGGGGGCGGGCAGATCGACATCTACCGGCTGATAGTGATGGGTTGCCATCAGCACTCCTTGTCAGCGAGAGGGAGGAGAGTCATCGATGCAACGCCCCTCGGGCATGGCGTCTGGACAAGATAAGTGGCAACAACAAGGTTCGGGTGAAACCAACGCCATTGAGTCGGGATAAGCAGTATCAGAAAGAGTTGTCTTTTCTGCTGGGTCATCTGTCTGTTTTACGCTACTTGATAATATAAAGACAATAGTAGACTTGGCCTCCTGATAATAAGGAGCATTTAATGCGAGTCTTTTCCCCCCTTCTCTTTCCGCTGATGGCGGTACTGATCTGGGCTACCAATACTGTGGTTTCCAAGGCCGCCGCCAGCGTCATCGACCCGGCCGCCATCTCTTTCTACCGCTGGCTGATCGCCGCCCTGGCGCTGACCCCCTTCTGCCTGCCCCAGTTGTGGCGCCGCCGCCACGAAATCCGCCCCTGGTTTGGCAAGCTACTGGTGCTGGCCGCGCTCGGCATGGTGCTGTTCCAGTGTCTGGCCTATTACGCCGCCCACAGCACCTCGGCCACCAACATGGGGGTGATCGGCTCGCTCATCCCGATGCTGACCCTGCTGTTGGGGGCCATGTTCTTTAGCCAGCACCCCGGCAAGCAGGCACTGGCTGGCATGCTCATCTCCCTGTTCGGGGTGTTCTGGCTGCTGAGCAAGGGCCAGCCACTGGCGCTGTTGCACGATGGCATCAATCCGGGAGATGGCATGATGTTGCTGGGCTCTGTCAGCTATGCCCTCTATGGTCTGCTGGTTCGCCGCTGGCATCTGCCGTTCGGCCCCTGGCTCAACCTCTATATGCAGATCCTGTTGGCGGTATTGCTGCTGATCCCGGTCGCACTCTGCGCCGACTCGCTGGCGGTGCCTGCCGAAGGGTGGGGTCTGGTACTGTTTGCCGGGCTGATCTCCTCCCTGATCCCCCCCTACTGCTGGATGCGCGCCATCGTCTGCCTCGGGGCCGCCCGTACCTCGGTCTTTATGAACCTGCTGCCGCTCTGTACCGCGCTCATCGCGGTCATCAGTCTGGGGGAGCCGATCCACGGCTATCACCTGCTGGGTGGCGGTCTCATCCTGGGTGGGGTCATGGCCTCCCAGCTGAAGAGACGTGTGCCGGTGGCCGAACGGGAAGCCGCTTGAAATTGCACTGTGTCCAGAAACAACAAGGGAGCCAATGGCTCCCTTGTTGTTTCTGCAATGCTTGCCAGTGGGCACCTCAACCCGCCCGGCGCCAGCGGTAGCGCCGCTCCGGCCGACCCCGCTGACCGTAGTTGAGATCCACATCCACCCGATCTTCCGACTCCAGATACTCCAGATAGCGGCGCGCCGTGGTGCGGCTGAGGGACAGTCGCAGCGCCACCGTATCGGTGGAGAAGACGTTGTCCGGTTCACCGGCCAGCAGATCCAGCACCTGACGTAGGGTGATGCTGTCGATCCCCTTGGGGGTGATACGCACCTCCTTGGGCTGGGAGCGGCCACCTTTGCCCAACAGCTTGTCGAGATCTTCCTGCTCCAGCCGACCCCGCTCACCCAGCTTACGGTGCAGTTGCAGGATCTCGTCCAGACTCTGCTGGATGCGAAACAGCCGCAATGGCTTGATGACGTAGTCATGAACCCCCAGATTGAGGGCCTGCTGGATGGTCTCCACATCCCGCGAGGCGGTCACCATGATGACGTAGGCTTCGCGGTTGTGGCTGCGCAGACGGCTCACCCATTCGAGGCCGGAGCCATCGGGCAGGGAGACATCCACCAGCAGCAGTTGGGGCACAGCACCGGCCATCATGGCATCGGCCTGGGCCAAAGTACCGGCCCGGCCCAGCAGCGCGAAGCCTGACGTAGCCGCCACCAGCTCTGCCAAGATGGCACCGATCCGATCATCATCTTCAATAACAAGCGTGATTATTGGGTCCATGGCTCACATTAATTGGTTTTTATTCAAGTAGATACCAAACAGGGTGGTCTGCTCGGCGGTTCGTCGCCATTCTATCACACCCTCACGTCGCCCCACGGTCTCCTTGACCAGGAACAGGCCAACCCCGTGATCACCGCTCTGGCGGCTCACCCCGTAATCGAACAGATGATCGGCCAGCTCTTCATCCACCCCTTCGCCGCTGTCCTCCACCTCGATCACCAGCCGCCGCCCCACATCGCACAGAGAGAGCAGCACCCGGGGCGGCCGCTGCTGCCGATTGCGCCAGGCCGCCTGCAGGCCGTTGTCCAACAAGTTACCAATGAGCGTGATGAGATCGGCCGAGACCGAGGCCGGATACTCCGCCAGCGCCGAGTCGGGATCGAGCTCCAGGGTCACCCCCAGCTCGCGGGCCCGACTGAACTTGCCAAGAATAAGCCCCGCCACCGGTTTGTTGTCGATCAGGTGCAGCAGCTCCTGCAGCATGGTCTGACACGCGTCGTTCTCCTGCTGGATCAGCTCTACCGCCTGATCCACGTGACCCAGCTGCAACAGGCCAGAAAGGCTGCTCAGCTTGTTGGCAAACTCGTGGCTCTGCATCCGCAGCATCTCGGCATACTGACGCAAGTGGGTCACCTGCACCCCCAGACTGGCGGCCACTTCAGGTCGGCTGAAGATCAGCAGCCGACCCGGTACCTTGCCCTGCACCGCCTGCCAGCGACCAACGAAGGACTCCCCCTGAATGGTGAAACTCACCTCCCCGGCTTCCTGATCCAGACAGGGGGCAAGCGGCGGCACCAGCTCCGCCAGTGACTGCCCCAGCAGAGCGTGACGCCCGGTGGCCGGCAACCGTAGCTGATAGCTGGCGGTACTGTTGATCATGCTGATATGGCCGTGGCCATCGAGGGCAATCACCCCTTCGGTGATGTGCTCCAGCACCAGATCCTGCAGGGTGAAGCGCCGCACAATGGTCTCTGGCTCCAGATCCAGCAAAGTCTTGCGCAGCAGGTATTGCACCCAGAGCGCCAGCAGCAGGCCGCACCCCAGCACCGCAACTATGGCGCTGATAAGCAGGGCCACCCGCTCCATATAGATACCCTCCACCTGCTGCATCAGATAACCGACCACCACAGCCCCCATAGTGCGGCCATCCGCCCCCAGCACCGGCGAGAAGCAGCGGATCGCCAATCCCATGGTGCCCCGATCCTTGGAGCAGTAGCTGCGCCGCTCCTGCAACGCGGGCCAGATATCCTCGCCACGGAACTTCTGCCCCACCAGCTCCGGCTTGGGATGGCTGAGACGACGACCATGTTCGTCGGTCACCACCATATAAGTGGCGTCGGTGCGGCTACTGACACCCTCCATATAATCCCGCAGAGTAGGATCACCACCCTTGCGCAAGGCGGCTACCACCCGGGTATCGGCCGCCATGACCCGGGCCAGATCGCTCCCCTTCTCCTGCAGATTGCTCTCCAGCAGATGGCGGATAAACAGGGCGAGCAGACTACCCAGGATGAGGATCAGCAGCAGAGAGAGCCCGAGCGAAAGGGTGACCAGCTGATGGCGAAGTTTCATGCAAGAACCTTAAAACGTCAGGATGCGACCCAATAGTGCGGATGCCACCAGGTCTGGTCAATCAAAGGTGCCGGATCGCCAGTAAAATCGGCCAATCCCTCCTCTCTGGCAACCAGTGCCACCGCGCTGGCGACCGCCCGGGCCACCTCCCCGACCTGTTCGATGGGGGGCAGCAGTCGGCCCGCCAGCAGTGGGTAAGCACCAACCGCCCGCACTGCGGCCAGCAACATGCCATCGCTGATACGGCGCGCCTTGACCGCGCAGGCACCCAGACCAATCCCCGGGAAGACATAGACGTTGTTGCACTGGGAGACCACCCGCCGATCCCCTGCCACCGTCACCGGCGCAAAGGGGCTGCCGGTGGCCAGCAGGGCACGGCCATCAGTGGCGGCCCACACTTGCTCGGGGGTAGCCTCAGCGCTGCGGGTCGGGTTGGAGAGCGGCAGGATCACCGGCTGCTCGCACACCTCCCCCATCGCCTGCAACACCTCACGGGTAAAGAGGCCACCCTGGCCGCTCACCCCGATCAAGACCGCCGGGCGCACCTGGCGGATGGTCTCCAGCAGCGAGCTGTTACCCTCCTCCACGGCACGGGCAAACGGCTGCTGGGCACGGGTCAGGGTGGGACGATCGCCACAAACCACCCCATCCTGATCAAACAGCCAGACGCCATCGCTGCCGCCCGCCAGCTGGGCCAGCATGGCGGCGATGCCGCAACCGGCCGAGCCCGCGCCGACAATCAACACAGGGGCATCACGCAAAGAGGTGCCCGCCCGCTGCAAACCGGCCAGCACGCAGGCAGAAGCCACCGCCGCCGTGCCCTGAATGTCATCGTTAAACATGCAGAGCTCATCCCGATAGCGGGTCAGCAGGTTGGCGGCATGTTTGCCGGCGAAATCTTCAAACTGCAGCACCACCTGCGGCCAGCGCTTGCGAATGGCGGCCACCACCTGGTCCATGAAGTGGTAGTAACTCTCGCCATCGATCCGCTGGGATTGCCAGCCAAGGTAGGAGTCATCCTCCAGCAGCTCGGGGTTATTGGTGCCCACATCGACACAGAGCGGCAGGGTGCGCGCCGGGTTGATACCGCCAGCCGCCGAGTAAAGCGCCAGCTTGCCGATGCAGATCCCCATGCCGCCGATGCCGAGATCGCCAAGCCCCAGCACCCGCTCCCCATCGGAGATGACGATCACGTCCACCTCCTGCTCCACCGACTCGAGGATATCGTCCAGATCATCCCGATCGTGCCAGGAGAGGTAGAGGCCGTGGCTGCGCAGGTAGAGATCGCTGTGGCGCTGGCAGGCCTCGCCCACCACTGGGGTGTAGATGATGGGCAGCAGCTCGGGCAGGTGGTGGCGCACCAGATCGTAAAACAGCACAGGGTTGTCCTCCTGCAGCTGGCGCAGCAGCAGGTGTTGATCGAACGGGCTCTGCATGGCGCTGACCAAGCGATAGATCCGGCGCCGCTGCTGGGAGAGGGACTCCTCTTTGTGGGGCATGCGACCGCGCACACCTTGGCGCTTGCGTTCTGCATAGGGCAGGCTGGTGCCCATCATGATGTCGTTCATGTCTGTTTCCTGTATTCGGTGATCACGCGATAAGAGAGATAAGGGCAGTGGCCAAAATCAGCATCACAGCACCGCCAAGACGAGAGGAGATTTGGGCAAACGGCATCAGCTTCATCCGCTGGGCCGCAGAGAGCACCGCCACATCGCCGGTGCCGCCCATGTTGGCCATGCACAGGCCACCGGTGATGGCCGCCTCTATGGGATAAAAACCTATCATGCGCCCCACCAGCGCCGCACCGAGGGCGCCACCGATCACGGTGACCATGACCAGCACGAAGTAGCTGATTGAGAAGGCGCTAATCAGCTCCGGAATACTGGTGTAAGCGACACCGATCCCCACCAGCAGGGAGGGGGTAAGATTGCTCACCACAAACTGATACCAGTCGGCCGCTGCCTGTTCATAACGGCGCGGCAACAGGCCGCTCACCTTGATAAAGGCGACCGCCAGGATCATCAGGGCAAAGGGGTGCATGGGGATAAAGTTGCCCAGCAATGAACCCAACACGAACATGCTGGAGCTGATAAAGAGCCCCATCCCCAAACTCTGCAGGGTCGGTGCTTCCACCTGCTCGTCAGCAAGGCTCTCGCCATTATCTTTGATCATCAGCTTACCGTTGCCGGTCAGGGAGGGGTAACGGCGACCGAGCCGTGCCAGCAGGGAGCCCACCAGTATGGCCAGGGTGTTGGCGATCACCACGGCGGGCACCATCCGTGACAACAGATCGGCACTGGACATCTGCATCGGGCCGGAGAGGATCTCCACCAGAGGCACAGCCCCCGCCCCCATACCGCCGCCCATGATCGGCAGGCCGATCAGCAGCACGGCATTCTTGAAGCCATAGCCCATCAGGGAGCCGACCAGGCCGACGCTGAGCAGCGCCAGGGCCACGCCCCCCAGGATCACCGGCAGGTAACGCATGGCGGCGTTTTTGAGCAGGGCACTGCTCATGCCAAACACCGAACCGGTCACCAGGCTGGCGATAAAGAAGTTGAGAAAGCCCCCCTCCTTCATGAAGTTGGTGATGACCTGCCCCGCCTGCACCGGCAGCAGCTGATATTCAAACAGGGCGGCACCACCAAAGATGGCGAGAATGGTGCCGCCCCCCAGATATTCGCGGATCGGCATGATCCGCTCACCCAGCTCGGTCAGCAGGGTACCCAGCACGAACATCAGCGCCAGCGCACCGACCATGCCAAGGGGCAGAGAGCCATTCCAGCCGGAAAATAGAACGCAGGTCGCCAGCCCGAGAAATATAAAGAGCGGCATACCGGCAATTTGTTGGCCGCCCAGCAGGGCGGCCTTTTCTTGTGTGGTTTGTAGGGTCGAGAGGTTTTTCATTGTTATGTGCTCTGCGTGTGATTGTGGCTGCTACTTTATTGATCCCCCGTCCCGCTGTCGGTTAGCCAGACTGCAAAGCCATATAAAAACATTAAAAACTTAAACATCATGACGCCGCCCGACCCCGTCATCCAATACCCTACAAGTCACGGCGGCGATACCCGGCAAAGGGCTTGGGGGATAAATTGAACGATGCGAATGACCGTTGTTTTATTGCAAAGTACTAATAGCGCCAGAATGATCTGGTTATGTTGAAGCAATAACAGAGCCAGATGAAAAGCCTCGCGACCATGCCCTCCCATCACCCACCATGAGTGTCATTCAGCTGGTTTAACCATAGGAACGAAGTGACTGTAACCGCAGGCTACACTGGGTTTTCAAGGCAAAGAGGGGGGGGCGCGGCGGCAGGAGGGGAGAGCAAACGGAGATAATTAACATAACGATGAGTCAAGCCAGCGAACACCACAGCACTGGCTTGAACTCACAAGGCTTGCACACGATCAGGTCTATTCTGCCAACAACAGTGGAATATTGGCGGGGTCAAAATCATGACTGATATCGGTACTTCTGACAGTGCCCTCCCGATTCATCCCATGATGTGACTCTGCACCATATTCACCATCACTCAGCAGCGTTTCAATTGCCAGATACACACATCCACTGTCATATCCATCCACAACCGGTTTCCCCTTATTTTATAACCCCATCAATATTAGCGGATAAAAAAAGCGCTGCTCGCTGAACCTGAAAATTTCATGAAAATATCCGCCGGATATCCTCCATTCATGGCGCTATCTCGGGAGCGATAAAAGAGCCACAAGCGGATAAGTGCCGCAAATAATATCAGGGGCTCGAATGCCACTTACCTGCCCCGACGAAAGATCCGACCAGAAACATGATCGTCATCACACTATTTACTTAGCCTGCTAAACAAGTAGAATACTTAGCAGGCTAAGTACATTGAGGATGAGAAGATGACGGATCTGGAAAGGTTGCGCGAGCTGTCACTCGCCGAGCAGATAGCGCGGATGCACCGGCTATGGCGTACTGCCGCCGATCTGGAGCTGGCCCCCCTTGGCCTCACCCATCCGCGCTGGACCGCGCTGTGGAAGCTCTCCCGCATGGGGAACCATGTCAGCCAGAAGACCCTGGCCGAAGCCCTTGAGATAGAGCTTCCCTCCCTGATGCGCACCCTGGGCCAGCTGGAAGAGCAGGGGCTGATTGAGCGCCACTGCTGCAGTCAGGACAAGCGGGCCCGCATCGTCTGTGTGACCCCGGCTGGCCAGACCCTGCTCGATCAGATCGCCGACCGCATCATGAATATCCGCCGGGAGCTGCTGGGGGGCATCGATGAACAGACCCTGCAACTGTTTGAAACCACGGTGCAGCGGATCTCGGCCAACGCCATTAGCAAAATTGAACAGCACCACGACCGACAGGCCGGAGGCGATACAAGCCCTCCCGAGACCGACACAGAGAGAGAATAAGATGACCCCGGATCAACAATTTACCCGCTGGATCAAATGGTCCATGGCAGGCTTTACCGCCCTTTTTGCCTATTTTCTGATAGCCGATCTGCTGATGCCCCTCACCCCTCAGGCGATGGCGACCCGGGTGGTGACCAAGCTGGCCCCCCAGGTGAGCGGCAAGGTGATCGAGGTCGCCGTGCACAACAACCAGCAGGTCAAGAAAGGGGATCTGCTGTTTACGCTGGATCCGGTTCCCTTTGAACTGGAAGTGGAGCAAGCCCGACTGGCATTGGCCCAGGCCGAACAACAGAACAGTGAACTTGATGCCGCGCTGACGGCCGCCGTTGCCGACATCAACGCCAAAGAGACCCTGGCCAACCAGAAGTGGCGCGAGGCTGAGCGCACCGATGCCCTGTTTCAACGCCACATGGTTTCGCTACAACAAAAAGATGAGGCTGACAGCACCCTGCGTAGCGCGCAGGCCAACCTGCGCGCCAGTCAGGCTAAACTGGCCCAGATCAAAGCCAGCCGTGGTGTGATGGGCGATGGCAACCTGCTGCTGCGCCAGGCCAGCAACAAGCTGGCGCAAGCGGAGTTGGCCCTCTCTTACAGCCGGGTTCACGCGGATCAGGATGGCACCATCACCAACCTGCAGCTCAAGCCGGGCAGTATCGCCAGCGCGGGCAGCCCGCTGCTGGCGCTGGTATCGGAACAGGTGGATGTCATTGCCGATTTTCGGGAGAAGAGCCTGCGCCATGTCGGCGAGCAAACCCGCGCACTGGTCGCCTTCGATGGCGAGCCGGGTCAGATCTATTCTGCCCGGGTGAGCAGTCTGGATGCCGGGGTGAGTGCCGGTCAGTTTGATGCCAATGGTCGGCTGGCGGCGCCGGTGGAGTCGGATCGCTGGGTACGGGATGCCCAGCGGATGCGGCTGCACCTTGAGCTGGACCAGTTACCCGACCATCTGCCAGCCGGTGCGCGGGCCACGGTGCAACTGCTGCCGGACAATGCCCTGACTGCCATGCTGGCACGGGGCCAGATCCACCTGCTCAGCCTGCTGCACTATGTCTATTAATTACGTGTCTATTAAACAAGTGTCTACTAATACAGTACCTGCTCATCACGCCACTCAGCCGTCGGCCAATACCGCTGCAGCCCACCCCAGCAGCGGGGCTGCCACCCACCTCTGGTACCGGCCTCTCACCGGCAACGAACTGCGCCAGTGCCTGCGCATCGCCTTTGGTTGCACCACGGGCTTTCTGCTCTGCAAGCTGTTTGGCTGGGGTTACGGGGTCTTCTACACGGTCACGCCGGTGCTGCTGCTGGGGATGGTGCCGGTGATGAATGGCCATGCCGCCCGCCAGCTTATCGCTTCGGCAGTGGTCTGTGGTGTGGAGGTCGGGTTGCTGGGGGGGCTGTTTGGCAGCTATCCGGCGCTGATGACCCCCATCGCCTTTCTGCTGTTTCTCTACCGCTTCGCTGCCATGTCGCGGGGCAGCCTGTTTCTGTTCGGGGCCAACGGGGTGCTGAGCCTCAGCATCATGCTGCACTTTGCCAGCTATCCACAGACCGATCTTAACGATCTGATTTTCAACAATATCTGGGCGAACATCCTGTCGGTGCTGATCGCCTATCTGATGACGGCGCTGATCCCCGACCTGGAGGCACGACCGAAACCGGCACCCGCCGCCAAGGCGCCGCACCGGATGCGCCACGAGGCGCTGCTGGGGGCCACAGTGGCCACCCTGTCGTTCCTGACCTTTCAGCTGTTTGATCTGCGTGATTCCATGTCGGCCCAGGCCACCACCCTGCTGGTGCTGTTCCCCATGCACTGGAACGGCGCCCTCAGTTATGCCCGCAAACGGGCGATGGGCACCTTGCTGGGGGTCACCTTTGGCCTGCTCGGCCA
The DNA here is from genome assembly GCF_002586745.1 of Aeromonas sp. CU5. Lineage (NCBI taxonomy): Bacteria > Pseudomonadati > Pseudomonadota > Gammaproteobacteria > Aeromonadales > Aeromonadaceae > Aeromonas > Aeromonas sp. CU5. The sequence goes on from NZ_CP023817.1 coordinate 2,617,283, forward strand.
GCTGCTGCTCTATGACTGGTCAGGACAACTGCTGCTGGTCGCCCCGCTGCTGTGGCTCGGCGCCATGCTGTTCAGCCATGCCCACGTCAAGGAGGCAGGCGGCTCGGGGGTCGGCTTTGGTGCCCTCACCACCCTCGGTATCCTGTTTGGCCAATACCTCACCCCGGGCAACGATCTGGTGTTCAGCGCCCTCTACCGGGTCAGCAGCATCCTGTTTGCCATCGTGGTCACCCTGCTGGCCTGCTACCTCATCCACCGGTTGCTCAACCGCTTCGAGGCAACCCGCTTCGGTTACTGATTTCCTGTTGTAAACACTGTTGTCAGCCCATGGATGAGCTCTCTTTCGCCCCGTCGCCTGCCGGGGCGTTTTTTTGTCTCTCTTGTTTGCCGCCCTCCTGCCGCCACGGATCAGCGCAGAAGTGTGGCTATGCTTGTAAGGCTGCTGTCGATGAGGTGCACCTATGGTTCCGTGGTTAAAAAAATGGCTGGTTTGTCTGGTGCTGCTGGCCACCAGTTCGCTCGGGGCCGCCCCGCTGATCATTGGTGCCGAGGATGACTGGGCTCCCTACTGCGAGCGCGACAAGGAGGATGGCCAGCCTCGCGGGCTGGCGCCGGAGCTGGTCAAGGCAGTGTTCGCCGCCGAAGGGATCGAGATTGTGTTTCGCACCCTCCCCTTCGCCCGCTGCATGCACGATGCGAAAAGCGGCAAACTTGCGGGGTGCTTCAACGCCACCATCACCGAAGAGAACCGCTACCAGTACCGCTGGCACGATACCCCCATGTTCGAGGAGGATCTTGCCATCTTCGCCCTTGCCAGCGACCCGCAACGGGATCTCAAGCTCACCTCGCTGGAGGGCAAGCGGGTGGGCATCACCCTCGGTTACACCTACCCCACCGATTTTATGGAGAACCCCAGGATCACCCGCTTTCAGGCCAAATCCGATGCCCAGATCCTCGAGATGCTGGTGCGCGGCCGGGTCGACTACATCCTGATGAACGGCATGCCGGGCTACCTGAAGATCCAGCAGAAGCAGCTGACCGGCAAGGTGGTCAAGGTTGGCAAACTCTCCACCGATGGCTTCTGGCTCGCCTTCTCCCGCAACGCCCCGCAAGGGGAAGCGCTGGCCAAGCGGTTCGAGCAGGGGCTGCAGAAGATCAAGAACAACGGCACCTATGAGACTCTGATCCGCCAGTTTGAAACCCAGCTCGGCTTGCACTGATGGCGGATGCCTTGCTAACGCCGATCCTCTCCTCACACTCGCGACGGTATGCCGGACAGCCAGCGACGCACCAAATGGCCGCGATGATTGCACAATAACGGCAACCTGTTAGGCTCACGCCCGTATGACACCAATGGAGCTGTAATCATGAATAAAGTACATATGATGGCCGCTGGTGCGCTGGCCCTCGGCCTGCTCGCCGGCTGCAATCAGGGCAATACCCTCTCCGTCACCGGTGGCGAGCCGGTCAGTTACCAGTGCGAGCAGGGCAAGAAGGTGCAGGTGCGCTACTTCTCTCTCTCCGACGAGAGCCTCAGCTTTATCAAGCTGTCGCTGCCGGACGGCAAGGATTACACCCTGCCCCAGGCCATTTCGGCCTCCGGTGCCCGCTATACGGACGAGCATGAGGCCGTCTGGTGGAACAAGGGGGATGAGGGCTTTGTCGAGCTGCGGGATCAGGATGGCGAGTGGCAGACCGCCTACAACGACTGCAAACAGCAATAAACGTGACCCCGGCCTGGCCGGGGTCTCTGTTTCTCTGGCATCAGAGTGGTGGGGGATCAGTTGATCTCGATCTCGAAGCGGTTGGTCACCTCGACCGGAATGGCATCCGGGTTGCCCTCTGCCGGGCTGTAACGGATCCGCGAAAGGGTCGCCAGCGCGCTCTGCTCCAGCTCGCCGGGGGGATCTGCGGCCACCACTTCCGGCTTGATTGGCGTGCCGTTGGAGTCAATCTGGTAACGCACTTCCACGAACCCCTTGACCGGTTTGGCAGGCAATACCTGTTGATCATCACCGAACCATGACCACTTATTTTCCTGAATCCAGTAGCTGGAAAGCTGCTCAAGGGGGATAACGATCGGAGCGCGCTCGCGCGCCACCTCCTGACGGGATGAGCACCCCAACAACAGTGTCACTGCCAGACCTGACCATACTGCGACTTTCCACTTCATATAACGCTCCCTGTTCTTTGCCGGCTCTTGTTGCCAGACTGCAGGACGCTCAACGCGCGCCCCAATTGGTCAGTCACCCATCCTAACGAAAAAGTATTCGTATGAACATGAACAAAAGGGCCAACCCCGAGAGGTTGGCCCTTTTATCGTCAATAAGCTCATTAGTCAGCCGGTGGCATCAGCCACGCTTGTCGCTCACCACCAGCCAGAGCGCATGGACCATGCCAGGCAGACCGCCCAGCAGGGTCAGCACAATGTTGATTAAAAAGTGCAGGCTAAAACCCACCTGAATAAAAGCACACACAGGGGGCAGGAAAATGGCCAGCAGGATCTTGAGCAGATTGTTCATCTCGGCTCTCCTCATTAATGATGTCGTCGGGACAGGAATGGGCTAACCATAAACATCCCAGGCTTCAACTGCAAACCAGACAGGGGATCCGCTCACCCGTTTCACGCCAGGCGTTGAGGTCGTGGATCTGCTGATTGCTGCTGCCACGCCACAGCAGACCCGGGTCCGCCAGCGCTTTTTCAAAGCGGCCATCCACCAACACATCCAGCAAGGCAACCAGCTCGCGCTGGGCAGCGGAGAGCTCGCCCAGCCGATAGCCGGTCCAGCACCAGATATCCTTGCCCGGACACTCGGCGCGTACCCGCTTTACCAGCGCCAGCACGTGGGGCACGTTGGCCGGGTGGAGCGGATCGCCGCCGGAGAGCGACAGACCTCGCCGTTTGATCCGCGTGTCGTTGAGATCCGCAATGATGCGATCGCTCATCGCCTCATCGAACGGCTGACCGCCATCGAGCCGCAAGGTGCTCTGGTTATAGCAGCCCGGGCACTGATGCTCGCAACCCGAAACAAACAGGGTGGCGCGGGTGCCGGGGCCGTTGATCACATCGACCGGGTAGTATTTGTGGTAGTGCATCGCTTGTTTCCTGCCTCGTTCACGGGACAGCGGCATGGCTGCCGCCCTCCAATGAAAATGGCCCCTTGAGTCAGGGGCCAGCTCTTCATCGCTTGTGCGCTTACATATGTTTGACGCGGCGCTTCACTTCTTCCTGCTTGCCCGCATTGAAGGGGCGCGCATCCGGGCTGCCGAGGTAGCCGCAGACACGGCGGGTCACCGACACCTTGGCGGGGTCGTGGTTGCCGCAGCGCGGGCAGGTAAAGCCCTTGGAAGTGCACTCGAACTCGCCGGTAAAGCCGCAGTCGTAGCACTCGTCGATGGGGGTGTTGGTACCGTAATAGGGCACCTTGTCATAGCTGTAGTCCCAGACGTTTTCCAGCGCTTCCAGATTGTGCTGGATGTTGGGGTACTCGCCGTAGCAGATGAAGCCGCCGCTGGCGATGGGCGGATAGGGCGCCTCAAAGTCCAGCTTGTCGTACGGGTTGACCTGCTTCTCCACATCGAGGTGGAAGCTGTTGGTGTAGTAACCCTTGTCGGTCACGCCGGATACCACGCCAAACTCCTTGGCGTCGATGCGGCAGAAGCGGGTGCAAAGGTTCTCGCTCGGGGTGGAGTAGAGGCTGAAACCATAGCCGGTCTCGTCCTTCCACGCATCGGTCGCCGCCTTGAGACGCTCGATGATGGCGATCGCCTTTTGGCGCAGCATCTCGCTATCGAACAGATGGGTATCGCCGCCAAACAGGGCATTGATGGTCTCGTGAACCCCGATATAACCGAGCGAAATAGAGGCGCGGCCGTTCTTGAAGATCTCGCTGACGTTGTCGTCTGCTTTCAGACGCACGCCACAGGCCCCTTCCATATAGAGGATCGGCGCAACCCGGGCCTTGACCCCGTCGAGCCGCTCGATGCGGTACATCAGCGCCTTCTTGGCTACCCGCAGGGCAGCATCCAGACGATCCCAGAAGTCCGCTTCATCACGGGATTTCAGGGCAATGCGCGGCAAGTTGAGGCTCACCACGCCAATGTTGTTGCGGCCTTCGTGGATCAGCTCGCCATTCTCCTCGTACGCGCCAAGGAAGGAGCGGCAGCCCATGGGGGTCTTGAAGGAGCCGGTTACCTTCACTACCTGGTCGTAGTTGAGGATATCCGGATACATCCGCTTGGAGGCACACTCCAGCGCCAGCTGCTTGATGTCGTAGTTGGGGTCGCCGACCTTATAGTTGAGGCCATCCTTGATGGCGAACACCAGTTTCGGGAACACCGCGGTCTTCTTGTTCTTGCCAAGGCCAGCGATACGGTTGCTGAGGATGGCGCGCTGGATCAGGCGCGACTCCCAGCAGTCGCCCAGGCCAAAGCCGAAGGTGACAAACGGGGTCTGACCGTTAGCGGTGTGCAGGGTGTTGACTTCGTACTCCAGCGACTGGAAGGCGTCGTAGCACTCTTTCTCGGTGCGGGCCATGGCGTAGGCGTCCACATCGGCAATGCCCCACTCTTCGGCCACTTCACGGTGCTTCTGCCAGCTGATGGTCACATAGGGAGCCAGCACTTCGTCGATGCGGTTGATGGTGGTGCCGCCATAGATGTGGCTCGCCACCTGGGCGATGATCTGGGCAGTCACGGCAGTGGCGGTGCTGATCGATTTCGGGGTATCGATCTCCGCATTGCCCATCTTGAAGCCGTGAGTCAGCATCCCTTTCAGATCGATCAACATGCAGTTGAACATCGGGAAGAAGGGGGAGTAGTCGAGATCGTGGAAGTGCAGATCACCGCTCTCATGGGCCTGTACCACATCACGGGGCAACATGTGGCTGGTGGCATAGTGCTTGGCGACAATACCGGCTAGCAGGTCGCGCTGGGTCGGGATCACCTTGGAGTCTTTGTTGGCGTTTTCGTTGAGCAGGGCGGCGTTGGTCTGCTCGACCAGACCACGGATCTCCTGCGCCAGACGACCGCGCGCCTCGCGGGCCTGATCCCGATCGTGGCGATATTCGATATAGGCACGGGCGATGGCCTTGTCGTCGGAGGCCATCAGGTGGTTTTCGACCCGGTTCTGGATCTCGTGGATATCGACTTCACCACGCCCTTCCAGCTCCTGACTGACCGCGCTTGAGATGCGCAGTGCCAGAGCCGAACTGGCCTGATTGACCGCTTCTGCCGCACGGCTGACCGCCTCTGCAATCAGCTGGGCATTGAATGGTGCGCGACATCCGTCACGTTTGATCACAACCGGTTTCATCGATTTTCCCCGTTAAAAGGCCAGGCAATCTGCCCTTGGCTCACCCTTGTTGGGCCCCCCTCCCGGCGTCTCATCCTGGACACAAATAAATTCAGCCGAGGCTTGACAAACCTGGGCTGAAGATAGGAAAGGAACAGCTTATGCACAGCTTAATAACACAACATATAGGGATTAAAAACGAATGCATGCCCATATGTGGTGTCTATTAGGCACCAAAGCGCCTCCTCATTTCTTGATCCAGAACAGGTTTTTCAGCGAGCGGGACAGTTCACGACCAACCACAAAAAGCTCCAATCGAATCAAATCTCAAGCGTGGTGCGGGCTGGCGTCCGATCCTGAGACCTGAAAAAAAATCGCGGCTCGCTGCACCAATTTCGGGATGACAGTGCCAGCTAAAACCACACATACTGAGCAGGCACACACTATCCCTTGATACCGGAGCCGTTATGCTCAAGTCGCTGCTGCTACTGCTGCTGACCAGCCTATCTTTACCGCTCTATGCCGCCCATATTCTGGTGATCAGCAGTTACCATCCCGAATACCGCTGGGACCAGAGTTATAACAAAGGCTTGCTGGACGGATTAGATGGGGAACATCAGATTTCTCACTTCTATATGGATACCAAACGCCATCCGCGGGAGGAGTTTGATGAGATCGCCCAACGGGCCATCGACTTCTATCTCAAGAACAAACCGGATCTGGTGGTACTGGGGGATGACAATGCCATCAACTATCTGGCCAACGAGATCGCCTCACTGGGCACCCCAGTGGTCTTTCTCGGCATGAACGAGAACCCCCGCCTCAAGGGCTTTGTCGGCCACCCCAAGATCACCGGCGTGCTGGAACGCCCCCTGCTCAAACGCAACATCAGCGAGATGAGCCAGCTGATGGGTGGTATCAAGAAGGCGCTGGTGCTGTTTGATTCCAGCAATGTCGCGCTCACTGCCATCGAGGATGAATTCAAGACCCAGACCGAACTGCGGGTCGGCCAAACCCGGGTCAATAGCCAGCTGATGGGCGACTACAGCCTCTGGCAGGAGGCGGTGCTCAACGCCAAGAAGAACGGCTATCAGGCGATCTTCCTCGGTCTCTACCACACGCTGGTCGATGATCAGGGTAAGCATGTGGACGAGCAGACGGTACTGGAGTGGACCAGCAAACACAGCCCGGTGCCGCTGTTTTGCTTCTGGGAATTTACCGTCGACAAAGGAATGGCCATCGGTGGACTGGTACTGGACGGCAACGATCAGGGGATACAGGCAGCCAGCCTCATCAACACCATACTGGCGGGTACCCTGCCCCGCACCATCTCCCCGCGAGCGGCCCTGCGTGGCGAATATGTCTTCAGCAAGAGCGAACTGGCCCGCTGGCAGCTCACCGTGCCCGACAAATGGCGCCACAAGATCCTCTGGCGTGAGTGACCGCCCAAACAAAAAAGAGAACCCGGCCATGCCGGGTTCTCTTTTATCGGGTGCTGCGGTCAGCAGGCTTGGTGAGGGCTATTCAGCCCTGCAACGCCTGTTGCAGCTCCTCTTCGGTCCAGATGGTGATGCCAAGCTCCTGAGCCTTGATCAGCTTGGAACCAGCTGCTTCCCCCGCTACCAGCACATCGGTCTTGGCAGATACCGAACCCGCCACCTTGGCACCCAGCGCCTGCAGCGCCGCCTTGGCATCGTTGCGAGAGAGGATGGTCAAGGTACCGGTCAGCACAAAGGTCTTGCCAGCAAAGGGCTGATCGCTTGCTTCCTTCTTCTCGATGGCCGGCCAGTGGATGCCAGCAGCCAGCAAGGCCTCCAGCACCTCCACGTTATGGGGTTGGCGCAAGAAGTAGTAAACATGCTTGGCTACCACGTCACCCACATCTGCCACCGTCAACAGCTGCTCCACGGTAGCGGCGCGCAAGGCATCCAGTGTGAGGAAGTGATTGGCCAGATTGAGGGCGGTCGCCTCCCCCACTTCGCGGATCCCCAAGGCAAACAGGAAGCGCGGCAGGGTGGTGCTGCGCGCCTTGTCGATGGCAGCCACCAGATTGAGCGCCGATTTTTGCCCCATCCGCTCAAGACCGGCCAACTGAATGGCGTTGAGGCGAAACAGATCGGCTGGGGTCTTCACCAGCCCTTTGTCGACCAATTGCTCGACAATCTTGTCGCCGAGGCCATCCACATCCATGGCACGGCGCGCCGCGAAGTGCTTGAGCGCCGCCGCCCGCTGCGCCTCGCAGAACAGACCACCTGAGCAGCGGGCAACCGCTTCCCCTTCCAGCCGCTCGACCGCAGAGCCACAGACCGGACACTCGGTCGGGAACAGGATCGCGCGGGCATCAACGGGGCGCTGCGCCTCCACCACGGCGACGATCTGCGGGATCACGTCACCGGCACGGCGCACGATCACGGTATCGCCGATCATCACGCCGAGACGCTCAATCTCGTCGGCATTGTGCAGGGTGGCGTTGGAAACGGTGACGCCGCCGACGAACACAGGTTTGAGCTTGGCCACCGGGGTCACGGCGCCGGTCCGGCCAACCTGAAACTCGACGTTCTCAAGCTCCGTCATCTCCTCCTGAGCCGGGAACTTGTGAGCAGTCGCCCAGCGCGGTGCGCGGGCCACAAAGCCCAGCTCCTCTTGCAGGGCGATAGCATCAACCTTGTAGACCACCCCATCGATCTCATAGGGCAGCTCGCCACGGCGGAGCAGAATGTCGTCGTGGAACGCCTGACAACCGGCAGCCCCCTCTTTGAGCTTCACCTCGGGGCTGAGCGGCAAGCCCCACGCTTTGAGCTGATTGAGACGATCGAAGTGGGAGTCGCCCAGCTGATCGCCACCCACGCCGACCCCGTAGGCATAAAAGCTCAGGGGACGGCTGGCGGTAATGCGCGAATCGAGCTGACGCAGGCTGCCAGCAGCCGCGTTACGCGGGTTGACGAACACCTTCTCGCCAGCAGCCAGCGCCTTGGCATTCATCGCTTCAAATCCCGCCTTGGGCATAACGACTTCGCCACGCACTTCCAGCCGGGCGGGCCAGCCAGTGCCACGCAAGACCAGCGGGATCGCCTTGATGGTACGCACGTTTTCGGTGATCTCCTCACCGGTGGCGCCATCACCCCGAGTGGCAGCCTGCACCAGCTGACCATCCACATAGAGCAGGCTCACCGCCAGACCATCGAGCTTGGGCTCGCAGCAGAAGGTGAAACGCACCTCACGCTTGAGGCGATCGCTCATCCGCTGCTCGAACGCCTGCAGCTCTTCGCTGCTGAATACGTTGTCCAGACTGAGCATGGGGATCTCGTGGCGCACCTGACTAAAAGCAGTCAGCGGCTGGCCGCCGACCCGCACGCTGGGTGATGCCGGGGTTTTCAGCTCGGGGTGGACCGCTTCAAGTTCAAGCAGTTCGCGCATCAGGCGATCGTATTCGGCATCCGGTACTGTGGGGTTATCCAGCACATAGTACTGATGACCATATTCGGTAAGCAGTTCACACAATTGACGGTGGCGGGAGAGGGTTTCGCTCATGGAGAAGTCTCGAGGTGTGATTGAAAATCCAGCCAGGGGTACAAATAAAAATGCGGCACCTGGGTACCGCACTTTTTATTCATTCGACCCGTATGGCGTATTAGTCGCGACTGGCCTCATAGGTAGCCAATTCGTGACGGTAGCGGGCGATGGTCTCATCGCTCAACGGGCTACGATGCATATCCGTCAGCATGGCATCGAGATCACTGGCCAGCTGGTCAGCCGCCTGCAGCATATCTTCGAACGCAAAGGCGGTATTGCTACGCAGCGGCAGTTGCATGAACAGCGACACGCCCGGGGTAGTAAATTGCTCCATCCGATACGGATTGAAGGTACCCGGCTTGACCATATTGATCATCGAGAAAAGCACTTCACCCTTGCCATTGGGATCTTCGTGACGGTGGAAAATATCCATCTCGCCGAATTTGAAGCCCAACGCCATCAAAGAGGCCAACAGGGTTGCCCCTTGCAGATCATGACCCGGACGGCCCATCAGGTTGATGACATAGACATCCTGCCAAATCTTCTCAACCGGTTGCGGCGCCATGCGCGGCTCTTCAACTACCGGAGCGGGAGCGACATAGACCGGCTCTTCATATACCGGCTCAGGCGCCACATAACGGGGCTGCGGCTGATATTGCGGCTCGGGGGCACGGAGCGGTTCTGCACGCACAGTTTCGCTGCGAACACTCTCGGTACGGACAGTCTCGGTTCTGGCAGTCTCGCTACGGGCTGCCTCGCTACGAACACCAAAGGTCGGGGCGGTAGCATAAGCAGGCTCGACCAGCGGTTCGTCATCCAGCGACTGGATCATCGGTTCGCGCTGGGGACGAGTGCGGTGTACCGGGGTGCGGCGGATCACCTGAGCAGGCTTGCGCACCGGGGCTGCAGGCACCTCGTCAGCAAGCTCTGGCAGAGGCTCGTCAAATTCGTCCTCTTCTTCCTGATACACAGGGGGCGGTGGAACCGGACGGGCAGCAGGCTTGCGCACTACGGGCGGCGGCAGATCCTCTTCCTCGTCTTCATCATCAAACGCAGGAACAGTGGCACGACGAGCGAGTTCCGGCTGGCGGCTCTCTTCGCTGTGCAATTTGGGTTCGGCACGACGGCCAGCAGCGACCACGCGCACCTGGCCGATGCCATCGCTGTCGAAGCTGTCGTTATCACGATCCCGCGATTTCGAGTCCATTCGTCCGGCCGGTTTCTCTTTGATCGGCGCCTGACGATTCTTTTTGTTGCTCCACAACCCGTGAATGAGCAATGCCGCAATAGCAATACCGCCCAGGGCAACCAAGATGTAACGCAATTCCTGCATTAGCTGCTTCTCTTTCTAGTTTTGCTCAGCCAAAGCGACGGCGGCACCAATATCGACCGACACAATGCGAGAAACCCCGGGCTCTTGCATCGTGACGCCAACCAGCTGCTCAGCCATCTCCATGGAGACCTTATTATGACTGATGTAAACGAACTGTACTGTGCTCGACATCTCTTTGACAAGAGAACAGAAGCGACCGACGTTCACTTCATCGAGCGGTGCATCCACCTCATCCAGCAAACAAAATGGTGCTGGGTTGAGTCTGAAGATGGCAAAAACCAGCGCAAGCGCGGTTAACGCCTTCTCCCCCCCGGAAAGCAGGGCAATGGTAGCATTCTTCTTACCCGGAGGTCTCGCCATGATGCTCACTCCGGCCTCCAAAAGATCATCGGAGGTCAACTCAAGCCAGGCACTGCCCCCACCGAACACTTTCGGAAACAGGGATTTTAAATCTTCGTTGACCTTATCGAAAGTATCCCGGAACCGTATTTGTGTCTCTTTATCAATTCTTTTAATGGCTTGGCTCAATGTTTCCAGCGCTTGTTCGAGATCCTGACACTGGTTTTCCAGGTAAGTTGCCCGGGTTTTCGCCTCTTCATACTCCGCCAGCGCTGCCAAATTGATGGCGCCAAGTGCCTCCACTTGCGCCTCCAGGGTCTGGATCTCCTGCCGCAATTTGCCCCGATCGGCGGCAATCAGTACCGCCTGATCGAGATCCACCAGCCTGACCCCCAGCTCTTCAAACTGTTCGTGCAGCCCTTGCCGACGGGTGAGGTTGCGCTCTCGCTCCAAACGCAGAGTCGCCAGCTTCTCCTGCAGGGTCACCAGTTGCTTGTGATCGGCACTTCTGGCCTGCTCCAGCTCGCTCAACTGACGCTCCAGCTCGCTCAAGCGTTGCTGGCAAGCCAGTTGCAGCGCTTCCAGACTGCGTTGATCTGCCAGCAACGGGCCCAGATCAGGCCCTGCATCACTCGCAGGCCCCTTGAGCCCGGCCAGATCCAGCCCAAGCCTTGCCAGCTCCTCTTGGCCCAAGGTGAGCAAGTGGCGCAAGTTAACCAGCTCCAGCTGCAAACGCTGACTGGCAGCCTGTTGCTGTTCACGGCGCAAACGCGCCTCCTCCACCGCCCGCTCGCAGCGGGTCACCCGCTCCTGAGCGGCCTGCAACCCTTGGGTCAGCGGTTCCCCCTGCTCCTGCAACTCGGCAAGACGCGCTTCATCGAGCTCCAGTTGCTCACGGGCGCTGGCCAGCCGCTCTGCCTCCTCGGCCTGCTCCTGATCGAGCCGGATCAGCTCTTCGCCAAGCTGGCCCAGCCGCTGCAACCGCTCCTGCCGCTGACCCTGTTGCAGGCTCCAGGCTTCGCGCAGTTGTTGCCATTTTTGCTCCTGCTCGCGCAAGGTTCGCTGCGACAACTCCTGGGCACTGGCGTGTTGCGCGCGCCGGGCATCGGCTGCGACAAGTTGCTCAGCCAGTTGCGCCAGCCCCGCGGCAACGCTCTCCTGCTCGGAATGCAACCGCTCACGCTCCCCCAGCAGCGCCATGGTGCCGAGCGCCGCGCCCTGCCCCAGATCTGTCCAGTTGGGACCGAACCAGTCGCCCGCACTGGTCAGCAGTGACTCACCGGCGGCAAGGGTATGCTGGCGGGCAAATGCGGCCTCGCGGCTTTCGACCAGCCAGATAGCATTGAGGAAAGCGGGAATGTGCTCGCCGCCCAGTTGCGCCGCCAGAGTGCCGGCAACCGCCGGTTGCGCCGGGCCAATCCAGAGACCTTCTTGCGCCAGATTGCACTCGTCCGCAGGGGTGGCGGTCAGCCAGCGGCCAAGTACCTTGTCGAGCGCCGATGCCCACTCGGGGGCAACCTGCAGCCGATCGGCCAGGGTCGCCCCCTCCATTTGCTCGCCGAGGATCTGGTCCAGCGTCCCCTGCCGCGCCTGCAGCTCCCGTTGCAGGCCTAGCTGCTGGCCATGCTGCTGCTTGAGTTGCTCATGGGCTTCGACGGCTAAGGCCAGCTGCTCGGTCAGCTCGCCGGTGGCGGCCCGCGTCAACTCCAGCTCGCCACTCAAGGCATCGAGGGCCGGTTGCAGATCGTTGGCCTCTGCGCCAAGGGGGCCGGAGCGCTCATCTTCCAGTTTGAGACGGGCCAGCCGAGTCTTGGCTTGCAGCTCCTGCAGACCCCCCAACCGGGCACGAGTCTGGTTAAGTTGGCCCTGTAACAGGGTCACCTGCTGCTGCCACTGCTGCTGGCATTGACGGGCCCGCTCCAGTCCCTCGCTGGCCTGCTGGCGGGTCTCCTGCTGTTCGGTGAGCAACTGCTCACACTGCTCCAGCCGGGCGTCTTCCTGCTCGCCGCGCAATACCCCTTCGGTCAACTGCTCCTGCTGGCTGGCAAGCTGCTCCTTGCGGGTGGCGATCCGCTCGCCCAACGCTTGAGCACGGGCCTGCCAGTCACGCCCCAGTTCGCTCTGGTGCAGTTGCTGCTGTTCCAGCCGGGCGATGGCTTGCCCCCCGAGAAAAATCTGTTGCTGGCGACTCGCCTGCTCGGCTTGCGCCTCTTGTCTGGCGACCGACAGGGTGACGTGGCGCCCCTCGTCGGCGGTGCGCTTGGCATCCAATGCGGCCAACGCCTGCTCGGCCTGCGCCAGCTCGGCTTTCGCCTCGCCCAGACGGGTTTCCAGCGCCCACAACTCGGAGCCGATAAGCTCGGCGCGCGCGGCGCGCGAACGGCTCTTGAGCTGCTTATAGCGCTCGGCCGTTTCGGCCTGGGATTTAAGGTGATCGAGACGAGCACCCAACTCGCCGCGAATATCGCCGAGCCGCTCCAGATTCTCGCGAGTGTGGCGAATCCGCTGCTCGGTTTCGCGGCGTCGCTCCTTGTAGCGAGAGACGCCAGCCGCCTCCTCCATAAAGAGCTTGAGGTCAGCAGGGCGCGACTCCACCAGTCGACTCACGGTGCCCTGCTCGATGATGGCGTAGCTGCGGGGGCCAAGACCGGTACCAAGGAAGAGGTCGGTCACATCCTTGCGGCGGCACTTCTGGCCGTTGATTTGGTAATAGTTGGAGCCGTCACGCAGCACTTCGCGGCGCACCGAAATTTCGGTAAAACGGCCAAATTCACCGGGGACCCGATTATGGGGATTGTCGAACACTAGTTCGACCGAGGCGCGACCATGGGGGCTGCGATTGATGGAGCCATTGAAGATGACATCGGTCATGTTCTCGCCACGCAGATGGCGGGCAGAGCTCTCTCCCAGCACCCAGCGCACCGCATCGATCACGTTGGATTTGCCACAGCCGTTAGGGCCCACCACGGCAGTCATGTCTGCCGATAATTCAATGCGGGTCGGCTCGACGAACGACTTGAAGCCGGCGAGTTTGATCAGTTTCAGACGCATGGCGACCTGTATCAGTGGCGAAATAAAAGGAAGGCGGGCAGGCGACTTTACCAAATCAAAGGGATGTTTGTAATATGCTGGCTGTTCTCCCATGCATAGATGGAGCTCACATGAGCCAATCCCCCCATATGGTCAAAGAGTCAATCAGTGGTGCAGACTACTTCCTGCGCGGTTTTTCCCTGATCCGCCAACCGGGCATCCGCACCTTCGTGTTGATCCCGCTGTTAGTCAACTTCGTGCTGTTTGCCGGGGCCTTCTATGCCCTCCTGTTGCAACTTGACGGTCTGTTCGCCTGGCTCCATCAGCAGATCCCGGCCTGGCTAGACTGGCTCGATTACCTGCTGTGGCCCATCGCGCTCATCACCATACTGGTGGTCTTCTCGTTTATCTTCAGTTCGGTCACCAACTGGATCGCCGCCCCGTTCAACGGCCTGCTGGCGGAAAAAGTGGAGCAGATCCTCACCGGCCAGCCCGCCAATGACAGCGGCATGCTGGATATCGTCAAGGATGTGCCGCGCACCTTCGGCCGTGAATGGACCAAACTGAAGTATTACCTGCCCAAGGCCATCGGCTGCCTGATCCTGTTTTTCATCCCGGTGGTCGGCCAGACCCTGGCGCCGGTGCTCTGGTTCCTGTTCAGTGCCTGGATGATGGCGATCCAGTATGTGGATTATCCGTTCGACAACCACAAGATCGACTTCATCACCATGCGCGATGCCTTGAAGCAACGCCGTGGCAAGAGCCTGAGCTTCGGCGCCTTGGTCACCCTCTTCTCCGCCATTCCGGTGGTAAACCTGTTTGTGATGCCCGTCGCCATCTGTGGCGCCACCGCCATGTGGGTCGATCACTACCGGCAGGAGCAGTTGGGGCGCTAACCCTTGAACGTTGATTAGAAAAAGGCATCCGAAACGGTGCCTTTTTACTATTTAGCATGAATTAAATTCATGTATAGGTTGGATTACTTGTCCCATATAACACGAGTAGGTAGGATACGGGCCTTTCTCGTACCCTGGAATATCTCATGTTACATGCTCTCTTCTTGATCGGCCTGGTAGCCGAAGGGATGACTGGCGCGCTGGCCGCGGGTCGGCGACGGATGGATCTGTTTGGTGTGGTGATCATCGCCTCGGCGACGGCCATCGGGGGCGGTACCATTCGCGATGTGCTGCTGGGCCACTATCCGCTGCTCTGGATTGAACACCCGGAATATGTGCTGCTGGTTGCTGCCGCGGCGATGGCGGGAGTGGTCTCGGCCCCCTTGATGCGCTATCTCGGCAAGCTGTTTCTGGCACTCGATGCGCTGGGGCTGGTGGTGTTCTCTATCTTTGGCGCTGCCCGTGCGCTGGAGATGGGCCACGGTGCCGGTATTGCCTGCATCATGGCGGTGGTGACCGGGGTATTTGGCGGGGTGCTCAGGGATCTGCTCTGCCAGCGGATTCCGCTGGTGTTTCGTCGCGAGCTCTATGCGGCCATTTCACTGATCACTGCTGCTCTCTACTGTCTGGCGCTGGATCAGGGCTTGCCGACCAACTGGGCGGCCTTCGGCTCCATCGGCATCGGCTTTGTGCTGCGACTGTTGGCGGTACGCTTCAAGTGGGGACTGCCCACCTTCAACTACCAGTACGCGACCCACTGAGTACGCTGGCTTCTGGCGAGGCGGTATGGATTGCGAGCAACAAAAAAGCGCCCGAGTGGCGCTTTTTTCATGAGCATATTGATGGCTATGCCCCAATTACCTGTTGCACTCAGCCCTTGCAACCGCCCAGCTAATCGGGGCAGAGCCAATAAACAGGGGGCGCCATCCGCGCCCCCCTTCATAGACCTTTCAGATTATTATTTTTGGGGTGGATTGTCCCAAATCCCTGCTTCCAGCTGGGAGCGTATCTCCGGGTATTTGTTGGCATCGAAGGTCGGTACCTTACCCAGTCTGAGCTGATCGTTGTAATCCTTGGCCAGTTTGATCGCCACACCAGAGAGCAGCAAGATCGCCACCAGGTTGACGATGGCCATCAACCCCATGGAGACATCGGCCATGGCCCACACAATCGGCAACTCACCCACGGCACCGAACATCACCATCCCCAGCACGAACACCCGGAACAGCATCAGGCCGCCCTTGTGGTTGTGCTCAAGGAACACCAGATTGGTCTCGGCATAGGAGTAGTTCGCCACGATAGAGGTGAACGCGAAGAAGAAGATCGCTGCCGCAATGAAGATATTGCCGCCGTTGCCAATCTGGGAAGAGAGTGCCCGCTGGGTCAGCTCCACCCCTGTCACGCCGGAGCCCGGCTCAAACTGACCGGACATCAGGATGATGGCGGCGGTACAGCTACAGATGACGATGGTGTCCATAAAGACCCCCAGCATCTGTACATAGCCTTGAGAAGCCGGGTGCGGCGGATAGGGCGTCGCTGTCGCGGCGGCGTTGGGGGCAGAACCCATCCCCGCCTCGTTGGAGAAGAGACCGCGCTTGATGCCGTTGATCATCGCCTGGGAGATGGCATAACCCATGGCGCCAGAACCCGCCTGCTCAATCCCGAAAGCGGACTTGATGATCAACATGAAGACATGGGGCAGCTCGGTGATATTCATCGCCACGATCACCAGCGCCAGCAGGATATATGCCAGCGCCATCACCGGCACCACCAGCTCGGCAAAACGGGCAATGCCACGAATGCCGCCGAAGATGATGAGGCCGGAGAGTACCACCAGTGCCAGACCGCTGACCCAGTCAGGAATACCGAACGCCACCTTCATCGCCAGACTGATGGAGTTGGCCTGCACCGCATTGAATACCAGACCGAACGCGAGGATCAGACAGAGCGAGAACAGCACCCCCATCCAGCGCATGCCAAGGCCCTTTTCCATGTAATAAGCCGGGCCGCCACGGTAGTTGCCATCCTCATCCTTAACTTTGTAAAGCTGGGCCAGGGTACTTTCGACGAAGGCGGTCGCCATGCCGATAAAGGCGATCAGCCACATCCAGAAGATGGCACCGGGGCCGCCCAGATAGATGGCAACAGCCACACCGGCCAGGTTGCCAGTGCCCACGCGGGCGGCAAGACTGGTGCAGAGCGCTTGAAAAGAGGAGATGCCAGCATTGTCAGATTTACGGCTGTTTTTCAGCACGGAAAACATGTGGCCAAAGTGACGGATCTGGATAAAACCCAGTCTGAAAGTGAAAAAGATCCCGACCCCGATCAGCAGGTAGATGAGCACAGCTCCCCACATCAGGTCGTTTAGCATCGCAATCAAGGTGTCCATAATTCTCTCGTTGTTATTCACATCCATGGCCAGTCTGCGCTGACCGTTTTCTGTCTGTTGTTTAATTAGCGTTTCGCTAAAGGGGCGGAATCTAGCACAGCGGGAGAGCCCGGAATAGTGATCCCGATCACCCGGGACACAAAAAACGAACGGTAAACGCTCATAAAGCGCCATTTAAATCGCAAACTTTCAACAAATCCAATAATTTAATCAGGCACGCCAGTGTAGAGCCTCATAAGAAAACCATTTTTATCTCGCTCTGATGAGTTATTCGCAAAGGCAAACGCTTGCCTGAAATGGCTTTCAAACAGGGATATTTTGCCAAACGTTTTCCTAGTAATAAAATTACAAGTAGGTGATGAGGTAATTTATGTGATCGGCGACACAAATATGAATATTGGCTAAAAAAGTTGATCTGCAAGCAAACCGGAAATGTCCTGCAGAAAAATACAAAAAACCTTATTAATCATATAGTTTCTAGTACTAAAACGGTATGGCCAGACCGCTTGGATATTTAACAGCCAAGCGCCCCTATTGCAGGATGCACCACATAAGTATTAATTAGGCAGGCAATGACGATGGGTCACCCCCATCGCGCTTTTCTGAGCCTGAGGCATCAAGATCCTGTAATTTTATTTCAGAACCACCGTCTCAAGCCCGCAACCCAGGGATGACTCCCTCATTAAGAGATGATATTCGCTATGGCCGATAAATTAACCCAGCTGAAAGCCCTGACCACTGTTGTTGCCGACACCGGTGATATCGAAGCCATCAAACGCTATCAGCCCATCGATGCCACCACCAACCCCTCTCTGGTTCTGAAGGCCTCCGAGATCCCCGAGTACGCTCCGCTGATCGAAGACGCCATCAAGTGGGCCAAAGCCCAGAGCCAGGACAAGGCGCAGCAAATCATCGACGCGGGCGACAAGCTGGCCGTCAACATCGGTCTGGAAGTGCTGAAGATCGTTCCGGGCCGTATCTCTACCGAAGTGGATGCCCGTCTCTCCTTCGATACCGCTGCCAGCATCGCCAAAGCACGCAAGCTGATCCGTCTTTACAACGAAGCTGGTATCAGCAACGACCGCATTCTGATCAAGCTGGCCTCCACCTGGGAAGGGATCCGCGCCGCCGAGGTACTGGAGAAAGAGGGTATCCAGTGCAACCTGACCCTGCTGTTCTCCTTCGCCCAGGCTCGTGCCTGCGCCGAAGCCGGTGCCTTCCTGATCTCCCCGTTCGTGGGTCGCATCCTCGACTGGTACAAGGCCAAGCACAACCGTGACTACACCCAAAGCGAAGATCCGGGCGTCGTCTCTGTCACCGCCATCTACGACTACTACAAGCAGCACGACTACCCGACCGTGGTAATGGGTGCCAGCTTCCGCAACACCGGCGAGATCCTGGAACTGGCTGGTTGTGACCGCCTGACCATTGGCCCAGCGCTGCTGGAAGAGCTGAGCAAAACCGAAGGCGCCGTGGTACGCAAGCTGAACTACACCGGTGAGCGCAAGGCCAAACCGACCCCGATGACCGAAGCCGACTTCCGCTGGGAACTGAACCAGGACGCCATGGCCCACGAGAAACTGGGTGAAGGCATCCGCATGTTTGCCATCGACCAGGGCAAGCTGGAAACCATGCTGGCAAGCCGCCTGTAATCGGTTCATTTTTCTGGTAAAACCGGGTGCCTGGTAAGGCACCCGGTTTTTTTTATCGACTTTTCCAACCTTGTCATAACCCTGTAAAGAAAACGTTTTACTTTCAACTTCGTTATGTTATACGGGTGATGAAAACGATAAAAACCAAGGAGGGAGCCATGGAAATGTTCAACTTCGATTATGACGAGGTAGTTGAGCTCGGTTCACGTAGCCGCGGGACAACGGGAAAGAAACGTAAATGGCGTGAAATCGAAGCGCTCAAAGACAAACAGCGCTTGCAGAAGGAGCTGCAATCTATTGATATCGCGTATGAAGGTCTGACAGACGAGTTTCAACTGTAACAGCACCTAACTCAGACAAAAGCGCCCCAATCAACGGGGCGCTTTTTTATGTCTGCTGGGTAACATCCAATCCCTCTCACACAGGTCTGCTGCAGCAGTCATGAAACGCTGACAAAACGGGTGACAAGCCACCCGCAGCATTGAGCAGGATGGGCGCTGCCAGTAATAAAAGGCTATGTCCCAATTACGTGTTGCATGGGGTGCCCCAGCGCCTCATGCAGACACGCTTTGATATTCACTCCCTTCCCGTAACGCTCCAGCATCCTGCGCCAACCCAGATAATTCCTCAGGTAGTGAGTCGCCACGCCATGAAAGCGCACCATCCATTCTTTCAATCGATGGTGATATCCGTTTACATGTTGAATGTGGAATGCTCCTACTACCCGCTCACCCTGACGATTGCGCACCACCTTATGGGTCACGCCCTGCTCTTTGCTGAAACTGGCATATACGCCCGCACCATCGCTACACAGCACTGCATCCGGCGAGACCAGGGGCTTCAAGACCGCGATAACTGTTTCGGCATTCATCTTTTCCAACTGAAAATCTGCATGGTGACCAGCACGGTCCTGCACCACCATCACAGGGATGTAATCGGGCCCGGTTCCCCGGGTTCGCCCTTTACCTCCTCGACACCGAGCCAGACGAGGTAATCCCCGCTGCCCCTTGAACGACTCGAGGAAGAAGGTCTCGTCGACCTCAACGATGCCCTCTTCCCGTGTGGCTTGATGGGCGGCCATCGCACGCAAGAAGCGGTGGCGCCAGAGGAAAGCGGTGTTCTTGCTGACCCCGCAACGCAGAGCTGCCCGGCGGACAGTGAGTCCTTCAATGAGGGCTTGCGCGTAGTCTTCCCAGCACTGCGTTTTACGTAATCTGGCCAAGGGGGTCTTGGTCAGCACGGTACTGGTGCGTAGACACAGTTTGCAACGATAGCGACGTAGTCCGCGACTCCATCCCCATGGTGCCAGCTGATTGGCATCGGCCTGACAATGTGGGCAACCGCTGCATGCAGGTAGCTGGGTATTGAGTGAGGTAATGGTGTGGGGCGCCATGAGCTCCTGCCGGGCAACACGGCGTTGGCGCAGGGTAAGCTGTGGAAAGAGAGACAACAGGTGTTGAAAGGCTGGGGTATCCATGATGGTAGACCTCAAGGTAATGACCTACTTCAAGCTTAGCCTTTCAACACATAATTGGGACAGAGCCTAATAAAAAACCCCCGTTGATAACGCAATGCTGATCAGTTAAGGATCCATTGACCGATCCTTCTGCTGTAGGACAATCCGGAACCAATCATTGGTTCCGGATTTTTTTATGTCTATTGCAAACGACCTGAGCGATGTTATTGAAGCATCTGGCGACATGCTGGCCCGGTTGGCAATTTTTGCCGACCATATTCCCGACGAATGGATTACTGCCGCTGCCGCCTTGTCTGAAAAGGCCACTATCCGCCGACGCCGCTTACCTGCTGATATGGTCTTGTGGCTCGTCGTGGGGATGGCCTTTTTTCGCAATGAGCCCATCTCCGAGGTCGCTCGGCGCCTCAACATCTGTGCCGAAGGTTTGGCAAATGATGCCTTGCTCGCTGACAGTGCCCTGTCTCAAGCCCGTCAGCGACTCGGCAAACAGCCGCTCGAGTGGCTATTCAAGCAGTGTGCTGATGTGTGGGGGCGGGAACGTTATCCTGAAGGCCAGTGGCACGGCTTACAAGTCTTTGCTATCGATGGCGCCCTGTTCCGAACCCAGGATATGCCTGAACTCAGAGCGCATTTCGGCTCGGGTAACACCTCAACCAACCGGCAAACCCCCTACCCGATGCTGCGGTTGGTCACGCTGATGAATGTCCGTTCGCATGTCATTGCCAACGCGGCCATCAGCCCGTACCGCAAAGGGGAAATCCCCCTGGCCAGCGAGTTCATTCAATCATTGCCGGACAATTCGGTAACCCTGCTGGATAAAGGTTTCTTCGGTGCCGACCTGTTGCTGCGTATTCAGGCCGAAGACACCCATCGTCACTGGCTCATCCCGGAGCGCAAGGGGCTGGTGTATACGGAACTTGAACGCTATGGCGACGGTGACCGTCTGTTGCAAATGAAGGTCTCACTCAGGCACGCAAGAAAAACCCGGCGTTGCCGACGCACTGGCAAGTTCGTGCAGTGACCTATGAGGTGGCAGGCAAGGAGAAAACGGTATTTACCTCACTGCCCGTGGCGCGATTCAGCGCAGCTCAGGTGGCGACCCTGTACCACGAGCGCTGGGAAATCGAGCTGGGATACCGGGATATCAAAAGCTCAATGCAGCACAATGCCATCACGCTGAGAAGCAAGAAAGTGGACTTGGTCTATCAGGAGCTGTGGGGTTTGCTGCTTGGATACAATCTGGTCAGGCGGGAGGCGAGCCAGGCAGCGGTAGTCCATCAGCGAGCACCCAATGAGGTGAGCTTCAAATTTGCCTGTCAGTTCATAGCGAACCAGATGGCGGTGATGGCTGGCGCGCTATCGCCAGCGCATACGCCGCGGAGATTGGCGGAGTTGCGGGGCAGCATAGGCATCATGTTCATAGAAAAACGCCCCAGGCCATCGAGACCCAGGGCGGTGAAGATATCAAAGACCCGTTTTCCGGTAGATCGCAATGCGGCTCCGCTTAAGTGAACAGCATTGCCGCATTACGGGGCATTTTTCATCAAGCACGACAGCCTCGGGATCAGACCGAGGTATCGAGAGGTTCGAAGCCCTTGATCAGGTCATCGATGGCCTTCATCTGCTTGAGGAAGCCTTCCAGCTTCTCCAGCGGCAAGGCGCTCGGGCCATCGCAGCGAGCGATTTTCGGATCCGGGTGGGATTCGATAAACAGACCGGCCAGGCCCACTGCCATACCGGCGCGAGCCAGCTCGGTCACCTGTTCGCGGCGACCACCGGAGGCTGCTCCCAACGGATCACGGCACTGCAGGGAGTGGGTAACGTCAAAAATAACCGGGTAACCGCCGGTGCTCTTCTTCATCACGCCCAAGCCCAGCATGTCTACCACCAGGTTGTCGTAACCAAAGTTGGCGCCGCGCTCGCAGAGGATCAAGCGGTCATTACCGCACTCCTCGAACTTGTCGGTGATGTTCTTCATCTGACCCGGGCTCAGGAACTGGGGCTTTTTGATGTTGATGACATTACCGGTGCGCGCCATGGCCTCCACCAGATCGGTCTGGCGTGCCAGGAAGGCGGGCAACTGGATCACATCAACCACCTCGGCAACAGCCTTGGCCTGATGGGGCTCGTGCAGATCGGAGATCACCGGCATGCCGAAGGTGGCCTTCAGCTCTTGGAAAATCTTCATCCCCTCTTCCAGACCCGGACCGCGATAGGAGTGGATGGAGGAGCGATTAGCCTTATCCCAGCTCGCCTTGAAGACAAACGGAATACCCAGCTTAGTCGTCACTTCCATATACTTCTCGCACACCGCCATCGCCATATCGCGCGATTCCAGTACGTTCATGCCGCCAAACAGCACAAACGGTTTGTCGTTGGCAACGTCGATCTCGTTGATCTTGATATTCTTCTGATCCATCTAAGACATCCTTAATGAAGAGGCTTGGGGCTAAGATCCAGCGCAGCCAGCTGCACTTTGAGCACATCGGCTACCGGATCGTCCGGACATTGTTCAATAAAATAGCTAAAATCGTCGGCGGCCTGACGGGGGCAGTCGAGCTGCTCGTAGATAAAGCCGCGATCCCGCGTCTCCAGCGGGTCACCCGGCTTCATGCGCAATAGCAGCTCGCTGCAGCGCAGCGCCTCAGGCATGCGATCTTCCCGCAGCAGGGCACCCTTGCTGACGTTGAGCAGTCGCTCGATGATTTCCCACTGCCCAGACGGTTGCAGATAAGCCGGGGTCAGGGTGGCCAAATCCCCCAACGCACCGCGCAGCAATAGTTCGATACGCGCCAGACTCAGCTCATCGCCGGTAAAGGGATCGACATAGACCTCTCCTTCACCACCGGCAAAGCTCACCAGAAAGTGGCCGGGGAAACAGATCCCCTCCACATCGAGCCCGAGCTTGCGCCCCAGCTGAATAATCAAAATACCGAGGCTGACCGGGATCCCCTTGCGCTGCACTAGAACCTGATTGAGGTCACTATTATTTGCAGAGAAGTAATCATGCCAGTCGCCATGAAAACCGAGCTGCTGGTAAAAGCCCTGCAACAGTTGCTCACGCACCTCGTCGCAGGTTCCCTCTTCGATCTGTTCATCCAGCCACTCATCCAGCAGGGTCAACTCACGCCCTCCCTGCTCGGCAGATCCGTAAATCTCATCGCTGATCGACAACGCCAGTTCGGTGATGTCATGAGCTTCAAAATCGGTCCATTCGTCTATGCGTAACATCTTTTTCATGCCTTAACCGAATAAACTCGTCTGTTTGAGCACTGCCAACTTGGCAATGAAAAAGAGCCACCCCAGGGCGCCCAGAAAAGAACACCAGCGGATAAGATTGCTTTTGGCCAGCCGCAGCGCCATGGTCGCCAGAAATACCAGCACCACAATACCCATCAACTTTTCACTGAGCCAAGGTGTGCCGTTATTGAACGGGTTGAGATCCAACGCAACACAGAGCAGCACGCCGGAGAGCACCACCAGACCGTTGAGCCAGCCACTGAGTTTCACCACAGGCGCGCTGTAGGCACGGCCAGCGGTTGTTTGCACCCAGTAGAAGCGGAGCATAAACATCAGCACGGCCCCGGCAATCAGGAAGAAGTGCAGCAGTTTGAGCACAAAATACATCGTTAATCCTTGCAAGGAGCGCCACAACGGCACCCAGCGTATAAAACCTGTCGTTCGGCCAAACTCAGGCTAAAACGGGACCTTTCCGCTACGGACAGCGCCCCAGTGTGACCCTGTCGTTATCGCCGTAATCGCGCACCGTGGCGACCTCGCGGTAGCCGCTATCCCCCAGCAACTGCCGCACTGCAGCGCCCTGATCCCAACCATGTTCCAGCAACAGCCAGCCATCGGTCAGCAGATAAGCGGGGGCATGGGCCACGATGTGGCGGATATCGGCCAATCCGGCCTCATCGGCAACCAGCGCCGAGCGTGGTTCAAACCGTACGTCACCCTGCTCGAGATGGGGATCGGCGCCATCAATATAGGGGGGATTGGAGACAATCACCGCAAAACGAGGCGTCTGGTCGCGATCCGGTTCACCCAGCGGCTCGAACCAGCTGCCGTCGCGCACTTCAATGGGCAATCCCAGCGCGGCGCTGTTTTCGCGGGCCAATGCGGCGGCATCGGCCATCCTGTCCACCGCCCATACATCGACCTCGGGCCGCTCGGACTTGAGCGCCAGCGCGATGGCGCCGGTGCCGGTGCCCAGATCCAGCACGGCACACGGTCCTTGCGGGATTTTGGTCAGCGCCTGCTCCACCAGTACCTCGGTATCGGGGCGCGGGATCAGGGTCGCCGGGCTCACTTTCAGCGGCAGCGACCAGAACTCCCGCTCTCCGATGAGGTGGGCGATGGGTTCACCCGCCAGCCGACGGTCAAGCCACCCTTGCAGGGTGGCCTGCTGGGCGGCATCCAGCTCGCGCTCGGGCCAGGTCATCAGATAGCCGCGGCGACAATCGAGCAGATGGCAGAGCAGCACATCGGCGTCGGCACGGGGGGATTCCCCGCCAGCCAGCACCGTCATGATATGGGAGCGGGCCTGCTGGATCTGCATCAGTGCCACCCCATCCTATGGGCGCAACACTTAATGCGAGCTTGCCGGATCACCAGTTGCATCAACTGTTCTCGGCCAGTGAGGCGAGCTGATCGGCCTGATACTCCTGCACCAGCGGCGTGATGATGCAGTCCAGATCCCCTTCCAAAATTTCGGAGAGGCGGTACAGGGTGAGGTTGATGCGGTGCTCGGAGAGACGGCCCTGCGGGTAGTTGTAGGTACGGATGCGCTCGGAGCGATCACCGGAGCCCACCAGATTGCGGCGGGTGCTCTGTTCGGCGGCGCGGTGGCGCTCATCCTCGGCAGCCTGCAGGCGGGCAGAGAGCACTGACATCGCCTTGGCGCGGTTCTTGTGCTGGGAGCGCTCGTCCTGACACTCCACCACCAGACCGGTCGGCAGGTGGGTAATGCGAATGGCCGAGTCGGTCTTGTTGACGTGCTGACCACCGGCACCAGAGGCGCGGAAGGTGTCGATCTTCAGATCAGAAGGGTTGATCTCGATCTGCTCGGCTTCCGGCACTTCCGGCAGCACGGCGACAGTACAGGCGGAGGTGTGCACCCGGCCTTGGGATTCGGTCTCTGGCACCCGCTGCACCCGGTGACCACCGGACTCAAACTTGAGGCGGCCATAGACCCGCTCGCCGTCGATCTTGGCGATCACCTCCTTGTAGCCACCATATTCACCGTCGTTGCAACTGACGATGGAAAGGCGCCAGCCCTGACGCTCGGCAAAACGTGAATACATGCGAAACAGGTCGCCCGCAAAGATCGCCGCTTCGTCGCCACCGGCACCGGCGCGGATCTCCAGATAACAGTTATTGTCATCGCGGGGATCCTTGGGCAGCAGCATGACCTGCATCGCCTGCTCCTGCTGCTCCAGGGCGGCCTTGACCAGTGGCAACTCCTCCTGCGCCATCTCGCGCAGGTCGGCGTCATCCTCTTCCAGCATCAGCTGGGTGGTCTCCAGATCATCCTGCGCCTGACGATAATGCTGGAAAGCGTGAACGATATCTTCCAGCTGGGCATACTCGCGGGTCAGGGCGCGGTAGCGCTCCTGATCCGAGACTACGTCCGGCTCGCCGAGCATGGCCTGAACTTCTTCGTGGCGCTCGATGAGGCCTTCCAGCTTTCTGATCAGTGACGGATTCATAACTCTTGCATTCTCAATGGAGGAAGGGGCCGCCAGCATGGCAACCCCGAACAATTACTCTTGGGACAATCCCAGCGCCTGCCGCAAGCGGGACAGCTCGCTCTGATCGCCCTGGGAAGCCGCCTGGCGCAAGGCCTGGGTCGGCGCGTGGATCAACTTGTTGGTGAGGCGATGGGCCATCGCCTTGAGCGCCTGCTCGGCACTCTCGCCCTGTGCCAATGCCAGCAGGGCGCGCTGCAGCTCTTCGTCAGCCACCTGTTGGGACTGATGACGATAGTCGCGGATCAGATCGACCGAGCGTTGGCTCCGGTACCAACCCATAAACTCGTCGCGCTCTTCCTGCACGATCACTTCCGCCTGCGCCGCCGCCCTTTTACGGGTTTCGAGGTTCTGCTCGATGATCCCCTGCAAATCATCCACCGTGTAGAGATAGGCATCGGAGAGCTCATCGACTTCGGCTTCGATGTCACGCGGCACGGCGATATCCACCAGAAACATCGGCTTGGAGCGGCGGGCTTTGAGGGCACGCTCCACCATCCCCTTGCCAATGATCGGCAGGGGGCTGGCGGTCGAACTGATGACGATATCCGCCTCGTGCAGATAGTCGGGGATCTCTTCGAGCGTCATCACCTGGGCACCGAATTCGGCCGCCAGGGTCTGGGCGCGCTGCAAGGTGCGGTTGGCCACCATCATCCGGGTGACGTTCTGCTCACGCAGATGGCGTGCCACCAGCTCGATGGTCTCCCCCGCCCCCACCAGCAGTACCTTGGTCTGGGAAAGATCGGAGAAGATCCGCCGACCCAGGCTGACGGCGGCAAAGGCCACCGACACGGCACTGGCGCCAATCTCGGTATCGGTGCGCACTCTTTTTGCCACCGAGAAAGATTTCTGGAACAGCCGCTCCAGCGCCCCCTTCACCGACTCCGCCTGCTGGGCGTGGGCATAGGATTGCTTGATCTGCCCCAGGATCTGCGGCTCACCGAGCACCAGCGAATCAAGCCCGCACGCCACCCGCATCAAGTGGCGCACCGCCTCTTCGTCATGGTGCTGATAGATGGCATTGACCAATTCGGCTGCGTCCAGCCCGTGGAATTGCTGCAACCAGCGCAACACATCGCTCTGCTGCTCGCCATCCAGGTTGCAGTACAGTTCGGTCCGGTTGCAGGTTGAGACAATCACCGCTTCGCTGACACCGGATTGGCTCACCAGCTCACGCAAGGCGCGATCGATGCAGTCCGGGCCAAAGGCGACCCGCTCCCGCAAGGCGACACTGGCGGTGTTGTGGTTGATTCCGAGTGCTAGCAAACTCATGAGTGGGCGACGATCATTTCATATGCAGGGTGCAAAGGCGGCAATTGTACGAGAAAGGGTAAGTCTTTAAAAGCAATACGGCAGCCCCGTATACTGTGGCAAATTCCTCTCTCTGGAGCCTTGCCGTGCTGTTGCGTATTTTCACCCTCACCTGCCTGCTGTTGCTGGCCGGTTGTGCCACCACCCAACCCCAACGGGATCAGGTGAACTGGAACCAGGAGCGGACCCGTCTCGAACAGCTGACCCACTGGCAGATCGTCGGCAAGATGGCCATCATCACCCCCCAGCAGAAAGGCAGCGCCCGCCTCAACTGGCAGCAGGATGGCGAAGATTATCGCCTCAACCTCAGCAGCCTGATCGGCACCAGCATTCTGGAGCTCTCCCGCAGCAAAGGCGAGATCACCCTGCTCGACAGCGACGGCAAGCGCCACCAGAGCCAGGATGCCGAAGCGCTTATCTATCAACTGACCGGCTGGCATATTCCGGTCGCCGGATTGCCGGAGTGGATCAAGGGGCTGCCGGGTCAGGCGGAGTTTGCACTCAACCCCGACAGCAGTCTGGCCAGTGTCCGTGACGGCCAGTGGCAGATCGTCTATGGCGATTATCGGGATCAAGATGGCTACCGCCTGCCCCACCAACTGACCATGACCGGCCAGAACAGCCGCCTCAAGCTTCAGATCAACCAATGGACTCTTGCACGTTAATGGCTTCTACACGCTGGCCGGCACCGGCCAAACTCAACCTGTTTTTACACGTCAATGGCCGTCGCGCCGATGGCTATCACGAGCTGCAAACCCTGTTTATCTTCCTCAATCACAACGACTGGCTCGAGTTCGAGGTGATTTCCGGCAGCGACACACTCACCCTGAGCCCGGCCATTCCCGGGGTACCGGATGAGCAGAATCTGATCATCCGGGCGGCGCGCCTGCTGCAGGCAAAACTGCCGAGCCCGCAGGGGGCCCATATCCGGTTGGAGAAAGTGCTGCCCATGGGGGGCGGAATTGGCGGCGGATCGTCCGATGCAGCGACCACGCTAGTGGCGCTTAACCAGCTCTGGCAAGCCGGTTTGAGCGAAGATGAACTGGCACAGCTCGGCGTGCAGCTGGGGGCCGATGTGCCGGTGTTTGTCCGTGGTCGGGCCGCCTTTGCCGAAGGGGTGGGCGAGCGGCTGCAACCGGTCGAATTACCAAGCGCCTGGTATCTGGTACTCAAACCCGATTGCCATGTGGCCACGGCGGCGGTATTTCAGGATCCGGACCTGCCCAGAGCCACTCCGAAAATGGCGCTGGACAACTTGCTGGCAGGTGAGTGGAAAAACGATTGCGAATCACTGGTGAAAAAGCGCCACCCCGAGGTTGCCAATGCGCTCGGCTGGTTGCTAGAATACGCGCCGTCGAGAATGACGGGCACAGGAGCCTGCGTCTTTGCTCAATTTGAAGACGAAGTGACTGCTCGGGAAGTGTTTGCCAAGGTGCCGAAGGGGCTAGATGGGTTTGTCGCGAAAGGCGAGAACATATCACCTCTCTTCTGGACATTGCAACAGTTCAAATGATTGGGGTATCGCCAAGCGGTAAGGCAGCGGGTTTTGATCTCGCCATTCCTAGGTTCGAATCCTAGTACCCCAGCCAAATCCAGAGCCATAATATCCTTGCTCGTTATCTTGATAAATCGTTTGCCCCAAAACGATATGGGTCTGATTTCAGACTCCCCCACATACTGGATGCAACCCCGAGGTTTCAAACCGTGCCTGACATGAAGCTGTTTGCTGGTAACGCAACGCCGGAACTAGCCCAGAAGATCGCAGATCGCCTGTTTATCAAACTCGGCAATGCTGCCGTAGGTCGCTTTAGCGACGGCGAGATCAGCGTACAGATCAATGAGAATGTACGTGGTGGCGATATCTTCATCATTCAATCCACCTGTGCCCCGACCAACGACAATTTGATGGAATTGATCGTTATGGTGGATGCACTGCGTCGTGCTTCAGCTGGCCGTATCACAGCCGTTATCCCCTACTTTGGTTATGCCCGTCAGGACCGCCGCGTCCGCTCCGCTCGTGTACCTATCACCGCCAAGGTTGTCGCTGACTTCCTCTCCAGCGTGGGTGTGGATCGCGTGCTGACCGTTGACCTGCATGCCGAGCAGATCCAGGGCTTCTTTGACGTTCCGGTCGACAACGTGTTCGGTAGTCCGGTACTGCTGGAAGACATGAAGTCCAAGAACCTCGAGTCTCCAGTTGTCGTCTCGCCAGACATCGGCGGCGTAGTGCGTGCCCGCGCCATCGCCAAGCTGCTGGACGATACCGACATCGCCATCATCGACAAGCGTCGTCCCCGCCCGAACGTCTCTCAGGTCATGCACCTGATCGGTGATGTTGCTGGCCGCGACTGCGTCATCGTTGATGACATGATCGACACCGGCGGCACCCTGTGCAAAGCCGCAGAAGCCCTGAAAGAGCGTGGCGCCAAGCGTGTATTCGCTTATGCGACTCACCCGGTCTTCTCTGGCACTGCCGTCGAGAACATCAAGAACTCGGTGATCGATGAACTGATCATCACCGACTCCATCCCGCTCACCGCGGAGATGAAAGCGATTGGTAAAGTCAAACAGCTGACTCTCTCAACCGTGCTGGCCGAAGCCATTCGCCGCATCAGTAACGAAGAGTCCATCTCTGCCATGTTTGAGCATTGATAGATTCAGCAATAACGAAAACCGCCTGCTGGCGGTTTTCGTCTTTCTGAACCCTCTCTTTCCACCCCTTTGCTATCTGGTACGACCCTGCCCCCGGCAGGCTTAAGGATTTACCCATGAATTGCTTGCGTCCCCTCCTGCTCGCGACCCTCACCAGCGCCCTGTTTGCCTGTCAGCCAGCGAAAGAGAGTCAACCCTTCGTGCTGACCCTGGCCCACATGAACGATACCCACTCCCAGTTTGATCCGGTCAATGCCGATCTAACCGGGCAGATCTTTGGCCAGCAGGAGGAAACGGACACCCTCTACACCCGTTTTGGCGGCTACCCCCGGCTGCTGACCATGGCAAAGGTTTATCAGGCCGAGGCACTGGCCAAGAACCAGCCCATACTGCTGCTGCACGGTGGCGACGCCTGGCAGGGCAGCGGCTACTTCAAGCTCAACGAAGGGATGGCCAATGCCGATCTGCTGAGTCAGTTTGGCCTGGATGCCATGGCGCTGGGCAACCACGAGTTCGATCTGGACAACCAGAAGCTGGCCCGCTTCATTGAGGGGGTCAACTTCCCGGTGCTGGCTGCCAACCTCGACACCAAGGCCGATCCTGCCCTGAGCAAGGCAGACAACCTCAAGCCCTTCGTGGTCTATGCCTTTGACGGCAACCAGAAGAGCCCGGTCATCGATCTCGACAAGCTGCCGCAAGGCAAACAGCTGGTCGCTATCATCGGTCTGGTGCTGGAAGACATGGGTAATATCGCCCCCAACGTTGGCAAGCTGCGCTTTGGCAAAGAGGTCACCTCGGCTCAGGCCACAGTCGATCTGCTGCAGGCCAAAGGGATCAACCAGATCGTTGCCCTGACCCACATCGGCAACGAGCGGGATCTGGCGCTGGCAGCCAAGGTAAATGGCATCGATGCCATCGTCGGCGGCCACTCCCACAGCCTGCTCGGCGATTTTCGCAATATTGGCTGGGGCAAGACCGGCGACTACGCCAAGCTGGTGACCAACCCAGACGGCATTGGCAAGACCTGCGTGGTGCAGGCAGGCTCTTACGCCCAAGCCATCGGTCTGGCGCAGGTGACCTTTGACAGCCAAGGCCAGCTGACCGACTGCCAGGGCCACAACAGCCTGCTGGCCAGCCGCGACTTCTTCGCCGATCCGGCCCGCAAGCAAGCGCTCGACCAAACCCGCAGCAAAGAGGCGAGCAAGTTTGTCGACAACCAACCCAATCTGGTAACCGTGGATGAGGATCCGCGCCTGCGCGGCATCATCGACAGCCACTACAAACCGGCGCTGGAGAAAGCCTACGGCCCGGTGATCGGCACCATCCCCGCACAGCTGCAAAATGCCCGGCGCCCCGGCGACAACGGCAGCGACAGCCACGGCTCCGATGTGGCGCCGCTGGTCGCCGAAGGGGAGTTCTACTGGGCCAATACGCCAGCAGTGCAAGCCCTGACCGGTGGCCCAGTGGACTTCGCCCTGCTGGCGGTGGGCGGGGTGCGCGCCGAACTGCCTGCTGGCGAATGGCGCGAGGGGGATAGTGCCCTCACCCTGCTGCCGTTCAAAAACCAGCTCTCGGTGCTGACCCTGACCGGCGCCGAAGTGCGCGCCCTACTGAGCGAAACCATCACTGCCACCCTGCCCGCCAGCGCCCATGCTGGCAAGTTCCCCTACGGTGGCAACCTGCGCTACACCTTCCAGGAAACCGACGCAGGCAAAGCAGGCACCCTGAGCCAGTTGCAGCGCAAGACCGCAAGCGGCGAGTGGCAAGATCTGCTGGATAACCAGCGCTATCGGGTGGTGATGAACGCCTACAGCGCCAACGGCAACGATGGCTGGCAGGCACTGGCCAATGCCCAGCGCAACCAGAGCGAGCGGGTCGATATCGCCAGCGTCAACGGCAAGCTGACCGCCTTCCCGGTGCTGAAAGTGGCACAAAACGGCGAACTGCTCAGCGCCGTCTATGCCCCGGGCCAGGCCCTCGACTGCAAGGCCAGCGGCGTGGATTGCGGCACCGATGCCGCTTCCTTTGTGGAGTATGTGCGCGAGGCTCGCCCCACCCTGACCGCACTGGATGAAGAGACAGTCACCCTGCTGCGAGCCAAGTAAATCGGCCTATCCGTTACCTGCAACAGGCCTCTTGCATGAGGCCTGTTTATTGATTGCTAGCTGACCGTTAGCTGCCTGAGTGGCTCAAATCCCGCCAGAACATGAGCATTGGTTGAGTGATCGTCACTCGGCGGCTAGAATATTGCGTCCTATTGCTCTGGGTAGTGTACCCATGGCAGCTGCGAGTGAAGACATCAAGCGTGACAAGCGAAATCAAACTGATCGTCGGACTGGGTAACCCCGGCCCGGAATATGCCAAGACCCGCCACAATGCGGGCGCCTGGTATGTGGAGCAACTGGCCCGCTGGCACAATGTCAGCCTGCGTGAAGAACCCAAGTTCTTTGGCCATACTGCCCGCATTCAGGTCGAGGGGCAGGATGTGCGTCTGCTAATCCCGAACACCTATATGAACCTCTCTGGCAAAGCGGTCGCTGCTCTGGCGCGCTTTTATCAGATTGAGCCAGAAGCAATGCTGGTTGCCCACGATGAACTTGACCTGCCGCCGGGCATCGCCAAGTTCAAACAGGGCGGTGGTCACGGCGGCCATAACGGCCTCAAAGACATCATCGCCAAAATGGGCAACAACAATAACTTCTTCCGGCTGCGCCTCGGGATCGGCCATCCCGGCAGCAAAGAGCTGGTGGCAGGCTTTGTGCTGACCAAGGCCCCCGGCAGTGAACAGAACCTGATCGACGCCGCGCTGGACGAATCTCTGCGCGCCACCGATATCCTGTTCAAACAAGATATGACCAAGGCCATGAATCGCTTACACAGCTTCAAGGCCGAAAAAGTCTGAACAAGCGGTGATCGATGACGCGCGGGATGAATGTCCATGTACGCCACCGACATCCTGTTCAAACAAGATATGACCAAGGCCATGAACCGGCTGCACAGCTTCAAGGCTGAAAAAGGTTAAGTCGGTTTGACCCTGTACGGGCATTGTGCCGGTGCATGAGCAACGACCAGAACAAGCATGACATGGGCCGCCTGTGGGCGGCCCCCAACAGCATCCATCAATAAGGTAACAATCCATGGGTTTTAAATGCGGTATCGTGGGCCTGCCCAATGTAGGCAAATCCACCCTGTTCAACGCGCTGACCAAGGCCGGTAT
Organism: Aeromonas sp. CU5; assembly: GCF_002586745.1. Lineage (NCBI taxonomy): Bacteria > Pseudomonadati > Pseudomonadota > Gammaproteobacteria > Aeromonadales > Aeromonadaceae > Aeromonas > Aeromonas sp. CU5. The sequence continues at coordinate 2,650,135 of NZ_CP023817.1, forward strand.
CGAAGCCGCCAACTTCCCGTTCTGCACCATCGAGCCGAACACCGGTGTGGTCCCGATGCCGGATCCCCGCCTCGATCAGCTGGCTGCCATCATCAATCCGCAGCGCGTTGTGCCGACCACCATGGAATTTGTCGACATCGCAGGCCTGGTTGCTGGCGCATCCAAGGGTGAAGGTCTGGGCAACCAGTTCCTGGCCAACATCCGTGAAACCGAAGCGATCGGCCACGTGGTGCGCTGCTTCGACGACGAGAACATCATTCACGTTGCCGGCAAGGTCTCCCCTGCTGACGATATCGAAGTGATCAACACCGAGCTGGCCCTGTCGGATCTGGACGCCTGCGAGCGCGCCATCCACCGCCAATCCAAGCGCGCCAAAGGTGGCGACAAGGATGCCAAGCTGGAAGTGGAAGTGCTGGAGAAGATCCGCGTTGCACTGGAAGATGGCCAGATGATCCGTGGCTTGAAGCTGGACAAGGAAGAGCTGGGCGCAATCAGCCAGTTCAACTTCCTGACCCTCAAGCCAACCATGTACATCGCCAACGTGGCGGAAGATGGTTTCGACAACAACCCCTACCTCGACAAGGTGCGTGAAATCGCCGCCGCCGAGAATGCTGTAGTGGTCGTGGTTTGCTGCTCCATCGAATCAGACATCGCCGAGCTGGACGACGACGATCGCGCCGAGTTCATGGCAGACCTTGGCATCGAAGAGCCGGGCCTGAACCGGGTGATCCGCTCCGGTTACGAGCTGCTCAACCTGCAAACCTACTTCACCGCCGGTGTTAAAGAGGTTCGCGCCTGGACCATCCCGGTCGGCGCCACCGCCCCGCAAGCGGCAGGCAAGATCCACACTGACTTTGAAAAAGGCTTTATTCGCGCCCAAACCATCGCCTTTGACGACTTCATTACCTACAAGGGTGAGCAAGGCGCCAAAGAAGCGGGCAAGATGCGTGCAGAAGGGAAAGAGTACATCGTCAAAGATGGCGATATCATGAACTTCCTGTTCAACGTATAAGTGCTTTAGCCCTTTTTAAACAATCGGTTAAACAGGGTCTATCCGGCGTTGTGGTCGGTGTGACACATTGCTGAAAAAGCCCGTCTGGAAACAGATGGGCTTTTTCTTTTCGCGCATGCCACAGTCATGATTTGGCAGTGAAATAAACGGGTAACCTCTTCTCAGCACGGCTCGATCCACGGTGCCACCACCACTCCCGCACAGTTCATCATAAAAAAACCGGAGCATCTTGCTCCGGCTCCCGCTATCTGGCTGAAGGTCGCGACTCGCGGTGATAGAGCAGCCTTATCTCATTGAGCAACCACATCACCTTGGCATCCTGATTGTGGCGTTTGTGCCACAGCAAGATGAAGGTGACCTCCAGCTGTTTATAGAGCTTCTCCGGCAGTGGCAGCGGCATGGTCACCAGATTGGGGTGATATTTGGCCGCAAACCCGGCGCAGTAGGAGGGGGCGACCGCAATCAGCTCATGGGTAGATTGGGAAGCAACATTCAGCGCCTGCTCGAAGCTGGATACCATGATGGGCACCTTGCGCTGCAACCCCTCATCCTCCAGCAGCATATCCAGGCTCCAGGTCTCCTTGACCTCCAGCACCACGCTGCAGTGGGAGCAAGCCAGAAAGTTCTCCAGTGTCCACTGCTGCAGCAGCGGGTGATCCTTGCGCAAGAACACCACCGGCAAGTCGTGGAACAGCACTTCGTGATCGATGTAATAGGGCAGATTGCTGATCTTGGCCAGAGAACGGTCATAACGCTCGCGGACACAGACGCCGAGATCCGCATCGCCATTCACGAGATCCGTGAGGGAGTGGTGATTCCACCCCTGCATCTTGACCACCGAGTTGGGATACTTCTCATGGATGGTGACAGGCAAATCACTCAGCAGGCTGTTGTAGAAGGGAGATTGCATCACCAGATTGAAGCGGGCCCCATCGGGGATCGCCTCACTATTGAGCGAGGCGATGCTGCCGGTGAGCTGGAACCAGGCTTCCAGCTCACCGGCCAGCGCCAGAGCGAGGTTGGTCGGCATTAACCCCTTGCGCCCTCTCACAAAGAGCGGGTCGGCAAACCAGTCCCGCAGCTTGGCCAACGCCTTGCTCACAGTGGAAGGGGTCACACTGAGCTGTTTCGCCGCGCCCGCCACACTACGCTCCGCCATCAGGTATTTGAATACCACCAGCAGGTTCAAATCGAGCTCACCCAGTGTTCGCATACTTCCTCTCGTCAAAGGCCCTCACCGTGAAGGTGCCTTTCGGACTGCGAACGATGACCTTCGCACGCTGATCGACCGGCCTGTGTGCAAAATTATCCACCGAAAACCAGCCCCAAAGCACCATCAGAGTAGCTAGCCTGTTTTCTCTCTGCGACACCGCAACCATGCACTACTCAACCACATACGGCCAAAAACAGATTATCGAATGCTCGCCTATCTCTTGTTCATCACCAACACGACACCATCCAGTTCAGGGAAGCCGATAAGCAGCATCTCTGCTCCGCTATCATTTTTAAGAGTCGCGCCATAAGCCACAGTCCCATTTCTTCCCTTGGCCAATCCTTCGTTGTTAAAAAGATCGGGGGCAGTCCAGTTTACCCCTTTCGCGAGGTCAAACCGACACTTGTCAAAACCGGTAAAAATCAGCTTGTCGAAATTTGTTTTACCCGATGAAGTTGCATCCCCCACCAGGGTACATCCGGCAGCCGGAAACGTCATCGTGACCGTCACCTTGTCACCATTGCGGGTTGTCTCCACATCGCCCAGCATATCCGTGCTATACCCCTTATTGTCATGCCAGTTATCCGTATTTATGGCGCGGGTTTTCAACTCCGTTAAGGATATTTTACCAGACCATTTTGGATACATTGAGGTGCCAGCACTAACGAAATCAAGCTCAGTATTAAGTTTCGAGGAAATGTTAGGATTGCTCACCTTTATCTGCGGTGTGTTGTGAACAATATCATTATAAGAAACATCTACCCGCTTGATGACAAGCTCTGCAGGGACACGACCATCTGCCATTGGCCGGTTCATTTGACGACTGATACTTGTGAGCTGTACTGAATTAGGATTGTCTTTTAATATTTCATCACGACTCTGCTCTACCCACCATTTGGTGGCCATCACACCATTATTGACCCATGCACTCCAGCGAGTAACATCTATCCCATCAATTTTTTGATATTTCAATGCCAAACCAGTCAGGTCTATCGCCCCGTTGGTTTGTATATAATCAGCCTTATAAAGTGTTGCATTAGGTATAGTCACATGTTCCAGTGCAAGGGGTTTAACCGGTTCACTGGCTTTTACAACGGTTGTTTCATCAGATCCACCACCACAGCCATAAAGCGCCGCCATACCGGCAGTCGCCAATAAAATACTTTTCAATTGAGTCACACGCTATCTCCTTTACTTGTCATGCAGCACAGTCTATTTGCGCTGTGCGAGGTGCATAAATACCGAAACTCAGGCTGGTAAACAGGGAGTCCCAAAAGCCGACTTTGGTCTCTATCCGTACGACATTCTCGATACCGTGACAGATCGCGGCCGCATCAATCGTATCGTTGATGCCGAAGTCGATATCGGAAAAGAAAAAGTGGCTGGTAATTTCTTTCGAACTGACAATCGCACCTTTGTTAAGTGCAAATGCCTGGGAACCATCAGAATGCACACTGTTTTTCGCGCAACCACAGAGCAACACGGTCAAAACAATGGCCGTTATAGTTTTGTGATTAATAATTTAAACAACCTTTCCAGTTTCGTTAGTCCACAATATCTAGCTTTAACGGAAATATATTAACAGCAAGAATAGACACCCAATGGCATAAAACCATGAGAAAGTTGTAATGATTTATTTCATAAGTGTTCGATGAACAATAGACATCCCCTGGCGATACATCCAGATGTAAATACAGGGTGATAATGTTAACACAAGCCGATAACTTTATATTATTTGTGAGTGACCACTGACAGGCACGGATATTTCCCGATAGCACATCGCAGCTTTTATTATAAATGGCAGTATCTAACAGCTGAGAGTGTGACGTCTATAGCAAAACCAGAAGTTGGCACCTTCCATTTTAGAATGTTCGTTAATCGTTTGTTGTCGCCACTAAATGCAATATTGTCAGCACCACTCATGCCCGCAGCAACCTGTTGTTTCAGGACATAAATCGGGACATAAAAAAGCCGGAGCAGATGGCTCCGGCTGATCAATGGGCACCGTCATGGCAACATTAGCGTGGCGATTCGTCGTTGTAGAGTCGCCGGATCTCGTTGCGCAGCCACATCACCTTGGCATCCTGATTGTGCCGTTTGTGCCACAGCAGGATGAAGGCGATCTCCAGCTGGGCATAGAGCTTCTCCGGCAGCGGCAGCGGCATGGCGATCAGATTGCCGTGATGCCGACTGGCATAACCACCGCAGTAGGAAGGAGCCACCGCAATCAGCTCATGGCTCGACTGGGAGGCAATATGCAACGCCTGCTCGAAGCTGGAGACCATGATGGGCACCTCCCGCTTCAGCCCCTCGTCCTCCAGCAAACTGTCGAGGGCCCAGGTATCGTTCGCTTCCCACACCATGCTGATCTGGGGGCAGGCCAGAAAGTTCTCCAGCGACCATTTCTGCTGGAGCAAGGGGTGATCCTTGCGCAGAAAAACCACCGGACGATCGGTGAACAGCACCTCGTGATCGATGTAGTAGGGCAACCGATTGACCTTGGCCTGAGAGCGGCCATGGGTCTCGCGGGCGCAGAAGCCGAGATCCGCATCACCGTTGACGATGTCGTTGAGAGAGTGGTGATCCCACCCCAGCATCCTGACCACCGAGTTGGGGTACTTCTGGTAGATGGTCATCGGCAGATCGCTCAGAAAACTGATGTAGAAGGGGGACTCCATCACCAGCGTGAAGCGGGCTCCGTCGGGGATCGCGTCGCTATTGAGCGAGGTGATGCTGTCGGTGAGCTGGAACCAGACCTTCAGCTCCTCCTCCAGCGTCAGGGAGAGGTTGGTGGGCTGCAATCCTTGCCGTACCCGCACAAACAGCGGATCGTCAAACCACTCCCGCAACTTGGCCAGAGACTTGCTCACCGCCGACGGGGTGACACAGAGCTTTTTGGCCGCCCCAGCCACACTGCGCGCCTGCATCAGGTGCTTGAAAACCACCAACAGGTTCAAATCGAGTTCACCCAGATTGCGCATATCCCCTCTCATCGTTCGTTATCCCCGCGACCGCGCTTCACGAAGCGCGAGCCATGGTACCAGCCCTTTGACAGCCAGGTAACTGAGCAGTGCCAGCAACAGGGCGTAGATCAGCATCTCGGTCGGGGCAAAGCCAAGTTGACCCAGCAGCCAGATATAGAGGCCGGAGAGGCTGATCTGCATGATGCAGAGCACCGCGCTGGCGAACGCCACATTGTGCTGGCAACCATCGAGTGCCTCCCCCATCGCCACCCCGAAGCCACAGGAGAACCCGACACAGACCAGCGCAAATCCCGGCAACAGCAGGTGGATATTACCCCCCAACTGCCAGCACCCGAGCAGAAAACACGCAGCCAGCAGATAAGCCAGATGGGATACGGCCAGCACCTTGTGCTTACCAAGCCAGCGCAGCAGTAGCGGCGTCAGGAAGGAGGTGGACATGCTCACTCCGGCCATCACCATCATCACGATGGAGTACTGCTCGGTGGTGAAGCCAAACTCCTTCATCAGGATCAGTGGCGAAACGCTGACATAGACCAGAATAGAGGTCACGCTGGCACTGGTCAGCAAGGAGAGCAGCATAAAGCGCGGCGAGCGCAGCAGGGCAAATGGCAGCGCCGCGCCACTGCCCGGTTGCCGGGTCGGGCGGGTCTCCTTGAGCAGCAACAGGTTGACCAGACCGCTGACGGTCGCCACCAGCGCCATCACGATGAAGATCCCGCGCCAGTCAAAATGCGACAGGATGAGGTAACCGAGCACCGGCGCCAGCACCGGGATCACGCAGATGACCCCGTTAATCATCGAGAGCGCCATCGCCAACCGCTCCTGACTCAACACATCCCGCAGCACGGTAAAGGTCATGATATAGAGCGCCCCCGCCCCGACCCCTTGCCAGAAACGGCCGAAATAGAACTGCTTGATCCCCTCCGCATTGCCTGCCACCAACGAGGCAAGAACAAAGATCAGCGCGCCCCCGAGCACCACCCAGCGCCGCCCGTAGCGATCGGCAATCATCCCGCCCAGCAGCACGGTGGCCGCCATGCCGAACAGATAAATGGAGAAGGCGGTGTGGATCTGCGCCTCGCTCGCCTGCAGGGCATCGGCAATCTGGGGCACCGCCACCAGATAGAGATCGATCCCGACCGGATAGAGGATGATCATCAGAAAACTGCACAACAGGAAAATACGCATGGATGCTCCATTACAGATTGGCCCGCCAGCATCGGCCAGATGGCAGCAACAGGCGAACAGTGGCGGGGCCAAGGTGGTGACAAAGGTAGCAACGCAGCGCATCGCAATGAGGGCAACTATATGGGCGCCCACCGCCCGCACCTAGTGAAGAGATGGCGATCGGTACATTCCAATCAGGAAATATCGTATTGAGCTGCGTGCCGTTTAAGCAATGAGCCTATGGACAACTGCTGTGGACAACGCAAATAAGTACGCCGGGCAATCCCGGCGTACTCATCTCAATCAGAACAACCGCACTGTCACTCGGCCAGCTGGCTCAGGATGGCGTGAGCCGCCTTGACCCTGGCCTCGTTGGGATAGTTGCGGTTGGCCAGCATGACGATGCCTATTCCCTTGGCCGGCACGAACGCCACATAGGCGCCAAAGCCGCCGGTCGAGCCCGTCTTGTTGTAGAGTCGCGCCCCCCCATCTCTTGGGACTTGGCAACTGATTTGACCGGGTTGGCATTGTAAATCACCGCCGATGAGTTGCCCGCCAGCAATGTCTGCTCGGTCACCGGATAGGCGTAACTCTCCCAGCCCAGTCCCTGGGTCATTTCCCCCACAGAGTAGAAACCTGTGTGGGTCAGCGCGATCGCGCTTTTTACCACGGCATCTCCCTGATACCCCATGTTCGCCTCGACAAACTTCAGCAGATCCGCAGAGCCAGTCTTGATGCCATAGGCCTCGGCCGCCAGCACGCCCGGATTGACCCTGACGGGCTTGTCTTCCTTCGAATAGCCGTAGGCATAATTCGCCATGGCCGACTCCGGCACCTGGATATAGGTGTGATGCAAACCCAGCTTGGGCAGCAGGGTCTGGCTCATCAGTTGCTCAAACGGCTGGCCCAGACTATTCGCGGCTAGGTGACCAAACAGACCTATGCTGGGGTTGGAATACTGGCGATGGGTACCCGCCGGGTAGGCTGGCGTCCACTGGCGATAGTAGGCACGCATCTTGTCGGTGGAATCCACCTCGTCGGGGAATTGCAACGGCAGACCGCCCGCACTGTAGGTGGCGAGTTCGGCCATGGTGATGCCGTCGAAGGCAGAGCCTTTCAGCCAGGGCGCATGCTGGCTCGCCTTGTCCTCCAGCTGAAAACCACCCTTGACCGCGGCATAGGCGCCAAGGGTCGCGGTCAGTGTCTTGCTGACCGAACCAATTTCGAACAGGGTCTGCTCGCTGACGCGAGCACCGCTCTCCCGATCCGCCACCCCGTAGTTGAAGTAGTACGCCTTGCCTTCTTTGAGCACGGCGACCGCCATGCCCGGAACCCTGTGCTCCTTGAGCAAAGGCTGGATGGCGCCATCCACCACGGCCGTCAGGGGCTCGGCTTCTTTTGCATGGGATAAGGGGGAGAGCAGCAGGGTACTCAGTACCAGCAGCGACCGGGTTGTAGCTTTTTCCATTTTATGAGTCTCATGATGAATGTAGGTAACGCCAACCCCATGGCTGGCACAGTCAATCCGTGCGTCAGCATAGATGAGCTCCATGTGCCCACAGTGAACCAGAGTGAAGTCTGTGTGAAGTCGCCCCAAAAATGACCCGGCTCAATGGCTTGCCCTTTCGCTGCCCCCTCCTACATCGCTGACGTATAAGCTGTAGGGGCAATCAGACACAGGGGGAAGCACGAGTGAAAGCACAAGAACAGATAGCAAGGCTGCTGGCGGCACTGGAGCAAGTCATTCTGGGCAAGCCGCTGCAACTGAAAATCGCGCTGGTGACGCTGCTGGCGCGCGGTCATCTGCTGATCGAGGATCTGCCCGGCATGGGCAAGACCACCCTGGCCCACGCGCTGGCACAGGTGCTGGGGCTGGATTGCCGACGAGTACAGTTCACCGCCGATCTGCTCCCCGCCGACCTGCTGGGGCTGCAGATCTTTGACACCCACCAGCAGCAGTTTCGTTTTCACCCCGGCCCCGTCTTTACCCAGGTGCTGCTGGCGGACGAGATCAACCGTGCCAGCCCCAAGGTGCAAAGTGCCCTGCTGGAGGCCATGGCCGAGGGCAAGGTGAGCATCGAGGGCCACACTCATCCACTCCCCGATCCATTTTTCGTCATCGCCACCCAGAATCCGGCGGATCAGGCGGGCACCTATCCGCTGCCGGAGTCCCAACTCGATCGCTTCGCGGTGCGGCTCTCGCTGGGCTTTCCGCCGCGAGAGGCGGAGCGCCAGCTGCTGCGGGGCCACCAGCCGAGTGGCCCATTGCCCGCCATGCTGGATGGCGCCGGGCTGGCGGCCCTGCAGGCAGAAGGGGATGCTATCCATGTTTCCGATGCCACCCTCGATTACCTGCTGGCGCTGGTGCAGCAGAGCCGCTTTGCAGGGGAGTTGCCACAACCCCTCTCCCCCCGTGCAGCCCAGACCTTGCTGGCTGTGAGTCGGGCCTGGTCATTGGTGGCGGGGCGCCGTTTCGTCACTGTGGAGGATGTGCAGGCCGTCTTCCCCTACGTGGCAGAACACAGGCTCAGAGGCAGCTTCGGGGTACAGCGGGGTGAGGCCAGCCCCCTGAGCCAGCGCCTGCTGGCCAGCGTCAGTCCGGACAATCCTTGATGAAACGCCCCCTGCTGGGCTGGCGCCGCTTGAGGGAGCAGTGGCAGCAGCGCTGGCTGACCCGCCGCATCCCCCCCGCCCGCCAGATGACACTGGGGCCGCGCAGCCTGTTTATCCTGCCCACCCGCATGGGGCTGCTCTATCTGCTGGTGATGATCGCCATCTACCTGCTTGGTACCAACTACCAGAACAACCTGGTGCTGCTGGTCTCTTATTGCCTCGGCAGCCTCTTCATGGCCGCCATGTGGCTTACCCATCGCAACTTGCTGGGGCTGGAACTGCTGGGAGGTTCGACCGTGCTGGGGGAGGCGGGCAGCCAGGTCCCCATCCAGGTGACGGTACGAAGCGTGCGCCCGTGTCAGGCGCTGTACTTTGCCCTCAATGAAGGCTCGCTCTGGCTGGCGCAGGCAAACTCGACACCCCAGAGCCTGACCCTGCCGGTGCGGGGAATACAACGCGGCCGCTTGCCACTGGGCCGCCTTCGGGTAGAGAGCCGCTACCCACTCGGTCTGTTTCGCTGCTGGTCGCTGCTGGATCTGCAACTGGAAGCCTGGCTCTCGCCCAAGCCTCTTTATGGGCTACTGCGGGGCGGTTCGCCATCAGGGCAGAAAGGTACCCGGGGGCAAGCTGGTCCGGCCCCCCTCGGCGATTTTGATATGTTGAGGGCACACCAGGTCGGGGAACCCTTCGGCCGGATTGCCTGGAAGCAGTTCGCTCAGGGGCGCGGCCTGCTGGTCAAGCAGTTCCAGGAACCCGAACAAGATGACACTCACCTCAGCCTGCAAGGCGTCACAGGCACGGATCTTGAGCAGCGACTGTCAGCCCTGGCCTGGTGGTGCGCCGATTATGGCAAGCGGGGCATCCCCTTCACCCTGACGCTGGCCAACCAGACGCTGGGGCCCGATAGCGGCGCCACCTTTATGCAGCGCTGCCTGCTGGCTCTGGCCCGATTCGATGCCAAGCCACCGGAGAGTACACCGGATGCAGCTCGATAACCGCCGCCTGCTGCCGCTCATCGCCCTGCAACAGCTTCTGCTGGTCGCGGCGCTCTGGCCCCAGTTGCAGCTCTGGGTGGTGGCGGTAGGCGCTATCACCCTCGCCGTCCGTGCCATGATGCTGTGGCGCGGCTGGCCGCCCCTTCCTGCCCGCTGGTTGGCGTTGCTGGCGATCACTACCGTGGTGTTGCTGGGGCTGCAGTGGCGCACATTGGGCACCCTGCCTGCCCTTATCAATCTGCTCTGGCTTGGCTATAGCCTGAAGATGATCGAGGTGCGGCGCGAGCGGGATATCGAGCAGGTGCTGCTGCTCGCCTTCTTTCTCATCGCGCTGGCGCTGGTGCAGCGACAAAGCATCGGCTGGACGGCCGGGATGGCAGTGGCGCTCTGGCTGGCGGTGACCGCGCTGGTGGCCGCCATCGCCCCCGAGCAGAAACGGCCGTGGCGCAGTGCGGGCGGCGCCCTGCTGCTGGCGCTTCCACTGCTCATCACTCTTTTTTTGCTGCTGCCAAGGCTCCCGCCCCTCTGGCAGATGCCCACCAGCAGCCGCGCCCTGTCGGGGCTCTCGGAAAAGGTTGCCCCCGGCGATATCAGCGAACTGGTCAACTCCTCCGAACTGGCGTTTCGCGTCACCTTTGCCGATGGCCCGCCCCCTGCCCGCGAACGCTACTTTCCGGTGATGCGGCAGGAGGTTTTCGATGGCCAGCGCTGGCTGCTGAGCCCCGAGGTCAAGGCGTGGCAACGGACGGTGCCGGTGCAGACCGGCCTCACCCTTCTGGCGTCATCTTCACAGACAAACAATCAACTGGCAGATAGCCCGTTGCCAACCGGAAGCTACGAGGTGATTGCCGAGCCCCAGCGTCACCGCTGGGCCTTTGCCCTCAGTGAACCACGCCTGCTGGCGGGCCCGGTGCTGCTCACCCCTCTCGACACCCTCTATCGGCAGGGGAGCGGCGAGGTGGCGATCCGCTATCGCATCGGCCAAAGCGAAGCGCAGCCCGAGGATGACCGCCAAGCCGCTCAGCGCAACCTGCAACTGCCTGGCGGGGGCAACCCAAGAGCGCGAGCCTATGGCCAAGAGCTTGCGGCACGCTATCCGGATCGCAGCGCGCTGGTCGCCGCCCTGCTCGAACAGTTTCGCAGCCAATCCTATTACTACACCCTGACCACGCCACGACTTGGCAGTGACGGGGTGGATGGGTTCCTGTTCGATACCAGGCAGGGCTTTTGCGGTCACTACGCCATGGCGACCGCTTTCGTGCTACGCGCAGCGGGCATTCCGGCACGGCTGGTCACTGGTTATCTCGGCGGCGAGTGGAATCCCAGTGGCAACTATCTGGCGGTACACCAGTTCGATGCTCACGCCTGGGTGGAGTATCTCGATGAAGGGGGAGAGTGGCGGCGAGTAGATCCCACCGCGGCGGTGGCGCCGGAGCGCATTGAGGGCGGCGTGAGGGAGGCTTTGAGCGACGAGTTTACCGCCGCCGACCCGCTCGCTTTGCAGCGTTATCGCAACTGGGCGCTACTTAACCAACTGCGCTGGTGGGGCAACAATATCGACTACCAGTGGAGTCGCTGGGTGATCGGCCACGATGCCGGTCAGCTTTGGCAGCAAATCAGCCTGCGCTGGCCTGCACTGGCGGGGCACACACCCTGGTTGATCCTCGCCAGCCTGATGCTGGTCGCCCTGCTGGTGAGCCTGCCCCTGCTGTTGCCCGCCCGCCTGCCGCCAGAGCGGCGCATCTGGCAACCCTTGCTCAAACGGAGCAAACGCAGCGGCTATCCCCCAGAGCCCGCCGAGAGCATGGGGGCATGGTGCGAGCGACTGGCGCGGCTGCGTCCCGACCTTGCCCACCCCTTGTTGCAGGCCGCCTGGCTCTATCGCCGCTGGCGTTATGCCCCCCTCAGCGAACGGCAACAACGGCGCAGCTGGCGCCAGTTAAAGCGGCGACTGCACCGGATTTGTCACTGCTGGGATCAAAATAAATAAAGAGGCTACGTCCCCATTACGGCGTTGTTGACTAAATCCGAAGTGATGGAGCCTCTCCCCAAGCGACTTATTTCGCTCGGTTCACCTGCTGCCTGACAAGCATGCCAAACCCCGTCAAACCCCGTTACCAGCTGCGAACAGGACCGGTATCGAGATGCACAAAGTTGTCATGGGGATAGTAACCGACACCGCCCACCTTGAGATTGAGGGCAGCTTTGCGTAGATGGGCCAGCTGTACACCGGGGATCCGCACATCTACCGCCTGACCCAAGGTGTGATAGCTGTGCTTGGCCACGCCGCGGCTCTTGTGGCGCTTCTGGCGATTGGTAGCAGGTGCACGATAGCCGGAGATAAGCTGGATCTCGCTGCGCCGACCCAGTTTGTGCTGCAACAGGAACAGCTGATCAAACAGCTTCTTGTCGATGTTGAACACTTCATTGCGCCGGTAATCGCGGAAGATGTGGTTGAGTTCGGCCAATCCATCGCTCAGATAGTGGCCGTTCTCCCAATAACTGGCGCGCACCCGCTCGCCGGTATTGAGATTGAAGAAACTGAGTTCACGCCCGGAGGTACTGCGGCTTGCCAGCGCAGGGAAGGAGATCAGCGAGCTGCCCAGCAGGCAACCGGCTCCCAGCAACAGGCGGCGTCGACTTATCTCTTGTTCCAGCATAAGGGGCTCGTCCATCGCAGTTTCAAGCGAAAAAAGTTAAATGAGATCACAGGATGAATTTGATACGGGCGCTTGAAACTACCTTCCGGCAGGGGCCCATGTCAAACCTCCATTGCCCATAGAAAAGCCCGGCACAGGCCGGGCTTCTCACTCTGTGGCAGGGATCACAACAAGCGGCTCTGGAAGCTGACTCGATCAAATCCGTAGATGTCATTGCGCAGTTGCTGGCGACCATTTTCGTCGATCCAGCTGCTCCAGTAGACGGTAAACACCGGGATCGGAGTGGTGAGCGGCAACCATTTGGTCTGGCTCTCCTTGAGGATATTGGCCACCTTGTCCGGCTGATAGCGGGAATCCGCCAGCAACAGTTCGGCCAGATCGTCCGCATGTTCCACCCGGATGCAGCCCGAACTGAAGGCACGCGCGCCCTGCTCGAACAGCGCCTTGCGCGGGGTAGAGTGCAGATAGATGGCATCATTGTTGGGCAGGTAGAACTTGTAGCGCCCCAGGGCATTGTGGTCACCCGGTTTTTGCCGCAGGCGATAGGGGAAACCGGCAGCCAGCGCCTGATGCCACCCCTCTTCGGTAAACTGCACCGGATTGCCTTCACTGTCGATCACCTCGAACTGCTCGCGATTGAGGTAGGCGGGATCACGGCCCAGCTTGGGCAGAATGTCCTTGCTCAGGATGGAGCGCGGCACATGCCAGGAGGGGTTGAGCACGATAGAGCGGATCTCGCTGGCCAGTATAGGGGTCGCCCGCTGCTCCTTGCCGACGATGACCCTGCTGGTAAATATCTCACTGCCCGCCTGCACCACACTCAGGCGGTAATCGGGAATGTTGACAAGCACATAGCGGCCACCGGCAAACTGATCCACCAGATCGCGACGCCACAGGTTGCGCAGCAGCAAGCTGGCACGCACTTGCGGGCCGGTATTGAGCCAGGAGCGGGTCTGGCGGCCGATGATGCCGTCAGCAGTCAGGCCATGACGACGCTGAAACTGTTTGATGGCCTGCTCGGTATCGCCATCGTAAATCAGATCACCATGGCTCGGCGCGCTGTCACCCAGCTCGTTGAGCATGGCGCGAAGCTGACCCAGTACGGCTGAGCTATCTCCGGTTCGCAGGGTCGGCATCTCCAGCGTCGGCCACTTGCTGGCCATCGGCATCGCCAGCAGCTTGTGCACTTTGGCCCGCACCGCCTCATATTCCGCCACCTGGGGACGCAGGGATTTTACCTGGGTGAGCAAGTCATCATCGCTGGGCTTGCTGACCACTGGGCGGTTCAAATCGAATTTGAGGGTCTTCATCTGCTCGCGAGAGACCAGATCCATCCCCCGCCAGGCATGCTGAAAACGGCTCAGCTTGGCAAAAATATCGTCATAGATGGCGCCACGCTTGGTGGCAGGGGCAGCCTGCAGCCGCTTCCACAAGGTGAAGAAATCGGGGTGCAGCTGGGCTAACACAGCCTCTTGCAGCTGTTGCTCCAACTCGATACGAACCAGTTCAGCCTGACTGCCCTGATACCAGTCATGCCGGGGTTCACTGGCCGCCACCACCATCTGTGATTCTGCCGCATGAACTACCCCGGCAGGCCAACATCCCAGCCACACCAGATTGGCAAGGGCCAGCCAATACTTCATCCCCATGGACACCTCAAAAACGGTTTATTCATTTAGTCAGGCCTGAATATCAGGCCGCTCATCATGCGTGAACAGCCATCACTTTGCTAGCGCCCGGGGCCATAACGTTGCCAGATAATGTCGTATGCATCTGTTCCCTTAAACGCGGTTAACGCCTGATTAAATTGTTGCAAGAACTGCTGCGACACACTGCGTTTGCTCAGCATAAAAAAACTCGGCGATTCATACACCACCATGGGGTGATAGGCGAATTGGCCACTCCGGCCTTCCTTTTTCAGCCCACTGGGTGTCGCCAACATGTCACCGAGAAAGCCATCAATGCGCCCCCGGGCCAACTTGTCGTAATTCTGCTTGTCACTCACCTCACTCACCTGGCTGGCATAACGGCCAAGCAGCGCCATCACCTCATCACCATAAAAGTACTCTTTGGTGATCCCGAGGGTATAACCCTTGGCCAGCCAGCTCGCCAGATCCGGCTCTGAGTAGTTGCTGTCCTTACGGACCCATAACAGGGTCCGCCCGGGGTTGTAAGCGTCTGAAAACCAGGCGTAACGGGCACGCTCATCATTGATGTTCGCCTCCATCGCCATGTCTATCTCGCCGTACTCCATCTCATGGAGTACCCGCTTCCAGGGCAGCTCCACATAGTTGACCTTGCAGTCCATGGAGGAGAGCACGGCCGTCAGCACTTCGACGGCATAACCGCGCACCTGTTGCGGTGAGTCGGCCTCGTGATAATGGTAAGGAGGCCAATTATCGTAACCGACCTGAATGGGCTCGGGACAAAGTACCTTGGCAAAGGCCATTGGCGCCCATAACCCGCATAACAGGCAGTAAGAGATCCACTTCATATGTCGTCCTTGACGAAAAGGTGGGCCATCATAAAACGGCTCCAGTAAAATGGCGATAGAGGGCACATAACTATGGCATGCGCTAAAAAATGGCACAGCAAAACGGTGATGCTTGTCAATCTGCTTGTATGATCGCCACGGATTCCGGTCACTGACGCCTCGCCAACTCTGTATATTGGGAAAAACAGCACTATTTGGCACAAGGACAAAGAGGGGTTAATATGTGACCAAATTTTTTTTTGTGATCCACTATGCTTTTTTTGCAATTGGATTAGCATATGCGCGACATCGGCCTACCAATTCTGTCAGGCGTAGAGAGTGATATGACGTACAAAAAGTTCGGTTTTTTGACTGCCATTATGGCGTTAAGCGGTTTTTATCTTTACACCCTCTATCTGGCTGCTCACCCCAACGTGAGCCTGGCCTACAAACTCTATTATCTGGAAGGCAAAACCCGCTTCTGGGAACACAACTCCAGCATGACCTATCAGCCAGGCAACGAGCTCAATCTGACCAAGCCGAGCCGCTTCCTCTCCAGCGAAGGCTGGGCCAAAAAGCCAAGCGATGCAGGCACCCTGCTCACCGGTCAAGGCGGTCTCTATTTTGTGCTGCCAAAACAGTCAGCCAATCCTGATCAACTGACGGTACACGCCCGCATCAACAGCCCGGAGGCTGGCGCCCTGCTGAAGGTGGCCTTGGGTCACGACTTCACCACCACGATTAAAATGGCCAAAGCGGGTATCAACGAGATCCGTCTCAGCCTGCCCGGTGACTCTCTTACCGCAGACCCCAAACACCCCAACTTTCTGGCACTATCGGCACCTACTCCAATCAACGTGGAGTCGGTACGTTTGACTGTTGCCCAGTGATCCTTGCGCCGAATACCATTTTATAAAAACAACTATCTCTAATAAGGACGTTCTTATGTCGCATCCAGATTTTCGACTCTCTCTGGTCGTTCCCGTTTATAACGAGGAAGAGAGTATCGATGCCTTCATCAACGCGATAGACAATGAACTGGCCCCGCTGAAAGACCAGCTTGAAATTGTATTCGTCAACGATGGTAGCCGTGACCGCACCCGTGAAGTAGTCGAGCAAGCCATTGCCCGCGACCCGCGCATCACCCTGGTCAACCTGGCTCGCAACTTTGGCAAAGAGGCGGCGATGACCGCTGGCCTGCATCAGGCCAAAGGGGACGCCATCGTGCCGATGGACGTGGATCTGCAAGACCCGCCCGCCCTGATCCTAGAATTTGTCAAACTGTGGCAAACCGGTGACTATGACACCGTCTATGGCATCCGGGTCGATCGCAGCGCCGATACCCCGATGAAACGCCTGACTGCCGGTGGTTTCTACCGTTTCTTCAACGCCCTCTCCACCAGCACCAAGCTGCCGGAGAACGCCGGTGACTTCCGCCTGATCGATCGCCGCGTGGTCGAGGCAATCAAGCAACTGCCCGAGCGTAACCGCTTCATGAAGGGTCTGTTCGCCTGGGCCGGTTTCCGTGCCGTTGGCGTCCCCTACGAGCGCCCTGCCCGTCACGCCGGTGAAACCAAGTTCAACTACTGGAAACTGTGGAACTTCGCCCTCGATGGTCTGCTCAGCTTCTCCAGCTGGCCGCTGCGAGTCTGGAGCTATGTGGGGGTAAGCGTCTCGCTGGTTGCCTTCCTGTACATACTGAAAATCATCACTCAGGTGCTCTTCTTCGGCATCGACGTACCCGGTTACGCCTCCCTGATGTCAGTGGTGCTGTTCCTCGGTGGTATCCAGCTGTTGTCGCTGGGCATCATAGGCGAGTACATCGGCCGCATGTTCGTGGAAGTGAAGCAGCGTCCCGTCTACCTCATCGAAGGTGTCTATGGCGAGTACGCCAAACGGGATGCCAATAAAAAGCCGGATGATGTAAAAGAGCAGCAAGAACAGCAGGAGCAAGCGCCTCAATGATCTCCCGCGAGGAATTCTGGCGGCTGGTACGTTTCGGTTTTGTCGGCGGGGGAGCTACCCTCGTCGACCTTGGCACCTCCATCGCACTGTTTCATACCTGGCCGGCCATGTCGGAGCATCTGGTAACGACCTTGGCCTTTGCCATCGCGTTCTGGTTCTCCTTCTTTGGTCACCGCTACATCACCTTCCAGAAGCAGGGAGCCGCCAGCAAGTTTCTGCTGGTCGCTCTCTTCTCGCTGGCGGTACGTAACCTGATCCTGAGCGGCCTGCTGTTTGCCGGGCTCTCCGGTCTGCTGCCGGTGGTCATCGCCACCCTGACCGTTACCGTCCTCACTTACGTTCTCTCTCGCGTCTGGGTTTTTGCCTGATGAATGATATGACCAATACCGCCCCGTTAACCGGGGCTGCCCTCCCCTATCGCCCGTCACTGCGCATCAGCGGCCGTGACTGGTTGATGATCATCGCCGCCTTCTTGCTGAGTCGGGTGGCGCTTTATGGCATGGGCTACTTCGGTGTCCAGCTCTATGGCTCCCCCGATATCGGCCCGCTGCAGGCCTATTGCCAGTTCGACTGCGTTTGGTTCCAGCGCATCATCGAAAACGGCTACGACCTCTACCCGCGCTGGCTGAGCAAGGGCAATGCGGCCAACTGGGCCTTTATGCCGCTCTATCCGATGGTCTCCGGTGCCATCTCCAACCTGTTCAATGTCGAGAGCCTGATCGGCCTCATCATTGTGGCCAACGCCTCTTTCTTCGCCGGTTTGGCGCTGATGTTGCTGGTGCTGCGTCAGCTCAAGCTCGGTGACGAGACAGCCCGCTTTGGCGTCTGGCTGCTCGCCTTCTCCCCCTTCTCCGCCTACTTCGTCTCCGGTTATACCGAATCGACCTTTATGGCGCTGATGCTGGGGATGTTCCTGTTCGCCTATCGGGAGCAGTGGCTGATGGTTGCTCTGCTGGGGGTCTGTATCTCCGGCACCCGTAACCTGGGAGTGATGATGGTCTTCCCGGTGCTGATCCTGGCGCTGCAGGCTTACGGCTGGCGGGAGTTTTTCCGCTTCACCGAGCGGGCCTTCAAGGTGGTATTCACCCTCTGGATGATCCCGTTCGGCCTGTTCGCCTACATGGTCTACCTCTATCACCTGACCGGTGATGCGATGGCGTTCAAGCACATTCAGGTGGCCTGGGGTCGCTACATGGACAGCCCGCTGGACTGGTGGCTGAGCGGATTCGAGCTGGGCGGCCGCAAGGCTTACCTCTCCATCATGGTGATCTTCGGCTGGTGTCTGAACGGCTACCTGTTCAGCCAGAAGCGCTGGGCGGAAGCGACCCTGATGTTTATCTGCTGCACCATTCCGCTGATGACCGGCCTCAACGCCATGCCGCGCTACATGTTCGGGCTCTACCCGACCCTGCTGGCCATCATTCTGCTGACCCATCGCTGGCCCGCCATCCGCCCTGCAGTACTCTGCCTCAGCGGCATGGTTGCCTCCTTCATCGCGGTGGCCTTCGTCAACTTCAAGTTCTTCACCGTCTGATTTTACGGCGATGCTTCGAACCTCAAATGCCGGTCACCTGACCGGCATTTTTTATCCGAAGATTTATCTCACTCCCGTCCCCGTCACACTTTCCACGGCTTGAAAACGTAACCATTTGAACTGATGTCACAAATCGGCATTTTGCCGATCCAAGGCTCTCTGTGCTCCTCCTAGAATGGGCCCTTGTCCGAACTGCCCTGCTCAAGGAATGGCTTATGCGTCGCGCTCCCAACTTATCCTCTCTCTGGCTTGCCCTGCTGGCCGCCCCGCTGTTCACCCAACAGGCGATGGCCGCCCCCGAGGTTCACCTCTATGTGAATGGCCAGCCGGTAGCGACTCCGATCGCGCTGGACAAGGGCACGGTGGAGCTGACCCATCCCCTTGCCAAGGGGAGCCACCAGATCCGCATCAGCGACGCAGGCAACAGTTGTGGTACCAGCTTTGGCCCGAGCGAGAGCAAACCGCTTCCCTTCGGCACCGCCCAGCCGATGGACACATGCAGCAAAGGGCAGAGCTTTAACCTGCGAGTGATGCTGGCGGGGGAGTATCAGTTCACCTTCAACCCGGATACCCCCAGCCTCAAGGTGCTGCGGGCAACCAAAAAGAGCGAATTCAAACGCCAGCCGCCAGATGAGCCCTGCATCAGCTGGGATGGCGGCTCGGTCACGGTATCCCTGAAAGGGGTTTGGCCCGACGGCACCCGACTGCGAGATGCCTACTCGAAACAAGAGGCGGTGGTCAAACAGGGCAAACTGACCCTGACCCCGAGCAAAGAGAGCGGCGGCCTGCTGCTGCTCGAACCGGTCAAGACAGCCAAGCCAGCGTCATTCAGCTGGGATCAGGCGAGCCTCTATTTCCTGCTGACCGACCGCTTCCACAATGGCGATCCCACCAACGACCACAGCTTCGGCCGCCAGAAGGATAGTCAGGACGAGGTGGCCACCTGGCACGGCGGCGACTTCAAGGGGCTGACCGAGAAGCTCGACTACATCAAGTCACTGGGCATGAACGCCATCTGGATCACCCCCATGGTGGAGCAGGTGCACGGTTTCATTGGCGGCGGCGAGCAGGGCAACTTCCCCTTCTACGCTTACCACGGCTACTGGGCGCTCGACTTCACCAAGATTGACCCCAACTACGGCGATGAAGAGAGCCTGAAGACGCTAGTGGACGAAGCCCACAAGCGCGGCATGCGGATCATCCTCGACGTGGTGATGAACCACGCCGGTTACGCTACCCTCGCCGACCTGCAGGATCTGGGGCTCACCGAGCTGACCCAGAACAGCGGAAAACTGCCGACCACCTGGAACCAGTGGCGCCCGAGCGGCGGCCTCAACTGGCATGGCTACAACCAGTTCATCGACTATCAATCGCCAGCGTGGAACAAGTGGTGGAGCGGTGACTGGGTGCGCGCCGGTCTGCCCGGCTACCCGCAGCCCGGCACCGACGATGTGACCGGCTCGGTGGCGGGGCTGCCGGACTTCCTCACCGAATCGACCAAACCGGTAGGGTTGCCGCCGCTGCTGGCGGCGAAAAAAGATACCAAGGCCAAGGTGCTGCCCGACGCCACGGTGAGCGACTACCTGATCGCCTGGCACACCGACTGGGTGCGCCGCTTTGGCATCGACGGTTTTCGGGCCGACACCGTCAAACATCTGGAGCCCGAGGTGTGGGCCAAGCTCAAGCAGGCGGGCACCACTGCGCTCAAGGAGTGGAAGGCCGCCAACCCGGACAAGGCCCTCGACGATCTGCCCTTCTACATGGTGGGCGAGGTGTGGGATCACGGGGTCGCCAAGGATTTCTGGTATCAGAACGGCTTCGATTCGCTGATCAACTTCGACTATCAGCGCGAGTTCGCCCTGCCCCAGGCCCAGTGCATGGCGGGCGCCGAGCCCACCTATGCCAGCTACGCCAGCCGCATCAATCAGGATCCCGAGTTCAACGTGCTGAGCTACATCAGCTCCCACGACACCAAGCTGTTCTTTGGCGACTATCAGGATGTGCCGCTGCAGCGCCGGGTCGCCAACAGCTTTATGCTGCTGCCGGGGGGCATCCAGCTCTACTACGGCGACGAGTCTGGCCGCGGGCTGGCCAAGGATGGCGGGGTGTTCGATCAGGCGTTGCGCTCCGATATGAACTGGCAGGAGCTGGCCAGCGGAGACAAGGCTGAGCTGGTCAAGCACTGGCAGCAACTGGGCCAGTTCCGCGCCGCCCATCCGGCCATTGCGGCAGGCAGCCACCAGAAACTCTCGGATGCCCCCTACGCCTTCGTGCGGGAGAAGGGGGATGACAAGGTGGTGGTGGTCTTTGCCGGTCGGCAGCAGTAACCCCGAAGCCACCTTCACCAGCAACAGAGAGGGGAGCCACTGGCGGCTCCCCTCTCTCGTTTATCCATCTGCCACGGCTCACTGTGACTGGCGCGCCGCCACCGGCCACTGCAACCGCGCCTTGACCAACATCTCTTGCCACAGGGGCCAGGCCAGCAACGCCTGCTGATAGGTTCCGGCCTGACCGGGCAGCACGATGCCGTAGCTGGCCAGCCGATAGGCCATCACGGCATAGAAGGCGTCGATAATACCCGCCTCGCCAAAGTAGAAGGGGCCCCGCGCCTGCGACCAGATCTCCTGCAAACGGGCCAGCTCGCCGACCGCCTCTACCGGAGGATCGATACGGGTTGGCGCACCAAGGAAGAAAGGAAGCAGAGAACGGATCTGGCGAAATCCCGCGTGCAACTCGGCGCAGAGACTGCGAGCCAGCGCCCGCTCGGCCAGCGAAACAGGATAGAGCTGGCGGTCGGGACAGAGTTCGTGAATATATTCGGCGATGGCCAGCGAGTCGTGGACCCGCCCCCCGTCATGCTCCAGCCAGGGCACCAGACCGGCCGGTGCCAGCCGATTGAGTCGCGCCAGCGACTTGGCATCCTCCAGATCGAACACCTGCTCCTGCCACGTCAGCCCGCTCATGGCGAGCACCAGTGCCGCCCGCATCGCCCAGGTGGAGCCTGTGCCCACCGCCAATACCAAGGATCCCATCTGTTGCCTCCTGCATGAGTTGCCTGCGACCAGCCTGTCTGCCCTGATGGCAACACATCCGATGGTCGCTTCACATTTGCGCACCGGCGGGTTTGACCCCCTTGGTGAGCGATGCTAGTTTGATTTTTCAAAACAATCAGTTAGCAACAATGTGAGCCATTAACCGAAATATGGACAGCCAATTTACCATCGTCATCGCAGATGACCACCCCCTGTTTCGGGGCGCCCTCTACCAAGCGGTGCACATGGCCATCAACGACGCTCAACTGCTGGAAGCGGACTCCATCGACAGCCTGATCAGCCTGCTGGGGGAGCACCCCGAAGTTGACCTGCTGCTGCTCGATCTCAAGATGCCGGGAGCCAATGGCTTCGAGGGGCTGGCCCACCTGCGTGGCCAATATCCCGACCTGCCCATAGTGGTGGTTTCCGCCTCGGAAGATGCGGCCATCATCCAGCAGGTGTTGCGGCTCGGGGCGCTCGGCTTTATTCCCAAGTCGGTACCGATGAAGGAGCTGGTCAACGCCCTCAATACGGTGATCGGGGGGGATAACTGGGTGCCGGAAGGCATCTCGCTCCATCCCGAATCGGAAGATGGCCCCGATTTCGCTAGCAAGCTGGCCAGCCTCACCCCCCAGCAGTACAAGGTGCTGATCATGCTGCGCGACGGCAGCCTCAACAAGCAGATCGCCTGGGAGCTCAACGTCTCAGAGGCCACCATCAAGGCGCATATCACCGCCATCTTCCGCAAGCTCGGGGTCAAGAACCGCACTCAGGCGGTTATCGCCCTGCAACAGCTCGATATCAGGGAGAGCTGAGCCCTCCAATCAGGCCCATATCACCACAACCTTCCGCAAGCTTGGGGTCAAGAACCGCACTCAGGCGGTTATCGCCCTGCAGCAACTCGATATCAGGGAGAGCTGAGACCCGCACGCGGCGACACATGCAAGATGAGATAGCCAGCCACACTGGCTATTTGTTGCTCGACAATTAGCACGATCGTACTTTATTCTGCCAGCGCCAACGAGGAGAACGTGATGAGCAAGGGGCGCCTGACCCGGGAAACCATTTTGCAGACCGCCTTTGAGCAGGCGAGCCAGCAAGGGCTCGAGAGCCTGACCATAGGCTCGCTGGCCAGCGCCTGCGAGATGTCGAAAAGCGGCCTGTTTGCCCACTTTCAATCCCGCGACAATCTGCAGATCGCCGTGCTGGAGTACGCCGCCGAGGTGTTTCGGCTGCGGGTGATCCAGCCGGTACGCCAGCAGGAGCACCAGAGCCAGCATGACAAGCTGATCGCCCTGCTGCGCGCCTGGCAGGCGTGGAACCACTGCTTCGCCGGACGCTGCATGTTCCTCGACGCCTGGACCTCGGCGCAGGATGGCCATGAGCAAACGAGCCAGGTGCAGCAAGCTGCCCGTCAACTGGTGCGTTTCTGGCTCGACTATCTGGCCCGTCAGGTGGTGCAGGGTCAGGCCACAGGCGAGTGGCGACAGGAGATGGATCCCTGGCGCGCCGTTTACCGCCTCTATGGCCTCTATCTGGCGGATCAGGTGTTCAACGACCTCGAACTGTGTCAGGATTCGGCCCACCACTTCTGGCCCGAGGTGGACGTTCTGCTGAGTAGCTGGCGCTGATGTTTTAGCATCCGTTCAACACGAATTTTTAAAAACTAATAAAAAAGCACGACCGTTCGCACATAAAAACCACAGGATGACCATGAGCAGCAAGATCTACTTCAACACCCGCCGCTTCAGCCCGAGCAAATGGCTGCTGGGGATCGGCACCCGGTTGCACCACAGATTCGCCCCCACCCATGCCAAGCGCACCGCCAGCAAGTTGCTGCTCACCCCCCAGCGCAACCAGCGGGATGGCAGCGAACCAGCCGGTTTGGTGACGCAGGCCGTCCATACCAGCGAAGGGATGCTGATGAGCTATCGGCTCGGTCAGGGGCCGCTGTGGCTGCTGATGCACGGCTGGTCCGGCAGCGCCAGCCAGTTTTATCTGCTGATGAGCCATATCGCCGCGCAGGGTTTCACCGCCATTGCCTACGATCATCCGGCCCACGGCCAGAGCGCAGGCAATACCGGCCACCTGCCCCGCTTCGTGCGCGCCTTCGACGAGCTAACGACCCAGTTGGCCAGCGAAGTGGGCCCCCTGCACGGGGTCATCGCCCACAGCATGGGGGGCGCCGTCACCCTCTCCAGCCGTCAGCCGGGTATTGATACCCTGCCGCTGCTGTTGATTTCGCCGGTACTCGACTATGTGCCCCAGCTCTACGGCATGGTGGCGCGATCCGGCTACTCCATCCGGCTGTTCGATGCGGTGGTCAAGGATATTGAGCAGGAGTACCAGCACCCCTTGAGCACGGTCGATCCGCTGGGGCGGCTCGCCAGCCGCAGCGGTGCGGTGATGATCGTGCACGACGAGGAGGACAGATTTGCCCCTCATGACGACTCCCTGCGGGCCAGCCAGGATGGCCATACCCGGCTGGTGAGCACCCGGGGACTGGGCCACGGTCGCATCCTCGCCAGCGCCCCGGTCTTTGCTGCGTTCAATCAACTGGCACGGCCGGAAAATCCTCACCGGGCCCTTTGACAGGGAGCCATGAAAAAAACGGGCGAGCGCCCATTTTTATATTTGATACAGCGCCTTATAGTTAACTTGTCAGTGGGAACGCCCCTCTCGGGCCAACAATAAGGCGCCAGCATATGGCCAGACCCAATACAGCGTTGTTGCTCACCGGTGGCGGTGCTCGCGCCGCCTATCAGGTCGGCGCCCTCAAGGCGATTGCGGAGCTCTACCCCCGCAATCTTGGCATCCCTTTTCCCATCCTGTGCGGCACCTCGGCGGGGGCCATCAATGTCACCGCGCTGGCCTGCTACGCCTCCTGCTTTCATCTGGGGGTGCGCAAGCTGGAGTGGGTCTGGCGCCGCTTCGAGACGCACCACATCTTCGATTTTCACCCCGGTCAGCTGCTGTGGCGGCTGATGTACGAGGGGTCGGCGGGGCTTATCAATCCCCACACCAACCACGCTTTTCAGCTCTTTGATAACGCCCCCCTGCGCCGCCTGCTGGATCAGCTCATCGACTATCACCGCATCGATGACAACATCCTCTACGGCAGTCTGGAGGCGCTGGCCATCACGGCGTCGGATTACGATGATGGCCTCTCCACCACCTTCTTTCAGGGGCGGGCCGAGCACCATCCGTGGGAGCGGGCCAGACGGCGTGGGGTACGCACCGTGCTTACATCGGAGCATCTGCTCGCCTCCTCGGCGCTGCCCTTCGTCTTTCCGGCCACCCGGATCGGCGAGAAGTTCTACGGCGACGGCTCCATCCACCAGCTGAGCCCGTTAAGCCCTGCCATCCATCTGGGGGCGGAGCGGATCCTGCTGATCACCCTCGATCCGCCTGAGCACTCGGCGCCCACCCATCATCACGGCCACCTCACCAGTTCCAATATCGCCAGCCATCTGCTCGATACGGTCTTTACCGACACCCTCAACTCCGATCTGGAGCGGCTGTGGCGCATCAACCAGACCCTGGACCTTATCCCGGAACGGGAGCGCAACCGCCTGCAGCTGAAACGGGTGGAGACCTGCGTGCTGAAACCGAGCCAGGATCTCGACACCATAGCGCTGACCTATCTGCACAAGCTGCCGCTGCAGTTGCGCCGCCTGTTGCGAGTGTTGGGCGTGAAAGGGGATGAGACCAGCAGTCTGGCCAGCTTTCTGATGTTCTATCCGGGTTACTGCCAGCAGCTGATCAAGCTGGGCTATCAGGACACCCTCAGGGAGCGGGAGCGGGTCGCCGCCTTCCTCGATATCGAAGGGCAGCCAAACGAGGGGGAGTAAACGGATGGTCGATGAGTGCGAGGGGACTCAGTGCCCCTCCAGCAGACGCTGCTCCGCCTGCTCCATCGCCACCACGGTACCAAACAGGATCAGCCGGTCACCGGCCGCCAACACCAGCTCGGGTCTGGGCTCCAGGCTCTGATCCCCGCGCTGCACCTCCTTGATCCGCACCTCATCAAGCGGCAACTCCCGCACCTCCCGCCCCACCGCCCACGCCTGATCGTGCAGCAACAGCGGGTGGAGACGTTCGAGCAGCTGATCCGCCTCCAGATTGCTGGCGCTCTGATCCCCCCAGTAGAAGCCGTGCAGGAAGCGATACTGGCTGCTGCGCTCCAGCTCCATCCGCCGGATCACCCGACCGATTGGGATATCGCAGTTAAGCAGCAGGTGGGAGACCAGCATCAGGGCCCCCTCCTGAGATTCGGGGATCACCTCAAATGCCCCCGCCTGCTTGTACTGCTCCAGAAAGCTGTCATCCCGGGTGCGCACCAGCACCTTGAGCTCCCCCGCCAATTCGCGGATCAGTGCCAGCATCGCCTCCACCCGCTTGCGGTCATCGAAGGTGATGATCACCAGCCGTGCCCGCAACAGCCCAGCGGCCAGCAGAATATCGCGGCGGCTGGCATCGCCGAAGGCCACCTGCTCCCCCGCCAGTTTGGCCTCGCTCACCCGTTCGGGGTCGAGGTCGAGGGCCAGAAAGGGGATCTCCTCGATCTTGAGGAAGCGGGCACAGGTCTGCCCGGCCCGGCCAAAGCCGGCGATGATGACATGCTGGTTCTTGCTCAGGCCCGACTGGGCCACCTCGGAGCGGGTCAGCAGCGCCGGATCGGTGAGACTGCGGGCCAGCGAGTGAGCCTGGGTCACCAGCCAGGGGGTCATGGCGATGGAGATGATGCCGATGCCGATCAGCAGGGAGACCAGCTGCTGATCCAGCAGGCCATGGTGGAGCGCCAACGCCAGCAGCACGAAGCCAAACTCCCCCACCTGACTCAGCATGATACCAGCGGCCATGCTGTCGCGCTTGCGCTCCCCCATCAGCCGCCCGGCCAGCAGCACCAGCAGGGATTTACACAGCACCAGCAGCACCACGCAGACCAGCACCTGCCACCATGCCCGCGCCACCAGCTCCCAATCCATGGCCATGCCGATGGTGATAAAGAAGAGCCCCATCAGCACGTCGCGAAAGGGCTTGATGTCCACCTCCAACTGATGACGGTAGTGGGACTCCCCCAGCATCATCCCCGCCAGAAATGCCCCCAGCGCCATCGACAGCCCGAGCGAGTGAGTCATGAAAGCGGCAAGCAGGGCCACCAGCAGGGCGCTCAGCACAAACAGCTCGTCGGAGCGGGCCCGCGCCACCTCGTGAAACAGCAGCGGCAGCAACCACTTGCCCACCGCCAGCAGGGTGAGCAAGGCAAACAACCCCTTGAGGGTGGCCCAGGCGATCTCGGCGGCAAGGGCGCTGCCCTGCACATCCGGTTGGGCCAGAATAGGGATCATCACCAGCAGGGGCACCACAGCCAGATCCTGAAACAGCAGCACGCTCACCCCCAACTGGGCGCGGCGGGTATGGAGCTGTTTCTGCTCACCGAGCTGTTTGATCACCACCGCCGTGGAGGAGAGCGCCAGCGTCCCCGCAACCACCAGCGACTGCGCCAGACCCAGTCCCCACCACCAGGCCAGTGCGAAAAAGAGCAGCGAGGTGAGCAGCACCTGCAGCACCCCGACCCCCAGCACCAGTCGCCGCATCGCCAGCAATTTCGGGAGGGAGAACTCCAGCCCCAGCGAGAACATCAGAAAGACGATCCCGAGCTCGGCAATGGTCTGCATGATCGACTGACCGGTGATCACCGCCAACCCGTGAGGGCCGAGCAATACGCCGGCAATCAGGTAGGCGAGGATCACCGGCAGCCCGAGGCGCCGGAAAGTTGCCACCAGCAAGACGGCGGTAAACAGCAGGATCAGCAGGTCTGTGTACAAATTTTCCTCTCCTTTTTATCGACTTAAGTCTAGTCAGCCGATGTGGGCGGAAGGAAAGATATATTGGGCATGCCAATTGCAAGCGACGAGTAGGAAAGTCGTTAGATACACAGGTGAAAGACCATGGAAAATACATCGTCACTTAATGGCTTTAGTCATGGCATCGAGCAGTGGGTTCGCCAGATGGAGCGGCTCACACCGCTGCCCAGCGTGGAACGCAACCAGTTGCTGGAGCAGTTGTTGGGGCAGAGCGATCTTGGCGGTTTGCTGACAACTTTTGCCGATCGTGCGGCAAAAATTGTCAGGATCCATGGTCTTTACCTCGACTGTGGCCAGCCCCATGTGCTGATCCAGCACCCGCCGCTGGCCACCCTCAACCTGCACAACTATCCGTTCGAGCTGCGCGGTCAGCACAGCCAGCTGCTGGGTCAACTCCACTACGAGCTGGAGCATCCGCTCAGCGGCAGCCAGCAACGGGTACTGACGCAATATCATCAACTGCTCTGTCTGCTGTTGCCCCTCTACCTGCGGCTGGAAAAACTGGATCAACTGGTACGGCTCGATCACCTGACCGGCCTTGGCAACCGATCCTACTTTGACGAAGCCATCGGCCGTGCCATCGAGCAACACAGCCGCGAGCCCTACGGTCTGGTGCTGGTACTGCTGGATCTCGATCGCTTCAAGCAGATCAATGACACCTGGGGTCATCCGGTGGGGGATCTGGTACTGAGCCGCTTCGCCCAGCTGCTCAAGGGGTGTATCCGCAGTACGGATCAAGCCTTCCGGCTCGGGGGGGACGAGTTTGCCCTGCTGCTGCAACCGGCCGACCCTGAGGCGTGGCGCCCGGTCTGGCTGCGATTGCAGCATATGTTGATGACCAACAAGGAGCTCAGCACCTTCTCGGTCGGATGCAGCCTTGGCGCCGCCAGCTGGCAATCGGGCATCAGTGTACAAAGCCTCTACGAGGCGGCAGACAGCCACCTCTACGCCCGCAAAAAAGCCGGCAAGGCCAGTCATCAGGAATAATCCCGAACTCTTCTTTGCTCCGGCACATGTGCATCATGTGACCGGAGCTTCTTTTTTTGGGGCTAACCACCGCTCACACCGATATCAAGTCAGGGGAGATCCCGCTCGGGCAGAACCGGGGCGGCACCGCGCTCCTGCCAGCGGCAAACCAGCCCGGCCCCCTGCGCCATAAAGCCGTCGCAGACAAAGAGCCCCACCACCGCCGCCACCTGCTCGCCATAGTAGAGGATGGGGATACGCCCCCGCTGCCACGAGGGAACGCCATACTCCTGCAGCAGCTTCTTCATCCGCCGACTACCGCTTCGCCCCACCGGTTTGAGGGGGATCCCGGGCGCCACCTGAAAACGCACCGAGAGCGGCTCATCCGGCCGGGGGGCACGCAACTGCCCCTCGCCGCGCTCCGCCATGCGCACCACCAGCTCGCCCAGCCCCTCTGGCAGGGTCAGCGGCTCACCCACAATCAGCGGCAACACCTGATGACAGGGTTGCAGGTCAGGGCTCACCAGATAGAGCCGCTCATGAAAACGGCGGCAGCTCTGGCGCCCCCAGTTGAGCTGGGGATTGGCATCGCCGCGCGCCAGCGCCACTTCCTGCCAGAGCCGGGCAAGCTGCTCACGGGATGGCATCTCGCCCCCCTGACGGCGGATCCAGTAGCGCAGCAGGTTGTTGCGCCGGGTAGGAGAAAGGTCGAGCAGCGGGCCGATATGGAGCGCCTCCCCCTCGCCCGCCAGCTGCCAGTCACTCTCGGCCAGCTCGTCCAGCAGCGCCTCCTGCTCGGCGCACAGGGCCATGCTGCGCGCCGCGGTCTGGGCCATGGCGGGCCAGCGCGCCTTGAGCTGGGGGATAAGCGTCTGGCGCAGAAAGTTGCGGTCATAGCTCACGTCCTGATTGCTCTCATCCTCCACCCAGCCAAAGGGAAGAGTGGCCGCCGCCTCAGCCAGCTCGGCGCGACTGACATCGAGCAGCGGGCGCAGCAACAGGCCACCGGCAAAGGGCTGGCTTGGCAGGATCCCCGCCAGACCACGCAGACCGGCACCGCGCTTGAGGGCCAGCAGCAGGGTCTCCAGCTGATCGTCCTGATGGTGGGCGGTGAGCAGCCACTCCCCCGCCCGCATCCGGGCCGTCAGCCGCTGGTAACGGGCGGTGCGGGCCTGCGCCTCCAGACTCTCGCCATTGTCGCGGGCAAGGGTCACCCGCTCGACCAGCAGCGCCACCGCCAATTGCTGACACACGGCTTCACAGTGAGCGACCCACTCATCGGCATGGGGGCTGAGGCCGTGGTGCACGTGCAGGGCGCGCAGCACAAGGCCGTGCTCGCGGGCATACTGCGCCGCCAGCACCAGCAGCAGGGTAGAGTCGAGACCACCGCTAAAGGCCACCAGCAAACCGGCGGAACCTTCCGGCTTAGGCATAGTCAGACTAAAGCGAGAATAAAGATGAGAAATCATAGGCTTCCCCAAAACAGACCGGCCGAATCTTAGCAGAGTCAGGCTTATCAAGCTGCCCCCCTGCTGCTAGAGTGAGGCTCGCTCCCCCTCAGCACCAAGCAGGCAGGCCGCCAAGCAAACGAACCGACAGGCAAAGCGTTCGAACCGCATGTCGGAGCAATGAGGATGGGCTGGGAAGCAAACAACCCGAATTGGAATCAAACAAGATGAACAATAAGAAAAGCTTACTGGCCGGCCTGATTGGACTGGCCCTACTGGCTGGCTGCAGTCAGGCACCGCAAGAATCCCCCAAACACTCCGGGCTGGCGCTGGCCAATATGGATACCCAGGTCAAACCCGGCGATGACTTCTTCCGCTACGTCAATGGCAAGTGGCTGGCCACCGCCAAGATCCCCGATGATCGCCCCGCCGATGGCGCCTTCTACATGCTGCGGGATAAATCCCTCGCCGATGTGCGGGTGCTGGTCGAGGGGCTGGCCAAGCAGGATGCCGCCACAGGTACGCCGACCCAGCAGATCCGCGATCTCTACGCCAGCTATCTGGATCAGGCAGGTCGCGATGCCAAGGGGCTCACCCCGCTAGCACCGGCGCTGGCCGATATCGACCGGATCGGTGATCAGGCCGCACTGGCCCGCGCCTTTGCCCAATCAGGCCGCATGGGCGGCGGCGCGCCGTTCGGCATCTGGATCGACGCCGATGCCAAATCCCCCGACCGCTATGCCGTCCACCTCTATCAAGGGGGATTGGGGCTGCCGGATCGGGACTACTACCTCAAGCAGGATCCCGACAGTCAGGGGATGCGCCAGAAGTACCAGCTGCATATCGCCGCCATGCTAAGCCGCCTCGGGGAGTCTGACCCGAGCGGCAAGGCCAAGCGGATTCTGGCCCTCGAAACCCGGCTCGCCACCATCCAGTGGGACAACGTCGCGCTGCGGGATCGGGAGAAGAACTACAACAAGCGCCCCGCCAGCGAACTTGCACGGCTCGCCCCTCATCTCGACTGGCAGGCCTATCTGAACGCGGCGGGCATCGCTGCCCAGCCGGATCTCATCATCGGTCAGCCGACCTATCTGAGCGCGCTGGATCAGGTGATGGCACAGACCCCCATCGCCGACTGGCAGGCCTACCTCAAGTGGCAACTGCTGACCGACTACGCCCCCTATCTCGACAGCGAGACCGACCGGGCCAACTTCGCCTTCTACGGCACCACCCTGAGCGGCACGCCCAAGCAGCGCGCCAGCTGGGAGCGGGCACTGGGGGTGCTGAACGATCATCTGGGTGAAGCGGTCGGCCAGCTCTATGTGGCCCGCTACTTCCCGCCAGCGGCCAAGGAGCGGATGGAGCAGCTGGTGGAGAACCTGCGCACCGCCTACGGTCAGAGCATCAAGGAGCTCGACTGGATGTCGCCCGAGACCAAGACCCAGGCCCTCGAGAAGCTGGCCAAGTTCCGCCCCAAGATCGGCTACCCCGACAAGTGGAAGGATTACAGCGCCATCACCATCAAACCGGATGATCTGGTGGGCAACCTGCAACGCTCGCAAGCCTTTGAATACGCAGATAGTCTGGCGCGCCTCGGCAAGCCGGTCGACCGGGACGAGTGGCACATGTCGCCGCAAACGGTGAACGCCTACTACAACCCGAGCAACAACGAGATCGTCTTCCCAGCGGCCATTTTGCAGCCCCCCTTCTTCGACATGACGGCGGATGATGCGGTCAACTACGGCGCCATCGGCGGGGTCATTGGCCACGAGATGGGCCACGGTTTTGATGATCAGGGGGCCAAATCCGACGGTGACGGCATGATGCGCGACTGGTGGACACCGCAGGATCTCAAGGAGTTCCGCTTCCGAACCAGCCGTCTGGTGGCCCAGTACAACCGCTTCGAGCCCATCAACGGCCAGTTCGTCAACGGCCAGTTCACCCTGGGGGAGAACATCGGCGATCTGGGCGGTCTCACCATCGCCCACAAGGCCTACGAGCTGTCGCTGGATGGCAAGGAGGCGCCGGTGCTGGATGGCTTTACCGGCGAACAACGCTTCTTCCTCGGCTGGGCTCAGGTGTGGAAGGGGATGTATCGCCCCGAACTGATGCAGATGCTGCTGCGCTCCGACCCCCACTCGCCCCCCGAGTACCGGGTCAACGGGGTGGTGCCGAACATTCCCGCCTTCTATGAGGCATTCAATATCCAGCCGGGGGAGAAGCTCTATCTGCCACCCCAGAAGCGGGTGAAGATCTGGTAACAGCATCACGGCGGGCTCCCGTGGTAGCCCGCGCTCAACAGACAGCAAGAGGTTGCAAGATGAACAGAGCATTGATGATCGCAGGGCTGCTGGCCCTGCCGCTGGCGGCACAAGCACAAACACAAGCCGAAGAGGGATTTAGCAAGCAGCTGACCCTCCCATCCGGGCAGGTGATCCGGGTAGCGCAGGGGGCCGGTGAACCCGCCTCCATCGGCAGCTATGACGTGCGGCTCTATTCGGGTCAGAATGCCCAATTTCCACTGGATGAGTTTCAGGATGGCAAGGTGATGGCCCGCAACGGCTTTATCCGGGAGCTGAAACTGGTCGATTTGAATGGCGACAAGCAGCCCGAGCTGGTGGTCATCATCGAGAGCGCTGGCAGCGGCAGCTATCAGGATGCCGATGCCTACACCGTCACTCCGCAAGGGGAGCTGGAGATCTTCAATCAGGTCAAGGAGCTGGAACCGAAAGAGGATGTGATCAAGGCGCTCAAGAGCCCACAGGACTGAGTCTCTCCCCGAATCTGAAACGTAAAAAGCCCTGATTATCAGGGCTTTGTTGTTTTTACCGTTGGCGTAACAGCTCAGAGACGGGTCGCCCGGATGGAGACCTGCGGCAGCGCCATCTCGTGCTGGGCCGCCACCAGTTGCAACTCGTAGGCCCCCGCCAGCCAGGTGCGAGCCAGCACTGCATCAACGCTGGCGTTGGTAAGCTCGAACGCCGCCACCGGGGTGCAACCGGCCAGCAGATTGGCCAGCATGGTGGCGCTTAGCAGATCCCCCACCCCGATAGGATGGCGGGCAAAAGGGTAGAGCGGACGGGAGAGGTGAAAAGCCCCCTCCTCGCACACCAGCAGCATCTCGAAGCGATCCATGGCGAATCCAGCCTTGCCCAGATGCTTGACCATTACCAGCTTGACCCCTTGTGCCCGCAGCTGCTGGCACGCCTCGATGGCCTCCGGCACATTGCGGATATCGCGGCCGGTGAGCTGTTCCAGCTCCAGCAGATTGGGGGCCAGCATATCGGCACAGGCCAGTGCCCGGTGTTTCAGAAAATCGGCGACGCCGGGTGCCACTATGCACCCCTTGTCCGGGTGACCCATCACGGGGTCACAAAAATAGAGGGCGGCCGGATTGAGCGCCTTGAGTCTGGCCACCGCCGCCAGGATCTCCTCCCCCTGTTCGGCCGAACCGAAGTAGCCGCTCAAGATCGCATCGCACTCGGCCAGCACGCCGATCTCCGCCAGGCCGTTTACCAACTGACGGATATGGCCGCCGGGCATCACCATCCCCTGCCAGCCTTCGCGGTATTGGGTGTGGTTGGAGAACTGCACCGTGTTCATCGGCCACACCTCGATCCCGAGGCGACGCATGGGAAAAACGGCGGCGCTGTTGCCGGCACAGCCAAAGACTACGTGGGATTGAATGGAGAGCACTCGCTTCATGGTTGGCGACTCACGCAATAAGAACAGGAATTCCGGAGGGAAAAACGGGCCTTGCGGCCCGTTGTTGTGACTTTCGATGATTGTCACTTTCGATGGTTGTCACCGTCGATTAACACAGCACCTTGACGGTGTAGCTGCCATCGGCCTGACGATAGAGGCCGTGGATATCGGTCTCGAAGCCCGGGTAGTGGGCACCGATCTCGCACAGCATCTCGAGGAACTCGAGCACCGGCAGAGAATCCTTGGTCACCATCTCGCCCGGCAGTACCAAGGGTACTCCCGGCGGGTACGGCAGTATCATGTTGGCGCTGATGCGGTCAACCATGTCACGCAACGGCACCTCTTCCAGATTGCCCGCCAGCTCTTGCTGCCATGCGGCATGCGGGGTCATCTTCATCTCCGGCAGCACGTCAAATGCCTTGAACATCAGCTCCGGCAGACGGTATTTGCAGGTCAGATCGTGGATGCTATGGGCCAGCGCCTGAATGCGCATCCCTTCGTAGAAGCTCGGGTCTTCCCGATAGAGGCTCGGCAGAATGTTCTTGATGGTCAGGTTCAGATCATAACCACGCTTGAACTCGGTCAGGGCACGCAGCAGCTGCATCGCCTTGGACTGATCGATACCGATAGAGAACAGGAACAGCATGTTGTAAGGACCGGTCTTCTCCACCACTATGCCCCGCTCGTCCAGGAACTTGGAGACCAGTGAGGCAGGGATCCCCTTCTCCAGCAGCTTGCCATCACGACCCATACCCGGAGTCAGCAGGGTGACCTTGATGGGGTCGAGGTACATGTGGTCATCGTCGATGCCGTTGAAACCGTGCCAGTCATCTTTCGGATCCAGCTTCCAGCACTCGACGGTGTCGATGTTGTCCGGCTGCCATACGTCGAAGAACCAGCCTTCGCTCTGATCACGCAGACGCTTGATCTCTTTGCGGAAGGAGACGGCGCGATCGATGGAGTCCTTGATCAGACGCTTGCCGGTGTTGCCCCGCATCATGGCGGCGGAGATTTCGGTAGAGGCCACTATGCCGTACTGCGGCGAGGTGGAGGTGTGCATCATGAAGGCTTCGTTGAAGGTCTCTTCCTCCACGTCACCCTTGATGTGGATCATCGAGGCCTGGGAGAAGGCTGCCAGCAGCTTGTGGGTGGACTGGGTTTCGTAGAACACCTTGCCCGGCATGGCTTCGCCGCTCATGCCGCACTTGCCCTCATAGATCGGGCTGAAGTTGGTGTAAGGCACCCAGGCACTGTCGAAGTGAATGTACGGGGTATCCAGACTCTGCTTGATGAAGCCGGTGTTGTAGAGCAGGCCATCATAGGTAGAGTTGGTGATCACCGCGTAACGCGGTGCCTGGGCACCCGGGGTGGCGGCGACCTTGGCCGCTATGGTCTCGCGGCTGAATTCGCTCTGCGGGATACCGCCCAGAATGCCGTAGGCGTTGCGGGTCGGACGGAAGTAGATCGGGGTCACGTCGTTCATCATCATCAGGTGAGTGAGCGACTTGTGGCAGTTGCGGTCAACCAGCACAGTGCTGCCTGCCGGGGCGGAGAACATGCCGACGATCTTGTTGGCGGTGGAGGTGCCGTTGGTGACGATATAGGAGCGATCAGCGTTGAAGGTACGGGCGATGTACTCTTCGGCTTCCTTGTGCGGACCTGAGTGATCCAGCAGGGAGCCCAGCTCCGGCATGGAGATGGAGACGTCAGCCTTGAACGCGTTCGGGCCGTAGAAGTCATAGAAGATACTGCCGGCCGGGCTCATCTGGAAGGCGGTACCGCCCATGTGACCCGGGGTACAGAAGGTGTATTTACCCTCTTCCACGTACTTGAACAGCGCCTTGGTGAACGGCGGCAGGATGGCGTCCTGATACTCCTGAGTGGCCTGACCCATCTTGAGGGCGATGTCGTCGGCCATGCCGAGACGGTACTCGAAGAAGTGCACGTTCAGACGCAGGTCGGTCAGGTGAATATCCAGAGTGGACTGGTCGTTGGCAAAGGCGAAGATCGGCAGCTTCTCGTTGCGATCGTGGATCTCCTTGCACAGGCCCAGGGAGTATTTGTCCCAGTCGAAGATGGCGCCGCAGACGCGGGGGTTCTTCTCGATCAGTTTCAGCAGATCGGCCACATCGACCGGATAAACAACCTCGAAACCCTTGCGTTCGAGGGAGGCTTGCAGCTGGCGAATGGGTTCTTCTTTAAAGAACACGCCCAGGTGGTTGAGGATGGCAATGATATTCATCTTGATGCTCCACACGTAGAGGGGCGCTCTCCATCAGGGATGGTGAGTGAAGAGCGCTCGGAAAAGGAAAATGGAATTAGTGGCTGGCTTGCTCTTTGAGCAGGGCGTCGTGCTGACGCAGCCCCTGTTTTTTGGCGTAGAACATCAGGATGATGAGCGACACCACGAAGGTGGCAGTGAGGTTGGAACCCTGGGCGCCCATCAGGGCCACCAGACAGAAGACACAGGCAACGCCGGAGAAGATCATGGTGCCGATACTGCGGGAGGTCATGCCCTCGAAGCGAATGAGGTTAATGCTGGAGTAGAAGTAGGGCAGCATGGTCAGCAGCACCGCATCTGTGGTCAGCACGTTGAAGAGATCTGCAGCGTGAGCGGACTGGGAGGTGAAGGCGGTCAGGCCGATCATCAGGGCAGTCATCTTCAGGGAGCCGAGGATCAGACCCTTCTTGGCGACGCCGTTCTTGTCCAGTTCGCCGTAGATTTTCGGGAAGTTGCCATCGTTGGCGGCACGCTTGCCCGCCTCGCCCACCAGCATCATCCAGGAGCCCAGCGAGGTGAAGCAGGCCAGCGCGGTGAAGGCAGAGACAAACGGCGCAGACCAGCTACCGAAGATGGCGGAAGAGGCCATGGCAAACGGGGCGCCGGAGGCAGCCACTTCACCGGCCGGGAACATGCCGCTGATCACTTGGGTAGAGAGGATGTAGATAACACCCGCGATACCGGTACCCAGCATGGTGGCGAGCGGTACGGTGCGCTTGGGGTTCTTCACCATGCCGGAGGAGACGGCGGCAGACTCGACACCCACGAAAGACCAGAGGCAGATCAGCACGGCGCTGATGACCGCATGCAGGTCACTGCCGCTGGTAGTGTTCCAGTTCTGGCTGTAGACGCTGGTATCAAAATGGCCCCAACCCATCACCGCAGTACCGACAACTGGCAGCAGGATCAGCACCAGACCCAGAGTACAGAGTCGGCTCACCCAACTACCGCCAAGCAGGTTGACGAAGGTGAAGATCCATACGGCAGCGATGGTGGCTGCGGCGGCAGGGATCGGGCTGTTGAGAATGGGGAAGAACACCGAGAGGTAGGAGACGCCGGTAATGGCGATGGCCAGGTTACCGATCCAGTTGGCGTGGTAATAGAGCACACCGGTCTGGAAACCGAACACCGGAGAGATCTCGCCAGCGTAAGCAATGGGGCCACCCTCTTGCGGGTTCTTGGTAGCAAGGCGGGCGAAGACGAAAGCGAGGCCCATGGCGCCTACCAGACAGATTGCCCAGCTAAAGACAGAGATGGAGCCGATGGTGGCCAGTGCCGAAGGCAGCAGCGCGATGCCACTCCCCATCATGTTGCCGGCCACCACACCTGTACAGGCGATAAGGCCAATCTTCTTGCTCGTATCGAGGGACATAAGATCTCCGGTTCTATAAAAGGTCGGGTCGTCACATACACATTTGGCGGAACGCCCCGCCAACGAATGGGCACAGACTAGGCCTCTCATCCCCGTAAAACATAAAGACCAGCTAACGGATAAAAATATGAGGCAACTTTTTTCATCGCCTCATCGCTTTCTATAAAAACCATTTAAAAACAGTAGCTTGAAATCAAGGCGCGCCGCCACCTTGATAAAACCTTGATATCCGGCCAACCCGTTTTTGCCCCTTGATAACCCCTTTATCTCGCCGCCTTGATATTTTTGGCCAGATAAACCCGGGATAACGAGGCTCCCATTGCGCCCACTCCCCTTGTAGCCATCCGAACGCCCTGCGGGCCATTGCCCTGAGTGGCCGCTCACCTCCTGTTTGACCCTCCGCTCGTCTCATCGCCATCCAGATGAAGAGGCAAAGCTAAGTGGCGATAACTGGTAAGCAGTGAGCAGTGAGCAGTGACGGACATCTTATCCCGCCGCCAACTATGGGATGACGGCACGGGCAGTCGCGTGGCACAAAGCCGGTCAAGCGCGAATGCAGCAAATGCCGCGATAAGGCAAATGGGGATAGTGGTGGAATAGCAGGAGATAAATCGGGCAGCACCAAAACGGCCATCCCAATGGCAGGCAGCAGGATTGATACAGGCAGAAACAACACAGGCCGCCAGAAGGCAGCCTGTGGATGGAGCCAGCAACGGGGCTGGCCGAGGGAAAACAAGAGCCGCAGTGTTAGAAGAGCTTCACCTTGCTCTGGCCCAGCGCATTGAACAGGGCCGGAGTGAGGCTCTCCATATTGCTGTAGAAACCGAGCTGCTGGCAGAGCAGATAGGTCTGCTCGGTCGCCTCCATCAGGAAGGCCTGACTGTAGGCATCCCCCGCCGCCTCGGGGCGACCGCCCAGCTCCGCCAGCTTGCCCTGCAGTATGTAGTAGAGCACCGAGCGGCCACGACTCGCCGCCTGCTCCAGCAGATAGTCGGCCTGCTGTTGCTGGCTGTTGAGGATCGCCTGCAGGGTCAAAGCCTCCCACACCCTGGCAGGCAGGGCGCCGCTGTTTTGCACCACGCTGGCAAGATGGGTGCCGATCCCCTGCAGCCGCTCGCTCTCGGATTTGCCCGCCAGGGTCGCCAGCGCCTC
Organism: Aeromonas sp. CU5; assembly: GCF_002586745.1. Classification (NCBI taxonomy): domain Bacteria; kingdom Pseudomonadati; phylum Pseudomonadota; class Gammaproteobacteria; order Aeromonadales; family Aeromonadaceae; genus Aeromonas; species Aeromonas sp. CU5. Next base: position 2,688,577 of record NZ_CP023817.1, read on the forward strand.
GCCAGCCAGATAGCGCTCCGCCAGCAGCAGCGGCTGATCAGGATGGGCAATCAGCGCCTGCTCCAGCAGATCGATGCCCCGCTTGAGGGCCACCGGATCCCGGCTGTTGGTGTAGTAGTGGGCCTCCATCAGTGCCATCAGCGAGGCATCGTCGGTGGGCCAACCCATCCCCGGCTCGGCATCCGGCTGGTCGAGGGCGCGCAGCAGATCCTGACTGCTCGCCTGCAACACCCCGTGCACATTGTGGCGGCTGAGCTGGTATTGATGGCTGAACAGCACCCGGTTGGTGTTGATATTGCGGTACTCCAGATCGAGATAGGTGCCCCGGGGCTGGCGGGTGACCCGCACGCTCAGCTCCTTGCCGGGCATGATGCCCCCCATCAGGTTGGTGGCGCCATACTGCACCCGCAGCGGCGTGGCCACCGCCACCTCCCCCATCAGAGCGCGGGTGATGCCATCGGCCAGACGCACGTTCTCGTTGTTGTCATCCATGCCGGAGTGGAAACGGAACACCAGCAGATTGGGATCCAGCATGGCGTGCACCTGGGGACTGGTGTGCTGGTAGCTGAGCATGCTGACAATGGCGATCAACACGATGGCAACGAAGATATCGAAACTCACCATCTTCCAACGGCTGCGAGCATCCTTGGCATGGGTGGAGATGGCGCGGGTCAGGGGCCCGGCGGGAAAAGGGGCGACATTGGGCAGTGCATCATCATCCTGATCAGCCGCGGGCGGGCTCAGGTCAGAGAGAGTCGGGTTGTCGGAGATAGCGGTATTGACCGCAGGCGCGGGCTGCTCATCCGCCATCACCACAGCAACCACCTGCTGCGGCCGCACCGGCGCCACCAGCTTGTAGCCGCGCTTGGGCACGGTGACGATATAGTCGGTCGCATCGGTGCGACCATCTTTGAGGATCTTGCGCAGTTCGAAGATGGACTGGGTCACCACCTGATCGGTCACCTCGGCGCCATCCCACACCTCGTTGATCAGGGCATCGCGGCCAAACACGGTACCGGCATTGTGGGCCAGAAACCGCAACAGATTGACCAGTCTGGGTTCGAGGTAGACCTCGCGGTCGGGGCGACACAGCATGTTGTCGTCAACGCTCAGGGTCCAGTCGTGGATCTCAAAAACCGATTCGCTCATGATTCACTCGCTGCAGATGGTGACAATGCACGATGAGAGTGACGCAAAACCCGGACTGACTGAACGGAACAGGGCGCTGCCAGCAGGGAAGCGGCAGAAAAGGGAACCGGAACAGTGAATATCGCTGTGAGTCTGTCTGGCCAGGCCATCCTGTTTACGTCAGAAGGGCATCCTTGCGGGCATTCCGACCATCGGGATCGGAAAGGAGCACTTTAAGCAAAACGGGAGCTGGATCCCACTTTTTTTGGCTATAAATCGCCGTTGAGTTGATCCGACCCCGCACTTTTCGGCAAATAGCGTGCCAGCTAGTATTCATATGAACATCCCATATGTCGGAATCAAAAAAGCCCTGAACATCAGGGCTTTCTCATTTTTCCGGCAATCGGGGAGACGTTACTTCGCCACCGGGAACGCATCCTGCTGACGACTGCGGCGCAGATAACGCCGCCACAACGAGAAGCAGCCGTAGCCAAGACTCAGCACCACCGCATAGAGCACCTGAGTGGCGAGGGCCACCAGCACCAGGGCGCAGAGCAACACACTCACCCCCGCCAGCCCCTTGCCGACCCCGCCGAGCAGGCGCCAGCCCGCCGCCATACAGAGCAGGTAGACCAGCACGAAGTTGCCGTTGGCGTAGCGGATCAGCTCATCCAGCGGCAGTCGCAGCCAGATGATCAGGGTGATGCAGAGCAGGCAGATGGCGAGCACCAGAGTGAGCGCCCGCAGCGGCGCGCCGCGAGCAGTGAGCTGCGCCAGCGAGGGAGGCAGCTTGCCTTCTCGCGCCATGCTCCAGATCAGCCGGGCAAAGCCCTGCAGGTAGATGTTGATGCTGGCAAAACAGGAGAGGTAGCCGAGCACCGCCACCAGCCACTTGGCGGTGGGACCAAACAGCAGCGCCAGCAGGGAGGGGATGGCGGTGGCGTTTTTCGCCTCATCGCCGTAGAGACCATATTTGAGCACCACCAGCGAGTGCACCCAGTAGATAAGCCCCGCCAACAGCACTCCGCCGAGCAGGGCGATGGGGTAGTCCCGCTCCGGCCGCTTGAACTCCTCCCCCATATGGGCGAAGGCCTCGAGCCCGACGAAACACCAGAACATCACCGCCAGCGCGGTGGCCATGGCAGGCCACTCGTCCGCGCTCGGCAAGGGCCGCGCTGCATCGCGCCAGCTCACCTCCCCCTTGAACCAGATAAGCAGGGTGAGCCCCAGAATGGCGAGCGCGATCAGCAGTTGCAGGTTGCCGGAGGATCGCGCCCCCCGCAGCCCCAGCAGAAATACCCCGAGCAGGGTGAGCAGCTGGATACCCCACAGGGCCCACTCCCCCATCTCGAACAGGGCGTGCCAGAAACCGGCGGCGATCATCAACGCAGCGGGCAGGCCCACCGGCAGCACCGCCAGAAAGAGAAAGGCAGAGAAGCGCTCGGCGCCGTTGCCAAAAGCGAGGCCAATCAGGTGCGGCGCACCGCCCGCATGAGGATAACGGCGGCCGAGGCGGGCGAAGGTAAAGGCGATGGGCAGCACCAGCGCAATCAGCAACAGCCAGGCCCACAGCGACGCCCCACCCGCCAACGAGGCGGCGGTCGCCGGCACCACGAAGATCCCGGTACCGAGCAGCGAGGTGGCAAGCAGCCCCATCCCCTGCCAGAGCCCGAGATCCTTTTTCAACGCAGACATATCCTTTTGTCCTGACTAAAAAAACATCCCGCCATGTTAGGCCTGCCACGCCCCTTTGTTAAGTACGATGGTTAAGCGCGGTGGCGAAAATATGCAGCCTTTTATTCAGGCTCGGGCTTAGCTTGCAGGGACTCGGCCAGAAAATCCCCCAACAGGGTGATCTTGAGCACCTGCCGGCGCGCCGCCGGATAGATAAAGTAGAGGGTCTTGGCAGGGGGCTGATAGTGGCCAAGCAGCGGGAGCAGACGCCCCGCTGCGATATGGCCTTGCACCTGTTCGGCGGGCTGCAAGGTGATGCCAGCGCCAGCCAGTGCCGCCATTAACAAGGCTGGCCAGTGGTTGATGCGCAGGCGCGAGGCCACCCGCACCTCTTCGTTTTGACCATCCTCGCCGACAAACTGCCAGCGTTCGTGCTCACCCCAGTTGCCGTGCAGGCACTGGTGGTGAGCGAGATCGGCTGGCTGGCGGGGCACGCCGTGCCGGGCTAGGTAGTCGGGGGCGGCGCAGAGGTGGTAGTGCTGGGTCAACAACGGACGGGCAATCAGCGCCTCATCCTGCGGGCGCAGGGTGCGGATTGCGGCATCGAATCCCTCCTCCACCAGATCGACCCAGCGGGGAGTGAGTTGCAGATCCAGATCCAGCTTGGGGTAACGTTCAAGGAAGGCGGGCAGCAGCGGCACCAGCCGGTGGTGGCCAAAGCTGAGGGGGGCGGCGATGCGCAGCCGACCGGCGGGCTCGGCCAGCAGGTTCTGAGTGAGCGATTCGGTCAGCGCCAGCTCCTCCAGCACCCGCTGGCAGCGGGCCAAAAAGAGCTGACCCAGCTCGGTGAGGGTCTGCTGGCGGGTGGTCTTGTGAAACAGCTTCCCCCCCAGCCACTGCTCCAGCCCCAGCATATGTTTGCCCACCATCTGGGCGCTGATCCCCTGCTCACTTGCCACCGCGCTATATGAACCCAGCTCCACCACCCGGGTGAAGATGCGCATGCTGGTCAATCGGTCCAAAACCCCTCCTTTGCCCGCTTTTCAGGGCAATGCGACCCACTGTCGGGCCCCTGATTCACAACTACCAGTTTAGTAAGAAATGGATTTTAGCCAATTTATCCATCCTTTAGTTACCAATAGAGTGATGCAGTACCTCTCCCCACAGGATAAATCCCCATGAAAAGTACCTATCTGGCCGCACTACTGGTCGGTCTGCTTGCCACCGGCACCAGCCAGGCTGCCGAGAGCCGCTTTATCAATACACAACAGAATGCCCCCGTCGCCGCCCCCCTAACCGCAACCCAGGCCCAGCCCGATATCTTCCGGGTCAGCCTGCTCGGCACCGGCACCCCGGTGCCCCAGATCAGTCGCGGCGGTTACAGCACCCTGGTCGAGGCGGGCAACCAGAAGCTGGTGTTCGATTTTGGCCGCAACTCCACCACTCGCCTGTGGCAGCTGCATATCCCCATCGGCCGGGTCAACGCCTTCTTCCTCACCCACTTTCACTCAGACCACACCAACGGGCTGGCGGATCTCTGGCTGACCGGCTGGCTACAACCGGCCTATGGCCAACGCCACGCGCCGATGGCACTTTACGGCCCCAAGGGCACCACAGCCCTCGCCCGTGGCTTGCAACAGGCCTACGCCACCGACATCGCCACCCGGGTCAAGGATGAGGGAACGCCGCTGGACGGGGTGGAGATCAACAGCCACGAGGTCACCGCCGGGGTGGTCTACGACCAGGACGGAGTCAAGGTAACCGCCTTTGACAACGATCACGGGGTCAACATCAAGCCGTCGCTCGGCTATCGCATCGACTACCACGGCCACAGCGTGGTGCTCTCCGGCGATACCCGCTACAGCCCGGAGGTGGTGAAGCAGGCCAAAGGGGCCGATCTGCTGGTGCACTGCGTCTCCATGACCTCTGCCGCCCGGATGAAGGCCAACCCCGGTTACAAAGCGATCGCCGGTCACCTCGCCTCCCCCGAGCAGGCGGCAAGAGTGATGAACGAAGCCAAACCGGCGCTGACGGTGTTCAGCCATATCGGCCTCAACGGCCAGATCTCGGTGAAAGATTTGGCGCAGGATCTGCGTGCCCGCTACACGGGGCCGTTCGTCATCGGCAACGACCTGATGCAAATTGATCTGCCCACTACGGCCTCCGGCAAGGGCTATGCCCTCTGGCAGTCGGAGAACATCGACAACGCCCAGCCCTGAATCCCGGCCATAAAAAAAGCCGCCTCTTGCGAGGCGGCTTCTTCATTCAACTCGGTAACCGGAGTTATCAGGCAATCAGCTTGTAGATGATACCGGACATGGCGATCAGGCCAATCAGGGTCACAAAGCCGTTGCTGATGTTGCCAGCGTATTTGCGCATGGCCGGAACCTTGGTGATGGCGTACATCGGCATCAGGAACAGCAGCATTGCGATGATCGGGCCGCCCAGGTCTTCAATCATGCCGAGGATGCTCGGGTTGATGGTGGCGATAGCCCAGGTGGTCAGAATCATGAACACCGCAGTCACTTTGTTCAGCTGCTTGATGTCAACATTCTTGCCCTTCTCGCGCAGCGCCTTGGCCATCAGGCCGTTCATGCCTTCTTGCGCACCCAGGTAGTGACCCAGGAAGGATTTGCTGATGGCAACCATGGCAATCAACGGAGCCACAGTGGCGATAACCGGGTTGTCGAAGTGGTTGGCCAGGTAGGACAGGATGGAGATGTTCTGTTCTTTGGCAGCAGCCAGGTCAGCCGGGGAGAGGCTCAGTACGCAGCTGAATACGAAGAACATAACGGTCATGACCATCATGACGTGGGCGCCCAGCAGGATGTTGCTGCACTTCTTCTCGGCACCTTCACCGTAACGACCTTTGTTGTCCACCGCGAAGGAGGAGATGATCGGGGAGTGGTTGAAGGAGAACACCATTACCGGGATAGCCAGCCACAGGGTCTTGAGGAAGTCACCGTTGAAGGCGTCAGCCAGCGCTGGAGCTTCAGTGATGATGGTACCGTTCCAGTGCGGGATCAGGTAGAACGCCAGGCCCATCAGGGTGATCACGAACGGGAATACCAGCACGCTCATCGCTTTGACGATAACCTGGCCGCCCAGACGAACAACCGCCATCAGACCGAGGATCAGCGCCAGTGACAGGACGGCACGGGGAGGTGCAGACATGCCCAGCTGGTGAACAATCACGCTCTCGACGGTGTTGGTGATAGCAACCGAATACATCAGTACGATCGGGTAGATGGCAAAGAAGTAGAGCAGGGTGATGAACTTGCCTGCGGTCTTGCCGAAGTGCTCTTCTACTACTTCAGTGATGTCGCCATCACGGGTAGAGCCGGACAGCACGAAGCGGGCCAGACCACGGTGAGCGAAGAAAGTCAGCGGCAGGGCCAGGATCAACATGGCAACCAGCGGCCACAGACCACCTACACCGGCGTTGATTGGCAGGAAGAGCACACCGGCACCGATCGCGGTACCGTACAGACCCAGCATCCAGACCACATCGGCCTTGTTGATGCCGCGGGAAGTGTTGCTGGCTAAACGACCATCAGCTGCAATATTCATGTCAGACATACGTTGTTCCTGTCATCTAGGAAAAATGGGATTCTTGTTTGTTCGGGCTCTCGGCCCGGTTCCATCTCCCTGGAACGCCTGCTGTTCATCCCTCTCATTAACCTCTCGCACCCCGGCAACCTGGCCATCACTCCTTGTGACAACAAGACCGCAACAAACAACAGTGCGAAATTTTGACCCTGAGGGTCAGTGCCCGTCTCGCTTAACAACTGCTTAACGTGCACCACTCTTGATGGGTTGACTCTAATTAAATACCCCTATTAATCACAGCGTTTTTTTGAATTAATCAACCAAAGTTTGATTCGTGTCGCCTTTCGGACGACCAAGATCACATTGCGAATGCCTTGTTGTGAGTTTTTTTTAACAATTCAACTTAGTTTCACTGGAATCAATGGCCTGCGAGCGGCTACATTTTTGCAACAAACCACTCATTGCGCGCGGATTGTGTGCAGCACAGCCTTGGCGTACCCTTGTGGCTCACGCCTTTTTGTTGATTGATGATGACCATTACCCGTACCGATCTCGCCGAACTGGCGGTATTCGCCGCCGTCGCCCGCCACCGCAGCTTCAGCAAGGCCGCCCTCGAACTCGGGGTCTCCGCCTCCGCCATTAGCCACAGCCTGAAGGGACTGGAGGCCAGATTAGGTGTCCGTCTACTCAACCGCAGCACCCGCGCCGTGGTGCCGACCGACGCGGGCCAGCGGCTGCTCAAGCAGTTGTTGCCAACCCTTAACACTCTGGAAGAGGCGCTCAGCGAGCTGGCTCGCAACAGCGACGAGCCGGTGGGCCGGATCAAGCTCTGCGCCCCGCGCGGTGCCATCGACAGCCTGCTGGCACCGGTGCTTATCGACTATCTGCGCCGCTATCCCAGAATGCAGGTGGAGGTGGTGGAGCAGGAGCTGATGCCCCGGCTGATTGAAGATGGGTATGATGCGGCGCTCTTTTATGGCGATCTGCTGCCCAAAGAGATGATCGGCATCCCCCTCGGCTCGCCCCAGCGCTATCTGGTGGTGGGCTCCCCCGCCTATCTGGCGGAACATGGCGCACCGCAGCACCCGAGCGAGCTGAGTCGCCACGCCTGCATCGGCTATCGCCTCACCCCGCACCATCACTATCGCTGGGCCTTTGCCGCCGATGGCAACATGCTGGAGATCGAGGTGACCGGGCCACTCACCACCAGCACCCCGGCCCTCTATCTGGGTGCCGCCGAGGCGGGGCTTGGGCTGGCCTACTGTCTGGAAGAGGAGGTGAGCCAAAAGGTGGCAGAGGGGAAACTGCTCACCGTGCTGGAGCCCTGGTGCCCCATCTTTGCCGGTTTCTACCTCTTCTATCCCAGTCGGCACCAGCTGGGCAGCGGCCTGCGCATCCTGATCGACATGCTCAAGGCTCACTACCAAAACCCCGGATTAGTGAGTAATACTCAGCAATTCATCAAGTGAAACCATGATTATCACCAAATAAGTATTAATCTAGACTAGCTGTTCGATAATTGAGCTCCCCAAGAGAACAGATATGTCTGCCTATTTAACACTGCGGCAACGGGCCATGACCCGCCGCTTCTGGGCTTACGCCCTCCCCTCCATTCTTGCCATGCTGGTCTCGGGGGCCTACTACCTCATCGATGGCATCTTCGTCGGCCACTACGTTGGTGCCGCTGGCCTCGCCGGGATCAATCTGGTCTATCCGGTCATCATGGTGCTGATCGGTCTGGCCGCCATGATCAGCATGGGGGCGGCTACCGCCATCTCCTTCCAGCAAGGGGCGAAAAACGACAAGCTGGCCCGTCAGGCGCTGGTCAATGCCCTCTGGCTGCTGGCAGGACTCGGGGTGCTTGCACCCGCGCTGCTCTATTACACCCACACCGATATCTTGCTGGGACTGGGGATCGAGCAGGGCACCGACACCTGGAAACAGGCGAGCGACTACCTCACCTGGATTGGCGGCGGTACCCTGCTGCTGGCCAGCAATCTGGCGGTGCCCTATCTGCTGCGCAACGATGGCCGCCCGAAGCTGGCGATGGTGCTGGTGAGCAGCGGCGCCGTGCTCAACATCATCCTCAACTACATCATGGTGGGTCGGCTGGGGCTGGGATTGATCGGCACCGCCCAGGCCACCCTGATGGCAGAAGGTATCGTTAGCCTGATCGGCCTTGGCTACTTCTTTACCCCCTGGGCACGGCTGCAACTCGCATGGCGGGATCTGGTGCCCAACCTCCCGGCCATGCCGAACCTGCTCTTTACCGGGCTGCCAAGCCTGATCGCCCAGTTCAACCTCGGCCTGTTGCTGATGCTGCACAACAGCCAGCTGATGGTGTACGGCAATGTGAAGGATCTGGCGGGCTTTACCGTGGCCGGTTACACCGAAGCGGTCTTTATCGTCATCCTGCAAGGGCTGGCCTTCGGCATTCAACCGCTGATCAGCAAGGCGGCAGGGGCCAAGCGCCACCGCGACCTCAAATTCCTGATGGAGATGGGGCTCAAGATCACCTTTATCTACGGCATGCTGGTGTGGCTCACCATCCAACTGCTGCCAAGACAGGTCGCCATGCTCTATACCGGCAATAACGATCCCGAACTGCTGGCCGCCGCCATCAGCAGCCTGACCCTTAACCTCGGCGCCATTCCACTGGAGGGGGTCATCGTATTTGGCATAGTGCTGCTGCAATCCATGGCCCGTACTCGGCAAGCGCTGGTCATCTCCCTCGCTAAAACCCTGCTGCTGCTGCCGCTTATTTTCCTGCTGCCGCAACTGTGGGGCCGTGATGGGGTGTTGATGGCCCAGCCCGCCACCGTGCTGCTGCTGACCCTGCCGCTCTGCTGGCTGCTGTGGCGCGAGTGGCTGCGCCTGAAAGTGGCCTGCGCGCCAAAAGCCAGGCGCCACCCGCAACCGGCCCGTGCGCGCGCCGCCGTCCAGCTGGCCCGTTAAGGCCGCCAATCCCGCGTAGCAATAAAAAACCGGCATCCCTGATGCCGGTTTTTGCTATGTGGGCCGACCTGTCTGCCTGCGCTTATCTACTCAGGCCAGCACTGATGCCAATACTTCTGGCCTGAGCTGGGCCATCAGCCCAGGGTTGTCGGAATAATCCACCGGGATCGCCACCACCGCTGGCCCTTCCACCGCCAGCGCAGCCCGCAGGGTGGCGCGCAGCTCGTCAGCCGAGCGCACCGCGAAACCGGCCGCCCCGAACGATTCGGCATAGCGTTTGAAATCGATAGGGCCAAAGGAGACGCCGGAGGTGCGGCAATACTTCTGCTGCTCCTGCATCGCTACCATGTTGTAGCCGTTATCGACCCAGATGATGTGGACGATATTGCTCTTGAGCCGCACCGCCGTCTCCAGCTCCATGCTCGACTGCATAAAGCTGCCATCCCCCGATACCGAGATCACCTTCTCCCCCGGCCGCACCAGCGCCGCACCGATGGCCCACGGCAGCGCCACTCCCATGGTCTGCTGACCGTTGGAGATAAGCACCTGACGGGCGCGGAAACTGTAGAGGTAGCGGGCAATCCAGATATGGAAGCTGCCCATGTCGACGCAGAGGGTCATGTCATCGCGCACCAGATCCTGCAGCTCGCGCACGATGCGCAAGGGGTGAACCGGATTGCCGTGCAGATCGTCGGCCCGCATCGCCAGTCGCAACCGCTGCTGGCGAACCCCTTGCAGCAGCCGATCCACCTCGGGGGGACGGATTTTCGGATTGCCCATGATGCGGGTCAGCTGCAACAGGTTGGCGCGGATCGACCCCACCAGCTCGGCGGTCGGGCAGTAGCTGCTGTCGATATCGGCAGGCAGCACGTCGATATGGAGGATGCGCCGCTCCCGGTCGCCATTCCACAGCTCGGGGTCGTACTCGATGGGGCTGTAGCCGATGCATATCACCAGATCGGCCCCCGCCAGCAGCTGATCCCCCGGCTGGTTGTTAAAGAGCCCCACCCGCCCGGCAAAGTCATCGAAGTGGCAGCTGTCCACCACCCCGGCGGCCTGATAGGTACCGGTCACCGGCAGCCGCGCCTTGTCGAGGAAGGCGCGCACCGCCTCGGCGGTCGAAGGCCGGCTCGCCATCAGGCCGAGCAGCACCACCGGATTCTGGGCGTTGCGCAGCAGGGTCAATGCCTGCTCCATATTCTGTTCATCGGCACAGCCCGGCTCCGGCACCTCATGGGGCACCAGCACACTTCCCTGCACCGGCTTGTTGATGATGTCCATCGGCAAGCTGACGAACGCCGCCCCCGGCCGTCCCAGCTCGGCGGCGCGAAAGGCGTTGGCCATCACTTCCGAGATTGCCGCCCCGCTGTTGACCTGGGCGCTGAACTTGGTGACCGGACGGCAGAGGTTGACCGTATCCATGCTCTGGTGAGTGAGCTTGAGGCCGTCGGCGCGGCGCACCGCACCGCCCAGCGCCACCATGGGGTCCCCTTCCGAGGTGGCGGTCGCCAGCCCGGTGATCAGGTTCGAGCAACCGGGGCCCGAGGTGACCAGCACCACCCCCGCCTTGCCGGTGAGGCGCCCCACGGCAGCGGCCATAAAGGCGGCGTTCGCCTCGTGGCGGACCACTATGGTCTTGATGGGGGAGTCCACCAGCGCATCGAACACCCGGTCAATCTTGGCACCCGGGATCCCGAACACCTGCTTGACCCCTTGCGCCTCCAGATGGCGCACCACCAGCTCGGCACCACACTTCCACTGTCTGTTTTCCATGATATTGCTCCTTGTGTATCAGCCTTCGGCGGCCTGAATGGCGCGATCGAGATCGGCCGGATTGAGATCGGCCTGACGAAAAGCCGGATCCGCTGGCAGGGCCAGATTGAGGTGACGCACCACCGAGAGTCGCAGGGTGCCGTGGGCCATGGTGTAGTCGAGCAGATGGCCGCCCCCCTGGCGATCAGCGGTGATCATGTGCTCGTGAAATCCCGCCACATTGACCCCCTGCACGAACGGCGGGCAGCGAAAGCCCACCAGGGTGCCCGCCACCGCGGCAAAGCGGAACAGCGGTTGCTGTTCGATGGCTTCCAGCATCGGGCGATAGGGGGGCTCCTGACGCGGCACGGTGCGTACCTTGGCTGTTTCAAACTGGCCGTCGAGGCGCAGGGCGACAAAGACGTTGTCGGAGCCCACCAGCCGATCCACCCACTGGTGGATCTCGTCGCGGCTCAGGGGATGGTCGAAGCGGCGCTCCAGACAGGGGCGAAAATGGGTCATCACCGCGAAGGGGGTCTTCTGATCGGCGCGGGCGGGACGGGCCGAGCCATCGGAGCGCAGCTGGTGGATCTGGCGCTCGAAGGCGATCAGCTCGCCATCGAGGTGGTTGAAGGTGCCAAGGCCAAAGTCACCGTGGCGCAATAGCTCGCTCATGGTGGTCTCCCCTTCGTAGACCCCCGCCAGCAGGGCGCTCATCAGGGAACTCTGGTAGATCTCGCCACCGTCATGCTGCCTGCGCCAGCGGGAAAACTGCTGGCTCACTTCGAGGGCACAGCTGCACCCGGCACTGTCAGATGTTGCAATATGTTCCATTCGGGTTTCACCTCCACCGTGAATCCTGTTAGCGTTCGGATCCAATGGTGACTTGGTTCACATTTCAACACCAATACGCTGACCCCATGACTTTGAGACTCAATCGATATGGAACTTCGTACGCTCCGCTACTTCATGGCCGTTGTTGAAAAGCAGAATTTCACCCGCGCCGCCGAATCACTCAACATGGCCCAACCGCCGCTGAGCCAGCAGATCCGCAAGCTGGAGGAGACCCTCGGCACCCCGCTGCTGCGCCGTTTGACCCGCAGTATCGAGCTGACCGAGGCGGGTGAGAGCCTCTATCGGGATGCGGCGCAGATCCTGGCGCTGGCCGATGGGGCGAAACAGAAGGTAAAGCGGATTGCCCGGGGCGAGCAGGGGGCGCTGCGGATCGGCTTTGCCGGTTCAACCGTGCTCCACCCCGCGGTACTGACCCTGCTGCACGACTATCGGGAGCGCTACCCCGAGGTGGCCCTCAGTCCGCAGGAGGACACCATGCCAGCGCTGGTGGAGGCGCTGCGCAACGATCGACTGGATGCCGCCATCTTGCGGCTGCCCTGCCGTGGCAGCGAGGGGTTTACCCATCACCTTATCGATCAGGAGCCGCTGCTGATTGCGCTGCCGACCAGCCATCCCAAGGCCAGACCGGGCCCCTTGCCACTGGCCAGCCTGAAGGACGAGAGTTTCATTCTGTTCCCCCATGCCATCGGGCCCGGGCTCTATGACGGCATCGTGGCCCTCTGCCGGGAGGCCGGATTCGAGCCGATACTGGGGCCCGAATGCCCGCTGGTGATCTCCACCGTCGGCATGGTGCAGGCGGGCTTTGGGGTGACTCTGGTGCCACGCTCGGTGGCGGCGCTGCGCCCGCTCGGGGTCAGTTATCACCCCATTGCAGGCAACGGCATGATGACCAGCATCAGTCTGGCGACACGGCCGCATCCCGGCAGCGCCGTCCTCCGGCACTTTATCTCCCAGATCCGTGTCGCCCAGATACAACAAGGCCTCCCGAAGGAGGCCCTGTTAAACAAGCTTTAACCGGCCTGATGGCCGACTTGCCTGGCGGTACTGTTTACTTGACGGTACTGCTTATTTGACAGTAATCCGGGCAAACTTGCGTTTGCCAACCTGATAGACGGCAGTACCGGCACCAACCAGTGCCTTGCCATCTTCCAGCTTCTCGCCGTCAACCTTGACCGCGCCCTGCTTGATCATCCGCAGTGCTTCGGAGGTGGTGGCCACCAGATCGGCATCCTTGAGCAAGTTGGCAATAGCCAGCCCTTCCCCTTCCAGCGCCAGCTCGACTTCCGGCATTTCGTCCGGCATGGCGTTCTTGGAGAAGCGCTGGGTGAAATCTTCGTGGGCCGCTTCGGCTGCCGCTGCGTCGTGGTAGCGGGTGATGATCTCTTTGGCCAGCCAGATCTTCACGTCGCGAGGGTTGAGGGTGCCAGCGGCGATGCCTGCCTTGAACTCTTCGATTTCAGCCAGCGGGCGGAAGGAGAGCAGCTCGTAGTAGTTCCACATCAGCACGTCGGTGATGGACATGATCTTGCCGAACATCTCGCCCGGGGCATCGTGTACGCCAATGTAGTTGGCAGCGGACTTGGACATCTTCTTGACGCCATCCAGACCCACCAGCAGCGGCATCATCAGCACGCACTGGGCGGCCATGCCGGCATCTTTTTGCAGCTCGCGGCCCATCAGCAGGTTGAACTTCTGATCGGTACCGCCCAGCTCAACGTCCGCCTTCAGCGCAACCGAGTCATAGCCTTGCAGCAGCGGATAGAGGAATTCGTGAATCGCGATGGATTGGCCGCCGGTGTAGCGCTTTTTAAAGTCGTCGCGCTCCATCATGCGGGCCACGGTCTGCTTGGCCGCCAGCTTGATCATGCCGGTCGCCCCCAGCTCGCCCAGCCAGGTCGAGTTGTACTCGATGCGGGTCTTGGCGGGATCGAGGATCTTGAACGCCTGCTCCGCATAGGTGAGGGCGTTGTGCTTGATGGCCTCTTCGGAGAGCGGCGGACGGGTGCTGTTCTTGCCGGAGGGATCACCCACCATGGCAGTGAAATCGCCGATCAGCAGGATGATCTCGTGACCCAGATCCTGGAAGGTCTTCAGCTTGTTGAGGATCACGGTATGACCCAGGTGAATGTCGGGGGCGGTCGGGTCCATGCCCAACTTGATGCGCAGCGGGCGCCCTTCCTTCAACTTGGCAACAAGTTCTTCTTCAACCAGAATTTCTTCCGCTCCGCGCTTGATCTCGGCTAGCGCCACCTCGAGCTGGGACATTTTTTGACTCTCCAATCACGATTCCACAGGGCCAAACATATTACTGGAATGGCGGGCCAATTGGAAAGGCTGTAAAATCCGTCCATTCTGCCCGATTTCGTCAGCCTCTCATGATCATTTGGAACGCCTTCAACGCTCTTCCCACCTGGCACCGTAAAATGGTGCTGATTTTAAGCATCATGGTGATGATGCTGGCTGCCTGGCCAAGCGAACGGGCGGTTGCAACACGGGTTGATGACAACAGCGGGGAGCTTGCCGCCGAGTCGCAACCGGATGACGCTGACCTGTTGGCACAAACGACCACCCCGCCCAAGCAGCACTACATCACCAAACAGGTGAAGGTGCGCCGTGGCGACAACATGGGGGTGATCTTCCAGCGCATTGGCCTGAGCACCACGGATCTGCACCTGATCGACCAGCTCGACGGCAGCGATCCCCTGCGGATGCTGCAGCCGGGGCAGGAGCTCACCTTCAAACTGACCGAACACGGCGATCTTCAGAGCCTCTATTACCCCCACAGTCTGGAGCAGGCGCTCAAGGTCAGTCGCAAGGCTGATACGTTTCTCGCCCGCAACCTCAAGATTGCCCTCGACACCCGCGAACAGGTGAGCAAGGGGGAGATCCGCTCCAGCTTCTGGGGCGCCGCTGTGGAGGCGGGGATGACCGAAGATCAGATCATGGACTTGGCCGCCATCTTCGGCTGGGACATCGACTTCGCCCAGGATCTGCAGCCGGGAGACAGCTTCCGGGTGGTCTACGAAGACAAGTTCCGCGACGACGAACGGGTCGCCTCCGGCGATATTCTGGCCGCCGAGTTCGTCAACGACGGCGCTATCTATCGCGCCGTGCTCAATAGAGACGGCAACTACTACACCCCGGAAGGCAAGGCGATGCGCAAGAGCTTCCTGCGGGCGCCGGTCAACTTCAAATACATCAGCTCCAACTTCAACCCGCGCCGCCTTCATCCGGTGACCGGCAAGATCCGCCCCCACAACGGCATCGACTATGTGGCGCCGGTGGGCACCCCCATCATGGCGGCGGGTTCAGGCAGCGTGGTGGCCGCCGGTTACAACCAGTTCAACGGCAACTATGTCTTTATCAAGCACGCCGGTAACTATGTGACCAAGTACCTGCACCTCACCAAGCGCACCGTCAACAAGGGGCAGCGGGTGAAACAGGGGCAGACCATCGGCACCCTGGGTGGCACCGGTCGCGTCACCGGCCCGCACCTGCACTATGAATTTGTGGTGGGCGGCATTCACAAGAACCCGCGCACCCTCACCCTGCCGCAGGCCGAAACCCTGAGCGGGCGCGAGCTGGCCAACTTCAAAAAGCTGGCGATGCCGCAACTGGCCAAGCTCGACAACCCCGAGCTGCAACTGGCCCAGAACAAGCGGGATAGTCGTGGCAGATAATCGCGACAGATAGTCGCGGCAACCAAGCGGGCGGCGGGGTGAAGACCCCATCCGCTTATCTCTCTCCCCTGCCCCTTTCTCGGCAACCCTTAATTGAGGAACAACCATGGCTGAACGCTATATAGGTCTGATGTCGGGGACCAGCATGGACGGGATCGATGCCGTGCTGGTAATGATCGACGGGGATGCACTGCGGGTCGAAGCCGCGCTTTGTCACCCCTGGCCGGAAGAGACCGCCCGCGAACTGCACGAACTCTGCACCCCGGGCGACAACGAAATCGACCGCATGGGAGTGGCCGACAAGCAAGTGGCAGAGGAATTTGCTGCCGCCACCCACGCGCTGCTGGCCAAGGCGGGGCTGACCCCCAAAGATATTCGCGCCATCGGCAGCCACGGTCAGACCATCCGCCACCGTCCCCAGCTCGGCTTTACCCTGCAGATCGGCAACGCCGCCCTGCTGGCCGCCCTGACCGGCATCGACGTTATCGCCGATTTTCGCACCATGGACATGGCCCTCGGCGGTCAGGGGGCACCGCTGGTGCCCGCCTTCCATCAGGCGCTGTTTGCCAAACCCGGCGCGCTGCGAGTGGTGTTGAACCTCGGTGGCATCGCCAATATCTCGGTGCTGCCGGGCAACGCGGGCGGAGTGTATGGTTTTGATACCGGCCCCGCCAACACCCTGCTCGATGGCTGGTATCGTCGCCATCAGCCCCACGGCGGCAACTACGACGCCGGTGGTAAGTGGGCCGCCAGCGGCCAGCTTATTCCTGACCTGCTTGGAAAGCTGCTGGCTCACCCCTACTTCACCGCTCCCGCCCCCAAGAGCACCGGACGGGAGATGTTCACCCTCGCCTGGCTCGATGGCGAGCTGGCAGGCAGTGCCTACGCCCCCGTGGATGTGCAGCGCACCCTGCAGGCGCTCACCTGCCACAGCATCGCCCGCCAGCTGCCCGAGCGGCCCGACGCAGTCGGAGCCAGCCAACCGAAAGCCGAGCTGTTTGTCTGTGGCGGCGGTGCCCATAACGCCCCGCTGCTGCAGGAGCTGGCCAGTCTGCTGCCCCATTGGCGCATCGCCAGCACCGCCGAGCTGGGGCTGGCCCCCGACTGGGTGGAAGGCGCCGCATTTGCCTGGCTGGCCATGTGCTTTATCCACCGCAAGCCGGGCAACCTGCCCGCCGTCACCGGCGCCAGCCGTCCGGCCGTGCTGGGAGCCCTCTATCCCGCGGGATAAAGCCTGCCAAGCGCAACCGTATCGCGCCCCATAGACCCGCAACAGCCCCGCTCTGAACAAGATCGGGGCTGTTGCGTTGGATGGCCCGCAATCTCTTTATTGGTTCGGTTTTGTGCTCGGATGTCTGACTGATCGTCCTGATTGGTTTGTTCACTCTGCCCTACCCCACCATGACAATCGCCCACTATTTTTCTGCCTTTTCCATCACGAAAAATGAGGCCCATATTTTTCTGCTGCAATCTCATGGCATATTTCGTCATATATATGACCGGATAAAACCGACCAACATCCGCAGCGATGCTATGACTATCCAATAATTATCAATCTGTCGCTCATGCAAATAGTTGAATTATATTCCAGCCACATCTTTAGCCGTTGCGACATCAATGGCAGCTAGCATATTTTCACGCTGCAAGATAGATGACTAAAAAAACATAAAGTACATATCTATGCACAATAAAATCGTTTGGTGGCAGGGTGACCCATAGCGTTAACCCTTTATTCACAGCCCTGCTCTGCCGTGGCCTGCGCCCCAACCCATGCCCTGACAGGGCTGCCGGTCGATGCAGGGCCATTGGCGGGCGAATGGGCGACTATTCAGGGTGAATTGAATAGCAATCACATTAAATTTGCGAGCATTGAGCCATCTCATAGAAATGAAATCACTGGTTTGCAACCCCTGATGGCCACTCATAGAATCGCAACGTCTGAAATATTCACCCTGTCACCTCCTCTCTTATCCCATTCAGCTATTGAGTGGATCACAAATAATAACCGGGGATGCCGCCGCAGGCAAAATGGCCATGGCGTACAACCAGATGGGGTAAACCTGTACCTGAATTAACAACAAATATTAAAAAGAGGCATATCTATGAGTGGCACCATCATCAAGTCGGCAAGAAATACCACCAATGCGCCCCAGGATCTGGGCCCCTGCACCCAAACGGTGGCCTTCTCTCATTACAACAATATCTCCGCCCAGCTGCCGGTCGATCCCGCCACCGGCAAGATGGTGAGTGGCGATGTCACCGCGCAGGCCAGACAGTGCCTGAGCAACCTCAAGGCGATCATCGAGAGCATCGGCCACGTGATGGACGATATGGTGAAAGCGACCATCTTCCTCAAAGAGATGGCAGATCTGGAGGCGGTCAACGCCGTCTATCGCGAATTCTTCCCGGGTTATCTGCCGACCCGCACCACCCTCGCCGTCGCCGCCCTGCCGCTGGGTGCGCTGGTGCAGATCGATGCCATCATCTCCAACGGCGAAGGCACCTTCCCGCAAGCCCCCTGCGCGCTGGTGAAGCTCGCCCGCAATAGCGACAAGGCGCCGCACAACCCGCTTTCGACCCATACCGTGGCCTTCTCCCACTACAACAATATCGGCGCGCAACTGCCGGTCGAGGCTGCCTCTGGCCAACTGGTCGCCGGTGGTATCAAGGAGCAGGCGGGTCAGTGCCTGCGCAATATCAAAACGGTACTGGAGAGCATCGACGTGCCGTTTGACGATATCGTCAAAGTGAATATCTACCTGACCAGCCTCGCCGATCTGGAGGCCGTCAACGAGGTCTACACCACCTTCTTCCCCGACTCCGCCATTGCCCGCGCCGTGGCCTATCTGCCCGCCCGCTCGGTGGTCAGCGCCGCCGCCCTGCCCATGGGTGCCCGGGTGCAGATGGATGCGGTGATCTCCCACGGTGATGGCACTCCGCCGCAGCTGGTGGAAGACCGTCACAATCTGGTGATCGCTGCCCGCAATACCGACAAGGCACCGCGCAGCCCGCTCCATTGCCAGACTGTCGCCTTCTCCCACTACAACCATCTGACCGCGCAGCTGCCGATCGACCCCACCACTGGCAAGATCCTGGCTGGCTGCGTCAAAGAGCAGACCGCCCAGTGCCTGAGCAATATCAAAGCCATCGTCGAGAGCATCGGCCATGTGATGGACGATATCGTCAAGGTCAATATCCAGCTCGGCAACATCGCCGATCTGGATGCGGTTAACGCCGTCTACACCAAATACTTCCCGGCCTATCTGCCTGCCCGCACCGTATTCGGGGTAAGCGAACTGCCCGCCGGTGCCCTGGTGCAAATTGATGCGGTGATGTCCAACGCGGAAAGTACCCCGCCGCAGGTGTAAGGTTTGTTTTAAATAATAAAAAGAGACCGGCTGATAGCCGGTCTCTTTTTAGGTAATAGGAAGGGGCATTATTTCTATGGCATCGTCTTAAAAAACGCGAACGTCCGATTACGCTTCGCTAATCGAACCTACGTGCTGTTGTATTCTAATTAGATATCTCTACTGCAATTTTTGGTTAAAAACATATGTAAAACCGCTTTTCCCATCAGTACGACAAAAATTCAAGTTATCCAAAGCTACACATATTTCAAAGCTGAGTAACGCAACTAGCTTTTGCTTTGAAGAAGCCAGTGTCATTTTAAATTGCGAGTCATCTACAGCTGATAGCCCCATGAATACAGGATATATAGCACTCCATATATCAAGTGCCTGTGGCATTAACCCATGAATATCAGCGGCAATATTCTTCATATCCATTGAACATAGATCTTCAGGACTACAAAACATAAACTTTCCGTGAAGCACAGCCCTCAGAGGCACATCACCGACTAGTGATTGATCAAGAATATTAGATAACTGCGATGCATAAAACCCAATATCCTCTCGTGCTTGCTGTAAATAATATTGGTTGTTCACCTGTTCCTGTAAACCAACCTGACGGAGTAAAACAAATAGCGTGAGCCCTCCCACTATTGGTGCATATATCCCACCAATTGCTGAACCAAACTCAGCCCAGCGGGAATGTTCATGTGATATCCCACCATTAAAAATATTAACATAAATAAATATAGGGGATATAACTATGATAAAAAGTAAAGCTATGAGAATGCCATTTTTATAGTTGGTATTTAATAGTTTCTTTGTTATCAGCCGAAAACTGTCCATCTTGATCCTTTTATTCATCGCAGTGAATTATTTTGCTATGCCTGAATTTTCATAATCAAGGATAAAAGCTTTTTATATAACAAATCAACACTATTCAAAATCTCTCATTTCAATAAAAACGCCCCCCATCTTGCGATGGGGGGCGTTTATTGACTCAGCGATTGGGCCTAATATTGTTCAGCCCAAGGTGCCGATGGGCATTAAAGGGACTCTGCGGTCGCAACCACGTTTTCCACGGTAAAGCCAAATTCCTTGAACAGCAGCTCGGCCGGAGCAGACTCACCGAAGGTGGTCATACCGATGATCTTGCCGCCGAAACCGACGTACTTGTACCAGTAGTCAGCGATGCCTGCTTCGATGGCCACACGCTTGGTGACGGACATCGGCAGCACGGATGCTTTGTACTCGGCAGACTGGGCGTCGAACACGTCGGTCGCAGGCATGGAGACCACGCGCACGGCACGGCCCTTGGCAGTCAGCTGCTCATAGGCGGCAACAGCCAGTTCCACTTCGGAACCGGTGGCGATCAGGATCAGCTCAGGAGTACCGGCGCAATCCTTCAGCACGTAGCCACCCTTGGCGGTGTCAGCCAGCTGCTGGGCAGTACGGTCCATCTGGGCCAGGTTCTGACGGGAGAAGATCAGCGAAGTCGGGCCGTCAGTACGCTCGATGGCGTGCTTCCAGGCAATCGCAGATTCAACCTGGTCACACGGACGCCAGGTGCTCATGTTCGGGGTCAGACGCAGGGAGGCGATCTGCTCAACCGGCTGGTGAGTCGGGCCATCTTCACCCAGACCGATGGAGTCGTGGGTATAAACGAAGATGGAACGCTGCTTCATCAGGGCGGCCATGCGCAGGGCGTTACGGGCATACTCCATAAACATCAGGAAGGTGGCGCCGTAGGGGATGAAACCACCGTGCAGAGCGATACCGTTCATGATGGCGGACATGCCGAACTCGCGCACGCCGTAATGGATGTAGTTGCCTGCCGCGCTCTCTGGAGTCAGAGACTTGGAACCGGACCACATGGTCAGGTTGGACGGAGCCAGGTCGGCAGAACCGCCCATGAACTCCGGCAGCAGCTTGCCGAACGCTTCCAGCGCGTTTTGAGACGCTTTACGGGTGGCGATCTTGGCCGGGTTGGCTTGCAGGGTTTCGATGATCTTGGCAGATTCGGCAGCCCAGTTAGCTGGCAACTCGCCAGTGGTACGGCGCTTGAATTCGGCAGCCAGGGTCGGGTGAGCGGCAGCATAGGCGGCGAACTTGGCATCCCAGTCGGCTTCCAGCGCAGCGCCTTTCTCCTGACCGTTCCACTCGGCAGCGATATCAGCCGGGATAACGAACGGGGCGTGGTCCCACTTCAGGAAGGCGCGCGCAGCGGCGATCTCGTCGTTGCCCAGCGGTGAGCCGTGGCAGTCGTGAGAGCCGGACTTGTTCGGTGAACCGTAACCGATGATGGTGCGGCAGCAGATCAGGGTCGGCTTGCCGGTCTCGGCCTTGGCGGCTTCGATGGCGGCATTGAGCGCTTCCGGGCTGTGACCGTCAACATCTGCGATCACGTGCCAGCCGTAGGCTTCGAAACGCTTGGGGGTATTGTCGGTGAACCAGCCTTCAACGTGACCGTCGATGGAGATACCGTTGTCATCCCAGAATGCAATCAGCTTGCCCAGTTGCAGGGTACCTGCCAGGGAGCACGCTTCGTGGGAGATACCTTCCATCAGGCAGCCGTCGCCCATAAAGGCGTAGGTGAAGTGGTCAACGATGTCGTGACCCGGCTGGTTGAACTGCTCAGCCATGGCCTTCTCGGCGATCGCCATACCCACAGCATTGGTGATGCCCTGACCCAGCGGGCCAGTGGTGGTCTCGATGCCCGGCGCATAACCGTACTCAGGGTGACCCGGGGTGCGAGAGTGCAGTTGGCGGAAGTTTTTCAGATCGTCGATGGAGAGGTCATAACCGGAGAGATGCAGCAGGGAGTACAGCAGCATGGAGCCGTGACCGTTAGACAGGATGAAACGGTCGCGGTCGGCCCACTTGGGGTTGTTCGGGTTATGCTTGAGGTGGCTGCGCCACAACACTTCGGCGATATCCGCCATTCCCATGGGGGCGCCCGGGTGACCGGAGTTGGCTTTTTGAACGGCATCCATACTCAATGCGCGAATGGCATTGGCAAGCTCTTTACGAGAAGGCATCTGTATCTCCTGCGATTGCTTCATTTGATGGCCAAGATTAAGGCGCGTTATTGTCCCAGCAGGGGGCGCGGCGTGCAAATACTATCTGGACGAATAAAGTGGCTTTGGGAGGACAATCGCTTTTCTTGGGCCCTGCAGGCCAAAGAGAACAACGGCAAACGTTTGATTTCCATCCCCTTGGGGATAGGAAGGAGCCATTAGTAACCCAGCCGCGGCCGCACGACAAAATAGTGCTGGCAATCGGGTGGGGCGCTAATTAAAATAGACGTCCAGATGTAGATACCTCTACACCATCCTATTCACCCGGTTATTGCTGTGGCGATAACCCAGACAAGCTGAGACTCCCATCATGGCAAAGCTGTTTACTTCCGAGTCGGTCTCCGAAGGCCACCCAGACAAGATTGCGGACCAGATCTCCGATGCGGTACTGGACGCCATCCTCAAGCAAGATACCAAGGCCCGTGTTGCCTGTGAGACCCTGGTCAAGACCGGCATGGTCATGGTGGCCGGTGAAGTAACCACCTCTGCCTGGGTTGATATCGAAGAGATCGTGCGTGATACCGTACGTGAAATCGGCTACACCCACTCCGACATGGGCTTCGACGCTGACTCTTGCGCCGTGCTGAACGCCATCGGCAAGCAGTCACCGGACATCAATCAGGGTGTTGACCGCCGTGATCCGCTGGAGCAGGGCGCCGGTGACCAGGGCCTGATGTTCGGCTACGCCACCAACGAAACCGACGTGCTGATGCCCGCCCCCATCACCTACTCTCACCTGCTGGTGAAGCGTCAGGCTGAAGTGCGCAAGAACGGCACCCTGCCGTGGCTGCGTCCGGATGCCAAGAGCCAGCTGACCTTCGCCTACGATGACGCCGGCAAGATCATTGGTGTCGATGCCGTGGTGCTGTCTACCCAGCACGCCGAGTCCATCAGCCACAAAGATCTGGTTGAAGCGGTACGTGAAGAGATCATCAAGCCGGTGCTGCCGGCAGAGTGGGTCACCAAAGACACCAAATACTTCATCAACCCGACCGGCCGTTTCGTTATCGGCGGCCCAATGGGTGATTGCGGTCTGACCGGTCGCAAGATCATCGTCGACACCTACGGCGGCATGGCCCGTCACGGTGGTGGCGCTTTCTCCGGTAAGGATCCGTCCAAGGTTGACCGCTCCGCTGCCTACGCTGCCCGCTACGTTGCCAAGAACATCGTTGCTGCCGGTCTGGCCGATCGTTGTGAAATCCAGATCTCCTACGCCATCGGCGTGGCCGAGCCGACCTCCATCAGCGTCGAAACCTTTGGTACTGCCAAGGTCGCCGAGGATCTGCTGGTCAAGCTGGTACGCGAGCACTTCGAACTGCGTCCGTATGGCCTGATCGAGATGCTGGATCTGAAGCGTCCGATCTACCAGGCCACTGCCGCCTACGGTCACTTCGGTCGCGAAGAGTTCCCGTGGGAGCAGACCGACAAGGCCGAGCTGCTGCGCTCCGCTGCTGGCTTGTAACAGTCGCCAGTTGTGATAAAAGGGGAGCCTGGCTCCCCTTTTGCTTTTCCGTTACCCGCCGAGATGTTGATGAACGCCACTCCTGCCCAGCTTGTCGCCCTGCTGCAACAACGCGTAGAAGCCTGTTTTGTGCAGGCCGAGGCGCGCCTTGACCGCAGCTTTGCCCGCCCGCGGATCTACTGCAATATGCGGGGCCGGGCAGCGGGTTCGGCGCGGCTGCAAACCTGGGAGCTGCGCTTCAACCCCGCCCTCTATCAGGCCAATCAACAGGCGTTTCTGGCTGAGGTGGTGCCCCACGAGGTGGCCCATCTGCTGGTTTATGCCCTGTGGGGCGACGGCCGCGGCAAAAACCGGGTCTTGCCCCACGGCACCCAGTGGCAATCGGTGATGCGAGAGGTGTTCGGCCTTGAGCCCAGAACCACCCACAGCTTCGATCTGGCGGTACTGGCGCAGCGCACCATTCCCTATCGCTGTCACTGCCAGCAGCATCAGCTCTCGATCCGCCGCCACAACAAGGTGGTGCGTGGCGAGGCCCGCTACCACTGCCGCCGCTGCAAACAGCCGCTGGCGCAGGAACGACCGGAGCCAGCCGTCACCCGATAAGCCAACTTGTGTCGCGCCCCCGCGCCAGGGGCGGCTCGTTTCATCCACCTATTTTCTTGCCAAGGATCTTCATGTTTCGCCCCCTGCTATCGTTCGCCCTGACCCTGTTGGCCGGTTTGCCGCTGCTCAGTGCTCCCCTCCATGCCCAGACCTTTCGCTCCGCCAAACAGGATCTGGTCAAGCTCTATCAAACCAACCCCGCGGTTACCACCTTCTACTGCGGCTGTGACATCAACTATCAGGGCAAGAAGATGAGCCCGGATCTGGCCAGTTGCGGCTATGAGCCGCGCAAGCAGCCCAAGCGCGCCGCACGCATCGAGTGGGAACACATAGTCCCCGCCTGGGAATTCGGCCACCAGTTGCAGTGCTGGCAGGATGGTGGTCGCAAAAACTGCGGCAAGAGCGACGAATTCAATCAGATGGAGGGGGACATGCACAATCTGGTGCCCGCCATCGGTGAAGTGAACGGCGATCGGGCCAACTTCCGTTTTTCTGACTGGAACGGCAAACCGGATCAGTACGGCCAGTGCCAGATGCTGGTGGATTTCAAGGACCGTCGGGTGCAGCCGCCCAAGGGGCCGGTACGGGGCCAGATCGCCCGCGCCTACCTCTATATGAGCCAGCAGTATGGGCTGCGTCTGGCAGCGCAACAGCGTAAACTGTTCGAAGCTTGGGACAGACAATACCCGGCAGACGGCTGGGAGTGCGAGCGCAACCGCCGCATCGGCAAGCTGCAAGGCAATACCAATCCCTTTATTGAAAAGCAGTGCCAATAACCCCACCTATGGGCACAAGGGATTTAAAATCCCTCTTCTTGAACCAGAGACTGACACTTAGCCATGCGCATTCCACGTATCTATGAAGCGGCCGCCATGCAGGCTGGCCAGACCATCGCCCTGTCAGAAGACGGCGCCAACCACATCGGCCGGGTACTGCGCATGCAGCCGGGCCAGCAGCTCGAGCTGTTCAATGGCGATGGCAATCAATATCCCGCCACTATCGCCAGCGTCGGCAAAAAGTCGGTGGAGGTGACCATCGACCGCTGCGACGCCCAATCGGTGGAGTCCCCCTTCGCCATCCATCTGGGTCAGGTGATCAGCCGTGGCGACAAGATGGACTTCACCATCCAGAAATCGGTGGAGCTGGGCGTCACCTGCATCACCCCGCTCTTCTCCGAGCGTTGCGGCGTCAAGCTGCCAGCCGATCGGCTGGAGAAAAAGCGCGAGCAGTGGCAAAAAGTGGTGATCAGTGCCTGCGAACAGTGCGGCCGCAACGTGGTGCCAGAGGTACGCATGCCGATGGAGCTGGATGCCTGGCTGGCCGAAGAGACCAAAGAGCTCAAGCTCAACCTGCACCCCCGTGCCGAGTACAGCATCAACACCCTACCCGTTCCCGAGCATGGCGTGCGCTTGCTGATTGGCCCGGAAGGGGGATTGTCGAGCGACGAGATCGCCCGTACCGTGCAGGAAGATTTCAAAGAGATGCTGCTGGGGCCGCGGGTGCTGCGCACCGAAACCGCCGCCCTGACTGCGATTACTGCGCTGCAGTGTCGATTCGGCGATCTCGCTTAGTACCTGCGGGCAGCGTCGATAAGCCGCGTGGCGGTATCGAATGATGGCAGCCTCAAACGGCCGATTACGCTTCGCTAATCGACCCTACAACCCAATCGAGCCATTAAGAAGGATATTCGGATGACCATTAAACTCGGCATCGTGATGGACCCCATCTCGGCCATCAACATCAAGAAAGATTCCAGCTTTGCCATGCTCGAAGAGGCGCAAAAGCGCGGCTATGAGCTCTTCTATCTGGAGATGTCTGATCTCTATATGGAAGCCGGTCGCGCCTTTGGCACCATGCGCCCGCTGACCATCAAATATGACTATGCCGACTGGTACAGCCTGGGCGAGGTGGTGGATCAGCCCCTCTCCAACCTCGATGTGATCCTGATGCGCAAGGATCCGCCGTTCGACACCGAATTTATCTACGCCACCTACATGCTGGAGCGGGCCGAGGATGAGGGTTGCCTTATCGTCAACAAGCCCCAAAGCCTGCGCGATGCCAACGAGAAGCTCTACACCGCCTGGTTTGCCGAGCACACCCCGACCACGCTGGTAACTCGCCGCGCTGACAAGCTGCGCGCCTTCCATGCCCAGCACAAGGATGTGATCCTCAAACCGCTGGACGGCATGGGCGGCGCCTCCATCTTCCGCATGAAGGAAGATGACGCCAACGTCGGCGTGATTATTGAAACCCTGACTGAACATGGCAGCCAGTACTGCATGGCCCAGACCTATCTGCCCGCCATCAAGGATGGCGACAAGCGGGTGCTGGTAGTGGACGGTGAACCGGTTCCCTACTGCCTCGCGCGCATTCCGGCGCAAGGGGAGACCCGTGGCAATCTGGCGGCCGGTGGCCGTGGTGAGGCGCGTCCCTTGAGCGAAGCCGACTGGGCCATCGCCCGTGCGGTGGGTCCTGCCTTGAAAGCGAAGGGCCTGATCTTCGTCGGCCTCGACATCATCGGCGATCGGCTGACCGAGATTAACGTCACCAGCCCAACCTGTATCCGCGAGATTGAAGCGGCCTTCGATGTGCACATCACCGGCATGCTGATGGACGCCATCGAGCGCCGACTGGCGAAAGCCTGAGCCAGCAACGGCTAAATCGGCACTATCGTTATCTATACAATCGTTAATGAACAGAGGCGGCCCATGACCGCCTCTGTTGTTTCGTGCTGTGCGCGTGGTTGTGACCGCTATCTAACAGCGGAACTGCCCCACCTTCTGCTTGAGATCGCTCGATAGCTGCTCCAGCTCGTGGCAACTCTGGTTCAGCTCGGAGGCCGCCGCGGTCGATTCAGTGGCAATCTGGGCGATATTGACCACGTTGCGGGTGATCTCCTCGGCGACCTTGCTCTGCTCCTCTGCGGCGGTGGCGATATGAGTGTTCAGCTCGTTGATTACTTCGACCGAGCTGACAATCTCGCCAAGGGCCTTGCCGCAGGCGAGCACGGTACGGTTGGACTCCTCCACCTGATCCAGTCCGCGCACCATGCTGCTGGCCGCATCATTGGCCCCCTGCTGCAACTTGACGATGGTCTTGCCAATCTCCTCGGTCGAGCGCTGGGTACGCTGAGAGAGGGTGCGCACCTCATCGGCCACCACCGCAAAACCGCGCCCCTGATCCCCCGCCCGCGCCGCCTCTATCGCCGCATTGAGCGCTAGCAGGTTGGTCTGCTCGGCAATGCCGCGAATGGCATCCATCACGCTGCTGATATCGCGGCTGTCGTCGGCCAGCTGGGTGATCATCGCCGCCGTGTCCTGAATATGGGACGACAATGCCGACATCCGGGCGATGGCATCCTCCACCACCAGATGACCGTGGCGGGCACTTTCGTCGGCGACACGGGCCGCATCTGCCGCGCCGGAGGAGCTGTTGGCCACCTCGGCCACGGTCGCACTCATCTGGTTCATAGCGGTAGCGGTCTGATCGGTCTCACCCTGTTGCTGGGCAAAGCGCTGACGACTCTCGACTCCGATATGGGCAAGGTGGGCGGACTCCTTGGCAAGGTGCTCCGCCATCTCGTTGATCTGGTTAATCAAACTGCGAAAGTGGCTGATCACCTGATTAAGCGATTGAGCCAGCGCCCCCATCTCGTCCTTGCGCAATACCGGCGCCTGTTGGCTCAGATCGAGATCCCGCTGCATCCCGCGTAGCACCTGCCCCATGGCAGCCAACGGCTGACTGACGCTGCGTCCGGCCCAGACGCCAAAGAAGAGTACGCAGGCCGCCCCCACCAGAAACAGCACGATAAAGAGCTGAAACAGCTGCTGCCTAAGATCGTTGAGCTCGCCGATATTCTGCTCCGCCTCTTTGAGCTGGAACTCCACCAGCGCACTCACTCCGTCACTGACCGGATCGATCACCCCGTAGAGGGGCATAATATGGGCAGAGAGCTGATCCCGCGCCGCCCCCTGCATCTGATCCAACACCGCCACCACCGCGGCAATCTGCTGATCCGCCGCGCCAAACAACGCCTGCACCCGCGCGGCCTCCTGCTGTTCGGACTGGCTCAGTTCCTGTCCGCTGTATAGCTGCCAGATACGGGCGATCTCCTGCTGCGCCTGCAACATGTCAGCCTTGGCCTGGGCGGGCGCAATCCCACCCACATTGGCCTTGTTGGCCGCATCGATCACCTTGACCGCGTAGAGATCGGCAATCTGTTTGAGCTCCTTGAGCTGCACCACCTCCCCCTGATACATGGCGTTCATGCCTGCCATCAGCTGGGACATCGCCTGGGTTGCGCCCACCAGCAACGCCAGCAGTGCCAAAAGGGGCACCACACACCCCAGGATCAACTTCTGTCTGATTGAAATACCTTCCATGGTTTTCTCTCCCGCACCGTTTGGTGAGTGGGCAAAGAGACGCCCGATAAAAAGCGGTTTTGCCCAAAGTGATGAACTGCCATAATTGCCCTATTCACTTGCCAACGACCTTTGCACTATTTGGCCTATGCAAACACTGCAAAATCATTTCCTGCTGGCCATGCCAAGCCTGACGGATCCCTACTTCGCCCGTTCACTGGTCTATCTGTGCGAACATAGCGAAGAGGGTGCCATGGGGCTGGTGGTCAACATTCCGGTAGAGATGTCGCTGGAAGCCATGCTGACCCAGCTCAAGATTTCGGTACCCGGCAATCCGCAGCTCAAGCAGCAGGTGCTGCAAGGGGGGCCGGTTCACGCCGATCGCGGCTTTGTGCTGCACAGCTTCCACCCCGGTTTCAACTCCACCCTGCAGGTAGGGGATGAGATGATGGTGACCACATCCAAGGATATACTGGAAACCCTCGGCACGAGCGAAGCCCCTGCCCATTGGCTGGTAGCCCTTGGCTATGCGGGCTGGAGCGCCGGTCAGCTGGAGCAGGAACTGGTCGATGGCGCCTGGCTGGTGATCCCCCCCAATCCGGATTTGGTATTCAAAACCCCCATTCACACACGTTGGCAACAAGCCGCCGCCAGCATAGGGGTGAACACGGTTCATCTCTCCAGCGACATCGGCCATAGCTAACACCCGGCAACGCCCCCTGCGTTGCCTTTCGAGGATTTTTTCATGTCATCACGCAGCATCATGGGCTTTGACTATGGTACCAAAAGCATTGGCGTTGCCATCGGCCAGGAGCTGACCGGCACCGCACAGCCTCTGCGCGCCATCAAGGCCAACGACGGCATCCCTAACTGGGACGATATCGACAAGCTGCTCAAGGAGTGGCAGCCGGACCTGCTGGTGGTCGGCCTGCCGCTGAACATGGATGGCACCGATCAGGAGATCACGGTGCGGGCTCGCAAGTTCGGCAACCGGCTACACGGCCGCTTTGGCAAGCAGGTGGAGTTCAAGGATGAGCGGCTCACCACCACAGATGCCCGTGCCCGACTGTTTGAACGGGGCGGCTATCGCGCGCTGGAAAAAGGCAGTGTGGATGGAGTGTCAGCCCAACTGATCGTCGAAGCCTGGATGGAAGAGCAGTACAACTAAGCCTGGAATAACCAAGGCAAGGGTCACAGCCCTTGCCTTGATGTTGTCACTATCTGCCCGTCACCCCTGTGATTGCGGCGCCAGTACCCCCTCTTCCTGCGGCCCGGTAGCATTCATCATCCGGTTGAGCCAGGGCACCATCAGCCCCATCACCACCGCAATAAGCAGGGTCGCCAGACCAATCTTGCCAAACACATCGGTATAGATAGGCAAGGTCAACAAAGGATCGTTCATCCCTTCCGGCACGGCGGTAAAGGTGGCCACATAGCCCCCCAGCAAGGATGCCATCGCCTGGGTCAGGAACCACATCCCGAGAATGAAGCCCATCAACCGCTGGGGCACCAGTGCCGCCACCATGGCCAGACCCAGTGCGCTGATCATCAGCTCACCCAGACTCTGGAACAGATAAATAAGCACCATAAACCAGGGCGAGGTGAGCCCCTGGGCATCAGCAAACCACCAGCCGGAAGCGGCTGCGGTCAAAAAACCGAGCGAGCAGAAGAACATCCCGAGGGTAAATTTGAGCGGCATGGTGAGATCCTTCCCCTGGCTGCCCATCCGGGTATAGATCAGCGCCAGCACCGGGCTACCCACCACCACCCAGAAGGGGTTGAGCGCCTGGAAGCTGATGGGATTGACGCTCATCCCCAGCATCTCGTGATGCATGTTGTTGATGGCAAAGAAATTCAACGAGGTTGGCATCTGGGCATAAAGCACATAGAACAGCACCGCCTCCAGCATCAGCACAAACGCCACATACATTTTGTTGCGGCCAACCAGATCCAGCTTGAATGCCTCACGAAAGAAAATCACCACCACCACTATGGTCACCGTCATCAGCACCATATTGGCAATCACGATATGGTGCATCAACCAGGCACAGAAGAAGACCAGCCCAACGGCACCCAGCAAGACCAGCAGCAGCTTGCTGTAGTTGAGCGGCAGATGATCCGGTTCAGAGCCGATATCCTTGACCATATGGCGGCAAGCAAAGAAGGCCAGCAACGCAATGATCAGCCCGACCCCGCACAGGTTATAGGTCACCGTATAGCCATAATGGTCAGCAATGACCGGCGCCAGTGAGAGGGAAATAAGCGAGCCAATATTGATCGACATATAGAACAGGGTAAACGCGCCATCCAGACGGGGATCTTTTGGCGGATAACATTTCGACAGCAGGCTGGCCGGGTTGGCCTTGAACAGACAATTACCCACCGCAATGGTGCCCAGCGCATAGAAAATAAGGTCTGGATGGTAAATGGACATGCCCGTCATGAAGTAGCCCAATACCAGCACCAGCGCCCCTAGCACCATGGTGCGCTTGGTCCCGAGTACATGGTCCCCGACATAGCCGCCGACCGATATCAGGCCATATACCAGCGCCGAGAAGGCGCCGAAGGTAATAAACGACTGCTCTTGAGAAAAACCCAGTTGCTGGACAAAGAAAACCGCCAGGATCCCTTGCACGCCGTAATAACCGAAGCGCTCCCAGAGTTCGACAAAAAAGATCATGAAGAAGGGTTTGGGTTGTTGTAATAACCCGGTCGGAGCTGTAGATGGATGCATACTAACCTGCCTTTATTGCTGTTTATTTTTATTCATCCAGCGGCACTGATAACGCGATCGTTCAATGGGTAATAACCGCGTCAGCAATGCACACTGGACATTTTTGGATGCAACTACCCCGTTCGATGAAAGATAAAATTCATCTAGCCGGTTTCAATGCGTTGTTATCGGGCGATAGTAGCCGGGTCGATCTGCTGCCGGGTCTCACTATGCCATGTGGCCGTTCGGGGTCGCCCTCTCGTCGCCAGCCCTTTCATGCCGGCCGGTTCATCCGCCGAATACTCTCCCTTTGGCCATGCTCACTCCTGTGGGTCACAGGTTGTATGGCGCCACTCCTGATACCTTGGGCCATATATCGTGATACCCACCCAATGGCCCTGCTACACAAAGCAGCGGCGCATATTGATATTAAATGTCACTCTTCCAAGGTTGGCCATGCTATCCCACTGTCTATTAACGAACTTAACGGTTGATCACACTTTAAAATTACCAATCAATGAAGTTTTCTAATGAAACTACATGAGTTTATTTCGTGCAAAGAGCCCCACACGAGACGTGCAGTAATCGCATCTTTGTGCATAACCACAACAATGGACGGCGTGGGTGGCCAACTGCGAGCACAAGTAAACCCTACCCGCGAGGGGCACTGACAACGGCTTGCCAAACACGCCACCACTGCATCGCCGTGGGGAGCTCAATGGCTAAAAGCGCCTTTCTCCGGCCAACCTGTGACCTGAGGGGTCTTTTAGGGCGAGAGCGAGATAATGGCTCCGCTGGGCGGTAAAGCTCGCCGGGCGTGCTGTTTCGCTCAGCTGAAAGCACGGGGCAACGCGACACAGAAAAAACCTGGAAGCTGCTTTGCCAAAAACCGGGCCATGGTTACAGGGGGTGCCCCGTTGGCGAGGGAAGGCCGCTATTTACTGGCCATGTTGTCTCCGGAATCCTTGCCGCGGCCGGGGGTATGTCTTAAAAAAAATCATATTGTTGGGCTTTTGCGCAACAGAGACCAATATCTCGCCAAACGCACCCAAAATCAGTTTTTCTGACAAAAAAATGGTTGACGCCCCAGAGCCAGATACGCATAATTCGGCCCGCACAGTGACGAGGCAACGACTCACTGGAAGCACGGTTGGCTATGTAGCTCAGTTGGTTAGAGCATCGCACTCATAATGCGAGGGTCACAGGTTCGAATCCCGTCATAGCCACCATTAATTGTTCAGTTGGGGTATCGCCAAGCGGTAAGGCAGCGGGTTTTGATCTCGCCATCCCTAGGTTCGAATCCTAGTACCCCAGCCATTATTTTTGGTCATCGACCTTGTCGGTGATTTGTTGTGGTAAGCGTGAGAGGTTTTGATCTCGTCAACGTGCCTAGGTTCAACTCCTAGTACCCAGCCATTTTTAAAAGTTCTTTGCCAGTCAAATGACTGTTGAGGAATACTGTTGGGGTATCGCCAAGCGGTAAGGCAGCGGGTTTTGATCTCGCCATCCCTAGGTTCGAATCCTAGTACCCCAGCCATTTTTGCTTGTATTTGACTCAGGTCGAGCACAAGAAGGCTATGTAGCTCAGTTGGTTAGAGCATCGCACTCATAATGCGAGGGTCACAGGTTCGAATCCCGTCATAGCCACCATTATTTAAATTGTTTCTGTTGGGGTATCGCCAAGCGGTAAGGCAGCGGGTTTTGATCTCGCCATCCCTAGGTTCGAATCCTAGTACCCCAGCCATTATTGCATTTCATCGACCTTGTCGGTGATAGCTGTGGTGAATGTAAGAGGTTTTGATCTCGTCAACATTCCTAGGTTCATATCCTAGTACCGCAGCAATTTTTAAGGTTCTTTACCAGTCAGATGACTGTTGAGGAGCACTGTTGGGGTATCGCCAAGCGGTAAGGCAGCGGGTTTTGATCTCGCCATCCCTAGGTTCGAATCCTAGTACCCCAGCCATTATTACCTGTCATTAACTATGTTGATGGCTTGCTGTGGTAAGCGTGAGAGATATTGATCTCGTCAACGCGCCCAGGTTCAAACCTGGTACCCAGCCATTTTTGCTTGTATTTGACCTAGGTCGAATACAAGAAGGCTATGTAGCTCAGTTGGTTAGAGCATCGCACTCATAATGCGAGGGTCACAGGTTCGAATCCCGTCATAGCCACCATTAGTATTGCGGAAGTGGCGAAATTGGTAGACGCACCAGATTTAGGTTCTGGCGCCGTAAGGTGTGAGAGTTCGAGTCTCTCCTTCCGCACCATTATTAGTAGTAACAATCAGACCAGCTCAGGCTGGTTTTTTTGTATCTGAAATTTGCCTCTCTAATTTGCCTCTCTTCGGTTTTCTCTCATCCCTGTATCATCCCATCTTCGCCTTAACGTCCGTCCCTCTTCACCCATCCCGAACAGCCATTGCCAATCTCGTCTCACGGCCACAAAAAAGCGGCCCGCAAGCCGCTTGTATGCACCACCATCAACCCGCTGATCAGAACGGGAAGAACCAGGGGATCGCCACCACGCTCACCGCCATCACCAGCAGCGTAAAGGGGACGCCAATACGCATAAAGTCGCCGAACCTGTAGTTGCCCGGCCCCAGCACCAGGGTATTGACCGGTGACGAGACCGGCGTCATAAAGGCAGCCGAGGCGGCGATGGCGATGGTCATGGCAAACGGATAGGGCGACACCCCCATCTGCTGCGCCGTGCCCAGCGCAATGGGCGCCATCAGCACCGCGGTGGCGGTGTTGGAGATAAACAACCCGATCACCGCACAGAGGGCAAACAGGCTGGCCAGCATCACCCGCGGCCCCATTTCGCCCACCGCATTCATCAAGCCGCCGACGATAAGGTCCACCCCGCCGGTTTTTTGCAGCGCCAACGCGAAGGGAAGCATGCCGACGATGAGGATCAGGGTCGGCCAGTGGATCGACTTGTAGGCGCTCTCCATGTCGATGCAGCGAAACTTGCCCATCAGCAGACAGGCGATCAGCGCCGCAATCACGTTGGGCACCGGATCGGTCACCATCAACAGGATCATCACTCCAAGACAAAAGAGGGCATGGATCGCCTGGCTGCGGGCGGGGGCCATCTCGTCTACCTCAGCGGGCAGCCCCATCAGCAGAAAGTCACGGCTGTGGGTCTGCAACTGTCTGATGTGGCTCCAGTTCCCTACCACCAGCAAGGTGTCCCCCATCTGTAGCGATTCATCCACCAGCTTGCCCGCCAGCGCCTCACCGTTGCGGCGCAACCCTACCATGCTCAGACCATAGCGGGAGCGAAAGGTCACCTCCCGCACACTTTTGCCCAACAGCTTGGACTCGGGGATCAGCGACACCTCGGCCATCCCCACCTCCCGCGCCTGATCGGAGAAGTACTCCCCGCGCAGGATCATCGGTTCGAGCCGCGCCTCGCTACAGAATTCCCGCACATCCACCGCAGGATCTGACATGTCGATCAGCAGCACATCCTTGGCCTGAAATTCACTGATCCCCGACACCGGCACCATCACCCGGCGAAATTTGCGCCAGCGCTCCACCCCGATGACGTTGGCACCATAGCGGGCGCGCAGTTGCAGCTCATCCAGAGTGTGGCCAATCAGCGGGGAGTCAGGCCGCAGCGCCAGACGGCGGGCCCGACCGGCCAGCCGGTAGTCACGGATCAGATCGCGCAGGGTGCGGCGCCCGGTCGGCTTGCCCTTGCCCTCTTCCCCCTCGCCCACCAAAGAGCCGCGCACCAGCAGCATGTAGAGAATGCCCAGCCCCAGGATCAGCACGCCCATGGGGGTGAAGTCGAAAAAGCCGAAGCCGTGAATGCCGTGGCGCATCAGCTCGCTGTTGACCACCATGTTGGGGGGCGTGGCCACCAGCGTCATCATGCCGCTGATCAGCCCGGCAAAGCCGAGGGGCATCATCAGGCGACCGGCGGGGATCCCCATCCGGTTCGCCACGCTCAGCACCACCGGGATAAAGATGGCCACCACCCCGGTGCTGCTCATCACAGCCCCCAGACTCGCCACCGCCACCATCAGCAGCACCAGCAGTTTGGTCTCGCTGCTGCCCGCCACCTTCACCAGCGCATCCCCCACCTGATAGGCGATGCCGGTGCGCACCAACCCCTCCCCCACCACGAACAGGGCGGCGATCAGAATGACGTTGGGATCGCTAAAGCCCGCCAGCGCCTCCGGCAGGGTGAGGGTGCCGCTCAGCACAAACAGGATGACCACACCAAGGGCCACCACGTCCATGCGCACCTTGTTGGTCATAAAGAGATAGATGGCTCCTGCCAGCAGACAGAGCACCCAGACAAGCTCGGAATTCAATGCAACCTCCTGTTATCACGTGATTCTCCTCCCGGAGAGTGGACTCTATCAGACCACAGCTACGGCGCTATCATCTTGCTACATATCAATAAAGTCCGGCCAGCCGGGGCACCATAACCCATCACTGCTGGAATAACCGGGCACAACAGGCGATTTCTTTGATATGGGCCAAGCCCGGGGCGGACAAAAGTCCTGCCCCTGCTCCCCCTCACCCCTTAGAATGGCGCCCTCGCATACTCCCCCTCATGCCAAGGATCAGAAAATGAGCATATTCGAGCTGTTCAGCATCAATAACACCCTAGTGACCATCCCGCTGGGTGGCGGCTATGCCATGTCATGGATTGAAGCCATCGGCACTTTATTCGGTCTGGCCTGCATCTGGTTCGCCAGTCAGGAGAAGACCATCAACTACCTGTTTGGCCTGATCAACGTCAGCCTGTTTGCCATCATCTTCTTCCAGATCCAGCTCTACGGGCTGTTGATGCTGCAGCTGTTCTTCTTCTGCGCCAACGTCTACGGCTGGTACGCCTGGACCCGGCCCGCCAACGATCAGGGAGATACTCTGCAGATCCGCTGGCTCAGCAAATCCAAACTGATGGTGACCGCCGCCGTGAGCGTGCTGGCCATCGCCCTGCTGACCCGCTATATCGACCCGGTCTTCGCCACTCTGGCGCGCACCTCGGTCTCTCTGCTCAACCTGTTTGGTGCCAACCTTGCCACCCCCGAGCCCTCCCCCGATGCCTTCCCGTTCTGGGATGCCAGCATGACGGTGCTCTCGGTCGTCGCCCAGATCCTGATGACCCGCAAATACGTGGAGAACTGGATCCTCTGGGTCGTCATCAACATCATCAGCATCGGTGTCTATGCCGCGCAGGGCGTCTACGCCATGTCGCTGGAGTACCTGATCCTGCTGTTTATCGCCGCCAACGGCACCCGCCTCTGGGTAGTTGCCGCCAAGCGCCAGCCACAAGGTCTGTAAGCCATGACTCTGTTACCCCATCTCCAGTGCCGCCCCGACCAGATTGCCGAGCGGGTGGTGCTGTGCGGCGACCCGGCCCGGGTCGACCGCATCGCCAACCAGCTCGAACAGTGTGAAGTGCTGGGGCAAAACCGGGAGTTTCGCCTCATCAACGGATCCTATCAGGGGCTGCCCATCACGGTCTGCAGCACCGGTATCGGTGGCGCGTCGGCCATCATAGCGCTGGAGGAGCTGGTGCAAGCCGGTGCCACATCGCTTATACGGGTCGGCTCCGCCGGTGCCCTGCAACACGACATCGGGCTCGGGGATCTCATCGTGGTGGAAGGGGCGGTGCGCAGTGACGGGGCCTCACAGGCCTATCTGCCCCCTGAGTACCCCGCCTGCGCCGATATCTGGCTGCAGGCTGCCCTGCTCAACCATGTGGCGACCGGCAGCCAGCCTTACTGGCACGGGCTGGTGCGCTCCCACGACAGCTTCTATCGGGATGACGAGCAGGAGGTGTGCCGCTACTGGCATGCCCGTGGCGTGCTCGGCGCCGATATGGAGACCGCCACCCTGTTGACAGTCGGTCGCCTGCGCAAGGTGCGGGTCGCTGCGGTGCTCTGCAACGTGGTGCTGTTCGAGCAGGATGTGCAGCAAGGGGTGGCGGACTACGCCAGCGCCGAACAGGCGATGATGGCCGGTGAGCAGCAAGCCATCGCGGCCGCCCTCCACGCGTTGGCGCAATAAAACGGCAAACCGTTAACTACGGCACATCCGCTACCGTGCGGGCTGGTATCCGGCCCGCTCTCTTGCTAGCCTCATGGCCCTCGTCATCCGGTGCGACAGGCAAGTCATGCAGCAACAGCCCTACCCCCTCGGCCGCTTTCACGCCGAACTCCAGCACCTTGAACCCCGCTTTGCCGCGGCGATCGAGGCCTGCACCCTGTTTCTGCGCCGTTACCTGCCGGGCGAATTGATCATGCGGCAAGGGGAGCAGAGCGAGCTGCTCTATCTGGTCGAAAGTGGCCGGGTCTCCCTCAACAGCACGGTGCACTCGGGCCGCAGCTTCCAGCTCGGCGAAATAGCCTGCCACAGCCAGATCTTCGGCGAGATGGAGTTCTTCAGCGCCACCCCGGTGCAGTGGAACGTGGTGGCCGAGACCGAGCTGGATGCCCGGGTCATCTGCGCCCACAAGCTGGCCCAGCGGCTGCTGGCCGAACCCGAGCTGACCCTGTTCTTTGCCGCCGCGCTCGCCAGCGACTATCTCGATACCCTGGAGATCACCACCAGCCGGCTGCTCCACCCCATCGCCTACAACATCGCCTATGAGCTGTGGCGCGAGCGCCAGCGCACCCCGATGCTGGGATCGCGCAAGCGGGCTCACGAGGCGGCGCGCTTTGGCACCACAGAGCGGGTCTACCGCCGTGCCCTCAAGGAGCTGATCGAACAGGGCATTGTCTGCGAAGGGGCCGAGGGGCCCACCATCGCCGATCTCGCCAGGCTGCGCACCTATCTCGACCTTTGATTTCTATTCACCTAATTTCGATTCACCTAATTTCGATTCACCCTGTCAGGAGTTACCATGTCTGCCCATCCCTATCCCGAGTTCACCTTCTTCAGCCGCTTCGTCGCCGACATTCAGGCTGGCCGCAAGACCATCACCATCCGCGACGAGAGCGAAGCCAACTGGCAGCCCGGCCAGCGGCTGGCGCTGTTTACCAACCCGGAGCACCAGCCCTTTGGCACCATCGAAGTGATCTCGGTTAAAGCCGTCGCCTTCGATGAGCTCAGCGACGAGCACGCCCGTCAGGAGAACATGACCCTCCCTGAGCTCAAACAGGTGATCAGGGATATCTACCCCGCCCTGCCGCCGCTCTATGTGATTGAATTCCAGCTGATTGAAGCCTGATTTTGTGAGCTGCCTCAGCTAACGCTGGTTGCGCTCTCTGGCTAAAAGCGCAAAATAACTGTTTTTATATACAGTCATTGGTGCGTTATGGAAACACAACTTGAACCGGCCATTGCGGCCATGGTGGCGGATTTCGTTGCAGCAGGCCGCCCCAAGGCGAGCAGCCTGAGCTGGCAAGAGCGGCGTGAAGGCTATCTTGCTTCAGCCGTATTGGGTGGTGAACGGGAAGAGGTTGGCTCTGTCGAAGAGTGGCAAAACGGCCATTATTCCGTTCGCCTCTATCAACCAACGCCAACCTCAAGTACAAGCCGTCCGGCCCTGATCTACTTTCATGGCGGCTGTTTTGTCAGCGGCGAGTTCGACACCCATGACCGCCAAATGCGGATGCTGTGCAATCGCGCCGAGGCACTGGTGTTTGCGGTACATACCCGCCTTGCACCTGAACACACCTATCCTACCGCCCACGATGATGCACTGGCAGCCACGCTCGCCATTATGGCCGATGTGGAGAAATGGCATGGCGATCCGGCGCGGATTGTCCTTGCTGGCGACAGTGCCGGCGGCCACCTCGCCCTGATCACCACCTTGCGACTCAAGGAGCAAGGTGCCCCCTTGCCAGCCGCCCAGCTGCTCATCTATCCAATGCTCGATGCTGTGGGCGAAAGTGACAGCTATCGCCTGCTGGGTGATGACTACCTCATCACTCGCGACATGCTGCTAAGCGGTGTTCACGCCTATCTGGGCGAGCTGCCCACCACTCACCCCGAAGCCAGCCCGCTCCACCATCCCGCGCTGTCAGGATTGCCGCCGACCCATATCGTAACGGCGGAATATGATCCGCTGCGCGATGAGGGGGAAGCCCTCTATCGCAAACTGCTGCAAGCCGATGTCACGGCTACCTGTCAGCGGCAACTGGGGGTTATACACGGCTTCTTCCAACTGGCAGGAGTCAGCCCCGCTGCGCGTCAGCTCATTGAACAGCTCTCACTGCTTATCAAGAGACTCTGATTTGGCCTTTGCCGAGCAATATGTTAATAGTGTGCTCTTTTGAATCAGGGAGGTGACCCGAGTGTTTGAGATAGCGAGCCTGAAAGAGGGGATGATGCACGGGGTCGAGCTGTTCCAGCTACTGCTGGAGATCATCTCCATCGCCTGTGTGGTCATTGGCCTCTTTAAAACTCTCTGGCTGGCGGCGCGGGTGCGGGATCACCAGCCCGGCTTTCCGCGTATTCGCCTCTGCTTTGGCAGCTGGCTGATCCTGGCGCTGGAGTTCCAGTTGGCCGCCGACATCCTGGCCACCACAGTCGCGCCGAGCAAGGAGGAGCTGATCCGCCTTGCCATCATCGCGGTGATCCGCACCTTCCTGAACTACTTCCTCGGCAAGGAGCTGGAGGCACAAGCGGAACGCCAGCAGGAGCCAAACGCCGAGCAGGCCGGAGCCACCCGATAACAGCTCATGCCCCAGGGCATATGAGTAAACCGCCACCCCGACCACACCCGTGGCTCGGGGTACCCTTTGTGACCCTCCCCGCACTTTTGGTAACCAGCCAATAATGGAACCCTTTTCAAGGCTTCCCCTGCCCTGTTGACTGCCCGCTCATCTGGGTAAGATAGAAAATCTCTTCCCCCAACCGGCCAAGCTGATGAACCCGCATATCCTCCACACGCCCGCCATCGACCTCGATAGCTGCGTCATCTACCAGATCTATCCCATGAGTTTTCAGGACAGCGATGGCGACGGCATGGGTGATATCAACGGCATCCGTCAGCGCCTCGACTATCTGGCCACCCTCGGGGTCGATATGCTCTGGCTCACCCCCATCTATCGCTCCCCCAAGCGGGACAACGGCTATGACGTGGCGGACTACCGTGCCATAGACCCCGCCTTCGGCACCCTGACCGAGATGGAGCAGCTGATAGACGAAGCGGCCACTCACGGCATCGGCATCATGATGGACATCGTCGCCAACCATACCTCCACCGAGCACGAGTGGTTTGTGAAGACACTGGCCGGCGATCCCCGCTATCAGGAGTACTACGTGTTTCGCGACCAAGCCTTCGTCGACGCCCACCCCATCACCTCGATTTTTGGCGGCAGCGGCTGGCAGTATGTACCCCAGCTTGATCGCTACTACCTGCACAACTTCGATGCGAGCCAGGCCGATCTGGACTGGGACAACCCGGCGGTGCGTGCCGAGATGGCGGCGGTGATCAACTTCTGGCTGGGCAAAGGGATCAAGGGATTTCGCTTCGATGTGATCGACATGGTGAGCAAGGAGTGGGACCGACTTGCCATGAGCAATGGCCCACGCCTGCACGACTATATCCGCGAGCTCAATGTTGCAAGCTTCGGCGGCAAGGGGATCATCACGGTAGGGGAAACCTGGGGAGCCGATCTCGCCCATATGCAGAACTATTCGAACCACGATGGCAGCGAGTTCAGCATGGTGTTCAACTTCGAGCATCTGGGGCTGGGCAGTGACAAGTGGTCATCCCGCTTCGATCCCCTCGCCTTCAAACGGGCTATGGCCCGCCACCAGCAGGGGTTGCATGGCCGTGGCTGGAACAGCCTGTTTCTGAATAACCACGACCTGCCCCGCGCCGTCTCCCGCTTTGGCGATGACAGACCCGAGTGGCGGGAAACCAGCGCCAAGCTGTGGGCCATGGTGCTGCACATGATGCAGGGCACCCCCTTCATCTATCAGGGGGAGGAGCTGGCCATGACCAACCGCCACTGGCAGCCGGGCGAGCTGCGCGATGTGGAGGCCATCAACTACCGCGCCAGCCAGGCGGGGCTGGATCCTGCCGAGCTGAATAGGCGGCTCGATGCCATCGGCCGCGACAACGCCCGTACCCCGATGCAGTGGGACGCCAGCCCCCACGCCGGTTTCAGCACGGCCACACCCTGGATTGGCCTCAACGCCAACCACGTCAA
The DNA here is from genome assembly GCF_002586745.1 of Aeromonas sp. CU5. NCBI lineage: Bacteria > Pseudomonadati > Pseudomonadota > Gammaproteobacteria > Aeromonadales > Aeromonadaceae > Aeromonas > Aeromonas sp. CU5. The sequence goes on from NZ_CP023817.1 coordinate 2,729,862, forward strand.
AATCAATGCTACCGAGCAGCTGGCCCGCCCCGAATCGCCGTTTCACTGCTATCGCCAGCTCATCGCCCTGCGCAAGGCTCACCCCGTCATTCGCCACGGCGAGTTCGAACTGCTGGATGGGGATGACCCCGAGCGCATCAGCTATCGCCGCCACTGGCAGGATCCGACTAGCGGCGCGCGGCACACCCTGCTGCTGCTCGCCAATCTCACCGCCACCCCCTTGCCGATGCCCCACTTCGACAAGGTGGAAAGCAGCATGACACTGTTGATGAACAACTACCCGAGTCAACCTGCGCCGCTGTTTGCCCCATACCAATGCACTGTGTGGCTGCGCCAATAATCAGGCATTGATGGAGGCCAACTCGTGGCGCTTGAGCGCCAGCAGAGTGAGCAGCAGTGCCAATGTAGCGATCAGCGCCATGCCGATATAGGTGGCACTGAAACCGGGTGCCAGCACCTGCGGGCTCAATGAGCTGAGCTGACCGGCGCTGCCTGGGGGGAGTTGAGAGTGGAACAGCATGGAGCAGATGGCCACGCCGACTGCGCCCCCCAGCTCACGACCGAAGTTGAATAGCGACATGCCGATGCCGCGATCTTCCCGTGGCAGGGCATTTTGCACCACCACCGAGAGGGCGGGCAGCACCAGACCCAAACCAAGACCGGCAAAGCCGAGGGCCAGCTTGACCCAGGCATCGAAGTGGATCTGCCACAGCGCTACCGCTGCCAGCGCAAACCCCACCGCTACAAAGCTCTTGTAGTGACCGGTACGGCCGATCAGCTTGCCGCCAACAAAAGCCCCGGCAGTGATGCAGATCATGAAGATCACCATGCTCACCCCGCTCTGGCTGGCGCTCAGCCCCTTCTGCCACTGCATCTGCAGCGGCAGATAGACCAGCACCGCAAACATCAGCAACTGGGAGAGCATCACCAGCAGCACGCTCACCAGATAACCGGGCAGCCGTGCCAGATGGGCAGGCAGAATGGGATCGTGAGCCCGTCGCTCAATCAGGATCAGCAACAGCAGCGAGACCGCCAGTGCACCCGCCAGCCAGATGGCGGGCAGGGCTGTCTCCGGCGAAAGCAGCAACAGGGTCAGGGTGGTGACGGTAATGAGCAGCGCCGCCCCCTTCCAGTCGAAGCGGCTATGGCGACGCACGTTGAGCTGCTTGAGGTTGCGATTGATCAGGAAGACCGCCAGCGCCCCGAGCGGCAGGTTGATCCAGAAGATCCAGCGCCAGCTGAGCTGCTCGGTAAAGTAGCCACCCAGCAAGGGGCCAGCGATGCTGGAGACTGCATAGACCGCCGAGATGTAGCCCTGATACTTGCCCACCTCCCGAGGCGGTATGGTGTCGGCAATCACGGTAAACGCGAGGGCTATCAGGCCACCGCCGCCCAGGCCTTGCAGCACCCGGGCCGCCAGCAGGGTCGGCAGATCCTGGGAGAGGGCGCAGGCCACCGAGCCCGCCAGAAACAGGCCGATGCCGATATTGAGCATCCGCACCCGACCAAACAGATCACTCAGTTTGCCGTAAAGGGGCAACACAGCGGTGGCGGCCAGCAGGTAGGCGGTCACCACCCAGGTGAGGGCGGCACCGGCGTGCAGCTCGGCGCCAATCATGGGCAGCGGGGTGGTGACTATGCTCTTTTCCAGCGAACCGAGCGCGATCACCAGCGCCACACTGGAGAAAATGGTTTTAGGGGATATTTTCGAGGTCATAAGCGGACTCGCTGATCTGATATGCCAAAGTATCCGGCAATGAACGGATTATTGTCTCACAAATCAGCAAGAGATAGAAAAAACGGCGGCCACAATCTGCCCAACCATGAAGCAGATCCCACAAAGCGCCGACCGTTTCTGCTAGCCTGCCCTATTTGATCCGAGGAGCCTCCATGAGCGAGCGTGAGCAGTACGGGTTTGATCACTACGATGCCCTGATTTTCGATATGGATGGCACTTTGGTAGATTCCATGCCCCTTCATCTGGATGCCTGGGAGCTCACCTGCGCCGAGTTCGGCATCCCTTTCGAGCGGGAGCAGCTCTATCAGTACGGCGGCATTCCCACCCGTAAGATCATCGCCATGCTGGCCGAACAGCAGGGGCTGACGGTGGATGTCGAGGCCTTTACCCGCCGCAAGATTGCCCTCTATATGGAACATATCGACAAGGTCAGCGTCTTTCCCAAGATGTGGGAGCTGGTCAGGCACTATCACGGCAAGGTGAAGATGGGGATTGGCACCGGCTCACCGCGCAGCCAGGCAGACTCCATCCTGAAGAGCACCGGGCTCGATGCCTATATCTCGGTAGTGGTGAGCGCCGATGATGTCACCAACCATAAACCGTACCCCGACACCTTTTTGCAGGTAGCTGAGCGGCTCGGCGCCAATCCTGCCAACTGTCTGGTATTTGAAGATACCCGGATCGGGCTTGAGGCAGGCAAGGCGGCAGGAATGGATACCGTGCTGGTTATCGAAGGTGATCTGCACCAGCGCTAAACGGCTAAGAGGAGATCAGGCCAACCCGTCAAATGGTGTCATTGTCATGGCACCATTTTGCTTTTCAGTTCTCTGGTAAACCGGCCATCGCTGCAGGTAGAGCGGCAACTATCCGTCAAACGGCGCTCTGCGCCTCATCCTGCAACCCCTGATGCTTGCGCAGCAGCGCCAGGGCTTCGGCCGGGGTATCTGCGAAGGTAGGAGGTGCTATGGCCGCAAAGCCCTGCTCAACCAGTTGACGACGCTCATCACTATAGCTGGGGACATTGGCATCTAGATAGGTAAGCGCCTGACCCTGCTTGAAAAATTGATAATTTGGCATCGATTGGCCCCGCAAAAACAAAGCGCCATTCTACCTCTTTTGAGTCTTTTGCCAGCGCCAATATGTAGTCATTCTGGTGATCTCGTTCACATTTTTATCAACAACTCCCTGCCAAAGATGTGCTATCCAGCTCCTTTTAATGTGGCAGTTTCCAACAAGCCCCGTAACGCTACCCGGCTCCAAACAAAACGCCTCCGGCGAGGAGGCGTTGCGACTTGAACAGAGTTGTCCCCGTTACATGGCCTGCTACATGGTCTGCTACATGGCATTCGTCGATTCGAAGATCTTGTCGGCCGAGGCCTCTACAAAGCCCGGATAGAGCACGCCGTCGGCCTGCGGATAGCGCAGGGCAAACTCGTAGAAGCAGCTTGGAATAGTACGCACCCCATCGCTGAACGGCACTTCGGCTTTGTCCGCCATGGTGGAGGATTGCTCCAGCATTACCTGTGGATCCCCTTTCACCTCGCCACCCACGCTATTGAGCACAAAGCCAGCCTCTTTCAGTGCCCCATTGACCTGATGAATGGTGTCGAAATCCTTCAACTTGTTGATATTGACCGTGAAGTGGTTGGCACGATAGCCCCATGCCGCCATCCAGGCCGCATACTCGCTCTCCGCCAGCAGGGTCTGGTAATCGACATAGGAGACCTGCCAGGGGGCGCCGGTGTAGAGAAATGCCGGGGTATCGGTCAGATGATCGGGCACCTGATCCGCCAGCTTGTGGATGATAGCCTGCGCGCCTTCGGAGAGTTCTTCCACCTTCAGCTCGCTGATAAACACCTTGGGAGCGTCCGGATCTTTATGCTCGAAGTGCTTGGCGTAGAGCTTCTTGGCCTTGAAGACGTACTCGCCCTTCTGCTCGTAACCGAGCGCCAGAAAGTGGGCAGCCAGCTTCTCCAGCCCCAGCTTGGGCAGGTTGTAGGTACGAAACGCCACGTGATCGTTGACGATAGGCTCGCCGCCACCCAGCAGGGTGTGCACCTTGAGGGCGCTCGGGGTCACCTTGATGTAGTTGTCCCACAGATGGCTGAACAGGGTGTCGATATCCTTTTGCATCTCTCTTTCCTTTGATTGCGGGTACAGATCGGGGCACCGCTGGATGCCCCGTGTCGTGATTGTCAGAAGTGCAGGCCGGGCGACAGTTGATCCGGCATTGCGGCTTTGTTGTCTTCAACGGAGGCAACCGGGGATATGACACAGTAGTCGGCGGCGTTGAGCCATCTCTGCTGCATTGGCATCCCCATTTTCTCTTAAAACGCCAAGCCGGGAGAGAGCTGTTCCGGCATCGCTGCCTTGCTATCTTCCACGGAGGCAACCGGATACGCACAGTAGTCAGCGGCGTAGTAGGCACTCGCTCTGTGGTTACCGGAGGCACCAATGCCACCAAACGGCGCGGCACTGGAGGCACCGGTGATGGGCTTGTTCCAGTTGACGATGCCAGCACGGATCCGCTTGAAGAAGTGCTGCCAGTCCGCCTCGTTATCACCCAGCAGGCCAGCCGATAGGCCGAAGCTGGTGGCGTTGCCCTGATCGATGGCGGCATCAAAATCGTCGTAGCGTATCAGCTGCAGCAACGGGCCGAAATACTCTTCGTCAGGCAGTGCGGCGACTTGGGTCACATCGATAATGCCCGGAGAGACAAAGCCAGTGCCCGCTTCCAGATGCTTGAGGGTGAGCAGGCTTTCGCCGCCCAGCTGTTGCAGGTTGGTCTGCGCTTCTACCATTCCGAGTGCTGCCCGTTCGCTGATCATCGAGCCCATGAATGGCTGCTCGGCGGCGTCATAGAGGCCGACCTTGATCTGGCTGACCACCTCGATCAGCCGCTTGACCAGCACATCGCCACGCTCGCCGCGCTCGACAAACAGACGGCGGGAGCAGGTGCAGCGTTGACCGGAGGTGATGAAGGCAGACTGGACGATGGCATGCACAGCGCCGTCGATGTCGCTCACGTCTTTCACGATCAGCGGGTTGTTGCCGCCCATCTCGAGGGCCAGGATCTTGCCCGGTTGACCGGCAAACTGCTGATGGAGGAAATGACCGGTGCGGGACGAACCGGTAAAGAACAGACCGTCGATATCGGGGTTACCAGCCAGCGCCTTGCCGGTTTCAACCTCCCCTTGCACCAGATTGAGCACCCCTTTGGGCAGCCCGGCCTGCTGCCACACCTTGACCATGGCTTCGGCCACCATGGGGGTCAGCTCAGAGGGTTTGAACACCACTGCGTTACCCGCGATAAGCGCCGGTACAATATGGCCGTTGGGCAGATGGCCCGGGAAGTTGTAGGGGCCGAACACCGCCACCACGCCGTGGGGCTTGTGACGGACAAACGCCTTGGCGCCCGGCATGGCATTTTCAACGGTGCCGGTGCGCTCGTCGTGCGCCCGGATGGAGATGGCAATCTTGCCCTGCATGGCCGCCACTTCGGTGCGGGTCTCCCACAGGGGTTTGCCAGTTTCACGGGCGATGGTCAGCGCCAGCGCCTCTTTCTGCTCGCCGAGCAGGTCGGCATAACGGCGCACTATGGCCAGGCGATCCTCAAGGCTCATATCCGCCCAATGGTAGAAGGCGGCGCGGGCGGCCTTGACGGCGGCATCCACTTGCGCCGCGCTGGCGGCAGCCCCCTGCCAGATCACCTCATTCTTGGCCGGATCCCGTGACTCGAACGGCTTGCCTTCACCGGCAAGCCATTGACCGTCGATAAATTGCACTGACTGGCTCATCCATTCACTCCCTGTCGCTGGCAGGCAGCCTCGGCTGCCTGTCTGATAATCGGTTTGCTTGTCCTGTTTGCCTCAGTCGAGGTCAACTACCCGCACCATGTCGCCATCCTGCACCTTGAGCGCTGCCGCCATCTTGGGCGGGATGATGGCTTCGTGCTTGTCGAGATCGACCCGGATATTGCCGTAGCAGGCACGGTAATGTTCGAAACGGCTGTTGCAGATCAGGTGGGTCTTGCCACCGATGGGCTCACCCACCAGTACCCGCAGCTTCTTACTGCGGCGCACGCTGCGGATATTCTTCACGTCGCACTCGACGGTGGGGCCGGCATCGAAGATATCGACGTAGCCACGGTTCACGAAGCCCTCATCCTGCAGCATCTTGATGGCGGGGCGGGTCTTCTCGTGGGTCTGGCCAATGACGGCCCGCGCCTCTTTGCTCAGCAAATTGACGTAGATGGGGTACTTGGGCATCAACTCGGCGATAAAGCGCTTCTTGCCGATGCCGGTCAGATAATCGACGGTGGGAAAATCCATCGAGAAGAAGTGGGTCTGCAGCCACTCATAGAAGGGGCTGTGGCCATCGCCGTCGGATACGCCGCGCATCTCGGCGAAGACGGTATCGTCAAACAGTTCCGGGTGCTCGGCCATAAACAGAAAACGGTGCTTGGAGAGCAGCCGGCCATTGATCCCCTCGCGGGCACATTCGCGCAAGAACAGGGTGCAGAGCTCGGAGTTGCCGGTGTAGTCGTTGGAGAGGGTCAGAGTTTCCACGACGTTATAGATACCGAGCTTGGGGGACGAGTGCACTACCTTGCCGATGTGGTAGTTGTAAAACGGCTGGGAGAGGCCCACGGCCGCATCGATGGCGCAAGTGCCGACCATCTCGCCAGTCTCCAGATCCTCGGCAACGAAGAAATAAAGGCAATCGCCCTTGCCAGCGGGCTTGTCGGAAAAAGTCTGGGTAGAGGCGTCTATCTTGCGCTGCAGCAGCTCATCGTTGACGGGCAACGAGGTCATGCCGGTGCCGGACTCGATGGCGCAAATCTTGAGCCCGGCAAAATCTTTTTGCTCGATGGGACGGATAACCAACATAAATGACAACTCCCTTTCATTGACGACAGGTGGGGTCCCGGCTCCTGCCGGGAGAGCTCCCCACCTCAATTTGGAATCAGGCGTTAACCACCTGGGCAACCGCCTTCTCGAAGCGGGCCAACCCTTCCTTGATATCCGCTTCCGGGATCACCAGTGAAGGGGCAAAACGAATCACGTTGGTACCGGCCACCAGTGCCATCAACCCCTGATCGATAGAGGCCAGCAGGAAGTCGCGCGAGCGTCCCTTGTAGGCATCGTTCAGGGCTGCACCCAGCAGCAGACCCTTGCCACGCACTTCACTAAAGCAGTGGTATTGGGCATTGATCGCCTCGAGCCCCTCGCGGAACAGCTGTTCGCGCTGTTTGATGCCCGCCAGCACCTCGGGGGTGTTGACCACGTCGATCACCGCTTCGGCTACCGCACAGGCCAGCGGGTTGCCGCCGTAGGTAGAGCCGTGAGTGCCCACTTTCAGGTAAGCCGCGATCTCGTCAGTGGTCAGCATGGCACCGATGGGGAAACCGCCACCGAGAGCCTTGGCGCTGGTGAGGATATCCGGCGTGACGCCGAGACCCATATAGGCGTAGAGATCACCGGTACGACCAACCCCGGACTGCACTTCGTCATAGACCAGCAGGGCATTGTGTTTGTCGCACAGCTCGCGCACCCCTTTGGCAAACTCGTCGGTGGGACGAATAATGCCCCCCTCCCCTTGCAGCGGCTCCATCACCACGGCGCAGGTGTTGTCGGAGATCACCTCGGCCAGTGCGGCCAGATCGTTGTAGGGCACGTGAGTGATGTCACCGGGCTTGGGACCGAAGCCATCGGAGTAGGCAGCCTGGCCACCGACGCTGACGGTAAAGAAGGTGCGACCGTGGAAGCCCTGATGAAAAGCGATGATCTGGGTCTTCTGCTCACCAAACTTCTCGATGGCGTAGCGGCGAGCCAGCTTGAGGGCCGCTTCGTTTGCCTCGGCGCCAGAGTTGCAGAAATAGACCTTGTCGGCGAAGGTGGCAGCGACCAGTTTCTTGGCCAGACGCAGGGCCGGCTCGTTGGTCATCACGTTGGAGAGGTGCCACAGCTTCTCGCCCTGGGTTTTCAGGGCCTCAACCAGCTTGGGATGACAATGGCCAAGGCCATTGACGGCGATACCACCGGCGAAGTCGACATACTCACGCCCTTCCTGATCCCAGACACGTGATCCTTCACCACGCACCGGGATGATCTTGGCGGGGGCGTAATTGGGAACCATCACTTCATCAAACACTTCACGTGTCACTGCCAACAACTCTGACATACAACTCTCCTTCAAATCAGCGACAGAATAATCTGCCGCCCAAAAGTTAAATCCATGTAAACGTGGCTGGATTATCACAGAACTAAAGTAAAATGTCTGTAACAAGCCAGCCCATGAGGAACAATGTTCGATTGCCCTTGAGATTTTAGGCAACCGCATTGCATAACGACTCAGGGGGGATTGGCAAGAGATAATTTGGACAGCAGAGGGGGTGAATAAAGTGTCAGGGAGATTTTTTTTGCCTTCTCTCGAACTTGAGAAGGCGATCACAATTTTTTATGAACGCGCCAGAAAATTGGCCAGCAGTTGATGGCCCTGCTCGCTCAAAATGCTCTCCGGATGGAACTGAACGCCTTCGATAGGGAGCGTCTTGTGGCGTAGCCCCATGATCTCGTCAAACGAGCCATCGGCATGCTCGCTCCAGGCAGTGATGTCGAAGCAATCGGGCAAACTCTCGCGTTCAACCACCAACGAGTGATAACGGGTCACCCGCAGCGGGTTGTTGAGCCCCTTGAAGACCCCCTCTCCCCGATGACGAATGAGCGAGGTTTTGCCATGCATCACCTGGCGCGCACGCACAACGCGTGCGCCGAAGGCTTGTGCCAGCGACTGATGACCAAGACAGACGCCAAGAATGGGCAGCTTGCCAGCGAAATGGCTAATGGCGTCGAGAGAGATCCCCGCCTCATTGGGCGTACAGGGACCGGGGGAGATCACCAGAAAACGGGGGGAGAGCTGCGCTATGGAATCAAGGGTCAGTTCATCATTGCGCTTGACCACAACCTCTTGTCCCAGAGCGCCGAAATATTGCACCAGGTTCCAGGTAAAAGAGTCGTAGTTATCGATCAACAACAGCATGAGATAACCAACAGCGGAGAATTAACGATCGAGAAAACGACCCTGTTCCATTTCCCGCTCACGCTGACATTCGGCCAGATAGATGGCGGCAGCAACGGCAGGGGTTTTATGGTGTTTGTCGATGGCATTGGAGACCATCAATTGCAGGGTATTGAGGTTTTTCGCCTTGCGAAATTTACGCAGCCAGTGACCTTTGTCACTCAGCTCTTCAGCAGAAATAGTTGGTTGAACAGACATGCTTTCTCTTGGGGATATTACCCACGTTGAAATAAAAAATTAAACAAAATAGCCGGGTAGAAAATAAAGAAAGCCAGGCAAATACCCAGCTCCCTTCTACTACACCTTCCCAGTATGTCAGGCTCGAGGAACGAAGCCGACTACATCATATACGCTGGTCAGGGTTTTTTCAGCTCTTTCACGCGCCTTTTGTGCCCCTTCGGCCAGAATCGCGATCAGATGGGCCTCATCCTGGCGCAGCTCGTGGAAACGCGCCTGAATGGGCTCCAGCAGCGCGACCACGGCTTCGGCGGTCTCGGTTTTGAGGTGGCCGTACATCTTGCCTTCGAAGTGCTGCTCCAGCTCGGGGATGGAGCGACCGGTCACCCCGGACATCAGGGTCAGCAGGTTGGAGACTCCCGGTTTGTTTTCCGGATCGAAACGCACTACTGCAGGCTCGTCAGAGTCGGTCACCGCACGCTTGATCTTCTTGACGATCTGCTTGGGGTCTTCCAGCAGGCCGATGAAGTTGGCCTCGTTGTCATCCGACTTGGACATCTTCTTGGTCGGATCCTGCAGGCTCATCACCCGCGCCCCTTCGGTCGGAATGAAGGGCTCCGGCAGAGTGAAAACATCACCATGCAGGTTATTGAAACGGGTGCAGATATCGCGGGTCAGCTCCAGATGCTGCTTCTGGTCGTTGCCGACCGGCACCTGATTGGCCTGATAGAGCAGGATGTCAGCGGCCATCAGCACCGGATAGCCGAACAGGCCGACGTTGACGTTGTTCTCGAAACGGGCGGACTTGTCCTTGAACTGGGTCATCCGCGACAGCTCACCCATCTGGGTGTAGCAGTTGAGGATCCAGCCCAGTTCGGCGTGCTGCGGCACGTGAGACTGGATGAAGACGGTGCTCTTCTTGGGATCGATGCCGACCGCCAGATAGAGGGCTGCCGCATCAAGGCAAGCCTTGCGCAGTGCCAGCGGATCCTGACGGGTGGTAATGGCATGCAGATCAACGATGCAGTAGAGGCAGTCGTAGTCATCTTGCATGTTGACCCACTGACGCAGGGCCCCCATGTAGTTGCCGATGGTCAGTTGACCGGAGGGTTGCGCCCCGCTCAATACGATTGGTTTAGTCATAAAAGTGTTAATCCTTGTGATTCAGCCAGCCCGGTTGCCCGATTAGACCAACAGTGCGTCGAGCTGGGAAAACTGCTCGAACACCCAGTCAGGATGGGAGTCTGCAATGGGGCGGCCATAGTTATAGCCATAAGTCAGCCCGACCACCTTCATGCCCGCCGCTTGGGCTGCCAGCACGTCATTTTCGGAGTCGCCCACCATCAGGGTGCGCGCCGGGCTCACTCCCAGCTCGCGGCACGCATGCAGCAGTGGCTCCGGGCTGGGTTTTTTAACGGGAACGCAGTTGCCGCCGAGCCAGAGCACGAAGCAATCGCTGATGCCGAGGGCATCGAGAATGGGGGCCACAAAATCGCTCGGCTTGTTGGTGACTATCGCCTGCTGGTAACCCAGCTTTTGCAGCCGACGCAGACTAGGAGCGACACCGTCATACATGGCCAGCCCTTGCAGCAGGCAGGCGTTGTAGTGCTGGAAAAAGATTGGGCGGGCCTTGGCAAACAACTCGGGATCGGCCTCGCGATAGGCGAGCGCCCGCTGGATCAGCTTGTCGGCCCCGTTGCCGACCCAGGTACGGATCACCGCTTCATCAGCCTGCGCCAGACCCAGATCGGTCAGGGTCAGATTGACCGCCAGCGCCAGCTGGGCGGCGCTGTCAATGAGGGTACCGTCCAGATCGAACAGCACCAGGTCAAATGCGCGCTCAGCGTGTGACATGAGCCAGCTCCGCACGCATTTTGTCAATCACCGCCTTGTAGTCAGGCTGGCTGAAAATGGCTGAGCCGGCGACGAACATGTCGGCGCCCGCTTCGGCGATCTCGCGAATGTTGTCGACCTTCACCCCGCCATCGATCTCGAGACGGATGTCACGGCCGCTCTCGTCGATCAGACGGCGCACCTGACGCAGCTTGTCGAGGGTGCCGGGGATGAAGCTCTGGCCACCGAAGCCCGGATTGACCGACATCAGCAGGATCACGTCCAGCTTGTCCATCACATACTCCAGGCAGGAGAGGGAGGTCGCAGGGTTGAACACCAGACCCGCCTGGCAGCCCATCTCCTTGATGAGGCTCAGGGAGCGATCGAGGTGATCGGACGCTTCCGGGTGGAAGGTGATCAGGGAGGCACCCGCCTTGGCAAAATCTGGAATGATGCGATCCACCGGCTTGACCATCAGGTGCACGTCGATGGGGGCCTCGATACCGTAGTCACGCAGCGCCTGACAAACCATGGGGCCGATAGTCAGGTTGGGGACATAGTGGTTGTCCATCACGTCGAAGTGAACCACGTCGGCACCGGCAGCCAGAACCTTGGCTACATCGTCACCCAGACGGGCAAAATCGGCAGAGAGGATCGAGGGGGCAATCAGAAAGTCTTTCATCAGCATCATCCATTGGCAGCCAGGGAGAAAAAGCGGCGCAATTTTAACGTAAAAGGCAGGCGAACACGACTCGAATGCGGGGGAAATGGGGCAATAGGCCAGCGACCCCTTCCCGCCCAAGCTCCGGCGCATCGGGACACGGGCAAGCCACCCACAAAAAACGGCACCCTTGAGTGCCGAATGAAATGTTACGCCGGTGGCAACAGTTCGCTATCGCTGGGGTAGAACCCCTGCTCCGGCTCGATGCCGGGGGGATAGAGCGCCAGCAACTCGGCCACCTTGTTGCGGGTGCCGCCATTACGGCTGATGGTGCGCTTGACCAGGATTTCGTCGAGACGGGCGCCGCGATAGAGCTCACGGGTCAGTTCGATATCGTGGTTGCTGATCAGCACCGGCACCCCCTTTTCTGCCGCCGTATGGCGCGCCAGACGGGCAAGTACAGCCTGATCGTCCAGGGTAAAGCCACCCGCCGCATAGCTGGTGAAGCTGGCGGTGGTCGATAGCGGCACGTAAGGAGGATCGCAATAAATCACCCAGTCCTCTTCGGCACGCTTGATGGCATCGGCATAACTTTCACAGATAAAGGTCGCCTTTTGCGCCTTCTCGGCAAAAGCCCACAACTCTTTTTCCGGGAAGTAGGGCTTTTTGTAAGAACCGAACGGGACGTTGAAGCCCCCTTTCTTGTTATAACGGCACAACCCGTTGAAACCGTGCCGGTTGAGAAACAGAAACAGCAGTGCGCGATCGAAGGTCGCTTCGGTCTGATTAAACTGAATGCGCAACCGATAGTAGGCCGCTTTGTGATTGTTCTCTGCCACGAACAGCTTGCGAGCTTCTGCGATGAAGCGATCTGGCGTCAGTTTGAGATGGTTATAAAGACAGATCAGATCCGGATTGATGTCATTGAGCACATACGCATCGTAATCAGTGTTGAGGAACACAGACCCGGCACCGACGAAAGGCTCCAGCAACACACGCCCGGCGGGCAGACGCTCGGCGATCTCTTCAACCAGGGAGTATTTTCCCCCGGCCCATTTTAAAAAAGCGCGTGTTTTCTTCATGGAAATCCGGTGTGTAAGAAGGCAAGAACCAAAAAGGGGGACGATTCTACCCCCTTATTTGGTATCAAGGCTATTGCTTCAACTCTTTTTGTACTTGGGCAAATGACTTGGGCCAGGGCTGACCTTTGAGCAAGGCAGGGGAGAGCTTGCGAATGGCACTTTTGGCCGGATTCAGCCCGGCATAATCCCCTTGCAGCACCACATACCAGGGGCTACCGCGGAATTTGGTCTGATAGACCCACACCTTGCCCGCCAAACCATGCTCGGCGACAAACTGATCCACCGCCTTGGTGTTGCTCGCCCCCATTAGCTGGATGCTGTAATGATTACGCGGTTTTTGATTCAGGGTTGCGACCGGGGTCAACGCCACTTGGGGGGCTGCTACCGCCGCAGGCTCACTGGCGACGGGGGTCGCTGTTGCCACGGGGGGCGTCGCTACACGGGCAGCATTCTGCGCGGGGGGATTCACCACCGGATTGACTGGCAACGTGGCAGCCACTGCACCGCTGGCGGACGTACCACTCGGGCCCTTGCCGATCAGCTCGTCTTCCACGTCAGTAGGCAGTGCGCCACTCACCTTGGGCTCGGTCATCAGCTTTTGCACGACTTCATCGGAGATCACCACCCGACGCCCTTCGTAATTACCGGATTCGGTGGTCAGGCCTTCATTTTCGACCGACTTTGGCAGCACTTTACCTTCCGGCTGCCAATCCTTTACCACACCATTCGGATTACTCGCCGGGCGGCTGTCGACACCTTGAGTCACATTCGCCCCTTCCGCATTGCCAACGGTGAGAGGATCTCCCCCGGATACAGCAACAGGCAGGGCAGTGGTCTGTGCCGGGTCCTGCAGTACGGGCTTGCTTGCCCCGTCAAATAACGCAGGCAGCAGATAACTCAACCCCAGCAACCCACCGGCTACCACCGCGATGGAGATAGCTATTTTCTTGACTGGCAACTCTGCCTGACGCTTCTTGGGTCTTCTGTCGGTCATGATATCCTCCAATAACTGCATGATGGTGGACGGATGCCCATTCGCCGTTTTCAGAATCTCTTCCACGGTCAACTTGGGCAAGAGGGCCGCCGGGATCTTGAGCTCTTTGGCTTTCTCATACAAGAAGATGCGCTGCTCGGGCGGGCTTAGTGGCGGCACTTCCAGCTCAAGGGCCGGCATGGCACGCCCTTTCAGCTGCGACTTCTGATCACGGCACCAGCTATCGCTACCTGACACCAAAATGGCCAGCTGATGCGGCGTAGCCAAGGTGTCATTGTGTCGACTGATCGCCCACAGTTCCGCAGGCAACTCGGCCGGTAACTGATCGGCACGTTCGATCATCAGCAGCAAGGTGGCCGGTTTAGCTCCCTCCAGCATGCGAAAGAAGCTCTCCGCCAGCGCATCCTGTGGGTTGAACAGCGGCCGCGCCACCACTTGTGGCAACAACAATTGGCGCACATCCACCATCTTCATGGCGGGTGTACCAATCAGGCTCACCACCCGTACTTTTTCCGGCAACTTGCCAAGCAAGGATTCACACAAGGTGCCTCGACCACTGCCAGCCTTACCGGAAAGAAATATAAAGGGGTGATTGAACTCAATCAGATGCAGCAGCCGATCAGCCAGCTGCCGCTGGGAAGGAAGGTTAAGCAGTTTATTCGTCACGACCAGACTCAATCACCGCCAATAGTTCAGCATCAGATACATCGGCGACCACTTTTGCATGACCGATACCAACCGGCAACACCAGACGCAGCTTGCCTGCCAACACTTTTTTGTCACGACGCATATGGCGAATGAAGGCGGCAAAATCCATCTCGGCAGGGGCATAAATGGGCAAATTGGCGGCGAGCAGCAGGGCGCGAACCCGCGCAACGTCCGCTTCGCTCATATCACCACGGGCCTGTGCAGTCCAGGCAGCCAGCATGGTACCGGCGGACACTGCCTCACCGTGCAGCCAGTTACCATAGCCCTGTTCAGCTTCGATAGCATGACCAAAAGTGTGGCCCAGATTGAGTAGCGCGCGCACACCGTGCTCGGTCTCATCCTGACCGACTACGTCGGCTTTGATTTCACAGCATCGTTTGATGGCATAAGCCAGCACGGCAGGTTCCAGCTGTTGCAGACGCACCATGTTCTGCTCCAGCCAGCTGAAGAAATCAGCATCCCAAATGATGCCGTACTTGATCACCTCGGCCATCCCCGCGGCAAATTCGCGGGCAGGCAAGGTAGTCAGACACTCGGTATCGATAACAACCTGTTTGGGCTGATAAAAAGCACCAATCATGTTCTTGCCGAGAGGGTGATTAACGGCAGTCTTGCCGCCAACAGAAGAGTCGACTTGGGAAAGCAGGGTGGTCGGGATCTGGATAAAAGGAATGCCACGTTGATAGCTTGCTGCCGCAAAGCCCACCAGATCCCCAATCACCCCGCCCCCCAAAGCGATCAAGGTGGTATCACGCCCATGGTTGGTTTCAAGCAAAGCAGACATGATCTGCTCAAAGGTCGCCAGGTTCTTGTATGCCTCGCCGTCCGGCAACACCAGGTGTTCCACCTGAAATCCGGACAGCAGCGCAGTTACCTGCTCAAGATAAAGCGGAGCCACTACCGAATTGGTAACGATCATGACTCGCTTGCCCTTGATAGTCGATGCCAGCACCTCGGGGCGCTGCAACAACCCCGCAGCTATCTCGATGGGATAGCTGCGTTCACCCAGTTCGACCTTCAACCGTTCCATGGACGTCCTCTAGATTACATACCGATCAGCTTTACAATTTGATTGGCAACGATTTTTGCACTCTGATCATCAGTCTGGATGACAAAGTCAGCCACTTCTTGATAGAGGGCATTACGCTCTTGTGCCAGACGCTCCAGCACTTCGCGCGGCGGCTCTTCGGTCTGTAGCAGAGGGCGGCGTTTGTCTCGCTGTGTGCGCGCCAACTGCTTTTCAATGGTGGTTTCGAGGTATACCACGATACCGCGAGCAGAGAGTTTGTTGCGTGTTTCACGACTCTTGATGGCACCGCCACCCGTTGCCAGCACGATTCCCTGCTGTTCTGAAAGGTCACCTATGACCTTCTCTTCGCGGATCCGGAACCCTTCTTCGCCTTCAACATCGAACACCCAGCCGATATCGGCACCACTACGGCGCTCAATCTCATGATCTGAGTCGAAAAACTCCATATGCAGTTGTTCTGCCAGATGTCTACCTATGGTGCTCTTGCCCGCACCCATGGGACCTATCAGGAATATATTGCGTTTCTCAGCCATGTCTTTTCGTTAGTAATTACAAACTGTACGACCCCGAAAACAACTCGTTCGGGGTACCTATGAACCTTATCTTGCGATGGATCAGGAGGGGGATTATCTCAATAGAAATCGGGACTGGCAACCGCAGCCCTCACGCCCCTGCCTCATTGGGGCGTAAGGTTATATGTGTTTTACCCTCACATGTAAAGCATTCAAAAGGCGTCAGTGACAATCCGCGGCGTTACAAATATCAGCAATTCCCGCTTTTTGTTCTCACTGGTGGTCTTGCGAAACAGCGCTCCCAATCCGGGGATATCACCCAGCAATGGCACCTTGGTCACATCACTCTTGATAGTTTGCTGATAGATGCCACCAAGCACCAGCGTCTCACCGTTGTTGACCAATACCTGGGTGGTGATGGACTGGGCATTGATAGACACAGCATCTCCGGTACCGGTTGGCACAGTTTCCCCCTTGGTATCCTGAGTGACGGTCAGATCGAGAATAACCCGGTTATCGGGGGTGATTTGCGGCGTAACTTTCAAGCTCAGCACCGCTTTCTTGAAGGTCACTGACGTTGCACCACTGGATGACGATTCCACATAGGGGATCTCGGTACCCTGTTCAATCAGTGCCGGTTTCTGGTTGGCAGTGGTGACTCTCGGGCTCGCTATGATTTCGGCCTTACTCTCTTTTTCCAGTGCCGACAACTCAAGATCCAGCAAAGTCCCATCAGCCAGACGAGCGACCTGGAAGGCCAGGGTACCTGCTGCATTGGTGACCGGCAGGTTAACGTTCATCCGATCGTCTGCTGATGGCCTGGTAATTGTCGAACCACCATTGTTGTTACCAGAGCCGTCATTTCCCTCAATGGAGCCGGAGGTACTGTTGCCATGACCATCGTTCTTGGTCACCCCCCAACGGACCCCGAGCGCCTCGTCAAAGCCGTCATCAATAGTGACCATCCTCGCCTCGATGACCACCTGTTTAACCGGAATGTCGAGGATATCGAGCATCCGCTTGATGCTGCTGATGACATCTGCCGTGTCCTTGACCACCAGCACGTTAGTTCGCTCATCCACACTCACTGCACCACGGGGAGAGAGCAGTTTGGTGCTTTGAGAGGAGAGCAAAGCTGCCACTTCCGTGGCCTTGGCGTAGTTGATTTGCAGATACTCGGTATAAAGCTGAGCCAGATCGGCGACCTGATTACGGCTCTCCAGTTGCTGCTTCTCACGGGTCGCAATCTCCTCTGCAGGAGCCACCAGCAGGATGTTGTTATCCAACCGCTTGTCCAGACCACGCACCTTCAAAATAATATCGAGTGCCTGCTCCCAGGGCACCCCATCCAGACGCAGGGTGATGTTCCCAGACACCGAATCGGTCGTCACCAGGTTCAGATTGTTAAAATCGGCAATCAACTGCAACACTGTTCGAACAGGAATATCCTGGAAGTTCAATGAGATGGGTTTACCTTGATACTGCTTCGCGGCGGTAGCTGCGGTGCGCTTTTTCACCTCGATAATCAACAGTTTGTCGGCCTGATCATAACGATAATCAAACTGGCCATTGATCGACAATTCAAACAGCGTGTCACTGCCCTGCCGAAAGACTTCAACCTGGGATACCGGGGTGGCAAAATCTTGCACATTGATGAGATTAAGCAAACTATCCGGTACGCGGGTACCATGAAATTTGGCCAATACGGTTTGACCACGACTGCTCACATCAACAGCAGCAGAGCTGTTATCAAGCGTCACCAAAAACTCCCCCTGACCATCCTTACCACGACGAAAATCGACCCCTGTAACGGTATTGAAATAGGCGCCACTGCCACTGTTCTGGTAATTATTCAGTACCGGCTTGCTGGCAGGAAGCACAACAGGGGCTGATGTCGAGGCAACAGGCATCGACTTGGCAACAACCTGTGAATTAATAAGGGCAGAGGGTGCCACAACAGGCATCGCGGCGGGAGTCACGGCAGACGGTGCGATCAAGGCACTCTCGTTGTTGATCAACGAAGAAGATGCACCCTCACCTAACGAGACCAGCAATTTATTGCCTTGTTGTTGAACCTGATAAGGTGCCAGTTGATCGAGGGCTATCTTGATATCAAGACCAGCCCCCTTCCCTTCCACCTTGATATTATCGACCCCCTGACGCTGGATCGGCAGCGGGTTGACCTTCAACGCACCGACAGCCCCTGGTACATGCAATAACAGTTGGTTGGGTTGATAAGAGAGTCGGTCCGTGAAGCCAGTGACAGGTTCACTAAAACTGAGCTCCAGCTGCAACTGATCAGCCAGCAATGGATTGACCTTGATCTCCTGCAGGGTTGCCACTGCCCACGCCTGACTGAAGGCGCTGGCGCAAAACAGCAAAGCCACTTTGGATACACTCTCTATTGTTGTTCTCATTGCTGTTCGTCCCTGATTATTGTTTTTCTTGCACATTGGCCATAGCCAACTGGGTTTCTCTTGTGACCCAGCACCCCTTCCCGTCCGGAATGGTTTCTAGCAAATCTACGGCAGTGTCGGTGATCTTGATAACTCTGCCCTGATCCAGCCCCATGTATTGATTAAGCCCAACCCGCATCGACTGGCCATCAGGCGTACGGACCAATGCCCACAACTGGCCTTTTTTACCTAGCGAACCTTGCATCGACAAACTGGCAAGCGAGTAGCTCTCCAACACTTCTTTTTCCCTCTCCATCACAGTCTGAGCGCAATCAGGCTTCAGTTTGGCAGTGCTGTCACTCCCAACGCTTGCCTCTGGCTGCGGCATCATGAAAGGGCTGCGCAGCTCTCGCTGCTGATAGCTCATAGGAGAAAAAGGCTTAAGTTCGGGCAAAGGTTCGATAGGGATGGGGGGTCTAGCCTTGACCTGTGCCACATAAGCATCCATATCCTCCTGGCCACCACACGCCGCCAGCAGGAGGGCAGGTAACAACCAGCAGCTGCGTTTCATTGTTTCGGCTCCACAGTTTTACCGTTGTACTTGTAGGTCTTGGCCAGCATCGACATTGAAATCAGGTCTCCCGACTCCTTGTTTTGACCCAGAGTGAAGGAGTCGAGGATCACGATTCGGGGCAAGGCAGCCATGTCTGCGGTGAATTTGCCAATTTCATGATAACTTCCCACCACTTCAATGCGCATCGGGAGCTCGGTCGAAAACTCGTGTTTGAGTTCCGGCTCCCAGTTTATCCTGTTCAATTTCAAGCCATTATCAGTAGCGATGAAACTCATGTCGTCCAATAAACCGGCAACTTCATGGGTATTGGGTAACTGCTTGAGCTGGGTATCAACCATCTGTTCCAGCTTGATCATTTGCGCCTTGTAGGCTCCCAAATTTGCTGCCAGCATTGCCTTACTCTCAAACTGCCCTTTCAGCTCAACCTCTTTACCGGTTTCCTGAGTTAACCTGGTCAGCGAATTGGCGATCACATAGTGATAAATGGCCCCTCCGCTCAGCACACAGCAAAACAGAATAAAGATCCCCTTTGCCCATTTTGGCCAGCTGGTTATGTCATTTAAATCCAGCTCGTTAAGTTGCTGAAGATTCATTGGTTCTCCTTGGCCACATCCGCTGAAACCGCAGCATTGTTAGCGATCAGGAACATCATGGAAAACTGGCTAAGGGACACGGGTGCAACATCGGCTGCAAAAATAGTACTTATCTTCGACTGTCCCAACCAGCCAGAGGCATCGATCCTCCGCATCATGCTCGCCACCCGACCATAGGCTTCGGTCTTGCCGTTGACATCAATGGTATTGCTCTGCATGGCAAGGGTATTGAGATACACACCATTTGGCACCAGCTCAGGAAGCTGATTAAAGAGGCGAACAGGGACATTACGGCGCATCTGTAATAATTCGATAAGCTCCATTCTATCAATAAGCTCCTTTCGGCGCTCTTTTAGCAGACGAATTTCACCTAGTTGGGCATCCAGAATAGCCATCTCCTGCACCAGTCGCTGATTGCGCTGTTGCTGGGTACTTATCTGGCGCTCAACCAACCAATCGGCGAAAAAACCCAACGCTACCGTCACCAGAACAAACACCCCCAGCAAAGCACCAAACTGTTTCTTCTGCCGCTGCGCCCTAGCTTCACGCCAAGGTAATAGGTTTATATTTGACATGGTGTGAAACTCCTCAGAGCCAACCCGAATGCCGTCATGTACCTGGCGCCATGGGTCAGCTCGGCCTCACCTTTCGGTTTGCCAAATAATGCAAACAGATCCGGATGCAGTACCTCGCAATTCACCTCTTCCTTGACCTGCACCACCAAGCCGGGCAGCAAACTGCCACCACCGGTCAGTACCAGTGTCGATAGTTCGCGATAACCGGACGAACTGCAAAAAAGCTGGATATTACGGCGTACTTGCTGCAGCAATAAATTGATATGGGGCATCAGCACATCCAGCTCATGATCGACCGGCAAGGTCCCTTTGGTTTTAGCCTGTTCAGCATCGTCCAGGGTCATGCCGTAAAAGGAGGAGAGCGCCTGACTATATTGATCACCACCAAAATTCTGCAGACGGGAGTAGATCACCTCCCCTTTGATCAACGCCGCAAATGTCATGGCGCTGGCCCCGATATCGATCACTCCGACGGGCCGCTCACTGGTCTGTAATTCTGGCAAACAAGTGACCACGGCACGACCCAGCGCATGGGCCCCCACATCGACCACCTTGACCACCATTCCCGCCTCGGCAAGGGCGCTGACCCTGCCATTGACACTTTCAGTCCGAGCGGCACTTAGCAAGACATCCTGACGGTCATCATTATTGAGCGTGGGGCCAAGTACCTCAAAATCGAGGCTTACTTCATCAATGGGGAAAGGGATGATCTGCTCAGCTTCCAACTGCACCTGATTCTCCAGATCCTTGTCGCCAAGACGAGCATCGGTCTGGATAACCTTGGTGATCACGTTGGAGCCGGTCACTGCAGTGGCGGCATATTCACTGTTGCCAGCGATCAAGCGTTTGAGGGTTTTGAGAGATTGGCTGACGCGCTCGATATCTTGCAATTGATAATCGACCAGCGTCCCTTTGGGTGTAGGGATATCGGCAACCGATTCGAGATGTAGTTTGCCAGGGCGACCACTGAGAGTGACGGCCTTGATGGTCTGACTACCAAAGTCAATTCCCACCAGCGGCAAAAGAGAACCCTTATTGAATAGCCCAAACATATACACATCCATGCGTTATTGGGTTTTTTTTACTCATACTGAGTGTAGGACACACAATCAGAAGAGTCCTTCTCTCATCCTAAATGCTCTATCTATCAATGTCATAAAGTTTATACCGAAAAGTGACCTGGTTCGCTTTCTTGGTACCGGGTGGCCATCCTTGGTTATTGCGGCCCGTAGTGCTAACCTTTCGCCTCCTTTTGAGGTGGGTGGCTTGCCACAGGAAAACCTCGAATTCCCGATGGCAAAAGGGCTATACTCTGCGCCCGTTGGCTAATTTTAAGACGATTGGTAGTTCTTCCATGCTGAAATGGCTCGTTCGCCTGTTTATTGTCATGATGCTAGGTGCTGCGCTGGGTGTTGCCAGCCTCATCGGTATCTACTTCTATATCAAACCCCAACTTCCTGATGTCACCGCACTGCGTGATGTCAAGCTGGCGACCCCGATGCGGGTTTACAGTCGCGATGGGGAATTGATCGCCCAATATGGCGAAATTCGTCGTATTCCGTTGCGTCTGGACGAAATTCCACAACCGATGATCGATGCCGTGCTGGCGACTGAAGATGCACGCTTCTATGAACACCCCGGCATAGACCCCATTGGTATCATCCGTGCTGCATCAGTATGGGCCGTCTCCGGCCATGCCCGTCAGGGTGCCAGTACCATTACCCAGCAGGTTGCTCGTAACTTCTTTCTGAGTAACGAAAAAACCATCATTCGTAAGGTCAAGGAAGTATTCCTGGCTTGGCGTATAGAGCAAAACCTCACCAAAAACGAGATCCTTGAGCTGTATCTCAACAAAATCCCTCTCGGTTACCGCTCCTTTGGTATCGGTGCTGCGGCTCAGGTTTACTTCGGTAAAGAGGTCAAGGATCTGGGGCTGGATGAGATCGCCATTATCGCCGGTCTGCCTAAAGCGCCATCCATGCTCAACCCGATCCGCTCTCCCGAGCGCGCCTTTGCGCGTCGCAACGTGGTGCTGGGCCGGATGCTGGAAACCGGCAAGATCACCCAGGCCCAGTTTGACGAAGCCTCAAAAATGCCTATCAAGGCCCGTTTCCACGGCGCTGAAGTGACCCTCCACGCTCCCTATCTTGGCGAGATGGTGCGGCAAAAAATGCTGGAGCAGTTTGGCGAGGATGCCTACACCATGGGCATTCACATCTACACCACTGTGAGTGCCGAGCGTCAGCGGGCAGCCAGACAGGCACTGTTGGATGGCATCTTTGCCTACGACATGCGCCACGGCTATCGCGGCCCGACTGCACAACTGTGGAAAGCGGGCGAAACCAGCTGGGATTACGAACAGATCGTGGCTCACCTTGGCAAGCAACCCACTTATGATCCGCTGATGGCGGCGGTCGTCACCAAACTGGGTGATCGCAACGCCACCCTGGTGCTGAAAAATGGCAAGGAAGCGGAGCTGGGTTGGGACGGCATCAAATGGGCTCGCTCATTTATCACCGATGACCGCCAAAGCTATGCGCCCAAATCGGCGCGCGATGTACTGAAAGTCGGTGCCCAGATTTGGGTAAGAGCAGAAGGTGAAAATCTGCTGCTGGCGCAAGTGCCCGACGTTAACGCCGCGCTGGTTGCCATGAATCCGAAAAATGGCGCGCTGGAAGCGGTGGTGGGTGGTTTCAGCTTCGAGCTCTCCAAATTCAACCGGGTTGATCAGGCCCGTCGCCAGATCGGTTCCAACATCAAGCCCTTCCTCTACGCTACCGCGCTGGAGCATGGCTACACCCTGGCATCTCTCATCAACGATGCACCCATCAACCAGTGGGACCCGTCAAAAGGGCCGATGTGGCAGCCAAAGAACTCACCGGCCGTCTATGATGGGCCAACCCCGCTGCGCCTTGGTCTGGCAAAGTCCAAGAACGTGATGTCGGTACGTCTGATGCGCGCCATCGGTCTGGATACCTATATCGATGGACTGACCCGCTTTGGCTTTCCACGCAACTTTATCTCGCCCCATGAATCGCTGGCGCTCGGCGCAGCCGAGTTCACCCCGCTGGAGGTGGTTCGCGGTTACTCGGTCCTGGCCAACGGTGGCTTCCTGGTGACCCCTTATTTTATCGACAAGGTCACCGACAGCCTGGAGAACACTCTCTATCAGGCTAATCCCGCCATTGCCTGCACCACCTGCGAACAGCAGGCGATGCCCGCGCAAGAGACCATGCAGCAAACAGCAACTGCTGATAACACTGCACAACAAGATGGTTCGCTGACCCCTCTTGCACCGACTATCGCCCCCCACACCATCAGTGCCCAAAGCTCATTTTTGATCACCGATACCCTGAGCACGGCCATCTGGGGTGGCAACGGCTGGCGTGGTACTGGCTGGCGAGCTGCCCGCGACCTGAAACGTCACGACATTTCCGGTAAAACCGGTACCACCAACGAATCACGGGATGCCTGGTTCTCCGGCTATACCCCGGACATAGTCGCTACCTCCTGGATCGGTTTTGACAACCACCAGCGTGGCCTTGGCCGTGCCGAGTTTGGCGGTGGCGCCGCGCAGCCTATCTGGATCGACTTCATGAAAGTCGCCCTCAAGAAGTTGCCCGAGCACAAGATGCCGGTTCCCGAAGGGATAATGACAGTCAAGATTGACAGCGAAACCGGCCTGCTGGCGACCGGTAGCGGCAGCGACGAATACTTCAAGGAAGGTACCGAGCCGACCCGCTACGCAGCGCCCAGCTCGGATGGCAATCAGGTCTATGGCGGTGACAACCCTGATGTGGAAGGGCCCGTCTCCACCGACGATATCTTCTAAGCCGCCCTCGCGGCAGAGACCAAACCGGCAGCCAAGGCTGCCGGTTTTTTTATTGGGCCAACTGCGTTGCCATCAAGGTGGCGATCGCGGCGGCCAGCTCGTTGAAACAGGGACGACGTACCGAGTAGTGGCGATAGAGCAGCGAGATGGTGCGCCCCGGCACCGGGTCGACCACCGGCCGATAGCTCACGCCTCCCTCATCATGATCGGCAGGTACGGCCAACTTTGGTACCAGGGTCATGCCACTACCGGCGGCCACCATGTTGCGCAGAGTCTCCAGACTGGTGCCCTTGAAGCGTTGATCCTCCCCGATACCGCCGGCAAAACAGAATCCCATCGCCTGATCCCGCAAGCAGTGACCATCCGCCAGCATCAGCAGCTTCTTGCCTTTGAGATGACCGAGCGGCACCTGGCTGGCCTGCGCCTCAGGATGATGGCAAGGCACCGCCAGCCACATCGGCTCGTGATAGAGCTGGATTGAGCCAAACCCCTCCATCCCAGGCATCTCCGCCAGAATCACGCAATCCAGTTCGCCCTCTTCCAGCTTCTTTAACAGGGCCTGGGTCTGCTCCTCGTAGAGGTAGAACTCCAGTTGGGGAAAACGCTCACGGAGGGTCTGGATGATGCGGGGCAGCAGATAGGGGCCCACGGTCGGGATGAAACCGATGTGGATCTCCCCTGACATGGGTTCGGAGAAGTGCTGGCCGATACTTTTAAGCTCGCGCACCTCCTTCAGTACCCGGCGCGCCTGATGAGCCATGGCATCACCAGCAGGGGTGAACAGCACCTTGCGCGAGGTACGTTCGATCAGGATCACCCCGAGCTCATTTTCCAGCTTTTGTAACTGACCGCTCAGGGTTGGTTGACTGACAAAACAGCGCTCGGCGGCTTTGCGAAAATGTTTTTCCTCATCCAGCGCCACCAGATATTCGAGATCGCGAAGATTCATACAGCAAGAGTCCTGCCTGGAAATGGGCCATCAGCATGCACAATATCGCCTTGCAGGACAAGTCACCGGCCCCGGACCTGACTCACCCGTCACGTCCCAAATAGCAACAGCCCGATCACCTCGCGGCAACCGGGCTGTTTGACTGGCTGATCTATTACACCCTGAAACGACGCACCATCTCCTGCAGCTGAGTCGCCAGATGATTCAGCTCGTTACATGCCTGAGACATCTGATTGGCACCGGCGGCCACCTCTTCTGAGGCATGGCTGATATTGACCACGTTACGGTTGAGCTCCTCACTCACCGCCCCCTGCTCTTCGGTGGCCGTCGCAATCTGGATGTTCATATGCGAGATGCTGCTGACCGAGCCACTGATCTGGGAGATGGATGCCCCGGCTTCCCGCGCAGTAGAAACTGTGGTGTTCATCAGCTCCTGACTCTGCAGCATGGTAGTGCCTGCCTGTTCGGCACGCTGCTGCAGCTCGGCAATGATGGTGTTGATCTGGGAGGTAGAGTCCTGAGTCCGTTTGGCCAAGGTTCTCACCTCATCGGCTACCACCGCAAAGCCACGCCCCTGCTCACCGGCCCGAGCGGCCTCGATGGCGGCGTTGAGCGCCAGCAGGTTGGTCTGTTCGGCAATGCCGCGGATCACTTCCAGCACCATGCCGATATTACGGCTGTCATCCCCCAACTGACGGATCACCACAGCAGTACTCTCGATGGCACCTGCGACCCGTTCGATACGCAGAATGGAGTCATTCACCGTCTTGGCCCCAATCTCTGCGGTTTCGCTGGCCGAGGTAGCGGCACTGGCGGCATCACTGGTGTTGCGCGAGACCTCCTGCACCGTGGCCTGCATCTCGTTCATTGCCGTGGCCAACTGGTTCAACTCGTGTTGCTGGGCACTCATGTTGCTGGCCGACTGACGGGCCACCGAACTCATCTCCTCGGTGGCAGAGCTCAGTTGCACCACGGACCCGGAAACCTCACTCACTAGGGTGCGCAAATTGTCCTGCATCTCGCCAAATCCTTTGGCAAGGGTCCCCAGTTCATCATTGTTGAACTGCTGCATATCGATGCGGGAGGTAAGATCACCAGACGATACTCGGCGGGTCTGCTCCAGCAACGCCATCACCGGGTTGCGGATCTGACCGGTCAGCAACCAGGCAATCACCACCACAAAGCCCAGAGCCACCAGACTGATGATGATGCTCATGGTTCTGGCATTGCTGTACATGGCGGCAATATCTTTCACCATGCCATCGGCAATCTCGTTATTGATCTCCCGCAAGCGATAAGACTTGGCCCCCACCTCTTCCAACGCTGCGCGGGTTTCGTTCTTGCGCAAACTTCTGACCCGTTCCAGATCGCCAGCCGCGAAAGCGCTCATCAGTTGTTCATGCACCGAAAAATACTTGGCACCTGCTGCGACCGTCTGTTCATAGACCTGCTTCTCTTCGGCCGTACTGAATGGCAAAGCACCATATTGCTGAGCGGCCTGCTCGAACTCCTGCCTGGCCTTGTTGAAGGTAGCGGTACGCTCGCTCACCTCTTGCATATCTTTATTCAATCCGCCGATCACCTGGGCCAACTCTGAACGGCGGGCGTCCAGCACGGCGACGTGCATCTGACTCGCCAAACGGGTAGAAGGCAGCATATTGCCGGTTATGGTTTCGGTATCACCATAGAGCTTTGCCAACTGGCTGCTTGAAAACCAGGCCAACCCCAGAACAAGCACAGCCAGAATGGCAAATCCGGCGCTCAACTTCTGGCCGATAGACATGTTTTTGAACATATGAGGGCTTCCTTGAAATGAGTCTTCACTCCCGAAAATCCCCCGGGAATGGTCATATAGAGCATAGCCTGCGCACAGAAAACGGAAGGATTTCATATCGTTTCGGTGCATGCTTGGCTATCGGCCCAAGCGCGGACTCCTGAAGTCACCCCGACCCATTTCCAGGAAATTGTCACTTGTTCAAGACGATAAGATGTTGGCGAAATCCATCCGGGTCTCCCAGAAAATCGGCCACGCGAACAGCCGTGACCCGACCGTTGTGCAGCAACCCAAGGGTGGGATAGCCCTGACCGCCCAGCTGTTTCATCCAGCCCTGGCTATCTGCCAGATGTTGCAGCAAAGGGGCCTGCAGATAGGCTTGCTGGAATGCCTCGGCAGCAATCCCCTGCTCTGCCGCCAGCGTGGCGAGAAACGCCGTTTCACCAATCCAGATCCCGTCCCGATAGTGAGATTGCTGGATCCGGTGCAACATCGCCAGCCCATCCCCCCCCAATGCAGTGGCGGCCAAGACCGCACGGATCGGCTGCTCGGAGTCCAGCAGACACCCTTCCCGCAGCAGCAGTTCGTTGAAGTAGCGCTCGCCAAAATGCTGGCCGGTCAGCGCTTCGATCCGCTGATCGTGGGGGCGCACATAATCACGCAATGCCTCGCCCATCGGCTGACGGCGGCTGCCCAGCCAGAGGCCGCCCGCATGCAGCTCGATCTTGAGCCCGTCAATGGTGGCTGCCGCCTGCAGCAGAGGAGCGGCACCGTAGCACCAGCCACAGAGCGGGTCATAGACATAATGGAGGGTGGTTTGTTGTTCGTGCATCTTCATTCTCACTTCAATCTTGGATAAAAAACCGGGCCCTGGGGCCCGGTAAAAAAACACAGGGAGAACAGGCTCAGTGGCTTACCACTTCATCTCGCCGGTATTGACCTTGGCACCGATGGCCAGACCATCATCGACCGGCAACGCCGGGTAGGCCTTCTTCAGAGCCTCAATCAGCTCACCAGAGTTCTTCGCCTTGGCCAGCTCCTGCTCGAAACGCTGTACATAGTCACGGGTAAAGGTCACAGCAGCAGTGCCTTTGGGTGCTGTCCCCAGGAAGTGGCCCGGTACTACACGCTCGGGTTTCAGGGCCAGCAGGTTATCCAGCGCCTTGACCCAGTTGCTGCGGGCCGCTTTGGTCTGGCTGTCCGCCATCCAGACATGCACCCCGTGGTAAACCGGCACACCACCAAAAGCAGTCTTGATGGAAGGGGCCCAGAGGTAGGCATTCGGGGTGTTCATCTCTTTGATTTCAATCTTTTCGCCATCCAGCGTCAGGTGGCTGGCGGTCATCACTTGCGGCACGGTCAGGCTCTTCGGTGCGCCCTTGCCGAGGATCGGGCTCCAGTAGCTCAGCTTGGCATCCTTGGTCTGGTTGATATGGTCAACCACATGCTGGTCGGCCAGCACTTTGACATCCGGGAATGCAGCCATGACGGGCTCCAGACCGAAGTAGAAGTCGGGGTCACCGGCACTGATATACACAGTTGTCAGCTTCTTGCCGCTCTTCTTGATCAGGTCAACCAGCGCCTGGCCATTTTGCACGTCGAACTGGGCATCGATCAGGATTGCCTCTTTGTCACCGGTCACCAGTGAGGAGGAGACCGGGAAGATCGCCTTCTCGCCCGGGTTGTAGACGGTCACGCTCAGGGGGGCGGCCAGTGCGGCGCCGCTGAGCAGGGTGGTAGCCAGAGTCAGGTTGCGGATCAGGGTGTTGTTCATCATCTATTCCTCATTAAGTATTCGGGGGTTCATTTGATGGACACAGTGTATTGGATCATTTAGGGTGCAAATACAGCACTAACAGCGCATCACTGTTGCACATATCGAGCATATAGAGAGCCATACATGGATCGACTGACCGCCTTGCGGGTCTTCGTCAGCGTAGTCGAACAAGGGAGCCTGAGCGGCGCCGGGGAGAAACTGGATATGTCGCGCGCCATGGTGTCGCGCTATCTGGCCGAGCTGGAGAGCTGGATGGGCGCCCGCCTGCTACACCGCACCACCCGCCGCCTGAGCCTGACCGGGCCGGGAGAGGAGGCGCTGAACCGAGCACGCGCCATGCTGGCGCTCGGCGAGGAGATGGAGCAGATCGCCGTGAAGGGCGATGACGCCCCCAAAGGGCAACTGCGGATCACCAGCAGCTACTCCCTGTCGGAAGCCTTGCTGGTCGGGGCCGCCAACGACTATCTGGCGCAATACCCGGGGACCGCCATCGACATCTTGCTGCTCGACAGAACCGTCAATCTGGTGGAGGAGCGGATCGATCTGGCGGTGCGCATCACCAACGACCTCGACCCAAATCTGGTGGCACGCCGTCTCGGCACCTGCCACTCGGTGGTCTGTGCCAGCCCGGCCTATCTGGCCCGTCATCCGATGCCGCACAAGGTGCAGGATTTGGCGCTGCACAACTGCCTCACCTACACCTACTTCGGCAAGAGCCTGTGGGAGTTCAATGGGCCGGATGGCCCCGAGTCGGTGCCGGTCAGCGGCAATCTGAGCGCCAATATCTCCAACCTGCTGCTGGAAGCGACGCTGGGCGGCGCCGGGATCAGCCTGCAGCCTCGCTACTCGGCAGAGCCCTATCTGGAGCGCGGAGAACTGGTGCCCCTGCTGACCGACTGGCAGCCCAAGCGGCTCGGCGTCTACGGGGTGTATGCCACCCGCAAACAGATGTCGCCGCTGCTGCGCAGCTTCCTCGACTTTCTGCTGGCTCGCATGGCAGCCGATCCTATCTGGCAGGAGTGAGTTCATGCCTTTGCAGCCTTGTGAACCGGCAAACTCAGAGGGCGCTATCCCTCATTGAGCCAGTGATCGCCATCGGCTTCACTGGCCACCTGTAAACCGAAAGGTTCATCAGATGTCACGACGATCCCACTGACCTTGGCTGCCCACCCAAACCGCTAACACAGTGAAAAACGCCCGGTGACCACACAGGATCTTGTCGAGCCTCTGCCTAAAAAAACAGCGTTACTTGGCGTGAAGGTATGTGAAGGGGCTTGCACTTTGGTAATAACAATCAACTCATCAATGGGTAACCCACCGCTGATTCAGCTCCAGTCAAGGTTAATGGCTCTACCGTGTCCCCATCGGCTCTAATCCGATCACACATCAACAAGGACCGGTACAGGTCCAAGTGTTTACATCAGAGGAATAAAGCATATGAAGAAGTCTGCACTGACTATTGCCATCTCCAGCCTGCTGCTGGCGAGCGGCGCCCATGCTGCTACCGTCTACAACCAGAACGATACCAAGCTGGAAATCGGTGGCCGTGCTCAGGGTATGTACTACGGTACTGACGACAATGGCTCCGAAGGTGATCAGAGCTATTTCCGTGTCAACATGCGCGGTGAGACCAAAATTGCCCCCGAGATGAAAGCATTCGGTTTTGCCGAGTACAACCTGCCGACCTCCGGTTCTGACAACGACGAGCTGCGTTATGCCTACGCTGGCATCAAGCACGACCGTTTCGGCGCATTCAGCTACGGTCGTCAGGATGGTCTGTTTGCCATCGTGAACGACTACACCGACGTTCTGCCAGAGTGGGGCGGTGACGGCCTGGGTAAAGGCACCGAAGTATTCGGTACCGGCCGCACCAACGGTGTTGCCAAGTACATGTTCAACCAGAATGGCCTGACCCTGGGTGCCCAGTTTACTGGTAATAACACTGCTCAGAATTCAGATCGTTCGCTGACCTCTTGGAAAAAGGGTTCCAAAGAAGGCTTTGCTGTAGCCGCCGCTTATGACTTCGATATGGGTCTGGGTCTGTCTGCTGCCTACAACCAGGCTGGTAAAACTGCTGACCAGGTTAAATTTGCCTCTTTCGGTGCTGATAGCGATGCCAAGCTGATGGGCTTCGGTGCCAAGTATGCTGTCGGTGACCTCTACCTGGCCGCTACCTATGCTCACGGTGAAGATCACATCTTCGTCAAGAATGGCTATGCCGAGAAGAGTGATGGTTACGAAGTTGTTGCCCAGTACACTATCGGCAAGTTCAAGCCATCTCTGGCTTACCTGCGCACCGACGTGAAGAATGACACCAATGTCAGCTTCGATGACACCTTGACCGAATATGTATCCATCGGTGCCTGGTACAACTTCACCAACAACTTCAACGCCTACGTTGATTACAAGCTGAACCTGCTGGATGACGGCGCTGTTTCCGGTACCAGCAAGCTGGGCCAGAACACTGACGACGTAGTTGGTGTGGCTCTGCAGTACAACTTCTAAGCAATTGGAAGTCAGTTATACCCTGTGAAAGCAATGTCTACTGTTTGAATTACTTCCGGCCGCTCTGCGGCCGGTTTTTTTATTGCGCCTTTTCAGCCCCTTGCATATAACTATCGAGCGGATCGGCTGTCGTATCCGCGTGGTTGGCAGGGAGTGCAAAAGGAGACATTCACGGATGATGCAAGTTCGCGGGAACAGAGGCTGGCAAAGCGGGTGGCTGCTATTGCCACTGCTGTTGATATCGCTCATCTGGAGCAGCACGGCAGATGCCAGCTGGGATCAGAGCCTCTATCGTCAGCTGGGTCTGGCCGGCAAGCTGGATAAACAGACCTTTCGTCAGGCACTCAACAGTTATCAAACCGTGCGCCACAAACGCAAACCCATTCTCACCATCATCGATTACAGCAAACCATCCACCCAGCGCAGGCTGTTTGTCATCGATATGAAACGCCACAAGCTGCTCTATCACACCTGGGTCAGTCATGGCCGCAACTCCGGTGAGCTGGCCGCAGAGCGCTTTTCCAACCAGCTCAACTCCCGACAAAGCTCCCTCGGCGTCTATCGCACCGCTGAAACCTATCTGGGCAAGCATGGCTACTCTCTGCGGCTGGACGGCCTCACCCCAGGCAAAAACAGCAATGCCCGCAAACGTGCCATAGTGGTGCACGGCGCCACCTATGCCAGCCCGACTCATCTGCGCAAATATGACAAGCTCGGCCGCAGCTGGGGTTGCCCCGCCCTGCCCAAAGAGCAGGCCCGGGCTATCATAGATACCATCAAGGGTGGCAGTGTCATCTACGCCCACGGCTAGCGGGCACAGAGCCAGAAAACGCAAGGCCAGCAATCGCTGGCCTTGTTTGTTACGCTTGTCACACTAAACGGGGCGCGTTATTGGCGCACCACCAGTACCGGGCAGGGTGCATGGCGCACCACAGATTCGGCAACGCTACCGACCAGCAGATGGCTGATACCTGAACGGCCGTGGCTACCCATCACTATCAGATCCACCTCATCATCCTTGGCCTGAATGACGATCTCGTCGGCGGCACGACCAAAGCGAATATCAAAGGTGGCAGGGATCGGCAGGGTTGCAACCAGCTCTTTAAGCTGCGTTTTAGCCTGACGCTCCATCTCATGGGTAATTTCCACTGCCGTCATATGCAGAATTTTGTAGCTGTCAAAACCGTGCAGTTGATCAACCACGTGGATC
Organism: Aeromonas sp. CU5; assembly: GCF_002586745.1. Lineage (NCBI taxonomy): Bacteria > Pseudomonadati > Pseudomonadota > Gammaproteobacteria > Aeromonadales > Aeromonadaceae > Aeromonas > Aeromonas sp. CU5. The sequence goes on from NZ_CP023817.1 coordinate 2,761,862, forward strand.
AGCTTGAGCTGGGCCTGATGGCTCTGCGCCATAAACACGGCATAGTCGAGTACCGCACGAGACATTTGGGAAAAATCGACAGGACAGAGCAGAGTTTTAATTGATGGCATAATGCAGTCTCCTCTACTGATTGGGGTGCTATTGAATCTTTACTCGATCATAACGATCCGACTGCAAATAACCCTCGACCCTGTCGCAAAATGAAGATGAGAGATTTTTTCTCCGCATAACCACAATAGATGCCATGGTATAAATCAGGCTATCCGGTTTTCCACTCACACAAGGCCTGCCTTGACCATGTTGCGCATCGCCTGCCTGTTGCTCTGTTGTCTCTGTGGCTCTTTTAACTGCCGCGCAGCATCTATTGATGTCTATTGCGATGACTGGCCCGGCTTTTGCCAACCGGATGGCAGAGGTATTTATCTCGATCTGGTTCGTGCTATCTATCAACCTCATGGTTATCAGATCATCCCCCATATAGTGCCTTATAAACGGGCTCTGGCGGTGATAGCCAAAAAAGGGGGGGATATGGCGATGGGGGTTTATCGCGATGAAGTCACCGGTGTCCGACAACCTCGCTATCCTGCATCAGCCGATGACCTGACCGTGTTCATGCTCAAAAAATGGCAGCCAAAGTGGCAAGGGGAAAAAAGCCTGCAGGGACAATCTGTGGTATGGCGACGGGGCTGGGCATTCGACAAATACATTGCTGTCACCATGCAGTGGCATGAGATCGATAGCGATGAAATGGCCCTTCAACTGCTCGGCAAAGAGCGCTATCGCTATTACCTGACTGCCGGCGTGCTCTATGCGAAAGATGACATACCCCCCAACCTGCATCGCGCCTTCCTGCGCTGGATCCCGACCTACCCCATCTTTGCCGACACCCCCCAAGGCAACCGGATGATGAATCTCTGGGATAAGGGGATGGTTGAGTTGATCCGCAGCGGAAATCTGGCTGACATCTATAAGCACTATCAGCTCTATGACTACTACCAAGGGTTTATCAGGGAACTGGAACAGAAAGCCGCCGCCAGCCCGACACCTGAATGATAAATTACGCCCCCCTCATACCCTTCGCCAAGCGGTCATAGAGGATCACATTGACCGAAGCGGCCAGATTCATGCAGCCCTGAGTCGGTACATAGACCACATCTTTCACCGCCCCGTAGAGCGCAGGATCGAGGGTGCCATCCTCAGGCCCGAAGATATAGAAGGCGCGCTCTGGGTGGACATACTCGGGGAGCGGCGTGGCGCCGTCGATCAAATCGACAACCACGGGCACGCATCCCTGCGGGATAAACGCCATCAGGTCATCCACCCCGAGCAGCGGGATCTTCTCCACCATCTGCTTGGTATCGGTAGCAAAGCGGCGCGCCAGCTCGAAGCGGTTGCCGGTGTAGTAGACCTCGTCCACCCCGTAGCAGCCCGCAGCCCGCATCACGGAGCCGACATTTTCCGGGGACTTGGGATTGACCAGCCCCACACAGCAGAATGCACTCTTTTCCATCATATCTCCTCATCTTGCGGCGGCCATTATAAGCAGCAACGGGACCACCGACCCGTTAAAAGTACTCTGCCAGGCTCAACCGCTCACCACCCCATCGCCGATGGCGATTTTTTGTGCGCCAATCGACAAATTTTGTACAAGCCGATAGCCAGCAAACGTTTATCGGAAATAATAGACAAACGTTTGTAAATGGATACTTATCTATGACGACGCGTGAACAAGAGATCCTCGCCCTGCTACGCCAGGACCCCATGATTGCCCAGCAGGATCTGGCCGATCGCCTTGGCATCAGTCGCTCCGCGCTGGCCAGCCACATCTCCAGCCTGATCCGGCAGGGGTATGTGCAGGGCAGAGGCTATGTATTGCGAGAGGGTCCCTACGTGGTGGTGATCGGCGGTGCCAATATGGATATTTGCGGCACCAGCCATGACAACCTGCTGCTCGGCGACTCCAACCCGGGCAAGGTGCGCACCTCGGCAGGCGGTGTCGGCCGCAATATCGCCGAGAATCTGGCGCGGCTCGGCAGCGACACCCGGCTGCTGACAGCGGTCGGCAACGACCAGTATGGCCACCATCTATTGGAAGTGAGCCAGCGGGCTGGCGTCGATGTGCGCCAGACCTTGGTGATCGATGGCCACTCTACCTCCTGCTATCTCAGCCTGCATGACGGCAGCGGCGAAATGAGCTGCGCCATCAACGACATGGCCATCATCGAGCAACTCACCCCTGCCCGCCTGACCCCGCTCGGCGGCTTTCTCGGTGGCGCCCGGCTCTGGTTGCTCGACACCAATCTGGCCATCCACACCCTCGACTGGCTGTTCGAGCGGCAGGGGGATCACGCCATCTTTGTCGATACCGTCTCGGTAGCCAAGGTGGAGAAGATCCGCCCCTGGCTTGGCAAGATCCACACCCTCAAACCCAATCGCAGCGAGGCCGAGCAGCTGTGCGGCATGACCATCGCCGGACCTGAAACCTGGCCCATGGTGGCGGCCTGGTTCCACCGCGCCGGGGTCAAGCGGCTGTTCCTCAGTCTGGGTGAACAGGGGATCTTCTACAGCGATGGCGAGCAGCAAGGCCACCTGCCAGTGCTGGGCAGTCCGGTACTCAACGTCACCGGCGGCGGGGATGCCTTTATGGCTGGCCTCGCCCACGCCTGGCTGCAACAGCTCGACATCGCCCAGACCACCCGCTTTGCCCTGGGCTGCGCCGCCCTCACCGTCAATTGTTCCGATACCGTTTTTTCCGGTCTGAGCAAGACCGCCGTTGACCGCATACTGGAGGAGTACTCATGCTGAACGCTTACCTCGATATCCAACCGGAAGTTGCTGCCGCGCTGGCCGCTGGCAAACCGGTGGTCGCCCTCGAATCCACCATCATCTCCCACGGCATGCCCTATCCGCAGAACGTGGAAACGGCCCGTCAGGTGGAGCAGGTGGTGCGCGATAACGACGCCATTCCGGCGACCATCGCCATCCTCGACGGCCGCCTCAAGGTGGGTCTCGATGCCGGTGCGCTGGAAGCGCTGGGCCGGGCTGGCCACGACGTGACCAAGTGCAGCCGCCGCGACATCCCGTTCGTGCTGGCGCGCAAGGGGATGGGGGCCACCACGGTCGCCTCCACCATGATCATCGCCGCCATGGCGGGGATCCGGGTCTTTGCCACCGGTGGCATTGGCGGGGTACATCGCGGTGCGCAGGAGACCTTCGATATCTCGGCGGATCTGCAGGAGCTGGCCCAGACGCCGGTAGCCGTGGTCTGCGCTGGCGCCAAGTCGATCCTCGATATCGGGCTGACTCTGGAGTATCTGGAGACCCAGGGCGTACCGGTGATCGGCTATCAAACGGGCGAGCTGCCCGCCTTCTACACCCGCGAGAGCGGCTTCAAGGTTGATTACCGGCTCGATACCCCGGCAGCCATCGCCGAAGCGCTGCGCCTCAAGTGGGAGCTGGGACTGGCGGGCGGCGCCGTGGTGGCCAACCCCATCCCGACCGCACACGCCATGCCTAAGGCCGATATCGATGCGGCCATTGCCCAAGCGCTGCGTGAAGCAGATGAGCAGGGCATCAAGGGCAAGGCGTCAACCCCCTTCCTGCTGGCCCGCGTCTGCGAGCTGACCGGCGGAAACTCGCTCGCCGCCAACATCCAGCTGGTGCTGAACAACGCGGCGCTCGGCGCCCGGATCGCCGCCAACCTGTGATGCAACGCGGTGTAAAATGTCATGTAAATAGCCAGGCAGCCATACTCAACCGATCAGTGACAGCCATGTCATAACCTTGATGAAGAGCGAGAAAAGCTTCAGGTCAGGCAAGATAGACAAGGCGAAAAAAATCCCCAAGTGGATGCTTGGGGATTTCTGTATATCAGAGACAAACCACTGGCTGCTCTTTAGGGCTGCATCAGGGACGACAAACCCCGATAACGAATCAGTTACACCCTTCGCTAGAAGTAGAGTTCAGGTAGCTCACTTCGTTGGCTGGCTGATAGCCGGCCACATTGATGGTCTTCTTGATCTCGATGTACTCCTTCAGCACGGCAGCATCCACCAGTCCTGCATTGATGGTATCGATCTTCGGATAGCCGTCACCACCGGATGCACTGAAGCTCGGGATCGCGAAGCTGTAAGTTGCTGCCGGGTCAAACGCCTTGCCACCAACGCTGGTAATATTGACGCTCTTGGCTTGGCAATCCACTGCCATGTTGATGCCGCCAAACTGGGCATAACCCCCGGTATTGCGGGTTTTGGTTGCTACCTGACCCAGATAGGTCGTCAGATCTCTGCCTTTCATCACAGCCTTGTTGACCGTGTTGCCAAACGGGTGTACCAGCAGCACGCTGCGGTAGGTGATATCCCCGGTCGGGATGCTGTCACGCACGCCACCGGAGTTGACGATACCAAAATCGACGGCCAGCTTGGCAGAGGTGGCAGAAGTGATCAGACGACCCAGATTGGTTTGCTTGTTGCGTACAGTATTGCGATCACCAACCAACACCCCATCGGTAGAACCGATCACAACGTTGAGTTCTTGCTGACCTTTTTCCTGATAGCCCAGCAGGGTGTTATACAGCTCGGGATCCTTGGTGATCTCGTCCTGTACGAACTGCATCTTGGTGGTATCTTTGGTCACTGCTCCAGTGGCATCGATCGCCTCACCCTTGGCGTTGCGCTTGATCAGGTTGACCGGGATCAGGTCATAGCTGGTCAGGGTCAACTTGCCATTCTGGTACTCAAACTGGGCACGGCCCACATACTTGCCCCACTCGTGGGCCTGCATGATCCAGGTGCCGTTTTGCTGATCTGGCTGGCAATTATCACCCGGTTTGAAATTGGCGTATTTGTTCGCAGTGCCCGGCTCCATACAGACCGGATTCTGGGAGTGACCACCGATGATGCCATCCAGCGTGCCCGCTGGGAGGGCGCGAGCCATCTCGACATCGCCCGGCGCATTGCTGCCGTGCTGACCATTCTCGTAATGGCCCATGTGGGTGATGGCGAAGACCAGATTGGCTTCCTTGTTGCTGCGGATCTGCTGGCCCAGTTTGGCCGCTTCGCTGGTCGGATCGCGGAACTCCAGGGTTTGCACGTTGTTGGGATCCACCAGCTGCGCGGTATCCTCGGTGGTCAGGCCCAGTACGGCGACCTTGAGACCACTCTCCAGCTTGAACACCTTGTAGGGGTCAAAGTAGTGTTTGCCGCTGGCCTTATCATATATGTTGGCCGAGAGCATGGGGAACTGGGCCCACTTGCGCTGCTTTTCCAGTACGCTGAGGGGGTTGTCGAATTCATGGTTGCCCACTGCCATGGCATCGTAGCGAATGTTGTTCATCGCCATGAAGTCAGGCTCGGCATCCTGCAGATCGGATTCCGGTACCCCGGTATTCACATCACCACCGGAGAGCACCAGTACGTCGCGGCCAGCCGCCTTGGCATCCGCACGCAACTGCTCGACCAGGGTCTTCTGGGCAGCCATGCCGTACTCGTTTTCTGCGTTGTGCCAGAAGCGGCCGTGAGTATCGTTGGTGTGCAGTATGGTCAGTTTGCAGACATTTTCGGTGCAGGGTGCAACGGTGTCATTAGTGGAGGTATTACAGCCAGTCAGTGCAGCAAGCACGGCCAGTGCCACACTGCCTTTGATAAAGTTATTATTCATTTCCATATCACCTTGATTATTTTGTTATTTAACAACCCGGTCCAGCGGGTCGGGCGTCAATATAACAAACAACAGATGACCATTTTTCATCGATGACCCACAAATTCTACTAATTGTGATCTTCGACCCAAGATCCTGTCTGCTACTCATTTCCTGCGACATCATGGCTCTCGTTATCCACTTGTGGCCTTAAGCTCCTGCTTGATGGTCGACATTGGATTACTTATTTTCATGACAAATACAAATGATAACTATTGTCAAGAGAGTGACATAATTAAAAACTTAAAATTTTTTTGAAAATACCTAAAAAGAGAGGCAATTCGCATTTTGTTGAAAGAAAACTACGTATAATCTTGGGGTTAAAGTATTCATAGCAAGGTGTTTAACTGCTCAGCAACACCATAAATGGCGATAATAACGACATTTTCATCCAGGGATTTGGGTGTTTTACAAAAAAACCAGTAAGAAAAACGGACTAAAACCTAGCAGTTTGACTTGCATCAAGCCTGAATTTTTTTCATAGAGCAAAATTGTGCCCAGCAAATCTATCCCTAAGGAGGCAGATGTGGATATTATCAAGACCGATGTTGCCATCATCGGTGCCGGTGGTACTGGCCTGCGTGCCGCTATCGCCATTGCAGAAGCCCATCCGGAACTCGAAATCGCCCTGATTTCCAAAGTCTATCCGATGCGTAGCCACACAGTGGCTGCGGAAGGCGGTGCTGCAGGCGTAGTACGCGATGACGACTCCCTCGAAAACCACTTCAATGACACCGTTTCCGGTGGTGACTGGTTGTGCGAGCAAGACGTGGTCGACTACTTCGTCAACAACGCGACCAAAGAGATGGTCCAACTTGAGCACTGGGGTTGCCCCTGGAGCCGCAAGCCGGATGGCAAAGCCAACGTGCGTCCTTTTGGTGGAATGAAGATCCCCCGCACCTGGTTTGCAGCAGACAAGTCCGGTTTCCACATTCTGCATACCCTGTTCCAGACCTCTATCAAATATCCGACCATCAAGCGCTTCGATGAGCACTTCTGTCTCGATTTGATCGTGGATGATGGCCGTGTGCAAGGCGTGCTGACCTTTGACATCCAGAACGGCATTACCCGTTTCATCCAGGCCAAATCCGTGATTATGGCTACCGGTGGCGCAGGTCGTGTTTACCGCTACAACACCAACGGTGGCATCGTCACCGGTGATGGTATGGCACTGGCTTATCGTCACGGCGTACCGCTGCGTGATATGGAGTTCGTCCAGTATCACCCGACCGGCCTGCCAGGCACCGGTATCCTGATGACCGAAGGTTGCCGTGGTGAGGGTGGTGTTCTGCTGAACAAAGATGGCTACCGTTACCTGCAAGACTACGGCTTGGGCCCGGAAACGCCGATTGGCCAGTCAAAAAACAAACACATGGAGTTGGGTCCGCGCGACCGTCTCTCTCAGGCATTCTGGCAAGAGCAGCAAAAAGGCCGCGTGATCCAGGGCCCGATGGGCGACGTGGTTCACCTTGACCTGCGTCATCTTGGCGAGAAGTACCTGAAAGAGCGTCTGCCTTTCATCTGCGAACTGGCCAAAGCCTACGTGGGTGTGGATCCGGCCAAAGAGCCGATCCCGGTACGTCCGACTGCCCACTACACCATGGGTGGTATCGAGACTGACAACAAGTGCGCAACCCGTATGCCTGGCCTCTACGCCGCAGGCGAGTGTGCCTCCGTCGGTCTGCACGGTGCCAACCGTCTGGGTTCCAACTCGCTGTCCGAGATCGTGGTATTCGGCAAGCTGGCTGGTGAACAGGCTGCCGAATTCGCAGCGACTCAGCAACACGGCAATACCGAAGCACTGCTCGCCAAAGCCGAAGCGCTGATCAAACAGCACCTCTCGCTGATGGACATCGACGGTACCGAAAATCCGGCGGATATCCGCAACGAATTGGGTCTGTCCATGGAAGCCGGTGTCGGTATCTACCGTACCGAAGAGCTGATGCAGGGCACCATCGACAAGATTAACGAGCTGAAAGCCCGTTACAAGAAGGTCAAGATCAACGACAAGTCCTCTGTCTTCAACACCGACCTGCTGTACGCCATCGAACTGGGCTACATGCTGGACGTGGCCGAAGCCATGGCTCACTCCGCCATCAACCGTAAAGAGTCTCGTGGTTCCCACCAGCGTCTGGACGGTTATGAAGAGCGTGATGACGTGAACTTCCTCAAGCACTCTCTCTCCTTCTACGCACCGGAAGGCGCCCCGACCATCGATTATTCCGATGTGAAGATCACTAAATCCCAACCGGCCAAACGCGTGTACGGTTCCGAAGGTGAGAAACAAGACGAGGCTAAGAAGAATGGCTGAGATGATTGAAATTGAAATCCTGCGCTACCGCCCGGAGCAGGACAATGAACCCTGGATGCAGACCTTCCAGGTACCGTACCTCAGAGAGATGTCTCTGCTGGATGCCCTGCAATACATCAAGGATCACCTGGACTCTACCCTGAGCTTCCGCTGGTCCTGCCGGATGGCGATCTGCGGCTCTTGCGGCATGATGGTCAACGGTGTACCCAAGCTGGGTTGCAAGGCCTTCCTGCGCGACTATCTGCCAGGCAAGATGACTATCGAGCCGCTCAACAACTTCCCGATTGAGCGTGACCTGGTGGTCGACATGTCCGATTTCATCGAGAAGCTGGAGAGCATCAAGCCCTACATAATCCCGAGCGAACCGCGCAGCCTGTGTGATGGCGAATACAAGCAGACCCCTGCTGAAATGGCCAAGTATCACCAGTTCTCCCAGTGCATCAACTGTGGTCTGTGCTATGCAGCCTGCCCGCAATATGGCATCAACAAGCAGTTCACCGGTCCGGCAGCACTGGCTCTGGCCTATCGCTACAACGCCGACAACCGCGATGGCGCGTCCAAAGAGCGGATGAAGATCATCAGCCAGGACGAAGGCGTCTGGGGTTGTACCTTCGTTGGCTACTGCTCGGTAGTCTGCCCGAAAGGTGTGGATCCGGCCGCAGCCATCCAGCTTGGCAAGGTCGAAAGCGCCAAGGACTACATGATCGCCATGTTCAAGCCAGATTGAGATCAGGAATGAGACCATGAACAACACCAATAGCAAACGTAAGCCTTACGTCCGCGAAATGAAGAAAGACTGGTGGCTAAAGAGCTCCTTTTACACCAGTTACATGATCCGTGAAGGCACCAGTATCTTCGTCTCCATCTATGCCGTCGTGCTGATGTGGGGCCTGATGCGTCTGGTTCAGGGTCAGGAAGCGTTCAACGGCTGGCTGGAATCCCTGCAAAGCCCGATCGCCATCCTGTTCCATGTCATCGCCCTGGCGGCGTGCCTGTTCCATGCCAAGACCTGGTTCGCCCTGGCGCCGAAAGCCATGCGTATCTTCCGTGGTGAAGACCTGGTGCCAGAGAAGCCGATCGTACTCGTCCAATATGTGGCGCTGGCGGTGGTTTCCCTGCTTGTCCTGATCATCGTGGCCTGAGGAGAAAACAATGAGACGTTCTGACGAACCAATTTACTGGGGTCTGTTTGGTGCGGGTGGCATGGTCGTTGCCATGCTGCTGCCGGTCATTGTCCTCATCACCGGTCTGCTGGTACCCATGGGTATCATGGACGTAGAAACCATGAGCTTTGATCGCGTGCACGCGTTCGCCAGCTCCTGGTGGGGTGCTTGCATCCTGCTGGTGATCATCGCCCTGCCAATCTGGCACGGCATGCACCGTATCTACCACGGTCTGCACGATCTGGGGATCCACACCACCAAGCTGCACCACTATGTGTTCTATGGCTTTGCCTTCCTGGTATCTGCCATTACCGTTGGTCTGCTGATGGTGCTGGTATTCCAGTAATCACCGAGCATCTAACTGATTGACCAAACCGGGCCTCGTGCCCGGTTTTTTATGGCTCTGTCCCAATTATGTGTTGAAAGGCTAAGCTTGAAGTAGGTCATTACCTTGAGGTCTACCATCATGGATACCCCAGCCTTTCAACACCTGTTGTCTCTCTTTCCACAGCTTACCCTGCGCCAACGCCGTGTTGCCCGGCAGGAGCTCATGGCGCCCCACACCATTACCTCACTCAATACCCAGCTACCTGCATGCAGCGGTTGCCCACATTGTCAGGCCGATGCCAATCAGCTGGCACCATGGGGATGGAGTCGCGGACTACGTCGCTATCGTTGCAAACTGTGTCTACGCACCAGTACCGTGCTGACCAAGACCCCCTTGGCCAGATTACGTAAAACGCAGTGCTGGGAAGACTACGCGCAAGCCCTCATTGAAGGACTCACTGTCCGCCGGGCAGCTCTGCGTTGCGGGGTCAGCAAGAACACCGCTTTCCTCTGGCGCCACCGCTTCTTGCGTGCGATGGCCGCCCATCAAGCCACACGGGAAGAGGGCATCGTTGAGGTCGACGAGACCTTCTTCCTCGAGTCGTTCAAGGGGCAGCGGGGATTACCTCGTCTGGCTCGGTGTCGAGGAGGTAAAGGGCGAACCCGGGGAACCGGGCCCGATTACATCCCTGTGATGGTGGTGCAGGACCGTGCTGGTCACCATGCAGATTTTCAGTTGGAAAAGATGAATGCCGAAACAGTTATCGCGGTCTTGAAGCCCCTGGTCTCGCCGGATGCAGTGCTGTGTAGCGATGGTGCGGGCGTATATGCCAGTTTCAGCAAAGAGCAGGGCGTGACCCATAAGGTGGTGCGCAATCGTCAGGGTGAGCGGGTAGTAGGAGCATTCCACATTCAACATGTAAACGGATATCACCATCGATTGAAAGAATGGATGGTGCGCTTTCATGGCGTGGCGACTCACTACCTGAGGAATTATCTGGGTTGGCGCAGGATGCTGGAGCGTTACGGGAAGGGAGTGAATATCAAAGCGTGTCTGCATGAGGCGCTGGGGCACCCCATGCAACACGTAATTGGGACATAGCCTTTTTTATTGCCCCGCGATCCAGCCCTGCTTTTTATTCACTCAACAAATTCGATAAAAACAATATTATCGCCCAGCCACATCACGATCTCCGTCACATAACACCAATACACTCATCATCTGCAGCAAACCCTTTTGACCATCGTCAATTTATTGATATCCATATCAATCATAATTACTCAGATTAAATAATTATTCATATGGAGCTTAATGATGACGGATAAAACACGCTCGGTGAGCATAGGCAGTTACTTGGCACTGGCCTTTGCCGTGGTCTTCTTCTCGGGGCTGCTGCAATCTGGCGAGTGGTACGGGGTTTTCGATTTCACCACGCTGAACGGTTCGTTCGGCACCATGGTGCAGAGCGTCAGCGAGAACGGTGACGGCATCAAGACCGCCATGACCGACATGCGCGGCAAGGGGGGCAACGGTGCCCGTGATGGCTTCCTGTTCGCCCTGACCCTGATCCCTACCGTGATGTTCGCCCTTGGCATGATCAACGTACTGGAGCACTACGGCGCGCTGGAAGCGGCCCGCAAGTTGCTGACCCCGCTGCTGCGTCCGCTGATGGGGATCCCCGGCAACACAGGTTTGGCGCTGATCGCCTCCCTGCAGAGTACCGATGCCGGTGCCGCCATGACCCGCCAGCTCAAGGATGAAGGGCTCATCACCAAGCGTGAAACCGACGTGTTCACCATGTTCCAGTTCTCCGCGGGCGCCACCATAGTCAACTTCTTCTCCTCCGGCGCCGTGCTGTTCACCCTGACTTTGGCGGATGGCAGCCCAGCTGTCAGCTCCTCCATCGGTCTGGCGGTCATTGTGATGTTCGCCTTCAAGTTTGTCGGTGCCAACCTGTTCCGGGTCTATCTCAACATGACCGAAGGCAAGCACGTCGATAGCAGTAACACCCCGCAGACCCTCAACACTCAGGAGCAAGCCAAATGAGCCAGGCCAACGTCAAAAAACCCATCGTCACCGACATCTTCGTCGAAGGGGCCAAAAAGGGCTGGGTCATCGCCACCACCTCCACCGTCCCCAACGTGCTGATGGCTTTCGTCATCATCAAGGCTCTGCAGATCACCGGCGCCCTGGATGCCATGGGGGCCATTTTTGCACCTATCATGGCCATCTTCGGCTTGCCCGGTGAGGCAGCAGCCGTGCTGATCGGCGCCTGGATGTCGATGGGCGGCGCGGTCGGCGTGGTCATTACCCTGTTCGATCAGGGGATCCTCAACGGCACCCACATCGCGATTCTGGCACCGGCCATCTACCTGATGGGCTCCCAGGTGCAGTACATGGGCCGCATTCTCGGCTGTATCGGCACCGAAGGGCGCTACATCCCCATCATGGTCGCCATCTCGGTACTCAACGCCTTCGGCGCCATGCTGGTGATGAACATCCTTATCTAACCCAGACCTGATAGTGGAGCAATCAATGACTTTTTCTCTGGATCAATACCTGGCCGAACTGACCCCGCTGATCAATCTGGATTGCGGCTCCCTGCACCAGCCTGGCATTGCGGCAGTGGCCGACCTGATGGCCGCCAAATATGAAGCCATGGACGGCTGGCAGATCAAACGGGTCGACTGCGGCGTCGCCGGAGTGGGGCTGGAGATCCGCAACCAGCCTGATGCAGCGCAGATCGATGTGATGCTGATCGGCCATATGGATACCGTCTTCCCGCTCGGCACCGCCGCTGCCCGCCCGATGAGCGTCGATGGCGAGCGCGCCTATGGCCCCGGCGTCTCCGACATGAAATCCGGCCTGCTCAACATCGTCTACGCCCTGCGTGCCCTGCCCCGTGAGGTGCGCGACAGCTTGAGCATCTGCGTCTGCATGAACCCGGACGAGGAGATCGGCTCCCTGCACTCCAGCGACTGGCTGGCATCAGTGGCCAAACAGGCGAAGCAGGTGCTGGTGGCCGAAGCGGCCCGCGCCGATGGCTCGTTGGTCAAGGCGCGCAAGGGGATGGCCCGTTATCGCATCGACTTCACCGGCAAGGCTGCCCACGCCGGCAACGAGCCGCAGAAAGGACGCAGCGCCATCACCGAACTGGGTCACTGGATCCTGGCTATCAACACCCTGACCAACTTCGAGAGCGGCACCACCCTCAACATCGGTGTTGTCGAGGGGGGCAACGGCGCCAACATAGTGCCAGCCCATGCCAGCGCCGTGGTGGATGTACGTTTCTGGGACAATCAGGAGTACCAGCAGATCAACGATCACCTGCTCACCCTGGTCGAGCATCCCCATCTGGAAGGGGTCACTATCCAGCTGACTCGCGAGGCCCACAAACCGGCCATGGTGCCGTCAGAGGGCACTCAGGCACTGATGCAGCTGGTGGAGGAGTGTGGTGCTGAACTGGATCTGCCGATCAGCTGGCAGGAGGTGGGGGGCGGCTCCGATGCCAACCTGACCGCCGCCCTCGGCATCCCTACCCTGGATGGTCTGGGCCCTATTGGTGCCGGTTTCCACAGTGACGAGGAGTATCTGGATCTGGCCAGCATTGCCCCGCGCATCGAGCTGCTGGTGAAGGTGCTGACCCGTCTGGCGGCCTGACAGGCTCTCACGTAAAAAAGAGGGCCAGCCGGTTTGCACCGGCTGGCCCTCTGTTCATCTGCTCCCACAGACTGATTGCAGCGCTTCGCGGTTACTCCATCGGTGACAAGAAGCGGCGCATCACCTCGTCGGCATGCCCCCCTTCCTGAAATTCTACCAGCGCCTGATTGAGGGTGTTCACCAGTTCATGGGCGCGCGGTGAGCCCTTGCTCACCAGCAGATAGAATCCCTTGCGACCGGGATGGGCGAGATGCAGCAACCCGCTCTCGCTGTGGTAGATGCCAAGGCTGATGCCGCTCATCAGCGGCTCTATTTCACTCGGCAGAAAGTCACAGCGATCCCGCCCCATCATGTCCAGTGCCTGCTGCAACTGCTTGACCCGGCGTGGCTCCTGCGCCAACCCATAGGGGGTGTAGTTGTAGCCGATTACCCCGCACACTCGGGAGCGATTGACCGTCTGCAGATCCGGTGGCTCAGGGTAGCGGCGCTTGAGATAGAAGAAACCGAGGTGGGTGTAATAGAGGGGAACGCTGTAGAAGGCAAACTCGGCACGCTCCGGCTTGTAGCTGGCATCCCAGGTCAGCTCGCACAGACCATTCTGGCGATAATCCGCCAGCTCCTGCTGTACCCTCGCCCAGGGCAGATAGCGGATCTGGTGCGAGAGCCCGCTCTGTTGCAGGGCATCGAGCACCAGCGTGGTGGCCGAGCCGGTCAACCGGCTGGTATCGGGCACCCCGTCCTTGCGCTCCCAGTAGGTAAAAGGGGCCCACTCGTTGCCATCCCCCAGACAGATCTGTACCGGCTGCTCCTGCCCCCATAACGCGGGGGACAAGATGGCTATCGCCAATCCAGCACACCATGTTCCCGCTCGCTTCATCTCCTGCTCCCGAACTGTTTATCCCCCTAGCAGCTTAGCCCAGAAGGGATAGACCTCACTTTGCAGGGGCGCTTTCATGCCACAACGCCAGCAAATTGGCTGGAATGGCACCATAACGAAGCTGCGGGGTCTGGTGCCAGTCAGCCAACTTTTGCAGGGTTTTCGCCAGATCCTGTGCAAGCTGGCGTGTCACTCTCACACCGGCTTCCAGATAGAGGCTCTTGATCTCGAAGATCCCCTGCTGGCGATGAGCCTTGGCATCCATTCTGCCCACCAGCTTGCCGCGATGGAGCAAGGGCAACACGAAGTAGCCGTACTGACGCTTGGGGGCCGGGGTATAGCACTCGATGCGATAGTCGAAGTTGAACAGATCCTTGGCCCGTTTGCGATCCCACACCAGCGGGTCGAACGGCGACAAGGCGGTGGTATGGGTTGCCTTGAGACGGCCCTCCTCTGCCTGCACCAGCTCATCGGCCAGCGAGGCGTGCACAAAAGCGCCGTGCTGCCACCCCTCCACCCGTACCGGCAACAGTTCACCCTCATCAGCCAGTTGATGGAGCAGAGCGTCGTATTTGCCGCGCCGCAGCCGATAGTAGTCTGCCACCCAGCCGGTTTTGACCAGCCCCAACGCCCGGCAGCTGGCGCGCACCATATCCCGCTGCGCCTGCTCAACGCTTGGCAGATCCCGCTGGTCGCTCCACTCAGGGAGCACCCGCTCGGCCAGGTCATAGACTCGCTGAAAGTTGCGCCGCTCCCGCACCATCAGCTGACCGGTGGTAAACAATACCTCCAGATGGCGCTTCTCCGGCTTCCAGTCCCACCAGCCGTTCCCCTTGCCGGTTGTACGTTCAAAGTCGGCCGCCCGCACCGGGCCATGCTGACGAATGCGCTCGATGAGCTGGCCGATCTCCTGCTGATGGCTAGCGAGCCAGTTGGCCGAAAACTTCCAGCCCATGGCAGCAGGGTCAAGCATCCGGTGGCGCAACAGCCGGTAATCCTCGCGGGGCACAAAGCAGGCCTCGTGGGCCCAATATTCGAAGATCTCGCCGTCGGCCAGCAACTGCTCCAGCCAGCGCGGTTCATAGTGACCAAGCCGGCTAAAGAGCACCAGATAGGGGCTGCGAGCCACCACCGAGATGGTATCGATCTGCAGCAGCGCCATGCGGCGAATGGTGGCCAGCAGATCGGCCGGGGTCGCCTTGTTGCGACGGGGGACAAGCAGCCCTTGCGCCGCCAGTTGCAGATGACGGGCATCTTGCAGTGACAAATGGGTAATCGACATCAACAACCGCTCCCTGGTATCTGGCCATCGCGCGCCCGGCTGGTGGCCAACAAAACCGGGGGAGGCACCACGCTAGCGCGCCTCCCCCCTTGTGTGCCTGCGCCGCTATGGGTGGGCCGGGGGCAAGACCAGCTGATTGACCACCAGCATGATCTCTTGATAAGTGGCCTCTACCGTCTCGGGGGTCGGCTCCAGAATCAGATCATCGGCATAGCCGTTGATGAGCGAGGTGATCTGACGCGCCAGTCGCCGGGCATCGCCCGCTACAAACTCGCCACTGTCGATCCCCTTTTGCAGGATCTGCTCCAGCACCTCGCGCCACGCCAGAATGATTTTGCGGTAGATCTCGGCAAACACAGGGTCGCGCAGTGACTCGTTCCAGGCATCCAGATAGATGGCCCAGGAGGCATCCTGACTGGTCGGCAGGTTGTCCCGCACGAACAGCGGCAACGCTTCGCGGGCAGGCAGCGGCAATAGCCACTCCCGCTGCTCGGCTATCTCCTGACTGGTGAAACGCTCCACGGCGCAGAGGCAGAGCTCCTTCCAATCCTTGAAATAGTGGTAGACGTGGCTGCGCGCCAGACCGGTACGTTCGGCAATATCACGGGTTGACGATGCCGCCATCCCCTTCTCTCGAAACAGGGCCAGTACGGCCTCGATGATCATCTCTTTACGCTGTTCTGCTGATGGGCGTGCCATCTGACCTCCTGCGATATCCATCGACCTGCTTGACTTTGAGCAGTCGCTCAAACAAACTTTGAGCACTCGCTCAAACTGAGCGTTTCCGACATCTTAGGAGATAACCCATGACAACACCAACCACTTCGGCAGCCAGTTGCGACGAGCAGGCCACGCCGTTGCCACACTCGGCCGGTCGTTCGCTGGGGGCGATTGCGCGGGCCAATCCCCTCAAGCTGGCGGGCACCTTCTCGCTGGTGGCCCTCGAAAACATCCTGCTGGTGGTCTATCCCCTGTTCGCCGGCTTTGCCATCGACGCCATCGTCAAGGGGCAGTGGCTGCAGGCTTCGAGCTACGCCCTGATCGTGCTGCTGTTCTGGCTGATCGGCGCCCTGCGCCGGGCGGTCGATACCCGCACCTTTACCCATATCTATGCGGCGCTGGCGGTGCCGGTGATCCTGACCCAGCGCCAGCAGCAGGAGCGGCAATCCACCATAGTGGCGCGGGTCACCCTGGCGCGGGAGTTTGTCGACTTCTTCGAGAAACATATCCCGATCCTGGCCACCAGCCTGATCTCCATCGTCGGGGCGGCCGTGATGCTGATGGTGATCGAGTTCTGGGTCGGCATCGCCTGCATGGGGGTATTGCTGCTGTTCGGCCTGCTGCTGCCCGGCTTTTCGCGCAAAAACCAGCTGCTGCACGAGCGGCTCAACGATCGGCTGGAACACGAGGTCAAGCTGGTCACCCATGCCCAATCAGCCAGTCTCTCCCGCCACTACCGCGCGCTGGCCTGGCTCCGCATCCGGATTTCGGATCGGGAGGCGCTCGCCTTTCTGGCGGTCGGCATCAGCGCCTCCCTGCTGTTCCTGCTGGCCATCACCATGCTGATAGCCCAGCCCCAGGTCTCGGCAGGCCATGTCTATGCTGTGATGACCTACCTCTGGAACTTTGTCACCAGCCTGGATGAAGGGCCCGGTCTTGCCGATCAGCTGGCCCGGCTGCGAGACATAGGCCGCCGGGTCAATACCGCCCAACCCGATGAAATGATTTGACATGGTTTATCTGTAACCGGAGTAGAAGATGAATCCGACCACCCTTTGCCAACGAGCGTTGACCATGTGCATCAGCTGTTTTTTCCTCGCCGCCTGCGGCCCCAAGATGAGCGACTTTGAGCCCAACACCAGCTACTGGTTCAAGGAGAAACCGGTAGAGGAGAGCGCCCCACTGGCACAAGACATGAAGGTAGATATCGCCATCATCGGCGGCGGCTACAGCGGCCTCTCCAGCGCCTGGCATCTGGCCAAGGCCAATCCGTCGCTCAAGATTGCCATCTTCGAGGCCAAGCTGGTGGGCAGTGGCGCCTCAGGCCGCAACGGCGGCATGGTGTTGCCAGGCTCCGAGGTGATGGATCTCGACGAAGAGGGGGAAGCGAGCAAGCGCCACTACGATCTCACCGTCGCCAGCATGCGCAAGCTGCAGGCGCTGGTTGCCTCAACCGGCGTCGAGGCCGATCTCAAGCTCGATGGCTATGTGGAGGCGATCCTCGATGAGGAGGATATCCCCGAGTACCGCGACTATGTGAAAACCGCCAATCGTCTCGGTATCCCGCTTCAGTACTGGAACGCCGATACCACAGAGGCAAAACTCGGCACCGATCGCTACGTGGGGGCGGTCTATGACCCCAATGGCGGTCAGGTTCACGCCATGAAACTGGTCAATGCCCTGCGCAAGGCGGTGGAACAGGCGGGCGTCACCATCTATGAGCAGAGCCCGGTAATGGGGATCAAGGAGGGCAAGCAGATCGAGCTCAATGTGGCCGACAAGTACAAGGTGGCCGCCGACAGCATAGTGCTGGCGACCAACGGCTATACCTCAAAACTTGGCTACTTCAGCGGGCGAGTCTTTCCGGTGCACGCCCAGAGCGCCGTCACCGAGCCGCTCAGCAAAAAGCAGCTGGCTGCAATCCAGTGGCAGAGCCGGGTGCCCTACTATGACACCCGCAACATCCTGTTTCATCTGGTGTTGACCCCGGATAACCGCCTCGTCATCGGCGGTGGCAATGCCGAGTACGTCTTCAACGACGGCCTCAACTACAAGGGCGACCTCAACCGGGTCAGCGAGATGATGATGACCGAGATGGTGACCCTCTATCCGGCCCTCAAGGGGATCAAATTTGAGCAGGTGTGGGACGGGGTGCTCGGCATGACCGGCGACAGCACCGAAGCGGTGGGGGTAATGGGGGATCACAAGAACATCTACTACGCCCTCGGCTACAACGGCCACGGCATTAACCTCTCCTTCCTGTTTGGCGACATCGTAGCCAGCCTCTATCAAGGCAAGGAGCATCCCTGGTTCAACCACGCGGAGCAGACGCTGCCGATGTGGCTACCGCCAGAGCCGTTCAAGTCAATCGGCGTCAAATCTGCCCTGATGTACTACCAGTGGCAGGACAAGGGCTACAAGGAGTAGCGCCGAGCAAGAATCCGACGAGTAACAGACGAAGGCACGCCTCAGGGCGTGCATTTTTTCAATACCGCCACATCGGCGTGGGGGAAGCTGAGCTCGGCCTGCCAGCTGGCTGCCAACACCTGAAACGATGCCTCGGCAAAGAAGACGATGTGGGTCGGGTCGTGGCGATAGCGCCAGTTTTTAAACCGCTCGTCACTGAGCACCCGCTGGGTTTGCAACACCAGCAGGCCACCGGGCTTGAGGCAATCCCACAACTGCGCCAGCACCGTGCGCGGCTCGGCGATATGCTCGATCACCTCGGTACTGGTAATGAAATCGTACTGGCGCGTCAGCAACTCGGGAGCGTTGGCGTAGAACTTGTCATACCCCGCCATCAGGTAACCCGCCTCACGACCCATCGCCACCAGCGCAGGGCCCGGGCCACAGCCAAAATCGAGGCCACTGGCAGGGGGTGGCACCCGGCTCAACACCTCGCCAAAGGCCCGCATCAGAAAGGTGCGATAACGGGGATCATCCACCCGGTTGTCGTGACCGTCATAGACTGCTTTCTCGGCCGCCTCATCCAGATGATCCGCCTCGTCCAGCCAGACCAGCTCGCACGCGAGGCAGCGATGATAGCGCTTGCCTGCCACCGGCAGGGGGTAAGCACGGAGGCTGGCACACAGGGGGCAGCAGACACTGGATGACATGGCGGTTCCTCTTGGGTGCTTCCTGTTGGATAACAGCGGCGCAGATTGCCTGCCATGCCTGCCGCTGGCAACTGTTTTTCAACACTGTTCAGCCGGTATGGTTTGCCGAATCTTTTTGGCTCCTTAAGGGTTTCTTAAGTTTGCCCTTTTACTCTAAACCCATCGCAAGAGAAGGAGTCACCCATGACCATCGAGATCCAAGCCCCCTACAGATTGCTGCTAGCTAAGTCCCCGCAGCAGGTCATGGCGCTGCAAACCTATATCCAGGCCGCCTATACCCTCGAGTTCAACGCCCGCATCCCCCATTTTCTCCCCTGTCTGCTGGGGCTCTATCGGGCGGACGGGACACTGGTCGGCGCCTGTGGTCTCAATCATGCCAGTGAGGGGCCTCTCTATCTGGAACAGTATCTGGAGCAACCCATCGAGGCCGCCATCAACACCCGCCTCGGGGTCTATCCGGCACGCAACCGCATTATCGAAGTGGGCAATCTGGCCTGCAGCGAACCGGGCAATGCCCGCCTGATGTTTGCGGCGCTGTGTCGTCTGCTGTGTGAAAACGCCCTCGACTACGTGGTCTTTACCGGCACCGCCAAGCTGCGCAACAGCTTTGCCCGTCTGCAACTCAATCCGGTGGAGCTGGCTCTCGCAGAGGCCCATCAGGTGGGTACCGATGCCGACGCCTGGGGTGAGTACTACCGTTGCCAACCCAAGGTGATGGTGGGTGACATCAATCAGGGACGCGAGGTGCTGGCCCAGAGCAGTCTGCTGCTCAATCTGCTGGCCCCCATGCCGACCCTGTTTGACGAGACCAGCAAGAGCAGTGACAACCAGACCCATCAAAAAAGGTGCGCCCAATGAGCCTGTTCGACGCCATCGCCAAACATGCCCGCGAGGATCCGCAATCCCCTGCGCTGCTGAGCAGCCAGCAGCGCCTGGATTATCAGACCCTGTGGCAACAGATCCAGCGTCTGGCCAGCCAGTTGCAACAGCTCGACATCAGCCGTCTGGCGCTGCAACTGGACAACGGCCTGCCCTGGGCGCTGCTGGATCTCGCCTGCACCCGCGCCGGTATCGTAGTGATCCCGGTGCCCCACTTCTTCAGCCTGGCCCAGCAAGAGTGGTTGCTGGAGAGCAGCGGCGCCGATGCGCTGGTTGGCCCTGCCCATCAGGGATGGCACGCCGCCGAGCCGCTCTTGCTGGTCAGCGGAGAACTGCCGCTGTGGCGCCATACCCCGGCCAATCGACCGGCGCTGCCCAAGGGCACCGCCAAGATCACCTACACCTCCGGCACCACGGGCCAGCCCAAGGGCGTCTGCCTGTCACTGACCCAGATGATGGCGGTGAGCAATGCACTGGCCGAGCGGGTCGCTGTGGCCAAGGTGGCCAAACACATGACCCTGCTGCCGCTGGCCACCCTGCTTGAGAACATCACCGGCCTCTATGTGCCGCTGCTGACCGGCGCCTGCAGCCGCATTCCATCCCTCGGGGAGCTCGGCTTCACCGGCTCCAGTTCGCTCAATGCAGCCATGCTTGGGGAGGCCCTGCTGCGCTGGCCAACCCACAGTCTGGTGCTGGTGCCCGAACTGCTGCGCCTGCTGCTGGCGCTCTGCAGCAGCACACCGACGCTGGCCCAGCAGCTCAAGAGCCTGCGCTTTATTGCCGTCGGTGGCGGCAAGGTGGCACCTGACCTTATCGCTCATGCCCGCCAGCTCGGCCTGCCGGTGTATGAGGGGTATGGCCTCTCGGAGTGCGGCTCCGTGGTGGCACTCAACAGTCCGGATGCTGACAAGCCAGGCAGCGTGGGCCGCCCCCTGCCCCACTGTCAGGTCACCATCGCCACCGACGGCGAAATTATGGTGCGCGGCAGTGCCATGCTGGGGTATCTCGGCAGCAACGAACCGACTCCCGAACAAATTGCCACTGGCGAACCTTCTGCCATGCAGATCGCCACTGGCGATCTGGGTCATCTGGATGATGAGGGCTACCTCCATATCACCGGGCGCAAGAAGAATGTCCAGATCACCGCCTTTGGCCGCAACTTCTCACCGGAGTGGGTGGAGGCCGAGGCCCAGCTCTGCCCCGCCATCGCCCGCATCGTGGTCTTTGGCGATGGTCAACCCGCCAACGTGGCGCTGATCCAGCCCCTGCCGGGCAAAGAGGCGGACCTGCCACGCCAGATCGCAGGTCTGAACCAGCGGCTGCCCGATTATGCCCGGCTGCACCACTGGTTGCCGGTCGCACTGGATCAACATCCCGGGCTGCTGACCGCCAACGGGCGCCCTCGCCGCAACGAGATTTACCAACACTTTTCCCAGCAAATTAGCCAATGCCTTACAGGAGAATCCTCATGAGCTTCTACCAGACTCTGCAACAAGCCACTGCCAGTGAGCGCGAGCATCTGTTCAACGCCCCCATCATCGAAGCCTGTCGCCGTGGCGACATCAGCCGTGACACCTATCTCGCCTTTCTGGCGCAGGCTTACTACCACGTGCGCCAGACCGTTCCGTTGCTGATGGCAACCGGCGGCAAGCTGGGTCAGGAGTACGAGTGGGTACGCGGTGCCCTTGCCGAGTACATCGACGAGGAGTATGGCCATCAGGAGTGGATCCTCAATGATATCCGCGCCTGTGGCGGCGATGCCGAGGCGGTGCGCCACGGCCAGCCGGGGCTGCCCATCGAGCTGATGGTCGCCTTCCTCTATGACCAGATCCAGCGCGGCAACCCCATGGGCTTCTTCGGCATGGTGCAGGTACTGGAAGGCACCAGCGTGGCCATCGCCCTCACCGTCGCCGACCAGCTGAAGAGCGGCCTCGGACTGCCTCCACAAGCGATGAGCTACCTGAGCTCCCACGGTACTCTGGATCAGGAGCACCTCAAGTTCTTCGAATCCCTGATGGATCGGGTCGAGAGCCCGGCGGATCAGGCGGCCATCATCCACTCGACCAAGGTGGTCTACCGCCTCTATGGCGAGATGCTCTACAACCTCACCGCCACTGTGTAAATCGGCAGCAGACAGCAAAAAGGGAACCCACAACATGAAGCTTGAAGGGAAACTCGTGCTGCTCACCGGCGCCAGCGGTGGCATAGGTGAGGAGCTGGCGCAGGAGCTGGCGGCCCAGGGGGCCCACCTGCTGCTGCACGGCCGTCGCGGTCCGGCGCTGGAGCGACTGTGCAAGTCACTGCCTCATCCCGAGCGCCATCAGGTGGTGCTCGCCGACCTCGGCTCTGCCCAGGAGCGGGCCAAGCTGTTGCAACACCCGGCGCTGGAGAACGGGATCGACATCCTGATCAACAACGCCGGTTGCAACCAGTTTGCCTGGCTAGAAGATCAGAGTGCGGAGCAGGTAGAGCGCCAGTTGCTGCTCAATATCGAGGCGCCGATCCAGCTGACCCGCGCCCTGCTGCCAACCATGCGCAAACCGGGGATCATCATGAACATGGGTTCGAGCCTGGGCAGCATCGGCTACCCCGGTTACAGCGTCTACTGCGCCAGCAAATTTGCCATGCGCGGCTTTAGCGAAGCGCTGGGACGGGAGCTGGAGGGCAGCGGCATCAAGGTGCTGCACTTTGCTCCCCGCGCCACCCGCACCAAGCTCAACTCCGAAGCGGCATATGAGATGAATGCGGCGCTTGGCACCCAGACCGACAGCCCGCAGGAAGTAGCGGAAGAGGCGGTCATCGCCCTGTGCAACGAAACTCGCCGCAGCTGGCTCGGCTGGCCGGAAAAACTGTTCGTGCGGCTCAATGCCCTGCTGCCCGGCATCGTCGACAAAGCGCTGGCCAGACAGCTGCCAATTATCAAACGTTATGCCCGTCATCTTCAGCCAAGGACGACTGATACCAGCGCCAACAGTGCGCCACAACCAGACTTGTCCCGCCCGATCCCGACCAAGAAGGAACATTAATATGAACTTTGTCCGTCAATCAGTTACCTCTTGTGCCATCGCCATCCTGCTGGGATCCACCTCGGTCATGGCCGCGGATGATGCCCTCGCGCCCATCCAGCAACAGTGGGCCGTCTGCCAGTATCAACAGACCGGCAAGGCGAAAGAGAGCTGCCTCGAAACCCTGAGCACCCAGGCCGAAGCGGCCAGCGCCAAGGAGCCTTTTCGCGCCGATCTGCTGATCTGGTCAGCCATTGTCAAGAGCACCTGGGCGGGGGCCAAAGGGGGGCTGGGGGCACTGGGTCTGGTGAAAGAGGCCAAAGCCAAGCTGGAGCTGGCGCTCAAGCAGGATCCTAAGGCGCTGGACGGTTCTGCCTACACCAGTCTGGGCTCGCTCTACTATCAGGTGCCCGGCTGGCCGGTCGGTTTTGGCGATGACGAGAAGGCGGAGCAGTTGCTCAAACAGGCGCTGGCCATCAATCCGGATGGCATCGACCCCAACTTCTTCTATGGCGACTTCCTGCTGGATCAGGGTCGCAAGGCCGAGGCCAAAACCTATCTCGACAAGGCGTTCGCAGCCCCGGCCCGTCCGGGCCGCGAAGTAGCTGACGAAGGGCGCAAAATGGAGATCCGCGAAAAGCTAGCCAAGCTATAAACCCCTGATGGATCAAAGATCTATTTAAACTCTGCCCACCAGCTTGCATACTGGTGGGCAGCGTTGTTTATGCCACGGCAAGCCTTGGCGCTGAACCAGATCGCGACACCCAACAACAAGGGAGAAAAGAATGCGGATCCTGCTGGTAGAAGATGATGTGATGCTGGGGGATGGTATGCAGGATGCACTGCGCCATAGCGGCTATACGGTGGACTGGCTGCAACAGGGGTTGCCCGCCCTGACAGCCCTCAAGAGCGACGAATTCGCCGCCCTGATCCTCGATCTCAACCTGCCCGATATCGACGGCCTCAGCCTGCTGCGCAAGTTGCGCCGTGAAGGACACCAGCTACCGGTGCTGATCCTCACCGCACGCGATGCGCTGGACGATAGGGTGGTCGGCCTCGATGCCGGCTCCGACGACTACATGGTCAAGCCCTTCGCCCTGCAGGAGCTCAACGCCCGCCTGCGTGCCCTGGTTCGCCGCAGCAAGGGGCAGGCTCAGGCGGTGCTGGAGTATGGCGATATCCTCATCTATCCCGAATCCCAGCAGGTCACCTATCAGGGGGAGGTGGTCAAGCTCACTCCCCACGAATACAAACTGCTGCAGGAGCTGATCAGCCAGAGCGGCCGGGTGCTGAGCAAGGATCAGCTGCAACAGAGCCTCTATGGCTGGGACGAGGGGGCCGAGAGCAATGCGGTAGAGGTGCATATCCACCATCTGCGCAAGAAGTTCTACAGCGACCTCATCCGCAATATTCGCGGGGTCGGCTATATCATCCCCCAGCTTGATCAGGCAACCCGGAGCCCCACCAGATGAAACGCCCCCGCTCCATACGACGTTTTTTGCTCACCGGTATCCTGACGCTGGTGGGGCTCAGCCTCACCATCAGCGCAGTGATCGGCTATATGGAGGCGAGCCATGAGATGGAAGAGCTGTTCGATGCCCGTCTCGCCCAGTCAGCCCGCATCACCAACCAGCTGCTGGGCCGCTATATGGCCCAGCAGGGACAACTGCCCGCCAACGGCACCGTCTATCAGGAGTGGGAACAACAGAACCCCGACAACTGGCAAAAAGATACCAGCCTCAACCTGAGCGGCGAGGATCGGGATACCACCCTTTATGGCCATGAGTTCGAGCGCAATCTCTACTTCCAACTGCTCAATGAGCAGGGCGGGCTACTGCTGCGCTCCCCCAGCGCTCCGGATCAGCCGCTGGTCACCCTGGCACGCGGCTTCGACACAGTTGAAAAAGATCGCCACCAGTGGCGCACCTTCACCCTCTACAACCAGCAGGAGCAGACCTGGCTAGTCGTCGCGGAGCGGGACGACGAACGCAGCGAACTGGCCAGCAAGATGGCCACCCTCACCATGCTGCCGCTGCTGATCACCCTGCCCTTCCTGCTGGCCCTGCTCTGGTGGCTCATCACCCGCGGGCTGGCTCCCTTGCGCCAGCTGGCACAAGCGATCAGCGAGCGCCATCCGGCTAACCTGAGCCCGCTCAATCTCAAGAGCAGCGCCCATGAACTGACCCCGCTCACCAACGAGATCAACCGCCTGATGCATGCCCTTGCCGAGACCATAGAGCGAGAGAAACAGTTCACCAACGAGGCGGCCCACGAGCTGCGTACCCCGCTGGCAGTGCTGCGCATTCACAGTGAAAATGCCTTGGCGGCCATTGATGACGCCAGCCGCCAACAGTCCCTGCACAAGATGCTGCAGGCCCTCGATCGCAGCGATCGGTTGATCCGCCAGCTGCTGACCCAGGCCCGCATCGACAACCAGCAGGGGCTGGTATTGACCGAACTGGAGGTGGGCCATCTACTGCAAGGCACCCTCGCAACGCTGGCGCCCATCGCATTGCGAAAAGATCAGCAGCTGTCGCTGGAGTGTGAATTGCCGCTGCTGGTGATGGGTCAGGCCACCCTGCTCGACCTGCTGTTCAGCAACCTGATCGACAACGCGCTGCGCTACACCCAGCCGGAGGGGGAGATCAGGGTGCGGGTAGATCGGGAGGGCAACCGGATCAGGGTGGATGTTAGCGACAATGGCCCCGGTATTCCCACCAGCGCCTTGCCCCGGCTGTATGAACGCTTCTTTCGGGTCAATCCCCAGCAGGGGGATGGCGTGGGTCTCGGCATGGCTATCGTGTCGCGCATTGCCCAGCTGCACGGCGCCGATCTCGATGTCCACAACCGGCCGGAAGGGGGGCTGGAGGTGAGTGTGTTACTCCCGCTTCCGCCGGCAAGATAAGCGATAAGCAAACAGCCCGCGATGCGGGCTGTTTGCTTTCAATGACAGGCTGGCTGCACGGTAAAGGTTCGGCTGGAGTCCACAGGGCCCAGCTCCGCCAGCAGGCGGCGACCCAGCAACACCGGATAGATCATCTTGCTGCGATCCCGCAGGGTGAACCACTCCTCATACACCTTGTCCCCCAGACAGATGGACATGGTCACCGTTGGCCGCTGCTCCATACCGCCTGCCCCGCGCACCGTCACGCTGCGCTCGACCCGCCGTTCGAACTGCTGCTTGATCAGCTTGCCGCTGTCGGCATCGGTCACCACCAGCATGAAGCGCACCCAGGGTTTCCCATTCCGTTTGAATCTGGTGATGGCGCGTGCATCGAGGGAAGAGGTGAGTGCACCGGTGTCGAGTTTCATCTTCACCGCCACCCCGGTAGGCAAAATAAGTCCCTTCTCGATCCAGCCATAGCTGGTCGGGGTCTCTGCCAGCGCACTGCCACACAGTGCCAGCATCAGGGTTATCCCCACCATCATCTTGCCCATTTTACTGCCCTGCCTTATCAATCCAGCGACCAGATCTACCACAGTCGCATCAGTGGTCAATCCGATTTATTTCAGTTACTTGGATAATGCCGGGCAGGTCAGAAGAGAGACGACAAAGAGTGGCCGAACGGCAGCCCAAGCGGGCGGGAATATCGAGGGGGAGCAAGGCACCGAGTGGTGCTAGATGAAGCTGGTGGTTAACCTCAGGTTGTGACGCCAAAGGCTACCACAACAATGAGTGAATTATCAGTCTTGTTCTGGCGGGATTTTTGCCTACACTGTTGTAAACCGGAGGCCCTGAAAACCGCCGGTTTTTTTGCGCCTGCCGAAAATTGACCACTGCAAAAGTGACTTTCAACAAGGCTCAATAAGGAATTCGTAATGCGTATCGAAGAAGACTTGAAGCTCGGTTTCAAGGATGTCCTGTTCCGCCCCAAGCGCTCTACTCTCAAGAGCCGTTCCCAAGTCAGCCTGACCCGTCAGTTCACCTTCAAGCACACCCAGACTCAATGGCAAGGCGTTCCCGTTATCGCCGCCAACATGGATACCGTCGGCAGCTTCGCCATGGCCAGAACCCTGGCTGGCTTCGAGATGATGACCGCAGTACACAAGCACTACAGTCTTGAGCAGTGGCAAACCTTCGTCAACGACACCGATCCGGCCCTGCTGGGCCATGTGATGGTATCGACCGGCACCTCGCCGGATGACTTCGCCAAGACCCGCCAGATCCTCGCCATGTCCGAGGCGCTGCGCTTCATCTGCGTCGATGTGGCCAACGGCTACTCCGAGCACTTTGTCGAGTTCGTGCGCAAAATCCGTGAAGCCTGCCCCAACCACGTCATTCTGGCGGGCAACGTAGTCACTGGCGAGATGGTGGAAGAGCTGATCCTCTCTGGCGCCGACATCGTCAAGGTCGGCATCGGCCCGGGCTCGGTCTGCACCACTCGCGTCAAAACCGGCGTTGGCTACCCGCAACTCTCCGCCATTATCGAATGTGCCGATGCGGCCCACGGCCTCGGTGGCCAGATCGTCGCGGACGGTGGTTGCACCTGCCCGGGCGATGTGGCCAAGGCATTCGGCGGCGGTGCCGATTTCGTGATGCTGGGCGGCATGCTGGCAGCCCACGAGGAGTGCGGCGGCGAGATCGTTGATGTGAACGGCGAGCCCTTCATGAAGTTCTACGGCATGAGCTCCTCCAGCGCCATGGACAAGCACGCCGGTGGTGTTGCCGAGTATCGCGCCTCCGAAGGCAAAACCGTGCTGCTGCCCTATCGTGGTCCGGTCGAAAACGCCGTGCGCGACATTCTGGGCGGTGTGCGATCCACCTGTACCTATGTCGGTGCCAGCCAGCTCAAGGAACTCACCAAGCGCACCACCTTTATCCGGGTACACGAGCAGGAGAACAACGTCTACGGCAAGGAGTAACTTGCAGCAGACCACCGTCACGCGCTGACGGTTAGAAGCCAATCCACCGGTGTGCTACCCTGCGCACCGGTTTTTTGCATCTGGAACCCCGAACCATGGCCAGCCCCCTGCCCCCCTTTGACTGGGATATTTTCTGTTGCGTCGTAGACAACTTCGGTGACATCGGCGTCACCTGGCGGCTCGCTCGCCAGCTAAAGCGGGAGGGAAATATCCCCACCCACGGCAATGAGGTACAGGTGCGGCTCTGGGTGGACGATCTGGCAAGCTTTGCCCGCATCTGTCCGGGGCTCGATCCGGCGCAGGATGGCCAGTGGGTCGAGGGCATCTATATCCAGCACTGGCATGAGACCCTGCCAACTGACATGACCCCGGCCAAGGTGGTGATCGAAGCCTTTGCCTGCGAGCTACCCGCCCCCTTCATTGAACGAATGGCCGAGCAGATGGCCAGCCAACCCAAGCCCCCCTGCTGGATCAATCTGGAGTACCTCTCGGCGGAGAGCTGGGTCGAGGATTGCCATGCCCTCGCCTCGCCGCAACGTATCGGTAACCAGAGCCTCAACAAGTTCTTCTTCTTTCCAGGCTTTACGGCTAAAACCGGTGGCCTCTTGTGTGAGCAGGGGCTCATCGCCGAACGAGAGCGGTGGCAACAGGATAAGGCAGGCCTTGCCGCCTACTGGGCCAGTCTCGGTTTGCCAGCGCAACAAGAGAACGAGCTGCGGGTCAGCCTCTTTACCTACGAAAGCGATGCGCTGGTGAGTCTGGTCAACAGCTGGTGCCAGAGCGCTATCCCCGTCATCCTGCTGCTGCCGCTGGGCCGCTCGCTGCAGGATGTGCTGCGCGGCGCAGGCCTTGAAGAGGCCATCACCACCGCCAAGGCGGGGGATCTGCTCCACTCGGGCAATCTCACCATCAAGCTGCTGCCGATGACCGATCAGGCCGGTTACGATCGGCTGCTGTGGAGCTGCGATCTCAATCTGGTGCGCGGGGAGGACTCCTTCGTGCGGGCCCAGTGGGCTGCCCGTCCTTTCCTGTGGCACATCTACCCGCAAGAAGAGCAGGCCCACATGATCAAACTGGACGGTTTTCTCGATCACTATCTGGCCGAACTGCCCGCAGACGCAGCCCAATGGCTACGAAATTTCAGCCATGCCCTCAATCAGGGGGAGGAGACAGGCGAACTTTGGGCCCAATGGCCCCGATATAGCGCCATTTGGCAGCAACATGGGCGAAGCTGGTCACAGAAGTTGCTCAGGGATGGGGATCTCGTCACGCGGTTGGTGAAATTTTTAGAAAGCCGTATATAATCTGGCAGTTTTTATCCGTCCGTTTCACGAACAGGAATTTTTTACATGAAAACCGCACAGGAAATCCGCGCTGGTAACGTAGTCATGATCGGTACCGAGCCGATGGTGGTTCAGAAGGCTGAATTCAACAAATCCGGCCGTAACTCCGCCGTGGTCAAAATGAAGCTCAAAGGCCTGCTGAACGGCAGCGCCACCGAGACCGTCTTCAAGGCCGACGACAAGCTGGACGTGGTTCAGCTGGAGCGTAAAGAGTGCACCTACTCTTACTACTCCGATCCCCTGTATGTCTTTATGGACACCGAGTACAACCAGTACGACATCGAGAAAGACAACCTGGGTGACGCGCTGAACTACCTGGTAGACGGTATGGAAGACATCTGCGAAGTAACTTTCTACAACGAGAAAGCCATCTCCGTGGAACTGCCGACCACTATCGTTCGCGAAGTTGAGTACACCGAGCCGTCCGCTCGTGGCGACACTTCCGGTAAAGTGACCAAGCCTGCCCGTCTGAAGGGCACTACCTACGAGCTGGCTGTTGCCGCCTTCGTAGAGATCGGTGACAAGATCGAAATCGACAGCCGCACCGGCGAATTCAAGCGTCGCGTCAACTAATTGATTGCTTTGTCTTGAGTGCAAAAAAAGCGAGCCAACGGCTCGCTTTTTTATTGCTTCCGCTTTGCCATCACACTGCCCGCCTTCAGAAAATCCTGCCGCCGCCGCTAACCCTGTTAACCGGGGGTGCATACTATGGCCAGATTATCCTTATCACTGCTGTTATTGACCATGCTGGCTGGCAACGTGACGCAAGCGAGCGAAGTCACGCCCCCCGTCGCCGAACCACTCCCTCTCGATCACTGGCAAGCCAGCGACTGGAAAGGGCTGCCCGATGCCACCCAGATCGACAAGCAGACTGTGCTGTTTGCCAAACACGACAGTGAAAACTATCTGGGGCTGGCCATTTTGCTGCCAGACTGGCAGCGCAGCGGCCAGCTGTGGCAACTGACCCGCGCCCTTGGCCAGCTGGGCTTTGATACCCTGCTGCTGCTCCCCTCCCCCCAGCAGATCGAATTCGACCCCGCCGCCGAGAAAAAAGCGAAAAACAGCGACGATTTTCGCAAGCAGTTTGCCGAGCGGATCAGCAAGCTGGCCGATGCCAAGCTGCAAGAGGGAGGCTTCAAGCTGATCCTGGCGCAAGGCACCGGCGCCGCCTGGACCGCCAATCTCATCGCCAGCGAACAGTTGCCCGCCCCCGATGCGCTGGTACTGCTCGACGGCTTCTTCCCCAATCAGCAGAGTAATCAGATGCTGGCCAAACAGGTGGCTCAGGCTGCCATCCCCACCCTCGATCTCTATCAGGAGGATGGCGGCCGCTGGCCACTCTTAGCCGCAGAGGCCCGTAGAAGCGAGAGCCGGCGCAGCCACAAACTCAACTATCGCCCCTACGCGCTAATGGAACTGGGGGAGACCCCCACCCGCATTCAGGGGTGGCTCAATCATCTGGGCTGGCTCTAAGCTGACCCCCACCGCAGCAACCATCAGACGCCAAAGCGCGCGCAAGCTCACATCCGCCGGATAAAGCCCCGACATAAAGGAGATGCGGGCTCGCCCTGACCGCATCCTCTTTGGCATCATGGCCCCTCGACCCGGAAAAATGGCAGGCAGGTCCATGCAGCAAATCGTATTTCTCGACAGCGATACCCTGGATGCAGGCATCACCCTGCATCACCCCGACTTCCCCCACCACTGGCAGAGCTATCCGCGTACCGCCCCGGAACAGGTGGTGGAGCGGCTGAAAGATGCCAGCATCGCCATCATCAACAAGGTGCGGATCGGTGCCGCAGAGCTGGCTCAACTGCCGGATCTCAAGCTTATCGCACTGGCTGCCACCGGCAGTGACAACGTGGATCTGTCGGCATGCCGCGCCGCCAACGTCGGGGTGTGCAACATCCGTAACTACTCGGGCCCCTCAGTGCCGGAGCATGCCATGGCGCTGATGCTGGCCCTGTCGCGCAACCTCTTCTGCTGGCGCCAGTCGCTGCTGGAAGGGCGCTGGCAACAGAGCGGCCAGTTTTGCTTCTTCGACCACAACATCATGGATCTGCACGGCAAGCAGCTCGGCATCATCGGCAAGGGCACCCTTGGCCAAGCGCTTGGCGAGCGAGCCAAAGGGATGGGGATGACGGTGCGCTACGCCCAGAGTCAGGTTGGCGCCAGCCACGATGAGGATCGCCTGCCTCTCGATGAACTGCTGCAAAGCTCGGATGTGATCAGTCTGCACTGCCCGCTCACCCCCTACACCCGCAACCTGATTGGCGAGCGGGAGCTGGATCTGATGAAACCGGGCGCTTTGCTGATCAACGTCGGCCGTGGTGGACTGGTGGATGAGGAGGCGCTGCTGCAAGCGTTGGCCAATGGCCAGCTCGGTGGCGCAGGCTTCGATGTGGCGAGTGTCGAACCTCCGCCCCCCGATCACCCGCTGATGAAGGCCCTGCAATACCCCCACTTCATTCTGACCCCTCATGTGGCCTGGGCCAGCGAGGAGTCGATGCAGCGCTTGGCCGATCAACTGATCGATAACATCAACGCTTTCGCTGCCGGTCGCCGCCAGCACCGGCTGGTCTGAACCACAGCGCTGCAATCCGCATCTAGCAGCGAGCCCCCCTGGTCAACGGGTTTGCATCTGCTGACCCTGCTCAGCGTATCAGTGCAAAGCGTGGCATCCAGATGAAGGTGGGGGCTTAGCCCCTGAACGAACCCGCGCTAAAACATGATCTGCAGATCAAAAAAATCCCCGCCAGACAAGGCGGGGATTTTTGTATAAGAGCCGGGCCAACAGGCCACTGGCTATCAGTGTTAAATACGGAACATGCCGACCTGATTGCTCA
Organism: Aeromonas sp. CU5; assembly: GCF_002586745.1. Taxonomy (NCBI): domain Bacteria; kingdom Pseudomonadati; phylum Pseudomonadota; class Gammaproteobacteria; order Aeromonadales; family Aeromonadaceae; genus Aeromonas; species Aeromonas sp. CU5. The sequence continues at coordinate 2,793,952 of NZ_CP023817.1, forward strand.
ACTCCCCCGAAATATTTTTAAGTTGTTCAGAAAGATTCCGGGAGCTGTCTGCATCTACCGCCAGTTCGTCGGACACATCTTTCACCGCTTGAATGTTGCGGCTTACCTCGTCGGTGACAGCCCGTTGCTCTTCAGCGGCGCTGGAAATCTGGGTCGCCATGTCGGAGATCTGGTTGATCGAGGTGGTGATCTGCTCCAGCGCATGGGTGGCATTGTTGGCATCATCCACGCTATTTTGTGCCAGCTGTTGCCCTTCGTGCATGGTGCTGACTGCCCCCTGGGTGTTGCGCTGCAGAGTCTCGATCATGCTGCGGATCTCGACGGTGGAGCTGTGGGTACGCTGTGACAATACCCGCACCTCATCGGCGACCACCGCAAAACCTCGACCCTGTTCGCCCGCCCGGGCGGCTTCAATCGCCGCGTTCAATGCCAACAGGTTAGTCTGCTCGGCAATGCCCTGAATGGTAGAAAGGATGGTGTTGATCTCCTGAGCGTTCTTCTCCAGCTCCTGAATGATGTTGGAGGCCTGCTCTACCTGGGTCGCCAGATCAGTGATGGAGCGCTGATTGCGAGCGATCACCTGCTTGCCGTGCTCACAACTACTAGAAGACGAACGAGCCGCATCTGCTGTCTGCTCAGCGTTACTGGCTACCTCGACCGCAGTGGCTGACATTTCGTGTACCGCAGTGGCGATCTGGGAGATCTCGTTTTGCTGGCGTGCCAGCCCCTGATTGGCCTTCTCCGCCATGCTGTGGGAGGACTTGGCCTGCTGGTTGAGTTGACCGGAGGAGTTGGAGATATCCTGCACCATTACATGGATCCGGTCGATGAAGGTGTTGACGTGTTTGGCAACGGCGCCCACCTCATCTTCACGCTCGATCTTGATGCGGCGGGTCAGATCGCCGTTGCCACGGGAGAGATCGGCAATCGCCTCGCCCAGGGTTTTCAGGGGGGCCAGCGAGCCGTTGATGGCGACATAGGAGAAGCCAGCCACGATCAGTATGGTGATGAGCCCCTGAATGAGGGAGGAGGTGACCATGCTGCGTACCGACTGGTAGGCGGTCTCTTCATCCACCATCATGCCGTAATACCAGCTGGTATTGGGGATCGCGTTGAAGTCAAAGACCTCTTTCTTGCCGCTGATCACCAGCTCGTTGATCATGCCGTCATGGGCAATCTGGTTGATGTAAGAGGCGGTCAACTCGGGTGCCAGAGCAGTGGCAGGTTTCAAGCTCAGGGAGGCATCAGGGTGCGCGATAATGGTGCCATTGCTGTCTACCAGAATGGCATAAGTCCCTTCGGAGCTGACCGCCAGAATATCCGAGATAAGGGCGCTGATAGAGACGTCGCCGGCGATGACCCCCTGGGTGTTGCCACGCTGAAACGGCTCGGCAATGGTCACGATCAACTGGCCACTGGAGATATCGGCATAGGGCGCCGTGATGACCAGTTTGCCTGCCGCCATGGCATCTTGGTACCAGGGGCGTTGACGGGGGTCATAACCGGCGGGCAGGTTGGTGGGTTTGCTCTGGATCATCTTGCCATCAGCGGTACCGGCATAGACCAGGTCGAAGCCACCTGCGCTCATCGACTGGGCCAGATGGCTGATGGGCTCATCTTCTTTGGCGAATGATTCCTTGGTGGTGCTGACTATGCTGATCCGGGAGTCGACCCAGCGGGAGATCCCCTTGACGTTGGCCATGGAGCTTTCGTCGATGATGTTCCAGACCAGACGCTGGGTTTCACTGCGCAGTTGCGTGGTGTTGTACCAGACTTGCAGGCCGGTGATCACCAGAATGATGATCCCTATCGCAAGGACCAGCTTGTTTTTTATGGATAAGTTCATGGTTACATCCTTGTGAGCGTCAGTCAGAGTGTGTGTATGCAAGTTATTGTTATGAGCCAGTAGCTATCGGCCGTTGTTGAACTTTTTGTATCCCGAACTGCTATTTAAAGTTAGTGCCTAAATCAGTGCTTATCCATATGTGTATCGCGCCCTCATGGCACCAGCAAACGATCAGGTCGATTGGTAAAGATTCCATCGACCCCCATGCTGGCGAGCATTTCATAATCCTCAGGATAATCAACGGTATAAACCAGCACCTTTAACCCGCGCCTATGGGCATCTTCAACCAGCATCCGGTCGACAAAATCCACATCGCAATTGAGTGACCAGGCCCCCAGATCTTCGGCAAACTGCGCCAGTGTAAACGGCAGATTGGCGGTCAGGGCGCCGAGCCGGATATCGGGCCGCAAAGCAGCAAATCGGGCCAGCTCAGGGTGGTGGAAGGAGGAGACCACCCACTGACAGGCAGCAAAACCGAGCTCTGTTTCTGCCCGCAGGGTCAGGGCTGCCACCGCGTCGGCGGTATGAGCGCCCTTGAGCTCAATGTGAAGTTCACAGCGTCCGGCGATGATCTCCATCACCTGCCACAGGGTCGGGATCACCTCCCCCTCACCGGCATCGAGCTGCTCCAGATAAGCGCGAGCTTGTTCGGTCAGTACCCCCTTGCCGTTGCTGCAGCGTTCCAACCGCCGATCGTGGAATACCCACAACTCGCCATCGGCCGCCTGCACGTCGATCTCGATAGCTGGCGCTCCCAACTCCAGCGCTTTGGCCATCGCCTTGAGGGTGTTCTCCGGTGCCAGACCGCTGGCGCCACGGTGGGCAATAATCTGCATATTCCGCTCCTTTTACCTCGCGGGTCAGCCGCGGCTCAGGTGAATGTCAATCTGTTGATAGCTCTCGTACAGCTTCTGATTTTCCGGGGTATTGCTCTTGGGCACGCACTGCAACAGGGTTTCGGCTTGTGCCGCTGGCGACATTAACACCAAAGAGAGCAACAGGAGGGTGAGCTGGCGTTGCAACATGAGGCTCGTTTCCATTCAGAAGAGGTGGCCCTAGCCTAAAACAGCTCAGGGAGACGGGTAAAGCCGTCTACATTAATGATTCATAACATAAATAACAGGCAGTTATTGCGCTGTTTCGCTATTATCCTCGCCGCTTTCCCTCCACTGAGCCGAACATGTCAGCTGTTGATCTGGGCACTGCCCCACTATCTCGCCTTTTCTGGCGTTACGTAACCCCGACCGTGGCTGCCATGCTGATCACCGGCATCTATGTCACCATCGATGGCATCTTCGTTGGCCACTTGCTCGGTCAGGATGGCATGGCCGGTCTTATGCTGGCCTATCCCATCTGCGCCGTGCTCTATGCGGTGGGGGCCCTGATCGGCATGGGAGCCTCGTCGCTGGTCTCCTTTTATCTGGGGCAGGGCAACCCGGCCAAAGCCCGCCATATCGTCGGCAATGCGCTGGTGATGGTACTGCTGGCCTCGGCGTTGCTCAGCTTTATCGGGGTCCGCTATGGCGAGCCCATGCTGGCCTGGATGGGGGCGGAAGGGGAGATCTTCACGGCAGGTCTTGCTTATCTGCAGGCCTACGCCTGGCTCGGGGTGTTTGCGGTGCTGTCGATGGCATTCAGCTCACTGCTGCGCAACGATGGCCGACCCGGGTTTGTCACCATCATCATGGTGGTAGGAGGATTACTTAATGTGGGGCTCGATTATCTGCTGATGGTGGTGTTCCCGTTCGGGCTGGCCGGGGTGGCAACGGCCACCATGATCTCCCAGGCCGTCACCGGCCTCGCCTGTCTGTGGCACTTCTTCACGCCGCACAGCCAGCTGCGGATCAGCTGGGACACCCTGCGCCCTGATTTCACGCTGATGGCCGAAACGGTGCGACTCGGGGTATCGAGCTTTCTGATGTACCTCTACCTCTCGGTGGTACTGGCGCTGCATAACAAGGCGCTGCTAGCTGTGGGTACTTCGCTGCATGTGGCCGCCTACGGGGTGATCAGCTACACCGAGGCGTTCTTTTATCTGGTGTTCGAGGGGATCGCCATGGGCATCCAGCCCATCGCCAGCTTTAACGCCGGGGCGGGTCACTGGCAGCGGGTGTTGCGGGTGCGCAATCTGGCCCTCGGGGTGACGTTGGGGATCGCCCTGTGCGCCATGATACCGCTCTATCTATGGCCGGAAGGGGCGGTTTATCTGTTTGCCGGTGACAACGCAACCTTGCTGCCGGTGGCTAGCCTCGGGATCTGGCTCTATTTCTGGGGGTTGCCGATGGAAGGGTTACTGCTGGTGGGGGCCACCTATTTCCAGGCCATCAACCGTGCGCGCATCGCTTCACTGCTCACCGGCGGCAAGCTGGTGCTGATCGGTGGCTTCTTGTGGGGGTTCTCGACCCTGTGGGGGGTACCCGGCGTCTGGTTGGCGCTACCGACTTGCAGCTCGTTGCTGGTACTGGTGATGTGGCGGGCGATGCGCAAGGAGTCAAGGGCACACCCATTGGCCGGATAGATAGATGAATGTGCAGGGCGGGTAACACCCTGCACATTCATATAAGGGATGCCGGTTCGTCGGGGGAATGTGTCGCCAAACATGGCGCAAGCCATCGTCAGCATCCATCGATAACATATTCTCTTAGGCACAAAAACGGCCCTGTTTTCAACAAAACAGGGCCGTTTTTCATGCTATCAGAGCGGCTTTTGCCACAAGGTCAGCAGCAGATCCTGTTCCAGTTCATCCGGCCCTTGCTGGATAAAGGCATGGCGTTGTTCGCCAGTGGCTCGCCAGCCAAGACGGCTGGTTTCCAGAATAAAGCTGCGCAGGGCTTGATCCATCTGCAGAGCGAATTGGCAGCGCTGTTGCCCCATTGCAGTCAGCCCCGGCAAAGTGGGCCAACTCAGGGGATGCTCCATGCTCACCGGGTTGAGGCTGACCCGCAGTTGCCACTGATGACGCGGACCCGGCTGCAAATAGAGCAGGTAACCGCCTGGGGCCAACCAGTCCGCCAGCAGTTCGCTCTTGACCTTGAGGTCATTGACCAGCAACACCTGTGCTTTACCCGGTTGTAACGGGGCACGGGCAGGATCGGCAATGACAAACTGGTTCTCTGGCTGGGCCTTTTTGGCAGCAAAGATGGTGTTCTTGGCAATATCGATGCCACTAAACTGCCAACCGGGCAGGCGTGCAGCCAGCGCACGGCAATAGTAACCCTCGCCACAGCCCAGATGGATCAGCTCTTGCTCGGGCAGGTTGGAGAGCAGACCCACCATTGCCTCGACCAGTGGCAGCTGGTGTCCCTGCTCCAAAAAGTGGTGTTTGGCGCGCATCAGCGCACGGCTGTCGCTGTCTTTAGGATTTTTATTACCGGGGATCAGATCCAGATAACCTTCCGGAGCCGGATCAAAGTGGTGTTTGTTGTCGCAATAGCGGCCTTGAGAGGCCTCATGAAGATGGAGCGGACTGCGGCAACGGGGGCATTGAAGATGCATACAAACTCTCTTGGCTGACGCCATGGTACAGGGAAGGGCGTTCGGGATTATAGGGGAGAGGATCCAAAAAGGCTGCCGTAGCAGCCTTTTTGATCCCAAGACCATTATCCGGTCATTGGTTCAACAATCAGCGGGTGCCAAAAACCACTATGGTTTTGCCATGGGCAGAGATGAGCTCCTGCTCTTCCAGCATCTTGAGGATGCGGCCCACAGTCTCACGAGAACAGCCGACAATCTGGCCGATCTCCTGACGGGTGATCTTGATCTGCATGCCATCCGGATGGGTCATGGCATCTGGCTGGGTAGCCAGGTTGAGCAAGGTCTGGGCGATCCGGCCGGTCACATCCAGGAAAGCGAGGTTACCCACTTTCTGGCTGGTATGTTGCAAGCGTTTGGCCATTTGACCGGAGAGACGCAGCAGAATATCCGGGTTGACCTGGATCAACTGGCGGAACTTCTTGTAGGAGATCTCTGCGACTTCACAGGAGCCCTTAGCACGCACCCAAGCAGAACGCTCAGGATTGTCATTTTCTTCGAACATCCCCATTTCGCCCAGGAAGTCGCCTTGGTTCAAATAGGAGAGGATCATCTCTTTGCCCTCATCGTCCTTGATCAAGACGGCCACCGTACCCTTGACGATGTAATAGAGGGTCTCCGCTTTTTCACCCGCATGGATCAGGGTGCTCTTGGCGGGATACTTATGAATGTGGCAGTGCGACAAGAACCATTCCAGGGTGGGATCGCTTTGCGGTTTGCCAATGACCATGAGAATTCCTCTGTAGTGTCTTTTTATGGACTTGTGCGTCCGGGCAAGCTGCCAATCTTGCCATTCCTTGTATTAGTCGCAGTAGGATAAGAGCCTTTGTCTGTGCTGACAAGGCTTTGCGGGCTTTTGAAAGAGCCCTTTGAGTAATGCCTGCTGCGCTGCGTGGGTCATTCTAGGGAAGATGGCGGTAACAGATGTTGATTTTGATCTATTTCCCTCCCAACTCGTCGCTTTCTGAGCATCAGGCGCAGAGATGCCACCGGTTCGATAGCTGGGGTATGCTAGGGACATAATGAACACGCCATAACAAGCAACAGGATGAACAAGATGAAAGCCAAAGTCAGCTGGGTGGAAGGGATGAAATTTATCGGTGAGAGCGAATCCGGTCACACCGTGACCCTGGATGGTGCTAATCCGGGAGAAGGGGTGAGCCCGATGGAGATGATCCTGCTGGCGGTGGGTGGCTGCAGCTCTATTGATGTGGTTTCCATTCTCGAGAAAGCACGTCAATCAGTGACCGCATGCCACGTAGAACTGAACGGTGAACGGGTAGAGAGCACCCCGCGCGTTTTTGAAAAAATTAACCTGCATTTTGTGGTAACCGGCACCGGGCTGGCAGAGAAGCAGGTTGCCAGAGCTGTGACGCTATCGATGGAAAAATACTGTTCCGTTTCCCTGATGCTGGAAAAAGCGGTACAAATTACCCATAGTTATCAAATTCTTGAAGCCTGATAACTGATAATTGTTACGTGGAAAAGCCATGGCGTTAGGCCATTACATAAGGAAAGTGCAATGAAAAAATTGATAGCCCTACTTCCTCTACTGGGTCTGGCGGCATGTACCAGCCCACAGCCGACCCAGTATCAATACAACCAGTATCAGTGTGGTGAAGAGCTGTTAGCCGTGACCTATGATGCCCAGGCTGACATGGTGCAGTTCCCCTACAACGGGGTTTACCACAAGCTTGCTCGAGTCGAGTCGGAGTCTGGCGAGAAATATTCTGACAGCGTGACCACCTTCTGGAATCAGGAAAAACAGACCACGCTGACCCAAAAAGAGGTCACCCTGTTGACCTGTACCCGTAAATAGATGAATGCACTCTCCCTTGCGGCGGCGCCCTTGTTTTGACCACAAGCGTCCCGTCAAAAAAAGCGGCTTGCCAGATGGCAAGCCGCTTTTTTACCTTGATCCGGATGAGTGCCATGTATATGGCTTATCGGGTAGGCAAGGCCCCCAGTAATTCAGCGGCAAGCTGCTGACTCAGCTGCTGGCGCTGCCCCTCGGCGATGGCTGCCTCGCTGGCAAGGGAAATCGCACTGCTCCAAACCGCTTTTTTGCTGCGAGGGTCAAGCAACACGATCGCCAGCGTGCCCTTGCGTCCACTGGCAGATGCTCCAATCCCCGGCGTCATGCCCAGACGTGAGAAAATCTCGCCATCGCTGATATCTTTGCCCCCCGCGACCCCGATAGCCACCCAGAGGTCGGCCTCCTCAAGGGGCACACTGCGCCATCCCTTGCCATCAAGTTGTTGACTGACTGCTTGCTGCATCGGCTCCAGCCAGCCTTCAGCGTGTTCGCCGGCGAACTGATACTGCTCAGCCAGGGCGTAGCGCGGTGTGGCGCCAAACGTCCAGTCACTGATCGGACGAACCACCATGGTGCCCGATTCCAGCGTGGGGGCCGATGGCCCACTGCTGCACCCGCCCAGCAGGGCAAGCAGCGCCACAGAAAGATAAGCAAACCGCATCATGAACTCCTTTGAATCAGGTTATTTTTCCGGTTTCGAGCAGTTGCTGGATGAGCGGGCGCAGGATCAACTCCATCGCAAATCCCATCTTGCCACCCGGCACCACAATGGTGTTCATTCGTGAGATGAAAGAGCCATCGATCATCGACAACAGGTAGGGGAAATCCACCTGCTTGATACCGCGAAACCGGATCACCAGCATACTCTCGTCCAGACTCGGGATCACCTTGGCACTGAAGGGGTTGGAGGTGTCCACCGTCGGCACTCGCTGGAAGTTGATATGGGTGCGCGAGAACTGCGGGGTAATGAAGTTGATGTAGTCATCCATGGAGCGAACGATGGAGTCGGTCACCGCCTCCCGGGAGTGGCCCCGCTCCGAGGTATCGCGAATAAGCTTCTGGATCCACTCCAGGTTGACGATGGGCACCACGCCGATGAGAAAATCCACGTGGCGCGCCACATTGTGATCCTCGGTGACTACGCCACCGTGCAGCCCTTCATAAAACAGCAGATCGGTATTGCTGGGCAGATTCTGCCAGGGGGTGAAGGTGCCGGGCATCTGATTAAAAGGCACCGCCTCGTCAAAGCTGTGCAAATAGCGGCGATACTGGCCATTGCCATCCAGCCCATAGCCCTGGAAAAAATTCTCCAGCAAACCGAAGTCATTGGCCTCGGGGCCAAAATAGCTGATATGACGCCCCTGCTCGCGCGCCTTGCGAATCGCCACATCCATTTCCGGGCGGGTATACCGGTGAAAACTGTCACCTTCTACCACCGCCGCGGTATAACCCAACTGATGAAACATCGAGCGAAAAGCGTTGGTGGAGGTGGAGGTGCCGGCACCGGAGGAGCCGGTGACTGCAATGATAGGATGCTTAGCCGACATAGAATTCTCTCTTCCTTGGGAGTGTCGTTATAAGATCAGGGGCGCAAGTTGGTCAAGATTGCTCGATAAAACGATCTTTCACTACGATATTGACCGATTCGTGCAACTCGCTATAGACGATAACCGCCTTGCCTTGCTGTAATTGCGATCGCACCGCGTCTACTTTGACCTCGAGTGATACGTCCTGTTCACCATATTCGGTGCCTTCTTGCAGCACAAATTGCTCGATCAGGTTGGTCAAGGTATCGCCGTCGAGTTCTTGCCAGGGAATAATCATGATGGAAGTTCTATTAGCCAGAATGGCGCTATTTTCTATCTGTGGCCATCGAGCGCAAGGGGTTTATATGTTTTTTGGTGGGACCTGAGATGTTCTCTGCTCATTTTCGCTCGCAAGCGGCCGATTTCGACGACCATCTATGGAGCATTCGCCGTCAGGCATTGAGCCAGGGGATCCGCTGGTTCTGGGTGGCCAATCTGCTAGGCAGCATCTTCTTGCTTGCCCGCTTTTATGTCTACCAGAACGCCGAATTGGTGATCGACAACAAACTGCCCTGGCGCTATGAGTGGCAGTTATGGATCATGGCGGCCGCCAATCTGACTTATCCGTTGCTGCGCTGGTTGCTGCAGCACAGACCAGGGCGAGAGTGGCTAAATAGCCTGCGGGTCTATGCGCTGTTGTGGGGGACAGGTTGGGCAATGGTGGGCTATGCCACCGCAGTGACCGAGGTGAGAGGAGGCTTTAGCCTGGCCTTTATGTCCCTCAGTCTGCTGTTGATGACCTCCCTGATCGCCTTTTATTGCGAAAAAAGCCTCTGTTACTGCTTTATGGCTCCCCCTTTGTTCTATCTGCTTATCGAACCCCTGACCGTAAAGGTTCCGTTTCTTGCCATGCATGTCTTGCTGGTAGTCGGATTGGTGCTGTTGCTGGAGACGGGGCGACGAATGTTGTACGACTGGTTCGTGCTGGCAGTTGCCCGGGAGTACGAGAATCTGGAGCTAGCCCGCCAGCTGGATGGTCAAGCCAAGCAAGACCCGCTCACCAGATTGGCCAATCGTCGCCACTTCAACCTGGTCGGAGAACGTACGATCAAGCAGGCCATGCTGCAGGATCAATCCTTTGCGGTGATCCTGCTCGATGTGGATTTTTTCAAAAAGCTGAACGATGGCTATGGTCATCAGCGTGGCGACGAAGTGTTGGTAAGTGTCGCTGAATGTCTGCGTGAGGTGGTACGAAGTCAGGACGATCTGGTCGCCCGTTACGGCGGTGAGGAGTTTGTGCTGTTATTGCCGAAGGCTACCCTGAACATTGCCGAGACAGTGGCCCAGCGTGTTGCTGCGGCGCTGGCACGCCATTCCCTGCCCCATGCCTACTCTTGTGTGGCACCCTATGTCACCGTGAGCCAGGGGATCGCCTTGTGGACAAATGGCGAATCGCTCGACCGGGTCATCGCCCGGGCCGATGGGGCTCTTTATCAGGCTAAGGCCGAAGGGCGCAACTGCTATCGCATGGCTCAGTCAGACACTCAGCCAGCCAACGGCTGATCCGTTCATCCAGCCAGAAACGGGGGCGCCAGGGGGCGCCGTGCAAAAAGCCGACATGGCCGCCACGCTGGCTCAGCTCATAGCGCACCATGGGAGACAACTGTTCCGGCTGGGGGATGACAGCATGTGACATGAAGGGATCATCTGCGGCGTGAATGATGAGAGTTGGGATGGGGATCTGGCGCAGCAGGGGCAGGCCTGAACAACTTTGATAGTAGTGGCTGGCGTTGCGAAAGCCATGTAGCGGCGCTGTGACCTGTTCGTCGAACTCCCGCAGGGTGGCAATCTGCTCCACTTGCCTTGGCTGCCAACGTTCGCCTGCTTTTTGCTGGCGGCTGATTTTATTTAGCAGATTACGGCGCATGGTGCGCAGCAGATAGTTCTGATAGACCTTGGAGAAGCCCTGATTAACCCGTTCGGCACAGCTGGCCAGTTGCAGCGGGGCCGAGACCACCACTGCCGCCTTCAGTGCTTCAGGGCAGGCCCGCGCCAACAGATTGACCAACATATTGCCGCCAAGTGAAAAGCCGATGGCGATCAGTGGTTTGCCCGGGAAGCGCAGGCTCAGCTCGGCGATCAGCTCTTGCGCATCACCGATAGCGCCAGAGTGATAGGCCTGCAAATGACGATTGGGTTCGCCGCTGCAACCGCGAAAGTGCATCAGTACCGCCTCCCTCCCCTCTTGCTGCAGGTGGGCAAATAGTCCCTTGGCATAGTGGGAGTGAATGCTCCCCTCAAGCCCGTGAAACACCACCACCAGCGGCTGCGCATCCGCGCTTACTTCGCCGCTCCAGGCAAGATCGACAAAATCCCCCTCCCGCAGCTCAAACCGCTCGGCCACAAAGCGGGCTGGCATGCGGCGCAGCCATTTGGGCAATATGGTCTGCAGATGAGGATTGCGGGCCCACCAGGGGGCGTGGAAGTGGCTCTCGGTCAGCATGATTTCAGTCTGTTTTGGTTAAAATGGGCAAGAGGATCGCGTCTCCCGCCAGATAGCCGCCGCATTATTGCAGCAGACGATCGTGATGCTCGGCACCACGCAACATAGCCTGAACCAGCTCGTTGGCTTCAAATTTGGTCAGCGCCTCATGGGCCCCCACCTGGTGGGCCCGCTCGACGCTGATCTCGCTGGAGAGCGAGGTGTGCAAGATGATATAGGCACCCGCCAGCTTGCTATCACTTTGCACCTCAAACGCCAATTCATAACCATCGAGCCCTGGCATTTCAATATCGCTGACCAGAATGTCTATCGGACTCTTCTGGCTGGCTCGCTCCTGCATCAGGCTCAACGCATCCTTACCGTTCGAGCGGACCTCATAGGGAATATTGATGTAGTCGAGGGCGGCCATCAGTTGACGGCGGGCGACGGAAGAGTCATCGACCAGCAGGATCCGCATCGGCTTGATCCGCTCCCGCTGCACATCGGTCAACACCGGATAGAGGTGGCTGGGATCGTCCGGGTAGACCCGGGAGAGGATCAGCTCCACATCCAGCAGCTGGATCAGCTGATCATTGACTCGGGTTACCCCGGTCACGAAGACATTGTGGCCGAGTGCGGCTGGGGGCGACTCGATGTCACGCCAGTTACACTCGGTGATCTTATCGATACCCCGCACCAGAAAACCCACCAGCGTCCGGCGGCAGTCGGTAATGATGATGAAGCAGTGCGCCAGCTCCTCCTGACTGACTGGGCGATAACCCACCGCCATCGCCATATCAATCACCGGAATCGTAGCACCACGCATGTTGGCGGCCCCCAGCACAGTGGGGTGCGAATGAGGAAGCGCAGTCAGCCTGGTATAAGGCACTATCTCCTTCACCTTGAGGGTACCGATGGCAAAGGATTGTTTGGTCGAGAGATGAAACAGCAACATGCCCTGGGATTGATTGGCTTTGCTCGTCATGGCAGATGTCCTGTTGGTCAAAACGTTGGCACTCACTTCGGGCCGCTAGCATATAGGATCACAGGCGGTGACCCTTCCTTGTTAACGACCACTTGGCAAAAAACTGAACTAGTTCAGCTAATTAAATTAGCGCGATAGCCGAGCAAGCCGGCGATCACTCGCCACTCCCGCTAACGCCCCATTGCTGGCAGGCGGCTTGCAGCGCTCCCTCATCAGCATAACCCAGCTTGCTGGCAACCACGGCTGGCTTGCTACCGCCCTTGAGCAGTCTGAGTGCCTGCAGCAGTTGCCACTGCTGTTGCAGAGCAAGCCCTTCTACTGGCAGTTCGGCCTGTTGTGCCCACTGTTGCAGGCCCTCTGGCCTGCCATTGGCCAGCGCTTGCCAGCATGCCTGCAAACTCGGCTCCCCTTGCTGGCTAATGGTGCACTGTTGCAGCTCATCCAGGATCACCTGAAGCCGCTGACCATATATCCCCTGCCACTCTTGTGGCCGCTGCCACTGGGCCAGCGAATCGAGTAGCGCATCGAGCAGCGGGGTGGTCTGCAACCACCCGGCCTGGTGCGGTTGCTCAACCCGCAGCGAGACGCTCAGTTGATCATAGTGGCAACCACTGAGCGGGCTGAACGCGGCGAGGGCATCGGCGCAGAGCCAGAAGCAACGACCTGCGGGCAACAATAGCTCATGCTGGCCCAGTCTCAGCAGCGCGGCGCCCCGGGTTATCCGCAACAGTTGCCCGACCGGGGTCCGTTTGCGGTTGCCCGCCTGCAAGCCGTGGCAAGAAAAATGGTGGTATTCGATGGCATGATGCATGTAAAAACCCTGATATGATGCTGCCTGGAGGTAACAAAAATGGAAACCAGACGTAAAAAACGCTTCATTGCCGGTGCAGTCTGCCCGGCGTGCGGCAAGTTGGACAACATGATGCTGTATCTGGAGCATGGAGTCGAGAAGGTGACCTGCGTCGCCTGTGGCGATACCCAGGTGCAAACCCCTGCCGAAGTCGACAGCCTGACCCGCGAGGCGGAAGAGGTGATCGGGGTATTCCGCCCGTAATAGCCACTACGACTACCGGAATGAGACTCACCGCTGCAGTTTATGCCGTTTTTTTCGACATTATTGCGCCAGCCATGGCATATGCGCGGCTCATTTTTTAAGGTATTCTGAGCCCGTTTTTTTCTATCCGCAGGATCCTGACATGAAAGTAGCTCCTCTGAGCGTGGTTACGCTGGAATACACAGTCACCGACGAGCACGGTGAAGTCATCGACAGCACAGTTGGCAAAGAGCCGCTGGTCTATCTGCACGGCACCCGTTACCTGGTCTCTGGCCTGGAAGCCGAGCTGGAAGGTCGCGCGGTAGGTGAAGCCTTCGAAGTGACCCTGGCCCCCGCCCAGGCTTACGGCGAGTATGACGAGACTCTGGTACAAGAAGTGCCGGGTGAGCTGTTTGATGGCATGGAAGTCTCCGAAGGGGATACTTTCGTGGCTGAAACCGATGACGGTCACCGTCCGGTCACCGTGGTTGAAGTCTCGGAAGAGTTCGTCAAGGTAGATGGCAACCATCCGCTGGCGGGCGTGACGCTGCGTTTCAAGGTCGAGATCCAGGACGTGCGCGCTGCCACTGCTGAAGAGCTGGCACATGGCCATGTCCATGGCGATGAAGGTTGCGGTCACGACCATGGTCATGATCACGATCACGATGATCACCAGCATGGCGGCTGCTGTGGCGGTGCTGGTCACGGTCATGACCACGGCCACGATCACGGCGCTGAAAAAGGCCATGGCGGTTGCTGCGGTGGTGGCGGTTGTGGTGGCAAGGGCCATCAACACTGATCACAGCTACGCTGATGATAAAAAAACCCGCGATTATCGCGGGTTTTTTATTGGCTGGCGACCGGGATTGACAAGGTTGCCTGACAGCGGAAATTGCCTGATCAGTAGTGCGGTGGCGGCGTCTCTTCGGCCATGCTGGCGATCTGGCTGGGCTGTACACTTTGCAGTTTGTCGATCAGCAGCTGGATCTGGTATTTGAGCCGGTCGAGCTCACGGCCCTGGGTCGTCACCTCCCCATTAAGTTGCTCTACGGTGTACTCCGCATAAGCGAGACGGGTTTCCAGGGTTTCGATGCGATCGTTAAGTTGCTGACTCATGGGCCTTCGGGTCCTTACTTGATTGTCCAGATTTCGGCCAGCCCACTGGAACTGGCACTGATCAAGTGACTATTGTCGCGCAAAGCGACGCCATAGACCACTGCACTGGGCGGTTTCACCTTGGGTTGCGGCGAGACGCGCCAGCGCTGCAGCAGGGCGCCATCGCTCACTTGCCACAGGGAGAGCTGGCGGGAAGGGGCGCCGGTGATCAGCCACTTGCCATCGTTGACAAAGCGGGCGCTGGTGTAGACCTCGAAACGGTGATCATATTGCAGCTGGCTCACCTCCTTGCCGGTTTTCAGATCCCAGATGCTGGCCCGGCTGCTGTCGGCGGTGAAGGCATAGCGACCGTTCGGCTCCAACCTGGCCATGACCACCCGGCCACCATGGTTAAAGCGCCAGATAACCTGACCGCTGCGGGTATCCCATAAATAGGCGCTGTAGTCATTACCGCCCGTCAGGGCGTAGCGACCATTGGCCGACAGATCCACCGTATTGATCTGCTCGGTATGCCCCAAAAATTGCAGGCGACGGCCACTTTGGGTATCGAGCCATTCCGCTTTACCATCTTCCCGCCCGATCAGCACGTAGCGCCCGTTAGCAGATAGCGCAATATCCCTCAGCTTGGATTCAGGAAGAGAGTAGTAACCTTGGGATCGTCCATCCTGTAACCGCCAGGTGGCAAAGGTGTCAGTTGTTGCGGTAACGGCATGGCTATTGTCTTCGGAGAAACGGGTAATGAAAACCAGATCATCCGGCGAGTCAGACTGCTTCCAGCGCCAGCGCTGGCGGTTCTGCTCGAGATCCCAGACAATAATGCCCTGACTGATGCTGGAAACGATGGCCAACTTGCCGTCACTGGCCAGATCAGCGGTCAGCAGACCGGTGCTGGCGAGGGTCAATTGCTGGCTGGGTTGGGAGCTCTGCTCGCAACCAGTGAGCATTAAACAGAGGCTCACCAGATAAATAGCACTTTTTATCATTTTTGCGGTCTCATGCTTTTGTTACCTGCGATCACGGCGTTAGTATAAGGCGCTTATCACGATAAACCTCTCATTTCACGATGAAACCGAGAGCGGTATTTGGAGTTTGGAGAAACTGATGAACAAATTTCTGAAGGTGTCCCTGTTGGCTGCTGCGGTTGCCGTCGGTCTGACTGCTTGCCAAAAAGACGAGAAGCCTGCTGCGGCCAATACCGCCGAAGTAAAGGCAGAGGCCAGCAAGCCTGCAGAGGGCACCAAAGCTGAAGCCAAGAGCTTTGAAGAGCAATCCGGCTACGCAATTGGCCTCTCCATGGGTCGTTATATCGCTAACACCCTGGAGCGTCAGCAGGAACTGGGCATCAAGCTGGAGAACGCCGTGATCCTGAAAGGGGTGACCGACGGTCTGGGTAAAGAAGCCAAGATGACTGATGAAGAGATCCAGAAAGTACTGCAAGATTACGATGCCAAAATCAACGAACTGACCAAGGCCAAAGCTGAGAAAGATTCTGTTGATAACCTGAAAAAAGGTGACGAGTATCTGGCTGCCAACGCCAAGAAAGAGGGCGTGAAGAGCACCGAATCCGGCCTGCAATATCTGGTCGAGAAGATGGGTGATGGTGCCAAGCCGAAATCTACCGATATCGTCAAGGTTCACTACACCGGCACCCTGACCGATGGCACCAAGTTCGACAGCTCCGTCGATCGCGGCGAGCCAGCCACCTTCCCGCTCAACCAGGTTATCCCGGGTTGGACTGAAGGCGTGCAGCTGATGCCTGTTGGCTCCAAATTCAAGTTCTTCCTGCCGTCCAAGCTGGCCTATGGCGAGCACGGTGCAGGCTCCATCCCGGCAAACGCCGTGCTGGTGTTTGACGTAGAGCTGCTGGCGATTGAAAAGCCGGCCGCTGACGACGCCAAGAAGTAATGAAATACCTGTAGTAAAAACGGCTCCTTAGGGAGCCGTTTTTACTTGTATATGCCTTATAATCGCGAGATAACAGGGTTTCCCTGCGTTGGGTATAAACGCTGGTGCAGACAAAATAGATCGCAAAATCAAATACAAGGATGACTCCAGTGGCTGAAAACAAACCGCGTGTTCTACTGGTGGAAGATACCCGAAGTCTGGCGGTAGTTTATGAACAGTACCTGCGGCTGGAGGGGTATGAGGTGTTACTGGCCGACTGCGGCCAGCAGGCGCTTGCACAGTTGCAGAGCAGCCCACCGCCCGTGGTGCTGCTCGATCTGGAGCTACCGGATATGTCCGGTATGGATATTCTGCAGATGATCACCGAACAACAGCTGCCTTGCGCCGTAGTGGTGATCACCGCCCACGGCTCGGTCGATGTGGCGGTGGAGGCGATGCGCCTGGGTGCCTTTGATTTTCTAACCAAGCCATTCGATAGCAAGCGGCTCTGTGCCACCGTTCGCAATGCCCTGAAGCATCAACAGTTAAGTTCGCTGGTCGCCCACTATAAGGAGAACTTCGAGCGCAGCTCATTTTTCGGCTTTATCGGCGCATCTATGCCAATGCAGGCGGTCTATCGCATCGTCGAGAGCGCGGCGCCCAGCAAAGCGACCGTTTTTATTACCGGTGAGAGCGGTACCGGCAAAGAGGTGTGCGCCGATGCGATTCATCAGTGCAGCCCCCGCAGAGATCAACCTTTTATCGCCCTCAACTGCGCCGCCATTCCCCACGATTTGATGGAGAGCGAAATCTTCGGCCATGTGAAAGGCTCCTTTACCGGTGCTCAGGGGGATCGCAAAGGAGCAGCCAGTCTGGCCGATGGCGGCACCCTGTTTCTGGACGAGATCTGCGAGATGGATCTGGACCTGCAGAGCAAGCTGTTGCGCTTTATCCAGACCGGCACCCTGCAGCGGGTCGGCAGCGGCAAACTTGAAACCGTCGACGTGCGTTTTATCTGCGCCACCAATCGTGACCCGCTGGTGGAGGTCAAGGCTGGCCGTTTCCGTGAAGATCTTTACTACCGGTTGCATGTTATTCCCCTCAGCCTGCCAGCCCTGCGGGAGCGAGGCGAGGATATCCTGCTGCTGGCACGCACCCTGTTGCAGAGTTATGCCAAAGAGGAGAACAAGCGCTTCAAGGATTTCGACCCCAGCACGGCCAGGGTGCTGATCGACTACCCCTGGCCCGGCAACGTCCGCGAGTTGCAAAACGTGGTGCGCAATATCGTGGTGCTAAACGACAAGGAGCTGGTCAGCCCGGATATTTTGCCACCACCGCTCAATGGGGTTCGTCCCCAACTGCCAGCGGCGATTGCCGCGGCAGTCGCATCGACCGCGGTTGTCAATGGGGCGGCAAGCGGGCCGATCCGTCCGCTCTGGATAGTGGAAAAAGAGGTGATAGAACAGGCCATCGCCAGCTGTGACGGCAATATTCCCAAGGCGGCGGCGCTGCTGGAGATCAGCCCCTCCACCATCTATCGCAAGAAGCAGGGTTGGGAAGAGGCCAGCCTGACCTGAGTGAGCGGCACTATCCCTGGTGCCGGAGCGGAATCGACCAAGAGGATCATGACATTGCAGCAAGTGAGGGGCGGCGCGAGCCGCTCTCTCTATTTTCGGGGTACTCAGAGCTTGGCGAGGTGCTTGAGGCGAGCCAGTCGCTCCGCCTCATTGGCCTTGAGCCAGCCATCCCGTGATAGCAGGAACCAGGCGCGGGCAAAATATTCTGCCGCTGCCGGATCGTCCAGTGCCAGCGCGTTTTCACCCATCTCCTCAAACAAATAACCATCCTCAGGCTCGCCAGCCTCTGTCATGTCGACTTTGAGCTGCACCAATTCAGCCAGCGCAGCCTCATGCAGACCTTTTGCTCGGGTCAGCCGGGCCAGACTCCAACGGGCGATAAAGGCCTTGGCCAGATTGTTGTGTTGCAGATGCCAGGCCAGACACTTCTGTTGCAGAATGTTGGCTTCATCAAAGCGGCCCAGTTCGAACAGGGTCCAGCCCTGATTGTTATAAAGCGTGGCCAGCCAGCCGCGCACCTTCTCATCGCTGCTGCGCTCCGCCAGCTCCATCGCCAGTTGATGCCAGCGGCTCTGCTCTTCAAGCGGAGCCGAGATGGCCACCATGTGTGCGGCGTCGATGGCGAGATAGAGCTCCTTCTCCTTGAGGCCCAGCTGCCATGCCTGTTCAAACAGGGTTCTGGCGCGGGCTTTGTCACCTGCCGAGTTAAAGGTGCGACCCCGCTCCAGCAGGGCTCTGATCCTGGCCCTTGGTGTGGCGTCGCCGAGCCGGGGTGCTATCTCGTCGAGCAGCTGGTGAGCTTGTTCAAACTGGCGTTGCAGCGAATGGGTGCGGGCGATCTGGGTCAGCAACTCCAGCTCGAGTTGCAGGTCGGCGGCGGTACGCGCCTCAGTAAGCAGAGCGTGAAAACGCAGGGCGGTGGCGGCGGGATCCTGATAATCCCACTGCGCCATGAAATCGGGCGGATTGTCCATCTGGCCTCCTGGCTGGCGATCCTTTCACCAAGATGCCTGCAGGCCATTGTTTGTACAAGGGGGGCTCGTCACAGAGCCCCCTTTGGGTCATGTCAACAGCAGTGGTCAGCCGGTCAGTAGACCATGGCCAGGCTCATCAACATCAGACCGAGCGCTGCAAAGACCCCCTCCTTGATGGCGAGACGGGGCACCAGCGCCTTGGGCAGCGCAGGAAACAGGCTCAGTGCAAAGCCAAGCCCCGGCATCAGCCAATGGAACGCCGGATTGCGCAAGGCGGGATCGGCCGCACCATTGATGATGATCAACAAAATAAACAGGGTGAAGGCGGGCAGGATAAACCAGCGAACTCCACTGGCAGCGACCGCGCGCAGCGGCGAGATGCGATAGAACAGCATGGTCACCAGAAACAACACAAAAGGGGCCAGCAAATAGAGCGGTGCGGGGTTCATAACATTTTTCCTGAAAACAAGTCGTCTGAAAATCGGGGGCAGGCACAACAGGCGCAGGATTTAAGCACTCTTCGCGGGTGATGACCAGCTGCCCGGGCCCGGGCTGTGAAGAGGATCCCGGGCAAAGGTTTGCTACCGGCGGCTTTAGCTGCGCCAGAACCAGGCTGCGGCAAAAACCAACCAGCTCAGCCCTAGCAAGACCCACGGAAGTGGATGCTGACGAGTCACTTCTACCAATTCGATCTGGTCGTCCTGATCCTCTGGCAGTGGTGTGCCCTGTGACTGTTTGGCTTTGCTCTGCAGCTTCTTTTGGCGACTCGCCTCACGGGCCCGCGCCTTCATCTGCTTCTTGTACTCATCGATGCCTTTCTGGATCCCTTGCGCGATAAGTTGAGTCTGCTCTTTGGTCTGCCCCGGCTTCTGGTTGGCACGGGCAATCTTCACCGCTTCCTGCTGGGTCTCGGGGGAAACTTTGTCATACTTGGCCATCAATTATCTCCTCGGGCATGGCTGGCTGGGGAGTATGCCATAAAAGCTGCGCATTCAGGCCTGCCTCTTGCTCCCCCCCCATAGCTAACGGCCTGCAGCCCCTCCCCTGACAATCCACAAGCCCAGCTGCCTAGATACCCAGATGCCACAAGCAGCAGACATGGGCCCAACAGGTTTGCATATGCCAATAGGTTGTCGGCCAGATGGGGTAAATCGGGGATGGCCCACCATTCAGGTCAAGGGCGCGAGTTGAAATGCAGATAAGACGTGGAGGAAACAGCACTCCGCAATGTGACAAACATCCCCACCAAGGTGGGGAGCTATTTGTTGCACGCAACCAGGCGGCGTCAGTCATCATGGTACCCCCCGTGCTTTTTATGCTTCTTGTGCTTTTTGTGGTGCTTATGATGGTGATGATCATCGTCGTCATCGTAATAACGATCCTGACTCTTGTGACCGTCGCCGGTTTTGGCGCCGATGGCCGAACCACCCGCCCCGCCGACCCCGGCGCCGATCAGTTGACCGGTATCGCCGCCGACACTCTTGCCGATGGCGGCACCGCCCAGCGCCCCCACCGCGCCGCCAAGGGCCGCTTCATTCTTGTTGCCCTTGTTGGCCGTCGCCGCGCCACCGGCAGCACCGCCCAAGGCAGCCCCCACCAGCGCACCGGTGTCGCCCCCCAGCTCCTTGCCGATCATGGTGCCCGCCACCCCGCCAGCCCCGCCACCGAGAATGGTGTTGAGGGTCTCGGAGGCGTGGGCTGCCGTGCTGCCCAGCAATAACGCCCCCAGCAAAGCCAGCGCGCGAATGCCACCTCTATTCATCTCCATGGATACTCCTGTCAAACCTGATTAATTTCCCTGCACTATTAACCTGCACTATACAAACCGGCAAGTGGCAAGCCAGTGGGGGCCTGGCGGCGAGTAGCTCTTCGCTTGAAACCCAGTTTCAGGAATGACCCGAAAGATTGAATTCAATCACTTGAATAACCAAAAGAAAATTTTCATTTCACAGGAATGACGCGGCCCTCGGCAGGGCCGGGAGGCTGTCGCAGCCCCGCCCCGACTGCTGGCGATCGGACAGCTCCTGTCACCAGCGCGGGGTTGGGTAGCACAATCTCAGCCGTGCTGGCTGCCCAGCTGCTCGATGATGGTGCTGCGCAACAGAGCACGCCCCGCGTCGATGCGGGTCGATCGGGAGAGTCCTTTGGCCCACATCAGCGCCAGCGTACGACTCAGCACCGGCTGATGCAGATCCACCACCTTGAGCTGGGGATCACAGAGATGGGCGGTATAGAGTCTGGGCAGGATGGCGATGGCCAGCCCCGAACGCACCAGACCGTGCAGGGTCTCGACATAGTCGGTGGTGTATCTGGGCTTGAGCCCGGGCAACTGGCTCTGGGCTAGCCCGTTGACCTGTCGGCTGACGTTGCCTCTGGCAAACAGAGCGATATCGCGGCGGGTCAGTTGCTGCCAACTGATGACATCCTCCGTTGCCAGCGTGTCCTGCCGGTTGACCACCGCCACCAGCGCATCGTCCAGCAGCGGCGTGACCTCCAGCGAGTCGGGCAACTCGCCATCCAGCACGCCAATCCCCGCATCCAGCGACCCCTCGGCCAGCGCCTGCAGCAGGCCATCATTGGTGTGATCCTGAAACTCGACCCGCAAACCGGGAAACTGTTGCTGCAGCCGAGCGGCCGCCAGCGGGAACATCAGGGCGCAGGCCGACGGGATCAGGCCGATACGCAGGGTGCCATCGCCCCCTTCGGCCATCACCTGCTGCATATCGGCAAAAGCGGCGTGGGCCACATTGAGCAGCCCCTTGGCGTGGGGCAGGATCGCCTCCCCTTGCTCGGTGAGGGTGACCGCCTGCGCGGTGCGGTGAAACAGTTTGCCGCCGAGCACAGATTCAATCTGGCGCAAGGCACTGCTCAGGGCGGGTTGACTGATGGCCATCTGGTTGGCCGTTTCGGTGAAGTGGCGCAGCTGGGCCAGGGTGACAAAATACTGGATCTGCTTGAGAGAGAGCACAGGCAAACGGCGCCAGGGTTCAGACATGGAAGAGACAACCGGAGAAAACGTTTGCAGCAGCATAACCCTTTCTTATCCAGTTATAAATTCTTTGCGCTATGCACGGGCCAATCCCCTCCCTAAAGTGTGCCCATTATTCCCCTTCTCAGGCCATCTCCTTCATGTGTGAACAAGATGCATCCCTCAACTTGCGCCGCCGCGCCGTACAGGCTGCCCTCGGCGAAGCCCCCTTCGATCTGCTGCTGACCAACGCCAAGGTGATCGACATGGTGACCGGCGAGATCCGCCCCGCCGATGTGGGGCTGGTCGGCCCGCTGATCGCCAGCGTTCATCCGGTCGGCACCTGCCAGCAGGCGAGCGAGATCCACGATCTCGCCGGTGCCTATCTTTCACCGGGGCTTATCGACAGCCATGTCCATGTGGAGAGCTCCCACCTCACACCGGAGCGCTACGCCGATGTGGTGGTCGCGCAGGGCACCACCACCATCTTTTGGGATCCCCACGAGCTGGCCAATGTGCTCGGGCTGGCGGGGGTGCGCTACGCCATCGACGCCAGCCGCAACCTGCCGCTGCGAGTGATCTGCGCCGCCCCCTCCAGCGTTCCCTCAACGCCGGGTCTCGAGATGTCGGGCGCCGAGTTTCATGGCCCCGAGATGGCGACCATGCTGGAGTGGCCGGAGGTGGCGGGGATCGCCGAGGTAATGGATATGCAGGGGGTGCTGGGCGGCAGCGAGCGGATGACCGGCATCCTGCACGCCGGTTTGCAACGCAATGCCCTGATTGAAGGGCACGCCCGGGGCCTAAGCGGCAACCGGCTGCAAGCCTATCTGGCTGCCGGGGTTAGCTCGGATCACGAGCTCACCTCGGCAGCCGATGCACTCGAGAAGCTGCGGGCCGGGCTCACCTTGCAACTGCGCGGCTCCCACCCCTACCTGCTGCCGGAGATCGTCACGGCGCTGAAACAGCTACCCCACCTCTCCTCCCAGATCACTCTCTGTACCGACGATGTGCCGCCCGACATGCTGCTGGAGAAGGGAGGCATGATCGCGCTGGTCAAACTGCTGGCAGAGCTGGGGCTGGCAGTGCCCGATGTACTGCGAATGGCCACCCTCAATGCCGCCATCCGCCTGCAACGCAACGATCTGGGGCTGGTTGCCGCGGGTCGCTGCGCCGATCTGGTGGTGTTTGACAACCTCACCGATCTTAACCCGCTCTGGGTCTACAGCGGCGGCCAGCGGGTCGCCCGCCATGGCGCCATTCTCACCCCCGCCAAGCCTGTCGCTGGCTGCCAGGCGCCGCGCGATACCATGCAGATCCCCCTGCGCACTCTGGAAGACTTTGTCATTCGAGTGCCCGGACTGACTGCGGGGCGTGCCCGCTTCAAGACCATCAAGGGGGCCCGCTTCACCCAATGGAGCGAAACCGAAGTGGAGGTCAAAGAGGGTCAGGTGATTGTGCCGGAGGGGTTTAGCCTGATCTCGGTGCAACACCGTCACGGCCGCCATCAGGCGGGCACCCGGCTGGCGCTGCTGGAGGGATGGGGCGAGCTGCAAGGTGCCATCGCCACCAGCTACTCCCACGACTCCCACAATCTGGTGGTGCTGGGGCGCGACCCGCAAGAGATGATGCTGGCCGCCAACACCCTGATCGCCAGCGGAGGTGGCATGGCGGTCGTCCAGCAGGGTGAGGTGCTGGCCCACGTCGCCATGCCCATCGCGGGCATGCTCTCCGACCTGCCAGCCAGCGAGCTGGCGGCCAGTTTCCACGCCCTGCGGGAAGTAAGCGGCCGGGTGGTGGAGTGGGAGCCCCCCTACCGGGTCTTCAAGGCCATAGAGGGAACCTGTCTCGCCTGCAATGCGGGGCCCCATCTGACCGATCTCGGCCTCACCGACGGCCTGACCCGCGAGATCGTCGACCCCTTCATTTGCAGCTGGCCCCATGCCGATGCCCGCCAAGCCGATTAACATCGAGGAGAACAGAGTGAACCCTGTCGCCATTATTCTGGATACCGACCCCGGCATAGACGATGCCGTTGCCATCGCCGCCGCCCTCTTTCACCCCGGGGTCGCGCTGGCGCTCATCACCACGGTCGCTGGCAACGTCGATGTCAGCAAGACCACCCGCAACGCCCTGCGCCTGCTGCACTTTTTCGACAAAAAGGTGCCGGTGGCGCAGGGGGCCAGCCAGCCCCTTGTACGCCCCCTCGATAATGCCAGCCACATCCACGGTCACTCCGGCCTAGATGGTTACGAGTTTGCCGAGCCGCAACAACAGTTGCTGCCGATGCATGCCGTCGAAGCCATGAAGGCCACCCTGCTCGCCAGCGAACAGCCCATGACGCTGGTGCCCATCGGGCCGCTGACCAATATAGCCCTGCTGCTCACCCTGCACCCCGAGTGCCGGGAGAAGATCGAGCGGATCGTGCTGATGGGCGGCTCGGCTGGCCGGGGCAACCACACCCCCAATGCCGAGTTCAACATCTACGTGGATCCGGAGGCGGCCCACATCGTCTTCAGCAGCGGCCTGCCCATTGTGATGTGTGGGCTCGATGTCACCAGTCGGGCCACCCTGACTGGCGAGATGATTGCGATGCTGCCAGCCCTCAACCGCACCGGCGCCATGCTCCACGCCCTGTTCGGCCACTATCGCGGCGGCAGCATGCAGACCGGGCTCAAGATGCACGATCTCTGCGCCATCGCCTATCTGGTGCGCCCAGATCTGTTCACCACCCAAGCCTGCCATGTGGCCATCGAAACCCGGGGCGAACACACCCTGGGCACCACCTCGGTGGATATCAACAACCGGCTCAAGCGGCCGCCCAACGCCGAGGTGTGCCTCGATATCGACGTGCCCGGATTCAGAGCCTGGTGCATGGAGACCCTTGCCCGCGCCATCTGATCCCGAACAGCCAGCTTGCTGGCCAATTCATATCAAGAAGAGAGTGTTGGAACCATGCTGGAAATAATTGTCAGCACCCTGATCCTAGTCATCTGCGGCTATCTCATCGCCAAAAACTACGATGCCAAGATAGTGCTGTTTGGTGCAGGTTTGCTGCTGATGTTCGCCGCCGTAGGACTGGGCCACCCGCTGCTGCCTGAGGCACAGAGCAGCGGCCTTAGCTGGCTCGATCCCTTCGTCCAGATCAAGCAGATCTTCATCAGTCAGATGGGCAATGTCGGCCTCACCATCATGGTGCTGTTCGGCTTCTCCAGCTACATGAGCCACATCGGCGCCAACGACGTGACCGTCATGCTGCTGACCCGCCCCTTGAGCCGCATCCGCTCCCCCTATCTGCTGGTGCCGGTGATCTTCCTCTTGGGCAACCTGCTCTCGCTGGTGGTGCCGAGCGCCGCCAGTCTGGCGGTGCTGCTGATGGCCACCCTCTATCCGGTGCTCAAGGCGTCGAATATGTCCTCCCTCACCGCCGGGGCCGTCATTGCCACCACAGCCACCATAATGCCAAGTCCGCTGGGGGCCGATAACGTGCTGGCTGCCCAGAAGCTGGGGATCCCGCTGGTGGAGTACATCGTCTCCTACCACGCGCCCATCTCGCTGCCGACGCTGGCACTGATGGCAGTGGTGCACTACTTCTGGCAGAAGGCGATGGACAAGCGCCAGCAGGCGCGCGGCGGACTGGAAGAGAAGGATGAATCCCTCGCCCTGCCCACCGGCTTGCCGCCCGCCTACTACGGCCTCTTCCCGGTGCTGCCACTGGTGCTGGTGCTGCTGTTCGGCATCTGCTTCACCCACATCTCGCTGGGGCTGGTGGAGATCACCTTCGTCTGCCTGCTGCTCACCATAGGGGTGGAGCTGCTGCGCAAAGGCAAGATCAAGGAGACCAGTAAGGAGTTCGCCATCTTCTTTACCGGCATGGGGACGGGTCTGGCTCAGGTGGTGTCGCTTATCGTGGCGGCCAGCATGCTGGTGGAGGGGCTCAAAGCCATCGGTATCATAGATACCCTGGTGGACAGCGTGAAGCACATCGACGGGGTCGGCTCCATCCTGATGTTCTTCTTCTCCGGTACGGCGGCGCTGATCGGCTTTATCAGCGGTAGCGGGCTAGCGGTCTTCTACTCCTTTATCAACATCATTCCCGAGATCACCGAGAAGGTCGGGGTCAACAGTGTGTCAGTGGCCCTGCCGATGCAGCTCACCGCCAACCTGATCCGCTCCATGTCGCCGGTAGCCGCGGTGATCATCGTCATCGCCTCGATCACCGGCAGCAACCCCATCGAGATCATCAAGCGCACCTCGGTGCCCATCATCTCGGGCATCATCTGCTGCCTGACCCTCTCCTACCTGCTGTTCAGCTAGCACCTGCCCCGCACACAGGCGATCAACGAGATTGCCTGTGTGTGGGATATTTAGAGGCTGTTGTCATCAGACAACTTATTGTCAGGATTGATCCTTGCGGCTCACCTCGCCCCTGCCGAGAGATGCCAACAATCCCGCCCGCTGTGCTTGCTTTGATAAAGCAGCACATCGGCCCGTTCAAATAGCGCGGTGCCATCCTGCTGATGGCTGGCGCCCCCCGCACTCAGGGTGACCCGCCCCTTGAACTCGCGCCACTCCTGACTGCGTACCCGATAGAGCAGATGAACCAGAGCGGCTTCCAGCTCACTGCGCTCAAGTTGCACCAATGCGGCAAATTCATCGCCGCCAATCCGGTAGACCGCATGTTCGCCAAACTCTTCGGCCAGAATGTGGGCAACCCGAACCAACACCTGATCACCAAAGGCATGACCCAGGGTGTCATTGATCCCTTTGAAGCAATCCACATCGAACAGCAGCAGCCAAAAATGCAGTTCGGTCTGCTCAAGCGCCCGTTTATGTTGTTCGAAAGCGCGCCGGTTCATGCTGCCGGTCAGCGGATCACGCAGCAGCAAATCCTGATCCTTGAGAAAGGTGGCCCGCACCTGCTCTATTTCACTGAGGCTGCTGTGCACAAACCAGGTATTTGCTTCTGCAACCGGCTCGGTCGCTGCCGGATCCTGGACAATCCAGCTCAGTGAACCGGATACCAATGCCTGTTCCTGACGAAATATCCGCACCAGAAAACCTATGCTGAGAAACCAGATCAAAAAAAGTGATAACAGGGGCAGCACCACCATCAAAAGGGACTCTTTGAGGCCGTCACGAAAGACTGATGGAGGTAAATAGATGTTGAGATCCCAACCAATCTCTTCCAGCTCACGCTTGATATGAGTGCCATGCCAAAGCACATCGAGGCCAAACCCGTTGTGCCCGTCCACCACTTTCTCCGCCTCTGTATCCAGCAGTTCAAGATGGCTACCCACGATCAGCTCATTACTGCCGCGCAGGGTGAGATAGAGCGCAGCAGGGTTGTTCCCTACTGTTCTTTGCAGCGCCTGCTGCAATGTCTTGAATGACATGTCCACCATCAGCAACCCCAGCAGGTGACCCTTGTCATCTCGCACTCGTTTGACCAAGGTAAGGATCAGCTCTCCGGTGCTGTATTCGGGATAAGGGCCAAGCCAGACCGTCTTATCCCCTGGCAGAGACAGCACCTTGTACCAGGGGCGCACCGAGGCTCGATAACCGGAAGGCCGCACCCACTCGGGATAACAGCTGATCAGGTCAAACCGTGGATTGTAAAAATAGATGTAATGACTGTTGCGCTTGATCTGATGAGCAATGGCCCAACTTGGGTTGTTGGCCGGCTCACCACGGGCAATCGCCTGTTTATCCAAAGAAGCTTCCAGCACAGCGAGCTGCCGCTCATTGACCTGCACCATTTCATGGATCAATGCGGCTTCAACCGAGGAGGCCATATGACCAAAACCCGCCACCGTCTTGTCGATATCACGCACATAGCTGGCTGCCGCCAGGATCAGCGTTGCAAGCAGCACCAGGATCCCCAGCACAAAGGAGAGAAGAGCGAGTACGTAATAGCGTCTATTAAGGGGAAGCCGACTCACATCACATCCATAGACCAGATTGATAAGGACTGATTTTAGGGCGATATCCACTATGAATTATTGATTGCCGTCAGATCTGAACGGTTCAAATGGCAACATTCATATTAGCTATGAATCAAAAATCTCGGGTCCAGTATCAACTATCAGGAAAAAGCATCATCACTCCCGGTTAACACTCTGATCTTGAGAGGGTGGTATAGTCTATACCTTGAGCGATTGGAGCCGGATGGCTTTGCTCCACCCACCAGATGTGACTATCAGGCAAACAAAGGAGATGTTATGAGCAGTCCGTTTATCGAGCAGATCAAAGCACGTCGTACCATCTATGCCCTGGGCGACCAGGTGTCCCATACGCCGGAACAGCTGACGGCCCTGATCCAGGATGCCATCAGGCACAGCCCCTCCTCCTTCAACTCCCAGAGCTCTCGCGCCGTCATTCTGTTTGGCGCCCAGCACCACAAGCTGTGGGACATCGTCAAAGCCGAGCTGAAAAAGATTGTGCCGCCGGAAGCCTATGCCCAGAGCGAGGCCAAGGTGGATGGCAGCTTCCGCGCAGGCTTTGGCACAGTGCTGTTCTTCGAGGACACCGACATCATCAAGGATCTGCAGCAAAAATTTGCGCTGTATGCCGACAACTTCCCCGTCTGGTCAGAACATGCCACCGGCATCGCCCAGTTTGCAGTCTGGACAACCCTGGCTCAGGAGAAGATCGGCGCCTCCCTGCAGCACTACAATCCGCTGATCGATGAGGCGGTACGCAAGGAGTGGAATCTGCCCGCCAGCTGGCTGCTGCGCGCCCAGATGCCCTTTGGCAGCATCAAGCAAGCCGCCGGTGACAAGACCTTTATCGACGACGCCAGCCGTTTCCGCGTGTTCAAATAACGGTTGAGATAGCAAAACGCCCCCGTCAATCGGGGGCGTTTTTATTGCGGCAGGCAGTGCTGATGGCGATGGCTCATGCCGCAATATGCCGCCGCCGCGCGCGATCTGCGACGCTCAGGCGGGCAGCGTCACCAGCAGGGACTCGTCTTCCCCCAACTCCACCTTCACCTCGCGCCAGTCGCGGATCACCGCCACCACTGCCGGATTGAGTGGCTCCTCACCCCCTACCTGCACCACGGTGCAACCTGCGCGCAGGGCGCTCTCGATACCGGCCGGCGCATCCTCGAACACCAGACAGCGAGCAGGCGAAACGCCAAGCCGTTCGGCGCCAAGCAGATAGGGTTCGGGATCGGGTTTGCCATTGCTCACCGCTTCAGCCCCCACCAGCACTGCTGGCAGCGGCAAATCGGCACAACTCAGGCGGTGGCGGGCAACCCGCTCACTGGCGGAGGTCACGATGGCCCAACGCTCTGGCGGCAAGCGGCGCAGCAGCTCGCCAGCTCCGGCGATGGCATCGCCGCCGGTATGTTCCATCTCCAGCTCGTCGAGCCGCGCGGCCTCCCGCTCCACATCCAGTTGCGGAGCGAGCGCCCTAATCACCTCCCGCGAGCGCATGCCGTGGCACATCGCCAGCACCGGCTCGGGGGCAAGCTGGTGATGCTGGCACCAGAGCCGCCACACCTGCTCCACATCGCCGGTCGAGCAGACCAGGGTGCCATCCATATCGAGCAACAGGGCGGATACCGACAAGGTGATGTTACTCATGTCGGCGCTCATTTCTGTTCTCAGATTGGCACTCATGCAATCACCCCGGCCCGCTCGGACGCAGCACCAGAGAGGGCATCGGCAAAGGCCTGCTGCTGGGCGGCACGCTCGTAACAGGCCAGCGCTTGTTCGGCACTGCCAGCCCACACCGGCAAGGGGCCGACCACAAACCCCTGTTGCAACAGGCTGGCAAGCAGCTCCCCCGTCTCAGGTGCTGCCAATGGCTGGGCCAGCACCAGCGTGCCCTTGATCAAAAAAAGATAACGTTGAGTCGACATGATATGGCTCCTTGTTTCAGGTCTGAGGGAGCCGCGACTCCCTTTACCGGACCATTAGAACAAGGCGATTAGATAATTTATAATCAATAAATCGCCACTTTGGATAACCAATTGGAATGAAATTCGACCTGAGGCAACTGCAGGCGTTTGTGACGCTGGCCGACACCGCCAACTACCGGGAAGCCGCCACCCGCCTGTTCATCACCCAACCGGCCCTGACCAAGCAGATCCAGGGGCTGGAGCAGGCGCTCGGCAGCACCCTGTTCAATCGCGGTCGCCACGGCGCCGAGCTGACGGCCATCGGCGCCCAGCTACTCACCCAGGCGAGTGCGCTGGTCGAACATGGCAAGGGATTTGAGCGCCATGCGCTGGCACTCGCCAGCGGCGTGGCAGGGCGGCTCAAGATTGGTTTCGGCCTGTCGAGCTTTGCACTGGCTCCCTCGCTGGTAGCCCGCTTCAAGCAACAGGTTGCCAACGTCATGGTCCATCTGCAGGACATGCCCTCCGCCATCCAGCAGGAGCAGCTACTCTCCGGCCAGTTGCAACTGGGCTTTATGCGCCGACCTGACACCCCTCAGCTGCAGGAACACCGGCTACTGACCGATCAGCTGGTTCTGGCGGTGCCGACCCGAATGACCACGCCCGATCCGGCCGGATTCGATCTCCAGCAAGCCTTGGCCAGCCAACCGCTGCTACAGATGGTCGGCCACCGCTGTCCCGGTCTCAGCCAGCAGATCGCCGGTTTTCTCGGCGCCAACCGGCTGACCGGCATGATCCAGGAAGCCGAGGATATCCAGACCCTGGTAGCGCTGGTGGCGGCTGGCATCGGCAACGCCATCCTGCCCCGCAGTGTCAGCTTTATCGCCGGCCCCGATGTCACCCTCTATCCCCTCTCGGGCCCCTGCTCAGAGTGGGAGATCAGCATGGTATGGAACCCAGGTTTTGCCGATCCCATCCGGGATCACTTCATCCAGTTGGCCATTGCGAGCCAGCCCACCCCGATTGCGGCACTGCCCGAACGTTGAGACTCGTAGATCTTATTTAAAACCGTGTTCTCCCTTAAAACAGTGCGCCCCCATAACGGGGGCGCAGCATGAATAACAGGAGGCTCTCAACAACTGACACAGTGGCTGCGATTTTTCCCTGCCCCCTTGGCGCTATAGAGCGCCACATCAGCGGCTGCCAGCAGCGCATTTTCACAATCCAGCGGATGCTCTGCCGTATACGTGGCAATGCCAATACTGGCGCTGACTTGAATATTATCTGCCACCACGATGTCGAGATCGTTGATGGCCTGACGGATCTCCTCACCAAGTTGCAAGGCTGCAGCACTGTCGGTATTGCCAAGGATCAGGGCAAACTCGTCGCCCCCAAAGCGGCAAGGCAAATCGGCCGGACGCTTGCAAAAAGATTGCAACAGATGGCCAACCAGTTGCAAAGAACCATCCCCCATCTGATGGCCCAGATGGTCATTGCACGCCTTGAAGTTATCCAGATCAACCATGATGAGGGAGAGCGGGGTCTGTTCACGCATGCTGCGGCGCCACTCACTGTGCAAAAAGCTGTTGAACAGTCGCCGGTTGGCCAGCCCGGTCAGAGGATCATGCAAGGAGAGTTTTTCAACCTCCTGCTCCAGTAACTTGCGTTCAGTGATATTGATGTGCGCGATGGCATAAAACTCGGCTTCAACGCCGATCACCTTCGCCACCCGCATCATGAACCAGCGCTGGGCGTCAGGGCTGTGGCATGGATACTCCAGATAGAAGGTCTCCTGATCGCGGCTAAGCACCCGCCGGATCCCCTCCACCGCACTCCGGGCCAGAGGTTCATCTGACCCGTCACACACCCCCATGTAGTTAACGCCAAGCCAGTTATAGCCCTTGGGCATGCCGTTTTGTTCCGCAAATCTGTCCCAGGCCAGGTTGGTGTAATGGATCACCCCATCCCGATCGATCACCGAGATCTGATCCTCCAGCGAATCCAGCAGCGCGGCCAGATAATGGGATCGCTCGGCGAAGCGAGTCGGCAACCCCTGTATCTCATCCACCATGGTGGCCATCCTGTGGCAAAAGTGGCGAACTGCCACCTATTAACAATTGAATCAGCAGATTGAGTGAAGCACCCAAATGCCACTTAGCCAACTGAGACCACAGTTTGTGATGCAAGACGATCCGGCAAGATTCCAGCCCACAATTCCATGCCGAAAATCAAATGAAATACCTGTTATTTATCAATCCAATAAGTGGGCGCTAATGACCACACCACTGGTTTTCACAGGGAATACCATCCCCCTCCCCATCCATCTTGGTGTTCGGGCAGTTTTGCAAAAACCAGGTTGCCTCTTCGCAGGAGGTCATCTGGGAGCAATGCTGTCGGCCATCGCACTGGTAGCGTTGGGCCGGTGGCAATGAGACCTCACTGAGGCCGCTGTCACTGCCGCTAACAGAGGAGGTCGGCCAGGGGTCCTGCGACTCGGCCGAGAAGCGGGAATAGATGGAAAAGAGACCGGCGAGCACCAGCAGGGGAATGAGCTTGCCGCGCCAGCTGCTCTTGCGGCGCCGGTAGGAGTTAATTCGCGGTCTGGTCGCGGTGGGCTGTGGCGGCTGACTTGCCGCCCGAAATGATGGCGCAGCTGATGATGTGAGAGCTCGCGCGGCCGATGGCCCGACATCAGCCAAAGTGAGCGGGCGCTCGGGGAAAAACACCTGCAGCGCCCTCGGTTTGCCATCCTGATCACTGCCGATCAGATAAGTGACTCGCTCCCCTTTCTCGGGCAAGCGACCATCTGATTGCAACGCCGTGACATGCACAAACAACCCTGTACCACGCTCTCCTGCGGTTGCCGGTTCGGCGCCATCTTGCTCCGGCGTAATAAACCCGAAGCCGCGCGCCTCGTTCCAGCTCGCGATTCGACCTTGATAACGCATCTGTCCATCCTTGTAACTATCCATCCGAGCACCAAATCGCCCTAACAAAGCACCCGCGCAACCGCTGGCAGAGGGTAAAACGAGGGGGCAAGATAAAAAATACGAAGGGCATCAAGTTGGCAATCGCTACGTCATGGCCTCATGCCCCGCCTCTCTACTAAACCAACCCCAGTGCGTAGCGCAACGCCATCTCCTTGAGCGGGCCCGCCTTGTCCGCCAGATTGAGGGCCAGATTGCGGGCCAGCTTGAGGGGGCCTATCTCGTTGCTGAACACCCCGTAGAAGAGATCCATTCCTGACTGCATCAGCAGGTTGTCGGGGCGACGACGGCGCTCATAACGGGTGGCCAGTGCCAGCTGATGCCAGTCGGCGCCAGCCCCTTGCAGCAGATCAGCCCAGCAGGCCACATCCTTGAAGCCAAGGTTGACCCCCTGCCCCGCCAGCGGGTTGATGGTGTGGGCGGCATCGCCGAGCAGCACCACCCGACCGGCGTGGTAGTCGTTGGCGTGGCGGCGCACCAGCGGGAAGCTCCCCTTGCCAGTGACGGTGAAACCGCCGAGGCGACTCGGAAAGTGGCGGCGCACTTCGGCGGCCAACCCTTCGTTGCTCATGGCGGCCAGCGCCCGGATGCGGGCCGGGCTGTCATACCACACCAGCGAACCATGCTGGCCTGGCAGCGGCAGGAAGGCACGCGGGCCGCTCGGGGTGAACTGCTGCCAGGTGATATCTTCCTGCCCGAAGTCGGTGTCGATATTGATCAGCATGCAGTGCTGGCGGTACTCGAAGCGCGATACGCCGATCCCCGCCAGTTTGCGGGTGTGGGATTCGGCGCCGTCGCAGGCCAGCACCCAGCGAGCAGCCAGCTCGGTGCCGTCATCCAGGGTCAGTACCGCCTCGTCTGCGCTCTGGCGCAGGCTGGTCACCGCCGCTGGGGTGTGGGTCTGGATATTGGGGAAATCTTCCATCCGTTTGAGCAGGGCGAGCTGCACCAGCCGGTTCTCGATGATGTAGCCGAGCTGGGGCAGGCCGAGATCGGCGGCGCTGAAGCGGGTGGCAAAGCCATCCAGCTCCCAGGTCTCCAGTCGGCGGTAGGGGCAGAGCCGCATCTGTTGCAGATGTTGCCAGGCACCGGCCTGCTCCAGCAGCGCCACCGAGGCCTGACTGATGGCGGAGACCCGCAGATCCAGCGGCTGCGCTGGTGCGTAATGCTCCGGCAGGCTAGTTTCGATGACCCGCACCGAGAGGCCCTGTGCTGCCAGCAGACAGGCGGTGGCGGCGCCCACCATGCCGGCGCCGACGATGGCGATATCACACTGTTCCATACATTTATTCCTGAAAGGGTGCGTCCGGCGACAACGCCCGGACGTGAACCGGATGGCAACATGATAGCGCAAGGGCGCCTGATAAACAGTGAGGCAAACGGGGAATTGCTGCGTCAAATCAAGGAGAAAGCTTATTGAGCTCACGGGCAACAGGTATCGGGTGAGCACCATTGCCAGCTGGATATTAGCTAGGCAGTATCCAGATTGCGGAGTAAAATGCGCGGTCCTTTGACCATGCCGATTTCAACACAAGTCAAGAGAAGCAATGAGCAAGAAACTTCACATTAAAACCTGGGGTTGCCAGATGAACGAGTACGACTCGTCCAAGATGGCCGACCTGCTGGATGCCAGCAATGGCTACACCCTTACCGAAGAGCCCGAAGAGGCAGATGTCCTGCTGCTGAATACCTGCTCCATCCGCGAAAAAGCGCAGGAGAAGGTGTTCCACCAGCTGGGTCGCTGGAAAAAGCTCAAGGCCAAAAAGCCCGGTCTGGTGATCGGAGTAGGTGGCTGCGTTGCCTCTCAAGAGGGCGACGCGATTCGTCAACGCGCTCCCTATGTGGATATCGTGTTCGGCCCGCAGACCCTGCATCGCCTGCCCGCCATGATCAAGCAAGTGCAAGAGGGCCGTGGCGCCCAGGTTGATATCGCCTTCCCCGAGATTGAAAAATTCGACAATCTGCCGGAACCGCGCGCCGAAGGGGCCACCGCCTTTGTCTCCATCATGGAAGGCTGCTCCAAATACTGTACTTACTGCGTGGTGCCCTACACCCGCGGTGAAGAGGTGAGCCGACCCCTCGACGACGTGCTCTACGAAATCGCCCAGCTCGCCCAGCAGGGTGTGCGCGAAGTGAACCTGCTCGGTCAGAACGTCAACGCCTGGCGTGGCCCGACCTTTGATGACGGCATCTGCACCTTCGCTGAGCTGCTGCGTCTGGTGGCCGCCATCGACGGTATCGATCGTATTCGCTACACCACCAGCCACCCGATCGAGTTCACCGACGACATCATCGAGGTCTACAAGGACACCCCGGAAGTGGTCAGCTTCCTGCACTTGCCGGTGCAGAGCGGCTCTGACCGCATCCTGACCATGATGAAGCGTCCGCACACCATCCTCGAATACAAGTCCAAGATCCGTCGCCTGCGCGCCGTCCGTCCCGATATCACCATCAGCTCCGACTTCATTGTCGGCTTCCCGAACGAGACGGATGAAGACTTTGAAGCCACCATGAAGCTGATCGAAGAGATCAACTTTGACATGAGCTACAGCTTTGTCTTCAGCCCGCGCCCGGGCACCCCGGCCGCCGACATGCCCGACGATGTCGACATGGAAGTGAAGAAAGCCCGTCTGGCCCGTCTGCAGCACGTCATCAACAATCAGTCGATGCAGATTGGCCGTGCCATGCTGGGCTCGACCCAACGTATCCTGGTGGAAGGGCCTTCCAAGCTCGACCCGATGCAGCTGTGTGGCCGCACCGAGAACAACCGGGTGGTCAACTTCGAAGGTCAGCACACCCTGATCGGCGGCTTTGCCGACGTGGAGATCACCGAGGTTCGCCCCAACTCCCTGCGCGGCAAATTCATCCGCGGCGAGAGCGAGATGAACCTGCGCATCGCCACCGCCCCGAGCGAAATCCTGGCCCGCCGCCCGGACAACGTGCCGGACGAGCTGGGCGTGGCCGCCTTCACTCCCCATTAATCCCCTCCTCCCCATTCGCTCGGCGAATGGGGAGTGCCTTGAAACGAGGATATTGTGAGCCGACATACCGCGACCCTGAATCTGCATCTGGAGCCCGCCGACAATCAGCGCCTTGCCAGCCTGTGCGGCCCCTTTGATGACAATATCAAGCAGCTGGAGCGCCGCCTCGGCGTCGAGATCAGCTACCGTGACAGCCACTTCCAGCTGGCAGGTAAACAGGCCCAACTGGATGCTGCCGCCGTCATCCTCAAGCACCTCTATGTGGAAACCCAGCCCCTCAAGGGTGGCAAGGTGACCGACATCACCCCCGACATGGTCCATCTGGCCATTTCGGAGTCACGGGTACTGGAGCAGGATGACGAACCGGCACCAAGCACCCCCTATGGCAAAGAGGTGACGGTCAAGACCAAGCGCGGTCTCATCAAGCCGCGCAGCCCCAATCAGGCGCAGTACATCGCCAATATCGTCCGTCACGATGTCAGCTTTGGCATAGGCCCGGCAGGAACAGGCAAAACCTATCTGGCGGTCGCGGCAGCGGTAGATGCGCTGGAACGTCAGGAGGTCCGTCGTATCTTGCTGACTCGCCCGGCGGTGGAAGCGGGCGAGAAGCTCGGTTTCCTGCCCGGCGATCTCTCCCAGAAGGTGGATCCCTATCTGCGCCCGCTCTACGACGCCCTGTTCGAGATGCTGGGTTTTGAGCGAGTCGAGAAGTTGATGGAACGCAACATCATCGAAGTGGCGCCGCTTGCCTACATGCGGGGCCGCACCTTGAACGATGCCTTCATCATTCTCGATGAGGCCCAGAACACCACCACCGAGCAGATGAAGATGTTTCTGACCCGCATCGGCTTCAACGCCAAGGCAGTGGTCACCGGCGACATCACCCAGACTGACCTGCCCCGCCACCAGACATCCGGCCTGCGCCATGCGCTGGACGTGCTGCAGGGTGTCGAAGGGTTGTCGTTCAACTTCTTTGAATCAAAGGACGTGGTACGCCATCCGGTAGTGGCTCGCATAGTACAAGCCTACGAGGCGTTCGATGCCCAGCAGGCAGACGCGCTGGCGGCCAAAAAATCCCATAAAGAGAGTGCCCAATGAGTGTGATCCTGGATCTGCAGCTGGCCAGCGCCAGCACCGACGGCCTGCCCACCGAAACCCAGCTGCAAGGCTGGCTCGACGGCACCATCCTCGGCTTCCAGCAAGAGGCCGAAGTGACGGTGCGCATCGTCGATGAGGCTGAGAGCAACGAACTCAACCTCACCTATCGCGGCAAGGACAAGCCCACCAACGTGCTCTCCTTCCCGTTCGAGGCACCGCCCGGTCTGGAGCTGCCGCTGCTCGGCGATCTGGTGATCTGCCGTCAGGTGGTGGAACAGGAAGCAAACGAGCAGAACAAGCCCCTCATGGCCCACTGGGCCCACATGGTTGTGCACGGCAGTCTGCATCTGCTAGGTTATGACCATATCGAAGATGAGGAAGCCGAAGAGATGGAGCAGCTGGAACGCGACATCATGCAGGAGCTCGGTTTTGCCGATCCTTATCTGAACGACGAAGAGTAAAACGCAGCGTTAAGGGGGGACAGTCATCGCCTTGAAACAGCAGATGACTATCCTCATATCATTCAAACAATCCCACATGTGTTGAAGCGAGTAACCAAGAGAAAAAATGACCGACGATCACCCTAGTACCGGCTCGCCGAAGAAAACCTGGCTCGACAAACTCAGCCAACTCTTCCAGGGCGAGCCAAAAGACCGCAATGATTTGGTAGACGTGATAGCCGATGCCGAAGAGCGAGACCTCATCGATCAAGACACCAAAGACATGATCGAGGGGGTGCTGGAGATCGCCGAGCTGCGCGTGCGCGACATCATGATCCCCCGCTCCCAGATGGTGACCATCGAGAAATCCCAACCGGTGGACGAGATCCTGCCGGTGATCATCGAGTCCGGTCACTCCCGCTTCCCGGTGATCAACGAAGACAAGGATCATGTGGAGGGCATTCTGCTCGCCAAGGATCTGCTCCCTTTCGGGTTTGGCGGCCATCACGCCAGCGAGCCGCTACAGCTCGAAAAAATCTTGCGCCCCACGGTGATCGTCCCCGAAAGCAAACGGGTTGACCGTCTGCTCAAGGAGTTCCGTGAAGAGCGCTACCACATGGCCATCGTGGTCGACGAATTTGGTGGCGTCTCCGGTCTGGTGACCATTGAAGACATACTGGAACTTATCGTTGGCGAGATTGACGATGAGTTTGACGACATCGAGGATGAGCCGGACGAAATTCGCCGCCTCAGCAAGCGAGTCTTCTCCATCAGCGCGCTGACCGAGATCGAGGATTTCAACGACTTCTTCGGCACCAAATTCAGCGACGAAGAGGTGGATACCGTCGGCGGTCTGGTGATGCACGCCTTCAGCCACCTGCCCAAGAAGGGCGAGGAGATCGAGCTGGACGGCTACCTGTTCAAGGTGATGCATGCCGACCGACGCCGTCTGCAGCAGCTGCAGGTGAAGATCCCCGAGCACCACGCGGCGGCGCAATCCGAGCCGCAGTAAGCAAATCCGCTCGATGTGTGAAACAACGCCCCGGCCTCGGGGCGTTGTGCTATCTGCAACCGGCATCGAGGCTCGCCGTTAATCCTCTTACAGGTTAAGATAGCGGCCATTCGACCCCAGTTGCACACCAAGACGAGCACAATCGCCCGTGAAATCATCGCCCGTTACATCAAGAATCCTGTTGAGCCTCAGCGCGCTGGCCTGTGGCGCCATCGCCGTGCTGGCCTTCTCCCCCTTCGGCTACTGGCCGCTGGTGATCCCCTCCCTGCTCGGCCTCTACGCCATGCTGGACAAAGCCACGCCGAAACAGGCCGCCTGGCGCGGTTTTGGCTACGCCATGGGACTCTTTTTGCCGGGGCTGTGGTGGATCCACGTCAGCATGACCGAATTTGGCGGCATTCCGCTGCCGGTCGCCTTCGTGCTGCTGGCCGGGCTCTCTGCCTATCTGGCACTCTACCCGACGCTCGCTTGCTGGGCCTTCGCCCGCTTCTTTGGCGGCCGGCACTGGAGCCGCTGGCTACTCGCCTTCCCGGCCCTGTGGTTGGTGGCTGACTGGCTGCGCGGCTGGGTGATGACCGGCTTCCCCTGGCTCTGGTTTGGCTATAGCCAGATCGATGGCCCCCTCAAGGGCTTCGCCCCCATCCTCGGGGTACAGGGCATCACGCTGGCACTGTTGTTCTGTGCCTCCGCCATCTGGCTGGTGTGGAAATCCCGCTCGCCACTGTGGCTGGCGGTACCTGCCCTGCTGGTTGCCGGTGCCCACGGCCTGATGCAGCTCAACTGGGTCACCCGTGGCGAGCCGGTCAAGGTGGCGCTAGTGCAAGGCAATATCGCCCAGTCCCTTAAGTGGGATCCGGAGGCGCTGGCCCCCACGGTGCGCACCTATCAGGATTTGAGCCGCGAGAATCAGGATGCCGACATCATCGTCTGGCCGGAGTCGGCGATCCCGGCCATCGAGAAGGCGATGGGCCCCTATCTGGAGAATCTGGACAAGGCGATGAAGGTGAACGATACCGGCCTGCTGGCGGGGATCATCCACTACGACGAGCAGCAACAGCGCTTCTACAATACCGTGCTCGGCATGGGGGTGCAGGATGCGGATGGCAAGGAGTCCTACTTCTACAGCCACCCCAACCGCTACAACAAGTACCACCTGCTGCCCATCGGCGAGTTCGTGCCGTTTGAAGATCTGCTGCGCCCCATCGCCCCCTTCTTCAACCTGCCGATGTCCTCTTTCAGCCGGGGTGACGAAGTGCAGCCCAACCTGATCGCCAAGGGGCTCAAGTTCGCCGCCGCCATCTGCTACGAGATCATCTTCCCGGAAGAGCTGCGCCGCAACGTCAATGCCGATACCGACTTCCTGCTGACCGTCTCCAACGACGCCTGGTTCGGCACCAGCATCGGCCCCTGGCAGCATATGGAGATCGCCCGGATGCGCGCGCTGGAGCTGGCTCGTCCGCTGCTGCGCGACACCAACACCGGCATCACTATCGTTACCGAGATCGACGGCAGCATCATCGGCCAGATCCCGCAGTTTGAAGCGGGTGTGCTGCGCAGCGAGGTGCGTCCCGCCCACGGCGAGACCCCCTACCTGCGCTTTGGCAGCTGGCCCCTCTACGGCCTGACCGTGCTGCTGCTGGGTCTGGCGCTGGCGCTGCGTCCCAAGGCCCACCCCTGGGCCCGCGAGCTGTAGCGCCAACCCGCAATCCCCGATAAACAACGAGGCGCCCGCAGGCACCTCGTTTTTTTCTGTCATCCCCTCACAGGGATATGCCGGAGAAGGACATAAAGCCGAGGGACATCAGCCCCGCCACGATAAAGGTGATACCGATGCCCCGCAGCCCCTCGGGTACATCAGCGTACTTCAGCTTCTGGCGCAAACCGGCCATGGCGACAATGGCCAGCAGCCAGCCGAGCCCGGAGCCCGCGCTGTAGACCAGCGACTCGACGAAATCGTAATCCCGCTGCGCCATAAACATCACCCCGCCAAAGATGGCGCAGTGCACCGTCAACAGCGGCAGATAGATGCCGAGCGCCTGATAGAGGCTTGGAAAGTACTTGTCGAGCACCATCTCCATCACCTGCACCAGCGCCGCCAGCACCCCGATATAGATGATGTAATCGAGAAACCCCAGATCGTATTCGCCGAAAAAGGTACTGCCTGCCCGCAAGATATGACGGAAGATCAAATTGTTAAGAGGAATGGCGATCACCATCA
The DNA here is from genome assembly GCF_002586745.1 of Aeromonas sp. CU5. Taxonomy (NCBI): domain Bacteria; kingdom Pseudomonadati; phylum Pseudomonadota; class Gammaproteobacteria; order Aeromonadales; family Aeromonadaceae; genus Aeromonas; species Aeromonas sp. CU5. The sequence continues at coordinate 2,834,269 of NZ_CP023817.1, forward strand.
CCACCAATATCGTCATACCGAGGCCGAAGGCGGTGTTGATGTTTTTCGAGACGGCCAGAAAGGTACACATCCCCAGAAAAAAGGCCAGGGCGAGGTTCTCGACAAAAATCGAGTGAATAAACAGGTTGAGGTAGTAGTCCATAGGTGTGCTCACCAGGTGTTTGCGCAAAGAGAAAGTCTGCCTCTGGCCAAAAGCCAGCAGCATGGACAAAGCAACAGGAAGGGTGGACGCAGCACCGGATGATAGACCGCAGGCAGCAGGTGTCAGCCTGCCCCGTCAGTCAATCAGGAGCGTTCAACAGCAGTGTGAAAACCTGGATGTGCGCCCGCCAAGAGGGTGAACTAGTCGCCGTGGCAGAAGCGAAATTGCAGATGATGGCCGAGCAGTTGCCGTCGGTGCAGATAACCAAAGTGGCCGCAGGCCTGTATGACATAGATCAACGGCACAAAGAACAGTAGACCGCAGAGCAGGCCAAGGATGTCGTGCTGGAACCAGGCCAGCACCATCTGATAACGCTCGGAGTGAGTGGCCCCTTCCAGCCGCCGCCCCTGCTCGAAGCCGAGTCGCCACTGGGAGGCAGGAGGGAGGCTGACGCTGTTGGCCAATCCCTGATCGGATTGCTCATGCAGTTGCATCGAGACCCTCTGCCCAACCGACGCCTGATGAGGCGTTGCAGTGATCCCTACCGCAGCGAAAGCGGCAAACCACAGCAGGCTGGCGATAGCGAGGGCCATCGCCCAGCTCGATAGGCGGCCAGAGGGTGGCAAAGAGTCAGTCCCGTTCAAATAGCAAAATTACGCAGGGATAAATGTACCACAACGCCTCTTTTTCTTGAATTTTAAACCATATAAATCGACACAAAACGATACTTAAAACTCTCTTAATCAGAAAGCCAGCAATTAAAAAACACCATCACAAAGCGGCAAACTCACGCCCCGGGCCACAGTAAAACGGCCACCCGAGGGTGGCCGTCATTTTCAGCAGAATAGCGTGGCTGTAGGGCTAGAGACCGGCCGCATCCAGATGCTCCACCAGCAGCTGCACGCTGCGGTTACCACGCCACTCGTTGACATCGAGCCGGTAGACCAGCCGCACCTGTTTCACCGAGGCATCGGGCCAGCGCTTGAGATCGACGCCGAAAGCAATTGCATCCACCGCATAGCCAGAATCGGTAGTCAGCATCAGCTTGAGGTGCTTCTCCCCCACCAGCCGCTGCTGCACCAGCACAAATTCGCCGTCAAACAGCGGTTCGGGGAACGCCTGACCCCAGGGGCCAGAGGCGCGGATCAGCTCCGCCAGCTCGAGGTTGAGCTCGTCCGGCAGCAGCTCGCCGTCGGTGAGCAGCACCCCGGTCAGCAGCTCGGGGGTTACCAGTTCGCTGATGACCCCCTCGAAGGCGCGGCCGAAGGCCTCGATATTGGCCTTAGCCAGCGTCAACCCCGCCGCCATGGCGTGACCACCAAACTTGCCCATCAGGCCGGGATGGCGGGTATCGAGCAGTTCCAGCGCATCGCGCAGGTGCACGCCGGGGATGGAGCGACCGGAGCCCTTGAGCTCAGTCTCACTACTCTCGGCAAAGGCAATGACCGGGCGGTAGTACTTCTCCTTCACCTTGGAGGCCACCAGCCCTACCACCCCCTGATGCCATTCGTTACGATGCAGCACTATGCCGGAGGGCACTTCACCATCGCGAAAACGGATCTGCTCCAGGGTGGCGAGGGCCTCCTGCTGCATCCCCTGCTCGATCTCCTTGCGCTCCTGATTGAGGCTGTCCATCTCGGCCGCAAGCTGGCGCGCCAGATTGAGGTCGTCACTCAGCAAACAGGCGACCCCGAGGGACATGTCATCGAGGCGGCCCACCGCGTTGAGGCGCGGCCCCAGCGCGAAACCGAGGTCGGCGGCGGTGAGGCGGCGACCATCGCGGCCCGACACATCCACCAGCGCCTGAATGCCGGGGCGGCAACGGCCGGCCCGGATCCGCTGCAACCCCTGATGGACCAGAATACGGTTGTTGCCATCGAGCGCCACCACGTCGGCCACCGTGCCGAGGGCCACCAGATCGAGATAATCCGCCACATTGGGAGCACGCAGCCCTTGCAGCTCGTACCAGCTGAGCTGGCGCAGGTGAGTGTTGAGGGCCGCCATCAGGTAGAAGGCTACCCCGACCCCGGCCAGCGACTTGGAGGGGAAATCACAGCCGTGCTGGTTGGGATTGACGATGGCATCGGCGTCAGGCAGCTCCTGACCCGGCAAATGGTGATCGGTAACCAGTACCTGCATGCCAGCCGCCTTGGCCGCCGCCACCCCGGCGATGCTGGAGATGCCGTTATCTACCGTGATCAGGAACTCGGCGCCGCGGGCCACCGCCAACTCGACAATTTCAGGGGTAAGGCCGTAGCCGAACTCGAAACGGTTAGGCACCAGAAAATCGATATGACGCCCCCCCATGGCGCGCAGGGCCAGCACGCACAGGGCCGAGCTGGTGGCACCATCGCAGTCGAAGTCACCGACGATGAGGATCCGTTTCTGGGCGGTCAGGGCATCCGCCAGCAGCGGCACCGCCTGCTCCATGCCATAGAGGCGCTGGGGCGGCAACAGCTGGCTGGCGCTGCGTTCCAGCAGGGCGGGATCGTCTACGCCACGGCTGGCGAAGATTTGGCGCAGCAGAGGATGCAGGGTGGCAGGCAGATGGGAATCATCAACTTTCGGACGACGGCGAACTTGCAGGGGCTTCGGCATAGTGATCCAGTATTTTTAGCAATTGCTCAGGGCTTTGGTAACCGCGAACCAGATTCCCGTCAGAAGAGACCCAGGCAGGCAATACCTTGACCCCCAACCATTTGCTCAGGCCAATATTTTGAATAAGGGTCTCACTACATTCCTGTTGAGGCAAATAAGCTTTGAAGGGGGAATTTTTCAGCAGGGGGTCGCTGCACCAGTCGGCAGCCTGTGCCGCATGCTCAATCACAGGGTACAGCTCGACACTGATCCCTAATGCCTGCAAATGTTGTAACGTCGGAGCAAACTGCCGTCTTCTCGCCTCATGTTCACCGAGAAACAGCGCGACTCGATGACGCTCATCAGGAGCCTCAAGCACAATGGGCGCATAGCTCACCTGAGACAAACCCAGTCGACGCTGCTCTCGCAGGCCTGAAACGGTCAGATTTTTCATGTCATGGGCCATATCCAGCATGATGCCCTGAACAACGTAGTCCCCTTTGGCATCGCTGTAGAGCACCCCCTGGGAAGTGCCGAGCATGTATAGCCCGCTAATCGGTGTCTGCTCGACCAGATAGACCGCTATCCCCAACCGGGTTGAGATGACCTCTTTCAAGGCGTGGGGGTCCATCCCGGCTCTGGCACAAAATGTGAACAGTAGCATCATTCCCAGTAGTAAATACTTCACTGGATTACTCACATGGTATGAATGAATTGACCCAGCAAAGTACAGCAGCATAGTTTATTATTCAATCCGCTAATCACCAAAAAATTAATACCGGACTGTACCAAAAAATAATGGCCCGCAGATTGCCAATCAAAGCCAACCCCAGCAAGCTGGTCACGACGACAGGAATAACGCGGCCTCGCCTCCGTTTTCCTGATAAAGCAGCGTCCCCTGTTCAGGGGCGATCCATGCGCTATTTTGTTTAATTTCGGAGGATATTATGAGTTTGATTCAAGAGTTCAAAGCCTTTGCCGCCCGCGGCAACGTGATCGACATGGCGGTTGGTATCATCATTGGTGCCGCCTTCGGCAAAATTGTCTCCTCTTTTGTCGGTGACGTGATCATGCCGCCTATCGGTCTGATCCTGGGTGGCGTGGACTTCAGCGACCTGGCGGTCACCCTCAAGGCCGCAGAAGGAAGCACACCCGCAGTGGTCATCGCCTACGGCAAATTCATTCAGACCATCATCGACTTTCTGATCATCTCCTTCGCCATCTTCATGGGGCTGAAGGGGATCAATACCCTCAAGAAGAAGCAAGAAGAGGCCGCCGCCCCCGCCGGTCCTACCAAGGATCAAGAGTTGCTGAGCGAGATCCGCGATCTGCTCAAATCCCAACAGGGGAAATAAGCGCAATCTCCTGTCGTGTAATGCCAAAAAACCGCCTGCTGGCGGTTTTTTATTTTGACAGACTCGCGCACCGGCTCAGGCTCTGGGATGGTGTTCACCGTGCAGCGCCTTGAGCCGCTCGTTAGCCACATGGGTGTAGATCTGGGTGGTGGAGAGATCTGCGTGACCCAGCAGCATCTGCACCACCCGCAAGTCGGCGCCGTGGTTGAGCAGATGAGTGGCAAAGGCGTGACGCAGGGTATGAGGTGACAACTCACCATGGATACCCGCCCGCAGGGCATAGATCTTGATACGGTGCCAAAAGGTCTGGCGGGTCATCATACGGGCCTGCTTGGAAGGGAACACCACATCCGAGCTGGTGCCCCCCAGCAGCAGAGTGCGGGCCTCCCGGTAGTAACGCTCCAGCCAGTGCATAGCCTCCTCCCCCATCGGCACCAGCCGCTCCTTGTTGCCCTTACCCACCACCCGCACCAGCCCCTGACGCAGGCTGACATGCTCGGCGGTGAGCCCTACCAGCTCGGAGACCCGCAGCCCGGTGGCGTAGAGCAGTTCAAGCATCGCCTTGTCCCGCAGCTCCAGCGGGTCGTCCACCAGCGGCGCAGTCAGCAGCGCGTTCACCTCGGCTTCGCTGAGATCGGAGGGCAATTTTTTCGGCAACTTGGGCCCCTCCAGCAACACGGTCGGGTCATCGCTGCGCAGCTTTTCGCGGTTGAGATACTGATAGAAGCGGCGCAGGGCCGAGAGAAAGCGGGCGGTGCTGCTCGCCGCAAACAAGTGATCCACCCGCCATGCGAGGTAGTGCTGGAGCTCGTCCATCCCTGCCAGCAGCAGAGAGCTGCCCTGCTCGTCGAGCCAGAACGAAAATTTTTCCAGATCGCTGCGATAGGAGCTGACCGTGTTGTCAGACAATCCCCGCTCCAACCAGAGGGCGTCGAGGAAGGGTTCAATCAGGGGATGGGGGTCGGGCTTGCTCATGGTGCGCTGTAATCAGGAGAACGATGGCCCATTGTAACGCGCCAACTCCTTGCAAAGACAAGGCACTTTCATTGGAAAGATAAGGCCCTTGTGGCAAGCCCCTTGCCGGGCGGTGAAGGTCGAATGGCAATCTGCTAGACTGGCGCCCTCCCCTTACGTTACCCATCGTGTTGCCAACATGGCGCAGCCCACACGAGCAAGCGAGAAGGCGCCAAAAGCAAGCGAGAAAGCGCCAACAGAGAGAAGAGCGATGAAGATTGGTCTGTTTTACGGTTCCACCACCTGTTACACCGAGATGGCTGCCGAGAAGATCCGCGCCCTCATCGGCCCCGAGCTGGTGGATATTCACAATATCAAGGATGTCTCCCTACGCCGGATGGAGGATTACGAGATCCTGATCCTCGGCATCTCCACCTGGGATTTCGGCGAGCTGCAGGAGGACTGGGAGTCCCGTTGGGAAGATATCGTTGATCTCCATCTGGAGGGACGCATCGTCGCCCTGTTTGGCCTCGGTGATCAGCTCGGTTATGGCGAATGGTTCCAGGATGCCCTCGGCCTGCTGCACGATCAGCTGGTGCCCAAAGGGGTCAAGCTGGTGGGCTACTGGCCCAACGAAGGGTATGAGTTCGACGCCTCCAAGGCGCTGATCGACGATGGCCACCACTTTGTCGGGCTGGCGCTGGACGATGCCAATCAATATGACCAGACAGATCCGCGCATCGAGCAGTGGGTCGAGCAGATCCTGAGCGAAATCCACGCCCTGCTCTGACGCCTTCTTCCTCCTGCCCGGGTGGCCACTTGCCCTGTGCTATGGCCACCCGGGCGCAGTAATCGCACCGATTTTCTCAATCGGTATCATCGCGTGACCCTATAGCGACTTTTTTGTGCTGGTCTGCAACAATGGACTCGACATCCCATAACAATCCGAGCCGGGTGTCGGAAGCAAACAGACAGACCAGAAAAGGATATTCTATGACTCCATTCTCCCTGTTGGCACCCGCTATCGCCCGTGACGTGCTCGATCACGCACTGGCACTGGGTGCCGATTTCGCTGAGCTGTTTGTGGAGCGCAAGCGCCGCAGCCAGCTCAGCCTGCTCTCCAGCCAGATAGAGAACATCAGCGGCGGCCTCGATTTCGGCATCGGCGTACGCCTCTGCTACGGCTACAAGGTGCTCTACGGCTACACCAATCTGGCCAGCCGCGACGAGCTGCTGCGCATTGTCACCCTGCTGGCGGCCAAAGACCGCCGTGACCCCGTGGTGACCGCCACCGCCTTCGATTTCACCCGCTTGACCGACCGCAACCCGGTGGCACTGCCGCTGTCGGCCGACAAACTGCTGGAGCAGAAGATTGCCTACCTGCACGCCATGGATGCGGTGGCGCGCGCCGAGAGCGACAAGGTGAGCCAGTTCTCCGGCAACGTGCTGGGGTGGGAGCAGGAGGTGGAGATCTTCAACAGCGAAGGAGTGCAGGTGAGCGATCGCCGCCACTACAACCGCATCATGGCCCAGACCATCGCAATGGAAGGGAGCGAGCAGAGCGTCGGCTACGAGGCGCCGGGCGCCCTGATGGGCTGGGAGCATGCCGAGCGCATCGATCCCCGCGAGCTGGCCCTCACCGCCACCCGTCAGGCACTGGTGAAACTGGGTGCAGCCCCCTGCCCGAGCGGCACTCTGCCGGTGATCATGGAGAACGGCTTTGGCGGCGTCATCTTCCACGAGGCGTGCGGCCACCTGCTGGAGACCACCTCTGTGGCCAAGAAGGCCTCGGTATTCCACGACAAAATGGGCCAGCTTATCGCCAATCCGGCGGTCAGCGCTGTGGATGAAGGGCTGCAAGGCAACGTCTGGGGCTCCATCAACGTCGATGACGAGGGGATGGCGACCCAGCATACCCAGCTCATCAAGGATGGGGTGCTCACCGGCTTTCTGGTGGACAGAATGGGCGCCCTCAAGACTGGCTACACCCGCACCGGCTCGGGTCGGCGTGAATCCTACAAGTACGCCCCCACCTCGCGCATGCGCAACACCTATATCGAGCCGGGCAACCACAGCCTCGACGATATGCTGGCCACCGTCGAACACGGCATCTACGCCAAGAAGATGGGGGGCGGTTCGGTACAACCGGGTACCGGCGAGTTCAACTTCAACGTGCAGGAGGCCTACCTCATCGAGCACGGCAAAATAACCAGACCGCTCAAGTCGGCCACCCTGATCGGTACCGGCCCGCAGGTGCTGAAAGAGATCTCCATGGTGGGCAGCAATCTGGCGCTGGCCGCCGGCATGTGCGGCTCGGTCTCGGGCTCGGTCCCCACTTCGGTGGGCCAACCCGCACTCAAAGTGGACAACATTCTGGTGGGAGGGAACGCCTGATGAGCCAACTCGACATGAACCTACTGCTCACCCGCCTGCTGGATAAAGTGGCTGATCTCGGTGCCGAAGCAGACATCATCGCCAATCAGGAGAAAGCCTTCTCCCTCAAGGCAGACAAGGGCGAACTCGGTGAATACAAGGTGACCAGCAGCCAGCAACTCGGCATTCGCCTGATAAAAGAGGGTCGGGTCGGCATCGCCTACTCGGAATCCCTCGATGAGCTGGCGCTGGATGCCATGCTGCAAGATGCGCTCGATGCCAGCCGCTTTGCCAAGGTGGACGCAGATCAGCGCATCTCGGTGACCAATAGCCGGATCACCACAGATTGCGCCGAGATCAACCAGCCCGATACCACGCCGGTTGAGGAGAAGATCGCCCTGGCCCTGCGCCTGGAGTCTGACATGCTGGCCATGCCCGATGTGAGCGGCGCTCCCTACAACAGCTTCTTCGAAGGAGAGAGCCGCCTCTGGCTCGCCAACAGTCAGGGCACCCTCTGCCAGCACGGCGAGTTCAGCGTTGGCTGCTACACCTCGGCGCTGGTCGAACGGGATGGCCGCCAGTCGATGCACTCGCAGGGGCAGTATGGCCGTCGCTTTGACGAACTGGATAGCCAGCAACTCATCGACCAGATCTATGCCGTCGCCAGCGACCTGCTGCCGGGTGAGGCTGTGCCGGGTGGCCGCTACAGCGTCATCTTCAGCACCAACTGCTTCGCCAGTCTGTTTGGCTGCTTCCAGGGGGCGCTGTCGGGCAAGTGGGCACAACAGGGGATCAACCCCTGGCGCGACAAGGTGGGGCAGAGTGTCGCCTCCCGCTGGCTCACCCTGGAGAGCCGGGTCTACATGTCGGGCGGCATGAGCATCAAGGCATTTGATGGCGAAGGCGCTGCCACCTCGGATCTGCTGCTGATTGGCGAGGGGGAGCTGAAAACCCTGCTCCACAACAGCGCCACCGCCCGCCACTTTGGCGTCGCCAGCAACGGCTCGGCCGCCCGCGGTGCCCGCAGCGCCCTCGATGTCACCGCTCGCCATCTGGTGTTTGGCGCGGGCCCCCATAGCGAAGCGGAAGTGCAGAGCGGCGATTATCTGGAGCTGGTCAAGCTGGACGGTCTGCACTCCGGTGCCGATGCGGTGAGCGGCGACTTCTCCTTTGGCGCGTCGGGCTTCCTCTGTCGCGATGGCGTACGGCTCCAGCCGGTGCGTGGCATCACGGTGGCGGGCAACTTCTACCGCCTGCTGGGCGAGCTGGAAGCGCTCGGTGACACCTTGTACCACAACGACGGCAAAGGCTTCTACGCCCCGCTTATCCGTTTTGGCGGTCTCTCCGTCGCGGGCAAGTAATCCCGCCCATCAATAGATCAATAGATCAATAGATCAAGAGAGAGAGGCGCCTGACGGCGCCTCTCTCTCTTATTGGCAAGCAGAGTGTCGATATCTCTGGCGTAATGGACGATTACACTGCGCTAATCGTCCCTACCGGTCGGTAGATGAACCTGATGATACGGCCACTCAAGGCGAAAGCGGCTCGCGGTGATACTCGGCGCAACCACACTCGGGGCAGGTATCGAGCTGTTGGGGATGCAGCACGGTATGGCGCCAGCCACACTGGTCACACACCATGACCCCGAGCCCCACCCAGTCACCCGCCTCATAGACTCCCTTGTGCTCCAGCTCGTCAGCCAGCTCCCGCCACTCCACCTGGGCGCGGTCGGTCACATCTGCCAGCCAGGACCAGGCGGTGTCTTTGAGGGCCAGCATGAAAGCAGACTCTTCAATCTGCTCGCTATCGTCATGGCGCCCCTCGTCATAGTTGCCCAGATCCCGCTTCACGTACTCAGCGATCAGGGCCAGCTCGTCCTGAGTCAGGTCGCTAGCGGCCTCCAGATAGGCCTGCACCTTGGCAATCATCCGGTTGAGGCGCTCCCCCTGGAACTGTTCAGTCTCTTGCCACTGTTTTTGCAGCTCGGCAATGAAGGCTTCGTACCCTTTTTGACGTTTGTCCATGGCTGTTACTCCTCTACTAAACCCTGATCTGGCCCGGCTTAAGGCCCGAGGGACGCTGGCGGTTGTTGCCGCCGCAGGATATGGGTATTCTATTGCGATTTCCCAGCTGATTTATCTATTCATTTCACAGATCCGGATGTCACCAATGCAAGAGCAATACGTTCCCCAATCAATCGAACCAGCAGTGCAAAAGCACTGGGATGCCAAGAAAACCTTCAAGGCCGTGGAGAAAGTAGACAAGGAGAAGTTCTACTGCCTGTCCATGTTCCCCTATCCGTCTGGTCGACTACACATGGGGCACGTTCGTAACTACACCATAGGTGATGTGATCTCCCGTTATCAACGGCTTAATGGCAAGAACGTGCTGCAGCCCATAGGTTGGGATGCATTCGGCCTGCCAGCGGAGAACGCCGCGGTCAAAAACAGCACGGCGCCGGCACCCTGGACCTACGAAAACATCGAATACATGAAGAACCAGCTGAAGATGCTGGGGCTGGGTTATGACTGGGATCGCGAGCTGGCCACCTGCAAGCCGGATTACTACCGCTGGGAGCAGTGGTTCTTCACCAAGCTCTACGAGAAGGGTCTGGTCTACAAGAAGACCTCCTCCGTCAACTGGTGCCCGAACGACATGACAGTGCTGGCCAACGAGCAGGTTATCGACAACTGCTGCTGGCGCTGTGACACCCCGGTGGAGCAAAAAGAGATCCCCCAGTGGTTCATCAAGATCACCGACTACGCCGAAGAGCTGTTGAACGACATCGACAATCTGGAAGGCTGGCCAGAGATGGTCAAGACCATGCAGCGCAACTGGATTGGCCGCTCCGAAGGGGTCAACATCAGCTTCGCCATTGAGGGTCAGGCTGAGCAGCTGGAAGTCTACACCACCCGTCCGGACACCTTCATGGGCGTCACCTATGTCGGTATCGCCGCCGGTCACCCGCTGGCGCTGCAGGCTGCTGCCAGCAATCCTGAGCTGGCCGCCTTTATCGAAGAGTGCAAGAACACCAAGGTAGCCGAAGCGGAACTGGCCACCATGGAGAAGAAGGGCATGGCCACCGGCCTCTATGCCATTCACCCGCTGGATGGCCGCAAGGTACCGGTTTGGGTCGCTAACTTCGTGCTGATGAACTACGGCACCGGCGCCGTGATGGCGGTTCCGGGTCACGACCAGCGTGACTTCGAATTCGCTACCAAATATGGCCTCGACATCAAGGCGGTGATCAAGCCTGCCGATGGCGAGGTGGACGTGAGCGAAGCCGCTTACACCGAGAAGGGCGTACTGTTCAACTCCGGCGAGTTTGACGGTCTCGACTTCCAGGGTGCTTTTGACGCCATCGCCAACAAGCTGGAAGCCCTCGGCCACGGCAAGCGTACCGTCAACTTCCGTCTGCGTGACTGGGGCGTCTCCCGTCAGCGTTACTGGGGTGCCCCCATCCCGATGCTGACTCTGGCTGACGGCACCGTAGTGCCGACGCCGGAAGATCAACTGCCGGTACTGTTGCCGGAAGATGTGGTGATGGATGGTATCCAGAGCCCGATCAAAGCCGATGCCAAATGGGCCAAGACCACTTACAACGGTCAGGAAGCGTTCCGCGAGACCGATACCTTCGACACCTTCATGGAGTCCTCCTGGTACTACGCGCGCTACTGCTCCCCGGACTACGACAAGGGCATGCTGGACCCGGCTGCTGCCAACCACTGGCTGCCGGTGGATCAGTACATCGGCGGTATCGAGCACGCCTGTATGCACCTGCTCTACGCCCGCTTCTTCCACAAGCTGCTGCGTGACGCAGGGCTGGTGAACAGCGACGAGCCGTTCAAGCGCCTGCTCTGCCAGGGCATGGTGCTGGCCGACGCCTTCTACTACAAAGACGAAAAAGGCGGCAACGTCTGGGTCAGCCCGACCGACGTCAAGGTAGAGCGTGACGAGAAGGGTCGCATCACCAAATCCATCGACAACGAAGGCCGTGAAGTGATCCACTCCGGCATGACCAAGATGTCCAAGTCCAAGAACAACGGCATCGACCCACAGCTGATGGTCGAGCGTTACGGCGCCGACACCGTCCGTCTGTTCATGATGTTCGCCTCGCCAGCCGAAATGACCCTGGAGTGGTCAGACTCTGGCGTAGAGGGTGCCCAGCGCTTCCTGCGTCGCCTGTGGCGCCTGACCTTCGAGCACGTCTCTGCGGGTGCCGTTCCCGCGCTGGATCTGGCAGCCCTCTCCGGCGAACAGAAAACCCTGCGCCGCGAGCTGCACAAAACCATCGCCAAGGTGAGCGATGACGTGGGTCGTCGTCAGACCTTCAACACCGCTATCGCCGCCATCATGGAGCTGATGAACAGCCTGACCAAGCTCGATACCGAGCCTCAGGATCGCGCCCTGATGCAGGAAGCGCTGGAGGCCATCGTCGTGATGCTCACCCCCATCACCCCGCACATCGGCTTCGAGCTGTGGAAAATGCTGGGCAAGGGTGATGACGTGGATCACGCCGTCTGGCCAGTGGCTGATGAAGCGGCCATGGTCGAGACCGAGAAGCTGGTCGTCGTGCAGATCAACGGCAAGATGCGCGGCAAGCTGACCGTGCCGGCCGAGATCAGCCAGGCAGACGTCGAGAAGCTGGCGATGGCCGATGCCTCGGTGCAGAAGTTCACCGACGGTCTGACCGTGCGCAAGGTGATCTATGTACCTGGCAAGCTGCTCAACATCGTTGCTAACTGAGAAGTCACCAACTGAATCATTGCCAATCTGTGACAGCAAACGGATGATAACGGCGGGCCCTGCGCCCGCCGCTCTTCCCTTCATGCAAAGAGGATTTTCTATGGGCACCATCTTCACCCGCTTGATGGCCGTCATGCTGGCAGCCCTGCTGCTGCAAGGCTGCGGCTTTCAGATGCGCGGCAACGGCATTCCGAGCGAGCTGATGACCATGAAGGTCGTGGGCGACAACAAGAGCGACTTCTACCGATTGGTTACCACCCGCCTCAAGGCCTCTGGCGTGACCCTGGCCGACAAGGAGGGCATTCCTGTGCTCACTCTGGGCGGCATTGGTGGTACCAGTCAGGTCGCTTCGGTCAACGCTCAGGGCGTCGACACTGAATATGTGCTGGGCTTCAGTACCCAGTTCACCGTCTCGGTGCCGGGCAAGCCGACCCAGGTCTTCCCCATCAACTTCAACCGCAGCTTCCTCAACAAGCCGGATGCAGCGCTCGCCTCTTCTCGTGAGCAGGAGCAGCTCAACCGCGAGATGCAGGAGCAGGCGGCCAATCAGGTGATCCGGCAGTTGAGTCAGGTCAGCTTCTGATGCAGATCAACCCAGAGCAATTTGGTGACGAGTCGCAGTTCAAGCAGCCAACGCAGGCAGCTACTTTTGTGCGCCTTCATTTCAGTCAGGCAAGCTTCTAATGCGAATTTATCCTGAACAATTTGGTGACCACCTCAAAGCAGGGCTCAGGCCCTGCTATCTCGTTTTTGGTGACGAGCCCCTGTTGCGACTGGAGGCTATCGACGCCATCCGTCAGATCGCCCGCAAACAGGGTTTCGATGAACGCCATACCTTCGTGGTGGAACAGGGGCTGGACTGGAATCAGGTCTACGATGCCTGTCAGGCCATGAGCCTCTTCTCTGCCCGCCAGATCATCGAGCTGGAACTGCCCGCCAAGGTGGACAAGGATCTGGCCGCCCGCATCAGCGAAATCGGCAAGCAGCTCCACCCTGATCTGCTATTGGTACTCAGTGGCGGTCGTCTTAATCAAACCCAGATGAAAGCCGCCTGGTTCGACAAGCTCTACCAGATCGGCACCTATGTGCCGGTCAACCATCCGGAGCCCAAGTTTTTCCCGCGCTGGATGAGCGCGCGCTTCCAGCGTTTCGGCCTCAAGGCGCTGCCGGATGCCATCAACTTCATGTGCCACGCCTATGAGGGCAACCTGCTGGCCGCCAGTCAGGAGATCGAGAAGCTGACCCTGCTCTCGCCGCCCCAGCCCATCAGCGTCACCTATCTGCAAGAGACCATCATCCGCCACGCCCACTTCACCCCATTCCAGCTGGTCGATTCCCTGCTGGAAGGCAAGGTGAACCGGGCCCAGCGCATTCTGGCCGCCCTGCGGGCCGAAGGCACAGAGCCGGGGATGCTGGCCTGGACCCTTTGCCGCGAGCTGGAGCAGCTGACCGAGCTGTCACTGGCGATGCGCAGTGGCCAGCCGCTGGGGGAGCATTTCAGCCGTCTGCGTATCTGGCAGAGCCGCCAGCAGCTGATCCAGCAGGCGCTGACCCGACTTCCGTTTGCCAAGTTGCAACAACTGTGGCAACTGATGGCCCAGCTGGACGATGCCCAGCGCAGCTTCAATACCGAACAGGCCTGGCTGATGCTGCAGACCATTGCCCTCGGTTTTCGTGATAGCACCCCGCTGCCACTGGGGATGGAGAGCAGCCCGTGCTGAAGGCTCCTGTCAGCCTGCTGAAGGCTCCTGTCGGTATTCTGGGCGGCACCTTCGACCCTATCCACATTGGCCATCTGCGCCCGGCCATCGAAGCCCGCGACACCCTTGAACTGGCCGAAATCCGGCTGATCCCGAACCATATCCCGCCTCACCGCGCCAACCCGTTTTGCTCCAGCGAGCAGCGGCTTGCCATGGTCAGGCTGGCGGCAGCGGAGAACCGGCACTTTGTGGTGGATGAGCGGGAGCTAAAGCGGGATAAACCCTCTTACACCATAGATACCCTGATCGAGCTGCGTCATGAACTGCCCGATACCCCGCTCTGCTTTCTGATGGGGATGGATTCCCTGCTGAGCCTGCCAAGCTGGCACCGCTGGCAAGAGCTGCTCGACTATGGCCATCTGGTGGTGAGTGTGCGGCCAGGCTGGCAGCCCGATTATCCGTCAGAGGTGGCGCAGCTACTGGCGTGCCATCACACCAGCGATGCCAGCGCGCTACACCAGCGTCTGGCTGGCCATATCTGGCTAGCGGACAACCAGCCCGTCGAACTGTCTGCCACCCGGCTGCGCGCCCTGCTGGAGGCGGGGCAAGACACCCGCTACCTCTTGCCCGAGTCGGTGGCGCACTATATTGATCAACAGGGGCTCTACCGCGCCAATCGCCGCTAGCCCCTGCCGTAATCCCGCCCCAGCCGATGGGAAACGGGAGTGACCATGATATAATCCGCCGCCCTGACGCTGTAATAGCGCGCCGGAATAGAGGAGAGACTCATTGCAAGGCCAAGAACTGCATGCCTTTATCATCGACAAGATCGATGACATGAAAGGCCGCGACATCATCACCCTCGATGTACGCGGCACATCCACCATTACTGATGCCATGATCGTCTGTTCCGGTAACTCCAGTCGTCACGTCAGCGCCATTGCCCACCATCTGGCCAGCGAGGCCCGCCACGCGGGTCTGGATCTGCTGAGCGTAGAGGGCCAAGTGAGCGGTGAATGGGCATTGGTAGATATGGGGTCGGTGATCGTGCATGTGATGCAGGATGAACCTCGTGACTTCTACCAGCTGGAAAAATTGTGGAGCGGTGCCGCTCACGTGAACATGCAATAAAGAGCACAAGTGTAACGACGATGAAGATCCAGTTGATTGCGGTGGGCACCAAGATGCCTGCCTGGGTAGAGCATGGCTTCCAAGAGTATCGCCGCCGCTTCCCGAAAGACATGCCATTTGAACTCGTCGAGATCGGCGCCGGCAAACGGGGCAAAAATGCCGACATTCCCCGCATCCTGCAGAAGGAAGGGGAAGCCATGCTGGCAGCCGCGGGGCGCTCGCGCATCGTCACGCTGGATATTCCGGGTAAACCCTGGACCACCGAGCAGCTGGCTGCCCAGCTGGAAGCCTGGAAGCTGGATGGCCGCGATGTGGCCCTGCTGGTCGGCGGGCCGGAGGGCTTATCCCCCGACTGCAAGGCTGCCGCCGAGCAGAGCTGGTCGCTGTCGCCACTCACCCTGCCCCATCCGCTGGTGCGGGTGCTGGTGGCCGAGAGCCTCTATCGGGCATGGAGTATCACCACCAATCATCCGTATCACAGAGAGTGAGCATGAATCGCCAGAGTCTCACTGCTCATGACCTCGTCAACCAGAAGGTAACGGCATGTTGAAGAATCGCATCGAGATGCGCGATCACAGTGCCGAGGGCAATCTGTTCTTCCGGCGCACCCTGGTAGCCTACATCGGCATCGTCGTGCTGATGCTGGTGCTGCTGGGTAATCTCTATTATCTGCAGGTTGAATCTTTTGACACCTACCAGACCCGCTCCAACTCCAACCGTATCCGGGTGGTACCGGTGGCGCCCCCGCGCGGGCTCATCTATGACGCCAACGGCGTGCTGTTGGCAGAAAACCGTCCGGTCTACAGTCTGGAAATCGTGCCGGAAGAGACCAAAGATCTCGAGCTCACTGCCGACCAGCTGATCACCCTGCTGGGGCTGCCGGAGGGGACCAAAGAGAAATTTCTGGCCGAAGTGAAGCGTCAGCGCCGCTTCAAGCCAGTGCCCTTGTTCGAGAAACTGACCGAGTATCAGGTGGCCCTCTTCTCGGTCAACCAACACAACTATCCGGGCGCCAGCATCGAGGCCAACCTCAAGCGCTACTATCCCTTTGGTGACACCCTCACCCACGCGCTGGGCTATGTGGCCAAGATCAACACCCGCGATGTGGAGCGCCTCGACAAGGAAGAAAAACTCGCCAACTACGCGGCCACCAAGGATATCGGCAAACAGGGTGTCGAGAAATTTTACGAGGAGCAACTACACGGAGTTGCAGGCTATCAGGAGGTCGAGGTGAACAACCGCGGCCGGGTCGTCCGCACCCTCAAGTTCCAGCCGCCCACTCCCGGCAAGGATATCTACCTCAATATCGACATCCGGATGCAGCTGAAAGCCCAGCAAATACTGGCGGGCCAGCGTGGTGCCATCGTGATGATGAACCCGCAAACCGGCGCCATCATCGCCATGGAATCGAGCCCGAGCTACGACCCCAACCTGTTTGTCACCGGTATCTCCAGTGCCAACTACTCGGGACTGCTCAACGATCCGGCACGTCCCTTGGTGAACCGCACCACGCAGGGCATCTATGCACCCGCTTCCACCGTCAAACCCATGATGTCCATCATGGGGCTCAACGAGGGGGCCATCACCCCCAACTATCGTTACTTCGGTGGCCCGAGCTTCTCCATTCCGGGCACCACCAAGAAGTTCCGTGACTGGCGCAGATGGGGCCATGGCTGGCTCGATGTCTATCGCGCCATCGAGGTCTCGGCGGATACCTACTTCTACGATCTCGCCTATCGGGTCGGCATCGACAAGATCCACAGCTACATGACCAAGTTCGGTTTTGGTCAGTACAGTGGGGTCGACCTCTATGAAGAGACCAAAGGAGTGATGCCGTCCCGCGACTGGAAAATGGCCCGCTGGCGCCAGCCCTGGTATCAGGGCGACACCATCTCCATCGGTATCGGTCAGGGTTACTGGAGCGCAACGCCGATCCAGCTGGCCAAGGCGATCAGCATCCTGACCCAGAACGGCCATGATGTGACCCCCCACCTGCTCAAGAGCACTGCCTCGCTGGCGGAGGTAGTGAATGCCCCTATCAACCCGAATATCGCCCTCAAAACCAAAAGCGACAGCTATTGGCAGGTTGCCAAAGAGGGGATGTGGCGGGTGAACCAGGGCAAGGAAGGGAGTGGCCGCCACGCCTTTGCCAACACCCCCTATGCCTCCGGGGGCAAGTCGGGCACTGCGCAGGTGGTCAACATGAAAGAGAATCAGGTCTACAACGCCAAGAACATGAAGGTAGAGCACCGAGACAACGCCCTGTTCGTCGCCTTTGCTCCCTTTGATGCACCTAAAGCGGTAATAGCACTGGTACTCGAGAACGCAGGCGGCGGCAGTAAAAATGCAGCGCCGGTGGCGCGCGCCATGCTGGATGCCTACTTGCTCCCCCCGGATCCGCAACTGCCACCGGCACCGACCACGCCGTCCCAGCCGAGCGAGGTCAGCCCCAGTGAGTAACGCCGCCCGCCAGCAAGGCTGCGGACATCCATCAGATGTCCATCGGCCGCAGCAGGCTGACCCGATTTTGCGCCACCAAGGGGTGCCGTCAATTCAGCACAAGGTTATTTCCCATGAGTAATTCCGCTCGGCAGCAAAGCATCTGGTACAAGATGCATATCGATCTGCCGCTGTTTCTCGGTCTGCTGGCCGTGATGACGCTCTCCATGGTGGTGCTTTACTCCGCCTCCGGTCAGGATCTCGACTCCATCGTGCGCCAGCTGGTACGGGGCGGCCTCGCCTTTGCCCTGATGATTGGCATGGCCCAGTTGCCACCGTCCCTGTATGCCCGCTGGTCGGTGCCGCTGTTCGCCGTGGTAGTGCTGATGCTGATTGCGGTGGATGTGTTCGGCCATATCGGCAAGGGGGCCCAGCGCTGGCTTGATCTGGGCTTTATGAAGTTCCAGCCCTCCGAGGTAATGAAGCTCTCCATGCCGATCATGGTGGCCGCCTGGCTCAGCCGCCACTCGCTGCCCCCCAAGTTCAGCCATGTGGTGATCGCCCTGGTGATGGTGCTGCTGCCCACCCTGCTGATCGCCGCCCAGCCCGATCTCGGTACGTCCATTCTGGTGGCGGCCTCCGGCTTCTTCGTCATCTTCCTGGCGGGGCTCAGCTGGTGGCTGATCGGGCTGGCGGTCATGCTGATCGTGGCCTTTATGCCGGTACTCTGGTTCTTCCTGATGCACGATTACCAGCGCCAGCGGGTGATGATGCTGATCGACCCGGAGAAAGACCCGCTCGGCCGTGGCTATCACATCATTCAATCCAAAATCGCCATCGGCTCCGGTGGAGTGTTCGGCAAGGGGTGGCTGCAAGGGACCCAGTCCCAGCTGGAGTTCCTGCCCGAGCGCCATACCGACTTTATCTTCGCGGTATTTAGCGAGGAGTTTGGTCTGGTGGGGGTCGCCCTGTTGCTGGTGCTTTATCTCTACGTCATCAGCCGCTGCCTCTATATCTCGATGCAGGCCCAGAGCAGCTTCGAGCGGCTGCTGGGGGGCGCCATCACCCTCACCTTCTTCGTCTATGTGTTCGTCAACATGGGGATGGTGAGTGGCATCTTGCCGGTGGTGGGGGTACCCCTGCCGCTGGTGAGCTATGGTGGCACCTCCATGGTGACCCTGATGGCCGGTTTCGGCATCCTGATGTCCATTCAGACCCACAGAAGGCTGCTGGCCTGATGAGACGGGTCGGATTGCTGCTCTCTCTCGCCACAACGGTGGCAACTGCCGCCGTGGCGCCGGATCGGCTGGCGCTGCTCGCCGAGCAGCAACAGGTGCCACTGGCGGAGTTGCAAGCCGCAGTCGCCCGCGCCCAGCTGCGCCAGGAGGTGCTCGACACCATCAGCAAGCCGTGGGAAGCCAAACCCTGGCATCGCTACCGGCCGCTGTTCGTCACCCCGGATCGCATCCAGGATGGGCTGCAGTTCTGGCAGCAACATGCGGCGACGCTGGCTCGTGCGGAGCAGACCTATCGGGTACCGGCATCAATCATAGTGGCCATCATCGGGGTAGAGACCTTCTATGGTCGCCAGATGGGCCGTCATCCGGTGCTCGATAGCCTCTACACCCTGGGGTTTCACTACCCCGAGCGCAGCGACTTCTTTGCCAAAGAGTTTGCCCAGCTGGTGTTGCTGGCTAAAGAGGAAGGATGGGCGCTGGATCGCCTCAAGGGCTCCTATGCCGGAGCCATGGGGATGGGGCAGTTCATGCCCTCCAGCTACCGCCACTACGCTGTTGATTTCGATGGCAATGGCAAGCGGGATCTGTTTGCCAACCCGGTCGATGCCATCGGCAGCGTGGCCAACTATTTTGCCAGCCACCAGTGGCGCTGGGGGGAATCCGTGGTGGAACCGGCCCAGATCGGGCTGATGGCAGTCGAACCCTTGCTCAGGCCTGAGCCCGAGCTAACACAACAGTGGTCAGAACTGGCGGCGGCAGGGATTGAGCTCGCCACGCCGCTGGCCCCACAGACGCCGGTCAAGTTACTGGCGTTTGCCCAAGCCGATGGACCGGAATACTGGGTCGCACGGCATAACTTTTATGTGATCACCCGCTACAATCGCAGCCCACTCTATGCGATGGCGGTGTATCAACTTAGCCAAGCCATTCAGGAAGCGTATGCATCTTCGTCACAAACTCCTCCCGCTCAGCCTGAGCTTGTTGCTGGCCGCCTGTAGCAGCCAGCCGGAACAGACCGCCCCCGTCGAACCGCAAGCACCGGTCAGCAAGCCGCCCGTCATCGAGATCCCGCAAGCCACCGGCGCCATTCCGCGCCCCGAGCCCCTGAGTGCCAGCGGCAACCGGGACTACTGGATCGGCAAGCAGAAAAACGAGGTGTGGCGCGATATCAAGCACTACAGCGAAGAGGGCACCGCCAGCTGGCTGTCGCCGGATCTGGATGGCCAGAAGACCGCCAACGGCGATGTGCTGGACAGCACGCTGTTCAGCGCCGCCCACCGCAACCTGCCCATCCCGAGCTATGTGCGGGTCACCAATCTGGACAACGGGCTGGAGACGATCGTGCGGGTCAACGATCGCGGCCCGTTCAACAGCCCTCGCCTGATCGACCTCTCCTACGCAGCCGCCAAGCAGCTGGAGATGGTCGATAGCGGTGAAGCGCGGGTACGGCTGGAGCTGATCAACGACACCCCGGATCAGATGGTGATCATGGAGCCAATGAAGCCCATCGAGATGACCCCGACCACCCCGGCCGCTGCGGCCTCCAACACCCTGTCGCAAGATGGCTTCCTGGGTGAACCGACTGCGCTGGCGATGGCAACCCCCGCCGCCGCCCCCCCCCCCGTCAAGGCGCCAGCCGCCAAGCCCGCCAAAGCGGCACCTCTCAAACCAGCGTCAGCCAAGGCCGCAGCGCCCGCCAACAGCGGCGATGGCAAGATGATCCAGGTGCTGGCCAGCGGCTCACAGGAACGGGCCGAGGCGATGGGCAAGGTGATGACCCAGCGTTACGGTGTGCCCTACCGGATCGATGCCCATGGCGCCATTTTCCGGGTGCTAATTGGCCCAGTGGCCGCCGACCAGCAGGCAAACATGCTGGAAAAAGTACGTCAGGGCGGACTGGAACAGGCCTTTATCGTGCCCTGATCACCACCCTTTTGCTGCGGGTGTGACTAACCGCTTACTCACTGTCATCACGTCGTTTTATGGCGTGATGACAGGGAGTGATGGATAAAAAACCAGTTCTGATCGCCATGTCGGGCTATAACCTGCGGGCGCATCTGGTATAGTTAGGCCCGCATTTTATCCCCATCTGGCTCGCAGGAATTTCAAGATGTCCAAATTTGCCCGTTCAGTTCTTCTGGCCTCGCTGGTCAGCGTTACCGCCCAGGCCAATACGCCGGTGCCGACACCGACTCCGAATGCCATGCCCATGGTGGTTCCCGCCGCGCCGGAAATCTCCGCCAAGGCCCATATTCTGATCGACTACTACTCGGGTCAGGTGCTGGCCGAGCAGAACGCCGAAGAGCGTCTGCCGCCCGCCAGTCTGACCAAGATGATGACCTCCTACATCATCGGCCAGGAGCTGCTGAAGGGGAACATCAAGCGCACCGACATGGTGACCATCAGCCAGAACGCCTGGTCCAAGAACTACTCCGACTCCTCCAAGATGTTTATCGAGGTGGGCAAGCAGGTCTCCGTCGATGATCTGAACAAAGGCATCATCATCCAGTCCGGCAACGACGCCTGCGTCGCCATGGCCGAATTCCTGGCGGGCAGCACCGACTCCTTCGCCAGCCTGATGAACAGCTGGGCCGCCAAGCTCGGCATGAACGACAGCCACTTCATGAACCCGCACGGTCTGGATGCGGAAGGTCACTACAGTACCGCTCACGATATGGCCCGTCTGGGTCAGGCGCTGATCCGCGACCTGCCGGAGGAGTACAAGGTCTACTCCCAGAAATCCTTCGTGTTCAACGGCATCACCCAGCACAACCGCAACCGCCTGCTGTGGGATCAATCCCTGCAAGTGGATGGCATCAAGACTGGCCACGTCAGCCAGGTCGGCTACAACCTGGTCTCTTCTGCCACCAATAACGAAGGCATGCGCCTGATCGCCGTGGTATTCGGAGCCAGCAGTGAAGGGTCCCGTGCGGCCGAGAGCAAGAAACTGCTCACCTACGGTTTCCGCTTCTTCCAGAGCCTGACCCCGTACAAAGCCGGTACCGAGCTGGTCACCCAGAAGATCTGGATGGGCGACAAGTCTGAGGTGAAACTGGGCGTTGATCAGGATGTTTCCGTACTGGTTACCCGTGGTCAGGGCAACAACCTGAAAGCGGACTTCCAGCTCGATAGCGAGCTGAAAGCGCCGCTGGCCAAGGGGCAGCGCGTCGGTACTGTATTCCTCAAGCAGGGCGACAAAGAGATCAAACAGGTTCCGCTGGTTGCCCTGGAAGAGGTGCAGGAAGGTGGTCTGGTGAGCCGTCTGTGGGATTACCTGGTACTGCTGGTCACCAGCTGGTTCAAGTAATCACGGCGCAATATTGTCACCTAGCAGCGGCGCCAACAGGCGCCGCTGCTGCCTTGGTCATATCTGCACTGTGAATAACCCTGCAAACTGCCGGTTCCGCCCTCCCCTGATTTGTGGTAAAAAGCAGCACTTCCATTTCTGGTCTGACTGATGCTGGCCTTGATCCCGGTCCGGGCAGTGCCCATATAGACTTGAAATGGCGGCTTTTGCGAGTCATAGGCCACTAGCTATCCAAGATGAAGTCATCCCGTTGATGACGAAAAAGGTGAGTAAATGAATACCAAATTTGATGAACTGCTGGAGTTTCCCTGCAAATTCCCGTTCAAGGTGCTCGGCATTGCCGACCCTGCGCTGCCCCATAGAGTGGTAGAAGTGCTGCAACAGCACGCTCCCGGCACCTACAGCCCGACCGTTCAGCCCAGTGCCAAAGGTACTTACCACTCGGTACGCGTGACGGTGACGGCCCAGAACAAAGAACATATCGAAGCCATGTACAAAGCGCTCGGCGATATAGAGCTGGTCAAATACGTACTGTAACTTCTCTCTCGCCCCGTTCTGCGGGGCGACTGTTTTTGTGCTGAGGAAGCCATGCCATCCCGGATCCCCGTCCAGTCCCAACTGATCGTCAGACATCTGGGCCGCCGCCCCTACCAACCGGTATGGGACGCCATGAAAGTCTTCACCGACCACCGTACCAGCGATACCTCGGACGAGTTCTGGGTGGTCGAGCACGATCCCGTTTACACCCAGGGCCAGGCTGGCAAGGCCGAACACCTGCTCAATCCGGGCAACATTCCGGTGGTGCAAAGCGATCGCGGCGGTCAAATTACCTATCATGGCCCGGGCCAGCTGGTGCTCTACGTCCTGGTGGATGTGCGTCGCTGTAAATTCTCGGTCCGCGAGCTGGTGACCGCACTGGAAACCGCCATTATCAGCACCCTTGCCAAGAGCGATATCCAGGCCTATGCCAAGGCCGATGCCCCCGGGGTCTATGTGAAAAATGATCTCGGCATGGAGGCCAAACTGGCCTCGCTGGGACTGCGGATCCGCAAGGGCTGCTCGTTCCACGGGCTGGCTCTCAACATCAACATGGACATGACCCCCTTCCTGCACATCAACCCGTGCGGCTATGCGGGCATGGCCATGACCCAGACCAGCGCCCTGGGCGGCCCGCAAAGCGTGGCCGAGGCGCAAGCCATTCTGGTAGCCGAACTGGCCAAGCTGATTGGCTATGACGCAATAACCAATACCGAAGAGGCATCATAAGCAAACCCGCTGCTGCCCGGCTATGCCGCACAGCGATGGGGATATGCAAGTGACCCGACAGCTATCAATCAAACAATAACAAACACCGAGAGTGAATCATGAGCAAACCCGTTCGTATGGAGCCGGGCGTCAAGCTGCGCGATGGCGACAAGATGGCCCTGATCCCGGTGAAATTCATGCCGGATCCAAGCGAAGAAATTCTGCGCAAGCCGGACTGGATGCGGATCAAGCTGCCCCCCTCCAGCCAGAAGATCGAGCACATCAAGAGCACCCTGCGCAAAAACAAGCTGCACTCGGTATGTGAAGAGGCCTCCTGCCCCAATCTGGCGGAGTGCTTCAACCATGGCACGGCCACCTTCATGATCATGGGCGCCATATGCACCCGTCGTTGCCCCTTCTGCGACGTGGCCCACGGTCGCCCGCTGGCCCTTGATCCGGACGAGCCGCAGAAGCTGGCGCTCACCATCAAGGAGATGGGGCTGAAATATGTGGTGATCACCTCGGTAGACCGCGACGACCTGCGCGATGGCGGTGCCCAGCACTTTGCCGACTGCATCAAGCAGATCCGCGAGCACAGCCCGCAGACCCGCATCGAAATCCTCACCCCGGACTTCCGTGGCCGGATGGAGCAGGCGCTGGAGGTGTTCCGTGAAACACCGCCGGACGTGTTCAACCACAATCTGGAAACCGCCCCGCGCATGTATCGGGTTGCCCGTCCCGGTGCCGACTACAAGTGGTCGCTGGAACTGCTGCGTCGCATCAAAGAGATGCACCCCCATGTCCCCACCAAATCCGGTGTCATGATGGGTCTGGGCGAGACCAACGAAGAGATCGTTCAGGTGCTTACCGATCTGCGCGAGCACGGCGTCAACATGCTGACCCTGGGCCAGTATCTGCAGCCGAGCCGCCACCACCTGCCGGTCAAGCGCTACGTGCCGCCTGCAGAGTTTGACGAGCTGAAAGATGTCGCCATGGCGCTGGGCTTTAGCCACGCTGCCTGCGGCCCCTTCGTGCGCTCCTCCTATCACGCCGACCTGCAGGCGAAAGGGGAAGAGGTCAAATAACCTCAACGACGAATGCCAGCAACAAAAAGAGCGCCTAGTGGCGCTCTTTTTGTTGGTATCTCTGACTGTTGCTGCTTGATGCACTCAGCTGCCGTTGCCGAAGATCCCCTGCTGATGCCAGCGTTGCAGCTGGGCTAGCACCCGGGTCTCACGGGCCGTCCATTGGGGACAGGGGCCCGCCAGCTGGGTCTTGTTGGTCTGCAACGCTTCGTCGAGCACAAACCAGCCGGGCACAAAGCCGAGGCGGATCTCGTAGGGCTGTGGCTGCGGGGCTACCAGCTGCTCGCCAATCCGGCACAAGTAGTAGAGCGAGCGGATACAATAAGCATCGAAGCCCGGCTCGCGAGCAGCGCGATACTCGCGGGTCTCGCCGAGCAGGGCCCCCACTTCCAGCAGTTCGGCGCCACACTCTTCCAGCAGCTCACGGGCCAGCGCTGCGGCATGGCTTTCGCCCTCCTCGATACCGCCGCCCGGGAACATCAGATCGCCATTAACCCGGGAGTGGACCAGCAGCAACTCGTCATCACGCCGCACCACGGCACGCACAGTCAGGCGCTCCAGGGTGCGACCCTCAGTGAGCACCTCACCATGCATAAAAGAGAGAGAGAAAGGGTCAGGCCAGCAACTGGCCGAAGAGAGAGTGGTCATCATTGCCTCAGGGTCGATAGCTGCCACGCTTGAGCTGCTCGACGATCTCGGCAGCCCGCACGTCGTAGCCATCCTGCTCCGTTTTGCTCAGTGAGTGATAAATAGCAAAGCGCTTGGCTGACACCTCGGGCGCATCCTGAAACGACTCGCTCACCTTGCCCCACAGATAGGCCAGCCCATACTGCTTTTGCCCCATATAGAGGGTACTGAGGGAGGTGAGCAAACGGCTGTTGACCTTGTCCCCCTCCTGATAGAGGGAGAGGCCGCGCTGCAGGGTGACAATGGCCTTTTCGGGGTTGCTCTTGGCATAGATACCACCAAGCGCCAGTTGCAGCTCGGGTTCATCCAGCGCCTTGCTGCCTTCCAGCGCCATAAACTGCTGGCGAGCCAGCTCGTTGGTGTTATTGGTCCAGTGCCAGAGCAGCAGATAGGGATCTTGCGAATTGCGAGTCGTCGCATCGAGCTGGGCCAGCTGATCACCTGCGGCCAGCATCCCCTCCACCCGGGGGCTCTTTTGCTCCTTCGCCGCCTTGTACTCGATATTGGTGGAGCGTTCAGCACACTTGAGATAGCGCTCAAGGCCACGCATCAACTCATACTTGCGCCGATCCGTTCCCTCCTCTTTCAGGTAGAAGCGGCTACGAATAACATCGGTACGCTCATAGCGGCACCAACCATCGTCCACCAGATCCTGACAAAGCTCGGGATTGTTACCACAAATATTGTGGATGCGGTCGTCATTGCAGCCCGTCACGGCAAGACCGACTGAGATCATGATGAGCGTCTGTCGCAGAGAGAAATGGGCCATGGGTCACATCTTGTAGGTAGAGTCAGTGTCTTGTGAGACCGTCGAAAGCTAGCAAGCTGATTACAGATTCATTACAATTAGCGCGCTATATCACGTCGCGATTACAGAATAATATAACGAAATATACACCCCGACACTGATCTGCATTCGACGAATTTGTGTTTACGGCGACAAGTTTACATAAACGGTCTCCGGGTAGCCCGCCATCACCACTTGCCGACATGGCAAGAACCCCGGGGGCAGGCCGCCACCATGCCGTCTACAACCCAGAGCCGGTTTGTTTCGACTGACGAGATACCCGTTTCGGGCACACTCGGTTCGCCTGCATCACCACAAGATTCAGCACCAAGACAGATAGGGTATGACCACGAGTTTGAGGACCGCTGATGGCACAGATGGCTGATGCTCAGCCAGCCAGACCCCGGGTTCAAGGAACAATG
The DNA here is from genome assembly GCF_002586745.1 of Aeromonas sp. CU5. Classification (NCBI taxonomy): domain Bacteria; kingdom Pseudomonadati; phylum Pseudomonadota; class Gammaproteobacteria; order Aeromonadales; family Aeromonadaceae; genus Aeromonas; species Aeromonas sp. CU5. The sequence continues at coordinate 2,860,457 of NZ_CP023817.1, forward strand.
ATAAAGGAGAGGCCGGATGTCATTGCAACAGAGTGAGTTTCAACAAGCGATCAGGCAGATGCCACAAGAGGTGTACGAGCGGCTCAAGACCGCGGTCGAGCTGGGCAAATGGCCCGATGGCAAGCCTCTCACCGACGAGCAGAAGGCAACTTCTCTGCAAGCGGTGATGGCCTGGCAGGCGATACACCTCGACCAGCCAGAACACATGAATATCGGTCGCGACGGCGAGATCGTGATGAAGAGCAAGAGCGAGCTCAAGCGGCTGTTTCGTGATGAACCTCAGTCGGTTGAAGAGGAGATAGTACGGGTCAATCTCAATCACTGAGGCAACTCGTCATCCCGCCTCGCGGCGGCCTATCGAACAGCGATAGTTCGATACATCGTTCGATAACATAGTGCGATAAATAGCAAAGAGGGGAGCCATGATGGCTCCCCTCTTTTTTCCTATCTATGCAGGGTGACTCATCCCCCTCATCCCCAGCCCTTCTCCCACCAAGGGAGAAGGGAGCAGGCTCGCAGCCTGCGGACAGTAAGCGGGTCACCTGTCGGCGATCTCCATGGCAAGCCTCGCTGCCAACAGCACCTCGATCTATCCCCTCTCCCGCCGGGAGAGGGTGAGGGTGAGGGTGAGGGAGAAACAAGTCAGGGGGTCAGCTCCCCGCGCAGCGATTGCTGCATCAGCTCGCGAATGCGGTGGGAGGGCAACTCCTGACTCAGTAGGAAGTGCAGCTTGGTCAGCGCCGCCTCGGCGGTCATATCAAAACCCGAGATCACCCCGGCACGGGAGAGGGCATTGCCGGTGGCGTAGCCCCCCATGTTGACCTTGCCGTGCAAGCATTGGCTCAGGTTAACGATGATGACGCCGCGAGCCGAGGCCTCGGAGAGCAGCGCCAGCATGGCCGGGTTTTGCGGCGCATTGCCTACCCCGAACGACAGCAGGATCAGCGCCTTCACCGGCTGCTGCAGGATATTGGCGATCACCTCGCTGGAGATGCCCGGATAGAGGGTCACCACGCCGATGGGCTGGGGGGTGATGTCGTGCAGCACCAGCGGACGCTCGGACGGCACGCCCAGCTCACCCGCTTCCAGCGAGATGGCGATCCCGGCATTGAGCAGCGGCGGATAGTTGGGGGAATCGAAGGCGTGGAAGCCATCGGCGTGCACCTTCTTGCTGCGGTTGCCGCGATAGAGCTGGTTGTTGAAGAACAGCGTCACCTCGTGGATCGGGTAGTTGGCCGCGATGTAGAGGGCGTTGAGCAGGTTCTGCTGCCCGTCGGAGCGCAGCTCGGCCAGCGGGATCTGGGAGCCGGTGATGATGACCGGCTTGTGCAGATCTTCCAGCATGAAGGAGAGCGCCGAGGCGGTGAACGACATGGTGTCAGTGCCGTGCAGGATCACAAAGCCGTCGTACTTGTCGTAGTTGCGCTTGATGTCTTCGGCGATGCGCTGCCAGTCCGCCGGGGTCATGTCGGAGGAGTCGATGAGGGGCGCATATTCGTGGATATGGTAATCCGGCATCTCGGGGCGGTGAAACTCGGGCATCCGCGCCAGACAGTCTTCCATAAAGCCCGCCATCGGCACGTAGCCGTGATCGGAGCGCTGCATCCCAATGGTGCCGCCTGTGTAGGCAATGTAGATAGACTTCTTCACACCCTCTCCTCTTGATGAAGTGAACACCGCTGGCACATGAGCCATGTCGGGGTGAACAACCATGCCACCTCCCGTCATACCCTCTGCGTGCCACGGAAACTGGCGGATTATAGAGACTGACGCCCCAAATGACAGCCGTTCCATGCACCCTTTTCGGCTTTTCTGCCCTCTACCCCCATAGTGTTAAATGTCACAATAAACCACTAAAACGCGCATTAATACGACAAAGATGGAATTAAACGATGCTTTTTGCTACAATCCGCCGGATTTTACTAAAATCTCATCTGGATGCCTGAGTATTTCAGGCCCGCACAGGCCCTATCTTCATGGGGCAGGGAGAACTCTCCCCCTCTTTGTTGGCGCTTGAGCCACACTATTTATCCCGGCTGAATCTGTGAGTCTTCATCAACGAAAGGCACAGCCAATCAACATGGGAGTACTTAATGTTACAACTTGATTCCTACGCAACGCTGGTCGCTGCCACTCTGGTATTGCTGCTTGGCCGGGTACTGGTCACCCGGGTCGGGCTGCTGCGTACCTTCAACATCCCCAAACCGGTTGCCGGCGGCCTGGTGGTCGCGCTGGTGCTGCTGTTGCTGCGATCCACCCTGCAGATGGAGCTGCAATTTGATACCAGCCTGCAAACCCCGCTGATGCTGGCATTTTTCGCCTCTATCGGTCTCTCCGCCGATCTCGCCAGCCTGAAACGTGGCGGCAAAGCGGTCGCGACCTTCCTGCTGGTGGTCACCGGTCTGCTGATCGTACAGAACAGTCTGGGTGTGGGTCTGGCGACCCTGCTCGGCCTAGATCCCCACATGGGACTGCTGGCGGGGTCAATCACCCTCTCTGGCGGTCACGGTACCGGCGCGGCCTGGAGCGCCACCTTCTCCGAGAAGTACGGGGTGCAATCTGCCGCCGAACTGGCCATCGCCTGTGCCACCTTCGGTCTGGTGTTGGGCGGGTTGATCGGTGGCCCGGTAGCCCGCCACCTGGTGAAAAAGGTGCAAGTACCCGGTGAAGAGCACAACAAGGATGAAGCCCCCAAGGGCTTCGAGATGCCCGATATGGAGCGTCCCCTCACCACCTTCAGCCTGATCGAGACCCTAGCGCTGATCGCCATCAGCCTCAAGGGCGGCGAACTGCTCTCCGCCTCCCTCAAGGGCGGGATGCTGGAGCTGCCGATCTTCGTCTGTGTGCTGTTTGTCGGCGTGCTGCTGCGCAACGTCCTGACCCTGCTGAACTGGCATGAGGTGAGTGACCGCGAGGTCTCTCTGCTTGGCAACGTCAGCCTGTCGCTGTTCCTCGCCATGGCGCTAATGAGCCTGAAACTGTGGGATCTGGCCAGTCTGGCCCTGCCCATCTTTATCTTGCTAGCCGCCCAGACGGTGGCGATGGCGCTCTACGCTATCTTTGTCACCTTCCGGGTGATGGGCAGCAACTACGATGCCGCCGTGCTGGCGGCAGGCCACTGCGGCTTTGGTCTTGGCGCAACGCCAACCGCCATTGCCAATATGCAGGCCATCACCCAGCGCTTTGGCCCCTCCCATCTGGCGTTCCTGGTAGTGCCCATGGTGGGCGCCTTCTTCATCGACATCATCAACGCCATGGTGATCAAGCTGTTTATGGCGATGCCATTCCTGTAATCCCCTTCCGGTCAGACATATATGTTCAGAGCCCACCTTTCGGTGGGCTCTTTGCTTCGACGCTCTTCTCGCCAGCCGAGGTTGTCAGGGCCGAGTCACCTATTCGACACCAAGATGACCGGCGCGCAAACCAGACTGCACCCGATGCCCAGCATTCCCTCGACCAACAAAAAGCCCCGCACTAGAAAGAGGGCGGGGCTTGTTTATGTCAGCCAGGAAAGGATGGCGACTTGTGCCTTACAGGATAAAGGTCGACACCTGCTGGTTCAGATCGGTGGCACGGCCTTTAAGGCTGTGGGCCTGATCCAGATCGCGCATGGCGGCGGCAGTGATCTCGTCACTCACATCCTTGATAGCGGTGGTGTTCTGGGTGATCTCGCCGGTCACCTGGGTCTGCTCCTCGGCTGCCGTGGCGATCTGGCCCGCCATGTCGGAGATGAGGGAGATGGCGCTGGTGATCTCTTCCAGCGCGCGCACCGCCTGATCCGCATCCTGCACGCTGTTGTCCGCCAAGCCCTGACTGGTCTGCATCAGGCTCACCGCACGGGCGGTGGTCTGTTGCAGGGTCTCGATGGTGGACTGGATCTGCTGGGTGGAGTCCTGGGTACGGCGCGACAGCACCCGTACCTCGTCGGCGACCACCGCAAAACCACGACCCTGCTCACCGGCACGGGCCGCTTCGATGGCGGCGTTCAACGCCAGCAGGTTGGTCTGCTCGGCAATCCCCTGAATGGTGGAGAGGATGCTGGTGATGGCCTGCGCGTGGCGGCTCAGCTCACCGATCACTTCGGTCGCCTGTCCCACCTCTTCAGCCAGACCATTGATGGACTGACGGGTCTTGTTGACCAGCATCTTGCCCTGTTCACTGCTCTGGGCTGATTGCTGGGCGGCAGCGGCCGTGTTCTCGGCGTTGCCGGCGATCTCCATGGTGGCGCTCGCCATCTCGGTGACTGCCGTCGCGACCATGGTCACCTCCTGCTGCTGATGCATCAACTTTTCCACAGTGGCCTGATTGGTCACCAAGCTGCGCTCAGCCTCAATGCTTAATTCGCTGGCCAATCCACGAATGCTGTTAATCAACGGATGGAGGCCACTAAAAAAGTGGTTGAAACTATTCCCCAATAACCCGACTTCATCCCGGGCCTCAATCTTTACGCGCTGGGTGAGATCCCCCTTATCCGCTGCAACCATCAACGCCTGAGACACTCTGACAAGTGGTCCCAGCAGAGAACCAACCAGCCAGGAAATCGCCAAAACACTGATCACCAGCACCACGATAGCCAGCACAAACTGGGTCATTAACAAGGAGGAGAGTGGCGCCTCCAAAGTAGACTTATCCAGCACCAGAACCAGTTCCCAGTCGGTATCCGGAATGTCAACCGCCCAGAAAAGCTTGTCGCGCCCTTCATTGTCGAAGTAAACGGGAATTAAGCTATTTTGGGTTTTACTCTGTTCAATCAGGTCATTGGTCAGATCGTTGTCGATCTCGTGGATTGGTTTCATCGCCTTGGCTACATCTTTGTAGGCGATCACCGTGCCATCTTTGTGCTTCATGATGGCAAACCCATTTGCTGGCAACTTCATTCTGGTGACGCCATCCACCAGAGAGTCGATGGACAAGTCGCCTCCGACGACCCCACCTTGAGTAGGCTCGGCCAAGGTAATCACCATGATGTTATAAGCCAAGTCCATGTAGGGGTTGGTTGTGACCCTCCCCCTTGTGTTCATTGCCTTCTGGTACCATTCACGAGTCCGGGGGTCGTAATTTTCATTGACCACAGATGAGTCTGAATAATTCATCTTCCCATTTTCCTCACCAAAAAAGGTCAGCTGAAATCCCCCCGCGTGTTGCGACACGTGCAACACCTCAAAAGACTTGTGACTAACCTTGCTGGCAAGGGTATGGATCACATCGCGATGCATGCCCAACCATTGGCTAATGTGCTCAGCATGCAGCGTACCCAATTGTTGTACTTGCTCAAGACTACCTTGCAGCAGCAGCTCTTTTTGTCTGCTGTAGCTCTGCCATGAAAGCAAGAAAATAACCGACAAAAGTGCGCTAACCACAGAGAGCTGCAGCTTCTGTTTGAGAGATAAATTTTTCATTCTGTTTTTCTTCAGACCAAATCAGGAATGATTCAAAGTGCATAGCACCACGTTGTTCTTTGCATAAACAGCGACCACTCACAGCAAAACTGAAGCTGCAATTTGACCTATTGTTGACATTCAGCTCCAAACAGCACAGAAGAAACCTTGAATGTGATGGCTTTTAGCTGACCGAAAAACAAATAATATCAACCATATGTTGGCCATAATTATCTATCTCCAAGGCAACAAAAAGCCCCGCACTCGAAAGAGGGCGGGGCTTGTTTATATCGGCCGGAACAGGCCGAAACGTGCATCTTACAGGATAAAGGTCGACACCTGCTGGTTCAGGTCGGTGGCACGGCCTTTAAGGCTGTGGGCCTGATCCAGATCGCGCATGGCGGCGGCAGTGATCTCGTCACTCACATCCTTGATAGCGGTGGTGTTCTGGGTGATCTCGCCGGTCACCTGGGTCTGCTCCTCGGCTGCTGTGGCGATCTGGCCCGCCATGTCGGAGATGAGGGAGATGGCGCTGGTGATCTCTTCCAGCGCGCGCACCGCCTGATCCGCATCCTGCACGCTGTTGTCCGCCAAGCCCTGACTGGTCTGCATCAGGCTCACCGCACGAGCGGTGGTCTGTTGCAGGGTCTCGATGGTGGACTGGATCTGCTGGGTGGAGTCCTGGGTACGACGTGACAGCACTCGAACCTCGTCGGCCACCACCGCAAAACCACGACCCTGCTCACCGGCACGAGCCGCTTCGATGGCCGCGTTCAACGCCAGCAGGTTGGTCTGCTCGGCAATCCCCTGAATGGTAGAGAGGATGCTGGTGATGGCCTGGGCGTGGCGGCTCAGCTCACCGATCACTTCGGTCGCCTGTCCCACCTCTTCGGCCAGACCATTGATGGACTGACGGGTCTTGTTGACCAGCATCTTGCCCTGCTCACTGCTCTGGGCTGATTGCTGGGCGGCAGCGGCGGTGTTCTCGGCGTTGCCGGCGATCTCCATGGTGGCGCTCGCCATCTCGGTGACCGCGGTCGCGACCATGGTCACCTCTTGCTGCTGACGTTGCAGCTCGTCCACCGCGGCCTGGTTGGTCACCAGACTGCGCTCGGCATCGGCGTTCAGCTCGTTGGCCAGCTTGCGGATATTGCCGATCAGCTGGTGCTGACTGCCGACGAAACGGTTGAAACTGTTGGCCAGCTGGCCCACTTCATCGTTGGCTTCCGTCTTGATGCGCTGGGTCAGATCGCCGTTACCGTCGGCGATGCGAGCGAGAGCCAGGGAAACCTTGCTCAGCGGGCCAAGCAGCAGACTGACCAGCCAGGAGATGGCAAGAATGCTACCCACCAGTGCCAGCAACGCCATCCCCAGCTGGGTCATCAGCAGGGAAGAGAGCGGCGCTTCGAGCACAGCCTTGTCCAACACCAGCAACAGCTCCCAGTCAGTGTCGGGAATATCGACCGCCCACAGCAGCTTGTCGCGGCCTTCGCTGTCGAAGTAAGCCGGTACCAGATCCTGGCTCGACTTACTCTGCTCGATCAGCGCATTGGTCAGATCGTTGTCGATCTCGGTCGCCGGTTTCATCGCCTTGGCCGCATCTTTATAGGCAATGACGGTGCCATCCTTGTGCATCATGATGGCAAAACCATCAGCAGGCAGCTTCATCTTGGTCACGTCATCTACCAGAGACGCAATGGAGAGGTCACCACCGACCACGCCGCCCTGAGCGGGCTGGGCAAGAGTCACCACCATGATGTTGTAGGCCACATCGAGATAGGGTTTGGTGACGATCAGGCCGCCCTTGCCCATCGCCTCCTGATACCAGCCACGGGAGCGGGGATCATAACCGTCACGGTTGATAGAGGTGTCGGAGTCATTCATTTTGCCACTGCCCTCACCGAAGTAGGTGAGCTGGAAACGGCCAGAAACCTGGGCCTGTTGCAGGGCATTGAGGGGCTCGCCACTGGTCTTGTTGCCGAGCGCCTGAATGGCGTCACGACGGGCAGAGAGCCAGTCACTGACACTGGCGGCCTGCTGGCTACCCAAGCGCTGGACTTGCTCCTGGCTGCCTTGCAGCAGCAGTGCCTTCTGGCTGCTATAGCTCTGCCAAGAGAGTAACGAGATCACCAACGACAGGGCGATCACCACTGACAACAGTATCTTCTGCTTGAGTGAGAGATTGTTCATCATAATTTCTTCTTATATAGATGAGGAGCGGGTTTATCCCTAAAGGTGCACAACACTACGTAGTCATTAGCGACCCGGCAGGTAACAACTGAACCTGAAAATGGGTCGGCGGGCGATATTTTCTGTCGAGCTGCAGAAAAATGCACCAGAAATTAACGGCACAAACCGCACAAGCTCAGGCAACCCTGTTTATTCCTTCCACAATTGGCTAGAATATCCTGTTTTTAAGTCACATCGACCCTGAGAGTTTTCACGATGTTCGAAGTTAATCCCGTATTAAATAAACTTAAGGAGCTGTCTGAACGGACTGAGCTTCTTAGGGGGTACCTTTGACTATGATGCCAAGAAAGAGCGTCTAGAAGAGGTCAACGCCGAGCTGGAACAGCCGGACGTCTGGAATGAGCCCGAACGTGCACAGGCACTGGGCAAAGAGCGCGTTACCCTGGAAAACGTGGTCAGCACCATCGACACACTGACCCAGGGCGTGGATGACGTCGAGATGCTGGTGAGCCTGGCCGTCGAAGGGGAAGATGAAGATACCTTCAACGAAGCCATCGCCGAAGCCGAACAGCTGGAAACCAAGCTGGTAGATCTCGAGTTCCGCCGCATGTTCTCCGGTCAGCACGACGGCTCTGATTGCTATATCGATATCCAGTCCGGATCCGGTGGTACCGAAGCTCAGGATTGGGCCAACATGGTACTGCGCATGTTCCTGCGCTGGGGCGATGCCCACGGTTACAAGCCTGAGCTGATTGAACTGTCAGACGGCGACGTGGCCGGCATCAAGTCCGCCACCATCAAATTCACCGGCGAATATGCGTTCGGCTGGCTGCGTACTGAAACCGGCGTTCACCGTCTGGTTCGCAAGTCTCCGTTCGATTCTGGCGGCCGTCGTCACACCTCGTTCTGCTCCGTGTTCGTCTATCCCGAGATCGATGATGATATCGATATCGAGATCAACCCGGCAGACCTGCGCATTGACGTTTATCGCGCCTCCGGTGCCGGTGGTCAGCACGTTAACCGTACCGAGTCCGCCGTGCGTATTACCCACGTGCCGACCAATACCGTCGTGCAGTGCCAGAACGACCGTTCCCAGCACAAAAACAAAGACCAGTGTATGAAGCAGCTGAAAGCCAAGCTCTACGAGCTGGAAATTCAGAAGCAGAATGCCGAGAAACAAGCCCTGGAAGAGACCAAGTCTGATATCGGTTGGGGCAGCCAGATCCGTTCCTATGTGCTGGATGACTCCCGTATCAAGGATTTGCGCACCGGCGTCGAAACCCGTAATACCCAAGCGGTACTCGACGGTGACTTGGACAAGTTTATCGAAGCCAGCCTGAAATCAGGTCTGTAAACAAGCAGGAATCACCATGTCTGAACAAACCACTACTCCGGTAGTCGACCAAGCACTCGAATTCAACAACGAGATGACCGAGCGTCGTTCCAAACTGGCCGCCCTGCGCGCCCAGGGTAATCCTTTCCCCAACGATTTTCGTCGTGACAGCCTCTCTGGCGAACTCCATGCCGAGTTTGACGATAAAAACGCCGAGGAGCTGACGAGCCTGGGTAAACGGGTGAAGATTGCCGGTCGCATCATGACCCGCCGGATCATGGGCAAGGCTTCTTTCGCCACCCTGCAGGACATGGCCGGCAAGATCCAGGTCTACGTCACCCGTGACGACCTGCCGGAAGGTTTCTACAACGAGCAGTTCAAGAAGTGGGATCTGGGTGACATCGTCGGTGTCGAAGGTACCCTGTTCAAGACCCAGACCGGTGAGCTCTCCGTTCACGTTTCCGATATCCGCCTGCTGACCAAAGCGCTGCGCCCGCTGCCCGAGAAGCACAAAGGCCTGACCGACCAGGAAGCGCGCTGCCGCCAGCGTTATCTGGATCTGATTGCCAACGAAGAGTCCCGCAAGACCTTCGTGATCCGCACCAAAGTGGTTGCCGGGATCCGCAAGTTCTTCAACGACAAGCAGTTCATGGAAGTGGAAACCCCGATGATGCAAGTCATCCCGGGTGGTGCCTCCGCCCGTCCGTTCGTCACTCACCACAATGCGCTGGACATCGACATGTACCTGCGTATCGCCCCGGAGCTTTACCTGAAGCGTCTGGTGGTCGGTGGTTTCGAGCGCGTGTACGAGATCAACCGTAACTTCCGTAACGAAGGTATCTCGGTGCGTCACAACCCCGAGTTCACCATGATCGAGTTCTACATGGCGTACGCCGACTACATCGATCTGATGGACCTGACCGAAGATCTGCTGCGCACCCTGGCGCAGGACATTCTGGGCGACACCCAGATCCGTTACGCCAAAGAGGGCGAAGAGGGTCTGACCATCGATTTCGGTCAACCGTTCCAGCGCCTCACCATGGTCGAGTCCATCCTGAAGTTCAACGCGGATGTAACTCTGGAGGATCTGGCTACCCTGGAGAGCGCCAAGGCCGTTGCCAAGCGCCTGCACATCGAGCTGATGAAGGGCTGGGAGTTGGGCCACGTGATCACCGCGATCTTCGAAGAGACCGTGGAGCACATGCTGCTGCAACCGACCTTCATCACCGAGTACCCGGCAGCCGTTTCTCCGCTGGCTCGCCGCAACGACGTGAACCCGGACGTGACCGACCGCTTCGAATTCTTCATCGGTGGCCGCGAGCTGGCCAACGGCTTCTCCGAGCTGAACGATGCAGAAGACCAGGCCAAGCGCTTCCAGGATCAGGTTGATCAGAAAGAAGCAGGCGACGACGAAGCCATGTTCTACGACGCCGACTTCGTCACCGCGCTGGAACACGGCCTGCCGCCGACTGCCGGTCAGGGTATCGGTATCGACCGTCTGGTGATGCTGTTCACCAACAGCCATACCATCCGTGACGTCATTCTGTTCCCGGCCTTACGTCCACAAAAGTAAGATCCGCAGAAATAAGGCCCACAGAAGCCAGCTACATCCCTTGGGTCAATCCCGAGCGTGATAGCCAATAAATCGCCCCGCAACTGCGGGGCGTTTTTTTAGGCTCTGTCCCAATTATGTGTTGAAAGGCTAAGCTTGAAGTAGGTCATTACCTTGAGGTCTACCATCATGGATACCCCAGCCTTTCAACACCTGTTGTCTCTCTTTCCACAGCTTACCCTGCGCCAACGCCGTGTTGCCCGGCAGGAGCTCATGGCGCCCCACACCATTACCTCACTCAATACCCAGCTACCTGCATGCAGCGGTTGCCCACATTGTCAGGCCGATGCCAATCAGCTGGCACCATGGGGATGGAGTCGCGGACTACGTCGCTATCGTTGCAAACTGTGTCTACGCACCAGTACCGTGCTGACCAAGACCCCCTTGGCCAGATTACGTAAAACGCAGTGCTGGGAAGACTACGCGCAAGCCCTCATTGAAGGACTCACTGTCCGCCGGGCAGCTCTGCGTTGCGGGGTCAGCAAGAACACCGCTTTCCTCTGGCGCCACCGCTTCTTGCGTGCGATGGCCGCCCATCAAGCCACACGGGAAGAGGGCATCGTTGAGGTCGACGAGACCTTCTTCCTCGAGTCGTTCAAGGGGCAGCGGGGATTACCTCGTCTGGCTCGGTGTCGAGGAGGTAAAGGGCGAACCCGGGGAACCGGGCCCGATTACATCCCTGTGATGGTGGTGCAGGACCGTGCTGGTCACCATGCAGATTTTCAGTTGGAAAAGATGAATGCCGAAACAGTTATCGCGGTCTTGAAGCCCCTGGTCTCGCCGGATGCAGTGCTGTGTAGCGATGGTGCGGGCGTATATGCCAGTTTCAGCAAAGAGCAGGGCGTGACCCATAAGGTGGTGCGCAATCGTCAGGGTGAGCGGGTAGTAGGAGCATTCCACATTCAACATGTAAACGGATATCACCATCGATTGAAAGAATGGATGGTGCGCTTTCATGGCGTGGCGACTCACTACCTGAGGAATTATCTGGGTTGGCGCAGGATGCTGGAGCGTTACGGGAAGGGAGTGAATATCAAAGCGTGTCTGCATGAGGCGCTGGGGCACCCCATGCAACACGTAATTGGGACATAGCCTTTTTTTATGGCATGTGTCACATGTCGTGTTATTTGGCGAGAGGCAGCAACCACTCCCCCTGCCACAGGGTCAACCCCTGACCCGCCATCAATACTCGCTCACCCCGCAGCTCCAGCTTGAGCTCCCCCCCTCTGGATGAAACCTGACGGGCCCGCAACTGCTTCCTGCCGAGCCGTTCAGCCCAGAAGGGCGTCAGGGCACAGTGGTTGGAGCCGGTGACGGGATCCTCATCCACCCCGACCCAGGGGGCGAAGTAGCGAGAGACGAAGTCATCATCCCCGCGGCTGGAAGGGGCCGTCACTATCAGGCCGCGACCGGGCAGGGCGCCCAGGGCGTGAAAATCGGGGGTGAGCGCGCGGACTTCCTCCTCGCTTGCCAGCTCCAGCAGAAACTTGGCGCCGGCGGCCAGGGTCTGCACGGGTGTACAACCAACCGCCGCCCCATAGGCCGGATCCATCGCCAGAGGCGTGAGCGGAATGCGCGGGAAGTCGAGCCGAATCCACTCCCCCTCGCGCCTGGCCAGCAGTTCCCCGCTGCGGGTCTCGAAGCGGATGACCTCCTGCGGTGCCACAGCCCCCGTCTGCCACAGCACATGGGCGGCCGCCAGGGTGCCGTGACCACAGAGATCCACCTCTACCTTGGGGGTAAACCAGCGCAGCCGATAGTGCGCCGCCCCCAAGGGACTGAGGAAGGCGGTCTCCGACAGGTTGAACTCGGCCGCCATGGCCTGCAGCCGCGCATCGGACTGGGCCGGCCCCAGTACCACCACGGCCGGGTTGCCGCCAAAGGGCTGTCGGCTGAAGGCATTGACATGAAACAGTCTGATAATCGACATTCGCTTTTCCTGTGGTGCCACGACCGGGCTCATTCTTCGCCGTTTATACCATGAAACCGGGCCCTGCCCGAACGGGCCCAGGAGCCCGTCAGGCACGTTTTTAATGCACTAATAGAATAAAAAAGACATTTTTATTCTTTGTTGTTATCCATCACACCCCTTAACCTGACCAAAAATCAGACCATGGAAGACGAGTGTGATGCAATTGAAGGATTCTCTGACCAACCTAGCCCCCCTCTCTGATGAACAACAACGTCAGCTGAACCAGGCGCTCTCGACCCTCAATACCCAGCAACTGGTCTGGGTGAGCGGCTATCTCTACGGTCTCTCCCAATCCGGCAGCCAGCCTGCTGCGGCCAGCGGTGCGCTGGCGGCGCCCGGCGGCAACCTGACCATTCTCTACGGATCCCAGACAGGCAACGCCAAGGGCGTGGCCAGTGCCATCAAGGCGCAGGCCGAGGCACGCGGCCTGCCGGTGACCCTCACCTCCATGGCGGACTACAAACCCAAGCAGCTCAAGAAAGAGACCCATCTGCTGGTGGTAGTGAGCACTTACGGGGAGGGTGAACCACCGGAGAGCGCGGTCGATCTGTTCGAGCAGCTCAAGAAGGGCAAGGTCGGTAAACTCGAGGGGCTCAAGTTCGCCGTGCTGGGGCTGGGTGACAGCTCATACGAATTTTTCTGCCAGACAGGTCAGGACTTTGACAGCCTGCTGACCAAGGCGGGTGCCGATCGCGTGCATGAGCTTGCCAGCCTGGATGTGGACTATCAGGATGCAGCCAAGGCCTGGGGCGAGCAGGCGGTCAATGCCATTGCCGCCACGCTTTCTGCCGGGGTTGCCACCAGCAGCGTGGCGGGGGCAGTGCAAGCGGCTGTCGGCCACAGCCAGTACGACAAGGCAAATCCCTTCCCGGCCCGCCTGTCGGTGAACCAGAAGATCACCGGCCGGGATTCCACCAAGGATATCCGCCATATCGAGATCAGCCTGGAGGCGTCCGGCATCACCTATCAGCCGGGGGACGCCCTCGGCGTCTGGTTCGACAACGACGCCGATCTGGTGGGGGAAGTGCTGGCCTTGGCCGGGCTGAGCGGTGACGAGGCGACCGCCCATGGCAGCCTGCGCGAGGTGCTCACCCGCAATCTGGAACTGACCCGGTTGCACGGCGGCTTTATCACGGGATTGGCAGAGATCTCGGGTAGCGCAGCGCTGAAAGACCTGGCCGGTGACAAGGCTCAGGTCAATGCCCTGGTCGCCTCTGCCCAGGTGGTGGATGTGCTGAAACGCTTCCCGACCGCACTCACTGCCGAGCAGCTGGTCGGCCTGCTGCGCCCCCTCACCCCACGCCTCTACTCCATCGCCTCCGCCCAGAGCGAAGTGGAAGAGGAGGTGCATCTTACCGTTGGCGTGGTGCGTTACCCGCAAGAAGATGGCACCGTGCGCAGTGGCGCCGCCTCCTCCTATCTGGCCGACCGGCTGATTGAGGATGCCGAGGTGCGGGTGTTCGTGGAGCACAACGACAACTTCCGCCTGCCGGCCAATCCCGATACCCCCGTCATCATGGTGGGACCGGGCACCGGCATCGCCCCCTTCCGCGCCTTTATGCAAGAGCGTGAGGCCCAGGATGCCTCGGGCAAGAACTGGCTCTTCTTCGGCAACCCCCACTTCACCCAGGACTTCCTCTATCAGGTGGAGTGGCAGCGCTATGTGAAATCGGGCCTGCTGTCGAAGATCTCGCTGGCCTTCAGCCGGGATCAGGCCAACAAGATTTATGTGCAGGACAGGTTGCGCGAAGCGGGCCTGGAGCTCTACCAGTGGCTGGAAGCAGGCGCTCACTTCTATGTGTGTGGTGACGCCAACAAGATGGCCAAGGATGTGCAGGAGGCCCTGCTGGATGTGATTGCCGAACACGGTCACAAGAGCCGTGAGGAAGCAGAAGAGTATTTGAGCGAATTGCGTCGTGCCAAACGTTATCAAAGGGATGTCTATTGATGAGCAAGCAAACAATTCCGGGGCCAGTGGAGGGACCGCTGGCCGACAACGAACGCCTCAAGCGCGAGAGCAACTTCCTGCGCGGCACCATAGCGCAGGATCTGCAAGACCCGCTCACCGGTGGCTTCAACGGCGACAACTTCCAGCTGATCCGCTTCCACGGCATGTATCAGCAGGATGACAGAGACATACGCCCGGAGCGTACCGCCCAGAAGCTGGAGCCCCTGCACAACGTCATGCTGCGCGCCCGTCTGCCGGGCGGCATCATCACCCCGGCCCAATGGCAGGTGATCGACAAGTTCGCCGAGGAGCACAGCCTGTATGGCAGCATCCGCCTCACTACCCGCCAGACCTTCCAGTTTCACGGGGTATTGAAGCGCGACATCAAGCTGATGCACCAGACCCTCAACAGCACGGGCATAGATTCCATCGCCACCGCTGGCGACGTGAACCGCAACGTGCTCTGCACCAGCAACCCGGTGGAGTCAGCGCTGCACCAAGAGGCCTACGAATGGGCCAAGCAGATCTCCGAACACCTGCTGCCCAAGACCCGCGCCTACGTTGAGATCTGGCTGGATGGCGAGAAGCTGGGGGGGGACGAGGAGCCTATCCTGGGCTCCAACTACCTGCCGCGCAAATTCAAGACGACTGTGGTGATCCCGCCCCACAACGACATAGACGTGCATGCCAACGACCTCAACTTCGTGGCCATTGCCGAAGACGGCAAGCTGGTGGGCTTCAACGTGCTGGTGGGCGGTGGTCTGGCCATGACCCACGGCGACACCAGTACCTACCCGCGCAAGGCGAGCGACTTTGGCTTTATTCCGCTCTCCCACGTGCTGGACGTGGCGGCCGCCGTGGTCAGCACCCAGCGCGACTGGGGCAACCGGGTCAACCGCAAGAACGCCAAGACCAAGTACACGCTCGAACGGGTCGGTGTCGAGGCATTCAAGGCCGAGGTGGAGAACCGCGCCGGCATCAAATTTGGCGAGGTGCGCCCCTACGCGTTCACCAGCCGTGGCGATCGCTTCGGCTGGGTCGAAGGGATCGATGGCAAACACCACCTGACCCT
Source organism: Aeromonas sp. CU5 (assembly GCF_002586745.1). NCBI lineage: Bacteria > Pseudomonadati > Pseudomonadota > Gammaproteobacteria > Aeromonadales > Aeromonadaceae > Aeromonas > Aeromonas sp. CU5. Next base: position 2,875,962 of record NZ_CP023817.1, read on the forward strand.
CTTCATCGAGAACGGCCGCCTGCTGGACTTCCCGGGCAAGCCGCTCAAGACCGGCATGCTGGAAATCGCCAAGGTGCATCAGGGGGATTTTCGCCTGACCGCCAACCAGAACCTGATCATCGCCGGTGTCTCCGTTGGCGAGAAGGCGCGCATCGAAGCACTCGCGCGCCAGTATGGCCTGCTGGATGACGGCGTGAGCGAGCAACGCAAGCAGTCCATGGCCTGCGTGGCCCTGCCCACCTGCCCGCTGGCGATGGCTGAGGCCGAGCGTATGCTGCCGGCGTTTGTCACCGACATCGAGGGCTTGCTAACCAAGCACGGGCTGGCGAATGACGCCATCATCTTCCGGGTCACCGGCTGCCCCAACGGCTGCGGCCGCGCCATGCTGGCCGAAGTGGGTCTGGTGGGCAAGGCACCGGGCCGCTACAACCTGCATCTGGGTGGCAACCTGGAGGGGACCCGCATCCCGCGCCTCTATCAGGAGAACATCACCGAGCCGCAGATCCTGGCCGAGCTGGATAGCCTTATCGGCCGCTGGGCCAAGGAGCGCGACGGGAACGAGTGCTTTGGCGACTTCGTGATCCGCGCAGGGGTAGTGGCCCCCGTCATCGACTCCGCGAGGGATTTCTATGCAGCCTGAACTGACTGATGGCGGGCGGCTGACACTGACCGCCGATGGCAGGCTCGACCTCTCCGCCCTGCTCTCCCTGAGCCGGGACGAGCAGAGCGAGGCACTGGCGCCCCTCAACCGGGCGCTGGACGCCATGAGCGCCCCCGAGCGGGTGCGCTGGGCGCTGGCCAATCTGCCGGGGGAGCATGTGCTCTCCTCCAGTTTCGGCATTCAGGCGGCGCTGATGCTCCATCTGGTGAGCCGCGAGCGGGCCGACGTGCCGGTGGTGCTGACCGATACCGGTTATCTGTTCCCGGAGACCTACCGCTTTATCGATGAAATGACCGAGCGCCTCGCGCTCAACCTCAAGATCTATCGGGCCGAACTCAGTCCGGCCTGGCAGGAGGCACGATTTGGCCTCTTGTGGGAGCAGGGGGGGGAGGGGATCTCCCGCTACAACCAGCTCAACAAGGTGGAGCCGATGGACCGCGCCCTGCGTGAGCTGGGGGCACAGACCTGGTTCTCCGGCCTGCGCCGGGAGCAGTCCGGCAGCCGCGGCAAGCTGCCGGTGCTGGGCATCCAACGCGGCCGCTTCAAGTTCCTGCCGGTGATCGACTGGAGCAACAAGGACGTCTTCTACTACTTCAAGGAGTTCGACCTCCCCTACCATCCGTTGTGGGAGCAAGGCTATCTGTCAGTCGGCGATGTGCACACCACCACCAAGTGGGAGCCGGGCATGAGCGAGGAGCAGACCCGCTTCTTCGGCCTCAAGCGCGAGTGCGGCTTGCACGAGGAGGGTGGCAAAGAGCATGGCGAGCAGAGCGGCTCCGGCATCTGAGCCCGCTTGTAAGGCCGGATCCTGACCATAAAGAACGCCCAGCAACTGCCGGGCGTTTTGCTTGGGCTAGTTTGCATCCCTCACAACATGACCAATGAGCAAAGAGGCTTAACCAGCCACGTTGGCCTGCTCGGCGGCAACCTGCGCCTGAGTCAACCAGTCGTTGACCTGAGCTTCGTGCCCTTTGAGCCAGGCCATCACATGGCGCTCGATATCCGCCTGGGTGTTCTGGCCCTTGTTCATCAGCCCATTCTGGATGTTGATGTCATTCAGCGGCAGCTTGACGATGGAAAACAACTTGGCAGCCGCCGGGTTGGCATCGGTGAATGCCTTGTTGGCCACGATGTGTATGGTGTTGACGGCAAAGCCGTAGTTCTTACCGTTGGGCAGGCGGGTACTGTCGGCATCTTTGGCGCCAGCAGGCACCTCAAGCCACACCACATCCCGCCCCGGCACCAGCTCGCTGCTGAGCCAGTAGGGGGTCCAGGTGTAGTAGAGCACCGGCTTGCCGCTCTGGAGACGGGCACGGGTATCGGCGATCAGCGCCGCATAGTTGCCCTGCTTGTGGGTAATGGTGGAGGTCAGCCCGAACTCATCCAGATGATGGTTGATCGCCTCTTCGCAGCCCCAGCCCGGGTTGCAGCCCACCAGATCGGCCTTGCCATCCCCATCGCCGTCAAACAACGCCGCCAGCTTGGGATCCTTGAGCTGACCCAGATTGGTGATGCCATATCGGGTCGCGGTCTGCTTGTCGATGAGATAGCCCTGAGCGGCACCCGATGCATAGGTGCCCTGACGGAAGAACACCTTGTCTCCCCCCGCATGCTGGTACTTGTTGTCCTGCAGCGGGATCCAGTTAAAGGTGAGGAAGGTGCCATCCCCCTGCGCCACCGAGGCATAGGCCACATTGTAATCCACCTCCTGCACCGGCTGGACATAGTAGCCGAGGCGTCCCATCAGCTTGCTGACCAGCAGGGTCTGGAAGGTCTCTTCCGGCAGGGAGCTCTGCAAGGGTTGAACGCGGACCCCCTCCCCCGGCCGTTCAGTGCTGGCGATGGCAAGCGGACTCAGCAGCAAGGAGCTCAACAACATGGTGCTCAACAGCAAGCAATGACGAGTGCGCGTTGTGGTGATGAGGTTCATCCATTTACTCCTTTGTAATCGATGGATTTGCTGCGGCCAGTGAGGCGCAGCAGCAAGGAAGCGGGACCACGCTGATACCAACGGCCAACCCGGTTGCGATCCGGTTGGCCCATCGCCTGGGTCAAACGGTCGAGCACGATGGCCAGCAGTACGATGCCGAGGCCGCCAATGGAGGCGAGCCCCATATCGAGACGCCCGATGCCACGCAGCACCATCTGACCCAAGCCACCGACCGCGATCATCGAGGCGATCACCACCATGGAGAGCGCCAGCATCAGGGTCTGGTTGACCCCGGCCATGATGGTGGGCATGGCGAGTGGCAACTGCACCTTGAACAACAGCTGGGAGGGGCTGGCGCCAAAGGAGTGAGCGGCCTCCACCAGATCCACAGGCACCTGTCTTATCCCCAGCATGGTGAGGCGGATCATCGGCGGCAGGGCGAAAATCACGGTCACCACCACACCGGGGACGTTGCCGATGCCAAACAGCATGACGATGGGAATCAGGTAGACGAAGGCCGGAGTGGTTTGCATCGCATCCAGCAGCGGCCGGGTCCAGTGGGAGAGCCGTTCACTGCGGGCCAGCAAAATGCCCACCGGCAAACCGATCAGAATGCAGAAGACGAGAGAGGTCAGCACCAGCGACAGGGTCACCATGGCATCGGACCAGGCCCCGATCAGCCCGATCCCGACCAGTGCGGCGAGGGTACCAAGCGCCATCCGGCCATTGACCAGCTGCCAGGCGATCAGGGTCAACAGCCCGATCATCAGGATGGATGGCACCGTCTGCAGCAGATGGGTCATGGCGTTGAGGGTCACCTCCACCGGCGCACGGATCAGCTGGAACAGCGGGCGCAGGTTCTCCACCAGCCAGCCGATGCCCCCCTCGACCCAGCGGTCCAGCGGCAGCAGCGCCTGCTGGAAGGGATCCAGCCAGTTGACGGCGGCCGGGGTATCCACGGCAGCAATCTGGTTTTGCCAGTCGGCCGCCTCGGTGGCGGTACTGCCCCAGGGATCGGCGGCAACCGTGGTGGTCGCTGCACCCCAAGGGTCAGCATCCGCTTCATCAGCCCGCAGGGAGGGGCTCGCCAGCAGCAGAAGCGCCAGCAAGCCGATTAGCAATGCGTGGGGATTGTTCAGCTTCATACCGGGGTACTCCTGTCCAGGGTGTTGAGCAGATTGGCCTTGGAGATAAGCCCCAGATAAGTGCCATCCTCCTCGACCACGGGCACCTGACAGGGTGCAGCTGCCACCTGACTGATCAGTTCATTGAGAGAGGTGTCGGCCAGGATCGGCTGGATATCCGCCAGCAACGCCTGCTCCAGACTCCCCTTGCCACGAACGGCCTCGCTGAGCGACTCGACCGAGACGACGCCGATGAAACGGCGACTGCGATCCACCACGTAGCCAAATTCCCGCTCCAGCTCCTTGAGCTGACGCAGGGCGTTGCCCGGCCCGTCGGTGGTGTGTTTCTTGATAAGCGGCATCTGCTTGCGACTGACAATATCGCGGGCGCTGAAGACATTGGCGAGATCCACCCCGCGGAAGAAGGCGCGCACATAGTCGTTGGCGGGCTGGCTCAGGATCTCGTCGGGGGTACCGACCTGCACCACCTGACCATCCTGCATGATGGCGATGCGATCGCCGATCCGCATCGCCTCATCCAGATCGTGGGAGATAAACACTATGGTGCGCTGATGGCTGGCCTGCAGCTTGAGCAGCTCGTCCTGCATCTCGGTGCGGATCAGCGGATCCAGCGCGGAGAAGGCCTCGTCCATCAGCAGGATATCGGGGTCATTGGCAAGCGCACGGGCCAGTCCGACCCGTTGCTTCATGCCACCGGAGAGGGCATCGGGGAAGGCCTCGATCCACTGGCCAAGACCCACTTGATTGAGTGCCTGACGGGCACTTTCCTGGCGCTCGAGAAGCGGCACACCGGCCAGCTCCAGCCCGAAGGCGGTGTTTTCCAGCACGCTCAGGTGCGGCATCAGGGCAAAGGATTGAAACACCATGCTGATCTTCTTGCGCCGCACCTGACGCAGTTCGCTCTCCGACATGGCGGCAATATCCTCACCGTCGATCAGCACCTGACCACGGGTCGGTTCGATAAGGCGGTTGAAGAGCCGCACCAGCGTCGATTTGCCCGAACCGGACAAGCCCATCACCACGAAGATCTCCCCTTCGTGAATGGCCAGATCGACCCCCTGCACACCCAGAGTCTGTCCGGTTTTCTGCAGAATGCTGGAGCGGTCGTGCCCCTTCGCCAGCAATTTGAACACTTTTTCCGGATGTTCTCCGAAGATTTTATAGAGTGATTTGACTTCGAGTTTGACTGTCATACTGTCCTTTTTTCATGGTCGACATCTTGGTAATTAACCTGCCGAACGCGAACCAATTGATTTCTACACTAAGCAATTAACAGTCAAAACAAAAGAACCACAAGAGTCCCGCAAAACAAATCAATCGATAAGCACTTGATTTTAAATCATTATTCAAAGCAATTAAAAACAGACATGGCCAGGTTTTATCCATAATAACCGCAACAGTTAGCGAGAAAATGTTGTGAAAACCATTTAAAAATAATCAAAAAAAACAGCCAAATCAGCCAGATAAGCGCCTGTTGGATAGGGGCATTCCACTCTGATAGTTTTCACCAACAAATGATTACAACTCTAAATATCTAATTGTCAGAATGGGGAGCAATTGGCAGACAAGAAGAGAGGCTGAAGCAGAGATCAAACGCCTCGCTTAGATCGCAACGGCCACCTTGGATAATCGACCTGCTGGACAGGTTGCTTCTGGCAAACCGCCAGTGCGAAAAAAGCCCCTTGTGCAACACAAGGGGCTTTTTACTGGCTATCAGTTAGCGCATCACAATGGGTCAGCGTCGCTGCCAGGTCTCGAAACTGTAGGGGTGCAGGTTCTTCTCATCGGCAGGGTGGCTCTCGCTGTCGATGCGCTGCCACTGACCATCGTCAAAGGCGGGGAAGCGGGTATCCCCCTCTACCGCCAGATCGATGCGGGTCAGGTAGAGGCAATCCGCACTCGGCAACATCTCGGCATAGAGATGACCGCCGCCGATCACCATCAACTCCGCCACCGCACTGCTCGCCAGCAGGGCCAACGCCGCCTCGACGGAGCCTACCACTTCGATGCCCTCGGCCTGATAGCCGGGGTTGCGGCTGATCACCAGATTGCGTCGTCCGGGCAGCGGTCGACCAATGGATTCGAAGGTCTTGCGCCCCATCAACACCGGTTTGCCGAGGGTCACCCGTTTGAAGTGAGCCAGGTCAGCAGGCAGATGCCAGGGCATCTGGTTGTCCTTGCCGATCACCCGGTCGTGGGCCATGGCGGCAATCATGGAGATCTTCATTGGGGCTCTCACCGTCTGTCAGATTATGGGGCGGTTACGGTACACGACCAGAGACGGGATCGCCAAACCGAAACTAAGGGCGCCGACGATAAAGAGCGCCTTGAGGCCGTTCTCCACCGCGCTCTGCATCAACTCCATGGTCACCCCGGAGATATTGAGTTCCACCACCGCAATCATGGTTTTGAAGGCATAGCTGCCGGGGATCATCGGTATGATCGAAGCCACACTGAACACCGGACGCGGCGCCAGCAGACGTTGGGACCAGTAGACGCAGACAAAACCGACCGTGGTCGCCGCCGCCAGGGTCGCCCACTCGATGGGCATACCGTAGTGGATCAGCAGGGTGCGCAGGCTGTGGGCCAACGCCCCGCCCATGGCGCAATATTTCAGCATCCGCGGCGGCACGTTGAACAGCATGGCAAAGCCCACTGCGGGGATAGATGACCAGAAGGCATCCTTGGCCAATAACCAGAGCAGATCCGTCATACCTTCCACCCCCAAATCCCGGTCAGCGACATGGCAAGAATAATGCCGATCGCAGCACTGATGGTCAGCAGGGTCGCCGAGCCCCAGCGGGCCAGCCCCATGTTGAAGTAGCCCTTCACCATGTCGGAGACCGCGTTGATCAGCGGAAAGCCCGGCACCAGCAGCAAGACACTCGCCGCCATGGCGAGATAAGGCTGCGCCCCCCAGCCGAAGAAGGTTGCACTGGAGGAGAGCAGGGTGGCGATAAAACCGGTTACGGCAAAGTTGATAAGTGGGCTGTGGTGATGACGAGCGATCAACTGGCGCACCCGCATCGCCACGGCAGACGAAAAGCAGGTCACCAGGAAGATAGGCCAATCACCGCCAAACAACAGGCTGAAGGCGCCGCAAGAGAGCCCCACCATGGGCACCACCAGCCAGGGGTGATAGTGGAAGGGGACGATAGCTTCGAGGCGCTGGCGCACTTCACGAGCACCGATCAGCTCTTTCTCCGCCATGATGCAGATGCGCTGAATTTCGCACACCACCTGCATGTTGATGCCGTGCTCGCGCACCCGCCGGGTGGTGGTGACGCAGCCGCCCTGATAGAGACTGGTGAGCACGATGGCACTGGAAGAGATGGCCATTTCGACACTCTCCAGCCCCAGCGCCATGCCAAGGCGCACCGTGGTCTGCTCGATGATCCGGCTCTCCGCCCCGAACTGGGCCAACATCTGACCCACCTTGACGATAATGCGGGTGATCTCTGTCTGTTGCTCCCGCGACAACACCCGTCTTGGTGTGATACTTCTCATAATCCCTTCGAGTCGTAGCAATAAAAGTGTCGGCCATATTAGCCTAACTTTTGTTGTTATTCATCCACCCCTATCACAACCTGGTCTACCAGTTATTACAAGAAGGAAAAAAGAGGCCACATTACAAATACATTACCACTAACATTAAAAACCATAACAATCGGTATATCATAAATAGCTATTTATATTGGTTTCCCATATTCAGTAAAAATATCAAAAAGAAGCGTTGCGGCAGATTATTTACCACATCGATAGTCAGCCAGACAGATTATTTTACCACTGCTATCGCTTTCAGCTGGTAACTCCTCCTGCTCACTGAACTGGAGCATTTCACTACGCATCACATAAAAGGATTCCCGCATCATGTTGGCGATCCGGATACAACTATCGAGGTTGTTTTTCGCCAACCGACGCTGGCCATCAATCTTGAATTGCAAGCCACGCAGACGGCGCTGCTGATCAGGACTTGCCCGAGTCATCAACTGATCTATCTGCTGCTCCAGAATCGCATCCAATCGGGCAGGCTCAGTTGTAGCCAGCTCTTTCAAGGTATCAAAATCAGGCAACTCCATACGCCCTCCCCGGCAATGTTTGCTGGCTTCTCACATCGGTGCCATAGCGATCCAGCTATATAACAGTGTATATACGACCAATATAAAAAGGATTCCATCAACAGGTTCCGGGGTGAACAGAAAAGAGTGCTTATAAAATTTAATTGTGTTTAGGAACAAGCAATTATTTTAAGTTTGAGCGTTCAAAAATACTTATACGCTTTTGGCTGTAAGTTTATGTTTTTTACTTCAAATAAAAACCAGTGTGACTTTACTTCGCTTCATTCGACACTTTATTCCCCCCGTTCCACTCGGCCACATTTCTTGATGATTTAACATATCTCACTGATTATGTTATTTTAATTGCCACTTTATCGTTCATCCAAGAGCAGACCATGAGCAAGGCAAAAATCGGTATCGTCACCGTCAGTGATCGCGCCAGTGCGGGCATCTATGAAGATCTCTCTGGCAAAGCCATCATCGACACCCTGAACGCCTATCTGACCTCGGAGTGGGAACCCGTCTATCAGGTGATCCCCGATGAGCAGGATCAGATTGAAGCGACCCTGATCCGGCTGGCGGATGAAGAGCAGTGCTGCCTCATCGTCACCACCGGCGGCACCGGCCCGGCCAAGCGGGATGTCACGCCGGAAGCGACCGAGGCAGTGTGTGATCGCATGATGCCGGGCTTTGGCGAGCTGATGCGGGCCGAATCCCTCAAGTTTGTGCCGACCGCCATTTTGTCGCGCCAGACTGCCGGACTGCGCGATGACACCCTGATCGTCAATCTGCCGGGTAAACCCAAATCGATCCGCGAGTGTCTGGATGCCGTCTTCCCCGCCATCCCCTACTGCATCGATTTGATGGAGGGGCCTTACCTCGAGTGCGATGAAGCCGTCATCAAGCCATTTCGACCGAAAAAATAGCTAACCTGGCCATAAAAATAATGGCGAGCCACGGCTCGCCATTATTTAAAAAAAGATCGTAGCCCGATTATTTACGGCCAAATACTTTGACGCCCGCCTTGCTCCCCTCTGCATTACCGTACACTTCAAGCCGTTTTACACAGACTCTCGAGCCGAGGGATTTCCATTCAGTCTCTTTATCAGCGCGCATATTGCGATCAAATTTGATGGTCTTGGTACGATTGCTACCATATGTCACCACGATCCGATCCAGCGTCAAATCGCGCTCCGCCTTCACCTTGATATATTTGGTCTGACGACAAGCAACCATGGGAATATTGGCACCATGATCACCGATCCCCAGCAAAATAGTGCGGCCAAGGGTGAACTGGTCATCACTGGCATGGCAGGCTGAGGCCACCACCAGCAACAAAGTACCAAATAGAACGCGACTGGAACTCGCGATACGCCAGATTGAGTTCAGGGACATAACACCTCCAATAAAAACGGAGCGTTATGATACGGGTCAAACCATAACGGAAGCTGTATCACAGCTGAATTTGCTGCGAATGTGCGGCGATCACCAGAGAAAACAGAGCAACTTTCCGGCGAAAATGAGAAGAGCCGCAGATAGCGGCCCTTGCGGCACGACAGCGCTTAGCGCTCCATGATTTGGGTCACGTCATCTTTCTTGATCATCACCTCGCGCCCTTCGTGATCGTAATAGCGATACATACCGGTGCTCTCATCCAGCTTGGGCTTGCTCTCGGTGGTGATCATCTTGCCATCCTTGGTGCTCATGATGTATTGGGAGCTGCATGCCACCAGCCCCAGGGCGCACACCAGGATCATCATCAGTTTTTTCATTGCGGCCTCTTCTGCGCTCACCCTCACCACGAGGATGTTTCTTGAAGCCTAGTTCAATCGCACGGCCTGGCATGATGGGATGAGCAAAGCGGGATCGCCGTCAATAATCAGCAACTTGGCATCGCTATCTGGCTCGATGGACACACCAATGAAAAAGGCCGGACATCTCTGTCCGGCCTTTTGTCTACTGCTCAATCATGACTTGGCGGGCTGACGCTCACCGGTCACGGTCGGGTTTTTCGGATCCATGCTCCATTCGTACCAGCCGCCGTCATAGACGCTGATCCGTTTCCAGTCCATCAGCCAGGCGTAGAAGAAGGCCTCGGAGGCACGCCAGCCGGTACCGCAGTAGAACGCAGCCTGCTGGGTCGGCTCGATGTTCCACTGATCCCACATGGCGAGGATCTCGCGGGCCGGTTTCATGGTGCCATCCGGGTTATGGAAGTCGCTCATGCTGTTGGCATCCACTCCGCCGTGACCCCACTTGGCCCCCGGGATATCGCCCTTCGGCTTGATGTAGCTGTAACCGGAGGTGTTGCCGACAAACTCGTCCCAGGTACGCACGCTGACCAGCGCACTATCCGGCTGCTTGAGCAGCGCCTTGGCCTGATCCAGGGTGGTGTAGTACTCGGGGTGCGCGGGAATGGCCACGCCAAACTCCTTCACCGGCTCATATTTGTTGGGCAGACCGGTTTCGGTGCGCAGGTGCTGCACGAACCAGGCATCCAGACCACCATCCAGCAGGCGCACATCTGCCACCCCGGCATACATCATCAGGTGGGCTGCACGGGCCGCCGCCATGGTGTTGCGACCATAGAGGATGACGGTGGTATCGTGACGGATACCATTTTCCAGCAGCAACTTTTTGAGTGCCTCATCAGAGACCTTGTTCCACAGCGGCTCCTCTTCCAGGTCGTTGGTATTTATATACCCCGCCCCCGGGATGTGGCTGATAAGGTAGGCCTTGGGTGAACCCCAATCCACTTCAAACAGCTTCCAGTCGCCCTTGGGTGCCGCTACGACCGGCTTGCCCTCTTGCAGGTCCGCCAACCAGCGCGGATAGACCAGCTGCTGCCAGCGAGCCAGAGACTCCCGTGGCATGGTTTTCCAGCCCTGCAGCTCAAACAGTTGCTTTACGCCCTGCTTGCGCAACAGACGTGCGACTTCAGCGACTTCCCGCGGCGCACCGTAGATCGCAACCGGACGATCGGCCTTCAGCCCCTTGCTCTCGAGCGCTGCTGGCCACTCTTCATCACTGTATTTCCAATCGGCGGAAAGACTCTCGGCGCCAGTAACGTGGCCCCCCTGCTTCTCTCCGTCCATGGGCCAGCCTTGATAGAAGTGGCTGGTGCGGGTATCCAGGATGACCGCCTGTTTGGCCTTGGCATCGGCCAGCGAGAGCCGTGGCAATTCCCCTGCCAAAGCCGGCTGTGCGCACCAGAGCAGTAAGGTCGCCAAAACGGCCTGCAGAGAGCGAAAATGTCGTTTCATGGTGATTTCTCGATTCATAGTGAACAAGGTTAAAAAATGGAGCGACCCAGCCGCTCAGCCAGCAGCTCCAGTGCCGCCGTACCCGCCAGCGAATTGCCAGCCTTGTTGAGCTCTGGTGACCAGACACAGACGCTGAGTTCACCCGGGATCAGGGCGATGATACCGCCACCGACCCCCGATTTTCCCGGCATGCCCACCCGATAGGCAAAATCACCGGCCTCGTCATAGAGGCCGCAGGTGGCGAGCAGGGCGTTGACCTGCTTGGTAGTGCGGGCTGGCAACAGCGGCTCGCTGCCGCCCAGCGGCAGGCCACGGTTGGCCAGATAGACGAATGCCCGCGCCAGATCGACGCAACTCATGCGGATGGCACAGGCATTGAAATAGCTTTGCAGTACCTTGTCCACTTCGTTTTCGAAGTTGCCATAGGCCTTCATCAAATAGGCGATGGCAGCGTTGCGGGCCGAGTGTTGATACTCGGAGCGGGCCACCACCTGATCCGCCATGATGGCCGGGTTGCCAGCAAGACGCCGCACCAGCTCCAAGGTACGTTGCCGCGGCGCGGTGAGGCGGGTCTCCAGCAGATCACTCACCACCAGCGCCCCGGCATTGATAAAGGGGTTGCGGGGAATGCCCTGCTCGAATTCAAGCTGAACGAGCGAGTTAAACGGCTGGCCTGAGGGCTCCTTGCCGACCCTGGCCCAGATCTCCTCCTCCTGATAGAGGGTGAGCGCCAGGGTCAGGCTCAAGGCCTTGGAGATACTCTGGATGGAGAAAGGTTCGCAGGCATCACCAGCGGTAAACAGCTCTCCCTCGACGGTACAGACTGCGATACCAAGGCGATCGGCCGGTACCTGAGCCAATGCAGGAATGTAGTCGGCCACCTTGCCCTGCCCGAGCAGCGGGCGCACCTCTTCAAGAATGCTGGCCAGTAATTCGGATGACAACACCATAAGCGATAAGCGATTCCATGACTAAAACAGCGGTGGAGATCCCATCCCCACTGACAAAAATCCCGCCAGCGGCGGGATTTGTCTAATTACCCACAACAAGGCGCCAGAAAGGCTGCCCTATATCAGGCCGGTTCACCGTACCAGAGGTCGAACAGCTCGGTGACCACCACGGCTTCCATCCCTTTGCCTTCCAACCAGGATTTCAGCACAGCGCGGTCTTCTTCGGTACATTTACCCAGTTGCTGAGTGCAGATCATCCCTTCCCAAGCCAGGTGGCCTGAACCGGCGAACGCCAGGCGGCGGGGTTCTACAACCTCATCGATCATCGCATCGACTACTGCATCGATGGACTCTTCGGCAGTGCCGACCGGGAAGTTGAAGCTGATGTCGAAACCCATTTCCTGGAATTCATCGACGCGCAGTTTCTTACGCAGACGGCGGCTACGATTGGCCATGATAGCTCCTCAAGTTAGTTGATACGCTAGGTGAATTGACGTGCCAGCTTAGCTGACGCGTTTGAAAATCAGATCCCAAACCCCGTGACCCAAACGATGGCCACGTTGTTCAAATTTGGTCAGCGGACGCCAGTCCGGACGGGGCACCCAGTTGCCGGTCGCAGAGGTATTCTGGTAACCCTCGGCGGCGCTCATTACTTCCAGCATGTGCTCGGCATAGTTTTCCCAGTCGGTCGCCATGTGGAACACGCCACCGATGGCCAGCTTCTGACGAATATCCTGCGCAAACGCCGATTGTACGATGCGGCGCTTGTGGTGGCGACTCTTGTGCCAGGGATCCGGGAAGAAGAGTTGCAGGCAGGCGAGCGAACCATTGGGGATCATGTGCTCCAGCACCTCGACCGCGTCATGACAAATGACCTTGAGATTGGTGACGCCCGCTTCCTGTGCAGTACCCAAACAGGCACCTACGCCCGGGGAGTGCACTTCGATACCGATGAAGTTCTTCTCGGGGGCATTCTTGGCCATCTCAACCAGAGAAGCACCCATGCCAAAACCGATCTCCAGTACCACCGGGGCCTCACGGCCAAACAGGGCAACCAGATCGAGGGGCGCTGGCGCAAAATCGATACCCATGACCGGCCAGAGATCTTCCAGTGCCTTCTCCTGCCCTTTGGTCAGGCGGCCTTCGCGACGGACAAAGCTGCGTATTTTGCGCATAAAAGTGCCGTCTTCGTTAAATACATCTTGGGTCACAGGCATAATGAATTGCTCGTTATCTCGTCAATCAGCGAAAACAGGGGAGCGAATTATCCCAAGATAGGCACAAGGCGCAAGTGTTTCACACAACAAATATTCCATTGCGCCACCAACCGGCCCCTTAACAGGCTCGATACCCCAGTTAACCGCTCAATATAATCCGAACCAGTGTCAATCCAGCCCTTTTCTGGCGATTTTTGTGACAATCATTGCCTCATTTCTGAAATCTGATACAAACGGATAACCTGGCGGTCGAATGGAGCGACCGCCCACATGCCGAGAGAATTGTCTATGCAGCCGTTTTTTGCCCAGCGCTTCGAGAAGGTCGAGCCTTCCTTTATCCGTGAAATCCTCAAAGTTGCCGCCAATCCGGAGATCATCTCCTTCGCCGGTGGCCTACCCAATCCCCACCTGTTTCCGGTCAAGGCGATCGATCAGGCCTGTCAGGATGTGCTGCGCGAGCAAGGGGCTGCCGCCCTGCAATATGCCGCCACCGAGGGCTTCGCTCCTCTGCGCCAATATATTGCCGAGCGCTACCTGACCCGCCACGGCATGCAGGTCAATCCGGACAACATCCTGATCACTAGCGGCTCCCAGCAGGCGCTGGATTTGCTGGGCAAAGTGCTGATCGATGAAGGACAAGATCTGATCATCGAAGAGCCGGGTTACCTTGGCGCCATTCAGGCCTTCTCTGTCTATCAGCCCGCCTTCAAACCCATCACTCTCGGCGAGGAGGGACTAGATCTGGCTGCGCTGGATGCACTGCTGGCAAGTGGCTCCAATGCCAAGCTGCTCTACGGCGTGCCCAACTTCCAGAACCCAAGTGGCGTCTCCTACAGCCGTGCCAACCGCGAAGCGCTGGCCGAGCGACTGGTCAGCCACGAGCTGTTGATGGTGGAAGATGATCCCTACGGCGAACTGCGCTTCGAAGGGGAGCATCTGCCCCCGATTGCCAAGCTGGCGCCAAACAATACCGTGCTGCTCGGCTCCTTCTCGAAAACCGTGGTGCCCGCCTTCCGCCTTGGCTGGATGCTGGTGCCGGACTGGCTGCGCAAGAAGGTCACCATCGCTAAACAGGCCACCGATCTGCACAGCAACGCCTTCAGTCAGCAGGTGCTGCACCGCTTCCTGATGGATCACTCGCTGGACGCTCATCTGGAAAAAATCAAAGAGGTCTATGGCCGTCAGCGTGCCGCCATGGAGGCCGCGCTGGCTCGTCACTGCCCACCCGGCGTCAGCTACACCCGGCCGGAAGGGGGCATGTTCCTCTGGCTGACCCTGCCAGCCCACATCAGTGCCATGGCGCTGTTTGACGAGGCGATCAAGGAGAAGGTGGCCTTCGTACCCGGCGCACCTTTCTACGTGCGCCCCGAGATCAAAAACACCCTGCGCCTGAGTTTTTCTTGTGTGGATGAAGCCACCATCGAAGAGGGGGTCAAACGGCTGGTTCGCGCACTCCAGCGCATGCTCTGATATCAGTACCCCGCTGCACTAATAAAAAACCAGCGATCTCTCGCTGGTTTTTTATTGCAACTGCCAAGCCACTCAGCCAAACAAGCGCTTGCTGAACTCCTTCATCGAGACTGGTCGCCCATAGAAATACCCTTGCAGATAGTCAACATTGCGCGCCCGCAGATAATCCGCCTGAGCCTGAGTTTCAACCCCCTCCGCCACCAGCAGTAATTCCAGCCGGATCGCCAGATCAATCACATTCTCGACAATATGGCTGGAGAGCGCATCAGTCCCTATCATGCCGACAAAACTCTGATCGATCTTGAGCGCATCGACCTGAAACTGTTGCAGATAGGTGAGACTGGAGTGGCCGGTACCAAAGTCATCGATGGCGATCAATACCCCCAACTGGTGCAATTCGGCAAACAGTTGATCTGTTACCTCATCTGCCACAATCAGCTCCCGTTCGGTCAGCTCTAGCCCCAAATCGACGGGGTTATCCTTGAACGCATCGAGAAATGCCCGGCAATCGGCCACCAGGCTGAGATCCTTACAGTGGCTGGCAGAAATATTGAAGCAAAAATGAAATTTCGTCGGCAGTTTGCTGGCATGGGGGGAGAAATAATCCCGCACCTGCGCCATCAGCTGGCTGGTCATGGGCACAATCAGCCCGCTATCTTCCGCCAGAGGAATGAAGCGATCCGGCGAGATCATTCCCTGTTTGGGGTGCTGCCAGCGCATCAACACCTCGCAGCCGCGCAACTGCTCATCATCACCGCCAACCACGGGTTGCAGGTAGGGAATAAACTCCTGTTGTTCCAACGCCCGCTTCAACTCTTCCGCCGGACTGTTACTGCGGCCCATCAGCCAGAAGGAGCCAAATCCAACCAGTAACGCCAACAAGGGGCAAAGGATTAGTGTGTCTCTGGAATAGCGCCAGGCGTGGCTCAGATAGTCATCACTCGTCACCTGAGTGACTACCTTGTAGGGGAAATCGGCCGAAGCGAGGGCCATATAGCCCTCTTCTGTTGAGGAAGGCGCGGCCCCGACCTGACCTGAGCCAAACAGTGCCCTCTGCCCCACCACCAGAGCCATCGGGGAGTTCTTGCTGGAAATCTCTAGGGTATTGCGCAGGTAGTAGCCATCCACACCGATCAGCACACTCCCCTTGTCCGTTTCATGACGTAGTACGATCAGCGGTC
Source organism: Aeromonas sp. CU5 (assembly GCF_002586745.1). Lineage (NCBI taxonomy): Bacteria > Pseudomonadati > Pseudomonadota > Gammaproteobacteria > Aeromonadales > Aeromonadaceae > Aeromonas > Aeromonas sp. CU5. The sequence continues at coordinate 2,891,837 of NZ_CP023817.1, forward strand.
TATCCGGAGTCGTCGCATTACCACTGAGCAGTTGTAGCTTGCCGTCTACATAGTCGTCCGGACCGAAGGGCCCATCATAGGCGCCATACAGAGACGTACAGTAGATCCGGCGACCAATAGCCAGATTGGCGGAACGAACATCGGGCACCATGATCACCTGCTCGCGCAGTAGCAATGCAGCCTCCGAACAGGGAGCTCCAATCACGCCCTCCACATTAGTGGCGGCTTGCTGGGCATAACCCAGGGTGCGATCAAACATCAGCTGGGCACGCTGCAAACGTGACTCGGCATCCTGCCTTATCTCCGAAACGGTCTGCCAGATCACAGCTACGCCCCCCAGCAGCAGGAGCGTAACGCCAACCAGCAGTGCCACCACAATCCTTTTGTAGAGCTGGCGAAGTTTCAAACGACGAAATGGCATGGATGCCTCTTTGATACACGGATTAAGTGGTGACAGCCCCGATGGACAGCGCGAAGGGCCGTCATGATAGCGAGCGAACAACAAATGTCCACCCAACAAAAATCAATCAACTCATCACTTTGTTCAACAATACATCGCAAGGAAGCGATATGGTTAACACACATTTAAGTAACTATATGTTCGCCAAGCATCTTGCTTGTTGATCTGGATAGGTGCCATTAGAGTAGAGCAAGACCGCAGCAGGAGTGAACCACGATGAAAATTCTGATTACCGGAGGAACCGGCTTTATCGGCCGCAAACTAGTGGCTCATCTCAAGGTCAATCACGAGGTGGTGGTACTGAGTCGGCAAAGCAGCCGCGCTTATATCCTGCTCGGCCATGACATTAAGGTGATCGATAGCCTGGACCGGCTCGATGACCTCAATGATGTGGATGCAGTGATCAATCTGGCAGGTGAGCCCATCGCTGCCGGACGCTGGAGCGAGTCGCGCAAACAGCTGCTCTGCGATAGCCGCTGGCTGCTGACCGAGCAGCTGGTGGATCTCATCAAACTCTCCAGTACACCGCCCAAGGTGCTGATTAATGCCTCCGCCATCGGCTGGTATGGCAGGCAGGGCACCGAAACCCTCGACGAGCAGTGCCGATCTCCCAACGACGAGTTCACCCACCAGCTCTGCCAGCAGTGGGAGACTCTGGCGCAGGAGGCCCAAAACAGCCAAACCCGGGTCTGTATCGTGCGGATCGGGCTGGTGCTTGGCATGGATGGGGGTGCCCTGCCCAAAATGCTCCCCCCCTATCGACTCGGGCTCGGCGGCCCCATGGGGTCGGGCAGCCAGATGATGAGCTGGATCCATGTGCAGGATCTGGTGCGCGCCATGCTGTTCTTGCTGGAGCACGAAGAGTGCAGCGGCATCTTCAACGGAACCGCCCCTCATCCAGTCAGCAACCGGGAGTTCAGCCAGACCCTGGCCACCACGTTGCACCGCCCGCACCTCTTTTTCGTGCCCGCCCCCCTGCTGCAACTGGTGATGGGGGAAGCGGCGGATCTGCTGCTGACCGGCCAGAAGGTGATGCCCGCACGACTGCAACAGGCCGGTTTTCACTTCAGCTATCCCGAACTGCCAAGTGCCCTCACCAATCTGCTGCACGAACCCCGTTAACTGACGCCAGCTCGCTTAGCCCGCTCGTCAGCGCCTCGAATAACAAGCAGCCCGGCCAATGGCCGGGCTGCTTGTTTATTGTTGATGGCGATTGCGCCTTGTAGCATAGGCTCTCGCTATCGGGATTACAGCAACCCCTGACCCAGACCCCGCAGCCGATCGCTGAGGGTGCCAGCCAGCAGCTGACGCTGCATCCCCTGCCCGGCGAGCGTCACCAGCAAGGCCCCCAAGGTTGGCAGGCCAAGCCAGATGGCCCAGTGGAACTGCCACTGTCCCTCGAACCACCACCACTGCAGGCCAAAGGAGCAGAGCTCCACCACCATGGCGGCGCAGAGCCCCGCCAGCAGGCCACTGGCCACCAGCTCCCAGCGCAGCATCTTTTTCAGCAGGTCGCTGCTGGCACCCAAAGTGCGCATCAGCAACAGCTCACGCCGACGCTGAGCCATGCTGGCCTGGGTCTGGGTCAGTAGCACCAGCAATGCCGCCACCGTCACCAGCCCCAACATCAGGGCCAGCGCCCGGCTCACCTGCTCCGATACATGGGTCAGGCGTGCGATCAGGTCATCCACATCGATCAGGCTCACCGTGGGATGACGGCGAATAAGCTCCACCTCGGCGCTGCGCCCTTCAATCGGCAAACGATAGCTGCCCAACCAGGTGCTGGAGAAAGAGGCCAGCAGATCGGGTGAGAAAATCATGTAGAAGTTGGGACGCATATTGTCCCACTTGATGCTGCGCAGACTGGTGACCCTGGCACCGAAGCTGCGCCCCTCGATGGTAAAGGCGAGCATATCCCCGAGCTTGATATCGAGCCGCTTGGCCAACTCGCTATCCACCGACACCTCGCCGGTGCCGGCGAGCCATTTCCCGGCTACCAGCTTGTTATCCGCTGGCAGGGTGGCTGTGGTGGTGAAGTTGAGCTCCCTATCGACCCCTTCACGGCCACTGCGGGCCCCCTCGCCCACCGCCTCGCCGGCAATATGGGTCAGCCGCCCGCGCACCATAGGATAGAAATCGGAGGTGGTGGCCCCTGCTGCCGCAAGCTCGCTCAGGATCCCCTCCCGCTCGTTCTCGGCCACATTGACCAGAAACCGGTTGGGCGCATCGGCGGGCAGGCGGGCAGAAAACTCATCCAGCAGATCGACCCGGGCCGCCCATAGCAAGCCAAACAGCATCAGCGCCAGCGCAAAACCCGCTAACTGAAACAGGCCGCTGCTACGCTCGCGCGACAGGTGGGCCAGCGCCAACCTAAGAGCATGCGGCCCCTTCACTCTGGCCCCCAGCCGCAACATCAGGGACGCCAGCAGGGCCAGCAGCCCCATCAGCAATCCCATGCCACCGACCAGGCCCAGCGCCAGTTTCACATCAGCAGTGAACCCCCACACCAGCGTAAACAGCCCGAGAAAGCCGACCGGCAAAGCCAGCCAAGGGGGGATGCCCGCCTCCAGCTCCCGGCGCAATACCCGCAGCGGTGGCACTTTCAGCAGCCGCAAGAAGGGCACAAAAGCGAGCAGCAGAGTGATAAAGAGCGCCACCGCCACCCCAAGGGCAAAGGGTCGCCAGGAGGGAGACGGCAGATCCGGTGGCAGCAGGTCCCCCAGCAGTTGCAAGGTGATCCACTGCATGGCGGTGCCCGCCACCAGCCCCAGCAACGCACCGATCAGCGTCAACGACAGCAGCAACACACTCATCAGTTGCCACAGGCTGGCACGGGATGCCCCCAGCGTCTTGAGCAGCGCCACCATATTAGTCTGGCGCTCGGCAAAGTGGCGCACCGCAATACCCATCGCCAGCGCCCCCAGCAACACCCCGCTTAGCGAGGCGAGCCGGAAGAAACGCTCGGCATTGGCCAGCGATCGGCCCACCCGGGATTCACTGTCATCGGGTTTGATCCACTTCTGTCCGGCCTGCAATTGCGGCAGCAGCCACTGCTCGTAACGGGCCAGCGACTCTCGCGGCCCCTTGAACAGATAGCGCCACTGCTGGCGGCTGCCCGGCAACAGGGCGCCGGTCGCCTCGATATCGGCACTGTGGATCAGCGCCCGCGGCGCCAGCAGGAAAGGGCTGAAGCCCTGATCCGGCTCCTCGCCAAGCAGACCGGCCACCTTGAGCACCGTATTGCCCACCTCCAGCTCATCCCCCGTTTTAGCCTGCAGCAGCTGCATCACCCGGGCAGAGAGCCAGATCTCGCCGGGGGCCGGGGTGCGGGCCGGTTCCAGCACCAGCTTGCCGTAGAAGGGAAAACCGTCGGGCACCGCCCGAATGGAGGCGAGCTGCAACGCATCGCCGTGAAACAGCATACTGTTGAAGCTGACGGTAGTCTGCAGCGCCAAGCCATCCTGTTTCGCTCGTGCCAGCCAGCCATCCGGCAGGGCGGCCGCGGTGCGCAGCACCCGATCCGCCCCGATAAAATCACGGCCCGACGCCTTGAGTCCGGCATCGAGCCGATCCGCCACCAGCGCCACACTCAAGACGCACGCCACGCTAAGTGCCAGCGCCAGCACAAACCAGCGCAGCTCGCCGCTGAAACCTTCCCGGCGAAGCAGTCGCCATCCCAATCGCCACTGCATCATCCCTAGTATCTCCCGCCTGACCCGCTGCTAACCCCGTTACACCACACCATGGGCCACCTCGCGATCCAGCCTGCCCGCCGTCATCACCACCTGCCGCTGGCAACGTTCGGCCAGCTGATGGTCATGGGTCACCACCACCAGCGTAGTGCCGTGCTTGCGATTGAGTTCAAACAGCAGCTCGATCACCTTCTCGCCGGTCTTGCTGTCGAGGTTACCGGTCGGCTCGTCCGCCAACAGCAGGCTGGGACGGGTCATAAAGGCGCGGGCAATAGCCACCCGTTGCTGCTCACCGCCGGAGAGCCGTGGCGGCAGATGGTGCAACCGCTCGCCAAGCCCGACCGCCGCCAGCAGTTCGCGAGCTCTTGGCTCGCAATCGCGCTCACCGCGCAGCTCAGCGGGCAGCATCACATTCTCGAGCGCCGTCATGGTGGGGAGCAGCAGGAACGACTGGAACACAAAGCCGATCTGCTCGGCGCGCAATCGGGCCCGCCCCTCTTCATCCAGCTCGCCAAGGGATTTGCCGAGGATTTCGATATCCCCCTGACTCGGCAGATCGAGCCCGGCCAGCAGCCCCAGCAGGGTGGACTTGCCGGAGCCTGAGGCGCCGACCAGTGCCACTGTCTCGCCGCTATTGACTTGCAGATCGATCCCTTCAAGGATGGTGAGGCTTTCCTGGCCGAGGCGAACCGATTTGCCGAGGCCCTTGACGACAATAATGGGGGTTGAACTCATGCTCTGTGTCCTTTGTTCCAATCCCTTGATGGCAATCCATAGCGGGAGTTGAATTGATGGTGCGTATTCTGTTTGCCTTGTTGGTTGGCCTTGGCAGCCTGCTCTCGTCGGTTCAGGCCCAGACCCTGCTGGTGCTGGGTGACAGCCTGAGCGCCGGGTATCAGATGCAGCTTGAGCAGAGCTGGCCTGCCCTGCTCAACCAGAAATGGCAAGATGAGGGGGGCAAACATACCCTGCTCAATGCCAGCATCAGCGGTGAAACGACCCAAGGGGCCCTAGCCCGTCTGCCCGCCCTGCTGAAAGAGCACAAGCCGGACTGGCTACTGATCGAACTGGGAGGCAACGATGGCCTGCGCGGCTTCGCCCCGACCATTACTCGCCAGAATCTGGCCAGCATGATCGCCCTCGCTAAGGAACAGCAGACCCGTGTGGTGTTGACCCAGATCCAGCTGCCCCGCAACTACGGTGCCCGCTACCTGCGCCAGTTCGAGCAAATTTTCCCGGAGCTGGCAGAGATCAACGATCTGCCGTTGCTGCCCTTCTTTATGGATGATATTGCGCTGCGCCCTGAACTTATGATGAACGATGGCATTCATCCCACCCCGGCGGCCCAGCCCCGGATCCGCGATAAAGTTGCCCGCTTTATGGAGCCGCTGCTCAGCCAATAAGCCCGCCTCTCTGAGCCAATATCCCATAAACAAACATCCCGCCCAAACAGGATGTTTTGCCATGGACTGACCGGCAGATAACATCTCAGTGGCGCCCTAGCGCAGCCAATCAGTGATGCCAATCCATCGCCAATATCCCATAAACAAACATCCCGCCAAAACAGGATGTTTTGTCATGGACTGACCGGCAGATAACATCTCAGTGGCGCCCCAGCACAGCCAATCAGTAATGCCAATCCGTCGCCAATATCCCATAAACAAACATCCCGCCGAGGCGGGATGTTTTGTTATTGATTGAGCATAACCGGCAAGCAACCTGTCAGCTCTCCAGCACCTGACGCAGCCGCTCCTGCGCTACCCCCACCAGCAGGTCGGGCTGGAACTTGGAGATAAAGCGGTCGCAGCCCACCTTCTTGACCATGGCTTCGTTGAAGTTGCCACTCAGGGAGGTATTGAGAGTGATAAAGAGATCGGACATACGCGGATCGCTGCGCACCTCGTGGGTCAGGCGGTAGCCGTCCATCTCCGGCATCTCGGCATCAGTGATCATCAGCAGGATCTCATCGGTCACCTTCTTGCCTGCATCACACCAGCCTTTAAGCAGGTTAAGCGCCTGCAAGCCATCCTGACACTCAATGATTTCAAGACCCAGTTGCATCAAGGTTTCGCGCACCAGATTACGGGCAGTACTGGAATCATCGACGATCAGCACCTTGCGACCATGCATCTCGGGCAGGATCTCCCGATCCAGCACCTCTTCCGAGATCCGGATGTCATAGGTGATGATCTCTGCCAGCACCTTCTCCACATCGATGATTTCGACGATCTGATCGACGCCGTCATCCGGAATACGCGTGATGGCGGTGAGGTAGTTGGCGCGCCCGGCAGAGCGCGGTGGCGGCAAAATATCCTTCCAGGTCATGTTGACGATGTTGGCAACCTGCCCCACCAGAAAACCCTGAATGGTACGGTTGTACTCGGTGATGATGAGGTTGGATTCAGTGTCGATGGGCATGGGGCGCATACCGATGGCACTGCGCAGATTAATCACCGGAATCGAGGTGCCACGGATGTTGGCCACACCGCTGATATTGTGGTGAGAACCGGGCATTCGGCTGAGGTGCGGCAGTTTGACCACTTCCCGTACTTTGAAGACGTTGATGGCAAAGATCTGGCGGGTGCCGAGACGGAACATCAACAACTCCAGGCGGTTTTCACCTACTAGCTGAGTTCGTTGATCAACTGAATCCAATATACTCGCCATATGCAACGTCCATCTGTTTATTAATCGACTCTATTATAGAGGCTGCCCGCCAGGAAAGGCAGGCGCATTTTCAACCAGATCGACCAACCAGACAAAAAAAGTGAGGCCGAAGCCCCACTTATCTCATTGATTTCAAGATTAATAACTACATACAGATTTCCAGCTGCCGTCAGTTGCCTTGGGCTCGCTGCTGGTCCACCAGTTGGCCTGCCACACCACCTTATTATGGATAATGCGATCGCCACCATTGGCATGATCCCCCTGCGGCCAGGTTGGATAGGCCTTGTAAGATGCAGGATTAATGCTCTGACTGCTGCAAGTGGTCCCCGGATTATCGCCACCACCGGAACCCAGCACCGCCTCGGGCAGAGTCGGGAACTCGGCCTTGAGACCAGCGGTCTGGTTGCCGCTGATGATGCGGATACCGCTTGGCACACCGGCGGCCGGCAGATAGTAGGTCAGCGCCACTTCTACATCGGCCCCCGGTGTCCAGGCCTTCCAGGTCGGCAGGGTCAGCCCTACCTTGTGAAAGTCCTTCTCGCCCGCAATGCCGTCGGAGTTCTGGTTGCCACCGCTCTCAACCACTTTCAGCCCCATGCCGCTCTGGTCGGTAATGGTATCGGAGGTAGAGGTCGGAACCAGGAACTCGATACGGGTACCGCCCGGAATGGTCTGGGTCGAGTTGTTGGTGAGCTTGAGGGTCGGGTTGATCGGGTAGTTGGAGTCCCCTTCCTTGAAGCCGGAGAGGCTCACTGCGATGTCGAGCTGGGCCGCCGGAGCTGCCAGATCGTTCTGCTTGGTGTTGTACTTCGTCGCCTTGGCGAACTTGTCGTAGGCGAGCGTGGTCAGGGTATCCCCCATCCCGTACTCGTTCTTGGCAGGATCGAAAGCGTAGTCGCCAGCCATCTCCCAGAACATCACACCACCCAGACCACGGTTGATGATGTAGTCGAGCTTGTGGCCCATTGACTCTTCATCTTCGGTAGATAGGAACACTTTCTTCTCTTCGTTCCACAGCCAGGGCGCGTGGGCCTTGTCATCGTAGTAACGCACATACTTGCCTTGCATCACGTGGGCGGGGTTGTTGGGATCAAGACCCCAGGCGGTGCCGTAGCTCGGCAGTGTAGTGATGCCGAGGCTGGCCGCATTCTCCAGGTTCTTGGCATGCCACATGGGCACGGCGCCACCGCCGATCTCTTTGCCGTTCTTGTCCAGATCATGCCAGATGTTGTCGATGCCGACCGCCCCGTTGCCGCACGGAATGGTGCTGCCACCGGTGCCGGGCTGGCAATCGCTCTGGCTCGGCAGGGCCGCCTTGCCACCCAGACCGTGGGTACCACCACTGACCCCTTGCCAACCGCGGGTGTAATAGGGCACACCGACGTTGATCTTGCCGGCTGCCAGCGCACCACGGAAGTAGTGTGCCGACCAGGCCGCATTGAGGTAACCGATGCCGCCAAACTCTTTCTGGGTGTAGACACCCCAGTTGGCCAACTCTCCATCAGCCTTGTTGTCAAACAAGGCTGCGTTGTGGCCGACAAAGTTGTTCCAGGCACCGTGGAAGTCATAGGTCATCAGGTTGACGTAATCGAGGTACTGGGTGACCTGGAAGTTCTCCATCCCGCGCAGCAAGTAGGCCGACGCCGGGGAGGCGATGGTCAACATGTACTTGCGACCATCCTCGCTGCCCGCTGCATCCAGCTTGTTACGCAAGGTCTGCATCATCACCTTGTAGTTGGCAAACAGCTTGCCGCGGCACTGGTTGGAGAGCGGGAAGTCGTTGGGGTTACCCGCATCCTTCATGGAAGTGGAGTATTCGTAGTCGATATCGACCCCGTCAAAGCCGTACTGACGGATGAAACCAACTGCCGACGTGGCGAGGGCATTGATGCCGTCGGTATTGACCGAGCAATCGCCCTTGGTAGTAGCTGTGTAGAAACCACGCGTATCGGCCCAGCCCCCTACCGAAATGAGGGTCTTCACGTCCGGATACTGCTTCTTGTACTTCGACAGCAGGTTGAAGTGGCCCTTGTAGGCGAATTCAGGATCCATTTCGGCACCCGGCACGCCATCCCAGGTCATCTTGGTGGCAGCGTCGTCCACCTTGACTTGGTGGCTCTGCTCATCCACTGCCGCGAAGGCATAGTTGATGTGGGTGATCTTGTTCCACGGAATATCGCTCACCAGATAGGCGGGCAGGCCATTCTTGCCGGTGCGCCAGGAGGTGAAATAGCCGATGACCCGGCGGGCGTGGTCATCCCCCATGCACTCGTAACCATCCGGGCGATAGATCTGGCGGATATCGCAGGAGAGGTTCCCCCCATCTGGCGGCAAGGCAGCCTCCTCGACATTGACGGTCACCGCCGCCGACTCGCCACTCAGATTGGTCTTGTCGGTGGCCACCAGCTTGAGGGCGGCACTGCCCTTGGTATCCGGCGTCCAGTTGACCTGCCAGGGGGCGGCGTTGTCCTCACCCACCTTCTTGCCATCGACAAACAGCTCGACTTTGGCCACATCGTTGTTGGCATCGGTGACGTTGCCGCTGACCGCCACGCTGCGACCCAGCGTCACCTTGGCACCGCTGGCCGGGCTGCTGATGCTCGCCTTGGGCGCCTCTGGTGCCACCACGGTGGTGACCTTGAAGCTGGAATCCGCCTCGCTCAGCACCTTGCCATCTTTATCCAGCGCCCGCGCTTTCAGGGCATGGGCACCCACACCGGCGGCACTCCAACTGGCATTCCAGGGGGAAGCGCTCGCCGTGGCGACCTGCTTGCCGTCAACAAGATATTCCACCTTGACCAGCGCAGTCACCGGGCCGCTCAAGCTCACCGCCAGCGCCACGCTGGCACCTTCATTGAAACGGGCACCGACAGCCGGTGAGCTGACAGCTACACCGAGTGCCGGGGGTGGCACTTCGCCGCCATAGAGCCTCCAGGCATCAGCCCAGACCGCACCAACGCCCGGTTCATAGTGATAGGGAGATGCCCCGCACCAGCCTGAATAGGGAAATTCTTTGCACTCGTAGAGAGCGCCGACGTTGCTGACGATATCGCCAGCCTTGTAGGCAGTACCGGATTTATAGGCGGGATAAGCGACCTGAGCCCAGGCGGGCACAGCCGCAAGGGCAACCAGCATGGCAAGCCGGCTGGGTCTGAAGAGCTGTTGCATATTGTTATCTTCCTTGTTTTGTCTTGGCATTGGTCACCAAGGCAAAGAACAATCGCAACCTGCATGATGGGCGCAGACAACTGGCAATGGACTTGCCACAAAAACCACCCTCACCCAGGGAAACCCCGCTATCTGGATCCATGATCAAGACCGGAGGCATTGCGCCCCGACATCACTGCCGGTTTGCCCTTTACCTGGGTTCCTTGAGGAACATGCCGAGTATAGGAATCAACCAGCAGAGTCTCAATCTTAATTCTCGAAAGAAAATATGTGAATTTCCAGCTAACCCTCCATGTTCAGCTAGCCAGGAATTAATATTTTTATCATTAATTTCATACTGTTAGCCAAGTCAAAAAAACCAAAATCACCCTCATTTGCATCCCCGTAATGTGCGTTGGCTCACTGGTACGACATGCCAGAAATGTGACAATGCGCGCCCTTGGTCAACGAGCCAAGGCTATGGAATCACTGGCAAAAATAAAAAAGGAACACCTATGAAAGGTACTCGTACCCTGCTGTCGCTGGCCGTGGGGCTGGCACTTGCATCCTCAGGCGCCCATGCGGCATTTGTCTGCCCGTCCGATCCGGCTCAACTCACCCCCATCCCGACCATTCAGGGCACAGGCTCTGCCAGCGCGCTGGCCACCTCTCCAACCACCAATGGTGCTATCAGCCCAGTCTCCTTCCACGTCAAGGGTGTTGTCACCACCGTGAGCCAAAGCCTGACCAGAGGCTTCTATCTGACCGACCCTGTGGGTGATGGCAACCCGGCCACCTCAGACGGCATCTTCATCTACCTCAAGGATGCTCGTTCTGATATCAAGGTGGGTACAGAGCTCTGCTTGGAAGCCCAGGTCGAGGAGTACATGGGCGGCACTCAGCTCAAGCTGAAGTGGGATGGTACAGTTCCCCGGCTCCAGGTGTTAGGGCAAGGCAAAAACGTACCGGTGAGTGTGCTCAAGGTCAACGACAATGAGACCTTGACCAATGCACTCAATCGCCATGAAGGGATGCGTGTACGTCTCAACAGCAGCAGTGATCTTCACCTGACGCGCAACTTTAGCTCCGACTATAAAGCCTCTCGCACCAGCCTAGAACTCTCCCATAAGGCTCCGCTCATCAAGCCAACCCAGCTCCATATTGCCAACAGTCAAGAAGCGATTGCTCTGGCCAGCAAAAATGGCAGCAACCGTCTGGTCGTCGAGTCTGATTTCAAGGTAAAGGATGGAGCTCTTCCTTGGTTCCCGGCTTTGGATGCCGACCAGGGTTATCTGCGCATCGGTGATCAATTCGAGGGCCTGGAGGGTGCGGTGATCTACAACAAAGATGCCTTCCGTCTGATGGTGCCAAACGATGTCACCCTCAGTGTCGGCAATCTGCTGCGCACACCAGAAAATGATCGACAGCTGACCTCACCTGCCCGCACGCCGAGTACCAACATACGGGTCGGCAGCCTTAACGTGCTCAACTACTTCACCAGCCACTCCAGTATTGGTGGTGCACTCAATGTTCAATGCAAAGACCAATCGGATGCGGATAACACTGATCCAAAAGCAAATAGTTGTAACCGTGGCGCCAAAGCATTGCTCTCATTCGAAAAGCAACGCACCAAGATAGCCAACGCCATCACCGAGATGGATGCGGATCTGCTCGGCCTGATGGAGATGGAGAATAACGGCTTCGAGGATAACTCGGCCCTCCACAACTTGGTGACCCGCCTCAACGAACAGCAGAAGGATGCGAGCAAACACTACGCCTATGTGCGCCTGCCGGTGAGTGCCCTCATCGATGGCAAGTTCTTCGGCGGCGATACCATCATGGTGGCGATGATCTACCGCCCTGCCCTGCTCACCCCCAGCGGGGATGCCAGCGTCATCAAGCTGCCGGAGCAGCGCTACACCACAGGTGGTATGACCAAGACAGCCGGTCAGCGCGACTCTCTGGTTCAGACTTTCACCGTCGCCAAGAGCAAAGAGCCGCTGACGCTGGTGGTCAACCACCTCAAATCCAAGGGGTCAGGCTGCTACGAAAATAGCGATGGCAAGACAGAACCGGCCGACCTGCAGGGCAAGTGCACCGAGTTCCGGGTCTCCGCCGCCAAAGTGCTGGGTGAAGCGGTCAGTAAACTGCCGGGCCAAGTGCTGCTGGTTGGCGACTTCAACTCCTACGCCAAGGAAGATCCGATCCGGGTGCTGACCGACTACAACCCAGCCACCAGCGAACGCAAGATCGTATCGGCCTCCCACACCTTTATCGGTGACCAGTCCTATGAGCAGCTCGGTCGCGAGGTGACCAAGAGCTACGGCCTGATCGACCTGAACGTCAAATTCAACAAGGAAAAAGCCATCTCCTACAGCTACGACGGGGAGTTGGGTACCCTGGACTATGCCCTCGCCAACCCGGCGCTAGCCAGCAAGGTGACCGGGGTCTTTGACTGGCATATCAACGCCTTCGAGAGCAGTCAGTTCGAGTACGCAGCTAAATACACCGATGCACTGCTCAAGTCTGACAACCCCTTCAGCGCCTCCGACCATGATCCCATCATCGTCGACCTGAAATTGGAGATCGATGCCAGCAAACCGGACACCTCCTCAGGCGGTGGTGCATTGGGACTCGGCCTGCTGGCACTGTTGCCGCTGGCTTGGCGACGTCAGCGCCGTTAATTATTCTGCCCGCCGAGAGCGTGACCAAAGCCCACGAGTATAGTGCAATGCTGATCAGTTAAGGATCCATTGACCGATCCTTCTGCTGTAGGACAATCCGGAACCAATCATTGGTTCCGGATTTTTTTATGTCTATTGCAAACGACCTGAGCGATGTTATTGAAGCATCTGGCGACATGCTGGCCCGGTTGGCAATTTTTGCCGACCATATTCCCGACGAATGGATTACTGCCGCTGCCGCCTTGTCTGAAAAGGCCACTATCCGCCGACGCCGCTTACCTGCTGATATGGTCTTGTGGCTCGTCGTGGGGATGGCCTTTTTTCGCAATGAGCCCATCTCCGAGGTCGCTCGGCGCCTCAACATCTGTGCCGAAGGTTTGGCAAATGATGCCTTGCTCGCTGACAGTGCCCTGTCTCAAGCCCGTCAGCGACTCGGCAAACAGCCGCTCGAGTGGCTGTTCAAGCAGTGTGCTGATGTGTGGGGGCGGGAACGTTATCCTGAAGACCAGTGGCATGGTTTACAGGTCTTTGCTATCGATGGCGCCCTGTTCCGAACCCAGGATATGCCTGAACTCAGAGCGCATTTCGGCTCGGGTAACACGTCAACCAACCGGCAAACTGTCAACGCCGACCGAAAACTGATCCACTCTGGCTAATTTCGCCGATTGAAAAGTGATCCACCCGGACATGGGATTAATTGGTTTTGGGTGTGGCCCCCGCTTTGCGTTTCTCTTTCAAACGATAGCTTTCACCGCTGATCTGAACGATGTGTGCATGATGTAACAGCCTATCGAGCATAGCTGCCGTCAGTGTCTGATCATCGGCAAAGGTGCTGGCCCACTGGCTAAAGGGCAGATTGCTCGTCAAGATCAGGCTCCCTTTCTCATAACGTTTGGCGATCACATTGAAAAACAGGTTTGCTTCCTCACGCCCAAACGGCAAGTAGCCTATCTCATCGATCACCAGTAAACGCGGCCCCATCACGACACGGCTGAAGTAGGCATTAAGCCGCTCCTGTCGTTGAGCTGCTTGCAGCTGCAACATCAGGTCTGCTGCGCTGATAAATCTGGTCTTGATGCCAGCCATCAGAGCCCGATAGGCCAGTGCGATGGCAAGATGCGTCTTGCCCACTCCGCTTGGGCCCAGCAGTACTATGTTTTCGCTACGCTCGATAAAGGCCAGACTGGCCAACTCCTGCAACTGGCTGCGAGGTGCGCCACTGGCAAAGCCGAAGTCGTACTGCTCCAGCGTTTTGACCACGGGTAAAGTGGCCAGTTTGAGCAAGGTCTGGCGGGTGCGCTCGGTCCTCAAGGTCTGCTCTGCGTGCAGCAACCACTCCAGATAATCGGCGAAGCTCGCCTCCTCGTTGGCCGCCTTCTGAGCTAGTGCTGACCACTGGGCAGCAATCCCTTTCAAGCGCAGCGCCTGACTCAGGGCTATCAGGCGTTCATGCTGCAAGTTCATACGTTCACCTCCAGCAGGTCTTGGTATACCGATAGCGGATGCTGCAAGCTCTCCAGCGGCATGGGGCGCGCAGTGGCCGTGGTGCCGGGACCAACGGGTAGCGCCTGTGGCAGGGGTAGAAAATGAGGCAGCTCTTGTTGCAATCGGATAGCCGGGACTTCACCGGTAGTGCCATGGCTACGCTGGTTGGCGATATCTTGCAACCAGGGGCCGATATGGGCATTGGCGGTTGACACATCTAGCGCCAGTCCTGCCTGCTTGAGGATGGCTGCCAGTGGTGTGACAAAACTGCGCTTGAGGTAGCCGTTGAAGCGCTCGACCTGGCCTTTGGTCTGGGCCCGGTAGGGACGGCAGACGCGGGGGCAAAAACCGTACTCTTCGGCCAAGGCGAGCAGGGCCGGGTGCCAACGATGGTCACCTTCACCATAGGCATCCTGCTCGCGGATGATGGTGCTGGCATTATCAAATAGCACCTCCTGCGGGACCCCACCGAAGAAATGACAAGCCTCACGCAGTCCGGTCAACCAGGCATCATTACGTTCGTGATCGAAGAAACGGACATAGCTGGCGCGGCTAAATCCCAGGGTAGCAACAAAGGCCTTTAGAGGCTGATTGCCGCGGCTGATAATGGTGAAATCGACCTGCATCTGTTTACCGGGGGCCGTTTCAAAACGGACGACGGTGCCAGAGGCGTCATGGCGCAGAGGCGATAACCAGGCCTTGAGCTGGGAGAGCCCGCCAGTGTAGCCATGCTCTCGCAGTTCCCTGAGCAGAACCGTCGCCGGGATCCAGTGTGGCTTCGCTGCCTGGATACGCGCTTGCAGATAGGGTTTAAAAGGATCGAGCTTGGTTGGTCGGGCAGCTCGGCTGGGATAGATTGGCAGGCCCGGGTTGCGCAGATACTTGCGAACCGTGTTACGGGACACCCGCAATTGCTGGGCGATAGCCCGGATGCTCATGCCCTGACGGGCCAACACTCTGATTTCCACTGATAACTCCTGGGTCAACATAGGTGTGGCTCAAAAGCCACGATCTTGGCCCAGGTGGGTCAACTTTACTCCGGCGTTAGTGGGTCATTTTTACATCGGCGGTGACAGCAAACCCCCTACCCGATGCTGCGGTTGGTCACGCTGATGAATGTCCGTTCGCATGTCATTGCCAACGCGGCCATCAGCCCGTACCGCAAAGGGGAAATCCCCCTGGCCAGCGAGTTCATTCAATCATTGCCGGACAATTCGGTAACCCTGCTGGATAAAGGTTTCTTCGGTGCCGACCTGTTGCTGCGTATTCAGGCCGAAGACACCCATCGTCACTGGCTCATCCCGGAGCGCAAGGGGCTGGTGTATACGGAACTTGAACGCTATGGCGACGGTGACCGTCTGTTGCAAATGAAGGTCTCACTCAGGCACGCAAGAAAAACCCGGCGTTGCCGACGCACTGGCAAGTTCGTGCAGTGACCTATGAGGTGGCAGGCAAGGAGAAAACGGTATTTACCTCACTGCCCGTGGCGCGATTCAGCGCAGCGCAGGTGGCGACCCTGTACCACGAGCGCTGGGAAATCGAGCTGGGATACCGGGATATCAAAAGCTCAATGCAGCACAATTCCATCACGCTGAGAAGCAAGAAAGTGGACTTGGTCTATCAGGAGCTGTGGGGTTTGCTGCTTGGATACAATCTGGTCAGGCGGGAGGCGAGCCAGGCAGCGGTAGTCCATCAGCGAGCACCCAATGAGGTGAGCTTCAAATTTGCCTGTCAGTTCATAGCGAACCAGATGGCGGTGATGGCTGGCGCGCTATCGCCAGCGCATACGCCGCGGAGATTGGCGGAGTTGCGGGGCAGCATAGGCGTCATGTTCATAGAAAAACGCCCCAGGCCATCGAGACCCAGGGCGGTGAAGATATCAAAGACCCGTTTTCCGGTAGATCGCAATGCAGCTCCGCTTAAGTGAACAGCATTGCGAGTATAGTGGGCTTTTTCGTGCAGCTGATTTGGTTGATGCATACCGGCGGTCTTTATATGAGGCTCGTGATAGGGCTACTCTGCAAAATGAAGCCTTGCCAAGGTGGTTAATGCCAGTCAGTTAAGCCTGACTGGCATTGTTTTTATTGGTTTTTTTAACTCCATACTTCTGTGGTCTCGGCTTCACGCAGCGGGGATAACTTCGCTCCCTTCGGGCTGGTAATACAAACTGCCCTGCCTGTTTCTCCAGCTCCGCAACGCGTCCCGGGATATTCCCCGGGGACACATACGGCATGCAGCTCAGTTCATGGATGAGGTACACCGACGCCATGTGAAAACTCAACTGACTCGCCGTGTATCCCTTCAGGCTCACCGCCATCTTTACCATCTGGCTGCGCAGCAGGTTGTACGCCAGCAGCACACCCCATAGCTCTTGCCGTATCCCCGCAGCCTTCTTGCTGCGCAGGGTCAGCCGGTGCTGTTGCAGGCTGTGCTTCATCTCCCGATAGCCCAACTCGATTTCCCAGCGATGGCCGTAGAGCTCGACAATATCGGCGCCAGGGAAACGCATCGGGTCGACCATCGAGGTCAGCACCTGCCGCTCTTTACCGTTGATAGTGCGAGTCAGCAGGCGGGCTTCTAGCGTCTCTGGCAGTTGTGGCCACTTCTTCCTCGCTTGGGGGCTGGTCGTCAAGCGCACCAGGGCATCCTGACGCCCCAGCTTGCGCACCACCTCGTATTGCGTGCCCTTTTTGAGTGGCAGCAGCCAGTGCCGCTCGCTACCAGCGGTTTGCCAGGCGTGTAGCAGTCCGAGGGAGTAAAATCCCTTGTCGAACAGGGTCCGCGAGTGGTCCGGTGTGCGCGCGGCAAGCTGTTCGGCCAACACCATCTCGTTGACGGCGCAGCTCTCCATGACCGCCTGAACAAGCAGGTGACTGGTCAGCTCCATCTGGCAGAGCATGCGCACCTGAGGATAGGCGGTCTCCCCATGCAGGGTACCGGGCTTGACAAAGGCGGCGGCATTGTCCGGGGTATCGGGCGTGCGCCACATCACGCCATCGACGGCGAGTAGTTGCAGCCCGGCCCAGCCGGGGTGATTGGCCTGCTGGCGCCAACGCGAGGCGGTTTCGTGAAACAGCCGTTCGATGCTCTTGTGGCCAAGCTTCTGGCGAGCTTGCAGGAAGGCGCTGGGGGCGACAAAGGGGCGGTCACCGGGCAACAGGATATCAAGCTGATTGACCAGCTGAGTCATGGGGACGTGGCGGAAGATGGCCATGCCGATGATGGCCCAGACCAGTCGTTCCATGGGCATACGGCGACGGCGCAGGGTAGCGACGCCCTCTTCGCCGAGCAGAGTCGTGATGAGCTCGTTGGGAATGAGGTCAGAGAGTGACTCAAACTGAGCGGCATTGCTGGCGTGGAGGAAGTCGAGAGCCTGTTCGATACGCATAAAAAATCCGAAACCAATCAACAGGTTTCGGATTTTCACACATCAGAAGGATCGGTCAATGGATCCTTAACTGATCGGCATTATGCCAAGGTGGTACTCGTTTTTTCACCATGGGTCGGTTAACCCGCTCAGTAAAGCCCCCCAATGACATCACCAGCAGAAGCACATGGGCTCCGCTTGGCACGACTCTCACCTAGGCCCTCGACAATTTGTGTCATGACTCATTTTCACCGCCTCGATCAGCAGGCTCCACGCCTCGCGTCCCTCCCGTGACAGCTGGTAAACATCTGGCAAATAGTTTTTTTGTAACGAAAATTTATCTGTTACAACGAGGTTAAGTACACTGCTCGGACCGTGATTGATAAAACCCAGCGTGAATGCTGGTTACAGCCACAAGAAAACGCTTTCATTGCCGCGATACGGGGGATGTAACGGATTGCAGGTGCAGCTATGAATATTTGCACTCGGTCATACTTTTGAAACATGACGGGAACTTTTCATTGATATTTCGCACCGCGAACGTACTCTTGGCTTGTCCGATAGCCAAGAATCGGAACCTCAAAAATAATTAGCGTGATGAACAGAACTGCCCTCAGCAGATGTGCCAAGACATCGCTAGCGCAGACGACATACCAAGAATTTTTACCCTTCGGGGTTTTGATTGCAATGCCAATACCGAGCGGTAGGCCTGATGCCAACTGCCGGGACAAAAAGCTAAGTCCATAAAATCAGGAGCAATAAAAATGGAAAAAGTGATCTTCAAGCGCGCCGCTTTAAGTGCCGCTGTGGTAGCCGCGCTGGTCGCCCCCGGCATGGCATTGGCAGCTCAGGATATGATGAGCCCGAACTATGGCAAATCCTATGAGGCCTTTGCCGATGATGCCAAGCTGAGTGGTGGCCTGTTCTACTTCCAGCGTGACCGTCAGCGTATTGACGGTGACCCTACTGCCGCCAAGAAAGAAGGCAAGTACCAGTCCAACCTGAGCCATGCCACCGTTCAAGCGGCTCTTAACTTCAACTCCGGTTATGCCTGGGACACCGTAGGTCTGGATCTGGGCGGCTTCGGTGCCTATGACCTGGCTGTTACCGAAAATCACGCGGTAAACCAGGAGAACGAATTCTCCTTCGCTGGCCGCAACTGGGGCAACAACGCCAAAGATGGCTCCCCTGAAGGTGGCTTCAGCCTCTCCAACGCAGCGATGAAGCTGAAATTCCTGGACGGCGGCATTACTGCCAAGGGTGGTTATACCCAGCTGTATGTCCCTGGCCAAATCGGTGTTAACTGGTCTTATCAGCCGGGTACCTATCGTGGTGGTCAAGTCGAAGGCAACTTCGGCGGTCTCTACCTGACCTACGCCATCGCTGACGAGTACAAGGCTCCCTGGTACAAAGAGACTCAGGTATTCTCCCGTGCCAAGGCCTGGATGGATCCGTTTGCTGATGAAAACATCATCGACTACATCCACGGTATCGCAGCTCGTTACACTTTCGAGAATGGCACTGCTGTGACCGGCTCCTTCGGTCAGTCCGAAGGCTACATGGACAGCTACCACTTCAAACTGGCTCACAAGTTTGACGTAATGGGCGGCCTCTCTACCAGCTACCAGTTCTACGGCTCTGAAACCGAGACCTACACCAAGGGCACTTCCCAGATCGAAACTTATGACGGTCTGGCATGGCAGCAAGCGCTGACTGCAGCTTGGGGCATGGGCCCTTATGGCTTCCGTATGGAAGGTCTGTGGACCAAAGCTGAAGGTGCAGAAGGCAACTACCTGCCCCGTCTGACCCGTGGCTACGCCAACTCTCAGGGCGCCAACGAAATTTGGTGGGATTCCCGCTCCGACTGGAACGCCAACAACGAAAAAGCGCTGTTCTTCGGTGTGACCCGTGCGCTGGATGACCTGGTTGGTGCTCCTGGCTGGTCTGTCGGTGTTTCCGGTGCTTACGGCTGGGATATCGAAACAGGTCAGGGCAAGAAAGCGGCCAACGGTGAAGATACCGAATGGGCTGCCAACTTCGATGTCACCTATACCGTGCAAGATGGCAAGCTGAAAGGCACCCTGTTCAAACTGCACTACACCGACTACAACAACGACATCAGCCAGGGCGGCGGTTGGACCGATTACCCCAACATCTTCGCCTCCGAGCACGACGTCAAGTTCCACATCATCATGCCGCTTACCTTCATGTAATCAGGCAATACGATGTCAGCAAACCGGGCCACTTGGCCCGGTTTTCTTTTTTCCGGTTGGCAGGCTAACATGCGAGCCGGATAAGGGTTTTATCCGCACACCAGCCCGCACACTTCTGCCAGCAGTTACAAGGACGCAATCATGCCCCGTTTTGTTCTGATCACCGGTTGTTCCAGCGGTATTGGCCTCGCCGCCGCGCAGGCGCTGGGCCAGCACGGTTTTACCGTGATCGCCTCGGCGCGCAAGGCGGAAGATGTGACCCGTCTGCAGCAAAAGGGATTACTGGCAGTCCAGCTGGATCTGGCGGATCCCGCCTCCATTGAGTGGGGTGCCAGTGCGGCACTCCATCTGGCGGGCGGGTGCCTCTATGGCCTGTTCAACAACGGCGCTTATGGCCAGCCCGGGGCGCTGGAAGATCTGCCCACCGAAGCGCTCAAGGAGCAGTTCAATACCAATCTGTTTGGCTGGCACCATCTGATCCGCCAGGTGCTGCCGCCGATGCTGGAGGCCAAAGAGGGCCGGATAGTGCAGAACAGCTCGGTACTGGGGCTGGTTGCCATGAAGTATCGTGGCGCCTACAACGCCAGCAAGTTTGCACTGGAAGGATACAGCGACACCCTGCGCCTCGAGCTGGCGGGCAGCGGGGTACATATCAGCCTGATCGAGCCGGGCCCCATCGATACCCGCTTTCGTGCCAATGCCCGCAGCGCCTTCTTGCGTCACATCGATCCGGCCCAGAGCCGCCATCAGTCTGCCTATCACCAGACCCTGACCCGGCTGGAAAAAGAGGGTGCCACTAGCGGCTTTACCCTCCCCAGCGAAGCCTGCATCCCGCCGCTGCTCCATGCACTGAGCCACGCCCATCCCAAAGCGCGCTATCCGGTGACTACCCCGACCAGGATTTTTGCACTGCTAAAACGGATCCTGCCCACTCGCTGGCTCGACAAACTGCTAGCCAAATCAGCCTGATCCCGTGATTGGCGATAAGCATCCAGTAGCGTAGATTGGGTTAGCCGCGTAGCGACCTAACCCGACCCGCCAACCTTGTTTATCCTCTCTTCAATAGTGCTCGCCATTGCTGTAGTAGGCGCTCTTGACCAGAGGGATCACCTGCACCACCACATAGGTCTGCTCCCCCAGCAGCTGTTTCAAATGGCGCGTGATAAGGCGTGCGGCGGCGTCCTGCATCTCCTGGGGCCGCGCAAACCAGTGCAGCTCGACAAACGGAAAACCCGCCTCTGGCTCGCCGTTGCGGATCCAACAACTCTCCACCCGTTCCATGGTGACAAACTCCGGCTTGCCGCCGGTCAGCTCGCAAAGCTCGGCCAGCAGTGGGCCGCTCAGCTGCTGCAGGGTATCGAGGGTCACGGCGCGAAAACGAAGATGGGGCATGGCAAACCTCTTGGTTATCTAAAATGAGGACTTATCATAGGAGTTATTGTCAGCAAGAGAAGTCACCCGGCGCATATTAAGGATCCCCATGAGATTTCATCGCACCCTCTTTGCCTTCCTGCTCTGCCTGCTGCTACCGCTGCACGCCTTTGCCGATCCTGCCTTCTATCGGGTGAGCAAGGGCAACCAGCAACACTGGCTGCTGGGCTCCATCCATGCGGGCAAACCTGCCCTCTATCCCTTGCCAGAGCCGGTGGAGCGGGCCTGGCTGCAGAGCCGCGTACTGGTGATGGAGGTGGACATGAACAGCATCACGCCGGATCAGTGGCAACAGACCGGCTCCCTCACCCGACTGGTGGATGGCAAACCACTCAAGGATCATCTGCCTGCCGAGCTCTATCAACGCACCCTGATGGCGGGCGTCCGCTATGGCATCGACGAGGCTACCCTCGCCACCCTGCGCCCCTGGTTTGCCGCCATTACCCTGACCCAGGCCGCCATGGCCCGCTCCGATTTCAAGAGTGAACTCGGGATAGACCAGCACTTTGCCACCCGGGCCGCCAAAGAGGGCAAACCTGTGGTGGGCTTTGAAACCCTGCTGGAGCAGCTCGGTTATCTGGCCAGCGTGGGTGACAACCAGACCCTGATGCTCGCCAGCACCCTGGATGAGCTGCCGATGCTGGAGAGCGGATTCGCCGCCGTGATGAAGGCGTGGCAACAGGGGGATGAAGCAACGCTGATCAATCTGCTCAAGGAGGAGATGGCCCCGCCCGCGCTACAGAACTGGATGGAGCAGACCCTGCTGGCCGAGCGCAACCACAACTGGCTGAAAAAATGGTCCACCCTGCCCAACGAGAGCTTTATCGTGGTAGGCGCCCTGCACCTTTACGGTGAACAGGGGTTGCTGGCATTGCTGGAGCAGCAGGGGTGGCACATTACCCCGCTCACCACCCCGGGCCAGGTGCAGGCTCAGGAACAAGGAGTCCAGTGAGAACGATCACAGATCGCACTGGTTATTAAACAACCTGCAAGGGAGTTGATCGGGATCATCCCAAACGGGGCAAAGAGGTATTTATCATGCTTGTCATCAACCGGGTGACAGGAGCAATAAAATGGACTTTTGGCTGGACCTGATGTTTGGCAACAGCGTGGGATTGATGTCGATGCTGGTGATTATCGGCACCTTCTTGCTGATAAGCTCCTACGCGGCCTACTTCATCTACAAGGTGATGCACTCGCAACCGCCTCATTCACAGCACACCCCTTCTACGCACCCCAGAGAGGGCAAATAATCCTCTGACCACAGGCGGCAGCCCACGCTGACCGCCTGTGTTGTTTTATGGTTCGCGATAGTGATTCCCGGGCCAGAACGCACCGGTTTCCATGCGGGCACCCCCTCTTATACCCTCCCGCGTTCCCCGTTTTCTGTGCCGGTTGCGGCCGTTATAATGGCCCCCACTTTTTCTTATGGGGAGCCTGCCGTGTCTCATAACGACGAACTCTCGCTATTTATGAATGAAGTGGCCGATGTGCGGCCCATTCGCAGCGACAACATCCATCCCCAGGCGGCCAAATCCGCCCCGACCGAGGCGCAACTCGCACGCCGTCAGGCTGCCACCACCAAGCAACTCGCCCTCGACCACCTCACCATGGAGGCCATCGAGATGCGCGATCCGCACGAGATTGTCGGCTTCAAGCGCGATGGGGTACAGGAGGGGGTCTACAAGAAGCTGCGGCTCGGCAAATACGAGCTGCAGGCAAGCCTGGATTTGCACCAGAAAACCCTCAACGAAGCACGCCAGACGCTGGTGCAGTTCATTTCGGATTGTGAGGTCCGGGATATCCGCTGCCTGCTGATCCTGCACGGCAAGGGGGAGCGCAGCACCCCGCGCGCCCTGCTGAAAAGCTATGTCAGCGCCTGGCTGCCGCAACTGCCCGCCGTCATGGCGATCCACAGCGCCGAGCGTCGCCACGGCGGCAGTGGCGCCCTCTATGTGCTGCTGCGCAAAAGCGAACGTAAAAAAGCGGAAAACCGCGAACAGCACCAGAAGCGGCTCGGCTAACCCGATGCCCGCCACTCCTCGGGCCAGCCCTCGCGAAGGTGGTCAACGACGCGACGGCGGTGTTAGCATCGACCGGCCCCGATCATGCCAGGTACGAGGCGACATACCATCAGGGACGATAACAAGGACAATCCCATGTCATATCAAAAGCTTGAACAACATCAGCAACAGATCCACCGCTTTAGCCACCTCGCCGCCATCTGCAGCTGGGATCAGGCGGCCATGATGCCGGAGGGGGGCAATGATGCCCGCGCCGAGGCGATGGCCGAACTCGGTCTGCTGATCCACCAGAAGCGCACCGCCCCCGAGCTGGGCGACTGGATTGCCAAGGCCGAGAGCGAGCCGCTCGATGAAGTGCAACGCGCCAACCTCGGCGAGATCAAGCGCCAGTGGCAAGATGCCAGCCTGCTGCCCGGTGAGCTGGTCGAAGCGCTGTCGCTGGCTGGCAGCAAATGCGAGCACGCCTGGCGCAGCCAGCGCAAGAACAACGACTGGGCCGGTTTTGCCCCCAATCTCGAAGATGTGGTGACACTCTCCCGTGAAGTGGCGCAACTGCGGGCCGATGCGCTTGGCGTGCGCCCCTACGACGCCATGCTGGCCCTCTATGAGCCGGGCATGACCAGCGCGCGGCTCGATCAGATCTTCGGCGATCTCGCCAGCTGGCTACCGGGCCTGATCCAGACCGTGAGTGAACAGCAAAAGGGCGATGCCCTGCTGCTGCCGCAAGGCCCCTTCCCCATCCCGACCCAGCAGGCGCTCGGTCAGGAGGTGATGGGACTGCTCGGCTTTGATTTCGCCCACGGCCGCCTCGATGTGAGCAGTCACCCCTTCTGTGGTGGCGTGCCGACCGACGTGCGGATCACCACCCGCTACAACGAGCAGGAGTTTGTCTCCAGCCTGATGGGCATAGTGCACGAGAGCGGCCACGCCCGTTACGAGCAGGGGCTGCCGCGCCATCTGCTGGGTCAGCCGGTGGCCGAAGCGCGCTCCATGGCGATCCACGAGAGCCAGAGCCTGTTTTGCGAGATGCAGCTGGGCCATCATCCGGCCTTCCTCGCACTGTTGGCGCCACGCATTCGTCACCACTTCGGCGAGCAGGCGGCGTTTGCGCCGGACAATCTGGCCAAGCTCTACAGCCGGGTCGAGCCGGGCTTTATCCGGGTCGATGCCGACGAGGTGACCTATCCGGCCCACGTCATCCTGCGCTACGAGCTGGAGCGGGATCTGGTGGAAGGGAAGATCGAGGTGGCCGACATCCCCGAGCGGTGGGATGCCAAGATGCAGCAGTGGCTGGGGCTCTCGACCAAGGGCAACTACCGTAATGGCTGCATGCAGGATATTCACTGGACCGACGGCTCGTTCGGCTACTTCCCGAGCTACACCCTGGGCGCCATGTATGCCGCCCAGCAGCGCTTTGCCCTCGAGAAAGAGCTAGGCAGCATGGGGGATGTCATCGCGGCGGGCCGCCTGCCGGAGATCTTCGGCTGGCTCGGACGCAACATCTGGTCACAGGGAAGCCTGCACAGCACCGACGAGCTGGTGCGGCGCGCCACCGGTGAAGCGCTCAACCCGCACTGGCTGCGCCAGCATCTGGAACAGCGCTACCTGAAGCGATGAGAGCTGCAAGCTAACAGCAGAACGGGGCCATTTTTAGTTGACCACTACAGGGCCCCGTTTTTATTGCGGTTTGTTGCGCTGCAAACCCTTAGTACAAGGTCAACACCAACATAACGCTGATATGTCAGCATTATCCATAAACGAAGCCCACCGTTGCCACAGCGGTTCCATTCCTGCACGTAGCCAAAGCTGCAATTACCGCTCGATAGCGGTCAATTATCAGGCAATTTACTGAATTGCAGCCAATAAAAAACCCCGCTCATTGAGCGGGGTTTCTTGTATTTGGTGCCTGGCAGTGTCCTACTCTCGCATGGCGAATGCCACACTACCATCGGCGCTACCGCGTTTCACTTCTGAGTTCGGCATGGGATCAGGTGGTTCCACGGCGCTATGGCCGCCAGGCAAATTCTTAATCTAGAAAGCTGACGTGAGTAATGATGTCGCTCGTGGCTTCATCACTATCACTGAATTAGTTAGTAGTTCACTTGGTATTTGCTACAAGTCTCAGAACACTTCTTGGGTGTTGTATGGTTAAGCCTCACGGGTAATTAGTATGGGTTAGCTCAACACGTCGCCGCGCTTACACACCCCACCTATCAACGTTGTGGTCTCCAACGGCCCTTTAGGACCCTCAAGGGGTCAGGGATGACTCATCTCAGGGCTCGCTTCCCGCTTAGATGCTTTCAGCGGTTATCGATTCCGAACTTAGCTACCGGGCAGTGCCACTGGCGTGACAACCCGAACACCAGAGGTTCGTTCACTCCGGTCCTCTCGTACTAGGAGCAACTCCCTTCAATCATCCAACGCCCACGGCAGATAGGGACCGAACTGTCTCACGACGTTCTGAACCCAGCTCGCGTACCACTTTAAATGGCGAACAGCCATACCCTTGGGACCGACTTCAGCCCCAGGATGTGATGAGCCGACATCGAGGTGCCAAACACCGCCGTCGATATGAACTCTTGGGCGGTATCAGCCTGTTATCCCCGGAGTACCTTTTATCCGTTGAGCGATGGCCCTTCCATTCAGAACCACCGGATCACTATGACCTACTTTCGTACCTGCTCGACCTGTCCGTCTCGCAGTTAAGCTGGCTTATGCCATTGCACTAACCTCCTGATGTCCGACCAGGATTAGCCAACCTTCGTGCTCCTCCGTTACTCTTTGGGAGGAGACCGCCCCAGTCAAACTACCCACCAGGCACTGTCCGCGAGCCCGATTCAGGGCCCTGCGTTAGAACATCAAACATACAAGGGTGGTATTTCAAGGACGGCTCCACGACAACTAGCGTTATCGCTTCAAAGCCTCCCACCTATCCTACACATGTAGGTTCAATGTTCAGTGCCAAGCTGTAGTAAAGGTTCACGGGGTCTTTCCGTCTAGCCGCGGGTACACCGCATCTTCACGGCGAATTCGATTTCACTGAGTCTCGGGTGGAGACAGCATGGCCATGGTTACACCATTCGTGCAGGTCGGAACTTACCCGACAAGGAATTTCGCTACCTTAGGACCGTTATAGTTACGGCCGCCGTTTACCGGGGCTTCGATCAAGAGCTTCGCTTGCGCTAACCCCATCAATTAACCTTCCGGCACCGGGCAGGTGTCACACCCTATACGTCCACTTTCGTGTTTGCAGAGTGCTGTGTTTTTGATAAACAGTCCCAGCCATCTGGTCACTGCGACTCCCAACTGCTCCATCCGCAAGGGACTTCACTGTCAAGAGCGAACCTTCTCCCGAAGTTACGGTTCTATTTTGCCTAGTTCCTTCACCCGAGTTCTCTCAAGCGCCTTGGTATTCTCTACCCGACCACCTGTGTCGGTTTGGGGTACGATGACTTGTAATCTGAAGCTTAGAGGCTTTTCCTGGAAGCATGGCATCAATGGCTTCCGCACCGTAGTGCGTTCGTCTCGTGTCTCAGCGTTGTATCTCCGGATTTGCCTAGAAATACCGCCTACGCACTTTCACCAGGACAACCGTCGCCTGGCCCACCTAGCCTTCTCCGTCCCCCCATCGCAATTACAAGTCGTGCAGGAATATTAACCTGCTTCCCATCGATTACGCCTTTCGGCCTCACCTTAGGGGTCGACTCACCCTGCCCCGATTAACGTTGGACAGGAACCCTTGGTCTTCCGGCGAGGAGGTTTTTCACCCCCTTTATCGTTACTTACGTCAGCATTCGCACTTCTGATATCTCCAGCATACCTCTCGATACACCTTCGCAGACTTACAGAACGCTCCCCTACCACTCAATCATAAGATTGAATCCGCAGCTTCGGTGCCTGGTTTGAGCCCCGTTACATCTTCCGCGCAGGCCGACTCGACTAGTGAGCTATTACGCTTTCTTTAAATGATGGCTGCTTCTAAGCCAACATCCTAGCTGTCTGAGCCTTCCCACATCGTTTCCCACTTAACCAGAACTTTGGGACCTTAGCTGGCGGTCTGGGTTGTTTCCCTCTTCACGACGGACGTTAGCACCCGCCGTGTGTCTCCCGGATATTACTTACTGGTATTCGGAGTTTGCATGGAGTTGGTAAGTCGGGATGACCCCCTAGTCCAAACAGTGCTCTACCCCCAGTAGTATTCGTCCGAGGCGCTACCTAAATAGCTTTCGGGGAGAACCAGCTATCTCCGAGTTTGATTGGCCTTTCACCCCCAGCCACAGGTCATCCCCTAACTTTGCAACGTTAGTGGGTTCGGTCCTCCAGTTGATGTTACTCAACCTTCAACCTGCCCATGGCTAGATCACCCGGTTTCGGGTCTACACCTTGCAACTAGACGCCCAGTTAAGACTCGGTTTCCCTACGGCTCCCCTATACGGTTAACCTCGCTACAAAATGTAAGTCGCTGACCCATTATACAAAAGGTACGCAGTCACCCCGAAGGGCTCCCACTGCTTGTACGTACACGGTTTCAGGTTCTATTTCACTCCCCTCACAGGGGTTCTTTTCGCCTTTCCCTCACGGTACTGGTTCACTATCGGTCAGTCAGGAGTATTTAGCCTTGGAGGATGGTCCCCCCATATTCAGACAGGATGTCACGTGTCCCGCCCTACTCGATTTCACTTCAAGGTCGTTTTCATGTACGGGGCTATCACCCTGTATCGCTGGCCTTTCCAGGACCATTCCACTAACTTCCAAGAAACTTAAGGGCTAATCCCCGTTCGCTCGCCGCTACTAAGGGAATCTCGGTTGATTTCTTTTCCTCGGGGTACTTAGATGTTTCAGTTCTCCCGGTTCGCCTCGTTAAGCTATGTATTCACTTAACGATACCCAGCTTATGCTGGGTGGGTTTCCCCATTCGGAAATCTGTGAGTAATAGCGTCTCTTACCGACTTCTCACAGCTTATCGCAGGTTAGTACGTCCTTCATCGCCTCTG